>CAWGDH010000013.1:0-469781 GCA_963821215.1 uncultured Acidobacteriaceae bacterium | reverse complement strand
TGCGCCCGAGCGCCCCGCAGCCAATCCCACCCACTGATTACCAATACCCGCAGGGGTAACTTCCAGTTAACTACCCCCTCTTCCTCATGTTTATTTTCAAAGCTCCTTGTGCACCAGAAACAACCCGTGGGACCGTTAATCCAGCAAGCAACCGAGAGGTCTGTAACCGCCACAGAAGCGTTAACAATAAGCAACCACAGGAGTGACCTTTCATGGCAACCAATCCAACCCAAACCGCCGAAGACCTCACCACCCCGTCCCCCTACACTTCCATCGACGCCGAAGTAGAACACCTCCTGACCCAACTGCAAAGCTATCCCCCACAGCCAGACCCAAACCCGCCACCCATCCCCGAGCAGCCCGAGCCTCCGCGCGCAGCCTCACCTCAACCACCCATCCATCAGGAGCTCGAAGAAGCCGCCCTCCACGGACCCGCCGGACGCATCGTCAACACCCTCGCCCCCCACACCGAAGCGCATCCCGCTGCACTCCTCCTCCAATTCCTCGCGGCCTTCGGCAATCTCATCGGCCCCGGTCCCCACTGCATGGTCGAATCCACCCGCCACGCCCTCAACCTCTTCGTCATCCTCGTCGGCGATTCCAGCAAAGCCCGCAAGGGCACCAGTTGGAACCTCATCGCCAACCTCTTCGCCGGCGTCGACCCAGCCTGGCTCTCCACGCGCGTCAACAACGCGCGCCTCACCGCCAATGGTCTCCTACGGGCCCTCCGCGATCAGCAGCCGCGCACCGACCGCCGTCTCCTCGCCCTCTCAGAGGAGTTCGCCACCGTGGTCCACTCCCTCAAGCGCGGCAACGGTCACCTTTCGCCCCTGCTCCGTTGTGCCTGGGATAATGGCAACCTGCCCACCCTCGACATGCACCACCAACTGCGCGCCACCGGCACCCACCTCAGCCTGATCGCGCATATCACCCAGCGGGAGCTCACCCAAACATTCCAGCGTCACCAGGTCCATAACGGCTTCGCCAACCGCTGTCTTTGGACATGGGTCGAGCGCAGCAACTGCCTCCCCGGCGATGCCGGCGCGCCCGCGTATGAACTATCCGCCATCGCCGAGACACTGCGGAGCGCCGTCGCCTGGGCCACCGCGCGCCCCGAAATCCTCTTTCGCCGCGACCAGGAGGCTCAGCAGCTTTGGGCAGACTGTTATGAGTCGCTCAGCTATCGCGATCCCGGCCTGCGGGGCGCAGCCACAAGCCGCGGCGAGGCCCAGGTCCTGCGCCTCAGCGCCCTCTATGCCGCGCTCGACTGTAGTGAAATTGTCTGCCTCCCCCACCTCGAAGCAGCCTACGCAGTATGGACCTACTGCTATCGAAGCGCCGTCCGCCTCTTCGGCCTGGCCACCGGAGACCCCATCACCGACCGCATTCGCGAGGCCGTCCAAGCCTCCCCCAACGGTCTCTCAAGAAATCAGATCAGCCGTCTCTTCTATGGCCACGTCAGTAGCGAACGCATCGACGCTGCGCTCGAACAACTTGCCGCCCTCGGCGCACTCGTCGCCCACAGCGAGCAAACCAGCGGTCGAAGCTCTACCCTCTGGTTGGCCACCCAACACTAGCCTGAATTTCTCGCGGCCTGGTCCGTAACGAATGACGGGTGCCCCATATCTCGCTGTTTTTCGCGAGATGTGGGATTCCACAAACCTCGGCCCCTAAGTCTACAGGGCGTAGCTGACCATGGATCTAAAGAGCCGTTGCCGGTAGAGGGTGACCGGTGGACGGCCGTGGAATCCCACATCTGCCAAAACCGGGCAGATATGGGGCACCCGTGTTTCGTTACGGATTGAGATCTCACTACCGGACCATCGCTTACCCAAGGGGGCCTGTGAGAAATTCAGGCTAGCAAGCCGCGAATAACGTCTTTTCTCGCTTATCTCGCTTTTCGCTCAATCTTTTTCCCCCATGAAAGTGCCGGCGGCGGGCTTATCGCTCTTTTCTCTCACAAAGTGCATTATTTTTTCGGAAAGCTTTAGCCCCTGACCTACGTCTTTCTACTCCCACGGTGGAGTCCCGCAGAGCCTGCCTTGCCTGTCCCGCCTGTCCCGGCGTGCCGTGGAGCGTGCCGTGGGAGCTTGTCGATGGGGACGGCTGAGAGTCAGAGCTGTCCAATTAGCAGAACAACGGCCTTTGGGCCGGCGCAAATGGTGGAATGCATGAAAGAGAACGCGGGCAAGCAAAAACGAGGGTTGCGGAGGAAAGCGTTCTGCCGGCCGCTTTCGTTGATATTGTTTAGCCATAACCAATGACCCGTCATTGGTTACGGATAGAGATCGAGCCACGCACTCAGGACTCGAGAATCCCAGTTGGGTATCCGTCGATACTGAACGCGTTCTTCAATCGCCTGTATTCTTCTACTCCCGCTTCACCCTTCGCCTCTGCCCATCGCGTGAGTGTTCGACGCTCGTCGACGTATTCAAAGAGGGGAACGCCGTATCCGCAGGAAGTCTGTACCAGATCAATGGCAAGCACCACGATCTGGCGCGATCCTGGCCGCTCTCCATTCTCAAACGCAGAAGCAAGCAAGCCGGAGTAGGCGAGGCTGCCACGAGTGAGAACCTTGCCTTGCCCATAGAGGCGGAGAATCATCGGCGCCCCGGCAAAGGCGCAGAACATGACCGTCAAGCGTCCATTGGCACGCAGATGAGCCGCGGTTTCATTCCCACTGCCGGTTTGGTCGAGGTAGGCAACGCTGTTTGCGCTAAGGATGCGCAAGGCCGCCCCATCCTTGGGAGAAACATTCACTCGCCCTTGGGCAGCAGCGGAAGCCGTGAAGAATATGCGCTGTTGCAAAATAAACTCGCGATGATGCGGTTCGATGCAACTGAATTGTTTGCCCATGGATGCAGCACCTCGTCCGGAAACTCTATTTTAGCGATGCAGTGTGCTCGTTGCTCGCGGTCCGGAGCAGGGCAGTTCCATTTGTAGCCAATCTCTGGCGGCTGGTACTATCCTCACGTTTACTGCGGAGGTTCACCGTGCGGAGATGGGCGAAGGTGTTTGGGCTGGCAGGCCTGCTGCTTGCAGTTTTGGGCAGCTATGCCCATGCCTCTGAATTTCCTTTTCAGGATCCCTCGCTGCCTATCGAGCAGCGCGTCGCTGACCTGGTCGGCCGCTTGACTCCGGAGGAGAAGGTCTCCCAGATGACCATGACCGCGGCGGCCATTCCCCGCTTTGGCATCCCCGAATACACCTGGTGGAACGAGGGGCTGCACGGCGTGGCGCGCTCCGGCATTGCCACCGTCTTTCCCCAGGCGATCGGCCTCGCAGCTACCTGGGATACGTCCTTGATGCATTCCGTGGGAGACACCATCTCGACCGAGGCGCGAGCCAAGTACGCCTATGCCACTGCCCACGGCAACCACCGCATCTACTTCGGCCTGACCATCTGGTCGCCCAACATCAATATTTTTCGCGATCCTCGCTGGGGCCGTGGGCAGGAGACCTACGGAGAGGATCCATATCTTACCTCGCGCATGGGCCTCGCCTTTATCACCGGCCTGCAGGGCGACGATCCTAAATATCTGAAGGTGGTTGCCACGCCCAAACACTTCGCCGTACACAGCGGACCGGAGCAGTTGCGTCACGAGTTCGACGTGAAGCCCTCGCCCCAGGATCTGCAGGCAACCTACCTGCCCGCCTTCCACACCGCCATCGTAGAAGGCAAGGCGGCTTCCACCATGTGTGCTTACAACGCGATCTATGGAGTGCCGGCTTGTGCCAACGACATGCTGCTCAAAAAGACGCTGCGCGAGGAGTGGAAATTTACCGGCTTTGTCACCTCCGATTGCTGGGCGCTGACCGATATATGGAAGGGGCACAAATTTGCCTCGGACGAAGAGCACGCCGCAGTGCTCGCCCTGCGCGCGGGCACTGACACCAGTTGCGGTCCTGAGTTTGCCAGCCTGAACCAGGCACGCAAGGACAAACTCGTCACCGAGAGCGAGATCGACACAGCGGTGAAGCTGTTGTTCACCGCGCGCTTCCGCCTGGGGATGTTCGATCCGCCACAGGATGTCCCTTATACGCGCATACCCCACTCGGAAGTCGATTCTCCGGCCCACCGCATGCTGGCTCGCCGGGTAGCACAGGAATCGATCGTGTTGCTCAAAAACACAGACGACATCTTGCCGCTCCATGCAAATGGAAAGACCATTGCAGTAATTGGGCCCAATGCCACGGCTCTCGAGTCGCTCGAGGGCAATTACAACGGGCAGCCGTCGCATCCCATATTGCCTCTCGATGGTATCGAGGAACGCTTTGCCACCGGCAGCAAAGTGCTTTATGCCCAGGGCTCATCGTATGTCGCCGGCTTTCCCGTGACTGTGCCACGCACCGTTTTGCGAAGCGGCAGCGATATTGGTCTCAAGGGAGAATACTTCGCCAACGCCGAGTGGCGGGGCCAGCCCGTCCTCACTCGCATCGACAAGCAGGTGGACTTTGATTGGGCCGCTACCTCGCCCTCTGATGCGGTGCCCCCGGCAGCCTTCAGCGTGCGCTGGAGTGGCTCCATAGCGGTCCCCGGTGCAGGCAGCTATGTCTTTCACATATCCCCTGAACACTGCTCCCCCTGCGATGGGGTGGATACCTTCCGGCTCTACCTGGATGACAAGCAGGTATTGCAGGCTGGCCGTGATGGCAAAACGTCTACCGGCCACGACTCCTACACCATGCGTTTTGAAAACACCTCACCGCACGCCATCCGTCTGGAGTATGCCCACAACGCACCGATGTTTGGGGCCGGTATTCATCTTGTGTGGCAACCGGAAGCGGCCCCGATGCGCGATCAGGCGGTCCAGATCGCCCGTGAAGCGGATGTGGTCGTGGCCTTCGTTGGCTTGTCGCCGAGTCTGGAAGGCGAAGAGATGCCGGTGCAGCTGGATGGCTTCCACGGCGGCGATCGCAGCAAAATAAATCTGCCGCAGCTACAGGAAGATCTGTTGCAGGCTGTGGCCGCGACGGGCAAGCCCCTGGTCGTAGTGCTGATGAATGGCAGCGCATTGGCTGTGCCGTGGACGAAAGAACATGCCGCTGCGATTCTGGAAGCCTGGTATCCGGGTGAAGAAGGCGGCGCCGCCATCGCCGAAACGCTCGCGGGCGATACGAATCCGGCGGGACGCTTGCCGGTAACCTTTTATGCGTCGCTCGATCAGCTTCCGCCCTTCGAAGACTATTCCATGGTTGGCCGCACCTATCGCTATTTCACCGGACAGCCACTCTATGATTTCGGATACGGTCTCAGCTACACCACCTTCGCCTACAGCCACCTCAAGTTGTCGTCAGCGCAGATTAAAGCAGGAGACCCCCTGATCGTCGAAGCCGACCTGACCAACACCGGTAAGCGACCGGGAGACGAGGTGGTCGAGCTCTACCTCAGCGGACCTCAAGGCGGCGGTGCGCCTTTGCGCGAGCTGCGTTCCTTTGACCGGGTCAATCTGCAACCTGGGAAGACCAGGCATCTTACCTTCACGCTGGATCCGGCACATCTAAGCGAGGTGGATCACGCCGGAGTACGCGCCGTGCAGGCGGGCAGCTACACTATCTACCTGGGCGGAGGGCAGCCGGGCCGCTCGGCTGGAGTGGAAGGGCAGTTCGCCATCAGCGGGCGGCAGGTCATCATGCCCTGAAGGCCGCTTAAAAAAGACTCGGGACAGCAGGTACCGCAGGTTTGAAAAGGCTTTTGGCGCTTCTGGTTCTCTTGTGCACCTCAGGGTGCGGAGCAAGCTTTCGCAGCAAACCTTCAGTGGTTTTTATCGGTGACTCGATCACCGCCAACTGGTACGCCGACTGGGCGGGACAGCAGGCTACTTTCAAGCAGAACAACTGGCTCGACATGGGTGTCGTTGGATTGACATCGGGTCAGATCTCCGCGCTTTTCACTGCCTATGCTGTCGATCTCGAACCCCAGGTGGTGCACCTCGTGGCCGGCACGAACGACGTTTATCCCGGATGGCAGCTTTCCGAAACGACGAACAACATCGAGAGTATGGTCGAGAAGGCGAAGAAGCATAACATTGCCGTGGTGATTGGAACCATTCCACCCTGGGGACCGGGATACACCGCGGAGCATGCCGATCCCAGTCCGCAACGCTTCCAGCGCATCGACCAACTCAACCAGTGGATCAAGCAATACGCGGCGGAGCAAGGCATTCCAATGGTGGACTACCACTCGCTGCTCGTAGCCCCTAATGGAGAGAACTATATTCCTGCGCTGACCGTGGATGGCGTTCATCCCAGCGCGGCCGGCTACGCGGTGATGACGCCGTACACCGAGCAGGCACTCCAGGCGACGATGGCCACGCCTTCTCTGTCCCTGTCGCTGCCTGGCGCCCGATAAGCGATGGACTTCGAGACGCTTCGCGTTCAAGCTACAATTTTCCTTGCCTGGGAGGGCCCCTCATGAAACGCTTCGACTCCATGCGTCGTGATTTTCTTCGCTTTGGCGGTGCCGGTATGGCTGCGGCCGCGGCGCTGCCTCTGGCCGGATGGTCGCAGGAGACTGCGGCATCTGCGCCGGGTGTCTTTGATGTGCGCAAGTACGGCGCGACGGGTGATGGCAAAACACTCGATACGGACGGTGTGAACCATGCCATCGAAGCCGCAGCGGCTGCGGGCGGTGGCCTGGTGGTCTTTCCTCCCGGAACCTATCTCTGCTTCTCCATTCACCTCAAGAGCCATGTGCATCTGCAGCTACAGCAGGGAAGCACGATCATTGCGGCCGACTCTCCACTGCCCGGCGAGCAGACCGGCTACCGCGGTGGCGCCTATGACGCAGCCGAGCCCAACGCGCCCTGGGAGGCCTACCAGGACTACGGCCACAACCACTGGCATAACTCGCTGCTTTGGGGCGAGAACATTGAGGACTTCAGCATCACCGGACCGGGCCGTATCTGGGGCAAAGGCCTTTCCAACGGCCGCGGCCGCAAAGGAGACGGTGCGCCGTTCGTTGCCGAGCAGGCAGGCGTCGGAAACAAGACGATCGCGCTCAAGAACTGCCACAACGCCCTGTTTCGCGACTTCTCGATTCTCAAGGCCGGGCACTTCGGCCTGCTGCTTACCGGCGTCGACAACGTCACCATCGACAACCTCAAAGTCGACACCGATCGCGACGGCATCGATATCGATTGCTGCCAGAATGTCCGCGTCTCCAACTGCACGGTCAACTCGCCGTGGGATGACGGCATCTGCCCCAAGTCAAGCTATGCTCTTGGCTTCGCCCGGCCGACAAGAAACGTGACCATCAGCAATTGTTGGGTGACGGGCTATTACGAGCTGGGCTCGGTGCTGGATGGGACCTTCAAAAAATTCGCGCCCGAGATCCGCGTGCCCCGCACCGGGCGCATCAAATGCGGCACCGAATCGAATGGCGGCTTTATCAACATCGCCATCTCCAACTGCGTCTTCGAAGGTTGCCAGGGCTATGCGCTGGAATCAGAAGACGGAGCACTGGTGGAAGACCTCACCATCACCAATACAACCATGCGCGACCTGGTTGCGGGGCCGGTCTTTATGCGGCTTGGTTCCCGGTTGCGCGGGCCCAAAGAGAGCACCAAGGTGGGCAGTATCAAGCGCATACTCATCAGCAATCTCGAGTGCTACAACGCGGGCGTGAAAGTCAGCTCCATCGTTAGCGGCATTCCAGGCTACGCAATCGAAGACGTGAGATTTTCAAATATCTATGTACAAACGGCGGGCGGTGGACCGGCCGACACCCCTCTGCCGCCGGAGTTCGAAAACAAGTATCCGGATCCAGGGATGTTCGGCACCACTCCGGCCTTCGGCTTTTTTCTGCGCCACGTACGCAATCTCGAGATGAGCCATGTGGAGGTTGCGAGTGCCGCTGCGGATGGGCGCCCGGCCTTTTATCTTACCGATGTGGATCGGGCCGACTTCTTTGCCGTCACCGCGCCTAAGGGCGCCTTTTCCTTGCATGGAGTGAAGGATCTGCGTATCGGATGGAGCCGGGCCGCGGCCGATGCCACGCTGGCCAACGTCGACAATAAAACGCTATGAGGAGGACGACCTATCTTCTATCAATTGCGCTGGCCATCTGTGGGCTCGCCGCGCAAGCGCAGACAGAAGCGCCCCTGCTCGCCGGCATCGCGCATGTTGCCATCCGGGTCTCCAATCTAAGGAGCTCCCGCGATTTCTATCAGAAGCTGGGTTTTCAAGAGGCATTCACCTTAACCAAGGATGGAGTCGTAACGGAATCTTTCCTCAAGGTGAATGACCGGCAGTTTATTGAGATCGTATCCACAGCAGCAGTCATCGCAACCGATCGGCTTTATGCACCTCTGCTTCGAGAGCGCGGATCTTGAGGCGCTCAATCGCCAGTACCTGGCGCGTGGCCTTTCTCCTACTCCGGTAAAGCGCGCCGGCGCCGGCAACTTGCTCTTCACCCTGCAAGGCCCGGAGAAGCAGAACATCGAATTCACCCAGTACATGCCGGGCTCTCTGCACTCTAACGACCAAGGGAAACACCTGGATCCAAGGCGTATTGCGAAGCAGATCGTTGCCGTGAGTATTACCTTGAATGATCCGAATGCGGCAGAGGCGTTCTACACGCAGAAGCTGGGCTTCCGCCCGTTGCAGCGTTTTGGCGCAATTGTGCGCATTGCACTTCAGCTGCCCGGCCCATCTCTCCAGGTGCTGCAGCTCGCACCGCCGGGAGCCGATTTCGCGATCTACTTCCCAGTCTCCAATCTCCGTGACACAGCCGCCCGGCTCCACAGCCTTGGTCTACCGGTCGAGAAGCTGGAGTCTATGCTGACCGTCCAGGATCCGGATGGCAACCGGATCGTCTTTCTGAAGCAGTAGATCTTCGCGGATTGGTCCGATTCTTCATCCATCGCCGGGAAACCGTATAATTGGCCCTCAATCCAGATAAAGAGTGTTCATGGGCAATAAGGTAATTATCAGCTGCGCCATCACCGGTTCGATCCATACCCCGACCATGTCTCCTCACCTTCCGTTCTCGCCTGAAGACATTGCGCGTCAGGCGATCGAGGCAGCCGAAGCCGGCGCCGCCATTCTGCATCTGCATGCACGTGATCCCAAGACGGGACAGCCGAGCAGCGACCCCGCCGTCTACCTGCAATTTTTGCCGGCGATTAAAGCAGCTACCAACGCAGTCATCAACATCACTACCGGCGGTGGTGTGTCCATGAGCCTCGATCAGCGGCTCGCGCCGGCACTGCGCGTCAAGCCTGAATTGGCATCGTTCAACATGGGCTCGATGAACTTCGCCATTCACCGCTCAACCAAGCGATACAGTGAGTGGAAATACGATTGGGAAGAGCCGTATCTGGCAGCGTCCGAGGCCAATATCTTCCGCAATACTTTCGTGGATATGAAGCGGATTGTGAAGGAACTGGGAGAAGGGTGCGGCACCCGCTTTGAATATGAGTGCTACGATCTGGGGCATCTGTACAACCTCGCCTACCTTCTGGATGAGAAGTTAGTCGAGCCACCGCTCTTTTTGCAGACCGTCTTCGGCATTCTTGGCGGAATGGGAACCGACGTTGAGCTGCTCAGCTACGTCCGGGCAACCGCCGACCGACTCTTTGGACGGGACAACTACCAGTGGTCGTCGCTCGGCGCCGGCCGGCATCAGATGCGGATAGCCACGCTGGCGGCGCTTCTCGGCGGCAACGTCCGGGTTGGTCTCGAAGACAGTCTCTATCTGGGTAAGGGCGTGCTGGCTACGTCCAGCGCCGAGCAGGTGAAAAAGATCCGCGGCATCCTTGAGGATTTATCTTTCGAGATCGCAACCCCCGCTGAAGTAAGAACGAGGTTGCGCTTGAAGGGAGCCGATCAGGTGGCAATCTAAATGTGGCTGCGCGCCCACCTTGTGTTTCTCTCTGTCACCGCAACGGCGACAGGGATCTTTACCTTGTGGTGGGCTGTTTTCTGGCTTACCCACCGCGGCCAGGCGCACTTCTTCTTCGATCCTCAAGACGACTTTCACGCCGGAAGGGGAGATCGTGTCTTTCCCAAGTCTGCTGAGACGGCTACCTTCGAGCCAATGTTGAAGCACTATATCGGCGTGACCCAGCTGCTGGTCACGATTGCTGCGGCCTCCATCGCCTTCGGCGGCAGCAGCGGCAGCCAGGCCTCCGTTACTCCAGTCGCCATAGCGATTGCCAAGCTGCTATTGGCATGGAGTGTCTTTTACGGGGTGCTCTTTTGTGCTTTGTTGTTGTGGCGTTACGATGAATACACGCAGAATATTCAGAGCTACACCTTGCCCTGGCACTCTACTGTCTTTGCCTGCGGCTTCTGCAGTTTGACTTTCTTTACCTTCGGTTTCGTCATGTGGGGATTTGGGCTGGTCTGACTTCCAGAAAAGGCTCGTGGTCATGAATCCAAATAGAAACCGCAGAGTGGGTATTCTCTGTTTGTGGGTGTCGCTGGCGGCAGCCATCGTAGCCTGCAGCCAACCGAGCATCCCTGAAGCTCCCTACGACGTGCTCATTCGCAACGGCCATATTCTCGATGGCACGGGTAACCCTTGGTATTCCGGGGACGTTGCGATCCGCGACGATCGCATTGCCGCGATTGGATCACTGGAGAACGCCAAAGCCAAACGCGTCATCGATGCTTCCGGCCTCGTAGTCAGCCCCGGCTTCATCGATATGCTGGGTCAATCGGAATTCTCATTGCTAATCGACAACCGCTCCATGAGCAAGCTGTCGCAAGGCATAACCAGTGAAATCACCGGCGAGGGCGGCTCCATCGCGCCACAAAATGAGCTCACCATTACCCCGCAAAAGGACTTTTTGCAGCACTACCACCTCACGATTGATTGGCACGATCTGGCCGGATACTTCCACCGCCTGGAAACTTCCGGCACTCCGATCAACCTGGGAACGTACGTAGGGGCGGCCCAGGTGCGGGAAGCGGTATTGGGTGACGTGGATCGCGCGCCCACGCCGGCGGAGTTGCAGCAGATGCAGTCGCTGGTAGCCGCGGCCATGCAGCAGGGCGCCATGGGCCTGTCCACGGCGCTCATCTACCCTCCAGGACATTACGCCACCACAGAGGAGCTGATTGCCCTGGCCAAGGTCGCGTCCCAGTATGGCGGCATTTATGCCTCGCACATGCGCAGCGAAGGGCAGAGCGAAATGGCGGCCATCGATGAGGCTATGCGGATCGGGCGCGAAGCGCATCTCCCGGTAGAGATCTTCCACCTCAAGGTCACCGGCAAAACGCGCTGGGGTGGAATGAAACAAGTGGTCGCCAAAATTCAGGCGGCGCGGGATTCCGGTCTGGATATCGCCGCCGATATGTATCCCTACCTCGCGGGCGGAACGGCGCTGGCGTCTGCGCTGCCTCCCTGGATGGCCGATGGCGGCATGAGCCAGCTACTGCAGCGTTTGCAAGATCCCGCGACCCGCAAACGCATTGTGGCGGATATGTCAGAAGACCACAACGATTGGGAAAATCTCTATCTGGATAGCGGCGGGGGTAGCGGGGTCATGATTTCGTCGGTCGTCAATCCCGCGCTCAAGCAGTATCAAGGCAAGACCGTCGCTGAGATGGCGAAGGCCGAAAAAAAGCCGGAAATGGATGCTCTCTTCGATTTCATCCTTGCCGACAAGGGGCAGACCTCAGCGCTCTACTTCCTGGCGAATGAGGACGATCTGCAGTACGGCCTGAAGCAACCCTGGACCAGCATCGGCCTCGACGCCGGTGAGACCTCACTCGATGGGCCACTCTTTGAGCCACACACGCATCCACGCGCATGGGGCGCGATGCCGCGTTTTCTTGGTCACTACAGCCGCGATCTGCAATTGCTTGACCTGGCACAGGCGATTCGCAAGGTCACCTCGTTGCCCGCGCAGCGTGAACATCTCGCTGGCCGCGGACTGCTAAAAGACGGCTTTTACGCCGACGTGACCATCTTCGATCCTGCGGCCATTATCGACACCGCAACCTATGCTGATCCCAACCAGGTGGCAAAGGGAGTGGACTACGTATTGGTGAACGGTCAGCTCGAATGGGACCACGGCCGGTTGACGGGCGCTACCGCCGGCCGCCCATTGCGAGGCCAAGGCGCAACGGAACGCTGATGGGGTCAGCCGGCGATACTCCCGCCTGCGACCATGAAAACGGAGCGGGCGGACTCTAAGCGCTGAAGAGTTTCACCATCTTGTCGCGCGACGCATCCACGTGCACCTGCATCGCATGGCGGGCCTCGGCCGGCTCCCGCCTCTCAATGGCGCGCAGAATTTCGGCGTGACCGATCCAGCCCGGGACGGTCTGGGTGCAGAGCGTATCCAAACGAGCCACGTAACCCAGCGTCAGGTTGAGTTGACCCATTACCCTCTGATTGCCGGCCAGCTCACACAAGCGGAGATGAAAGACCTGGTTGGCGGCGAGAATTTGTTCCAGGCTGGCTTCGGGGTCTTGTTCGGGCGCGACAATCGCAGCCAGCTCCTTGATCTGTTCGTGACTCCCGGTTTGTGCCAGCTTTTCCGCGGAATAGCATTCCAGCAGCTTGCGGTAGTCATACAGGTCCACAATGTCCCGGACCGATATGGGCGTAACCATGAAGCCTTTTCTGCGAAACCGGGTCAACCAATGGTCCTGCATCAGGCGAGTGCACGCTTCCCGCACCGGCGTCCGGCTGGTGCCGCATCGCTCGGCCAGATCCGCTTCGGAGAGGAACTCCCCCGGCGGCAGCTTGGCGGTGATCAACCAATCGCGCAGGATGCGATAGACGCGCTCCACTTCTCCCAGCTTGTTGGCCTTGGCGCGGTTTGGCTTCGTCAATTGCAGGTCCCCAAGTCGTATCCACCGAGAATACTACCGGTATCGTAAGCTAGTGCCGCTCTGCCGGCGTCCAGTATTGCGTGTGTCATCATTAAGCAAGCGACGCACCAGGAGTTGTTGCGCATGGCGATCCATCAACGGCTTGCACCCACCTATGCGGCTATATTCGGCGCCCCCGCGCGCGTCGGCAGGCGCTTGATCGCCGTCTGCCTGGCAGCGTCCACCTTTACTGCCTGGGCGCAAACCAAGCCCGCCCCCGTCGCTCCGGATCGCCTTCCGGATTCATACGAGATCTATTCGCTGCTGATGCCCGGCCAAGTGTTTACCGATATGGACGCAGGCCAGCCCTGGGCCATCAGCGACACCACGATAAACGAGGATGACATGAACCCCAAGCTGGCGCCGGAGGCTACACTCCAACCGCCGGAAGACAATCCTCGCGCCTTTAAAGAAGCGGTGACCGACTACAACCAGCGCAAGAAGGAGCGGATTGTGCTGACGCGCCGCTTCAGTCTGGACCGGCCCTACGTGCTGCTGGGGGCCGCGGATACCGAGCAGCTCCGGGCCACGCACACCTCAATGAACGCCACCTCCGACATGCATTCTGCCTATGGCGCCTACCTGGGCATCACCTACTTCAGCGAGGTCTATTTCAATGTTGCGCAAACGGCTGCACTGGTCTACATCCTCGATTGGTGTGGCAACCTTTGTTCACAGTCCGAGTGGGTCTATCTTGAGAAGCAGAACGGCATCTGGGTACGCCGCTCCGGCAAAGCGCCCCCACAGACATAAGAATTTCGGAGGAAATATGCGGCGTACTTTCCGGGTGTTGGTTTACCTTCTTTTAACCGTCGCAGGCCTGGGCGGTGGCAACGCATTCGCTCAAAATCACGCCAACGAACAACCAATCCGGGTTGGGATTGTTGGCCTGGAGCATGGGCACATCGCGGGTTTCCTGAAGCAGTTTCCCAACCAGCATGACGTGCAGCTGGTGGGCATCGTGGACGCAGATAAGGCCCTCTGCCACCGCTACGCACAGCAGTTTCATCTCGACTCCAGCCTCTTTTATGACCAGCTGGATGCCATGATTGCAGCCCGCCATCCACAGGCCTTGCTGGTTTACACCTCCATTGGAAAGCACCGCCAAGTGATCGAGGCCGCGGCCCAGCACGGGCTCAGTGTCATGGTGGAAAAGCCGTTGACCATGTCGCTCGAAGATGCCCTGGCGATTCGCCGTGCGGCCCGGGAGCACCACATCCAGGTGCTGGTGAACTACGAGACCACCTGGTACGCAAGTAACCGTGCCGCTTATGACGAAGCTGCCAAGGGGGCGCTTGGCGATCTACGCAGAATCGTGGTGCACGATGGCCATCAGGGACCCAAGGAGATCGGTGTGCCGCCGGAATTTCTAAAATGGCTCGAGGATCCGGAGCAGAACGGCGATGGGGCGCTATACGATTTTGGCTGCTATGGTGCGGACCTGGTCACTTGGCTGATGCATGGCGAGTCTCCCATAAGCGTGACCGCCGTGACCCAGACGGACAAGCCCCAGATCTATCCCCGGGTGGCGGATGAATCCACCATCATCCTGCG
Source organism: uncultured Acidobacteriaceae bacterium (assembly GCA_963821215.1). Taxonomy (GTDB): domain Bacteria; phylum Acidobacteriota; class Terriglobia; order Terriglobales; family Acidobacteriaceae; genus PALSA-350. The sequence goes on along the minus strand of CAWGDH010000013.1, from coordinate 455,399 downwards.
CTACCCCAAGGCCCAGGCAGTCCTGATGGGTTCCTGGAACTGGCCGTTTAGCCGCAAGGATATGGAGGTATACGGGGCGACCGGCTACGTAATCACGGTGGGGCCGGACAAGGTGCGCATCAGGACCAAGGGGCAGGCCCAGGAGAGCGAATTCACCGCTCCGCCGCTGACGCCACCCAACGACGGATCGCTGCACTATTTGACCGCGGTGCTCCACGGAAGCCTGCAGCCAGATGGCGACCTTACCTCGCTCGAGACCAACGTGGTGGTGATGCAGATCCTGGATGCTGCCAGGCAGTCTGCGCGCGAAGGCAGAACCATCAAACTGGCGCCTTTGCCCAAATAGTCAGCGGCTGCGGCCGACAGCCACTCTCTCACCGCGGAGAGGACCGAAGTGCGCGGCAACCGGACCTCTTTTCCGGCGAACGACCAAATGCGGCCTGCCATGGATTACCTCGGAAGGCAGATACCGTCGCTTCTCTCCGCACATCGAGCACACCACGAAGATCGAACTGGCAGGGAAGCCGTCCGTTCCGCTTAACACGTCGTGGCCGCACTTTTTGCAGCAAACGACGCAGCACTTGGGGAAAGTCAGAGTGCGCATAGCCTCCAATATAGGAGAATAAAAAGAGAAGAGCAAGGGCGAAGTGTTTACCCGTCCAGCACCCAAAGGCAGGCTAGTGAGGTCTACCTACGAACTCAGTTCCTAGCTCTCGTTCACCCGCCCTTGGTGGGGAAACAGGACTGCCCCTGAAGTACATCCTTCTCGTTTAGCCTTCATTACTGCCTGCAACTTGCTGATCTGGCATTAGTTGCCAGCGGCGGCCGACGAGCCGGCCTGTTGCGCTTTGATCCAGCTCTCAGTGCGCGCGTCGAGAAGATCGAGGGGCAGCACCCCGCCGCTCAGCATCTCGTCATGGAAGGTGCGTATGTCGAATTTCGGTCCCAGTTCCTTCCGCGCCCGCTCCCGCAGTTCGAGGAACTTGATCTGCCCCAGCTTGTAACTCAGTGCCTGCGCCGGCCACGAAATGTAGCGGTCGGTTTCGGACTGGATCATGGGCTCGTCGATGGTGCCTGATTTGCGGAAGTAGTCGACCACCTGCTCGCGCGTCCATCCCTTGGAGTGAATGCCGGTATCGACCACCAGGCGCACTGCGCGAAAGCGCTCGCTGGCCAGGCGGCCATAGTCCGAGACAGGATCCTGGTAGAAGCCAACGTCCTTGCCCAACTGCTCGGCATACAGCGCCCAGCCCTCGATGTAGCCGGAGTTGAAGCTATGCTGGCGGAATTTGGGTAGACCGGTCATCTGCTGCGCCACGGAGATCTGCATGTGATGGCCCGGGATGCCCTCGTGATAAGCGGTCGCTTCATCATTCACCAAGGTCCGATGCGCGAAGTCGGAGGTTGCGACCACCACTCGGCCCGGACGTTTGCCATCAGGGGTTCCACCTTGATAGTGCGTTGCCATCGCAGACTGGAACGATGGAATCGCTTCTACAGTCACGGGTGAGCCGGGAATGTAGGTGAAGAGCTGGGGCAGCTTGCCCTGCATCTGGGCAATGTACTTGCGATAGTCATCCAGGATTTGGTCGGCGGAGGTAGGAACGTACTTGGGATTTGTCTTCAGAGATTCACTGAAGGAGACCACATCGGAAAATCCTTCGCGGCGCGCGATGGCAAGCATTTCAGCCCCGATGCGATCCACCTCCCGCAGGCCGAGTTGGTGGATCTGGTCGGGAGTGAGATTGCTCATGGTCGTGCGGCTGCGGATGTCGTGCCGGTAACGGCTTTCGCCCCCGGGAAGGGAAGCGACGGAGAGAGTGGTGCGGCCGTGGGGAGCGTATTCCGTGGCAACGAAGTTGCCGAAAGCCTTGTAGGCCGGCAGCACCTCGTTCTTGACCACATCGGTGATCTGCTGCGTCAGCCGCTGTTGGTCGGCAGCGGAGATGCTGCTGGGATACTTCTTGGTGGGCAGCAGGAATGGGTCGGAGGCGATCACTCCATCGCATTGGCCAGGAATCTTCTCCAGCAGAAAGCGGACCGGCATCAGGTTATCTTTCATGCCCGCGCGCAGTACCTCTTCGGTTTGGGTAAAGACCCGCGGAATCTGGTGCAGCCGCGAGATGTAGTCCTGGTAATATTTGACGCTGGTGAACGGGGAAGAAAGAGGAAGATCGGCCAGGTCGGTGTGGGGGCCGCTCATCTGCGAGATGGGCATCTCGAAATCCTTGAAGGCGTAGTCCTCGTTGCGCTGCTCGAGGGTGCGGACAAGAAGTTCGTGGGACAGAATGTCCTGCTCCGGGAAGCCAGCGATCGAAATGGCGTTGAGGCGCGCCAGGAACTTTTCGTCCGTGGCGTGCTCTCGCTCGGCCTCAGCCATCGAGACTTCGTCCAGCTGGTCGTTGTAGCGGTAGTCTCCGTAAGAGGTCGCAGTTTCCGGTGAGGCTTTTAAATCGGCCTGGTACTGCTCTTCAAAGAGAGCGTTCTGCGCGGCGAGACGCGAGGCGACCGAATCGGGAGCGGCGGCGAGAGAAAGCGAAGCGGAAAGCGGCAGGCAGGCTGCCAAGGCAAGGCTGATTGTGTGGATACGGATCTGCAAACAAGACTCCTTCCAAGCGGTGCGGCCCAGCGTGCGATCGTTCATCGCCCGATTCATTACAAAACCTGGCGGTGTGAGGTCAAGACCTGGATGCAAACGCCGGAGTGCAGCGGGCAAGAACAATCGTCACATCATCCGGCTGTTCGGCCGCGCCGATCCAGTCCGCGACGGCGCCGGTGACGATCTCGGCAATGCGCGGCAGGGGCTTACTACTATGTTCCTGGATTAAGGCGACCAGGCGGTCCTCGCCAAACTCTCCGAATTCATTTTCCGGTTCAGTGACTCCATCGCTGTAGGCGACAAAGATATCGCCGGGCTGCATCACGACGGTTGATTCGTCGTAGGTCACGCCGTCAAAGAGACCGACCACGGTGCCGTTGACGTCCAGTGCGAAGGCTTCACCGGTGGCTCGCACGATGATGGGTGGCAAATGGCCGGCATTGCAGTACCGCAACACGCGCGCTTCGGGGTCATAACAACCCAGGAACATGGTGGCGTATTTGGCCGCCGGTGTGCTGCGGTAGAGCTGATAGTTCAACGTGGTCATCAGCATGGCGGGAGCCAGCAGCGATTCAGAACCGCTGTCTCCGCGGTAGTACATGCGGGAGTCTCCCTGAGACTCGGCCTGATACTGCAACGCCGCCGGTATCATCACCATTGCGGGCTCCAGCGAATAGGCGCGAACGAAGGCATGAACGGTGGCCATCAAGAGCGCCGCGGAAATACCTTTTCCGCTGATGTCGCCGACCGCCAGCACCATCCGGTCGGTACCGAGAGGAATGAAATCGTAGTAGTCTCCGCTGACCGTGCGCGCCGGGACGCAAACCCCATGGACTTCAAGAGAGGGTAGGTTAGTCACTTCGCCCGGGAAGAGCAACTCCTGTACTTCGTAAGCGATGCTGAGCTCATTCTCCAACCGCTGCTTCTCTTTTTGCTCGTCGATCAGTTTGGCCAGCGATCCGGTCATGGAGTTGAAGGATCCCTCCAGCGCCGCCATCTGGTCATGGCCGTTGATTTGGATGCGATGGGTTAGATCGCCGCGGTTCACATGCTCGGTTGCCGTATAGAGCTCGGCTACCGAGGCCGTCATGCTCCGTGAAAGGCGTACGCCGATATAAAGGGCGGCGAGCTCGATCACCCCAAAGAAAATCGCGATGCCAAGCAGTATGTCTCGCCACATCAGCGCCTTGTCTCCCAGCGTGGCGAACAAGGTGGCGTAGAGCATCGAAGGCCGGGTGGCGACATAGATAATTCCGGTCGCTTGTTTTTTCCCGCTTTGCCAGTCTACGAGATCGAAAAAGGTCCAAAAGTGCAGTGTTATATCAAACCAATGAGTACGAGGCGATACTGCACCGGCCTTCACCGTCTTGTTGTCTAGTTCAATGTTGTCTTTATGCTGGAGGGGGATGGAAAACAAGGTAACCAAGCCCAGTCGCTCGGCGGTGGGCAGAAGTAGGTTTGGCGTGATGGGGATGTCGGAGACCAGCGCCATGCGACGATCCGTGGAGAGCCGGATCGTGCGCAGATGCAGCACATCGCGATCGACTACGAAATTGGTGAAGTCTGCGTTAATAAAATCGGGGATCTGCGCCGGTTGGGCTGGCAGAGGCGCTCCTTCAGTGGAGAGGACGAAACCCTTTCCGCCTTGCGACAGGGTGACGGTTCGTCCGGGAAACCGCTCGTCGGAAGCCCGCGTGTACTGTTCGGCAATCGGTTCGTTGAGTTTCCCAGAAGTCCCTAGGGGAAACAGCTGGGCAGCCAACGCATCATTGGCGGCTTGCAGGTGCAGCAACTCAGAATGCAAGTCAGAGATGGTGACGTAGGTGGCGAACTGCCCGCCAAATAAATAGCCAGCCAGCCCGAACATGAGCATCAACAGCAGGATCGGTATGACGCCGATAAAGAGGTAGGTGACGATCAACCGGTTGCGTAGCCGCCAAAGCAGCGGGCGGTAACCCCAGCGGCAGAGCCAGACAAAGAAAAAGAACAAGAAGATGAGGGTGACGAACGACGCCCATCCTCCTAGCCTCATCCCCGGAACCAAATCGACCAGCCACAGCAGGAGAGATAATCCGCCCACCCAAACGGTAATGCGGGCCCATTTGCCGGCGGGGCGCAGTATCCGCATCAACCGGGCCTTCAGAACGCTGGATTTCGGTAAGTTGATCGCCATACACCGTTGTACGAAGAAAAACACCGGGGCTTCCCGTAGTATAGGCCAGTCGCAAGAGAAGCTCTTTATTTGCGATGATGGAAACAGGGGCAATCACGGATGCTGCAGGAACGCGTTTTTGAGGTGACCGGGCCTTGAGGAAGTGCTGGTGAAAGAACAATCTCGCCTTCTCTCCCTGATCGAAAGCGGATTTGCGGCACTTCGCATCCTGGTCATCGGGGACGTGATGCTCGATCGCTCCATTTGGGGGGATGTCGACCGCATCTCGCCCGAGGCGCCGGTCCCGGTACTCCGTTCGGTACGTACCACGGCTGCCCCCGGGGGCGCAGCCAATGTCGCGATGAACCTGGTCGGCCTGGGAATCAAGGCCGCGCAGGCAGGTTTCTGGGGCAATGATGCGGAGATGCGCGAATTGAGCGCGTTGCTTACCACGGCCGGCGTGGATTTCTCGGGCATGATGTTTTCCGGCCATGCCACAATTTCGAAGACCCGCATCGTCTCCCGGAACCAGCAGTTGCTAAGGCTCGATGTGGAGAGTGCCGATGCCCGTCCCGCAGCCGAGCACCAGGGGTTGCTGGAGCGATCGCTGCAATTGGTGCGGAAGGCCGATGCGGTGATTCTTTCCGACTACGCCAAGGGTGCGTTGAGCCCGCAACTATGCCAGGCGGTGATCGCGCTGGCCCGGGAGAGAGGCATCCCGGTATTGGTCGATCCGAAGGATCGGGACTTCAGCAAATATGCCGGCGCCACGACCATCTGTCCAAATCTTCAGGAGCTCGGGCTGGTTACAGGAATCGACCGCCGCAATCTGGCGGAATTACTTGCCGCGGCCCAGCAGCTGGTCTCTCAGCTCGGTATTGACTATATGACCGTCACCATGAGCGAGAAGGGCATTCGCGTTCTCTATCCCGATTCCGCATTTCATTCCCCAACCCGGGCGCGCGAAGTTTTCGACGTAACCGGCGCCGGCGATACGGTCGTCGCCACTCTGGCGGCGTCGCTGGCAAGTGGCCTCGATACGGAGACTGCCGTCAACCTGGCGAATATTGCCGCTGGGATTGTGGTGGCCAAGACGGGAACCGCTCCCATCTCCCGCAACGAACTGGTGGCCGAGTTCACCGCCTCTACCCAGATGAAAGGTCCGGATAAAATTCTCGATCTGCAACATCTACTAGTTCGTTTAGCGGAATGGCGGGCGAACGGCAATCGCATCGTTTTTACCAACGGCTGCTTTGACATTCTGCACGTGGGCCACATCACGCTGCTCGAGCAATGCCGTGAATTTGGCGATAAAGTCGTTATCGGCGTGAACAGCGACGCTTCCGTAAAGAAACTGAAGGGCCCCGCCCGGCCGGTGGTTGGTGAGAACGAGCGAGCCCGGGTTCTAGGCGCGCTGGGCTCGACCGACGCGGTCATCATCTTCGATGAGCCGACTCCGCTCGAGCTCATCCGGTCGGTCCGTCCCGACGTGCTGGTAAAAGGCGGAGACTATACCACTGCGACCATCGTAGGCGCGGACGACGTGGTCACCTGGGGCGGCCGGGTGGAAATCGTGCCCACCGTCACCGGAGCGAGCACTACCAACACCATCCGCAAAATGAGCGCTAACGTGTAGTCCGGTGCGCTCCCCGGGGCTTACATCGGACGAATCGCTATTCACATCTCAGCGCCACTATGGGATCAACGCGCATCGCCCGGCGGGCGGGGATGTAGCTGGCAAGAAGGGCCACAACCAACAGAAAGAATGGAACGGAAAGGAAAGCGATGGGATCATGCGCGCTGAGGCCAAACATCATGCTGGTGAGGACACCGGAGACGCCGGCACACAGGACCAGGCCAACAAGTGCGCCGATCAGCACCGGGCGCATCGCTTGCCAAAGTACATGGCGAATGACATCTGCGCCGTTCGCGCCGAGCGCCATGCGGATGCCGATCTCGCGCACGGACCGGCTTACACTGTAAGACACCATGCCATACACGCCGATCGTGGCGATAAGCAGCGCTAAGGCGCCCAGCGCTGTTGACAGAGCGGAGACGATGCGCGAGGGGGCGCGCCAGATCTCGAGATTATCTTCGAGCTTTGTCACATCGACAGAGACATCGGGGTCGAGAGATTTAACCGCATGACGAATGCCGTTGGAGACATCCTTGAAGCTTGTTGCGTAGCGAACCAGCATGTAGCTCTGGGAGTCCGCTTCTGGTCCGGCAGGGAAATAAAGGTAGCTCGTATCGAGCTTGCCAAGATGCGCTACCTGCGCGTCTTTCGCTACTCCGATCACCGAATAATCGCCTCCCGTGGACCCGCGTAATGTTTTCCCCAATGGATCTTCGCCGGGCCAGAGCCGTTGCGCAGTGGATTCTGTGACGATGACACCTGATGGATTGCGCCCTTCCGTGGGCGTAAAGCCGCGACCCCGCACAATCGGAATGCCGACGAGGGAAAAATAATTTGGCGAAACGTGGTTATATTCGATGCCGACTTTGTCGGCCCGGCCAGGGACTGTGAAGTGGTCACCACTGAAGTCGCGGCTTAGCGGCGCGCACTCCGCTTGCGCAACCTCGACTACGCCAGGAAGACCTTGGATGCGTTCGCGCAAGCGCCCGATAAAGGCGGTCGCATGGTGTTCGTCGTAGCCTTGCACCCTCAGATTCAAAAACATCTCGGCAACGTTCTTCTCGTCAAATCCGGGGTCGACCGTCTGCGCATAGTAGAGCCCACGCAATAACAATCCGGCCGCCAGCAACAGAACCATGCACACGGCTACTTGAGCGCCGACCAATGCATTTAGTAAGAACCGTCCACTCTTTTTGCCGGAGACGGAAGATGTGCCGTCTCCCTTCATGGCGGTGTTGAGGTCAAGCCGCGAGCTCTGCAAAGCCGGGATGAGGCCAAAAGCGATTCCTGTGAGGAGGGTGAGCAAGAGAGCGAAGGCAAGCACTCGCAGGTCGGGTGCAACATTGAGGGTGAGACCTGATGACAACTCACGCGACAAGTGAGAAGTTACAAACGCTGTGATTCTGCCGGAGGACCAGAACGCAATCATCGATCCCAACAGGCCGCCAGCCAGAGAGAGCAGAAGACTCTCTGTTAATAGCTGCCTCACCAGGCGCCACCTGCTGGCGCCGACGGACAACCGAAGAGCGATTTCCTTGTGGCGCACGGAAGCGCGAGCCAGCAAAAGATTGGCCACATTCGCACAGACAATCAGCAGCACGAGAGCGAAGGCTGCGAGCACGACTGAAGCGACAGGGATTAAATATTCGCGTTCTTCCGGGCTGGAGAAAAAGGTGGCTTTTCCGATCGCGAGCGAAGTAGTGCGCCCGGGATGACTCTGGTCGATGCGTCCAGCAATGACGTCGAGGTCCGCGTGTACCTGCTGCATGGTAACGCCGGGTTGCGTGCGCCCGAGCAGGGCCAGCCAGCTCAGATTGTCGTCTGCCAATCGATCCACCCCGGGCTCCAGTGCCTTTTGCATGGTGATCGGCACCCAGAATGCGCTTGGGATCGGCTCGGTACCGGCGAATCCGGGAGGCGCGATGCCAACTACGGTATACGCCGTTCGATTGAGTGTGACCCTCTTGCCTACTAATGAAGGATCAGCAGCGAAGCTCCCTCGCCAGAAGGCGTCGCTCACCACCACGACTGCGTTCTGGCTGGATACAGCGCAGTCTGAATCGACAAAGCCACGTCCCTGCGCAGGATGCTCGCTCAAGACGTCGAAGTAGTTGCAGGAGGCAGCCGTTCCCATGACCTGCCGCGCAGTGCCGCCCGCGAGTGTTGCCTGGATAGAATCGTCATAGGCCACAAGGCCTGTGAAGACCTGGTTGTGATCGCGATAGTCGAGATATTCCGCGTAGGAGAACCTGTTCGCTCCGTTGTGTGAATTGCGAGTGAATCGGCCGTGAAAGATCTGGTTGACGCTTACGACCTGTTGCGCGTGAGGAATGGGGAGCAGGCGCAAAGCGACGCCGTTTAGCACGGAGAAGACGCCAACGTTTACTCCAACACCCAAGGCGATCGCCAGAATGGCGGCTATGGTAAGTCCTGGACTACGCCACAAAGTGCGAAGACCGAAGCGGGCATCCTGCAGCAGCTGCTCCACCCAGACCGAGTTCCACACTTCCCAGGTTTCTTCCTTGACCCGGGCCACGTTGCCGAACTTGCGCAAAGCCGCGTGCCGCGCTTCTTCCGGCGACATTCCACGCTCGATGTTGTCCTGCGTTTCTGTTTCGAGATGATGCCGGATGTCCTGATCGAGCTCCTCAAGCATGCGTTTGCGTCGTCTCATGATTCGCCCTCCGGTTCCCCCGGCTGGAGAATTCGCGCAATTGCTCCGGCCAGTTTGTCCCATTTGCTGGTTTCCACCGCCAGTTGGCGTCGACCCTTGGCCGTCAGCCGGTAGAATTTGGCCCGGCGATTATTTTCCGACGTGCCCTCTTCCACCGAAATCCATCGCCGCTTGATGAGCCGGTGTAGCGCCGGATAGAGCGATCCCTGCTCGACTTGCAGCACCTCGTCGGACCTGAATTCGATGGCCTTGGCGATGGCGTGGCCGTGCATCGGGCCAAGCAGCAGCGTGCGGAGAATCAGGAGATCCAAAGTTCCTTGAAGCAACTCGATACGCTCTTTGTATTCTTTAGTAGACATTCTAGGTAACGGTATATTGCGTTTCTAGTAGAATGTCAAGGGGAGTGTTCCGCTCTGTAATTCCGCTGTGGTAGCTTCCGAGTAACCGACAACTGGACGGGTTGTGGGCTAGTGTCCTGGGTTGGCCACTGCATGCTCGAATAACTTAGGTAGGCAATAAACAACCACGGGGCAAGAGCTGCGAGCTCACGTGCCAAGGGCCTTTGTTTGGGAGAAAGGCGCACAGCAGGTCCCTCGGCTTCGACGGGATGACAAAGGGGAGGGCGGACTCTTCCATCGGGAATTCGTTAGCGGCTGAAAGATCGTTGGCGACGGCATTGGCTCGGGGTGAAGTGGCACTCCGATTCCTACGTGAACTCTACGCGATAATTCCGCTTCGCCTCTAATGTGACGCCAATACTGCCGTCGGAGTGAGTCCGCAATGGAACTTTGCCTTCACTCGCAATACTGCGAATCTTCTGTCCGGACGGTACGCGCAACTGATATTCGCCTGAGAAATCCGGTCGAATGGAGGCAGCTACCGCCCTTCCATCTTCCCAACGTAGATCGATTTCAAGCGAACCGCGTGCCCTCAGTCCCTTGACTTCGCCCGCCGGCCAGGCCGCAGGCAATGCCGGCAATAGATCGATTGCGCCGGTGTGGCTTTGCATCAACATCTCGGCAATCGCCGCAGTTGTGCCGAAGTTTCCGTCAATCTGGAAGATCGATGTTTTCCCCGCCGGATGAGTGTCAAAGAGGTTCATATTCGTGCTGTGCTGCATCAGCATCCCCAGAGACTCCCACGCCTTTTCGCCATCGCCCAGGCGCGACCAGAATCCGATTGCCCAGGCGCGGCTCCAACCGGTATACGCGCCGCCGTGGGCCAACCGCCGTTCCAGCGAAATGCGCGCCGCCTTTGCCAGTGCCGGAGTACCGCGCGGCGTGATCTCACTGCCCGGATACAGCGGATACAGATGCGACATGTGCCGCTGACCGGGTGTGCTCTCTTCGAAATCGACCGACCATTCCTGCAGCTGGCCGTATCTGCCGATCTGGTAGGGAATGAGCCGTGCGCGTGCGGCATCAAGCTTGGCTGCGAACTCTTCATCGATCCCCAGTTCCTTCGCACCGTCAATGCAGTTCGTGAACAGTTCCCGGATGAGGGCCATATCCATGGTGCAGCCCGCACTCGTCATGGCGGGCTTGCCGTCCGGGGCCATGAAATTATTCTCCGTCGACTCGGAAGGGCAGGTGGTCAGATGCCCGTTTCCACCATCGATCAGCCACTCCAGGTAAAACTCCGCCGATCCCTTCATCAAGGGATAGGCCCGCGCACGCAAAAATTCGCGGTTACGCGTGAACCGATAATGTTCGAACAGATGTGCGCAGAGCCACGGACCGCTCATACACCAATTGGCCCACGTCGGTGCGCCAACGCCCATCCCCACCGGGTTTGCCGCGCGCCAGATATCGATATTGTGATGTGTTACCCAGCCAGGCAGGCCGTACGTCTCCCGTGCCGCGCGCGCGCCGGTGTGGCTGAGATCTCCAATGAGTGCGAACAGCGGCTCGCTGCAATCGCTCAGATTGCAGGTCTCCGCTGCCCAGTAGTTCATTTGCAAATTGATGTTTGCCGTCCAGTTACTGCTCCACGGCGGCTGCACCTGGTAGTTCCAAATGCCCTGCAGATTCGCCGGCTGCGTATCCGGCCGCGAACTGCTGATGAGCAGGTAGCGCCCGTAGTGAAAATACAGCGCCAGCAGCGATGGATCGGGAGCCGTGGCAAAGTTCGCCAGCCGCTGGTCGGTGGGTTGCGATGCTGCCGCTTTTGACCCCAACGTGAGTGATACGCGCGCAAACAGTTTCCGGTAGTCGGCGGTGTGCCGCTGCCGTAAAGCGGAGTAACTCTGCTGCAGTGCGGCATCGAGTTGCCGGCTAGCGCGTTCCTCCACCACAGCCTGCGAAGTGTCGGGTTTCTGTTCGAATCCGCGGTAACCGGTAGCCGCGGTCAGCACCACCGTAAACGCCGTCGCACCGTGGACGACAAGTCTGTCTCCATGCGCCAATACCTGGCCGCCTTCAGCATTCACCTGCAGCAAAGCGGCATAGTACATGCCCTCACCGGGCACATCGGAAAGTACGACCGGATCCTCGCTGCCTGGGTGCCCGGCCCCGGCAATATGCTTTGCCGCCTTGCCGGTGAGCAGCAGACGATTGCTGTCCACGCTCTGCACGGCTTTCACCAGCGGGCCATCCATCCATAGGGTCGCGTTCAACTGGCCCGGTCTGCCGGCAGAGACGCGCAGCACGATCGCCTGATCGGGGGCGGAGGAAAATGCGGCACGTTCAAACTCGACATCCTCCACCCTGTAGCGCGTTGTCGCCACGGCGGAGGCAAGGTCCAGTTCGCGGTGATAATCCGCCACCGGCCCGGGGTGGGTGCAATCCACATGCAGGCTGCCGACCGGTTGGTATGCCTCGGCAAACAGGCCCTGCATCTTGCGACAGAGCTGGTCGGCCAGGTGATAGTCCTTCTGTTCCAGGACCGCCTGGCGCACCGCGGGCAGATAATTCTTGGCATCAAGATTGTTACCGTCCACCGGAAGGCCCGACCAGAGTGTGTCTTCATTTAATTGCAGCGTTTCTCTCGCGGGATCGGTGGGAACGGGACCCGCCGCGTGATCTGTCTTCGGATCCTTGGGATCCATGGGGTCGATGGCGCCTCCGCCAAAGACCATCGCTCCCAGGCGCCCGTTGCCGATGGGCAAAGCGTCAACCCATTGGGATGCGGGTTTGGTGTACCACAGCTTCAGATCGCCGGCTTCGTTCTCCGGCGCCTGGGCAAATCCCAAGCGTCTTGCCAGCGATCGAGTCGCGGCAGCGGCAGAGGCAAGGAGGAGAAAACGGCGGCGCGTGAATCTACTCATGAGGTATGTAATTCCCTGAAGCGAGAGCAGCCAGCACTAAATTCTTACCACTCGGAATTGTATCGAATGCCAAAAGTTCATCCCGCGGGATAGTCTGGATGATTAGACTTTGTTGGGCTCGGTGGCTAGTTCGGAAAAGCGGAGTTGAAGGTCGCAGCGCAAGCTAAGAGGTCGAAAACGCGGCGGATGCGCTCCCAGGCAAGCCTCATTCTGTTCGCAAGGCCTGCAAGGGCTCAATGCGCGAGGCTCGCCGTGCCGGACCGTAGGCAGCAACCAGCGCGACAGCGCAGAGCAGCAAACCTACGCCTGAGAAGACTGCCGGGTTCGTGCCTGTGGTGCCAAACAACAGGGACTGGATCCACTTACTTAAGGCGAAAGAGCCGAGCGTCCCCAGGGCCACGCCGGCGAGAGCGAGCCGCAAAGTCCCTGCGAGCACGCCACGCAGCACAAGCCCGGAGTTCGCTCCCAACGCCATACGTATACCAATTTCTTTGGTGCGCTGATTCACCGAATAAGAAATCAGCGCGTAAATCCCGAGCGACGCAAGCAACAGTGCGAACCCGGCGAATCCCGACAGCAGTATGACTAGAAAGCGCCGTGGCGACTCCACTTTGTCTACCAACCCCTGAAGCGTCTGAAACTCAGCGACTGGGAGATTCGGATCGATCGGCCGTAATGCCGTTCGGATACCTGCCGCCAGGCTATCCGGCGGAAGTGCAGTTCGCACCACCAGCCTCATAGCCGCGTAGTCCCCGGTTTGACGCATTGGCAGATACATTTCAGATCCGCCCAAACTCTCCGGTCCTCCGTGATGGACATCGGCAACCACACCGACAACTTTCCTGCCCCCGTCCTGGGTCATCATCTGCCCAACTGCGTCCCGCCCCGGCCACAGGGTGCGAGCCAAAGTCTCGTTCACCATCACTACAGGCTCGCTCGACGCTCGATCGCTCTCCGTGAATTCTCTCCCTGACTTCAACGCGATTCCCAGGGCCTCGAAGTATCCATCAGTCACCACGCGGATGAATGCCTCCGGGTGATGGTCCCTGTCGTAAACCTGTCCTTCGCCCGAGACTTGCCAACCCCTATCCCCGTCGAGCGGCAGGACGTCGCTGATCCCAGCTGCCGTGATGCCGGGGACTGACCGGGCGCGATGCAGTGCATCGCCGATAAACGAGTCCTGTTGGACGAGACTCGGGATGCGAAAACCAGGGTCTATCCGCATCGCGGCTGCGCGCTGGGGCTGGAACCCTAAATTCACGTCCAGGACGCGCAGAAAACTTCGGATAAGCAGCGCCGCGCCCACCAGCAGCATGCAAGCGAGGGCGAACTGGGAGATCACCAGTCCGTCACGGAACCAGCTATGCCGGCTGCTGCCGCTCGACTCGCGGCCCGCGTCTTGCAGCCCTTCGCGCAGCTCGTAAGACGGAACCTGCAGCGCGGGCGCCAGGCCGAAGAGCACGCCCGAAGCGACCGCCGCCAACAAGGTGAAGGCAAGCGTGCTCCCGTCGACCCGAACGCTCCCTAGAAGAGGAAGGTTGAACGCACTCAGATGCGCCAGCGCGCGCGTGCCTGCCACGGCGAGAAGGAGGCCTAGCGCGGCGCCGCAACAGGAGAGGACTACGCTCTCGGTCAGCACTTGTCGCAGCAGCCGAAAACGCCCAGCTCCTAAGGCCGCTCGTACCGCCATTTCCTTTTGCCGCGTCCCCATGCGCGCCATTTGCAAATGCGCAAGATTGGCGCAGACAATCAACATGACCACACCCACTGCGCACGTCAGCACCGTGAGAGCTGGACGCACTTGTCCGCTCACGTGCTGTTGCAGCGGAACCAGCCTGGGGAAGATCGGATTCCGCTCCGGATGTTGGCTCACGAGTCGTTTTCCCAGAGATGTGAACTCAGCCTGAGCACCTTCGACAGTAGCGCCGGGCTTCAGCCTTCCGACGACGGACATCGTGTTTCCGGCAGGTTTCGTTTTGTCCGCTAGCGGCCAGGGAATAAAGATGTCGACCGGCGTGGCCGGGGCAAAGACGCTGGCGAAGTCGAACGACGCGGGCAGGACACCGATGACCATCACCGGCTGACTGTTCAGGGTCAGCTTCTGTCCCACCACGTTGGGGTCGGAATGAAACCGCCTGCGCCAAAAGCCGTAACTCAACAGCATAGCGGGCGGAGCGGAATACTTGCCTTGGGACTCTTCCCTGGTAAACGATCGTCCAATTACGGGCTCCACTCCCAGCAAGGTGAAGAAGTTCTGGGTAACCGGAACGCCCGTAAGGCGCTCCGGCTCGCCGGTCCCAGTCAGTTCCTCGTTGCCTGAGCTGTAGGTTCCGGCCCAGCCTGCCAGATCGGAGAATGACTGATTCTGATCCCGTAGGTCTACATAGTGTTCGGCTTGGGTGCTGTAGTTTTCCCCATTGGCAATCCATACCAACTGTCCTGGATCGCGGAAGGGAAGCGGACGTAACAGCAGCGCATTCACCACGCTGAATACTGTCGAAGCGCCGCCGATACCGAGGCCAACAATGAGAATCGCAAATAGAGTGGAACCCGCATTGCGACGCATTCCGCGAAATCCGTACTTCAGATCGCTGGTGAGGGATTCGAGCCAACTCCAGGACCAGGTTGCGTGAGTGTGCTCGCGAATCAGCGTGGGATTGCCAAATGCGCGCAGAGCCGCATACCGCGCCTCTTCCGATGACAGTCCGCGTTCCCGCTGTTCTTCTTCTTCCAGTGCAAGATCAGACTGCAGCTCTCGCTCCAGATCCTTATTTCTTTTCGTGATCCCCCACCATGGCATCTCAGCTCTCCTCAGCGGCGGGCCACATCACGCGCGCTACCGCTTCGGCCATCTGCTTCCACTGTGATTCTTCAACCACGAGCTGCTTCTTGCCTTTCTCTGTTAGCCGGTAGTATTTGAACTCCCGGTTGCGGTCCGGCGCGGTCTCCCATTTCGAGACCACCCAGCCTCTTTCCTCCAGGCGGTGCAGTGCTGGATAGAGCGAACCGTGCTGCATCTGCAGAAAATCGTTCGTGGTCCGCTGAATGTGCTTGCCGATCTGATGGCCATGAGCAGGTCCATAAAGAAGCGTCCTCAAGATGAGCATGTCTAGAGTGCCCTGGAGAAGGCCCGTGCGCTGTTGCTGTGTCTGCTTCGTCATGGAAGACAGTCTACCCCCACTCTCGCAACGAGAGTAGACGCTCGACCATCGCTTGTCAAGCGATGCTGTGGCCGATGGATTCTCAAAGGATGAATTCCAGGAATATTCGGTGCCGCATGTCGGTTGGTCCCTCAGCCACGCTTCGGCCGCCGAACGACTCTTACTTTCCCGCTCTTTTGTCCTCCGCAGAAGAATCGATCGTTGCCATCGGACTCGAGTCCTGAAATGTTGAAACCGGGTGGCATCTCCAGGTTCTCTTGCACCTCCCCCGTTTGAACATCGATTCGCCTCAAATCGCTCTCCTCACCTTCTGAAGTGGCATGCCACAGCTCTCCGTCGACCCAGGTGACTCCGGTGACGAAGCGATTGGACTCAACGGTACGAAGAATCACCCCATTCTCTGGATCAATTTGATGGATCTTCCGGTCACGATATTGCCCGACCCATAGTGTCCCTTCGGCCCACGCGAGCCCAGAGTCCCCACCGCCGCCGGGCGTCGGAATGGTAGCCAGCACCCGGCCGCTTTTGGGATCGATCTTCTGGATGCGATCCTCAGCGATTTGAAACAAGTGCCGGCCATCGAAGGCTGTTCCTGCATGGGCGGCGACATCGATCGAACGTACCGCCTTCCCGCTCGCAGGATCGAAGGCGTTCAACTTGTCTCCGGACCCAAACCAGACGTGCCGGCCATCGTAGGTGACTCCATGGACTCTTTCGGCGCCCGGAAAGGGGCCGTACTCACTAACGATTTCGGCTTTTGATCGTTTCATGCTTCCACCTTAATCAATCGGCAGCGGAGCGGGGAGTAACAAAGTCGTCGTGAATCCCGGCACGGGTGGGGTTATCCAACGGCGGGCTCGAGCGCGGCCGAACGACTGCACCTTTCCCCGTGCCGCTAGCGAATCAAGCGCCCGCTGCACTGTACGCTGGCTCGTGTCCAGCGCAATTGCCAGTGCTGAGCTCGACCACGACTCACCGTCGGCGAGGAAGGCGAGCACGGCGCCATTCTCATCTTCGACCGGTCGCGCCAGCACAACCACCTCACGCGCGTGGTGGGGCGCCAGCGCAAACCCTCGCTTGGTCGCACTCACGGCTGCCAGCGGCTGAAGCATCTTGCGCAGCCGTCCGATTTCGACTCGCAGCCGCATGCGATGCGATTCATCGACGAATCTCGCTCCGAATGCCCGGGTAAGGAGCATATCTCTGGGAACGTCACCGGGCCATGCCTCACTCAGCGCGCGCGCGAGCGCGAACAGCACCGGCCGTGTAACCAGCGAAACCACTGTGTGTGGATCACGTACGACATTGCGGCACGCGTCCACGACGAGCGCTCTTGACTTCAGCAACGCTTCGACTTCTTTGAGCAAGAGTGGCCGCTCTTTGCCGCGTGCGATCAGGCGTGCCGCCGGTGTGTTCAGGATGTGGGAGGTATTCTCAACCTCCGCCGTCAAAGCGGGGATGCCTGCTTGCCGCGCGGCGCGTTCCGCCCGAGCGAGGGCAGCGCGCGCCGCTTTCGTCCGTAGGCGGCGCATCGCGATCCCGGCAACAACAAGTTCGTGGGCGGCTCGTGACGCTGGCGGGAAGGGTGTCGGGTCGAAATCGGCGAGCATAAGCTCCGCCTCGTCCAAGTGCCCGATCAGAACGAGGCGCCGGACCTCAAGATAACGGGCATGCGCGGCGTTGACGCGATCGCCGTGGGCTTCCAGGGTGGCCCGCGCCGCGCTAAGCGACTTCGCAGGCCAGCCCAGGTCGCGCGAGGCAAGAGCGATTTCGGCTTCGGCGACGATACACCGCGCGCGTGCCACCGATTCTTTCGCACTGAAGCTCCGTGCCGCACTTCGCAGAAGCTCCTTTGCTCGGGCGAAATCGCCGAGCTGTGCCATTGCGATCCCGCGCAACGCGAGCGCCGGCGCATCGTCCCGCAGCGCCACTCGCTTTAATGCGCCGAGGGGATCACCCGCGGCTAGCGCTCGTGCTGCGGCTGTGATCAGCGAATCCATCAGAATCCCGCCACACTTGTCACTCCCAGGTCAGTCGATGCCTGCATCAGTATATGTACATGGCCGCCGCACACCCGGTCTTATTGAGGACGAAACGAAAAACCAAAATCCAGCGAAGGGAGAAAAGACAATGACAACAGAGAAGGAAACAAGCAAAGAGAGAGGCAAGGAGAACCCAAAAGGGCGAATCGCGATGAACACACCCCCGGTCGTGTCGCAAGAGGAGTGGGAGGCTGCCCGCCAGCAGCTCCTGGTGAAGGAGAAGGCCCTGACCCGCTCCCGCGACGCGCTGGCCGCCGAACGCCGGAGGATGCCTTGGGTGGCAGTGGAAAAGAAGTACGAGTTCGATGGACCCAAGGGAAAGGTTAGCCTGCTTGATTTGTTCGAGGGGCGCCCGCAGTTGATCGTCTATCGCGCCTTCTTCGAGCCCGGGGTGTTCGGCTGGCCCGACCATGCCTGCCGCGGCTGCTCCCTGGGAGCCGATCAGGTCGCACATCTGGCCCATCTGAATGCGCGCGACACCACGCTTGTGTACGCCTCGCGCGCACCACAGAAGGACATCGAGCGCCTGAAGGCGCGCATGGGTTGGAAGATGCCGTGGTACACCATGACCGACAGCTTTGACCTCGACTTCGGCGTGGACCAGTGGCACGGCCACAACGCATTCATCCGCGACGGCGATAAGGTTTTCCGCACATACTTCATCAACAGCCGCGGCGACGAGGCGATGGGGAGCACCTGGAGCTACCTCGATATGACAGTGCTCGGCCGGCAGGAGACCTGGGAGGACTCGCCAGAGGGTTACCCCCAGACCCCGCCGTACAAGTGGTGGAACTGGCATGACAACTACGACGCCGTGGCCACGCCTGACCCGAAGTGGGTCGATATAATCACCGACCCTAAAGGAGCCGCCCTCCGCAGGCACGAGGCAGAGCAAAAAGGATGACCTGCTCCTGAGCGCGAAATTCCACCCGAAGCCTTTGCAACAAAGGAGAAAAACGATGACAGACATCATGAGAGATGAACCCGCAGTGCCCAAAATCGTCGATCGGAGCGCCTTTCAGGCGGAGCTGGACGCATTGCGGCTTCGAGAGAAAGCTCACACCAGAGAAGGCGACGCCATTGCGGCTGCCCGCCGGCGGCTCCCCATGGTCGAGGTGGATGGCGCCACACCGCTCATTGGCCAACGTGGCTCCGTGACACTATTGGAGGCGTTTGAAGGACGCCGGATGCTCATCGCCTACTACTTCATGTGGCATACCGGCCACCCTGCGCCGGAGCAGTGCGAGGGGTGCACCTGTATATACATCGCAGGTCCGCGAGCTGTCCTTTATTCATTCTCGCGACGTCACCTACGCCACGTTCTGCCAAGGCCCTTATGAAGCGAGTGCCCGGTACCGCGACTTCATGGGCTGGGAGATGCCTTGGTACGCGGCCTCCCGGGACTCGCTCGAGACCCTCCTGGTTGGACGTCGAGTAGGCATGATGCACGTCGTTTGCTACCTGCGGCAAGGCTCCAAGGTTTTTGAGACTTACTGGACGACGAGACGCGGCGTCGAGGCGTTGGGTAACAGCTATCGGTTGCTCGACTTGACCGTCTACGGGCGGCAGGAGGCGTGGGAGGACTCGCCGGCCGGTTGGCCGCAGCGGCCGAAAGGCGAGCACCCTTACCGGATCGATGGACGCCCCATCGTCCAGTGGCCTCGAGTGAAGGCCGGGTATTCGGACGACCTGGGAACCGGCTGAACCACACACAACAGGGCTCCCGGGCACGACCAATACGGAGACAGCAACATGACCCACACAACGCTCCTCACGAACAATTTCGAGCCCGGCATCGCAAGGCCGGCACGCGCTCTCGAAGTTTCTGAGCAAGGTTCCCAGCGAGCCTTCTTCGCCATCTCGGCGCTTCTGTTCGCCGCAAGCACAATGGTGACGGTGCATTGGTGCAACTCCATGTCAGCGATGGGAGAAATGCCGATGCCAAATGGCTGGACGATGTCGATGGCATGGATGCGAATGCCCGGTCAAACGTGGATCGAGGCCACTGCGTCGTTCCTCGCCATGTGGGCGGTGATGATGGCAGCGATGATGCTGCCATCGTTGGCGCCAATGTTATGGCGCTATCGCCAATCCATTGGGCGGACAAACGAGACGCTCAGAGTCCAGCTCACCGCGCTGGCCGGTCTCGGCTACTTCTTCATTTGGACCCTGTTCGGATTGGCCGTCTTTCCGTTGGGCGTCGCCTTGGCGGTAATGGAGATGAAAGTACCGGCATTGGCTCGCGCTGTTCCTGTCGCAGCCGGTGTGGTTATCCTCATTGCCGGCGCAGTCCAGTTCACAAAGTGGAAGGCACATCACCTTGCCTGCTGCCGGGAGGCGCCGGGGCGTGACTGCATGCTATCGGCTCAATCCAGCGCGGCGTGGAGGCTGGGCTTGCGTTTCGGACTCCACTGCGGCCTCAGCTGTGCCAACCTGACGGCAATCCTTTTGGTTATCGGTGTCATGGATCTGCGCGCAATGACCGCCATTACGGCCGCTATCACCGCTGAACGTCTGGTATCCGCTGGTAGGCACCCGGCGCAAGCCATTGGGTTTGCTGTCGTCGGCGCAGGCTTAATCATGATCGCGCGAGCGGCTGGGCTCCGATGATGCATTGGCTGGGTTCAGGTGATAGTCAATCACTCGAACCGGTGAGCCTTTCATGGCAAGGACCGCTTATGGATGTTCCATAACCAGCCGTGCCCCCAATACTATGTGCATAAGCGATACGCCTTGCGTGCTAAATCTGGTTCCGTAGTATAGAACTCAGAATAGCCCAGTGCGCAATTTCGAGAAAACCCGAACAGAATTCCAGGAGATACTCGCCAAGCCCATTCGCGAACTCGGGCTCAAACTCGAGGGTTCTCCGCTGGAACGATTCGTTCAGCAGCTTTATCGCGAACTCGAAGCCAAGGGCATCCACAAGTTCCGTCCGCAGTGTTATCTCACCGATGAATGGGGATGCCCCTCGGGCGAGCCCGTCATCGGCATTCCGTTCTATCTGGCCAACCCCGACCTGGCGCAGCTTGAGCGCGATATGAACGACCTGGAAGACGCTCACGAGATCATGATGTACATGCGTCATGAAGCTGGACACGCATTGAATTACGCGTACCAGCTGTACAAATCGGCCGAGTGGCGCGGTCTTTTCGGTCCCTTTCGCCGCGCATATCGGGATAATTACCGTCCCATACCCTTCTCCCGGAAATTTGTTCGCCACATGGCCGGGTGGTATGCGCAGAAGCATCCGGATGAAGATTTTGCAGAAACGTTTGCGGTCTGGCTCACGCCTCGCTCGCAATGGCGGAAGCGCTACGAAGGTTGGGGCGCGCTGGAGAAGCTCGAATACGTCGATCGCATAGCGCGGAAAGTCGGAGATGTCGAACCCATCCGGCGTCGCGGCCACACCGACATCACCGTCGATGAGATGGAATCGACGGTCGGCGAGTTCTATCGTCTTAGCCTGCCGGAGGAGATTCCGCTGCAGGAACTCGCGCTCGATGCCGACCTGGCCGACATCTTCAATATCTCCCCCAAGCGGCGTAAGGGCGTGCGGCCCGCCCAGGAGATGTTGCATCAACACCGCAAGCCCATTGTCGACAAGGTCGCGTATTGGAGCGGCGTGCAACGTCCGATCGTCAAGGAACTAGTGGAAGCCATTTGCAAGCGCGTTGAGGAGCTAGGTCTGCGCGTAGATATTCGACGCGAGTCTGAGCACCTCACGGAGTTCACCGTATACACAACCGCACTCTCAATGAATTACTTGATCCGCGGGAAGTTTATTCATTCCTGAGGAGTGGCGGCAGCTGTCGTCACTCCGATTGGAGGTCGCATGACTGGAACGAAGTTGAAAGTCACCGTGCTGTACGACTTGTGGGAAGAAGAACCTGCTCCAGTGGAAGAAGAAGTTCCTCCACCGCGCAAGCGCACGGGGCAAAAGAAACGCAAGAAGAAGCCGGTAAAGCATGATCGTGAAGAAGTCTTCGAAGCCCTGGAGAAGCTCGGTCATGAACCGTCGTACTATGTTCTCAACGGCCGCACGCAATCACTGGTAGGGCTCGCCAAGTGTGGCGCCGATCTTATCTTCAACCTCACGGAATCCTATGCGGGGGATAACACCAAGGAGATGCAGGTCACTGCATTCCTGGATATGCTCGATATCCCTTACACCGGCTCGGGACCGCACGCGAACATTCTTGCTCAGGACAAATCGATCGCCAAGAAGATGTTCGCTTTTCACGGGATTCAGTCGCCCTACTTCGCGACTGCCTATCGCGGCACCATCGACCACGCGCATGACATCTCGTTCCCACTCATCGTGAAACCCACCTCCGAAGATGGATCCATCGGCATCGACGCTGCTGCCGTAGTTACCAGCGTGAAGGAGTTGATGGAGCGCGTCTCCTATATACAGACGGAATTCAATTCTCCTGCATTGATCGAGGAGTACATCGAAGGACGCGAGATCTACGCCGCCATCCTGGGCAATTATGAGAACCCATATCCGCTTCCGCTGGTGGAACTTGATCTTTCCAAGCTTCCCAAGGGCATGCCCAAGATCGCCAGCCAGGATGTGAAATTCGAGAAAGACTCGGAAGCCTATAAGCTGACGAAGTCGGCGATTGCCGAAGACCTCGATGAGGAAACCGTAACCAAGCTCACCGAGATCGCGATCAAGGCCTATCGCGCCGTCAGGCTTCGCGATTATGGGCGCATTGACATGCGCATATCGAGCAAGGGCGAGGTGTATGTCATCGAAGCGAATCCGAACCCATGGCTCTCGAGCGCGCAGGAGTTTTTCATGGCTGCGAAGAAATCCGGCCTCTCGTATACGCAAATGATCGGGGAGATCGTGGACCTTGCGATGGCTCGGCACGCGTGAAAGATGGGCAAAGAGTCCAGGGGAGTAGGGCGCACTGGTGCCGCTAATCGCATTTCTGCACTAAAGCACTCCGGTCTCAACGAATACAGATTCGGCCGAGGCGCCTTCGTAGAGCAGCCGCTTGGCCGTCTTTTCCTTCCTGGCCTGCTCCAGCGCCTGCTGAACGACATCCGTTTCCACCTCGCGCGGAAGAACCAGCACTCCATCGATGTCGCCGAACACAATGTCACCCGAACGGATGGTCACATTATCGAGGTTTAGTGTGGTTCTGAAGTCGACCACTTTACCGCGTCCGCGCTGGTCCTGCGCGTAACAGCCGAAGCAGAAGACAGGAAAGTCCATGGCGAGAATCCCGTTCGCGTCTCGCGTGTACCCGGCTAACACAGCGCCCGCTGCGCCGCGAGCCCGCGCTGCGGTGCTCATCAATTCCCCCCAAAGAGCGTAGCGCGGTGAGCCTCCGGCCGCGACGTAGACCTCATTCCGCTGCAGCGAGTCCAGCGCCTTAAGCATCAGGCCAAAGGTTGGATTACTTGCTTCCTCCTCGTCCATCTCGAGCACGGTCATTGCGCGTCCGCAGACAACCATGTCAGGACGCAACGGGCGGCACGAGGGCGGCAGGAATTGATTCCGGTATCCGTGCTGGTCGAGCACATCTCCGATAATGGCAGTGAAGAGCCGCTCTCGCATAAGCCGAAAGAACTCCGTATCATCGGTCCATTCCATAAGTTTCCTCGCTGACTCTAAGATTAGTTATACGTAGAATCCGGCGCGCCGCCTCATCACTCCCGGGTGCTTCTCCAGTTCTTCTTCCACGAGATCGAACCCGAGGCCGGGCTCGGCGGTCAATTCGAAGAAGCCGTTCCTAATCGGCAGCGGTCTTCCCAGCACCGTGTCGCGCCAGGGCACATCGGTCAGCATGAACTCCTGGCGAAAGAAGTTCGGAACCGCGGCCATCACATGCGCGGAGGCGATGGTCGAAATCGGGCCATTGGGATTGTGAGGCGCGATAGGAATATTGTAGGTTTCGCACAGGTTTGCGATCTTTTTCATCTCGCTGATGCCTCCGCAGCGCGTGACGTCGGGCATGAGAAAATCCGCAGCGTGCTTTTCCAGAATAGGGCGCGCCATAAACCGCGAATGGATTCGCTCGCCCACGCAGACCGGGAGAGAAATCTGCCGACGAATCTCAGCAATCTCATCGGGAAACTCCGGACCCGCAGGCTCCTCGTACCACATGCAGTTGATCTTCGCAGCGGCGATCCGGTGCGCCATCTCCACAGCCGTTGGTCCGTTGAGCAGAGCGTGGGTCTCCACCGCGATAGGAAACTCCGGTCCTACCGCCTGCTGGACCGCGACCAGGCGATCGATCGCCTTAGCCTTCTGCTCCTCGGTCAGGCTCAGGTTGTCTGACAGGTCTTCTCCATACCAGTAATTCACGTGCGCAAATGGGTCCATCTTGCAGGCGGTGAATCCCTGCTTTTTGACGTCGCCGGCCTGCAGCGCGTATTCCTCCGGCTCGCCCTTGCCGCCCAGAAACCAGTAGTTTGCGTAGAGACGGATTCGAGTCCGGTAAGCTCCGCCGAGGAGCTTATACACAGGAAGCCCGGCGCACTTTCCGGCGATGTCCCAGAGCGCAATATCGATCGCGCTGATCGCGCTCATCACCGGGCCCGCCTGGCCCATCCAGTTGAAGTCGCGGTAGAGTCTTGTCCAGAGGTATTCGATTCGGCTGGGATCCTCGCCGACGATTGTTTCACCGGCGTGACGGCACGCCTCCAGAATCAGCGGACTCCCGGGCCAATTGGTTCCCTCGCCGATGCCCGTAATGCCTTCGTCCGTGAATACCTTGAGGATCACCCAGTTGTATTTGATTCCCTCGACGATCCACGTCTTGACGTTCGTAATACGCATCGGCTCACTACTCTCTCGTGGCGCGTTTGAGGCGACCCGCGGTCTGGGATCCGTGGGAGCCCGTGCGCCTGAGCCGGAGCGCAGGCGCCGAGGGAGAGGATACCTCAGAAGGTAAACTTCAGCGCGCCCTGCATGATGCGGGGAGCCCCGAAGATTGAAGTGATGGTGCCTTCAATGCCGCCTGCATTTGTGCCGCTGGGACCAATCTGATTGGTCGCGTTCGGGGTGGCAAAGCTCGGATGATTCAAAGCATTGAACATCTCCCAGCGGAACTGCAGCGTGTACTTTTCAAAGATCAGCCAGTTCTTGGCGATACCGGCATCAATGTTATTATACGGCGGCCCTTCCATCATGTCCTTGCTTGTGGTGCCGAAGGTTCCCGGAGGATTCTCTGTGAATGCATTGATATTGAAGTAGTCATTCAGCCAATGCGACTTGCCACCTTGGCGAACCTCCAGAGATTGCCCTGGCACCCTGTTGGCATGGTCCTCATATTGGAGCGATTGAGAATTGTTATTCCCGAATCCGCCGTAGACGGTAAAGGCCTGGCCCGACTGCGAGGTAATAATTGCACTCAGCTGCCAGCCGCCGAGTGTATACCGTACAAGATCATTGTGGCGCGATAGCGGCGGTGACGTGTAGATGAAATTGGTCACCCAGATAAAGGGAAAGTTTACCAAGGAAGGGCCACGGCTGAGACGGAGATCAAAAGGATCGTACGCCAGCTGGTAACCAAAAGCGATGTTTGCGCTGCTCGACGTATCGATGAGCTTGGACCAGGTAAAGTTGGACTGGAACTGCAGACCGTGGGAAAGACGTTCCTCCAATGTTGCCTGGAGTCCGTTGTAGTTTGCGGTTCCGGCACTTTCATTAAAAAGAATCTGACCTAAATCGGGATATGTGCTCCGGGCACCGCCGGTCGCATAGATACCGGGATTTCTATCCACGGTCACGATCTGGTGATAAGACTCGCTGCCTACATAGGCAAGCCGGAACATCAAGTTCCCGCCAAGTTGTTGCTCAACCGCGGCATTCCATGCCTGAGTGATGCCGAGTTTAGCGTTAGGATCAAGGGCGTCTGCAATCGAGAGGCCGGGAGTAAAGGCAACCGAGGAAGGAGGCCGATAGGCTGAGGAGGCGAATGGTGGGAATGGGCTCGTCCCCGCTGTCCCAGCGAATCCTGCCCAAGGGTTATTTAGGGGAAGTGGCGTGGTGGGCGTGCCGTTTAGCGTAAACGTGGGAGCAAATGGGCTGTTTTCGGTAGTGTGGTCATCTACCGACTCGACTTGCGGCGCCGTGAACAATCCGAACCCCACATGGACTGTAGTGTGGGGAAATGCGTGCGGTTGAAACGCCAACCCGATACGCGGCTGCCAGTAACCATAACTGGTTCTCATCAGTCCCGCGCCGACCCCGCGATCCCCTGGAAAGACCAGCCCCGTTGGTGCATTTGGGTAAACGGTGCTCTGTTGTCCTGCCACGAAAGTGGCCGCACGCCCGTCGCCGACAGCCAGAGGAAAATTAGGTTCCCAGCGTAAACCCAATTCGAAGGTAAGATTTGGCCGGAACCGGAACTGGTCTTCCCCATAGAAGCCAAACTGCCAATCGGTATATGTCCCAAAGGCGCCTGCGCCCTGTAGCATCGACGCCATGTCGCCGAGCAGGAAATCCGACAATGCATAATTCGTGTATTGGCCGTTAAAATCGATGATTGCTTGTGCGGGGTAATCGCAAGCCAGGCTCATCCACCGCCGCTCTACATTGGCTCCAAACGATAGATTGTGCCGTCCTTCCTGGGCAGAGAAATTATCGTACAAACCATCGTTGCCGTGATTGTTGCTGCACGGCTCAATGTATGGTCCGTAAAAGGAAGAGTCGCTGCCGGCTATGGTAAAGCCCTCCGTGGAGCAGGTTCCGGGCGGATCGTCCACGCTGATGAATGAAGACCAACAGAAAGGCTTGTCATTGCTCATCAACGCCTGACCCCCTATCCTGAAGTCCATTTGTGTATTGAACAAAGTCGCGACGTTGACTAGCTTCGGATTAATGATCCAGGTGTGTCCGAATGCCACGTTATAGTCTTTCTCAGGATTCGTCGATGCATAGGTCGGGATATTACCAGGAACCCCCGATCCAGCCAGGTTGTAAAAATTAACGTAAGCGCGCGCGAAGATGCGCTGCGAAGGAGAGAGGGTGTAATCGACCCGCCCCGTGCCTTCGTCGTAGCCAGTAATTTGTTTCGCGGTCGAGTAATAGAGTTGGCCATTCGGATTTGTGCTCTCCGGCATGACCAGCTGGGTGATCTCGACCGCAGTCGGGTTAAACAAAGCGGGGTTGATCTGATTGGGCTTGCCGTTCAGTGTCTGAAAGGGCGCGTTGAGTGTCACCGGTACCGCGCTAAAGTCGCCGTTCAGCATGGCTGCAGTATAGGTGTATTCCAAATCCGATGTGGATGCGGTGCTGGCCCGTGTCCCCTGGTAATTCACAAAGAAGAACAGCTTGTTCTTTAGGGCCGGCCCTCCCAGGTCCCCTCCAAACTGATTCTGGTGCAAAGGGTCGACCGTGTGCGAAAACCAGTTGGACGCATTGAAGCTCTTGTTGCGCAGGAACTCCCACACCCCGCCATGCCAGCTGTTTGTACCTGACTTGGTTTCGATGAGGACAACTGCGCCCGGAGCGAATCCATATTGAGCATTGAAATTATTCGTAATGACCCGAAATTCGCGGGTGGCGTCGGCATTTGGAAACGGCGCTGCCAGTCCAACGTAGTCGTCTGTATTGGAAGCGCTGTCCAGCAAATAATATGTGCTACCTGCGCGTCCTGCTCCAACACCCGATGACGCTCCAGTTTCCTGGGGAAAGGTAAAGTCACCTTGATTAACAGCGATCCCATAAGCGGTGCCGTTCGTCGTTCCCGGCGCAAGAAACACCAGCGATTGCGGGTCGCGCCCATTCAACGGCAATTGGCTCACTTCCTCCTGGTTCACGGTCATGCCTATTGAGGGCGAGGTCGTATTGATCAACTCGGCATTCTCGGTTACCTGAACCGTCTGCTGCGCACTACCCACCTTGAGCGCGACATTCTGGGTGGCTGAAAGACCGATGGTCAGCACGATCCCCTGCTGGACGTATGTCGAAAACCCGCTGGCCGTTACGGTCAGTGTGTACGTTCCTGGAGGCAGGGGTGAGATGCGGTAAATTCCCTGCGCGTCCGATGTGGATTGGTCAGTAAGGTTGGTGCCCACGTTCTTGGCTGACACCGTCGCATTGGGGAGGGCCGCTCCGACCGGATCGGTTATCTGTCCCGTGAGGCTCGCGCCCGTTGTCTGGGCAAACCCGGAATAAGGGGCCGCGAAGAACAATATGACGATCAGTACCTCCGCGATTCGAATCGCTTTTGCCATGAGACCTCCAAATGCCATGCATTGCAGGGGCCCGTGTTTTCCTATGCTTCTTTGCCGGACGCAGTCCGCCTTGAGATCGAAAGTATACGCATTGGGCTACAACTGCTGTCAAGTGGTCAGCCAATTTAAAAGAAGCGATATTTGGCGCTTGACAGGTTCAGCGCGGATGCCAAGAATTCATGTTTGGCGGCGAAGCTGGTCTTACCACGTTCGGAGGATGCCGACCACCCTGAACCGGCTCTGTCGCCCTCAGTTAGTTTTGGGTCAGTGGTCATCGCTCCTGAAAAGCGAGTCCAGATAATCGAGCGTTACTTCGCTGTCTGGATTAAACTCCGGCGACGCAGCGTAGCCCAGCAGACTTGCTCGCAGTTGCCGGGCGGCGAGCCTGTTGGCGAGATCACTGGCCAGATCGAAAGAAGTAGCCAGCAGATTTCCACGCCCCGCTTTGGCTTCGATGACTGCGCCAAGCCGCCGGCTCTTCGCCGCATCGTCGATGACTTGGACAATGGGCTGAAAACCTTTAGGTTCATCTGTGAGATCGAATGCACGGGATCTGCTCATCAGCTCCCACCATTGCCAGTCGGAATGGGACTTCGTCGCGAACAGCTTCAACGCGGGGTGGTGAGGATCGCACAGAATGCCCATGGTCTCATGCCGCTTGGGAAACCACGCTGCCGCCCAGAAGATGGTCGTGAAACTGCACGGAACAGCATTCGCGAGGCCATGCGAGCCGGGGAGTAAGACTACGGTCTTTCCGTCCTCAAGAGCCCCACGCGCAGACGAGTCCCAATGAGTCGCGATTATGACTTCCGTCGTCGAGGTCGAGAGGCGTTCTGGATAGACCCAGATATCCCAGGCGTTCGCCAATCCACCTGCAGCGCACTCAATTGTGTATTGCGCAGGGGAAGGGAATTCGCGGAGAGGGACCCTGATGGTTCCGAGTTGCGTTAAGCCTCCCGGCGGTATGGAAGCCGCTGTCAGTGTACCGGAAGCCTGTATCGTGCCGCCGTCGGCCTTTCGGACTGTCCATGACACATCCGCCGCCCTGATAGCAGCAGGTCCATAGTGCGCCACATCGAGTTGCGCGACCAGAGTTTCATCGTTCCTCCAAAGACGCTTGCTTAGACGCAGCAGGGGGACAGTGGGTCCGCAGAAGCGGCGAAACTCTTCGGGCGTAATGAGCCCTTTCGACTTGCTAAGAGTATCGAGGATCCCGATAAACGCCGGCCCAAAGCCTGGAAAGTCGGTAAGGCCCAGAAGCTGAAACCCTGCAACATCGGGAGTGCGCAGAATGGCTTCAATCTCTTCCTTGTACAGCGCAACTGTGAGTTGCCCCGAGGATTGACGGAAGCGTTCGGCTTGGGAGGTCAGGCCCGTGCGGGCCAGCGCATCCCGATACACTTCGAAGTAGCGTGGTTGGAGCGGGCCGTCATAATCTTTGCGTTCGTCGAAGTTGGGAAACACAGTCCACTGACCAACCTCGTGCGCGATCACGGGGCGATCAATCCCGGCTTCACGAACATATTCTGAGTAATCGAGGTTCGTATTCGGCGCATCATTCTCGAGCCTCGGATCGCCCCGGAGATTTGTCCAGCGGGGCCCGGCTGAAACGAAATAGTTGTCGGGCCTGTGGATGTTGTCGGGCGCCGAAGTACTGGTGTAGAGATGACGCGGATCCCGGTCCTGAAGAGTACGGACCAAGTCGCCCAGAAATTCATCCTGTCCGGAGCCTTCTTCATTACCCATACTCATTAAAGCGAAGGATGGATGATTTCCGTAGGTGTCCACGATCCTGTGCGCTTCATCGCGGATAAACTCGGTGCGCTCATCATCGGTCGATACGCGCCCGTCCGGTATCCACAGCGGGTTCGCGACCTGAAACAGCATGCCCAGTTCATCGGCTGCGGAGAATGCGGCCTCCGGCGGGCACCACGAATGGAAGCGCACGTGATTGAAACCATAGTCGCGATAGATCTTGAGCCTTTCGCGCCAGAACGCAATATCCATGGGGTCATAGCCGGTTAAGGGAAACGTTCCGTTGTCGACCGTCCCACGAAGCACGATCGGCTTTCCATTCAATCTCATTTGCTTGCCCGAAGTAGAAAGCTCCCGCAGGCCAAATGTAGTTCGAGCATTGGCCAGGAACCGCGTTTCCCCGCTTCCGCAGGCCAGCGAAACTGCGAGCTCGAAAATCGCGGGTGAGAAATCGTCCCACGCCGGAGGGTCCTTGCCCAGATCGAGATCGTGCTCAATTGCGGAAACAGGCAGGTCGGAAACAACCACGTCCGTAGCTATTCTGAATCCACGATCGGCTTGATTCTTTGTATTGGCTGAAATTTCCAACTTACCGGAATACCTTTTGCCGGTCGCGTTGCGCAGGGCAAGCTTCACGTGAACCCGCTTTTCCCCCGGGTGCGGATAGGCAAACAGGCGATCGATCCATACCGGATCGGTCGTCTGCAATTCCATGCGCCCGATGATTCCATTCCACGTCGCGCCAACTTCGGCGGTCGTTGCCGAAGACTCGCCGACATCTACCTGGGTGCGATTGTCGACCCGCAACGTCAGCCGGCGCAGTCCCGGGAACAACTCGCTGGCCCTTCGATTGAACCCGGGCTCACCCACAATTCCCAGCTCATAGATGTGCGGTGCACTCAGGCTGTTTCGTACCCCCAGCGGATGATCATCCAGCCACGCCCGCGTCTCCCAGTGGCAGCGCTCCAGGAACAGCACTACGCGGTTTCCCCGCCACGATTCTGGAATGGTAATTTCGCGTTCGTACCAGGCAGGTCCGGTAAACGTGTAGACACGCGTCAGGTGTTGCCGTGCGACGTCGTCGTTTCTTTGTCCGAAGTGGTGCTCGTCGGTCGAGCCCGGCAACAGAATCCGATCCGCAGATCGATCGCTCGCGTGGAACCACTTTTCGGCGATCCCTGCGTCCGCCGGATCAAGACGTATCCGCCACTCCCCGCTGATCGACGCACCCGCGGCGGAGTGTGGAGTCTGCGAAAGCGATTCGCCGGCGCCTTCGATCGCAGATTTCAGGCCAGGGGTGGACCTCCTGACGAGGGCATGAGCCTCCGCTTCGCCAGGCGATTTCAAACCGGCTCCGACAAACGAGACGCAAAGACCTTCAAGGAACGCGCGCCGATCCATCTCTTCCCCCCGGGGTTCTATCTCACCAATCGACCACCGTTCCATCGCCGAGGATGGTTTGAGTAACAGCCAGTTGTATCTCCGGCGCGAAGGGATGGGCCGCGCACGCCTTTTCATTTACCGCGATTCCAAGGCCCGGTGCTTCGGGAATCTGCCAGTGGCCTTCGACCATGCGTATCGGTCCCTCGACGACCTCGTCGTACCATGGCACGGCGCCCACCATCTCCTCCTGGATCACGTGATTCGGAGTCGAAACCGCGAAGTGCAGTGCCGCAACCCCCGCAATGGGCCCGAGCGGGTTATGCGGAGCAACTCCGATGCCGGCAGTCTCGGCCATCGCTGCAATTTTCTTGGCCTCGAGAAGGCCGCCACAGTGGCAGATATCCGGCTGGGCGATATCGATGGCTCGTAACCGGAACAGCTCATCGAATTCGCTGCGCTCTACGAGACGTTCGCCGCAGGCCAGCGGAACCCTGGTCTGTGCTGCAACACGTGCCATGGCCAGGGCGTCGCCGGGCGGGAGCACTTCTTCGACAAACATGGGGCGGCCCGGCTCCAACACTTGGATATAGGCGAGCGCAGCGCCAATGGATGCCGGCCTGCCGTGGAAGTCCACCATGATCTCGATGTCGTCTCCGACAGCTTTCCGCAGTCCCTGCATGATCTGCTCAACGCGATTTACCTCCGGCAACGGAGCATGGTAATGCGTATAGGGAATGAAGACTGCTTTCAGGGCCTTATATCCACGTCCAACAACCTCCAGAGCGCGCTCCACCACTGGATCGACCTGGTTCGATTGGTACACGGCGCGCATGTCGCCAAGACCCAGGTGCGTGTACACCTTGACGCGATCCCGCACCTTGCCACCCAACAGGCGCCATACGGGCTGGTTGAGAAACTTACCCAGAATGTCCCAGAGCGCGATTTCGATTCCCGAGATCGCCGACATCCCGATGATGCCCAGCCGCCAGAAGCTGTGCTTCTTCATCACCCGCACCAGCTGTTCGATATCGCGTGGATCGCGGCCGATCAGGAGCGGCTCAAGGTCCTCGATTGCGCCGGCCACCGCCCGCGTCTTCCATTCGCACGTCGCCTCGCCCCAGCCAAACAGTCCGTCCGAGTCTGTATACACACAGACAAAAATCCAATTCCGCAGCTCGGCGTTGACAATGGTCGTGGAAACTCGTGTGATTCGCATGGCTCTGTTACCGGTCAGTAGCGTCCGTTCTTTGATTGCACTGCGAACTCTTTCGCATACACTCAGCAGCTAAGGGCGGGGAACTGCGACGCAACCATTGACAGCCGCAGCAGGAACTC
Organism: uncultured Acidobacteriaceae bacterium; assembly: GCA_963821215.1. GTDB lineage: Bacteria > Acidobacteriota > Terriglobia > Terriglobales > Acidobacteriaceae > PALSA-350. Next base: position 423,200 of record CAWGDH010000013.1, on the reverse strand, counting down.
CGGTTCGCACGCCACTATACGAAATGGACTACAACTGTTGTCAAGTGGTATACCACACTGTGCCGGTGGTATCTTACGGCTTCAACGGGCATGCGATCGTGTCCTATGCTTTTGGCTCACGCCCCGCGTATCGCAGTGGTCGCCCGCTTGATAGATTAAGCAGGTTGCTTCCATCTTTGATGGATAGGCAACGAGAGAAGATTGTGTCACTGCAGCGAACCGTTATCGTCACCGGAGCAGCGTCGGGGATCGGGGCCGCGATTGCGAGCCGCTTTCTTGCCGAGAGTTGCTCTGTCGTACTCTTCGACATCAACCCTGAGGGCGCCCGCCGCGTTGCGGAGCGCAGCGGTCACGCCGCGAATTCCCTCATCCTGCAAGGCGACGCCGGCGAGGAGCGCTCCGTTCGCGACGCGGTCGCCGCAACCGAAAACAGATTCGGGGCCGTTCACGTCCTCGTGAATAACGTCGGGATCGAGATCAACGGTACGGTTGAGGAACAGAGCCGCGAAGAGTGGGATCGGCATGTAGCGGTCAACCTGACCAGTGTTTTCTTGTTTTCAAAACTCTGCATTCCCGGTATGCGGACAAACGCCGGAGGAGTCATTATCAACATCTCTTCGGTCCACGCCTTTGTGTCCTGGCCGCGTTGCGCGGCCTACGACGCGACCAAGGCCGGGCTGCTGGGCGTAACGCGCGCGCTGGCCATCGATCACGGGCCGGAGGGCATTCGCGTCAATGCCGTTTGCCCCGGATACATTCGTACGCCTCTGCTCGAGAGCTGGTTTGCCGCGATCGAGGAGGGAGAGCAGAAGGCAGCGCAGGCTCATCCGCTGCGCCGGATCGGCGAACCGGTCGAGGTGGCAAACGCCGTGTTTTTTCTGGCATCGGAACAGGCTTCCTTCATCACGGGAACGGTTCTGACGGTGGACGGCGGGATCTCGGCGGCGGGCCAATAGAGCCCTGTGCGCCGGAGATGAGATTACACTCGGTCGACTTTCCCCCGGCAGGAGAAATTTAGGAAATTGAGGCCGGCAAAGATGCCCAGGAAACGCGTACAGCCTATAGCGCCCTCTGAGGTGCTCGATCATCTGCGCCATTTCATCGAAAGCAGAAACATGCAGCCCGGTCAGCGCCTTCCTGCCGAACGGTCTCTGGCCCTCGAGTTCCACGTCGGGCGTCCGTCCGTCCGGGAGGCGATTAAGGCGCTGCAGATTCTCGACGTACTCGACAGCCGGCATGGCGACGGTACCTACATCAAGTCGCGCGCCGGGCTCTCTGGCGGATGGCCTTCTCAGGTGGATCTCGACGAACGAAACATCGATTTAATCGATCTGCTGGAAGTGCGAAAGATGATCGAGCCGGCTGCCGCCGCGCTTTCCGCTGCACGGCGCAACGAGAGGCAGCTCGCGGCCATGGAAGCCGAAGTGCTCGCGCAAGAGAAGCGCCCCGACGACCGCGAGAATCTGGTCCGCCACGACTACCTCCTCCACGAAGCCATCCTGCAGGCCGCTGGGAACAAGGTGCTCCAGGATGTGGCCCGATTTCTCGCTCCGCTCCTCCTCAGAAGTCGCAAGCTCACCGGCAAAAGCGCTCCCAACCCGCGCATTGCGATCCAGCAGCACCGGATCATTCTGGAGGCGATTCGCCGGCGAGACCCGGACAGCGCGGAGCAGGCGATGCTAACCCATCTGCAGACCGTCGGGCTCGATCTGATCTCTCAGGCACCTTCGCGGAAACGCACGTAACCGGGGCGTACAGAAGGTGCAGTTGCTTTTTCGCAGCCCGCTCGAGCAGTACTATCCGGAGTTCGATGGGGTGACGAGATCGTCCGCTGCTCACCTTGACATGCAACAGCGCGCCTCGATAGTGTTGCTCAGTATTTTAGTGGTTGGCCAGTAGCAGGTGTGGTAATGCCTTTCCCATGAAGTTTGTCAGCTGGACTTACCGCTGCTCAAGGCAGCGGGGAGAGGCGAGAAGCGCATTAGAAGGAACCCGCAATGAGCACCAGACGCGACTTTGTGAAGGCTCTGGCCTTCGCCGTCCCCTCACTGACCTGCCTGTCTGCTTTTTCGGCATTTGCCCAGGATGGCTCGCCAGCGACCCAGCGTTTCCTTTTTGGTGCGTCCGTGTATCCGGATATCGACGGCGCGGGCCAAAACAAGGCTATTCTCGAACTGCTGCAGCGTGCCCGCATGAACGTCGTTCGGGTGGGCGAATCCAGCTGGGGCAATTTGGAATTGGCCCCGGGGCAATTCAATTTTGGCTGGCTTCGCAGTTTCCTCGACGAGCTGCACCAACGCGGAATATCGGCCATCCTCGGGACATCGACATACATTCCGCCGCAATGGCTGGCGGCTGCGCATCCGGAGATGTTGGTCGTGTTGGAACCTGGCTCGGGTCCTTCCGACCCGATGAGCCGGAAGTCTCCTTGCCTGAACCATCCGCTCTATCGCGCAGCCTGCCGGAGATATATTCAGGCGCTTGCCCGCGAGTTTCACTCGCACCCGGCTGTGATTGGTTGGCAGGTAGATAACGAAATTGAATTCGTCGATCACATTATCTGCTATAACTCCGCGTGCGACCACGCGTGGCGCCAGTGGTTGGAGCAGACCTTTCATACCCCCAAGGAGTTCAATGAGAAGCTGGACCTAGTCGATTGGGGCATGAAGATACAGTCCTTCGATGAGGTTCCTCAACCGCGCCGCGGAGTGGAAGAGCGGTCCGATGTACGCATCGCGCTGCCGGCGCTCTCGCTCACCGAATTCCACTTCCGTCGCGATGTCATTCTTGGATTCCTGGCCGAGCAGGCCTCGATCATCCGAGACGCCGGCGCTCAACAATGGATTCTCACCGATTGGAATCCTGTTTGGACCGCTCTGGCCGACACGCCGAAGGCACAGTCGTTCATGTCCATTGCCGGGTTGAACTACTATCAGGCCAGTTCCGACAAGGCCGCGAGTTGGGACGACTCACCCTGGCATCTCGACATGCATCGCTCGTGCTACGGCAAGGGTCGATTTATCGTCACCGAAACGCGCTTCGGGGTGACTGGAGGAAACGAAATGTGGGAACCCGCCCCCAGCAGGGAGCAGTTCCACATGTGGAACCTGCAGCTCGCGGCATTTGGAGCAGGCGGCCTGCTGTACTGGTCTGGTAATCGCTGGCGAGGCGGCCACTGGCCGCACTGGGGTGGGCTGCTGGACTGGTCTGGGCATCCCGAACCGGATATTGATTGGGCCGCCGAGTTGGGCGCGTTCTTTGAGAACTGGGGAGCGACGTTGCTGACTCACCCCGTGGAGAGCCGCGCTGCCGTTCTTACCGACTTCGAAAACCGCGCAGCACTGGAGATTTACCCACACGTTCCCAACAGCCGGTCAGTTTTTACGGATACCTTCGCGGCGCTGCATCGTCTTGGCGTCGGTACCGACACGATCAACTCAAACCAGGCGGAGCATCTTGAAAATCTACAGAAATACGACCTCCTGGTGCTGGCTGCGTCGACCGCCCTCGACAATCCTGCGGCGGTCGAATCGATGCGTCAGTACGTACTCCAGGGCGGCACACTGATTGTTACGCCGTTCACGGCCTACATGGATCACGATGGTGTCTTCCGCGGCGATGGCTTTGGCGCCAATCTGCGCGAGCTTACCGGTGGTGTGGTCCGGACGGTGCGCTGGGTGGGCTCACCAGACAAGGGCGATAAACAACAGCTCTTTGTGAACTGGAGCGATGGTCCGATGAGCAGCCGCTCCCCTGTCGGTCTTGACGGGTACATGGAGTATTTTGACATTCAACTGCCGGATACGAACGCCATCGCTGTATTTGAGAGTAACCAGGAGATTGTCAATGGCAGGCCCGCAGCCATTATCCGCAGGCTGGGTCGGGGGCAGGTGATCAAGCTCGCATTTTGGCCGAAAGATGACAGCTTCCTCGCCCTCATCGGCAACAGCTGCCCCTCTACTCGCAATCTACTGGCAGCCCCCTTGCCCGATGGCGTCATCGCGGTACCGCGAACAGACCACAGCATGTTTGTCATAAACGTGACCTCACGGCCGCAGCCCTGCTCGCTACGTTCAGCTTCAGCGGATCGCATAACGAAACGCACTGTTCCCGCACGTGTAACTCTCGATCCTTACGAAGTGCTGTGGCTAGAAGGGCAATCGGTGACGTGATCCATGCCGCAGCCACAACCTGTAGGAATGCACTGCGGGTTTTCGGCAGACCGGTGTAAGCAAAGATGCACACTGATTTGGAACTACTCGCAGCGCAAAGCGACAATGGGGTCGATGCGGATCGCTCGTCTCGCCGGAAGATACGCCGCTGCCAGTGCGACCAGCATGAGCAGAAGCCCGACAGCGATAAACGTTAGTGGATCGGTCGCGGTTACACCGAAAAGCAGGGCGGTGAAAAAGTGCATCAATAGGAGAGCCGCAGGTACGCCAGCCGCCAATCCGAACAGCACCAGCTTCGCTGATTCCCCAAGCACCAGATGTCGAATACTCGCCGGCGTTGCTCCCAGTGCCATACGAACGCCGATTTCGCGTGTGCGGCGCGAGACGGAAAAGGAGATGACGCCGAATATTCCGATGGCGGCAAGCGAAAGCGCGATGGCGCTGAACAGCCCCAGGAGCACGGTGCGGAATCGCGGCTCCGCCAGGGACGCATGCATGGCCGCCGGGAATGATTCAATCTCCGTCACCGGCAGATCCTTGTCGATATTGTGCGTTTCCGTCCGAATGGTGGCTGCAATCTCGGCCGCGCTTAGACTGCTCCTCACCACCACCTCGCCTCCCCAGAACGGAACTTGCGCGAAGGGGACGTACATCATCGGACCCGGATTGCTGGCAATGGAAACATCGTGGATGTCGGCGACCACCCCCACTATTTCCCGCGAAACATCGCCATGCGGGGGAAATCCGAAAATGAGTTGTCTGCCCAGCGGATTCTCTCCGGGAAAATAACGCCTGGCCAGCGCCTCGCTGATCAAAGCGACAGGTGGGGTCGAAGCGGAATCGTCTTCGGAAAACAGTCTTCCTCGAATCAGGGAAATGCCCATGACGCGAAAATAGCCCGGGCTGGTTGCGACGTAGTTCGCGGTATCCGTTGCACCCCGCTGGGTCGGCGGATTGCCGGCAATGGCAAAGGGCAGCGTGACACTGTCATCCATAATCGGTAGGGGAGCGGCGATCGCTGAATCCTGCAGCCCCGGCTTCGCCTGCAGGCGGGTCATCAGCTCGTTCGCAAAGGCAGCCCACTGTTCCGGCCTGGAATATTGAAATCGGGGCAGTGAGATTTCCGCTTTCACCATATTCACCGTCTCAAATCCGGGGCTTACCGATAGCAACCGGGCAAAGCTGCGCATCAGCATTCCGGCGCCGATCAGCAGAACCGTGGCCACTGCTACTTCCACCGCTGCCAGTACGGTGCGGGCGCGCTGCGAGCCCCTGGCATCTCCCGCACGGGAGCCTTCTCTGAGATTTGCCTGCGGGTCGGACCGGGTTGCGTGGAGTACAGGCGCCAAGCCAAAAAACACGCTGGCGGCTAAGGACAACACAAGAGCAAATCCGAGAACGGAACCGTCAAGGCGGATGGAACGAAGCTGGGTTAATCCCGCGGGTAGTAGTGAGTTCAGGGCGGACAAACTCCACCACGCTAGAAAGACCCCCGTGATACTGCCCAGCAACCCCAGGATGGCGCTCTCTGTCAGCAGTTGGCGGGCTATGCGCCGTTGGCTCGCCCCCAGCGCAATCCGGACGGCGATCTCTTTGGACCGCGAAGTCGCGCGCGCCAGAAGCAGGTTCGCAATATTAGCGCACGCGATCAAAAGTACGAGTCCAGCAGCGCTCAAGAGCAGGAGCAGCGGCTCTTTCACATCCCCGACGATCACCTGCTGCAGCGGCTCGATCACAAGCCGCCATCCTTTCTCCGCGGGAAACTGTGTGGCCAGCCCGGCGCTGATCGTCTCCAATTCCGCTCCTGCCTGATCAGGGGAAACGCCGGCCCGCAGCCGGGCAATCAGCGGGAGCCAGTGTGCCTGAGGCGGCCGCGTCATCCAGGCGCTGAACAGCGGGTCCTGGACAAGGGGTATCCAGACCTGGTCCGCCCGGTTGAAGAACGGTGTCCGGAAGCCGCCCGGCATAACACCCACCACAGTGAAAGCGCGCTGATCGAGCGCGATCGAGGTGCCCGCAATTCCCGGGTCGGCTCCGAACCGGCTGCGCCACAGCTGTTCGCTCAGAACCACCACCGGCGCAGCACCGCGTTCGCCGTCTTCTGGCGACAGCGCACGGCCCAGCAGAGGCTTGGTCCCAAAAAGAGAAAAGAACGCAGGCGTAACTGCCAGGGTGCTCAGGTCGGCCGGCTCTCCGTGTCCAGTGAGCGTGAGAGCGTGGCCTGCAAGGCCGGCCACGGCGGTGAATGTGCGACTGTGGTCTCGCAACTCGACGAAAGTAGGATAGGACGTTCCGACGCCCGAGACGCTCGCCTTCGGCTCCGTCTCTGACACGTCGACAAGCTGGCTGGGGTTGGCATAGGACAGCGGCCTGAGGAGAACGGCGTTGACTAGAGAGAAAATTGCGGCGTTCGCCCCGATACCCAGCGCAAGCGTTAGCACCACGACTGCGCTGAAGCCCGGAGACTTCGCCAACATACGCACCGCATAGCGCAGGTCCTGCCAGAGCGTGTCGACTACGGACTCCCATCCGGCCGCCCAAACCTTCTGGCGCACTGATTCGGCGCTGCCCGCCTCCGCGCGTGCTGCGCGGAGCGCCGCTTCGCGGCTCATCCCGCGACTCATCTTCTCCTCGGCGGAAGCGTCCTGAAAACTGCGCAGCTCTTCCTGGATCTCTGCGTTGCGCTGCTTGCGGCGAACCAGAGCGCGGATTCCGTCGATTACATTGCGCAGCATGGTCATGACAGTCCTCTCAGGCTTCGAGAATGCGGTTGATCGCGGCTTTTTTTCGCTAGCGCCACTCGGCTTTGATCCGCCCCGCACGCTCCATGCGGTGGTTCCTCCACTCGATAAGCAAGAGGAATACTCCGGCTCCTCTCGTTTGTCAAGATAAGAGACGAGAGGAGCGATTCCGGGTTGAAAATGATTGGAGAGGGGTCAGAGCGAACGAAAGCGGGTTGCCAAGTCATCACGAAGCATATTGCGATCCGCGCCTTTTTCAGCAATGACGCTTCCTGGCGAGGGAAAGAAACAGCAGGTCCCTCCACTACGCTGCGCTCCGGTCGGGATGACAATTTTGTTGTGCCACCAACTGCTAGTTCCATTAACCGGGGCCAAGGCCAATTCCCTCAACAAAATTGTCATCCCGACCGGAGCGTACCCGGATTTCCTACCACGCGGCACTAACCAACGACCGCGTGTGCTGCTTTCAGTAAGGAAAGCCGCATGAACTTCGCCAACGCCGCTAAGTTCGACAGGAAATCCGGGGTAGCGTAGTGGCGGGACCTGCGTTTTCTTTCCCTCGGCCGGAAGCCTTGTTGCTGATAAAGGCAAAACAGCAGATTCGCCCCGCGCCTTGGTGGGCTCAACAGTTACCGTGGCAGCGGGGAAACGGCGGCAACGGCGCCAGCGAACGCTTGCCTTTATGGGTAACTATCGTAGTGCTCGGGATGAAAACGTTTTAGCGTACCGCGGTCAATTCCATCTGATGGTCGTGACTGGCCTCATTTGCGGTTGAAGGACGAGGCTTGGACCTGCTCCCGTGGCTGTATCGTTTCGGCGAACAGCCCATGACCCTCTTGAAGGCTTTACCGAAGGCGCTTTCGGATTCGTAGCCGAGCGATAAGGCGATTACGGAAATAGAATCGTCGGAATTCTTCAGCCTGTCGCCGGCCAGCACCATTCGCCAACGTGTCAGATACTCCATAGGGGTCGCCCCAACCGTTTCTTTGAACCGTAGAGCAAAGATCGAGCGCGACATACCGGCGCGCTCCGCCAGTTTCTGCAGTGTCCATGGATGCCCTGGATGGTCGTGCATACATGTGATCGCCGCGCGCATCTGGTTATCGGCCAATGCGAAGAGCCAACCGACTCCACTTCTTGCCCCATCTGCCAAATGCAATCGAAGAGCCTGAATGAGCATCATGTAGGCGAGTTGCTGTGCAATCAGGGAGCCGCCTGGCTGCGGATCGCGCAGCTCCTCCCTCATACGCTCCAGTGACCAGCGCATCGCCGCCTTATCCGACTCTTTCCGGATATGCACGATGGGCGGCAAAGACCCTAGCAGCATGTCGGCATGACCGCCGGCAAGAAGGAAGTGGCCGCCGGCAATATAGCGCCCCCCACCTTCATGGTTGGAGACCGCGCCGCCCGGCCACCGTGCCGAGCGAAGCGTGTTGAAGTCGACTGGTTTGAGTGACAGATCGGTTGCGAGGCAGAAAGGCAGCCCACGCGGCAAAAGGAAACAGTCCCCCGCCGTCAGCAGCACCGGATCGGGAACCCCTTCCACAGACAGCCAGCACTGGCCTGAGAGCATGGCATAGCACTTAATGCCTTCATGTTTCGGAAATTGGATGGCCAGGTCACCACCCACCTCGAAGCCGCCCGATATATAGCTGCGTGGTTTCAGCAACGACAACACATCTGAGAGAGGGTCCATGCAGCCTCCGGACGATCGAACCAATAATACGCAATCTTAGTATAGATCGTATCGACCGATGTCTCATCTAGTTGCACGGGACGCGAATGCGGCCCTCCCCTAAAGCAAGGAGACCACGATGCGTGTCTTTGTCAGCGGGGCCTAGCGTTTATCCGATCTGCCATCGTCACGGAACTCATCAGCGCCGCGATCGAGTGACGGGCCTTGCGCGCTCGGATGCTTAGGAAAAAATCTGACCGCACCTAGCCCTAAATGACTGCTTCCTCTCCCGGTGGCCGGGGATGATACGATGACATTTCTATAGAGTTCTCGATTTTAATCGTATTGAAACGTAACATTTCCCAAACGGCCCAATCGAACTGCCATGCTGCAGCCCGCGAAAGGGCCGAATTCGTCGGAGGCTATTGTGATCACTGTGTTCTGGCGCTATCTCCGGATGCCATCCAGAATTCGTCTTTCCACTCTCCTCGCTTTCCTCGTCGCCGTCCTGATCTTCGCGACGTCGCCCAGCGTCCGGGCTCAGGCGCCATCCGGCCTGTCCGGAGTCGTCACCGATCCATCGCGTGGCGCGGTGGCAAACGCCACGGCCACAAATAAGGGCACGAGCCAGGCACACGAGGAAGAGACCAGCGCGGATGGAGCGTACAAGTTCTCGCTGCTAACTCCCGGCAATCATCCCGTAAGGTTTACTGCGACCAACTTCACGGCCGCCGGCATCGAGTCGGTCACCAAAACCGTCATCGGGGCGGGAGGTCTCGAGCAGGTCCAGACCGGCGAACCGGCGCCGGCTCCGGCAGCCCCAACCACCTCCGACGCGCTGACCTGGCACGGCATCACGCTGTACGGTGCGTATGACATCGGCGTCGGCTGGGTCAGCCACGGCTTACCGGAAAACGGCTATAACTATGAAGGCGCAGCTCTGGTGAATCGAAACGGCTATGAACATCGATTCCTCGTCGCACCGAACAACCTGCAGCAGACGGGACTGGGCGTCAGGGGCAAGGAAGAGTTTATGCCTGGCTGGTCCGTTGTGTTCAACGCTTTAACTGGCATCAATCCGCAGTCCGGCCTGCTGGCCAATGCGTCGGCCACCCAGACCATCAACAACGGCCTTCCCAGGAGCAGCTATTCGTACACCATCGACGGCACACGCGCGGGCCAACCCTTCAACGACGAAATCTATGGCGGTGTATCGTCCGATCGTTTCGGCACACTGACCTTCGGTCGTCAGCGCTCTCTCGGTACCGATGCGATGCTCCTTTACGATCCGGCCGGCGGCGCCTATGCCTTTTCCTACATCGGGTATAACGGCACGATGGCCGGCGGCGGCGACACCGAAAACAGCCGTTGGGACTCCACCGTGAAGTACCGCTTCACCTATGGCCCAGTCCATTTCGGAGCGGCGTATAAATTTGCCGATGGTAATGGCGGCTGCTACTCGGCCTCCGCAACCTGGACTGCCGCCACCTGTACGCCGGAATCGGCGCATAACAATGCCTTCGGATTCGACGGTGGCGGAAGCCACGGCAAGCTCTCCGCCGACGTGGTCTTCCAACTTTACAACCAGGCGATCAGCGTATTGAACCCCTTGCTGGGGCCTCAGAGTCCGACGCAGTCTTATCAGTCGACCACCAACAGCATCAATACCAACCCCATTACCGGGGTCAATCTGATCGCCACGAACAACACCGTATATGGCATCGTGACCGATAACAAGGCCATTATGGGCGCTGTCAAATATACGTGGGATCCGTTCAAGTTTTTTGGCGGCTACGAATACATCTGGCAGAATAACCCGACGGACCCGTTGGGCGTTGGCGCCTCGGACCAGGGCGGTTATTTCATGAGCGGCGTCGAAGACAACAACCTTGATTCTGAAAAGTTGGTGCAGATCTGGTGGACGGGCGTGAAATACGCTTACGACCGCAAGACCGACATCACTTTCGCCTGGTATGGGCAGTCGCAGAACACCTTCCGTGTCCCGTCGACCTGCTCGATCGCAGCCGGCTTTCGCAGTTCCTGCGCGGGCGACCTGGAAGAGGGGTCGCTCCATCTCGATCATCACTTCACCAAGCGTTTCGACGGTTTTGCCGGACTGGCGTATTCCTTCGTGACCGGTGGTCTGGCCATCGCCATTCCTCATGGCCCCGGCATCCCCTATCTCCACAACAGCAACTTTGCTCCGGTAGTTGGTGGTCGTTTCAGCTTCTAATGATTTCTCGTGCGGGCTCAGTCGAGAGCCCGCACGAGTAACAGTCTGAATTGGACTGCTGCATTGTGCGGGCTATCCACCAGTGCGATGATTACCGCATGCACTGGCAAGGAGAGTTGCTGAACATCCACGTCGCGTCGAAAGCGTCGGCGCCGATGGTCGCGCTCTCCGAGGTGCGCTTGGTCGCCGGTATCGGGCTGGAAGGCGACCGTTACGCGACCAGGCTCGGTACCTACTCCAAGAACCACCACATTGATCGTCAGGTGACGCTGATTGAGGTCGAGGTGCTGGAAGCGCTTGCTCGCGACCGCGACATCGAGCTTGCACCCCACGAGCATAGGCGAAACCTGACCACGCGCGGTGTGCCGCTCAGCCATCTCGTGGGGCAATACTTTCGTATCGGTGACTGCGTGTTGTACGGCGGCCGGCTCAACGTGCCGTGCCTTTATCTGGAAAATCTACTCGCCAAGAAGGTGTTCAAGCCGCTGCTGAACCGTTCGGGTCTCAACTGTAGAGTCATCGTCGGAGGAACGATTCGCGCCCACGATCGCATCGACTGGTGCGATCCGGGCTCTCTCGATGTCTCTGTTCGTCTGGCAAACGAGGCAATTCCGCTCCAACGCCCGCCAGAAGCCTGAAACCTGAGATTGGGATGGGAATGCAAGCAGCGATCGTCGCCTTGATTCGTGCCCAACGGTTTTGATTGACCAGACCCCCCCTTCAAGTAACCATTAAAGATCTCCAGCGACTATTTTGACGTGTCGCTTTCTAGACCCTAGTAAAATCGTTTCAAGAGAGCTGACTTGGCAATCAAAACGAAGAAGGCCCGAAAAGGCAACCCGGTACGCCATGCCGCTCTTATCGTCATCAGCAGCGCGCTGTTGCTCTCGGTTGTCGTCTGCGGATCCATTTTCGGCTATTACTATTTCAAATGTGCTCAGGTCGTAGACCTGCGTCTACAAAAGCCGCTCTTTGAACAGACGGCAAAAATCTATGCTGCCCCGAAAGAGGTTCGCGTCGGACAGGTGTTGAGCCCGGAAGCGATTGCGAATCAGCTGCGTCTGGCCGACTACAGCAGTGTTGAGAATAAGGACAAGTCCCGCATGGGGACTTATTCGGCCAACGATTCAAGCATCACGATTCATCCGGGTCCATCGTCCTATCACTCTGAGCAAGCCGCCACAGTCATTTTTAGCCACGGCCGGGTCGACCGGATCACCGGTGACGACGGCCAGGAACTGGTGGCTTATGAACTTGAACCGCAGTTGATCACAGGACTTTCAGAGGGGCAAAACCGCACCAAGCGCAGATTAATCACGTACAACGAACTGCCGCCAGACCTTGTTAATGCTGTTACGTCCATCGAAGACCGGCGTTTCTTTGAGCATGGTGGTGTCGATTACATTCGTGTACTCGGATCGGTTCGCGACGACCTCTTGCAAAAGCATGCTTACCTGGAGGGGGGCTCAACCATAACGATGCAGTTGGCGAAAGAGCTCTTCCTCGGTCCGGAAAAAACAATCAAACGCAAATTTCTCCAGGTGGTTCTAGCCTTCCAACTGGAACATCGCTTCCGCAAAAAGCAGATTTTTCAGATGTATGCCAACGAAATCCCCCTGGGACAGGTTGGCAGCTTTGCCATCAATGGATTCGGAGAGGCAGCCCAAACCTTTTTTGGCAAGGACGTGCGGCAATTAGATTTGGCGGAGTGTGCATTGCTTGCCGGCATGATCCAGCAGCCGAACTACCGGAACCCCTATCGTCATCCGGCCCGCGCCATACAGAGACGAAACCTCGTCCTGGAGTCGATGTTTCAAACAGGCAAAATTACTAAAGAGCAGGCAGAACGCGCCAAGGCCGAAGAGCTTCACTTGAGTCCGTTGAGTGTGGATGCGGGAGAGGCTCCCTACTTCGCGGATTTGGTTCGCGACCGGATGGTGCAGAAGCTAGGCGACTCAGATTTTAATCATGAAGGGCTACGCATCTATACTTCGCTTGATCCCGATCTACAGCGGGTTGCCACCGAAACCATCAACGAAAACATGAAAATGGTGGATGAGCAGGTGGAGAAGCTCCATGCGCGTCGAGCTAAGGCAGGGGATACAACACCGATCACCTATCCGCAAATAGCCCTCGTCGCCCTCAACCCTCACACCGGACAGGTACTGGCGCTTGTCGGCGGCCGCGATTACGGCTCGAGCCAGTTGGATCATGCGGTCCGATACCGGCCGACCGGTTCCATCTTCAAGCCGTTCGTTTACGCTGCCGCGTTCAACAGTAGCCTTGCAAGTACTGTTCTTTCTCGACCGCCGGGTGTTCCTGCCGTGGAGGACGTGGCTTCCGCCGGAGCTCCACCCCCAGATTCCGGCCCACGCAGCGGGATTTTCACTGCGCTCACACCTCTCAGTAACAACTTAACCACCTTTGAAGGTGGCTATTCTCCGGGCAACTTCCATGAAACCGGGTTTACCGGAGATATCACGGCGCGCACGGCGCTCGAGTGGTCGCAGAATAACGCTACCGTGTCTCTGGCCCAGATGGTTGGTTACGAGAACGTGGCTTCGTTGGCTCGAGACGCCGGAATTCAGTCGGCACGTGGCACTCCAGCGGTGGCTCTGGGCGCCTACTCAGCTACACCTCTGGAGATGGCCGGAGCCTACACTGTCTTCGCCAACGGCGGCGTCAAGATCGATCCCTGGCTGCTTGCTTCGGTTCACTCCGCAGAGGGTGACGTTTTGAACGAATACTCGCCGGATTCCAAACCTATCCTTGATCCCCGCGTCGCCTATCTGACTCTGTCGCTCATGGAGAACGTGGTCAATGCCGGCACCGGCGGCGAAGTTCGTTCGCTGGGCTTCACCGCGCCTGCAGCAGGCAAGACTGGAACTTCGAATGACGCATGGTTTGCGGGCTTCACCAGCAATCTTCTTTGCGTTGTGTGGATAGGTAATGATGACTATTCCGATCTAAAACTCGTAGGAGGCAAAGCAGCAGCACCCATCTGGGCCGAGTTCATGAAGCGGGCCGTCGAACTGCCTCAATACTCGGACGCTGAAGACTTTGCCGTTCCCTCCGGTGTTTCCATCATGAAGATCGACAAAGGTTCGAACTTACTTGCCGATCAAAACTGCACTGACGACTACGACGTCGCCTTTCTCGACGGAACAGCACCGACAGAAACTTGCGATCACATTAACCAGCGCAATCCACTTAACGAGCTCTTTGGTAGCGGCAAGCCGAACATTGCTCCGGGTACGCCTCCCACTGTAGTGCCGGCCGCATCGCCCTACCAGCCCAGCCCGCAGAGCGCGCCTCAACCGGACGCCAATGGGATTGACCAGCCACCGCCTAAGAAAAAGAAGGGATTGTGGGGCAAGATCGTCGGCGTGTTCAAGGGTAACGACAACGATCAAAGCAAGCAACAGAGTCAGCAACCTCCTCCATAGAGTGCCAGGGACTTCGGGGGCAATTTAAACTTCCTCTGATTTTCCGGCGGAGAACCCGCCATCGACGGGCAAGCTTATTCCGGTGATCCATCGAGATTCATCTGATGCCAGGAATAGAACGGCCATGGCGATATCCTCGGGCTCGCCAAGCCTTCCCAGCGGGTGCATGCTGACCAACCGGTCGCGGCGGACGACATCATCCAGCAGCGGCTGAGCCATTGGCGTGCGGACGAAGCCCGGACACACGCAGTTGACCCGGATCTTGCGCCCGGCTAAATCAATGGCCATATTGCGCGTGAGGGCCACCAGAGCGCCTTTCGACGCGCTATAGGCAGCGCGGCTGCGCACGCCCATAATCCCGGTTACGGAGGAGACGTGGATAATGCTTCCCCCCTCCTGTCGAAAGTGTTGGAGGCAGAATTTTGAGCAGAGGAACGAACCGCGAAGATTCGTCTCCATGATCCGATCCCAGTCGTCAGCTTCCGTCTCGGAGACAGTGCGCCGGATCGCGATGCCTGCACTGTTGAAGAGGATATCGATGGCGCCGAAGTGTTGCACGGCACGGCCTACACTGTCACGCACCTGCATCTCTTCTGCCACGTCGCAAGCCCAGGCAGCAGCGTCTCCACCGGACTCACGGATTTGGGCGGCGATTCGTTCAGAGCGGGGCAGATCCTGATCAAGAATCGCCACGTGGGCGCCTTCGGCGGCGAACAACCTAGCCGTGGCCGCGCCGATACCCGATCCACCTCCCGTTACCACTGCATGTTTTCCTATCAAACGCATTACGAACGTGCCTCGCGCATTTCACCCGATTCTAGCGGAGAAAGGCCGGCTCTCCCAGTTGAGAAGGTTGAGAATGCGCGGAAGAGCGCATGTCCTATGAAGGCTACTCGCTACGAAGCACCGAAACCAGATCCGTTCCTGCTGCAGTCGCTGCGGGCAATGTACTCGCCAGCAGCGCCACGGCTGTCATCAAAGCCCAAGCGAACGAGAAGGACAACGCGTCGTGAGGTGTTACGCCGACCAGCAGGCTGGCCAGCAATTTGCTCAAGACGAGAGCCGCTCCGACTCCAAGAATGCCGCCCAGAACGATCAACCGCGCCGCTTGCACTACGACCAATCGAAGCACACCGCCCCGCGAAGACCCAAGAGCGAGGCGGATGCCCATCTCCTGCGAGCGCTGGGTAACCGAGTAGGCGAAAACCCCGTAGACGCCGACTGCGGAAAGAATCACAGCAAGCATGGCAAAGCAGGCAATGAGCAACATGGTCAGTCTCCGCTGCGCAACGGCGGTCGACACACGCTGGTCCATCGTCTGAATATCGAACAGAGGCTGTTGCGGGTCTACGGCAGTTAGAGCTGCGCGCATGCCGCTAGCCAGTGAAGCAGGTTCGACTGATGTGCGCAGGGCGATGTGGATTGCTTGTTTTGGTAGTTGCGCCATGGGGAGAAACATTTCCGGCTGTACGTCCCGCTCCAAGCCATTGTGCCGGACGTCGGCGGCGACGCCGATAATCGTAACCAGGTCGCGATCTGAGCTGAGGGCCATGGTGTGGAAGCGTTTGCCGATCGCATCGCCGGCAAAGAAATGGTTGGCAAACGCGCGGTTGACAATGGTCACTGGCGGCGACGTTGCGGTGTCGGAAGGTGTGAATGAGCGCCCTCGCAACAGCGGAGTGCCCACGGCTCGAAAGTAATCCGGAGTAGCGCTGATTACGGGCACGAACGGCCGCATGCCCATCGGCGGAGGGGGAACGCCTTCAAACATCATCGCGCTACTCATGTTGTAGGACTGTGTGGGAAGAGTACTTGCTACAGCAGCTGCCGTCACGCCGGGGAGGGTCTTCAGTTGGTCTAATAGCCGGTCAATAAAGCTAAGCGTACTCTCGTCCGTCGCATAGTGCCCGGAACTCAGGACGGTAACACCGGTCAGCGTATGCTGAGAATCGAAACCCGAGTCGTAGCGCAGAACGTTGGCAAAGCTGCGAATCAGCAGGCCCGCGCAGATCAGAAGGGTAACCGCGAGGCCGACCTCCGCCACCAAAAGGGCATGACGGAGCAACCGCTGATCCCGTCCCGAGGTGATGCGCAAAGTCGCAGTCTGCAGAGCGCTTCTCAAGTCGATAGTCGTTCCACTGATGGCCGGTGCGAGGCTAAAGAGCAGGGTCGTCAATACGGAAATGGCTGCCGTAAAGCCAAGCACCCCACCGTCGACTTCGATGGCGGAACTGAGTTTGCCAAAAGGCAGGCGCAGCAACTGAGCGGCGCGCGAGATACCTGATGTCGCCGGTCCGTTCCCTATCTGCGTGTGTTGTATGAGCGAAGCTACGGCAACCGCAATCAATAGGCCCACGGTTGTCGCGAACAGGGAAAGGATCAGGCTTTCTATCAGGTACTGACGAACAATCCGGGGCCGGGAAGCTCCAAGCGCGCCACGCAGCGCGGTCTCGTGGAGTCTTGACAAGCCGCGCGCCAGTTGCAGGTTGGCGACGTTGGCACATGCGATTAACAGCACGGCACCGACAGCGGTCAGCAGGATGAGGAGTGGTTTGCGTTCGTCACCTGTGAGATGGCGCTGCAGGGGTTCGACAATGGCCTGTTGTCCTTGCGCGATACTTGCGAAACCGGCCGGATAGATCTTCGTGCGCGCCAGGAAAAACGTTTGCATCTCCGCCTGAGCCTGTTGCACGCTCACCCCGGAGCGGAGACGGCCAATCACATTCACGTCCATCACCCGCTGATCAGCTGGGCTCGCGGCCGGGTTGAGTCCAAGGGGCTCGTATACCTCGGGCTCCGATTCCGCGTCAGGAAAGGTAAAGTGCGGTGGGAGCACACCGATGATCGTTTTCTCGGTACCGTCCAAGCGAATGGTCGCGCCTAAAATGCGCGCAGCCGCATGGAATTGGTTGCGCCACAGCCGGTCGCTCAAAAGCACGACATCGGAGCCGCCGCTCCCGTCTTCTGCTGCAGTGAAAAATCGCCCTATCTGTGGCTGAACGCCCAGCAGGGGTAGAAAGTTAGATGTCATATTCACGCGGATGACCCGGACCGGGTCGCCGGAGCCGGTCAGATCGCTTTCGCCGTTGCTATAGGCAGCAAGCTGCTCGAAGGACCTCGTCTCGTGGCGCGCGGCATTGAAATCGGGGGCCGTCACCGAACTCATCTGCATTTTCGGCCACAGGTTTGAGACCCACATAAGTTGTGCCGGGTCGTAATAAGGAAGCGGTCGCAAAAGCAGGGAATAGACGGCAGAGAAGATCGCCGTGGTGGCGCCGATTCCCAGGCCGAGAGTAATCACCGCCGTTAGAGTGAATCCGCGATTGCGGCGTAATTGGCGCAGGCTGTAGCGCGCATCCTGCCAGAGCAGTTCGAGGCT
Source organism: uncultured Acidobacteriaceae bacterium (assembly GCA_963821215.1). Classification (GTDB taxonomy): domain Bacteria; phylum Acidobacteriota; class Terriglobia; order Terriglobales; family Acidobacteriaceae; genus PALSA-350. The sequence continues at coordinate 405,554 of CAWGDH010000013.1, read as the reverse complement.
GGCTCCGGAGCGATGGTCGCGCACCGCCTGCTTCACCTGTTCGACGCCGCCAAACTCCGCCAGCGCGGCGCGGCGCGCCTCGGCCGGAGACTCGCCAGACGCAATCCTCTGATCGGTTGCCATCTCGACATAAGCGCGAAGCTCTTGGTCTAATTGCCTCTCGACCTGCGGCTTGCGGAGCAAGTTGCGAATAATTCTTGCGAACTTCTGCCCCAGTCCCATGGTTCGCTCCTAGGTCGCCTGCGAGGCATTTGTCATAGCGAGGGCGACCGGTCTCATTGCGCCTTCCTATCAAGCATCTATGGGAATAAGAAACTACTTCATATAGAATGTCAATAGGAGGAAGACTTGAATCTCAGAGCCTTAGAAAAATCCGGCGTCGATAAAGCGGGTAAAGGAGCGCCGTGTTGAGCACCACGATGGCCAGGGCATAGGTGTGTGAGCCTAGAGTTGGCGGCAGCCAGGGCGCAAACAGATGCTGGTATAGGTATGCATGCAGATTGATACCAGATACGTGAATGCGGTCGAACATGGTGGTGATGATGCTTGAGACGACAAAGGCAAGGATCGCGTTCGTGCCTAGGATAAGAGCTGGCGTGATCCCTCGTCGCAGGCCGTAGCCGTCGACCAATGCATAGAGAAGACTGAAGGTAAGAACGCTGACCCCTGTGCTCAAGAGAGCGAATGTACTGGTAAAGATTTGCTTGTTGAGCGGCAGCCAGAGACTTAGTGCCAGGCCAGTGACAGTCAGGCCGGCGCCCAAGAGGAGAAGCTTAGACCAGAGGGTCCGATTGCTGGCTGGGGATACGCTTCGGAGAGGCCCGACCCAACCTCCGACGATCATCCCAACAAGGGTCGGTACAAGAGCCGGTAATGTGGAAAGGAGGCCTTCAGGGTCGAAGGTGATCTGGCCGTTAGTGCGGATACCCCACTGCCAGAGATGGTTGACGCCGAAGACTGCGCGGTCAACGACCGCCGGAAGTGCTCCGTATGGATCAAGATGTCCTGCTCCGATGCCTGGAATTGGAATGAGCTTGAGCATCGCCCAGTAGCCCGCAAGGAGAACTATGCTGATACCGGCAAAGACGACAGTGCGACCGCGCTGGCTGCGTTCTCTGACGGAAAGGTAGAGAAAACCGCAAAGCGCGTAGCAGACTGCGATGCGCTGCAGGATTCCTGGAAGTCGAAGCGTTTTCCATATATAGTCCGGAAATCCGTTCACACCCAAACCGAGAAGAAAGAGCGTAAGGCTTCGACGTGTAATCCGAAGCGCGCTCTTGCTGCGGGTTTTCTCCAACTGTCTCTGCGAACCGATCGAAAACGGTATAGCCAGACCCACCATGAAGAGGAAGGCGGGGAAGATCATGTCAGTTGCGGTGGCGCCATTCCATTCTGCATGGCGGAGCTGACGCCATGTGTACGTGTACGTGCCGGGGTCTGTGACCAGAATCATGGCCGCGATGATGATACCGCGGAAAACATCGAGTGACAGAAGCCGGCCTGGCGCCGGGCTTCCGGGGAGCGAATGACCGACGGGCATCGTTCCATCCTGGACTGAAGTGCCGTCACGATAACGGATTTCTCAAAAGGAAGCAATCCGCCGGCCAGCCTCCAGGCTTGCTGCGAGTCCCACGACATGGCCGAAGACCCCTGGCTGCTTGAGGGCCACGGCCGACAGGCCCAAGTCGCACTAAAGCGTAGAATTGTTGTACCAACGTAGAACTCGGAGCGCGCGCAGTGTGTTCCAGCGGCTTGCCCTGCCGACACCGGTTTCCATCTCCAATGGAATACTTTCGGGATGAAGAAGGTTGAGCGGCCAGCGCCCGTTCTGGTGGCGGCGCTCAAGCACGATTTCGATGGCGTCACGGACGCGGCCGTCGGGTTTGATCCCCGCATTCCGCAGATAATCGAGTCCACGCAAGACGTCGTAGTGCCAAAACGTCGGGAACGAGAAGCGGAGCCAGCGTTTGTTGATCACTTCGCCGGTTCGAAGTGAGCGGAACATGCGCCGCTCGAGCAGATAGTCTTCGGCCCTCTTGCGAGCCTTAATGACAGCCGTCGATGTGCGCTTTGCTCTTTCGTATTCAAGCAGCCCTTCGAGCACGCAGATGGTGGTATGGAACGAAGAGCGCCGGCTTTTGGGTGCTTCGCAGTTCCAGCCGCCATCTTCGAGCTGCTCATCCAGAAGTTGATTGGCCAGGGCCTCATTAGGTTCTTTGAAATACGAGCCGATGGCGAGGATCCTACCGTTGATGCAGGGCTCCGTTTCGCCGTGAAGGAAAGGCCGGTTGTTAAGCCGCTTGAACACGAGCTCCTGGTCGACCCGGTCGATCATTGTGCGGGCCTCCTTGCTGGCGGGGTCGAGGCCGAGGTCCATCAAGACGACGAGAGTATAGAAGGTAAGAAGCAAGCTTCGCTCTTCCTCGGGGAGGTCCGCGCGGAAGCCCAACAGTTTCGGCCCAGCCCAGCGGCCAGTAGGAGATTGGAGGGCGAGAAGCTGGGCTCCCCAGCCTTCGGTTGCGACGCGAGACCGCTCGGCTGCAATCGCGTTGGGGGGCTTCATCGGCGAGGTCCCTCATGACCTGCCAACGGATGGCCGGGTCAGAATCGAGGAGCCATTTGAGGTGCGCGGGCCGGGGCGCATCATCGTGTTGGCGCATGGGTCTGTTCTTCTTTCACTGGCGCGCGATACGGATCGCGCGCCAATGCTTTTGGGTTCGTCTAGCCGGCTGGTCTAAGGTTGGATGGACTTGGTTACTTTCTGGAGCAGCGAGGCCTCTCGCTCGAGGGCGCTTGCCACCCGCTCAATTTGCGGGTCGACAGAGGACCACTGCTTCTGCTCAATAGCTTCGCGAACTCCCGGCATCGTCTTTACGCCGTATCCGGTGTAAAAGCCGGGGGCATAGATAAGATTTTCGAACCAGGGTCGATTGGGTAGCCCGGCCGGATCGATCAGCATGCGCTCTGTCTGGATCAGTTGCTCATTGACTGCTGGCGGCAAATTGTCTCCAGCAGCGGTAACCGCTTTCTCGTACTCGTCCGCCGCCCGCGTTAGATCGTCGGAGGCTTGGTCGAGTGGCGCGAAGTTGAAATAGGGCGGGAGCGGCTGCGTCGTGGGCGGAACGAACTGCTTCTTTGGATCATAGAGCGCCTTGTAGACGCCTTCGCTAATTTCGGTATTCTGCTCTTTGGCTTTGTCACGTGCGGTCGAAGCCAGTTTCTTAAGGTCCGCGACATATCCGTGAACAGTTTCCGCCAAGTTCGTAAACTGGTACGGAATCACATCGGCATCGGCCATCCGCATCACCATGGTGCCGGCGGTTTGGGCGAGTGCCCGGCCATAGACGAAGTCGGTGTCCTCAAAATGGGTGTACCAGTAAAAATCATCGTAGATTGAGTGATACTGGCCGTCTGATTCGTCCTCGCCACCGTAGCCGAGATTGACGCTCGCGATCCCCAGGTGATCGATAAAGACGGTATAGTCGGACCCGGAGCCCAGAGCACCAATGTGAAGATCGGTACGAGACCTCAGTTCCGTCCGCGCCTCAGCATTTGCGCGAGAGATCGCAACCAGCCGCTCACGCTTCCATACTGACATTTTCGTTTCAGGGTCGACAATGTCCTTGGTAACGCCGTTCACGAAGTTCTCAAGCGAATGCGAGCCTTGAGCGTGGAAGTAGCCTCGCCCGTTCCCGTCCGAGTTGAAGTAGGCAACCGCGTGTTGCTGAAGCTCAGCCGCATGGGTCTCCGCCCACTCGGTCGAGCCAAGTAGAGCTGGTTCTTCTCCATCCCAGAAGCAATAGATGATCGTGCGCTCGGGCTTCCATCCTTGTCTCAGCAGCTCTCCGAGAGAACGCGCCTCTTCGAGCTCCGGGCTGGTTCCGGAGACGGGATCTCCCGCACCGTTGACCCATGCATCGTGGTGGTTACCCCGCAAAACCCATTGCTCCGGATATTTGGAGCCGGGAATGCGTGCTATCACATCATAGAGTGGCTTGCGGTCCCAGTTAAACTTCAGCACCAGGTGTGCCTTCGCGGTGCTGGGACCAACGTGGTAAGTCATCGGCAGGCCGCCGCGCCACGACTCCGGGACCAGGGGCCCATTCAGTGACTTGAGGAAGGGCACAGCATCCGCGTAAGAGATGGGCATCACCGGAATCTTGGTGATGGTTTGTACTTCGCTGAGCGGGATCTTTTTCGCTCCGGGCACTGCGCCGACACCGGGGGTTTGCGGATCGCCAGGGTAGACAGGCATATCCATTACGCTGCCTCGCTGTGCGCCTTCTGGCGGCCGCATGGCTCCTTCGGGGTAGGGATCGCCTTGGAAGTAGCCGTCCTGCTGCGGATCGGAGTAGATGAGGCAGCCGATGGCGCCGTGTTCGGCGGCGACTTTGGGCTTGATCCCGCGCCATGTTTCGCCGTAGCGTGCGATCACGATGGCGCCCTTCACCGAGATGCCCAAACGCTCCAGTTGTTCGTAGTCGTCGGGAGCGCCATAGTTTACATAGATCAACGGCGCTGTGACATCACCGTCTTTGGAGTATGCGTTATAGGTTGGCAACTGCTCGCTCTTCTGGCCCGAGGTCGGATCAACAGCCAGCGTGGGCTCTTCGAGCTTCGCGGTAAATGGGCTGGGACCCAGCAGTTGCAGTGACCGCTCTTGAGGAGTGGGAAACAAGGCATCAAACGTCTCGATCTGCGCGTCCAGGCCATAAGACTTCAGTTGTGCAAGGATCCATTCCGCATTGGCCTTGTCGTAAGGAGAGCCTACATGATGAGGACGTGCGGAGAGCCGGCGCATGTACTCTCTCAAGTTGGCCGTATCCGGGATCTGCCTGAACTTCTGCTCCCATTGAACTTCTTTCGCAGAGCTGGCGGAGGTATACCCGTGCAACGGATCAACCGCATCCGCTGCATTTGCAGTCAAGGCGAACAAGCTAAGCAGGGCGATCGACTGGCGTATCATGCACTCGATTCTAACCAGCTTCTCGCGTAGCTCGCTAAGAAAACTCGTCTTTTGGATCACTGCGCCGCAAGGAGAAGCTGTAGACCGTCCGCTCCTTCGCAAGGAAATTCGCATGCAAGCCGTTTCACTGGAATTTTTCGTAATATAACTCGCAGGGAGGTACGAGCCATGTATTGCAGCGCTTGTGGTCAGCCTATGGATGTTTCTCAAACGATCTGCCAGAAGTGTGGCCGGCAGAGTGCTCCGATCGCTTCGTATGCTCCTGTGTCGTATCCGCGTAATCGCGTGCACCGGCATGTGCAGACCGTGGCAATTCTCTGGATCGCATACAGCCTCTGGATTCTATTGCACTGGGCGATTGCGGTAGGAGTTCTTGCGGGAGTCTTCGCCAATTGGTCCCACATAGGCCATGGCTTCGATGGAATCTACGGATTCCCCTTCTTCCACGCGAACTGGCTGGTGCCGATCATCACTGCCGTTCTGGTCGGCCGAGCTATTCTTTGCCTGGTAACCGGAATCAGCCTGCTGCGTCGCGCACACTGGGCGCGAATACTCGCCATCGTAACTGCATTTCTCGCCCTTATTCACCCATTTACGGGAACTGTATTGGGCATCTATACGCTATGGGTGCTCCTGCCTTCCGCTTCCGGCCAGGAGTACGAGCAGATGGTTGTGGCATGAGAGGCGGCGGATGCCTGCTATGGCCCTCCATCACAAAACGTAGAGCCGCAGCAGCCACCACACAAGAAATAGGGCGACTATGCCGAGGACAACGTGTGCCATCCACTGTCCGCCGGTTTTTGGTTTTCCGAAGTTAAACACAGGGCAATCGTAGCATTTCGTTCGGCTGCTGAGTTCTTCAGGGCATGGCGCTACCCGCGCCCCGTCGGTTCACGAATTCCTACTTGGTTGCGTAGAACAGATAGGTCGCGCTGTAGGCGACCCGTTCCTGATCGCCCGCATGTTGGGCATCGCACCGCTTGCCGGCGGGAAGCAGGCCACCGGATGTATCGATGCGGCGAATCAACGACACCGTTGCAAATTGTCCCGCCGTGGTTTTGGCCGGCAATTCCAACCATGAATCGCATCAGGATTCTTCGGCAGGTAGTGCTTTGCCTGCGGTCCGTCGCCGCGCACCAGGCTGCCATCGGTGGCTTCCCACACCGGGCCCTTGTAATGATGGACCAGCAAGGCCTTCTCGTGGTTGGTCATGATCGCGTCCGGATCGGACGCCCAAGCGAAGCCCTGAGCGGCTTGCCGGCAGGTGTAGATCTGGACACTCGTGGGCAGCGTTTGGAAACGGAACTGAACCTGTTTTCCCTCCGGCTTCTTCAGCTCCGAATTCGGCAGCGGGTTTTGGGCAGTCTGGGCAGCAACGGGGCAGGCCCAAGGCAATCCGGCCAGGAACAGTAAGAGAGTACGGCAGTGAACCATGGCGGTTTTGAGCCTATCAGAATTCAGCCCCCAATATGGGTCCTGATTACTTATTGCGGCAAAGAGCATAAAGTAACCGGCGCGTTACTTTTCAAGTCCAGCTCCTTGGCACATACTGGAAGCTCCGAGGCCAGAACGAACGAAGACCTAACTTCACGGGGCCAAGGATCGATCCAGGTTGCGGGAAGCACCAGCTGAAGCAGAATGTCTCGTTTTGCTTCACCTCTGCGATGCGCAAAAAGCTGCCGAGGGCTCTTGATGGACGGATTTTTGCTGGGTATGCAGTGATGAGGGCGGGGCCGGGCGCCGCTCGCAGTCTCTTCGTGATGGGCACGATCCTGGTGGCCGCTCACGTGACTCTACTCGTCTTTGATCCAAGTGCGTTGTTCGTATCTAACCTGTTCCTTGTTACGTATCCGATTCTGGGGGTCGCGGCGTGCTTGCTTGGCGCCTACAGCGAATCTCCAGAGGCCAGGCCATTGTGGCTCTTGTTCGGGTGCGGTTTGCTGATCGCAGCGGTTGGTGAGATTGGCTTAACTTACTACGACTTCGGCTCGCACGTACACACTCAGACCCAGGCCCTCAACTCTGACTTCTTCTTTTTTGCGTACGCCATTCCTGTCATGCTGGCTATCTGCTCCAGAGATACGGATGCCGGGCTGAAGATCTTCATGTGGCTGGATGGGGCTCAAGCACTCATCGCGGCGATGCTCGCATACTTGCAGCTCTTCTCCGTATTGCCCTCTCATGGCCGCCCACAGGGGATCTCCTCGAACAATCTCATGTATTTGAACAATGCAGAGAATTTGATCCTGATCGCGGCTGTGAGCTTGCGCTTCTTTTCCAACCCGAGCCCGGCGAGAAGACGGTTTTATCAGACCCTCTCCTCCTATCTGTGGGTCAATGGGACCGTGGGCCTTATCGTAGGCTACGTCGGACTGAGCCACGGCTGGCGTAACGGAGTGCAAGACGCCGGATGGGGGCTACCTTACATGGCTCTCTTAGGCTCGTTTGCCTTGCAACACGAGATCCCTAAAGACAAGATGGAACGGAGCAGCGGCCAGCGGACCGCGGGATTGCTGATTGATAACCTCAGCCCGCTATTATTCACGCTGGCTATCACACTGATGGGAGTCAAGATTGCGCCGGAGCACCCATGGCTGGGATTTGTCTGCATTTCGGCGGCGGTGGCAATCTATGGAGTACGAGCAGCGATACTGCAAGTGAGGTATGCCAGATCACAAGGGGAGTTGACCAAGGCGATGATCGCGGCCGAGCAGGCGAGCCGTGCCAAGAGCCAATTCCTGGCCAACATGAGCCATGAAATACGCACGCCGATGAATGGCATCCTGGGTATGACGGAGCTTGCACTCAGCACAACTTTGAGTGAAGAGCAGCGCGATTTTCTGCTGACGGTGAAGTCCTCAGCAGATCGCCTGTTGAGCATTATTAATGAAATCCTCGATTACTCGAAGCTGGAAGCAGGTAAAACCGTTCTGGATTCGATTGCCTTCCATTTACCCAGCGTGGTCAAGGATGTGATGAGGAGCCTTGCATTGCCGGCGCACCAAAAGGGGCTGGAACTCACCGTGCATATCGCGCCGGATGTGCCCGCTGACCTGACTGGTGACCCGATCCGTCTTGGCCAGGTCCTGACCAATCTGGTTGGGAATGCGATTAAATTTACGGAGCACGGAGAAGTCGACGTCGACGTATCAGTGGAATCGGTTACGAACGGCCGCGCTTGTCTGCAGTTCTCCATCCGCGACACCGGGGTCGGAATCGCCCTCGACGAGCAGGAAGGGCTCTTCCACGAGTTTCAGCAAGCGCACACTTCAGGCAAGCGGCTATATGGTGGTACCGGACTGGGACTGGCCGTGTCCAAGAGCATTGTGACTTTGATGGGTGGCGCGATCGGCCTCAAGAGCATGCCCGGGGAGGGCACAACTGTAACTTTTAATGCTCACTTTAGCCTGTCGCCTGGATTGCAGCCAACCCTGCCCATCCTGAGTGAAGAAGACTTGCAGGGGATGGCCACGCTGATCATTGATGATAACGCTACGAATCGAAAGATTCTCTCCGAGCTAACTCGTCAATGGAAGATGGAACCGCGAGTGTGTGGTTCCGGGGAAGCCGGGCTTGCAGAACTCTCCAAGGCCGCTTCCGAGGGAAATCCATACCGCCTGGTTCTGCTCGACGAACAGATGCCTGGAATCGATGGACTGGAAGTGCTCGACCGCATTCGCCAAAATCCGATGCTGCAGGGGGCTGTGGTCATGATGTTGACCTCGTGCGATCAGGTCACGAGCGCAGCACGTTGCCGGCAGATGGGAGTGGAGAATTATTTGATCAAACCTATAAGCCCTTCCGACCTGCTTGGATCCATTCGCGTCGCCATCGGGGTGCATACGCCGCCAAGTACCTATACTGAACCGGCCGTCGGGATTTCCGCGGGGCCACAGTCGCTGAAGATCCTGCTAGCCGATGACAACCTGGTGAATCAAAGAGTCGCCATGAATATGCTGGGCAAGATGGGACATCGGGTCACGCTGGCAACGAATGGCCTGGAAGCTCTGGAGAAGTGGAGACAAGGTGAGTTCGATCTGATTCTCATGGATGTTCAGATGCCTGAGATGAACGGCCTGCAGGCTGCCAGACAGATCCGGGAAGAAGAGGCTATAGGCACTCACGTACCCATTGTTGCCATGACCGCATCTGCGATGAGCGAGGATCGGGACCGCTGTTTAGCGGCCGGCATGGATGATTTTATTTCCAAACCAGTGAGTTACAAAGTCATCGAACAGGTGATCATGGCTATGTTTTCACCTAGAGAATAAGTTGATTTAAAGGTACGACGAAACGTAACCTCAGCAGTGTTGTGTCTGGCCTCATTTACCCTTCACCCCCCTCAGCGGCGCAGCGGTTCGAGCAGCGGCGCAATCGGCGCTTCGGCCTCGATCGATGGCAGAAAGCGCGGTGTCACCTTTGCCTTGGCCGCTTGCTCGTAGGCGTAGCCGTAGCCCAGCAGCCGCGCTTCGCTCCAGGCCGGACCGATGATCGAAAGGCCGACCGGGAGCCCCATGACCGCACCCATGGGCACAGTGAGGTGCGGATAGCCTGCAACCGCCGCCAGACTGCCCGCGCCTGCTCCCGCGCTCTGATCGCCATTCGCTGCGTCGATCTTCCAGGCGGGCGGCATGGTCGGCGATACGAGTGCATCGAGGCGGTTGGCGGCCAGCATGGCGTCGATCCCGTCGTGGCCGGCGATTCGTAGCGATGTCGCGCGTGCCGCCTGGTAGGCAGGATCGTCGAGTCCTTTGGTCGCCTCGGCCTTGACGAACGTTTCCTGCCCGAAGAGCGCGAGTTCGCGATCGGCATGCGCCGCGTTGAACGCGATGACGTCGGCCAGCGTGCGCGTCTTCACCGCTGCCGGGGTGGTTGCGAGATAGGCATTGAGATCTACCTTGAGCTCGGTATTGAGCACAAGCGTCTCCGCCTCGCCCATCTTGTCCCGGTCTTTGAACTCGGTGATGTCGACCAGCGTCGCTCCCTGCGCCTTCAGCACGGCCAGCGCCTGCTCGAACAGCTTGTCGGTCGGCGCCGACCAGCCGGTTGCGAAGCGGAGCACGCCGATCCGGGCGCCCTTGAGCGCATCGGGCTTCAATGCCGCCAGATAGTCAGTAGTGTGCTCGCCGGCGTCCTTGGTTGCTGGGTCGGCGGGGTCTGTGCCCGCGATTGCTTGGAGCACCCGCGCCGCGGTGGCAACATCGGCCGCGATCGGCCCAGCAGTGTCTTGACTGTGGCTGATGGGGACAATCCGCGTGCGGCTGACCAGCCCGACGGTGGGTTTCAGCCCCACCACGCCGTTCACCGCCGCCGGGCAGGTGATGGACCCGTCGGTCTCGGTGCCGATCGCAGCTTCCACCTCGCCCGCAGCTACCGCGGCGGCGCTGCCCGAGGAAGAGCCGCACGGATCGCGATCAAGCGCATGAGGATTGCGGGTTTGACCACCCACCGCGCTCCAGCCCGAGATGGAAGCGTTGGAGCGAATGTTCGCCCATTCGGACAAGTTCGTCTTGCCCAGGATGACAGCGTCGGCTGCGCGCAGCCGCGCCACCAGCGGAGCGTCACGATGGGTCACGTTGTCAAGCAGCGCCATGCTGCCTGCGGTGGTAGGGAGCGGCCCCTCCGCTTCGACGTTGTCCTTGAGCAAAATCGCGTAGCCGTAGAGCAGTCCACGCGCCTTGCGTGCCCGGTCGATGGCACGGGCTTGATCGAGCGCGGTGGGATCGAGGGCGATGACGGCGTGGATTTGAGGGTCGACCGCATGCACCCGCGCGATCGCCGCCTCGGTCGCCGCTTCAGCACTCTTAGCGGGACTGGAAGCGGCCCCCAGCACGGCTAGCAACAGTGAGATCACCACTCGATAGGCTCCTTTACCGTGATGGTATAGGAAGATTCTCTTAAGAGGAGATCAGCACTCAAATCCTGCGATGACGACCGCCGAACCGCACAACGGGACCCGCGCCAGGCAAGTATGGAGCGCATCCCATGGAATGTTGTTTTTGGCTAGAGGAAGGTTAGACGGGTATCGTCTGCAGGATTGCTTTCAATTCCACTTTCGTCTAAGAGGCGGTTCTCACAGCGGCCCCTCATTCGGGCGTGTCCAACCCTGGCGGTATCCCAGGGAGTATCGGCGGGAATATCCATCATTCAGTAGGACGATCCAAGCTTGTTCATTCTTGGTCCCCCGAAATCTGTCAATCCGCCCGCTTTTTTGACCGTCTAACCATGCCTGATCGTTCATCGCCGTGCCCTCCCAGTTGGGCCTTGAGGCTCATGTTCTGCCAAGCCTTAGGTCGCTGCAATCACCAAAAGGGTCTCCTGCGTGTGCCTTTTGGTCATCCGTCTACCTCTCGCGCTGGAGTGGGTTGTAACCCATCAGGGAACAGATGGCCTCAATGGGGTAGCCTCCGGATTAATGGATGCCGCGGAAATACCCAGACAAAACGAGATCAGTTTCGGTAAATGCCCGTATAATCCGGGCGCGGGTTTCCAGCAATGTTCGTGAGTGGTGAGGTCAATGGGCGAATATACTCTGGCGCATGAATTAGTGGGTGAGCAGCAACGCCTGGCACTTATGTCCGCGTTACTGGATCCAATGGAGCACGCTCGCTTTGCGGGGCTGGGCGTGCGTCCCGGCTGGCGCTGCCTGGAACTCGGTTGTGGCAACGGGTCGATCGCGCAGTCTCTAGCGGAGCGCGTGGCGCCCACTGGGCTGGTGGTCGCGAGCGACATCGACCTGGCTTATATCGTGGAGCTGCAAGCGCCGTGTCTTGAAGTCCGGCGCATCGATATCCTTAAGGATGAGATCGAAGAGGGTGCCTACGACCTGGTTGTCGCTCGTGCTCTGCTTCACCATCTGACGCCTGCGCGCAAGGCCTTGGAGCGGATGGTCGCCGCGCTGAAGCCCGGAGGCGTGCTTCTTTCCATTGAGCCGGACATGCTGCCCTGTACGGTTACCGAGCCCGATTTGATGCACGCATTCTGGCAAGGATGGCTCAAGTGGTCGGTGGAAGTGGATATCGATTACTTCATCGGCCGCAAGATTCCGGCATGGCTCGATTCGCTCGGACTGGAGGATGTTGCTGGGGAAGGACACACCGCACAGTTCAACGGCGGGTCACGCTGGGCGGCATACTGGACCGCGACCATGCGGGAGTTGAGGCCTGCACTTCTGAAGTCGGGTTACATTACCGGGAAGATGCTGGAGGAGTTCCACTCCTGCTATCAGGATCCACATTATTGGACCAGCGTGATGACATTCATTGAGAATTGGGGACGCAAGCCGACGTGAGCAGGCTACCAAGGCCAGAGCACCGATCGGTCAATACTGCCGATGGTGGTCCTGCCCGTCAGGACCATCGCCATCTCGAACTCGCGCTGCAGGATATTCAAAACTTTTGTGACACCGGCCTCGCCCATCGCGCCCAATCCGTAGAGATAGGGCCGTCCGATGAGTACCGCGTTCGCGCCCAACGCCAGTGCCTTGAGCACATCGGTTCCGCGCCGGATACCACCATCCACTAAGACCGGCACGCGTCCGGCGACTTTGTCTGCCACCCGTGGGAGCGCATCGATGGTTGCAGGCGCTGTGTCCAGATTTCGTCCTCCGTGGTTGGAGACCATGATGCCGGCGACTCCCGTCTTGACCGCCCTGTCTGCATCGTCAGGGTTGAGCACACCCTTCAGCAGCAAGGGAATTTTGGCGCAAGAGAGGAGCTGCTCCACGTCTTTCCAGCTCAGGGCCGCATCAAGAACGCTACTAAAAACCTGAAGGGAGTCTATGCGAACACCATCGCGCACGCCCTTGAAACCAACTAAGTTTGGCAACGGTGGCAGTGTAACCTTCGCCCGGGTCTCGCGATCGCGCGCGCCGCTTATCGGTGTGTCCACCGTGAGACAAAGTGCGCGGTACCCGGCTGCCTCGGCGCGTTGCACCAGGTCGCGAGTGAAGTCGAGGTCCGGCTGCGCGTAGAGCTGAAACCATAGCGGGCTCGTGGCCACCGCCGCCACATCTTCCAGGCTCGTATTGGCAAAGGAACTGACCACCATGGCGGCGCCGGCGGCGCTCGCGCCTCTGGCCGTGGCTAGCTCTCCCTCAGGATGCGTCAGCTTCTGAGAAGACGTGGGCGCCAGAAGGATGGGGAAGCTATGCTCCTGCCCGAACAGGACTACACGCGTATCCAAGCTGGAGACACCTACGAGAACGTGGGGTTTGAGGCGAATCCGCTGGTAAGCTTCCTTATTCCATCGCAATGTGAGCTCATCGGCGGCGCCCGCGGTGACGTATTCCCAACCCATCGCTGACATCTTCGCCTTCGCCAGAGGCTCGAAGTCGGTTAGGCAGAGGGGCTCCGAATCAGGTGCGGAGGCGGGCGGGGAAACGCCGACAGCGGCCGGCGTACTGGCGGACACAAGGGTCTCTCTACGAGTGTCGGGCAAAGGCAATCTCCTTCTACGATCGTATGGTGCCGTTCAAAGGCCTGGGTCCGGATGGCGGATCGCGCTTGACGGAGCCTCCAGCACTTCGGCGAGACTGGCGCTTGACGCCATTTCGAAATGAAGCACACCGCCTTTTATGATCGCAGCGTGGTCGATAAGGTTGCCGGCGACGGCCTTTCCATCAAGAGACGCGCGACGGACATACACCGCATCGGGGGCATTCTCCTGGGCTTCGATGGTAAATGTAACTCCACCGGGCACGTGTACGACGGAACGGGCGAATAGGGGACTGCCGAGGGTGTACTCCGGCTTTCCGGGGCACGCGGGATAAAATCCCAGCGCGCTCAAGACGAACCATGCGGACATCGACCCCGTGTCTTCGTCCCCGGGAAAGGTATCCGGCGTGTAGAGGCTCTGCATTACCTTGCGTGCCGATAGCTGGGTGAGGTCCGGGCGCCCGGCGTGAGCAAAGATGTAAAGAAGATGGTGTACGGGTTGATTGGAGTGCGCATATTGGCCGAACGGCACCGCTGCCATCTCCGACATCTCGTGTATCTCGACTCCGTACACACCGACGTGGAAAATAGGCGGGGTCGATAACATCTCCTGCAGCGCCTTCGCCGCTTCTGTTTCACCTCCCATGAGCTCGATCAGGCCGCGAAGGTTCTGGGGTGCATCCCAACGGTGCTGCCAGGCTGACCCTTCTACATAAGGACTGCCCCAGGTGAAGGAGTTGAATGGAGTGAGCCAGGAGCCATCTTCATTCTTGCCGCGAAAGAACTTTACGCCGGTGTCGTAGACATGACGCCAGTTCTCAGAGCGCTTCATAAACATAGCGTGATCGTCTTGTTTGCCCAGGGCCTGGGCTACCTGCGCGATACAGAAATCGCCGTAGGCCGCGTCCACGGTTTCCGCGACGGATTGGATAACCTGATCCGCGGGAACATATTGCAGCTTGAGATACTGCTCCAGCCCAACCCGCCCGTAGCCTTTGGCCGGGTCGCCGGGCGTGGTGGCGTGCTTCTTCAATCCCTCGTAGGCGCCTTGCAGATCGAAGCCGGTAATTTGCTTCACTGCCGCATCGCCAAAGACGGAGTCGATCAGGCTGCCAGTCATGCACGCCCGGTAACCTGGACACGGAAACTGTGGCAGCCATCCGCCCTCCTTATACGCATTCACCCAGGCCTGCAGAATCTCACCCAGCCGTTCCGGAAAGAGAATAGTCATCAGTGGATACCAGGCGCGGTAGACGTCCCAATACCCGTGGTCGGCATACATCACACCCGGCATGACCTTGCCATTGAAGGCGCTGAAGTGATGCATCTTGCCGTCTGCATCGGGCTCGTGCCAGGTTCGGGGAAAGAGCAGCACGCGGTACATGCACGAATAGAAGGTGCGGCGCTGCTCCTCGGTGGCTCCTTCGATCTCGATCCGGTTCAGATGATCGTTCCACCTGGCTGCAGCCGAGTTGCGCAGGTCATCCACAGAGCGCTGCCCAATCTCGGTGCGGAGATTCAGTGCCGCCTGCTCGAAGGAGATGAAGGAGGTCGCGATGTGCGCTTCTAAATACAGGCCCTGGCGAAAGCGGAGGATACCGACCCGGTGCGCACCGGCCTCCTTCACTTCAAAACTATCCCAGGGACTTTTGAGCTGCAGCAGGTAGTAGGTGGCGAAATTTTCAGGCACACCGCCGGAGTTTGCGGTGGAAGTGAAACGGATGGATTGGGTCGCGGGATCGGGTTCGATGGCGCCGTGGCGCCCGGGGATGTCGAAGAGAAGTCCGGTCGTCTCATTGTCTTCGTCGTCGTCTTTCTCAAACGTTGCTGTCAGCACGGAGCTTCTTTCGGTGGGAACCAGCTCGATCTGGGCGCGGTAACGCAGGAGGAACAGCTGCAGCGAATGAGGCCTGAGATGCGCCTGCTCGACAGCGTAAGAGGAGGCGCGCGCGGCCGCCTCGGGATGGATCTCTCCACGAAAGGGAAGAAAGGTCGCTTGCCCATAGTCGCTAAGCCATGGGCTCAGTTGATGCGTACAGCGAAAACCCTGGATGCGGCGAACGCCAGGCTGAAACATCCAGGGTGTGTCGTCGTGCGACTGCAGAGTCCAGTGGGCCATGCCGAAGGGGAGCGCTGCGATGGGCAGTGTGTTGCCGCGTGAGAACTCGGGCGTCGATGCTGTGCCTTGCAGGAGGTTGACCCAGTCGACAGGGTCACTCTGCGGATGGACATTCGCGCTATTTGGTTCAGGGGATCCATACTCGGCCCGAACAGAGCCATCTTCCATGAATACGGTGCTGACCGCAGCCAGCCCGGATGTTTTCAAAAATGCGCGCCTGCTTGGACCGTTGGATTTATCCTTCGCCATATTAGTCAGAGACACCCCTTCTCAAGCGATGCAGTATCAGCATAGGCTTATATAGCACGTGCGTGAGGAACGTTTTCCGGCAGCGGCCCTTTCGCCGGCGTCTGTGACAACAGGCCTTGATTTTGCTAGAAAGAATCGCCAGTTCCGAACGAAGTAGGGGAGCATCGAATGCGTTATATTCTGTTGCTGCTTCTGACTACAGCCTCCTGCGCCTGGGCACAAACGCCACAGCAGCTTCTCCAGATGGCGCAAGACTCTTATACGAGTCCAGAGGGATACCAGATCAACGGCGAGGGCTCGGTTCAGCCCATAGGGTCCTCCTGGCAGATCCACTTCCATGTGAGGATTGCGGCCGCTCCTTCTGCCCCGGGCGAAACGCGGGCACCTGCCCATTCCGGCGGCGTCGCCGTTGGCCATCTGCAGTTTGTGAATGAGCTTGGCGGCGCGGATGAGAAGCCAACATCCCTGACGATTCCACTCGCGGTGGCGGGATTTTGGAACAGGATTGCGAAGAATGTCGATTCGGTCACGGAGACCGGATCGGAAACGCTTTCCTTGAACGGAGCGCCAACCGCGTGCCGGGTGCTTCAGGTGATATACAGGGCTCCTGCGGACGCGCCCAAACCGTCCCCCGTGGCCTATTCGATCTGCTCGGATAGGCACCTGGTACTGAAGAAGGTGATGTTTTTACCCGCGGGACCGCATGCGACAGGCCCGCCGGTGCCATGGACGATTACCTTCGACACAGCCGATCCTTCCGCAGCGGAGTAGCTTCGGGATCCGAAGGACTTGAGAAGATCGATCCGCGGGCCCGTGGGGAAAGGGTTGAAATTAGACCATGGTGGGCGTTAATGTATGCACATCCAGCTAAAATTTGTTCGGAGATGCTACGAGGTCGAAAGCGTTCTCAGTGCTACTGATGATCGGGCCTGCCATCGGATATTCTCAAACCCTCACCACTGCTCAAGCCAGGGCACACGATGGCGAAAACGCCAAGGTCTGCGGGGCCGTGGGAAACGAACATACCGCGATGTCGAGCCAGGGCAAGCCCACCTTCATCGATCTGGATTCAGCCTTTCCTGAACAGAAATTTGCGCTCCTGGTGTGGGACGAGGATCGGCAGAACGTAGGGGAACCCCCGCGCAAAGGAGCTCATGTGTGTGCCACGGGAGTGATTAACTATTACCACGGCGTGCCTCAGATTACTGTCAGGAGCAGCAGCCAGCTCAGCCGGTAATGGGGCAAGCAACCCTCAGCCAAAGTCATCGCAACCCGCGTCCGCTTGACACCCCTCTACTTCTAGGGCTACGCTTCCGGAATACCAAGATGTACAGGGGTCAATCGCATGGCACGGAATGACCTTCAGGGAAGTTTGGATCTTTTGGTCCTGAAGACGCTTTCGCAGACCGGCTCGCTGCACGGTTATGGCATTGTGCTGCATATCCAAAGAGCCTCCGATGCGTTGCTGAATGTGGAAGAGGGTTCGCTGTATCCGGCTTTGCACCGTATGGAGCAGAGTGGATGGATCCGTTCAGAGTGGGCTCTGACGGAGACGGGGCGAAAGGCGAAGTATTACAAGCTGACCGCCGCCGGCCGAAAGCAGTTGGAGGAAGCGGAAAAGAATTTCGAGCAGTTGGTCAAGGGCATACGAGCCATGCTTCGCTACGCGTGAGGTGACTGCATGCCGGTCTTGCGTCGCATCTCAAATCTTTTCTCCCGTCCCAAACTCGGGCGGGAAATCGATGCCGAACTTCGGTCGCACATCGAAATGCGGATCGAGGACAACATTGCCGCCGGCATGTCTCCTGGGGAGGCCCGCCGCGATGCGCTCCGCCGCTTCGGCAACCCTACTTCGATCAACGAGCGGGTCACCGCCGCGGACGCCAGCCTGGTTCTGGAGAACCTTGCTTTCGACATTCGCTATGGACTGCGCCAGTTACGCCGCTCACCGGGCTTTGCACTGACCGCTATCTTCACGCTAGCCGTGGGTGTCGGCGCAAATCTAGTGGTTTTCGGTGTGCTCAATGCACTGCTTCTGCGCCCACTCAATGTGGCGGGGGCAGACAGGCTGGTGCAGATCGTGCAGAAGCCCCAGGGTTACAGTTCGCAATCCTATCCCGACTATCTCGATTACCGCACCCGCAACGCTACATTCAGCGATATCGCCGCGTACCGGCTGACCATGGCTGGTATGAGCATCGGCGGCGCCGCGGAAAAGTGCTGGAACTACGAAGTTTCGGGCAATTACTTCGACATGCTGGGCGTGCAGCCCCAGGTGGGCCGGTTGTTCCACGCCAGGGACGAACACGGCCCCAACTCCGCGCCCCTGATCGTGCTTAGCGACACTTTCTGGCACACGCGTTTCCATGGCGATCCGCAGGTAATTGGCACCACAGTGGATCTGAACAAGCACCCCTTCACCATCATCGGAGTAGCAGCAAAAAGTTTCCATGGTACCGAGCTGTTTTTCTGGCCGGACTTCTGGATCCCGATGGTTAATGAAGAACAGATCGATGGGTACAACTACTTAGACAAGCGGTTCAACCACGGCATTTACTTACTGGGAGCGCTCAAGCCCGGCGTCAGCTTGCTGCAAGCGGTAGATGATCTGAATGCCGTTGCCCATCGACTCGCCAAGGAGTATCCGGCTTATGACGATGGCTTGTCGGCGCGCTTAATCAGGCCGGGACTGCTGGGTGACACGCTGGGCGGCCCGGCCCGGCCGTTTCTCACCGGCATCATGGTGCTGGCGTTGCTGGTGCTCTTGGCGGCCTGCGTGAACCTGGCGAGCATCTTTGCCGCGCGCGCCGCCGACCGCGCCCGCGAACTGGCCATCCGCCTCTCTATCGGCTCTACCCGCTGGCGCATCCTGCGTCAACTGCTCACCGAGGCGGTTCTGGTCTCTATGATCGCTGGTGTAGTGGGAACTTTGGTTGCCGCTGCATTGCTGGCGGCGCTTAGCCGTTGGCAGCCCTTTGCGGAGTTTCCCGTCCGGGTGACGGTCGCCGCCGATGCGCGTGTATATGCAATCGCCCTGCTCCTCTCCGCGTTCAGCTGCCTGCTGCCTGGTCTGCTGCCGGCGCGGCAGATCTGGCGGACTCACGCCATGCAGGCAATGAAGAGCGGAGTCTCTATCGCGGGTTTGTCGCGCCGGCTCACGTTGCGCGACCTTCTGCTCGGCGTACAGATCACCCTCTGCGCCCTGCTGGTGACAGCCTCGTTGGTCTCATTGCGAGGCATGGAGCGGTCGCTGGACGCGCCGATAGGTTTCGTGCCGCAAGGTGTAGTGCTGGCGGAGACCGATATGCACATGGCTGGTTACTCGGATAGCTCCGCTCTGGCGGTGCAACGGCGCATGATAGAGGCTGCTGCGCGCATCCCGGGCGTGACCGCCGCGGGAACCATTGACGAACCTCCGCTCGGCACCGGCGGCAGCTCGACACCGGTGTACCGCGAGGGCTCGGCGGACCTGCGTCCTTCCAGCAGCGTGATGGCCGCTCGCTATTACTCCATCTCACCCGGCTATCTCCAGGCTGCGGCAACGCGGCTGCTCACCGGCCGTGACTTCACCTGGCAGGATGATGCAACCAAACCCAAGCTCGCGTTGGTGAACCGGACCTTTGCCCGCAGGATGTTCGGCAATACCCCTGCGGTTGGCCGGCATTTCCTGGGGGCCGACAAGTCACTCTTCGAGGTGATCGGGGTGGTGGAAGATGGCAAGTACGAATCGCTGACCGAAGATCCTACACCGGCCATGTTCTTTCCCCTTGCGCAAAGCAACCAGGGCGATACGGCGGTTGTGGTTCGGTCGCGGTTGCCGCAGGCCGATACCGCGGCTGCACTCAACCGCGTGCTCGCGAGCGCCGATTCCAGCTTACCCTTCACTATTCATAGCTGGTCAGACGAACTGGCGCTGGTGCTGTTTCCGGCTCGCGCCGCTACGGCTGCGCTGGGCGTGATGGGCCTGTTCGCTGCCATGCTTGCCGTCACCGGCGTCTTCGGTATGGCAGCCTATTCGGTTTCGAAGAGGCTGAAGGAGTTTGGCATTCGTGTTGCACTGGGCGCGCGGCGGACGCAACTGATGCGTGCGGCGCTGGTCTGGCCGCTGGTCCTGTTGTTCTCCGGCTCGCTGCTTGGCCTGCTTCTGGGGGTGGTTGGCAGTGGTCTGCTCGCGCAGCTCATCTACCAGGCAACGCCGCGCGACCCTCTGGTTCTGGCCGGGGTGGTCGTGATCATGACGATCGTAGGTATGGTTGCCACCTGGATTCCCGCACGCCGCGCTTTGGCGGTGGACCCGGCGCAGTTGCTGCGGGTGGAATGAACGCAGGCCGTCACTCGGAGGAAAGCCAGAAGCGCGCGATATCCTTGGCGATCGCGTGCCCTTGGCTGCGCCCCGCTTTCGCTGCAGGTGTCCGCGTTTCTGGCGCGAGCGGATTAAGACCGATTGCACGCTTCGAGGCCTCGTCCGGCTCGACCACGTAGGTCTTTCCACCGGCGCTCTGCAAAGTCTCGACCTGCTGTTCTAGAGTGTCTCCAGTTATTTCAGGGCGGGCTGTACCCATGGGAGACACGATGACGGTGCGGGCGTAACCCAACGCCAGATCGGCGTTATCCGACGAACGCGCACCGCCATCCATGTAGCGCCGTCCATTAATCGTGACTGGAGGCCATATGCCTGGTACGGCACAACTCGCACTTACCGCGTCGACAAGATTTGTTCCCGAGAGGCGATCAAATATCTTCGTCTCTCCCGTTTCCGCATCTACGGCTACGATCAGAAGCATGCCGTTCGTCCAGGCGTGACTTGGCAGGCGCTGCTCAATGACGGTTCGCCGTTCTGCTTCTGTAACCGTCGGTGCTTTCAATGCCCATCGTCCGATGTGCCGTATCTGTTCCGCGCGATCACGGGAATTGTTGGCCGTCAAGAGGGCGCGCTCAAACAACTCAAACAGATGGGCGCCGGGCGCGATCTCCCGGGTCTGCTGCGAAGGCTCGACCTGGCGCTCAAATAGATGCTTCAGCGACAGACCGCTCCCGAGCTGGGCGGCAACGGCCGAGCCAGCGGAGGTTCCCACTATCATTTCGGCGGTGCGCAAATCAACGCTTTGTTCACTAAGGCCGAAGAGCAAACCAGTCGTCCAGGCGATCCCCGCTACACCGCCTCCACCAAGGACTAGAGCCCGATCTTTCATGGTCGTTGCTTACTCCTCATGGAACGCGTGGCACGGCGCGATGCAGGTTGTGATCGAGTGCGGCCTGGGAAAAGTCCAGTGTCTTGCCGGAAGCCGCCGGCGTGAGCGTGATGCGTACGCATTTGGAGGCAGGCTGGTTGCTCTTGGCGGCAACGCTGCGGATGGGCACCAGAACGTTGGTTTCAGGGTAGTACGCGGCAGCGCTGCGGCGGGCGATCGCATAGGGAACGATGGCAAAGTTGGGCGCCTTGCGCACCTCTCCTTCGAAGTGACTGTATATGTCCACCACCTGGCCGGCGTGGAGATTTCTTTCCTGCATATCAAGCTGGTTGAGCAAGATGACCCGGCGACCGCCAAAGACACCGCGATAGCGGTCATTCAGTCCATAAATTGTAGAGTTGAACTGATCGTGGGTCCGGATCGTGGTGAGAAGAAATTCGTCGGGCTTGAGGTCATGCTTCGGAATGGGGCAAACGGTTAGCTTGGCCTTGCCGGAACTGGTTTTGAATACGCGGTGCTTGGCGGCGTTGGGCAGGTAGAAGAATTTCTCGCTGGCCAGCCGCGCGTTGAAGTTCTCGAATCCCGGAATCACCCTGGAGATGGCATCGCGGATTAAATTGTAATCCGCGGCAAAGCCAAGCCAGTTGGTCGGCGTTCGCGAGCCCAGGGTGGCATGGGCCAGGTGGGCAAGAATCGCCACATCGCTCATCAGCTGCGGTGAAGCAGGGGGCAGGAAGCCTTGCGAAGGATTGATGATGCCCATTGAGTCCTCGACGGTGAGAAACTGCTTGCCCGTCGCCTGGATGTCTTCCTCGGTCCGTCCCAGGCAAGGCAGAATCAAGGCTCGCTCGCCGGTGATCAGGTGAGAGCGGTTTAACTTTGTCGATACGTGAGCGGTGAGCTTGCAGCGTTGCATGGCGTGCGCGCTGTATACGGTATCGGGCACGTTGGAGAGGAAGTTGCCGCTGATGGCAAAGAATACCTTAATGTCTCCAGCGAACATCGCGTGCAGCGTTTCGACGGTGTCATAGCCCCATTTCTGCGGGGGTTCAAAGCCAAACTCCTTTCCCAACGCCTGGAGGAAGGGTTTAGGCGGACGTTCCCAAATCCCCATGGTGCGGTCCCCCTGCACGTTCGAGTGGCCACGGACACAGACGGTGCCCGCGCCGGGGCGTCCCATATGGCCGCCAACCAGCAAAAGATTCACGATCATATTGACGTTGTCGACGCCATTGCGCTGCTGGGTAACGCCCAGGCACCAGGCGCAGATCGTCTTCTTCGAGGCAACATACATGTCGGCGGCAGTATGCAACTGGTTGCGCGTCAGCCCGCTCTCTTCCAGGATTTCTTCCCAGCTCGCCGCTTCTATATCTGCCCGCAGCGCGTCGAAACCTTCGGTGAAGGATTGAATAAATTCGTGGTCAATCGCCGAGGGAAGCCCCGCGCGCTCGCGCTCGAACAGGTCTTTAAGTATGCCCTTGATGGCCGCGACATCGCCATTGACACGTACCGGGAGGTACAGGTCGGCAAGCGCCTGGCCTTTGCCTAGCAGCGCAAAGGGCAGCTCCAGAGGGTTGCCGTAATCTTGCGGGTTGGGGTTGGTCACCCTCATCAGGCTTACTTCCGGAAGAGGATTGACGGCGATGATTTTTGCGCCCTGGTCCTTGGCTTTCTGGAGGGAGGTCAGCATTCGGGGATGGTTGGTGCCGGGATTGTTGCCGAAGATAAAGATGAGTTCGCTGCTCTCCATGTCTTCTAGTGTGGCTACACCCTTGCCGACACCGAGTGACTCAGTCATGGCCACGCCAGAAGATTCGTGGCACATGTTGGAGCAGTCGGGGAGGTTGTTGGTGCCCAGCTGACGGGCGAACAATTGCAGAAGAAAGGCAGGCTCATTGGTGGTTTTGCCCGAGGTGTAGAAGGAGGCTTGATCCGGCGAGGCGAGGCTGTTCAGCTCGTTCGCGATCATGGTAAAGGCCTCGGGCCACGAGATCGGCTGGTAGTGCGTCGCGTTGACCTGCCGTACCATGGGCGAGGTCAACCGGCCCTGCTGGTTAAGCCAGTAATCCGATTGCGCGGCCAGATCCGCGATGGAATGGCGGACGAAAAACTCGGGCGTGATACGCTTGGCGGTCGACTCATCAGAGACTGCTTTGGCGCCGTTTTCGCAAAACTCGAAGATCTTCCGCTTCTTGTCAGGACTCGGCCAGGCACAGCTCTGGCAATCAAAGCCGGTGGCGTGGTTAATCTTCAAAAAAACTTCGGAGGACCGAATCGGGCCCATGTTACCAATGCCGTAGAGCATGGTGTTCCAGATGGCGGGGATGCCGGCAGCCTCTTCCGAGGCCGACCCAACCCTGACCTTGTCGAGAGTGAAGGGGTTTTGCGCCTGCAGGGAGATAGCGTCGTTGGGGTCCAGCTCTGCCGTTAGTTCCGGCCGATCACTGGGCGCAATTTGCTGGCGCAGGTCTTGCTTGGCGCGATAATGTCCGTCTCTGGACTGCTCGTCTCCCTGGATTACGTCTGTGGCGCTGGACGTGCTCATGATCTTGTCTCCCTTTTTCCGAGATCGGTGCTTGGACAGAGATTGGATGCTCGCGCCTTGAGAAAGTTCTCCTGGATCCAGGGGCTATCGCCTATCTGCCGTCCCGGGCCTGCGAGGGACGAACCTCTGATACGCAGGATTGATATTGAGCCGGCAAAGCCATCATACGGCGTTCCGCCGGGGAAGCTCGCCGCTATAGCCTGGAGGTGTCTTCACCAGAAGGCACGGACTGAATCTAAAACAAGTGCGCGAGATGTGGGATACCACCGATGCTGACCGCCAGGTGCATCGGATGAATCGAGAGTCAGAGGGAGAGAGCCGTGGTATCCCACATCTCGCGAAAAACGAGCGAGATATGGGGCACCCGGCCTTTGCGAGGGAACGAGGGTTAGTGGTCCTATTCAATCAAGAGTACGCACTGAGCGTACCCTGCGACCACTCTCGCTTCGTGGCTTATGGACATGGGCGCGGATACATCGAGCACCGATACGAGTACGGCGGACATCCCTACTACGCCCGCGCTTACTACTATCACGGCGCTTACTACCGAGGCTACTATCGTGGTTACTATTACCACGGCGCTTATCTCTACGGCTACCGGCCGGCATACTACTATCCGCCCGCCTATTATGGCTGGGCCTATAACCCGTGGCCGGCACCGGTGCCGTATGCGTGGGGATGGGGACCCGCACCGTGGTATGGCTACTACGGCGCTTATTTCCAGCCCTATCCGGTTTACCCCAGTGCGTCCTATTGGATCGTCGACTACATGGTGGCGTCCAGCCTAGCTGAGGCCTATGCGGCGGGTGCGGCAAGCAACGCGGCAGAGCTTCGTCCACTCAACCCGGCGCGCTTGATCTACGCATCCTACGATCCGGAGACGGGAACGACGTCGCCGGCGATGACCAAAGCGGTGAAGGATGCGGTGGCCGACGAAATTAAGCTGGAATTGGCAGCGGGGCAGAAGACGACCGATCCGGCAGCGAGCAATTCTGGAACTCTGGAATCGTTGCTTGCCGATGGGAAGCCGCATGTTTTTGTCGCTTCCACCGGCCTGACTGTCACGTCCTCTGGAACGGATTGCGGACTCACCGAGGGCGACGTTCTGGCGTTGGACTCACCGCCGCCCGGAGAGGCTACCGCTGCCAATCTTCGCATCCTTGCCAGCAAGCGGGGCGATTGCAAGAAAGGCGATGTGGTGACGGTTGAGCTTACCGATCTACAGGAGATGCACAACCACCTGTTAGCGAACATCGACAAGGGGATGGCGGAGATGAAGAACCATCCCGGACAGGGTGGATTGCCCGCTCCTCCGGCGGGAGCGATCTCCGGAACCACGGAAGCACCTTATGCGGCCGCCGCTCCGGCAGCCGATCCGAATGGCGCGGCCGAATTGGATCAGACCGCGCAGGAAGGCGCTCAAACGGAGAAGCAGGTAGTGGCGGAAGCGACTGCACCCGACGGCTCGGAGACAGCCACCCGGGCTGCCTCTTCTTCGCCCATCGGAGGTATGGCTCCCCGAGCTCAGACCGCGCCGGCGCCCGCTGCAAGTCGTGGGCCGACAGTGATTGCCCTGGGTCAAACCCCGGAACAGGTGATCGCGATGAAGGGCCAGCCTACCAATAAGGTGGCTTTCCCAAGCAAAACTGTATTTATCTACCCGGACATGAAGATCACCTTCAAGAACGGGAAGCTGACGGACGTGCAATGAGCTGGGGAGGGAATGGGCTCTAGCCTTGCCCATTCCTCTTCATTCCGCTCGGTGGAAAATCATTTTCGGCGGTTCCAATCGTTCGATTCATTCATAGAGAAGCAGCATGCCCGTTTGTCGCATTCGCATCTGGATTGCAGGGCGGAACACACCATTGCGTCAACGGCGCTTTAGATTGACGCATACTTACGGTTACTCGCTTCGTAATGCCTGGACGGGTCAACCGGCTCGCATTCTGCTAGTGATTAAACGCGAAAGGTACCGCGATCGTTCAAGTCCACGCCGGATTTCTGATGCGTTTCATCGAGCGTGTGCCGAATTACAGCCAAGAATTCATTAGTCTGAACCGGTTTTTGCAAGAAAGCTCTGCCGCCAGCATTGAGAACACGTTCTTCATTTGCTCTCCGGTCACGCCCGGACAAGACGATTACCGGGATGGACGAGAGATCGATATTTGTTTTCAACGTATCCAAGACAACAAACCCATCCCCGGCGGGTAAGCCGAGGTCCAGGACGATCAGGTCTGGCGTACGTTTGCGTGCCTGCGAAATTGCTCCCATTCCGTCCTCTGCACAGTGAACATCATAGCCATTCGCCTGGAGACGTATTTGAAGGGTCTGACGCATGTCGGGATCGTCATCGACGACCAGAATGTCCGCTTGCCTCACTTTGGCACCTACCTTGTAATCAGGAAACTGTGGGAGAGCATAAAGAGATCCCTTCGTAGTTTTCGACATCCTGGAGGCGGACTTCATAGCAGGAAAGTTGTATCTGGACGGTCGGAACCGGGTCTAGCCGCGATTCGCGGTCCGATCTGCAAACGCAGGTCACGCTTCGATCCGGTCAGCGCCCAGCGAGACCCGCGATTGCCATTCTGGATTTCACTTACTCAACGCTCTGGAATCCGGTTTCCATGGTTACTCTGGTTCCGGTGACATTGCCCTGGACGTGAGCGAGCACATTGCCCGACTCGTCCCACTGAACGACGGTGAATTTTCCCGTGGTTGAATCCCCGTTGGGATCGAGGGTCAGCCATTGCTGAATGCGGGCGGGACCGACGATGGTGGTGCCTGTGGAGTCGTACGAGACTCCAAAGTGGTTCAACTGATAAGTCCTCGCGCCGGTTTTTATCCATTCACCGAGGCAAACGTCGCCGGTTATGGGAGCACGCAGGCCGGAGACATTAATCTCGGTGCCGTCACTGTGCCACTGAGAGTAGGAAGCGTCAAACTCGCTGCCAACCGGGAATTCACTACTGCTACCGGCTTCGGCGATCCATTTCTCTTTCCAGGTTCCGACTATGCTGGGTTCGTGCGGGGTGGCAGCCTCTTCGTCGATGGCGAGAGCCGCCAGCACAAGTCGCGGCGAGGCGATCTGCGGCTGCCAACCGGCGGCGTGTGGCACTGGACTATAGAGGCCGCAGCCGGCATGTGCGGCGGGAGCAAACATGGTTGCGAGTACCAACGCGCTCAGCGCCGGCACGATTTTCCAATTTCCTGATTTCATGACTTCCTCCTCTGCCGGGAATTTGCCGGCTCGCACGAGATAAGACCCAATTCGAGTTCGCGAACAATGCAGGAAGGTGAATTAAGAGGTGAAGAAAGCTGAAGGCGTAAGTCACTGAACCTGGGAGAGATTCCCCCGTCCAGGTTTTGACCGGTGCTATACTTCAGCCACGCTGCGGGGGAAGACAATGCCCTTTGTCGTCTATCAATTCGGCGACTTCAGCCTTGATTGCGGCAAATTTGAGCTCTGCCGAAAAGGCCGCAGGCTCAAGCTTGAGCGGAAGCCACTGGAACTTCTCGTCCTCCTGGCCGCCAAACACGGACAAGTTGTTACCCGGGACGAAATTGCCCGCTGCCTTTGGGAGCGGGAAGTCTTCGTCGATATCGAACACGGAATCAACACGGCAATCCGTAAAATTCGCCAAGTTCTTGGTGATAGTTCGGACCTGCCGCGGTTTGTGCAGACAATCTCCGGCTCTGGTTACCGCTTCATCGCACCGGTTACGGCCATTGAGTCAGAAGTCACCGAGCCAACTCAACCTTTTGGTGATCCGGTCGACCTGCCTCCTACTCCGCCGGAGATCTCTGCTACGCCCGTCATCCCATCGGCTACCAAACCCCATCACAGACTCTGGGTGGTCACCGCCCTCTGTGTCTCCGTGGTGATTATCATTTCTACACTCAACCTCGGCCCTCATCCGCTGGCTGCCCGGTTCCTTGATCGAGATACTCACGGTGCCATCGCCTCGCTCGCCGTTCTCCCGCTCGCCAATCTCTCCGGCGATCCTAATGAGGAGTACTTCGCCGACGGCATGACCGATGAACTGACGACCATGCTGGCCAAGGATTCCACCCTGCGGATCATTTCCCGCACCTCCGCCATGCAATTCAAGGACGCGCACCGGTCGCTGCCGGAAATCGCCCGCGCCCTCAACGTGGACGCCATCCTCGAAGGCTCAATCTCGCGCTCCAGCAACAAGGTGCATATGACCCTGCAACTGGTACGCGGCGACACGGACAGTCATCTCTGGGCCGAAAGCTACGATCGCAATACCAACGATGTTGCTGCGCTGCCCGACGATGCCGCCAGAGTCATCGCAGCGCGCTTGAGCAGTTCAACGCCGCTGCATGCCAACGTCCGGTACATCAAACCGGAAGCTCACGACGCCTACTTGCGTGGCCACTACTCTTGGGTCGTCGGCCGAAATGAAGATGCCGGCAGGTACTACCAGCGGGCCGTCGATATTCAGCCCGATTATGCCCTTGGTTGGACCGGGCTTGGCGATTATTACGCTATGGAGGCACTCAGCGGTGAAGTTGATCCCCTTCAGGCGTTGCCGCAGGCGGAAGCCGCGGCCAGGAAAGCGGTCGAACTCGACGCCAGTCTCCCACGAGCCCATGCAACTTTCGGAGGCATGATCTTTTTCAACCATGGTGATGGCGTTCGGGCACTCAATGAGCTTACCCGGGCCACAGAATTGGATTCTCAGGATAGCGAGGATTTCCACCTGCACGCGAGGGTTCTCTGCGCACTGGGCCGTTATGACGAAGCTATTGCGGTGCAGAAGCAGTCCACAGCGATCAACCCCTTCGAGCATCCAGGGGCGATGGCGGAGATATACATGTGCACCCGCCAATTCGATGCTGCGATCAGTGATGGCCAGATGCGCCTGAAAGACTTTCCTGTGGCTGCCGATATTCTCGAACAACTGGCTGATGGCTATCACTGGAAAGGTATGGACAAAGAGGCCGTTGAAAT
Source organism: uncultured Acidobacteriaceae bacterium (assembly GCA_963821215.1). Classification (GTDB taxonomy): domain Bacteria; phylum Acidobacteriota; class Terriglobia; order Terriglobales; family Acidobacteriaceae; genus PALSA-350. Next base: position 377,073 of record CAWGDH010000013.1, on the reverse strand, counting down.
GCTCGCCCGCCAGATCTCAGCTAAAGGGGATCTTCCCCTGTCGGCCGGTGTTCGCCGTGCATTCGAGAGCGGCGGATACGCTGCTGTGGTTCGTTGCCAGTTGGCTGCAGTTGAAAAGAGGGCGCGAACCGGGAGAGTTTCTACTTTCGAGCTTGCAGACCTGCACGGGAAGCTCAGTGAGCACGCTGAGACTCTGGCCTTGTTCGAACAAGGTGTAAATGAACGCGATCCACTATTGCTGTTGCTAGCTCAATCGGACCCCGCTTTCGACTTTCTCCATGCCGATCCGCGCTATCGGTCCCTCATTCAGAAGATGGGCTTGCCACCGATGTACTGAGAAAGCAATCAGGTTGGGCGGATAAGTCCGTTTCGTTGTTTGTCTCTTCAGCCTTCGGGAACACCGGCCTTGCGAAAGACAGCAAGTGAGCTATCGAGGCCGGCTTTTGCGGCTGCTTCCGGTGTCATGTCTTTCGTTCGGCCGAAGACTTCTACGCTGACCGCATCGTCGTAGTGGATGGTTTGGAGGGCCTGCAAGAAGCCGGTCAAGTTGATGACACCTTCGCCGGGTAGCAGACGCTGATTATCGTGGATCTGCTCCGGAGGCAAGTTTGGCGAGTCATTGAAATGGATGTGCACGATGCGATCCCGGCCGGCGGCGATGATGTCCTGTGTGGTGGCTCCCGCGTGGTGCCAGTGCCAGGAATCGAGCAGCAGTCCGACGTTGGGCCCACAGTCCTTGGCAAACGCGAGCATATCGTTCATGCGCCAAATGAATTCGTATTTGTGCGCTTTGCGCAGTTCGAGCGGACCTAGAAACTCGAGGCCGAGGCGGACGTTGGAGCGCGCCAAAATGCGGGCACATTCTGTAAACCGCTGCTTATAGATTTGGCGCAGTTCGTCTTTTGGCGTATCGCTCGACGACATGATGTAGGTGATCATGCGCGGGCAGTGGATAGCGGCAGCGAACCGGGCGGCTGGGTCGAGCTGGGTGAGTGAGGCACGGAAGGCTGCGTCGTCTTTGCGGAATTCGACGGGAAAATCGATGACGGCCGGCCTGATCTTAAGGCCGGCAAGCAGGTCGTTGGTCGCGCTCACGCCGGCTTCCATGGCCGGGCGCAACATGACGTCGGTGCCGGGAAAGCCAGTTTGCGCGGCCAAGCGCGCGAAATCAGGCCAGTGAACGCGACCTTGCAACAGGACGCTGTTCAAGGAGAGGAACATGTTGCGCTCGCCGGCGAAAGCTCTGGCGAACGGGGCTGCGGCGAGGAGTTTACCAAATGACCGTCTGGATATCAAATATGGCACGCGCATCCCATCATATCCGAGTAGCATAGGTTTGAGGAGGCGAAAGATATGAATAGACGAGAGATGTTGGCCACCACGGGTGCTGCGACGCTTGGAGCACTTGTCATGCCGAAACTGCTGAATGCCGAGGCTCCAGCGAGCCAGGTTGCGATCGTGCGTTGCCGCGATTACGCGCAGTATGGGCAGCAACTCTCGAAGGCGTTCGATCAGATCGGCGGCCTCGACAAGTTGGTGCGGGGGAAGACCGTTGCGCTCAAACTGAATCTGACGGGGAATCCGAAGAACTGGCCTCTGACACCTGAGCTTCCTTATCGGACGAATGCGCAGACGGTGGCGGCGACAGTGCATCTGTTTGCCAAGGCGGGTGCGCGGCGCGTTCGCATGATCGAAAGCTTCTTCCCGGCCGATCAGGATCTGTCGCTGTGGGCACGCTACGGCCTGGACGTAAACGCGATTAACAACATGGGCATCCCGGTGGCTTGGGAAAACGTGCAGAACCTGGGCAACTACAAGGAATATGTGCGCAAGAAGGTGCCCTGGGGCGGGTACGCCTACCCGGCATACCACCTGAACCCGGCCTTCTATCAATGCGACGTATACGCTTCGATGGCGAAGCTGAAGAACCATTGGATTGCCGGCGTGACCATGACGATGAAGAACAACTTCGGCAACACGCCCTGCTCGCTCTATGGCGGGGACTGCGGACCTCACGGGAACGAGCGGCCGACACAAGAGCGCGGACCTGTGCTGCACAACGGAACGACGCCTGCGCCCTCTGTAGTAGATGCCGAGTTGCATCCCGATTCGCCGCGCGATCCGGGCTATCGGGTTCCGCGCATTCTGGTTGATCAGAACGGTATTCGGCCCATTGATATCGCGATCGTGGATGGCGTCGAGACGGTGCGGGGAGGGGAAGGGCCGTGGCTTCCCGGCCTGGAAAAGATGACACCGGGCGTGATCATTGCCGGCCGCAACGCCGTTAATGTGGACGCTGTCGGGATGGCAGTGATGGGCTACGATCCGTATGCGGAGCGGGGCACTTCTCCGTTCATCCGAGGCGACAACTCACTGCGTCTCGCGGAAGACGCGGGAATCGGAACACGGGACCTGAAGCGTATCGAAGTAGTCGGACTTTCGATTAAAGACGCTCATATCAATTTCGGACCCGGCGCGGTGGGTAAAAAGATGAGCGAATTAAAGTCGTAGATCGCACCCGCTGAAGCGGGTTGGCAGCGCTTGCCTACGCGCGCTTCGGGGTAGCGTAATGAGGGCGCTGGGGTGTGGACGGCTGCCGATTGCCTGTCAGCATTTGTGTGTAGTCCAGGTTCACCCAGGACGAGCGTCCTGGGTCATTCTCGGTCAGGGCTGTCCAGGATCAGAGAGAACGAAAGCGGGTTGCCAAGTCATCACGAAGCATATTGCGATCTGCGCCTTTATCAGCAACAACGCTTCAGGGGATGACAAATCCAAGATTTGCGTTCCCCTGAAGCGTTGTTGCTGATAAAGGCAAAATAGCCTCGTGGCCGTTGACAATGTGGACGCGGGGCACGCCTGCGGAACAAGCGGCGGCTGCCTGGCTCGCTTTGGAAACCATTTCCGGCGCAAATCCTCCGCTTCCCGACTGGAGAAGTTTTTGCAAGTCAGTCACCACCATGTGACGAATGAGCCGGCCGTTGTAACGCAAACCATCCTGCGGGGTAATGAAAATCAGCTTTACCGCCTTCAACGCTAGTGCCACCGCGACAGCGACGTTATCGGAGTTGACCCGGTAGGCCTTGCCCTCGGTGCTGAAGCCGATGGGCGAAACGTCCGGAACAATGCCCTGGTTCAACAAGGGTTCGAGGAGCGTGGTGTCAACGCGTTCCACCTTCCCGGTGAACAGATGGTCGACGCCATGAATGATCCCCAGGGAAGTGTGATAACGGCATTGGTGGTCGCGGCGCCCAGATCGTTGGCTGAAAGGCCGCCCAGGATCTCGTGCGTGACACGGTTGGCGGCTTCAATGGCGAGTTGCAATGTCGCGGCTTCGGTCACGCCGGCGCCGTCGAGGTTGGAGGGCTGGACATTCTGCTTCTGGGCGAGCGCCTCAATCTGTTCGGCAGCGCCGTGCACCACCACCACCCGGATGTTCAAGGAACGCAAGGGGGCAATATCAAGGAGAATGTTGGCGAAGTTTTCGTCTGTAACGATACCTGCATCCACTGCGATAATGAAGGTCTTCTCGCGGAATTGCGGGACGTATTGAAGGATTGCGCGCAGGTCTGTGAGCTTCACCGTAGCTCCGGTCGCGATTTGGCTATGGGCGGATCGAAGCCGGCATTCCGGACGCCCGCGAGCGCCCCCGCATGGATCATCCCCTTCTATTCTAAACGGCAGTGGTTTATGGGAAATGAACACATGTGTGCGGTGGTCGGTCAGCCGACTTATAAACCTGAAGGACGGACCCAAGCTTCCGGCGTGCGTGTAACGATTCTGCTTCCTGGCGCACAATATCAGCATCAGGGAGGACCCCATGCTGTCAAAGGAAGACTTTCGATTGCTCCTGGTCGCGGTGCTTTTTCTTACCTTGCTTACCCTGTGGGCATTGCCGAGCCCTACCTCTATTGAGCCATCGCCTTGGGCTTTTGGTTTTGCGCCTGCTGAAGCTCATTCCTACAAATAGCGCTGCGGGCGCCCTCCCCAAGTTCCACGTCCTCAAGGCCCGCATGAAGCGGACGAATTGAAGGAACAAGACATTGAAGGGGCATGGTCACGACAGGATTTCGTCTTTCAACTCCCTGTCCCTTCAACTTCTACGCCTATCTTGTTGATGGAATGACACTCGGTGCCGGAGGATGAAGGGAGAAGTTAAGGCTGGAGAGATCGACCGACTGTCCGGTTCGCATGGCTTGGTCCGCGGCGAGCACGATCGACAGGCTCGCGAGACTGTCCTCCAAGTGCGAGGTCAGGTCGAGTTGCTCGCGAATGGCGCGCACGAAGAACTCCTGTTCGAGCCGGCAGAGATCGTCGTGACCGGGCTCGTCAGCTTGCGTCAGCCATTCGTCAGGGCGGGCAAAGCTGCCGGATGGCGTCAGCTCCGCATGGTGCACGCGAATGCCATTGGCGCTGACGTGGTCTTCCACCTTGGCCGAGGCGCCGTTGGCGTCGGAGTGAACGCTCTGAATCGATACCGCGCCGCGAGGCCCGATCACGTCTTTGACGAAGAATGCGGTTTCGCTCATCATCGGTCCCCATCCGGCCTCGTACCAGCCTACCGAGCCATCGCTGAAGACGATCTGCAGTTGGCCGTAATTACACTGGCCGCCGGGGAGGCTCGGGTCGAGGCAGGCTCCGATTGCAGAAACTCGCAGCGGCCTGGCTGCGACCATCTGGCACATGACGTCCACATAGTGGACGCCGCAGTCGACGATGGGCGTGGCGGACGCCAGCAGGCCGCGGTGCCACTGCCACGCCGCGCCGGAACTCTGCTGGTTAAGATTCATGCGCATTACGAGCGGACTGCCCAGGGTTCGCGCGATGGCGATGAACTTCTGCCACGTCGGATGGTGGCGCAGAATATAACCGACGACGAGTTTCCTGCCCGCGAGCTGCGCCGCCTCAACCATGCGACGGGCGCCTTCCGCGCCGGGGGCTAGGGGCTTCTCCACGAAGACATGACATCCGGCTTCGATCGCGGCAAGCGTGAAAGCTTCGTGCGTATCTGGATAGGTCGAGATGCAGACCGCGTCCGGTGCCAGGCTGGCCAGTGCCATGCCCACATCGTCGAAGAGGGGCACCTGGAGCGAGAGGCTGGTAGCAAGGTGATGTTTGCTTTCGCCCCGCGATACCAAGCCGACAATCTCCACCCCGGGTATGTTGCGATATGCGCGTGCATGCGATGCACCCATGTTTCCACAGCCGACAACAAGCATTCTCAACGAGCCTGTGTTCCGAAGCATTGTGTACGTGCCCCCAGCGGATTTTTCCAATTGCCTCCTCATCATAGATGCGGAGCTGGTCCCGGAGCCAGCTCCGGCCGATAATCCCGGTTATTCCAGGAACGATGACTGCCGCCACTATAGCTGGCTAAGTTGTAGCCTGTAGTTTGACACTTCGTTACTGTGGGAAGGATACCGATCATGTCCATGCGCAAACGGTTCCTGTTCGCAATGTTGTCCACGATCGTTGTCTTGGCGGCGGCCGGAAGGGGCAGCGTTTACAAGGCGGAATTTGATGTGCCGAAGCCGAAAGGCGAATTGCTGCCGGCGTCATTTCTTCCGATTCAATTCAAGAACCCCCAGGATTTGGGTGTAGGGAAGATGCTGGTGGCGAGCCGCAGCCTCGGCGACCCGGATTTCGCAAGAACAGTGGTCCTGCTGGTTCGCTACGATGAAAAAGGCGCACTCGGACTGATTCTCAACCGGCGCACTGATGTCCCGCTTTCCCGGGTTCTTGATCTCAAGGCCGCGAAAGACCGCTCCGACCCAGTCTATCTCGGGGGCCCGGTGGGACCTTCGGCCGTGTTTGCATTGTTTAAGTCCTCGGCCAAGATGGAAAAGGCTGAGAACATCTTCGGTGGGGTTTATCTGATTTCCGACAAAGCGCTCTTCGAGAAGACAATTTCGGCGCGGCCTGACCCTGGCGTGTTTCACGTTTACCTCGGATATGCCGGATGGACACAAGATCAATTGCGGAATGAAACGAAATTGGGCGCGTGGTTCGTTTTTCCGGCAGACGCCGCTACAGTATTCAATGCCGACCCGGATTCTTTGTGGTTGCAGATGATTCAGAAGACAGAATTGCATTTGGCGAAGACTGAGCCCTTCGCAGCGACCTCCCAGCCAGTAGTATTGTTTTGATAAATCCGGAGTCTATCGCCATGGAAATTACCTTTGACCCTCCTCATACTGCCCTCCTCGCTATGGATTGCCAGACTGGCATTGTGTCGGTCTACGCAAAGTTGCAGGATGATTTCCTATCGCGAGCTTCGGGCGTCCTAGTAGCGGCGCGGGCTGTGGGAATGCTGGTTGTTCAGGTTCAGGTTGGGTTTCGGCCGGGTCTGCCAGAAGTGAGCAGCCACAATAAGCTTTTCGGCGCCATCAAGGCTTCTAAAGCTCACCAGGAATTTTTTCAGGGCTCTTCCGGAGCGATTCACCCAGCACTTGGGCCCGACCCCGCTGACATCATCCTGACTAAACCTCGTGTCAGCGCTTTTGTGGGAACGGACCTTGAAATGATTCTTCGCGCGAACGAGATCGAGACGATTGTTTTGTTCGGCATTGCTACGAGCGGGGTCGTACTCTCGACCTTGCTGCAGGCTAGCGATGCCGACTATCGACTGGCCGTAATTGCGGATTGTTGCGCGGATCGGGACCTGGAACTCCATGCGGTGTTGCTCGAGCGTCTGTTCCCCACGCGAGCGGAAGTAATAAGGGCCAAAGATTTTGTGAGTATGCTGCCGCCACATTGATCGGGCGATGTTATGAAGCGTCCATTTAGAATGCCCCCGGTGGTCGTTGTCCGTTGGGTTGTTTTTGCGCTGCTGGGCTCGCTGACGCCACTTTGCCGCGCTCAGGCGCTTGCTTCGTCTTCTCCCACATTCATTGTCGCCACCATCAAACCGAGCGATCCGGACAGGGCCGACGATGATGGAAGCATCGGCTTTAGCCCTGGCGGCTCGTTTGAGGCAAAGTCGCAATCGCTGAAAGAACTCATCGAATTTGTGCAGGACGTTGGCTATTACAACGTCGACCAGCGAATCGTCGGCGGGCCGAAGTGGATCGTTTCAGCGAAGTTCGACATTCAGGCCAAGTGCGACGAAGAAACAGCGCGTGCTTTCAGAAAGGCGCCGCTGAAACAACAAGTTCACGCGGAACAGAACATGGTTCAGGCACTCCTCGCCGACAGGTTCAAGCTGCGAACGCATCATGAGATGAGGCGGCTTGGAGTTTATGCGCTGGTTCAGGAGAAAAGCGGATTGAAGATTAGGCCTTCGGCGAAGGCCGTGGAGGAAGACCTGGGGAGTGCGGATGGGTCGCGGGGGAACTGGGTGGGGGATGGCGTGACGATGGAAGAGCTTGCTAGAGAGCTGTCTGCGCTGCCAGAGGTCGGAGGGCGAATCGTGACCGACAAGACAGGTTTTAAGGAGAGATTCGACTTTACGCTCAAGTGGACCCCGGACCCGACGATGGGTGCTATGCCTCCCGGGGCTGACAGCGGAGTGAAATCTGATTCCTCGGCCCCTTCGCTTCTTACGGCATTGCAGGAACAGCTTGGGCTCAAGCTGGAAATGACGAAGGAGCCGGTCGATGTGATTGTGATCGATTCCGCCGAGCTGCCGACGCCGAACTAGAACGGTTTTGGAGACGATGTCGAAGGTTCCGGGCAGTCGGTTAAGCGGAAGTAATCCGCGCCCGACCTAACGTCGGTCCTCTTCTGCGGTTCTCACCCGTCGGATTTAATGAAGCGTTGGCATTGCCAGCGCTGAAGCGCATGAGCAGAGTGGAGGCTCGTTCACGGAGCGCTCAAGCGCTTCTTCCCCGCATGAATGCGGGGGCTGCCACCTATCCGGGCACGTCCGCAAAAACGTGCCGTACGTTCAGTGAGGAGGGAAAGCCACGTCAGTGTTTTGCACCCTTTTGCTGCATGCCCGGATACCAGGAGCGCACGGCGAGAATACGTGATTTGACGTTGGGTGCGCTGTAGTAGCCGACGGTGCAGTTGAGGCGGAAGAAATAGGCATCCCCGGCTTTGGCAGGATGTTTTCCTGCGATTCCATCCATGCCTCCGCCTGCCACCATGTCTCCATGACCACTCAATACCAGGTAGATTTCTTCTTCACGCTCGTGATGATGGGGAAAGTTGGTGCCGCCGGGCGCAATCTCCATGAGAAAAAGGCTGGTCAAGACATGGCCGGCTGCCAGACGGTCACGCTTGCTCTCGACATCCCCCATCAGCAGCCGGTAGAGAGTCGAAGACGGATGACCACTGACAAGGCCCGTGGGCACATCCTCAATGTTGGCCTTTAAGGGATGCGGCTGCGGTGGGGTTTTCTCAAACCCACGGGTGTTAAAACCCATCACTACCACAAGGAGCGGCGCGCCGGAGCTGTTACGTAGCGCATGCGGAAGCGTCGACGGCAGATAGAGATAGTCTTCTTTGTTAAGGGATACGATTTCATTGCCGTACTGCACGGCTGCCTTTCCATCGAGGACAACATAAACCTGGTCTTCGTCTGGATATTGCACCATGGCACAGGCGCCGTTGGGATCAACGACCGCTTCGCCATAACGAGCGACGCCGACAACCACAGAGGTATCTGCGTCTCCCTCGCCGAACAAGGGCTTGTAGTGGCAGGTGGCCGTGGTGAGATCGGATTTTTTTGCTTTGACTGCGGAAGTATCGCGATAAAGAAAAGTAGGGTCGATCTTGCGCTCATCGGGATGCGCACTCACGCTACATGCGAGCAGCGTGATGAGTAGGGCGATGTGGCGCTTGGAGGGACTCATGCGGTTTTACTTTCTTTGCGCGCCGTGGCCAGAATGTGGCGCAGGCGATTGCCCACGGTAAGATCTTCTCCTGCGCGCAGCGTCATGGAGACAATTTGCAATTGATTCGGGCGGGCTTCCTGTTTCCTTTTTGGATCGTCGCCTTCGCGTACGACTGGAACCAGACTCGGATTGGTGTCAGTCAGCACTTCAATGCGGGGTTCACCTTCCCGTAGATGTTGGTCGCATTGAGCGACGGTTAAGCCGAAGCGGGTTTCATCCCACAGTACGGTCAAGGTCGGATAGCTATTACCCTCTGCGGGGATAGTGATGTTGGTGGTTACGCCGGGTACCGTCTCCACTAACTTTGTGATGCGTTCGACCCGGCTTCTCCACTCCTTGTTCAGGGCATCCAGATCGGCGTGCGACCAATACTCAACAGCCGCGAGCATGCCGATAATTTCTTCCTTGCCTACTTTCATGGGCCGGCATACTGAGCCTTCCCAAGGATTGTTGTTGGCCAGCGCGGCATCGATCAGGTGCTTTCGGCCTAGCAGGATGCCGGCACATTGCGGCCCGCGCAAGCCTTTTCCGCCGCTGAAGCAATAGAGATCGACGCCGAGTTTGGCGTAGTGCCTGAGGTTGTCAAAGGGCGGAATTCCGGCTGCATCGTCCAACAGCAAGGGAACGCCTGCGCTGCGCGTGACGCCCAAGGCTTGCGAAAGGCGCTCGTCCCGCCAGGTGGTGTAGACCATCGCGGTTTGCGAAGTGATGGCTGAATGGAGATGGTCCACTCCGTGGGCGAGCACCAATTTGCCTCCGGCTAAGCGGATCGCGCTGTCGAAGGCAATCCGGCCACCGAGCATAACGACTTCGCTTTTCAAGCCGGTGGTGTCGGGTAATTGCCAAATGTTTTTTGCATCAGAACCGGCGATGCAGGCTGCGGTGGCTAACGCCATCGCGCCCGCTGAACCAGAGGTCACCATTCCCGATTCGGCGCCCGAGAGCTCGGCTAGACGCTTTCCCACTCCGCGCTGCAGTTCAAACATATCGACAAAGTGCTGCGAGGCATTCTCCGCAGCTCGCTGTACCTCGGGAAGTTCCAGGGAGCCACTCAGATAGGTCCACGTGCCCCGCGCATTTATGAAGGGCCGAACCCCCAGGCGGGTGTACACATCGGCGGAAGACGATTTTCCTGCAGCGACAGCCACGCTGTTGGCAAGACTGCGAGAGCCGATGGTGGCAAAGAGAGGAGCTGCCGCCAGCAATTTGAGGAAAGAGCGGCGGTCATTATTTTGAAGTCGAGGATCGGGCAACAATACTCTCCTTTTCGAGCGCGACAAAGAAAACGGTGGTGATCGCTATCTGGAACTAGTGGTTGCGGTGGACGTGAGGACGGCGCTCAGCGGAATCGCCAGCGTTCCGGTAAGGTTGGCGTTCAGGTCGTAGACGCCGCCGCGCAAGGAAACGCCAGTGTCAGGAGAATCTATCTCCAGATAAAGGTTGACCCCACTGGACTGCGCTAAGGTGTAATGCGCGGCGTCAGGATTCAAGTTGATCTGCCTGAGCAACCAGTTGACCGCCTTGCCCTCGCGGTTGTAGACCACCAGCGCAGCCTCGAGGCTGACATGGCGGCGACCATCGGGAGTTGGGTCCCACAGCAAGCCGCGGGCCGGGATCATGAAGTCTACCGAATAGCGGGTGAGCGCGCCTTTCAGGTTGGGATTGTCTCCACCTTGACCTGGATTGCCAGCCGACATAGTGCTGCTTCTGGCCGGGGCAGTCCCACGCATCACTCGCAGGGTCAAAGGAATCTGGGTCGATTGCGGCACGCCGGGGCGCAGGAAGCGAGAGAGCGGCTCGACAACCGGTTTGGGCGCCGGTTGGGCCGCCGCCTGGGTGCTCTTCGCGTCGTCAGCATAGTATCCGCGGCGATAGGCGAGTTGGTAGCCGGGTTGGGCCAGTTTCACTTGAATCTTCCTGAATTTTCCGTCGGTGGCCTGGTTGGTGGAGGTGTAGGTCAGGGTATAGAAATAGGATCCATGGCTGGTGACGCGGTCCAGGGCATCGGTCAAACTATTGGTGCCGTAAAAGGCCGCGCCGCCGGTGTCGCTGGCCATCTTATCCATGGCCGCATGGTTGGCGTTGCGCTCTTGGCTGGCCTGCTGAGGATTGGATATTTGCTGTTGCGTCAGCCGAGGGTCGGCGCCGGCAGTGTAGAGCGAATCGGTAGCGACACCCTCGGGGGCGATGGGATAGATGGCCACCTGGGCCGAGGCGAGTAGAGTATCTGTCTTGCGGAGTTCTTCCTGATCATCACGTTCCGCGCCGAACTCGTCGGGCAGAGAGGAATCGGGAAAGATAGCGAGGGGAAATGCGCCTGAGAACCAGGCGACGTTCTTACGTCCTGGGATTCCGCCGAGATAACGGGCAAGCTCCTGCAAGGCTTCGAGTGTCAGCTTGAGACGCGTCTCGCTGCGGGTCGAGCCCTCTTCTGCGGCAAACTGCTTCATGTCCGCGGCTGCGTCAGGGGCGTATTGCATCAGGGCGCCGATCGTCTCCTGGGTGGCGGCCGCTTCCGCAGTTGACTGCAGCAGTGGTGAGGTCTCGGGCGCCGCTCCATTTTTTCGGTTGTTGAGGGCCGCGGCCAGGAGGGCAGGATCGTCGGTAAAGCTCTGTAACAGACGCAGCTGCGTTCCCAGAGCGAAGATGGAGATTCTGCGGCCAAGAGCAGGCTTCTTGAGGTACTTAAGCATTTGCGCACGGACATATCTCTGATCGTCCAGCGGGGTATTCAGGGAATCGAAGAGCAGTACCGTTACCGAGTCGCTTGGCTTGACCCGGGGGATGTTGGTGAAGATGTTGGGCGAAGTGTCAGGCGGGTTTATCTGCAGCGGTTGTGCTCCGGTGTGTTCCTCGAAGTATGTGATGGTCTGCGGATGACCATCTTCCGACAGCACGAAGTCTTGCTTGTGCAATCCGGTCAGCGGGCGTTGGTTCTTACCGGTTACTACTACGTCGAGAACCACAATCCGCGCATTCGCCTGGAAGGCGGGTTTTCCGTTGGATGGCGGCGGGGTTTGGCTTTGCAGAGGCACGGAAAGGAGGCTGCCGCCCAGCAAAAGCACAAGCCGTAAGGCCGAGCCGGAGTGCAGAAGCACTGGATTCCCCCTTAGAATTCACCCTCCGAAGGGTACCGAACTCTGGTTAGCGTGACAAGGTTTCAGGGGGTTAGTGTCTAGGTGAGAACCTGCCCCCCAATGACTACCCCCGGATTACCTGCACGCTGCTCTAGACATTTCTGCGTATGCAGCTTTCTAAGGGGCACCCGTCAGTTTTTTTCAGGCTTAGAGATTGCAAAAGCGATGGTGGGGCTTCGCCCGTCTTTTTCGGCCCAGGTACGCCTTGGCGAACCTGGGGCACCCGTCCGATCCCTTCGGACTTTGCTATGACACAGACTCCTTCGCGAATGAGTTTGTACTTCGGTTCTAACGGCCCCCTCTTGCAGGGGTAGGCAGGCGGGTCGAGCCACCGTGCCAGTGGTTAGTTCATCTTCATCCCGGGCATAACAGAGTGGTCCATATTGTCATGCCCCTGGTCGTCATCGTTTGTGGACCAGATTTTGTTTGGGTCGCTCTCATAGGGGTAGACGTGGACCATCCAGCCGAATATATGAGGATGAAATTCGCCGCCTGCCGCCTCACACGATTCTTTGGTGGTAATCGAGCCCATGAGACCGAACTTTGCATCAGGGCCGAAGTAGGCGGCCTTTTGGCCTGGAGGTGCTTTGCAGAAATTGACGTGCTGATGCCAACGGGCAATGCTCAGCGGTATACGAGCGTTCAGGTCCTCTTCGCTGGCATCGACCCGATCGGTGTACATCACTCCCACAAGCTTGTATCCACCGTCTGCCGTTTTCTTATACAGAAGCGATGTAGGCTTGAGGGGATCGAAGCGCATCCACGCCTCGCGCCCATACTCATACTTAGTAAAGTGATACTGGGGTTGGGGAACGTTGGGGAGAAAGATTCTATAGCCGTCGGCCAAGGCCTTGTGGTAGTCCTGGTAGGGCGCCATGGCGGTTTTTGCCGCCGCCACGACCGCATCCGCCTTCTGTTGATCGCCGGGCTGGAGCGGTCTGAGCGTGGTCATATACATGTGTCCGGGCATGTGGGTGTTCACCATATCACCGGTCTGCGCGGCATCCCCAGCTGATGCAGGGACTACTCCTGCGAGGGCAGCGATGGTGCAACAAAGGAGCGCGGCTAAGCGGGCGTTGGCGTGGAAGCGGAAGTGAATGAAACGTTGAAGCATTGGTTGCAACCCTTCTGGGGATATTGTTACGCACCGGTTGTCACTTGGCATAGTATCCATCCCTGGTATCGACGATTAGATGGCGGTCAGTGGCCGTCAACTTGATCTTGTGGTATTTTCCATCGGCGGCAGCTCGCGGTGGTGTATAGCTGATGCTGTACTGATTGCGCAACGAATTCTCAATCTGCGCGTAGATGGCTTCGATGCTCTGACTCTTCGTCACTGCATAGGAGACTCCACCGGTTTCCTTTGCCATCCGCTCCAGCTCTTGCTTACCACGCTCTTTTGCCGCGGCGAGCACTGCGGCTCGGAGCGGACGGTAGGCCTCCACTGGATCGGAGAAGCGAATGGAGTAAAGGATGGTGTCCGCTCGCTGTGCGGACTCGACGGCCGATTCAAGCGATGCCGGGTCCTTGAAGGCCACGCCGTCGGTGAGCAGGATTATCGCCTTTCGACCCGATTGCTTACTCATCACATTATTGGACGATTCGCGAATCGCGCTATAGAGGAGGGTGGCGAACTGGTCAGGAATGGTCGGTTGCCCGAGGGCGGCCGCCAGCCACTGCGCGAAGACGTGGTTAAGGTATCTGTGAATCGATAGCGCACGATCTTGCCGACCGGCGGTAAGATCGACGATGGCGGAGGAAAGGGGTCTTCCACGGGCGTCTGCTTCTGCGCCAGAGCTTGTACCGATATGACGAGCGCCCACGCCAACATGAAAATAGTCAGATCTTTTTTCATCGCGGTGTCCCTCATCTCCTTGTGGATTGCTGTCATACCTTTGAGATAACACGGACGCCAGGGCTGGGTGTGTAAGGAAGTGTCAGGAGTCAGTTAGCTGCTTTGCAGAGCATGTTGACGACTCTGGAGCGCTCGGGATTACCGGTTGCGTTCCCCAATAGAGATGTGGCATGCTCCTGTTGGTAAGCCAAATGGGCGTCAGGCATTACGAATTCGAACAACGCTATTGCATCGCGCGCTTCTTTGAAGTGAAAGCAGGGGATGCGGTATGAGAGGCATTAATCGGTTATTCACACGCCTTCTCAACTTTACGGCGAAGCGCCGAGGCGATGAGCGACTGCAGGAAGAGATGCAGGAGCATCTGACGGCGCAGACGGAAGAGAACCTCCGCGCCGGCATGACGGGCGAGGAAGCGCGCCGCCACGCCCGCCTGAAGTTCGGGGCGGTGGAGGCGGTTCGGGAAGGCTACCACGCCGAAGAGGGTCTGCCCTTCATGGAGATCCTGCTGTTGGATGTCCGTTATGCGCTACGCGTGCTGCGCAGGTCTCCCGCATTCACCGTGGTCGCCGTAATCACGTTGATGTTGGGGATTGGCGCCAACCTTGTCGTCTTTGGGGTGCTGAATACAGTCCTGCTGCAACCCCTGGCGGTGAGCAACCCGCAAAGCCTGTATCAGCTTCGCCACCAGCAGTGGATGAACTTTCGGCTCCTGACTACTTCGTATCCCGCGTTTGAGGATTTTCGCCGGCGCAACACCACCTTCACAGGGATGATTGGAATCAATGCGTATGCTCATGCCGGGCTGATGTGGCGCAAGGCGGTGACCAGCGTCTCCGGAGATTGGGTCACCGGCAATTATTTCGATCTGCTCGGCGTGCAACCCGAGGCCGGGCGCTTCTTCCACGAGGCAGACGAGCATGGCCCGGATTCTGCGCAGTACGTAGTGTTGAGCGACGCTTTGTGGCGAAGCGCCTTTCATGCCGATCGTGATGTCGTGGGTGCGACCGTGGAGCTCAACCAGCATCCGTTTACCGTGGTTGGTGTGGCGCCAGCGCAGTTCCATGGCACGGAGCGATTCGTCTGGCCGGACTACTGGATCCCTATGACCAACCAGCAGCAGGCCGGGAGTGACGATTACCTGCATAGCCGGAGCGAGATATCCGTAACCGTGATTGGCCGGATTAAGCCCGGCGTGACGGCGCAGCAGGCGACGGAAAATCTAAATGCGATTGCGAGCCAGCTGGCGAAAGAGTATCCCGAGACCGATGGGGACCAGTTGCTGCGGCTGATCCATCCAGGGCTGTTTGGGGATGAGGGCGACGTCATTCGCGGATTTCTTTGGAGTGTGACCGCGCTGGCGCTGCTAGTGCTGGCGGCGGCATGCGCGAACCTGGCCACTCTGTTTGCGGCGCGCGCAGCCGATCGCAGCCAGGAACTGGCGCTCCGTGTGGCCTTGGGATCGAGCCGGCGGCGGCTGGTGCGGCAACTGTTGACCGAGGCGGTCATGGTGTCGCTGATGGGCGGGGCCGCCGCGGTGGTGGGCGCTTATCTGCTGCTGGGTGCACTCAACCGCTGGCATTCCCCCTATGGCCCATTGCCCATCACTGTGGATCCTCGTGTATTCCTCGCAGGTCTGGCATTGACGCTGGTGAGCGCGCTGCTATTCGGTATGGCGCCCGCGCGGCAAGTCTGGCACAGCAGTCCGTTGAGTTTGAAGAGCGGGGCAGCGGGTGCAATGTCACTGCGTCGATTGGCCCTGCGTGACCTGTTGCTGGGCACGCAAATTGCCATCTGCACGTTGTTGGTAACCGCCTCCCTGGTCGCGGTGCGCAGTATGATGCGCGTACTGCAGCTCCCGCTGGGTATCCAGCCTCAGGGAGCGATGTTGGTTGATGTCGACCTTAGCGAGGTCGAAGAGTCAGACGCTGCGGCGCTGGATAAACGCAAAGAGATCATCCAGGCCGCGCAAAGCATTCCCGGCGTGACCGCGGCGGGCGCAGTGAGCCGCACTCCCATGACCGGCGGGATGCGTGGGGTTCCGATTTTTCCATTGGGAACGGCGGAGTTCACATTGGAGAATTCTGTGCTCGCACCCTATGTGTTTTCCATGTCGCCGGGATATTTTGGGGCTGCCGGCATACGCTTGCTAGCCGGGCGCGACGTCTCATGGCAAGACACTCCAACCACACCTTATGTGGCCGTAGTGAACCAAACCTTCGCGCGCAAGATGTGGGGCAAAACGCCCGCTATCGGACAGCACTTTATTCTCTTACGTCACTCGACAGAGGTGGTGGGCGTGGCGGAGGATGGCAAATACCACGACCTGCAAGAGTCACCGCAGCCGGTGGCTTATGTGCCGCTCTCGCAAAGCGAGTCCAGCGAAGGGATTCTGGTGGTGCGGTCGCAACGGCCGCCGAACGAGATGGCGGCGGACCTGGAACGCGCCCTGAGCAGCATCGAGCCCAATGTGCCCATCACCGCGCAGAGCTGGCCCGATGCGCTTCAGGCACAGTTCTTTCCCGCACGGGCAGCCACCGTTGCCTTAGGAGTCATGGGCCTGCTGGCGGCGATGCTGGCGGTAACCGGCATCGCCGGCATGGCAGCTTATAGCGTGAGCCGGCGGATGAAGGAACTGGGTATCCGCATGGCCTTAGGCGCGCGCAAGACACAAGTGATGAGCGCAGCGGTAGGGCGGCCTATGGTGCTGCTCGCCGTGGGATCGGCAGTGGGGCTACTTGCGGGTTTCTTCGCCAGCCGGCTGTTGGGGCAGATTGTGTATCAGGCGAATCCGCGGGATCCCGTGGTCGTCGGCGGAGTGGTGTTGACCATGACGCTGCTGGGCGTTGTCGCGTCCGCCATTCCGGCCCGGCGAGCGCTTGGTGTCGATCCGTCCAAACTCATGCGGGAAGAGTGAGCGTATTATGGTCAACTGCCAGTTTTTAGATAAGCAAGTTTGGAGGCGGCATGTTGACTGGTGGCAAACTCGTTGGATTTCTTACAACGACGGATTATGAGAAGGCGCGCGCCTTCTATGAAGGCAAGCTCGGCTTTGAGTTTGTCAGTCTCGATCAGTTCGCACTGGCAATGCGGGCGGGCAAGAACATGATCCGCATCAGCAAGGCGGAGACATTCAAGCCGGTCCAAGGCACTGTTCTAGGCTGGGAAGTGGACGACGTGCGAGCCGTTGTGCTGTGGCTCCGCAGCCGCGACGTGGCGACCGAGAAGTATGGATTCGTCGCAGATCAAGAGCTGGGGATTTGGACCGCGCCTTCCGGCGACCAGGTGGCTTGGTTCAAGGATCCCGATGGGAATGTTCTTTCCATCAGCCACCACGCCTAAGTTCTAAATGCCCAATCAGCCCACGTGATGGACCCATTCAAGCCAGAGTATGGCTTGAATGGGCCACCCAAGGTTTGTTTGGGGGATGGAATGGAGAGTCGAGCTTTGTTTATAGAGAGAGTTAGACAGATCGTCTGATCAGTTTTTCACTCAGCTCATTTGGCGGAGAGAACAGCCACTCCTATGAGGGGGATGCTCACAACACTGAAGAGGCTTGTTTGTTTGTGCGCAATGCGGTCCCATTGGGATTGTCATCCAACGCGCCAAATCTGCCGGCATGAATGGTCCATCAGATAGCCAAGCCAGCTGAATCATTCGAGTGATGAAGTGTTCACGGAAAACCAAAGGAGATTCCATGTCTACGTTAAGCGAGAAAGTGGCACTCGTCACCGGCGGTTCACGGGGCATTGGCGCAGGGATCGCAAAGCGCCTGGCAGCGGACGGAGCGAGCGTAGCCATCACGTACGCGAAAGACGCCAAGGCGGCTTCCGCGGTGGTGAAAGCGATTGAGCGCGAGGGCGGACAAGCGGTCGCGATTCAGGCGGATGCTGCCGACGTCGAAGCTGTCAGGAACGCCGTCGAAAAGACCGTCGCGACCTTCGGCCGACTGGATTTGCTTATCAACAATGCGGGTACGGCGATTCCGAAAAGATTCGAAGAGACCTCGCTGGAAGAAATGGATCGCATGATTGACATCAACGTCCGGGGCATACTGGTTGCGACACAGGCAGCGCTTAAGCACATGAAGAGCGGTGGCCGTATCATCATGATCGGATCATGCGTGGGCGAGCGCGCGATGACGCCCGGGCTGGTGGCCTACTCGGCCACCAAGGGGGCGGTGAAGATGTTTACCCAGGGACTGTCCAGAGAGGTCGGGGGCCGGGGTATCACGGTCAATAACATCCAACCGGGTCCCATCGACACGGATCTAAATCCTGCCGCGGGGGATTGGGCAGTGCCTCAGAAAGCCGCCACTGCGCTCGACCGCTATGGAAGCGTGGATGAAGTTGCAGCGTTGGTGGCGTTCGTCGCCGGCCCTGAATCCTCGTATATTACGGGGGCGAATCTTACCGTTGATGGGGGGACGAACGCCTGATCAAATTAGACCCGAAGACCCGTCGCCGTGGTCTGCTACCGAGATCCGCGCCCGCGGGGCACTGTTTTCATCCACCCTGTGCAGCGCGATCACGACTTCTGTCCCGGGCTTGGTGTAGCGAACCGCATTGCGCACGACGTTCTCGATGCAGCTTCTCAAGAGTGCCGGGTCGCCTTGAAGCCAGCAATCATCGGCCGGTGACAGCGTGACGGACTTGTCTTCGTTTCTCCCCTCTAAACGCACGTCGTCAACGATTCCCTCGACGATGGAGCAGGTTCACCAGGCTGACGATTTTCTGGCCTTCGCCTATCTGAAGGCGAGTCAGGGTGAGAATTTGCCCGATCAGATCGTCCAGACGATGGATCTCGCTCTGCATGCGTTCGATGGCGTCGCTCTCGCCACGGCGCAGAAGCTCCAGCGACACGTTCAACGCGTCAGCGGCGACCGCAGCTCATGCGAGATATCACCGAGAAGTTGCTGCTGCTTTTGCAAAAGTCCCTGGATGCGCTGCGCCATGCGATCGCGGTCCCGGGCGAGAGGCGCGGATTCTGGCCGGCGCCTGAGAACAGCACACATTCTTGCGACCAATTCCCGGGTATTGAAAGGTTTGGGCAGATAGTCATCGGCTCCGGCCTCGAGTCCGGCGATGCGGTCCGCTTCGTCGCCCCGCGCAGTGAGCATAATGACGGGTACCTGAGAGGTCATGCGAATCCGGCGAAGGACCTTGCGGCCATCTCCACCGGGAAGCATGACGTCGAGAATGATGAGCGCATATTCGTTATGGAGTGCTTGCTCGACGCCGGCCTCTGCATCGTGTACTGCGGCCAGTTCGAAGCCGTCGATCGCCAGCAGTCGGGTCAGTGCCGAACAAAGCTCGACGTCGTCATCTACCAGCAGAACAGGAACTGGACGCATAGTTTCCTGGGGGCCGGGTTGCCGGGATTCCTCTGCAGGCCTGGTGTGCAGGGGGAATCTGCTCACCGGAGCTTCCAGCCCTTGATTATTAAACATCCGGCCTCCCGGGGAATGCTGCTGCGTGTGATCTTGAGACTCCGCCGAACTTTAGCCGGGGCAGAGCAAGAGGAGTGTAAGGAAGTGTCGTCGGATTCTCTGATTGACTCTGACCTTACGTCAGGGTAGACGATGGTCTGGGGGAATGATGGACGGCCTCTACAAAGCCCGGGAATTTGCAGAGTTAGCCGGCGTAACCGTTCGCGCTTTGCATCATTACGATCGCATCGGTCTCCTTCAGCCGCAGCGTGGCAGTTCCGGCTACCGTCTCTACTCTTTAGCCGACTTGGAACGGCTGGAGCAGATCACGGCGCTCAAGTTTCTGGGAATTCCTTTAGGTGAGATCGGGACTCTCCTGGAGTCGAGTCCGTTGACGCTTGGAGAATCTTTGGAGTTGCAACGTAGGGCTCTCACAGAAAAACGAGACCTCATCACTCGTGCCATCCATGGAATCGAGGCCGCGGAGGAGCTTATCCGGTCCGATCAGGTGACTGACGCCTCCGTTTTGAGGAAGATCATTGAGGTAATCGAAATGCAGCCAGAAGAGAATTTCATACGGAAGTACTACACAGAGGAGGGTTGGGCGAGAAGAAGCCAGATATTACAAGAGATGCCTCCTGAAACACGAGAACAGCGCCGAGAGACTGGAGAGAGCTTTTTTTGAAGGTAGAGTCCGCTCTCGATCTGGATCCGGCGGGTGAGACCGCTCAACT
Organism: uncultured Acidobacteriaceae bacterium; assembly: GCA_963821215.1. Lineage (GTDB taxonomy): Bacteria > Acidobacteriota > Terriglobia > Terriglobales > Acidobacteriaceae > PALSA-350. The sequence continues at coordinate 357,088 of CAWGDH010000013.1, read as the reverse complement.
TCTGGCCAAGCAGTGGGTTCTTCTGGTAGAGGCGGGAACTGGCGGCGATTCCGAGATTAAGGGCGCCGCTATAAAGGCTTGGAAGGATCACCAGAACTGGCCTCTTGAGGCGCAGGATGCGCTCCTTGCCCGTCATGGTCTCGATGCAGGAAGCAATAGAGACGGGTCGATGCAACGGGTGGAAAAAGTAGCCAAATTTATAGGCCAGGCAATTGGCCGCAAATACTATGGGGCGCTCCAAACGACACGCCTCGGTTTGATTGATGAATCCGTTGGTCGACCCTCCGAACGATGGATTGAACTTTTTCGCGATGTGGAGGCTTCGCTCGCAGAAGATCCCGCAGGCGAGAAAGCCCAGGCTTTGGCAGGGAGGTGGACCGAGCTAAAGCGGGATACCGAAGGTCACAGAGCCGCTCCGGAGCCAGAGGATTTTCAAGCTGTGTTGCGGCAGAAGTGGCCATCCGATGTTTCGGTCGCGGTAGTCAACCAGGTTGCGCGTCTGTATCGCATAGAGCTGGTCGCGAGTTTTTTGGCAAAGGCGCTGGCGTGTGGTGAGGACAGGAGAAATTTGTGAGGCTTTGGCATTGCCAGCGCTAAAGCGCGTGATTAGAGCCGGGACTCTTTCACGGAGCGCTAAAGCGCTCCTTCCCCCGCATAAATGCGGGGGCTCCCACCCAATTTGGAGAGGTGTTCTCACGCAGACTCTGGAAGCGCGGACAATTCAGAGCTGAAACGGCGCCAGCGCCGGACTTAAGTCGTGGGGGTATAGCTGGTGAAGCCCGCGAGGGCCATGCCGCGGCGTGCCTCCTCGTTCTTCATGAAGGTCTCCCATACGAAGGCGGTGCGGGCATTTTCCGCCATCAGCATGGTGATGCCGGTGTCGATACCGATGACGTCCTGGTCATACCAGTTTTTTAAGGGATTGAAGGCATCGACGAAGCCGTATTTGCACCAGGCCTGCGGGTAATGCGCTCGAATGTTCCTGAGCACCTGCATGCAGGTCTCGGGGAGAAACGGCAGAGAGCCTCCCGAAGCCGCGGGGACCACGGTGCCATCAATCGGGCCCATGGCCGGCGGACCACCCCAGATCACGTAGCCCTTGTCGGAGTCGGAGGCAGTGATGCCCCAGAGGTTGTCACTGTAATCAGGAAAAGTCTTGCCCAGTTCGATGCAGAAGCGGCGGTGCACATCGGTGGCGATGGCGGAGTTGTGGAAGTAGTCCGCGTACTTGTCGTGCTTGTCGCGGAAATCGAACCAGGCCTGGGAGTACTGATGCACAAAGAGCGGCGCGAAGGAGCCGATGTAGCGCAGCCCGTCATACTCGAAGGTGATCCGCTTCCACGCGTTCCACGCATCGGGGTGCAGGGGGTGGGTGCCAGAACCCATGCCGAGCAGATAAATCATCATCAATTCGCTGTAGTAGTCCCACTTGTACGGGAGGAAGCCGTACTCAGGCGTCCAGCCCTGGGTCAGCAAGGCGGTGTCTTCCGAGAGCCAGGTCCAGTCCACGCGATCGAAGATCGCATGAGCCAACTGGATAATGTCGCGATCTTCAAAGTACTGACGGCAGGTCAGAATGCCGCAAAGCAGGATCGCCGTATCGACAGAAGAGACCTCAGAGTCCCACAACCTTTCGCCGGTATCGATGTTGGCAAAGTGATAGAAGAATCCGCGATGCGTGGGCAAAGTTCGCCAAAGAAAGGTGAGGGTCGCCAACACGCGCAGGCGAGCGTCCTCGAGGGAGACAAAGCCGCGTTTCTGTGCGATGCAGATGGCGGTCAAGCCAAAGCCGGTGGAAGCGATGCTGCCCACCACGCCGGTGTCGTTGGTGTGCACGTTGCAGCGGTCCTTGATCAAGCCTGTCTGCGGGTTGGCTTGCTCCCAGAAGTAGAGGAAACTAGTGTGTTCGAGATCGTCCAGGAATTGCTCATCCTCGGGCCCAAAGGTGGCGGGCGGAGGCAGAGGTGCTGGTCCTTTATGCCGCTGGTCCGCGGTTGCCTTGGCCAGCAGCGCGTTCCATGGGGTCAGCTGCAGGCCGAGCGAGAGGCCGGCCATCCCCCGCAGGAGCTCGCGCCGGGAAGTGCGATGCGCGGGCAGTCCGCTGCTGTTTTCGTCTGCAAGTTCGTCCACACTCATTCAGCCCATCTTACCCTTAGAGGCCGCGGCCTCTATCATTTGTAGCTCTTTCGGACGGGCTAAAGTATCTCCGTGAGAACCTGCCGCTTGGGGACTCAACTCGTGACTGGCGGGTTCTTCGCGCAGGCACTGAGGCCCATCCCCTTCCACGATGCATCGAATAATTGAATAATAGATGCAATGACGGGAAAGAAGATTGCCTGGGCGACCATCGCAGTGGCAGCGGGCGTGGTCATTGTGGTGCTGCTGTTGATGCGCGCCCATCGGTTGCGAACGATCACCGAGGCGGAAACGATACCGATCGAGGGCGCCGTGATCCGGCGCGATGCAGACCCCAATAAGGAGCTACCGATTGGAGGGGCGGCAATCACGGCGTCGGATGGCGTAAGGAGTGCCACGACGGAGTCCGATGCGGCGGGTTATTTCAATTTTGTGCTGCGAAAGGGAGTGTTGTCCGATCGGCCGGTCACGGTCACTTTCCGGCATCCGGATTACGAACCGCTTGACCTGACGGTGCAAACGGGAAGGCTGGCCATCCCGAAACAGCTCTATGTTGCGGCCATGGCGCCTGTTCCCACGAAGCGCATCGCTCCGTCCAGCGGACCGCCCATCGTGGTCTCGAATATCCGGGTGAGATATACCATCAACACCCGGACGGACACGAACATTGGCAGCGAAGCCAAGACCTTCGAGGTGGTCAATAAGGGAAATGTTCCCTGCAATCACCAGTCTCCCTGTTCCCCGGATGGGCAATGGAAGGCGGCATCCGGGTCTGTGTCGCTTGATGCAGGAACGGATGACTCGTTCGGTAATGTACGAGCGTCCTGCATTGCGGGGCCGTGTCCGTTTACGCGGATTGACTCGAATGGATTCATTCATGGCGGCCGCTACATTAAAGCCTCGGCGCTGAACTGGTCGGATACGGCCACATTTTTGCTGGAGGCTGAGGTCTATCACACGGCCATCAGTTCCGAAGTCCGCGAATTGTACCCGGTCAAATTTGGCCAGACACTTAACTTTACCGTGCCCCCAACCCAGGAAGGAGTGAGCCTTGAGGCCGACCTCAATGGCTCCCCTATGGTGTTTCCTCTGGGCCCCGACCTCGAGCTGAGCTGGGCCACCTGCACGGCCCGAACGGGTATGGAAGAAGAGAAGACCACGGTTTACCGGTGTGAACTCAGGCCGGGATACCGGTTCTGATCTGTAATACCCATGCGCACAATGGCCCGCGGCCAGCGGTGCTTGACGGGGAAGAACAGGTACATTACAAAGGGACGCCGCCTTACAAGATGACCGGCTGAGCCTGATATTGGCCTCACCGAGGCGGAAGGAGCAATATGCCAGCGCGAGCACGTCATCGCGGTGAAGCCGCTGCTTTTTTAGCTCTCCTGCTCTCGGCAGCCGGTGGATTTTCCCAGCAAATAACCCCAGCGCAGAGCGGGTTGACGGCCTCGGCCGAGGGGATGACTTTGCAGGTGAATGCGCTGCGCGACGATGTCCTGCGAGTGCGCATGTGGAAGGGCGATGCCGTACCGGAGGATGCGTCCTGGGCGGTGCTTCCGCAGGCTCGCACCAGTAGTGTCCCGGTTACCGCCGAGGCGCGCGGCTTTTCGACCAAGGCACTGCGGGTAAGCGTGGATGATCATCTGCTGCTCACGGTGGCGGACTTGCAAGGCAACATTCTGCAAAAGGACGCGGCGCCTGTGCTTTGGGAGGGGACACGCTTCGAAGTCAGCAAGCAGCGCAGCTTCAGCGATCATTTTTTTGGGTTGGGCGATAAGCCGGGTCCGCTGGATCGCGCGGGCGAGGCGTTTACTATGTGGAACACGGATGCCTTCGGATGGCAGGAGTCCACCGATCCTATCTACAAAAGCGTCCCATTTTTTTTGAACATCAAGCAGGGGCGCACCCTGGGCGTGTTCCTGGATAATACTTGGCGGACCAACTTCGATTTCGGCCGCGCGGATGAGACTCGCTACACCTTTGGGTCTCTGAACGGGCCCATCGACTATTACCTCCTGTACGGTCCTGAGCCCAAACAGGTGGTGACGGAATGGGCGTGGTTGACAGGGCCGACCCCCTTGCCGCCTCTTTGGGCGCTGGGCTTCCAGCAGTCGCGTTATACCTATTTTCCAGAGAGCCAACTGCGCGAAATAGCCACACGCCTGCGCAAAGACCGGATCCCCTCGGATGTATTGTGGCTGGACATTGACTTCCAACATGACAACTGGCCGTTTACGGTGAACAAGCAAGCCTTCCCCAACTTCAAAGGCATGGTGAAGGATCTTGGAGATGAGCATTTCAAGCTGGTGGTGATTACAGACCTGCATGTGGCCAGGCAGCCGAATGTGGGTTATGCGCCGTATGACTCGGGGATTGCGGGGGATCACTTCGTGAAGAACCCGGACGGTTCCATTTACGTGGGCAAGGTATGGCCTGGGCCCGCGGTTTTCCCCGATTTTACCCAGGCGCAGACACGGGCGTGGTGGGGCGGACTCTTCAAGGACTTCATTCAGGATGGGGTCGCCGGCTTCTGGAACGATATGAATGAGCCTGCGGTTTTCGATGGCCCGGGCAAGACGATGCCCGACGACGTGCAACATCGGATCGACGAACCCGGCTTCCGCAAGCGCACCGCGACCCATCTCGAGATCCACGACATTTTCGGCATGCAGAACTCCCGCGCTACCGAGGAGGGAGAGCTTGCGCTGCGGCCGAACGAACGGCCGTTTGTGATGACGCGCGCCAGCTACGCCGGAGGGCAACGCTACGCCGTCACCTGGACGGGCGATAACAGCTCGACCTGGAATCATCTGCGCATGACGATCCCACAGCTGGTGAACCTGGGGCTGAGTGGCTTTTCGCTGGCCGGCGCGGACGTGGGCGGGTTTGCTGGTTCTCCACCGCCGGATTTGCTGACCAAGTGGATCGAGCTCTCGGCCTTCCAGCCGATCGACCGCGATCACTCGGCTAAGGGAACCCGCATGCACGAGGTGTGGGTGGATGGCCCGCGGCAGGAGGACATCCGGCGGCGCTTTATTGACGAGCGGTACCGGCTCATGCCCTATTTGTATACGGTTGCGGAAGAAACCTCGCATGATGGTTTACCTATCGACAGGCCGCTCTTTCTGGAGTTTCCGCATGCGACCGACGATGGCACACCGTACGACCTGACCACGGGGGGAAGCGAGTTTCTTTTTGGCAGCCGCATCCTGGTGGCGCCCAATCCTTCCCCGGAGGAGATCGCTCCCTACGCCGTACATCTGCCTCCGGCCACCTGGTACGACTACTGGACCGGGGAGCAGCTTACTCGGGGCACACTTGCCGGAACACTGGATTTAGAACAGCGCGATAAGGTGATTGCGCAGAAGCCGCTGATGGTGACGCCCACACTCGATCAGCTCCCGGTCTATGTGCGCGGGGGCAGTATCCTGCCTATCGCCCCGCTGACGCAGAGCACCAGCGAAACACCCAGCGGTCCGTTGACGCTGCGTGTGTTTCCTCCCGCCGGTGGCGAAAGCTGTGCAGGCGAGGTCTACACGGATGACGGGCATAGCTTTGATTTTCGTAACGGAGCGTACGCGCGGATTCACTTTACCTGTTCGGTTGCAGCGGATGGATCACTCCACGTGGAGATCGCGAAGCAGGAAGGGAACTGGCGGCCGTGGTGGCATGACTATCGGGTTGAAGTCGTGAGTTGGAAGCCGAAGGCAAGGCGTGCTTCTGTCAACGGGAAGAACCTGGCGATCACACAAATCGGGGGACGATGGGGAGCCACCGTTCCGGCGAACGCCGACGGCATGCAAATCACGCTTGAATAGTAACCATGGAGGCGCGGTTATTGATCTCGCAAGGTAATGGGATCAGCTTGATGTCCGAATACAACCTCGCGCGCGTCCGCAACTGGACACCAAGAAGGAACTGAATAGGCCGACTACTTGCTGTCCTTGCTGGCCTGGATCTTCTGGAGCGCAAGCTTCTGTGCAGTTTGCAGCGCATCGGCTGCGGGTACCTTGACATCCGGCACTACGCCGGTCCCTTCCCAGTTGGTCTTGGTCACCGGGTCGAGCGATTTGGCGAAGGGAACACCGACGGTGAAGTAGTCGGCCACGGTGTGCGGGGAAACCGGATGCGCTCCGCCGCCGGTGGTCTCGCCGACGATGGTGGCGCGCTTCTGATTCTTCAGATCAAAGGCGAACTCCTCGGCGCCGGAAAAGGTCCGCGCCGCGGTCAGTACAAAGACGGGCTGCTTCGTGAGCCGTGGTCCGGGCAGGTACGAGAGGGTCCAGTTTTGTTTGGTCGAGTTCTCTTTGCGGTTGTAGATGTCGATCAAGTGTGTCGGCTCATCAAAGAGGTAGCTGGCAATCAATGTGACCATGTCCGGTTGTCCGCCGCCGTTCTGCCGCAGATCGAAGATGAGAGCATCGGTATGGGCCACAAAGCCCATCGCTGCTGCCACCGTTGGCCCGCAGAACGAGGCATCCATGAAGCCATCGAACTTGATGTAGCCGATGTTATTGGGCAGGATCTCAACTTTGCGAAAGGCGCAGTTGTCGTGCTCCATCTGTTGATGGAAGCGTGCCTCGTCTTCAGGGGTAGGCTTACCTGGGGGCGGCATCTTAAAGGGGTTGAAGTTTACCCGGAGATGCTTGTCGTGGCTCACTGCCTGCAGATCCGTGGTCAGCTGCTCGGCGAAGACATTGCCATCGGTGATGGTGTTGTAGGCGCCGGCTTTCTCATGCTCCTGCAAGGCTGCTTTCATCTGTGCGGCCAGCGACGCATCGATATAGAACTCGGTGAGGTCGTCACCTATGCCATCGATGACCCGCTTGCGCAGTGCGGCATCCAGGGTCACGTTAGCCAGAGTCACTCCCGGAGGCAAGGCGCGCAGAGCAAAGGTCGCCACTGTGGGTGGCTGGCCATCCTTCACCAAAAGGTTTCCCAGTGCGGTGGTGGGGCCGCCTTTTTCCTTCACGCGGAAGCGAATATGCAGCGGCTCGCTGCTTTCGATGGACAGCAGGTCGAATCCGCCGGTCTGGGTGTGGAATCCGAGCATGCCATCGACCGACTCGGAATGGTCCACGGTCTTGACATAGGTTTCGATTTTCGCGCGATCTCCGCTGTTGAAAGCGTCCAGCCATGCCTGGAGGGTATGCCCGGCGGGGGTATCGGGAATTGTTGTCTGTGCCCATCCATAGCCAACGCCCAGGAGCAGTAGAGCCAACGACCGGTAGAGGAGTGTGCGGATCATGGTCGGGGTCCTCAGGCACATGACGCCCGACGAAAGATTTCGTTTGGCGTGTGCGATAAAAATACCTGAGAAACCCTGGGCCCGCTATCGTGGAAAGGATTTTTGAGCGGCGCTTCTTTTTCCTTGATGAGTCTCCTCAGGAGTTAATGCTTGGGCAGCGGAACCGCGTAAAGCTTGAAGGGGTCCGGGCTTTTATCCTTGAGCGCCGGATCAGTGCGGTAATTCAGCTTGCCCTCGGCAATCCAGGCCATACCACGGGTTGCGGTCACGGCAGGGGTGGATTCCAGCCCTGACTTGATCACCTTGATGTCTGCGTTTTGGAGGTTCAAACCGCTGAAGGTGATGATGTCCATGTTGCCGGAGTTCTCGGCCATCAAGAGCCGGTTCTTGCCAATGGTGCGCATACCGTCAGGGCGAGTGATTGGTTGGGAGAGCTGGAGTTCGATGACGTCCTTGGATTTGCCATCCGGCCTGAGGTCCACGCGCAGCAGCTTATTCTCAGTTACGCTGTTGACGTATAGAACTGTCTTTTCGCCGAAGGCTAAGCCATCAACACCTTTCAGCAAGGGGTCTTGGGCAGCGACCTCAAGCTCTTTGGCGCCGGGTTTGAGCATCACCAGGCTGCCTTGATCGGTGTCGGAAATGTACGCTGTGCCATTGTCGGCGACAGCAATGTCGTTACAGAAAGTAGAGTTCCCAGGAAGTGTGTAGCTGCCTTTCGCCGCACCCGTGGTGAGGTCGAATGTCTTTACTGCCGGGGGATCGCCTTTTCCCTCCTCCCAACGGTCGGAACATACCCAGAGGGTCTTGTGTTTTTCGTCGGCATAGACACCGAAGACAGCATTCAGACCATTGCTGCCCGGCTTGATAAACTCCGTGACCGTCGTGCTTTGATAGGGGATGCGGACTACATGGCCCTTGCCCACACTGCCTGCATATAAGGTTCCGTCCTTGGTCGAAGTAATGCTTTCCGTGTAGAGCCGCGAACCGGGGAGAGTGATTTCAGTGATGGGTTGGGCGGCGTAGACGGTCACGGCCGAAACGAACGAAAGCACTAACGGCAGTCCACACTTCTTGCTTAACAGTGGCATGTTTGATCCCCCGTGCGACATAAGTATAGGGGCACGAGCACGCGCTGGATACTACCGCGTAACCGTGGTGACTGCGGAGAGAAGCTTGGAATCGTCATGTTCTCAACTTTTGAGGACCTAGCGCGGAACCTTGACCAGATCGGGCGACTCCTATTGTTTAGCGAGATGGAAAGGTTGTGCTTGCAGGGAGCGAGGAGCCCGTCTACCAGCGTTTCGTCGGCCCAGGGCTTGCGTTGGAGGGCGCGGCCGAGGTAGCGGCGGAGCGCATGAAATTTATACTTGGTCTGGCGCCGGCGGCGCTGTCATAGGTTGCCGCGGGGGAAGTAAACCTCGGAGTGCCTCTACCTCTGAAATTGACTATTCGCGATTTGGGGCGGTCAACTATATTGCGATCAATGCCTTTATCGACAACAAGGCTTCCTGCCGAAGGAAAGAAACCGCAGGTCCCTCCGCAGGAAGCCTTGTTGCTGATAAAGGCAAAACAGCAGCTCCCGTCGTTTTCGGCCCAGGTACGCTTTGGCGAACCTGGGACACCCGTCCATCCCTTCGGACCTTGCCGTGACTCCTGGCGGGCTGCTGGCAGGTATATCTCGCTTTTTTGTGAGATCCGGGATTCTGCCGATGTTGACCGCTGAGCGCATCGGATGAATCGAGAGTCAGAGGGAAAGAGCAGTGGTATCCCACATCTCGCGAAAAACGAGCGAGATGTGGGGCACCCGTACTTCGTGAGGGAACCAGAGTGTGAGGGATCAGTTGCAGCGGAGGGCGACGATGGGATCGATGCGAGAGGCGCGGCGGGCAGGAAGATAGCCTGCGATGAACGCTACCGTGACCAGGAGCAGGAGCATCGTCGCGAAGGTTAGGGGATCGGTCGGTGCCGTGCCGAAGAGGAGCGAGGTAATCAGGGTAGCGATGGCGAACGATGCCACCATGCCGACGGCAATGCCGATAAGCGCGAGCTTCAGAGTGCGCGCGATCACTCCCAATTGGACGCGCGCCTGGGTCGCGCCTAGGGCCATGCGGATGCCAATCTCCTGGGTTTGCTGGGTCACCAAATAGGAGATGACGCCGTAAATGCCGAGCGAAGCAAGCAATAATCCCAACGCGGCGAATATGCCCACCAGCAATACAAAGAAGCGGCGGGGCGAAACAGCATGATCGACAAGTTGCTGGATGGGGCGGAGTTCGACCGCGGGCTGTCTAGGGTTCAAGGATCGCAGAGTACTCATCACGCTGGCGGCAAGCGCGCCGGGCGGAAGATTCGAACGCAGCACCAGCTCTCCGCCTTCCGGGTTGCCCTGGGTGATGGGCACAAAGACTTCAGGGTTAGGCGCTTCTTCCACACTGCTCTCATGTACGTCTGACACCACGCCGATGACTCGCGTTACACCATTGCCAATTCCCTCAGCCTCGCGTCCGATGGGGTCCTGACCCGGCCACTCACGGCGGGCAGCCACCTCGTTGATCAGAATGACTGGGGTGCTGGTAAGCGTGTCACTCCAGTTGATGTCGCGGCCCTGGCGCAAATGCATGCCGATGGCATCGAGATAGCCTGGGGTCACAATGTAGACAAAGGCGTCGTAATTTGTGGTCTTGGAGTAAGGCTTACCCTTGGCTATGAGTTCCCAACTTCGATTGCGGTCCAGGGGAAGCTTGTCGGAGATGCCGGCGGCTTCGATGCCGGGAAGGGCGCGGACGCGGCGCAATATTTCCTCCAGGATGGCGCCCCGCCGGGCCGCTTTGCCCCCATCGTCGAAGTCAACTTTCATAGCGTAATCATGGCTGGGCTCGAACCCCAGATCGACGTCGAGCACCCGCAGGAAGCTGCGCAGCAACAGACCGGCGGCGACCAACAGCACGCAGGCCAGCGCTCCCTCAGAGATCACCAATGCCGCGCGCATCCGATCATGCTTCCCGCCAGAACTGGCGCCGTGACCGCTGTCTTTCAGCGATTCCTGCAGGTGGACAGCAGACATTCTGACGCTGGGAACCACACCGAAGAAGACCGTGGCTGCCCAAGCGATGAGAAGCGTCCAGGCGAGCGCATTGGCGTCGATGCGCGCGCTGCTGAGCATGGGAAGTGCGATCGACCCCTGGTGCGAGAGGTAGAGGACGATGCCGTAGGCAATCGCCAGGCCAAGCGCCGCTCCCGTAAAAGCCAGGACCAGGCTCTCGGTGAGCAGCTGACGAAGCAGCCTGGAACGGCGCGCTCCCAGAGCGCTGCGCATGGCGAACTCCTTGCTGCGCGCGGCGGCGCGAGCCAGCAAGAGGTTGGAGAGATTGGCGCAGGCGATCAGCAGGATGAGACCCACAGCACACCAGAGCACGATGAGGGAACGGCGCAGTTGGCCGCTGACGTGGTCCTTGAGGCCGATGATCTTCATGCTCAGGTCCGTCGTCCAATCGGGATGCGCAGCCCTGATTTGTGGGTATACGACGTCGGCTTCGGCCTGAGCCTGCGCTACGGTGACGCCAGGCTTTAACAGGCCAATGATCGAGAGCATGTGTCCCCAGGTGCGAATGTCATCCATGATGACGGGCGTAAAAATGTCGGCCTTGACCCCAGGATGAAAGCTACCGCCGAAGTCGAAGCCGGCGGGCAACACGCCGACAACGGTCACGGCGCGATTGTTAAGCGTAATTGCCTGCCCGACAATCTCGGGATTGCCGGCAAACTGCCGTTGCCAGAAGGGGTAACTCAAGAGAACCGCGGGGCGGCCGCCTTTGACGGTTTCCTCGGGAGTGAAAAGCCGCCCTAACTGAGGCTGAATGCCGAGCATGGAAAAGAAATTGCCGGCGACCCAGACGCCGGCAAGCACGCGCTGCTCGCCGCCGCCCGTCAATTTCGCGTCGGAGGTGGCGAAGAACGGTACGTAAGCCGTGAGCTGCTGGAAGGACTGGTTGTGCCGTTGAATCTCTTCGAAGGCGTCGACGCGGAAGGTGGTGTCGGAGAGGCCGCCGGTTCCGTTGTTGCCGGCGAGCCAAGCCAGGCGGCCCGCATCGTGGAAGGGCAGCGGGCGCAGCAGAATGGTGTCGACCACGCTGAATACTGCGATGTTGGCGCCGATGCCGAGCGCGAGGATCAAGACCGCCACAATGGTAAAGGCGCGATCGCGGCGCAAGGTGCGGAGGGTAAAGCGGAGGTCCTGAGCGACGGAGCTGACCCAGAGGGTGCCGCGGCTTTCACGGCGATCTTCTTTGACCTGGTTCAGGCCGCCGAAGGCGAGGCGAGCAGCACGGCGAGCCTGCTCTTCCGGCATACCGGTGCGCATATTTTCGGCGACTTGTTGCTCGAAGTGAAAGCGCAGTTCCTTGTCGAGTTCGTGCTCCAGGCGCTGGCCGTTGAAAAGACGCTGCCACCAGTTCATGACAGTTCTCCTTGCGGGTCTTCAAGGAAGAGCGCGACTACATCGGTGAGCCGGCCCCAGCTCTCGGTCTCGCTCTTCAAATGCGCCCGGCCACGGGCGGTGAGCTCGTAAAACTTCGCATCGCGCCCAGTCTCTGACTCCGCCCACTTGGCGGTGAGCAGCTTCTTATATTGCAGGCGATGTAACGCGGGGTAGAGCGAACCTTGCTGTACCTGCAGGGCATTGCGCGATATTTGCTGGATGCGCTGCGCAATGGCATAGCCGTGAATAGGTCCGAGCGCGACCACTCTCAGGATCAGGAGGTCGAGGGTTCCCTGGGGGAGATCGAATTTAGCAGATGGTTCCATGCCTATTGCTTCTACATATACACCTCGATGTGTAGAAGTGCAAAGTGTTGTGAGGTGAGAGAATTCGATATTCCGCAGGACAGGAGAACTGAACAATGAAGAGGGAGTATTTGGCAGTGGCGAAGCGCGGCCTGCTATTGGCCGGGATCATGGCTGTCTTCACATCGGTCAGCGCGTTTGCTCAAAACCGCGCGATCGACTTTAAGCAGGGCATGCCGTTCAGTAACGGCTATGTCGCGGGCAAGACGCTCTACGTTGCAGGTCAACAGGGTCCTGATGCGAATGGCAAAGTCACAGGCACAGACATTACCCTGCAAACAACGAACGCCATCGCCGCCGTGAAAAAGGTTGTGGAAGCAGCCGGCTTCAAGATGACGGACATCGTCTCGGTGACGCTCTATATCACCAACCTGGATGATGTGCCCAAAATGAATGAGGTCTACAAGAGCCTGATGCCCGATCCTAAGCCAGCACGAGCCACGGTTCAGGTTGCCGGGCTGATCGGCGGGGCCAAGATTGAAATGCAGGCGATTGCGGTAAAACACTAGGGCTCAATACTTTGCCCATTATCGGACGCGGTCTTAAACGCGTCCGTAATGCGGGTATTACTAAAGTGGGACACCTTAAAAGGCACCCAATATAGGCCAAACCCGCGACTGACCGTAGAGCGAATTGTTTCTATAATCAGAACATGCGAGTGAGTTGGTTACGTTGGTGCCTCCTGCTTTTCGTCGCGGTTCCATTAGCCCACGCAGATGGTGGCCCAGCATTCGATCTTGATGGTCCGCGTATCCAGGCCAAGGTTACGCGTAATGGCAAGTCGCTGCCGATCGGTGCAGTCGCATCGCTGGCTGCGGGCGACCGCATTTGGGTGCACCCCGACCTCCCGGAAAAGGAGGGCGCGCGGTATGTGCTGGTGGTGGCGTTTCTGCGCGGTTCGGTCAATCCGCCTCCAGATAATTGGTTTATCAAGGCGGAGACCTGGAATAAAAAGGTCCGCGAAGAAGGAATTTACGTAACCGTTCCTGAGGGTGCGCAGCAGGTTCTGCTGTTTCTTGCTCCGGAGACGGGCGGGGACTTCAGCACCTTGCGCAACGCGGTACGCGGACGGCCGGGAGCTTTCGTGCGTGCTTCGCAGGACTTGCACCAAGCGAGTCTCGATCGAGCCCGGCTGGATACTTACCTGGCCGCGGTGAAATCCGAAGATACAGGCGATGCGAAAGCGGTGGAGGATCAGTCGAAGCTTCTGGCGCGGAGCCTCAATATAAAGGTCGATCAACAGTGCTTCGACAAGCCTACCGAACAGCAGGCTCCCTGCCTGGTGCAGAATCCTGACAGCCTGGTGCTGGACAACGGACGCAGTGCGTCCCTTGTGGAGGCGGCCACGTCGGGTCCGGCTGCTGACATGCTGGCGCAAATGTCTTACACCCAACAGGCGGGCAGCGGCTATTACAGCGTCTACGTTGGCACGGTGATGGACATGGCGAAGATACTGGACAGCTTTCATACCGCGGAGTACCAGTACCTGCCGGCGCTCGCGATTCCCAAGGGCGACACCATGATGCTCAAGCTGAACAATCCGCCATCGTTTCACAAGCCACAGTCGGTGCTGGTGGTTGGGCTGCCCGCGGTGAAAACCGCCGACTCGTCCCCGGATCTGCCAACGATGCATGCGGTCGATCCCAAGAATATTCTGTGCGCGCAAAAGAAGCCCCTGGTGCTGCAGATGGTGGGTGCGCCCTACGTCTTTTCCACCGGCTACGCGCATGATTTTGTGTTGCGGGTACTGAGCAAGTCGGGACAGATGGTCGACATTCCCCTCACCCTGGATGCGATGAAGGGTGGATTTGTAATCGATGAAAAGGCATTGGCTGCGCAAAACCTGGCTGGCAGTGCGACGGGAACCGTGCATGGCTATTGGGGTTTCGATCCAGTGGAAGGGCCGAAGTATCAGCTGGTGAGCGCTCACCCTGAACAATGGACGCTAGCTTCCGCCGATCAGCATGCGCTGATCGTGGGCCGCAAAGACACGGTGCATCTGGACGCTCCAGAGGTGGCATGTGTGGAGAGCGTGACAGCCAAGGATGCCGGTGGCAAGACGCTCGACGCAACCTGGAAGGCGGTCAAGTCAAACCAGATCCAGATTGATATGCCGCTCGCTAGCGAGCAGGCGGGCGCGGTCAGCCTGCAGGTGAAGCAAGTGGGCTTGGAAAAGGCGGATCAGGTTCCACTGCACACCTATTCCGAAGCGGGACGGTTGGATAGCTTCAAGCTCTATGCCGGCGATCACCAGGGCGTGTTGAAGGGCACACGGCTGGATGAGGTCGCGACCATGACGGTCAACAACGTGGTCTTCTCACCGGCGGCTACGCTGACGCACATGGGGAGTGAAGATTCGCTGGTGTTGGCTGCTCCGGAAGCGGCGGGGTCGAGTTTTCACGCGGACGACAAGGTGGTGGCCAAAGTGACGTTGAAAGATGGACGCGCTCTGGACTTGGAATCGACGGTGCAAGCTCCGCGGCCCAGCGTGAAACTGATGAATAAGAGTGTCCATTCCGATGGGCCCGCTTCGGTGGTGCAGTTGGGCAGTGAGGATGAACTTCCTGAGCACGCGAAGCTGACTTTCTTTGTGCAGGCGGTAACGCCGGCTTTCTTTCCTCGCGACCAGAGGATTGAGGTGGCCAGTAACGACAGTTCGTTCTCTACGGTGCTGCGGGTGGGCGAAGGCGGCATCGTGCTGCAGGATAGCAAGACCGCACTGGTGACGCTGGATCCCACCAAGGCCTTCGGAGGGTCGGCCTTTGGGCCGCTGCGTTTCCGTCCCGTTAGCGGGCAAGGTGTACAGGGCGACTGGCAGCCGCTGGCTACGTTGGTCCGGGTGCCGCAGTTGAAGGAGCTGAAGTGTGCCGAGGGAGCACCCTTGTGCACGCTGGTGGGAACGGATCTCTTTCTGCTGGACCAGGTTGGTATCGATGCCCAATTGGCCAATGCGGTGACCGTGCCGGAGGGTTTTGGGGATGCGACGCTGAGTGTGCCGCGCCCCAATGGAACGCTTTATCTCAAACTGCGGGATGATCCGGCGGTGGTGAATACGGCGGTCTTGCCGGTGACTGCGGAGCCGTCGCAATCTGCGGCGGTGGCGCCGTTAGCGGTTGCTGCGCCGCCGGTAACGGCGCATCAGGCCACACCGAAGGCAGACCCGCAGGTGGTACCTGCCCAGACGGCGCCCCCGGTTGCCACGCCGGCGACCGCGCCACCTTCGCCTGCCGCGCCGCCCCAGAATTAACCCAGGACTTGCGTCCTGGGCCATTTTCAGCCATGGCTGTCCAAATTAACGGGAGAAACAACCGCAGGGCGAGAGCTGTGAGCTCACTTGCAGGGGCCTTTGTTTGGGAGAAAGGCGCACAGCAGGTCCCTCGGCTTCGCTCCCACGGCACGCCGGGGCAGGCGGGATGACAAGGGTGAGATGCGGGTTCCCATGAAGCGTTGCTGCTGTTAAAGGCAAACGAGCAGCGCCCAAAAAGCTAATTGGGACAAGTGTGATTTTCATCCGTCCCTTTCGGGACTGATCTCATTTCATCCAGAGTACCCAGGACGCAGTCAAAGGACTTACGTCCTGGGTAACGGCTCGTTATTCTGGAGTTTTATACTTGGGCGAAGCCTCCGTCTACGAATAGCTCAATGCCGGTTACGAAACTGCTGTCGTCGGAGGCGAGAAAGAGCGCGGCTTTGGCAATCTCATCGGGTAGCCCGAGCCGCCCCAAGGGCACAGTCGTGCTTATGCTCTTCAGACGCTCCTGCCCAGCTGGAGAGGAGCTGAATAACTCACGCAGACCTTCGGTGTCGATGGGCCCCGGGCTGATCGCATTCACCCGTATATGACGGGCCTTGAGATCCGTGGTCCAGGTGCGAGCAAAGGAACGTATGGCAGCCTTGGTTGCGGCATAAACGCTGTTGGACG
Source organism: uncultured Acidobacteriaceae bacterium (assembly GCA_963821215.1). Lineage (GTDB taxonomy): Bacteria > Acidobacteriota > Terriglobia > Terriglobales > Acidobacteriaceae > PALSA-350. Next base: position 340,934 of record CAWGDH010000013.1, on the reverse strand, counting down.
CCATGCCTTTGCTGCCCACCACGGACGCATTGAGAATGATCGATGCCCCGTCGGGCATCAATGGCAACGCCTTCTGAACTGTGAAGAGCATGCCCTTTACATTGCCATCGAAGATGCTGTCGTAGTGCTCTTCATCGATGGTGCCGAGTTGGGCATATTTTGCAATGCCTGCGTTGGCAAAGACAATGTCGAGCTTACCCTTCTCTTTTTTGATCTGTGCGAATAGCTGATCCAGGTCGGCGAGCTTGGCTACATCCCCCTGGACTCCGGTTACATTGGAGCTAACCTGCTTTACCGCCTGGTCAAGCTTCGCCTGGGTTCGGCCAGTGATAAATACATAAGCGCCTTCCTGCACAAAGCGTTTCGCCGTAGCTAACCCGATACCGCTGTTCCCGCCGGTGATGAGTGCAATTTTCCCGTCAAGCTTTCCCATAGAACCTTCCTCATAAAATCAAGCCGCAGGTAATAGATGCAGTGAGGTTCGGCTCTGTTCCAACTACTCAGGGAAATTTGCATAGAGCAATCGAGGCTCGCCCATCCAGAAGAGGTTGCTCCTCCGCGTGAGCACACCAGGAGAGCGGCCGCGCAGCCGGGCCTCAGCTTCATGCAAGGGGCCGACAAAACGCAGCATCTTGGGGATCTTCGGATAAAGGCGCGGCAGCCAGCGGGCAGCGCGATCGACGGCTTGTTGCTGCGGCGCGTTGAAGGGCAGGGCAAAGCCGGCGCGGAGCCGCGGCGGCATCCAGAATGCCGTGAGCGAGAGATACCAGTGTGGAGGATGAATCCAGGTACCCACTCCAGACAAGACGCTGCGGCCAAGTGCGAGGGCATTGGCATCGACGCCGAGCTGCGGCGAATCGAACATCTCCGCGGTGTAGCGCGTGAATGCAGCCCAATCGCGAGGTAGGTCTCCTGCCTGGATGCCGAAGAGCGCGGCCATTCGTTTGCTCTCCACGTAGTACTGCTCTCGTTCACCGGGCGAGAGTGGCGGCAAAACAAAGTCGTAGGCCAGGATGGCGCTTTCGACCAGCGTGGCATACACCCAGCGCAGGGCTGCGACCTCGTTAGCCTCGTAGTGCTCACCTTGCGCATGAGCTCCAATCGCGTGGGGCAACTCGCCGCGGATACCGGTATGGCGTTGATAAAGGCGCTTTGAGGCCTCAATCGCTTGCGCGCGAGTGCCGAAGAGCATGGTGTAGATGACGCGAAAGGTGGAATGAAAGCGGCCTATCGCATCGTTTAGAAGATTGGAGTGATGGGCCAGCGCAACCGCGACCCAAGGGTGAGCCAATTGCAGTAATGCCGCACGCCCCGCACCGAGAAAGACAGCGGACTCGCGATTCACGCGCCAAGTTATGGACCCGGGGCCGAAGAAGCCAATGCGTGTCTCGCCGGATTGACTTTCCAGCGAATCAAGCAGTGCCTGACTGTCTTCCCGGGAGACGTACCGCTTTAATTCGGATTTTGTCATGTTGGGCACACGAAACGCTTAATCCTAACGTCTCAGTTTAGATGTAGAGTCGTTGGTGGCGTTGATGAAGAAGGAGGAATGAACGATGAAATATTTTCTGGTTTTGGCAGGCTTGCTGGTGGCCCTGGGTTCTGCCTCGGCGCAGGTAAGCCCTCCCGAGACGGCAAGCGGCAAGATCGGCAACGCAATGTTGGAGATCAAGTATTGCGCTCCGTCGGTTCGAGGACGCCAGATCTTTGGCGAGGGCGGACGGGTGATGCAGGATCCAACGGCTCCGATCTGGCGCGCGGGCGCGAACGACGCCACGGCGTTCCACACCAGCGCGGATCTGATGATCGAAGGCTTGGCCGTGCCGAAGGGCGACTACACGCTGTACGTCAATGTGAAAGATCCGGATGCGTGGGAATTGGTCATCAACAAGCAGACGGGACAGTGGGGCACTTCTTACGATGCTTCCCAGGACCTGGGCCGGGTGAAGATGCAGATGAGCAAACCTCCGGCTCTCATTGAAGAGTTGAAGTATACGATCAGCAGCAGCGGCGGTAATAAGGGCACGATCCAACTGGCATGGGAGAAACACATCGCATCCGTGCCCGTTACGGCTAAGTAGTCCGGTGAGGCGCCATCAATCCGGGCAGAATGATTTTTGCCATGATGGTGTTGGGTGGAGTGGACTCCGCGTTATAGCCGCCGGCGGTAAAGACGGCGACCAGATCGTACTGCGGCACAAGATAGATCTTTTGCCCACCATTGCCTTGGGCCGCGATTACATCTACGTGTTGTGAGCCGGTGTCGGTTTCCACATTCAACCAGGGGCGCCACCAGAAGTAGCCGTAGCTGACATTGTCCACGTGACTTTGTTCCGCAAGCGCCGTGCGTACCCACGAGGCGGAGACTACTTGACGGCCGTGCCATTGGCCACCGTCGGCCATTAGAATTCCGAGTTTGAGCATGTCGCGGGGGCGAAGATGGATCTGCGAGTATTCCTTGTCGGCATTGGTCAGGTCGTAGTTCCACTGCCATTGTGCGCGCGAAATTCCCAGGGGAGTAAACAGATTGGCCTGGGCGAATTCCGGGAGGCGCATGTGGACCTCATTCTCGATGAGCCGGCCCACCACCGCCACGCCGCCCGAGCAGTAGTAGCCCTTGGCTCCGGGGTCGTCGATCATGGGCAGATCGAGTGTCGCCTTCACCCAGTCCGGAGTGTCATCAATCACCGTTTCACGCCCTGGGGAGGTCGAGCTATGGTCGTTGCAGTCCAGACCCGAGCTCATGGAGAGGAAGTTGCCCAGTGTCATAGTTGCCTTGCGTGGGTCGGGATGGGCATAGCTGGGATAGTTCATGTGCGGTAGCACCACCTCATCCGATCCGGTGAGCGCGCCGCGGTCGACAGCGATCCCCGCGAGTGTGGCCACGACCGACTTGGTTGCCGAGCGAAGCTGGTGCGGGCGCTGCACGCTGTAGCCGTAGAAGTACTCCTCCATCACCAGCTTTCCATGTTGGTAGAGCAGAACGCTGTGCACATCTTTGTACGTGCCTTCGAGAATGCCGCGCACGATCGCATCCGCTGTGGCTGTTCCCAGGCCGGAATGCGCAATGTCGCCCACGGCGATGCCGTCGTGCAGATCGGCTGGCGGATGATAGCGATAATCCTCATGCTGACCTTTGGGGAGCGGGTAGGCCAGCGCGGCGGACTCGGGAGTAACGGTGGAAGAGATGCGGGGATGGAACTTGCCATCCTGTTGGTAACCCGTGACCTTGCCGTTGGCGTCGCGGACAAAGGGAACCGTCTGACCTGTGATGGTGGTGAATTGATCGACACCGGAGGCGTGGAGTGGGTACTTGGCTTCATCCAGCACTGCAAAAAGCTCATCGCCGGCTACGATTTCAAGCGTATGGCCGGGGGCGTCGGTATAGGTGCCAACATAGTCTGAAAGGTGGAGAGCGGACGATGCTTGTGGGCTTGCGCTACCGCGCAGCGCAAAAAGCATGAGCACAAGACAGAAGGAAAACATGCAGTTGGCAGTGTAGACCATGGTGGTCTCACCGATCGCTGCAATCACCGCCAAACTTCAAGTATCGCTTGAAGGGTCACCCGTGGGGAGGATGCCTTTGTTCTCTACCATGAGCATGATGGTGCGATGGGGCGCGCGCGTGCGATGGACCACTTGCTTGGGAACGACGAAGCCTTGTCCCGGATTGAGGGCCACTGTACGATCCTCGAGATCGATGAGGAGTTGGCCGTCAACCACGTAGAAGAACTCATCGTCTGCGTCATGCTTGTGCCAGTGGTACGCACCTTCGACAACGCCCAGGCGCACCACGGATTCATTCACCTGGCAGAGCGTCTGGTTATACCACTCGAAGTTGCAGGCGTCCGCGAGGGCCTTGGCATCGACGATCTCCATTGGTTTGTACAAGACATTCAGGCGGGTCTCGTAGGAGTACTTCGTAGCATCGCTCATGAGAAAACCCCTCAGGGGTTATGCTAATCGTTATCGCCACCGCCTGCTGGTTGGTCCGCTCTCATCGAGCAGATTTGGGCTGCGGTGCTCTATTTGCCGCCGCCGGATGCGGGCAGGAGGCCATAGACGTCGACCTCCTGCCTGGCACCCACATACACATGTCCATTCACGACCGTTGGGATGTTGAACCGAAGGGCCACACCGGCGTGATCACGGGCTGAATTTTGACTGCTGTTGTAGAGCTCGTGAGAGACGTCGTTCGCGTCGTAGGCATACAGAACCGCAGACCTGTCGGGCGCGCTCCATGCCTTGGAACTGAGCAACCAGACGACGCCATCTTTGGCGCCGTTGGCAGAGACGATGGGGGTCGCGGAAATGCCGGGAAAGGTATTTGTGCTTTTTGCTTTGAGGGAGAGTTTTCCGTCCTTAACTTCGAATTCCCTCAGTGAATCACTGTCGCTCAGCACGTAGAGATAGTGGTTCCAATAAGTCATGGCGCCGAAGTCGCCATTGGGGAGCGGCATGGTCTGCACCGCGTGGCTGTCGTTGGCAGGCTGCCAATGGCCCAAATGATCGCGATCCAGCAGGTAGAGAACGCCACCTTTGCCTTCCACCACCGCAAGGTGCGGGTGTGCGCCCGGTTGGTCCGGCAAAAGCATGGGTCCGCCGGACCCTAGATCGCTATCGCTCGCGTCCAACGCGTCGACGTTAAAGGGCGCGAAATAATCGCTTACCTTCAGACTCTGCCCATCGAGCTTGAGTAGCGTGTCGCCATAGTCGCGGCCGCCTTTGGAGACATCGAAACGGCCGTTGCCGGTGGAGATAAATATGTTGCCACTCTTGTCTGCCGCCGGCCCGGTGTCACCACCCCAGATTCCGCTATCATCCCCATCGGGAGAGGCGTTGAAGACCGCTTTCTGCTTAAGGCTGCGCGCGTCATACGCCATTACCCAGCCATGGTAGGGACCCACATCGCAGGAGGAGGCCCAGGTGAGATAGACCACTCCATTGTTCAACAGCATCGCCGCCCGGGGGTTGTCGCGCAATGGATTGAAGACCAGCTCGCCGTTGCTGCTGCCTTGGCCACTGCCGCTCATGCTGGCTTGAATCTCTACCGGGCCCGAGAATTTCTCCGCGCCGGTGGTGATGGAGAGGGCATGCAGGCGCTGGTAATAAGTGGGTGCGAGCAGGACGCGGGGACCCCTGGTGCGGGCAAGAACGTAGAGGGTCCCGGTGTCTGGGTCGATGACCGGGGTCGAGGTGATGCCAACGTCGGGCGCGATGAAGGGGCAGCGCACATCATCGTCCGGGACTGCGGTTTCCCCGTCTTTCAGGAAGCTCACTTGCCACAGGGGAGGGCCATCCCTGTCGGCATCGAAGGCGTATACACTGTCGTGCTCGGTCGCGACGAAGAGCACATCGTGCCGGCCCTTGCCTGGAATCTCCACCCCGCTGACGAAGAGCGGTTGTGCATAGACCTCTCCATCTACGTGCAAAGTGAAGATCTTGCCCAGCTGTTGAGCATTGACATTGCGCGGCGTCAAGCGGGTCTCATGGAGGTTCGCGCCGGTGCGCGCGTTGTCGTATTGGGAGGTGATGACTCTCTGCGCCTCAGTCCGGATGGCGAAGGGAAGGGCGAAGATCACGATTGCGCAGAGGGGCGCGCTGGGTCTAGTCCGCTTTCTCTCATGATTCGGCATGGGCTGTTACTCTCTCGCCGAAATCATACTATTCAAGAGCGCCTGTAAGTTGTCATCGACCGTGCGCGCTGAGAAATCGTTGTACACTGCTGTTGTCGAAAACGCAGGAGTTGCATGTGATAACGACTCAGACCCTAAATCCTAAAGTGGACGCATACCTGGCTAAGGTGCAGCCGTTTGCGCGGCCGATCATGGAGCACTTGCGAGAGCTTGTGCATCAAGCCTGCCCTGAGATCGAGGAAACGATCAAGTGGAGCCGGCCGTTTTTTGAATATCGCGGTGTGATTCTCTGCAACATGTCGGCTTTCAAAGAGCACTGCAGCTTTGGTTTCTGGGGCGAGGAGATCGCGGCTGTGCTGCGCGAGGCCAAGGTGCTGGCTGGGGACGGCATGGGGTCGTTCGGCCGCATGGCCAGTTTAAAGGATCTGCCCTCCGACAAGCGGATCCTCGGTTGGATTCGCCAGGCCGCGGCCTTCGTGGACAATGGCCAATATACGAGTCCGATTGCTGCCAGACGCAAAGTGGTGAAGCCGCAAAAGGCCTCCGTAGAACCGCCATCGGACTTCACGGCGGCCTTGGGGAGAAATAAGAGAGCCGCCTCGGTTTTTGCGGCCTTCAGCCCAAGCTGCAAACGTGAGTATGTGGAGTGGATCGCCGAGGCGAAACGCCCGGAGACGCGGGACAAACGGATTGCGACCGCGATCGAGTGGATCGCCGAGGGCAAGCAGCGCAACTGGAAATATCAGAACTGCTGATTCGGTTTCAAAGAGTAAGCGCGGCGAGGACCGCCAGCAATGCCACCGTTGCCGAATGCAAAATAACGTGAAGCGTGTTGGGCAGAATGCCATGGCGTGCGGGCAGAAAACTGTGCGTGCCGCCAAACATGGCTTGATAGCGCGACGCGCGTTCGGGTTTTGCACCAAAAACGTATGGAATCCACCACGCGTTCAATTCACCTACAAAAAGTAACGTGTAGCTGACCCACAGATATATGTAAAGCCAGTGGGGAAATCCTTTGTCTGCATAGAAAAAGCTTGCAGCCGTCCCTCCGGGACTGGACGCAGTTTCGGTACTCCACCCAGCACTGCGTGCTGGGCTACTCTCAGCCGTCCCTTCGGGACTCAATTCTGAATCGCTGGCTCTCACGCAGACACTTCAGCCCTCATAGCTGCGGCTTAGTATGACACGGCTGAAGCCCTCCACTTCGTGGAGTGAGTTTCTTGCAGCTTGCTAGTCTCCAGGCCTCTCCACCTACCGGGTAAGGACTTTGCCTGTTGATTTGTCCAGGATGTAGGGGCGCGCATCCGGATGGGCAAAGTCAAACATGGCGTTGATGGTGCCGGCGATGGCATCGAAGGATCCGTCCCCCACGCGCTCTCCGTTGAGCCAGTTGTCTTCGATGAAACGCAGGATGGACGTCTGATCCGTCAAACTGTGGTCAACGTAATTACGCCGGGCAAAGGGAGAGATCACCAGCAGCGGCAGACGAGGACCATATCCGCACCGGCCCTGTGCGTGGTCTACAGCGGGGCCGGGGAGGGAAGTGGCTCCATCGCCGCATTGGCCCGGTCCCGTTAGCCCATCCGCCTTGCTGGTTGACTGGTTCGCGATTGGCCCCATCTGGTGGTCGTACCAGCCATCCGAGTCGTCGTAGGCCACAATCACGGCGGTGCTCTTCCACTCCGGCCGGCGCTCAAGGAAGTTGATCACGGTTACTACCCACGTCTGCTCATCCAACGGATCGGAATAGCCGGCATGCGCGTCCTGGTAAGCCGGAGCCTTGAGGAACGTAACCGCGGGGAAGTTCCCCGCACGCACTGCGGCGAAGAAATCGTCAGTGTCGTACTGATGATTTGCGCCGTCTCCTTCTTTACCGATCATCTGCACCGAGGAGGGCCGGGTGTGGAGCAGATTGGCTGTGGGTTCGTAGTACTGAAAGGGCTCGTGATGGGGAATGTAATCTGAGGTCAATACCTGCGTGACCTTTGACAGCGTGCTTCGTTGGCAACCGGTGGTTCCATTGGGATTCGTTTTGGTCAAATCGAAGCCGGCTTCGAACCAGCCCCAGGTTACACGCCGCTTGGTCAGCATCTGTCCGATGTTGTTTCCGGTATAGCGCAATTGACCCCAGGAAGTGCTGGAGCACTTGTCGCCTATCGGATCCGCATCATTGACCTCGGTATAGGTGCCGTTCCCCCCATCGACCAGGAAACTTGCCGCGTTGATCTGGTCAGTTACGCCGTTGGTTTGACCGGAGATCAGCTCGATGGCCCCCTGGGTCGATTGTCCAAAAGTCGACGCGTAGGAGTTGTCGTTCAGGGCGTAGTGCTGGGCGTAGTTCCATAATGCAGTTACGGTATTTCCGTCAAAGTAGCCCATCACCAATCCCTTCGTCTGGTGGACATATTCGGGTGGCGCGCCCAACAAGCTTTCCGGGTGCAGTTTCTGGTTCGCCAGCGCGGGAAGGCCGGTAAATTGCGGGAACGAATCCATCAGGCCGCTGTGGAAGGCAAGCTGCTCCTCGGTATAGCCGTGATTCTGGTCGGCAGTTGCCGCTTGCGCCGGGCCCAGGCGAAAGGGATTCACGGCGTAGCTTTTGTTTACTTTCACGTTCAGGAAATTGGGATTGCGCCGGAGCAGGAAAGGCGTCAAGCCGTTCACCCGAGGCGTTCCCGGGAGCGCCTTGAATGGGGTTTCGTGGGGCGGGTTGAGTGCATTGGGATAGGTTCCGAAGTAGTGATCGAAGGAAATATTCTCGTCAAAGATGACCACGAGATGCTTAATGGGGGTCGCGGTTGGGCTGCCGGCATTAGGGGCTGTCTGGGCCGGGGTTTGGCCCAACAGACAGCCAGTAAGACAAATCGCAGCCACATAGGCCGCTGCAGCTTTCCTCATGTACGCTCCTCAACGTCGGGCTTCTTCTTTGCCCACTGTATCTTTATCCCTGCTGCACGAAAAGGGCTCCCAGCCTATCGGCTAGGCGGGCCAAGCGGGGGCGAGAGAGGCTGGATGACTAGGATTGGGGCGGGGTTAGGTGAGCTTCCGCTTGGTCTGGGCGCTGTGTGTTTTCTTGCTGTGTGTCCGGCTAGACCGTTTGCTGTAGCTGGCAACCCGGAGGGTAGCTGCGGATTGTCTTCTGGGCCGCGGCGGTACAGGAGGCCGAAGGGTGGCCTCGACTCGCTCTTCCGCTTGGTTGGGCCACTGGCTGTACTCGGGGTCAAACATGGCGATGACTGTAGAAGCTCGAATGCTATAGCGCCGGGCCCATTGGCTGTCGATCAGCGTGCCCTGCACCGTCTTCCAGTGCTCCTCATAGGTTTCCATAAAGCCGTCGAGCTGGGCGAGTTCGCGGGCATTGTTGTCATTGTTCAGAGCATCGAGAAACTGAACAAACTCCTCCAGATTTGTCCCCATCTGGAAGACCAGTTGGCTCAATGCCATCTGCTGCGGCGCCGTCAGGTTATCGAAGTTACGGCAATAAGCCCTGGCATTGTAGATGGCTTGCAGGGCAGAGATGCGCAGCAGCAGCGTGGCCTCTTCTTCGGTTAGCTGCGGCGTCAGCGTGTGGCGAATGATCTTTCTGCGATAGGTTCTTGGCGACCACACGGTTACATTGTGGTCGAACTGAGCCAGGATTTGCTGCAATCGGTCCGGAGATAGCCCGGCTGCCTGCCAAAGCTCAGCCGATGAGGGTTCAACGAAAGGATGCGGGTTGAGGGGATCGCGCTGGGGGTGCGTGGTCGCCTGGACGTCCAGACTGAACCCCGCGCCAATGAGCGGCCGGCCGGTGTTGGGATCGGGATAGGCAGCCAGTACCCAGCCTTCGTGGTGATGGTCGCGAAGGATCTCCATCATGCTGGGTAGGCTGAACTTGATATCGCTGTCCTTGAAATCCAGTAACACTTGCGCGCCATCGAGCGGCACCGGACTGTTCGGGGAGAGGTTCTGCGGCGTGAGGGAAACCGAAGGCAAGGCGAAAAACTGCACTGGAGGCGATGGCTCTCCAGCCGCCGGCAGGGTTTGCGCAGATGCCGCCGCCATCGCCAGGCTGACGATGGGAAGCAAAAGCCGCTGTCGTGGGATGGTCATCTTCCGGCCGTTCTGCGCACCTTATTGAGATACACGATGACGGAAAATTGGACTATAAACAATACCTGAAAAGTACCAGGTGCGAGGAAAGTAACAACTCTGGCCGTTCGCTGCGTGTTCCGGGATGGGCTACACTGAGCCCTGTTCCCATATGCCGCTTTCTGCCGGTGACAAACTCGGCCCTTACGAAATCCTTGCGTTCCTTGGCGCGGGCGGAATGGGAGAGGTGTATCGAGCCCGGGACACGCGCTTGAACCGGGATGTCGCTATCAAGTTCTCCGATGCCCAGTTCAGCGAGCGCTTCGAGCGGGAAGCTAAAGCCATTGCGGCGCTGAATCATCCCAACATCTGCCAGATTTATGATATTGGGCCGAATTATCTGGTAATGGAATGTATTGAGGGGGCGCCGGTTGTCTCCTCTGTGCAACCACAGGCGCTGCCCCCGGCCGAGGCGTTGCGGCTAGCTGCGCAAATCGCTGCTGCGCTCGAAGCAGCCCACGCTAAGGGCATCGTCCATCGCGACCTGAAGCCGGCCAACATCCTGATGAGCTCAAGCGGCGTGGTCAAACTGCTGGATTTCGGGCTGGCAAAACAGGACACCAGCAGCGCCCCCGGGGATGAAACGAAGACCATGGACGTCACCCAGGCTGGAGTCATCCTGGGCACGCCGTCGTACATGTCGCCGGAACAGGCTGAGGGGAAGCCGGCCGATGCGCGCTCCGACATTTTCTCCTTTGGGACGGTCCTGCACGAAATGCTCGCTGGACGACGCGCCTTCGAAGGGGGTTCGGCGGCGGCGATCATTGGCGCCGTCATTTACAAGGAACCGGAGCCACTCAAGGCGCCGCCTGCGGTGCAGGCCATTGTGAGCAAGTGCCTGGCGAAATCTCCGAGCGGACGCTTTCAGTCCGCCACCGATCTCCGCCAGGCGCTCGAAGGCGCGTCCATTCGGGGCGTTCCTCGCGGCAGACGGCGAATGATTGGTTGGCCCATCGCGGCCGCTGTGTTGTTGATCGTATGTGTGGGAGTGGGCATCTATTGGGCGCGATCGAGGACGGGCGCGATCGATTCCATCGCCGTTCTCCCGCTGGAAAATCTGAGTAACAATGCCGATGCGGACTATATTTCCGATGGAATCACCGAAAGCATCAATAACAGCCTGGCGCGATTGCCGAATCTGAGAGTGATTCCTCATAGCGTCGCATTGCATTACAAGGGCAAGCAGGTCGATGCACAAAAGGTGGGTGAAGAGCTGAAAGTCCAATCGGTGCTCACGGGCAGCGTCGCCCCGCGAGGGGACGGCATTAGGGTTAACGTCGAACTGGATGACATTCGTGATGGCAAAGAGCTGTGGGGCCAGCAGTACAATCGCAAGGCGGCCGATCTGCTGGCGGTACAGAGTGACATCGCCAAGGAGGTTTCTGAACGGTTGGGAGGGCGAGCTTCGGCAGCAACCGTGCAAGAGTTGAGCAAGGGCTCAACCGGCAATCCCGAAGCCTACCAGCTCTATCTCAAAGGCAAGTACTACACCAATAAGCTCACCAAGGACGGGCTGGCCAAGGGCATCGACTACTTCAACCAGGCGATCGCCATCGATCCAAACTACGGTTTGGCCTACAACGGCCTGGCATACAACTACATCAACCAGGACGGATGGTACATGAGCGGGGCCGAAGCCGGGCCCAAGGCGAAAGCCGCGGCGCAGAAGGCGTTGGCCATCGACCCGATGGACGCCGACGCGCACCTGGCGCTGGCGATCGAATCCCAATGGTACGAGTGGAACTGGGCGGTCGCGGAAAGCGAGTTCAAGCGCGCTATTGAACTGAATCCCAACGATGCCGAGGCTCACGGGTATTACGCCTGGTTTCTGGCGCCGATGGGGCGTGGCCCGGAAGCACTGGCGGAAGCCAAGCGCGGTCAGCAAATCGCTCCCCTCTCCTCGCTGGCGAACTTTTTTGTGGCATCGGTCCTGGTCTTCACGCGACAGTGGGACCCGGCGATTCAGCAACTGCATAGCGACATCGAGCTCGAGCCCAATTTTTGGTTCGATCATTGTTTTCTGGGCCGGGCTTACGAAGCCAAGGGAAGACTGCCGGAAGCAATTGCCGAGTTTCAGAGCGCATTGGCACTGGACAAGGAAAATACCGAGATCTGGTCCGGTCTGGGCCACGCTTATGGGTTGTCCGGGAACAAGAGCGAAGCACAAAAGGTCCTGAACCAATTAAACGAGCTGTCCGCGCACAACTACGTCTCGCCTTACAGCCGGGCAATCGTTTATGCGGGCCTGGGAGACAAGGACCAGGTATTCGCGTGGCTCGAGCGGGCTTACCAGGAACGGTCGTACTTTTTGGCCGTTTATCTGCCCACGGATTCTCGTCTGGATAACCTCCACACCGACCCGCGTTTTATTGATCTCAAGCGCCGCGTCGGCCTGCCGGAGTGACGCGAAGGCTATGGATCCGGTCAATGCCTCCGGCGTCCCTGCCGTGACAACGCCGCCGGCAGCGGCCAGCAAGCGTCTTCTACCGTGGTTGGTAGCGGTCGCGTTTTTCATGGAGTCGCTCGACACCACGATTCTAAATACCGCGGTGCCGGCCATCTCCGCAGCTCTCCATGTGGCTCCGCTGAGTATGAAGTCGGTGCTGGCCAGCTATACGTTGAGCCTGGCGGTTTTTATCCCCATCAGCGGCTGGATGGCCGACCGGTTCGGAACCCGCCGGGTGTTTGCCTCCGCGATTGGCCTCTTCACGCTGGGGTCGTTTCTCTGCGGCATATCGAGCACCATTCATCTGCTGGTCGCCTGCCGCATTCTGCAGGGCTGCGGCGGCGCCATGATGGTGCCGGTAGGCCGGCTCACACTGGTGCGCACGTTTGCCAAATCCGAATTGATCCGCGCCATGAGCTTTGTCGCTATTCCGGGATTGGTCGGCCCCATGCTGGGTCCTGTCGCGGGTGGTCTTATCGTGGGCTACTTTCATTGGCGATTCATATTTTTCGTGAATATACCCATAGGCCTTTTAGGTCTGCTGATGGTCTATGTGCATTTGCCGGATTATCGCGAGGAGCGAACTCCTCCGCTCGATATCGTTGGCCTCATCCTCTTCGGTTCCGGCGTGGCGCTGCTTTCGTATGTGCTGGAGATCTTCGGTGAACATACGCTGAGCGTCGGTGAAATCCTGGGACTACTGGCGATTTCGTTCTCTCTGCTCGCGGGCTATCTGCTGCATGCAAGAGGGATTGCGTATCCGTTGCTGCAATTGGGGCTGTTCCGCATTCGCACCTTCAGCACGGCGGTGAGTGGAAGCTTTTTCACCCGACTGGGCATCGGAGGAGTGCCCTTCCTGTTGCCGCTGCTCTATCAGGTAGGCCTGGGGTTTAGCGCTGTCCAGTCCGGCCTGCTCATCATGCCCCAGGCGATCGCGGCCATGAGCACGAAGTTTCTCATGCCGAAAGTACTGGCCCGCGTTGGCTATCGCGGTGTGCTGATCTCGAACACCGTGATCCTCGGCCTGCTTCTGCTGCTGTTCGCGACCATCGGGTTGCATACACCGGTCTGGGTGATCGTGTTGCAGGCGTTTTGCTACGGAACCTTCAGCTCGCTGCAATATACCAGCATGAATACGCTCACCTATGCTGACATCAGCGAGGAGCAGACCAGCGGCGCGGGTTCCATCGCCAGCACGGTGCAGCAAATGTCCATTAGTTTTGGCGTTGCGGGAGCGGGGTTGGCCACTGCTTTTTTCGTTCCCCAGGTTCATAGCAACGCGGGTGAGATGATTCATGGCATCCACGAGGCGCTGGTTGTTCTGGGCGGATTCACGATCTTGTCCACGAGCACTTTCGCCAGGTTGAAGAGTGGGGATGGCAGCAGCGTCAGCCAGCAGAAAGAGGTTCACGCCGGATGACGGGCAATACATAAGGAATACGAGCGGATCAATGTTGGAAGGCAATTCGTTACGATAATCGAAGGGAGACGAATGGAAGCGCTACCGAGGTTTGATTTACAAGGCAAGATCGCCCTGGTTACTGGAGCGGCGCGCGGATTGGGCCGGGCAATTGCGCTTGCACTTGCCGAAGCCGGTGCGGATGTCGCGCTTGGTTTACGTGAGATAACCAGCGACAGCGGCGTGACTGCCGAGGTGGTTGCCCGGAGACGGCAGGCGTTGCCGCTGCAGATGGATATGACCAGCCCGGAGCAGATCCGTCAGGCGGTCGATATCACAGTGCAGCACTTCGGCCGGCTGGACATACTCGTCAACAACGCAGGGATCGCGCCCGACAACCTGGCGGAAAACGTAACTGAAGAAGACTTCGACCAAACTTTGGCCATCAATTTGAAGGGTACGTTCTTCGCTTGCCAGGCTGCCGGCCGGATCATGATCCAGCAGAAGAGTGGATGCATCATCAACATGAGCTCGCAAGCTGCGTTCGCCGCGTTGCCGACTGAATCCATCTATTGCATGACCAAGGCGGGGATCGTCCACCTGACTAAGTGCCTGGCAGTGGAGTGGGGTAAGTACAACATCAATGTGAACGCAGTGGCGCCCACGTTCATTCACACCCCGGGTACGGAGAGCGCGTTGGCCGACCCTGCATTTCGCCAGGATGTGATTGACCGTATTGCAGCGTTGCATCGCATTGGAGAGCCAATCGAAGTGGCCGGCGCTGTGGTCTTTCTTGCTTCACCGGCCGCCTCACTTATTACTGGACATACGTTGGTGATCGATGGCGGCTGGACGGCTCGCTAGGGCGCAACCATTTTGCCGTTATAGCTTCAACGTGGCACGGGCGTTGAAAGGTTCAAGCTCCTGGTTCCCTGAGGTGCCCCATATCTCGCTCGTTTTTCGCGAGATGTGGGGCACCCGCCCTTCGTGAGGGAACTTGGGACACTCGTCCCATACCTTTTGGTTCTGCTCACGCAGACACTAAAGCCCGTATCCTTTGTTCAGAGAGTCTTCTGCAGCCAGTAAGGATTCGGAGGGAATTGGGGTGCGAATGAGGATGGTGACGGAGTGACGCTGAGCGTTCAGGAGCAGTTCGGGCAGATTGATATCTACGTATTTGACCAGATTCTGCGCGGGAACATCGCGGCAGGAATGCGGGTGCTCGATGCGGGATGTGGGTATGGGCGCAATCTGGTACATCTGCTGCGGGAGGGGTGCGAGATATTCGCACTCGACGGGGATAACGACGCGATTGAGCACGTTCGCCAGTTGTCGGCGTCGCTTGCGACTGGACTACCGGCGGAGAATTTCCAGGTGGGGTCGATCGAGCGGATGCCGTTTCCAGATGGATTCGCCGATGTCGTGATCTGCAATTCGGTGCTTCACTTTGCGCGCGACGACCGGCACTTCCAGGCGATGTTGCGGGAACTTTGGCGGGTGCTCAGGCCCGGCGGCATGTTGTTCTGCCGCTTGGGTTCCAGAATCGGAATGGACTTCAGGCAGGTGCGGGGGAATGTCTTCGTGGTAGGGGACGGCTCAGAATGGTTTCTGGTGGATGAGGAGATGCTTCTGGAGTTGACGGAGAAGATGAACGCCGTGCTCGTGGATCCACTGAAGACGACCATCGTGCAGGATTATCGCTGCATGACGACCTGGGTAACAAGAAAGCGAAGGAACAAGGCTCAATCCGCTCTCGGCGCATTGGGGTGATAGTCATGGGCGAGGGCTGCTGCCGCTTCGAGGTGCTGCTGGGCTCCGGCCACATCGCCCTGCTGCTCTAATAAGCGGCTCAGCTGAGCATGCACTTGGAAGACGGGCGCATCGGCGGAGTGATTCGGCGATGCCAGATAGAGTTGGAGTAGCTGGGCGGCAAGTTGTGGCTGCTGGTGGCTGCGGCTAAGGATCCGAGCACCATCCACCAATGCGGGCCCGTGGGGCTTGGCTGCCTTTGCATCGGCATCGATCCCCGCGCGCAACGCTTCCAACATCTGATCCCATTGCTTGCGTCGCGCGTAGTAGGAGGCCAGCTCCATCCACGCATCGGGAGCCTGATGAGAGGCTTCCACCGCCGCCTTGAACTCGGACTCTGCCAGGAGGTATTTCTTTTCTTTCTCGGCCAGGAGGCCTTTCAGCCGGAAAGCCTGCGCCGGCTCAAGCGGCTCGAGCTTCTCAACCACCGCTTGCGCCTTGTCCTTGCCTCCGCCGACAATTCCCGGGGCCGCGGCATAGAACTCGCCCAGGTCGGAGAGCGCGTCTACATTTGTGCTGTCGAGTTGGACCGCACGCTCAAATTCGCTTTTTACCTTTTTGGCTAAACCGTAGGCCTTTATGGAATGGATGCTGTTGGCTTTTTCGCCATACGCCCGGCCCAACCATAGGTGATAGCCGCTATCCATCGGTGCAAGCTTGACCGCGGCTTCGCATTGGTGGATGGCATCATCCCATCGCTGCTCCTGGTAGTAAACGCGGCAGAGCAAATTGTGCGCTTCCGCGTCTGCCGGTTGTGCCGAAAGGGACAAGTTCAGGCGCGCAATTGCATCGTCCGCCCGGCCTGCGGCCAGATCGGCGGTGACCGGATTCAGCCCATTGGTGGGAATCGAAGCAGCTTGAGCTGGCCCTGGATGCAACACGCACAGCAGACCGAGGAGCAGAAGCGAGAGCGGTAAAGAGTAAAGTTTGCGCACCATCGTGGAATCCGAAGCGCCGCCACGTAGGCTGAGCCGGCCGCCGTTATCACTCGTAGTATTGATGTTTGCGAAGGGGCGAACGATTCGGCCAAGCGAAGGTAAATCTCATCAGCAAAACGCGGCGGCGTTCTCCATCGCCCACTGATTCAAGGGGATAGGTTTTCGTCCCAGGATCCGTTCGACGTTGTCAGTGACAGCCGCCAGGCGGCCTTCGCGAATCGCACGCCACAGCGAAACGTGGGCCTCAGTTTCCGCTACCGACCCGCTGACCGCCGAGTATCGTTGACGTGCTTCCTGGTCGGAGATGGGTTGAAAGGTAAGTTCCTTGCCAATCGCTGAAGCGATCGTGGCCGTCGCTTCGGCGAAGGTCAGGCCTTCCGGTCCGGTGATGGGTAAGGACTTTCCATCGTATTCGCGGGTGGTCAAAGCCGCTGTGGCTACGGCGGCGATATCTTCGGAGTGGATAAACCCTCGCCTACCGTCCCCGGTAGATGCACGAACAATCCCTTCGGCCTTGATGGACCTGGCCCAAGCCAGCAGGTTGGACATGAAACCTGTTGGTTGCACGAAGGTGAATGATATCCCGCTGGCACGGATGGCAGCCTCGCCCAGTTCATGCCACGCGCCGATGGCGAGACCGTGCCGAACATCCATCGACGAGAGTTTTACCAGGTGGCGCACGCCCGCGGCCTTGGCCGCCTTTGCCGCCAACTCGTCTTGCACCGCAATTTGCGGACCGGAGTTGACGAGGAATAGCTCGTCGACTCCCAGCAGGGCCGGCTGCAAGCTTGCGGGTTGTGCGAGATCACCGACGAAGATTTCAACACGATGGCCGAAAAGCGCTTGCGCCTTCGCGGCGTTGCGCACGAATACCCGCGGACGGTGGCCGCGCTGGAGCAGATGGTTGACGACCCGGGATCCTACATCTCCCGTCGCTCCTGTGATGAGATAGGTCATAAAGCTCCTTGGCAGCACAGAATATGATCTTGTGCTCATAAGCTGTATTAAGGCTACGGAGTGGGGATGGTCATGTAAACTCGCCTTCGACGGGGGCTTATCTTTATGAAAAACAATCAAGATGAAATAGAAAATGAAAGAATGCTCACATTTGCACTAGACTCGTTCTCATGACCTCGAGAAGTACAAAGGCATCCATTCGGCGGCAGCCGCAGCAGCGGCGGGCACGCCAGACCGTGGAGGCGATCCTGGATGCTGTGGTGAGAATATTGAAGCGCGAGGGCTTCCAGGCAATCACCACCAATCGGGTCGCTGAGGTTGCGGGGGTCAGTATCGGCTCGCTCTATCAATACTTCCCAGACCGGTCCGCGATCTTTGAAGCCTTGCACCAACGCCATATCGAAGAGATCGACCGCTTGTTTGCACGCAAGTTCATGGAGCATGCCGGACGGCCACTTGACGAACTCATTCGCGCCCTTGTGGACGCCATGATCGAAGCGCACACAACCGATTCGGAACTTTATGAATTGCTGTTGACCGAGGTTCCCCGCCGGAAGGGCCGGAGCAAGGATTTCTCTGTGCGTCTTCACGGAGCATTCCTGCTGGCGATTTCATCTGCGGCGCCCGATCTGCGGAAGCGCGGCAACCTCGACAAGGTAGTGTTTGTGGTGGCTCACATGGTTGAGGCGCTCTGCCATGGAGCAGTCCTGCGACGGCCTCCCGGGTTGTCACTGGTAGAGGCGAAAGCTGAGATTACGCGGGCGATACTGGCCTATCTGAGGGCTTAAAGAGCGAACGATTCCGCCAGGGAACCGTTTCAGCTTGACAGCATTGCAAATTGCGATATCATTATCCCGGATCGCAATAGACCATGAAATTGGGCGAGAAATTACGGTACCTGCGGGAAGTGGAAGGCAGCCTGCGCGGCAAGGGACGAGCGATAACTCAGCAGGAATTGGTGCGCGCGATCAAGGCCGAGCTGAAGGCTTCCTTGAGCCAGTCGTACCTGTCGCAGATCGAAAGCGGAGCGCGGCCGCACCTGACCAACACCACGCGGCAGTTGCTGGCAAAGTTCTTCAAGGTGCACCCGGGCTATCTGGTTGACGACCCGGAGGGCTACCACGCGGAGCTGATGAGCGAGGCGCGGGTGTTGGACGACAAGCTGGACCTGTGGCTGGTGAATGGGGCGGAGCGGTTCCCGCGCGATCCCGAGCTCAAGAAAGCATTGCTGGCCCTAGCCAGGCACCCGGAGTCGAGGCAATGCCTGCTGTTAATGGAGTCATTGATTGAGACTCCGGGGCTGGTTGATCGATTGGTTGAAGTATTGCGGCCAGTTGCCAGGAGCGCTAAGCACCTTAAAGTGCGGCCCGATGGAGGCAAACTCTCAAGTAAAGGATCCAGTGGGGAAGAAAACGGGCGGCGGAAAGGAGAAAAGCCGATGAACTGGGAAATGTTCTACCTGATCTGTTTTGGTGTTGGGTTGGCGTTGACCGCGGTTTCGTTGGCAGGCGGTTTCCATCATCATCTGCACTTTGGGCTGCATCGTGGGGTTCATATCGGCCACGCCCAAGCCCAGGGGGCTGGCAGCCGCGGCGTCTCCCCGGTGAATGGCTTTACCCTCACCGCCTTTCTGTGCTGGTTTGGCGGGGCCGGTTATCTGCTGCAGCGCTATGGCGGCTTTGTGACGCCCGCCATTCTGGTCCTGGCAACACTCAGCGGGCTGGCGGGCGGGATGTTGATCTTCTGGTTCCTGGCCAAGGTGATAGCACCGCATGACAAGGCGCTTACGGCGGAGGAGACAGAGATGACAGGCGTAATTGGACGCGTCAGCGGAACGATTCGCGATGACGGCACGGGGGAGATTTTGTATTCGCAGAATGGCGCCCGGCGCTCGAGCCCGGCCCGCAGCGACAACGGACAGCCGATTGCGCGGGACATGGAGGTGGTGGTGATGCGCTACGAACGAGGCGTTGCCTATGTGCGCCGCTGGGATGAAGTTTCCGGCGGCGAATCGCTCTCGAACGAGATGAAGAGAGCACAAACGTAGTTCGATAGTTCCTGATGAAAGGATCAGGAGGCACTTATGATGAACACAGTTGTGGTTGTCGTTGGCTTATGCGTTCTTGCTCTCATACTGCTGTTGGGTATGATCGCCAAGATGTTCCGCAAGGCAGGCCCGAACGAGGCAATTATCGTTTACGGGTTTCGCGGACCGCGGGTGGTGAAGGGACACGGCACGGTGATCTTTCCCATGGTGGAAAGCAGCCGCCAGCTTTCCCTGGAATTGATGTCGTTTGACGTTGCGCCGCAACAGGATCTCTATACCAAGCAGGGTGTCGCGGTCACCGTGGAGGCGGTGGCGCAAATCAAAGTGCGCTCCGATCAGGAATCGATCCTGACCTCTGCCGAGCAGTTCCTCACCAAGACCCCTCCGCAGAGGGAAGGCTTGATCCGGCTGGTGATGGAAGGTCACCTGCGCGGCATCATCGGGCAGCTTACGGTGGAGCAAATTGTCAAAGAGCCGGAGATGGTTGCCGATCGTATGCGCTCCACCTGCGCCGATGACATGAGCAAGATGGGACTGGAAGTCGTGTCGTTCACCATCAAAGAGGTACGTGACAAGAATGATTACATTACCAACATGGGCCGGCCCGACGTGGCGCGGATCAAGCGCGATGCCGATGTAGCGGCGGCGGAAGCAGAGCGTGATACCGCCATCCGCAGAGCAAACGCACTGCGTGAATCGGCGATTGCCAAGGCGCAGGCCGACCAGGAGCGGGTGATTGCGGAGACCGCTTCGTTGGCCAAGCAGGCCGAGGCGCAGCGGGACCTGGATATCCAGAAGGCCCAGTTCACGGAGCAGAGCCGCAAGCAGGAGGCTACCGCGGATAAGTCCTATGAGTTGCAGACCAATGTGATGCAGCAGCGGGTGATTGCTGAGCAGGTGAAGATCCAGCAGGTGGAGAAGGAACAACAGATCAAGGTGCAGGATGCGGAGATCCTGCGTCATGAGAAGGAACTGATCTCGACTGTTTTGAAAGGCGCGGAGATTGAACGCCAGCGGATCGAGAACCTGGCGGCGGCGGAGAAGTCGCGCTTGACGGCGGAAGCCGAAGGCCGGTCGGCGGCGACGCGGATGCAGGGCGAAGCGGAAGCCTCCATCATCTTTCAGAAGGGCGAGGCGGAAGCCAAGGCCATGAACGTCAAGGCGGAGGCTTACCAGGAATGGACGCAGGCGGCAGTCGTCGACCGGCTGATTGCAGCTATGCCCGAAGTGATGCGTGCCCTCTCCGAACCCCTCTCCAAGGTGGACAAAATCACCATCGTCTCCACTGGAAGCGATGGGGTGACCGGGGCCAACAAGCTTACTGGAGACATGATGAAAATCGCGTCCCAGGTTCCGGCGCTCTTCGAATCGCTCTCGGGAATGAACGTGTCGGAGTTGATGACGAACGTCAAGGGCATGCAGCCGCGGCACGACGGAAACGGCTCAGCGATCAGGTAACAGCAGTCGAAGGAGGATGGTATGGCATTACTGGAACGGGTAAGTACGTTGCTTAGGGCGAACCTTAACGACCTGATCGACAAGGCCGAAGATCCGCAGAAGCTATTGCGGCAGCTGGTGCTGGATATGGAGAACCAGTTGATGCAGGTAAAGACGCAGGTGGCAATCGCGATCGCCGACCAGCACCTGTTGGAGAAGAAGCGAAAGGAGCATATGGACAGCGCGGCGGAGTGGCGCAGCAAGGCTGAGCTGGCAGTCAAAAAAGGACACGACGACCTGGCGCGGGCAGCACTGGAACGCTCCCTGAGCCAGGATCAAATCGCCAAGGGTTTCTCGCAGCAGCTGGAGGATCAGCAGGCGGAAGCGGATACTCTGCGTACCGCACTGCGCAAGCTGGACCAGAAGCTGGTGGAGACGCGCAGCCGCTGTGAATTGCTGATCGCGCAGGATCGAAGGACACGGATGGTTAGCCGGGCTACAGAGGCCCGGCAAACCATCAGCAAGCAGGAGAACTCCGTGACGCTGGAGCGAATGAAGTCGCGCATTGTAGGCCGCGAGGCGCGCAACGAGGCGGATGTCGAGTTGCTGGGCGGGGATTCGCTGGAAGACCGCTTCGCCGCTTTGGATCGGGAGGAGCATATTGAGACGCTGCTTAAGGACCTGAAGGCAAAGCAGGAGAATCTGGCCTGACCGTGGTAGTTATTTTCTTAACGCCGAAGCGAGTTGCTGTAAAGGTTTGTCCGAGCAAAAGCAATAGAACTCAGGACGGGCGCTCACGTTCGCCACAGCGAACGTGGGGCACCTGTCCTGTTTTATGTGGTTTTGGTGGGAGTCATAGGTCTTGTAGAGCTACTCCATTCTCAAGGCGCGCATGGGGTCAATGGAAGCTGCTCGTCGCGCAGGACCCCAACTTACCAGTAACGCGATTACAGTAATCGCCGTGATGATGGATACAAATACTGCCGGATCGTCGGGGCTCACGCCGAAGAGCAAATTAGCGCTCACGTGTGCCAGACCAACGGCGAGGCCGGTTCCTACCACTACACCGATGCCAGTGAGCAGTGCGGCACGGCGCAGGATCATGGCCAATACGATTTCAGGTCTGGCCCCCAGAGCGATACGCACTCCGATTTCCTGGGTTCGCTCACCTACCATGTTGGCCATCACGCCGAAGATGCCAATTGCTGCCAGCAGCAGGGCAATGAGAGCGTCGACCGTGAGCATGGTGGCAGCGTACAGAAGTCCGGTGAGCGCAACGGTAATATAGGTCGCGTACGATTGCACGTCGTCAAGAGGTATGGCACGGTCAAGCGCAGCAATGGCTTGGTGGACCCCGGCCACTAATGCCATGGGATCACCGCTTGTCGTCACGACGTAGATAGCGCCCTCAGGTGGCATCTGGACAGCATTCAGATAGACAGCGGGTTGCATGGCACGATCTACCCAAAGATAGTTCACATCGTCAACCACACCGACAATACGTACCCACGGGGCCTGACGATCACCCGCTGAGCCCATCTGAATGCGATGGCCAATCGGGTCTTCCCTGGAAAAATACTGGTCCGCAAACTTGCGGCTTACGACGGCTACCGGTTGGGTGGTTATCGTATCGCCGGAGTTGAAGGTGCGTCCGTAGAGTGCAGGGATACGAAAGGAGTCAAAATACCCACCGGTTACCGAAAGGCGTACGGCGCTCTGGAACTTTCCCGGCGCCACAGGCCGATTCTCGATCCGGAAATCGTCGTTCCATGCCTCCTGACCATGCGGAAGCGCAGTCGTGATTTCAGCATGAGTCACGCCGGGTAGCGAACGCAGCTTTTCGAGGCTGCTGGTGAACCAGGCGGCCCGCCTTTCGTCCGTGGTGTAACGGCCCGCAGGCAAGCTCACATTGAAAGTAAGGATCTGCTTCGGTTGATAGACATCGGCAACGCGCAGCATCGACCACATACCTTTGCACATGAGAGCTGCGCCAATGACCAGCAGGACAGAGAACGATATCTGTGACACCGAGAAGAGATCTCGCAGGAGATGTGTCTCACGGGAAGCGCTGGTGGTCCGCGCCCCCGCCTTGAGTTGTTCGACCAGGTTGATGTGTAGCGCCTTCAGCGCAGGCAGAAGCCCAGATATCACGCCCGCTGCCACTGCCACGGTGAGAGAAAACAGCAGAGCGCGGCCGTTCAGCGAGATATTGCTCCACCCAGGGATAAACCTCGCGATTTGTTCCGGCATGGCGATGACGCAGAGATGCATACAGATGGCTGCAAGCACGAGTCCGCCGGCTGCGCCCATAATTCCCAACACCATGTTTTCTGTCAGTAAGTGCCGCAGCAATCGCCCGCGGCTTGCCCCCAGGGCCGTGCGCACAGCAATCTCCGGCCGGCGCGATAAGCCGCGCACGAACTGTAGATTGGCCACGTTGGCGCATACCACCAGCAGAACAAATCCCGTGGCGGCCAGTATCAGGCGGTAATAGAGCGGTGTGAGGTCGCCATTGATGCCATCAAGCAGCGGTTCCACTCTCGCCGACCAACCCAGGTTCGAAGCAGGATAGGTCTTGGCCAGGCGCTGGGCGATTATGCGCAGTTCCTCCTGAGCTTGACCCACCGATACCCCAGGCCGCAAGCGCCCAACCACCAGATAATCGTGGGCAATCCGATTCTCCAGTTGTTGCGGAGTGGGCGCCAGGGGCAAGAAGACTTGGGCTGCCGATGGGTACTGCATGCTCTTGGGCAAGACACCGATCACGGTGTAAGCCTGTCCGTCGAGGTCGATGGAGCGGCCCAGCACGGCCCGATCAGCACCGAAACGCTTTTGCCAGAATCCGTAGCTGAGCACGGCCACGGTGTTGTGCCCAGGCTGACATTCGCGATCCTGATAGACGCGACCCAACAACGCGTTGGTACGCAGGACCTCAAAAAAACTAGCGGACGTCAGTGCCGCTTGCACATGAAGTGCTTCGCCGGCTCCAGTCAGACTCATGGAGGCGTAAGTGCGGACGGCCAGGTCGGCAAAGGAGCGGCTCTGTTGTTTCCAGTCCTGGTAATTTCCCAGGGCAACCTGCTGGTAATCGCCGCTGCCGCCACCATGCTCTTCAGCCACGATGACCACGCGGCTAAGGTCGGGCACGGCGATAGGACGCAGCACCACGGCATCCATCATGCTGAATACCGCGGTATTCATGCCTATCCCAATCGACAGCGTAAGCACCGTTGTCAGCGTGAACCCGGGAGACTTCCACAACTGGCGAACTGCATAGCGAAGATCGCTCCACAAAACCTCGAGGAAGGGAAGTCCCCGCTGCACACGATAGCTTTCCCTGGTTTGCGTCACGCCACCAAAGGCGCGCAACGCGGCTGTCCTCGCCTCTGCTTCAGACATGCCTCGCTGCAGGTTCTCTTCAATGGCTAGCTGGATGTGACTACGCAGTTCTTCCTCGAGGTCCTCGTCGAGGCGTCGACTGCGGAAGAAGGATGCGCAGCGGCTTAGCAGGGTGCGAATCTGGTCCATTTCCGGCTCCTAGCTGGAGGGAGAGAGGAAGCGCGCCATGGTGGCGGCGACGCGCTCCCAGTTTTCAGTTGCCGTTTCAATCTGCTTGCGGCCTATGCGGCTCAGGGAATAAAACTTGGCGCGGCGATTGGTTTCTGACATGCCCCACTCTGACTTGATCCAACCACGCTGCTCGAGACGCAGGAGCGCGGGGTAGATAGTGCCCTGGTTGAGGCTGAGGGTGTCGCCGCTGACCTGCTCAATGCGGCGAGCGATGCCGTAGCCGTGCAGTGCTCCCATGGTCTCGAGGGTCTTGAGGACCATGAGATCCAGGGTGCCCTGCAGAACGTCGGATTTTTCTCCCATGACTGCTCCCTGTTGCATTTCTACATATAGGCCGTGAATAGGCAGAATGTCAACAGGTAGGTGGAGACATCCAGCCGGGTCGCGCGACGGTCTGGTAATCCGTGGTGAGAACTCCGCGGTTGGGTAGGTCCGGGCTAAAGCCCGGACATCAACGAGTAAAATTGCCGGCCTTTAGGCCCTGAGGTATGGATTTTTTTCATGCGGGATGGATGGAAAAGCTTACCTCAGCGCCTAAAGGCCGATGGGGCTTGACGATGGATATCCGGGCTAAAGCCCGGACCTACCCAGCTGCGGAGTTCCCACCCAGACTCTTTAGCCCTGTTTTTTCCCTTTGCTTATTCGCTGCACAAGGGAGTGCCGTCCCTGCATTTTTGCTGGGCTAGCCTGCATAGAGGTGGCGGGCTCCGCCTGGAAAGCTGAGGTTGGAGTTGAGGATCGGGAATGGCTCACTTTGTACTCCAGGTCAATGGTCGAGAACGAGCCGTCGATGCGGCGCCCGAGATGCCGCTACTATGGGCGCTGCGCGATCTGCTGAACATGACCGGCACCAAGTATGGCTGCGGAATCGGTATGTGCGGAGCCTGCACTGTACATCTCGACGGACAAGCCGTTCGTTCGTGTCAAACCACCCTGAAGATGGTCGGGAACCGGAAGGTGACCACCATAGAAGGTTTGTCGAGCGAAGGCGGCCACCCGCTGCAGCGCGCCTGGATTGCCGAACAGGTGCCGCAATGCGGCTACTGTCAATCTGGGCAAATTATGCAGGCGGCTGCGCTTATTGCGAAAACTCCGCAACCGACACGAGCACAAATTGACCAGGCAATGACGGGCAACATATGCCGCTGTGCCACCTACCAGCGAATTCGCCGAGCCATTGAGCGGGCCGCTCAGGAAAAAGCATGACGACGACACTCAGCCGCCGCGAAGTGGTGAAAGCTGGAGCCGCCTTCGTTCTCGGCTTCTACCTGCCGGGGTACGCGCAGGAACCTGCCTCAAGTAACTCCGAGGTCTTCAAGCCGAATGCCTGGGTTCGGATCACACGGGATAACCGGATCACCGTGCTGACCGACATACCCGAGTTGGGCCAAGGCACACCTACGGCCAACGTGATGATGCTGGCCGATGAACTGGAAGTGGAGTGGTCCAGCATCCAGTGGGAACAGGCGCCCACGATCCCTACCATTTACAAACACCTCTCTACCGGCGGCAGCGGCGGAACGGCGGCTACCTGGCTGCCCATGCGGCAAGCAGGCGCGCAGGTGCGGGAGATGTTCTTGACCGCCGCGGCGCAGCGATGGGGAGTAGAGAGAAAAGATTGCAAAGCGGAAAATGGAGCGGCCGTGCATACGCCGACCCAACGACGCTTGCTGTACGGCGAGTTAGCCGAGAGCGCGGCGAAGGTTCCCAGCATAAATCTGAATCAGGTTCCGTTGAAGGATGCGAAGGATTTCCGTTTCATCGGCAAACCAATGGGGCGAGTCGATACACCGCGCAAGGTCGACGGCAGTGCTATCTTCGGCATCGATGTTCGTGTCCCCGGGATGCTGTTCGCCGTGATCGCGCGCTGTCCCACCTTTGGTGGCAAGTTGATAAGCTGCGATGACACCGCGGCGAAAGTATCCCCGGGAGTGAAAGCGGTGTTCGCCGTTCCCCCGATCGGCTATACGCCGGCCATGAGCATCAATTTTAATGTCGCCGGCGGTATTGCGGTGGTTGCCACTGATACCTGGGCAGCATTGCAGGGCCGAAATGCCCTGAAGATCGTCTGGGACAAAGGGCCGGGCGCGCAAGAGAGCACCGCCGGCTTACAAAAGCAGCTCCGGGAAAAGGCAGGGGGGCCGGCGAGCGTGGTTTCCGCCGATCACGGCAATGTTGACCAGGCGCTTGCCGCCGCGGAAAAGAAAATCGAGGCCGATTATGAGATACCTTTCCAGGCCCACGCCACCATGGAGCCAATGAACACGACCACCCATGTGCGAGCAGACGGCTGTATCGAAGTGTGGTCTCCCACGCAGATCGGCAATATCGCGCAAACCGAGATCGCTCACCTTGCGAGCGTACCGCCGGAGAAGGTCATCGTGCATATGACGTTCGCGGGCGGATCGTTCGGCCGCCGCTATCAATGGGATTACTTAGCCGAATCCTACCAGGTGGCGAAAGAGATGAAAGTTCCCGTGCAGCTGTTATGGACGCGGGAAGACGATATGCAGCACGATTTCTATCTGCAATCTTCTTATCAGCGGTTGACCGGAGCACTGGACGGCGAGGGCAATATCTTAGCCTGGTCGCAGCGCATTGTGTCGACCCCCATTCGTGCGGTTTTTGACTCGCCGGAGCTGTTGAAGGATCCCAAACACGTCGCCAGCTATGACGTCACCGATTCGATTCCCTACCAAGCGCTCCACTATCGGTCGGATTACGCGCCCGTTCTGTCAGTCGTGCCGCGCGCCTGGTGGCGATCCGTCTCCGCTCCATTTCACGTGTTTGCCATCGAATGCTTTGTGGACGAGTTGGCACATGCCGCGGGGCAGGATCCGTACGCCTTTCGCATGCGGCTGCTGCGTCTGGACGAAGCGAAAAAGACGGCTAAGCTAAAGGCGGTCCTCGAAATCGCCGCGGAAAAGTCGGATTGGGGCAAAGCGTTGCCCCAGAATCAAGGCCGGGGAATCGCCTGTTGTGTTTTCGGAGCTACTTACATCGCGCAAGTAGCCGAAGTGTCGATCGAAACGAGCGGTTTGCTGCGTGTCAACCGCGTGGTGAGCGCCGTAGATTGCGGTCTAGCAGTGAATCCCGACAGCGTGCGGGCGCAGATTGAGGGCGGCATTAACTACGCTCTGACCCCGGTGCTCAGTGGAGAGATCAGCATTAAAGAAGGAGCGGCGGAGCAAAGCAATTTTCACAACTATCAAGTATTGCGGATGAAAGACGCGCCCGAGATTGAGGTGCATCTTGTGCCCGCCGAGGGTGATCCCGCACATGGTGTGGGAGAAGCAGGCGTGCCTCCCCTGGCCCCCGCGGTTGCCAACGCAATTTTCGCAGCCACCGGGAAGCGTGTGCGGCGATTGCCGATCTCCAGGGTCGCCTGAGGCCAAACCTACCCTGGATACGCCCCGGTAATGTAGCCTTGCAGTTCCTGGATGGTTTGCGCCTGACCTGTTATCACCCATTTCACCAGGTCGCCAATGGAGATTACGCCTACTACCGTCTCCTCCCGCAGCACCGGTAGATGGCGAAAACGATGTTGGGTCATGATGCCCATGCATTCGTCTACCGTGTGTTCGGGACTTACGAAAAAAACCGGGCTGGTCATGATCTGGTGGACGTGGGTTTCCCGGGCAGGCTGGCCGACCAGGATACCTTTGCGGGCGTAATCACGCTCCGACAGGATGCCAACCAGCCGGTGGTTCGAAAGGACAAGCAGCGCGCCGACATCGTGCGACGCCATCTTTTCCAGCGCTTCGTAGACCGTTTGCTCGGGTGCTATTGACAGAACCCTGTTTTTATCTTTGCTTTGCAGCACGTGTCCAATCGTGTCGGAGATCCTCATCTAACCCTCCTGACCGCGTATCGAGGAGACCGGGGCGCGATCGAACTCCTCCCGAACTCGGCACGTGGACACTATAGTCCATCCAGAATGCGCAAGAACAGTGGATAACTAGATTAGGGTCAATAAATTCTGAAGGTTACCTCAATGTTTACTTCAACCGGCACAGGCTTGCCCTGGAGGATGCGCGCGCGAACCCCGATTGCCAGCTCTTGATCAGTGGGTTGCGGTCGCCACGGTGTTATTCTTTGGCTCCGCGGTCAGCTCCGCGGGCGAGAGAAATTGCTTGGTAATACCATGTGCCCCGTGCGCGGGGCTTTGCGTCGCGACATGGATCCACTCATGAATCACGACATGGGCAATCGCTTGAGCCATCTCATGCCGGCGCTCATCCTCATTCAAGCCGGCGGACCTCGTACGAAGCACTTGGCCGATACGGGCGCAGTCGACAAAGATAAAGGGCTGGATCTTTCCCGAGACTTCCAGCACCCAGCCCAGCGGGCCTTTCAACGAGGAACGATCGAATTGCGGGAGCACATCGCAGCGACCCAATAATTTAACCACGATTACCTTTGAGAAAGCGATTCGGATAGAAAGGTCACGGTTGCCGCGTAGATAAGTAGGGTCTTGTGGTAAAGCAAAACCATTTGGCGATTCGCCGATACCGGCGGTCAAATCAGCGTGCAAGGATTGAAGCAGATCGGCCCATAGTTCATCGTTTACCTGGGGCTGCGCGTAAAAGATAATCGCCGTCCCGGGCTGCTGAGCACGTAAATCAGGGGTTGGAACCGAGGCGAGGAAGAGCGCGAGTAGAAGCCCAGCATTCACGAGATACCTCCCGATTACTGAAGTTGAAGCAAGCTCATAGGCTGAGTTTCCGCCCCTGCTATACATCCGTCCAATAGATTGTTATTATCGGATCGATCTGAAAAGGAGATTGCACGATGGAAGTGAGGCAGCTTCAGACATTTTGCGTTCTGGTGGAAGAGTTGAACTTCACCCGCACCGCGGAACGAGTGCACACGGTGCAGTCCAATGTGACCTCACAGATCAAGTCACTGGAAGCGGAGCTGGGAACGCAACTCTTTGATCGCATGGCAAAGCGTGTCCTGCTTACTGAGGCTGGCCACCGCTTTCTCCCTTATGCAGAGAAGGCATTGGCGGCGATGGAGCAGGGCCAACGTGCGGTGAAGTTTGGCAGCGAACCGGCGGGTCCTTTGCGCATTGGCTCGCCGGAGAGTGTGCTGACCTACCGTTTGCCGGAAGTGTTAAAGCTCTTCCGCAAGCGATATCCGCAAGTGGAACTCATCTTTCGTCCCGGCTTGGACGACAGAGTGGGGGACGCGCTCGAGAGCGGCAAACTGGACCTGGCCATCGGCATGTGCGATTCAATCGAAGGCGAGCAACTGCGCTCGATCAGGATGCGTACCGAAGAGATCTATCTTTTCGGCACTCCCGATCATCCGCTGGCAAACGCCAAGACGGTATATCCAAAAGATTTGTTGGATCAAACCCTGCTTCTGACGGAGGCCGGTTGCGGTTACCGCAAGAAGCTGGATATGCAACTGGCGTTGGCAAATGTCAGGCCGCAGCACATCACGGAATTCTCCAGCGTCGAAGCCATTAAACAATGCGTGACCGCGGGAATGGGCTTGGGTCTGTTGCCCAGGATCGTTATCGCTGGTGAACTGAAAAAAAGGCAATTCGCCTTGTTGAACTGGCACGGGGCAAAGATGACCATCGCGACTCACATCGTTTGGCATAAAGACAAATGGATGTCTCCTGCCATGCAGGCATTTCTGGATGTGATGAAGGCCAAGTTAGAGGAGAGATCGGCGCCGGCGTTGGTGGCCGCCAAGGAAGCCGGTTACTGTTCCCATTCGGACAGTGGGGAACCGCCGCTGGACACTTTTACGCCATGGTCTCTAGGTAAGTAATAGATATAAAAAGAAAAACGGTTTGCCCGGTTTGGAGGATGAAGTGCTTCATTGCCGGCAACGGACCCCGGATTTCCTGTCGAGGTTGGTGGCTCTGGCAAACTTCATGCGGCTTTTCTTTGCGGAAAGCCGCACACGCTGTCATGTCCAGCGCTGCGTGGCAGGAAATCCGGGGAGGCGCAATGCGCCGCCGTGGGGAGAGGTGTGACCATGACTACACTTATGCAGGATTTGCGCTACGCGCTGCGGCAGTTACGGAAGACGCCAGGGTTTACGATTACCGTGCTGCTGACACTAGCCTTGGGTATTGGGGCAAACGCCGCGATCTTCACGCTGGTGAATTCGGTGCTGCTGAAGAATCTGCCGGTGGTCGACCCTAATCAGCTGGTGCGCCTGGGAAGCAATAGCCACGATTGCTGCGTCGGCACCAACAGCCCGAGAGAGAAGGGTGACTACTCGAGTTTTTCCACGGACACCTACGAACAGTTGAAGAAGAATGTCCCGGAGTTTGAGGAGCTGGCCGCGATGCAGGCGGGTTTCACCTACCAGCCGATCATTGCGCGGCGAGACGGGACGCAGGCAGGCGCGCGGTCGGTGATGGGCGAGTTCGTGTCCGGCAATTACTTTCGCACCTTCGGGCTTCGTCCCCAGGCGGGACGATTGTTGACCGACTCGGATGATGTTGGGGGTGCGTCGCCGGCAGCGGTGATCAGTTATGAAACTTGGCAGCATGACTTTGCCGGGGATCCCGCAATCATTGGCGCCACCTTTTGGATCAATACCAAACCGGTGACCGTGGTGGGAGTGGCGCCGAGCGGGTTTTACGGCGACCGGTTGACCAGTACGCCTCCTGATTTCTATCTGCCCATTGAGACCATGCCGCAGCTGGCGAATGTTCCTTATGTGCATGACCCGACGACCAATTGGCTTTATTTGATTGGGCGGGTGAAGCCGGGTGTGGAACTGGGTCCCTTGCAGGAAAAGGTGAATGGTGTGGTGCGGCAGGCGTTTGCTACCCAGGGGGCCTTCTCCACCCAAGAGGGGCGGAGAGCCTTGCCCAGGGTGCACGTGGTGCTGACGCCGGGCGGCGCGGGCATCCAGACACTGCAGGAGGACTACGCGTCTCACCTGCACATGCTCATGTTGATTTCCGGTCTGGTGCTGCTGATTGCCTGCGCCAATATCGCAAATCTGCTGTTAGTGCGCGGGATGGGACGCCGGGCAGAGATGTCTGTGCGCACCGCGCTGGGGGCCATGCGCGGACGGATCGTGCGGCAGCTATTGACGGAGAGCATTTTGCTGGCAGCGATGGGCGGGTTTGCCGGGCTGGCCGTGGCTTATTGGGGGACGCATATGCTGCTGCTGCTGGCCTTTCCAGGGGAGCAGAATGTGCCCATCGCCGCGGCGCCTTCACCTGAAGTGATTGGTTTTGCCTTTGTGATTTCGATGCTGACGGGCATTTTGTTCGGCGTGGCGCCAGCTTGGATTACGGCCCAGGCGGATCCCGCCGATGTCTTGCGCAGCGGGACCAGGACCACCGCTGGGGGAGCTTCGCTGCTGCAGCGGAGCCTGGTGGTGATGCAGGCAGCGCTTTCGCTGGTGTTGTTGGTGGGGGCGGGATTGTTTGCGCAGAACTTGAATAAGCTGCAGAGCACGGACCTCAAGCTGGATGCGAAGAACCGGTATATCGTTCACATCAATCCCCAGGCTGCGGGCTATTCGCAGATTCAGCTGGAGGCGTTGTACCGGACGATGGAGGAGCGGTTCCATGCCGTGCCTGGGGTGGTGAAGGTAGGTATTTCGAACTACACGCCGATGGAGGACATGAGATGGAACAACGAAATTGGCGTGCAAGGCCAGCCGGTGCAGGAGGGTCGTTTCGCAATTTTCATCAAGGCCAATGCGGACTACCTTGACTCTGTGGGAACCCATGTATTGATGGGACGCGGAATTAGCGAGCAGGATACTTCGACTGCTCCTCCAGTGGCGTTGGTGAACCAGGCGTTTGTGAAGCAATTCTTCAAGGGCAAAAATCCTATTGGACAGCGGATCGGTTCGCCCTCCTCTCCTGGGGAATATGAGGTGGTGGGTGTGGTGGAGAATACGGTTTACACCGATGTGCGTTTGAAGGACTTTAGTGCGTATTTCGTGCCCATCATGCAGCGGGAGCCAAGCGACAAAGATCCGATCGAGAAGGATACCTCGCTTTACGCCGGAACCATCGTGCTTGAGACGGCGCGGCCGATGAGCGGAATGGAGGCGATCGCGCGCAAGACGCTCGCCGGGATCAATCCAAACCTCACCGTGGTGAAGTTCCAGACCTTCGATGAACAAATCGCCGACCGGTTTACCGAAGAGCGCCTGGTTTCCCGCTTGACCACGCTATTTGGCGGACTGGCGCTGTTGCTGGCAAGCATCGGGCTTTATGGCGTCACCGCTTACAGTGTTGTGCGACGCACTCCCGAGATCGGCGTAAGGATGGCGCTGGGGGCGGAGCGTTTGGGGGTGATTGCCATGATCATGCGCGGCGCGGTAGTGCAAACGCTGTTGGGGCTGGCGATCGGGGTGCCCATCGCGTTGCTCTCAGTCCGCTTCGTGAAGGCGCAGCTATACGGGATTACCAGTGCGGATGCGCATGTGATGGCGGGTGCGATTGTGACGCTGGCGTTGGCGGCAGGCATAGCCGGCATCATCCCGGCGCGGCGCGCGGCATCGATTGATCCGGTAAAAGCTTTGCGAACGGAGTAGGGCCGGATTGGGTTCTGCCACGCCATGGCGGCGAATATCTTGCAACAACGTGAATCTTTGCTACCTGACTGGCTCCTGGCCCGTCAACAATGAGAAAGCCAGCGGATTTGCGCTTTACCGGTTGGCAACCGTTTGGCCAGGGTGACACCTGACTTCGGAGGTGACCGCGATGTTTACACTCAGGAGTAATCTGCGAGTTGGAGTCCTGATCGCCGGACTGTGCATGGCCGCTCCGCTGCTAGCCCAGGGAGATGGGCAGCAATCATCTGGACAGGATGACCAGAGCGGAACCATGGTGGAATACCAGAAGATGCTGCAGGCGAACCCAAAGAGTTCGCTGGCCAACTATCGCATCGCTGAATTGCTTCTTAAGCAGCGCAACTACCAGGCCAGTGCGAATTGTTTTCGATTTGCGCTGCACGGCGATCGAGATCCCAGCTGGACGGTTGTATGGAGTCACCTCCAACTGGGTAAAATTTTCGATCTTACCAACCAGCGCATGCGAGCGGAGAAGGAGTACCGTCTGGCAGTGCTGACGAACGACAATACGCTCGGCGCTATTACCGAGGCGGAGCATTTACTGCAGGAGCCGTATAAATGGCCAGAAGCACACTGATGACCGGCGGCCGTCTTGGGGCGCGTTTTGCATGCCTGGAGCAATTCGCCCGGGATGTGCGCTTTGGGGTGCGGGCGCTCAGGAAGAATCCTGGATTTGCCATCGTCGCGGTATTGACCTTGGCACTCGGCATCGGCGCCAACACAGCTATCTTTAGTGTGGTCGAGAGTGCCGTCCTGGCTCCCCTGCCATATCCCCAGCCAGATCGCCTGGTGAGATTGAGCGAGAGCCGTCCGAACCTTAAGCAGATGGATATCTCACACCCTGACTTTCAGGATTGGCAGCGCAATGCTCGCTCGTTCGAACAGATGGCCGCTCTCACGTGGCGCGAATATGATTTGACGAGCCCCGGAGTTGCGGAACACCTGGATGGCATGGAGGTCTCTTCCGGCTTCTTTGCTACCCTGGGCGTAAAGCCGGTCCTGGGCCGTGATTTCTCTCCGGCGGAGGACCAGCCGCACGGGGCGCCGGCCGCCATTATCAGCGATCGGTTATGGCAAGATCGATTTGCATCGAGCCCGCAGGTGCTGGGAAAGTCCGTGATTCTGGACGGAGTCGATTTCACGATCATCGGCGTTCTGCAATCGAGATTTCATTTCTGGACCGATGCTGATGTGTATACACCGCTGGGGCAGGGCGAGCCTCTTTCCTACAGCGATCGCACAATCCACGGGGTTGCCGGTATTGCCCGGTTGAAGCCTGGGATAAGCATAGGGCAAGCCGAAGGCGAGTTGAGTGCGGTGCAGGAAAATCTGGACCGTCTCTATCCCGCCGCGGATCGAAACCTGGGCGTCGACATCGCACCGCTCAAGCAGTCGATTGTGGGGAATGCCGGCGGGACGCTTCTTTTTCTTTTGGGAGCGGTGGGTATCGTTCTGCTGATCGCCTGCACGAATGTCGCGAACCTGTTGCTTGCTCGCTCTACAGCGAGGACGCGCGAGTTTGCCATGCGTTCGGCACTGGGCGCGAGCCGGGCGCGCATCGTGCGGCAGTTGTTGACGGAAAGCGTGCTTCTGGCCCTCGCCGGCGGAGTTCTCGGCTTGGGCCTGGCAAAATTGGGAATCAGCTTAATGCTGGCGGCAGTGCCGGCAAGCCTGCCGAGCAGCGATAGCATCGGCGTAAATCTTCCTGTCTTGTTTTTCACGTTCAGTATTTCGCTCGCGGTGGGGATTCTCTTTGGTATTGTGCCCGCACTCAAGAGTTCGAGCGTCGACGTGCAAGGGGCGCTCAAGGCAGGTGAGCGTGGTTCTACGCGCAGCCATTCCCGCGGTCAGAGCGCCTTGGTGATTGTTCAAATGGCGCTGACGCTAGTGTTGCTGGTGGGCGCCGCCCTCCTTTTGCGCACGGTGCGCGATTTGTGGAAGGTCAATCCGGGCTTCGATTCGCTGCATGTCATTACCTTCAAGGTGGGACTTTCGCCCTCGCTGACCAAGACAGCATCGAGCACACGAACTGCCTATCAACAGTTACTCGATCGCATTCGCCAGATTCCCGGCATTCAGGCGGCGGATTTTACCAATCTTGTTCCGCTGAGTGAGCAGGACAACAGCGGCCCCTTCTGGGTTGGCGCGAGCGAGGCCACCTCCATGCAGGATGCGCCGCATGCGCTCTATTTTGAGACGGGCCCGGAGTATCTGCAGACGATGAAGATTCCGCTCCTTCAGGGTCGCTTTTTTACCCGGGCAGACACCACAGAGTCAGAAAAGGTTGTTGTCATCGACAGTGTTCTTGCGCGCAAGTATTTTGCCGGCCAAGATCCTCTGGGGCAGACCATCACTGTTGCCCATTGGGGCACGGCGCGAGTGATCGGCGTGGTGGGCCACATAAGGCATTGGGGGCTGGACGACCCTGGAACTTATAACCCAAGCCAGATCTATATTTCTTTTTATCAACTCTCCGATGATTGGGTACCGTCGTTCGCCAGGTATATGTCCATCGCTGTTCGAACTTCGCTCGATGCCGCGGCCGTAATGCCTGCGATCAGGAATGTGATTTATGGAACTGGCAAAGACAAGCCGGTCTATGATGTCCAAACTATGCAGCGGATCGCTTCGGACTCAATGGCGTCGCAGCGGCTTCCCATGATGCTGCTCGGGGGCTTTGCGGTCCTGGCGCTGCTGCTGGCGTCGGTCGGAATCTACGGCGTAATTTCCTATTCGGTGACTTTGCGCGTGCAAGAGATTGGCATTCGCATGGCGCTCGGGGCCCAGCGGCGCGATGTCTTTCGCATGGTGATCGGTCAGGGTTTGCGGCTGTCCGTGGCAGGACTCCTGATTGGCGCGGCGGGCGCGCTTCTGCTTGCCCGGCTGCTGGCAAGTTTTTCGCGGTTGCTTTACGGGGTGCGGACGAGTGATCCGTTGACGTTCGCGGCCGTGTCGCTGGTGTTGGTTGGTGTTTCTGTTTTGGCGTGCTATCTTCCCGCACGCCGCGCCTCACGCTTTGATCCTATGGTCGCGTTTCGCTGCGAATAGAGTGTCAAGCGACGATCAAATCCTTGTTGATCTCCACTCCCAAACCCGGACCTTGGGGCAAGTTTAGATAGCCCTCCTTGTCTACGAGCAGCGGGTTTTCCATGATAGCGAACCCATTGGTATACGCGGCTACGGGCGGATCGTGCAGGATCTCGATCCACGGAGCGTTTGGCCAGGAGGCGATGGCGTGAAGCTGGGCGATGGTGCCGAGGTTGCCTCCTCCATGATGGGGAATCAGTCGCTTGTGGTGCGCCTGGGTCAAGGCCGCAATTTCACGAAAGCCGGTGACGCCGTCGGCCACCATGATATCGGGCTGCAGGATGGTGAAGACATTCTGTTCCAGCATCCAGCGGTATTCGTGTACGCCGCGATAGTTTTCTCCCCCCGCGATGGGAATATCTACCCGGCGGCTCAGCTCGGCGAGCTCATCGAATGCGTAGCGCGGCCGGGGTTCTTCCAGCCAGAGGCAGTTTAAACGCTCGAGTTCTCGCGCGGTCTCGAGGGCGCGGAGGAAATCCCACGTCACGCCTGGCTGCCAGCCCGAAAAGGACTGGGCCTGGTTGGCGTCCACCATGATTACCATGTCGTCGCCTACGGCTTTGCGCACGGCTTCGACGAGTTGCATGTCTTCCTTCATTGTCTGGTAATGCGCGCGCAGCTTGATCGCCTTCCAACCTTGCGATTTGAGCTGGATCGCCATGCGGACCCTCTCCTCCGGAGTGGAAAGCTGGATCATGCTGGCATAGGCCGGTACGCGATTCCTGTCCGCGCCCCAAATCTTATAGAGGGGTTGACCGGTGGCCTTGCCGATAAGGTCCCACAATGCAATTTCCAGGGCTGAAACTGTGCGCGGGCTTCCACCCACGTAGTAGCGCAGCGGACCGGCCAGTTGCTCGATGCTGAATGGGTCTTTACCGATGAGCTGAGCCTTGGCCGCCTCCAACGCGGTGGGGTCCATCCCCGGCCCGATACCCGAAATGCCCTGATCGGTCTGAATCTCGACGATCGATCCGCCGCCGATCCGCCACGTGGTCACGGTGCCGGGATTCCACGCCGCTTCCATCTTGCCGGTTTCGCGAATGACCTTTAGATTGATGATCCGGACGCCGGTGATCTTGAGTGGGGCCGCGGAACGCAACTGCGGCATAAGAACGGCCAGCGGTATAGACATCAAGAAATCACGTCGCCGCATTGGTGAGCCTCCAGGCAGGGTACGAGTCCTGCCCGGCTAATCATATAGTGGCTCATTTGACAAGAAGGGGGTGCGCTGCGACTCTGGCCCAGGTCGGAACGAGAGTGACTTTCTCTTTCCCGTCATTGTCCTGGTGCATGATCTACGCTGGAGGCAGTTAAAGTCCTCTCTCTGGCTCGGTCTTCGGCGGTCTATTTGTTCCGAGCCAAGTGGCGATTCAGTAGAATCGCGCGATGGAGAATTCCAAAACATACCCTTTAGGCAACCCTCCACCCACGCTGATCATCTTTGGCGGACTACCCGCTACCGGAAAAACAACGATTGCCAGGGACTTGGCGAGACGACTCGGTGCGACCTATTTGCGCATTGACACGATTGAGCAGGTCCTCCGCGATTCCTCAACGATGAGCCGGGCGATAAACGACGAGGGATATCGTGTTGCCTATGCGGTCGCGGAGGACAACCTTCGCCTGGGTGGAACTGTGATTGCGGATTCTGTGAATCCGATTCAATTGAGTCGCGACGCCTGGATCGGAGTTGCGCATCGGGCCCGTGCACGCGCCGTTGAAGTTGAGGTGATTTGCTCTGACCCGGAGCTCCATCGCCAACGTGTGGAAACACGATCAATAGACATTCGTGGACTAAGGCTGCCAACCTGGGAAGAAGTTATCTCTCGTGAATATGAACCGTGGGAACGTGAGCACATCGTCATCGACACCTCGGGTCGAAGCGTGGCGCAGAGCATCGAAGAAGTTCGAAACGCCCTACCAAGTGACCGCGCCGATCCGCTCGGCGGATAGGGCGAAAGACACCCCAACCAATAGCCTCGCTGTCGGTAAGTAACGTGTGTAAATTCCACTACATTTCGGAGGTAGAAGAACCCCAGGATTGCATCCTGGGGTATTGTCAGCCGTCCCTGCGGGACTGCTCGTTGAGAGCATTGTTGTGCGGTCAAATTAGCGGGAGAGACGAAGGTTGTGCTGTGTAATTCCTTGAAAAGGTTCGAGAGGAGTCAGAGCGAACGAAAGCAGGTTGCCAAGCCATCACGAAGCATACTGCGATCTGGGCCTTTATCCGCAACAACGCTTCATGGGAACCCGGATCTCACCCTTGTCATCCCGTCGAAGCCGAGGGATCTGCAGTGCGCCTTTCTCCCAAACAAAGGCCCCGGCGAGTGCGCTCGTACATCTTGTCTGACGGCTTGATGGTTGGGACCTAACCAATCTATAGTTAGCCACTGCATGCTGAAATAACCCAAGTACGAAAGAAACAGCCGCGCGGCAAGAGCTGCGAGCACACCTGCAGGGGGGCTTTGTTTGGGAGAAAGGCGCACTGCAGATCCCTCGGCTTCGACGGGATGACAAGGGTGAGATCCGGGTTCCCATGAAGCGTTGTTGCGGATAAAGGCAAATAGCAGCTGCCCCGAAAACTAATTTGGGCAAGTGTGACTCTGTGACCTACGGGACTGGTCCCGATACACCTGAGAGCTGATTTGTTTTCGACAACTACTGTCCAAACCGGCCTCTCAAATTTGGAGAGGTAGTTCTCAGGCAGATTCTTGGGGTCATCAACAGTTCGCCACTACAGGGCTGACCATCGCTTTCTCCAGCATCAAGCACCATTCCGATACATTTAGTGACCGGAGCGCGTGACTCGTCGTTGCTAAAGCGGGGGATTCGGTGGGTCCGGGCTTCATGCCCGGGCAGAGCGAACGGCCGCTGCCAGCTCTGTGAGCAGGTTATGCGTTTCGCTCCAATCGATGCAGGCATCGGTAATGCTCTGCCCGTATACCAGTGGCTTGCCTGGCACCAAAGCTTGCGCGCCCGCCACCAGATTGCTCTCGATCATAACGCCCAGGATGCGGCGGTCTCCCGCGGCAATCTGGGCAGCGACGTTACGGCACACGAGGCCCTGCCGGGTGTGGTCTTTGTTACTGTTGGCGTGGCTGCAATCGATCATGATACGCGGCGCGACGCCGGCTTTTTCCATTTGCTCAGCGGTTTGAGCCACCGAGGTAGCGTCGTAATTCGTTGTCTGCCTGCCGCCGCGCAGGATGATGTGGCAGTCCGGATTGCCCGCCGTAAACAGAATTGCCGACTGCCCGGTCTTCGAATGCCCGAGGAAGGTATGAGGGTGCGCTGCAGAGACAATCGCTTCAATCGCAATTTGCACGTTGCCCGAGGTTCCGTTCTTGAAGCCGACCGGGCAGGAAAGCCCTGATGAGAGCTGGCGATGCACTTGGCTCTCCGTCGTGCGCGCGCCAATCGCTCCCCAACTCACTAGCGACGCGACATATTGGGGTGAAATCATGTCAAGAAACTCGGTCCCGGCGGGAACGCCCATCTCTGCGAGATCCAGCAGCAGGTGTCGCGCCATCCGCAACCCCTCGTTGATGCGGAAGGTCCCGTCGAGATGGGGATCGTTGATCAACCCCTTCCAGCCGAGCGTGGTGCGTGGCTTCTCAAAATAGACTCGCATGACAATACGAAGCTCTTTTGAGAACTCGGCGAAGGCGGTCCTGAGCAGTCCCGCATATTCTCGCGCCGCTTTGGTGTCGTGAATGGAGCAGGGACCGACGACAACCAGCAGGCGGGAATCGCTGCCGTTCAGAATGTTGACAATCTCATTCCTGGCTTGAAAAACAGTCGAAGAAGTCCGCTCAGTCGCCGGCAACTCTTCTTCTAGAAAGACGGGTGGGAGGACGACTTTGGTTGATTTAATACGAAGATCATCTGTGGGAAAGAGCATGGGCTTACTCTTAATCTAGCAGCGTTCGCAGTTGCTGCCTTTTCAATCCGCATCTTAGTGGCAAACTTCACCTCTGGATGGTTCAGGGAAGGAACCTGACGATGAAGCGAATCAACGCACTTCCTGAAACACGATCGTGTAGCCGTCAGGGTCTTCTACGCTAAAGAGCTTGAGCCCATATGGCGCCACTTTCGGACGCTCAGCCTTTAAGCCTCGATCTGTGAGTTCGTGATAGGCAAGCTCTACATCAGAGCAACCGATGTAAAACACAGCATCTTTGGACCTCTTCTCTGGGGGCTGGATCGGTCGCTCATTCGAGTCATATTGACTGTTGAGCATGATCTCGGCTCCGCCAAACCGTAGCCACATCCAATGAGAAAACCGGCCCTCCGCGGTCTCGACTTCAGGTGAGGCCGAGACCACAACAAACCCGAGCATATCCCGATAGAAGGCCAGTGCCGTTGGCATATCGAAAACGCCGATCAGCGGGGTCAATCCCAGCGGAGAGAAGCTCATATTTCCTCCCGATCTTTTGATTTTATAGTCATGGCACAGGGGCCGGGATTTCGCCGGTATTGGGGAGATTCCGGGCCCAAAAGGGCCCGCCACATTCCACCGAAAAGCAGGGAACAGGATGAAAATTCTCCGAATGAATTGGTGGGTCCGAGCGTCCTTGGGGGTATGCGTGTGGACAGAGCTGTGAAGGGGCATGCATTCTCGATATTGTTCAGAAATAGTGGCATTCTGATGGTTTCACTGGGCGTTGTGGCTGCCGCCTATGCGCAGAGCATCGTGGGAACCTGGCAGGGAACCCTGCCCATTGCCCAAAGCCCACGCATTGTGCTCAGGATCGTGAATGCCGGCAACGGGGCCCTGCGCGGATACCTTATTTTTATTGACAGGTCGGCCGATGCGCTTCCGTTGCTCTCGACGACCTACAGGGCGCCGGACCTAACGGCGGCGATTGGCGAAATCACGTTTCGCGGCAAGCTGAGCGCCGACGGCAAATCAATAGCAGGGACCTGGACACAGGGTAACCAGTCCTTCCCGGTGAGCTTTGCCGTCGCCACGCCGGAAACACTTTGGGCGTATTCCGGCCCATCCAGGATGCCTACGATGCCGGCAACGGCGGACCCATCCTTTGAAGTCGCCACCATCAAGCCCAGCGCGCACGATGCGAATTGGGGCATTTCAAGGGGGACCCGCCTGTTTCAGGCGCGAGGCAACACCATTGCCGACCTCATCCAATTCGCCTACCAGGTGCGGCGGCGTCAAATCGACGGCGGGCCTTCCTGGATGAACGAACTCCGATTTGACGTGACCGGCGAACCGGATGCGCCGGGCCTGCCGAGCAGGGATCAGCAGCGGCTGATGCTCAGGAAACTACTCGCAGAGCGGTTCGGCTTCAGGGTGCACATCGTGCAAAGGGACTTCCCGGTTTACGCCCTCGTCGTCGACAAGAGCCCTCCCAAGATCGATGTCAGCGCTCCGAGCGTCAACAACCTTCTCGTTTCTCCCAGGGAACTGGAA
Source organism: uncultured Acidobacteriaceae bacterium (assembly GCA_963821215.1). Taxonomy (GTDB): domain Bacteria; phylum Acidobacteriota; class Terriglobia; order Terriglobales; family Acidobacteriaceae; genus PALSA-350. The sequence continues at coordinate 299,478 of CAWGDH010000013.1, read as the reverse complement.
AATGGCACTACCGCGGTCCAGTTTTCTCACGCCACGATGCCCGAGTTCACCGAATTTTTGATGGGCTTTATCCAGGACCGGCAGATTGTTGACGAAACTGGCCTGAACGGCCGCTTCGATTTCACGGTGATGGTCCCTACCAGCTCGATGCAGGATGGTAATGACATTGACAAGGCCACGGCCTTTCTTCTTGGTGTTAAACCGCTGGGTTTCAAGCTCGAGCCGAAGAAAGAGCCGCTCGAAGTCATCGTGATCGACAATATCGATAAGCCAACGGCAAACTAATACACAAGTGGTGGAAGACCCACCATTGCAGTAGCTTGCGAAGAATCCACATTTCGAAGGTGAATCAGGTGCTCGAACGGAGTGGGCAGACGTCACCTACCTTTTGTTTTCCCAACGGAGATGTGGCATACTCCTGTTGGTAACCAAAATGTGGATGGCGTGACCAGAAACATGAAGCGGAATGTCCAGCAAGGGACACTGACACGGAACAATGATGGTGTTATTGTGCGGTTCTTTGAAGTGAAAACCGAGGATCTGGTATGAAATCCCTGAAGCGTCTCTTGGTGCGTCTGCGGAACTTTGCAGCCAAGAGCCGGGGCGATGAACGACTGCGCGAAGAAATGCAGGAGCATCTCGTTATGCAGACGGAAGAGAACATCCGTGCCGGGATGACTCCTGTGGAAGCCCGCCGACAGGCCCGCCTGAAGTTCGGAGCAGTGGAGGCGATTCGGGAAGACTACCATGCCGAAAAGGGCCTGCCTCTGTTGGAAAACCTGCTGCTCGACACGCGCTTCGCTATCCGCATTTTGCGCAAGTCTCCTGGCTTTACCATCGTCGCCCTGTTGACGCTGGCACTTGGAATCGGAGCAACGACGGCGCTCTTCAGTGTTGTGGATGCTGTCGTGTTAAAGCCCCTACCGTTTCCCACGGCTGACCGTCTGGTGCACATCGAATCGGTGATCGAAGTTACCGGTCACGGTGACGTTGCGTCGTATCCTGATTTCCTTGATTGGCGCGCACGCAATCATGTTACCGATGGAATGGCTGCCTTTCGCACTGGGGACTTTACCTTGATCGGCGGGCGCGAACCCGTGCATTTGCAGGGAGCTGTGGTGTCGGCGCAACTGTTCTCTCTACTCGGAGTCACTCCGAAACTGGGGCGTAATTTTCTACCGGAAGAAGACAACCCCGCTGCGGCTGGTGGTGTCGATCCAGTTATCTTGAGTTATGGTCTATGGCAACGGCAGTTCGGGGCCGATGTAGCAGTCTTGAACCGCACCATTCAGCTCGGCGATCAACGATTCACAGTTGTTGGCGTGATGCCAAAGGCATTTCAGTATCCCATTCAAGCAGAGCCTATCGAGTTGTGGACCACGATTGCTGTCGACGTACGAGGGGGCGCGTACGCAATGACCACCCAGCGGGGTGCACACTACCTCGATGTCGTTGCTCTGCTGAAGCCCAGTGTTACGCTTCAGCAGGCACAAGCCGAATTTGCCGCTATTGCCAGTGTGTTAAACAAACAGCATCCCGAAAACAAGCCACGCACAATGGGGCTTGTGCCGGAATTACAAGTTCTGACCGGCGATGTCCGTACTCCATTGCTTGTCCTGTTGGGAGCTGTGGGATGTGTCCTCCTGATGGTGTGCGCCAACATAGCGAACCTGTTGTTGATGCGTGCAACAGGCCGGCGCAAAGAGATGGCCGTACGGATTGCACTGGGCGCCAGCGGTGGGCGTGTCACTTGCCAATTACTCGCAGAAAGCCTGGTGCTGGGACTGCTGGGTGGAGCTCTGGGGCTTGGGCTGGCGTTGTTGTCAATCCGGTTCCTGGTGAGGATCATGCCCGTTGACATACCCCGTATCAACACGATCGGCCTCGACGCGCGCCTGCTCGGCTTCGCACTGCTGATCTCGCTTTTGTCAGGAATCTTCTTTGGCCTTGCTCCGGCGCTACAGGCCTCAAAGGTCGGGCTCACTGAATCACTAAAGAAGAGCGGTCGCGGCACTGGTGGCGAAGACAAAGGCCGCCTGCGTGCCACGTTGGCTGTGAGTGAAATTGCCCTGGCCGTTGTCTTGCTGCTCGGCGCCGGGCTGCTCCTGCAGAGTTTTTTCCACCTCATGCGCATCGATCCAGGCTTCAATTCCCGGCACGTACTGACGTTCCAACTCGATGCGCCCGGTGGGCCTGAAAGCGCACAATTGCCTGCGTTCTTCCGGGAGGCCGTCGCGCGAATCCGCGCCCTACCCGGTGTCAGCTCGGCCAGTGCGGCCGCGTCGCTGCCGCTGACGGGAGACAACATCGCTGGAAGCTTCGAGATCGAGGGACAACCCACCCCAATGGGATCTCGGCCCTCGGCCGATTTCAACGCCGTCGAGCCCAACTATTTTCACACTATAGGCACAGCGCTCATTAGCGGGCGGGACTTCACTGCGCAAGATAACTCGAAATCGACACCGGTTGTGATCGTCAACCGGACGCTGATGCGGCTTTTCTTTTCTAACCAGAATCCGGTCGGAAAGCACCTGCGGCCAGGCATTGGGAACGGTTATGCCCCAGGCGATGCGCCGATGCGCGAGATCGTAGGTGTAATCGAGGACATAAAACAAAGCCGCCCTGGCGCTGAAGCGGCTCCCGAGATTTATGCCCCTCTAGCGCAAAGCCCATTCGACACGATGTTCATTGTCGCACGCACCGCGAACGATCCGGCAAGCATTGTTCAGGCTGCTCGCCAGCAGGTCGCCTCGCTGAACAAGAATCTGCCCATCTACCATGTCAAGACACTCGACCAGTATTTTATGGATTCAGTAGCGGAGCCACGTTTCATTTCACTCTTGCTCAGCGGCTTCGCAACCTTGGCGGTGCTGCTCGCCTGTCTCGGTGTCTATGGCGTGGTTTCTTATGCAGTGATCGAGCGCACGCACGAGATCGGGGTTCGTATGGCTCTGGGTGCGGACAGGAGCAAAGTTTTGCATTGGATTCTTTTGAAAGGGCTACTGCTTGCCTTTGCCGGCGTCACGATTGGCTTAGCAGGATCTTTTGCCCTGGTGCATCTTGTGTCCAGCCTGCTGTTCGGCCTGCGGGCCACTGACCCGGTGACCTTTGCCGCCGGTACCGTCGCGGTGTTGAGCGTTGCAGGACTCGCAAGCTACATTCCGGCCCGCCGGGCGGCCAAAGTGAATCCCATGGTAGCGCTCAGACATGAGTGATGTCCCGGGTGCTCGGATTGCGACCAATCAACCGAGACCTGCTTCAAGACTTTAGGTGTCCATTCCAAGCGGATATCACTGTGGAATCCGTCTGTTTCGTCCTCATGCCCCAACAAAATAGCAACGATTGGATCGAGCAGGTTGGCGCCGGACCTTTTCGGGGACGGACCCTTTCCCCGAAAAGACCCCGGTGCGAAAAAGGATTTTAGTGTATCAAGTACAAGAGGACAGTTCCCGTATAGGAGGCGCCTGCATGGCAGGACGGACTAAATATCGTTACCAGGAATACACATGGTTAGAGATGCGAGAAATCGTTAAGCAGCAACCGGTAGTTGTATTGCCGGTTGGCTCGGTCGAGGACCATGGACCGCACTTACCGCTGGATGTGGATAATTTCTTGATCGGAAACATTTGCGAAGAAGCGGCCCGGCGCATGGATGGAGAGATGCTCCTACTACCCCCCATCCCTTACGGATTCGAAGAACATCACATGGATTTCCCCGGCACGATCGACATTGCTATGGAACACATGCTGCATTTTGTTCTCGACGTCACTCGCAGTGTGGCGCGTCATGGTTTCACGCGCATTCTTCTTGCCGACGGCCATGGTTCGAATATGCCCATTCTGGATCTGGTGGCACGACGTACCGTTCTGGAGACAGAGGCGTTGTGCGGCGCCTTCATCTGGCCAAGCCTGGCGAAGGAAGCGATTGAGCGGGTTCGGGAATCAGAGAAACCTGGCGGGATGGCCCATGCTTGCGAATTGGAGACCTCGTTGTACTTATACCTCGATCCCGCACGCGTGCAGATGGATAAGGCCCAAAAGGAAATCGGCATGCCGCCGTCTCGTTTTATCTGGATGGATCTAATGAGCGCTTCACCGGTCCTGCTCATGGATCGATGGTCTCGTTTCAGCAAGAGTGGTGTAGTGGGAGATCCCACGTTGGCAACTCGGGAAAAAGGGGAAACCATTTTTGAGGCAGTTGTCGCAGCTCTGGTCGAATTCGTACGCGAATTCAAAGCCTACGATCGTGGAGCGTGGCAGGACCTGCATTGACCTGTGGCGGAGTAATTGCTTGCGTTGCATCCACCCTCCACCACAGGAGGCTGGCAATCAAAGTAAACTGCTCCGGCACTTATCAGCATGACCGCAAACGATCCGAATCTGGTAAATATCCAAGCCGCCGCCAGGGGAGAAATGAATGCGGAGATGCTCGACGCCGTGTTCATGAAGGCCGTGGTGGTGCCGCCGAAATTCTCCCCGACCTCTAAACAGGCCGCCCAGGCAACCGGCACCGCGAGATCTATGCCGAATTCGGCCAACATCAAACAGAGAATGGCAGAAAATGGTTTTTGCATGATGGCAGCTGCCGTGAAGCCTGCCGCTGCCATCAAGTAACCTGCCAGCCCTACCAGTCGCCTACCCCACCGGAGACTGCCCGTACGGCGCACGAGCGAGTCGGAGAGAGCTCCGCCGATGACGTTGCTTACCGCACCTACAGCCAGAGGGAGTGCCGCATAAAAGCCGGACCTTTGTGCCGAAATCCCATACCGCTGGATAAGGTATGTCGGTAGCCAGGTTAGCAAAAACCAAAATCCAAACGATGACGCAAAATACATCCAGAAGAAAGACCATAGATTTACGCTGGTGAAGATGCGCTTCCATGGTGCACGGGCATCTCCAGGGGCACTCGACAAATCCGCGTTCTGGTAGAGATAGGTAAGATCAGAAGCGTCAATTCCAGGATGCCGGACCGGGTCATCCCGATACCAACGCCAGAAAAACACGCACCAGCATCCACCGACGGCGCCGAAGACAGCGAAGGTAAATCGCCAACCCAACCATCCGATGAACAGCGTGGCCAGGGGAATTCCAAGGGCCGCACCAAGCCGACTACCCATCCACATTATGCCAGTAGCTCGGGCACGATCGGTCGAGTGAAACCAGCGCGCGAGACAGCGAGCCATGGAAGGGAATGCTCCGGCTTCCGCTGCACCGAAGGCGAATCTTACAGACAGAAGGGTCAGGTACCCCCCTGCCATTCCGGTCAGCGCGGTAAATGCCGACCAGCAGGCTACTATGCGGGTGAGCATCTTCCGCTGCCCCAGGCGGTCGCCAAGCCAACCCATCGGGATCTCAAAGATCCCATAGGCCAGAGCGAACACGCTAAAGGCGTATCCCATCTGCATGTTGGACAGTCGTAAGTCGCGCATGATTGTGGGAGCGGCCGCAGAAAGGCAAACTCTGTCCAGATAGGTGATACCTGAGACTAACGCTACCAGGCTTAATACCCGGTTCCGGAGCGATATTCGGAAAGCCCGTGACATTTGCGAGTTAGACTCCGGCGTCGCTTTCATAACTGAAAAAAGGAGAGTTTCTCCCGCATTGTATTTCTAGCTTTCAGGGACTGCTCCGGGTGATTGGGTCGCGCCGGCAGGCCGGCATATCATACCAGGCGAAGCGTGCCGCAGCCTGCTTGGGCTTGATGCTGGACACAGGCACCCCCGCGGATCCAACCAGCTTGGCATCAAAGAGCGATCGGCAACGGTGCTCCCTGAAGCGCCACGAGCTTCTGCGGCTGGCAGCCTGCGCGGTTCAATCGGACCAGGTTCGCCTGCATTTCGGCCGCATCGCGGCGGAGTTCCTGGGGACACTGTGAAACATGACTTAGTTTAGGGCTGGTTCGTTCCAGAGGCGTCGCCCGGCGGCGAGATCTTCCGCGGATGCTCTTCGTGAAGTTCGTGGTGTAGCTCGTGAAAAAGAGTTCCCGCTGACGCACGGACACAGATCAAATATACCTCCGCTTAGCCCGAATCGAATACCGATAGTGCAGTATCGAACTTCGATAGCAATTGCACGCTCAATCTCATGGGGCTCGCGGCTTGGGGAATTTTGAAATGGCGCTGGCGAAACAGGACGGTCGCTGTGGGGCGTATCAGCGTCGTTGCTCTCGCACTGCTCGGCCTGAGTCTATTGCTGACGTTTCCGCCCGTTGTTGATCTCTTCTGAGAGAATGTGACTCATCGATATTGCTCATTCTTGGGGAGCAGCCGTTCCGTCAGACCAGTGTCCGACGGGAACCATAAACACGGTCACTCGGCCCTGAGTCTCCTGCGCCGCAAAGATGGGTATGCCAGGGAGGTTTGCGCCCCAACTCGCCGATTCTGTGGGGGGAAGATAAAACATCAGGTGAGGGAGCCAGTGCCCGGCACGGTCGTTCAGGTAACCCTGCTTCGACATCATGTAGCACATCGCGCCCACTTCCGGCGGTGGCAATTCTTTACTGTCCAGAGCGGCCTTCAGTTGCTCAAACATCTGCGCCTTCGACCGCCCCGCCAGCACCCACTCGGTCTTCTTGATCGTCTGCGGTAAGTAGCTGCGCGCAGCCGCCGCATTGAAGCAGATCGGCGCCCGCAATTTTGGATTCCAGAAATCAGGCTCGTCTATCCCGGCAGTCCACGAGCGCTGGACGATGCACACAAAACCGTTCTTGCCCGTGGCCGCGGTTTCGTAGCCGTGCCGCCCCATCACCATCACCGTGGCATCCTTTGATACGGACGCGGGAGCCGCACTCCGCGCCAGTGCAATCTCAGCACTCCGCTCCATCATGTACTGCTCCACCGGAGCCATGCTCGGATACTTCGTACCCTCTGCCGGCAGCGGCCACGCCGCACCGAACGCAGCCACCAGCGCTAAGCTGGCCGACGCAATTGTCCTGAGACCCTTCCGCATCATTCATGCCTCCTGGGATATATAGTCCCCTGCAGCTAGATAAGCGGCTAGCAAGCAAATCACTCCGAGCGCAGCGTTTCCACCGCGTTCACGCTGGCCGCGCGTGCCGCGGGCACAGCCGAGGCGATGACCGCAGCAGTTAGAAGCACGACGGCGGATGCGATGAACGCGAGTGCGCCCGGCAGTTGCACGCCCGCAACATACTTGCCGATGGCGCTGGCGAAGGCGAAGGCAACCACCACGCCTGCCCCCACCCCGATGGCGCCGATGACCAGGCCCTCCACCAGAACATTGGTGAGGATGTTGTGCCGCTGAGCTCCGAGAGCCATACGTATGCCAAACTCGCGCGTGCGCCCGCTCACGGAAAACGCGAGCACCCCGGCTACACCCACCACGGAGATCAAGAGCGCCACCCCGGCAAATCCGCCGAAGACGATGGCATTCAGACGGTCGGGGGTGAGAACTTCCGCGCGAATGTCTTTGAGTGTGCTGGCTCGCTCCACCGGCTGGTCTTGGGCCATGTCGTGAATCGTGCGGGTGATGATGGGTACAAGCGTGTAGGGATCATGATCCGTGCGCACAAATAGACGGCCCTGCCATCCCTCCTGGTCGGAGGGTTGGTAGACCATCATGGACGGCGATGGAATGATATTTTCATCATCGACGTCGGGTACCACCCCGATGATCCGCCGAGGCTCGGGACTGATGCCGATAAATTTCATCACCGGATCGGTCCAGCGCAAACTGCGGTTCAACGCCGATTGCCCGGGAAACAGCATCTTGGCAACGCTCTGGTTGATGATCACCACGCGTTCCGAGCCTTCCTTGTCGGTATCTCTAAAATCCCGACCTTGCAGAAGAGGTACTCCCAAGGTGCCGAAAAAGCCGGGGGATATAGACCGGAAGCGCGCGCGCAAATCGTCCCGGCCATTCTCGCGGGTCGCACCATCCATGGCAAAGGTGAAACTGATGTTCAATCCCTGGGAGTCGCGCCAGGGAACGCTGAAGCCTGAGGAGACGCGTTGTACCCCCGGCAGGGCGCCTACCCGGCGCTGCACCTCGCGGTAAAAATCACGCACTTGCTCTGGTGTTCGCCCATACGACATCACCGGCAAATTGATAGCCAGGACCCTGGCGGTGTCGAAGGGCGGCTGCGTGTTCTCCAGCACAAAAAGAGTCCGCATCAGCGCACCGGCGCCGGCGAGCAGCAGAAATGAGGCAGTAATTTGGGTCACGGCGAAGATCCGCAGCCGCCGATTACTACTGCCTCCGGTAACGCGCAGTCCGCTGCTGGTTAGTCCGAAGCTGTGCGAGGGATCCTCGGAGGGCAGGCGCGGAACATACGCCAGGAAGACGGCGGCGGCCAAGGCGAGTGCAATGCCAATCCACACTAGGCTGAAATCAAGAGTGAGGCCGTCGGCACGCACGCTGAAGCGCGAAGCATAGCGGCCCAGAACGGCCACCATCGGAGCGGCGATGATCAGGGCTCCCAGTACTCCGCTGAGGCAAAGCACGAGGCTTTCTGCCAGGAGCGAACGGCGAAGCGCTGCCCGGGTTGCTCCTAACGCCGAGCGAACGGCCAACTCCGACTCGCGGCGCACGGTTCGCGCCAGCACCAGATTGGCAACATTGGAGCAGGCAATAATGAATAAAAGGCCGGAGGCCGCGAAGAGCACCCACAAGATGGTATTGGCACGAGAATTAATCTGATCGTGCATGCGCGTGACGGCGATGGTGAAGTGGTCTTCGGGTTTGTACACCTCGGGGTGCGCGGCCATCATGGCCGCGTATTTGGTTTGGAGCTCTGCTCGCGCGGCAGGGAGATCTGCACCGGGAGCGAGCCGTGCGAAGACTTCTGTCATGCGGTGTTCGCGACCGGTCACCATGGTGGCGGATAGGTGATGCGGGCTGGTGACTACGTTGGCAATGAGCTCGGTTGCCACCGGATAGGGCACCGCTGGCTCCAGTACACCAACGATGACCGCGGAACGCGAGCCCAATAAGCTATCGAGCCGCACCGTCTTTCCGATCACGTTGGGATCATGGTGCATCGATGTGCTCCAGAACTTATACGTCAGCACAATCGCGCCGGCTGCATTTGGGCCATCGTCGCTGGGGGTCAACAAGCGTCCCAGGATCGGACGCAGCCCCATCACCTTGAAGTAGTTGCCATCCACCACACCCGCTGGTATTTCGCGTGGCGTGCCGAGTCCCACGACGGTGAAGTCGATCTCGGAAAAGGTGCCTAACGCCTGGATCGTTTTTAACCCGTGCCCGAGGTCTTGAATTTCCGGAACGGAGAACGTCTCGTTGACGACGCCGATGCCGGGAGCGCTCTGGCGCACGTAGAGCAGCCGGTTCTCGTCACGATTCGCGAGCGGCCGCAGGAGCACGGCGCGAACAACACTGAAGATGGCCGCGTTCGCACCGATACCCAGGGCCAAGGTTACGGCCACGGTGATCCACAGAGCGGGAGCCCGGGACAAGGAGCGCAGGGCGATTTTCAAATCACGCAAGAACGGCATATCGGACCTCTATGGTTGGAATTTCCCTGGGACCCTGCGACTCACGTTGTAAAGACTATCCTTCGATAGCTTGACAATACCCGTTGATATCAACATATTAATATCGTGTCAAGGGCGATTGTTCCTTTTGAAACTACGCTGCTGGTTCGCGATTGTTGCCTCTGTCTGCACGTGCAGAGAGCGGCACGGGCACTGGCCAGGCACTTCGACGAGGCATTGCGGCCGGTCGGGCTGACGAACGGTCAATTCTCTTTGCTGATGTCGTTGAATCGTCCTGAGCCTCCGGGGATGGGACCGGTGGCCTCGCTGTTGGCCATGGATCGCACCACCTTGACGGCCGCACTTAAGCCGCTGGAGCGGCGCGGCCTGGTCAAGGTCAGCCCAGATCCGGAGGACCGGCGTAGTCGAAGAATAGGTCTGACGCGAAAAGGCAAGACTGTGCTGGCCAGCGCGGTGCCGATCTGGGAGGATGCCCACCTGAAAATTGAAGCACTCCTGCCGGAGGGCGAACCTACTCACCTGCGCAGCAACCTGCGCGCTCTCTCCTGATCCCGCAAACGGTCTATAGCTTTTCCCGGTTATGCGAACGATGCTTGCGACCAGGCCAGCCGTGGTCATGATCCAGTTGGCGTTTCTTCCCGGAGCGCTCATTGTCCGGCATCCTTTCCCCGGCGAAGCTCACTCTCGCCGATCATCTGGTTCAGATCCGCTGCCGGACGTATCTCCCATGGTCCATACTTCACCCCGGGATGCTGCGAGATAAGCTGAATGGCGTGGTTTAGATCGCGCGCCTCGAGCACCAGGATTCCACCCAGCTGCTCATTTGTCTCGGCGTACGGGCCATCGGTCACCGACACATTGCCGTTCTTCCAATTCAGGGTCACGCCGGTGGCGGGAGGCTGAAGAGCTTCCCCAGCGGCAAAATGCCCGTTCGCCCGCAGCTGGTCATCGTAGTTAAAGCATTCGTCCAGCATGGCATGGCGCTCGCTCTCCTCCATGCCTTCGAATTTGCCCGGCTGGATGTATCCCAAACAGATGTATTTCACGGAATGTTCCTCCTGGTCGGCTGTAACATGCAGCGAAAAACCTGCGACGTATCGGTTCGCTCACCATATAGTCGTTAGCGGAGTCAGAAAATGGACAGCAATTTCGGATTTTTTTTTGCCTTGGAAGCGGGTGCAGAGCTAGAGCTTTCTCATCCTGCGGCAACGCGCCAGCGTGCGCGGGGTGGCGAGCACAGGCCGCGCAATCTCCTCTGTAGCCGGTTTTCATGCGGCTTTCCTCGAGGATGAGGTATACCGCCAAGTGCATCGACGAATCGAGAGTCAGAAGGAAAGAGCAGTGGTATCCCACATCTCGCAAAAAACGAGCGAGATAAGGGGCACCCGCCCTTCGCGAGCGAACGAGAGGCGCGGTTTTTCCCCTTCTGCGCTATGCGGACCGTAGCGCCACCGACGGATCAACATGAGTGGCCCTCCAACCCGGCGCCAATGCAGCAGCCAGTGCGGTCAGCAAGAGTAGCAACGAGGCCACACAGAGGCTGACCGGGTCAGCCGGCCGCACCCCGACCAGCATGCTGGTCACCAGCCGCGCAAGCATGAGACTCAGCACCAGTCCCAGCGCAATGCCGTAGCAAGCCAGCTTGCCGGCGTGCGCTAGCACCGCTCTCAGAATGGCGCTTCTCTCCGCGCCGAACGCCATGCGTACGCCGATCTCAAAGGTACGTTGAGCCACCGAGTACGCCATCGTCCCGTAGACGCCCATCATCGCCAGCAAGAGTCCCACTCCGGCGAAAGAAGAGATCAGCGCCGCCCGAAAACGTTGGGTTGCAATCGACGTGTTCACCATCGCATCCATGGTGGTAAAGCGCATCGCGATGAACGGATTCACCCGCGCAATTTCTTGGTGCACGGCGTTCATCAGTGTCAGTGGCTTTACCTCCGTCCGCAGAACAATGTGGATTTGATTGGCATAAAAAGGATGTTGGGTCATGGGCATGTAGAGCGTCGGCCCTGGATTCTCCGCAGGCGACTCCTGCCGCACATCGCCTACCACTCCCACCACCGTCATCCATTTGTCCGAGTCAAGCCCACACTGGACCTGCTTGCCTAGCGGATCGGCATTGCCAAAGCTCTGCTTGGCCAGCGACTCGCTGATCACCGCCACGAACCCACTCTCATCCGTATCCTGCGGGCTGAAGTCGCGGCCTCGCTTGATCGGAATGCCCATGGTCTGAAAGTAGCCCGGACTGGCCACGCTGAAGTCAGCGTATGGAGAATGGTTGACATCGATAGGCCCGGCGCCCGTCACGGTGTAATACCCATTGGAACCATACGCACCCGTCGGCAATCCCATGATCCCCGCCACATGCTTTATGCCTGGCATTGCCGCGAGTTGGGCAAAGAGTTCATTAAACTGCCGTACCGCGCCGTGAACATCCTGCTCGGAGTGCGCCGGTGCATCCGCGTCCACCACCAGCAACTGGCGCGTTTGATACCCCATGTCGCGATCGATGAGAGCCATCATGGTATGCAGCAGGAGCGCCGCACCCATCGCAAGTACAAACGTCGCCGCCACCTCCGCAATCACCAGGCCATCGCGAAGCATCGCTGCGCCCTGCCGGGTCATACCGCGCGAGGCGTCTTGTTTCAACGTCTCCGCAGGATCGACCTTCGCCGCCTTCAGCGCGGGGAGCACTGACGACGCGAACGCAGTCAACACGGAGAGAGCCAATGTAAATGCCAGCACCCAACCGTTCAGATGAATCTCATTGGTGCGCGGTAGATCCTTGGGGGCCATGTCCACCAGCACGCGTACCGCGGGGAAGGCCAGCAGCACTCCAGCTGCGCCGCCGATCAACGAAACGAGCAGGCTCTCGAGGATCACCGGCCGCATGACCTGCCAGCTGGAAGAGCCCAAGGCCCTCCGAATGGCGAGTTCGCGCTGCCGCTCCATCGAGCGCACCAGTTGAAGATGGGTTACGTTGACACATGCGATCAGCAGAATGAGGGCAACTGCTGCCCACAGAAACAAAAGCGTAGGGCGTGTATTTCCTATGAGCGCCTCATGCAAAGGCTGGGGCAGTATCTGCTTATTTCGGTTCGCGTCGGGATATGCAGTCTCAAGCCGGCGCGAAATTCCAATCAATTCTGTCCGGGCTGCCGAGAAGGTTGTTCCGGAACGGAGGCGGGCTATCGCCTTATAGTTGAATGCGGTCCGTGATTCCGACTCGGGCCGCAATGGCAAGGCCTCCCATACGCGTGTTCCGGCAGGGAAGTCGAAGCTCCCGGGCAATACGCCCACAATCTCGACCGGTTCGTTCTCTACGTGCAGCATCTGCCCCAGTGCAGTCTGCGCGCTGCCGAAGTGATCGCGGGCAAACTGCTCGCTCACCAGGGCCGCGTGGTGCGCATCGGCATCCGCAAACAAACGACCCGCAATCGGCTTTAGGCTGAAGACGCGGGCGAAGTTCGCATCCGCGAAAGTCACTACCGTGTAGACTGATTGATCGCGCAACTGCACGCCGAGATTGCCGCCACTGTAAAGACTCACGGCTTCCATACTTCTGGCGCCATCGCGCACATCCACCCCATCCGGTCCTGTCATGCCCGCCTTGGTGTGCCCGCTGTTTGTCCAGTGCGTGGTCAGAACAGCGAGTTTGTCAGCATTCTTGTAGGGAAGCGGAGCGAGCAGAACGGATTGAATCACGGTAAAGATGGCGGCGTTTGCCCCGATGCCCAAAGCCAGGGTGAGCGTTGCCGTCGCAGTGAAGACCTTGTGCCTCAGCAACTGGCGCCCAGCAAAGCGCAGGTCGCTGAAGAAACCTCTGGCGGCGTTCTCCCAGCCATACGAGTTCACCCGCTCTTTGGCGACGGCCATGCTACCGCCTTCCAGACGTGCGGCCCTTCTGGCCTCCTTGGCGGAAAGGCCGCGTGATCTCCACGCGGCCTCTGCTTCCTCGAAATATTGCTCTACTTCCTCAGCCACGTCACGATCGTGCTTGGCGCGGTTCACCAGGCCGCGCAGGCCGTAGGTCAACTGCCGCCAGAGTGACATGGTCAGCCCTCCGCTTTCAACACCCTTGCGATGGCAGATGCGCGCCGCGTCCAGTCCGCGGTCTCTTCCTCCAGTTGCTTCCTGCCGGTCCGTGTGAGGATATAGAACTTCGCTCGCCGCGAGTTTTCTGTGCGGCGCCATTCGGCATCCAGCCAGCCGGCGCGCTCCAGCCGCTGCAGGGCGGTCAGCAGAGATCCCGGGTTCACCTTGAAGACTCCGCGCGAGATTTGCTCTACGCGGCGCGCGATGCCGAAGCCGTGCATTGGCTCCAAGCTCAGGGTTTTAAGAATGAGCATGTCGAGCGTACCTTGAATCACATCGGTATTCGGATCGGTCATCGAAGGAGACGTTAGCACCATCTCCTCATGACCGTCAAGATGTGATCATCATGTCAAGAAGCACGCCCGGTCTTAGGGCCACAGATCGACTCCGAGAAGCCTCCGGCCCAGGGCTGTCAGTTCGGCAACCGGGTACTTCGTGCGTTCCCATTCCCGCGGATCGCCGGGGAAGGCAATACCTAGAGGAGCGCGCCGCTCGCGCCAGGAAAGAATACGCTGCTCGCGCAGGCGGGTGTTCTCCGGCTCCCAGGGGGTCATGGATATGTACTGCGCCATGCGCACCTTGTTCTGAGAGGTGTTGGGGCGGATGCCGTGGGCTAACAGGCTATTGAAAATCAGCAGGTCTCCTGCCTTCATGGGAACGGGGCACACAGAGAAGCCGGAGATATCTGGTTTGATGCCATTCCGGTCCGAGGGCTGCCGCTTTTTCCATTCGTCGAAGCTTCGAAAGAGCTCGGGAACACCTTGGAATCCACCTGTTTCGTCATCGGTATCGACCAGAGAGAGCACTCCCTGCACGTTCACCGGCAGGGGATCGAGCGTGGTGTCAACGTCGGTGTGGATGAATCCGGTGAACGCCCTTGCGCTGCGGTTAGGCGTATTCAAGTTGGCACGATCGATGGTGACCCAGAGCCGCTCCTCGTCCCAGATGTCGACAAATGCGTCGTACACTCGCGGATGCTGCCGGTTATCCCACAGATACTGGTGGTTGTAGACCTCCACCATACCGCTATTATTGAGTTCCTTCATGGCATGGCTGCGGAGTTGCCCCCCGCTCCAGGTTTCAGGGTTGCCAGGGTCCATCTCCTGAAAGTCCCAAAGGAAGTCGACCAGGCGCTGCACATTTTCTGCCGGCACAGCCTGCTGGACGACCACGTAACCGTAGGTCTGCCAGTGCTTGAAGTCTTCTTCGGACAATACCCGAAGAGGAAGAGTCTTCTGGATGTCGCGTAGCTGTGTCCTGACCACGCGGGCGGTCAGGCTGTTGCGGTACTGGGTGGCCTCGTCGGCCGGGTTCACTGTTTCCATGGAGAACCTCCGCGCGGGAAGCGCATAGGGAAAATCTAGCGCCTTCAGGAGACGGCATGTTTGCCCCGTATGCCAAGTTCCGATACTAAAGTCTCAGCTGGGATAAAAAACTCGCTACAATGCAATTATGAGGCGATTCCATGAGGCCCTACCGTGAACATCTGGCCGCGCCGCGGGACTCCTCCTGGGTATTCTTCGACCGGCGGCTGGAGGGAATCCCCTTTGAATGGCATTACCATCCCGAGTATGAGTTGACCTTGACGCTCAACAGCCGGGGGCAGCGGTTTGTCGGGGACAATGTCTCCGCGTATAGCCACGGCGACCTGGTATTGATTGGTCCAAGGATCCCGCACACCTGGTGCTCGAGTGAGCGGGCGAATCGGAGCCGCACTCATCGCGCGCTGGTGCTGTGGTTCACCGAAGCATTCGTCAAGAGCATGATCGAGCCGCATGTCGAGTTGCACCCGATTCTGCGGCTACTGGAAAGATCGTCGCGCGCGCTCACGTTCTCGACGGGCACGCGCGAGACGGCGGAATCGGCTATCTGCGCGATGCTCGATCAAGCACCTGGGCAGCGTTTGGTTTCGCTTCTTAACCTGCTTCTGCTGCTGGCAAACGACAGTAGATCGGCCTTCCTGGCGTCGGCGGCAAGTGAGGCGGTGAGTTCTCCCTCTGCAAGCGAAGAAAGAATTGGCCGGGCGATCTCCTATCTTCATGAGCACTACCGCGAACAGATTTCCGTGGCTAAGTTGATGCGCACGGCAGCTCTTAGCCGCAGTTCGCTGCATCGCCTGTTCAAGCTCCACACGAGTACTACGATTGTCGAATACGTGGCTCAATTGCGAGTGGGCAACGCGTGTGCCCTGCTGTTGAATTCGCAGAAGCCGGTTGCCGCGATCGCCGATGAAGTCGGATACAGGAACCTGGCTAACTTCAATCGTCAATTCAAGATGATCAAGAAGAAGACCCCTCGAGAGTTTCGCGTTGCGTTCCATCGCTGATCTGATGTGAAACACCCGCGCAAAAGGAGCAGAGCATGTCTGCTAGACGGCTGGCGAAATTGGCGTCCCTGATTCTTATACCGTTCCATATAGCAGCGTTTGCAGACGACACTGAGCTTGCCGTGGCAAAGGTTCACGAGGGAGTGCTTGATGCAGGCAAGTCGCGCTCTTTCTCGGTGTCGCTCAACGCTGGGGATTTTGCCCGGATCAAGGTTGACCCTCGGGGAAAGCAAATCTCTCTCATAGCCTACGACCCGTCGGACCGTAGATATCGCGGGACTACGTTTGGACCTGACGAGGGCAAATTCAACTTCATTGCTGAGAGCGCGGGCAGATACCGGGTCGAGGTTGCGGCTGTCGATAAAACCGTTACCGGAGCCTATACGATCACACTCGAAAAGGTGGTGAGCCTGCCGGTGCGGCTCGCACTAACCAAACCCGAGGAGTCTACCGATCGACAAAGGGTTTCGACAATGACGTAATCGAGATGATTGCGGCTGCTGCGCGGCCGGATCCACTAAACCCCAAGCGCTGGCGCGTCGACAGAGGGAGCGTTGATTCTCCCCAGTACCAGGGAGACTCAGTTGTTGAAATGCCAGACGCGCCGGCGCAACCCTGGCTCGCCGAGAGAGCCGGTGTTGCAGCAGGCCGAATCGAGAAGCATCAACTCAAGAGTGCGCTGCTAAACAACGATCGCGAAATTGCGGTCTATCTACCGCCGGGATATTCGAAAACGGAAAAACCATATCCAGTTCTTGTTCTGTTCGACGAGGTGGCGTATTTGGGGGATGAGAATCATTTGGCTCTTGTGCCCACGCCGACTATTCTCAACAATCTCATCTCGGAGAAACGCATTCCACCGATGGTCGCGCTCTTGGTGGGGAATGCACCTGGTGCGCGCAGTCGTGAGCTTACCTGCAATCCTGTGTTCGCGGACTTTCTTATTTCCGAACTCCTGCCCTGGGCGCATAGCCTGTATACCTTCACGACGGATCCTCGACAGGTGGTGATCGGAGGTTCCAGCTTCGGCGGGCTGGCGGCCACATGCGCCGGCCTGCGCCACTCCGAAGCCTTAGGGAACATCCTCTCCCAATCCGGCTCGTACTGGTGGACTCCGTCAGGCGAAGAGACCAATTCTGGGCCGAACTGGGTAGCCAAAAAAATCATCGCCAGCCCGAAGCAGCCGCTGCGATTCTATATGGACGCCGGAAGCGAGGAGATTGACCTTTCCGGCGCGGGAAACTCCATTCTGCTGACCAGCCAAAACATACGCGATGTTTTGCTGGCAAAGGGCTATGAGGTCCACTTCCAGGAGTTCGTGGGCGGTCACGATTACTTGAGTTGGCGCGGTACACTGGCGGAGGGATTAATTGTTCTGGCGGGGAATGCCCCAACGAAATGAGTGTCAGGAGAACGAATGAACGATTTGGAGAGGCTGCTAGTACGCATCTATGAGGCCTTCAACCGGCGAGAAATCGATACTGTGTTGGCCGCACTGCATCCCGCGGTCGATTGGCCAAACGGGTGGGAGGGAGGCCGCGTCACCGGGCACGACGAGGTGCGCTCCTACTGGACCCGCCAGTGGGCGGCAATAGATCCCACCGTTGTTCCCATTGCCTTCGAAGACAGGCCCGGCCGCAAAATTTCCGTTCGCGTGCATCAGACCGTCAGAGATTTGTCAGGGAACCTAATCGCCGATGGTGAGGTTATCCATGTCTATACGTTTGAAGATGGGTTGATTAAAGAGATGGACATCGAGCTCGCCCCTGAGCCCGCAATTGATTCAACTCATCGATAGCCACGTGTTCATTCGCGGACACCGGTCGACGAATCGACCGTGACGCACTAATTTTCAGCGCCAGAAATGTTTGGCATTTGATCCGCTCGTGCTGGCGTTGGCCGCTGTGGGCGTGCTGCTGTTGGCCCTGACTGCCTCTATGCTACCGGCTTCCGCGCCGCCTCCATTGATCCCTTACAGGCATTGCGCGGAGGGTAGTCCGCTTTGCGAAATTCTCCTCGGCCAATACGGAACCGGTGATTGGCGCGCCTAATCGTACCGCAGCGCTTCCGTTGGAGTGGTAGACGCAGTGCGTCGCGCAGCCAACAGGCAAGCCGCCATAGCGCAAATCACCAACAGCACAATTGCTCCGGGAAGACTAAGGGGTCCAGACTCATGGCTGTTCATCCACTCCCTTAAAAGGTTGCTGGCCAGGATGTCTGCGACACCCCCAACCGTTATACCCACGATCAGACTACGAACGGCGCCACGCGTGGCAATCCAGAGAATGTGACTGCGGGATGCTCCCAACGCCAGCCGGACGCCGAATTCCATGGTTCTCTGGGCAACGCTGTAGGAGACGACACTAAACAATCCGACCAATGCCAGCAGTAACGCCATCGCGGAAAATACGCCGAACAGAACGGAGAATAGCCGCTGCCTGCTCCATTGGGCATCGCGGTCAATGGCCTCCTGAAGGTCGTAGGCGCCGTTGGCGATCTGCTGATCCGAGGAAACCGATGCAACGGCTGCGCGGATGCTATGCAGGAACGAAAGGGGTTCGCCGTGGGTACGAATGTCGAACTGAGCGTAGGGCGCCATCAAAGTTGTATAAGGAATATAGATCGCGGGTAAGACTGGCACATCCACGCCGTTGTTGCGCGCATCGCCGGTCACGCCGATAATTTCGCGCCAGCCGGCACTGTCGGAAGTCGTAGCTACGAGCGATCCAACTGGCTTCAGCCCGGGGATACGAATCTGGTGACCAATTGAGTCTCCATGAGGCCAATAGCGTCGTGCGAAACTCTCGTTGACAACAGCCACGGAGTCGCCGCGCATATTTTCAGTCTGATCCCAGATTCTGCCCTTAAGCAACCCAATCCGGAGCGTGGAAAAGTATTGCTGGCCTATGAAGTAAATCCGAGCTTGTTGCTGTTGCTCCGATGGTTCTCCCAGCGTTTCAAAAGTCTCGTCGCGGCCGAAATTGGGCGGAGTCGCATCCGTGGCCACGGCCACCGAGAGGACGCCGGGAACGGATGCGATCTTCTGCCGGACCTGCTCGATGAAGGCCGCCCGGTCTGCCCGGGATCGAATGCGGCTCCAATCTCCGGGGTTGTTCCAATGCATGACGATGCCCACCTGCATTACGTTCTTGGGGTCGTAGCCCAGAGGCATTCTCATCAGATGGAGAAACGCGCTCATCGCTGTTCCGGCCGTGGCCATCAGGAGCAGCGTTAAAGCGATCTGTCCCGCGATGAGAAAATTGATCCTTCGTTTCTTGCTATGGCCCGCGATCTGGCGCGAACTCAATTGCATGGGACGAGCTAATTCAGGACGGGATAAGCGCAACGCGGGAGCCAGACCGCAGAGGATCCCGGATACCAGGGCCAGCCCCACGGAAAACCCGAGGATTGGGAGGTTGATGCGGATAAAAGATTCGGAAGGGAAGGACCTGGGAGATATCTCGAGCGGCAGTTTAGCAAGCCACCATGAAGCGGCAACACCGAGCACGGCTCCGGTGGAAGAAACGGCGAGCGATTCGATCAGGAGTTGACGGATGATCCTCCAGCGGCTGGCGCCGAGGGCGCTGCGCACGGCTAGTTCATGCTGGCGCGCCGCCCCGTTGGCCAGCAGAAGGATTGCGCAATTAACACAGCCTATGATGAGCAGAAGCGAGACGCCAGCCAGGAGCAAGGCCAGCGTGGGCCCTGTGTTCTGCTCAAACGGGATGATAATCGGCTGCAACTGCAAGTGAAACTGCTTCGGGTAACGCTCAGGAAATTCTTTTGCGAACTGGTGGACGATAGCGCCGAGTTCAGCATCGGCTGAGGCGGCGCTGACATTCGCTTTTAATTTGATCCATGGGGTGTACGGCCATTGAATCGGTGGGTTGGTGCTGTCGTGCAGCAGGCTGCGCGGAAGATAGATATCGCCCACCCCGAGCGTGTCATTGAACGCGAAACTGCGCGGCATGACGCCAACGATGGTGTAGTTCGCGTGGTCGAGTTGAAGAGTGCGGCCAATCACCTCGGGATCGCCATGAAAATGACGCTGCCAGAAGCGAAAATTCAGCACCACAATCGGCTGGCCCCCACGCTGTGCATCGGTGCGTCGAATCCCGCGCCCGAGAAGAGCGGGAACACCAAAGAAACTGCCTGCGTTCTCGGTAAGGTAAATGGCGGCGACATCCTCTGGAAGCTCGTTCCCGGTGATTTCCAGGTTGACATTCCGGAAGCCGAGCAAGCTGTCGATCGATTTCGTATTGCGGAGTGTCTGGAACTGCGGTTTGGTCATGGCGAACCATCGCAGCTGCTGCGGGTTCAGCTCATTGATAACGATGGGATCCATGATCCGGTCGGAATCCGCATAGGGAAAGGGATGGAGGAGCACTGCATAGATCAGGCTGAACATGGCGGTGGTAGCGCCGATGCCCAGCGCGAGCGAAAGGATGGCGACGGCGGAGAAGGCAGGTCGTTTCCAGATAGAGCGCAGGCCGAAGCGGAAATCGCTCCCGATTTCGTCGAAAAGACGAAGCCCGATGGCCTCCCGGTACTTCTCGTTTTGCGTTTCTACCTGGCCAAGTTCCACGCGCGCCCGGCGCTGTGCTTCTTCCTCCGGTACTCCGCGCCGGATGAGATCTTCGACATGGGCGTCGATGTGGAATTGCAATTCCGCCTCCACCTGCCGGTGCACCTGGGCGCTCTGGGTGATGGCGTACCACCAGCTTCGAAGCTGCGCAACAGCGTTCATGATTCCCCCGGAGACAGCTTGAGAATGCTTGCGACGACGCTAGCCATTTCGGCCCATCGTTCGCTCTGCGCCTCCAACTGCCGCTTTCCGTTCGGGGTAAGGCGATAGAACTTCGCGCGTCTATTGTTTTCTGACTCGCCCCACTCTCCCTTAATCGAACCACGGCTTTCCAGCCGGTAGATCGCGGGATAGAAGGAACCCTGCTGGATCTCCAGGCGATCTCCGGAAATCTGTTGAATGCGGAGCAGGATCCCATATCCGTGCAACGGCCCCAGGGAAATCGCTTTGAGGATGAGTATCTCCAGCGCGCCCTGCGGTAAATCGACGAGGTTGGGCATCTTCTCTCCTAGATGAAAAAGGAGAGTACACCAGCGTCTCCTATTCGGTCAAGGAGAGCGCTGGTGCTTTGAGCCGTTGTGTCGTCGACCCGGCCAGTGAGGAACTGGTCGAGCAGGTCACGGCGGGCGAATTACAGGTCAGGTTGGGGGAATTTTTCACCTGGACGAGATCGTGGAGGCACAAATCTGCATGGAGGAGAACAGAGACTGGCGGGAAAATTGTCGTGCTGACCTAGCGGCCCCCCCAAGATGGTGATCGGCTTACGAATGCGTCGTCTCTTGTTTGGCTGCCTCTGGTTGAAGTTCGGCCGCCTGGCTCTTCTCGTCGTCGTTCCAGTCGATCCGCAATTCCTGTTTGCGGTCGAGAACAGCATCCCCGCGGGCCCCACCAAAATAGTCCCAGGCCCATTCCATAAAGGCTTCGATTCTGGCGCGGGTGGAGGAGAGCAGGGCTGCGTGCACTCCGAGCCACGCAGCGAAAGCGATTGCACCCTGGATCTGAAGTCGATGCTCTCCCACTTCGGCTACGCCCGAGTTGCGCCCGATGATTGCCATGATGCCTTTGTCCAAATAGTGGAACGGGGTCTTAGGCTTACCCGAAATTTCCAGCAAAATATTTTTGGCGCACCACTTGCCGGACTGTTCTGCGACCGAGGCCAGCTGCGGCAGTGGTGAACCATCTTTGCCGGTAATGTTCGCAAAGTCTCCCAAGGCATACACGCCTGTCAGCCCAGGTACCGTGAGGTCTGCCGCCACGTCTATGCGGCCGCCGTGACTCGTGGGCATTCCCACATTGCTGGGTAAAGACGCAGCCTTAAGGCCCCCTGCCCAAATAACGGTGCGCGTCGGGATGCTGGTGCCGTCGGAAAGCAACACGTGGCCGGCCCCGATCTCCTTCACCCTTGTATGGAGAAGTTGCACTCCTCTTTCCTCAAGCATTTTCGTGGCGTATTGCTGGGACGCAGGGGAAAAGGCATTTAGCACTGGATGGCCCCCATTCACCAGGAAAATCTGCGCATGGTCCGCGGGCAGTTCTTTGTAGGGCCTGTCGTAGGCCTTTTTCTTCAGCGCCAACTGCAACATATCCCCAAAGGCTCCCGCCATTTCTGTGCCCGTAGGGCCGGCGCCGACGATAACAAAATTCAGCGCTCCCTTGGCTACGACTGACGGGTCGCGTTCGGCAGATTCGAGCATGCCCAGGATGCGAGAACGTGCGTGTTCGGCATCATGCAGTGAGTACAGTGGAAAGCTGCTCTCCTGCGCTCCCGGTGTGCTGAAAAAGTTTGGCTGGGAACCCGCAGCCAGTACCAGGAAGTCACCCTGATATCGCTGACCGTGAGCGGTTTCGACCACTCGCGAGTTAGGATCGATGGAAACGACCTCCGTCATCTTCACGCTCACGTTGGGGTGATGCATAAGAGTGAAGCGCAGATTGAAGGCTATGTTGTCGGGGGAGAGTACCCCGGTGGCCACCTGGTAGAGCAGTGGCTGAAACTGATGATAATTATTCTTATCAAGCAGAGTGATCCGAAGATTCGGATTCGCCGCGAGCTTGCGGGCACAGTTCAGCCCAGCGAAACCACCACCTACGATCACAACATGCTTCACGCCATACGGAGTTTTTTCCATCGCTAGCATTACGCCTCCATCGTTCGCCCACGTCGACAGAAGAAATCCGAGTCTATAGCCGGCAGGTATCGCCCGCTAGCCTGGCTTCCTTCTCAGTCGTCGGATTCATGGAAGATTGCATGGTTGACATCCGGCCAGAATTCTTTGGCTGCGAACGTGCCAAAATCCAGCAGAGCGTTGGTTAGCCAGCGCTGTCCAATTTTTGTCCAGGTTTGGTACTGGGTGGGGTAGTAGGCCGCGGAGATTGAGGCTGCTATGCCGGATCCCAAGACCTCGGAGGCGTTGAAGGTTTCCTTTCCCGAATCTGTGCGGGTGATGACCGTTCGCGACACCGCATAGATCCCCCGCTTGAAAAAGCTGCCGTGACCGAGCGTGTAATAGCGGCTGTCTTGATGCAGCACGCTGGGCAAAATGCCTTCTACCCAGAGGTTCTCATCCGTCTGGTCAGCAAAGGTATGCCAATAATAGCGGCCGTATCCCGCGGCCCCTTGGCGAAATGCAGGATAAGCATCCGTTGCCTGACTGATACCTGCCTGGATGCCGACGAAGATGAATGAGGAATAGTCGAAGCTATCCAGGGCGCCGGTCTTGAACTTCTCCTTTACTGTCTGCGGAGGTAGCTTTACTCCTGCGTTGACCGCCCGAAAGTTCGGCACGATCCACAGGATCCGCTTGGTCTGCTGCCCATCTTCCGGGTGCGTCGCGGCGGAGGAGGTTGACGAACTCTCCGCAGGGGACGGGCTTTGCTGCCCTGCAGGCAATGGCGAAGGGGTGGGTGCGTCCGGAACCGCTGTGGCGGCCACCTCAGTCTGCTGAGAGACAGGGGACCGAAGCTGGCTGCTGGCTTCCTCTTGCGCCATCGCCGGCATAAGGGCTAACAGACAGGTCGCGTAGGTGACTACAAATCGCATAAAGTTAGCCGCTATCATCAAATGAATATCCGTCAATCCCCCGGGTCGGTCAACATCGGTAGGTGGCTGTTTGACTACGAAATCAGCAGAAAATGAGCTGTTGAAAAGAGTGAGTCCGGGTGTTTTGGGGACGAATGGCCACAAGAACATCGGCTGACCCGGCAGAAATCACCCGGGCTATGTTGATTTGCACCGAATCGCCCCCCAAATATCGACGAACTTTGATTCGCCCGCGTTGACTGAGCTGCGCCGGGAAAATCCATTCCAGCGACGAGCAGACCCTTAGCGGCCTTCAAAAAGAGTGGGATTCAGCTTTGCAAGACCCCATTATTCATCCCCCACGCACGTTTGATGTCGCTCGCGCCTCTTGGTTCTAACTTTTCTTCGAGAGCAGGCGGCGCTGTTATTGATGATGCAGGAACCCGGGTTACTTTGAGGGTCCCTTCCGCAGAGCCGAGTCACGGCCCGTCTACGCTTTGACGAACGTTTCAGCGACAGAGACTCATATACGCGTGCGTTACCTCGAGAGGTGCCTTTCTGCCCTCACGAAAGCGGTTGCTCTCCCAACATTTTTTCGTTTTTGCCGCATCATCAAGGCTGGGGGCATCCACAGAAGGAATGCAATGACGGAGGTGTAGCCCGAGGAAATTCGAACAAGACCACGCCGCGGACCTCAGCATTCGAGTCAGAGTATCAGCTCTCAAAAGCGCCTGCCGGCTTATTTCATTTGCTGGGGTTTCGGGCCTTTCAGGGGACGATAGAGTAGCTTAGAGGAGTCGCGTATGACCTACTGTCGATCCACGCTGCTTGCCGCGCTCTCTCTCTGCTCTGCATCCTCTCTGGCTCTCGCGCAGGTGTCGCATGTAGCGCCTTCCAACGCGCAACTCGCCAGCCCGCAGATTGAGCGCAAGGTCGATGCACTACTCCAGCGAATGACCCTGGAGGAAAAGATAGGCCAGTTGGTCCAGTACAACGCCACCGAAGCGCACCCGGCGCCCAACCCCGGCAACACAACTGTCGCCCTCAACGTGAACCCTCCCGGGCCTGGGGGAGTCAACAGCTACGTCCTCGCGCAAAAGGGGGAACTTGGCTCCATGCTCAACACCGTCGGGCAGGGCCTTACTAACCATTTCCAGCACGCCGCCGTTGACAACACGCGCCTGCATATCCCGCTGCTTTTCGGGGCCGACGTCATCCACGGCTTCCGCACCATTTTCCCCGTCCCGTTGGCCACTGCATCCAGTTGGGATCCCGAACTGATCACGGAGCTTGCCCACATGGCTGCCATTGAGGCCCGCACTGCTGGGGTCGACTGGGTCTATTCACCCATGGTCGACATCGCGCGCGATGCGCGATGGGGCCGCTGCACCGAGGGCGCGGGAGAAGACCCCTACCTGGGCTCCGCCATCGCTCGTGCCTATATCCGCGGATACCAGGGCGATAGCCTATCCGCGCCTGGCTCAGTGGCTGCTTCAGTCAAGCATTTCGCCGCCTACGGTGCAGCCGAGGCCGGCCGCGACTACAACACCACGGACATGAGCGAACTGCTGCTGCGACAGGTCTACCTGCCGCCCTATCATGCTGCGGTTGAGGCTGGTTCTGCTACCTTGATGACCGCCTTCAATTCGCTCAATGGAGTGCCCGCGACTGCCGACCCGTTTCTGCTGCAAACCATTCTGCGCGACGAGTGGGGCTTCGACGGCGCCGTGATCTCCGACTACACCGCGGTCATGGAGCTCACGCGTCACGGTATCGCCCTTAATTCCGCAGTGGCGACCGAAAAGGCGATTAACGCTGGCGTCGATATTGACATGATGTCGCACTACTTCGACGCCGAGCTGCCGGGGCTGGTCAAGTCCGGCCGCGTGCCCATGTCAGTGGTCGATGACGCCGTTCGCCGCGTCCTGCGGGTCAAGTTCGCGCTCGGTCTCTTCGACCACCCCTTCACCGAGGGCCCGGAGGTAACGGGAGCAGTCCCCGAGCATCGCCCACTTGCCCGCCGGGCGGCGGAGGAATCCTTGGTCCTGCTGCAGAACAACCCTGTGTCCCAAAAGCCTCTCCTGCCGCTGGACAAGGCTATCAAGAGGATCGCCCTCATCGGCCCCCTCGCCGAGGATGCCAGCGATATGGTCGGCGCCTGGTCTGGGGCTAACAATTTCGGTGATGTGCGAACCCTGCGCGCCACCATGACGGAACGAGCCCAGCAGAGCGGTGCGATCCTTACGTTTGCCAGGGGAACTGAGATCTCCGGCGCTTCGGACTCCGGCTTTGCCGCAGCGGTTGCCGCGGCGAACAACTCTGATGTCGCCATCCTCGCCCTGGGCGAGTCAAGCGACATGAGCGGCGAAGCCGCGTCGCGCGCGCACCTTGACTTGCCTGGGAACCAACAGCAGTTGCTTGAGGCTGTCGTCGCAACCGGCAAGCCTGTTGCCCTGCTCATTTTCTCCGGCCGGCCGCTGGTGCTTGACTGGGCCGCTCAGCATGTGCCTGCCATCATGGAAGTCTGGTTCCCCGGCGTCGAAACTGGCCCCGCGATCGTCGACACCCTATTCGGAGATGTCGCTCCGAGCGGTAAGCTCACCATGAGTTTTCCCCGCGCTGTGGGGCAGGAGCCGCTCTACTATAACCAGCTTCCTACTGGCCGCCCGATCCAGTACCCTGACCCGGCGCACCCCGGCTACGTTGAGATGAAGTTCGTCTCACGCTATTTGGACGTGCCTAATGACGCGCTCTTCCCCTTCGGACATGGTCTTACTTATTCGACGTTTGCCTATTCCGGGGTTTCGCTTTCTACGCAATCGCTAAGCGCGGCCTCGCTTATGCACAATCAGAAGAGCCGGCCCATGATCGCAACCACAACGGTCACCAATACGGGGAAACGCCGTGCCACCGAGATCGTCCAGTGCTATGTCAATATCCGGGGCGCCAGCACCGAGCAGCCAGTACGCAATCTCAAGGGCTTTGCTCGCGTCACGCTCGACCCAGGCCAATCGCAGGCGGTTCACTTTCCCCTTGGCTTTGGCGAACTTTCCTTCTATAACGTCAAGGCTCAGCAGGTCGTGGAGCCGGCTGACTATACCGTGTATATAGGCGGCAGTTCAACCGCCACCAACGCTGCGCACTTTACAACCACAAAGTAGCTCCGATCTCTCCAAGCAGTAGAAAGTGTCGTGGTACTGATTCGACGGGAACTGTCCAGTTCCTTGGTTTGCCAGTAGAATGTAGTCGATTGAAACGAATGTGCTTGAAGGGCGCGTGAGGATGAGGCTGATTCGCGGTTCTCTCATATCGTCCACGCTGACGGGATTGTTCTGCGCCATCTCGCTAGCCAGCCAGACGCCGCAACCGCCCGTTGCGCCCGTGATCGAGCACCGTGAAATGCGTTACGGCACCGCGGTGGTCGATAACTATTTCTGGCTTCGCGAGAAGTCAAATCCAGAAGTCATCAAGTACCTCGAGCAAGAGAACGCCTACACCGAGGCGATGACCAAGAGCCTAAAGCCCTTCGAGGACGCGCTCTATAACGAGATGTTGTCCCACGTCAAACAGACAGATTTGAGCGTGCCCGTCCGGCGCGGTGACTATTACTATTATTCGCGCACCGAGGAAGGCAAGCAGTACCCCATCCAGTGCCGCAAGAAAGGCAGCCTGGAGGGGAAAGAAGAAGTGTTGCTTGATCTGAACGCGCTGGGGCAGGGAAGAAAGTTTGTCGGGCTCGGAGCCATGGTGGTGAGCGACGATCAGAATCTGCTCGCCTATACGATCGACTATGTCGGTTACCGACAATACAGCCTTTACGTCAAAGACCTGCGGACTGGCGCTACGCTACCGGATACCATGGAACGCGTGGACAGCGTGGCTTGGGCCGCCGACAACCATACCCTGTTTCTAACCACAGAGGACGAGGTGACAAAACGCTCGAACCGCGCATGGCGCCATACGCTGGGCGAGAAGAGGTTCGAACCTCTGTATGAGGAGAAGGATGAGACCTTCGGCATCGGGGTGCAGAAGACGCGGGATAAGAAATACCTGTTGCTTTCTGCCCAGAGTGCCGACACGTCCGAGGTCCGCTACCTGAAGGCGGATCAGGCGAAATCGGACTTCACCGTCTTCCTCCCACGCGAGAAACAACACCGCTATTTCCTCGATCACCGGGGGAATCTTTTCTATATTCGAAGCAACAAGAACGCAAAGAACTTCCAGGTCTTCACAGCGCCCGAAGATGATCCCGGCACGAAAAACTGGAAGATCTTTATTCCGCAGGATAAGGATGTTCTGGTCCAGGACATTGATCTGTTCCGTGACTTTGCGGTTGCGGTGGAGAAGTCGCAGGTGCTCAACCGCATGCGGATCTTCGACTTCAAGTCGGGGACGTGGCGGGCCATCTCGTTTCCCGAACCCGTCTATTCGGCAGTTCCCGGGGACACGCCGGAGTATGCGTCAACCACGTATCGCTACAGCTATCAAAGCCTGGTCACACCCCCCACGGTCTTCGACTACGACACCGAGAGCGGCAAGTCACTCCTTCTGAAGCAGCAGGAAGTGCCGGGATACGTTGCTTCCCAGTACGTCTCGGAGCGGCAATGGGTGACGGTAAGGGACGGCGTCAAGGTGCCGCTCTCGATCGTCTATAAGAAGGGGTTTGAGCGCGACGGCAAGCGGCCGCTCTTGCTATACGGTTATGGCTCCTATGCGATCGGTATGCCTGCTGCCTTCTCGAGTTCACGGTTGGTCCTGCTCGACCGTGGCCTGGCTTTCGTGATCGCTCACATTCGCGGCGGCAACGATATGGGGGAGCAGTGGTACGACGACGGCAAACTGATGAACAAGAAAAACACATTCTACGATTTCATTGACTGCGCCGAGTACCTCATCCAGCAAAAATGGACTTCACGAGATCGCCTCCTGACAGAAGGCGGCAGCGCGGGGGGTCTGCTGATGGGCGCAGTGGTCAACATGCGTCCGGACTTATTCAAGGCGGCCCACATGGCTGTGCCCTTTCTCGATGTCATGAATGACATGATGGATCCGTCGCTGCCGCTGACGACGACCGACTATCCAGAGTGGGGCAATCCGAACAATAAAGCCGCTTATGAATACATCCTTTCGTACAGTCCCTACGACAACTTGCACAGAGCGGCCTACCCACCGATGTTGCTCACGGAAAGCCTGAATGATAGCCAGGTTGCGTATTGGGAGGCAGCCAAGTTCGTAGCCAAAGCGCGCACGCTAACAACAGACGATAACCCGATCCTGCTCAAGATGAAGATGGACCCCGCCGGCCATGGCGGAGCTTCGGGGCGCTACGACCAGCTGAAGGACAGGGCTTTTGAGTGTGCATGGCTGCTCAGCCAGGTGGGCATCACCCAATAGCGCCGGCAAGATGGTTAGATCGCAGCGCCAAGCAGGACAACAGGATTCGATATTTCTTGCCCAGGAGCGGCACATGAAAGCAACTTCATTCCGGCGCGGGAAGTGGAGTGCGTTTTCTCTACCGGCCTTCTTTGTCTTGGCGCTTTACGCACAAAACCCGGCACAGACGATCCGCGGAGGGAATGGGGTCACCCTACCTCCGCCTCCACCGACCCCGACCCACCCGGTCAGCGATGAGTATTACGGCACGCGGGTCGTGGATCCCTACCGCTGGCTGGAGGATGGGAAGAGCCCGCAGACGCGGGCCTGGATAGGCGAGCAGAACAAGTACACCGAGCAATATTTATCCCAGCTGAAGAATCGCCCGGAAATCATCCACCAGCTGACCGAGCTGCAGCGTGTGGATGAGTACTTCATACCTGCACTGCGCGGCGGAAAGTATTTCTTCAGGAAGCGGCTGGCCGGCGAGAACCAGGCGTCGATCTATGTGCGCGATGGCTGGAAGGGCACTGACCGTCGCCTGATTGACGCGGACAAGCTGAGCAGCGATCAGAATACGTCCGTGGGCATGGACGATATTTCCAAAAATGGGAGCCTGCTGGTCTACAGCGTGCGCCACGGTGGCGCAGACGAGGAGTCCGTGCATGTCATCCAGGTGCGGGAGCGTAAGGAACTGCCGGATGTATTGCCCTCCGCCCGCTATGAGAGTGTGAGCCTGGGCCCAGGGGACAAAGGAATCTACTATTCTCTTTTCACGCGCCAGGGCACCAACGTTTATTTTCACCGCTTCGGAACTGCCGTCCGAAGCGACATCAAGATCTTTGGCGGCGAATATCATGGCCAGAAACTAGGCGAGATCGATCTGGTCGATAGCTCGGTGAGCGAGAACGGTCACTACCTGCTGCTCAACATCAGTCACGGCGTTCCGGCCACACGAAACGACATCCTGGTAAAAGATCTGCGCCAACCTGGGAGCGATTTTGTTCCGCTGGTATATGGCATTCAGGCGCAGACGCAGGCCTTGAATATCGGTGACCGTTTCTTTCTGCAAACGGATTACCAGGCGGCCAATAACCGGATCGTGGAGGCGGCGCCCGGTGGCAAGCCCGAGGATTGGAAAACGATTATTCCCGAGGGCAAGGATGTCATCGACGAATCGACCATTGTGGGCGGCAAGCTCTTCGTCACCCGCTTGCATGACGTCAAGACCGAGACCGCGATCTATACCCTGGACGGCAGATCAATCGGTACCATCAACTATCCGGGAATTGGATCGAGTTCTGGAGTGCTGGGGCTCCCCAGCCAGAACGAAGGCTTCTACACCTTCGACTCCTTCATTCAGCCGCCAACCATTTTTCGCTACGACACCAGGAGCGGAAAATCGGATGTCTTCGCCACGCCCAAGGTCCCTTTCGACACCGCGCAGTATGAAATCACCCAGGTCTTCTACACCTCGAAGGATGGCACTCGCATTCCGATGTTCATCGCGGGCAAGAAAGGGCTGAAGCGCAACGGCCAGGCACGGCTTTTGATGACCGGCTATGGCGGCTTCGATTTGGCCATGCTGCCTGTGTGGAACCCCGAATACGCCTGGTGGATAGAGCAAGGTGGGTTTTTCGCACTCCCCAACCTGCGCGGCGGCGACGAATATGGCGAACCGTGGCACAAGGCGGCGATGTTCGAGCACAAGCAGAACGTCTTCGACGATTTTTTCGCTGCCGCCGAGTACCTGATCGCCAACCACTACACGGTACCGGAGCACTTCGCCATCCGTGGGCGCTCGAACGGCGGCCTGCTGATGGGCGCGGCCATGACCCAACGGCCCGATCTCTTTGGCGCGATCTGGTGCGGTTACCCACTGCTTGATATGCTGCGCTACCAGAAGTTTGAGATGGGCCCGCTCTGGACCACCGAGTACGGCAGCGCGGATAAGGCAAAAGATTTCGCTTACCTCCTCAAATACTCTCCCTACCAGAATGTGAAGCCCGGGCGGAAGTATCCCGCGATCATGTTCTTCACCGGAGACAACGATACCCGCGTGGATCCTATGCACGCGCGGAAGATGACGGCCCTTATGCAGGCCGACAGTGGGGGAGACCGTCCCATCCTGCTGCACTACTCAGTCAAAGGCGGGCATAGCGCAGGTGTGTCGCTCACCCAGCTGGTGGCCGACCAGGCGGATGAACTGGCCTTCCTATGGAACGAGACCAGCGGCAAGTAGGTCTCCGTCTAGCGGCTGAAGGCGACCTCTCCGCGGCCTAGATCGATCGCGACTCTCCTCATGCCCAGTCCGGCCGGACTGATCAATCCGTCGAATGGGTGCCCCCCGTGGCTGCCGTCGGGGATGACAAATGCCGGCTCTTTCCCAAATTCCTCCGTGCCCAGTCTCAGGCTGCGCAGCTTCAATGGCTTGCGCTCAGATTCGCCGATGGTAGCCGACGATCGCTGAACAGCCCTGATTCTCAGATCCGAAGCCGTCGACGGCATGCTTCGGGCGAAAAGTAAGAGCGACGATGCTCCCGTATCCAACAGTAAATGTGCAGGAAGATCGTTCACCTCAGCGTCGAGGATCGCCAGGCCGCCTGCCATGTGCATGGGAATAGGGTCAGGCAAAGCCGGAAGCGGGCCGAAGTGGATTTGGCGCGCCGCGTAGTCGATTATGAAGGCGCTTTGCCCCAGCACATCAAGACCAATCACCCCGTCGACGCGGACTGGGAGCACTTTTTGCAGGAAAGACAGATCCTCGATCAAGACCGGGACATTGTCGCTTTGCATCGGACCGAAGTTCAGGCTGGGCAGGACTGCTCTCTCAGCTTGCACGCTGCCACCCAGAACAGCGAGGCTGGCAGGGACTCGTTGCAGGTGAAGCTTGCGCGCCAGCTGCGGATCCAGAACCGTGGGACTCGCCCCCGTATCCACGAGGAAGGTAAGTCCCTTCAGCGTTCCGGCGGATCCTCGGGCCACAATCAGGTAGCCGCGATAGAGATTAAAGCCGACTGTCCCTTCCAAAGGCCGGCGCTCCCCAATTTCCTGATATCCCATGGCAAATGATTGACCGGCCAGCGCAAGAGCCAGCAGAACACCCAACCACCAGAAGCGATCGCGCATGAGGGCTCACCTCGAAGCCATGCTCGATCGGGCCGCCTGGTACCTCAATGCACCGGCGGTAGCTTATAGGTATAGCGGGAGTTACGCGCCAGGAGACAAATTGGAGAGGAGCCGGTGACCATTCTCTCCGGCAAAATAGTTGAACAATTGATTACTCTTTTGCGTAGGGACGAAGCAGACTATTAGTGATGCCTGAGGCTTACGGGAACAGAGAAACAAACGGGCTGAATGGGGACCGCACGGTCCGGTTTGGGGCCTTTGAGGCTGATCTCCACTCGGGAGAGGTTCGTAAATCGGGAAGCCGTATCAAGCTCCAGGACCAGCCTTTTAAAGTGCTGCAGATTCTGTTGGAGCGCCCGGGCGCCTTGGTCACGCGCGACGAGCTGCAGTCCCGGATATGGCCGGCGGAGAACTTTGGAGACTTCGATCACGCGGTCAATGTTGCGATTGGCAAGCTCCGATCAGCCCTGGGGGATACCGCCGACAATCCTTGCTTCATCGAAACGGTGCCCCGCCGTGGGTATCGTTTTGTCGGCAAATTGGAAGATCCCCCGGTAGAAGCCGCTCCGCCCAAAGCGCCCGTAAGCCCAAATCCACCGGCCGCCCAACGGACCACTGGCAGGCGCCTATTGTGGGCATTGGTGGCTATCGTCGTTGCTGCAATCCTTGTCGGATTGGGAGTGTTGCTCGGTCACCGCACTGCGGGATTGCAGCCGCCGGACTTTCAGCGACTGACCGTTCGCCATGGCACGATCTACACCGCCAGGTTTGCCGCCGACGGGCACAATGTCATCTATTCGGCCTCTTGGGATGGTGCGCCGGCCGAGGTCTTCTCCACCGACCTGAAAAGTACGGGCGCCCGGAACCTGGAATTGCCGGCAACGCAGTTGCTTGCTGTTTCCTCCGCCAACGAGATGGCGGTGCTACAGCCTGTCGATCCAATGTTTATGCTGACGTCCCGGGGTACACTCGGCCAACTCCCTCTCATAGGTGGGTCGCCTCGCCAGATCGCTGAGAATATCGAATGGGCGGATTGGTCGCCGGACGGGAAAACGCTCGCTGTTGTCCGCGATATGGGTGACAGCCGTCGTCTCGAATTTCCCCTTGGGCATGTTCTCTATGAGACCCCTGGCTGGATTAGCCACACCCGTATTTCGCCCCAGGGAGACAAAGTTGCTTTTCTGGATCACCCGACCCTCGACGACGACCAGGGCGTTGTTTCGCTCGTCGACCTCCAAGGGCACAAGACGGTGCTCTCCACGGGTTGGGAAAGCGAGGAAGGGCTGGCATGGTCCGCTGATGGAAGTGAGGTTTGGTTCTCGGCCGCCAAAGCCGGACTGGAACGTCGCATCTTTGCTGTCGACCTGAACGGCCAAGTACGCCTGGCTTACCAGGCACTGGGCGGGGTCACGCTGCAAGACATCGCGCCCGATGGGAGAGTGCTGCTGACCCGGGACGAAAACCGGGCCGGCATGATGGGCATGGCTCCCGGGGCAAGCAAAGAGCAGGATCTCTCCTGGCTGGACTGGTCGCTTCCCGTGGATCTGTCTCATGACGGAAACATGTTGCTATTCGATGAGCAGGGAGAGCAGGGTGGACCAACCTACACCGTCGCCATGCGCAGCATGCACGGGTCGCCGCCGATTCCGCTGGGCGAAGGAATGGCCGGCGATCTTTCACCTGATGGCAAATGGGCAGCTTCAGTTATTTCGTATTCCCAGATACTGCTGTTGCCTACGGGCGCGGGGACAGTCAGGCGAATCGATAAGGCCGGCATGGAACATTACGGGCATCAAATTCATTGGCTGCCCGACAACAAGCAGATCCTCTTTTCCGGGAACCTGCCCGGGCACGTGACTCGCTGCTTCATTCAGAACATTGATGGTGGCAAACCACGGCCTATCACTCCGGAGGGCGTCCGCTATTGTGCGGTCTCTCCCGATGGGCAATTAGTAATCGGTAAGGATCCAAAGAGTGGTACAGCGCAGTTGTATCCAATAGACGGTGGTTCACCGCGCGCTGTTCCGGGTATGCTGCCGGGAGACACGTTTGCCTGGAGCTCCGACCCGCGGATTCTGTACGTCTACCAGTGGAGACAGCTACCGACCAGGATTTATCGCTTGAATGTGGTCACTGGCGAGAGGCAATTTTTCAGAGAATTGCACCCCACCGACACCGCGGGGTTGTGCGACATGTCTCACGTTCTTTTCAGCGCTGACGGCCGGGCGTACGTTTACAGCTATGTCCGGATGCTCTCCGAACTCTATGTGGTCAAAGGGCTGAAATAGAGACTCTAACTAGACTGTCACACTGAGACTACTCCGTGCGCAGCGCTTGCATGGGTTCGATGTACGCGGCTCTGCGCGCGGGAATAAGGGCGGCGATCAACCCGATCGCTGAGAGTGTCACAGCTACGGCGACATAAGTCAAAATGTCCAACGGCTGCACCTGGTACAAGAAGCTCTTGATCAGGCGAGCTGTGGCAAAAGCCAGGAGGAGACCGACGCCGAGCCCGGAGCCGATCAGGATAGAACCCTGGCG
The DNA here is from genome assembly GCA_963821215.1 of uncultured Acidobacteriaceae bacterium. GTDB lineage: Bacteria > Acidobacteriota > Terriglobia > Terriglobales > Acidobacteriaceae > PALSA-350. The sequence continues at coordinate 264,934 of CAWGDH010000013.1, read as the reverse complement.
CAGGACGAGCTGTGCCACACTTTTGCGCGTTGCACCCAGCGCCATGCGGACGCCTATTTCGCGGCGGCGATAACTCACCAATTGGGACAACACACCGTACAAGCCGGCGATCACCATGGCGATCGCAAGTCCTGCGAACGAACCCACAAGATTCAAGCCCAAACGCTGGTTGAAGGTGTTCTTCTCCACGGCTTGCTGCATGGTCTGAAAATCATCGAGCGCGAAGCCGGGAGCCGCCTGGTGAAAGACCGAGCGCATCTCCGCCGCGACGGGAATGTCGCCGCGCGTCTTCACCGCAAAGCTGACCACGGTTTCCAACAGCGCCTGATAGAAGAGAGAAGTGGTGGGAACCTGCTGGTAAGGCACCATAACGAACGGCCGGACCGCGCCCCCGACGCTGCTGTCGACCTGGTCCGCAAGAACGCCAACGATGGTGTAGGGCTTGATCATGCCCGTGTGTTTGCCGCCCAGGTCGATTTGTTTTTGCAGCGGGTCCATGCCGGCGAAGTACTTTTTGGCCAGGGACTCGTTGATGACCACCACAAAGGGAGTAGTCGCGGCATCTTCGTTGTCGATCATCCGGCCGCGCAAGACCGGTGTGCCCATGGTGCGGGCGTAGTCTCCGCTGACGGCCGAAATGCGAGCTTCCGGGCTATTCGCCGGATCTCTCGCCTGACCGACGATGGCAAAGCTTGTTCCTATGTCAAAACCCGACAGGGGCAGAGCGGTGATGAGCGCTGCACTCTGCACGCCGGGAACCTGCCGGATGCGATCGAGAACGGGTTGATAGGCGAGCGTGGCGACGGAAGGCGGCGCATGCGCGGCGTCTTGTGAAACCGCCATCCCGGAAAAGCCCGCAGCATCCGCGGGCATGGCCTGGAAAGTTGTTACATGAGCCGTATCAAAACCCAGCCGTGACTGTTGCAGATTCCAAAGTGTGTGAAAGAGCAGGCCAGTCCCAACCAACAGCAGGGTAGAGAGAGCAACTTCACCCGCCACCAGCCATCCGCTCAGCCTTCTGCTTACTGCGCGCGAGCCGATTCCGCGGGAAGCCGCCTGCAAGGCCGTCTGTGGATTGGCGCGCGCCACCAGCAACGCGGGCAGCAGCGAAGACAGCAATGTGGTGAGCATTGCGATGGCAGCAAGGGTCAGCAGGACGGTCCAATGGATGGCTATGGAGTCGGCCCGGGGAATGGTCCCTGCCGGCAGTTTGCTCATGGCGCGCATGGCCAGGTTAGCGAGGATAAGTCCGATGCCACAACCGCAGAGGCTTAACATCATTCCTTCTGCGAGCAGCTGCCGGACCAAACGCAGCCGGCTCGCGCCGAGCGCCGCCCGCACTGCGAACTCCTTCTGACGGCCCAGGCAGCGGGCGATCAGGAGATTGGAGACATTCGCGCAAGCGATCAACAACACCAGCAGCAGAGCAGCAAAGAGCGCCAAAAGTGTCGGGCGCACCGGCCCCGTCAGCGTTTCCTGGTAGGGGGTAGCACGAAATGTGATGCTCTGCTCATCCTTCGTGATGGGAATGTGAGCAGCGATGGCATCGAGCTCGCGCTGCGCCTGGACAATGCTGATTCCAGGCTGAAGGTCGCCCACAACATAGGTAAAGTGGTAGCTTCGCTCTGCCAGCATCTCTCCGGTTGGCCGCAGCGGCAGCCATATGCCTGTGTGCATGTCCGGACCCATACTTTCGGGGAAGTGGAACGAACTCGGCATCACTCCAACCACGGTGTGGGGCTTGCCGCTTATCGTGATCACCTGGCCGACGATATCTGGATCGGCATGAAAACTTTGGCGCCAGAGGCCCTCGGAGAGCAGGACTACTTCCGGACCGCCCATTTCGCCTTCTTCCTTAGTGAACGCGCGGCCCAGCAAAGGCTGTGCACCCAGCATGGAAAAGAGATTGGGCGTGGTGCGCGGGGCGACGACACTTTGCGAACCATCGTGGCTCTCGATCACGGCCACGTCTTCGGAATAGGCCGCAACCGTCTTCAATTGTTTTGACTGGTCGCGAATATCCCGGTAGTTCAGCCATGACGTCGCTCCGGCACCCGGTTTATCGCCTGGACCGATAGAGAGCAAGCGATCGGCATGTGCATAGGGCAGCGGCCGCAGCAAGACGCTTTCGATCACGGTGAAGATTGCCGTATTTGCGCCGATACCGAGCGCCAGAGTCAAAATCGCGAGCAGTGCCGGTCCCGGGGACTGACGAAGTTGGCGTATGGCGCCGGTTAGATCGTTCAGCAAACTTTGCAAGGAAGCCTCCAGGTGCACACCATCGCTTGCCCAGAGTGGGGCACGTTTGTGACCAAATCTAACGCCCGCAAGCGCCGCGTTCTCAAGCTCCTCCGCTGTTGGCCGGCGGCGCGTGTCCGGAATCGAGAAAGACTGTTCACTAGCGAACAGGTGCCTTGCTACTTCTTTGGCGCCTTCATCTCCTGCCCGTTCTGATGCAGAACCAGGTAGATCACTTTCCCTTGGCTGTCCTTGAAGAATTCGATCTCCGCGGGAATTATGGTAGGGAAGAACTTGGTCTCGGATTCAGCGTAGATCGGGATCTTACCCTGGCCGGTGGCTTGCGTCATTAGCTGACCATTTTCCAACGTGACCACGAGGTCGAAACCCTTCTGAAGCTCGAAGGCGCCGACATACTGTGCCAGGATTTTGGGGTCGACCTGAACGGCGGCGCGGACTGTGGGGCGGTAGTCCGGCCATCCATATTCGATTGCAATGCTGTGCATGACCTCGTCGCCCAGCAGACCGCCGACGTCTCCGCTGGTCATCACCACGGCGCCATCGCCACTTTTTTCGTAGGCCACAAAGAGATTTCGGAAGCCCTCGTTCGCACCACCATGGGAGAAGTACGGGTTGGAATCGGACCCGCCGATCTCCAGGCCGAGACCCCAATGTCCGATCCCGGGCGTCACCATCTGCCGCGTCATCTCTGCCGAGAGCACATGATTAGCCTTACCCTGCAACGATTGCTCGACCTCGATGGCATAGCGAGCTAGATCGGTCGGCGTTGTCCAAAGCCCGGCCGCGGCCATTTCGGGGTAGGTATGTGCGCCGCCTTCCACCGGCTTGCCATCGCCGCGGTAGGGTGTAGCTGCGAAAGGCTGAAACGCCTGGGGCAACGGCTGCTCATAGGTGCTGTGGCTCATCCCGATCGGCGCCAGCACCGAATCGTGCAGTAGCTTGGGAAAGGGCTCCTTGGTCACGTCGATGAGCACTTGCTGCATGATCGTGTATCCCCCGCCCGAGTACTTCCAGTTAACCCCGGGCGCTGCCTCGCTGCGGATTGGCGGCGTGTTCGCGGGCTTTTCCCCGTTGAGCACCTGCACCAGGGTCGGGACCGGCTCATTGCTTGCATAGCCGGGGAAGCCGTGCACCGTGGTCCCGGCGGTGTGTGTCAATAGCTCGCGGAGGGTGATGGGTTTGCCCGCGGTGACCGGATTGCTGGGCAACTTCCAACTGGTCAGGTAGGTGTTTACGTTGTTATCCAGCGACAGCTTTCCTTGCTGTACGAGGCGCAAAGCCGCCATGGCAGCGAGGGGCTTGCTGATGGAACCGGCCTGAAACATAGTATCCGCGTTGACGGGCGGCCCACCCAAGCTACGCACGCCAAAGCCCTGTGCCCATTCGATCTTGCCCTGATGAATGACTGCGATGCTTACGCCGGGAACCTTGAGCTCCCTCATTCGATCGGCAAGGGTGTGGGTTGCATGCTCATCGCCCTTGATCACAACGCCGCCGATGAGGCCGGAGGCGACACGTTGAATGCGCTGCTCGACTTCCGCTGAGGTTGACGCCGTATTCTGCGCTAACACAGACTGGGCTAAGCAGTAGGCCAGAGCCATAAGTGCAAACTGCCTGGAGACGAGCGTGCGCATGGAATTTCCTTGCCCCACACGTTATCACGCTGACACTTCAGGCGGGATCACGTTGAGAGACACGTCGGCCGCTCGCGCTGGACGAAAAGTGTCTGCGTGAGAACTACCTCCAAGTTGAGTCCCGGAGGGACAGCTGAGCCAGAACTGTCCAAATTAGGGGGAGAGATGAGGGTTGGGCTATGTAATTTGCTGCAAAGATGCGAGAGGAGTCAGAGCGAACGAAAGCGGGTTGCCAAGTCATCACGACGCTACTACGATCTGCGCCTTTATCAGCAACGACGCTTCCTGGCGAGGGAAAGAAACAGCGGGTCCCTCCACTGCGCTGCGCTTCGGTCGGGATGACAATTTTGTTGTGGGAATTGGCCCTGGCCCCGGTCAACGGGACTAGCAGCCGGTGGCACAACAAAATTGTCATCCCGACCGGAGCGCAGCGCAGTGGAGGGACCTGCTGTTTCTTTCCCTCGGCAGGAAGCGTCGTTGCTGATAAAGGCAAAACAACAGCTCCCCAAGAACTAATTTGGACAAGTGTGACTCTCAGCCGTCCCTACGGGACTCAATTCAGAGCGGTCGTTCAGACCCTAAAAGCCCATCCTGTCGTCGGCTGACGGGCCATAGAGCGCAGGCACAGGAAGGTTATTCAGTCGCAGGTAGACGCCTAGCTGGGCACGGTGGTGGACCTGGTGGTTGAAAAACATGGTGCGGAACAGAAGCGACCGCGGCGCATCAGCAATGGTCTTATCACCGAAGACCATAAGCCAATTACGGGCGAGATCGGCATCAGACTGCCGCATAAGGGTATCCCGTAGTTCGGACGAGGTCTGATCAAAAGCGCGCACTGCAGCCTCAGGGGATTCAAAGATCAATTGGGGGAACTTCTCCTTCGCCAGATCCATTTTCTCTATCGTGAGGATGGCGGTCGCAAACTTGGGCAGCGTAGCCACATGCATAGCCAGCCGGCCCATCGGCATCGACTTCTCATGGGGCTTGAAGTCGGCAAGATGGGCGGGGATGCGCTCCAGAGTAGTGCGGGTATTTTTTGCCTCAACTTCGTAGTCCTGAAGCAGAATATCGGCGATGGTCATGATGAAGCCTCCAGGCAAACAGGATAATTGTAGTAGCTTTCTCGCGCTTTATCTGTAGATGCAACATCTGAAGCACTCTGTTGCAGTCTAGTTCGGAGACCCGCAGGAGCGAAAGAATCCGCCAGAACCCGGATCACATCTAAGATTGGTGCCACCCATCTCCAACCAAAAGGTGCTTATGAAATACAACACTCTTGGCCACACAGGCCTTCTCGTCTCCGAGCTATGCCTCGGCACCATGACCTTTGCCACGGGCGAAGGCATGTGGAAGCCGATTGCGGGTGTCGAACAAAAGCTTGCGGATGAACTTCTTCGGCTCTCTGTAGACGCGGGCATCAACTTCGTGGATACGGCGGACGTTTACACCAACGGTGAATCGGAGAAGGTGCTCGCCCAGGCGATTGCCAACCTGGGCATCGCTCGTAAAGATATCGTCATCGCTACCAAGGCCTACGGGCGCACCGGGCCGGGCCGTAACGACGTCGGCGCTTCGCGCGGACACCTTATGGATGCGGTTGAGGCCTCGCTAAAACGGCTCAGAACCGACTACATCGATCTCTACCAGATTCATGCTGCCGACCAGGTCACACCTATTGAGGAATCCCTCCGTGCCTTGGATACTCTAGTCGCTCAGGGAAAGGTCCGCTATATCGGCTGCTCCAACTGGTATGCCTGGCAGATCATGAAAGCCAATGGCATCTCTGAAGCAAAAAATCTCGCCAAGCTCGATACGCTGCAGGCCTATTACTCCATAGCAGGCCGTGAGCTCGAGCGGGAGATCGTGCCCCTGCTCGAAGACCAGCGCACCGGACTCCTGGTCTGGAGCCCCCTGGCCGGCGGGCTGCTTTCGGGCAAATTCTCCCGCGAGCAGCAAAAGCCGGAGGACTCAAGGCGTTCGGCCTTTGATTTTCCCATCGTGGATAAGGACCGCACTTGGCGCATCCTGGATGTGCTTCAGCCCATCGCCAAGGCTCATGACAGCAGCGTGGCCACGGTTGCGCTGGCGTGGATTCTCGCCAAACCCTTCGTTACCTCCATCATCATTGGGGCCAAGCGCGTCGATCAACTGCAACAGAACCTGTCTGCAGTCGATCTTCAGCTTACTGAAGACGATGTGCAGAAGCTCGATGAGGTAAGCGCTCTTCCGCCTGAGTATCCGGGCTGGATGGTTCCTTTCCAAAACAGGAATCGTCTTGCCGATGTACCGCGCTTTTAATCTTGGGCCGGCCCCTGCACCGCGGGGGCCGGTTCGGTTTCAATCGATGTGGCGATCACCAAACCCGCGGCCACGCACTCCAGCAGGAGGCGTATTCCGAGCCGCGGCTGAGATACGCCAAAGATCCAAACGGCTCCGCCAATCGCAGCCCCCGCTGCCGCACCGGCGAACCAGCGTATCGACGGCCGGCGAGGTAGTCCAGAAAAAGCAAAGATTCCCAGCGTGAATAATCCACTCAGAAGAGCCTCGGACGCGCCCAGTTCGATCTCACGAATCGGCATCTCCCGTGGAAGCCAGGCGAGAACTCGCCTGGGTAAGCGCGGTCTTCTCGCTCCCAGGTCTGCATGCGCGACTAATTTGCCATCCACGTACAACCTGGAAATACGTCCGTCGTAGACTGCTGCCACAAACGCTGGGCGGCCGACCGAGAGAACAGGTCCGGAGTACAGCGCTGGGTTGGCCCCGTTCGCGCCGGAGATGGGTGTCCGCAGGCGGAATGTGAGCGTGTCGTGGATCTGGCCCAGGGTAAAGTTTCGGTTACCAGGATCTTGAGAGTAAGTGATAATGCGCGCGGGACCGCTCTGATCGAGGTTGCTGGTCCGCAGGCAAACCAGCAGGGTGAGCTGGTTGTGGGTAACCAGCGCGTTATGAAAGCTGAGTTCTTCCTCGCTGGAGAGAAGCGGACGGCCGTAGGGTATCTGGGAATTCGCGGGTGGGATAAGTCCGCCGCGTGGGAACGCCGTGTTGTCCGCATCAGCCGCTTGATGCGCCAGATCGTCGATCTGCGATGGAGCCATGGCAAAGGGATAGATTTGAAACTCGGAGATCGTTCCCGCCCACGGCCGGTTACCGGTCAATTCGTTTCCGATAGCCAGGTGAAAGCTTGGACTCCAGTTGGAGAAATCTGATCGGGTGGGGTGATGGACGAGCAGGAAGAGGCCAAGTATCGCCACTGGAATTCCCATTGCCGAGACGGGCCTCGGAATGCGCAACGATTTCGGATCACTGCCGGTAGCCCGGAGCCAAACCATCGCGACCAGGTACCCAACCACGGCTCCGCAGGTATTACTCGTAATGTCAAAGCCTGACGGGATGCGGTCAACATATCCCATCTGCAGCACTTCAGCAGCGGTTGATATAGACAAGCCGAAGAGGAATGTGCGCAGGAGGGAAGAACCGCTCAAAGCGATCCCCAAAGGCATGTACAAGAGAATATTGTTCAAGAAATCGGGAAGCTGAAGGCTGTTGTCGATATACCTTAGCGAAGGATGCCGAAGCCCAACTGGGATCATCGTAGCTACGACGATCAGGGTAATTGAGGGAGCCAGCAGTCGAAGGCGCAGTCGCGGTAGCGAGAATAGCTTCAAAGGAAAATCGGCCCAAGCGGTAGTATAAGTGCGGGGAAGGTTCTCAAACAGGATTTGCGGGGCCGGGACTTTTCGCACTGACAAACTGCCGATGGGCTCCGAACAAGTGAAGCAAGGTTTCCGAGGCGTCAAGGGCATCGCGGGACTTGAAGTCTGCAGCCAGTTGCAGCGCGGTCGCCTTGGGCGCAATCGTTCTAAGCGATCCCAGCACTGTCTCATAGCAGAACTGCGCGCTATCGGGGCCGACGAGGATGTAATCCACGTGATCCACCTGCAACAGGATTCTGGCGTCCTGGAAATAACTTACCGATTTCACATCAAAGCCATGTTGCATGAGCACGGTCTTCACAAACGCGCACAGGTCCGCCGACTGATCAAGAACCGGCACCCGGGGTCCAGCCTTCCCCTGCGCCTTCTGGTCTGAGGGTCGATCTAGAAAAGACAGGATCGCCGCGTCTTCCGCGGGATAGACCTGCAGCACGCTGGAAAGCATCGTCAACTTCAGCAGCGTCACAACAAACGGCTGTGGAGCGGCCATCCGAAGGTCGCCGCCGCGTTTCCGCAGCCGGGAAGCGTATCGCACCAGCAGCCCGATGCCGATACTGTCTACGCGATCCACCTCACTCATGTTCAGTATGATTCGGGCAACTTCGCGCGAGGCCATGTCCAGGGCCGCCTCCAGGGATTTCACCTCGTTGCCGGCGACAATGCGGCCTTGACACTGAAGGATGTGGACGTTCCCACAAAAACGCGATTTCAGACTCAGCGGCATGCCTTCCTCGTGAGTAATGATTCGCAATGTTACAGGACAAAGCCGCAATATGGCGGGCAAATTGCAACCCGGAATCAGGCGGCCTCATTATGGAACTGGGGATGGTTATCATAGAAGCCACCGGTGCGGTGCCGTCGACGTAACCGTTACCGCAGGACAACAACTTATGCGCACGCCGATATTCCAGTTGGATGCCTTTACCACTCGCCGTTTTGCAGGCAATCCCGCCGCGGTGATGCCGATGAACAGTTTTTTGGGCGATGTCACACTACAGGCCATTGCCGCCGAGAACAACCTCGCGGAGACGGCGTTTTTGGTCCCGGAAGGCGGTGATTACCGGCTGCGCTGGTTCACGCCCGCCACCGAGGTCCCGCTTTGCGGCCACGCCACCCTGGCCAGCGCAGCCGTGGTCATGGAGAGGCTCGAGCCTGCACGGAGCCAGGTGATCTTTCACTCGGCCAGCGGGCCGCTCACCGTCAAACGGGCGGATGCCGGCTATGTGATGCACTTTCCGATCAGGAACGCGGAGCCGGTCCCGGCGCCGCCAGGGCTGGCAGAAGCGCTGCGCGTGGATCCCGTTGAGGTGTTTGCGAACACCTTCAATTACATGGCTTTACTGGCGAACGCGCAGGCGATACGTGAACTTTCTCCTGATATCGCCAGCATCGCCCGCCTAGACCGCGGCGGACTGATTGTGACCGCGCCCGGGGACGGCATCTACGATTTCATAAGCCGTTACTTCGCCCCCGCTAAGGGCATCCCGGAAGATCCCGTGACTGGCTCGGCGCACTGCATGCTCGCGCCCTATTGGGCCAAGCGGCTCAACAAGAAAGAGTTTCGTGCTTTTCAGGCTTCGCAGCGCGGGGGAGAGGTCATTTGCCGCCTTACCGAGAGCGGTGTCGAACTGGAAGGCTCCTGTGTCTTCTATCTTGAAGGCGAGGTGGAGATCTGACACCGGCTGACGAACCCTGTTCCTAGATTCTGTCCCACCCATGGGTCCGTGGTCAGGAAGAATCCGACAACGATCAGCGTTGAATTCTGCCCGGAGTTTTCAGGCCGGTCTTAAGTTTGTTGTTGACCTCTCTCACTACCCGGGCAGCCAGGGCGTGGTTATATTTTTCAAGAAAACTCCCCGCCTCCTCTGGATGCTTCTTCGCGATTTCGCGCAAAGCGCAGGAGAATGCCTTCACGTCCAAGTCTCAGTCCGTGGACTTGCTGTGAGTCAACCGCTCTTTCACCTTGGAGCGGTTCTTCATCGGCGGCGGATTGGTATTGCCCCACGTGGCATGATTCCACGTGACGGCCTGCAGCCCATCGTGGCCGGGCTGGAACACCATGGGAGGCTCGGCCGGCTTACCCTCCACCGCGTCGAACGTGACCTTAACCTGGCTGCCGGAATCGACCCAATGGCCGAACAGTGTGGTGATGCCGTTACCCGGGTCTTCTGTAACGGTTGCCGTGCCGTCCGCGCCCAAGCTTAAATTCATCGATGGACCAGCCTGCGCGTCGTCATGCGGATGGGAAAGATACGTTCCGACAAATTTCGAATGACTGGTGGTGCTGGCTGAAAGTGCGGCCACTGCAGCCAGCAGCCATATTGCGCAGGCCGAAACTTGAAGAGGGAAGCGGTTGATAAGTTTCATTGCTCCTTCCATCATGGAACGCAAAATCAGTCTGTGCAAGAGGTCGAGCTGGCCCTGTTCGCATGGGTCTTTCTTATAGTTGACAAAGTCAATTAATGTGAGTGACGATGTAATGTATGGCATCGCGTCCCCTGCCGCCGTCAGCGCTAATCGGCGAAGCTGCGAACTTCCGCCGCTTTAACCGCATGTACACCCGATTCATCGGGACCCTGAACGAAGGGCTGCTCAACAGTGATTACACTTTGGCGGAAGCTCGTGTCCTTTACGAGCTGGCCACCCGCGCCGCTCCCAAGGCCAGCGAGATCGCGGAAGGGCTGGGAGTGGACCCCGCATACCTGAGCCGTATGCTGGGAAAGTTCGAACGCGATGGTTTGTTGCGCAGAAAGGCGTCAGAACAGGATGGCCGTTACGCCGAACTGATGCTCACGGCGCGGGGTAAATCGGCATTTAAGAAGCTCAATGCTCTTTCCGAAGAACAGGCTCACAACATTCTTCAGGAGCTGCCCCCTGCGGCTCGCATGGAACTCATCCATTGCATGCAAACCATCGAGAGCATTCTTATGAAAGTCGATCGCAATCGGTCGCCGTTCATCCTGCGTCCGCACCGTTTGGGCGATATGGGATGGATTGTTTATCGGGAAAGCGTAGGCTATGCGGAGCAGTATGGATGGGACAACACCTTCGAAGCTCTGGTTGCTCGCATTGTGGATGGATTTGTCACCAACTTCGATGCCGGCCGGGAGCGCTGCTGGATTGCCGAGATCGATGGTAAGCATGTGGGGCACATCTTTCTGGTCAAGCATCCGAGCGAACCGCGGACGGCCAAGCTTCGTCTCCTCTTTGTCGAGCCATGTGCCCGGGGCATGGGGCTTGGAGACGCCTTAGTGAATGAATGTCTCCGCTTTGCGCGCACAGCAGGCTATCGGAAGATCGTCCTCTGGACCCAGAGCATTCTTACTTCTGCACATCGCATCTACCAAAGAGCAGGCTTTCGACTTATCAAAGAGGAGCCCCATCACAGCTTCGGTCATGATCTTATTGGTCAGGAATGGGAATTAGACTTGAACTCCTTATCCGCGAATTCGATAAAGTAGGGCCAGTTGGGTGCGGGTGTGTGCCCATACTGGTGCTGACGGAAGGCCACGTCGCCTGAATCGATGAGGGTGCCCATGGGAGGAAATGTGGTTATCCCCAGGCCTTTGGCGCCCAGCAGATCCCACACCGGGCTGGCAGCGACGGCAGCCATGAACATCCCCTGCGCGTCCTGCCAGGCATCGCCGGGAACATAGACCGGATCGGTGAGCAGCGCCCCGCCGCCGATGAAGATCGCGCGCGGCGCCACTAGGGCGATGAATTCATGGCTATCCACCGGCATGTCGTTGGCGGAGTGACCGGCCGCACCATATCTGAGGAAGTTGCCCGCGAACCAATGAAACTCACTCGTCCCGGTGATGTTGCCCATGGTCTCGCCATAGTTGCGGCGATAGAGATCGGCGCCGCCCGCACCCGAAGAGGAGATGTAGCTGATGGCGAAACGCGGGTCGTCCACCTGCGCCACCAGCGCTGCCTTGCCGCCGCGTGAATGGCCCATCACGCCGACTTTCCTGCTGTCGACATCGGGATCGGTCTCGAGATAGTCGAGCAGCTTGCTGTCGCCCCAGGCCCAGGCTCGCAGCACGCCCCAATCGTCGAGCGAGCGCGGCTGGCCCTTGTTCACCAGGCCGATGATGCCTTTATCGAGACCTGCGCCATTGTCGGCCTGTACCTCATTGGAGTTGCGGCCGACAAAGCCCCAACCATGGGCCAACAGCAGCTTGGCGGAATCGGGCGCATTCGGCGGAGACGAAAGCTGATGCACCACTTGACCCGGAGCCGGAGTGGGGCGCGGAAAAACCGGGCGCGGACGAATCGAACCACCGACGATGATGACCGGAACCCTGGTGCCCTTGGTGCTGGCCGGCGTCACAACATCGGCATGAATATCGACGGTAATCGCCGGATAGGCCGAGTTATCTACATGGCCAGTGATGTGTTTGACGATGGCGGGTATGCCCTGGACGGTCATCTGCTCCACGCTGTCCACTTTCCACGTCACGGCCGGAATGTGCGCCGGATATTTGCCATAGACATCTTCGTCGAACATCGCTTTGATTTCGGCGCGGCGCTTCTTCCATTGCGCAGGCGTAGTCACCTTGGTCCCGTCGTTCATGGTCAGGACGTCGGGGAGTTTGGGATAGGGATTGGCCTTGGACTCATCGTAGTTGGCATTGCCCGGTTTGCCGATGTCATAAGCTGTCGCCGGATGTTGCATGGCGGTGATGCCGAGCAGCTTGAGTTCGCGATCTCGCTCCGCCGCGGAGGCGGCGGTAATCGCGGCACGATCCGAGGCGGAAGGCGGCGCCGGTGGTGGTTGGGTTTGCGCAGCGACGGCGGCAGCCAGGGCTATGGAAGCGCTTGAGGCCAGCACCTTGGCTAATTTGCATAGGGTCGCGGACGTCATATCTCCTCACAGGTTCTTGTGAACAGTGCCACGAGGTGCTCTTGTAAAACATGGGTTGGGCGTTCCACGATGAGCATAAGCGAAGATCATTATCAACGCGTCACTATACACTTGGGAAACCAAGCAAGAAAGAGCGATGAACATGGGTAGTGCTGGTCAGAAAGAGGAGAAAGCCGCGGTTTCTGGGCAGGTATCCCCGCCGTTTCTTCGGGGTGCGATCAGCGCTTTTATCCTGTTTCACTTGATTGCAATTACCTGTTGGGCCGCCCCCACAAACTTTTGGCTCGTGGTGCGGGTCAAAGATCTTGTCCGCCCTTATATGCTATGGAGCGGTCTCTTTCAATCATGGGACACCTTCGCTCCTAATCCACCAAACGTCAACTCTTATGTCAAAGCTGTGGTGGTCACACAAGATCTCCACATCCACGTCTGGGCCTTTCCGCGAATGGAGGAACTTAGCTACAGCGAGCGGTATCGCAAAGAGAGGTACCGCAAATTTGCCGAAGTCATGTTGCAAGCGAACAATGCCGCCATATTGCCCGACGTTGCGAAGCATATTGCGCGCTCGTTCAAGGGCCAGGCGTCCCCCCCGGAGAGGGTATTACTGGTGCAATACCAGACGGATATCAGGCTTGGAGCGGATGAGTCGCGCGAACCGGTTCCCAAGCCATTCGCCTTCTATGACTATTACGTTCAGCCCGAGGACCTCAAATGATTCTGCGTAAGGTCCGGGAGGCCTGGGATCAGTTTTTTTTCGCACCGCAATCGCCCCTTCCCATCGCGCTGTTCCGCATCTTCTATGGTATCTGCGTCTGCGCGACGCTGATCCTGCTGCACTCCGACTGGCTGGATTGGTTTGGTGTACATGGCTGGGTAACGCTATCGACCATGAGGGCTGTGGAACCAGGTGTATGGCTGAACCTATTCACTCTTATGCCGCAGGATGATGGTTGGATCGCACTTTTTTTTTGGGTTTCCCTGGGCTTCGCCGTGCTGCTGACGATAGGCTTATGGACCAGGGTCAGCAGTGTAGCTGTGTTCCTCTGCCTCGCTTCCATAGAGCAGAGAAATCTCTTTATCGACCACAGCGGGGACACCTTCCTGCGCGTCGCCGGCTTCTTCCTAATGTTTGCGCCTGCGGGAGCAGCCCTCTCTTTGGACCGTCTCGTCCGGGTTCGCAAAGGGCTGGAAGGCCCTGGGCTGTCGCCAAGAGCCCCGTGGGCGCAACGGATGATTCAATTCGAACTGGCATTGCTGTATATCGTCTCGTTTACGTGGAAAATGAAGGGGGCCGCCTGGCTAAATGGGACCGCACTCTATTACGTAACCCATCTCGACGCCTTTAAGCGCTTCCCTCTACCCGGATGGTTTCAGTATCCCCTGGTATTCAAGACTGGCACCTGGAGCGTCATGGTCCTGGAGCTTTGCCTGGGAACCCTCATCTGGTTCCGGCGATTCCGCTATCCTCTACTGCTGCTGGGGTTGCTGCTTCATTTGTCTATTGAATACGCGATTAACGTTCCCATGTTTCAGTGGGATGTCTTAACGGCCTACATCCTCTTCGTCGACCCGGCAGATCTGGACCGGCTGTGGCGCGTCATTCGCGAACGTGCGTTACGACCTGGCGATGCGGGCTTTTGAACTTGCAAAGGTGATTATTGTTCGCGCAGCAGGTCGCTTGCTACCGTTCCTCGATGGCGGTGTATTCTGACTCCCGGCTGCCCACCCTTACGAAAAGATGCCTGCCATCATCTCGCACCAGGAGAGGTGTCCCGGGCTGTTGGTGAGAGAGCAAATCGCCGTTGCTGAAAGCTTTGCTCCAGCCTAGTATCGCCCTTTGGACGATGCTGCCGTTCGCTGCGCTGGCCGGTGTGAGGGCATAGAGAATCCCTTCCGACTTAACCATGTATTGTGCCTGGTAGTCATCGCTGCAGATCTGTTCTGAATTGCGACAGTTGCTCCCGGAAGCCTGCGTGGCGAAAGAAACGAGGGTGCCATCGTGATAACTTACCGGCGCAAGGTCAGCGGCTAAGGCTGCTCCGGTAAAGACGAAAAGGCCCGCTATAAGGAGTTTCATCGAAGTATTGCTCCTCTCCAGCCGACATCCCCGTTCACTACTTCGAGAATGTTCTGACCTACTCTGTCAGAAGTTCTGTTTTTTTCATCTCCCCCGAACGGACCAAAAGCGGCAGATCGACCACCCGAAAGTCACTTCCGGACGGTTACCACTTTCAACGCAATAGGGCCAAACAGCAGCTGGTAACCGGAAATGTGTTCTCTGGCGAAACAGGCCAGAAGAGTTAACTCCGAACAACTATCCGATTGTTTTCTTTGCCGTACATAAATGAGGAGGGCGGCGATTGCCGAGCCTTCCTGAAGACCGGGAGGACATCGACCATTTTCTTGCGTGGAGCAATCAGGGCTCTCCTAGCGATTGGGCACTGCATCGCGGTCGCTCAGGGTTTGTAGAAAAGCGATCATGTCGTCAATCTCTGCGTCGGTCCATGCTGGAGCGGCCCCTTCCTTGCGCGTCAGCGCGCAACGCCGTAGGCAAATCGTCGAATTTATCTACTGCGCCGGAGGCAGATACTGGGTACCAAAGCCGCGGATCTGTGTCGCGCCGCACGTAGAAACGCAGTGCGCGGAGCGCCATTTCATTCGCGTTACAGCCGGATGAGAACTTCGTGACATGCTTGTTGAGAAACCGGGAGAGTTCAGGGAAAGCAACCTGCGGCGGCTGCAGCGGCTAGGAGGCCTGCCCGGAGAGCGCTGACGATCCTTGATGACCACACCAGGAGCAGAATCTTTGCTCTGCCGTTATCGCCTGCCCGCAGTGCGGACAAGACAATGCAATCGGCCGCCGTGAGGCGAAGTAGAGCAGAAATCCGAGTAAGTTAGGGATCAACGCTGCGATCAATGTCCAGAGGATCGGCGGCATGCCGCGCCGTCGAGCATCCGCATGCACATAGCCCAGGCAGAGAACCCAGATTGCGATCACAGCGCCCACCAGAAGACCGAGGCAGATGTCCGCGATTCGACCGTCGCGTATTCGTTCCACCAATACGACGGTCGCGGCGATAAGCACCGCGCAGCACGCCAGGGCAGTAGCTGCGGTCTTAAAGGAGCTCGGTACAACAGCCAGGAATTGGCGAACTTTCATTGCGATAATCCTTTCTCATCCATCCACCCTGCAGACAATCGATGCAGGATGGGAAACAGCAAACAGAAGCACAGAGAGGGCACAATCCATAGTGCGAGCAGCCCAATGTGCAAAGGCTCGGGCTCTATGTGAAAGACGGCGCCCGCGAGACCACTAAATCGTGCCGCAGCCAACGAACCGGCCACCGTGAGCACGAGCGCGGCCAGGTAACTCCACAACATCGGCCTTCGCCCGATCCTGCCGGCTTCGAGTTGTTGTGCCCGTAGCGCGAGGGCGGCGACCACTTTCCCCTGAAGGTCTGGATTCACCTCGAAGGAGAAACCTCCCAGACCAGCGATGGCTCGATGGGAAGCGTCCAGATATTCCTGGCACGGAGCACAGGTAAGAAAGTGTTCGCGGAGAATTTGCTCCTCCTGTCGGGAGGCCGCGCCCACGAGAGATCTGTCAACGATGTCGCGGATCTCCTGGTGTCGATCAACTTGCATTTGTTCCTCCCTCCATCTGCGCCCGCACCGCTGCCAGGCCTCGATAAATCCTTGAAGATACGGTTGAGACGGACGCTCCGATCACTTCCGCCATCTCCTGCAGCGATAGATCTTCCTGGAAGCGCAGGACGAGTGCTTCTCGATACATCGGCTCCAGCATCTGCAGCGAGTGAGCGAGGCGCTGGGCATCCTCTGTGCGCGCTGCCTGTTCGAAGGGCGAGGGCGCATGGGAAACAGGCGAGAGCGATTCCAGATCTGCTTCTAAAGAATCCTTCGAGTCGAGGCTGAAGGCTCTCCGTTTCCGCAGGTAATCGAGGGCAAGATTGCGGGCAACGGTAAAGAGCCATGGCTCGAAACGAGATTGTCCGTCGTAGGAGTGACCGCGCTCAAGCACGCGCAACCACGTTTCCTGCACCAGGTCATCGACTGGATCGCGCCTCCCCAGGAGGTAAGTAAAGTAGCGGACAAGGCGATATTGATATTGCCCGACTAAGGCCTGCAGTAGAGCGACATCTCGTTGGCGAAGACCACGCGCAATGCGGTGCGTTTCGGTGCTCACGGTCGCCAATGTCCCTTCGTATACGAACATACGAGGGGTATACGGATCGGGCGCCGAAAATTACGCAGGAATTATGGAGAGGGCCGGATTTTCTGCTAACGCCCAGAACTTTCCCGGAGGTGCTTTCGCCATGTCATCGGATCGCGTAACCGCCATCGACGCGAATCGTAGCCCCGGTAACGAAGTCTGAAGCCCGCGAGGCCAGGTAGACCGCGGTTCCGGTGATCTCCTCTGGTTGGCCCCACCGGCCGGCCGGGGTACGGGCAAGAATCTCGTCGTTGAGGGGCATGGTGAGCACACGCGCGGTCATGTCGGTTTCAATCCACCCGGGCGCGATGGCATTCACTTGAATGTTGTGCGGGGCGAATTCAATGGCCATGGACTTCGTCAACTGCACGATCGCTCCCTTCGCCGCGCTATATGAGGGGACGAGCCCAGATCCAAAGTACGAGTACATACTGCCAATGTTGATAATCTTCCCCTTCTTGTGACTAAGCATCGACCGGGCAGTGAGCTTCGAGAGCAGGAAGGTTGCATTGAGGTGGGTTTCGATGTCGTTGTCCCAATCTTCAGGTTTTTCGTTCATCACCCCGCCGCTTACCGAGACGTTGCCGGCGTTATTGACCAGGATGCCAATGGGACCAAGTTCGCTCTCGACCTTGTTCAACGCCGGCTGCATTGCAGCGCGGTGGGTCAGATCCACCGCGACGGCAAGCGCAGGAAGACCGATAGCTTTCAATTCAGCAAGCACGCGCTGGTTCTTTTCCTCGTTTCGTCCCCCCACCCGCGACGGCAGCCCCGGCTTCGGCTAATCCGAGCGCAATGCCGCGGCCAATCCCGCCATTACCGCCGGTCACCACCGCCACTCGGCCGCTTAAATCAAACAATTCTGGCATCTTCATCTTGACTGCTCGTTCGGAAGGGGTTCTTTGACAGTTGGCCGGCCTTAGCGAGGATACAGCTTCTTCCAGACTGTTGTACCAGCGAGCGGCGATTCGAGACTCCGCGGCGTCCTTCTCCAAATACAAAATTTCGAGGTCACGGGCCGCACGAGCGGTCATCTCCACGAGGTATGCCATGTTTGTGGCGAATCTCGTCAAATACCGCTTTTGCCCGGCGAGTGCGACCGTGGGCTACATCATCCAGACCCTGGCGAATGCCTTCCTCGGCATTGGCGCTCGCGGCGATGTCGAGCAGATGCTGATAGGCCTCGGCATCCTGCACAACGGCGGCCGCCCTCCCCTTTGTTGTGAGCACGACGGGGCGTTTACTCTTCTTCAGCTGCTTCAAGAATTCACCGGAGCGGCACCGTCACCCGGCCGGTCAGGTCAAATAATGCAGGCATCTTGCTCAAGCTGCTTCCTCCAGGTTGTGGGTTAAACCGGGGTGCTCCGCAGGGCCTTAAACGCCTCGTGCAAGATGCGTGGATCATAAGGTCCCTTGTAGACAGGCGGCGGCTGGCGCTGAAGTCCTGATAATGAGTACACCGCAGTCTGGGCGGAACGGACAGAGTACTCGATGGTGAATACAACGTCGTCCGCCAATTCACAGAACTGCCCAATGAACGCCAGCTTTCTCCAGCCGGCCGGCACAACTTGCGGACGATCGCCTTTCACCCGCGGCAAGAACTGGCTGGTAATGAACGGCATCATACAAGGAATGCAGATGGATTCCTTGAGAACTTGCTGTGTCTCGGACTCACTTTGCAGATAGCCCAAAACCTCGGTCATGATCTCCCGGCCATTGCATTCCGACATGGGCTTGTTCACGAAGTTCCCCGGCCTATCGACCAGCAAGCCATACCCCCAAAAGACATCGACATCTCCGGGTTGCTCAAGGAAGTGCGGCTGATGCGGCAAAACAATCGAGACCAACCAGTTGGATTTTGCAAAAGTGATAAGTCCTCCCGTTCCGGGTACATTGCCGGTAACGTCGCGTACGATGCGAAAGAAAGGTGAACGGCGCAGAGTAGTTGTGAACGATACCCATTTGGATTGGGCGATGTGATTGGCGAAGGTAGCGGGACGACCAAATTCCGGCCTGCCCGCGGCGATCTTCTCCCAAAAGGCCCATGCGCCTCTGCTGGTTTTGCCATTGAGCAACGGAGCCGAGTCCATCGATCCGAGGCTGGAAGATTCCGTCATGGAACCAAGCGTCACGATTACGAAATCGTCACCGCTGACCGCAATTTCACCAGGGACACCACCGCGCACATACTGGATGCTCTGGACAGCTTTCGAAGCCCTCTCTTCGCGGAAAACGAGGTCGGTGACCCTGGTGTTCAATTCAAATTGCACCCCTCGCTCCGCGAGCCATTTATGCAGCGGGCGAATCATCGAATGAGATTTTTCATACACCGTCCGCATGACCCCATGAAGACGATTGAAGCCCACAATGATGTGCGCAAAACGCTTTAGATACCGCTTGAATTCGGCAGCGCTGTGCCAGGGTTGGAAGGAGAAGGTGGTGGCCCACATGAGCCAGAAGTTAGTCTCGAAGAAGGATGCGTCGAACTCATCGCAGACACGGGCTGCGCCCAGCTTCTCTTCAGGTTCCATTGCCAGGCGTTCTAAAGTAAGGATCTGCTGCTCACTGAGGCCGTATTCAGGAGAGTCGATCCTGCGCCCATCGCAGACCAGGCGGGACTTCGACGAGTGCTTCATCACCTGATTCCAGCCGAAGATCTCCTGAGTGACGGTCTTAGCGCCCGACAGACTCGGGATCGATGAGAAGAGGTCGTATGTGCAAAGATATTTGTTCTCCAGGATCCGTTCTCCGCGGATGACATAGCCCTCCTCGGGCGACCCGCCTCCGTCGAGGCTGCCACCCACCCGCTCAAACTGCTCCAGGATGGTGATGTTATGCCCTGGAATATCTGCGTCCCGGATAAGGAAGGCAGCGGCAGCTAGTGATGCAATGCCGCCTCCCACAAGATAGACTTTCACCCCTTCATCCGAGGTCATTCTCTCGTTCTCCATGAAGGACCTTCCCCACGCGATCTGTGCGCTAGATGCGACTCGGGGGGACCAGGGCTGAGCGGGTAATCCCTGGGGCTTGCTAGCCGTGCATGCGCCGAATCCTACAACGTAGGCGATTCTACGCCCATTTCTCATTGCGGCGCGGACGAACCAGGCAGGTCGTTGTTCAGGCGCAAGTTCTAGGGCGGCTCGAAGAAACCTTTGCGGGCCTGTACGGTCAACTTCTTGTCTTTCGCCTTCAGCTCCAGCTTGTGATAGCTGTTCGGCTTTGTATCTGGAGGAGGCCTGTAGCCCAGTTCGTACTGCAGTCGCAGGTCATCGGCGATCTGCGCGAAGATCTCTCGCAGGCTCATCGTGCGCGAGATGGTAAATACATGCCCACCCGTACTCTCGGAGAGTTTCTCCAGGGCTCCCAGGCCGGGATCAGGCTTGGGTGCACGACCGGTGTCGCCGCCGCTGAGACCGTTCCACATGCTGTAAAGGATGGAGTACACCTGAACATCCGCGCGCTGCGCCTGCTCAATGGCTTCGGCGAGCGTCCGGCGACTTCCGTTGTCGCCGCCATCGCTGAGAATCACCATCGCCTTACGGCCGGTCTCTTTCGCCAGGACGTCTTTCGCTACCGCGTAGACCGCGTCATACAGAAGGGTTCCTCCCTTAACGGAGGCACGCTGACTCATGCGCCCCAGTGCAAAATGGAGCGCACTTTCGGAGTTCGTCATGCTTTTCAGCTGTAGGACACTGGTGTCGAACTGCACCAGCATCGCGCGGTCCTCTTTGCGGCCCAGCATAGTCTCGAAAAAGACATCGCTTGCCAGCGATTCATCCCCGATGAAGGTTTCCTGGCTCCCGCTTGTATCCACCATCAGCGCGAAGCTCAGGGGAAGTTCTGACCCTCGAGAAAAATAGTGGATTGGTACTTCCCTGCCATCCTGCTTGAGCACGAAGTCGTCTTTGGTCAGGCCTGCCTTGGCCTCGCCATCTTTGCTCTTCACTACGGCGGAGATTGCTACCAGACCGGTTACGACCTTGAGTGTGGTCACCGCTGGCTGTGCTTGATCTGCGACTTGTGCTGGGGCGGGCGAGGCGGCCTGTCCCCATCCGGGGGCGGAGAGGATGAGCAGGCATAATACCCGACTAGTCTTTTTCACCGAACTGCTCCCCCCTCTGATTAGAAGCTAGAACCGAGCCTCGAGGCCACGGGTAGGGTTGATCACAGATTGACACTCGCCTTGAGTCCGCCTACCCTGAGAGTCTCATGGACGTTCATCTTACCCCCGATCAAGAGGCTTTTATCCGCCAGGCTATTGAGAGTGGACGCCTCCGCCGCGAGGAGGACGCGGTCCAGGAAGCCCTAGCCTTGTGGGAGGAGCGCGAGCGCACCCGCGCTGAGATTCTGAGCGCTGTGGACTTGGCAGAGGCTTCCGTCGGTAGCGGGGAAGGGCGCACCAACACGCAGGATTCCATGCGGCAACTGGCCGACGAAGTAAAGCGGCGTGGCCGCAGCCGGTTGAACGCCGAGCAATCCTCTGCTCGCTGATGGCTCATCGTGTTGCACCGCACGCTGAAATCGAACTCGATAACATCTGGTACTACGTAGCCAAGGAAAGTGGCAGCATCGAGATCGCCGATCGCCGATCGCCTTATCGACTCTCTAACCGAGCGTTTCTATCTTCTCAGCCGTTATCCACACGTCGGACGCAAACGGGACGCAGATTTGCGGCTCGGCCTGCGTACTTTGCCGTCGGAAAGTACGTCATCGTCTATCGCGTCGAACAGGAGAACGTGCTGATTCTCCATGTGTTCCAAGGCGGCCAAGATATCGAGGCTCTGCTGGGTTGCTAGCGGGCGTGTATGAAGGCGTGTCGACTAGGTATGATGGTCCTCAAACTTCACCCTCTGCAGGTCTGCCTATGATCCGCTCTTCCGCTGTTTTGCTTCTGCTTTCGACCTCCGGCTTCCTCTCCTGGGCTTCGGGGCCTGCAGACCGTGTGCCAACGGATCCCCAGAGCGTGGTCTCCAAAGCGCAGAGCAATCCTACTCCGGTAAAGGTAGCCGACTTGCTGCAGACGACCCGGATAGCGGGAGCAACTCTATCTCCTGACGGACACCGCATCGCTTATGTCGGCGATGCCTCAGGGCGCCTGAACCTGTGGCTCATGAACGTGGACGGTACGGATGCGCGGCAGCTGCTGCATGCCGACGACCGCCAGGCGGATCTCACCTTCACCCGCGACGGCCGCGAGATCCTCTACATTCAGGACAAGGGCGGGGATGAAATGTATGACATCTATGCCCTGCCGCTGGCCGGGGGCGCGCCGCATAACCTGACCAATACAGACCAGACCAGCGAAACCGGGCCCATGTTCTCCCGCGATGGCTCGATGCTCGCCTTTGGCGCCAAAGACAAAATCTCACCTTCCACCAATATTGCTGTGATGGCCTGGCCTTCCGGTCCCATCCGTTTGTTGACTCACGAGGCCGATCGCAAAGCTTCGTGGAGGGCAGTCTGCTGGAGTCCGGACGGCAGCTCTCTGTTCGCTAACCGCCGAGTGGGGCTGGATGACTCCGATGGATACCGCATCGACGTGCACAGTGGCGTGGCGGAGAAATTAACCGCGCACGAAGGCAAAGAGCTGGTGTCGATCAGCGACATATCGCCGGATGGCTCCCACCTGCTGCTCAGTTCCAACCGCAAGGCGGGCTACCGAAACGTAGCCTTGCTGTATCTCGCATCGAAGCAGTGGAAGTGGGTAACCGATACGCAATGGGAGGCCTCCGCCGGAGAGTTCTCGCCCGATGGCAAGAGTTTTACCTACGAGCTGAACGCGGACGGGCGGGCCAGCGTTCAATTCGTCGACACGGCAACCTTGAAGGCCAGTGAGCGCAACGCGCCCCCGGGATTGAATACAGGCGCAGCGGACCCCACATCGTTCTTGCCTGATGGCAGCTTTCTCCTGCTCCATCAGGACTCGACCCATCCGGCAAATCTCTATGTGCTGCACGCCGACGGTGATTTGAAACAGATCACCCACAACGAATCTCCCGGGCTCGCAGCTGCTGTCGTGCCGGCGTCGCAACTGGTGACCTACAAGAGCTTTGATGGACGATTGATTTCGGCCTTCGTGTGGGTGCCCTTTAATCTCAAGCGCGACGGGAAAGCTGCTGCAGTGGTGATGCCTCATGGTGGACCCACAGGCCAGGTGGTGGATAGCTTCAACACCCGCGCCGTACTACTGGCCTCGCGTGGCTTTGTGGTCATTGCGCCCAATGTGCGCGGTTCCACCGGCTACGGGATGGAATTTCAGAACGCCAACTTCAAAGACCTGGGCGGTGGAGATCTAAAGGACGAGATCGCCGGTGTGGACTTTCTGAAGGCGACGGGGTTTGTGGATCCCAAAAGGATCGGGATCTGGGGAGGATCGTATGGCGGCTTCATGACCCTGATGGCTATCGGGAAGACGCCTGAGGTGTGGTCGGCTGCGGTGGACGAGTACGGGATTTTGAACTGGTACACCATGCTGCAGCATGAAGACCCTTCTCTCCAGGAATATGAGAAGACGCTGCTGGGTGATCCGGAGAAAGACCGTGCCGTGTACGAGGCCAGCTCCCCGCTCAAGTATATCCGCAACGAGAAGGCGCCACTGCTTGTGCTGCAGGGTGAGCGGGACATCCGCGTGCCCAAGGAAGAGGCCGAACAAGTGGTAGCGATCCTGAAGGCGGAGGGCCGCACCGTCGAGGCTGTGTACTATCCGGAAGAAGGGCACGGCTTCCTCAAGCGGGAGCATCAGACAGATGAGCTAACCCGATCGGCAGCTTGGTTGGAACGCTACCTGCAGGGCAAGACGCAGGCGGCCGAAGGCGGAGCCGAGTAGCAGGCTTTGTTACACTCCTCGCGAGAGGATTGGTCATGGCGCCCCTGGTGGAGCTCGACGATGTGTCGAAAGCCTACGAACAGAAAGTGGCCGTACGCGACCTGAATCTGCGCATCGAGCCGGGAACCATGTTTGGCCTGCTGGGGCCAAACGGGGCGGGGAAGACATCGACCATTCGCATGATGGTGGGCATAACTGTGCCGGATTCCGGTACAGTAAATCTGTTCGGCCGGGCATTTGCGCGCGAGAGCCTAAAGAGAGTTGGTTACCTTCCGGAAGAGCGCGGACTCTACCGAAAGATGAAGGTGATGGACCAGCTCATCTTCATGGGCCAGCTGCATGGGTTGAGCGCGGAGCTAGCCGCGAAGCGTGCGCAAGCATGGTGCGAACGGCTGCAGATAGCCGATGCGGCACAGAACAAGACAGAAGAGCTTTCCAAAGGAATGCAACAGAAGATCCAGTTTATTGTGTCGCTGTTGCATGAGCCTGAACTGATCATCATGGACGAGCCCTTCTCCGGGCTTGATCCAGTCAACGCGACGCTGCTGCAGGACACGCTGCTGGATCTGAAAAAGGAAGGGCGGGCCATTCTGTTCTCGACCCATCGCATGGACCAGGTGGAGAAGCTGTGCGACGAGATTTGCCTCATCCATCGGGGAGAGGCAGTGCTTTCCGGTGGGATGCGGGAGGTGAAATCCCGCTACGAACGCAACCGGGTGATCATCGATTTCGCAGGGGACGATGGGTTTCTCAGCCACGAGGCGATTGCCGAATACAGGAAGTATCCCGGGCATGTGGAGATCAGCCTGAAGGAACATGGCGACGCCCAGGCCTTGCTACGCGCGGCCCAACAGCACGCGCAGATCTACCACTTTGAGCTGGTAGAACCGTCGCTGGAAGAGATTTTCATACGCACGGTAGGAGAGAAAGTGGATGCGTGAGGCATTGCTGGTCGCGCGGCGCGAGTATCTGGAGCGGATCCGCAGCAAAGCCTTCCGCATCAGCACGGTGCTCATTCCGCTGTTCTTTGCGCTGATTTTCGGCGTGGGCGCCCTTTCCGGCAAACTGAGCGGGGGCGCGAGGAATCTTGTCGTGGCCTCGAACGATCCGCTGTTGGCGGAGAGTGTGCGGGCGGAGTTGATGGCGGCTGAAGATACCACGGGCGCGGTTAGAAGAAACCGGTCCTCACGGCTGACGGTAGATGTGAAGGCTCCGCTCACGGAGGATGACCTGGCGGCCCTGAACGCGGAGGTGGAGAGCAAGACGATTGATGGCTACTTGTGGCTCAATCTACGGCCAGGAACAACGCGCCTTGAGGCTACATACACTTCCCGCGGATCGGCAGATTTTGTGGGCAGGGACAGGATGCAGGATGCGATCGGCCATGCGTTAGTCCGGGAAGAACTGGTGAAGCGCGGCGCGACCAGTGAAGAGATCCAGGCGTTGCTTAAAGACGTAGACCTGAAGACGCAGCAGGTGAAGAACGGCACCGCTGTGGCGGCAGACGCGAGCAAGAGCTTCTGGGGCGCGTATGTCATGGCCTTTATGCTGTATTTCGCGGTGGTGTTCTATGGCGTGAATGTGGCTCACTCGGTGGTGGCGGAAAAGACTTCGCGGGTATTTGAAGTGATGCTGGCTTCGGCCAAGCCGGAGTCACTGATGTTGGGCAAGCTGATAGGGGTTGGCGCTGTCGGGCTGACCCAAATGGCGATCTGGATTGCTTTCCTTTTGGCGCTGAGCGCCTCATCCATTTGGATAACGCTCGGCCTCGGTGGCCTGGCAGCCTATGGAGTGACCCCTCTACAACTCATCTTCTTCGCGCTCTATTTCATCCTGGGATTTTTCTTCTATAGCGCGCTGAGCGCAGGTCTCGGCGCCACTGTCAGCCAGGAGTCGGAGGTACAGCAGTTCAGCATGGTTATCGTGTTGCCGCAGATAATCGGGCTGGCGCTCATTGTCTACATTCTGAGCAACCCTGGCGCGTGGCCGGTGGTGTTGTTGTCGCTGTTTCCTCCGTGCACGCCCATTGTGATGTGTTTGCGCATGGCTGCGATGGCAGTGCCGGCGTGGCAGCTCGCTCTCTCCCTGGTGCTGATGTTGTTGTCCATCTACGGGATGGTGTGGGTGGCTACGCGGATCTATCGCGTCGGCATCCTGATGTATGGCAAGCGGCCGACGCTGCCGGAAATGTTGCGCTGGCTAAAGTACAGTTGATAGTGCGGCTCTAAATAGAAGAGGAGAGATCGATCAGGTGGGTCCACAAAATATCGAATCAACAGATAAGACTGGCGGCAGCATGTCTCGCCGCGAACTACTGCAGGGATCGGCTGCCTTCGTCGTTCTTTCGGCGCTCAGACCGGTCCGCGGGTCTGCAATGGAGGGTGCGAATCGAAAAATGTTGGTGTATGTGGGGACCTATAGCACGGCGGTTGACGGCGGGGGAGGCAACGGGAAGGGAATCTACCTCTTCGAGATGAACCCTGCTAACGGAGAGCTGAGCCTTATCAAGTTGGCCGCCGAAGGCCACAACGCTTCCTGGCTTTCCTTCGATCCATCCGGACGATACCTTTATGCCGCGAATGAGGTGGCAGAGTTCGCAGGTAAGAGCGGGGCCGTAAGTGCCTATGCTGTGAATCGTTCAGATGGAAATCTTCAACTATTGAATGTAGTCAGCTCAGAAGGAGCGGGCCCAGCTCACCTGAGCGTCGACGGGTCGGGCAAATATGTGTTTGTTGCTAATTACGCCGGCGGGACGATAGCCGTGCTACCCATACAGCCAACTGGAGCGCTTGGTCCTGCTACGTACGTCCACCAGGATACAGGCTCGGTTGGACCGAAGATCCCATCGAGTGGTCCTCCAGGCAGTTTTGCCTTCAGCGGCCATGACAAGCCGCATGCCCACATGATCCACGCTGACCCTTCCAACCGCTTCGTGCTGCAAACCGACCTGGGACAAGATCGGATCTATGTCTATGCCTTCGATCCCGTCGCCGGCAAACTGTCTCCGGTTGCAGGCGCTCCCTTTGTTTCCGTGCCTCCGGGGGATGGGCCACGTCACTTCACCTTCCACCGCAATGGACGCTGGATGTATTCGCTTCAGGAGGAGGCGTCTACGGTGGTGTTCTTTCACTTTGATCCGGCGACCGGAGCGCTTCGCCCCCAGCAGACCATTACAACCCTGCCGCCGGGCTTTAAGGGAACAAACTTCACCTCAGAGATCGTGCTCTCGCCCGATGGACATTTTCTATATGCTGCCAATCGGCTCCACGATACGATCGCCATCTTCTTTCTTAATGGCGAAGGGCGGCTGCATTACGTGGGCGAAATCTCGACCATGGGCGACTATCCGAGGCACATACAAATCGATCCTGGGGGATCCTTTCTGTTTGCGTGCAACCAGCGCAGCGATAGCATCGCGTCCTTCCGGATCGACCGGAAGACGGGGCAGTTGACCTTCACCGGAAAGTACACATCGGTTGGCAGCCCGGCGTGCACGCTCTTCCTGACGTGACCTGAGCCGGATTGCCTCCGGGCGCAGACAGGAAATCAATCGAGATACGCGCCGTGGAGATGTCCCTTCTTAGAAGCTGAAACGCAACGAAGCCTGCAGTTGCCGGGCCGGGCTGACGTAATTCGCGGTCCCGAAGGTGGGGTTGGCCGGACTGCCAATGCCGTCGCCGAACTGGCGCGGTACCGGGCCAAGGAAGTCCGCGGCGCCATAGACCTGATCTATGTTTTGCACGTTCACGTGGTTGAGCAGGTTGAAGGCTTCCATGCTGGCCACAGCCTTGAGTCGCTCGCCTAGCGAAAAGACGCGCTGCAGACGCATGTCCGTGTCGTAGTAGGGAGCGCCACGATAGGAATTGCGGCCAACGGCTCCGGTGCGATCGGAAAAGGGAAAGCCGTCGCCGTTCACATCGAAGCCCGCGAGGATCGAGAAGTATCGAGGACTTTGCAGCGTGTTGAGCATCGACAGTTTGAAGTTGCGAAGGTAGACCGGCCAGTGCTGCGGGCTTTCGCCAAGAAGTGCGAGCACAAACCGGTGACGGATGTCGTTGTCCCCGACGGCGCGATCGGCATTGGGATCGAGATAGTCTTGCGGCGTGTCGGTCAGCTGCACGTCGGTTGCGATATCGATGGACTTGGAGTAGGTGTAGTTCGCCAACACGCTGTAATGGCTGGCGAAATTCTTGCGCAGGCTCACAATTCCACCGTTGTAGATGGAAAACCCGGAGGGGGTAGCAATGAGAGCGAACCCGAAACGCGGATCGGCGGGCGTGAATGCCTGGCGCCCATCAGGAAGAGTTCCGTCGGGCAGGCCGTTGACGCTCAGGTAGACCGGCATCTTCATGCCGTGTACGTATTGGTAGCCGGTGGTCAGGATCCAACCCCTGCCTAGCGAGCTCTCAAGCTCCAGGCTGGCTTGCTCGGCAAATGGGTTGGGAAACTTACGCTGGATATAGCCGAGCGGAAACTGCTGCAAGCTCGCCGGAGAAGGGTAGACGCCGCCCGAAGTAAAGTTGCGGAAGGCCTGCGAGGCCAGGAACGGCCCGGAAACGCCAACCACGCCGGATACGCCGAGACCGACCACGCCGCTGCCTCCATTGGCAAAGTCGGGGACCAGCGGATTGTTCATCTGGGTGAAGGCGGACGCACCTTGCCAGCCCACCATCAGGTCGCTGTAGTCCCATGGGCCGGTGAAGAGACCAAAACCGGCGCGGACGACCTCTTTGTTGTCGTGGAACGCATAGGCCAGACCCAACCGGGGCTGAACATTGCCGTAGTTAGTAGGGTTAAGCTTGCCTGTCACGCGCACGTCGGCAGCCGAGGGAAAGATATCGAAGTCGTAACGAAGACCGGCGGTGAGGGAAAGATTGGGCGACACCTTCCACTGATCCTGTGCGTAGAGATTCACCAGGCGGTGCCAGAACTTCAAACTGGTTGCATTGGTAAACGCCGGGGCAGCACTTCCAGCGTATAGGGATCCGGCAAAAGGCAGCGGGCGCGTGGGGATCTGCTGCCCGAAGTAGGAGCTTGGCTGAAGAAAGAGAAATTGGACCGGCGTCCCCGGACCGAAGGGGGGCCCGGCAAACTCGCCCGCTCCGAAGAAGCTCTGCGGTGTGAAGATGGCCGCGCCGGGACTGAAGAATGTAGTGTCCGCCGCGATCCATACAGGTTCGAAGCCGCCGCCGAACTTGATCGAGTGCGCTCCCCGGACGTAAGTGAGGTTTTCCTGGGATTCGAACTGAGGCTCCTTGTAATAGGAAACACTGCCGGTAAACCCGCCGCTGACCAGCGTGTCCGAGACGTCGAGCGTCGGTTCATATCCCGCCCCTTTGGGAGTGAGGTGAAAGACGCGATCGCCATAGGCGAGGACGCTCTCTGAGGTCCAGCGGGGACTCAGGAGATGGAGGAAATTTCCATAGATGGTTTGATCGCGCACAGGATTGTCGCGGTAGGTGGAGGGAAGCCCCTGGCCTGGCGCTGCGGTGGGAGCATTCACTTTGCGGTCGTTGCTAAAGAGATAGCCGGCGTTGAGGATGTTCCGCTCATTGAATACCTGCGTGATCTTGCCCATGGCCTTGTCGTAGTTATCGATCTGGAGCAGCGATCCCAGCACCTCCGGCTGAAGGCCGAACTGCTCCTTTACCTGGTTGATGCTGGGAGTGCCTGGACCCATGCAGTTAGGGGTGTCGATACAGCCCAGGATAAAGGTGGAATAAGTCGGGGAGGAGGCGCGGCGCTGGCCTTCATAGCCCGTGAAGTAGAAGGTCTTGGCGTGACGGATGGGGCCGCCGAGGTTGCCTCCAAATTGGTTGACACGCAGGGTATTGAAACCGGGAGCGGAGAGGGAATTGTCCGCATCCACAGCGTTGTTGCGGAGGTATTCATATGCGGAGCCGTGAATGTCATTGCTACCCGACTTGGTGATCGTGCTCACTACCGAACCGAGGTTGCGTCCGTTGTCGGCCGCGTAAGGGCCGTCGACCACACGAAACTCCTGTACCCAGTCGAGCGAGGGGCTGGCCCGCTGCACGCCGGAGAGACTGACCGAGTAGTCCGTGCCGTCGAGCCCAAAGAACGAGCTATGCGTCTCGCGCAGCCCACCAAAGCTGAGCTGGAGCACCGTTTCGAGAAAAGGTGACTGGGCCGCCGTGGCTGTACTGCGGCCAACGTTGGCGGTTGGAGTCAGCAAGACGAAATCGATGAAGTCGCGGCCGGCAATGGGAAGGTCGGCAATCTGGGTGGGCGGAATGACCTGGCTCGACTCCACCTTTTCGGTGTCCACGGCCGTTGCCGCTGACTCAGATACCGACACGCTCTGCTTCACCGCAGCGATGCCGAGTTGGACGTCCACCGACGCGACCTGGCCCACGGTCAGGGTGAGCGGCTGTTGATATTCGTCGAAACCTTCCGCCTTGACGGTCAGGCGGTATTCGCCCGGGGTCAGCGCGCTCAAGACAGCCAGGCCTGCGCGATCCCCGGCCTGGGTACGAATAACACTGGTCTGCGCACTGGTGAGCGTTACCTGCGCCCCTGGAACGACTCGGTTGGAAGGATCAGTGACTGTCACACTTAATCTCGCTAGCTGTTGTGCCTGGATCATCGGCGTGCCTGAGAGCAGCACGAAGGCGACCAGGCCTATGAGTAGAATCACAGAGCGTTTACTGGCGTGCATGTTTGTCATAACCGGCTTTCAAATTTACTCTTCTAGCTTTTTTTGGTTCTGAACCGGGCAATGGCTGTTTGTCATAGCTATGCGAGGCCTATTTCCATGCAGGCGATATCGCAGGCTCTGGCTCGGATGCGACCAGGCCTGGGAGCTTAGTGGCGCCGCTGGTTGGGTCGATGCGGCTGTAGGCGGGGAGTGCCAACATGGCGAAGGACACAGCCATGGTTGCAGCCGCAAGAATGGAAAGGATCGCTGTGTAGGATCCGGAGATGTCGTACATGTGGCCCAGCAGCAAAGGCCCAATGGCTCCCGCAACCGCGAAGACACTGTAGATCAGGCCATACAAGGTGGAGAGCGAGCGCAGGCCGAAGTAGCGCTTGAGCATGTAGGGAACCAGGTCCAGCTCGCAACCCATACCCAGGCCGGCAATCAGGGCGGCAAGAGCGGCCGAACGGAACGTGGAGGCGTGCGCGAGCAGGAAGATTCCGCATCCAGCGGAGAGGAGGGAGAAGGTGGCTATGTACGATCCCGCGAAATAGTCGAGTAGCCAACCTAAAACCAGACGGCCAGCCAGACTCGATCCCCCGAGGATGGAGACGACCAGGGCCGCCTCGCTGAGTCTTAGCCCACGGTCGCTCAGCATGGGCGAGAGGTGGGCGAGTGCGCCGTTTCCACATAGGGATATGAAGCAGATACCCAGTGCCAAAAGCCAGAAGCTTCGCCTGCTGATGGCTTCGCGCCAGGTTGCGCCCTCGGTGTGAGCAGGTGCTGCCGGGTACCGGGGTGGCTGCGGACGATCCGGATGCAAAGTGCGCGCATACAGGAGCGTAAGCGGCGCCCCGATGAGCAACGGCAATAGGGCCAACAGCTGATACGTGTGTCGCCATCCATAACGCACGATCAGGTATTGCACCAAGGGAGGAAGAAGTAGCGAGCCAACGCCCGAGCCTGCCACCAGGATTGACAGGGCTCCGCCTAGTCGGCGCTCAAACCAGCTGGCTACCACCCGCGCGTATCCCAGCTGGTAGGTCCCGGCGCCTGCGATTCCGACGAAGATTGCCGTGGCATAAAGCTGAGCGAGGTGGGGTGTAAGCCAAGCGAGCGACGCGAGCCCGATGCCCAGCGCCGCCATGAAACAAGCGATGATCTTCCGCGGCTCGTAGCGGTCAAAGAGCCTGCCCATGAAGGGTGAACAGACGGCGACAGAGAGGGCGGCCAGGCTGAAGGCTCGCGAAACCTGCTCGCGATTCCAGCCGAACTCATGCTGGAGCGGCTTCACCATCAAGCTGAAGCTGTAGATAAAGACGGTGGCAAAACCAGTCAGAACGCCGAGGTGGCAAACGGCGACCACTCGCCAACCGGGATAACGCCAGCTTCTCTCAGAAGGAACTTGCATGTTGTGCATTGGGTACGCAGACGCATCTTGCTTGAACGTCCAGAGACCCACAAGCATCCAAAGATGGAACCTGCAGCCAACCTTTCGGTGGATGTGCAGCCGAGGAGAAGGCGCTTAGGGTTATCCATGCAGACCGTCCCGGTTGACGCCTGTACAGTTCACTTGAGGTGGAGATAGTACCCATGGCCTATATCAATTTGCCGGATGCGCCGGAGCTAGGCCGGGAGTTTCCCGGCATCGTCGGACTGATGACGTTCCGGCCAGAGACAGCGGCCCCGCTGAATGAGTTGGTGAACGTGCTGCTCAGAGGGGAAAGCACTCTCACCCGCGGCGAGCGCGAGCTAATTGCCACGCATGTTTCATGGCGCAATGACTGTTTCTTTTGTCAAACTATTCATGGGGCTGTGGCCGCCGCCCAGCTGGGACACGATGAGCAACTGGTGCAGACCGTGAAGACGGATTGGATCAACGCCGGCATTTCACTCGAGATGAAGGCGCTGCTGAACATCGCCGGCAAAGTACAGCAAGGCGGCAAGCACGTAACCGAGGAGGACATCGCTGCGGCCCGGGCGCAGGGCGCGACGGATCGTGAGATCCACGATACGGTGCTGATTGCTGCTGTCTTCTGCATGTGCAACCGGTATGTGGATGGTCTGGGAACCTGGGCTCCGCAACCATTGGAGATTTACCGCACCCGCGCGGCTGAGATCGTGGCCCACGGATATTCGGCGGTGACGGAGTCGGCAACCGCGGCGGTCACGCGGTAAGAGGCGAGCCTGTGGCAGATGAGCCCAATCCGCGGCGTCCCAAGCGGGAGCAGTACCGCCCCAAGACAGAGACGCTTGCGCTGCTCAAGGTATCGGGCAACCCGATCAACGGCCTCGGCGAAACGACGCAGCGCAGGCCATCGCCGTTCTTTTGGCATCCGCCCGATCAACATCCCTACGGGGAATTGCAGATAGTCGCGCGGCAGAGCTCGCGGAAATGTCCAGGTTCGGCGCCGGCGTTTATGGCAGCCTACAACCATCCAGAGCTCATTCCCGTAGCGGAGGTGCGCAATGAAGCTGCGCCAGATCAGCTCGCTCGCGAGGCAACGGCTTTCGCTCTCTCCCACGAGGCGGATGCCATAGGGATCGCGCCGATGGATCCGCTCTACGTCTTCGAGGGGTACTCGATCGACGAGCCGTGGGTGATTGTGCTGGCGCTCGCTCACAACTATGAGCGGCTCAAGGAGGTTCCTTCGGACGAGAGCAACGGTGTCGGGGTCACCGATATCGGTAATCAGTACGCGCGCGGCACGCGAGCTTCCTATGCTCTTGCCAATTGGATCCGCTCCCAGGGGTACAACGCCGGCGCATATCCAGGGCCTTCGGCAGATGCGCTGCTCCTGATTCCGCCAGCCATCGCTTCCGGCTTGGGGGAACTGGGCAAACATGGATCATTGATCAGTCGGCGCTTTGGCTCGGGTGTGCGTCTTGCTGGCGTCACCACTGACATGCCGCTGGTCGCGACCGCACCGGATCGCTTCGGTGGAGATGAATTCTGCGCTACCTGCCAGGTCTGCACCCATGCGTGTCCTCCGGGTGCAATTAGCGAACACAAGCAGATGGTGCGAGGAGTGGAGCGCTGGTACGTGGACTTCGACAAGTGCATCCCGTACTTCGCGGAATCGGCCTCATGCGGGATCTGCATTGCCGTGTGCCCATGGACACGGCCCAACGTGCGCCCGAAGCTGCTGGCTACCATGGCCAGGCGCCTCGGTCGGGGCGAATAAGTTCACGCTCCGGGCAGGGGCCTGCCTCTGGTTCGCTCACGAAGGCCGGGTGGGCCAATGCTCTCTCCCTCTGACTCTCGATTCATCCGACGCACTTAGCGGTCAACCTCGTGGTATCCCATATCTCGCGAAAAACGAGCGAGATATGGGGCACCCGGCCTTCGTGAGGGAACCAGGGAAACGAAGACGCTAAAGCCGGTCAGTGCAAGATAAATGTGTTCTCGCGGGTTTGAAAGCCCGCTCCCCCGGACGGATGCTTGCTGCGGCGAGGTAATCCGGGGCTGGCACAATTTGACACGCATTGGTAGCTGATTGCAGATAGATCAACCAGAATCTAGCGATTTAATCTATATTGTATAAGAAATGGCTGATCGCGATTACCTCGGCGAATTTGAGCACATCATTGTCCTGGCACTTCTTCGTCTGGCTGATCAGGCCTATGGAGTCACCGTGCGGCAAGAGATTGAACTGCGCACCCACCGTGAGGTGTCCATAGGCGCTGTCTATGCCACCCTTGATCGCCTGGAGGCCAAGGGGTACGTCAAGTCCCACCGCGGCGACCCTACACCGGAGCGTGGCGGCCGTGCGAAGCGCTTCTTCCGCGTCACAGCAAAGGGAATCGCCGCCGTGAGCCGCACCCACCGGGCAATCGAGAGCATGACAGAAGGCCTGGGCTTCATCAGGAGCTACCCATGACGTCGCAACCACATTTAGTTCAGCCGCCACGTTTGGCGGTGTGGCTCGTCACTCTTTTCGGACTTGAGGATGAAGCAGAATCCATCCTGGGCGACTTGCTTGAAGAATTTTCCCTTCTCGCGTCAAGATCGGGAGTCTCTTTTGCCCGAAGGTGGTATTGGCGACAAACGTTGAAAACCATCTTCCAGCTTGTCGTTCTCGGCTTCCGGACCGCTCCGTGGTTGACAACGGCGGCCGTTGCCGGGGGATTCTTCCTGCGCAAGGCTGTCGCTCGATTGGTCGAGCCACCGATATTTGCAGTGCTTGAGAAGTACCATGTTTACGAACATCACTTCAGCATGTATATGTTCTTCGCTTCCACGGGTATTGACATCGGACACCTCATCACATTCTTGTTCGTTGGTTTCGTCGTTGCTTTCGTAGCCAGGGGAAGGGAAATGGTGGCCACGATGGCCCTGGGTCTTATCTTCGGCGCGATGATTGTCGTTTCTATTCCGGTAGTGGTGATGCGGTTTGGCTATGCTATGCCTCTGTCGAGGCTGATCTGGTACTTCTCTGATTCCCTGGCGATCGTTATCGCTGGAGCAATCGTCCGCACGCATCGGTTAGCCGCGGCATCTCGACATCAGCAAGCATGATTTGCACCTTCCCCCTTGACACTCGACAGGAGATGGCTTCATTCTCTTGTTGAGTGCCGGGGGAAACGTTGCCGCCAACTACCGATCTGCTTCAGGGGACGCTCGATCTGCTCATCTTGAAGACCTTGGCCCTTGAGTCCATGCATGGATGGGGCATCGCGCAGCGCATTCAACAGGTTTCGAAGGACGCGTTGCAGGTCGGCCAGGGGTCCCTCTATCCCGCGCTTCATCGGCTGGAGTACAAGGGCTGGATTCGCGCCGACTGGGGAGCCTCGGAAAACAACCGCAAGGCCAAGTACTATTCCCTGACGCGCACCGGCCAAAAACAGCTCGAAGCCGAACTCGAAAACTGGGGACGCCTCTCCACCGCAATCGCCTTGGTGCTCAAGTAGGAGGGATTCTCGATGCTGAAGCAATGGCTGACGCGCCTCCGTTTCCTGCTAGCTCCCAAGCCTCGTCATGAGATAGACGAGGAGTTGCAATTTCACCTAGAACAGCAGGCCAAAACGAACGTCGCCGCGGGAATGACGCCGCAGGAGGCGCGTCGACAAGCGGCCATCGCATTCGGGGGAGTGGAGAGAACCAGGGAAGAATCTCACCAAGAGCGGCCCAGCTTCTACATCGAAACCGTTTTTCAGGATATCCGCTACGCCCTCCGCGGCTTTGCCCGCAACCCGGTCTTTACCCTCACTATTCTGGTAACACTGATGCTGGGCATTGGGGCGACGACTGCGGTGTTCAGCATTGTTGATCGCATCCTCTTTCGCAGCCTTCCCTACGCCCATGCGGACCGTCTGGTCTCGCTCGGTATGGTCCATTCGGTCGAAACCCAGGAGTTCCTCATGGGCAACTTCTACTACGACTGGCGCGATCATCAAAAGCCCTTCGAGGCCATGACCTCAGAGCAGACCGGAGCGCATCAGTGCGACCTGACGGAAGGAAAGCCTGCGCAGCTAAGCTGTGAGTCAGTGGAGGGTAATTTCCTTTCCGTCCTGGGCGTGTCGCCGATCCTCGGCCGGAACTTCCTTCCCGAAGAGGCCCGCCCCGGCGGCCCCGCTGTAGCCCTAATCACCTATGGCCTATGGCTGAATCACTACAGTCGTGATCCGGGCATCTTGAATAAGACGATTGAGATCGACGGCAGTCCAGTCCGCGTGATCGGCGTTCTTCCCCGGGATTTTGAGATGCCGCGGCTACAGGCTGTCGATGTGCTGTTTCCAATGGCTGTCAATGAGGCGGCCGATCGATCGGCCAATGGCGGATATGGGAGCCCCAGAAGAGCCTTTGCCAGGCTCAAGCCCGGAGTCACCGTGCAGCAGGCGCTAGCCGAGCTCCAGCCTCTCTTTCAATACGATCTGAAGTCGATTCCTTCAGAACTGCGTTATGACGTCCATCTTAAGGTTCGCTCCCTTCGTGATCGGCAGATGCAGAATGCGCGTCTGACAGCGTGGATTCTGCTGGGCGCGGTCTTTGCCGTGCTGCTGATCGCCTGTGCCAACGTGGCGAGCCTATTGATGGCGCGGGGCGCGACCCGGGGGCGAGAGCTTGCGGTCCGCTCTGCGCTGGGGGCAAGCCGAGCCCGGCTGGTGCGCCAGGCGTTGACCGAAGCGCTTCTGTTGTCAGTGGCCGGAGCGGCCGCCGGCTGTGCCCTTGCAGAAGCACTGCTGCGGCTTTTCATTGCCATGGCCCCTCCAACCATTCCATACCTGGCGCAGACTGGGCTTGACTTGCGGATCGTCGGTTTCGCGGTCTTGCTTGGGATTCTATGTGGCGGATTATTTGGCCTCGCGCCGGCCTTGCAAAGGCCAAACAGAGAGGCATTGAACGGACGTTTCTCCACCCTCGTCTCCCATGCAACGCTACGTCAGTCGCTGGTGATTGCGCAGATCGCGGCAAGTATGGTCTTACTAGCCGGGGCGATGCTCCTGGTACGCAGTTTCCGGAATCTTGAGAACCAACACCTCGGGATGCGCGACGACAACACGTTGACGGTCAGCGTCAGCCTCGGAGAACACAACTACCCCACGCCACAAAGCCAGATGACGTTCTTTCAGGAATTGCAACGGCGCCTTCAGTTCGGTCCTGGAGTCAGCCTGGTGGCGATCACCGACTCATTGCCCCCGGCGTCTGAGCACGATGTCACGCGATACGACCTGATCGAGGTTTTGGGCAGGGCGCCCTCCCACAGTGAAACCGGCGCTGTTGTGACCTATCGTCTTATCTCGCCGAACTACTTCCGTGCTCTCGACATTCCCATAGTGCAGGGGAAAGGCTTCAGCGACCAAGAGCTTACCTCAAGTGAACATTTAATTGTCGTCAGTAAATTACTGGCCTCACGCCTTTTCCCTGGTGAGAATGCTGTGGGCCAGCGCATCCGCTTTGGTTCGCATGCGGACGATATCTGGTACACGGTTGTAGGGGTTGCGGCGAATGTAAAAAATGGCGGGCTTACCGCCGAGGAGAAACCTGAATACTACGGGCTGAGGCGGAATCGCCCCGAGGACTGGGATCGAGGCGGTACGTGGGGCAGGACTTCGGTGGTGGTGGTGCGAAGTGCTCTCCCGCCAGAAGAGATGTCTCGCTGGATTCGCTCCCAGGTAGCTGCGCTT
Source organism: uncultured Acidobacteriaceae bacterium (assembly GCA_963821215.1). Lineage (GTDB taxonomy): Bacteria > Acidobacteriota > Terriglobia > Terriglobales > Acidobacteriaceae > PALSA-350. The sequence continues at coordinate 227,618 of CAWGDH010000013.1, read as the reverse complement.
GACCCGACGCTTCCGGTGGATATTGCGACCCTTCGCCAGCGAGTTGCCAAGCTGGCTGATCAGCCAAGATTCCAGACGACCCTGGTGAGCTTCTTCGCCGCGGCCGGCTTGGTGCTGGCCATGATCGGGCTCTATGGGGTAATCGCTTACCTGGTTGCGCAGCGGACGCAAGAGATAGGTGTGCGGATGGCGCTGGGGGCAGACAAGGGCGATATCTTACGGCTGGTGATGGGGAGAAGTTTGCGCTTGATTGTATCGGGAATTGCCTTTGGCCTGGTTGCTGCATTGGTCGCAACTCGCGTGCTCTCGAGCCTGCTGTACAGCGTAGGCCCCCACGATCCGGTTACATTCGGATTGGTAACGCTCCTGCTGGTGCTGGTCGCAATCGTCGCCGCTCTTATCCCGGCCAGAACCGCCACGAGCGTGAGTCCGGTCGTGGCTTTGCGGTGCGAGTGAGAATAGATGGAACCAGCCGGGGGGATCAAGCGTACATTTCCACGAGGAGCTTCGTCACGGCTTCGTAGGAATGGGAAATGACAATCAATTGGCCGAATCTTGCAATCGGGTCCGTATTGGGCGCAATTCTGGGAGTCATCGGTGATTGGCAGATTGGCGCCAGGTTGCGCAAGTGGTCTGAACTGAGGGCGCTCACAAAAGAATATCGTTCTCTGGCCGGCCGGTATCTCACTTACCGCATCCGGGATGACGGAACCCATGAGCCGACTGGCGGGATAGTAGACATCACGTGGCAACCCAAAGACGGATTACTCGAAGCGTCGGCCTTTCAGGCAACAGGGAACCCTGAATGGCATAGCTACATCAGGATGAGCCGGGAATACACAGGGACAGGCATCGGCCACTACAACAACTCAAATTCGATTCACGGCGGAATTCAACAGGTCATCTACTCGAAACAGACCCGAACTTTCAATGTTATGGGAACCAGCCATACCCGAAAAGAGTTTGCCCATTGCTGGAAACCAAAAGAATAAATCGCCTTGCTCAACAACGGTCCACTCGGGAAGCCTGTTGTGCCGCCTCCGCCGCGCGCATCGCCGCCGCCCTTATCGCGTTCCTTCGCCGCTCTAGAATCATCTCCGCGTGGGGCGCGGCGAGCACCACGGCCTCCATGTCTTTGCAGAACTCCGGCTCGCCGCTGGCAGCACGTAACTCGGCGAGGTAGAGATAGATTTTGCTAAACGTCGCGAAAATCTCATCGTGTGCGGCACGGAAAGCATCTGCGTCGACCGCGCCTGTCGCCACTAAAGAAGTGGCCATGTTCCAGTAGCTCAGGACCATACGAAACGAGGTATTGCGCTTACCGCTAGCCAAAGTGACCAGTTCGGCAAAGCTACCCGGGTTGAATTCGCGAATAAACCAATCTCGCGCCTCTCGTAAAGCAGGCTCTCGGCGAAGATCGAACAGCTTAAGATTCAACTGAGCGTTCTCAAAAGGCGTCGGCATGGATGGACCTCCATAAGCGATCTTAGCTCCATACGCTGTGCCGATTCGCACTACCCGCCCAAACCGGTGCAATAAAAACCAACGGCGCAGCTGGGCGCGTTGTTGCCCAGTTGAGTGAGCGGTCGTACAGTGGACCCTTATGCAGAACAACCAAAGACCGCTGGAACCGGGGATTGTGACGGATTTCGCAGGCCGGATGAACTACTCCGGATATCTATGCCTGGCAGAATTGCTGGCTCAACAGCGCCCCTTGTCGTCACCCCCTCATCACGATGAGATGCTCTTCATCATCCAGCACCAGGTTGCCGAACTATGGCTCAAGCAGCTCATCCATGAGCTGACCGCTGCCATCCGCTTCGTGCAGAAGGACGAGCTCGATCCTTGCTTCAAGATTCTGTCCCGGGCGAAGCTCATTCAGATGCAGCTGTTCGACCAATGGGCGGTGCTCGAAACTCTCACTCCATCCGAATATCTGGAGTTCCGCGGCGTGCTCGGAAACGCCTCCGGCTTTCAGTCCTTCCAGTACCGGAAGCTCGAATTCCTGCTGGGAAACAAGAACCGGGATGCGATTCGCGTCTTCGACCATGACCCCGTCATACACGACACGCTGAACGCCGCCCTCGAAGCGCCCAGCCTGTATGACGAGTTTCTGCTGCACCTGGCGAGGCGAGGGTTTTCCATTCCGCGGGAATGCACGGAACGCGACTGGAGCGAGCCTTATCGTAAGAACGAAGGAGTGGTGCAGGTGATTCGCGAGATTTACGAACATCCGCGCGAAGATTGGGATACCTATGAAATGTGCGAAAAGCTGGTGGACGTCGAAGAGTATTTTCAACTTTGGCGCTTTCGTCACATGAAAACGGTAGAAAGAATCATTGGTTTCCGGCCCGGAACGGGGGGCTCATCCGGGGTGGGCTTTCTGAAGCAAGCTCTCGAACTAACCTTCTTCCCTGAGTTACTTGCAGCGCGAACCGGGTTATTGCAGAGATGAATGCAAAGCTTCAGCACGCTATGTCGGGATTGGGCGGCGGGTCGTTACAACAGGACGCGATTCAGCAATATATTGCTCCGCTCTTTTCCCGGGTCTTGGCGAGCGACTCCATTTATCTGGCGAATCACTCCCTGGGCCGGCCCCTGGATGCGATGGCCGATGACGTTGCCGAAGCGACCGCAGCCTGGTATAGCAAGCTTGGCGATGCATGGGATGCGTGGCTTGAGGAGCGGCAGGCTTTTCGCACCCGAATTGCAAAGCTCATCGGCGCTCCGCGCGCCGGCTGCGTGGTTCCCAAGACTTCAGCCGGACAAGGTCTGCGGACGGTGTTGAACGCACTGCCGGGAAAGCCGCGGGTGATCAGCACGCGCGGAGAGTTCGACTCGATCGACGTCATATTGAAGCAATACGCCGCGCTCGATCGCATAGAGCTGCGATGGATTGAGTCCGACGCGGACGGGAACTTCACCATAGAACCGGTGATGCATGCGGTAAACGATGGCAATGGAGCGGAACTGGTTGTGATCTCTCAAGTCATGTTCATGACCGGTCAAATCGTCAGAGACCTGGACACGCTTGCCAACGCTTGTCATCAGCGGGGAACCAGGCTGCTTGTGGACTCCTACCATGCGGTGGGTGTGGTCCCTATGGACGTGGTTCGACTGGGGGCCGACTTTGTGATCGGAGGAAGCTACAAATATCTTCGAGGTGGCCCGGGAGCGTGCTTTCTATACATATCGCATGCGGTGCTTGAGGACGGCTTGCGCCCGCTCGACATTGGCTGGTTTGCCAATGCCAATCCCTTTGGCCATGACCGGCCGGAGTTGCCGGTGCTCAACCATGGGGGCGATGGCTTCCTCGAATCCACTCCGCCGGTACTCACCTGGTACCAGGCCCGCAGCGGTTTTGGAATTCACGCTGGCGATGGGGGTGCAGAGACTGCGCGCGTATAGCCTCAGGCAACTCAACGCCCTGCGTGGATATCTCGCCGATGTCGGCGTCAACACGGTGAAGGGCGGCGACGAGCATCACGGAGCATTTCTTGCCATCCGCCTGGCAAACGCGATGGAGCTTCCGGCCAGGTTGCAGTGTGAGGGCATCCTCTGCGATGCGCGGGGGCAGTGGCTCCGTCTTTGTCCCGATTGCCTGACCGGGGAGGAAGACCTGCGTTGCGCAGCCGCAACATTGGGCAAATTGCTACGCGCCGGGATCCAGCCTTGATTTCCCGCAAATGGGGTTGGCGGCTACGGGAGCCGGGCCCCGCAACATAGATTTAATGATCTTTTGCCGGGAAGATGTATCCTGTGTTCGCGAGGCGTCCTCCCATGCTGCGTCTCCTGAGCATTCTTTTCGCAATGGCGAGCGCTATCTCGGGTATGGTTTTGCTCTCTGGTGTGGCGGCCAGCGCGCAAACCAATACCCCTTCATCGCCCGGCTCACAGGTCACGGCTCTTTCCGTGCGCTCTAACCTGGTGCTGGTGCCCGCGTTGGTGAAGACCAAGGGCGGCGAATTAGTCTTCGCGCTGACCGCGGATGATTTCACCCTTACCGATAACGGAGTTCCGCAGCCGCTGCTGCTGGAACCCGATACTGATTTGCAGCCCGTGGCGCTGGCCATCATCGTGCAGACCGGCGGCGGGGGTGCGTCCCACCTGGGTGACTACCGCGACCTGGATGCCGTGCTGGATGCCGTGGTTGGCAATGTGCCTCATCGCGTTGCCGTGATCACCTTCGATAGCACGCCTCGCCTGGTGACAGACTTCAATCCCGATACGGATGTGGCGATCCGGACCGTTCGCAACCTGCAGGAGGGTGGCCCTGGCGCGGCGATTCTGGACGCGCTTAACTTTGGCATCAATCTTTTGCGCCAGCAGCCGGCAGAGTATCGCCGTGCGGTGCTGCTCTTCAGCGAGACCATCGACGACGGCAGCCAAACCAGTTTTGAGGAGGCTATACGCACCGTCGACGACACCAACACCGCGATTTACAGCTTCGGCTTTTCGAGCACCAAGATAGCGGTGAAGCACGAGGGATCAAAACTGCCCCGGCCGGGAGGAACTCCCTATTCGGACGAGCCCTACGCGAAGGGTGGCTGCATGAGCCGCGACCCGGGTGCCGACCCGGACGCGCACGGCAGTCGCAGCGTTCAGGCGCTGGACTGCGCGAGTGATCTGATCCCGCCATTGCGACTGGGGCGGATGGCATATCTGGCCGCCAAAGACGGACTGCAGCGCAACGTGCCTGAGTCCGTGGCGCAACTTACGGGGGGCGAATACTTCGCCTTCAAGGACGGAAAAACGCTCAGCCGGCACCTGATCACCATTTCGAACGACGCGCCCAACTACTACGTCTTGAGCTTCCATCCGCAATCGCCCCTCCCAGGACTCCATGCGCTGAGCTTGAAGCTCAAGGACCGGCCAGAGCTCCAAGTGAGCGCGCGCAACTCATACTGGGTCGACGGCGTGGCTGTCGCGAACAATAAGTAAGCCGGGGACCGTGCCTGCTTGGTCTGAAATTGCCGCGGAGGCTGATCGAGATCAGTCACTGTTCTCGCGTGATATTCGTGCCATCGCCTTCTGCTCGGCCCGTTCCTTGATGCGCCCGAGCTGGTGAGTCCAATACCGTTCATAGGGCTTCACCCAATCGTGAATGGGCTTGAGCTGTGCAGCGTGCAGGCGGTATAACCGGTTCTGGCCGCGCTTCACAACCGTCACTACGCCAACCTTGCGCAGTACGCCGAGATGCTTGGATACCGCCGGTTGCGCGATCTTAACCCGGGCAACGACATCATTGACCGCCCATTCCTGGCCGTCGTTGAGAAGTCCGATGATCTCTCGCCGCCGCGGTTCAGCAATTGCATTGAAGACATCGGTGGTGGTCGCGGCTCTAGCCATGCAGTCTATATATAACCATATCGGAATATCTGTCAAGTTGCTCTCCGCCCCATTTGCACTAATCACTCATTTCGGGAAACATAGTTCTCGACCCAACTGGGGTGAAGACCCAGGAATTGAAAAATCGGAAAGGTAATCCATGGCCATCCAGAACAAAGAGGTAACGCGGCTGCAAGTGGGAACGCTGAAACTAGAGATCTACCCAACCCGCAAAGCGGCGGGCGAAGCCGCGGCCCAGGCCGTGGCACAAGCATTCCATCAGTTCGGCTCTGGGGGGAAGGATGTCGCGGTCATTTTTGCCGCGGCTGCGTCGCAGATCGAAACCCTGCATGCGCTGACCGCGATGCCGGATCTTTCCTGGAAGCAGGTGATCGGTTTTCACATGGATAGTTATGCCGCTCTGCCCGAAGATCACCCGGCCTCATTCCTCCATTTCCTTCGCCAGCATCTGACCCAGCGAGTGGCGATGAAAGAGTTCTTTGGGATCGATGGCAATGCGCCCGACCCGGAGGTTGCTTGCCGCGACTACGCAGATAAGCTGCGTGCAGCAAAACCGCAATTATGCCTGGCAGGGATTGGGGAAAACGGGCATTTAGCATTCAACGATCCGCCCGAGGCGGACTTTAACGATCCACTGGATGTAAAGATCGTTCAGCTGGACGGCGTCACCCGGCGACAACAAGTAGCCGAAGGCTGGTTCAAGAGTTTAGAGGATGTTCCTACGTCAGCCATTACCCTCACCGTGCCCGCACTTCTTCGAGTGCAGAAGATCATTGCGCCCGTGCCCGGTAGCCGCAAAGCCGAGATTATCCGGCGGGTTGTTGAGGAGCCGATATCCACCAACTGCCCCGCGACCATTCTTCGGACTCACCCGGATGCAACGGTCTATTTGGACGCAGAATCTGCTGCCCAATTGGATTCGCGTACGCTCGCCAACGCGGCCGTATAACGGCTTAACTAACTTTTGCTAACACGACGAAGCCGTGCGCCGGGATCACCGTGTTGATCTGACCATTGGTCACCGGCAACACGGCTCCGCGGTTGCCGATGTTTGCTCCTCCGTAGACAGTGGCGTCGCTATTGAAGACTTCCTGCCATCCCCCTGCCGGCAATCGCGACGCATCTGTGGTGATCACGTAGCCGCTGACGAAAGGTGTGTCGTTCAGGCTTCCGGCCACCAGCAGATTCTGGTTTGGGGCGGTGCGCGTGAATGCGATAACCCGGTTGTTGTTATCACTACAAATCACGTCGATCGAATTGGATCGCGCCGCTGCGTTGGCCAGCACAAAGCGGATCAGGTCCTGGTAGAAACGAAACAGAAATTGTCCGCTGCCTGCTCGAAGTCCAGCAAAATCCACCTTATTGGCGGAGAATGTGCCGACGGTGAAAGGATTCGGTGTCCCCACCTCCTCGCCCATAAAGAACATAAGCGTCGCTGCGGAAAAGGCGGCCATGCCAAAGCAGAAGCGGGAGCGGCCTTCCGCATAAGTCCTGGTAGCGCCAATCAGAGGCGCGCCGTTCACCGCCGTTACCATGGTGCGCTCGGTACCTGGGTCGTTGCCCGCTTCGTCGTGGCTTTCGTGATACGCGACCTTATCGTATTGCGTCGCCAGAAGCGCACCGGCGAAGTAGTCCATGTGTAGGGGGCCGGGCACTCCAAAGCCCGCGCTCCTCAACAGGTTCGCGTAGCTGTTGCCATAGTTTCCGTCACCAATCAGGTTGTGATAGAAGTCCATATACCAAACGGCGTCGAATCCCTCGCCGCCCTGGTTTACGGGCTGCGTCATCGCGCTCCAGCCGGTATAGTCTTCGGCAATAAGGAAGGCCGACGGCTTCACCATGAGTACCGTTCGGGCAAGCTCCCTTAGAAATTTGGCGCCGTACTGGTTGGCGGCGGCAACTGGCGATCCATTCGCATGGAGAGCGTTGTTCTGGTGGATGGCATCGGTGAGGTCCACGCGAATGCCGTCGATGTGGAAGTCGTCGAAGAGCGCCGCCGCGCTGCTGGTGAACATCTGGCGCACATTCTCTTCCCACCAGCGCGGGGAGAATCCGCTGGAGCCATTGTCAAGATATCCGCCGTCGATATTTCCCGGGTAGTCCGTGGGCAGGCCTTGATACCAGTTCCAGGTATTGTGCTGGGGAGCAATATTCGGGTCGGAGTCGTAGCCCCATTCCGAACGGTTGTTGCCGCTAGTGGCGAAGTGGTTGTAGACCACATCGAGAATGACCGCGATGCCACGCTGATGACAGGCGCGGATGAAATGCTTCAGTTGATTGGCTCCGCCCTGGCTGGTCTGCAGACAGAAGAAGAGGGAAGTGCCGTAGCCCCACTGAAGGTCGCCGTCGCTTTCCAGAAGCGGCAGCAGTTCGACCGCATTGACACCCAGGTCCACCAGCTGGCTGATAAATTTCATTGCCTCGGAGAAGGTGCCAGTGGTGAGCGAAGGATATCCTAGGGATCCAATGTGCAGCTCGTAGATGACCAGGTCCTCGATGTTCTGTGGAAGCGGCTTGCCCGCAGTGAATTCGTTGGCCCAGAACTCCGCTGCCGGGATGAGCGATTGCTCGGCGATTTGGCGGTCATGGAAGTCTTTCGTCACTAGATCGGGATCGGAAACCACCGAGCAACTCACGATACCGTCGAGATCCTTATAAGTGCCTGCATAAGTAGCGCCGTTTGGATCGGTATTCCCGCGGCCCACCTGGTTGCGGGAGAAGATATCGACCTTGTAGGTCGTCGCGCCCTGCTCATTCCAGACGCGGTACATGTAGAGGCGATTCATATAGGTGCTGAAGTTGGCGAATGCGGGCGTCGCGGCCAGGTTGGTCTGCCAGATGCCGGTCGCCGGTATCAGTGCCATAGGGATAATCGGAGCAGCGGGGTCGATTCCGGTGCCGTCGTCGGCTATGTAGCCGTTGGGATTGGCGCCGCCGGGCGCAAAGACCACTTCGACCTTCTGGGCGTAGGGCGCCCACACCGCGAAGCGAATGCCGGGGTTCGCCGCCCCCGGAGCGGTGTATTTCTGAGCACCGAATCTGCGGCCGGTTGCAAACCAGTAATCCTGCTGACTCGCAGCAGCTCCGAGGACGAAACTGCGCGTCGTCTGGCTGGAGGTAGGGTCGGGAACTTCGGTCACGATCACCCAGGAATTGGGGGCTCCGGCGAGGTCGGCAAACACGCCCCACTGGAACGTTGTTCCCACCTGGGAAGCGTCCAGCGGTACGGTCACGCTGAAGGCGTCGCAGCCCGTACCATCCTGCGTTGGCAGCATCGGCGTCTGCGTCCATTGCGGGGAAGACTTGCCGCTAGCGTCCCAGCTTCCAGACAGCCGAAGATTCTGGAACAGGGTCCGTTTAACGCCGCTATGAAAAGTGAACGTAACATTGACGGACGCCATTTGTAGTCCTCCTTAGCAGGTAGTGGCGGAAGGGAGCCGAACGTAACAAGAAATTGCCGGCGTTGTCTTGCCCTTCCCGGAGCGCTAGAATCAGGTGTGTTTCCTGATTAGCGAGGTTATCCATGCCAGGTGCTGTTGTTCCGACCGAGGTTAAGATCGCAAAAACTCCGAATCCACCATCCTTCGCGACTGTGGCGGAGGAACGCCTGCACCGTAAGCAGCGGCTGGCCTCCGCTTTTCGGCTTTTTGCAAAGTTTGGTTTTGGCGAAGGAGTGGCGGGGCACCTCACGGCCCGCGACCCCGAGCTGCAGGACCATTTCTGGGTCAATCCCTTCGGCATGCACTTTGGACACATTCGGGTTTCCGACCTGGTGCTGGTGAATGAGCAGGGCGTGGTGGTCGAGGGCAACCGCGAAATCAATGAGTCGGCGTTCGCTATTCACTCCCGGCTGCATTTGGCACGGCCTGAGGTAGTGGCGGCAGCGCACGCCCATTCCCTTTACGGCAAGACCTGGTCCTCGCTCGGCCGCTTGCTCGACCCCTTAACCCAGGATGCCTGTGCTTTCTACGAAGATCACAGTCTCTTCGATGACTACACCGGGGTGGTCTACGACAATTCGGAAGGGGACCGCATCGCCAAGGCCCTGGGGCCCCGGAAGGCAATCATTCTGCAGAACCACGGGATCCTGACCGTGGGGCACACCGTGGACGAAGCAGCCTGGCTGTTCATTACCATGGACCGCAGCTGCCAGGCACAGCTGATGGCGGAAGCTGCCGGCAAGCCGCGTCCTATCTCCCATGAGAGCGCCCTGATTGCACAAAAACAAGTGGGCAATCCCCGAGTGGCCTGGTTCCAGTACCAGCCGCTATGGGACTTGATTGTCCGCGAGCAGCCGGATCTGCTGGACTGATCGTCGCGGGGGCTTTCAGCCCAGCCATTGCGGATTGTTGGTTGTGCCGTCGTAAATTTGCGATGACTTGTAGGCTTCGAACTGTCCTTTGGTCGAGACCGGCGCTGTCTTCTCGAGCACTGCGAGTTTCTGCTCCCGGGTCATGGGCTGGAAATTTCGCGCCACGCTAAGAGCCTGCTCCAGGTTCGCTATGGATTGGCAGCCGGTAATCGTCACCGTCACAGGCACGCTCATGGCGTAGTGTAAGGCCTGTGGGGCGGTGATGGTGCCGGTCTTGAGAACAGCGCCATTGGCCAGGGGCTTCATCCCCAACACTGCCATACCGCGTTTTTGCGCCTGTGGAATCACATTCTGGCAGAAGCTTTGGTAATGTTCATCAAGCGCATTGACGGGCATCTGCACCGTATCGAAGGTGAAACCATGCTTGTCTGCCGTTTCGAGCATGTGCAGGTGGATGTAGGGACTCTTGTGGCCGGTAAAGCCGATATAGCGGATCTTGCCCTCTTTTCTGGCCTGCTGCAACACATCGACGATGTTACCCGGTTGAAAAGCCTGCTCCGGGTCTCCCATGCGAATCACTTCATGAATCTGCACCAGGTCGATGTGGTCCGTCTTGAGCCGGGTCAGGGATTGCTCCAGTTGCTGCTTAGCCGCAGGGCCGGTGCGTCCATCGAGCTTGGTCATGAGGAAGGCTTTCTTGCGGTAGCCGTCGGCCAGGGCTTTCCCCATGCGCTCCTCGCTGGCGCCGTTGTTGTAGTCCCAGCAGTTATCGAGAAAATTAATGCCCTGATCCAGAGCCGTGCGGACGACGCGCAGGGCCTCCTGTTCGGTGACGTCCGGGAGGCCAATATGATAGCCGCCGATGCCAATGATGGAAACTTCGACGTCGGCGCGGCCCAGTTTGCGCCGGCCGATGCCTTTGGACGTGCTCACGGCAGGCAGCGGGGTAAGTGCAGCCGCACCTGTCAATTCTGTGTTGCCGTTCGTGGTTTGACCTGCAGCTGCTTTCCATCCGGCCAAGGCGGCTGTGGCCGCCGCTTGTTGCAGAAATTTTCGCCGTTCCATACTGAGTCCTCCACCCCGGGTAAGTTTACTGCTATTCGTGCGATCCTGGCTCACCGTTACGATTTGACGTTTATGATCCGTGCGCCGTTGCAGCCGGAATCGATTGTGCCCTCGCTAACCAGGGTTGTGCATCGGATCGATCCCGATCTTCCTTTGATGAACGTCCGTACACAGGAACACCAGATAAATGACAATCTGCAACAAGAGCGAATGTTCGCAAGCATGACTTCGGGATTTGCTTTGCTTGCTCTCTCGCTGGCGTTAGTGGGCATCTACGGCATCATGTCCTACACTGTGGCGCAGCGCACGAACGAGATTGGTATCCGCCTCGCACTGGGAGCCAGACGGAGACAAGTTCGTAGCATGGTGGTGCGCGAGGCTGCCTGGTTGTCGGTTGCAGGTGTCTTCTGCGGCCTGGCAATCGCGTTGGCTTTAGGGCGGCTGGTGAGATCGATGCTCTACGGGCTGCAGCCTGCCGATCCTGCGTCTCTGACTGGCTCAGCGGAGTTGTTGATTGCAGTCGCGCTCATTGCCGGCTGGGTACCCGCGATGCGTGCCTCCAGCGTGGAGCCGATGGAGGCCTTACGGCATGGGTAATGATCGAGACTGAAATGGATGATTGCGCTGGGTATATGCGCCGCCCTTTCTCTTGTTGTACTATGGCGCTACTTTCAAAGCCCAAAGGAAAACCCCCGGCTTAGCTGATTTTGGACGTATATTCCGGCTCGCGCTGCTTACTCAACATGCGGATCCTCTGATTCTTGACCGCACCTCCGAGAGGTTGACGTGGCTCTTCGGCCAGTTTCTGTCAGTCAGGGTTTGCCGACCGACGCTGTTGCACACCATGCCGGCCAGCGAGCGTTGCGCGCCGCCTTCGTCGGATTCTTCGTTGATATGTTCGACATGTATCTGCCTATCGTGGTCCTGGGGCCGGCCATGTCTTACTTCCAACCAGCGACTCTGAGCCCGGCCCTGAAATCGACGTTGTACTATAGCGTCTTTGCCTTTTCCCTGGTGGGTCGTCCGGTAGGAGCCACGCTCTTTGGCCATTTCGGCGACAAGCTTGGCCGGCGCCGGGTCGCGATTATTTCCATGGGCGGCTTCGCGGTCGTGACCCTACTCATTGGACTGTTGCCGGGCTATGGAAGCTGGGGTATCGCCAGCATCGTGATCCTTACCCTGCTCCGCTTCGTCGACGGTGTCTTCCTGGGGGGCGAATATACCGGCGCCAATCCCCTGGCCATGGAGTATGCGCCCAAGGAGAAGCGAGGCGAATGGGCGGCTTTCATCCATATCGGGTTTCCGCTCTCTCTGGCCGTCATGTCACTGATCACCACTGGCTTGTTGCGGGTGCTGCCGGCGGGAACTCCCCATTCACCGTACCTGCAATGGGGCTGGCGCATCCCGTTTTTCCTCGGGGCCCTGTTTGCCGGTGGGATCTTTCTTTACTACGTAAAAAGGGTTCCGGAATCGAGCGTGTGGGCCAAAGCCGAAAGGACTAAGTATCCTCTTAAGGCACTGTTCCGTGGAGACAACTTCCACTGCCTGGCGCAAGTCTTCCTGGTAATGAGCGGGGTCTGGTTCACGCTGAACGCAGTTACGTCCATTCTTCCCGGCGTTCTGTTGACCGTGCTCCACGTGAACAGCATCGTCGTCACCAACGCTCAGTTGGTCGCAAACCTGCTATTGGCGGCTTGCTTTGTTCCTTTCGGGATGTTGGGTCAGCAGATCGGCCGCCGGACCATCCTGGCGCTGATGGGCCTCGCGGGGATAACCGCAGGTCCCATTCTCTACTATATGCTCGTCAGGTTCGGCTACCGGAGCGCCTGGCAACTGATCGTGCTGGTGAGCTTGATCAATCTGTGTGCCACGCCCGCATGGGCGATCGTCACCTCGTATATCAACGAGCGTTTCCCCACTGTGGTCCGGGCGTCCGGCTATGGCATTGGATTCAGCGCGGCGGCGATCATTCCCGCATTTTCCTCCTTCTATATGTTGGTCCTGAGGGCATTGGGAATGCCCTATGAGTACACAGAAATCGTCATCTTCGCAGTTGGAGGCTTGCTCTTGTTGCTGGGCGCGCTCTCTGGACCGGAGACCAGGGACGTCGAGTTGTCATAAGCTATTCAGCGGAGGAATCGACCCGTCCAGGGCTCTTAGTCAGACCATGGGCCTGTCAATACGAGCAGATGAGGTTCAACTTCGGCTGGATTGCCAGTGATCTGCCGGGCTTCTTGCAAGAGTCCATTGACTACGGATGCCAGAGCGCGCAGGAGTTCGGCGCGATCCAAGGACTTAACCAAGGCATCCTTGGCTCGCGTCTGAATTTCTGCAGGGAGCTGGTCAAAGCCCCTTCCGTAGTGAGGGGAGAGATTGCGCCGGAGGCAAGCAAGGCTGAGAGCGTAATCGCGCGCGCCGCTAATCCAGTATTCCGCCTGCCAAAAGCGGCCGCGTTCGATGCAAAAGCGGGCCCGCACTGCATGATGCGCGGCGTACCCGAGCAGCTGCCCCGCAGGGGGAGCCGGGATTGCCGCATTTTCTGTGTAGCTGCCAAAAAGGATTCTGAATTTGGGGCCATTAGGACCGAAACTGGAGGCCGGCGTAACCGAAAGGTCGACCTGAAGACATCCCTGTAACAACAGAACTCGATACATGCTCTCGCGGTGAGGCAAATCGAAGAGAGGAACTGCAGCGAACTCTCTGACCAGCGGCGTCGTCAGCCGGTCAAGCACGTCGAGGGTTTGATTCTCAGGAATCACACCGAATGTCAGATCAAGATCAGACCAGCGGTCGCCTTCGCCGGTCGCCAATGAACCCACCACAGCCCCGGCAACGATCCGGTCGTCGGAGTTTGCGATTTCCAGAATGCGGGCATGGATGTAGTTTCGCTCATCGATCGTGAATACCCCGGATCTCCGCGAGTTCATTCCCAGACTCTCAGTGTCCTGTTTTGGCTAGGGGTTGGAAGGTTGGAATATTTCTCATGACGATGAGGAAATACAGTGAGAGCGCGATGAGGATTCCGCCCGAGCCGGCGAGTGCCCAGGAGATGCCAACCATGGGGATCAGCTTTCCCAGCGCCAGGCTCCCCAGTGGTATTCCGGCGCGGAAGGCGAGATTGTAGACGCTCATGACTCGACCGCGCATCTGGTCGGAGACGATCATCTGCACCAGGGAAACCATCAGCGATGCCGACGCCATGATGGCCGCGCCGGCGATGAAGATCAGGACGCTGGAAAGCGGAAGCCAGCGGGAAAGGGCGAAGGCAACGGTCGCGGCTCCGAGGGCGAGAAGGGCCAGCAGCGCCACGTGGCCATGTCCCTTCAAGCGTTCCATGGCGGCCACGATCAATGCGCCGGTGATCGATCCCGCGCCCGAAGATACCAGCAAGACCTCATATATCTCCGGGCCCTTGTGGAAGATTTTCTGGACGATGACGGGCAGAAACCCGGTAATAGAGAAGCCGAGCAGGGTAGTAAAGAAAGCCAGCACAACCAGCGGGCCCAACCCCTCCCGGCGGCGTATGAACCGGATGCCCTCACCCATACTTTTCCATATCGACTCGCGTGAGGTGGGAGGCACAAATTTCACCTGGATCATGAACAGCGAGACGATCACCGCAATATAAGAGACCCCGTTCAGCCCGAAGCACCAGGTGGCGCCCAATGCCGTATACGCAAGCCCGCCGAGCGCCGGACCCAGGACACGCGCCAGGTTGAACTGGATCGAGTTCATGGCGATCGCATTGGAGAGGTCCTCGCCCTTAACCAGCGCCGGCAACAACGCGGAGTAGGCAGGTCCCCCAAAAGACTGGCCACAGCCGACGATGAAGGAGAGGGAGAGGATCACCGCAATAAAGGCCATCCCCTGCAGGGTTTTGGTTACGAACAGGCCTGCCAGGACGAACGCGCAGGTCATTTGGATGTACTGCGAATAGAGCAGCATCTTTCTGCGATCCATCCGATCCGCGAAGACGCCGCCAAAGAGCGAGAACAGCATGATCGGAAGCTGTCCGAGAAACAGATCCAGGCCCAAATAAAACGGATTCTTGGTCAGATCGTAGACCAGCCAACTTTGTGCGAACTGCTGGATGAAGGTGCCCGTGGTGGAGACGCAGGCCCCGATCCACATCAAGCGGAAGTCACGATGGCGAAACGCGCGGAAAACACGCCGGAGAAAGGGGGATCCGACCACTAGGAGTAGAGTCCTTTCCACCGACATCGGGGCCCGTTAACGCTCAGCGAACGAACGAGCGGCACACGTCTAGTCATTTACTGAGCTTAGCTGAAATGGATGGGACCCCGGACCCTGGACTTCGGACCCGGTATTCATGCCATCC
The DNA here is from genome assembly GCA_963821215.1 of uncultured Acidobacteriaceae bacterium. GTDB lineage: Bacteria > Acidobacteriota > Terriglobia > Terriglobales > Acidobacteriaceae > PALSA-350. The sequence goes on along the minus strand of CAWGDH010000013.1, from coordinate 212,553 downwards.
TAGGACATGCTGATACGGGCGGCTGAACCTCAGGATGCGATGGCTGTCGCTCAGGTGCACGTGCGCTCATGGCAGGCGGCCTACCGGACGCTCCTTCCAGATGATTATCTGGATAAACTTCGCCCCGAAGATCGAGCCCAAACCTATGATTTCGCGAGCCTCGACCCGCTCAAGCCGTGGACGATCGTGGCGGTCGAAGACGGGTTGATCCATGGGTTTGCCAGCACGGCGCCATCACGCGAGCCGGATTTGGGGGACCATGGAGAGCTATGGGCACTCTATGTAGATCCCGCAAAGTGGGGTCGCGGCTTTGGGGTCGCCCTGATGAAGGCAGCTCGTGTCCGGCTTTTCGACCTCGGATTCCGCAAGGCTGTTCTGTGGGTCCTGGCTGGGAACGAGCGTGCGGAGCGCTTCTACCAGGCGGATGGCTGGGTGCCTGAAGGTGTGAGCCGGACAGACTCGGTGTGGGGCGTAACGGTCAACGAGGTCCGGTACAAACGAGGGCTTGAGGCGCCATCAGCTGCTCCGGACTCCACCCGATAGCTCGAGGGACCAAGATGAAGCGAACTCTTCCGACCCCTCTTCACCCAGTAAGCCGCCGGAGCCCCTTCCATGGAACGCGCTTTTCCGTCACCAGCATCGGCGACAATGTGGAAGCAATACATGAGCTCCTGACCCGCCAGCTTGGGGTTTTGGTGCCTGGAAGCCGCGCGGGGGGTGCTCAATATTACCCGGGATGCAATGCTAGGGGACTTCTACTACCATTCCGTCGCCTTGGGCCACCCAGCCGGTGCTGGAGCGCGGCAGACGGAACATTTGCCAATCAACATATCGTAGCCTTCTTAAAAGGCGACCCGCCGCGTCCGACCAGATGGATCGCAGAGTCGGGCACGACCCCTCTAACTAATCGCGTTATGACGATTCATCCTGCGAGACGGAGGATCGGGCCCCTGAATCCAGCCCCCCAAGCGAAGCAGAAACACCTGGAGAACCTCGTTAAAGTAGGTAACCAGCAATGCGAGTTACCGGAGAACCTTCTGAGTTACTAGGATTCATAGGCGAGTTACTGGTACAGATAACTAGCGGGTCCTCGCTTCTAAATCTTTAGAAACAAATGTCCAACATTGTTTAATTTCGACTTGAAAATAGAAAAACCCGAGCCTAAAGTTAGCTTTCAAGACGGTCGATTGTACCGGGAAAATCGTTTTCCGCCGCGGCTAACCGGTTGCCCCACGAATCGTTTCGCTTTGCTCTGAAATGGCTTCAACCACAACTCAACACTGGAAGGAAATATACATAGCCTCTGCTGAATGGGGACTCGAAGCTCGGCCGGTCACTAATCAAGCAGTTTGCCCGATGTTTTGTCACCCGGACAATCGATTATCGACAAACCAAGGACGTTCTTATGGGTGCCGGCTAAACGCTTAGCCAAGCGTTCTCACCGCAGGGAAAAGAACCACTTGTCCAGGCTCAGCGCCTTGCCAGGTAGACGCAACCTTTTACAACACACTCGACTCCGCGCTGAGAGACACGATTGGCGCGGATTTTGGGAGTCAACACACTCGATAACATGACTTAATCACCAGGGAAACCAACGAAATGTGCGCGATCGCTCACACCCCCGAAAGCTTCGTTGCGAACCCGCGGGAAGCGACCATAAATATCGCCATTGCCGACGACTACCCATTGCTGCTGGCTGGGATGCGGCAAATCCTGTCGCCCTGCGACGACATTGTCGTGGTGGCCGAGTGCACCCGGATGCCCGACCTCCTCGTTCAGGTGGCTTTGAAGCGGCCTGAGATCATCCTCTTCGGGTGCGAGACGAATCGCGAAACCCTCGCTAAGCACCTGCATAGCATCTCCGAACGTCATTCCGACGTGAAGATCATCGTGTTTACCGGCAATCCAAATCTTGACTTTCACGAAGAGGCTCTCCGAAACGGGGTCAAGGGCGTCTTGTTGAAGCACTGTGCGCCGGAACTGATCGCCAAGACCATACGAAAAGTGTCCAAGGGCGTCCTCTGCTTTGAACGCGCTCTCACCGACCGCATGCTGAGCACCTTCGTACGACGCAAACAGACCGAACTTCCACCTGAAATTGCCCGAATCTCATCTCTTACCGAACGGGAGAATCAGATCATTGGCCGCATATGCGAAGGCCTGCGCAACAAAGAAATTGCGAACAAGCTATACATTAGCGATGCCACGGTTGCCCACCACCTCACTTCCATCTATCGCAAGCTAGGCCTTGCGGACCGCATAGAACTCCTGCTATATGCTCATCACAATGGGATCTCGCCGCTGAGATGAGAGCTCCTCCCCGATGGCATTCTGGTGAATCCTCATTGAGTGTCGAACGATGGATAGTTGGATTCAAACTGGGCTAGCGTCAGGTCATGCGTAGTATCTTGCGGGGAAGTAGCACCCCAGAGAAGCCACGGGGTTATCGAATTCATCACCAGGGTATTGCCGTTCATCGTTATTCCGCCGGCCAAGGAGATATTTGTTATATAGAACGGAGTGGCAACAGCCGTTGCCTTTGGCGTGGATCCGTTGTAGCTCAAATTCTGTGAGGCATTAAAGGTATTCTTGTCCACCGTCCAGCCGGAGGATGCAGCCGTATCCGATTCCAAAGTCATGCAGGCTTGTAAGACGGCGTAAATATCATTACCAGTCGCCGTACCATTTGTTGCGTGATTGACGTCGATTCCATTATAGAGTCCATCGCTGTAAGCAGTGCCCATGTTATGGATCACGTTGTAGGCGACATAAGGCTCGTTATTATTTTGATCGCTAGTCTGGAAGCCCCCGCCGATCTCTATTCCATTCCCGTAACTGTTGGAAACAATATTGCTGACAATGGAGGCCGCGGAGCAGCCTACGATGAAGATGTTGCCTTGGCTGTTAGCAAATACATTATTCTCGATGAGGGGGCTGGAGCATGTGCTTCCGTACCCATCAGTGACCTGTAACCCGGCTCCATGAACGGATGCAATACTATTTCCAGAAATCGTCGAACTAGACGACGCATACAACTGGATGCCTGCCTGATTGTAATTGAATACACTGTTGCTGAAATCTGACTGGCCTACCCAGTTATTCTCAATAAGCCATCCCGTCACTACGGCTTGGTATGTGGGAAAGACAAATATCGCACCTTCTCCTCCATTACCCAAACCGGTAGACGAGTCTCCCAGGGTGTCGCCATAGTTGAAGAACACGTTGTGCTCAACGGTGATGTTGTTCGCGGTCGTGTTGTTAACATCGATTCCGGCCTTCGTGGTCCTGATGATCTCCAGTCCACTTATGGTCACATTGCTTACGCTGCCTATGCTTATCCCATATTTTCTGGACCCGCAAATCTCTACTGTGTGGCTCGAAGGGTTCGATCCGTTCGAAAGATGAATATAGACGTATCCTTTGCTCGAATACAAACTTCCAGCGGTCTTCTCTACTCCACTCGTACTTGTTTGCAAAGCGAGGGGAGTGGTTTGCTGGTAGACTGCATCGACAAAACCCTTGGTTGCTGTGTATGCGTAGGGCGCTCGGTAAGTCGAGCCGCTGTAGACAGTCCATCCGGTAACCACATCCGCTCCGTCAATCACAGGCATATCTGTACAGGTCGCTACTAACGCACCAGTCAGGCTGCAGGAGCTTGAGCCTCCATAAGAACCATAAGTCACGCCGGCTTTAGCAGTGAGCTGCTCGTGCCAGCTCCCTGTGTATTGGAACAGCACCGTCGAGCCCGATGCTTCGGAAACAGAGTTGACCTTGGCAATAGTCTTCCACGGGCTGGATGAGCTCGTTCCGGCATTGGAATCACTTCCGGAATTCGAGACATAGTAAGTGGCGGCTTGGGAATGCGCCAACCAGCTGGAGATCAGAAGCAATGCGAGGGGGAGTTTCATTGCAGTCTTTCCTTTCTTCACTTTCTGTCGCAACGAAACCCGGAGAAGCCTTAGATTGCGGCGCGCGCGCGGGCGCAAAGCTATCCTGAGACGCCCTAAGTCGGAGCATGGGCGGGTCGAGAGCCACAGAAAAAAACCTTCAAAGTTGGCTTTGGACTTGCACGAGACTGAGCCTATGGGTCCCGCGGGGCACTTGAATATTGGAAGGCTTTACCTTTTTCATAGCAAAGCCTTCGAGCCGGATTCGAAGGTCTTGCCATTGATTGCTGAAGGGCAATCGTGTATAATGGTGGTCCCTCATGATTTGATCGAACGATCAGCGGACCGAAAATCAACCCTTCTTTTCATTTCCAGCGGGAAGGTGAACGGATTACTTGAAGAGCTTTGGATCCTTGCCTTCCAGCGCGAGCAGATACGCCTTTGCCGTGAGCTCGCCGGCGAAGCCTGTCAATTTTCCGGAAGACCCAATCACGCGGTGGCAGGGCACGACCACCGCAATAGGATTTCTTCCGTTTGCTGCTCCGACTGCTCGCGTCGCCTTCGGATTGCCCAGTTGTCTGGCAAGCTGCCCATAGCTGCGGGTTTCACCGAACGGTATGGTGAGCAATGCTTTCCACACGTCGTTTCTGGAAACGTGTGCCTCTCATGTCCAGAGGAAGTGAAAACGACTGACGTTTGCCGGAGAAGTATTCGTGCAGCTGCCGTTCCGTCTCCAGAAGTAGAGAATGGTCTCTTTGCCCAACCGGTGTGCACAGACGGACGCGACGAGGATCTTCCGTCTTCCAGAGAATTGCCACCAGCCCCTTATCGCTTGCTGCCAACTTCAACTCTCCAATGGGCGAATGGACGAATTTATAAAACAGGCTCATGATTGTGTCCTTTCATATTAAAGCGCCTGCCTTTCCCCGCCGGGCCCTATTCCGACATCCGCGGCCTCAAAAGCGGGTGGGTTATCGGTGGACTCTGCACAGAACGGCCCGGACGACAGGGTGATAAGCATCGTAGCCGCGAACGCTCGCATAATCATTCGCACCTCGCACCGTACCAGTATGAGCAGATCCAGTGGATCAAGGCTTCTACTTTCGATGCCACCCAGCTTATGCGTAAATTGGGTTGGATCGCCACGCTCTCTGTTACAGCGTGCATTTCGACATGGCTTGGTCTGAAAACGCTGCCGGCGTGAGTCATACGCCTGGCATTCGACGTCTATCTGTGAGTGGCGCGGATGGTCCCTTCTGTCCCACCGGTTTCACTTTTGGGTTATCCGTTTTCGCCTTTCGGCCATAATAGGATGAGTCCAGCAAGTCTGGGTGGCGGGATTGAGCCAGTTGGCCAGCGTAAGCCCCTTGCGTTCTTGAGGTTTCTGGATGGGCACACAAATCGGGAGAAATACCGCCGGTATAGCTCCCGCAGGACGGTGTGTTGTTGTGGTCCCCTGCTACAACGAAGCAGTACGTCTGCAGCCCCTCCTCTTCTCCGAGTTCCTGGCAGAAGGCGAGCAAGTGGACTTCCTATTTGTTAACGATGGCAGCAGGGACGCGACCCTTAGCGTGCTCGAGACATTGCGCGTGAAACATCCCGACCGTGTTCACGTCCTGGACAAGCAGCCGAATGGCGGTAAGGCGGAGGCGGTACGCTCCGGCATGCTGGCTGCCATTGCTCTCGAAGGCGTCACGGTCACCGGCTTCTGGGATGCAGACCTGGCTACGCCGTTGGACGTCATTCCGCAGTTGCTGAACAGATTGGGGGAAGACCCCAGCTTGCAAATGATCTTCGGTTCCCGGGTGCGGCTTCTGGGTCACGCCATCCACAGAAAACCCATTCGCCATTACCTCGGGCGAATCTTCGCCACCGCTGTTTCCACCATATTAGCTCTGCCTATTTACGATACGCAGTGTGGCGCAAAACTCTTTCGCGTTACACCCGAATTGAAATCGATTCTTGCTGCGCCCTTTCAGTCGCGCTGGATCTTTGACGTCGAAATCATTGCGCGCTTTATGGCATTACATAACAAGGACGCGTCCTTCGCCGATAAGGCAATTTACGAGAATCCATTGCCGCGTTGGGAAGATGTTGCTGGTTCTAAAGTCGGGCCGCTCGACTTCTTTACCGCCTTCTACGAGCTAATAAAGATTCGCAGAACCTTTCGCCGGACCATGCAGTCTAAGAGTATCCAGACCTATGGCCGTGACCCAAAACCTGAAACTGCTAGCGGAGGTAATGATTGACAGATTGGCAGTTGAGGTCCCCACTGCGGGTGCTTGCGGGTTTGCCAAACGCTGGTTGAAATCGCCACAGAGGAAGGTTCCGGGAACCGTCCTCCTCGCGCTCGCATTCTTGCCTCCCGCCCTGGGCCAGCACGTGCTGAACCCTCGCGCTTCTGTGGTTGACGTGCCCTCCCTCCAGGCAACGCTGAGGTTCACCACTGATCCGCTCTTACGTGCCGCCATCCAGAGCCTGCGCTCTTGCGTTCGCACCCCATTCGTCGATGCACCCATTGGCCGCATGAATATTCCGCACCACTATCTTTCCGGATCAAATGGCCCAATCAATCCGGCCGAGGCCGCCGCCACCCACACCTACGCCCTGTTCGAAAGCCGGATCACTGCCGGCATGAACCAGTACCTGGCCGCCGGCAGCCACACAGAATCCGCCTGTGCGCTGGCCCAACTCGACGCGTGGGCCCAGGCCGGCGCCCTGCTCGACTACGACCGCGAGGAGTCTTCACAGGCCTGGTATCAAGTTGAGTGGACGCTCAGCTCCGCAGGCATCACAGACTCTGTCCTGGTGAACGACTCAACCCTGGATCCCGTGCAGAAGAAGCGCGTCGCCGCCTGGCTCGACACCGCCGCCCACAAAGACATCTCCTTTGAAAAATCGGGGGACACCAACAACAATCACCACTACTGGCGCGCTCTTGCCGCAACCGCCATCGGGGTTACTGCCGCAGACGACGAGCTCTTTGATTTCGGCGTGAAGACCTACAAGGAAGCCATCAGTGAGATCGACACGAACGGCGCTTTCCCAAAGGAGATGGCGCGCCACGAGAATGCGATCCACTACCAGGGCTTTGCACTTCAGCCCCTTATCCTCATTGCGCAATTCGCCACACGCCAAGGCATTGACCTGTATAGCTACCAGGTTCAGAGTCATACGCTGCGGGATGCGATCGTTTTCTTTGGCCGCGCCGTCGATGATCCCGGCCTCATCAAGCCCTATACCACCGACACCCAGTCCGCCCACTTCAGTTCCAACGACTTCGCGGCCTTTGCCTTATACACCGCCCGATTTGGAAACACGGGGCTGCCACCGGCGATCGCGAATGCGCTCAAGACTCCAACCGAAGAGACGCGCATCGGCGGCAACACTACCATCATGGCGGCTAAGTAGTTTCGCAATTGGTGCAGACCGAACCCGGATTGCCTGTGGAGCTTTGTATCTGGTCGCTCACACGCAGGGTCAGAAGATTCGAAAATTGACCCTTACCTCGATTTCCACCGGCACCGGCTTTCCTTTAAATTGCCCCGGCTGAAAGCGGTATTGCTTCACGGCCGCCACTGCGTTGTTGTCCAGGCCCAATGCGATCTGCTTATACTTCTTGCTTACGTCCTGCGCCAGGGAGCGAGCAACGTGAACATCTTGCGGGTTTCCTGTGGCATCGACTGTCAAGGCAACAACTACCGTTCCCTCCAACCTTTTGCGACGAGCCTGGCCGGTGAATTCCGGGTCTGGAGCAAATAAAAGCTTCGGTGGGGAAACCCCATCGCCCAGATGATATTTGCCGGAGGCATCTGGATTTGGTCTTGGGGAGACTGCCTGGGGAGCTGCTCCGCTGTCCTGGGCCGGCAAAGCTCTCGCGTACGGTGGCTTCCATGCCAGAGCGAGAAGTGTAAATACAACAATGGCGGAATAACGCACGGGCAATTCTCCTTTGAGGAGATATATCCCCATCAGGAATTATCGCCTCTCACACTCCGATTCATCCTTGCCACGGAGAACGAGTATCATCTCCTTATAGCAAGAGGGGGATCGGCTTCTGCTCGCGGACCCCTTGAACCATGTAACTCCTCGCTGCCTCGGTCGCCAGCTGAGCCTTATCACGACCAGGTAGGCCACCTATTTCTACCGAATCGGCTCAAACACTTTTAGGGGTTATTTACCTTGCGTGTCGCCGGTGCAAGGGGTTTTCCCGGCGCACTTGAAACAAACCTGGGACGAAGGGCTACTCCTACCCGGTTCTGGCAGAAGCACGGCGCGGCAAAGGAGTGTAGCTCTCGCCGTTACCGTTGGTTGTGACGGTCATATGAAAGGACTTGAGGTACTCGCCGGCACGCCGTTGGTGCAAAAGCGCGCTGTGGATGCCGTTCGGCAGTAGGTCTACAAACCATTTGTGATGGATGCCGAGCCGGTGGAATCTGATATGGAAATCAATGCGCCTGGGAAGATGGGGGATTTGGCTCCCGCCGGGGCGCGGTGTTTGCTATCCTGTCGGCGTATCGCTCCTCGTCACCTAGGCCCCAGAATACTGAGGACTTCATGGGATCTTCCATCATCGCGTGTCTAGTCTTATCTGTGGTGTTCGGATCCGTTTCTGCCCCGGGAGTCAGGGCGGCGGCAGTCGACGCACAAGACTCGTCTATGAACTCGCCCGTTGGGCGGTGGAAGACGATTGATGACGTTACCGGCAAACCCAAGTCGGTGGTAGCCATCTGGGAGGAAAACGGCAAGCTGTACGGACGAGTCCAGAAGCTGGTTGACCCGGATCCCCACGACCCAAATCCCACGTGCGATGACTGCGCGGGTGAACAGAAGGGGAAACCAGTAGTGGGGCTGCGGATTCTATGGGATCTCCAGAAGGACGGCGATGGATGGTCTGGAGGTACGATACTCGACCCCGCGACCGGTAAAACCTACAAGTGTCTGCTCTCCGTAGAGGACGGTGGGAACAAGCTGAAGGTGCGCGGGTTTATCGGTCTCTCTCTGCTAGGCCGCACGCAGTATTGGCTTCGCGAATGAAGCTCAACTCGGGACCGGCTTGCCGATGCGTCGTTTCCAGTACGGAGTTCAAGCGGCCCGGTGAGAGCGGACTGTGGCTTCGATCTGGCAACGAACCTCCTCGTTGACCCGGGCGGCGTTGATCCAGAACGGTGTACTGCATTGCACCTCGAGGATTTCCAACTGCGGGTCATAGTTCCAGTGGATACTGATTCCGTCCTTCTTCGCGCTGCCGACGGGCTTGGCAACAGGGAATCCAATTTTTCCAGCCTTCTTGCGTAAACGCGCAAACACTGCGCGTGTTATACCCCGGAACGTCTGCTTGGAATTCGAGAACATCAAAAATCTGCTCCTGCTGAATGCTTCTTGCTTCTAGAGAACTGGACGCAACAACCCCCGAAATAGTTCTAGAATTCGCGGAGCAGAAGAACTGGAAGAGGTTCACTGGGCCCGCGCGGATGCGGCCCACGACGTTTTTTTGCGATATTGAATCCGGGGAAGATGTAGGGAAAACAAACGAAGTCTATAATCACGGTCCCATGCACGATGAGCCGATGTGCTGGCGAAGCCGCCCTAGTGTGGCGACATTTCTCGGGCGGCGATGGGTGCGACCGGCGCATCGGCTCCCTTTTCGCTAGTCAGTCGTTTCCAGAGGATGCGCAACGTAGCCACCGCCGGCACCGAAATCAAAGCACCAACGACGCCCGCAATTTCTCCGCCCGCCAGCACCGCCAGAATCTGTACCATGGGCGAGATCTCGAGAGACTCGCCCATGATGCGCGGGGCGTTGACGTAGTCCTGAAGCAAACGCCAGACGCCCAGAAAGAGCACAATCCAAATCAAGTGGGGGTAACTGGTCAGCACCGCGATCACGAATACGATGATCGCGGCAACCGCTGGTCCCACCACGGGAACAAACTCGAAGATGCCCGCGAGCGGGCCGAGAATGAAGGCGTACCGCAGATGCAGAATGCTCAGCCCCACGGTGTAAACAACCAGGGTGAGGGAAGCAAGAATGAGCTGCGCGCGCATGTAGCTGCCGAGCATGACGTTTACGTCGCCTACGATCCCGCGAAGTGTATGCTTCTCCTCCGCGCTGTGTCCCAAAGCAACAAGGTTCTCGCCGATGGATCGGCCGTCTTTGAGGAAAAAGATGCTGAGGATTGGGATGAGGATGAGCCACCAGATGTGTTGCGCGGGCACCGCCAGCCTCTGGCCGATCGCTGCGCCATAGCCGAGGATGACATCTTTATGAGATCTGAAGAACCTGTCGATCTGCGCTTGCCGAGCTTCGCTCCATCCATGCTTCTGACCCACCTGGGACACCAACTGGCCTGAACCCGCCTTGTCCAACAGTGAGGGAAGACTGGTTGCAAGCGCGTTGCCTTCGCTGGCGATCTTCGGCCCAACCAGAAAGCCAAGGCCAATCAGCAGAGCAACCAAAATCAGGTAAACCGCAGCGATTGCCTGAAGGCGGCCGCGCAACGGCTTCTCCAGCCGGGAGACAAGAGGAGCAACAAAGTATGCGAACAGGATCGCAAACAGGAATAGGATGAGCGTTTCACGCGCAGCGTGGAGAAACGCCAATCCCAGAGCAAAGATGAACGCCGTACAAAGGATTCGGGCGGTCTTCGGGTCCCAAACCTTATTGAGCATGTCTCATCTTAGACCCTTCGATACTCCGTCGGGTTCGTTCCCCAGCTCTCCTCAAGTGTTTTCAAGCGGAAGCGCGGCGGCGCCCTCTTCGAGCGAACGACTCTACGCTCGCTACAGCTATGGATTCTCTCCATGTTGCAGCCAACCCCGATCCGCTCAGCCCAGAACTGGAGGTTCGTGGAGCGCCCACAATTCTGGTCGTCAACATAAGCCGGAGTGGCGTCTCGATATAAAAGAAGCTCAACACGCTGACCGTCACGGCGCCCACCAGGTACACAGGGTAAACGGCCGGCGAGCGCTCAATCCGGAAGTGGTGGAGGATGTCCCACAATGGTATGTGGATGAGATATAAACCGTAGCTAGCCTCCCCAAGCACGACCAGCCACCTGAAAGATAGCAACGCCTCCAACGTTTTGTTTCCAGAGTCGAATGCCAGGATCAGACAGATGAATGCGGGCACAAGCAGGCCGTCGTGGATAAGCGGCAACGGTATGTACCGGTAGTAGTGAACTGTGACGGCAAAGCAAGCGATGGCTGCGCACAGGAATGCCGGAGCGTACGCAGGACGAGGCCTGCGTTTCAAGCGGATTGCCCCGAGAAGAGTACCGCAGAGAAACGCGTTTAGATGGAACAGCGGATTATACTTGAGCACATCCAGGGAAGCATGTGAATGCATGGCGAGAGTAACGAAGGCCATCCCCGTCACATAGCTTAGCGCTCCAGCGGCTACCAGAACGCGGACCCGTGGCCACGCAAAGCGGGCAATCAAGAACGGAAACAGCAAATAAAAGAACGCCTCTACCGCTAGTGACCAATTCGGGAAGTCGATTGCTGCCACCGAGGGCACCCACGCTTGAAGAAAAAGCATGTTCTCGAAGATACCCTTCAGCAGGTCACGGAAGGCAGAGTGATAGCCGACCTGCCTTGCGGCGCCTATCAGATATGGCGGACAGTCCATTAGTAGAGTAAGGAAAAAGAGAGGATAGATGCGAGCGAACCGAGCCCGCCAGAACTTCCCCTTCGACACGTTCCGAGGCAAGTAGGATACGGCCAATATGTACCCTGATAGGGTGAAAAAGAAGCCTACAGATATATACCCGAGTTCCAGAATTCGGCCGTGGACGGTTGAGAGATCTTTTGCGCCGGCGAAGACGAATACGAGCGTGTGGAAGAAAACCACATAGAGCGCAGCGAAAAAGCGCAGCGAGGTCAACGGCAGTGCTTTCGATGGTTTTTGCGTCGAGGAACTCTTGGAGTATGCAGTTGCTTGCGAGCAAAGACGCTCAGAGTCTTCGAGCTTGGCAGATTGGCGATCCCTCGTGTCCATAGTCTTTCAGCACCTTGCGGAACTTGATGAAGACCTGGGACCCGTGGCCAAGCGAGCGCGCAAAGCCTCTCGCGATCTGCGTCGAGAACCCAGGATCGCCTCTCGACTAGCCAGAACGCGGTTTCGATGAACGTGCTCTCGGAACCGTTATTTGAAAAAAGAATACCTCTTCTGCCGGAATTTGCTACAGTCCTTGCGTAATAACCCACCGGCCCGTGGTAACTACGATAGGAATGACGAGCGTACTACCGCATCCTTCTTTCTCAGAAGGCGACAATAGAGGGTCCGCGATGAGGCCGTGTGCGAATGCCTGCCGTCGGCTAAGCATTTTTTGCAAATGGTGTAGACCAGGGAACTGAACCCGACGCGGCCATAACTGACCCCACCGGACCACAGTATTAGCAGAAATGCGTAGAATTACTCGAGCGAAGTTGTTGTTCCGTAGCGCGTTGGGTTGGAGACTACGTCTGTGGCCATATATACCCGTCATCCGTGCCTGCGATTAGGAGATTGACCCATACCATGCAACTCTCTGCCAAGGTACTTTCGACCTGCGCGCTTCTCGTACTCACGGTGTCCGCGTCCCCTCGGCCTGGGCCAAGCGATCAGGATATTAAGTTGCGGCTGCGCACCCAGATCCGACCATTCCATGCCAACGGTTCCTGGGTAGAAGCTCAATTTGAAGCTGCCATCGTTCCCTCGAAAACAGCAATCATCATCACCGACATGTGGGACAAGCACTGGTGCAAGGGAGCAACGCACAGAGTAGGGCTCATTGCCCAGAGGATGGAACCGCTGCTGGAGGTGGCCCGCGCCGCCGGCATACTGATCATTCATGCGCCTTCCGAGACCATGGACTTCTACAGCAACGCACCGGGTAGGCGGCTGGCGGAGAACGCGCCGCATGTCACTCCTCCTGCAGAGCTCACCTTCCTCGACGCTCCGCTCCCCATCGACGATAGCGATGAGGGCTGCGATACCCCCGGAGACAAACCTCACAAGGCATGGAGTCGGGAAAACGAAGCCCTGACCATAGCACCGGGAGATGTGATCTCTGACCAGGGGGATGAGATCTATAATGTGCTTCAACAGCATCACATTGACACCGTGCTGTTCATGGGGGTACACGCCAACATGTGCATCCTTCACCGGAGCTTTGGCGTGCGGCAGCTATCGAAGTGGGGTTTGCGCTGCGTGTTGGTGCGCGATCTCACAGATGCCATGTACAACCCGGCGTCGAGACCTTTCGTTTCCCATGCCGCGGGCACAGAACTGGTGATCGAATATATAGAGAAATACTGGGCGCCCACGATCACCAGTGATGCTCTGATTACGGCGCTGAAGGGTCGAGGGTTTCAAGCTAAGGCGCCGTAGGAACCAAGATCTCCCCCGCATCATTGATTATGCCGTCGCTTCTGTAGGGTCGCTTCTTGCTAGGCGCTTTCAGGTAGAAAATTCCGGTGCGACCTTGGCGATCGAGGCCGGGCGCCAAAATGACTTGATAAGCGCCGCACATCGTCGCACGGTCAGCGCCCGTGCCCGGCACAGGCCCAGTAGCCAGCTGCACAAAGAATCATGAGGACTGCAAAAATGGCGAAGGCGCGCAGGGAAGGTAACCAGTTCATAGCCTTACAGCATACCGCTCTCCACATGCCAGTCGCAGCAAATTGCTGGACCCCGATTTATGCGGGGGAAGGAGCGCTTCAGAGCTCCGTGAAGGAGTCTAGACTCAGATCACGCGCTTTAGCGCTGGCAATGCCAAAGCCGCATTCGTCCCGCGTGAGAGAACCGCAGAACCCAGATTGGTCTAGGGTCGCAGCCAGCGCTCCGGTGGCGTTATAACCCGAAGGAAAAGCAGGCCGCGCACAATCTGGTACCACCGCGCCCGAGAAAATTACTGTTCGGGTAACTACCACCTTCGGGTAGTTACTCGCTGCTTCGGCAGACGCCTACCCTCCTTTCTGCGACGCTCTGGCTGCCGCAGGGTTGAGCCGGAGCCTCCCATACTCATTCCTTAGGAGTAGTTCCCCATGACCAGAACAAATTTCATTCTCGGCGGAGCGCTCAGTGCGGCCATGTTCGCTGGAGGCTTTGCCATCGCCCAGCTCCCGGTGGATAACATCTCCGCTCAAAAGCACCCGAATTTGGCGGCCGCACAGCGGTTTTCGCAACAGGCCTTTGAGCGCATCTCGGCTGCCCAGCAAGCCAATGAGTTCGATATGGACGGACACGCGGCAAAAGCTAAGGACCTGCTGCAACAGGCGAACGAGCAGCTTCGCGTCGCGGCCAACTACGCCAACCGCAACCACAGGTGAAATACGGTTTGCTTTCAGTCCCAGGATCGCTCCTTCAAATACCCAACGTTTTCCACGCCGAAACGAGATCGGATAAGAGCAACTTGAAGAAATCGTAGCTTTCATTATCAACCTTGCTCCCTAGTTCGAAGAGGCCGCACGGCGTGGGGATTGGTGGGTTCACGGTGGGTAGCGTAGGGGGCGGAGTGTACGCCGCCTGGAAGTTCAGCGACAGCGCGAGATTGGTAATCTGAGTCGAAGCGTCTCGCGGAGTAAGCGCCGGCAGGCCATAGCGCCACTCGATCAGCTTCAGCACCGAAGTGTGATCGTACAGCGCGGAGTGGATGCGGGGCGTCGCTGGATTGCCTGCGCTGAACGGGGACACTACAACCACCGGCACCCGGCAACCGAGCAGCGCGTTTCCGTTGACAAGATCCGTATCCACATCGTTCGCGGCCACGACGCGCGGCGGCGGAACGGTGTCATAGAAGCCACCCCACTCATCCCGGTTGATGATGAGAACGGTGTTCTTCCAGCCGGGTCCGCTGGTTACGGCCTTATAGACCTGGCCCAAAAAGGCTTCGCCGGCGCGAAGATCTGCGTGCGGGTGATCGTCGTTGCCTAATCCGTCATCAAGAATAGTGAAGCGCGGGTCGAGAAATGAAACTGAAGGCAGCGTGCCTGCAGCCGCATCGGCCAGAAAATCCGCATACAGTGCGGAGATGCCAACGTACTTCGCTCCCCAAAGGGCAAGAAAGGGCACGTTCGAGTAGTAATACTTGCGGGTCACGCCTGCGGCGGCAAGGTTGTCCCAAATGGTCGGTAGCGTAGAGAGGTCAATCGTGTTCGAAAGGCGATCCGTTTGCGCGGCGTGTTGAAAAACACGGTTGGGAAAAGTCGGTCCAAGTATCGAAGGGAAATAGTTATCCAGGGTCGTGTAGTTGCGTGCGAGCGCGCTGAAGAAGGGAAGATCCGCTTCCTCGTAGTAGCCGATGCTGAAGGTGTCGTTTGTGGTGGTGCGCAGCCATCCATCCATCTTGCCGTCGTCGTATTCGCTGCGCCCTCCCGCATAGCTGTGGTCCGGATCCGGATGAGAACAACCGACGAACGTGGTTAGGCGGTATGTGGGGTGAGCTTCGCCTTTGCTGTCCAGATAAGCGAGACCGGCTTGCTGCCCGTTGGCTCCCGGCAACCAACCAAGTATGTGATCGAAGCTGCGGTTTTCCATCATCACGACGACAATGTGCTCGATGCCGGAATCGGCTGGATCAGGAAGGGATTCCGTCTGGCCGGACACAATTGAGGATTGGCCGGCCAATGCAGCGGCTGAAGCCACCCCCGCTGCCCTGAGTAGAAACTCTCTGCGGTTTACGCTCATCGCCTGGACTCCTGCAGAAGGCTATCATGCGCTGCAGAGGCAGTACACCAGCGCATGAATGTGACTGACATTGTGCCGAACAGTATTACGGCGTCTTGTGTCGTGCGTAAGACTTCAATGAAATGGCTACTGCTCACAGCCGCGGAGTCACAGTTTACATCGTCCAACGCGGCAGCGCTGCCTGACGCCGGCCACTCTTGCTGACACCGATCATGAACCCGTGCCGCGCGGTAAAGTTGTCCACAATATTGGCCGGATGGCAAATTACGCCGCAATCCTACCACCGGGCATAAACGGCTGTCGACGGGCGCCGGGCGGAAAGTGTGAAATCTCTGTTAAGCGGACGATCTCACCCCCGATCTAGTATTCGCTTCGAGAGTTGAGCAACGAAGTGGGTCGATTCTTAACTTCCAGATGCAACGCGTGCAGCCCTGGAGTTAACCTGCCTTGTGATCCATTGTCGGAGCCTCGATCGGTCGCGGGCGTCCGAGCTGGGAACTCTCCCTGATTCGGCGGTGTCTAAGAATGTGAACGAATCTCCCGGCTAGCTTTCCTCTTCAGGGGGTTGCTATGCGTCGCACCAGCAGATCAACTCTTATCCTCTGTCTTGCTTCGACAGCGTCTTTGGCTCAAACCTCCGTAAGCGACCGCTCCATAGTACCGCTGGAAACGAGTTGCCCCATCGCTATGCAGGCAACGCTTGAAAAGGGGGGAACCTTGCTTGCCGTCCAACGGCTAGAGGTAACCCTTACCAAATGGCCGTCTTTTCCCATAATTGCTTCTCGCATAACCGTTCGTGGAATTGCTCCAGTTGGCAACCTTCGCGAACCCTCTGAGGTTACAGAAAGTCTGGATCTGAATCGCGTTGTGGATCAACCTGGCCCGGTTGCCTCCACTGCCAACGTATCGCATGCGTCTCCTGAGAACGTCATGCAGAACGTCATGCCCTGGCTTCCGCCGCCCTCGCAGCCCGTCATGGTACGCTCGCAGCCCGGCATCATAAGCCTCCATTCGTCCGGCTCAAGATGGTATGCCTGGGTGAACGGCTTCACTGCCATCAATTCTATCGATCTGGAATCCGTGAGCTATGCAGACAGCACAAGCTGGCACGCCTCAAAGGGAACGCCCTGCCGGATCTCAGTAGGTTCATCAGTCTGGTAAGAAATGAGACTGCGTCTTTGTCGATACCGTCTGTGACCGGCCACTGTCGCATGGGGAAGTGAGCTGCCCGTCCCGTAGCTAGACACGGCATAGACGGCCAGCCGGATTGGCGGCCTGTTCTTTCATCCAACAGGACCCGCGCTGTCCCTCTGCAGATCCAGGCTTACGGGGTCCGGCTCATAGCCCTCGTCCCGTAGGGTTTTCTGGACGGCTGCGCGCAGTGCCTGCTCGTCTGAATCTTTCGGAATCTTACACTGCCGTCGAATTACCTCTTCCCCACTGATTATTCGAATCAGCCAAGTCGACTTGCTTTTATCCCAAGTAACTTCTACCTGATCCGCACGCATCGCCACCTCCGATTGGAAGCTATACAACACCGTAGTCAAAGGTGCAACCCAAAACCGCATCCGTGAAGCCAGGAATAACCCAACAGAGGCGATGGGGCCCCTGCGCCAACTCGACATCCATTTAAATCCGAACTTTGAGACAACCTACTCACTTCTTCCGCAACGCGGTCCACTGTCCATCGGCTCGCCCTTCCGCTTTGATTCGTCCCTTCGCTGAATCTCCATCTATCCAACCGACCATGGCTACGGTTACGGGTGCCGGCTTTTCACCCGGCCACGTCCCCGCGGACAGGGGCCTCATGGCCGTTCGAGCATGGACACGAGTGTCCGCGAATGAACATGGGCGGCAAATTGCGGTTGCGTGTTGCTCTGGTTGCAGCGCTGATCTAAGGATACAATCCCTTTTTCACGCCGCCCTTTTCCTTTAGTTTGAGTCGCTGTGAGCGCGAGAGCTTGCTATGGTGGATGCATGAGCGAGGCCAGGGTGGAGGAGCAGGACCATATCCACCAGATGTTCGGCATCTTTCTGGCTTTTGCCGCCAGCCACGAGGCGCCGCAGTTTATCTTCTCTGGGACAAGTCCACTGCGCGGCGCATATGAGCCAAAGCAACGGTTACAGTTGGCTCTGGCTTGCCTCCTATTCCTGATAACGCCATCGGCCATAGGCCAATTGCTAAGCGGCTATTCGCTGGCGCCGAAAGACCTTACCGGACCTGTCCAATCCATGATTGCAACGGAACCGATTTGGGTGGTCGACTATCACACATTGGTCATCGATTATCGCGCATCCGGCCACCTGAATCCGGATGCCGCCGTCCTCACTCTGCGGCCCGGCAGTGTTGGCCCGGTTACACCGCGAGCGACGAATCCTGAAAACCCCTTCGTCGAGGGAGGGGATATTATTGCCGTTCGCGGGAGCGACTTGATTCTTGACGGAGAGCCTCACACGCTGCGCGTCGATCTCCGCGGCAAAGCGAAAAAGGCACAGGTAGACGCGCTGCGAGTTGTGTTGCCTGCGGGCGCGAGGCTAAAGATCGCGAGCCTGCACTTTCTTGCGGACCCAGGGCTGTTGCCGTGCGCGACATCAACACCGCCGGGGATGCCGGCGAAAAGCAGGCCTCTTCTGGTCCATGGGCCTCTCTCCTGCGACGGTGCGCCGGCAACATCCTTGCGCGGTCGAGAGTCGATTTCCATCGATGCCGGAGGAAAGCAAGGCACGACTCTCTATGTGGACCTGCTGGCCTTTGCTTACCTTCCAGGGTTCAAAAGCTATGATGCCTCCGAGCCTCCGCGATCCGGCGTTATCAATGACCCCAGCCTGGTGATTGCCACGCTACGCTATGCTGATCAGCCTTCCGTAAGGGAAGAGCAATTCCCGGTGCTGGTCTCACAACATAGACATGAGCTGCTGAATCAAAAGCGTTCGTTGTATGCCCTGCGGCTCGATCCATCGAGACGGTTGCTTTCGGTCGAGTTGACTGATCGCAGTTCCCACGTGCAGCTGGTAGTATTTCGAGCTGCTATTTCCGGCCACGCGGAGTCGAGCTCCGATGAAGAGACGCCAGTTCCCAGCGGAGCGATGAGTGCGAAATGCGACCCTACGGCCGCACTCGGCGATTCCGAGTGGTTTCATCTTACTGACGGCGCCGGTAAGCGGGCCGGCACGTTGCGGGCCGTGCTGCACAAAACTCCTTCGCCTCATGGGCTCGCCCTTTCGCTAGAGGTGACAAACAACAGCAATCAGGAAGCGGATGTTACGCTAGCGTTTCCCTCTCTGACAATCCATGTCTCCAGCGATTCAAAGGACGTCTCATACCTTTTCCCGCAGGCGGTAGCGACAATCTCCTCCAAGGATGCGAGCCTTTCAGCGGAATACGGGCCGAAGTTTCTTCTGCAGTTCACGGACGTATTTGGGCCGCGCGCCGGTTGTGGCGTGGCGGTGATTGTCGAGGATACTTCCGGGCAAGGGAAAACATTTGTGCTTAAGAAGGAGAGAGATTCCGTTACCGATCAAACCGAATACCATATTCATCTTGCAGCGCACCAGACCTACTCGGCGCCCCCGGCCACGGTGGTTTTGCACAACGGCGATTGGCGCTCCGGCTTCCGTGCCTACCAGCGCTGGCTGAGCAGTTGGTATGATCAACGCACTCCGCAGCCGGCGTGGCTGCAGCGCTCGTTCTACATGCGCCGCGACTATCCAATAGGCGGCAGCGGCTTACTCTTTGATGAGGCGCACAATCGCTACACATTCAGCCGGCTGTTGCAAGATGGCCGATCGTTCGGGGGAATCGACTTTGTCGATATTTCCGGGTGGAGTTTGTCAGAAGCGAAGGGGCGGGTCGGAGACTACCCCATTGAACTCGGTGGACCTGCGGACCTGCGTGCCAACATTGAGCAGGCCAAACGTGAGCATGTGCCTACAGGACTCTACTTCGAAGGCTACCTGGTCGATAAAAATTCCGATGTCGGACACCAGCGTGGGGCGCAGTGGCAGTTGATTGACAAGGATGGGAAGGGCAAGTGGTGGCCGCACAGCCCGGAGATGTTCTTCTGCCCGCATGTTTTGCCTTGGGAAACCTATCTCAGTGATCGTGTCGCGAAGGTGGCAAAACAGACAGGCGCTCAAGCTGTCTATCTGGATGAGTTCGGCTGCAGCAATTGGCAATGCTATGCAGCCGACCACGGCCATCCCGTTGGAGCGAACATGATTGGCGGCCAGATCGGCATGGCTAAGCGGGTTCGCAAAGCGCTGGATGAAGAGGGCATGCGGCAAACGATCTTGTACACCGAGTGCCCGCAGGTAGATATAGCCGCGCCCTATGTCGATGGGTCCTTCACCTATGCCCTCCCATCGTCCGTCCCGGCGGCGTATGGCGCGAAGCTGAATCTCTGGCGGTTTGCCTTTCCCCACGTGCGCCTCTGGGATATGCTCAGCTCGGGCGTCGAACCCCATATCTTGTCGGCCGAGGACTTCCGTTTCTCGTTCTGGCACGGCGATGGCATATGGCTGAAGGGCCGCTCAGATACCTGGTATGGGCAGGATATTCTCGACTTCTTGCGCTGGGCGCATCCATTGCTCCTGAAGCACGCAGCGGCCTTCGGCGGGGAAGCAGAACCTCTGATTGACTCGCCAGATCCGCACATCCTGATCAATCAGTTTCGCGGCGGCGGCGAAGTTGTGTACACCCTCTTCAACAATACCTATGAAACGCGGCGGTTGGCCTTCCGTGGCAAAACGATCACGCTGCCCCCGCGTGGAGTTGACTTAGTTGCTGAACCCAGTAAGTCACCATCGCCGATTCGTGCACACTTGTAGAACTACAGACCACAGGGGTGCTCCAGAATGGGAGAATCCTTCATCCAACGGACGTGGGTCTGCCCTCTGGTTCCATAACGAAAGGCGGGTGCCCCATATCTCGCTCGTTTTTCGCGAGATGTGGGATACCACCGGTCTTTCCTTCTGACTCTCGATTAATCCAATAGACTTAGCGGTCAACATCAGTGGTATCCCACATCTCGCGAAAAACGAGCGAGATATGGGGCACCCGCCTTTCGTTATGGAACCAGAGGACAGACCCACGTGAGACTGGGTGCCTAAGTGGAATCGGCGCTAGACTATCTCCATGCCAGACGATCTTATGGCGCAGGCGCGGAAGCAGGCCGAACGGTCCGCACCTCCCGTCGGCGCCGCCACTCGGATGCGCATCGCCCGCGTCCAATCCGCTCTTGACCCGCCCAGACCCGCATCACCTTCGAGATGGCCCTCGATGAAATCCGCAGCCTCCCCGGTCGCGACCGCGACTTCTTTCAGACCCGAGGCCTCTGTCCCGCCTGCCAGTATCAGTGGGAGGTTACCCGGTGTTACGGCTGCCATGAATCGTCTCGCCACGCAGCCTGGTACCCGCTGGAGTGAGCACCTGTCGCGGAAAAAGACACCGCAGCTCACTTGTCCACGAATCGTCGCTGAATACTGCGTCGATGGGGAACCAAACGCGATACTCCTACCGCAGTAATCTACTGCCAAAATGTCATTGAACGGGTTGAACAAATCGTTACTGTCATATACATGAAAAGCTTGGCGCTTGCTGTCTTGCTAACCTCCGCAGCATTCGGTCAAACCAACAAGACCGACATAGCCATCCACTGCGTCTCGTTGCCTGGTGATGAAGTCGGAGGTCAGCTTTGCAGTGCACTTAAGCTTGCTGTAGCGAGAAGTTCCCAATATCAGGAGGCTGCTGTCAATCCGCAAGGATGGCAGCTTAGGCTTGCTACGATGGGGATCGATGACAACAAAGGCACCGCAGTCTCGATGACCCTGGTCTATCGCTCGCTTTATGTTGTAAATACTGTCCAGGTCTGTGGGGCATCCGTCATCTCTGATTGCGCCCAAGGCATGCTGTCTGATTCCGACGATCACATAAGGTTGCTGCAAAAAAAGGTCGAAGACCAGGTAGCAAAGCGGCTTACTCCCTAAGCCCTGGATGCTGTGTCCTCCGTGAGCCTGGCGAGAGATCGGTGTCGTGGACGCGCATCTGATTGCCTCCACCTTCATTACCCCACATATCATTCTTTGGTCTCGGCGCTATCGCGCAGACCGTCGGGCTCACAGCGAATATCTCGTAGAGGTGGGTAGGCCCCCGGCTTATAGCACCTATGAATGTTGCGTTGGCGGATTTCAGATGTCCTTCTCCAGCAGCACAAACTGCAAATCATCGCGCAGCGGTCTGCCGAAGCGTTGGTCATCGTAGGGAAAGGGCAGAGTTTCGCCCGTCAAACGGTAGCCTCGCCTTTCATACCAGGCGATCAGGGTCTTTCGCACATTCACCACCGACATGCGTATGCGGCGAGCGCCTTGTTGCTTCGCGAAGTCTTCTGCAGTGGCTAGCAGAGCTCGGCCCAACTGCTTGTTTTGCAGATTTGGCCGGACGGCCAGCAGGCCGAGATACCAGACGCCATCCTTCTTAGGCTCCAGCCAAACCGTCCCTGGTAGGTCGCCGTTAGGGTCTTCTCGATAGGTCAGCAATAGCGCGTCAGGCTTTGCTGCCAGGTCTTGCCTGAGAAGAGACTCGGTCAGGCGCTGCCCCTCGATGAAATCTGCTTCGGAGTTCCAGCTGGCTGAGGGACCAACTCCGCGAAAGGCCAAATTAGCGAGATCAACGATCGAAGCGTAGTCAGCTTCCACAGCGCGATGCAGCAACATGGATTCAGTTTACGATCCCCGCTGCTTCCAGCGGCGCCCATGATCCTCTTGGGGACAGCGAGACCACTTCGGACCGTTACGCTAGAGTTCGGCCGCCGTTCCGCCCCATTCTCCTGGATCAACGTCCGCAATGGATTGCGAGAAACACCAATGGTGCCCGGCGAAGTCCTCAACGTTATATTGTCGTTCGCCGTAAGGATAGTCTCTGGGTTCGCGAAGAATCTTTACATCGCTTCCCCTGGCACGGTGGTAGTGAGCGTTGACATCCTCGACCCTCACCATGATTGCGGCCCGCAATGAGACATCCGCGTTCGGTTCGATCAAGACAACCGCGCCCCCATCGCCTACATTGAGTTGAGCGCGGTGATCTCCCATTCGAATCCGGAGGCTAAATCCGAACGCGTTGCATAACCAATCAATGGCGTAACCGATATCTGGGTACGCCAGTTCCGGAATGACAACGCTGCGAGGCATGGATCGATTGGAAAGCATTCATGCAATTCTACCAACCACCGGAATAGACAAAATGTAATCCCATGAACTGGGCGTATCCTCCGGCAGCAAGGCGCTTTTGATGAGTTACGTTTAGTTTGTCCCTTAATGTTTGCTCTTGACTGTATCTCGCAGCAGAGCGCAGCTACCTGCCGCGACCGCAAGACCGCCAAGGACCCATAGCACGTCAGTCGTCGCCGCCAGCATGATGTGTGTCGGCACGTTTGTGGTCTTATGGCCATTCCCCGTAAACACGTACAGACGCCATGAAAACGTAACCGATGCGGCGGCGATACCAACCGTGCAACCCAGGGCTCGCATCAGATTCAGCATGCCGCCTGCCTCGCCGGTTCGATCCTCGGGAGCGGCGGCTATGGTGGCGCTGTTGTTGGGTGCGATAAACATGCCCAGTCCAGCTCCGAATAGCGCGAGTGCACCCATGACTCCGAAATCGTTCACCGTCTGACCCGCAAGACTCCACGCCAACAGCACCAGGGCGCCAAGGCAAAGCAGCATGGCAGACGTGGTCATCGTTCTCGCTCCCACGCGCGCGTAGACGCTTCCGCTGATGGGGGCTACCAAACCCAGCGCGATGGGGATCAGGGCAAGGTGCAGGCCGGCCGAAATCGGCGATTTCTTCAACCCATGAATGAACAGAAACGACATCAGAAAGAACATCGCATACAGGAGGGCGTAGGACATGTTGACCGCTGCCAGGCCACCCGAGAACGCGGAAGAGCGAAAGAGACGAGGATCGATCAAGGGTTCGGGCTGCCGCCACTCTCGCCACACGAAAAGGGGGAGAAAGATAACGGCCACAAGCAGCGCGCAAAGCATTGCGGGAGACTCAAGCCCCCAGGCTTGCACTTCATTCAGCATCAGAGCGACAGAAGTCAGCGCGGGGGTCAGCAAAACCGCACCCTGCCAGTCGAAGCTCTTGCTTGCCGTGGGCTGAGGCGTTTGCGGCAATGCCAGCCATCCCAAAACCACACCTGCCAGCCCGCACGGAACCGACACCAGGAATATCCATCGCCATCCCAGGCTTTCAAGGATCAGGCCGCCGATTACGGGGCCGGCGCTGATGCCTATTGCCTGTGCTGCCGCGTACAGTCCCATCGCCCGCCCTCGTCTGCTGGGGCCTGCGGCCTTCACCAGGATAGTGATGCTATTTGCGCCCAAGAGAGCCCCGCCGACACCCTGCAGCGCTCGGAACCCGATGAGCAGCCGCAGGTCGGACGCCATACCGCACAAGGCCGAAGCCAGGGTGAATACGGCATAGCCGCCGAGATAAAGGAGCTTGCGGCCCTTCATCTCTGACAAACGAGCGAAGACTGGAAGCGCGGACGCAAAGGCCAGCAAATAGGCGATAGCAACCCAGCTCACTACGTCCAGATTCGCGTCAAATTGCCGTTCCAGGGTTGGCAACACCAGTTGAACTATGCTCGCGTCAAGCTGGCCAATAAACCCGCCGATGCAGGTGACACCAACCACCAGCCACGGATACCAGGATCGACGGGTAAGAATTGGGAGTGGCGCGGGTTCATAGCTGCTCACTGGGCAGTCCTCACATTGACTTTCCATAGTCGCAAAGGGCCCGAGACCCCCTTGGTGCGTTCGGATGAGGTGCAATCTCTGTTTTCAGTCGGTGTTGAGGTATGGCGGGAGGTTTTTCTTCCTAGGGACCATAGCGTGCGGCGATGACGCGAGAGGGCAAACCCTCCGCATCCAGGCTGCTGGTTTCAACCAGCAGTTCGAATGGCTGCAACGACCCGCCGGGCAGCCGTGCTCTCTGAAGGATGGGGTGCATGCTCTCCGAATCGAGCAGCATATCAGCCGCAGCCTGGGTTCCAGCCATGTTCAGTCCGCCAATCAAAAGCAGATGGCCGCTCCGGCTTAAATTAGGAATAAAGGCGATGACCGCAAAGGTCTGCTGCGAGGGATCTTTTGCCGGGCTGGCGTAGGTCTGTTGTTCCCCTGGCGCGGGGTGCAGATTGACAATGCGACACTCGTTGACTTGCTTTTCGCACACAAATTGAAAATTCAGATGCTGCTGCAGCAGGGTGACCCAGGGATCGGTATGGATGGCTCCGAGCAAAATGGCATTTCCATTTCTCAGATCATCCATCCGCAAATCGCGCGCGTAGCGCATCACGAAGCGATCAGGAATCACTTCAGGCAGGCGAGCCAGTCTTGCGGTAATGGTGAGGTCAGCGATGCTGGTGTAACGCTGTGTCCGCAAGTCATCGAGATTTCCTTCATCCATCTCCCGTAATTGCACACTGGAGAGATACTTCCCGTTGGCGTAATCCGCCAGCGCCGCAGGCTCCTCCGTTAGATTTTGCAGAATGCCCAGCCCGCTGTCCGCGGGCACGATGAAGGTATCCTCATTATTGGAAAAAAGCGACGACCATAGAAGATGAGAAGCAGAATAGTGGGGCGCATGAGCTTGGGCACGGTAGGCAAGCATGGCAGCGGCAAAGACCAGGGTACACACAGCCACCCCCAAGGCGAACATCAGCCAGTTTTGCTTGCCCAACGTCGCAGTTGGGGAAGAGGACAAGTGCCCAACAGGCTTCGCTTCTACCGGCAGAGGCCCCACCGGTCCTGCCTCCGGCCGCGATGTTTCGCCGATGGGGTTTCGCGGCCGAAATACCGGAACATAGCCGCCCCGCGGGATGCTGATGCAAACATCGTCGTGCTTTCCTACGCCCTCGTAGTACGCCTCCAGACGCTTGCGCAGCTGACCGGCATAATTCCGCACAATGTTATCTTCGCCCGGGCTGTAGCCGGCCGGACGCCCGAAGACCCGCTCCCCAATCTGCTGTTCGGTGATCTCATGCGTCCTGCCGCTTAATTGCCGGTCGCAAATGTACAACAGAAATTTAGGTAGAAATTCAGATCTGGCAAAGATCTCGCTGCAGGCGATGCGCTGCGCAAGCTCCCAATAGGCGGCCCTGTGGGCAGAAGCCTCGGAGATCTGGTCTGCCAAAGCGTCATTGGAAACTGGCTTGGTTGCTACGCTCATCCGGAACCTTCAGTAACGGGAGAGGAGTTACCCGTCCAGTGTCAGCTTACTGGTTGAAGATTACAAGAATGTTCTTGCTGGGACCGGGGAGCAGTCAGGATCAAGGCTTCCAGGGGATGGAAGCCTCCTTTTTGGTGCATGTACGCTCGTTCTGGCGAACGATTTAGCGTCCGGATTCGCTCAGAAGACGAACCTGCCGGCCAGCTGTACGGTCCGTCCACCCCGGTCTGCGGTGAGAACTCCAAAATTCGAGTTCCCCAGGGAAAAGCCGGAGGGGCTCGTGCTCCCGCTGGCAGCCAGCCAGTTCGTGGTGTTGGTTGCGTTGTATGCTTCCAGTCTCAGCTGGAAACTCATTCCCTCCCGGAACCCGAACACCTTGGCCAAAGAGGCATCGAAATTCTTATAGGGAGGTCCCAGTACGGTGTTGCGGCGAATGTCGCCCACCGTGCCATTTGCAGCCTGTTGAAATGCGTTGACATTGAACCAGTGCACCGCGACGTTGTTGGGATTCACTTGACGTGGGCCCTGGTTGGCGCTTTCTCCCGGCACCGCATCGGGTCGCTGCCTGCAGTTACCGCATATAAATCCGTTATGCGCGCTGTCGTAGTTCTGGTTTACCGTGTACCACGGGCCGCTCTCAAAAGTAGCAATCCCGCCAATTTGCCACCCGCCGAGCAGCGCGTCCGTCGCCCAGTTTAGATTGCCGCCGAAGGTCTTGCCTCGGCCGTAGGGGAGGGCGTAAACAAAACCCGTGACCGAGCGCTTGGCGATGTCCCAGTCGGAGTTCCCCCGCTGCAGAGTGAGCTGTTGGTAAGGATAGCTGCCGCGTCCGTTGTTGCCGACACTCAGGCCGGAGTTCGTAATGTCATCAATATCATGGCTCCAGGTGAATGCGCTGATCATCGTCAACCCGCTGCGCAGGCGGCTCTGGAACTTGACCCCCAGTGCGTTGTACGTGCCTAGACCCTGATTCGATGGACCCTGGATGGCGCTCCCAGCGGTCAGGTTTCCATTTGCGTCCACACTGGGA
This sequence comes from uncultured Acidobacteriaceae bacterium, assembly GCA_963821215.1. Taxonomy (GTDB): domain Bacteria; phylum Acidobacteriota; class Terriglobia; order Terriglobales; family Acidobacteriaceae; genus PALSA-350. Next base: position 185,737 of record CAWGDH010000013.1, on the reverse strand, counting down.
AACGGCTGCCGCAGGGCGTAGGGAACTGCACCGTCCACCGAAGGCGACGGAAGGTTCCAGTCCTGGTTGGTGTACATGGAGGTGGTCTTCGATCCTATATAGGAAATGTCGAGCGCGCTGTTGGCGCCGACTTGCTGCTGCACCGTGGCATTCCACTGTTGAAAGTAAGGAGTGCGCAAATTGAGGGCCGCCGCGAACAGGGTTGGGTCGCCCGGGTTGGTGAGTGCGTAGGAGGGGAAACCGGTGCTGAAGGTGACGGTGTTGAGCGTCGCGGGATCGTTGTTGGCAACCTGGAAGCTATCCTGCAGGAGGAAAGGCGTGGAGAAGCCGGGGCTCGGCTCGCCGAAAGGACCGAGCTGTTCGGGACCATAATAAAGACCGTAGCCGCCCCGAACTACGGTCGTAGGAGTGAAGAGATAGCTGAAGCCAACCCGTGGGCCGAAGTCATGGTGGTCCGGCTGTACGCCGAAGTAGCGGTTGGCGTTGTTGTTGAGGGTGATGATGCCTTTGGCAAACTGCGCCTCGGTCGCGGTGGGAAAAGCCCCACTGTAGTGCGGAACATATAAGGTAGCGTTGTTGGGATTGAGAATCGACCCGTGGTTATGCGCTTCCCACACCGGGGTGACAAAGTCCCAGCGAGCGCCGAAATTCACCGTCAGTTTAGGAGAAAGCTTCCAGAAGTCCTGACCGAACCCGGAAATAGCGTAGCGCCGGTAGTTGTTGGTATGGATAGCCGAGATTTGCGCCAGGTTGGGCAGGCCGAGCAGAAAGTCGGCGAAAGCACTGCCGGTGGCAGAGTTGGTCACACCGCCGGTGTATTGAGCGGTGTAGTGGCCGTCGAAATTGAACTCTCCGTTGGGTGCGAATGAGCTGGCGGAACTGTCAAAGAAAACCGACCGGTACATGCCGCCGAGCTTCACCGTGTGGCGGCCCGGCGTCCAGGTGAAAGTGTCCTCCCCCTGGTAGGTGCCGTTCAAGTCCTGTTCTGAATACGCTCCCCCGAACCCGCTCAGGGCGCTGTTGGTAAAGTTGATGGTGGCTAGGCCTCCAGCCAGTCCCCCTTGCAGTGGAACGCCAGTGATACCCACACTCGCGTTGACGTTCTGGCTTCCGTTGACCGGCGCGGTGATCCAGTTGAGGCGGGTCCAGCCGAAGCGGGCGTTGTTCACCATGCTGGGCGAAAAGACGCGCGTCCAACCGATAACCACCCCCTGCGCATTGGCGGTGTTGCTTACGTCGCCGTTGAGAATCGTTCCCGAGAAGAGGCTTACCTGCGGTAAGCTTTGGTACTGATATTGATAACGGCCAAAAATCTGATCCTTGGAGGATAGCCGGTGATCCACGCGCACGGCGACCCGGTTATCATCGTCGTCAATCGGCGCGTTATGAAAGTAGTTGTTGCTCCCTGATCCACTGAGATTTGGCGCCGGGATCGCAGCCGCGATTTTTTGGGCCACGGGACTGATGCGGCTGGATGGGATGGCATTGTTGGGGAAGGGCTGACCGGTGGTGGGATCGTATATGGTTGGGCCGCCGAGAAAGTTGCCAGACGCCTCAGCGGCGGTTGGGATCAACCCTCGATTGGCGGTGCCGGGCGAACGGTAGGGCTGGCGCTCAAAGTCGGCGAAGAAAAAGGTCTTATCGTGTCCGTTGTACAGCTTGGGCAAAACCACCGGTCCACCAACGGAGGCTCCAAAGATGTTCTTGTGATAGTCCGTCTTGCTGATTCCCAGGGCGTTGTTGAAAAAGTCGTTGGTGTTGAAATCGCTGGTCTGGAAGTACTCGTAGGCCGAGCCGTGCAAGTTGTTTGTTCCGGATTTTGTATTCACAATAATGACCGCCCCGCCGTCCCGTCCAAACTCCGCGGAATACGAGTTGGTCAATACGCTGAACTCTGAGATTGCGTCCAGCGAAGGCTCAATGGCGAAGGTGCGGCCTTCATTTATATTCTGGTCGTAGCTATTGTTGTCTGTGCCGTCAAGGACGTAGTTGTTCTGGTATTGCGAGATGCCGTTGGCAGAGAAGGCTCCGCTGGCGGTGTCACGCGGCCCGGACGGGGTTGAGTAATTGACGCCCACAGTCAGGACTGCCAGGCGATTAAAGTCGCGGTCGCTGACCGGCAGATCGTCCTTAATAACCCCGGAAATGGTCTGGCCCACTGAGACGTCCTCCGTCTGCAGCAGCGGGGCCTGCGCCTGCACCACCATGGTTTCATTCGTAGTTCCGACCGTCAGGGTGATGGGCAAGCGCGTATTCTGCTGAATCTGGACAATCACGTGATCGGCCACAGCGCTCTGGAATCCTGTCTCGCTAACCGTCACACGATAGTCACCCGGGGGCAGAGGAGTCGCGTTCCACGCCCCGATCTCGTTCGTCTTGCCCTCCATATGGGCTTGGGTACCGTTGTTTACGACGGTGGCCGAGGCGTTGGCCACAGCCGCCCCCGATGTGTCCTTAACGGTGACCACGATTCCACCAGAATCCTGTTGGGCGAAACTGGGGCCGCTGGCTAACAGAAATGCGGCAACAATCCATGCCCGATGCAGAGAAGACTTGAAGCGATGAGGGGGCACTGTGCTCTCCTTAAGCTTTGCTCAGTTCTGATTCATGGTGCTGGGTTTGCGGTCAGAGAGACGGCAACTCAGTCAACCCAAGCGTATCTTGCACTCACGGCGGGTTGGGAGAGCCAACGGTTTTCCCAACCACCGAACAGGGGAGAATCCCCCGCAACCGCGTTCATCATGCGGTTCAAGGCCCGCGACCGCAAGTGTTTGCACTGTGCACGGCAACGTTTACGGCAGGTGTAAAGGCGGTGTCGACGAGTGAAACCTGGGAGATGAGGCGCCCTTTTCACTGTAGCGAGGGTTGCTCTTCGGACCGGCTGTTCATTGCAGAGGCGTAACCGGTTAAAACACCTTGTGTGTCCGGTCACCCTTAAGCATGATGGGACTGCCCATCATCGGCCTTTAACATTTGATCCGCAGATCTCAATCCGGAGCGTTGCCGGTTCTCGCTACGCTATTCCTTTTCCTGCTGGCAGGCCGGCCGTGGCTTGCGTATGCTCAAGAGCCACCTGCCCGGCCGGACCTCGTCCTCCGCCGCACCGTCCGTTTTTCTGATTTTCACCGGATGTTGTCTTTACCCTTCAAGGTCCCGCCAGGCACCAAACGGATCAGCATGAAATTTACCTACAGCGGACAGGAACAGAGGACCGCTCTCGACATGGGCCTGATGGGGCCCAGCGGCTTTCGCGGCTGGAGTGGGGGCGACAAGCAAGGCTTTACCCTCTCTTTGAGTGACGCAACGCCCTCTTACTTGCCGGGCCCGATTGAGCCAGGAAACTGGACCCTGTTGCTGGCGGTGCCCAACATCCGGTCCAATGTGACCTCACAATTTACAGCCGAGGTTTACTTCGACCGCTCCGCCCAGGACGAGAGAAAGGACCCGCTGCTCAGCGTGCACCTGCGGTCTGGACCCGGCTGGTATCGCGGTGACCTGCACATGCATACGGCACACAGCGATGGGTCGTGCAACAGTCGCATGGGACAAAAGGTCCCGTGCCCACTGTTTCTAACCGTCGAAGCAGCGGTGGCCCGCGGCCTGGACTTTATTGCCGTTACCGACCACAACACCTTGTCGCAGTTTGACGCCGAACGGGAACTGCAGCCCTACTTCGACAACATCCTCCTGCTGCCCGGCCGAGAGATTACTACCTACAACGGACACGCCAATGTGTTTGGCACCACGCAATTTGTCGACTTCAGGGTCGGCACCCCCGAGGTGCCCGACGTGAACACCCTGTTGCGCCAGGTCGCGGGGCTGGATGCCATCATCTCAATTAACCATCCTGACATTCGCAGCGGCGAAAACTGCATGGGCTGCGGCTGGACGCCGGCTACGCCTGTCGACTATCACCTGGTCGAGGCAGTCGAGGCGGTGAACGGACGGGACGCCGATGGCCCAAAAAGCGGAGTGCCGTTCTGGGAGGGACTGCTCAACCAGGGCTACCACCTGACAGGCATCGGCGGCAGCGACAATCACAATGCAACCATTCCCGTTCCCGGTCCGGGCTCCATTGGCTACCCCACGACAGTGGTGCAGGCCGCGGATCTCTCCACCCCATCCCTCCTTGCCGGCTTGCGCGCCGGGCACGTTTTTATTGATACCGAGGGGACCAGGGACCGGGTGCTCGAGTATTCCGCGAGCACCGGGAACCAGACAGCCGCCATGGGGGACACACTCGCGGTTCCCAGGGGCGACAACGTCCGGCTGGCGGTACACATCATGCATGCCCGGGGGGCGCACCTGGAGCTGATCGCGGATGGGTTGAAACTGGCGGTCGGGAATGGCGCAATTGAAGAAGACGATCAGCGAACTACGCTCGTACTCAGTGGGGACCATCAGCACCGGTGGGTACGGCTGGACGTGTGCACGCCGGAGAATCACCGGCTGCTGATTGGCAATCCCATCTATCTAACACCTCCAGATAATACGCGGCGGTAAATCCCACTCCAAGGATAGTTCGCAGACATGCCAGCATGCACCACGTCAAGACGGGGACCATGCCAATCTATGCCGTCCGGGCTAGTTGCGATCCCCCTTCTGCTCGCAGTGTTCCTGTTGGGCGGTTCGGCGCGCCTGCGCGCCGAACCCAATAGCCAGGCTGCAGAGGCGGTCCTTGAAAGAACGCTGCCCGAGCTTTATTCTCAGTTATCGTTGCGTATCGCATCCTCCACCGATGGCGCCGATTTTTTTCGTATATCCGGCGAGCGTGGTCACATTACCGTAGAAGGTAACAATGACAGCGCTCTGCTTTACGGTGTGAACTGGTATCTAAAATATATTGCCCACTTACAGATATCAACCAATGGAGATAATCTCCGCTGCTCGGGCCCCTTACCAGCCCCCGGCAGCGTGATCCGGATAGAATCTCCATATCGCTTTCGCTATGCTTTAAATCAGAATAACGCTGGATACACTACGCCGTACTGGGGTTGGCCTCGTTGGCAACAAGAGATCGATCTACTGGCGTTGAGCGGGATTAATACGGTATTGATCGAACGGGGAACAGACGCCGTTCTCTATGCGACCTTTCGCGAGTTCGGTTACTCAGACAAAGAGGTGCGCGAGTGGATCACCCAGCCGGCACATCAGAACTGGCAGCTCATGGGCAACCTGTGCTGTTTTGACGAGCCAATTTCACGGGAGCTTCTCGAGAAGCGGGCTAACTCCGCGCGACAGGTGATTGCCAGGTTGCGCGCGCTTGGTATCACCCCGGTGCTGCCTGGCTACTACGGCATTGTGCCGGCCAGCTTTGGACAGAAGCATCCCGAAGCAAACGTGATTGCGCAGGGCGACTGGAATGGATTTGCACGGCCGGGATGGCTGGATCCGCGCGATCCGCTATTCGCCCGGGTGGCCGCCACTTTCTACAAAAAACAACGCGAGCTCTTCGGAGACACCTCCATTTATGACATGGAGATGTTCCAGGAAGGTGGAGGCGCCGGAACGGTTCCCGTGGGGGAGGCCGCGCAGAGGGTCCAGGCTGCGCTCGAGGCTGCGCACCCGAATGCGTACTGGATGCTGCTCGGCTGGCAAGCCAATCCGCCGGACGAATTGCTGGAGCACGTCAACCGGGCGCGCCTGCTCATCGTGGACATCGAGCAGGGACGCAACCCCGATAATCATCGCGATCAGCGATTTAAGGGCGCCCCCTACCTTTTCGGGGGCCTCTGGGACTTCGGCGGCCGGACCACGATGGGGGCCAACCTGTATGACTATGCAGTTCGCCTGCCCAAGCTCAGTGCGACGGCAAGCAAGCCGGCTGGGATTGCCGTGTTCCCCGAGGGCATGGACAACAGTCCCTATGTTTTCGACCTGTTCACTGAGATGGCGTGGCATTCCGAGCCAGTCGACCTATCCGCCTGGACGGCGCAATACGCCGCTCGCCGCTATGGAGCAGACGATCCTCATGCGCAACGTGCCTGGCAGATCCTGCTGAGCACTGCTTACGGCAACCGTGCCGATGGCGTTACAGACCATGGAGAAAGAGATGCGGCGCAGGAATCACTCTTTAATGCGCAGCCGAGTTTGACCGCGACCCGGGTCTCGACCTGGGCGCCTGACATCATCCGCTATAGACCCGAGGCCTTCGAAGGAGCGCTGCTGGAGTTGCTTCGTGTGGCCCCTCCGGTACGCGCGACCGAGACCTATCGGTACGATCTGGTCGATGTAGCACGGCAGGTGATGGCGAATCGTAGCCGGCTCCTGCTGCCCGAAATAGACGCAGCCTACCGCAGCCGAAACGAGCCGCGGTTTACTGAACTCAGCGATCAGTGGTTGCGTTGGATGCAGTTGCAGAACGAGCTGCTTTCGACGAACGCGTCCTTTATGGTTGGTCCCTGGCTTGATCGTGTGCCCGCATGGGCTTCGAGCCCCGGCGAGCGGGCGCGCCTGGAGTACGATGCGCGGTCAATCCTCACCAGTTGGGGCGATCGCACGGCGAGCGAGGCCGGCCTGCATGATTACGGCAACAAGGACTGGGCCGGATTGACCTCGGACCTGTACTTGAAACGGTGGACTCTGTACTTTGCGGACCTTCAAAGCGCGCTTAAAACCGGCAGCGTTGCAAAACCAATCGATTGGTTTGCCCTGAGCGATGCCTGGAACCGGCAGCACCAATCCTACCCCACACAGCCGCATGGAGACTCTTACGCGGCGGCGCTACGCATTGCACAGGAGCTTCATTTGAAATGATCGAAATGACGGTATAAAGCATGCTCGAGTCCTCAGCCGCGGGGCAATGGGCGGAGCGATAGAGAATATCTGTGCTGTCGCAGGCGTCGCCAACCAGGTAGCGGCGCGGTTCCACCATGACGTCTGGCCACAATCTGCGCAACAGTCGCCACCTTCTTTGCTATGCGACAGATGGGCTTATCGGCTGCTCCTGCCGCCTCTGCTCGGAGCCGTAGCTCGCCGGCGCTTGGGCGAGCCAACAGGATCCTTCGGCGACGGACCGCCCGGATCTTTAGACATCGAGTCGCTTGTACCGAAGCGGCGTGCGAGGGTAGCGGCTTCGGCCAGGCGCACCGTCTCTTCGCGCGATACCCGCGCCGCTTCCGTCATGAAGCGCAGGATGAGCTGCAGATCCTTCTTCGAATATAGATTGACGAGCGTATTCATCCTCGCGCGCAGGGGTCCCAAAAGAGTGCTCATCTTCTCCAGGAAATCGGCAGTATTGATCGGTTCTACGATCACCGAGCGAGCGTCGGCCGGGTTTGGCGTCCGCCGAACATAGCCCGCCTTTTCCAGCCGGGTGATCACGCCGGTAACGGCGCCCGTCGTGAGCCCCGTCATCTCGGCCAGAACGCCCGCGGATAGAGGGCCATGGTCACACAAGAGGCCCATACATTTGTGGTCCGTCGCGTTGAGATCGAGCCGGCGGGCCACGGTGTCGTGGAGCATGATGGCTGCGGTGCTCATCGCGCGGAAACCTGCCTCAATATCGCGAAGCAGCTCCAGATCATTTACACGTCGCATATCGTTGTCGGTTTATTGCCTTAGAAGATAAGATAATATATAAGAGAAACGGTAAAGTAAATACACAATGGAGGACCGCGAACATGCAATCGAATCTGGACAACGGTACGCCTGAGGTCGTCCGGCGCGAGATTGAGACTCTGTTGGCTCACCTGGCCGATTCTTGGGCCAGAGGCGATGGCAAGGCTTACGGGGATCCCTTCTGCGAGGACGCGCAATATGTGGAAGCCCCAGGCCGCCGCGTGCACGGTAGAGCTGCGATCGTGCAGTCGCATCAGCGCATTTTCGATTCCTTCTTCAGGCATACACGAGTCGCAAGCAGGACTCCCGCCGTCATCCGGCAAATTGCGCCGGAGGTTGTCTTGATCGAATCTAGCGGTGCCGTGCTCTTCCCGGGCGAAGATGAAAAGAAAGTATCGCCCAACGGCCTCTTGACGATGGTCGCCAGGCGCGGCGAGCAGGGCTGGCGAATCGTGTCCTTCCAGAACACGCCGACGGGGAGGTTTCGAAGCGTGCGCTTTATCGCGCGCTATCTCCGCTCGCGGCTGCGGCGCGATTCTCAATCGCCATCGAGTGCGACCATCAACAGGGCTTGAAGTCCGATTAGGGTCCTTTGTGTGATCGTCCCGCCCTCTGGGAGGCAAGCGGCGAACCCTGGACCCCTCGTTGTAGCAGGCTACAGCTTGATCCGCGCCAAGTTGTGCCAGCCCCCGGACCTCCTCGCCGCAGCGAGCATCATTCCCGGGGGAACGGGTTTTCATACCCGCGAGAACGCGTTATTTTGCAATGACGTTTTGTATCAGGACATGACTTTACAGGATGCGGAAAAAATCCGCACTGGACTGGAAAGAGGGTGTGCGAGAAGCGTAAGAGAAACAGCAGCTCCACTACGCTACGCCCCGGTCGGGATGACAATTCTGTGGTGCCCGCAAGAGCTTCGGCGAGAAATACTTGGCCCTGCAACAAAATTGTCATCCCGCCTGCCCCGGCGCGCCGTGAGCGCAGTCGACTGGCGGGGGCGAGTTAAGAGAGAAATGAACGACTTTAGCTCTATTTGGGGCGGGGGTCATTTCGTCCTGCGCTTTTCCGGCTTCCCACCAAGCCTTGCCCCCTGGACGGGTGCAATGTTCGCGGACTTTCGCGTACATGGGTTGAACACGACCTTTTCCAATGCTTTCACCGCCCGTCTACACCTACTTACAGGAAAAGAAAAAGGAGGGGCTTCCCCGGATTTCCTGTGGAGTTTGGTGGCGTTGGCGAGCCTCATGCGGCTTTCCTTACTGAAAGCCGCACACGTTGCCGGGAACCCCGACTATGCTCATTAGCCGATGCTCTTCATAGCTTTCCAGCCACCAAAATCATCCTTTACCCGAAGAGTCTTCAAGGGCAGGCTGCTCCTTTCGCAGCCCATTCGCTTACCTTTGCCAGGAAGTCCTGCTGAGGCATCGGTATGGGTGTACGGCCATCGCCGGGATGCCAGCCCCAGAGCACCAGCGGAGTAGACATATGTTCCACGATCTGCGCAACAGTACGGTTTCCATTCTGCTTTGGATCCTTCAGCAGCTCGCAGAGCCCTCGGTCTGTCAGGCCCTCCCAGATCATCGGCATGGCGGGTGAAGGCAGATGCCAGCCAGGCGCACCCGGAGGCGTGTGTACACCCACCGTGTTGCGGTCTTGATGACAGGTGCTGCATTTGACCGCGTTGACACCGTCGCCGTCCGGTCCACGGCGAACGTCCATGGTGTGGCGATGGCTGTCGTCTCCCTGGCGGGGATAATCTCCGGTAGAGTGGCAATTCATACAGCGAGGGTTACGTAATGCCGGCGCCAGGGCTTCGAACGCGGCGGCCGCCGCCTTGTCGTCGCCCTGGGCTACTGGATTTTCCGCGGCGGCTCCCATGGTCAGCATAAACACGATGAACGCGATGCTCCGTTTCTGGCCGCTCATATGCCAGGCGCTTCGCTGCGGCGGGCGCCTTGAAGCAGCGCATTCCTGGTCTGCGCATCTTTGACGCGCGCAGGAGTAAACGGCAGATCCCGCAACCGGACACTCGTAGCATCGAAGATGGCATTTCCGATGGCAGCGGGAGTAACTGTAATTGCAGTCTCTCCCGCGCCCGTCGCAGGCACTCCTGCCGGGGTCACAAAGACAGTCTCAATCGTGGGTATCTGGTAATCAAGGTGCAGGCTGTTATAAGTCTCCCAGTCGACCGAGGTAACGCGCCTGTCGTCCCAGGTAACTTCCTCCACCAGGGCACGGCTGGTGCCTTGCAGGATGCCGCCCTCGATCTGGTTTCTAAGGCCATCGGGATTGGAGATAGATCCACAATCCAAGGCCACGACGAAACGCACCGGGCGAACTAAACCGCTTTCCAGGTCCACCCTCACTTCGGCGACCAGTGCGGCATAACCGTTCCCTCCCTCATAGGCTACGCAGGCGATGCCGCGCCCCGTCACCAGGCCGGCTTGCGCGACGGTGGAGATTGGGAATGGACGTGGTGTCCATCCGGCAGCCCTGGCCGCAGCGTTGAGAACGCCAATGACGCGGCTGTCGCGCAGATGCTGCAAGCGAAAGGCCACCGGGTCCGCTTTGACATGGGCGCAGAGCTCATCCATGAAGCATTCGTTGGCGAAGGTGTTCTGGATGCGCAAGGGAGAGCGCAGTGGCCCAGTAAAGAACGGCGAACGCACGGTATGGGTGAGCACGCGTTCGCTTCTGATGGTTCCTCCACCGCCGCATTTGCCCGCGATACAGCCGGCGAAGTATGAGGGCACCGTATTGCTGCCGTTACGAAGCCTGCCGGCGGGTGGTTTGGCTGGGCCAGGCTCGAGTGGTTCCGCTGGGTAGCCGGTTAGCATGCCGCTGATCACGTTTCCCGGCTGGTCATAGCCTGGTCGGTTGCCCAGAGAGGCTACCCAATTCTCGCGGTCCCAGGCGAGAATCCGCCCATCGGCGGTGAGGCCGGCGCGATGCTCGACTACCACGGGGGAGCCGAAGTTCTCCCACATCATTTCATCCTGGCGAGAAAACTGCAGACGGACCGGTCTACCGGCTGCCTGCGACAACAGGGCGGCATCAAACGCAACCGCATCTGCGCCGTTCAGGCCATAGCATCCTGAGCCACGGGTATAAATCACGCGCACGCTGTCGAGTCGAAGCCCCAGCAACGTGGCCACGATGCTGCGCGTGGGATACGCAGATTGCGTGGCAGACCATATGGTGGCGCCATCACGCTTTACATCCGCCACGGCACACGAGGCCCCTACCGATCCGTGCATCTGGTAAGGGTAGGTGTATCTTGCGCGCAGCAAGCTGCTCGCGGCAGCCAGATGCGTTTGAAGGTCCTGGGAGTCGACGCTCAGAGCATCCTGGGACGGCTGCTGCTGCATGTGCACGAAGAAGGTGTTCTGCGCGGGCAGCGCCGGACCGGGGTTCCATTGCACCACCAACTTGCGAGCCGCCAGCACCGCCTGGTATTGGGTCTCTGCGACCACGCCGACAAAGTCTTTGCGCACGGCTATTTTTTTGAGGCCGGGCACATCGCGCACCGAGTGCTCGTCCACATGGGCGACTGTGGCTCCCATCTCCGGGGGCCGAACCACGCGCCCGTGGAGCATGCCGGCCACACGAAGGTGATGCAGGAACACAAACTGGCCGGTCATGAGAGCCGCTCGGTCGAGGGAGGGAACTGACTTGCCCAGCACAGTCCACTCGGATGCAGGCCGCCGCTTTGCCGTGGGGTTGAGCGGGAGGTTGAACTGCTTGTTCCCGACAAGATCTTCATAGGTGACCCGGCGCCCCGACCCGCCTGTGATGACACCGTTTTGCAGCTTGAGATGGTCCACCGGCTCGCCTAGCTGTTCGGCAGCCAGGTTCATAAGAGCCTCGCGCGCAGTGGCCGCCGCAAGCGCAAGATTCTCGTTGTTGAAGTTGGTGGGTGTGGTCTGGCTTCCCGAAGTGGTGCCTTGGTCGGGGGTGATCGCGGTGTCGCACTCGATCAGCTTTACGCGCGTGATGGGCACGCACAGTTCCTCGGCAATCAGTTGGGTTTGCGCAGTAAAGACGCCCTGACCAAAATCGCACTTGCCGGTATAGGCGGTGATGGTCCGGTCGGCGCTGATCGCCAGCCATGAATCAAGCCTGTCCGGGTCAATATGCCCGGGGTGGGTCTCGAATTGCCCCTTCGCGCTGGCCGAGGACTGAGTCAGCGGTGCGGCACTGAAGCTCACGATCAGCGCGCCGCAACCCTTCAGGAAGTCACGACGTGACGGAGTCATGTTTTTTGGCCTCAGCATATTTTCGAATGGCGCGCAACATGCGGACGTGGGTAAAGCAGCGGCACAAAACTCCTCCCAGCGCGGTGCGGATCTCCTCGTCAGAGGCCCGCGGGTTTGCGTCCAAAACAGCCTTCGCCGTCAGGATCACGCCGCTCAGGCAAAATCCGCACTGAGCGGCTCCTTCGTCAATAAACGCCTGCTGAATAGGATGCGGCTTCTCCGGGGTGCCGAGCCCTTCCAGGGTAGTGATCTCGGCGTGGCCCACTGCGCGCACCGGCATCACACAGGAGCGCACCACCTGCCCGCGCATGATCACGGTGCAGGCCCCACATTGCGCCATGCCGCAGCCAAACCGGGGTCCACGCAAGCCAAGCTCGTCGTTGAGCACGAACAGCAACGGCGTATCGGGATCGACTTCCACGGTGTGGGTGGTGCGGTTCACTTGGAGAGTGATCTGCTTCATAAGGAGATTTTGCGCCTTTTCGTTAGCGGATGCAGATATGGAAGCTTAGTCTGTCACCGGGTTTGGTCAAGGAGACATTTCAAAGCGAGGAGACGCATCACCCATGGTTTCGTCCCAGGGAGTCCAAGAGTTAATCCGCAGTTGGGGGGAGTGACTTCCGTCTCTTGGCATCGTTCGCGAGCAACAACTCAATAAGCTCCGGGGCAACATGAAAGTTGGTCGCCTGTAAAGCGGCGAAGTGTCTGCGACGACGATCATGCAGCTTAGCGCTTGCCCTATTCTGTCAAGGTCTCTTCAATGTGCTTGAGAGAGGCTAGATCATTCTCAAGCTCACGGATGGAGTAATTGAGATAGACGTTGTGAGCCTTGAGGAAGGTGTGAACCTGCATCCTGGTTCTGAAACCCAGCATACGGCGCACCTGTCCTTCCGACAGGCGCTCGCTGCGGTATCCTTCCAGCGCCAAGGCTTCAAGAGCGGCGCGAGACAGGTCTGGCTGCTGGTTCTGGATCACGCGTGCGACATCGTCCGGGATCTGGAGTTGCACGTCCATACTGCGCAATTATCTCATTTTTCGCGGACGGGATCCCGCAGGGATGGACTGCACCCCTACACTGCGACTCGCTGGAGGTCCATTAATTGGGACACCTCTGGCTTGTTTTCGTTCATATTTTATCGATTGGGTATCGCTGGGAGCGTGCTCTCTTCAAGTAGGGTGAGCAAGGAGAAACCGTATGAAGTATCCAATGGCCTCGTGGCGGATCTGCGTGTTTGTTGGCGTGCTGGTTTTTACCACGGCCGTGGCAGGTTTCGCCCAGCAGACACAGAGCATTCCGCCCCACGGCAAGCTCAAGCCACTCTTCAACGGGAAGAACTTCAAAGGCTTCGACACACTCCTGCAAAAGCACGGAATAGACAATGATCCTGACAAGGTGTTTCAGGTCGAAGAGGGAGCACTGCACATTTCCGGGGAAGAATTTGGCGGTCTGGTGACGAAGAAGGAATACGAGAACTACTATTTGCGCGCCGAGTTTAAATGGGGAGAGAAGATGTATCCGCCCCGGTTGGGTAAATCGCGGGATAGCGGTATCCAATACAACATTACCGGTCCGCTCAAAGTATGGTCGCGGCTGATGGAGTTTCAGATCAATGAGGGTGGCACCGGCGACATCTGGGTGATCAATGGCACGGGAGTCACCGTGGACGGACAGACGTACCAGAGCACTGCAGGGCCCGGTCCGAAACAGTACATCCGCATCGCGCACATTGGCCGGGGGCCACTGGTCAACGTGACCGGGTATCGCGATCCAGTGAATGACCTCGAGAAGCCACATGGCGAATGGAATGTGCTGGAACTCGTGGTTGACCATGATCGCATTCTGTATTTCGTCAACGGGAAACTGGCCAATGCCGGAACTAAGGCAAATACTACGCGGGGCAAGATTCTCTTCCAGTGCGAGGGGGCAGAAGTATACTTCCGCAACATGGAAATCGCTCGCTTGAAGTAAGCCTCGGGACCGCCGCTTCGAGCCCATTCCTGCAGCCTTTGCAGGTGCGCGGCATTTTCGATATTGGTTACTTCGTCCCCCGAAACTCCAGAGGGAAATCTCCAATCGGGACCTACTCCCGTACCTTAGGCGCCAATTCGCGGGATTCGGCCCCCGGTATTTGTATGGGGCCAAGTTCCGGTTCGCCGCATCAGTGATACGGAGACAGGTTTCGTGCGAACCCATTTGCTGCCGCTTTTGGTTGTATCGAGTCTATCGGTTGCCGGTCAGACCGGAAGTATAAGCGCTGTACCTGCTCCTCCATCGAGTCCACCAAGTCAAATCGAGCCGTCGACTGGGTTAAAGCATGCGGACGAACTCAAACAGGAACTCGACGTGGACGCAGCGCTCCTGTCGAGGATCCCTGCCGATCCCCTGGTTCAGCCTGATCCCTTAGCTCCGATCTTTCGCCCTGTAGACGATCTCAGCGAGAGGCTTGATCAGTCCGCGCGGTTGAAGTTCGGTGCTACTTATACTTTTCTGAATCAGTACGCGGCCATTGTGCCCGAAGGTGTCAGGCACAACCAATTCAGCGGACGGCTCGATTTCACCGGAGCGTGGGCTGTCTACGATCATGGAAGCACTGCGGGATCGATCAGCCTGCTGGTTCGTTCCGGAACCAACATCGGTATCAGCCAGCGGTTCAACCTTAGCGACAGAATCGGTTCAGGGCTTTATCTCAACTGCCTCCAGGGAGGGGGTCCCCAGGAGCCAATCACCGTCAATATCCTTTATTGGCGTCAGGACTTTCTACGCAAGCGGCTTTCCTTTTACGCGGGTAAGATTCATCCCAATGAGTACGTAACCCTCAGCATGTTCAACAACGACGAGCGTACGCAATTCCTGAACGGGGCGAATGACGGTAATCTCGCGGTCGTCTCGGATGGGACATACGCCGGGGGCGCGGCTTTGGAATACCAGGCTACTCGCCATCTATACGTCCACGCGGTCGCTGTGGATACAGAGGGCGCACAGCAGAGAAGCATTGAGACGCTGGTCGATCGAAAATACATGGAGGGTTTTGAAGTGGGCTGGTCTTCGGGCTCACTGGGTGAACAGTACCGCCACTATCGCCTCGGTATGTGGCGAGACGACACCAAGAACAATGGAAGCGGATTTGGCGGCGGATTTGGATTCGAGCACGAATTTTCCAGCGGCTGGACACCCTTTGGAAGATTTGCCACGGGAACCTACTCCGGGTCCGCCATCAAGCAAATCGAGGGAATCGGTCTGGCCCGGATACATCCATTCCGGCGCCGGGGAGATATGTTCGGGGTGGCAGTCAACTATAGTGA
This sequence comes from uncultured Acidobacteriaceae bacterium, assembly GCA_963821215.1. Taxonomy (GTDB): domain Bacteria; phylum Acidobacteriota; class Terriglobia; order Terriglobales; family Acidobacteriaceae; genus PALSA-350. The sequence goes on along the minus strand of CAWGDH010000013.1, from coordinate 170,618 downwards.
GCCGAGCCGCACTGGTAAGCATCATGAAACTGTTTTCGAGTCGTTTTATCGCCTTCGTCTGACGCAGAGCGTGAGGATTGGGCCAGATATAGAAGTCTCGGTTCATCCCACTTACGCGACTAAGGCTTATACCACGACTCTTCTGGGGGCGAGAATGGAGGTTATTTTCTAACCGCAGTGATCCTGGTGACCAATCGCGTCCGGTTTACGCCGGCCCCGGAATGAGAAAGAATGATGCAAACTCAACCAGTCGCGATCCTGATTCCCTTGGCGGTTGGCGCAATCGCCGTCTTATGTACCATCTTTATCCACGCGCTGGCCGTGGTCGCGACAGTATACTTCGTTCGCCGTGAGAGAAGGCTGGGCCGCGAGGGCGCTGGCGTCTTTACCAATCTTGCCATCGTTGCGTCGGCGATGTCATTCGCCTTGGTGGCGCACCTGATTGAGATCGCCTTCTGGGCGGTGTTGTTCGTAATCTGCGGAGAATTCCAAGAATTCGGAACTGCCTACTACTTTTCAGCGGTTAACTACACAACCTTGGGTTACGGTGATTTGATTATGAGTCCAGCATGGAAATTGCTAGGACCGCTGGAAGCAGCAAATGGAACGCTCATGTTCGGGGTTTCGACCGCAATCATTTTTGCTGTCATTGTGCGATTGGTTCAAGCCCAGTTTCAGGATCTCAGGAACTGAGTTCTTATCGAAGCGCTCACGGGCTCTGACAGAATGAGTTCAGTTGACCGGGAATGGCTATTGCGAATCGATTCTTGCAAAGTCCTTTGCCAAAAGAGGGACGGACGTAAATGACACGAATGAGTCCCCGTGCTTTAGTCTGGCGCCTCTCCAGAAAACGATGGTTAAACTAGGTTCATGGAGTTTCTTGATAAGGCGATGCGCTGGGTGCGCTACGCCTACTTTCTGCGCTTCAGCCTGGGCCTTTGGTTCTTTGCGCCGGCTCTGTGCTGGCTGAACTCCTCCTCGGCCAGGACGCTGACCAGCGGAATCATGACTCCCGAAACCATCCAGCAATATGCCTGTGTCGGCTTTTTTCTGGTGTCGGCCGGTTTTGTTGCACTTATCACGGCACGGGTGGTGCTGATCAACGGCCCCGAGAGATGGGATAAGTGCTACGACGAGTTCGATGACGGCCGGCCGCTTTCGCTAAAGATTCTGCTGGTCAACGACAAGGGACAACTGGAGTGGGCGGCGCTGCTGATTTCCCAGCTGCCAAACGGCTTCGTCTACTTGTACCTCACGTGGAATGCGATCTCTTCGGGGGTGCCCATCGGCGATGTTTTCTTCGGTTTGCTGGTCGGCTCCGCACTGGCCGTCGTCTTATGGTGGGTCGCTAACGCCTGGTACTACCTGACCTATGAACCGGTAAGCGCAAGCGAGAAAGTCGAATTCCAACAAAACGCGGCCAGGACGCTGCTCTTCCCCCGCCCCCTCTTCGGGCTGGCAAAGCCTGGCGATCCCTTTGATCAGGAACAAAAGACTCTGGAGGCCGCATCGAGCTGGCTAAAGGCCAATCCGCTCGCCCGCCGGCTCCGGTGGCTCGCCGGCCTGCTTAAGACTCCTGGTTATGTCGGCCCCGAAGGGCACATTTACGAGGGGCACGTCTTCTCCGCCCTGGCCGCGCTTGTCTTCCTTGGTATCTACCTGCTCTTGTGGCCAATGACCGCGCCCGTTCCGGCCTTCCGCTGGTCTCTTTCTGCGCTTGGCCTTTTGGCCGTTGTGGCCGCAGTGCTGGTGGGGCTCTTGTGGAAGGACAACTCGGCCGCGCGCGTCAAAGCGCTCCGCTTCTGGAAAATTGGGCTCACCGCCGCCGTGGTCGCTTTTGTGGCCTCCATCGCCCTGCTCTACTTCCTCACCAGCGCCGAGCGCTTTCCTATTCTCGCCACCATCCTGATCGTGGCCATGGCGCTCTGCTGGGCGCTTTGCGGCATCTCGTTTTTCTTCGACCGGTACCGGTTCCCCGTGGTCACCGTCGTTCTGGTACTGACGATCGCTCCCCGGCTCATGCATTGGGACCGAGCCATCTACTGGGATAACGGCCCGGCCTGGGGAAATGGGCAGGAAGAGCACTATCTTTCCATAACCCAGGCAGAGCCCGGAGGCAGTTGTGTCCCTACCCCCAAGGACATCCTGCTTGATCGGCTGGCTGCAAGCGCCGGTCAGCACGATGACTCGGAGCAGGACCGTCCCTTGATCATCGTCACCGCGACGGGCGGCGGCCTGCACGCCTCGGCATGGACGGCCGCCGTTCTGGCAAGGTTGGAAGCTACCTTTGACCAGTCGTCACCCGGCAGCTTTCACCGCTCTCTCCTGCTCGCCAGCACGGTCTCTGGCGGCAGCGTAGGCCTGTTCTCTTACCTGCGAGAAATTCAGCCGGGTTGGGTTCCGGACTTCACCCGAATGCAAATCGCGGCCCAGTGTTCCAGCCTGGAGGCGGTGGGCTGGGGGTTCGCCTACTATGATCTTCCCAAGGCCTTTGTGCCCCTATTTCCCTACTTCATCCCTCCGTCCACCGGGGACGGGGACCTCGACAAAAGTCCTCTGTTTAAGGACCGGACCTGGTCCCTGCGCAAAGCCTTCGCGCGAAACGCTTATAACGACTTCTGTGTGGACACCTGGCGTCGCGATCATGGGGAACCCGTGCCTGGCGGATTACGCGGGCTGCTGGCTTCCAGCCTGAAGCACCAGTCGGATGCCGAAGAGCTGGAAAAAAAGCTCACCCTAAGGAGCCTGCTGCCGAGCAAAAACAATATCTTTCCCGCATTTACCATGAACACCACCAGCTACGAGGACGGATTGCGATTCTTGCTCGCCAACTACAGGATTCCCGATCCGGACACCAGCCACGATTGGCCCGATACCCGGCCCAACTACAAAGCCAGGTCCTTTCTGGCGACCTACAGCACGGGCAAACGCAAGGCGGGCGAATTCACACCTGACCTGCCACTGGCCACGGCCGCGCAATTGTCGGCGGCCTTTCCCTACATCTCCTCAGCGGCTCGAGTGCCCATGTCGATCGACAACCATGTGAATGCGCCCCATTTTGTTGACGGAGGGTATTACGACAACGACGGAACCAGCTCCGTCGTCGAGTTTCTCCGCTACGCCCTCGCCCCGACGCCAAACGCCGGCAAGGACGTTTGCGAAGCATGGAGCAAAGAGGAGGAGGCGAAGGCTAGCAACCGTAAATTGCGTATCCTGCTCATCGAGATTCGCAACAGCGGTGACGACTTCGGTGGGGAGTTCGACCAATGGCCGAACCATACGTCTGCCAACACGCCTGCCAATCTGCTCACGCAACTATTCGCTCCACTTCGGGGTCTATGGCAGGCCGGCCACGAAAGCGTAACCGGCAGAAACCGCGTTGCCCTGGCGCAATTGGAACACGCCTTGGCGGACAGACTTGCGGTCCATCGGGTCGTCTTCGCCGACAGCCACGCGATTCCCGATGTACACACCGATCCGCTCTCGTGGTCGCTAACACCGGTCCAGCGGCGGGAGGTGCAACACTCTGCCTCGTCGGATCCCGAGGTCAGGAGACGGTACAAGGAGGCCCTTAGCTGGTTCACCAAACAGCGCGCCCAATGGGACCATGACGCCGACTCGAGGTGGCACGAATAATAAGCCGCAGTCCTGGTGGCTAAACATAGGTAACGGCCCGTCTGGCAGCAAAGACTTCGAGACGTGTTCGCGGACGCAGTCCGACGATCTCACGGGATAGAATGTTCTCAGCAGACTCATGGCTCATGCAATGCAGCAAAAATCAGCCGGGAGTGTGGAAATGAAATCAGTTGAGAAAATCAATCGCCTATGCAAGCCCTGAGGACGGAATGATGGAATATACTTCGGTCGCCACCGATCCGTTTTCGATCCTCACGGTCGTGGTAGCGCCGGCAGTGCTCACCAATGCATCGTCCGTTTTGGCGCTGGGCACGAACAATCGCCTCGCAAGGGTGGCCGATCGTAGTCACACCGTGACCGCGCAATTAGCAAAGCTTGAGCCGGGTGCCAGGGATCATGAGGTCTGGACTGCCGAACTCGCCGCACTGCAAACGCGTGCTCAACTTCTGTTACGAGCGCTTCGCTGCTTTTACTTGGGTCTCGGACTGTTCGCCAGTTCGGCGCTCATCTCGATCGCCGGTTCTATTGTGGTGTACTATGGCTGGCCATCGGCATTCCGGATAGCAGCTGGAATTGGCGTCGTGTGTGGAGCATCAGCGGTCATCGCGTTGGTCTGCGGCTGTGTCCTGATGATTCGCGAAACGCAGCTCGCAGTCAAAGGCTTAGCCTACGAAGCAAAATCTCACATAGCCTAGTGTCGCAAAGACAACGTTACTGCGGACGCGGCGGCTCGCTATATACTTTCCTGGTCCTTCAGGCTTCCCTGGAGCATGGTTCTGCTTCATAGAAATAACAAGGATGTGAGCTGCAGGTATCGATCCGAACGCCACTCCGCTCCTCAATCCTGCGCCAACTAACCGGAAATCCTCAGAGGTTCAGTTGTGGCACGTAGAGATCCTGATTGCTCGGAACGAATGGCAGTTTGGTGCCTTCTAGCCATGGCGCTGCTCGCCGTTTTTTTGTTCAGCGGTTACGTCCTTTACCATTCGCCTGGAAAAGGGCCACCCCTTCAGAAACAGGTCCATACCCCAGCTCAGAGTAACCGCTAGACGCATCAACCCGGGAAATGGCCGAGTCTCCCCCGGTCTGCTGCGCGCGTTCTACTGTTGGACCTCCTCCAACACCCGCCGCACTGTGGTCGTGATGCGATCGAGCATCCCGCTTGCATCTTTAACGAGTTTCCGGGTGTCGTCAGTTAGGCTCGGATGCGTACCAAGCAGGTGCAAGGTAAATGTCATGGCGGCCAGGGGATTGTTCAGCTCGTGGGCCAAGTGATTGATCAGCGAATATCGGGTTTCCCAAATCTTTACCTTTTGCTCGGCCGCTTGAAGTGCCCGTTGCTCCGTCAAATTGACCACGTAGGACGACCACTGCAACGGCTCAATACTCAGTCGTACGGCGCCGATCAGGATGGGCAGTGAAGAGCCATCCGGCAACAGAAGTTCTTTCTCGTACGGAACACAGGTGCCAAATTCGCGAAGTTGCTCAATCGCGCTCAGGTCGAGCGCGCGGTGTTTGTCGGGCGTAATCTCGCTCCAATGGACCTGCCCGGCTGGGAGCTGCTCTCGAGTGAGTCCGACCATCCGCAGAAATGAGTAGTTCGCCTCGACGATGCGATCTTCCTCAGCTATCGCTACGCCCAAGTACGGCGATTGATACAGAAACGAGAAAGATGTCTGAAGCGAGCGAGGAATTTGTGATTGGTAAACACGAATGGATACTTCTACCATGCCTTGCAGGGTTTCACCAACCTGCAGAATGTCGCCGACCAGCGTGCTTAAATCGACCCCGAAGAGGTTCTCACGAATGGTAGAATCCAGCACCCGCTGAAGTACTCGAGACTCGAACAACATCTGCGGGATCGTGTAGCCCTGCAAATAGCGAACTTTCCCGTGCTTCCGCGCCGCTTCGGCTGCCTTTGGGCTCACCTCCTCGAGGGGGCCATCCAAACGAACTATCAACTCCCTGACGATTTCCGGAACGTGATCGCTCCTTTCTGCCTCAGTCAAGGGGAGAGCTGCCAGACCGGGATCTTTGAGAGTCTCCTGTAGCCAGCGCTCGCAGATGGTGCCCGAAAGATCTTCTAGAAGCTGAGAAACCTTTCGCGAGGGAGTCAGCTTTCCAAGCGGCCGACCATTATTTCGCCGGGCCGAGATAGCCTCCAGGAGGCGCTCAACCTGGAGCGGTTTCGAGAAATAGTCGTCCACCTGGTTGCGGACAGCTTGTATCGCCGTTTCGAGGTCCGGATACCCAGTCAAAATAAAGGTGTATGCATCAGGCTGCACACGGCGCATAGCGCTGACAACGGTAAAGCCGTCACCTGGTTCACCGATGTTCAGATCGGCAAGCAAGACCTCAAAACGTTCCGTGGTGATCAGCTCTAGAGCTTCCCGAACACTTCCGGCTGCTGTAAGCGCGAAGCCGTAGCGTTGAAGTACGGTCCCCAGCGTCCTTCGTATCGTAGCGTCATCATCGACGAAGAGCAGTTTGGTTTCTGGCATCGTCGTTTAGATGCGAACCAGATCCAGCTCGCCGCCAGCCCTCTCGTAGATTGTCAAGGACGGTTGCGGCATTGCGGAAGTCCATGATATGTACGAGTTAAAGAGGAATCTCCATCGTCGGTCTGTAGGCAGCAGTGGGGGTCCCGCACAGCTCGCCGGCACAGCAGAAACGGAGCAAAGTGCGGCTTTGAGGAATTTTCCCGTAGCCGCTGAACGTTTTCCATGCCTCTGCCGATAGTCCCTACCGAAGGCTGCTGTACCGGTAGTGCCAGAGGGGGTTCCCATGAGCATCTCGTCAATCACCAGCTTTCCCTCGTACTCCAATCCGGCCGTCGAGGACGAACCCGCCCAATCCTCTTCTTATCAGCGACCCGCACAGCTTCCCGGAACCAACGCTCAGGATCCTGTAGACACTGTGGATATTTCCCAGTCTGCCCAGATCCAGCAGCTCGCCCAGCAAGGCGAGAGCGCGGCCGCGATCGCCAGCGCCTACGGTCTCACCGTTAGCGATGTCGATAGTGACCTCGGCATCTCGACCACCTCGTCCAGCGTTCCGATCGCTGCGCCGACTGGACACGGCGGAGAACACCCGGCAGCCACCGCGCCAGCATCCGCAGCGCCAGCACCAGCAGCGCCAGCACCAGCAGCGCCAGCACCAGCACCAGCAGCCGCGAATCACTCCAAAATCGTGACACCTGCTCCCACGCTCTCGCTCAGGGCGTAGCTGCGGTCGAATGCGTTCCATAGAGTTGTGTCACTGAGACGCGTGAAAGCAGTGGCTGCGGAAGAGCGCCCGGGAAGACAGCCACCGAGGACCTGCCTTGGACCCGAGAAGGCGGCCCACTTCCAGCAACCGTCGCTAAACGCCATAGATTCCATAAGTCGATGATAATTAGCGCTTTATGTGGAAAAGCAGGCGCACAGCGGGGAACGCAGCTGTGGAATCACGTCCCGGATTGAAGATCATTCCGGCAGTGGTCCAAGGATGTCAATTTTGTTTTTCTCGCACAGGGCCTTGAGGCGTTGAAGGTCGGGAGTCGTTGGGTCTCGTAAGACACGTTCCGTGGCGGGCACAGCCATCCCCAGCATCATTCCAACAAACCCAACGTCTGCGCCTGGAATTACGTGTATGAGAAGGCGAGAGTCCTTTTCGCTGGTGCACCGGAGCCCGTGGGGTACTCCGCGTGGAAGAAAGATGTATCCCCCCGAACCCAGAACCGTTTTCTTTTCGCCGCAGAAGAAGGTGAATTCTCCATCCAACACATAGAACGCTTCATCTTCCATGTGGTGAAGGTGGTAAGGCGACGCGAAGCCCGGGGTCGCCGTGAGATGAATCAGGGAATAGGCGCCTCCTGTTGATTGGCTCTTGGCCAGAAGGATATGGAGGGTGTTGAGAAACCAATAGCCTGGCGCACCATCGAGTGTCGTGGCTTGCAGAGTTGCAGGATGCATACATTGAATCTCCTTCTTGCTGAAAATGGTCACACCACTTGAGGTTAGCTGCGCAAAGCTTTTGACTGCGGAGAGGGAACTACAGAAGCGAAGGCGAGGACCCGCCTTCTCATGTCCTGATGCGGACCTGAGAAGGCGGTTATTCAACTACGGCATATTAAGCTGATCTAGAAGCTGGACACCGAAGGCTGCGTTAAATCGGGGTTCTCGTATTCCAATCTGGATGGAATAGAGTTGTTTTTGAGCCAAGGTGCCGGGGTGGTGGGAGAGAGCGTGAGGGACTTTGCGGGTGGTTTGACCACGCCGAAGTTCACTAGTTTGGGGCTATTGGAATTGGGAACATGGATATTGGGGGAGATCATAAATGCTCCATGTGCTGAGTTCGGCTGTCGGAAAGAATGCCCTGCGGAGACAGCTGGGTCGTGGATCGGACCCGAAACCATTCTACCCCGATTTAGACCACCGCGTGCGCCGGCGAATGCCTTTAGGCACCCACCGTATCGTGCGCTTCAGCCACCCAGCAGTAGCTGCCTCTTCAAAACGACTATTGGGTCTCGTTTTCTACTGGAACCAACGTTGCATGCGGCTGTGGAGCGCGGTTCGGGGAAAGCGTTACGCCAAAGGCGCCCTATGAGCCCATAGCAGCCTCGGCATCCTGCACATCATTCGTGCGCGTGTGGAATGGGCAGGCGCTCGTCTCCGGTTCGTTGTCGTCGGGAAGCGCATATTGCTTCCATTCGCGGTTGCCAAGGTCCCCATAGAATCCTATGTCGGGATGTACCGTCATTCCGTCATAGGCCAGCATGCGCTTGTGGATGCGATGCCGGACGGGCGCTGCGATCGGCTGCGAGGTGGCCGGATCGATGAAGAGAGACCTGGGCTGGAAGATGAGCACAATTCCTGGACCGAGATTTCTGCTACGCCGGCGCTGATAGGTGGGTGACCCTCCGACGACGAACATCTCGCAGCCCTCAAACGCGAATTCCCAAAGAGGATCGTCCGGTGTCCTGTCTGTGGCCGGATGCCGGTCGTGCTCATGAAGGAACTGCAGCACCTGCCAAAAACGCGTGACAAAGGACATGTGATCCGTAAGCGAAGGATCAGGCTCGAAGAATGCGGCCAGGCTCGAGCGTTCATGGCGAGCAGTACCGATAAGGCTCACAAACTGCCGCATATTGATCGCCATTTCGTAAAGCTTGCTCCCGGCAATAAACGTGTACAGCATCTCACCACGCGCCTCGCTGCTTTGGCCGAAGAAACATGGATACGTGGGGGCGTCGAGCCTGGCATGATATTGCTCGTACGCCTCCAGCTTCCAGTTGTCTTCGATGAGGGCCCCCAGCCTGCCTTGATCGAGAACGCGGCCCATCCAATCATGAAGAATGGCCGTGATCATGCCGCCCTCATGGCCGGCGCTTTCCTGCCTCGCCGCCCCAAGCGGACCATGCGGCGAAAGCCGGCGAGCTGTTGTGCGCCCCAGGAGCCGTTGACCAAAGCCGGTTCGGCTCCGGAATCGCCGGTCTCGATGGTGTTGTCGCGGAACCTCGCGGTCCCAAAAGAAATGTCCCACAACGACAAGGTGGTCCCGTAGTTGCAGCTGCGTCGGCCGGCGGCGCGCAACGCGTGATGCGTGCGATGGAATTGCGGAGAAATGAATACGTGTTCCCCGAGCCACCCATAACCGACCCGGGTGTTCGCATGGGAGATGCTGCCCAGAAGCCGGAAGCAAAGAATGAGAAACGGAAACTGCATCGAGGGCACCCCGATGACCAGCCCCACAGTGATCAGCCACACATAGGTGATGGCGTCTTCAAGAACATGCGACCGGTCATCGGACCAGAAAGTCAACTGCTCTTCGGCATGGTGCAGGGAGTGGATCCCATACCACCAGCCAATCCTGTGAGAGATGCGGTGACGCCAATAGTCGGCGAGATCGAGAATGGCGAAGTTGGCGATGAAGACCACGGCGGGCCACGAAGCAAGTACAGGGATCAGCGCCGGAAGCGACGGCGCTGCGATCCCGTGGGCCTGCAGAAATCCGTCCAGGCTCTGATGCAACCAATTGAATTCGAAGTACGCTATGAGCGGAAAGAGGACGATGCGGACAAAAAACGCATAGCTTACATCGGCGGCGATGGAATTGCGTTTCGGCCAGCCGGTTAGGGGCCAAAAACGCTCCAGGGGCGTACAGATCAGAAAGCTGATGGCCAGCTCGGTGACCCCGCACACCGCAAAGAAAACCCACAGGGCGGCCGCATGGCTGAATTGCCCGAGGCCAAGTCCTGACAGGAACGATTGAATGGAAGCGAGGATGTAGTCAACGTTCGCCGCGCTCGAGGGACTGGCGTGAAGTGCCCAGATCATGTTGTGCTCCAAATATCCAACTTTGGACTTGCGTGCTCCTGTTACTCCAGAAATTGCGAGTCATTGCCACATTGGCAGATTGCAGCTCGATGCTCCAGGTGTTTGCAGGGAGCACAGCAGTTGATGCAGCGAGCGGCATTCTGCTCGAGGGCGCTGAATGTCTTGCCAGGTTAACGTCTGATGAACAAGCCGGCCTTCTCGTTTGTGTCTGCGCCTCTCCGTGGCCACACACTCCCTCGAAGAGTTAGACGAAAGCGCCGGTGGACAAGCTTCTACAATCGGGAAATTCTCTCGCGCCCGCACAGCTTTTGCGGTTGGATCGAATTGAACATCAAGGAGTCCGGTTGGGAGCGGAGCGGGAAAGTTCCAGCAGAGGGTTTTTCCCCCCGGTCCCGAGGGTTCAGTTCCCGGTATACCTTTCATGCCGCGCTGCACTGGTCGGAGCGACATTTCGTAGTCGACGTGCAAGGCTAACGAAATTGCGGACAAGTGGGTCCGATTGGTCACGCTTACGCCACGTCAAGCCGATCCTCCATTTGGCCTCGGCTAGATTTGTGTCCAGCAAACGAACGTTAGGTACTCGCATTAGGCTGGCTGAACTCGGGACCAGGCTGACACCGGCGCCGGCTTGGACAAGATAAAGGACGGTCAACAGTTCGTTCACTTCCTGAACAATGCGGGGGCTGAATCCAGCAGCTCTGCACGTTTGCACCAGGTGATCGAAGAAACTGGCTGAGCCGCTGCGGGATTTGACGACAAATGGCTCGTTTCGAAGATCGGAAAGTCCCTTGCGATAAGACATGCCGCGGGGAATCGCTGCAACCAGCATCTCCTCCAGCACCGGCACAGTCACCAACTCCGTGCTCTCGACAGGAAGCCGGACGAAACCAATATCGATTTCACCTTGATGAAGCGCCTCGATCTGGTCTGGGGTTGACATATCGCGCACAGACACTTGTACCTCTGGAAATCGCTGTCGAAATCGCATCAGAATGCCCGGCAGACCAGCGGCCAGGGATCCGATCCCGAAACCTATCCGTAATAGTCCGGCTTTTCCGTTGACGGCTAAACGAGCCATCTGTTCTGCGACCTCGGCTTCTCGCAGCAGGCTCCGCGCACGATCGCGCAAAATCTCGCCTGCCGGTGTGAGGGCTACCCTCCGATACCCGCGTACGAGCAATCGGCCGGATACTTTGGCTTCCAACCGCTGCATCTGTTTAGTGAGAGCAGGCTGACTAACGTGCAGCACTTCCGCCGCGTGGCCGAAGTGGAGGTGATCCACAAGGACCAGGAAGGCTCGCAACTCAGACAGTTCCAGAGGCATTCCTCCAAGTTATCAGAAGTGCACTAATTACATATTGGACAGAATGCTACGCATGTTGCAGCCTAATAGGGGGAATGCTACGAAACAACCGAGGCCAATACATCCGGGACCATTGTGGCAATCCTGAACGGAGGATCTCTTTTGATTAGTCTTAGCTGTGACGCAATCCTCTTCGATATGGATGGCACCCTCGTCGATTCCACGGCATGCGTGAAGGCAACGTGGGAGCGCTGGGCTCGAAAGCATGGAATCGAGCTGCAGTCTCTGTTACAGCATTCTCATGGAAGAAGAACAATAGACACACTCAAGCAGGTAGCTCCCCACCTTGATGTCGAGTTGGAGGCCGAGGCGCTCGAAACAGAGGAAATTACCGTACGCGACGGCATCGTCGCCGTTGGTGGCGCCTTTCAACTTCTAAGCAGGCTCAAACAGCATCAGTGGGCGGTGGTGACTTCGGCGAGCAGGCGGCTGGCGACAGTGAGACTTGAGTACGCGGGACTTCCTGTCCCGCTGGTTCTGATCAGCGCAGACGACGTTCTCCACGGAAAGCCCAATCCGGAAGGATATTTGAAAGCAGCACAGCGCCTTGGAGTTTCCCCTAGTCGTTGTGTCGTTGTCGAGGACGCGCCGGCGGGTATTCTCGCGGGCCGCAACGCAGGCATGACCGTTCTGGCTTTAACCACAACCTTTGCCCCAGAACATCTATTGGGAGCACCATGGGTGCCGGATTTCAGAGAGGTAGAGTTCTCTGTGGCGTCATAGCGCATTTATGAGCAGCAACGCTTAAGAGAGAAACGACACGGCAACAAAAGCTTTGGGTGCCCCATTCAAGCCGTACTTTGCCTGCCCCGCCTGTCCCGGCACGCCGTGGAGCGTGCCGTGGGGCTTGAGGGGGCTACGATGCCTGCCCCCAACACTTTTGTCATCCCGTCGAAGCCGAGGGATCTGCGGTGCACCTTTCTCTCAAACAAGATCCCCTGCAAGTGAGCTAGCCTCAATTTCTCACGGCCTGGTCCGTAACGAATGACGGGTGCCCCATATCTGCCCGGTTTTGGCAGATGTGGGATTCCACGGCCATCCACCGGTCACTCTCTACCGGCAACAGGTCTTCATGCCATGGTCAGCTACACCCTGTACACGCAGGGGCCGAAGTTTGTGGAATCCCACATCTGCCAAAACCGGGCAGATATGGGGCACCCGTCATTCGTTACGGTTTGAGATCTCACTACCGGACCTCGCTTACCCACTGGGCCTGTGAGAAATTAAGGCTAGGAGCCAGAAGTAAATCACGCAAAAATCAGGAACATGCTGAACAGCACACGGACAGGAGGAAGGATTGGTTACGTTCCATCCCGGCTTCCCGAGATCAGATTGGTTTTTCAGGGATTGGCAGCAGCCAGGTGTACCGGAGTGCCGCTAACCAGGGAGTCGGGAGGATTCAAGATGACGTTGTCGCTGGGAAGCAAGCCCTGGACAATCTCAACCTTGCTGCCATAATCGCGGCCGATGGTGACGGGAATCACCTGGGCGACACCGTTGCGCACCACGCCCACACGCAGACCCTCCGCCCGGAAGAGCAGCGTGTCGGCGGGAATGATCAGCGATTCGGCTGGTGATTCCCCTTTCTGCACAAGCTTGAGATGCACGAAAGCGTAGGCTCCAGGCATGATCTGGCCCTGCGGGTTGTCGACATCGACCTCGACATTAAGGGTGCGGGAAGCAGGATCAATCGCATTCGCATTGCGAACGATGACTCCATGGAAAAGCTGGCCGGGAAATTCATCGAAGGTAAGTGTTTCCACGGCGCCGGTTCGCACGGATTGCGAGTCGGCCTCGGGCACCGATACATACACCCGCAGCTTGCGTATGGCCGCAAGATGGAAGAGTTCCTGAGGCGCCGAGTTTTCTCCGGCTGCCACCAAACTGCCGATATCCGTGTTACGAGCGGTGATGACTCCGTCAAACGGAGCATAGATCTTTTCGAAGGATTGCAGCTCTTCGAGCCGCCGGACATTGGCCTGGGCCGACTTGACCGCGGAACTGGTGGCCTGCGCCTGGGAGACGAAGGTATCCGTGGCCTCCTGGGTAACCGCATTCTGGAGCAATAGTCCCTTGTAGCGGGTTGCGTTGGTCTGGGCCAGGCCGGCATTGGTCTGCGCCGTGACGACATCCGCCCGTGCTTGCAACAGTTGTTGATCCACTTCGGGAGAGCTGATGGTGGCCAATAGCTGCCCCTGTTTGACCCGTGCCCCTATGTCGAAATACCAGGCCTTGAGATATCCGCTGGTGCGCGCATAAATCGGGGTGTCGATGAACGCCGTGACGTTGCCGGGAAGCACGATCTCCTGCGCGGCTGAGCCGCTGGGGGTGGGATGAACCACTGCGACCGTGGGGAGCGAGGATTCGTCTGTGGCCTGAACCAGATTGGACTCCGCGGTGGCGCGGGCATGGATGCCGGTATAGATGACAAAGCCGAGCACCAGAACCCCGGCCGCCAGGCACAGCCATATCCATCGCGGAAGGGCTTGCCGGCTTGCCCCCGCGACGGGGGCTTCAGCAATGGGATCCTCTTCAGCCTGCTTGATCTGACCGGTGGTCATTACATCCTTCTCCAAAGGGGCTGCGCCTGAACATCAGGCCGGGCGCCAAGTTGCTTTACGCATGCATCGGTTCGCGGCCGCGCTCCGCCGCCAACTGCCCATCGCCCGATGCCGGGCTCCGGTGCAGCAGGCTGAAGACCGCCGGGACAAAAGTAAGCGTGGCGACGGTGGCACACAACAATCCACCAATCACCGCCCGGCCAAGCGGGGCATTCTGCTCGCCCCCGTCGCCCAGGCCCAGCGCCATCGGAACCATGCCGATGATCATGGCCAAGGCCGTCATCATGACGGGACGAAAGCGCGTTGCTCCCGCCTCAATGGCCGCCCGTGCCGGATTGCTGTGATACAAAAGCCTCTCCTTGGCAAACGAAACCACCAGGATGCTGTTGGCCGTTGCCACCCCCATACACATGATAGCGCCCATGAGCGCCGGAACGCTGAGCGTGGTATGGGTAACGAAAAGGAAGAGGATAATGCCTGCCAGAGCTGCCGGAAGCGCGGTAATGATAACGAAAGGGTCGAGCCAGGACTGGAAGTTCACCACGATGAGCAGGTAGACAAGAACGATGGAGAAGCCCAGGCCGGAGAGTAACCCGATATAAGACGTGCGCATGGTGTCCAGTTGGCCACGAACCGTGATAAAACTCCCCCGGGGCAACAATTTGCGGTCCTGACCGACAATCTGCATCACATTGCGCCCGACCGCGCCCAGATCGCGGTCCTGCACCGAGGCGTAAATATCGATCACCCGGCGGATATTGTAGTGGTTGATCACTTGCATTTCGTGCGAGCGCTGGATGGAGGCAACATCAGCCAGGATCTCAGGGCGCACCGCTTTTTGCCCGCTCAATGAAATGCTCTGCAGATCCTGCAGCGACTGGATGTCGTACTGAGGAGCCTCCGCGACCAGGTTGTATTCGACTCCGTTGCCCCAATTCAAGAAGAACATGGGCGACGTTTGAAAGCTGCCACTGAGGGAATTCAATATGCTGCCCGCCACATCGGACTCGGTATAGCCGCCCTGCATGGCCTTGATGCGGTCCACATCCACATTGAAGCTGGGGTAATCGAAGGCTTGCTGGATGCGCGGGTCGGCGATGCCGGGCACGCGGCGGAGCTGCTGCAGAATTTTATCGGCCACTCCCCGGTTGGCGTCGATATCAGAGCCCTCGATCTGCACGTCGATGGGCGCGGGCAGGCCGAAGTTGAGAATTTGCGTGATGATGTCGGCGGGCAGGAAGTAGAAAATCACCCCGGGGAATTGCTGGGGGAGCTTTTTGCGCAAGATTCGGACATAGTCCGCTGTCGGGCGATGCTTTGGGTCGAGCGACACGGTGATGTCGGCATCGCCCGCCCCGATCATGCCATCGGTGCTGTGCATGGTGTTCATGGGGCTATAGGGCAAGCCGATGTTGTCGACGATGGTGCCCATTTCATGGCGCGGAACCACCTGCCGGATAGAGTTCTCCACCAGGTCGCAGAGCCGCGCCGTCTCCTCAATACGGGTGCCGGTTTTCGCGCGCACATGCAGAATGAACTCACCACTGTCGGAGCTGGGGAAGAAATCCTGCCCCAGGAAGGGCGCCAGGAGGAAGGCGCACAGGCATGCGCCGAGAAAGACAGGGACAAACAGCGCACGCCGTTCAACCAGGGCCGTGAGCAAGAGGTGGTGGGCGTCGCGGAGCCGCTGGAATCCCCTTTCGAAAGCCCTCTGAAAGCGCGCGAAAGGATTTCGAGTAGGCCCCTGGTGACCCTTCCGCTTGAGCAGGTAAAGCGCCAGAGTGGGAACCAGCGTCCTGGAGAGAACATACGAGGCCAGCATGGCGAATACCACGGCTTCCGCCAGAGGAACGAAAAGGAAGCGGGAGACGCCGGTAAGAAAGAACATGGGTAGGAAGACGATGCAGATGCACAGAGTAGAGACCAGGGCGGGAACGGCGATCTGCGCGGCACCTTCCAGGATCGCGTCGTACACTTGGTATCCATCTTCAAGGTAGCGCTCGATATTCTCGATGGTGACGGTGGCATCGTCCACCAGGATGCCGACGGCGAGCGCCAGGCCGCCCAGGGTCATGATGTTGATGGTTTCCCCCAGGAAACTGAGAATAAGGATGGAGGTAAGGATGGAAAGGGGAATGGAAATGGCGATGATCAGCGTGCTGCGCCAGCTGCCCAGGAAGAGCAGAATCATCAGGCCGGTGAGCACGGCGGCGATGATCGCTTCGCGGACCACCCCGCTCACGGCATTCTCCACAAAGAGCGATTGATCCTGCAGTGGCTGCATCTTCAATTGCGGGGGGACGGTCAATGCGATGCGCGGCAGCAGGCGGCGCACTCCTTTGACCACGTCGATGGTGGAAGCGTTGCCGGCCTTCAAGACCAGGACCAGAACGCCGCGCTGCCCATCCTGACGGGCAATGTTGGTCTGGGGCGCAAAGCCGTCGCTGACGGTGGCAACATCGTGCAGATAAATGGTGGATTGGCCTACCTGCTTGATGGGCAGATCGTTCAGCGCAGCGACGGTTCTGGGGCTGGCGTTGAGTCGGATGTAATATTCATCCTCACCTATCTTCGCCGTGCCTGAAGGCAGGATCAAATTCTGGTTGGCCACCGCATTCAGCACGTCGGTGGAGGACAAACCTCTGGCCTGGAGGCGGCGGGGATCGAGATTCACCATGATCTGCCGCAGCTTGCCTCCATAGGGAGCGGGAACGACAGCGCCCGGCACAGTGACAATCTGCGTGCGCACGAAATTCATCGCCAGATCGTTGAGCTGCTGCTCGTCGAGGCCCTTGCCGGAAAGGCCGATCTGCAGAATCGGCACGCTCGAGGCGCTGTAGTTGATGATCTCCGGAGGCTGCTCGCCGGGCGGCATCTGCTTCAACTGTTGTTGCGCCACTGCCGTCACCTGGGCCATGGAATTGGCCAGGTTGGCATTTGGCTGAAGAAACACCTTGATCACCGTTTCCCCGTTATAGGAGGTTGATTCGAGGTGTTGGATGTTGTCGACCAGAGTCGTCAGTGATCGCTCAAAAGGCGCGGTGATCCGTCCTTCCACCTCTTCGGCGTTCAAACCAGCGTATTGCCACGCCACGGAAATCACGGGGATGTCGATATTGGGGAAGATGTCGGTGGGGGTGCGAAGAATCATCACCGGGCTGGCAATCAGGATGAGCAGCGCCATCACGATGAAGGTATACGGCCGGTTGAGCGCTAGCTTGACGATCCACATCGCAGTTTCACCTCGGCTGCAGGAGGGCAGATTCTCAGGTATCTCTATCCTTTATAGATCCTCTGGGCGGCAGAGGTCAGGCCCGGGGCCATTGGCGATGACCATCGGCGCCGATTTCAGGCGCCAGCCGGGCGGCGATGAACGGAGTGATGCCGTCGTCCTGGCGCGGTCCAGAAGAAAGTTTGCCGGCGGCCGGATAATTACCTCGTTTCCCACAATCCGTCGCCGTGCTCTTGTCTATGCTGATGGATGTACTGCATTTGTTCAAGAATCGGACGGGCTCATGTGGGGGATGCGGCTGAGTGACGACTGAAAGGGAACTTCGCGATAAATTGCGCAAGATCGCCGCGCTCTTCGAGGGGGCCACGACGGATGGCGAGCGCGAGGCCGCAGCTGCCGCCAGCAAACGTGTGCTTGCCGCTCTGAACACCGCCGAAAAAGTGGAGCCCGCAATTGAAATGCAGTTCGCGCTTTCCGATCGTTGGAGCCGCCTGCTGTTTACCGCTTTGTGCCGTCGCTACAAACTGAAGCCATATCGATATCCGCGCCAGCGCCACACGACGGTGGTGGTGCGGGCTCCGCGGATATTCATCGAAAACACGCTGTGGCCAGAGTACCTGGAACTCTCCGCCGCTCTGAATTCGTATCTCAATGAAGCAACGGAACGAATCATCCGTGAAGAGGTATTCGGGGATGCTGATGAGGCAGAAGAACGCGCGGGGTAAAGGTGGCCGCGATTCACGGCCCACAGCCATTGGCAAGGACCGCGTAGATCATGGCTGCGGATATGCATCCGAGGCCGCCTGTTGGAAAGCCTGGCGAAGCTTGCTGGCGTCGCCGTTGACCCCGGGGCGCTGCACCATGAGGATGTAAGCGAGACCGCGGACCGGGTCTATCCAGGCCTGGGTGCCCCAGGCTCCTCCATGACCGAAGGTGCCCGGCGAAAGCATCTCCGCCACACCGGGGTGCGGGGTTTTGAGGATGGCTACACCGATTCCCCAGCCATAGTTCATTCCCCGGTTGCCATATTCGGCGGTTTGCAGGAAACCGGTCTTGAGTTCGCCTGTGTGCACGTTGGTGAGCTGTTGAAAGGCAGCCGGGCTGAGATAGCGCTTGCCTTTGAAGGTGCCGCCGTTCAACAGCATCTGGCAGAAGCGCGCATAGTCCGGGCCGGTAGAGAAAAGCCCCGCGTTCCCGAAAGGTGGTTGCCCCTTGTTTCCGTAGTTGGCGTAAGGCGCCGCGGTCAGGGTGCCGGTCTGCTTGTCTTTGATATAAGGGGTTGCAAGGTGAGATCGTTGCTTCTTGTTGGGGTAGAAGGTGGTGTTCTTCATCCCCAGCGGTTTGAGAATACGCTTGCTTACAAAATCGTCGTATGAGAGTCCACTCGTCACTTCGACGATGCGCGCTGCTACGTTGATGCCAGATTGCGTGTATCGCCAGTGGTCGCCGGGTTCATACAGCATGGGCGATGCAAGATAGATGGGGATCAGATCGCTCAGAGTATGGGCACTCTTAAGAGCGGCGGCATTGCCTTCGCCCAGACCCGAAGTGTGGGTGAGGACTTGCTCGATGGTGATGTGCGCAGGCTGACCCGCGGGCGTCTTGAGGGCGGCAAACTCGGGAATGAACTTTTCGACTGGGTCGCTTACCTTCAGCTTTCCCTCGTCCTGCAGCATCAGGATAGATACCGCAGTGAAGGGTTTGGTCATGGAGGCGACCCAGAAGAGGGTGTCGGGCTTCATCGGCTTTTTCTTCGCGATATCCGCCAAGCCAATGGTATCTACCGCCAGCAACTTGTCCTTTGCAGCGACCACCGTGACTGCTCCGGAAATATCCTGTGCATCGATAAACTTCTCTACTGCCGCGCGAATGGCCGGGTTCCCGGACTCCGCCGCAAGAGCGAACGCAGGCAAGAGCAGAAGAGCTGCGCAAACAATACTTCGCTTGAACATTCGATTTACCTTATTCCATTCTTGCATGCCCGCGATCAGCGCGAAGAAGAGGAAGCTCAGATCATTTCCTGGACAAGAAGATTCCAGTCCATGAAATCGTGCTGGCCGTGGGCGGCCGCCAGATCGTTTGCTGAGCTCGTCGCTATGAATGCGACGGATACGAGTACTTCCGTTTGATCACTGAAAGCCGAAGGTCTCAACCATAACCCCGATTGGCTAGGGCGGCCAGCGACAGGTATGCTATTGCGATAGAAGTCGACTGCAGGTTGCGGCCGGGAGCCAATACATGCCAATGCCAACCATGACGCTGGCCCACGGAATTCCTTTCTGGTTCCTGGTTTTAAGCCTGTTTCTGCCCAGGCTTTCGTTGTTTATCGGATGGATCCACATGTGGTGGTTCTTTATCCCTCAGCCCTGGGCCGCTGTCGTGTGGCTTTTTCTTCCCAGGGTGCTGGTGCTGATCTTTATTCATGCGCATCGTGGGTTCGACCTTTGGTTCTGGATACACCTGGTGACCGCTATCGTGGTCTGGAGTGGATCCGGAGTTTCACACAACAACAGAAGGATGCGGCGAAGGCGTATCTAGCGCCGCTACTTGGGGATCGCGCACGCTACGCAACTGCGACGGATCAATGCGACAGATCATGGTCTACGGCGACATTGCCGTTGCCCGGTTGAATTGGACACTGGATTCATCGCAGGCCGGCTCGAGCATAACGGTCCGCTCGCTCGAGCCGGGTTTGGACATCTTCAAGCCCCAGACTGATGGAACCTGGAAAATCATTCGCTATCTCGCCTACACCGGCCCACAGTAGTCTAAGGTCGCTCGCGCTATGGCCATGCCTCATCATCTTCCGGATGGGCTCTTTCCGGCGCCAAACGAGGCATCGATCTGTTTGGCGTATTCCGCCGCCTTTGCCAGGATCGCCGGCTCATCGAGCGTGAGCATGCGTCGATCTTCCATCACCACTTTGCCGCCAATGACGGTTGTCCTCACATCGGAGGACTTCAGCGAATAAACAATGGCCGAATAGACGTCATACATCGGAGTGGCGTGCGCAGCGCTGGTATCCACCACGATGAGATCGGCCTTCTTGCCCACTTCCAGGGAACCGATCTGCCGCTCCAGATGCAGTGCGCGCGCGCCGGTGATGGTAGCCATCTCAACCACCTGTGCCGCAGACAGCGCCTTAGGATCCATGCGGGCGAACTTTTGCTGCTTGGCCGCCAGGTCCATCTCCTCGAACATGTCCTGGTTGTTATTGCTGGCCGCACCGTCGGTTCCGATACCGACGGCCACTCCTGCCGCGAGCAACTCCACGGCCGGCATCAGGCCGGCAGCCGTTTTCATATTGCTCGAAGGGTTGTAGGAGCAGCCCACTCCGAAGTGAGCCAGCGTCTGCACGTCCGCCTGATCTAACCAGATGCAATGCGCGCCCAGGACATTCGGTCCCAGCAGGCCGATGCGCGCGAGATATTGGACGGTGCTGAGGCCATGGTCGTGACGGCTTTTCTCGATCTCGAACGGGGCCTCGGCTACGTGGATCAGAAGCGGCGCCTGGTTGCTCTGGGCGAGCGCCGCAGCATCCTTGAGAAGCGTCTCCGGGCAGGTATAAATGGAGTGCGGCGCAACCGCAGGGGTGATCAGTGGGTCGCCCTTCCAATGCTTCAGAAATAACCCGGTATAGGTGAGTGCGGCGGCAGGGGTGGCGCTGTCGGGAGAAGGGAAGCCGATCAGGGTTTCTCCCAGCACCCCGCGCATTCCGGCAGCTTTCGTAGCTTCCGCGACTTCCTCTTCAAAGTAATACATGTCGGCGACGGTGGTTGTGCCGCCGCGCAACATCTCCAGCAGGCTAAGCCGCGTCGACCAGGTAACGAAATCCCTGGTGACGTAGCGATGCTCAGCAGGAAAAATATACTTGTTCAGCCAATCATCCAGAGAAAGATCGTCTGCGAGGCCGCGGAACAAGCTCATGCTCATATGTGTATGGGCGTTGATCAGTCCCGGTAGAATCAGTCCGCCGCGGGCATCGATAACCTTCCCTGATTCATAGATGGCGTCGATCTTTGCGCTTGCGTCGATGGCGGCGATAGCGTCGCCCTGAACCGCGATCGCACCATCTTTCAGGATGCGGCGCTTTCCGTCCATCGTGACCACTGTGCCGTGGACCACGATCAGATCCACTCGCTGCTTGGCCAACGCCGGCGTCGCATGGACGGCGGCCGGCAAGCAGCAGATCAAGAGCCAACAAAGGTTTGGCCATCGGCGGCGACTAAGCATAAAGGGTCTGCATGAGAACTGCCTTTTCCAAATTAGCCTTCGGGCGCTACTGTCTTTATCAGCAACGACGCTTCCTGCCGAGGGAAAGAAACCGCAGGTCCCTCCACTACGCTCCCCCCGGATTTCCTGTTGAGACTGGTGGCGTTGGCGGAGTTCATGCGGCTTTCTCTGCGGAAAGCCGCATACGTGGTTGTTGATGAGTGCCGATTAGTAGGAAATCCGGGTACGCTCCGGTCGGGATGACAATTTTGTTGTGCCACCGGCTGTTAGTTCCGTTGACCGGCCAAGGCCAATTCCCACAACAAAATTGTCATCCCGACCGGAGCGCAGCGGAGGGACCTGCTGTTTCTTTCCCTCGGCAGGAAGCGTCGTTACCGATAAAGGCGCGGATCGCAATATGTTTAGTGATGACTTGGCAACCCGCTTTCGTTCGCTCTGACCCCTCTCCAATCATTTTCAACAAAATACATAGCCCAACCGTCATCTCTCCCGCTAATTTGGACAGTTCTGGCTGAGAGTAGCCCAAGACGGACCTGGATTTCCTGTCTAGCTTGGTGGAATCAATGAGCCTCGTGCGGTCCCGAGTCGCCCGAATCGCAACGCAGATCTATCCAGAACAGCGTACAGGAATTCCGGGGTAGTCCTGGGGAAGAGATTCGAGAGACGAACCAGTTCCGCATTGTCGAAAGGGGACGGCTGAAAATTACCCAGGATGCAATCCTGGGGGTACCTCTACCTCTGAAATGGGACTATTCGCGATTCGGGGCAGCCAACCCAGGATCATGTCCTGTGAGTTTCAGCCGTCCCCGCGGGGCTACTCGTTGGCACATGTGAACCCAGGACTGACGTCCGGGGCCACTTTCAGCCAGACTTGTCCAAATTGCGGTGGGAGCCCCCGCATTTATGCGGGGGAAGGAGCTTTAGCGCTCTGGGAAAGAGTCTCGACTCTAATCACGCGCTTCTCCGGATTTCCTGTGCAGCTTGGTTGCTCCGGCGCGCTTCTTGCGGCTTTCCTTAACGAAAGCCGCATACGCGGTCGCGTCCAGTGCAGCGTACAGGAAATCCGGGTTTAGCGCTGGCAATGCCAATGTGCAGCCACAGAGGCATGAATGCTTCAAAAGGCGCTATGGCTCAAACTGCTGGCAACGTCAGGATCCATAGTGAGTACTTTGTCTGTATGGGTCATCTGGAGCACCTCGAGGAACCGTCGGGTTACCCCGGCCAGGCGAAGTTTAGATCCTGCCTCCTGGGCAACTCCGTCGAGGTAGAGCAACACGCCCAGTCCCGAGCTGTCGGCGTATTGGACTTTTGATAGATCAAGGATCAGAATCAGATCCCGTTCGCCGGCCGACGAAGCCAGCTCCGTCTTTAGACGCTGCAGCTCATCGCCAAATGCCAGACGGCCATTCAGTTCGACCAGAATCACGTCTTTCTTCGGACGTCGAGTTACCCATTCAAGCCCCATCTTGAAGCCACTCTAACATAGCCGCGCGCTTGCGAGATCGCTAAGGATATGGTCGCCTTGACACCCCGGTGCCCCCTCCTGTAGAAGTGTGGCTTCCTTAAAGGAGGAAAACCGTATGCGCATGTTGCTAAGGGCATCGATTCCCGTGGAAGCTGGCAATGCCGCCGTTAAGGCTGGGACCCTGGGTTCGACGATTGAGAGAATCCTGGCTGATCTTAAACCGGAAGCAGCCTATTTCATCGCAGACGACAACGGCCAACGATCGGCCAGTATCATTTTCGATTTGCAGGATACGTCGCAGATTCCGGTAGTCGCTGAGCCTTGGTTTCTGGCGTTCAATGCGCATGTTTCTATTCGCCCCGTCATGAACGTTCAAGATTTAGCCAAGGCCGGTCCTGCGTTCCCCAAAATGGTTCAGCAGTACGGGGGGTAGTTGATCCTCAGATTATCCAATTCAGGACTAAGAAGCTTACGGCGACAGCGTACCCTATTGCGGTAGTATTCATTTCCGGGGATAGGTTTGCTGTCGCTGTATCTCCTGCTGTTCGTTGTTTCTTCCTCCGGCCCGCAAACCCGAGCCCGCAAACTCCTCAACTCAGCCGGCATCTCCGTCAAGTGAGTTGAACTCCCCGCAGTGGGTATACTGACACTCTATCTTTCAACCATAAGGGGGCCTGTTCATGAAGTGGTTGCGGAATACCCTGGCCATCGGGGCAATGTGTACTACCCTCACTGCTGCTGTGCTGGGGTACCAGAACTTCATGGAAGTAAAGCCATCTCCGCAGCAGGTCGCGTGGCAGGATTTGGAGTTCGGGGTCATTATTCATTTCTCCACCAACACATTCCTCGATCGCGAATGGGGCGACGGAACCGCCAGCCCAGCCGTGTTCAATCCCACGCAGTTTGATTCCGACCAATGGGCGCAGGCGATCAAGGCCAGCGGAGCTAAGTACATTGTGCTGGTGGCTAAGCATCATGACGGGTTTTGTCTCTGGCCGACTGCCCAGACAGACTACAGCGTCAAGGCAAGCCCGTGGCAAGATGGCAAGGGCGACTTGGTTGGAGACGTGGCCCGCTCAGCGCGCAAATATGGTCTCAAATTCGGTGTCTATCTCTCGCCATGGGATCGTCACGACCCGAGATATAACAACCCCGAGGCCTACGACAAGTATTACCTCTCAGAGTTAGAGGAGTTGGCGACACGTTATGGGAACCTGGTGGAATTCTGGTTGGATGGGGCGGGCAGCGCCGGACACGTCTATAACTTTTCCAAGATCATTGAAACTCTGCGGACCTATCAGCCCAACACCATAGTCTTCGCCGATACCGGCCTCTTCGAATACGGCGATGCGCGTTGGGTCGGTACAGAGTCGGGGCGTGTCGACTATGAGAACTGGAACGTCATCGACCGTCATGGCTACCTGCGCTGGCGCCCGATCGAGGCGGACACCCCATTGCGCAAACTGCATTGGTTCTGGCATCCCCACGACGAGGCGTCTCTGAAGAGCCTTGACGCGCTGACCACGGTCTATGAGCAGACCGTTGGACGCGGCGCCCAACTCATGCTTGGGGTAGCGCCTGACACCCGGGGACTTCTACCGGATTCGGATGTCGCTCGGCTTAAGGAACTCGGCGCAGCCATCCATCGCCTGCAAAGCGGCAACCTGGCCCTTCAACATCTCGCGACCACTCCGGAAGCAGCTGCGGCCCTGGACGGAAATACCGACACGTTTTGGTCGGCGCCGCCTGGATCTCACCATTCCGTACTGGAGGTAGACTTCGCGAAACCAATGAACATCGACCGAGTCACGTCGATGGAGTGGCTCAACGACGGCCAGCACGTCGAGAAATACGCGGTTGAGGTATGGATGGACAAGACGTGGAAGAGCGTAGCGTCGGGTCAGGCCATCGGCCATGAGAAGATCGACCGCTTTGCACCGGTGATCACGAACCGGATACGCCTTAACATTCTCTCCAGTTCGCAAGAGGCGCATATCAGAGAATTTCAAGTCTATAGTGATGCCCCAAACTCCAGGTGAAGCCACTTTGCTGGTGTAGTTCCCGTCGCCGTCTTACCGTCGGAATTCTTCGTCAGCCAGACGGCTCGTTTCTGCGACCTGCACCCGCTGGTAACCACTAAAACGGTACACAAGTGGCACAGAGGACTGCCCGTTCTGTGTAGAAGCGATGCCTATCCTGCACTTTTTCCACATTGTCGACACCAGCACGGCCGCCTTGATACCGGAAAGGGTAATGGTGCGGGCTGTCGGTCACTGGTCAAATACAACTAGCCTCTGGGCAAACCAATGCTCGAACTGAATTAAGTGTCGAAGGCTGAACACTGGGAGTACAGGTATGGGGAGGCATGAGCACTGGTGTCGATGAAGAATCTACTCCGAAGAGCGACAGCGGCAGCCACTGAGCCAGGGCCTCAGGCGTGCGGCTACGTAGAGCCGCGGCAAGCCGAAACTCGCATCCGCATTACTCCGCGTTTCCGTGCTGCCTTATCAGGCGGAAAATTTCGTGATGTATGGCAAAACGGAGATGTCAAGTGAGCTCACTGGCTGCAGCGTCGCCTGAACTCAAGAGACTGTGGATCCGGGTTCTCAAGCGAGTCCATCCTGACCTGGCGCTTGATGAGCAGGATAGGCGCAGGTGTGAACGGCTCACGCAACAGGCGAATGAGGCCTATGCGAGACGTGATGAACTTGCCCTGAGAGCGGTACTGGAACCGAAGGGCCCGCCGCCGCGCCGATACGCCCCGCCTGACCCTTGGGAAGCAAGGGCACGGGCTCAACAACCGGCGCCGGCGCAGCCAACCTATCAGCCACCGTTGGTGCAGCAACAGCCGCCCGTGCCTGGGCGCGAGGTGTTAGGCATTCTTTGGGCAGCCGGCGCGGTCCTTTGCCTTCTTCTTTATGGAATTTTTGCCGCGCTTAGTAAAGAGGTGGGTCGGAACACGTCCTTATCTTTTCTGCTGCTGCTAACCGCCGCTGTACTGTGGTGGATCGCTAAGCGCTCCAAGTTGTCGTACAACCAGAAAGCAAAATGGGTGGCGGCAGTCGCGAGTGGAATGATCCTGGTAGCGATATGCCTACTAGGCACTCATCCCAGAGCAAATCCATTGTTTCCATCGGCTCGCGCCGCAACCGCCCAGGCTGTGGCTCCTGTCGCATGGCAGGCCGGCAACAATGCGGCTCCGTCTCAATGGTATTGGAATGTAATCAAAACCAGGGTGGGGCAAAGTTGGAATCCGTCGGCGATTGTCGATACCCCTGCAGATGCTACTGCGGATGTTACGTTCACGATCGCACAGGACGGTTCACCGCGTGATGTCCAGTTAAATAGGCCTAGTGGTTATCCATCGTTCGATTCGTCTTGCGTGCTTGCCGTGCAGCAGGTGAGAACGTTCGGTCCACCCGAGGGTGGCGCCAAGCAGAGTCTGCACGTCCTTTATCCTTGTTCGTATAGCGAACTCGAATCGACGAACGGTCATCAAGCGCGAAGTAAAACACAGCAAGAGACGGCGATCGTAATGCCGGCAAGGCCCGAACCGGTAGAGAGTCCTGGTTCTCAACTTAACGGTTACATAGAAGCGGCGAAGAACAAGGTCGCAGAGAAATGGAGCTCGTCGGAAGTTGCCGACAGTACTCCGGCGGGCGCAACTGTCTACATCCAATTCGCCATACGGCGGGGTGGCAATCATGAAGCCCCGATTGTAGAAACCTCAAGCGGGTACTCATCCCTTGATGTTTCATGCCTGGGAGCTGTAGAGCAAATACAGAGTTTCGGCCATCTTCCCAAGGCCTACGGTGGAGAGAATCTGACCGTGGTCTATCACTGCACTTATCCAGGTTCGCCCACCACAAAGTTGGCACAGGATTCTAACCCGCCGTCGGGGCAACAACCGCCGCCATCCGCCCCTGTGGATGGTGTCCATAGCGTGCAGCAACCCATCAATTAGCAACGTGGATTGGTTGTGAATACCAAACTGTCTACTCATCTCGCAGCGTCGTCGCCGGATCGGTTCTGGCAATGCGTAAAGTCGGAATGATCGTGGCCAACGTGGTGACCAGCGTAAGGACAACCACCACAACAACCATGCTGGGTGCGTCGTAGACACTCACACCGTAAAGCACGCTGCGCATAGCCCGCAGCACTCCCAGGATGCAGAAATACCGGCGGCGATCTTTTCGTCCGTGGCCATTTCCACGTACGTCTGAAGTTCGTTATCCAATTGGCGCTCCATCTTCTCTTTTCCGAGGAGATTGGCCAGAAGACTGCGTATCCGGGAGAAAAATCGCATGCTCCGCCTCTATGTGGTTGCCTTCAACGCATTGGCCATCGCCAAAGCGACTGTTTGCCACTGCTTGGTTTCGACATCCAGCTGAGCTTGTCCTGCCTTGGTGAGGCGGTAGAACTTGGCGCGTCGATTGTTTTCTGAGTCTCCCCAGAACGAACTCAGCCAGCCGGCTTCCTCCATGCGGTGAAGGGCCGGAAATAACGAACCGGGCTTGACCACGAAAGTCCCTCGCGTGATTTGTTCAATGCGCCGCGAGACGCCCAACCCGTGGAGTTCTCCAGGTCCGAGCGCTTTGAGGACGAGGAGATCGAGAGTGCCTTGCAGGAGACTTGCTTTCTTGGAACTCATTTGCGCCTATCCTATCGAACGTCTGTATGAGTGTGGGCTCATTCCTATAGATTGTCAATAGGAGTGTGGGGTCGGCCGCTTGACCGGGATTCGGCCGGCGCGGGCTTGATGGAACCCATTCTCACTGAATGTGGAAATAACCTGGAACGGGAATAGGTATCATGTTGGCGGATTTGCCGCCACGCCAAAGGTGTCTCCATCCCGGTCGCCGTGAGCGTCTTCCCGGACGAACTCTATCCAGCCCCGAAGAGGTGGGCAGAGCGGGCCTATCCCAAACTGATCCATTACAACAAGGTTGAGAAAGGCGGCCACTTTGCTGCCTGGGAACAGCCGCAGATCTTTTCTGAGGAGGTCCGCGCGGGGTTCGGATCGCTCCGCAAGAGTTTCCTTGGGGAGGAGACCGGCAGAGCATAACCGGGGGGTGCTCCAAGCGCCGCAACCTCCAAGCGCCGCAGCAATGATCTGCGGCTTCGGGCTTTGCTATGACACAGACTCCTTTAAGAACAGCTCAGATCTATCAGGACCATTCACACCGACATGCCGGACACTCTTCCTGACGAGGCTGGACTGCATCAACAGCCTCGTTCTTTCTGAGTGAAATGAACGCCGTCGTCATCCTTTAACAACAAATCCTTAGCATTTTGTCAGCCATCTTGATCGGTGGGGAGGGGTAGCAATCTCGCCCTGTCCCGCTAGGTGAACAGCACATCAGTCGCGGGCCGTGCGTCTGTGATCCCGGCGGCCTTCGGACCTGGCAAGACGCAGCACACAAGGGCGCATCAAATTTGAGCGGAGGTTACGAAGATCCCATGAAATGCCGACTTCTTCTTGTCGCGGTCACCATGATGCTTTTGACCAGTATCACGCTGTTGGCGCAACGAGGTACTTTTCGAGGGCTTGGGGATGCTCCCTTTACAGAAGCGCCCGCTGATGCTGCCTTTTGGGTCGCTTACTGGGGAAACCCTAGAGTCGTTCTCTTTGGTTCCGAGGAGGCAGCGTTCAACCAAAACGTGCACGAAATCATGTTCCCCCTGAATATCTATGACCAGCCTTTGAACCCGAACGCCCTGGATGAGGATGCCGAATGGTTGAAGGCTCACGCGGATGATCGCTTCTACATCGAGGGTTACGCCTCCTCGGACGGCCTGCTGGGTTACAACCTGACGCTCTCAAACCGGCGAGCCGATTGGGTCAAACAGGCTCTCATAGGCAAGGGCATCGCGGAGAATCGGATCGTGCTGGGAGTGCCATGGGGGCAGTTATATCCAGTTTGTGCCGAACTCGACGAAGCATGCAGGATGAAAAACCGGGTGGTCCGGTTCGCTTACTCTCCCCATTGAGAGAGAGACATTCGCGCGAATTTCCTTTTGATTCAGGCGGAAAGCCGGGACGATGAAGCTAGTCGGCCTGCTTGCTGCTGGCTTCGCCTTGCTCTTGAGGTTGAGCGCTACTGCCGAGCGGGTGAGCTGCTCGCAAAACTCCTAATTCGAAGGATTTCGCGGCTAAAGCTGAACTACCACACTAGCTATGAGGAATGGGAATGACCGGCCCGGTCAGGTCGTTTCTTCGCCGCCGCAGAATATGCGGCGTCACCAGGATGACCAGGTTGCTCACGTCGTATTCCTTGGTGTTCGCACTGAGCGCAGTAAAGCCTGGCAATTCCGAGAGACCGGGATTACCGCTCACGGCGTTTGATTCCTGGCGGGACAAATCACCCACCACCAACGCACTGGCGCCATTACGCAGACGGATACCCGCGGTATAGCTTTGATTAGAAAGCACCGGCAACCCGTTGAGAGTGGAGCCCTCAAGCGCCTGAATCTTGAAGGCAATTTTAAGCACCACATCATCGTTGCGCTCAATGCGCGGTGTGACGTTAAAGGTCAAGCCCAGGTCCTGATACTGGACCTGCGGAATGGGAGTCGCGGTGGAGAGGGAGCTCTCATTAATCCCCAACCCACCCAAAATGCCTGACAGGCCCGCGGTGGTGATTCCTGGGATACTTACCGACGAGGCGGCAATGCTGGAATAGTTCGAGGTGGTGATGGGATAGCGCGTGCCGACGCGGATCGTTCCTTCCGCGTTGTCGTCAAGCCGGAGCTGGACCTGATCGAGGGAACGCGAGTCCGTTACATTCAGGCTCAGGTTTGCGTTAACACCATTGCTCGTGAGGCCGGTTAAGGTAAGCCCGTTGCCGAAGGTGGCGAATGGCTGGCTCAAGATCGAGCTTGACACCTCGCCCGACGCGATCAGAATGGCGGCGATGGCGGTGAGGTCTCCGGCGCCTGCCAACCCGCTGGAGATGATCTGTTGCACCAGGCTGGAGTTGCTCGAGATCACGCTGTTCACTTCACTGTCTACGTTGAACACCGTGGTCGTTTGCGGCAGCTGCACCCCCATCACAGACGTCCGGGTGTTCGCCACGTTGTAGATCTTTATGTCCAGCAGCACTTCGCTCTTGCCGTCCAGTAGATCCGCAAATGTTCGGTTAAGCGCCGCCAGGCTGTCGGCCGGCGCGCGTACAGTCAGCGTACCCTGGCCTGGTTGCACGGTCGCCTTTTGTACGCCAAACACGTTCTTGGCAATGTTGCTCATGTCAGAGAACTCGGCCGGGGTGAGGCCCGGCAGATAAAGTGTTTCCAGGGACAGCCGATCATATTTTTCGTGATTTGCCTTGGTGTCCTTGGCCACCAGAACGCGGACGGGGTCAAGCGGCACTAGGAAAGAGTCGGTCGCCAGGCTCGACAAGTGCACGGCCTGGGCAAAGTCCACGTCATCGGCATCGAAGCGAACGGTAAGCGGGGCCAGCGAACCGTCGTCTACCATTCTTATTCCGTAGGCATCCAGCACCCGTCGCAACACCTCTTGCTCCGTGCTCCTGAAGTGAAAGCTTTGCTTCCCTGGTTTCGGGGTCAGTTCGATCGGAGGCGCGAAAGTTGCGTTCAGGCCGTCGTCCGGCGGCGTCGGTGAGGCGAGGTTGGCCAGATCGTCGATGTGCTGCGACACCTCAGGATTCTTCGGGTCCAGCGCCCGCGCCTCGACGAGTTTGGCGCGGGCGACATCAAGCTGACCCATGAGCCGCGCTTTGTCCGCATCCCGGACCAGTTTGGTTACGCGGTTCTGGCTTGCGATCTGCAGGTCTAGGGTGTACTCGCGGTTAGTTGGATCCGCCTTGGCTGCCTTGGCGAAAGCTTTCTCCGCCGCCTCGACGTCGCCTTTTTGCATGGCGCGTACGCCCTGCGCATAGGCCTTCTCTGCCGCCCGTACCTGGCGGGAAGAGGGATCGACGGCGGGGGGCGGCGCCCCCGGTGGCGCAGGCTGTTGGGCATACGCTGCCAAAGGCATGAGCGCCCACGGTGCGGCCAGCAGGAAGAGCGATGCTCGCGCCGTACACCATGACGAGGGGACCCGTAGCCAGCACATGAATTTATCCTAGGGGGCGGTCGACGCAGGGGCAAGTTACCAGGAACGCAACCCGGTGTCGACGCTTCATGGGTGAGCGGCCGTCAGCAGCAGTGCTTCCAGGGAGGTGGTGCAAACTTCCGGCTGGTGCTGCAGCAACGCCTGGTAGGAATAAACTCCGGTGGCTACGGCGATGGTGGGCAGGGAATTGGCCTTGGCCGCGGCAATATCCGAGGGCGTGTCGCCTACCACGCACACCTTGGCGTCCGTGCCCGTAAATTGCCCCGCGGCCAGCGCCTGCGCGATCATTTCGGAGCGCACAGCATGACGGTCGCTGAAGCCGCCAAAAGTAAACCAGTCGCGTAATCCCGCGATCTCGATCTTCAACCACCCAATCTGCTCCAGGTTGCCGGTGGCCACACCCAAACGCTTGCCCCGGCTTTTGAGGTAAGCCAGCATGGACAAGACGCCCGGCATCACGGTAACGCTCATGCGTTCCCGCTGCTCCAGAACCTGCTGCCGCATAAGCTCAAGAATCTCTTCCAGGCGGGGCTGCCACACCCCGTCGGGGATAGCGGCCAGGCGAAATGCGTCGCGCAGGATTCCGGTGTCGGTGCTCCCGTGCACGGGGACGGAATCGATCGGGAGCGGATGCCCCATCACCCCTTGCACACTGGAGGAGAAGGCGCCGGTGTGCACGCCGCCGTGGGCGTGGAGCAGGGTCCCGTCAATGTCGAAGAGATAGCCATCGCATTCATCCCAGCGAAATCCCTCGCGGATGGTTACGAGGCCCTCAGCCGGCGCCGTGACCAGCCGGCCGGCTTTTTCCTGCACTAAGTGCGCACCGTCTGCTTGGTGGCGTCAAACACGGGACGCTCGCCGCGGGGCGGCCGCTTGAGTCCGCTGCGAATTTGTTCCGGATCGAGCTTGAGTTCCGCGATGGTGCGGCGGAGGGTGTTGCGGTGCATGCTGAGCTCTCGAGCTGCCTTGCACTGGTTGCCCCTGTGATGCGCCAGCACTTCCAGAATGAAGCGCCGTTTAAACTCGCGCACTGCCTCGTCGTAATGAATGCCGCCGGCGTGCATTTGCGTCACAAGACTATCCAGTTCACGTTTCACAAAAACCTCTTTCCTTTTCCTACCCGCTCGACTGCCGGGTTTGTGTTTGTCTCGCACTCATTGGAACCCTGGGCGAGAATTGGCTGCATCGCAGTGGCGAAATGAATCCTGGAACTCGGCCCGATCCGAAGCGCTTGCAAGCCCTGACGAATCTTTTCCCCTAGATCAAACGGTACAACATGTGAGCCGCCGTGGGCCGCGGTCAAAAAGACCGGAGCCAGACGGGAATTATCCAACCATGCCCGGCCGGGCAGAAATGCCACCATGCCCATCAGGACCAGGGTGACCACAACACAACCCTTTACCAGCCCGAAAACTGCACCCAGTAATCGATCTACAATACCCAAGCCCACCCCGCGCAGCAAGCCACGCAGCAATCGACCGGCTAGCCCCGCCAACAACATCACCACTAACGCGATCACCAAAAACGCAATCAAGTTCGCCACCTCGGGATTCTGAACCACACGCAGAACCCAGGGTGCGAATGCTCCATAGTTGGCCGCGGCGAGAAAGAGCCCTAGAATCAGACCCGCTAGCGAGAAGACCTCGACGAAAAACCCTTTGACAAAAGCAGAGACGACCGAAACTACCAGCACAGCGACGATCAACAGGTCGGCCAGATTCATCCGTGTACTTCCTGAAATTAGGGCCGGGTAACGCGCATTTCTTTAAGCTCGGGGCCGGTCAGCAAATCGAACGCCTGCTCGTACTTTTCCTGTGTCTGGCGTACCACGTTGCCTGGAAGTTCCGGTGCGGGGGGCCGCTTATTCCAACCAATGCTCTCCAGATAGTCACGCACAAACTGTTTGTCGAACGACGGCTGCGGCGCTCCGGCCTGGTATCCCTCTTTGGGCCAATAGCGAGACGAATCGGGAGTCAACACTTCATCTGCGAGCACGATGCCCTTGCCCGTCATGCCAAACTCAAATTTGGTATCGGCAAGAATCAATCCCCGCTGCAGCGCATAATCCGCCGCCTTGGCGTAGATCGCCAGGCTCAGCCGGCGCAACTGCTCCGCGTTCTCGCCACCCACGCGCGCTACCATCTGATCGAAGGAGATGTTCTCGTCGTGCTCACCGCTCATGCTCTTGGTCGCAGGAGTGAAAATCGGCTCCGGCAGCCGCTCCGATTCGCGCATGCCCGAGGGCAGCGCTATCCCGCAAATCTGGCCCGTGCGTTTGTAGTCTTTCCATCCCGAACCGGAGAGATATCCCCGCACCACACACTCAGCAGGAAACATCCGGGCACGGTTAACCAACATCGAACGGCCACGCAGCTCACTTTCGTGCGGCCGCAACTCGGCCGGATACTTCTCTACGTCCGCGGTGACCAGATGGTTGGGAACCAGATCGCTGAGATAGTCGAACCAGAAGAGAGAGATCTGCGTCAATACCCGGCCTTTGCCCGGAATTCCCGTCGGCAGCACATAATCGAAGGCCGAGATGCGGTCCGTTGCTACCAGCAGGAGCAAGTCTCCCACCGAATACAGATCGCGTACCTTGCCCCGCACATACAGTTGCAGGTCTTCGAATTCGGTTGCGATGAGCGTCGGCAAAGGTTGCGCCTCGGGAGAGGAATGACTTTCCGATTGTCCGAGGTGGCGACCGCTTTGTCAACGCAGGAAAAATGCGGAAAGTTTTCGCGGCGGGAGGAGAAATCCCGCAAGGCAGGTGGATTCAAGACGATTGCGGTGGACAGCTACTTTCGCCAGGCCCTCACGCTGTCGCTAAACGACGCTCATGAACCCGCTCCCGGGTGCGATTGTGGCTTACGTCGTCCCCGCCCAGGCGGACCGATACCAGCTTGGAAACTCCTGGCTCCTGCATGGTTACGCCGTAGATCAGATCGGCCGCGGTCATCATCCGTTTGGAGTGGGTTACCAGCAGGAACTGCGTCTCGCCACTCATGCCCTTGAGCATCTCCGCCAGCCTGCCCACGTTGGTCTCATCCAACGGAGCGTCGACTTCGTCCAGCACGCAGAAGGGGCTGGGCGCGTATTCGAAGATGCCGACCAGCAAGGCCAACGCCGTCAGCGCCTTCTCGCCGCCTGAGAGCAACAAGACGTTTTGCAGCTTCTTACCGGGAGGAGAGGCGACGATGTCGATACCGCTTTCCGCTGTATTTTCTTCATCTGTCAGGCGCATGAAGCCCTGACCACCGCCAAAGAGATTGGTGAAGGTCTTGCTGAAGTTCTGGTTGATTCGGGCAAACGCTTCGTCGAACTTCTGCCGCGTAATCTGATCGATCTCGCGAATCGTCGACTGCGTGTTTTCAATCGCATCGATCAGATCTTTGCGCTGGGT
This sequence comes from uncultured Acidobacteriaceae bacterium, assembly GCA_963821215.1. Lineage (GTDB taxonomy): Bacteria > Acidobacteriota > Terriglobia > Terriglobales > Acidobacteriaceae > PALSA-350. Next base: position 136,337 of record CAWGDH010000013.1, on the reverse strand, counting down.
TTCCAGGAACCCGTGGCGCTCTGCCGTCTCCTGATACTCTTCGAGCGCCATCATGTTCACCGGGCCCATAGCCTCCAGCTTCTGCTTCAGGCCGCGGCAGGCGTCGTCTTCTTCGCTCAGCCCCTCCCCTTCCAGCCGGGGCAGATCCTCCTGGCGGCGCAGTTCCGATGCCTCGACTCCCAGGTCGCTGACGCAGGCGGCTTCCATGTATTCGAGCTCCACCGCCAGCTTCGCCGAGTGTGCACTGCGCGTGCTGCGCGCCTCGCGGAAGCTATCCATCTCTGCCCGTAGAGCTTTCAGGTTGTGCTCCAGCTCGGTCAGTTGCTCCCGCAGTAGCTTGGCCTCTTCAGTGGATTTCGCCGCTTCTTCCAGGGCCGTTCGGCGCACTTCCGTCAAGCGCTCCCGCTCCACCGCCAGTTGTTCGTTCTCCCGCGTGCGCTGCTGCTCTTCCGCCGTCGCCGAGGCTAGCTGTTGCTCCAGTTGGTTGACCCGCCGTTCCAGGTCGCCGTACATGCGATCGATGCGGGTGAACGCTGCTTCGGCCCCGCGGCTGCGCTCTTCCAAGCCCGCCAGTAGGGCGGAGACGTCCGCCGCCTGTTGCTGCGCCTGCTCCCGCCGGCGGCGCAACTCTTCCATGCTCTGCTGCAGTTCGTTGACCTTGATCTCAGCCGCGGCATGCTCCGCTTCCAGGCGGGCCACCTCTTCGCGCTTCTCTTCGATTAACGCCTGGCGAACGCCGCGCAGATCTTTGTTGCGTTCGCTCTGCACCACCCAGTCATCCAACCGCCGCTCCAGCCGGGCCACTTCCGCATCCATCTGGCGCAGGGCTGCGCTTTGGTTCGCGCTCTCTCTCTCCGCGTTGCGCCGCTCCTCGCTGATGCGCTCCGATTGTGCAGCTAACTCGCTCAATCGCCGGGCAAGGGAAGCGGCGGTGATCTCCGCTTGGGCCAGCTCGGCTTCCACCAGCTCCAGCCTCTTCTGCGTTTCCCGCAGCTCGCCCTTCAGGGCCAGCGGACCTTCCACGCTGGGCTTACCCCCGGTGACGGTGACGTTGTGAAAGCACTCGCCCGAGGGAGCGAGGAAGAAGGCGTTGGGATTTTCCAGGGCCAGGGATTTTGCCAACTCCGCATTAGGTGTGACGAAACCCTCGCGCAGTTTGGGCAGGATCACTTCCAGCGATCGGCCAAAGCCGTCGAGCACACGGATGCAGTCTTTCAGCCGCTTTACGCCGGAGCCGCTGTGCTGCGATTCCAGAGTGTCCCCAGCAAAGGAAAACTTGGCCTGGGAATCGTCGGGATGGACCAGGAAGGTAGCCCGCCCGTCGACATCGCTCTTCAACAGCCGCATCCCTTCATGTGCTGCATCCCAGCTGGTGACCACGATGTAGTTCAGCTCGTCCCGCAAAAAAGCATCTACTACTGTTTCGTATTCACCGCTCACTTCGAGAAAGTCGGCCAGCGTGCCCACCGGCGCCAGGCCGCCGCCCAGCGAATTTGACTTGAGCAGCTTGCGCACGGTGTCGGTGGAATAACTGTGCTCCCGGATAAGCGACTGCAGAGAGTTGCGGCGTCCGGTGAGGGTTGCCATGTCGGCGCGCAAGCGATCGCCTTCGAGCTTGGCTGCACTCTCTTCGCTGCGCCGCGTCTCGCTCTCTGCGCGCAGGGCGACGAGTTCGTTCTCGAGGCGCTGCAGCTGTTCGGTGGCCGACTCGAATTTAAGCGACGCCTGCCCTCGTTCTGAGCCCAGTGAGGCCAGCTCCGCGCTGGCCGCGCTGATTTCTGAAGCCAGCCGCTCCGCATCCTGCTCCAGTGCGGTTAAGGACTCCTCCGCGTTCATGGTCTGATTGCGTGCATGCCCAGCCTGAGTGAGCAACTGCATGGCGTAGCGCCGTGCGGACTCCAGCCGTTGTTCCGCACCAGTGACGGCCTCGGAGGCGTCCCGGGCCTGCTCCTGGCGCTGCTTTGATTCTTCACGAACACCGGCCGCCTCAGCCGCTGCGTTCTCCAGAAAGAGCCGGTGGGACTCGCGCTCCGTTACTAATCCCTGCAGGTGAAGGCGTGCCTGCTCCAGTTCAGCCGAACCAGCGGCAGCGCGGGTGCGCAACTCCGCAATGCGTTCCTGGTTGGCGATTTCCCGCGTGGTGGCGCGCTCCAGTTCTACGGAAGATTGGTTGGCGCGCGCGTTGGCGTCTTTGGCGCTGGCGTCCAATTCGTAGCCGCGCGTCATGCCTTGCGAGTGCTCATCATCCAGCGCGCTTACCTGCTCGCTCCCTTGCTCGATCTTCGTTCCCAGCTCAGCGATCTCCACCATCAGCGCCGCCTGCTCGGCATCCATCTGCGTGATGCGGCTGGCTAATACCACGCGCAGTCTGGCGCGCATCTCTTCCCGCAGCGCTGCATAGCGCTCGGCTTTCATCGCCTGCCGTTTCAGTGAACCCATCTGCCGCGTGACTTCCTCGAAGATGTCATCGACCCGCGCCAGGTTCTGCTTGGCCTGTTCCAGGCGCAATTCAGAGAGCCGCTTCCTGGTCTTGAAACGGGTAATTCCTGCCGCCTCTTCGATAATCGCGCGCCGGTCATGCGGCTTGGAGCTGAGCAGTTGCCCGATGCGCTCCTGCTCGATAATCGCGTAGGATTCCGGACCCAACCCGGTGCCCATAAAAATGTCCTGAATGTCGCGCAGGCGGCAAAGCTTGCCGTTGAGCAGATACTCACTCTCGCCGGTGCGGAATAGCCGGCGGGTGACCACGATCTCGCCCTGTCGCGCCGCTGTCCGTTGGAAGCGCCGGCGGCGGATCTTGAGGACTACCGGGTTTCCGTTCTCCGCCGGCTGTTCTGCGGCAGCCTCCGGTTTCGCTTCAGCATTGCTGATCGCTTCTACAGGTTCTCCATCGATCAGGGTTCCGGGCTGCACATCGGCGATGATCTCTTCTGTCTCCGCCGCCCGCTCGGTCCGGATCTTCTCCTCGTCCCAGTCGGTCTTTTCCGGCTCGCTGTCTTCGCTTTGGGCTTCTTCGAGCAGAGGTCCTTCGGCGTATGCCTCCGGATCGATGAGGGAAAGAGACACTTCGGCCATGCCCAGGGACTTACGTTCCCGGGTTCCGGCGAAGATCACGTCTTCCATCTTGGTTCCGCGCAGGCTCTTGGCTGACTGTTCTCCCAGAACCCAGCTCACGGCGTCGAGAATGTTCGATTTACCGCAGCCGTTGGGCCCGACCACAACGGCGATCCCCTGGCCGGGGAGCGTGACCTCGGTGCGATCGCAGAACGACTTGAACCCCAGCATCTGGATCTTCTTCAGCTTCAGCATGAACGTGTCCCTTTCGTCGCCCCTGGAGCAGTGCCGGCCGTACGGCGACGAGTGGCCTTAGCAAAGACTCTAGCGATGGTGATCACTGGAAGCAACATAGAGACCCCAACATGTTGTGGATAACGCGTGCACAACCCAATGCGTCGCGGCGTGTAGGCAGGTAAGGACAGCTGGAGACGCCTCCCGCTGGAGAATGTATCTATAAAGGCTAGACCTGCCCCGCCCACGTTACAAGTAACGTTCGTGGCACGTTTCAGTACACACAGTAAGCCATTGATTTTAAGTCTGTTATCAAGGCCGAGACCAGATGCCTCAAAATCAGACATTTGAGGGAAAAGCGTCTCGTATTGAAGCAGAGTCCGCCTCACAGCAAAGTCCGAAGGGATAGGACGGGTGCCCCAGGTTCGCCATGGCGTACCTGGGCCGAAAACGACGGGGGCGCAGCCCCCACGATCGCATTGCCTCTCTCGTTCCTACGCAAAGGGCGGGTGCCCCATATCTCGCTCGTTTTTCGCGAGATGTGGGATTCCACGGCTCATTCCCTCTGACTCTCAGCTTATCGGATGTACCCGCCCACCCGCTCTTCGCGAGGGAACCAGAGCTGACCGCTGTGTCAGAGCGGCTCCCAGAAACTCCTTCTCCCATCAACGCTACGGCCCCGAAGCTATGGCTTCGTCGTAGGCCGCAGGAGAACTTCGCTCACGAAGGACGTGGGGGCCTGAGTCACCAGCATGGCGACTACCTGGGCCACGTCGTTGGGCTGGACCATGCGGCTTCGATCCTTAGTACTTCCTGAGCTGCTGAAGTTTGTGTTTACAGAACCCGGAGCTACGACCGACACACGCACGTTATATTGCCGCAGTTCTTCCGCGACCGAATAGGTCAGCCCATTAAGTCCCCATTTGGAGGCGGAGTAAGCGGCGCCTTCAGGCAAGACGTTCTTTCCCGCCAGCGAAGAAATGTTGATGATATGCCCGAACCGGGCCGCGATCATCATGGGGGCCAGCGATCGGATCATCAAGTAGGGCGCCCGCAGATTGGTATCCATCATCTGATCCCACTCCTCCACCGGCAACTCGATGAGTGGTTTGCGCAGCACCGCGACACCAGCATTGTTGACCAGGATGTCGCAGCGGCCCCACTGCTCCCGCACCCGGTCCCCGAATGCCGCCACGGCCCCTGCGTCCGTCAAATCACAGGGCAGCACGCTTGCTTTTCCGGCTTGCTGCTCGATAGCGGCTTTCACCTGTGTCAAGCGGGCGGAGTCGCGCGCGGTGAGCACCACGGCGGCGCCCATGCGCGCCAGCTGATGAGCAATGGCCTCGCCGATGCCGCGCGCCGCCCCCGTGACCACTGCTACCTGGCCCCCTAAAGGATCGATTGGATCCTCCTCCATCCCTGTTTCGGTCATCCTCTGCCACCTCATCCTGATTCGATGCTTACGATTGTCTGGTCATCCGTTGATACGTTTACTTGTCAGAAGCGAGAACCGTTTCTATAATCCTTCCACAGCTCATCGGAAAGACCTTGGTTTTTCTTGACTGGGGTAAACCACAGAGCGAAGGATCAAAGCGTTTAGCCCAAACTCGAGTTTCCGGCGCATATCCAATAAAAGATGAGAAACTTGCGGTTGTGTATTGTCATGATTGCTGATTTCTGCGTTTTCCCGATTCTCGCATCTCCTAGGAGCGTTGCATGAAGAAGTCCGTACTTGCTTCCTTGTTGGCCTTGGCCACTATCTTTCCAGGCAGCGTGTCTATGGTGTATGCCCAAGCCGCTCAGCCCGGTCAGATCACCATCAAAGACCCCGCCGAATACAACGCGTACACCAACGCCGTCGGCCAATCCACTCCGGCAGCCAAGGCTGCGGCCATTGAGGCGTTTCTGAAGCAGTACCCCAACTCGGTCGTCAAGGCCGAAATGCTGGAACAGCTCATGGTCGCTTACCAAGGGGATCCGGCCAAAATGTTGGACGCCGCGGACCGCTTGCTGGCGGTTGACCCGGGAAACTTGCGGGCCCTCGCCACCTCGGTTTACCTGGAGGAGACCGAAGCCCACTCTAAGACCAATCCAGCCGATGCCCAGCCGATTCTCGATAAAGCCGCGGCCCAGGCCCAAACCGGCCTCAGCGCCCCAAAGCCGCCCGCCATGGCGGAGGCCGACTATCAGAAGCTGAAGACGGCGACGGCGCCGATTTTCGATAGCGCCATCGCTCAGGATGACGCCAACAAAAAGGACTACTCCGGAGCGATTGCCGCCTATACCAATGAGCTAAAGGCCTATCCGAGCGAAGCCCAAACGGAGTCCGGCCCCGGGCTCAATGACACTTATCTTCTGGGACAGGCCTATGCGCAGCAAACTCCGCCCGACCAGAAGAATGCGGCCTGGTTCTTCACCCGGGCAGCGCAATTCGCACCTCCCCAGGCCAAACCGCAGATCGAAGCGGCCGCCGAGTACTTTTACAAGAAGTACCATGGCAGCTTGGACGGTTATCCCGCTGTCCAAGCCCTCGCCAAAACCAATCTGTTTCCTCCTGCGGAATACAACCCAACGCCGGCGCCGCCACCTCCATCACCCGCCGACCTTGCCGCCCAGACGGTTGCTTCTACTCCCGATCTGAAGACGCTCAGCCTGGCTGATAAGGAATTCATTCTTTTCAACGGCAAGCCGGATGATGCCCAGAAGGTTTGGGACACCATGAAGGGCAACCGTGTGCAAGTGCCGGGCATGGTGATTTCGGCAACCGCTGATTCGGTTCAACTGGCCGTCACGGAAGACAACAAGCAGAGCAAGAAGGCGGACTTCACCATCAATATGAAGACCCCGCTGAAAGTCGTGCCCGTCATCGGTGCTAACGTCACCTACGATGCCACGTTCGATTCCTATACTCCTACCCCGCCCATGATCACGCTGAACGACGGTGCGCCACCACCCAAGGCGCCGGCGGCTCATCACCACACAGCGCGCTAAGAACCACAACAGGAAGAGCAGCCCCGGGCAACCGGGCTGCTCTTCCTGATAACCCATCGCAGAGGAAAGTTTTATCCCTTTCCTGCCCGAAACTTATTCCGCCCAACTCGCCTTCATGCTGCTCAGCATGGTCTGCTGGGGATCCTGGGCAAACACCATCAAACTGACTCCGGGCTGGCCCATCCAGCTTCTCTACTGGGACTACGTCATCGGCATTCTGCTGGGCAGCCTGGCCTGGGGAGTTACTCTGGGAGGCGGCCCAGCGGTCCTGTTCCCAGCCATTGCCCGGGCTGACCCTCGGCATCTCCTACTGGCATTGGCCGGCGGTGTGATCTTCAATGCGGCCAACCTGCTGCTGGTGGTCGCTATTGAGATTGCGGGCTTGGCGGTGGCCTTTCCCTTGGGAATCGGCTTAGCCCTGGTGATCGGGGTGCTGCTGAACTATGCCTTCTCCCCGGCCGGCAACGTCTGGCTGCTCTTCATCGGAGTCGGTCTGGTAGCGGTCGCCATTGTGATTGACGCTATCGCCTATCGCCGCCGCGAACAGAATCGAACCAGGATTACTGCCCGGGGCATTCTTTTGAGTTTGCTGGCCGGCGTGCTCATGGGTTTGTTTTATCCGCTGGTCGCCCGCTCCATGCATGGCCCCGGATCTCTGGGGCCTTACAGCGTGGTTCCCGTTTTTGCCATCGGGATTGCGTTGTGCAGCGTTCCCACGGTCCTGTGGTTGATGCGCCACCCGCTACCAGAACAAAATCCAATGAGCATGGGCCAGTACTTTGCCGGCCGTCCCCTTTGGCATCTCTGGGGCTTGATCGGCGGGGCCGTGTGGTGCTCCGGAGCGGTGCTGAATTTTGCCGCGTCCCAGGCCCGCTTTGTCGGTCCTGCGATCTCCTACGCCATCGGTCAGGGCGCGACCATGGTTTCCGCCGCATGGGGAGTCTTTGTCTGGCACGAGTTTCGCGGGGCGCCCGCCGGCGCGCGCCGGCTCATCCCCCTGATGTTTCTCTTCTTCCTGCTCGGGCTGGGCGCTATAGCCTTGGCCCCGAATTACTAGCCGCTGCCCACGTATCGAGCTAAGCTCAACCATTCAGAACAGTAGGCATAGCCCCGCGGACTGCATGGTAGAGTGAAAATTCGATGCCGCGAATCGCCCCCCAGCCCCGGCTTCTCCTGCTCGTCACTCTTGCTGTCCTCTCTGCTTCCGCGCAAACCCAGCAGCCCCCCAACCAGGATCTCTTTCCCGGTGTGACGGCAACCCCAACCAACACCGCTTTTCCTGGAGTCACACCGGTCCCCATCGCAACCACTCCGCTTTCCGCTCCGCCAACCGTGATCTCGCTCGATCATCTCGATCCAAGCCAGATGAACGCAGCCGACTACCAGGTCGTCTCCAATCTGAGCCCCGAGCTTTCCAAGCAAGCTGCACTGGCCAATTTCGACATCAGCAGCCCTGCGTGGCATTACCAGCAGATCGTGTGCCCGGCGTTCCCCGACTATGTCTTCCTCGCCTTCACCCACGGCGCGGATGAAAGTGGTTCCTCGCGCTTTGCCGCTATGCTGCCCCGCAACAGCGCGCAAGTCCGCATCGTGTCCACCTATGCCCATGGTCTCTTGCCGTTTGAGGCCTCGTGGAACCGCCCCGGCACCTTTGAAGTCTTCAATGGAATGCTGCGCCAGGAGCGTGGCACGACGCCGCTCAGCCACGCCCGCAATTGGCTCATGATCGCTGTCTGCTATGCCGAATTGAGCGGTTATCCGGTCCAGGTACTTAACTACACCCCTCGCCCCGGTCAGAGCCTTGATCTATTGCGCCTGGACGCGAACCAGCCGCAAATGCTGATCGAAAGCGATCAAAGCGCCGACGTCACCTTCAGCGACGTATCCCGGCCCACCATCACCACCAACTGGACCCTCCATTTCGATCGCCACGGCCAGATCACCTCCGCGTCCAAAAGACTGGCGCGCCAGTCTCCTACCATTGCCCTGAAGCCCTGAGATGGGCGTATGAAACGGCGCGCGCCCCCTCCGTGGCTCTTCGCCATGCTGAATGCGCCCCACGCCGTTGTGACCGGCGGCGTGTCGGGCACACTGCTCTCCTTCCTGTTGCGTCAGCAGGGCGTAGCGCCCCATGCCATCGCCAACCAGAGAGCCTTTCTGCTGTTGCCCGCCACGCTGTTTTTTCTGTGGAGCCCGGTGACGGATTTTCTGTTGCGGCGGAAGACGTGGCTGCTCCTCGCCACCGCCGCATCGGCCTTCACGGTGATGGTGGCGTTGGAGGCCAAGAGCTATGCGAGCAAGAGCGCAGTGTCACTGCTCTGGACCTCGTCTTGCCTGATCCTGCTGGCTTCTGCGGCGATGGGAGGGCTGGTGGCGTTGCTCATGCGCCAGGATCAGAAGACACGGGTGGGATGTTTTCTGCAGGCGGGTAACTTGGCTGGTGGTGCACTTTCCGGCGGCGGGTTGCTCTTGTTGGCAGCCCATGTCAGCAAGGCGACGCTCGGCCTGGCTGCGGCTACGCTGACCTTTGTTCCCGCCTTGCCGGCGCTGTTTTTTGATGAGCCTCCCGTCGCCAAGCGCGGGAAGAGCTTCGCCGAAGAGACGGTGGTGATGGGCCGGGAGTTCAAGAAAACCTTTCTCCGCTTCAGCGCCTTGCCCGCTGTACTGCTGCTGGTTTCTCCCCTCGGAAGTGGAGGTGCGATCGGAATTCTTCCTTCGATTGCCAGAGACTATGGAGTATCCGGCAACCAGGTGGCATGGACAAATGGGCTGATGGGAGGAGTGCTGACCTTTGCGGGTGCGCTTGCCATGGCGCTGATGCCGGCGCATTTCGACATTCGCATGGCATACGCGGTGACCGGGCTGGTGAATGCAGGGGTACTCGGTGTGTTCTGTTTTGGAACGCCAAGACCCCGGATGTACATCGTGGGATCAGGGCTGTTTTTATTTACCGTGGGCGCCTGCTGGGCGATGTACAGCGCCCTGGTTCTGAAGATTGTGGGTGCTGCGGGACGCAGCGGCTGCGGACGGTACGCTATGGGCGTGAGCCTGGCGAACCTGCCCGTAGCCTATATGGCCGCGCTTGACGGCTGGGGTGCGAAGTGGTTCGGGCCCAAGGGATTGCCCGGAATAGACATGGTGGTAAGCGCTATTGCGTCGCTGGCCTTTCTGGCCTGGTTCTCGTGGGAGCGAGCCCGCGGCTTTGAAACGGAGCTGGGGCTAGTGGATGAGATGGCGAGCGGGGCCGAGGCCTTAAGTGCCTAAGCCTACTCCCCAAGCCTGAAATTACTCCCCAAGCATGATTCGTTCGATCGACAGGGCGCGGCCGGTGTTGCCGTCGCACTCGATCAAGACCGCGCACATGCGCGGATCCCCCTTGGCCGCCTCGAATTTTCCCGGCATCCCACTGAGGAAGCGGGCAAGGATGAGCTCTTTTTCCACACCAATGACGCTGTCGAAGGGTCCGCTCATTCCCACATCGGTCTGGTAGGCCGTGCCGCCCGGCAGAACACGCTCGTCGGCGGTGGGTACGTGCGTGTGGGTCCCGATTACCGCGGTAACCCTTCCGTCCAGGTACCAGCCGAGCGCCACCTTTTCTGAAGTCGCTTCGGCATGAAAGTCCACAAAGATCACTTTGGCCTTGATAGTTTTGAGCAGGGAATCCGCCACCCGGAACGGATCATCCAGGTTCGCCATGAAGACCCGGCCCTGCAGGTTGATCACCGCATAGGTTTGTCCGGAGGGCAACTCCCCTTCGTAAACCCCGTGTCCTGGTGTCCCCGCGACGTAATTGGCCGGGCGCAGCAGGCGTCGCGGCCTATCATGGCTGTCCGCCGGAACAGACTGCATATATTCGATAATCTCGCGTTTGTCCCAGACATGGTTGCCGGTAGTGAGGACGTGGGCGCCCTGGTCGAACAGCTCGTCGGCAATCCCCGGCGTCACCCCAAAGCCCCCGGCCGCATTCTCCACGTTGACCACCACCAGGTCGACCTCCCTCCGTTCGATCAAAGGGACCAGGTGCTCGCCTACAATCCGCCGTCCGGCGTGGCCAAACACGTCACCTACAAAGAGAATTCGCAAAAATGCTCCTTCGGCTGACCCAATTTGGCAAACGATCCTGCGACGGGTACGAAATGGTCATGGTTACCTGTTGGTGTGTCTGCAACCTTGGAAGTTACTAACGTGTGGTCACATGGCCATGCCCTTTACCGCTCCGTTATGGTAGCGTTCGTGCATGGCTGTCAACTGCAGATTTGCTACCGGGGTCCATGTTCTGGTTCTGCTTGCTTCGGAGCCGGATACATTGCAAACCTCTACCGATATTGCGCTCAAGCTGGATACCAATCCAGTCGTTGTTCGCCGCGTGCTTGCCTCTCTTCAACAGGCCAAGCTGATTGAAAGTCAAAAGGGTCCTACCGGTGGTTCACGGCTCTTGAAATCTCCAAAAGCGATCACGCTGGCGGATGTTTACAAGGCAGTGGAGACCGGCTCGCTGTTCCACACTCCCAATGTCCATGCTGCGCCGGCATTGCGAGTAAACTCCGCGCTGGAAAAGATCTTCTCCGGCTCCATAATAGCTCTGCTGGACGAATTTGAGAAAACCAGTCTCAGCCAGGTGCTCAAGCGGGTCGGGAAACCGGGCGGTAAAAAGTAAACTCGCCCGAACCGCCGGGGTGACAAACCAAGGCACGATCGGTCACACTGGCTGGCCGCTACGCTGATCGCGGGCGGCGCGGGGCGTAGTTTAGCTACCTGCTGCAGTTCCAGATTGGGAACGTAGAAGCGGAAATAGGATCACGTCGCGGATCGATTTGGCCCCGGTCAGCACCATGGTCAGCCGGTCAATGCCGATGCCCTCCCCGGCAGTCGGCGGCAGCCCGTACGCCAAGGCGCGCACGTAGTCTTCATCCATCACATGGGCTTCCGTGTCGCCCCGCTCCCGCTCTGCCAGCTGCTGCTCAAAGCGGCTGCGCTGTTCTTCCGGATCATTCAACTCGCTAAAGGCGTTGCCCAGCTCGAAGCCCCCCACATAAAACTCGAAGCGCTCCACCCAGTCTGGTTCGTCCGGCTTATTTTTGGACAGGGGGGAAACGGCGACCGGGAAGTCGTAGATGATGGTGGGCTGAATCAGGTGGTCCTCGGCGACGGCTTCAAAGATGCCCGCGATGGTTTTACCCGCGGGTTGTCCCGGCTGATAGTCGAGCGAAATGCCGGACGCGCGCACTCTCTCGACCATCTGGTTTACTTGGTCGTCACTCTGAAAATCTTTGAGTGCCGGCTTGGCTCCCGCCCCCTCTGGCCAGAACTCGCGGATAGCCTCGCGCATGGAGTAGCGGCGCCACTTGGACAGGTCGATCTCGTGGCCGCCGAAGGTAGTCGTGGTAGTTCCGTTTACTTCCAAAGCCACCTGGGTGACGAGCTCTTCGCTTAGCTGCATCAGATCGTGGTAGTTGGCGTATGCCTGGTAGAACTCCAGCATGGTGAACTCGGGATTGTGCTGGGTGGAGATGCCTTCGTTGCGAAAGTTGCGGTTGATCTCGTAAACCCGGTCGAGACCGCCGACCACCAGGCGCTTGAGGTAGAGCTCAGGCGCGATACGAAGGAATAGCGGAATGTCCAGCGCATTATGGTGCGTGCGAAAGGGCCTCGCCATGGCTCCTCCGGCGATGGGCTGCATCATCGGAGTCTCCACTTCGATATACCCGCGCGCGTCGAAAAAGCGCCGGATTGCCTTGAGCACCTGGGCCCGTTTGACAAAGACCTCACGCACATCGGTGTTCATGAAGAGATCGACGTAACGCTGCCGGTAGCGCAGTTCCACGTCGGCCAGGCCGTGATACTTCTCCGGCAGGGCCAGCATCGCTTTGGTTAGAAACGTGATGGTTTCCACATGGATGGTGAGCTCGCCGGTCCGGGTGCGGAAGACGTAGCCGGAGACGCCGATGTGGTCTCCCAGATCCAGCAGCTTGTAGAGCTGAAAGCCCTGCTCGCCCACGGCGTCCAGGCGGACGTAGATTTGCAGCCGTTCGCCGCCTTGCTGCAATTGGGCAAAGCCAGCCTTGCCCTGGGCGCGGATGGCCATGATGCGCCCCGCGACTGTGACCACGGTCCGCTGCGCGTCCAGCACTTCGGGGGCAATCTCTCCGAACTGCCGCCGCACCTCGGCGAGCGTGTGGGATGCGGCAAAGTGGTTGGGGTACGCCTGCTGGCCGAGTGCCGCAATCTGGCGCAGCTTGTCTTTACGCAGCGCGAAAAGATTGCTCTCGAATTCTGACTCAAACAATGGGAAGGCCTCAAGACGAAAAAGTCAGTATAACGTCTGCGTATCTGACCCCTCAGCGGCGAAAAATGCTTGGGCACCCAATCAAGCCCGCCGTTGGCTTGAGTGGGATAGTCGTTGTCCAGGTACACGCCTTTTCGACAGAGGCCTGTGGCACGGCAAAGAGCCCTTGACAGTGGCCAAATCTCACGGCCCGGGCTGAGGTGTCTGCATGAGAACTCCAACTCAAAACTAAGTCCCGAAGGGACGCCTGAGAGTAGCCCAGCACGCAGTGCTGGGTGGAGATAGGAACAACTTCCAGTCCCGCAGGGACGGCTGAAGATGCCCAGGACGCGAGTCCTGGGTTGCCTGGTTTTCGGAAAAGGAAAATAGGTGAGGATGCCAGGACTACGTCCTTGGTAATTTTCAGCCGTCCCTGGCGGGACTCAACTCCGAATCGGCAGTTCTCACACAGACTCTGAAGCCTCGCCCAATCAACACCGCCCCACCAGACCACCGGTGGTGTATAACTAGCACCGATACCGATGCCATCCGGCCAGCCAGACCCGTCGCCCCCGGCAAAGTCCTCTAAGGACAGCCCCCTGCAATCATTGGTGCGCATCGAAAGCCTCATCCAGTTAGCCTTGTTGTTGCCCGCCGCGGTAGTGATCGGTTGGGCCATCGGCCTGGCCCTCGATCATTGGCTACATCAACACTGGATCAATATCCTGGGCTTGATTGCCGGCGCGGTGGCAGGCTTTGTGCAGATCTTCCGCGTGGTTCTGTCCCATAGTAAGGAATGATGGATTTCAGCGATCAGGATCTGCGGTTGGTACTAAATCGGGCGCTGCGCAACGTCGCCATCGCCCTAGCCATCGGTATCCCAGTGATATGGATCGCGTGGGGTTGGCGTTCCATGCTCTTGTTCCTGGTAGGCGGCGCCATCGCCGCCACGGGCATTCTGGAGTGGCGCCAGTTGATGACCGCCGTCATGGAGCGTCTCGATCTCGCAAGCACGAGTTCCCAGGGCAACCCCAAGCCCTTAGGGGGCGTTCTGTTCTGGTTTTTTATCCGGATCGCCGCCGCTGCGGGACTCCTTTATGTTAGCCTGAGGAGTTTGGACGGTAAGGTGGCCGCTCTGTTGATCGGCCTTGCCTTGGCGCTGGCCGCCCTATTCATCGAAGCCCTTCGCCTGATACGCGGCTGGTCCGCGTAGAACCCCAATCGATTCTGAAACTGGAGAGCCTGAGCACGAACTACTCGTATGCATGAACAAAGCTTATTCACGGATATCTTGAACAAGCACTTTGGGAATCTGGCCACACAGGTCCTGCACGCAGTTCACGTGCAGCCCTACAACCCCCAGGCGCCTATCACCGAGACATTCGCCATGGAGATATTGGTCCTCGGCCTGCTGTTCATCTTTTTCGTACTGGTGCGCATTTCGCTCAATGTTGAAAATCCGGGAACTATTCAGCAGCTTGCCGAGATGCTTCACGGTTTTGTCTCTGACCAGGCGGATTCGATCATCGGGCCGGGCGCGCAACGCTATGTCATGTTCACGACATGCGTGCTGATGTTTATTCTGCTCTCGAACCTGCTGGGCTTGTTTCCAGGCCTGATTGCGCCAACCTCGGTGGCGACCGTTCCTTTGGGTGTCGCGCTGCTGTGCTTTTGCTATTACCACTACTACGGAGTTCGGGAGCAGGGCCTCTTCAGCTACCTGAAGCACTTCCTGGGGCCCATCTGGTGGGTCTCCTGGATGATGCTGCCGATTGAGGTGATCTCGCATTTTGCCCGCATCCTCTCCCTCACTGTTCGTCTTTACGCCAATATGTTTGCCGGGGAGATGGTCACGCTGGTTTTCTTCTCCCTCGTTCCCATCGGCATCCCGCTCGCGTTTATGAGCTTGCACCTGATGGTGGCGTTGATCCAGGCCTACATCTTTATGCTGCTGACCATGATTTACGTTTCCCAGGCGGTAGCGCACGACCACTAGATTTTTGACCAGGTTGTCCCGCCGGAGGGCTATGCTTCGACTCCGGTTCGGAAGCCGCAAGCGTGAGGGGGCCAGCACGGTGAGCCTCAACCACCCACTCGCGGTAATTCTCACCGAAGCAAGGAGAAAACAATGCGCAAACTGCAATATCTATTCATGACGCTGTCCGCCTTGTTCATGGCGGTTCCGGCTTTTGCTCAAACCTCAGGTGGCGAGTCGAGTCCAGGCCATGGACTCACTGCGATCGCAGCCGGTCTCGGCATGGGCATTGCCGCCGGCCTTTGCGGCCTCGGCCAGGGCCGGGCAACCGCTTCGGCTACCGAAGCGCTGGCCCGCAATCCCGGAGCGCGTGCCGGCATCCTGCTACTGCTTACCCTCGGCCTCGCGTTTATGGAGTCACTCTCCCTCTTCACCCTGGTCATCGTCTTCGTCAAGGTCAACTACTAATCAGCGGCAGCACGCCGCCAACCCGGATTTCCTGTGAAGTTTATTGGCGTTGATGAACTCCATGCGGCTTTCCTTAATGAAAGCCGCACACGTGGCTGTCTCTTAGGCCCGCGTGCAGGAAATCCGGGAAGCAGGAGAGATCAGGTCATCCCTGATCTCTTTCTGCTTTAGGCGGCTCTCCACGACCCCAACATGGCCCATCGTCTGACCTTCTCGGCAATCTCGAAGCAGTTCGGCAAGCAGACTGCGCTTCATCCTCTCACCCTGACCCTGGAGGATGGAGAGATCCTCGGCTTCCTTGGTCCCAATGGAGCGGGGAAGACGACGGCGATTCATCTCGCGCTGGGCTTTCTTCGCCCCACTTCGGGAAGCGGGTCGTTGCTGGGCAAGCCTTTTGGCGCTGCGCAAGCGCGGGCGCGGCTGGGCTTCGTCCCGGATGTCCCGGTATTTTTTTCCGAGAGCGGTTTCCGCAGCGTCGAGTTGGCCGCGCGCCTCAACGGAGTGAATGATGGCCGGCTCGCCAAGGACATTCGGGATCTCCTAGCGACCGTTGGCTTGCCCAATGAGCGCAAAGATGCGCGGCACTATTCGCGAGGAATGCAACAGCGCCTGGCCCTTGCCCAGGCCCTGATCAACGACCCGGAATTGTTGATTCTCGACGAGCCCGCTGCTGCGCTTGATCCCGCCGGAGTGCTTCAGGTAAGGGAATTGCTGCGTAACGCGCGTCACGCCGGCAAGAGCATTTTCTTTAGCTCTCACCAGTTGACCGAGGTGGAGCATATCTGCGACCGCATCGCCTTTCTCAACCAGGGCCACCTGGTTCGTTTGGGATCGCTCAAGGACTTTCAGAGCGAGTCCGATCGAGTGGAGATTGAGTTGCGCGGCATTTCTCTAGCCGAGCTTAGCCGCATCCACTCCGCAGCCGCGACCGCGGGTGTCAATCCTGCTTCGATCCGCATATCGGTTCCGGTACAGGAACAGCGTCGCGTGATTGAGGGAGTTTGGCAGGCAGGAGGCGAAATCATAAGCCTGGCGCCGTTGCGCCGCCGGCTGGAGGATCTTTTCCTCGAATGGAGCGGCGCCGGCGCTGTGCAAGCAGAGAACTCCCGTCGATGAAGACTCCGGCCATCTCGAAGATCTGGCAGATCGCGCGCCGATTGCTGTATCAGAATCGCTGGATCTACTTGTTTCTGATGCTTTGGCCCTTTGCCATGGCGGCCATTCTGTTGCTGCCCGCGGCTAAGCCGGAAACCGACGATGTGCTCTCCATCCTGCACCAGGAGTGCCTCTACGGATTGGGGCTGGTGGCTTTCACCGGGGGCGCCTTGTTGGGCAACGAGCAGCGTTCCCGCCGCATCGCCGGCGTGCTCTCGCGTGCGGTCAGCCGGCGGCAATACTTCTTTGCCCTGGCCGGCGCAGCCTGGCTGCCGCTGGCGCTCTACGTCGTCAGTTTTGTGGTGAGTGGGTTCGCGCTTTTTTCGGCTATCGATCGACCGCCGGCGCTGCTGCTCATGCTCGCCTTGGCACAACTCGTACTGGGCTTGTTGACCGCGACCGCGGCTCTTTTCTTCTCCACCTGGCTCCCCATGATGCTGGCGTCCACTGCCTCTTTGGCATTGCTTGCCTTGCTTGGTTTCCTGGGTTACCTGTGGCCTGGCTTCGCTCCAGCGCGTCTGCTCTTTACCTTGACCCAGGGAGACCTGGTTGAGGCCGCGCGTCTCTTGCATCAACCGGCCGGTTTCCTGCTGATCATCCTCGGCGCCGTGCTTCTATTTGTCGCCGGGACGGCGATCTTTGAGCGCCGTGATCTTCGCTTGAAAAGCGATTAGCTTATCGCCACACCGGCAACAAATGCTGGGTGGCCCATTCAAGCCATCTTTTGCCTGCCCCGCCTGTCCCGGCACGCCGTGGAGCGTGCCGTGGGGCTTGAGTGGGATCCCCGCACCGGAGCGCCCCTGGTTCCCTCACAAAGGCACGGGTGCCCCACATCTCCGGATTTCCTGTGAAGCTTGTTGGCGTTGATGAACTTCATGCGGCTTTCCTCAATGAAAGCCGCACACGCTGCTATTGCTTGGGGCCACTTACAGGAAACCCGGGCATCTCGCTCGTTTTTTGCGAGATGTGGGATACCACTGCTCTTTCCGTCTGACGCTCGACTCATCCGATGCACTTAGTGGTCAACAAGATGGGACGATCAACCTGTAGGGCGTCTTCCTGTAGAGCCAAATGCCAATAAGTCCAGCAGAGGACAACGACGGTCAGACGACCAGGAAGAGCCGTAGGAATAGGACGGGTGCCCCAGGTTCGCCAGGGCGTACCTGGGCCGAAAAAGAGGGCGAAGCCCACCATAGCTTTTGCGTTATCGATCAGTAAATCCAGGCATTCTCGGCCCCGAGCACGCGCTCAGGCAGTAGTCAAATTGCTCTTGGCCGTGGCGGCGATCTGCGCGCAGACAGCCTCGGTTACCTGCGCCGTCGTTGCCGTGCCGCCGAGATCGCGCGTATGCAGCGAAGGGTTCGCCGTGACATCTTCGATAGCCTTCATCACCCGTCCCGCAGCTTCGCTTTCACCCAAATGCTCCAGCATCATCACCACCGACCAGAATGTGCCCACTGGGTTCGCCCATCCTTTGCCCATGATGTCGAAGGCTGAACCGTGGATCGGTTCGAACATTGATGGATAGAGACGTTCGGGATTGATGTTAGCCGTGGGCGCAGTGCCCAGGCTGCCGGCCAATGCCGCTGCGAGGTCGCTCAGAATGTCGGCGTGCAAATTCGTGGCCACGATCGTGTCCAGCGAAGCCGGACGATTGACCATGCGTGCGGTCATTGCATCGACGAGTTCTTTATCCCAGCGAACCTCAGGAAATTCCTTCCCAATTTGCGCCGCGATCTCATCCCACATCACCATCGCATGGCGCTGCGCGTTGCTCTTTGTAACCACCGTTAGCAGCTTGCGGGGACGGGATTGGGCCAGGCGAAAGGCAAAGCGATGGATGCGCTCGACGCCCGCCCGCGTCATCAACGACAAATCCGTGGCTACCTCGAGAGGATGTCCTTGATGCACCCGGCCACCCACGCCCGAGTACTCGCCCTCAGTGTTCTCGCGCACAATGACCCAGTTCAAATCTTCTGTCTTGCACCGCTTGAGCGGCCCGTCGATACCAGGAAGAATGCGGGTCGGGCGCACGTTGGCGTACTGATCGAGCCCTTGGCAAATCTTCAGCCGTAGACCCCACAGCGTGATGTGGTCGGGGATATCCGGATCGCCGGCGGAGCCGAAAAGAATGGCGTCCTTGGTGCGCAGAGCATCGAGTCCGCTCGCCGGCATCATCTCTCCATGCTTGCGGAAATAGTCCCCGCCCCAGTCGAAATTTTCGAATTCGAAGCGAAAACCACTTCCCGCGAGCGCTTCCAGAACCTGCTGTCCAGCGGGCACGACTTCCTTGCCAATGCCATCGCCGGGCACGGTAGCGATCCGATAGATCTTCATATCTCCGCTCCTAATCAAGACTTTGCAATCGAGCTCACGCGATAGCTCACGGGCGGTGGAGTCACGTTGGAAAGCTCTTGGAAGGCGGCGTCGGGCAGCTCCAATCCGGCTGCGGCAATATTCTCCTCCACATGGGCAGGCGACGACGTTCCCGGAATCGGCAAAATGATCTTCGACCGCTTGAGCAGCCAGGCAAGCGCCGTCTGCAGCGTCGAGACCCCGAGTTCGCGGGCAACCCTCTCTAACACGTCCAGTGCTTTCCGGTTTTGCCCCAGCGGAGCCCAAGGCAGAAAAGCGATGCCGTTCTGCTCGCAATACTTGACCACGTAATCCCATTCGCGGTCGGCGAAGCTGTAGCGGTTTTGCACCGAGACGATGGGCACGATTTTGCGCCCGCGCTCAATGTGCTCCTGGGTCACGTTGGAAAGGGCCACGTGGCGAATCTTCCCCTGCTCGCGCAGCTTGGCCAAGGTCTCCATGGAAGCATCGTAGGAGACAGCCGGATCAGGAATGTGCAGCTGATACACATCAATACGCTCCAGACGCAAGCGCCGCAGACTGCCTTCCACTGCTTCGCTAAGGTGCTGCGGGCTGGCGTTGTGCAGCCACTGCGCAGGGCCCGAGCGTTCCCATCCGGCCTTGGTGGTGATCACCAGGCCCGCTGGATAGGGGTAAAGGGCCTCGGCGATCAGCTCTTCGGAGACGTTGGGCCCGTAGGAGTCGGCGGTATCGATGAAGTTGACCCCTAATTCGACTGCACGGCGCAACGTGGCCAGGGCTGCCGGCTTGTCGGCGGGAGGGCCCCAGATGCCTTTGCCCGTGATGCGCATGGCTCCGTAGCCCAGGCGGTTGACGGTGAGATCGCCGCCCAGGGTAATGGTTCCAGCGGCTGAGGCAGAGATGGCTTGGGTTTGGCTCATGCGAATGCTCCTCCGCGATAGTATTCAACTGTATATATCGCCCAAGGGAATGATATAAGAAGCGGAGATTCGATGAGTACGACTCACCCTACGACAGGCAGGCCTGTCAACTCACCGCGCCAGGTGCTGTTTGCCAGCCTGATCGGCACCACCATTGAGTTCTTCGACTTCTATATCTACGCCACTGCGGCCGTGCTGGTTTTTCCGCGGTTGTTTTTCCCCCCGTCCGACCCGGCGTCGGCCACGCTCGAATCCCTGGCCACCTTTGGCATCGCCTTTCTGGCCCGGCCGGTAGGCTCTGCGCTCTTCGGTCACTTTGGCGATCGCGTTGGCCGCAAGACCACACTGGTCATCGCACTTTCCACCATGGGAATATCGACAGTACTCATTGGAGCTCTCCCGACTTATAAAACCATCGGCTTCGCCGCTCCGCTGCTGCTGGCGCTGTGCCGCTTCGGCCAAGGCCTGGGTCTCGGAGGCGAGTGGGGTGGGGCAGTGCTGTTGGCGATTGAGAATGCGCCGCCAAACAAGCGCGCCTGGTACGGCATGTTTCCCCAGCTCGGTGCGCCGGCCGGTTTCCTCCTTTCCGGTGGCACCTTCCTACTGCTCTCAAGATGGCTTACCGACAATCAGTTCTTCTCCTTCGGTTGGCGCCTTCCTTTTCTGGCCAGTGCTGTGCTGGTTTTTCTCGGCCTCTATGTGCGGCTGACCATCACCGAGACGCCCGTCTTTCGTCAAGCGCTCCATTCAGGCCAGCAGGTCAAGCTGCCTATGCTGTCTGTTTTTCGTGACTACACCAGGCCCCTGATCGCGGGCATCTCGGTGAGCCTGGCGACGTTTGTTCTCTTCTACCTGATGACCGTCTTCGCACTGTCATGGGCCACCACCGCGCTGGGCTACAGCCGGGAGAAGTTCCTGTTCATTCAGTTATTAGGCATCTGTTTCTTCGCCCTGTTCATTCCCGTCTCCGCAGTGCTGGCGGAACGAGGCCGCCGGCGGGTGATGTTGGGGGTCACCGTTGCGATCTTCATCTTCGGCCTGGTGCTGGCGCCGATGTTCCTTGCCGGAACCACCGGGGCGGCGCTGATGATGGTCTTTGGCCTAAGCTTGATGGGCATCACTTACGGGCCGCTGGGCACCGTGATTTCCGAGCTCTTCCCCACCCCCGTGCGTTACACCGGCAGTTCGCTGGCATTCAGCTTCGCCGGTATTCTGGGCGCCTCCCTGGCGCCGTATATTGCTACCTGGCTGGCCAAGACGTATGGACTGCAATATGTGGGCTACTATCTCTCCGCATCCGCGCTGCTGACGCTGCTGGGATTGCTTTCCATCCGGGAAACCAAAGACGACGATCTCGCCGCAGCGAAGAGTTAACTGCGCGAACAGTTCGGTCATTACAATCAGGATGGGGGCGAACAATGTCAGAATTGGCCAGGACCGGGGTTTCGCTCGAAGAAGATCTTCTGAACGAATTTGACCGCTTGATCGCCAAGCGCGGCTACAAGAACCGTTCCGAGGCCTTCCGCGATCTTATCCGCGAGGCGCTTCTCGCCGAGACGGTTGACTCCAACAAGCCTGTCGTTGGTACCTTGACCCTGGTGTACGACCACCATGTTCCCAATCTCTCTGAGAAGCTGACCGAGACGCAGCACTCGGCAGGCGCCATGGTTCTTGCCGCCACGCATGTTCATCTCGATCATCACTACTGTTTGGAAGTAATCATCATGAAGGGAAGAAGCAGGGAACTGCAGGAGATCGCAGATCGAATGTTGGCTTTGCGCGGAGTCGAATTGGGGAAACTGGTGCTGACCAACTCCGGCAAAGATCTTAAGCACAAGCATTAAGATCTCGCGATTCTAAGCTAGAGAAGAAGGAACAGTCCCGCCAGGGAACGGCTGAAAATACATTGCAGTCCAAATTAGCGGAGAGATGCCGGTTGGGCTATGTAATTCGTTGAAAAGATTCGAGAGGGGGCAGAGCGAACGAAAGCGGGTTGCCGAGTCATCACGAAGCATATTGCGATCTGCGCCGAAGCCAATCTCTTTCACCAGACTTGTCTAAATTGGTGGTGCCAGCCCCGGACTTTAGTCCGGGGGAGCGGGTTTTCAAACCCGCGTGAAAGCTTTATCGTGCAATGATCGGGCTTTAGCCCTGGTGAGAATGTTCCAAGCTCCCCAATCAATCCGTACGTTTTTCGTGACCTCGACTACAGCCGGACGCCGCGCCCTCCTCCAATCCGATCGCATGGCTCAGCTTCTGGTGGATGTTCTTGCGGAGAATCGTCGAAAGCGGCGGTTCCTGCTCCACGAATTTGTAATCATGCCCAATCATTTCCATCTGCTGCTGACACCTGCGGTGGAAATCCCGCTGGAAAAGGCACTGCAATTCAT
This sequence comes from uncultured Acidobacteriaceae bacterium, assembly GCA_963821215.1. Lineage (GTDB taxonomy): Bacteria > Acidobacteriota > Terriglobia > Terriglobales > Acidobacteriaceae > PALSA-350. The sequence goes on along the minus strand of CAWGDH010000013.1, from coordinate 114,548 downwards.
CAAAGGTGGTTTCTCCTATCGGGCGAAGCGGGAAATTCATTTCGCTTTTGAAATATGGCAAGCAAGTTTTGTGAATCACCGCATTCGCGACGCTGAGGATTACAAATACCACCGCACTTACATTTGGGAGAACCCGGTCAGAGCGGGTTTGAGCGAGAGACCGGAGCTGTTTGCCTGGTCATCGGCAACTCTGGGAAAAGAATTGGACGCCCCGCCACCATGGCTAAAGCCCTGAACATTCAAGCTGGAGCGTTCTCGCGGGTTTAAAAACCCGCCACCCCCGGACTAAAGTCCGGGGTGGCACCGATTGAGCTACGGGCTGTACAGATACTTCTAGCCCCAGCAGTTTTCGGTTTTCGACACCTCATCCCGTCGAATTTATCAGCGAAGTTCTGGGACAGCACACTAGAACGTAAACTTCGCAGCGAGTTGCAGCAGGCGAGGAGCCTGGGCACTGACGATCTGCCCGAAGTTAGGGTCTTCCACTTGCCCATCCACCGCCGCGGGACCATAAAACTGTGCATGGTTGAAAGTGTTGAATGCCTCTACGCGGAACGCGAGTGATTTTGCCTCCGCCAGGCGGACATTCTTTTCGAGCGTCGTGTCAAAGTTCTCAATTCCCGGACCGTAGAAAATTCGCCGCTTGGCATTGCCCAGCTCACCCGGGTTCTCTTCGGGAAATAAGGCAGTATTGAAGGCCGGCCGGCCATTGCGCCCGTTGTTATTGATCCTGAGCGGTCCCGGCAGGTATTGCGGAGTGTCCAGCAGATAATTGTTTACCCCATTGCCCAAGCTCCCGAGCAGCGAATTGTCGGAATTGTCGAACAACGTTACGGGAAAGCCGGTGGCGAAGCGGGCTGTTCCCGAAATGCTCCAATCATTCGTGAGACGATTGGATCGATGCAAGATGCTCCCGATCGGCGGCGCCAGCGTGTAACTGGCGACAAACATGTGCTTCTGGTCCCATGCGGAAACAGCGCGGGTTTGTCCTGGGTTGAGCGGATCGATCTGCTCCCCAAGGTTGGAGCCTTGATCGATCGATTTCGCGTAGGCGTAGCTCAGTAGGAACTGTGAGCCGCTGCGCCGGTAGCGAAGAGTGGTTTCCAACGCGTTGTAATTGGAGTTAGCCAAAGACCGGTCGGCTGTATTCTCACCGTAGTTTTCCCCCGTCCCGGCGAGCGGTCCATAGTTGTTTTGTCCGGTGCGGGTTCCATGAATGGTCTGACCGGTTGCGCTGGTATAGGTTGTGTCCTCGCCGAAGGGTCCGCACCCGGACAGGCTGAGGCAGAGAGCAGGATCGCCGAGGTTCACCGGCTCGACGGCCAGAATGCGATGCCCCTGGTTGCCCACATAGCTCACAGTCAACAAAGCCCTGGACGCGATCTCTCGCTGCACCGAGAGCATGTAGTTGCTGATGTAAGGCACTTGATTGCGGTAGTAGAAGAACGGGTCCGCCGCAAGCGGCGCAAAGTTGGCCCAGTTAACGGATCTGTCCGGATTGGTTGCCGAAACATTGTGCGGCGGAAAGGGGAAGGGAAACCGCTGCCCGTTATTGACACCCGTAGCAGCCGTAATGAACGGAGTGGCCATCAACGGCGGCCCTGGGCTGAGATAGTTAAAACCGTAGGGAGGCACGCCGTACATAATGCCGGCCGCCAAGCCGGGAAATTCCGTGTAAAAGATGCCGTAGCTTGCCCGAATACTGCCCCTACCGTCGCCTCCGAAGAGCGACTTCAAGAATCCATGGTCGAACTTTGGTGCATAGGCCAACCCGAGCCTTGGTGCGAAGTTTTTGTAGCGCGTGGGTGCGAGCGTCTTGGGAATTCCCGGATCGCCGGGGACAAGCAGCCCGGGGAGTGCTCCCGGGTAGAGTACAGACTGCGCTCCGGCAACCCAGGTCTGTATCTGGTTGTACTTTTCCCAAAAAGGCATGACGATGTCCCAGCGCACGCCGGCGTTAACTGTAAGGTCGCTGCGCGCATGCCAACTGTCCTGTGCGTATAAGCCCTCATACCGGTTGCGCAGATAGAGTGGCGAACCCGATGACTGGGTGAAGTTGCTCGGCACTCCGATCAGAAAATCTGCGTAAGCGTCCCCGGTCTCGGTTCCATCGATGTTGAAGGTCCCATTGAACGTCCCGTTGGGATAGTCATTCACCTGGTCGATATGAAATTGTCCGCCCACCTTCAGAGTGTGGGCGCCCATGACTTTCGAGAGCCCATCGCTCACGTAGTACGTGTCGTTGATTTGCGTCATATTGGTGATCGGAACTCCCATGACGAAAGTAGGAAATGTAATATTCTCCACACCTTCAAACTCTGGAGCTTGCACATCGATGCCTGGCCCTCCGTTGGCGCCGGAGGCAAAACCCTGCGAGGCCAGGCTTACGCCAAGCCCGCCCTTCGGTCGCCCGATGATGTTCGCATTGCGCAAATAGCCGATATGAAATTCGTTGACAGTATTTGAGCCGATGGGCTTGTTATCGCTTAGCGATATCAGTTGCGCGCGCCCGATATAAAGCGCATCAAAGCCCGGGATGCTCGCCCCGGCAACCGAACCCGGATAGGGGTTGTCGAGGTAATAGTCGTCGATAAAGTAATAGCCTGAGATCTGGCTCAGCCGGCTGTTCAGGTCGACGCGAGCCCCGCCCTTGTCATCGCGAACACTCTGCGCGAAAGCCGAGGTGGAATACTGGCTGGCGCTTACGTTAGGAGATGGAATGTATTTGAGCAGACTCTTACCCGGCGCCGACCACGCGCTCTGTGGAATAGCGCCGCCTGGAAAAACGCTGCTGTAAGGCTCTCCCGCCGTGACCGGATGACCCAGAGCCTGGGTTAGCATCGTCGCAAAGTAGGGGCCGCTCACTGAGCCGGTTAGGTCACTAAAAGTGCCGGCTCGCTCAGCGAGCGTTGGCACGGAGATATTGCCGGTGGAAACACCCTCGTCCGTCCGGGTTCCCTGGTAGTCGACGAAAAAGAATACCTTGTCGCTCTTTACCGGACCGCCAATCGTGCCCCCAAACTGGTTCTGCTTGAATGTGGACCGGGTAGGGTCGAAATATCCGCGGGCATCGAGCGCTGTATTGCGGAAAAACTCGAAGGCATTGCCATGGAATGCGTTGCTGCCCTCCTTCGTAACAACGGTGACTATGCCACCGTTATAGTTTCCGTACTCGGGATCGAAGTTGTTGGTCAGTACCCTGAACTCCTCGATCGAATCGAGGTTGGGAATGATCGAAGTACCGCCGTTCATGTGTTCCTGCACATCGATGCCGTCCACCATGAATCCGTTGGAGGATTCGCGTTGGCCGTTGATGGACAGGTTGCCAGGATTCTCATCGCCCGATGGATCGATACTTCCGGTGACCCCTGCCATGATGACGGAGCTGGGCAACAGGGTCGAAATCGGCGCCACCCCCGGTTGAATCGCCAGCAGGTCCGTGTAGCTTCTCCCATTCAACGGCAGCGCCGTCATCTCCGAGCTCGATATGACTTCGCCCAGGTGGGTGGCAACCGTATCCACCTGCACTCCTGTACTGCTGGTGACCAATACGGAAGCTGTTTGGGAACCAATGACGAGCCCGACATCCACCCGGATGGCTGAGTCCGTGTCTACCGTAAGGTTGGTCTTCCTTTGCGTTGAAAATCCCGAGGCTGAAATGGTGAGGTCGTAGCGGCCAACGGGCAAATTGGGAAAGGAATAGAGACCCTGCTTGTCGGAGATGACTTGATAGATCGTCTGCTGCGCTGTGTTGACTAACCTGAGAGTAGCTCCTGCCACAGCCGCACCGCTTGGATCTGCGATTGTGCCAGAGATGCTGCCGCCGGTCGCTCCGTGCAAAGACAGCACGGGAAAAAGAACCAGAATAAGAAGAGCGATTCCTCTGCCGTCGATTGAGGGCGCCAACATGGACAGCAGCCTATGCACCGTTTGTGGGGCCGTTGGCATGGATGGATCGGCCTTTCTTTACGCCAGGAGAGCCGCACCATGCACCGGCGGCGAGCCGTTTACAAGCGCGAAGGGTCGGCGCGGTATGATGCTTTTAAGAATCGTGTTACCGGAGGAACGAAGTTTCGCCCGAAACGGATGTTGAGTCCCCGCCCCACAGCGAGAATAATACATTTATGTAATTCGTGCTACTTGGCCCTCGAGGACTTAAACCCGGACATTCAGGCCTTGTCCTTCTGAGCTGCCTATTTCGTCTTTGGAAAGCTATGCAGTTCCGGACCCACGGTGTTGGAGTAGTTGTAATTTTGACGGCGGTCGTCATTAATGGTCCAGAACATCGCGCCGATCATTCCCGGGTAGCCGGCCGGGTTGCGCAGCTTGTACGTGGTCCCTGTGGGCGCGACGCCGGTGATGATGTACTTCATCGCCTGCATGACAATGGTAGGCGTGGTATCCGGCGTAAGGAAGCCGACCGCAACCTTGTCCGGAGGCATAGGCGGGAAGAAGTGTTTGGGGTCGCCGCCCACGTTGAAGCCGTGCAGCAGGAGTTCCGTCATGGCTGCGTGGTAGTCCACGCTGCCCGGCTGGTAGATTTCGCCATCCAGACCCTGCAGTGGCGGCGTGTTGTAGTCCTGCACGTCGACGAAGGAGAGTATGTCGCGGATGGCGTAGGTAATCGCCAGGTACGAACCGAATTGCCCGCCGTAGCTTGGGTAGCCGGCGGGAATCTGCGTTCCCTCAGGCACCAGGCTGATCATGAAGTGGGGGCCGAAGTGATCGTGCAACTGGTGCAGGGCTGAGATCAGGTTCACGATCGAAGGCGTGATGGGATGCTTGAAGTCCGTGTCCCCTGGATCAATCGAGAGCGAAGGGCTTTCAAAGTCGATATCGATGCCGTCGAAGCCGTATTCGCTGACAATCTGCGTGACCGTCGAGACATACAGAGGCACGCGTTTCGGGTCAGCCAGCGTGAAGTGCTCGCCACCGCCGCCCAGGGAGATCATGACCTTCTTCCCCTGGCTCTGCAGGTAAGCAATGTCCGCCTTGAACTGCGCCGGCTGGAGGCCTGCGGGCGTATGGAACTCCATGGTGCCTTCGGGCGCGTTTTTCGCCGGCGTGGCGAAGGCGACGATGATCACGTCCCACTGGGGCGAGACCTGGCGCAGGGGGAAAATGGCATTGGCTCTCCCGTAGCCTTCCCAGTAACCGATCAACTTGTGGCCGTTGCCCGGGCCGGTATTTGGGATTGCGGCGATCTCGGGCAGAGGGGGAGCCGCTGCGCTTCCGTCCCAAAGGTCCCGGTGTGCCGGGCACGGCTTGGCGGCGGCGGTGAGCACGCTTGCGTCAGGGAAACTGTAAGTGCTGCCGAGACCGGCGGAAGAACCCGTATACCAGGGCAGCAACGCGATGTCCTGCAAATGATAGCTTTCGGCGCTGGTTTGCGCGAAAAAGCTTGGGGATGCGGGGATCTCGTTTTTGGCGTTGGTGTTGGTGGGTTCAAGCAAAAAGTACATGGAGGCAATGCCCGTGCCCCCGCAGCGGCCCTGGTCGCCCGCCGGCACGAGCGGGAGTCTCGTCCAGCGGGGAACGCTGTTGCCTGGCGTGGGCGTGCCATGGCCGCCATGGAAAAGAGGATCGTGCAGGGGATCGTTGATGAACTCGGCGAGCTGCTGGGTGATCGGCTGCACGTCGCGATCGTGCACCACTGCGGGCGCGGCACGCAGATACGAGCTGAGCACGAAAGAATTTCCTGTGGCCGTGTCGACGCCGTGCGTTCCCCAGGAACAGCATTCCGTCGCGTCCCCGTCACTGTAGTAGGTTGTGTTGTGGGTGACCGCGAGGATGAGTTTGCCCTCCTGCCGGGGCAGCTGCTTGAAGATTGCCTGCTGCAAAAATTCCACATCGACGACGGCGAAGGAGGTTCCCTCCTTCTTCGACGTGAGGATATAGCCGTAACCCAGCGGCACCTCGATCTTGAGGGGCTTCACTTCCGGCTTGCCCAGCAGCGTATGCCAGCCAGGTCGGTTAGGGAATGTGGTCCGCAGCAGGGCGTCGCCATACTGGGTGTTGTTGCCCGAGGAGAATGCGAACCTGCAGAAGATGGGTGAGCTCAGAATGCGGGGTACGTCTGGTGCCGCAGCCATGACGAAAGGCTTGCCGTCCGTCATCTTTGCCGCAAAGGAAAGCTCGATGGGAACCAGCACCGTGGGAATCGTCGTCGAAACCGCCTGCGCAGGATCGTGGCCCAGAAGCGTGTAAGCGTGTTGGCCGGCGGTGTGGCTGAACGTGGGCGCGGTGCCCTGCGCGCAGGCGGCCGGCAGACCCAGCACGAAAAAGAAGAGCCCGCATACACAACAGCAAAGGTCACGCATCAAAATATTTGATCTCCCGAGCAACAGCATACCGTTTTCGCCGCCTGGCAGCCCTGGATCGCTACTATTTGTAAGTCTCCGCCATGGGCCGGAACGATTAAAGCAAGCCCAATTGGGTTAGTTTTTCGTAGAGCAGCCGGCGATGGATTCCGAGCCTGCGAGCGGCGTCAGACTTGTTGCCGTGCGCTGCCTTCAGCGCCTGCTCGATGAGATGACGTTCCCAACTTGCGACCGCCTCGTGAAAGGGGAGCCCTGTCGCTTCCTGGATATCGAACGCTCCTGGTACGGGGTTTTTCGCTTTGGTCAATTCCACTTGAATCTGTTCAGCGGTGATGGCTCGTCCCCCTGCCTTGACGGCGGCGCGTTCGATCAGATGCTCCAGCTCTCGCACATTGCCCGGAAAGGAATACCCTTGCAGGGCCACGATGGCATCTGCGGCGAGTCCGATCGCGGCGATTCGATTGCGTTTGGCGTAGCGGGCAAGGAAATACTCCGCCAACGGGAGTATGTCGGACTGACGCTCCCGCAGCGGCGGGAGACGAACCGTAAACGCGTTGAGACGATAGAACAGGTCGGCGCGAAAGGTCTTCTGCTCCACATCGTCTTCCAAGGGACGGTTCGTTGCAGCGACGACCCGGACATCGGCATGAATGGAGGCTGTTCCCCCCACCCGCTCAAAGGTGTGCTCTTGCAGAACACGCAAAAGCTTGGGCTGAAGTGACAGCGGCAATTCTCCAATCTCATCCAAAAAGATCGTGCCTCCGTCCGCAGCCTCAAACTTCCCCCGTTTCTGGACGATTGCTCCGGTGAATGCCCCGCGTTCATGCCCGAAGAGTTCAGACTCCAATAACTCTGGCGGCAGCGCCGCACAATTCAGGATGATGAAGGGACGGCGGCTCCTCGCGCTGTTTTCATGGATCGCGCGGGCAACAACTTCTTTGCCCGTACCCGATTCTCCCAGCAGCAGAACTCCTACGTCGGTGGCAGCGACCCTGCCAACGTTCTTGAAGATCTCAATCCATGCCGGCGAGTTGCCGATGAGTTGAGGCTTCAGCCCCTCTTCGGATCCGCTTGTATCTTCAACAGAGCGATCTCTGAACCGCTGTTGCCGCAGCAGTTCGACCTCCCGCTGCAGTTCCAAGTGCCGGAGGGCGCGGGCAACGGTGGCGAGAGCCTGGTCGATGTCGAGAGGCTTCGTTATGAAGTCGTAAGCTCCGAGTTGCATCGCCTGCATCGCATTTGGCCCCGTACCGTGAGCGGTGAGAATGATGACAGGCATGATGAGCCCTTCGGATTGAAGGCTCCTGAGAAAATGCTCCCCGCCTCCACCAGGCATCTTCCAGTCACACAACGTAACGTCAGGGGTTGTTGTCTGGAGTAAGGTGATTGCTTCCTCAGCATTCGTCGCGACCAGCGTCTGATAGCCCGCATCCGCCAGCAGTTCCCGCAGCGTCTCCCGAAAGTTGTGATCGTCGTCCACAATCAGCACTTCAGACATCCTGTCCTGCGCCTCCATCCGCCTCTCTTTGCGTATCGTGTCCATCTCTATTCAGCGGCAATCGGAGGGAAGCGATGGCCCCTCCATCTTCGCTATTGGCGAGAACCAATTCGCCTCCGTGAGCCTGCATGATCTCGAAAGATATGGATAGGCCGAGACCTGTTCCGTTGTCTTTAGTCGTGTAGAACGGGTCCATCGCATGACGTAAAGCTGCTGGAGTAAATCCTCGCCCATCGTCCATGATGTCGATGCGGGCGAAGTCATTTTCGCGCGTCGTACTGATCGTTACCCCTCCGCCTTGCGGGGAGGAGCCCGACGCTGAATGCACAGCGTTCTCCATGAGGTTGTCGAGCACCTGGATCAGTCGTCCCCGGTCTGCCGTGACAACACTGTGCGAAGAAGCCTTGCAGATGATGTGAACACCCTGGGCTGCTTCTTTCTCCGCCCACGTCGAGGCTGTGGCCGCGCACAGATCGTCCAGCGAGACGGCTTGAAGTTGAAGCTGAATCGGTCTGGCAAAGTAGAGCAGACGGCTGATGATTGTGTCGAGACGGTCGATCTCTTCGAGGATCACCACGCTGCTCCGTTTAGCCGCTTCGGGATCGGTGGCGCGCTGCCACATTTGCGTCCGCATCCTGATGGTGCCCAGCGGATTGCGCAGCTCATGCGCGATGCCGGCAGCAAACTGTCCCAATGCAGAGAGTCGTTCATTGTGGCGTACCTGAGACTCCAGCGTCCGCTCGTTCTCAATCTTCTCCTGCAAGGCGAGTGCTAGTGAGTCGATGCCGTGGAGCACCCGATCGAACTCCTCTAACGGTGGACGCCCTGCCATCTGATGAGTGACCGCCGGTAGGCCGCCCTCCATCGAACCCAGGCGTTCGAGAACGATGTTTACTCCGCTCCGGATCTCCGTTGTAACGAACACTGCAAGCAGCGCGGTCATCAGCGCAGCCATGCCGAACCCGATACTTCCAAACAGGAGCTGGCGACTCTGTCCACCTTCGATTCCGGGAAGCCGCTCCATGAGCCACGCGGCGCCGGTCGCTTCTTCCGTAGGTCCAGAGGTTCCACTGGTTCGCTCATGGATTGGAACCGCTACAAAGAGCACAGCGTCATGCGGTCCTTCAAAGCGAAATGTCCTGATGGAGTTTGCTGCAACGGCTTCACGGGCAAGATTCTCAATCGTGGGCCGTTCGCGCTCTGGCATAGCCTTTTCCGCCCCTGGCCCCTCATGGGTTGGGAAGGCATATCCAACCAGGACGTCCGCTCTGGCAGCATAGAAGCCACCCTCGATCCCGTCCTCGCGCTGTAATGTCTCTGCAGTGATCTCTTTGAGCAGATCGGGTTTGGGACCGGGTGGCCCTTCGCGCTGAGCGCTTGGTCGGGGCGGCGGAGGAGCGCCGGCCGGTGGCGGCGGTGGCGGCGGTGGCCCCGGTTCAATCGTGAGCAGCGAGTTATCCGCAGTCCGATGATCGGCATAGTTCTGTGCCAGATTGGAGGCCACACTGATCAGATGATGCTCGGTCAAGGAGAGCGTCTCCGCGTGGTGGTTGCGAAGGAATGTAAACAGGCTGATCGCCGCGGCTGAGAGAAAGAGAAACGTCAGGACGACAAGTAGCAGGATGCGCGACCGCAGGCTTCTCCAAAAGATCTTCGGCATTCGGCTCCTCCCTGATTGTCTCTATTGCGACTTCTATCAAGCGCTCCAGCCATATGGTATGCAACTGGCCTTCCAACGGGGAATCTGCCTGATGATGGCGACTTTTACGCAGAGCAGACGCCGATCGGGACCGGGACCAATCTCCCCTGTCCGCAATCCGCACACAGGATGAGCGGATTGCGATCGATCCGAATCTCGTTCCGATGATCCCGCAAGAGGAAATGCGCCTATAGGAGGGATTTTGTCGGCCTCGATGAATGGCAACCCACTTGCCTTAGTACAGGCAGAGGTATCGCTGATGAACATCCCGTGCTCCCTACGCATTACTACCCTCCGGCTCGTTACCACGCTCGGGCTCGCATTCAGCACAGTCGCGCTTGCCCAGAGCCCGCCCCCCGCACCTCCCACTGCGCCGGCAGACGGGCCGCCCGTCGTACCCGCCGCGCCTGCGGCGTCCTCCCAACTCCCGGTCGTTACTCAATCCTCTCGTATCCGCGCCTTCAACCCAGGACCCGGCGGAGAGGTACGCAGTCTCTACCTTCAGAATGGCAGTGTTGTTGACCTGACACCCGCCCTCGGGGGACAACTAGGTGCTGCGGTTCGCAGAGGGGAAAAGATCACCGTGACCGGAACGAAATCGGAGATCAATGGGCAGTCCCTTCTGGAAGCAGCGAGCATCCGGCTGAACGACCAGATGTTCTCTGCGCTTGCTCCCTCGGCCACCCCTCCCGCTCCTGGTGCGCTTGCTGAAGGCGCGGTTCCGCCACCGCCGGGAACACCGCAAGCACCGCCGCCTGCACCTTCACCACGGCGGAAAAACAAAGCCACTGCATCCGCTCCGTGCAGTGTGACCGCTGGCGCACCCCCACCCCCGCCTGATTTCGGTGGCCCACCGCCTCCACCCCCAGACGGAATGGAACCACCTCCGCCACCGCCTGACGGGATGGCTCCGCCACCTCCGCCCCAAGACTGAGGAGTCACTACGATGCTTGTGCGTGTGAGTCTTTCAGCCGCCATGTTGCTCTTGACCGGATGTGCGGGCCCTGTGGGTCCGCCTCTGGGACTGGGGCCGGAAACCGGCTCCGTGTTCGGAATTCTCGTGATCCTCCTGTTCGCTGGCCTCCTTTACCGCTCAGCAGAGGGCTGGCGGAACCCGAAGAACCCAGAGTCTCCCGCCATTCAAATCCTGCGCGAGAGGTCCGCGCTGGGCGAATTGACGCGAAAGCACTTCCAGAACATGATGTGCGACTTGTCAGACCGCATCTGACCTACAAAGTGAAAAAACCTTCGTCGCCGCCGTCTTAGCAGGTGGCTTGGGAAAATACTTGCTGGAAAACCGATATTCCGAAGGGATCATGGAGTCCAACGCCACCATCGCGCCTGAGAAGAGGAAGAGCATCCACGCTCTTGAAGCGACAAATTTCTTTCTCGCCGACGTGCAGACCGGCCTCGGTCCGTTTCTTGCGGCTTACCTGGCTGGTGCAGGATGGCAACCCGGGCGTGTCGGGATGGCCTTGACCATCGGCGGCATTATCACGGTTCTACTACAGGCTCCGGCTGGTGCCGTCGTCGATCAACTCAGGTCGAAGAGATTGATCCTCGTTCTCGCCTCTGCCGTCCTCGCTGTGGGAGCGATTCTACTCAGTATGACCGCTGCTCCGTGGGCGGTGTATACCTCGCAAGTCCTGATTGGAGGAGCCGGGCCATTCCTTGGGCCGACCTTAGCCGCAGTTACGATGGGAATGGTCGGAGTGACCTTCTTCGATCGCCAGTTTGGCAAGAACCAGTCCTTCAACTCTGCCGGCAATGTCGTTTGCGCACTTCTGATCGCCGGCGTGAGCCACCTCTTCGGGAATCGCGCCATCTTCCTCACAGCTGCGGTTCTGACCATTCCCACCGTGCTTGCCATCCGCGGGATCAACAGCAACGACATCGACTATGACCTCGCGCGGGGCGGAGCGAAGGAAGTGAATGGTAAAACTGTCCCGGCAAAAGCCTCTGCGATGCAAACACTGCTTGGAGATCGGATTCTGCTAGTCTTTCTCGTCTGCGCCTTCTGTTTCCACTTTGCGAATGCGGCCATGCTGCCGCAACTCGGCGAGATGCTGTCGCACGGCGTCCGGGCCACTGCGGCTCCGTTCATGTCGGCTTGCATCATCGTCACCCAGGTCGTCATCATGTGCTGCGCCCCGGCGATTGGCCGTTATGCAAATCTGCACGGACGAAAACCGCTGCTGATGCTGGGTTTCGGTGTCCTTCCCATCCGCGCAGTTCTTTACACCCTCACCCACAACACCGGGAGCCTGATTGCTATCCAACTGCTCGATGGTGTTGCCAATGCAATCTTTGGCGTAGTCTCGATTCTCGTGGTCGCGGATAGAACCCGTGCCACGGGCCGGTTCAATCTTGTCCAAGGCGGTCTTGCAACCGCAGTAGGGCTCGGCGCGGCCCTCAGCACTACGTTTGGCGGCAAGTTGATTCAACACTTCAGCTATCGCATCTCTTTCTTGTCTCTGGGAGCCGTCGCTGCGCTTGCATTTGTCTTGTTATGGACGGCGATTCCAGAGACGCTTCGGGAGCGCCATGAATCTGATAGCCAGCCCTCTTCCCGAGCTATCACCCAGGAACTTCCGACATGAAAATTCCCACATCGCAGCTCGCACCCAACAAGAACGGAAAGAAGTGGTGATGATACCTGCGCAGATCGCGCACCTTGTTCTGCCTTCTATTGTCGCCATCAGCATCCTACTGATGCTGATCCGCCCCCGCGGAATCCCCGAAGTTTGGTGGATCTCAGGCGGAACGCTTCTTTTGCTCGCGCTGCGGCTGGTGCCCCTCAAGTTGGCCGGTCAAGCTGTAGCCAAGGGCAGCGATGTGTATTTATTCCTGACCGGCATGATGCTTCTGAGTGAACTGGCACGGGAGCAGGGTGTCTTCGATTGGGTGGCGTCGGCTGCCGTTCGCGGGGCAAATGGCAGTTGCTCGCGTCTATTCCTGTTGGTCTATGGGGCGGGCACTCTTGTGACCATCTTCATGTCGAACGATGCGACAGCGGTTGTGTTGACGCCAGCCGTTCTCACCGCTGTTCGCAAGGCAAGGGTCTCGCCGCTTCCATACCTGTTCGTCTGCGCGCTGATCGCGAACGCCGCGAGCTTCGTGTTGCCGATATCGAACCCCGCGAATCTGGTGGTCTTTCATACCGGAATGCCACCGCTGGGCAGGTGGCTCGCGGACTTCGGCGTGCCATCACTGCTCTCGATCCTGGTGACCTTTCTCGTCATGCGTCTTTTCTTTCGTGGCGAACTCTGCAAGAGCATTGAATGCGAGGTAGAGGATACGAAGCTAAGCGGGAACGGCAAACTTGTTCTCACCGGACTCGCCCTGATGATCGCCGTGCTCCTGACGGCTTCCGCTATGAAGAAGGACTTGGGGCTGCCAACCTGCCTTGCGGCGCTGGTGATAACAGCCGCGGTATCCATCAAGGCCAGGAGCAATCCCATCAACCTCGCCCGAGAGATTAGCTGGGCCACAATTCTGCTGGTCGCAGGACTGTTTGTCATGGTCGATGCTGTCGAGAGCCAGGGGGCGTTGAACTTGACGCAACAGTGGCTCGCCTGGGCATCAAGTCTCGGCCAAAACATAGGCGCAACGGTTGTCGGCTTCGTTGTCGGCGTAGCCAACAATATCGTGAACAACCTGCCCTTGGGGCTTATAGCAGGAGGCACGATACAAGCCGCTCACACCAAGGGGCTGATGGCCAATGCGATTCTGATCGGCGTAGATCTCGGACCAAATCTCTGCGTCACCGGATCGCTGGCCACGATCCTCTGGCTGCTTGCACTTCGTAAGGATGCCTGTGGGGGCACAGGGAGGGAGAAGCTCGACGTCAGTTTCTGGAGGTTCCTCAGGGTGGGTGTCGTCGCTATGCCATTGGCGCTCTTTGCCGCGCTTGGCGGAGCGATCCTGACCCAGATGCTGGTTGGACGGCGCTAAATCGAAATGAGGAGCGGGCTCCTGCTGCTGATCAAGCTCATTATCCTGCAGCAGGCGCCAGGAATTTTCCACGAGGCATTGATCTGCTGGCCTCCGGGAAAACGGTCTCACGTGGTGTAATATGACTTGCAGAATCGTGCTACCCGTATTCGGGGAGACAGATGGCCGTCGAAGTCGACATTCAAGCAAAGAAGGACGCAACGCGATCGGGACTGCGGACGCTCTTTGACGATGCAGCCGGCAACACCCGCGGCAAGGTAATTGGCATCTATAGCTTCCTGCTGGTGTTCAATGCCGCAGCCTGGCTTTGGGCGGTGCTCGCCTTCCGTCATTTCCCGGTGTTGTTGGGGACTGCGTTTCTGGCCTACAGTTTCGGCCTTCGCCATGCGGTGGATGCTGATCATATCGCCGCCATCGATAATGTGACCCGCAAGCTGATGCAGGAAGGCAAGCGGCCGGTCGGTGTCGGCTTCATGTTCTCCCTGGGACATTCCACCATCGTCGTGCTGGGATCGATCGCGATCGCCTGGACCGCGTTGACCTTACAGCACCGCCTGGATGCAGTGCGGGAAATCGGGGGAGTTGTCGGCACCCTGGTGTCCACCTTTTTTCTGTTTGCGATTGCGGCCGTGAATATAGTCGTTCTGCAATCCATCTATCGAACGTTCATCAGAGTTCGCGCGGGCGAGCCGTACGTCGCGGAAGATCTTGATTTGCTGTTGGGCAATCGAGGGCTGTTGGGCCGCCTCTTTCGCCCGATGTTCCGGATGATCCGCAGCAGTTGGCACATGTATCCGCTGGGAGTGCTGTTCGGTCTCGGATTCGATACCGCTACCGAGATTGGCGTTTTGGGCATCTCCGCCGGCGAAGCAACCAAGGGGCTACCGGTCTGGTCGATTCTGATATTTCCTACGCTTTTTGCAGCGGGCATGTTGTTGATCGATACGACCGACAACATCCTGATGCTGGGTGCGTATGGATGGGCCTTCGTGAAGCCGATTCGCAAGCTTTACTACAACATGACGATTACCAGCGTTTCGGTGGTGGTCGCTTTGGCTGTCGGAGGGATCGAGGCGTTGGGGCTCATGGCTGGACAGTTCCACTTGAAGGGAACCTTTTGGGATGCGGTAAGCAGGCTCAACGAAAATTTCGGCACCCTGGGGTATTTGATTGTTGGCCTATTCGCCGTCAGCTGGATTGTCTCCGTGGCCTTCTACAAGTGGCGCCGCTTCGACGATTTCGAGCTGGAGACGTGACGCGTGATAACGAATTCAGTCCCGCAAAGAGTCTGTGTCATAGCAAAGTCTGAAGGAACAGGACGGGTGCCCCAGGTTCGCTAACCTGCCCCGGCGTGCCGTGGGAGCGTACCTGGGCCGAAAACGACGGGGGCGTAGCCCCCCACGATCGCATTCGCTGAATCCGCAAATCTGGACCCAAAAGCATCCAATCGGATTGATCCGCCTCTGCTATGACACACACTCCGCAGGGTCTGCTTCTCGTTCCCTGACGAAGGACGGCTGCCCCACATCTCGCTCGTTTTTCGCGAGATGTGGGATACCACTGCTTTTTCCCTCTGACTCTCAATTCATCCGCTGCGCTTAGCGGTCAACATCTGTGGAGTCCCACACCCATCCGTTGTGAGGAAACCAGGGGCGCCCACCCCGTTCAAAGTCCATGCGGGCGTTATTTCTCCGCCGCAGCCAGCAAAACACACAGAGCCACGCCTTCCGCAGCCTGGGCAACTTCCGCTAATTCGGGGAAGGTAGGGGCGATGCGGATGGTCCGGTCGTCGGGATCTTTCCCATAGGGATGCGTTGCCCCCGCGGGAGTGAGCACGACGCCCGCTTCCTTGGCCAGCGTAACGACTCGAGAGGCGCAGCCAGTGGGAACCTCAAGACTGATGAAGTAACCGCCCTTCGGCCGGGTCCAGGTCACGCCGGGAACATTTGCCAGTTGCTGGTCGAAGATCTCCAGCACCTTCTCGAATTTGGGCGCGATCAGGGCTTTGTGCTGCTTCATCAACTGCGGAATGCCTGCCGGGCTCCTCAAAAAGCGAACGTGGCGCAACTGGTTGATCTTATCCGGACCAATGGTTCGCGGAGTAAGCCTTGCCAGCAACCACTTCACGTTATCCTGCGATGCGGCAAAGAGGGCCAGCCCGGACCCGGAAAGCGTGATCTTCGATGTCGATGCAAAGACAAACGCACGGTTCGGATTCCCATGGCGTGCACAGAGATCCAGAACATTGGCGATCTCCACGGCCTCGTCGGTCAAATGATGGACAGCGTAGGCATTGTCCCAGTACAGGCGAAAGTCGGGCGCGGCCGTCTTCATGGCCGCCAGGCGCTCCACGATCGCATCGGCATACACCGTTCCCGTCGGATTGCTGTACTTGGGAACGCACCACATGCCCTTGATTGAGCCATCCTGGGCCACCAGCCGCTCCACTTCATCCATGTCCGGCCCATCTTCCCCGAGGTCCACCGGGATCATCCGGATTCCATAGTCCTGGCAGATTTTGAAATGCCGGTCATAGCCGGGAACGGGGCAAAGAAACGAAATCTCCCCCTGCTTCGACCATGGGGTGGCGCTATCGCAAGTCCCTTTGAGGAGCGCGTAGACGATGGTGTCGTGCATCAACGCCAGGCTGGAGTTATTGCTGGCCACGACTTGCTCCGGCGCTGCTCCCATCAATCCGGAAAATAATCTGCGGGCTTCCGCCAGACCCTGGAGCCCGCCGTAGTTGCGGCAATCCGTCGCGTCCTCGGCCAGGTAATCGTTCGCACCCGGAAGCGATAAGAGCGCAGAGCTCAGCTCGAGTTGAGCCGGAGACGGCTTTCCCCGGGTCAGGTCGAGCTTGAGGCCTCTGGCTTTCAAGGCATCGTAACGTGCCTGGAGTTGCTGGGCGTTGGTGGCAATGTCGTCGGGGCTGAGCTGGGTGAGGTTCGTCATTTTCTCCTCTGCCATCATTATGAAGGATTTCTCTTTTGATCCACCAACACCCGAAATCGCACGATGGAGCCAACTATCTTTCGATCGGTTTCGCTCCTTGCCCTGCAATGTATTGAAAACGTTGGTACATCTATAGAATCGCTGCTGAGCGTCAGACAGAACTAAGGTAGGTGGTTGGGGTCCACACTACTAATAACTGGTCTCGCCCGGGAAAACAGTTCCAGGTGGACGGACGACCACCAGCCGCAAATAAATATTGGCCGCAGGCCGAAAGTTCAACCTCTGACGCTGTAGAAGAGATAGGTGCCGTCCCCGGGACGGATGGTGTAGGCCATGAGAAAAGAAATGAACCCCCGAATCAATCTGCAGGGATTGCGCGCCTCCGCCAACAAAATTGCCCAGAGTGCCGCGCAGGCGCTCAGACGTATGATCGCGTTGTCATTAGTCCTGTTGCTCTTGCCGGTAGAGTTGTTGGCCCAGCAAGCCTATCCGTACAACGCACAATATCCTCAATATCCCCAACCCGCTTATGGGCAGCAGGGCTATCCGCAGCCCCAGCCTTATGGGCAGGCGTACCCCCAGCAACAGCCATACGGACAGCAACAACCCTACTACCCACAACAGCAACCGTACGGACAACAACAGCAACCATACGGACAGCAGCCGGCCTACCCCCAGCAGTCCTACGCACCACCACAGTCCTACCCGGCCTACGGCCAAGACCAGATGCAGCAGGGGTATGGCCAGCCACAACCCCAGGTGCAGCCCCTCGGCGCCCAGCAATTGGAGCAGTTGGTAGCTCCCATCGCTCTCTATCCTGACCCGTTGGTCGCTCAGGTGTTGACTGCGTCCACCTACCCGGCCCAGGTTGCGGATGCCGACCGTTGGCGCCAGGCGCAGGGCTACGCGCCTGCGGAACAGATTGCAGCCGGAGCCGAGGCCCAGAACTGGGATCCGAGCGTGAAGGCGTTGACGGCATTTCCCCAGGTGCTGGCAGAGATGGACCGCAACATGCGCTGGACCACGGATCTGGGCAACGCCTACTACAACCAACCGCAAGACATCCTGCAAGCGGTGCAGGTGATGCGCCAGCGCGCGCAGGCGGCGGGCAACCTGCAAACCAGTCCTCAGGAAACCGTCAGCTACGATCAGGGCAACATCGAAGTCGCGCCAGCGAATCCGCAGGTAGTGTACGTGCCGGCTTATAACCCGTGGGCAGTCTACGGACAGCCCATCTCACCCTATCCTGGTTTTTCTCTCCTGGGGGCAATCGGATCATTCGTGGGCGCAGCCATGGGCGTGGGCTTCGGTGCATCGCCGGTATCGTTTGGACTGGGCATCCTGATGACCGCCTTCAACCGCACTCCCTTTGGCTTTATCGGATGGGGCTTAAGCTGGCTGGCCCAGGCTGTGCTCTTCCATCAATCGAGTTACTTTACCCACAGCACCACGGTGGCTGACTGGGGCTTTGCGCACGGCGGCCGCCGCTACTTCTCCCAAGGCGGCACGATGGCCAGAGGCTACGGCGCGGGTGGCTATGGTCAGAATCGCGGCTACGGCTCGGCCTATGGACAGGGATTTGCCCGCTCGCCCCAAGGATATGCAGGCAGCCGGCCAACCGAAGGCTACAACCGTGGCTACCAGTCGGCCGGAGTTGGTTACGCCCGGCCCGTGCAACAGGGATACAACCACATGCAACCGGCGGTCAATACGACGCAGCAATACGGTCGCTCTGGATATGGCTCCAGCTTCTACGGGAACAGGCCATCCCCATCCTACGGCGGTTCCCAGCAAGCCTATCGTGCCCCGGAAGCCGCAAGCTTTCAGCGCAACGATTTCGCGCAGCGTTCTGCCCCGGCAAATTTTGGCGGTAAGAGTTTCGCCGGATATTCCAACAAGGCGCCGCACCAGGGCGGTTTCCATCCCTTTGGCGGTGGCCATTCAGAGAAAAGCTTTGGCGGCGGAGGCAAAAGCTTCGGTGGCGGCCACTCCGGCGGAGGCCACTCGGGTGGAGGCGGGCATCACTTCTTCGGCAAGCATCACTAGGCATTTGTACTTTCGTCTACACATTTCGAGTCATGTCAGCGCGGCATTCCTAAAGGAATGCCGCGTTTCGCTGCTTTCATAGCTGCAGAGCACCTGATCTGCTAACTTATGGCCAACAACAGTTGGCGGGAAAGAGCTGCGAACCTCTATTCTTCAGATAGATGGTACAGAGGGCGTCTTTTGGTTTAACTGCACCGCGCAACGGACTCCAATGGCGCCGGTTGCCGTTCTATGCCCCGCAAGATCTTCGCTTTCTTGCCCTCTGGATTCTGTTCTGCTGTCTTCCTTCTCTGATGCAAGCTCAGCAGATTAAGAGCATCGACACTCCCTTACCCGACGCCCCAACGATAGAAGTTCCGGCAGCGCAGGACGCCGCCGGCCAGAACCCAGCCGAATCGTTGGGCGCCATCAGCGGAACCGTAGTGGACCAAAACGGGAACTACGTTTTCTCCGCCCATGTGAGACTCGAGCGCGAAGGGCAAATTGAGGAGCGGGAAGTCGTCTCGGACAAGGAAGGGCACTTTGTTTTTACCGGCGTCCCTGCGGGTCCCTTTCGACTCACCATCAGCGCAGAGAGCTTTGCCACCCAGGAAGTGGCGGGAACTCTTCATCCCGGGGAAGCACTCGAGGTGCCCCAGATCTCGTTACCCATTGCTGCCGCCACCAGCGAGGTGCGGGTCAGTGTCACCAACTACGAGTTGGCAGAAGAGCAGGTCAAGATCGAAGAAACGCAGCGAGTCTTGGGCGTGATTCCCAATTTCTATGTCACCTATCAGCAGGACACGCTGCCTCTGCGGCCCAAGCAGAAGTTCGAAATCGCCTGGAAGACCAGTGTGGACCCCGTCAGCTTTGCGGCCGCCGGGGGATTTGCGGGAGTGCAGCAGGCAGAGAACGGATTCAGCGGCTATGGACAAGGCGCCCAAGGCTACGCTAAGCGTTACGGCGCCTCCTATGCCGATAGCTTTATCGGCACCATGGTCGGAGGCGCGATTCTGCCCTCGCTGCTCAAACAGGACCCACGCTATTTCTACAAGGGAACCGGTAGCACGCGGTCGCGGATCTTGTATGCGATCGCCAATGCGGTCATCTGCAAGGGTGACAATGGCCACTGGCAGCCGGATTATTCAGGCATCCTGGGCAGCCTCGCGGCCGGGGGCATCTCCAACCTGTACTATCCAGCCAGCAGCCGCAATGGAGCGTGGTTAACTTTTGAGAATACATTTATCGGCATAGGCGGCTCCGCTGTGGCCAATCTCTTTCAGGAATTCCTCGTCCGCAAGTTGACTCCTCACACGCGGAGTCCGCAAGCTATCAACCCGTAGGGTAAAACGTAATCACCTTCGAACCCGTCCGCGGGAGTCAAGGATGGCGATGCCGTAGTCTGTGTCTGCGATGGGTGGTTCCACTACTGAGGAGCTCACGATGACAAAGAAGCGCGACATGCGGCATGTCGACACAGAAGAGAACTGGATCACGGGCTCGCTGAACTTCGTCGTCTTTCTGGCCATTGCGGCGGTTGCCTATACCGACTGGATGGTCGTACCCAATATTTCGCTTGGCTACCTTTACGTGCTGCCCATTGCCTTGAGCGCGCTGATCAACCCGCTGCCCCTCACCATTGGGTTAGCCGTGGGCTGCACATTTCTGCAGGACATCTTCGCCGGAACGTCGGATACGGTTAAGGTCAGGACTATTCGTGATGCGATGTGCCTGGCCGGTTTTCTCATAGTGGGATTTCTGGTGACGCTGATCGCCAGGCAGCGCGCCCGCCTGGTAGCGGAGGTACGGCGGCAGCGCGACGAATACGAGCACGATCTGATCCTGGCGTCTCAAGTGCAGCGGCGGGTATTGCCGAAACCTCTAGTCTGTTCCGGCCTTGAGCTCGCAGCCGCCATGCAGCCGGCTCAGTTGCTGGGCGGCGACTATTACGACTTTTATAAAATTTCCGACGAGGTGGTTGACGTGGTGATTGCCGACGTCTCCGGCCACGGCGCCGCTGCCTCTCTACTCATGCCATCGCTCGCGGTGGCCCTGCGCCTGCGCGCCCGGGAATTAGACGGACCGGCGGCGATTATTAAAGACCTGGATGAAGTCTTCAGGCAAATTACGAACGCTGCCACCTTCGTAACCATGTTCTATGCGCGCTTTGATCAGGCAAGCAAGACTCTGCAGTACGCTAACGGAGGCCACAACCCGCCGCTTCTGGTGCGCCCCAAAACCGGCGAAACACTCTTGCTCGACGCAGGAGGGCCGATCTTGGGCATTTTGCCCGGGGCAAAGTTCTCCGACACCGTCGTGACGCTCGATCGTGGTGACATTCTCACCCTCTTTACCGATGGCGTTACCGAGCAGGAGAATGAGGCCGGCGACGAGTTTTCGATCAGCCGGTTAGAAGAAGTCGTCCGCAGCAAAGAAACAGAACCGGCATCGGCGCTGGTCACCCGGATCTCAGAAGCCGTCTCCACGTTCGCGGGACTGAAGCCACAGGCGGACGACCTGACCGTGGTGGTGGTCAAGGTACTGTAAGAATGCGTTCGCTGCCGTCGGCGCTGCGAGCAGCATTGAGCCTATTTCTGCCATCTGTTGCGAAGGGTATTAACAGGTAATCAATTCCCACAGATAGTCAGTCGGCAGAAGAGCGCGGAGAGCGATAGAATGATTGTGGCATGACACGTACAGAAATAATCGCTCAACTCGATGCTGAAATTGACCTCCTCCAGCGTGCGCGAGACATACTCGCGGCGCCGCTTGCCGATTTCAAGAACGTTTCCCCGCGCAAGGCAAAGACAAAGGTTTCCCGGAAGACCCGCAAGCAGCCATCCATTGCAGCGGCTCCCACGGCAACGAACCCGCAGAGTCGAGCAGTGGTCGCTCCCCCTGCTCCGCAGCCGGCTCCGCAACCGCAGGTACGAGTGGTTCCTCCTAAGCGGCGGATGGAGCGGCGGCAACTGCAGGCTGACAAAGCGGGCAAGTCGCCTGCTGCACTGAGCGGGTTAGTGCCCGCCGGTCCAGTTGTAGTGTCCGCCGACGAGGCACGCAAGGTACAGGAGCGGAGCGCGCCGCCTCCGCCAACGCCTCTTGTGGAGGAGATCCGTGCGGAGATTGGTTCCGAACGCAGCCTCGGTTCTCTGATCCAGGCGTTCGAGCGCAGAGCCGGTCTGAGCGGAATAGAAACTCCTAGATCCTGATCAAGCTGCAGCAGCGATGACACCGCTCCCCGCGGAGCGGACGCTCGTCCCTTTCGTAAAATTGGAAAGATGAAGAACACCCGCTCGCCGCTATACGTCACTACCCTAATTGCCGGCGCCTTCTTCATGGAAAATCTGGACGGCACCATCATTGCGACCGCGCTGCCGCAGATGGCGCGCAGCTTTCGTGTAAGCGCCGTCCACCTCAATCTGGGGATGACGGCTTACCTGCTCACTCTGGCCGTATTCATCCCCATCAGCGGTTGGGTTGCTGATCGCTTCGGCTCGCGTTCCGTCTTCGCGGCGGCTATTGCCATCTTCACCCTTGCTTCCTTGCTCTGCGGTGCGTCCCACACGCTCACCCAGTTCACACTCATGCGCATTGTGCAAGGCATCGGCGGAGCCATGATGGTGCCGGTCGGGCGCCTCATTGTGCTGCGCACCGCACCAAAGGAAAAACTGGCCGAGGCTATT
This sequence comes from uncultured Acidobacteriaceae bacterium, assembly GCA_963821215.1. Lineage (GTDB taxonomy): Bacteria > Acidobacteriota > Terriglobia > Terriglobales > Acidobacteriaceae > PALSA-350. The sequence goes on along the minus strand of CAWGDH010000013.1, from coordinate 92,417 downwards.
GCTTACATCACCTGGCCTGGTCTCACTGCCTTGGTGGTGGGCCCTCCCCTCGGCGGCTTTATCACCACCTATGCCGGCTGGCACTGGATTTTCTTTCTCAATCTTCCCTTGGGCATCATCGCCCTGATCCTGACGCTGTTCTGGGTGGAGAATGTTCGCAGCGGCGAGAAGCATGCTTTCGACTGGATTACGTTTCTGCTCGCGGGCTTTGCTTCGGCCGGCGCGGTTTACGCGATGGAAAAGCTGGGAGGTGAGGACGTCGCGTGGCAGTTGCCCGCGCTAGTGCTTGCGCTCAGCCTGCTCAGCGGCGTGGCTGCCATCCTTGTGGCCCGCCGTAATCCAGCCACATCCTTGATCGATCTCGAGTCGATGAAGCTCAAGACCTACTCGCTTTCGGTTTTTGGAGCCAGCGCCTTTCGCATCGCCGTCTCCGTGCTGCCGTTCCTTCTGCCGCTCATGTTCCAAATCGCTTTCGGCTTGAACGCCTTTCAATCCGGCCTCTACCTGCTGGCGCTCTTTGCCGGAGATCTGAGCATGAAGGCAGTTGTCATAAAGGTGCTTCGCCGCTTCGGCTTCCGCCGGATTCTCATCGTCAACGGCATCCTTACGTCGTTATCGATGGCCTTTTGTGCGGCGCTTAGTCCCGTTACTCCTTCTATCGTCATCATCGCCATTCTTTTCGTCCACGGTTCGCTGCGATCGATGGAGTTCACCTGCCTGACCACGCTTGCCTATACCGAAATTCCGCCCAGCAGAATGAGCCGGGCCAATGGCTTCCTCAGCGCGGTCATGCAGCTGAGCATGGGTATGGGCGTCGCCATCGGTGCTATCACCCTGCGCTTGGTGGCTCACGCGCATGGTCACACGGCCGCTACTCCTCAACTGCGCGACTTTCATTTTGCTTTCCTCGTCATGGCGCTCGTGGCCCTTGGCCCCGTCATCGATAGCCTAAGCCTGCCGCCGGATGCAGGAGCCACCACCAGCGGCCATCGCCAGCCGGAGCTGGAAGTGAATCCGGCCTGAGGCTGCTGGCGCCTGTCCTAAGTGTTTATCGCGTGGATAGCTTCCACCAGGCAAGAAGAGCGGCCGCCGCGGGAACAGCGAAGATCAGCAGAAAAATCGGCGCTTCGTCTTTCACGGAGTAGCCCGCTTTGGCCACCCCATACCAAAGATTGATGGCGGCGGCGGCAAGCCATAGCGGCAAAAAGTAAAGCGCGGCTCTCGATCCATTCCCCAGTGCGCGCCCAATCAGTACCAACGCGCCCAGCAGGACAAAACCCAGGGCGAGAACTTTGATCGTGTGCAATGGTTTCTCTCCTGTGGAAGTCTAACTGGACAGAAAGCGCGACAGGCGTTCTATGCCGGACTCGATCTTTTCCCACTCTGCAGCGTAGCACCAGCGCAACCAACCCTCTCCTTCGGGGCCGAAGGCCCTGCCAGGAGCGAGACCCAGGCCAACCTCCTCGATCAATCGCGTTGCCAGGCGCAAACTATCCTCTTCACCGGCAACGCGAAGAAAGAGGTACATCGCGCCGTCGGCCTCAGGGACCTCCAGCCGGGGAAGCGGGCGCAGCGCGGAGATCAACTTGGCTTTCGTGTGGGCCAGCTCGGCACGCAATTGAAGAACATAAGGCTCTCCCTGCTCCAGGGCGATGGCGCCGGCCCGCTGGGAAAAATCAGATACGCAGGAGACGTTGTACTCGAGCAGTGACGCGAGGTCAGGCAAGACCGTCGGGCGGCACGACCATCCAGCCCACACGCCAACCCGTCATGGTCCAGGCTTTGGAGAAGCTGTTGACCACGATCAACCGGTCGTTCTCTTCGGCCAGGGTGAGAAACGACGGAGCCGAGCGCATTCCATCGCAATAGATCAGGCGCTCATAGACATCGTCGGCGAGAATCCATATACCATGGCGGCGGCAATGTTCGAGGATGGCGCGTTGCTCTGCGCGCTGAATGGTCCAGCCCGTGGGATTGTTGGGCGAATTGAGCACCAGCATTCGCGTGCCTGGGGTTAGCGCCTGCAGCAGTTTCTCCAAGGGTAGGGTCCACTGGCCGTCTCGAGCTTCGAGCGAGACGCGGGTGACCTGGCCGCCCATGACCTTTGGTATCTCCACCGCGTTAGGCCAGAGCGGCGTGATCGTCACCACGCGATCGCACGGCTCAAGCAGCAGCTGGCTGGCCACCATCAGCGCTGAGTTACCCGATGCGGTTACCGCGATACGGTCTGTTCCGATAGCGCAGTGATGAAGATCCGTCAGATAACGAGAGAGGGCTTCTCGCAGGTACGACCGGCCGAGATTCTCTGCATAGAAGGTCTCGCCCGCGCGTAGCGAGGTGATCGCGGCCTCGCGAATAAATGCAGGTGTGGGTTGATCGGATTCCCCAAACCAGAACGGCAAAACATCTTCGCGGCCCATGGCCGCATTGGCCACGGCGCGAACCAGAGAGGCAGAAAACCTCGGCTCTGCGTCTTGCTCTTTCGTAGTCCGGGATAGAGTAGGTGGATGCACGGGGAACGCCTCTCTGTGCATCTTAATGCGGATCGTCCCAAAGAGGTCGAATCACGGCTCACCGGCGTCCCCTTGCTTCCCGTAGAAGAGCGGCAGGTGCCGCAAAGTGATATTCCAGGCGAGCAGAGTTGGCCTACGCAGCCCTTCTCGACCATCTCCCTGGTGCCGGAAAAAATCTCGTCCGATGTGTTAGCCACCATGATATGGCGCACTGCATCGTAAGCCGCACTGCCCCAGTTCACCTCTGCTGGAATGGATCTTTACCTGTACGAATTCGATAGCGAAAGCGGCAAGGAGCTATGGAAATATCAGCTTCCGGCCGGCGGCCACGCCAAGCTGGGCACCAGGCAAGGTGACTATGTGCTTGCCTTCGCGTTGCCGTAGATTCCATCGCGGCGTTTTACTGCGATCACCGTAGCAATGCTTAGCACGGCCATCGCCATTAAATAAAAGCTGGGCGCGGTGTTGTCGTGGGTCACGTCGGTGAGCCAGGTGAAGATAACCGGGGCAAAGCCGCCGAAGATCGTAACCCCCAGGTTATAGCTGAGAGAAAGCCCGGTGACCCGCGTGCGCGGGGGAAAGATGCTTGCCATCACCGCCGGCAAAGCCGAGACATAGGCGGTTTGCAGCAGGCAATCCCAAATAAGAACCGGCAGCAAAGTGGATAGGCCGGGATGCCGTGTGATCAGAAAAAAATTGGGATAGTAGGAAAGCAGCATTAGGATGGCTGCGGGAAGCATGATTCGCGTGCAGCCGATTCGGTCCGCGACTTGGGCAGCCATCGGGGTCAGCACAATCGCCACCAGTGCGAGCACGATGCTCACCAGGTATCCGACCGCTAGCGGCAGATGCAATCGCGTGGTTGCGTAGGTGGGAATGTAGATAGAGAAATACGTGCTGGCGGTGCCAACGGCCACCAGGCCGGCGCCCAGCATGAGGCCCGTCTTCTCGGTGGCGAAGGTCTCGCGGATGGGAGTGCGGGTGTGAGTGGACTTGAGAAATTCGGGCGACTCGTTGACCTTGCGCCGGATATACATCCCGACAGGGCCGACCAGCAAACCGAAGATGAAGGGAACGCGCCAACCCCAGCCGTGTAGTTGTGGCCCGCTGAGCGAGCTGCTAAGTCCGAAGCCGAAGAGCGCGGCGAGTAGCTTCGCTATCTGCTGACCAGTGAACTGCCAACTGGAGAAGAAGGCTTTGCGGCGGGCGGAATGCTCCACCATGAAGGCGGTGGAGCTGCCAAATTCTCCGGCCACGGCGAAGCCCTGCAGCAGCCGCGCGGCGAAGATCCCGATGGGTGCGGTCAGTCCGATGGTGGCATAGGAAGGCATGAGGGCCATCACGGCTGTGCCGATGACCATCAAGCGGATGGAGAGAGCGAGCGCGGTCTTGCGGCCCACGCGGTCAGCATAGGCGCCCAGGATCGCCGCCCCGAGCGGCCGGGCCACATATGGCAATCCGAAAGTTCCGAAAGTGAGCAGTAGAGAGAGTGCGGGGTTCGAGTTGGGAAAGAAGACGCCGGCGATGGTGGTCGCGAAGTAGCCGTAGATGAGAATGTCAAACCATTCCAGCGCATTGCCGATGGTGGCGGCGGCGATCTGGAGAGCTCCGCTGGCGGGCTTAGGCGTCGGCGGGACGAGCGGATCGATCGTGGCGGCGCTGGACACGGAAAGTTAGCTGGAGGTTACATGAGGTCGCTGGTGCGGGCAAGCGCAATTCCAGCCCGCTACAGGCTTTAACTTGTAAGGGCATGGCTTTTCAGCCGTGCCACTTTGGGGGAGGAATGATGAGCGGAAGAGAAAACCGCAGGTCCCTCCACTAAGCTGCGCTCCGGTCGGGATGACAAATTTGTTTGGATGCCGGCAATCCAACCCCCAAACAGAATTGTCATCCCGAGCAGTGGACTCGCGGAGGCGAGTTGAGGGAGAAATTACACCGGCAACAGGAGCCTTGGGTGCCCATTCAAGCCGTACTTTGGCTTGAGTGGGCTAGGATGCCTCCCCGACACTTTGACATTAGAGAGGTTGTGACTTTTTTGATTTTCCGCGTTTTTGTCACGCCCAACCAGATTGTTGTTTAAAACTCCAACAAGGCGTCATCCTGAGCGAAGCGCCTTGCAGATCTATCGCTTAACAGATGGTTTATGGCGCGCAGTCGAAGGACCCCGACGATGCTTGTTAGCCGCTGCTCTTCATGGCTTTCCAGCCACCAGAATTATGAAAAAAATCAAAAAAAGTCACAGCCTCTCGGGATGAGCACTCTGTTTCGATACCAGTATTCCGGTACCCAAACAAATTTGTCATCCCGAGGTTGTGACTTTTTTGATCTTTGTGGTTTTGACGCACCCAACCAGAGGATTTTTCAAACCTCCCACAAAGGCGTCATCCTGAGCGAAGCGCCTCGCAGATATATTGCTTAACAGAGGATTTATGGCGCGCAGTCGAAGGACCCCGACGATGCTTGTTTGCCGCTGCTCTTCATAGCTTTCCGGCCACCAAAACCTAACAGCAATCAAAAAAGTCACAGCCTCCGACCGGAGTGGAGGGACCTGCTGTTTTCTCTACCGCTTCTCACACACCCGCCCGCGAAGCTTCCGCTAAGCCTTTGCAGCCGTCGTGGGAGCGCTTACCGCGTTCAGCTTTTCAATCGACGCGTGATCCAGCCTCAACCTGGTGGCCTCGATCAGGTCGGTCAGCTGCTGGTCATTGGTGGCGCTGGCAATGGGAGCGGTTATGCCGGGTTGCACCATTAACCACGCCAGCGCGACCCGCGCCGGCGTCGAGTGGTGCGCCTCGGCCACCTCGTCCAGCGCCTGGAGAACGCTCCATCCCCACTCATTTAGAAATTTGCTTACGCTTCCGCCGCGCGCTTTTCCTTCGGCATCCTTTTTGTTGCGGTACTTGCCGGTGAGAAATCCGGCGGCGAGAGAGTAGTAGGGAATCACGCCCAAAGTATGTGCCTGCACTACGGGCAGCAGGTTTGTCTCAAAGTCTTCGCGCGAAACCAGGTTATAAAGCGGCTGCAGCGAAACGTAACTTACCAGCCCGTTGTCTTTGCTGGTCTGGAGCGCTTCTGCCAGGCGTGGGCCGGTGTAATTCGAAGCGCCGATGTGCCGTACTTTGCCCTCTCGCACCAGCTTGTCGAAGGCCGCCAGGGTTTCTTCGAGCGGCGTCTCCGGGTCGTCCCGATGAGCCTGGTAGAGATCGATATAGTCGGTCTGCAGGCGACGCAGCGAGGCCTCGACTGCCTGCTCGATATAAGCGGCGCTGAGTCCTTTTTTGCCCTCGCCCATTTCCAAGCCGAGCTTGGTGGCGATGATCACATTGCTGCGTTTACCGCCCTTCGCCAGCCACTTGCCGATAATCGTCTCTGACTCGCCGCCTATATGGCCCGGCAGCCAGCGCGAGTAGACATCGGCGGTATCGATGAAGTTCAATCCGGCCTCGAGAGCCGTATCCAATTGCCGGAGGGAATCGGCCTCGGGCAGCGTCCACCCGTACACATTGCCGCCCAGACAAAGCACCGGGACTTCCAAATCAGACTTACCTAGCTTGACTCGCTGCATGCCAATTCTCCTGACTTTAGTTTGCCATGACGGAATCCTCATCTCAACTATTGCACCTGGCCGGCGGAGTTCTCCAGAACGACGTTGGAGAGCACCGCCGTATCGGATTTATCCGGCAGGTGCGAGCAGAAGCCGATTCCCACGTAGAAGGGTCCGTCGATGTGCAGGTGGATGGGTGGGCCGAACTGGTGCATCGGTTCTCCTTCCAGACTTACAAAGAGGGCGAAGGAGTCACCTTGCTTCTCGATCCCGATCCGCCTCGCAAAGACGGGGACAAGGCTGTCCGGGCTGGCGCCGCCGGGACGGCCGCGGCCTCCGACGCGAAACTCCATGTCTTTGACGCGCACACCCTTTTCCGCGCGCTGCGCCAGTTGGATCATGCCTGCGCCGTGCAGGGCGGCGATAGCCTCCTTGGAATCATCTTCGAGGTCCTGACGAATGATGAGCACTGCCTTACGATCGCCGAAGCCGCCGGCATCAGGAAACGTAATGCCGGCGGCCAGCGAAACGTCGCCGGACATCTTCCTCCATAGGTAGCGAAACTCATCCCGCGTGTACCACACGTTGTAGCCGGCGGAGTTGATGGTGTATTGCCTGGTGGCGGCGTCGTAACTTGCGCTCCCTGGGACCATCGCGCTGCCAATATCCGACTGACCCTCAAAGATGCCGATCAGCGTATAGAAGTTCTTGCTGGGCCGATGAAAATCTGCCGGGGGCGCCACCTGCACATGATTTGCGGAACCCGGCTGCGCCCAGGGAGGTGGCGCCTGCGCGCAAAGCAGGTGTGGCGCAATGCACAAAGCCAAAAGCGCCAGCGGTGCGAGACTCCTCATCTGCTCTCTTTGCTGCAGGCAAAGTTGGACGCATCGTTGGTATCGCCGCTGCCCTTATACTTCGCGACCGCCGGATAAGGGCATAAGGGCCGCGTCATCAGAACCTTGTTGTCCGGCGTATATTTGGTCGCGATCACATTCTCCGCGGGAACACCTTTTTCCACCCAATCGACCAGGACGTCAAAGATTCCGTACTTGGGACCGTTGCTGGTGGAGATTCCCAGTTGGCCGAAAGCGGTTGGGCCCGGGCCGCCGCTGCAATGCTCCATGCCGGGCACCATGTAGAGCCGCATGAACGACTCTGTTTTCTCTGCGCTCATCGTCTTCTGAACGCTCTTGTAGTAAAGAATGCTGCCCCAGGGTGAGATGGCAGGATCATCCCAACCGTGATACATAATCAATTTGCCGCCGCGCGCCGAAAATGGTCTTAGATCCGGATTGGTTGAGTCCAGCGCCGCCGCCGTTTCGCTGCCCGCTGCCACAAGTGATCCATCTACATTCGCCGTCAACACATTCCATTTCGGGTTGCCGGTCACCATGTAGCGGAAGTAGTTCTGCACGTACTGGGTTCCGTAGCCCGCTCCAGGACCCGACCCCAGGACCCACTCGCGCCAGGCTGACTCGTCTCCCATCGCATATCCCGGGAAAATAGATTTTCCCTTCCCATCCACACCGCCCGCATACAACTTCTTCAGCGAGTTCACTTGCGGCTGCGTGAGGCAGTCCACGGAGTCCGCCGCTTTGCACAGCAGCACCGCCGGATCAAAGTGGCATTTCGCCGGATCGCTGATGATGCCGTCTTTCACCCCGTCCAATGTGTCGCACGCAGCCAGAGCAGCGCGCTCGATCGCAGGCAACTTCAGGCTTGAGATGTAGGCCCGCGGATCATTCATCGTTTCCTGGGCAACATCTACACCTGAAGTCAATAGGCGGGTCCAGTTATTGGCCGGCGCACCGGCGAGAATTCCGTCGTAGTCCTGCGGGAAACGCTGTGCTTCCATCAGCGCCTCGCGTCCTCCATCGGAACAGGAGTCGAAGTAGGCCTTGGTGGCGGTCTTGCCGTAGTACGCCTTGACCACATCCTTCGCCCGCTCGGTTGTCAGGTGGACGGCGCGCCAGCCGAAGTCGGTGATCTTCTCCGGATGGTCAAAGGCCCAGCTCGCATCCTCACCTTGCGCTTGATGGCCGGCATCGGACCCCGCTGTGGCATACCCGCGGCGCAGATTGCCGGCTAGCTGTTGATATCCAATGGAGCCGGCAAACCCGCCGTTGCCTACTCCGAGAAAGCGGCTGTTCCAATCGTTTTCCGGCAGCCAGACTTCGAAGCGGATCTCTGAATCCGCCGTCGGTCGAAGTACCCCTCTGACGCGGCAGAAGGCCGGCAGGTCATGGAGCGGCTTGTCGATTCCGGGCGCTTCCAGATCGCCGGAAGTGACTCGTTCCGCCGTGCTGATGGTTGTATCCGGAAGGTTCAGATCCTTGATTGCCGTGCAACTGTCGGCATGGAGGACCGGGGCCGAAGAGGCGAATGTAAGAAGACAGGCGAGAACGATTCGATTTGCTGTCATTCGAGTGGCTGCCCACGCAGATGAGTACTGACAGAGCATTGTAGCCGGACCGATCGCCACCCAAGTTATGACGGAATTCAAAAAAATCCGGCCTTTCCTACGAAACTCTTCGTTGACAACTACGAAGGACTTCGTATATGGTTTCTCCATGAAGATTCAGCCAGGCAATTTGCCCAAGCCGACCGAGGGGGAACTCGAGCTGCTTAGGGTGTTGTGGGTCAAAGGTTCGGCCACCGTGCGCGAGCTTCACGACGCAGTAAGCCAGCAGCGGGCGCTGGGGTACACCACCGTATTGAAGTTGCTGCAGATCATGACTGAGAAGGGGCTGGTGCAGCGCACCGAGCTCGGGAGGGCCCATGTGTACCGCGCCACGGCAAGCCAGGAAGAGACGCAGAGCCAGCTCCTAAGGGATTTAAGCGCGCGGTTGTTTTCCGGCTCTGCCGCCCAGCTTGCCATGCACGCGTTGACGATGGAGCCGGCAACCAGCGATGAATTGAAGGAAATTCGGAAGTTAATCGACCGCAAGCGGGAGAAACAATGAATCATCATTTGCAGTCTCTTGGATGGACGCTGCTGCATTTCTGGTGGCAGGCGGCAGCGATCGTGCTCGTCTATTGGCTTGCCGATGCTGCGCTGGCGAAGGCGCGTAGTCAGACCCGCTATGTTTTAGCGCTGGGGACCATGCTCCTGATGTTGGTGAGCGCACTGGCAACGTTTACTTATGAGGAGACGCAGGGCGGATCCGGGCTGTCCGCCTCGCCCAGCGCCGTTTCGGCTCCCACATGGAAGACGATCGGATCGAGCATCTCCAGTGATCTTGCACCGTTGGCAGAATGGAAGACAGCCGGTGCTACCACCCAGCCGCCGACGTTTCAGATGTCCCGATTCCTGCCCTGGCTCGACGTCGCGTGGTTGCTGGGTGTGGTCTGTCTTTCGATGCGGACCATCGGCGGTTGGCGGCTGATCCAACGCTTGCGCCGGAGCGCGCTGGTGGAGGCTCCGGAAGCCGTGTACGCGAACTTTCTCCGCTTGTGCGAACGGCTTGGGATTACACGGCAGGTCAGTCTTCGTATCGCCGAACATATTCCAGGGCCACTCGCGATAGGAATCATGCGGTCGTTGATCATATTGCCTGCGGCTGCGCTGATGGCTCTGAGTCCGGAGCAGTTGGAGGCCGTGCTGGCCCATGAGCTGGCTCATGTGCGTCGTGCCGATTATCTCTGGAACCTGATTCAGACGATGATCGAAACCTTATTCTTCTTTCATCCAGCGGTATGGTGGCTGGGAGGCAGGTTGCGTCAGCAACGCGAGCTTTGCTGCGACGATGTGGCCGTCCAATCGTGCGCTGATCCTTTGGTATATGCGACCGCATTGCTGCGTCTGGAAGAGCGGCGCAGTCAGCAGCTAAATCTGGCTATGGCTCTGGATGGACACAGGCCGTGGTCTGGTCTTCGCGCAAGGATTGCCCGCATTCTCGGTGAACCAAGTGATGAGACGGGCCCGCGTGAGCTGGTTCCCATACCGCTGGCTGCACTCTGTGCCGTATTCCTGCTCGTGCTCCTGCCTGTGCCTCAGCTCTTCGCAGGATTGCGGGGGGCTATGCAGACCCAAACCGACCCGCCTGCGGTCTCTGAGGCGCCGGCGTTTCCTCCGGCCCCTGCAACGATCAATCTTCCTCCCCGTGCTCTACCGCACGTTGTACTCAAAAGTTCTGCTGCAACGCCGGCGCCTCCAATGGCCCACGCTGTGGCGAACCATGGTGCCGCGTCAATGGCAACTGAGGTTGCCCAAGGTGCGGGATACGGCGCCGGAGAAGGTGCGGGATATGGCGCTGGGGATGGTTCAGGAGGTTCCGCCGGGAATGCCGATCAAGCCCCGGCTGTCGATGCCTCCGCACACAAGCCTGACTATATCGATGGGATGCGCGCTGCCGGCTATGACGTGGATATAGACAAGTATGTCGCTATGAAGGTGCAGGGCATTACTCCCGAATATGCGCAGGCGATGGCAAAGGTAGGCTTCGGTAAACCCTCCGCGGATGATCTGATTGCCATGAAGGTGCAGGGCGTTACTCCTGAGTACGTATCTGATCTGCGTGCCGCGGGAATACAACCAAGCAGCATCAGGGATTTGATTTCTTATCGCATTTTCCACGTTACTCCTGAGTTTGTCGCCGGGATGAAGGCTGCGGGCTTTGATTCAATTCCGCCACGAAAGCTGGTTGAATTGCGTGTCCACGGTATAACTCCCGAATACGCAAAGACGGTAAAACAGCAGTATCCCAACGCGACCATCGATCAGTTGGTTCAGCTTCGCATCTTCCATATTGACGATGCCTTCCTTGCCGCGGTTAAGCGCCATGGCTTTAGTTCGCTCTCGATCGAGCAGCTTGTGCGACTGCGCATTTCTGGCGTACTGGGGGATACGGACGGGGAGGCGAAATGACAAAAACCGGCTGGGTTATTCTTTCCGCCTTCCTGGTAGCAACCTGCTTGTTTCTGCGCGCGGAGGAGCAGCTTCGGACGCTCACCGGATCGTGCAGCATCACTGCCACTGCGAACGAAGCCGAGGCGGATCTTCGGCTGGAGCGGGGCGGCTGCGATGGCGACGGGAAATGTGGGTCCTCGCAAACCCAGGAGCCGCTCAGTGCGTTCTCCGGCTTTGCGCTAGCGGATCTACAGCGGGAAGGCGCGCATGTGGATGCGGCGATTCGCGCCGAGGCCGGCACGATTACCTGCTCCGGTGCGGTACATGACGGCAGGCTGAGCGGTGCTTTCACATTCGTACCCGACCCGGTCTTTGTCGACCGTATGCTGCAAATGGGATTTCACGATCTGGAACCGGAAAAGTTGCAGGCCTACACCCTGTTTCGCATTGCGATTTCCTGGGTTCACTCGATGCAGGCTGCGGGCGTGAGCGATCTTGATTCCGGGAGCCTCATCGCGCTGCGCATTTTCCACGTAGATGCGGACTACATTCACAGTATGACTGCGCTCGGTTACCCAACTCCAGATGCGGGCAAGTTGGTTGCCTTGCGTGTGCAGCACGTCGATCCGGAAGAAGTGAAACAGATTCGCGCCCTGGGCTACCAGCCAACGCTCGACGAGTTGATCCAGATGCGCATTTTCCATATCACGCCGGACTTCATCCATCGCATGCAGGCCAAGGGGCTTAACGACCTGACAATCAGCAAGCTGGTTCAGATTCGCATCTTCAAGTTGGCGGAGTAAGGTAATCTCGAAATGAACGACCTTAGCTCTATTTGGGGTTCGGCGGTCATTTCGTCCTCCGCTTTTCTGGTTTCCCACCAAGCCTTGTCCCCTGGACGGGTGGCCCATGTTCGCGGACTTTCGTGTACATGGGTTGAAGACGACCTTTTTCCAATGCTTTCACCGCCAGCCTACACCTACTTATTGTAGGGTCGAAGACTGGCGCCATGCTTCGTACGTTCGGCCAGGTGTGTCTCTCCGTTTCCCCCTGAGAGCGCGCCTCAATAGCCGAACCATAAACTGGTTTCCAGTCCCCGCATCGTCAAACCCAGCGTGCGGGTTTCCCGCCATGAACCCACAGCAATTAGCCCTGGTTTAATCGTGATGTATCGATACGCTACTTGCGAGTTTTGATGGAGCGCCCAAAAAAGCCAAACAGCAAGTGAAGTACAGCAAGCGCCAATGCTCCAAGAAAGGCCGCTTTGAAGGTTGTGACGGCGAAACCCGGCACAAAGTGGCTTGAGAACCAGAGAATGACTGCGTTGATAACCAGGAAAAAGAGTCCGAATGTCAGGATGCCGAGCGGCAGCGTGATGATCTTGAGCAGAAGCCCGAGTGTTGCATTGAATAATCCGATTACGATGACAGCAATCAAGGCGGAAACGACGCTGTTGACCTGGAATCCGGCCACGAAATGCGACACAATCAGCAGAGCCGCAGCATTCAAAACCCAGTGCAGAAGCAAACGAAGCATATCCACTTCCTTTCAGCCTTAGAGGCTAAACCCATGGTTCCCAGTTTTGTCTCCACCACGCAAGCATAGCGGATATCCCGAGACTGGGGTCGTTTTCACAGATTGCTGAGCTTGTGATTGCCTCATCGCGCTGGGGAATTGAAGGAATTGAAGGGACGAAGTAACCACGCGAACGGCCTCTAGCGTGGCGCGGCGAATGGCGGCTAGTTCGTCCCTTTAATCGCCATTTCCCTTTGACTTTTACCTCTCATGGATGTCCCGGATCGATCCGCCTGCACAATCGTTCGTGGATAACTGTCACTTCTGCCAGTAGGTGGGTCTCACTGGTTCCGCCTACCCTAAACGACAGGCTGCTTCGCTTTGGCCACGATGCCAAGGATTTAAAGATGGGGGTCCACATGAAACGCTTTTTCGAACTTACTTTCCGACCGTTCTTTATTCTCACAGGGATTGGGACGTCGTTAGCTGGTCTTGATGCGTTTTGGCCTCGGTGGACAGTGGAAACGGTCCAGAAAGTCCAGTTTGTCCAGGACTACACAATCCTTCTTCAGCACTGGGGCATCATGGTCGGACTGATGGGTGTATTCATGGTTGTCGCAGCCTTTAGGGTAGAATGGCGAAACCCGATTCTCATCTACAGTGCATTTGAGAAAACATTCTTGGTCTATTTGATAATGGCCAACTCGAGCCACGCGTACGCGCAAGGCTTCAAGGCGGCCGGCGCCATGGATGCTACGGTTGTTCTATACACAATCGCTTACTTTGCGATTTGTGGCTTCACGGCATCGAGCAGTGCCGCCCCCATGCGGAAGGCGGTGTGAAAGCTGATTAATGGGGACTGAGGACCAAATGTCCCCGTCGACTGGCTCAAAGGTTCGCGACTCACATCCGTGGATAAGGAGAACGGCATGGATGCGAGTTCAAAGTTTCGTGGGACAGGACGGAGCTGGCACTTTGACCGTCGCCGGAACGCAAAAATGCCAGCCCCGTCTCCTTTCTAGCTCCTCCCGCCGCGCGTCACACGAGCGACTTCACCTCGATTTTGCGATACCAGATCTCCGCATACTCGATCTCGATGGCGATCTTTCCCCGCGTCAGGGGGATAAATTTCCCGGGCTGGTTGGGGTCGGGTTGTTGCAGCGTCGTCAGCACATTGACGATTCGTCCATTGACGATGTGGGCCGCCCGGTCACCCTGCCAAATCACCTCAACGACATTCCATCCGTCGAGAATCTCGAAGTTGCCATCTTTTATCTTTCGCCCGGTCGTGGGCTCCGGAGCCGGCGCGCCTAGCTTCAAGCGGTTGGCGATGTCCGGGCGTGGCCAGCCGTCCGGTCCAGGGGCCTGTTCAAACAGACCATCGTTGTGTGGCGGCTGCACACCCCGTACCCCGTTCACCAGGTAGACGTCCCCCACATCGTCTTCTTCAATCTGGCATTCGACACAGGTAGGCCAAACGACGTCGGCGCCCACCAGGCCGTAAAGAATCCCGTTATCGCGCTTGGCCAGCGTCTGCGGCGGAAAACGCTTGACCCCCCACTTGTATTCCGCGCGGATGTGGACGTTTTCAAACTCCTCGTGGGTGGCGAGATAACCGGTTTCCATGCGCTCGGCGGTGACCTCGTTTCCCAGAATGTGGAGCATGTCCTCCTCCATCATGACGATCTTCCTGGATTGCGCGACGTCTTTACCCGACTTTTCCAGCATCGAGTACCAGCCGGTCAGGTCGTGGCCGTTCAGCAGGGAGATCCATCCGTCCGCGCCGCCCGCAGGCAACGATAGCGACCCAGCGGCGGCTTGCGCGCAGGCCCATCGTGGCAGGCCCCATGCTCCAGCGGCGATAGGCAGGCTTGCCTTGAGCATATCTCGACGATTCATCATGCGATTCGCTTCTCCTTGTGTTCTTCAGGTTGAGGACTAAGACGTGGTGGCGCCATGCAGCTCTAGCGAAAGAGTACACGTGTTTCCCGGCAAGGCCACTGCGCAAAATAACTTTCAGCCAATTGCCAGCGGAAACGGGCCACCGGGGTGCTAACATGTCCGGCGTGACCGAAGCGGCTACCACAATCGGGCTCGTGCTTGGAATCGTCGCTTCCATCATCCTCGAAGTGGCGGCAGCAGTCGGAGTTACGGCAGGTGATATTTGCGCGTACGCCATAAGGCAATCGCAAGGCGACACTATTTCAGCGCAAAACTTTGTTACAGGTTTTCAATCCGATCTTATCGCCGCTCTGGTTCTGCTGCCTATCGTCTTGATCGTATTCTGCGAAGCGATCAACAGGAAGTTCCCACTCGATTGAGTCATGCACAGCGATGGGTTAGCTGCTTTGCCAATCAGGAGGAGGATTTATGATTACCTATCGGTCGTCTGTTAGCTTCTTATTAATCGCCACGGCAGTTTTGATACCGGGAACTGCCTTAGCTGCTAGCGATACGATTCTGGTCCACGGGCACATCTATACCGGAAATCCGAAGGCGCCATGGGCCCAGGCTTTGGCGATCACGGGTACCCGTATCGAGGCTGTGGGTAGCGATCGAGAGATATCGAGGCAGCAGGAAGCTAATACGAAAGTAATCGATCTTCAGGGGCGGACCGTCATCCCAGGCATCATAGACAGCCATACACACATCTTGTTCGGTGCGATGGCGATACACGGATTCAATCTCTCAACCCCGGAATCTACTATTACTCCGGATGATCCGGATGCTCTAATCGAAAAAATAAAAGCCTATGCGGCCAGTCATCCTAACGAGAAAATATTGTTTGGCAGGGCCGACTTCGCCACTGATTCGACACTGGCCCCTACGCGTGCGCTTCTGGATCGCGCGGTTTCAGATCGCCCTGTCATCATTCACAATACCAGCGAGCATGCTCTGTGGGTGAACACAAAGGCGCTCGCTCTAGCAGGAATTACAGAAAAGCCAGTTGCAGATCCAGCGGAAGAAGAGTACGTGATTCGTGACTCGAGTGGTCAGCCGACCGGTGTTCTTTTGGAGGCGGCAATGGAATTGGTCGAGCGCGCTGTTGCCAGGCAACAGTCGCTTGACGATAAGCTGGCGTTGCTCCGTGATGCGTCGCACTATTTGAATCGCTATGGCATCACAAGCATAACGAACGCCACAGGCAGTCTAGAGGAAATCCAGCTGTATGCCGCGCTGCGAGACCGTCACGAGCTTACCGTTCGCGCTCGCATGTCGTTTGGCGCAGTCGCCGTTAACCACCACCTGACGCCTAAATTCCTTTCCGATCTGGACCAGGCACGTAAGCTTTATCACGATGATTGGGTTTCCTCCAATCTAGTCAAGTTCTTTGCAGACGGCGGAACCGGATTCATATCACCTCTGACTTATACACCGGCTGAATACAAGAAACTTGTGCTTGAGCTGGATAGGCGTGGGTACCAAATCATGACGCACGCTACCAGGTTCGATACCACGCGGATGGTATTGGACACATACGAAGACGTGGAGAGAATGAATGGCCCCAGAGATCGCCGTTTTCGATTGGAGCACGGCGGTCTTCTCACTTCAGAGGATCTGCCTCGCCTTGCGAAACTCTCGGTCATTATCAGCATGCAGCCGAGTCTTTGTTGTGGCGATAATGGTGCTGACGGTAATCCCCAGGATAGAAGAATTACAGATAGGTGGCAGAGCTTAGAGAAGAGTGGCGCAGTACTAGCTTTTGGTAGCGATTGGCCGTGCACTTTTCCGCCTAATCCATTCATCGCGATTCAGGAAGCTGTCACGCGTCAAATTTGGCGGCCCGCCGGAGCCACGAGCGGCATTCCGGGAGGAGCACTGGACGGGACCGCACAAGCGGGAGCCGTTGAGACCGCAGAAGTTTACTCTCCAGAAGAGCGGCTCACGGTCGAACAAGCTGTGAATGCATATACGCGAGGTTCGGCATACGCAAGATTTTCGGAGGATCAGATTGGTACCCTCGAACCAGGCAAGGAGGGGGATCTTGCTGTTCTTTCCCAGGATATCTTTTCGGTGGATCAACATGAAATCGGAAGGACTCGCGTCTTAATGACGATGGTTGGGGGGAAGGCTGTTTTTACATCCGATGAAATGACGGCCATAAATCATGGGATTCGGTTAACGAAGTGATCCGTGCTGCTTTGGGAATGGTAAACGTCCCGGCTGCACTCCCATTTCCTGTTGAGAGTGGTGGCCTTGGCGGAGTTCATGCGGCTTTCTCTACGGAAAGCCGCATACGTGGCCGTTGATCAGTGCCGCGTAGTAGGAAATCCGGGTACGCTCCGGCCGGGATGACAATTTTGTTGTGCCACCGGCTGCTAGTTCCGTTAACCGGGGTCAAGGCCAATTCCCACAACAAAATTGTCATCCCGCCTGTCCCGGCGTGCCGTGGGACCGGAGCGAAGCGGAGTGGAGGGACCTGCGGTTTCCTTCGCTCGCCAGGAAGCGTCGTTGCGGATAAGGCAAAAACAGCAGCTTGCCGAAACCCAATTTGGACAGGTCTGTAAACGGTATGCGAATGCGTTCCCTCCCGCCGATCGCCTGTCTTACCGGCCTCAAAAATAAAACCTACGAATTGCATTCCGCCCGGCGCTTTTTTCCGTATATGAGAGTACGACGGCAGGGTGGAGGCGCAGTGCCAGGGATCACCGGCGAGTTTCGGGAGATTGTCGAGGTGCATCAATCGCGGGTCTTCAGCATCGCGTACCGTGTGCTCGGCGACCGCGGAACCGCCGAAGAAGTAGCGCAGGACGTGTTCCTTGAACTGTACCGGGTGCTCGATGGCATTGCGTCTGACGAGCACCTCATCGCTTGGCTGCGCCGGGTCGCGGTGCATCGTGCCACCGATGCGCTCCGCCGCAGACCGCGTATCCTCCATGGTGCTGCCGAGTTCGAGGATTGGATGGCGAAAGCGCCGAACGAAAAAGGGTCTTTACCCCTGGCCTCAGAAATCGAACGGTTGTTGCTGGAACTGCCCCCGGCACAACGGGCGGTCGTTCTGTTGCGTTATCAAGAGGACCTGCCGCCAGCAGACATCGCAGAAACGCTCCGCATGCCGTTGGCAACCGTGAAGAGCCATCTGCAAAGAGCGCTGAAGGCAATGCGTGCGCGAGCGGAAGACACGTTGAGGGAGTACACACGTCATGGATGAACACGAAGACCTTGAGCACTTGTTGCGCCAGGGACTGAGGCCCCGGCAAGCCCCGGCAGGATTCAGTGCGCGCCTGATGGCCCGCTTACCTGAAACATCGTCGGGGCCCTCATTCCAGAAAACACGCTCTTTCTGGATGCCGGTCGCCCGCTGGGCAACAGCGCTAGTGCTCCTGGGGGTTGCGGGCGGCAGCTACTGGCAGCACCAACAGCAGCAGCGCGTCGCCGGCGAGCGCGCACGCGCACAACTCTTGCTCGCCCTACGCATGAGTGCCGCGACCCTGAACGACGTACAGCACAAAGTGTTGAGACCTACCACGGGAGACTCGGAATGAGGAACCTTTCCATTGCCGCAACCTTCGCAGCCTGCCTGTTCGCCCTTTCAGCCGGTGCGCAGAGCAGCACTTCCCCCTTTCCGGTCACACTCGAGAAAGAATTGGCGGCTCGGGCCAGCAACTACACAGAAGTTTCCATGGACAAGAAGATGCTGAACTTCGCGGGCAAGTTCCTCAGCAAGGGGGAGGACGATGTGGAAGCAAAGCAGATCATCGCCAAGCTCGACGGCGTCTATGTTCGCGAATATGACTTCGACCAGCCGGGAAAGTACACGGCCGCAGACCTGGAGCGCATCCGCAGCCAGTTCCAGGGTTCGGAATGGTCGCCCATGGTCCGCGAGCGCTCAAAGACCGGCCAGGGAGACACCGACGTCTACATGAAGATCGTTGACGGGAAGATGCAAGGCATGTTCGTGCTGGACGCGGAATCGAAGGAGTTGGACCTGGTGTACATCGCAGGCTCCCTCGACCCAGCAGAGCTTTCCAAGCTGGACGGCAACTTCGGGATCCCAAAGGGCGTTGCCAAGCACGTGGCCAAGGATGCCGGCAAATGACACGTCTTCGCTTTTCCTTTCTGGTGCTGCTTATCGCCGGCGCTACGCTCTATTGCTTTGCTGCAGACCGTGGCTTTGACAGCCTGGTCAGCGAAGTGGAGCACCGCTATGATGTCCATGCCACGCGCGTTCCTATGATGAGTTTGGTGAGCCTGTGTGCTCGATTCGCCACCCATGGGGGCGTGAAGGGTCTTCGTGTAGTCGAGTTCGACGGCGTAAAAGCAACAGTCGACGTCTCCGAGCTCGCGTCTCTGATCCGCAATCATCTGGGAGCCGAGTGGCAGCCATTCCTCCAGGAGCACGGCAAGCAAGGCGAGAGCGAATCCATCATCTTCGTTCGCGAGAAGGGCGACGCCATGGGCATGATGATCGCTGACTACGAACATGGCGAACTGGATGTGGTCCGCGTGGAACTGAGTGGCGACGCCCTCGCAAAATGGATGAAAGATCCCCAGGGGGAGTCCCGGGAACGAAACCTACCCCATTAGAAGGGCCGCACTGGTAAGCAGCGTCTGCGATTCCTTGGGCTACTTTTCTCCTGTCCTCCTTCTCCAAGTTTTGAGACGGCGCAGCGTCATCCACTCTCCTCTTGACAATCGAAAGGAGTTTCCGTTACACCTCTTGATTATCGATAGGAGAGGATTTGCCCCATGCCCGAGGACCTCTTTCAGGGAACCCTCGAAATGCTCGTCCTCAAAACCCTCGTCCTCGAGCGCGCCGGCCGGATCAAAGCCGAGTGGCGCGCCGGCGAGAACAACCGCCGCGTTCGCTACTACCTGCACACCAGTCGCGGTCGAAAGACCTTCGAAGAAGAGCGCGCGCAGTGGGACCGGCAGATCGCCGCCATCAACCGCATCCTCCAAGCCTGACCCAAGGAGCTTTGCATGTTCTCCAGCCTCATCGCCGGCCTCCGCTCTCTCTTCCGCCGTGACCGTCGCAACGCCGAAATCGCATCGGAGCTCGACAGCTTCCTCGAAGAATCCGTTCAGGAGAAGATGCGCCGCAGCCTCTCCCGCGACCAGGCCTTGCGTGCCGCCCGCGCCGAAATCGGCAGCGCCGAAGCCATCCGTCACAAAGTTTGGTCCGCCGGCTGGGAATCGACAGCCGAATCCACCCTCCAGGATCTCCGCTTCGCCCTGCGCCAGCTCCGCAAGAACCCCGGCTTCGCCACCACCGCCATCCTCATCCTCACCCTCGGCATAGCGGCTGCGATCGCCATCTTCAGCTTCGTCGACGCCGCCCTCATCAAGCCGCTCCCCTACCGGGATCCCTCGCGCCTGGTCGTTCTCTACGAGTCCGTCCCGATCGGCCCGCGCTTCCACCTCTCTTATCTTGACTATCTCGACTGGAAACGCCAGAACACCGTCTTCTCTTCTCTTGACGTCTACGCGCCTTACGGTTTTCTCCTGCAAACTCCAACCGGCACGCAGCGGGCCGACGGCGCCAGCGTCAGCGCCGGTTTCTTCCGTACCCTCGGCGTTACGCTCCTTCTTGGCCGCGACTTTCGCCCCAGCGAGGATCAGGTCAACGCCCCGCGTCCTATTCTTCTCAGCTACTCCGCCTGGCAGCGCCGTTTCGGCGGCCGCAGAGATGTCCTCGGCCAGACCGTTACCCTTGACGGCAAGCCCAACACCATCATTGGCGTCCTCCCCAGCAGCTTTCACTTTGCCCCCGCGGAGCCTGTCGATTTCTGGGCCACCGAGCGCGCCGACGGTGGCTGCGAGAAGGATCGTGGCTGCCATAACCTCTTCGGCGTCGCCCGCCTCAAAACCGGCGTCACCTTCGCCACCGCCTTCGCGGACATCAAAACCATTGCCGACAATCTAGCCCGCCAGTTTCCTGACTCGAACCGCGATCAGAAAGCGTTCATGCTGCCTCTCACAGACGTCATCGTCGGCGATGTCCGGCCCATCCTCCTTGTCCTCATCGCCGGCGCCGCGCTGCTCCTGCTCATCGCCGCTGTCAACGTCGCCAGTCTCCTCCTCGTCCGCGCCGAGCAGCGCCGCCGCGAGATGGCCGTCCGCGGAGCCCTCGGAGCCTCCCGCTCGCGACTGGTCCGTCAGTTCATCACGGAAGGCATCATCCTCGCCGCCATCTCCGGTGTTTTGGGACTTGCGCTGGCCGCCGTAGTCATGAATCTCTTCCTCCGTCTCATCCCGCGGGACATCTTCGCCACGATGCCGTACCTCCGCGTCGTTGGCGTCAACAACCACGTCCTGCTTTTCGCCGCGCTCGTCTCTCTCACCGCCGGCATCCTTTTCTCACTCCTCCCCGCGCTGCGCGTCTCCCTCTCCGATTTGCGCGAGAGCCTCACCGAAGGTGGCCGCTCCGCATCCGGTACCTTCTGGCGTCGCTTCGGCTCGAACCTTGTCGTCCTCGAACTGGCCATGGCGGTTGTGCTCCTCACCGGAGCTGGCCTGCTTGGCAAAAGCTTCTACCGCCTCCTGCATGTCGACACGGGTATCGAACCCTCCCACCTCGCGCTGCTCGAGGTCGCTGCCACCGGTCCTGCTTATGGCAAGAATGCGCAGCTCATCGCGCTCGAGCGCCAGCTGCAGAGCACTCTCTCGGCTCTTCCTGGCGTGCAGTCCGTCGCCTTTACCAGCCACCTGCCTCTCGGCGACGGCGACGGCACCACCAGCTTCTCCATCGTCGGCGCGCCTCCTGACAACGTCCATCGTGAAGTTGCCTTTCGCAACGTCAGTCCCAACTATTTCTCCACTCTCCAGGCGCGCATCATCCGGGGCCGCTGGTTCACCGAAGCGGACGATGCCTCCCATCCTCCGGTCGTCATCATCAATCAGCAGATGGCGCGGGAGTATTTCCCGGGTCAGAATCCGGTTGGAAAGCAGATCGCGACCCTGGGCGTGAACAAGATGGAAATCGTCGCCGTCATCAACGACCTGCAGGAAGGTCAGCTCGATGCGGCCCCGCGCGGCGCGATGTATTTCTCCTGGCCCCAGTTTCCCTCGAACTTCTTCGCCATCCTCTTTCGCGCCTCGCAAAACGAAGACGCCCTCCTCGGCCCCGCCGCTGTCGCCATTCACTCCGTCGATCACGGCCTCGCCATCTCCCACCCCATCACCATGGCCGAGCGCATTCACGACTCGCCCTCGGCTGCGCTTCATCGCTCCTCCGCCTGGGTCGTGGGCGGCTTCGCGGCGCTCGCCCTTCTCCTCAGCTCCGTCGGTCTCTATGGCGTGATCGCGTACTCGGTCAGCCGCCGCACGCGCGAGATCGGTGTCCGCATGGCTCTTGGCGCACAGCGCTCCTCTGTCTATCGGCTCGTTCTCGGCGAAGCTGGAAAGCTCGCCATTTTCGGGATCGTCGTGGGCCTCCTTTCCTCGCTCGCCGTCACCATGCTTCTGCGATCGCTGCTCTTTCGCGTACAGAGCTGGGATGTGACCATTCTGGCCGCCGTCGCCTTCGTCCTCGCCGCGTCCGCGCTCCTCGCCACCTTCATCCCCGCCCGCCGCGCGGCCTCTGTTAACCCGACCGAAGCGCTCCGCGCCGAATGAATCTCCATGGTCCCGGTAGGGACGCTCATCGCTGAGCGCCCCCCGGACGGATCCGTAGGTGCGCGTTTAGGCACACGGCTCTTACGAAGCATGAGTGGCGTTGAAGCGGGTGTGAGGGTAGGGGAACTGGGGATCGGGATCATGGGAATATACTTGAAGATGTGGCGAGACACGTATCGGAGGTTGAAGATGGCTTCGCTCTGAAGCGCCGACGCGAGAATGCTCGCAAGAGTGGTAGGAAGAAGGGGAAGGTGGAAGGCGAATGCACGATTCCCCCGCAACTCTTCGAGGCATACCTCAAGTGCCGCACCAAATGCTTTCTTCGATCGCTCGGTGAGACCGCATTAGAGAACCCATATGCCAATTGGACCTGCACTCGAAACGCCCTCTATGCACGCGAGGAGATGATTTGGCTCAGGGAGGGATTAGCGACCAATCAATGTGTTACGGGCCAGATTAATAAAGCAGGCCTGACCTCTGGGACGTGGCAACTAGCCACCGAAAGCACGATGCACACGGATAAGCTCGAGTGTACGTTTCACGCCGTGGAATGAATTTCAAGCGGCATTATGGGCAGATCCGCACAGCTCGTTCCGACGCGATTCATCTCCGCCAACAAGCTCACCCGGGACGACAAGTTATTGTCGGCATTCGAGGCTCTCGTTCTCTCCGAATTGCTGGACCGAGAGGTGCACATGGGCAAGATCGTTCATGGTGACCATCACGTTGCTGGAGTGGCCCCCTCCGGTGAGACAGAGAAAATGGACAATAAAGCGGGACAATAAAGCGGAATAAAGGAATAAAGACGGAAATACCCTAAAGGCAAGCATCGAAAATTCGTGGCCTGACGAAAATTCGTGGCCTGACGAAAATTCGTGGCCTGACGGAAATGATCCTAAAGTAAATCCCCATTTCTCATCGCCAATGACGTTCTCGGGCGAGATCGACCAATGCGCAGACGCCGGGCATCAGCCCAAGCAACGGGCCAAGTGTACCCGCGATCAACTCGGCTGCGGCCGCCTTTATCGCGGGGCTTGATCGTGGGTACAATTGTGGGTATGATGTGCTGTGGATTTTAGCTGGGATGAATCCAAGCGCGAATGGGTGCTGGCCGAGAGAGGAATTGACTTTCTTCGAGTGGCCTACAGCTTCTTCGATGGCCGTTCCCTGCTTACGGTACCGACGCCACGCGGCGAAGAGGAACGTTTCCTGAGCATTGGTCCCATGGAAGGTAAGTTGTTCACCGTCATATGGACGTGGCGGGATGGAACCATACGAATTATCACAGCAAGGAGAGCGAGACATGCCGAAGAAGAGCGATACCGTGCGCTCTACGGTTAGAGAGATCAAGGCCAGGATGGAACGTGGCGAAGATCGTACCAACTGGCGCAAAGCCAAGGCGATGACCGGCAAGAGACTTGAGGCATCTATCCGGGCCGACGTTGATGAAGTTGAGGCCGAACCCGACTGGACGAAGGCGATTAAGGGAATTCCTGCGCCTAAGGACCATATTAATATCCGCATCGACCACGACGTGCTGGAATGGTTCAAAGCCAACGGCAGGGGATATCAGACCTTGATGAACAATGTGCTGCGCGCATTTGTGCAATCACGTCAGCAGTCCCCGTCTCGCAAGGGTAGCTAGGGGTTAGAGACAAACCGCCATGACACGGAAGTATGACTGTACCGATAGGTGCAGTTTCCCCTGTCGGTTTCCACAGGAAACATCATTCCACAGGCACAAAATTCGCCGCGTCGTTGGGATCGCCCGTACCTTTGTACTTGGCATGTAGCGGATAGGGATAGACCGGCCTGGTGAAGGTAGCCGAAGTGGCCGGGTTGAGCGGTGCCCGGGAAGGGCCAGGGAGATGCGTCCCGATCATGACATCGGGCGCCTGCCCACGTTCTACCCACGCTTCCAGATAGCTCAGATAGTCGAAGGTAGATACTCCTTCGCCGCCGCCGCAATGATTCATGCCGGGAATCGCGAATAGCCGGTAGAAATCCTGCGTGGCCTTCGGGCCGCCCATCGTCTTTTCCACGGTTTCGTAGTAGTCAAAAGCGGCGCCGGGCATCTCCGTCATATCGGTCTCGCCCTGGTAGCTGAGCAGTTTTCCGCCGGCGTCTCTAAACCTGCGCAGATCAGGGTCGGTATCCGCATAGAGCTCACCAATCCCGCTGCGCTTGTAGTCGCTGTCGAAATCGAAGTCGGTGTAATTCCACTCCTTTCCCGCTGTGGAGAGGAGGCCCGTATCTTTGAAGAATTCGTCGCCCCAGGTATTGGAGAACGCACCCTTCCATTGCAGCTCGGCGCCGGGAAAGATACCTCGCGGCGAGATAGGGTGGCCTTTCGAATCATGGGGCCGGCTGTAGATATCCTTGACCGCCTGCACCTGACGCGCGCTCAAGCAATCGGCTTGTTTACCGGCCTTGCACTGCAGTTCCGACGGATCGAACTTGCACTGCTGCGGCGCGCTGACGATGCCGTCTTTGACGCCGTCATCCATATCGCATTCGGCAAGCACGGCATTGTGCACCAGTTGAATGTCGGCATCGTTCAGAACGGGTTTTCCATCGTCACCCAGAAAACTCCGTTTGGCCCAGAGGCCGCGCACCGCCAGATCACTCTCATCCATATCAGGGGCGCCGGCAATGATGCCGTCAAAGTCCCAGGGAAAGCGTTGCGCTTCGATCATGGCCTGATAGCCGCCTGTAGAACATCCCATGAAGTAAGACTTGCTGGGTGCGGTCGAGTAAAAACGTTGCACGATCGCCTTCGCGGCAAGGGTTACGACATGTGTGGCGCGATACTCAAAATCGGTTTGGCCCTGAAGATTGTTACGCGACCATAGACCGCCCCCGCCCGTGTGGCCCATATCTGTGCCGACACAGGCATAGCCGGGGTGCCGTGCGCACGACCCAGGCACATAGTCTGTGGTGCCACACCAGCCCCCGCAGCCAACATGCAGCAGCTTGCCGTTCCACTGCGATACCGGCAGCAGAAGGACAAAGGCGGCATTGGGTGCGACGTAGCCGGAAACGCGGCACGTGGGCTGAACCTGGCCAATCGCTTTTACCAGGTCTTCGCTCACCTGCGCTTTGCCCGTGAGTCCCTGGACATCCTTCGCCAGAGTGGCTTGCGAGATTTGGGTGGGAGCCCCGGGGACGGTGGAGAAGTCCGTCGTTGCCAGGGCCCGGCACCGGGCATCCTCAACAGACACGGATTGTGCCCGGCTAGCTGCGCTGCCGAGCACAATGATGATGAGCACGGGGAGCGCGTATGCACAGCTACCTGTCCGCTTTGCGATTCGGACTGCCGCCAGTTCGGTGTTCACTTTCATGGCTGCGACCTCGGTACGGCACAACTCGCCGGAGGGTCTATCAAGATCGAGCAAAGCGGCGCAACAGCGGAGTCCGTCTTGGCGGGTTGATCTTGAGAATCTCGGCCATCAGAGTATAAATCGCCGTTTTCGAATGGCTGTATTGGCACACCAGGTTTAGTGGCCACGAATTCTTCAAAGTGCCAGCCCCGTCCACGAATTCTTTGGGATTTTCTGGCAGAATTGAATGAATTCAGCGATCTTGGAAGAGGGCCTGGAACGATGAAAGTTCCCTATGCGAAGAAGTGGCAGAAGGAGACAGATAAGCTACGCCAGATCGCGCTCGACTGCGATCTGACCGAAGAACTCAAGTGGGGCAAACCGTGCTTCACCTTTCTGAAGAAAAACGTGGCGATCGTGATCCCGCTCAAGGAGTCGTGCGCGTTCTCGTTCTGCAAGGGCGCGCTGCTCAAAGATCCGAAGCATCTCCTCGAAAGGATTGGAGAGCATACGCAGGCCGGGCGATGGATTAAATTCACCTCGCTTCGGGAGATTGCGGCCGTACGATCGACCCTGAAGGACTACCTCTACGAAGCCATCGAATTGGAGGAGTCCGGGACGAAGATAGTCCTAAAGAAACCTTCAGAGTATCCAATCCCTGAGGAGTTGCAGAGGAGGCTGGATGACAACGCAATTCTCAGGTCGGCATTCGCAATGCTCACACCAGGCCGGAGGAAGTCATACATTTTCCACGTCACCTCTGCGAAGCAGGCAAAAACCAGAGCAGCGCGGGTGGAAAAGTGCGTGCCAATGATCCTGAGCGGGCGCGGGTTCAATGAGCTGCCGAACTGAGGCTCGAAAGAGTTGGACAAGAAACCGTCGTTCCACTACGCTGCGCTCCGGTCGGGATGACAATTTTGTTGTGCCACCGGATGCTAGTTCCGTTGACCGGGCCCAAGGCCAATTCCCACAACAAAATTGTCATCCCGGTTGTGACTTTTTTGATTTTCCCCGTTTCTGTCACGCCCAACCAGAAGTGTTTTCAAACCTCCCACAGGGCCGTCATCCTGAGAGGTTGTGACTTTGATCTTTGTGGTTTTGACACACCCAACCAGAGGATTTTTCAAACCTTCCCACAAAGGCGTCATCCTGAGCGAAGCGCCTCGCAGATCTATCTCTTAACAGAGGGTTTATGGCGCGCAGTCGAAGGACCCCAACGATGCTTTCCAGCCGCTGCTCTTCATAGCTTTCCAGCCGCCAAAATTATGAAAGAAATCAAAAAAGTCACAGCCTCCGACCCGAGCGTACCCGGATTTCCTACCACGCGGCACTCATCAACAACCACCTATGCGGCTTTCCGTAGGGGAAAGCCGCATGAAATTCGCCAACGCCACCACTTTCAACAGGAAATCCGGGGGAGCGTAGTGGAGGGACCTGCGGTTTCCTTCGCTCGCCATGAAGCTTCGTTGCTGATAAACGTAAAACAGTAGCTCCCCGAAAGCATTTGGACAAGTGTGGAGTTGGGGGACAGCCCGATCTCCGCGATTTCCTCTACTCGCGTGAATCACGCAGTTCAGGCTGTGCCTGCTTTACCCCTCCTGCGAGCGGCTCCCTTGGGCGGAGCCGTTTTCCTTTGTGTGATTACCGGCTCCAGGTAGCGGAGAATGGCATCGCGCATAGCCTGCTGCAGGCGCGGACGCGTGCGAGGCGGAGCGGTGGTGAGCTCGTCGAGGATTCCTCGGAAGATCATAAGGGCGACCTGACCGTGATGGGCCGCTTCGGAGCGCGAGAGCGTGGGTAGCTCACGCCGGAGGCGCGCCGCAATGAAGTCGACGAAAGCCTGCCCAAGTACCCGCTTGTCTTCGCGCGCGTCCGTTGAGAGCGGGGCGTCGACCACGAGCGTGTGGAACTCGGGCCGCGTCCGGTTGAAACGCATGCAGACATCAATCAGCTCTTGGATGGCCTCTGTGAAGCTCAAGGCGCCTTCGGCGTCAATCGCCCGTTCCGCTTCAGCCATTTCGCGTGCGTACATCGAGGCGAGCGCGCTGGCGATGGCTTCCTTATTGGGGAAAAACTGGTAGAGGGTGGCCGGGGACACGCCCGCTTCCCGGGCGATCGCGTTTGTGGTGGTCTCGTGGTAGCCAAGGCGTCCGAAGACCGCGGCTGCGGCGCGGAGCAGATTCTGCCGGCGCTGCTCCCCTCGCGCGGTACGCTTGCGGTTAGGATCGAAGACGGCCACAGGACGATTCTCGCAGAAGGCACAGATACAAGCAAAAACTTGCATCCTCGCCGCAATATAAGTATCTACTTGCATAGGAGGAAAACAGGCATGTTCACAGTAATGGGAATTACCGGCAAAGTGGGCGGTGCAGTGGCAGAGAATTTGCTCGCCGCGGGCAAAACGGTGCGCGGCGTGGTGCGCAATCCGGCAAAGGCGAAAGCCTGGGCTGATCGCGGTGTGGAGCTGGTGCAATCGGCGTATGACGATGCCAACGGGCTGGCAAAGGCGTTTGCCGGAGCCGAGGGTGTCTTCGCGATGATTCCACCGGACTTTGCGCCCGCTCCCGGCCTGCCGGACCAGAAGCGCACGATCGCGGCGATCCGCGAGGCGCTTGCGCAGGCGAAACCCGGCAAGGCCGTGTTTCTTTCGTCCATCGGTTCCGAGCAACCGAGCGGGTTGGGGCTGATCACGTCGACGCACCTGCTGGAGCAGGCAACCCGCACGCTGCCGATTCCTGTAGCCTATCTGCGCGCGGGCAGTTTCATGGAGAACTGGCTGGGAGCGTTGGACCACATACGTGCAACGGGTGAAATGCCCTTCTTCTATGCGCCGCTCGATCGCAAATTTCCCCTCGTAGCCACGCGAGACATCGGCTTGGCGGGCGCCAACGTCCTGCAGGAAAGCTGGACGGGCGAGCGCGTGTTGGAGGTGGACGGACCCGAGGGTGGAACCGATTTGCACCAAACGGCGGCCGCCCTCGGCAGGGCGCTGGGCCGCGATGTGAAGGCCGTGCAGTTGCCGGAGGCAGCCTGGCAGAGCGTTCTGCAATCAATCGGCATGCCGGGCGACCGGACAGGGCTCTACATCGAGATGGTGAAGAGCTTCAACTCCGGCTGGATTCACTTCGGTAATCCGGGAGCCGAGAGGTTCCACGGGCCGACGACGATCGAGGCATTCGCACAAGAGCTGGTCAAGTAAGGAGGGCAGCGCCAAAAGTAACCACCGAAACGATAACCGTCGATTCAAGAAAAGGGCCTCGGCGGCCAAATCCGCTTCCGGGGCGTTATATCCTGTCAGCAGACGATTTCGGCAGGAGCAGCTTCTCGGCGGACGCCACCTGACCGGCAGTTTCCGTTAGTTTTCGGACTAAGCCCGAGCGAAGGACAGTTTTACCGCTGTCCGGTGTCACACCCGATCCCTGTCACAAAATAAGCAATCCAAGCATCCCGCCCCGGCGCTCTCGTTCCCTCATCAAGGACGGGTGCCCCATACCCCCGGATTTCCTGTGAAGCTTGTTGGTGTCGGTGAACTCCATGCGGCTTTCCTCAATGAAAGCCGCACACGTGGCCGTTGGTTGGCGCCGCGTACAGGAAATCCGGGTATCTCGCTCGTTTTTCGCGAGATGTGGGATTCCGCTGCTTTTTCCCTCTGACTGTCGATCCATCCGAGACACTTAGCGGGCTTTAGCCGCGCCTAGAAACCTCTACCCGTAGCTTCTCTCAAATTGCAGTCTCAAACCTCCAGGAGCCACCTATGCCCGAAAATGAAGTCATCGACCCTATCACCGATCAGGAAACAGCCTTTGCCCGCCTGGTCCTCTCTGGCGCTATGACCGACCGTCATGCCGCCGAAGCTGTCGGCCTCAACCCCGACTCTGCCGCCTACATCAAATCCAAGCCCTGTGTCCGCTCCTACATGCTCGAGCATCGTGCCGCCGTGCAGCAACAGTTCGTCCAGCAAGAGGCCGACGGACTGCGCCGCCTGAGCCCGGACCGCGAACAAGTACTGAACCGCCTCTGGGAAATAGCCAACCTCGGCCCCGAAATGACCCGAGGCAGCGTTACCGGCCAGGTCAAGGCCCTCTCCATAATCGTGGCCATGCAAAACTTCATCCCTGACCGTCGCGCCATCTCTTCGGAGAAGAAATCCGCCCCCAACGCGCAGATCTATACCGCCGAATGGCTTCGCCGGCAGCAGACCACAACGAATGACTCGCGGCCAAGCAGTGCCCCCGGCCAGCAAGAAGACGAGCCCGCCAGTCCCGGCCAGCCGTGGGAGCCCGCTTCCGGCTCGGTGGCAGACGCGCCTCCGGACCCAACAGAATTGTCATCCCGCCTGTCCCGGCTTGCCGTGGGACCGGAGCGACCTGTCCCGGCGAGCCGTGGAAGCGAAGTGGAGGGACCTGCTGTTTCTCCTGGCCCCAGCCGGTCCACACCTTATGTCCCCCTGTTCAATTCCGTTCCAGATCTGGGAGTTCCTTTCTCCATAAAAAAGAACCCACTTAACCCCTTCGTCCGCCCCCGCTGAGCTGCCAATGCGAAAAAGGACCCAAAAATATCGAATTTTATAAATAACTGAACAAAACCAGGACAGACAGAAACGGCCCTAAGCAGATGTAGGGACAGGAGATCCATTCTGTTCCCGGGACCCGCCCCCCGAAACTCCGTCCGGACGAGACTTTTCCATGCTATGCACGTCCATTTTCCAGCTGACGTACTCGCTGCTTGCTTATCGGCAAGATGGTCCCCGCGGAATCGGCTGGGATGGCAGATCATGTTATGGAGAACTCAAAATGGCGAATCCCGCTGAAATGGGCAGACCGGTAGCTCTCGTGCTTTACGGGGTGGCGATGGCAGCCGTCATAGTCGGTGTAGATTTCGCATTCTTCAGAAATCTCATCTGGGGACGGCTGATAGTAAATATTGGCATTGTCTTGGTGTTTGCAGCTTTCTATTTGAGATTCCTCAGGCATCCATGAACAGAGCCGTCACTCGCTGCGTAGGGCGGCCATAGGTTCTGTGCAGGCGGCGCAGTGGGCAGGCAGGGCGCGGGCCGGCAAGGCAGTCCACCAGCATAAACGCAACCGACACGGTTCCGTTTTCCCGCGTCCTCTTCAACGCATTCGGCAAGTTAACCTTTGAGCAGCGTGGTCACGTACGCAGGGGTTAGCGGGATTCTGCGCGCGTGAATTCCGGTGGCATCGAAGAAGGCAGCGGCGACCGCCGGCGTACAGATGGCATTGGCGGCCTCTGAGCCGCCGCCGAATCCTTTGTCGTCGCGCGAAATCTGCACCGCCTTGATCTCGGGCATCTCTGCCATGGTCAGGATCTTGTAACGGCTCCAACTGGTGCTGGTGATTTTTCCCTTGTCGAAGGTAACCTCTTCTTTGAGTGCTTCACTGACACCCATAACCACGCCGCTCTTCATGCAGCGTTCCAGTTGTCGGGGGTTGATGATTTTTCCGCAGTCAACACCGATAGTGAACTTGGTCACCTGGACCGCGCCCGTTTCCGGAGTCACCGCCACCTCGGCGATCCCCATCCAGTACGAGTTCTGGCGGACCATAATGCCTACTCCGCGGCCGGTAACGGGTTCGCTTCCGGTACTGCGTGCGCCCGGGTGTGGCGAAGGGCGTGGTTCCCATGCGGCTGCCTTGGCCGTGGCATGGATGATGTCGATGAGCCGCGGGTCGGTGGTGTGCAGCAGGCGGAACTGGATGGGATCGATGCCGGCGCACGAGGCTGCCTCGTTGATAAACGATTCGAGCGCGAAGTTCTGCTGCCGCTGTCCGGGGGTGCGCATGATGACGCCGCGCAATCCGGCTGTGTGTGCATCCGCTCCCAGGTTCGGCATCCCATACACTTCTTCCTGTCGATTTTGAATCTTGTCGTATGGCCACTCGGTAGCGATCCAATAGCCTGGCTTGGGCTGGCTGCAAGGCATACCGGCGAGAAGAGCGCCGACAATCCGCGCGTCATTCGTTTGCAGAGAGTAGAAGGTGCTGCGCAGGGCGCTTACGCAGCCATGGTCGTCGAGGCTGCAGCTGATATCCTCCACCCAACCGGGCGAGGATGCCGACCATGCCAGGTCCTCCTGCAAGGTCCACTGCACACGCACAGGTCTTCCGCTCAACTGCGAAAGGATGGCGGCATCGCCCTCAGCGCCGTCGCCTCCGAAGGTTGTGCGTCCGAACTGGCCGGCATGGTCTAGCCAGCGGACGACTACTTTTTCGATCGGTGTGCTCAAAGTATTTGCAATTTGCGCCCGCAGGCCTTGTGAATTCGCAGAATGGGTCCACACCGTGGCCGTGCCATCAGGGCGCACGTCGGCCACCGCGACGAAGGGACCGATGGGAGCATGTTTGATGTAAGGCTGTTCATAGGTTGCCGAGATAGTCTTGGCTCCCTGCGCCAGAGCCGCATGGACGCCGGCTGCATTCCCTTTGCTTTCCGAGGGCGCACCCCACTTGTAGCCGCGCAGCGTTTGGGTCAGATTCTCGCTGCCCGGCAGACCAGACCATTCGCTCCACTTGGTACCGGAGGCGACCGATCGGGCGGCGCTCACCGCCTCCCATTCATCGGGGGAGAGCACGGCAACCAGATTCTGTTTAGTGATCACCTGTGCGTTGGGGAAGCGCGTCTTGTCCAGCGCGCCCACGGTGATCAACGAGGAGCCCAGCGTTGCGGGGCGCACCATGCGCGCGTGAAGTATCCCGGGCAAAGTGACATCGCAACTCCATTGCGTCTTACCCCTGACTTTGGCGGGAATGCCCGGCATGGGGTGAGACTTGCCCACGACTTTGTACTGGCTCACTGGCTTCGTGGGCGGATCTCCCAACACTGTCAGACCGTCCAATCCTGCCAAGCCATTCCACTCCGCGGGGTCGACTTTTGCTGGCGGCCCGGAGACTGGAATCTTCAGGTCCAGCTGCTGGTCTTGAACGAGTTCTCCGTAGCGGATGCTCTTTCCGCCGCCAGAGACAATGCCATCCGCGACGGTGAGAGAAGCGAGGGGGACGCGGAGTTTGTCTGCAGCAAGGCCTAGCAGCGCCTGGTAAGTATAGGCGCCCACTTTGCGCAGGTTAGCTGCTCCGCTAAGGAAGCCGGCGGAGTATCCACCGTCCGGCGTTTTGTCCGTGTCGCCCATAAGGAGCGTGATCGATTCTGGTTGGACGTTCAATTCTTCGGCAATGACTTGCGCATAATAGGCGCTCATACCGGTGCCGATCTCGGTACGGCCGGTGCGCACAAGAATGGTATTGTCGTGCCTGATCTCAAGCCACGACGTAAGGCGGCTAATTGCAGGCTGTACTTCCGCGCCGATCGAGGAGACCCCGGGAAACGTAAACGACACCATGAGAGCGCCGCCCATCTTAACGAATCCGCGCCGCGTAAGCTTCGGGGTAACGCTGGAGTCGGTGGAGTGATCAGTCTTCATCAGCATGACGCATACCCTCAAGAAGGTTGCGGAAAAGCTCGCAGGGGATATCCCTCAGCGGCGGAAGCCGAATTAACCGGGGCCAAGGCCAATTCCCACAACAAAATTGTCATCCCGACCGGAGCGTACCCGGATTTCCTGCTTCGCGGCACTAACCAACGACCGCGTGTGCGGCTTTCCGTAGAGAAAGCCGCATGACCTTCGCCAACGCCACTAAGTTCGACAGGAAATCCGGGGGAGCGTAGTGGAGGGACCTGCGGTTTCTTTCCCCCGGCATGAAGCCTTGTTGCTTTCCGCTGCCGCAGTCATCAGTATTCAACAGCATGGCGTCCACTCTTTCAGGCACTCATGGTTTTAGCAGCCAACTGCACAGCATCGATGATCGCCGCATACGTACCGCAGCGGCACAGATGAGGAGAAGGCGGCTTATTGCTAAAAGCATCTTTGATCTGCACCACGGTAGGATTGGGATTCTTATCCAGCAACTCCACGGCAGCGATGATCATTCCGCTCTGGCAATAGCCGCACTGCGGCACTTGCTCGTCAATCCATGCCTGTTGCACGGGATGTAAACCTGCATCGCTTTCACGCAGTCCCTTCTTCTGTGCCCAAACCTGAGCCAGTCCCTCGATCGTCGTTACCCGCTTACCAACGGCGGAGGAAAGGGGAGTGATACATGAGCGCACCTCTGCTCCATCAACCAGGACGGCACACGCGCCACACTGTGCCATCCCGCAGCCCATCCGCGGGCCGGATAATTTCAATTCATTGCGCAGCACGTAGAGCAAGGGCGTGTCCGGGGAAGCGGACACGGAATGCTGATTTCCATTCACGGACAAAGCTAGTTGGTTCGCCATCTCTCCCGCTCCTTCCTGGCCTCGCTCCTCCACGCCGTCGCCACCAGGTACCATGCCGGCCAACTCAAAGCCCAATTAGGAATCCATGAGCCTTTGTTACCCCAGGTGGGAATCGTAAGTAAGGTGATGGCCGCCGCCAGGATAAGTGCCGATCGCATTTTGATCTGGGCAATTTGCAGGCCTTGGCAAACTCCCCAAATCGCAGGGAGCAAAAAGAGAAGCAGACAAAACCGCGACACCGACTCCACGCGGAACCTTGCCAGGCAAAACACGCAGGGCAGAAAAGATAGGATGGCGCTTACCCGAACGGTTCGCCGCGAGATCGATCCCATGACAAATCCACCGGTCCAGGACCAGCCGATCAAGAGGAGGACATTGCACAAGAACAACGTAAAACCTGGACCCACCCCAAGCCCGGTCGCCTTGAAAATGGTTGGATGGATGATCCGTTGATAGGTCTGGCTGACAGAAAGGGAGAATCCCATCAGCAGCAGGCTGCCGGGCAACGCCATACCGAACGACGCCAGCCACGGCCGCCAGTCCTTCCACAGCGCCAACTGCCGCCGGACCGCCAGACCAAACACATCCAGCACTCCCTGCAGTCCACTCTCGCCGGCTTCCAGCAAATCGCCCAGCACGGCCTCGCGTTCGCCACGTTCCAGCAGCCGGGCGGCAAACTCCACGAAAGACCAGCCGATAGCTGTCATGAGGTGCTCTCAGTCCGGTTCGCCACCCAAGACGCGCCGCGGCTTACCCGAATCACGACATCGTAGAAGTTCCTCGCCGCCTTCACGCCTTTAGGGGTCACGCGAACCATGCGTTTGGCGCGGCCGCCTCGTTCCGCCGTTGCCTCGCCCATCCAGGTGGTGAGCAGGCCCTTCTGTTCCAGCCGCTCAATCGTCGTATAGAGAGCACCGATGGAGCACTTGCGCCCCGTAGTACGCTCAATCTCTTCCCGAATGGCAGCTCCATACGCCTTGTCTCCAAGTCCGGCCGCCGCGGTGATCATCAGGTACTCGAATTCGCCCAGCATGATTATAATTACATTGTGATGCTAATGGCGGGTCCTGTCAAGAATTTGCTCGGGCTTCTGGTGGCTTGTCGCAGAGAATTCGTTAGTCGGGTAAATGAATTGTCATCCCGGCAGATTGTGACTTATTGACTTTTGTGGTTTTGGAACACTCAACCAGACTGTTGTTTAAAACTCTAAACCTCCCACAAGGCCGTCATCCTGAGCGAAGCGCCTCGCAGATCTATCGCTTAACAGAGGGTTTCTGGCGCGCAGTCGAAGGACCCCGAGGATGGTTGTTGGCCGATGCTCTCCAGAGCTTTCCAAAAACGGTTTAGGATTCAACGTGGTACCAGCGGTATCCGTGGCGCTGCTCTTCGTCGGCTTCCTTCAGCCGGGCGAGAATCTGATTCCCGTTAAGGTTGGCGACAGCAGCGGTGAGGGAATCGATCAACGCGATGGGGGCCACGTAGCTTGATGCAAAGGAATGGCTCTGCACAGGCACGATGAAGAAGTCGTGAGCAAAGCGGATCAGCGGAGAAAGTAAGGAGTCGGTTACAGCCACGCAGTAGGAGCCGTTGCTTTTAGCCTTCTCCAATCCGTCGATTGTCATGCGCAGGCCGCGATGAAAGGTGATGCCGATAACCACATCCTGCTTCGTCATGGACCGGGCGAGATGCGTGGCCCGCCCCGGAGCTCCAGCCGCAAAGACCGGTAGTCCGACCATGGTCAAGTGATACTCCATATAAGTGATCAACGTCAGCGCGATGTCGCCTCCGAGCAAGAGAATGCGTCTTGCCTCAGACATGCGCTTAGCCAATTTGAGCACCAGGTCGATGTCGAGAGTGCGGTGCAAAGTCAGCAGATTATTCTCGATCTGATCAGCCGCTCCCCTGAGAAAGGCTGGCATCTTCACTGGCGGATACGGATGGGAGAAAGTGTCCAGCAGGGTAGCGCTGGATACGCAAATCTCGTGCAGGTAACGTTGAAAGTCCTTGTAACCCTCAAATTCCAGCGTCTGCAAAATCCGCAGAAAGGTCGTGGGGCCAGTATTCAGCTTGCGCGCCAAATCGCGCACATTCAGAAGAACAAATTCGCGCGGACTTTCGAGGACAGGACGAATGATAGCCTGCCGGCTCGCAGTGAGTTTCGCAATCTTGTTTGAGATGTTGGCTTGAATTTGCCGATGGTTCTTGGCAGGCTGCTTGGGAGTCGATTGCCTCTCCACGAGTGAGACATGAGCTTTTGCTCTTCTGTTCATTTCTGAACAGTCTATTGATCCGATACAAATTGTGCCAGCGGGAAGTCTTGACCTGGCCAAACCGCCTATGTTACGTTGCAGTGGAACGGATGAACCGATCGCTGCATTTGTTCCGATAGGCAAGAAAGCTAGACGCGAAAGATTATTTTCGACAGTCGAGCAGCCGGAAGCAGCCCAAACGTCAGCGTACGCCTCAACAGCAAGTACGACCCACCCTGGTAAATCTTGCTCATGCACAATTCGAGGAGGTGTTCCCTTGAAGTGTTTCCGTTTCCTCTTGATCGCTCAATTTCTTGTCTTCACCGCCGGCTTCGCGTTGGCTCAGAGTGCGGGCACGGGCGCCATCGCGGGCGTAGTCACCGACCAGAGCGGCGCGTTAATTGGCAACGCGGATATAAGAATTACGAACACGGCTACCGGCGAAACGCACCTCATCAAAAGCAGCTCGGGCGGACATTACACCGCGGCTCTGCTTCAGCCCGGCATCTACGACCTCACGGTTTCAAAGTCCGGCTTCAGAGACGCGAACTACACCCATGAAGTGGTGAACGTTTCGCAAACCGAGGCGCTGGACATCGTGCTCGCCGTGGGAAGCGCCAGCCAAACGGTCCAGGTCAGCGCCGCCAACCTGGAACCGCAGACACAGACAAGCAGCCTCGGGGGCGTGACCAGCGGCGACCAGTTGCAGAGCCTCCCCCTGGTTACGCGGAATTTTGTGCAAGTGATCGCGCTCTCGCCCGGAGTGAACAGCGAGGTGACGAATGCGGCCACCCTTGGCCGCGGCGACAGCCAGCAGTCACTCTCCGCCGCCGGCAGCTCCATCCAGGACAACAACTTTGAGATGAACGGTGTTGAGGTGAACGACGTTCAGGGAAGCGGGACCTTCAGCGGCGGCAACCCCATTCCCAATCCCGACGCCATTCAGGAATTCAACGTGCAGACCGTCGCCTACGACGCCTCCTACGGTCATAATTCGGGGGCCAACGTAAACGTGGTCACCAAGGGCGGCAGCAATCAGTTTCATGGCAGCGGCTTCGAATTCTTCCGCAACACCGCGATGAACGCCAACGACTTCTTCCTCAACCAGGTCAACGGTCCACGGCCTGTTCTGCAACAGAACCAGTTTGGTTTTACCTTTGGCGGCCCAATTGTAAGAAATAAGGTTACGTTCTTTACCGCCTACCAGGGAACCCGGCAGGCCAACGGATATTCAAACACCTGCCTGAGCAGCTTCAGCGAACCGGCGCTTACAGCGAACAACCGCACTGCGGCCGGCATCGGTGCGCTGCTTTCAGGACAAGCCGGATATGCGGGAACCGGCGGAGGCGCGAACGTAATCAACGCCGATGGCTCGAATATCAGCCCGCAAGCGCTTGCCACTCTAAATTTCAAGTTGCCGAACGGTCAGTACATGGTGCCGAATGCGCAAGCGATCAACAGCGGAGCGGCAAATCCCGCCGCCGCGGGCACGGTCGTGCTCAGCCAGACCTGCCCCTTCAACGAAGATCAATACATGGCCAATGCGGATTGGGATCAGTCCGCCAGGAGCACATGGCAAGAGCGATTTTTCTTTGTGGACAGCCATTCGACGCTCACTCTTAATCCGGCAGGCTTAGGCGGGGGTGCAGTTCCGGGCTTTGCCACCAACAACCCAAATCACTTCCGTAATTTCACCCTCACCAACTCCTACGCATTCAGCCCACGGCTGCTGAACCAGGCGGCCATTGGCTATAACCGTATCGTCGCCGCCACGGAGCAGTCCACACCCTTTGCCTGGTCTGACCTGGGCGTCAACGCTCCCGAGGGCCCGGACATAGACGACAACGTGCTGCCTCAGTTAGCAGTCGTTGGCGCCTTTGGTCTAGGAGGCAACGGGCAGGAAAACATCAACGTACAAAACCAGTATTCCATCGTGGACAATCTCTCCTTCCTCAAGGGACGGCATTCTCTGCGCTTTGGAGGAGGGATAGACCTTGACCAGGTAGCGTATGACAAATATCGCTTCTACGGGGGAATCCAATTTTTAAGCTTCGCCGACTTCCTGCTCGGCCGGCCCGCCGGCTCGGCCGCAAGCGGAGGCAATGGCACGCCCTATAGCAACGTCTTCGAGAATTTGGACGTGCCCGGCGTGCTCGATCGCAATTTCGATATCTACAACTATAATTTCTACCTGCAGGATGACATCCAGCTTACGCGCCGGCTTGTACTGAATGCCGGGTTCCGCTTTGAACGATTGGGAGGCATGGAGGAGGTGAGTGGCCGAAACGCCAACACCAACTTTTCCGCATTAGATCCCAATCCTCCTGCCGGCGGCACGCTGCAGGGGTTTGAAGTCGCGGGTAATTACCCTGGAACTCCTCCACCAGGGGTTACGGTTCTTCACGGTAGCAAGCTTGCCTATAGTGGAGATGGGCAAAACACTATCAATCCCCGCATAGGGTTTTCGTGGCAGTTGCCGGGCACGGATCGTGTCGTTTTCCGGGGCGGCTACGGTGTCTTTCACCAGGCTCTTACCGGCCAACCGACGGTCCAGTTAATCTTTCAACAGCCATGGGCAGCGCTGCGTGTACAAGTGCAGCCCGCCACCGCGTCCTTTGCCAGCCCGTTCCAGCCGGCGCCGCCCTCTTTCCCGACTTTTTTGCCCTACTCACCAACCACCCTGGAGAGCGGCACTGCATTTGCGCAGAATATACGGCCGCCCGTGATTCAGCATTACAGTCTGAACACGCAGGCGCAGATAGCCAAAAATACGATCTTCGAGTTGGGTTACATCGGCAGCCGGCACCAGCATCTCATCGTCATTACTTCGCCTGACCAGGCCATGTATGCGAGTGCCGCCTCTCCGATTCGCGGAGTCACTACCAACACCATCGCGAATATTACCCAGCGTCTTCCTGTGCTTGGGTTTGGTCCAGCTTCCTATAATCAAATCCAATCCACCGGCCAGGGTTGGTATAACGCGTTAGCGGCCAGCCTTACCCGGCGCTTCGCGAACGGGCTGCAGTTTCTTGCTTCTTATACCTGGGCCAAAGACCTTACCACTGCGCAAAGTGCGGTAAATAACATAACCGCGGGCTCAGAACTCGGTAACCAGCTCGATCTTGCTCATAACTACGGCCCTGACAACTTTATCCGGCCGCAACGCTTCGTCTTCAGCGGAGCCTATCAGATGTCCAGCCTCTCGGGGAGGAACATGCTGATGAAAGATGCCCTTGGCGGCTGGATGCTATCAGGAGTAGTTACACTCCAGAGCGGACATTTGCTTACCGCCACTGGCGTCAATGGCAACAACGTGCTCGGCATCGCAAGTGATTTCGCTGAATTGAGCGGGAACTGCACGCCCGCTCAATATGTCACGCCGGGCGCCATCAAGAACAAGATTCACGATTACGTGAATACCAGCTGCTTTAGCGGTACCTACCCGATTGTGGGCGACGACGGAATAGCTACTGGATTCGGTAACTCGAGACCCGGCATCGTGCAAGGTCCGGGCCAATACAATGTTGATACAGCCCTTTCCAAGAGGTTCGGCTTGCCGTGGCCGAGTGAAGCAACGAACTTTGAGTTTCGCGCAGAAGCATTCAACCTTTTGAATACTCCACAATTCTCCGACCCTGATATGGGACAAACCGACTCCACCTTCGGAGCCATCCAAACCTCCGCTGTGGCGCCTCGTATCCTTCAACTAGCAGTCAAGGTGAATTTCTAGAGTCTTGAAGGTGATTCCGGGCTGCCGCCTTCTCCGCCTCAGCAAGTACAATCGCTTGCTGGGGGCACAAGCACTGCACACTTTTAGGAGGCGGCGATGATTCCCAGGATCCTGTCGGCACTACTCGTTCTTTTCATGGCCAGCTCTTCCTGGGCGCAGAGCCTCGATCTGGTGATTCGCAACGGCTCTGTTCTCGATGGCTCCGGCTCCCCGGCCCAACAGCTGGATATTGGCATTCGCGGGGATAGAGTCGTTCTCATCGGAAAAAACCTGCGGCAAAAGGCCAAACGCGTCATTGATGCCCACGGTCTGATCGTCGCGCCGGGATTTATCGATCCCCATACGCATACATTTGACGACCTCTCCAACCCGGCGACCAGCCGCAACGATGCGTATCTGATGCAAGGTGTCACGACGGTAGCGACCGGCAACGACGGAAGCAGTCCTCTGAAGATTGGCGATGCGCTGCACAAGTGGGCCCAGCAAGGCATCGGCACCAACGCCGCCCTGTTTATCGGCCAGGGCACCGTGCGCAGCGCCGTCATGGGCATGTCGGATGCCAAGCCCACGCCTGCGCAAATGGATTCTATGAAAGCGTTGGTGGATCGGGGCATGAAGGAAGGGGCGATCGGCATGTCCACCGGCCTGTATTATGCGCCGGGCAGCTATTCCAGCACCGAGGAAGTGATTGCTCTGGCCAAGGTTGCGGCCGCGGACGGTGGTATCTACGACACTCATATGCGGGACGAAAGCACCTACAACATCGGGCTGCTGAATGCGGTGCGCGAAACCATCAGGATCGGCAGGGAAGCCCACATGCCGGTCATGATTTCCCACATCAAGGCACTGGGCCGGGATGTGTGGGGGCAGAGCACGCAAGTGATCGCATTAATCGATGCGGCCCGGGCTGCCGGTGTGCAGGTGACGGCGAGTCAGTACCCCTACGATGCGTCGGGAACCAGCGTCGAAGCTGCGTTGATACCACGGTGGGCGGAGGTCGGGGGCTCAGCCGCCTTGTTGCAACGAATTGGCGATCCAGCGGTGAGGCCCCGCCTGATGGCAGAGATGCAGAAAAATCTCGACCGTCGCGGCGGCCCGGAGTCTCTGCTCCTGACAGCCGCACCGGACAAAGAGTTTGTCGGCAAGACCCTGGCCAAGATCGCGCAGGAGCGCGGTGTCTCGCCGATTGAAGCAGCCTTGACCATCATTCAAAAAGGCGGCGCGGACGTTGCCTCCTTCAATATGCAGCAATCCGACATTAAAAATTTCATGCGCCAGGACTGGGTGATGACCTGCTCGGACGGCAGCCCTGGACACCCCCGGAAATATGGAACATTCCCGGAAAAGCTGCGCAAGTATGTCTTTGACGAACACGTGATCACGCTGCCCTTCGCAATCCGCTCCAGCACTTCGCTGCCGGCGGAAACGCTCCAGCTGAAAGACCGTGGCCTTCTCAAGCCCGGCTATTTTGCCGATGTGGTCGTATTTGATCCCAAGACCATCCGCGCGCGGTCGACCTACCAACAACCCAAGCTTCTGGCAACCGGGGTGGTTTACCTGCTCGTCAACGGGCAATTCGCTGTTGATGCAGGCAAGCTTACGAATGCTCGGGCAGGGCGTCCGCTCCCGCATGGGTCTCCCGCGAAACTTTGATTCCACGAGCCGGCCGGGCTGTCGGAAGCAGAAAGCCGGCCGCGATCAGCCAGATGAATCCTGGAAAGCGCACCAGAGGAATGAGGAAAAGCAGCTTCGCGAAAGCGAGGTCCAGCCAGCTCAGCTCGCCTGCGATTGCCAGAACTACACCAAAGAAGACCAGCCACTTTGGAAGCAGCTTCATGAAGCCGGCAGTGATACTCACACCGGCGAGAAAAAGTCCCATGGGAATCGAGAATCCGGGACCACCAAGCGCATAACTGAGATAGTAGAGTGCGAGCACAAGGGGAGGATGTTCAATGACTCCCGGGTGCAGAAGCGTCCACATCACCATGGTGCCGACGAATGCATCTGCGACCACCAGCAGGCCACCGAACATGGCGATGTAAGTTCCCGCGGCTTTTGCTCCGAGAAGGCGAAGCTGACTCACGACAGTGACTGAGTACAGGCCGAAACAGATAAGAGCTCCGAGTTGCAGCACGATGCAGAAGAGGACACGCTGCCCGTAGACTTGAAAATAAGGCACGATCGTCGA
Source organism: uncultured Acidobacteriaceae bacterium (assembly GCA_963821215.1). Classification (GTDB taxonomy): domain Bacteria; phylum Acidobacteriota; class Terriglobia; order Terriglobales; family Acidobacteriaceae; genus PALSA-350. The sequence continues at coordinate 50,656 of CAWGDH010000013.1, read as the reverse complement.
CGCTGGCTCCCATGGCGCGGGCCAATACGGCTGCTTGTACATGACGGTCACAGGGAAGAGACCTATCCAGAAAAGTGTGGTGTAAAGGATGGCGAGGATACCGGGGTGCGGCCCTCGGCGCGAAGAGGCGGAAGGTGTGCTCATTCCAGACTCCTTTCAGTTAACGGAGTGTTTCCGAATCCAGAGTTCCATAACCAGGGTGTTAATCGAGAAGCCGACCCAAAAGGCCGGGCCGAAGAACTGTTGCGGAGTCCAGTGCGTGAGATGCGACGTCGCAAAAAAGATCCCCATGACGGGCCGGGTCGTCGCTATACCCAGCGAGATGGCTGTAGCGCGAAGGGTCCACCGCAGGCTGTTTTCTGTTTGCCCCATCTTCCAGGCCGAACAGCTGACAGCCAACGACACCAGGAAAAGGCCGTTATAAAAGATGACGGCAGCGGCTTCTATCCCGCCTCCAACAGGGTGAAGAACCATCCCGAAGGCGGAGAAGCCGACAATCGTCCCCAGCGTGTAGAAAAGGAGGCGCACCATCGTGGAAGAGCGAGTTCGGCTCCAGAAGACAAATGGCAACACACAGACAAAGACGAGAGCTGAGAAGATGTGCACGTAAGTGAGGGCCGCGTGTGTTTTGAAAAAAGCATCGAGCCTCAGCAGGTCTGGAGGAGCGTTGGTGGCCAGTGGCCGCCGCAGAGCGAGAACGCGACGAAGTACGACACCGACGGCGATAACGATGCAAATCCAGAAACCGGCCCGTAGAGCCCTGGGTACCCGGGGCAGGCTTCGTGGAACTGCGACGGTAGGAGCATTCGCAAATGTGCCGGATGGCTTCATCGGACTCACACCTTAATTAGATTTACAATATGTCAAACGAATAAGTCAAGCGAATTGGATTTGAAGCATGACTGAAGAACAACCGGTGGGGAAAACCGAGCCGAGGCGCGGCTATGAGCTTGGTAAGCGGCTGGAGCAAATGGATGAGACCAGGCGAACCGTGCTGCAGGCTGCGCGAGCTCAACTCGAAGGGCAGGGCTACAAACAGTTCTCTATGGCGTCGCTAGCGGCCGACAGCGGGGTTACGCGGCAGACGATCCACAATCTGTTTGGAACGAAGCAACAGCTTTTGGAAGCCCTATTCGACAGCATGGCGATCCATGGAGGCCTGGAGCAGATGCGTTCCGTCATGTCGCTGAACGATCCGAGAGCGATGCTGGAAGCGTTTGTTCGCGTGTTCTGTGCCTTCTGGGCTGCGAACCAGGTGCTCTTCCGAAGAATCCACGGCATCGGCGCAATCGACCCTGATTTCGGGGAGCTTATAAATGCCCGCAATGAACGCCGGCGGGCAGCCGCGGCGCGTATCACCCGGAAGTGGAAGAGCGGGAGCGATGTCACCGAGGCTACCGCCGCCCTTGCAGCTCTCACCTCTTTCGAGTTCTACGATGCCACGGCGCAACACGGAATCTCAGCCGCCCAGGCTGAGGCCATCGTTCTCAAGATGGCGCTTGCCGCGATGACGATCTGACCACGATAACTAGCCATTGCACTTTTGGTCAGTTGTGCTGGTCAGGGAGTGATGGGGATATATTGGTCATGGTTTGAGCACTGCAGGCTCCAAGCGCTGAGGGTTCGACGAGGACACCATGAAATCACTCTCCATAGTATTGACCCTGGCTGCACTCCTCACCACCCAGGGACTAGCCCAGATGAACCATTCGATGGTTGGTGAAGAAGCGACTAAGATTTCCGACCATGTCTGGGCGATCATGGGCTTCCCCAACGTCGCCATCGTGGTCGGTAGCCGCGCTACCCTGGTGGTGGATACCGGCCTGGGTCCGAAGAATGGAGCCACTGTCGCCGGCATCGTGGCGAAGCTTGCGCCCAATAACACCAAGCTCTTTCTCACCACCACGCATTTCCATCCCGAACACGCGGCGGGTGAGCCCGGTTTTCCTGCCGGGACCATCCTCATCCGTGACGCGGTGCAGCAACAGGAAATGGAAAAGCATGGGCAGGAGATGATCGACATGTTCAGCAGCCGGTCGGCGCAGAATAAGGAACTGCTCGCCGGAGTGGTATTGCGCCCGCCCGATGTGACCTTCGCCCAGGAAGCGACCGTTGACCTTGGCGGCGGTGTTACGGCGCGCCTGCTGTGGTTCGGCGGAGCCCACACCAAGGGCGACGAGCTCACCTTTGTCGAACCGGACCGCACCCTGGTTTCGGGCGACGTGGTGCAGAACAAGACCATGCCTGGTATCTTTGGCGACGGCGGAACACCCGCGACCTGGCTGGCGGTCCTGGACAAGGTGGAGGCCCTGAACGCCGCGCATGTGCTGCCCGATCACAGTGCTCCCGGCGATGGCTCACTGGTGGCGGCCGAACGAAGCCTGATCTCGGAGATCCGTACTCGTGCACTGGCGCTTAAGGGGCAGGGCATTTCCGCTGACGATGCCGGAAAGCAGATTACCGCCGAGCTCAAGCGAGAGCATCCCGACTGGCCCAACACCAACGCCGCCGGCTTCGTCAAAAGCGTTTACGCCGAGCCGCAGTAACTCCCGATAACTCACTCTGTCCGCAGGGCCCTTATAGGGTCTACCCGAGCCGCCCTGCGGGCAGGGAAGTAGGCGGCCGCCAGTCCACTACACAAGAGCAGCAGAGTGACCGTCCCCATCGTCCATGGATCGTGAGGCCTGACTCCGTAGAGAAATGTGCGCAGCACCAGGCTGGAAAGATAAGCGAGCATCAAGCCCGCGACCCCACCGGCAAGTAGCATCCAGACCGCCTGCCGCATGATCAGCCAGATCACCTGGCTGCGCTGCGCCCCTAAGGCAATCCGTACCCCCAGCTCACGTGTGCGCTGGGTGACCAGGTATGCCAGCAATCCGTAGATGCCGGAGACACACAGCAGCAGAGCTGATCCACCAAATATTTCCAGCAGCCGTGCGGCCAGCTGTTGGCTGCCAAACGAGTCTTCAACCACCTGGTCCATGGTGGTAAAGCTGGTGCTCGTCAGCTCCGGGCTCGCGGCGCGCATGATGGCGCGCACCTCGGGCACAATCGAATCAGGATCGCGCGCTGTGCGCACCGCCAGATCCATCGCCATATTCTCCGCCCCCGGGTAGAACATGCTATCCGGCGTGATCTGCGGCAGGCAGACCTCGATCTCCGGCTGCGACTGCTCAGCCACGGATACCTGATGCTCATCGTCAAGCACGCCAATCACCGCCGACCGTCGATTCTTGTCATAACTCAGTAACCCCTGGCCCAGGATCTTTGCTGGATCCGCGTCCTCGCCTTCATACTCCTTGGCAAAAGCCCGATTCACCACCACTACTGCTTGCGAGGTCGCCGTATCACCCTGGTTGAAAAATCTTCCTTTCAGCATCCGGAAGCCAAAGACCTTTTGCATGTCCGGGCTCACCGCTCGAAACTGGGAACGCATATCGCGCCGGCGCACGTCAGCCGCGCTCTTACCGTCGAGACCGAAGGTAAAGATCATATTGAAGGTTTTACCCAGCGGTACCTCTGTCATCAGCGCCGCACTCTGCACACCCGGCAGATGCTGCACCCGCTCCAGCAGCGGCTGGTAGAGAACTCGCTGAATATCCACTCCCGCGTACTTGTAGGCCGGGATACTCATACTGGCCACCATCACGTGGTCGGTACGGAATCCGAGGGGAACATGGCGCAAAGCATAGATGGTGCGCAGCAGCAGACCGCAGCCAACCAGTAGAGTCAGTGACATCGCGATCTGGAGCACCACCAGCAGGGAACGCGTTCGGTACTGACCCTGAGCGCCGCCACTCTGCGCGCCGCCCTGCCGCAATGCCGGTTCGATGGCGGCATGTGCGGCCACCACCGCAGGCCACAGGCAAGAGATCAATGCGCTGGCCAAGGTTAAGCCGAGGAGAGTGCCGATCACCAGCAGGCTCGGCGTCATTCTGCTGTAGAGGTGAAACTGTGTTTTCAGTGCGTACTCAAAGCCCTTCAGCGTGAGCATGGCCAAGCCGATGCCCAACAGCGAGGCGCACCCGCTCAGCACCAACCCCTCCATCAACAACTGCTGCACGATGCGCCACCGGCCTGCTCCCAGTGCGCCCCGCACCGCGATCTCACGCCGCCGCGCGCCGGCCCGCGCCAGCATCAAGCTAGTGACATTCACGCAGGAGATCAGCCACAACACGCCCGATGCACCAAACAAAGCCAACAGTGACTTGCGCAAATCAGCATCTACCAGCGCGTCGCCATACCTCTGCACCTGGATGGACTTTACCTGGTCACGGTCATACGGATCGGTGTAGCCTTTGGCCACGTCCGCCTGGATGACTTTCAGTTCAGCCTCCGCCATCTTCGGGCTGACGCCCGCTCGCAATCTTCCCAGGGCCTCGTAATTTGGATTCCCGCGCCTGGTCCGAACTTTGTCCGTGTCTCCCAGGACCACCGGCCGCCACACTAGTGGATGACCGACATTGAAGGGGAATGAAAACCCGCGCGGCATCACACCAATCACGGTGTACGGTTGTCCGCTGAGCCTCACTACCTTGCCCAGGATGGCGGGGTCCGCGCCATAGACGTCGCGCCAGATGGCATCGCTTAAGAGGACGGTGTGCTCATCTTCTGCGCGCACCGCTCCGCTTTTGGGAGCCTCGCTGAAGCCCCTTCCGAGTGCAGGATGCACGCCGAGCATCGGCATCAGGTTGCCGCTAATATGCGGAGCACTCACTTGTGTCGCGCCGCTGTTGCCCTCTAGAAACTCAAGATGGCCCAGGCCGTTCGCAAGCTCGTAGAATGCTATTTCTCGCAGGCTGTGGTTCCGCTGCTGCCATTGCTCGATATCGAGAAACGGAGCTCCCCAACCCACAACGCCCTTGCTGCCGGCCTCTTTGATTTCCACCAACTCTTGTGCGCGCTGGTAGGGTAGTGGGCGCAGCAGCACGCGATCGACGACGGTGAACATGGCGATGGTTGCACCCAGGCCGAGGGCCAGCGTCCCGATAGCCGCAATTGCGTAGCCCGGCGCCTTGCGTAATTGCCGCGCTGCGTACTGCAAGTCTCGTGCCAGCCGCTCCAGCCAAAGCCAGCCCCACGTCTCGCGCGTGACGTCACTTACCAAGGCGAGATTTCCTAATTCCCGCAGGGCTCCGCTGCGAGCATCCTGGGCAGATTCCCCGCGATCCTTTCGGTCGGCAATTGCCATCTGCAGATGAGCCTGAATCTCCTCCTCCAGCTCATTCTTGCGCCGATCGAAGGGATTCCACCGCCGATTCATGCGTCGTTTCCTTTCGGCTCGCATAGATGTAGGCACTCTACTCCCAACGCATGTAGAGTGTCTACTAGATGGCAGGGTTAGTATCTCAGCAGGGAACTCGGCGATGATTTTGAGACGGCATGGATTGTCGGCAGCTCTTCTTCCGTTGTTCCTATGTTTTTCTGGCTGTCTCCATCGGAAACTCTCCATCCAGGGCAACTACACCGTCGAGGGCAACGCGGGTTATCCCATGCTGGTGCCTGCTTTCGCGTCGACCCATGTGGAGGGCGACTTCCAGACGGCGAACGTCATTCTGCAGAGCCCTGGGAAGCATCAAACCAAACCTGCTTCGGGCTGCCTGATCGAGGGCGACGTTTTCTCCCTCCGTCCCGGTAATCCGGCGGATTCGAATCACTGGACGATCAAAAGTTTGAGTGTACAGGGATGGAATCTCCGTGGTGGCACGGTCGATACGGATGAGCAATGGAGGCTGTTCCTAGGGAAGTTGGCGCTCATGCAGCAACATGGCTGTTTTCCGCCATCGATGAGCGTCTTTTCCCTGCAACGAGCGTTCGCGGCGGCGATTCCTCTCCCTGCGAGCGACGTCCAGTCGTTTCTCTACTCCGCCAATGCCGAAGGATTCGTGGACCTTTCACCTGGCATGGAAATAAAGATCGAAGAGTTTCTTGCATCGCAATCCTCGTATGCCTTCTATCAAGTAGTCCCCAACGCCGCTGGGGTGACTCTACGCCGATCCGCTTCCAGCCACCGCGGACAAAACCGATCAGCCGGCAGAGAAAGCAATCTCTATCCCCATCTCGCGGAGAGTTTTGCTACGGCGCCACTCATGAGACTTTTCTTCGAAAGTATCCCTGCCGGGGGTTCGAAGCGCAATGCCATGCTCTTGGGAGCTTCGAACCTGCGTGATCTGGAAGCCGCAACGCGACTGCTGGAATCGCAAGGCAATCAGGCTTGTACCGACCATAGGGAGAATTTCGTCTGTCTCACATTCAAAGATGATTCGGTAAGCCTTTTATCGTCGATATGGGTGAATGAGCATTGGGTCTTCTACCCTTTTGGCACCCAATTGGCGGTCCTTCTGCAAGGGCTTCCGCGGGATAAACAGACGGAAGCGTTGGCAACAGTTCGGGTGACGCGGCCGCTGGCTCGCGGTGACTATGCTGAAGTCCTATTTCCAAAGACGATGGAGGGCGCAAGGCAGTTAGTGCTTCTGCCGGCAGACAGGGTCCATTGGAGCCAGTGATCCGCTACTCCGTACGTAGCGCGGTCAAGGGATCGACATTGGCCGCGCGGGCCGCCGGCACCGCACTCGCCGCCAAGGCAACCAGGGTTACACCGGCTAACGCCAGCAGATAGCTGACCGCATCCAATGGCTTCACGCCGTACAAGGATGACGTCAGCGCGCGTCCCACCAGCATCGCCAGCGGTATGCCCACCGCGACTCCGATGGCCGTCAGCACGAGGCTGTCCTTGAGGATCATCCAAACCACCTGCTCACGCCGTGCACCCACAGCCATGCGCACGCCAATCTCCGCTGTACGCATGTTTACCCGATACGCCAGGGTTCCGTACAATCCCGTGGCCACCAGCAAAATCGCCAGCAATCCAAAGAACTCCCCCAGCCGGGCAAACATCAGCTGCTGCGAGATGGTCCGCTCAAACTGCTTGCGCTGCAACATCGGCTGAATCAGGGGCGCATCCGGGTCCATCTGTGCGACCACCTTGCGCACTTCGGGCAGAATGGCCAGCGCATCGCCGCGCACCCGCATCTCCACAGTCATCCCGCCCTCGTCCGGTGCTTGTGCATAGTCCCACCAGGCCATCGGGATGGGCTCTTCATTCATGCTGCGGTATTTGTGGTTCTTGACCACGCCCACGATCACAAATCCATTGACCCGGTGTCCCAGCGGGTTCTGGTTGGGCAGAAACCGTTGCGCGAACAGCTCATTCACAATGGCAACATAGGGTGAGGTTGCGTTATCGGCATCTGTGAACTCGCGGCCCAGCAAAACCGGCACGCCCAGGGTGTGAAAGAAGTCAGGGCCAATATCGTTGCTCCGTACCGTCGACTCTTCCTTGGCCACATCTGGAGTTTTACCGTCAACGGTCACACCGTTATTATTCGACCAACCTGATCCGAGCCGGGACAGCATCACCGTCACAGACTCCACTCCCGGCAGAACGCGCAGACGGCGCTCCAACTCCTGGTAGAAGGAGACCAGCCTGGCTTCCGGATGGAGGCCCTGCGGATTCAGGCCGAAGACCACCAACCCATCCGTCTGCATGCCGAGCGGGATATTCTCGAGGTTGCGCAGGGTGCGAAGCAGCAAGCCGCCACCCACGAGCAATACCAGGCACAGCGCCATCTGGAGCGCGACAATGATTTTGCCGGTCTTGGTTTTCCCCGCGTCCATACCCGAAGTGGCAGCGGAGGTCTTCAGCGCCAGTTCGGCGCCGCCGGCAACCGCCACGCGAAAGGGCGCCAACCCAAAGAGCACGGCCGCGAATGCCAACACGCCCAGCGTGAACAGCAACACTGTCTTATCCGGAGCAAGGCTCGACTCGATGAATGCCCACTGCGCCAGCGTGCGTGTCGCCAACTGGGCAAAACCCGAGGCCAGGGCGCCGGCTGCTGTTACCAACAGCAGACTCTCGGTGAGGAGCTGGCGCAGTAGCTCGCCGCGCCGCGCCCCCAGTGCCAGGCGCAAAGAGAACTCTCGTTGCCGGGCGGCATTGCGGGCCATCAGCAGCATCACGACATTCGTGAGCGCAATCAGCAGCACCAGGCTAACCATGGCCATCAACATGCGTAGCGGCTTGCCGTACGTTCCGTCGTAGCCGGGAAAGTTTTTAGCATCTGCGAAGCTCAGCACCGGCGGCTTCTCCCCCGCCGTCGGTGAACCCAGCCCAACATAGGCCGCGGCTTGAAATACCGTCTGCAAACGCAAGACTGCCTGCTCCCGGCTTACTCCGGGAGCCAGCCGCCCCATGAGCCGCAGACACCACCATGTCGGGTCCTGCTGATAGAGTTTGCCTCTTGCCGGGGGATTGCCCAGCACATTGAGCTCGACGCGATTCTGCAGCGGGATCCAGAAGTCCATGGAGTTGCCCGGTTCTGTGCCCTCAAAACCTTCTGCGGTTACGCCTACAACGGTGAAGGGAACGCCCTTCACATACACTGTCTTCCCCAACACATCCGGATCGCGATGGAAGCGGCGGGTCCAATAGCTGTAGCTGATCACCATCGTCTGTGCGTGGTCTGTTTCTTCCTGGGGAGTGAATCCGCGTCCGCGCGCCAGCTTCACGCCCAGCGCGCTGAAAAAATTCCCACTCACCATGTCGGCTTCCGCGGTCTCTGGCAGCGCGTCGATGCGCACACTCACTTTGTCGGTCGATAATCCCGCGACCGCAATCACATCGCTCAAAGCGGTGTTCTGGCGGCGCAACGCGTCATACACCTGATAGGAGAACGTTTCCTGACTATCGATCGTCCCCGTTCCCCGCGGCGGGTTTGAAGTACGCAGATTCACGACCTGCTGCGGATTAGCGATGGGCAAGGACTGCAACAGCACCGCGTTCATCACGCTGAATACTGCCGTGTTCGCCCCCACTCCCAGCGCCAGCGTCAGTATCGCCGTCAGCGCAAACCCCGGACTCTGGCGCAGGGAACGCATACCAAAGCGAAGGTCGCGCCATAGTTGATCCCACCACAGCCATCGGTCTTTGAGGTAAAAGCGCTCCTGCGCAACACTGACATTGCCGAAGGCACGCCGTGCCTTCCACCGCGCTTCGTCCTCGCTCAAACCCTCCTGCTTCAAGTCGTCGGCTTCGAGTTCAAGGTGCGCCTTGATTTCCTCGGCGAAATCCTCTGCACTCCGCTTGCGCCAGAACATGGTTATGCCTCCTCTCGATGAGGTCCTTTGCTCGCGTCCAGGATCAAATTCATGGCCCGGGAAAGCCGCCGCCACTCACCGGTCTTTTCTACCAGCTGTTCGCGCCCCTTCGCCGTCAAGGAATAGAAGCGCGCCTTGCGGTTGTTGTCGCTCACGCCCCATTTGGCGCGAATCCATTTTTTGTCTTCCAGCCGCTGCAACGCCAGGTAAAGCGAGCCGTGGTCGACAAAAAACACTTCTTCCGACTGGCGTTGAATCAATCGCGCTACCCCTTGTCCGTGGCAGGGCCCCAGCACCAGGGTTTTCAGGATCAGCAGGTCCAGCGTTCCCTGCAACAAGGCGATGCGGTCGTCGTTGCTCTCTTGGGTCGTCATTCGACCCAAGTATTATCCTCTCCGGGTCGGATGTCAACCCAAGCGGAGCGAGAGCTGGTTGCGCGCCGCTGGAAATCCGGGACAGCGTGCTGGTTAGGATGGCAACTCCTGTTTGATTAAATAGATTTTATTTTGGTTTTGAAATGGGAATCACTGCGTAGATACTTGCGAGGCTGTGCATTTATCGCGGAGGTTTCGGGTTAGACTGCAGGGACTATGAGACCTTTCCGTGTTCCGCTCCTGCATCTCCCGTTGGCTTGCGCGCTCGTGTGGACGTTCTCGCAAGCCGCATTGGCTAATAATACGACCGCGCATTCAAGGTTCGCCGGCGTCTATCTTTCCCACTTCGCCGGTCCGTCCATGAACCTGAGCCTGGGCAGGGATGGTACAGCTACGGTTACAGAAGATCCCGGGAATGGCGCTACCACTTTGTTTGGCCACTGGGTCGATTCCGGCAACCAGGTCACGGTCACGTTCGATGCGGTCGAGGGTAAGCCGGTCGAGCCGCCCATGGTTTTCGAGCCCGGCCATGATGGCTTGCAGGCCGTTACCTGGAACCATGCCGCTTGGGGCAAGGTTGAGCCGCCGCCTATGAAAAAGGGATTCAAGGTGAAACAACTTTATTGGCTGACCACCGGGCCGTAGCTTTCCCGAAATGTTTCCCAGCCGCCCCCGGGGAAACTTACTGCTGAGTTGTAGCCGGAGCGTCGGTTTGCTGAATCCAGCAAATGCGATCGTAGGGCCTACGCCCCGTCGTTTTCGGCCCAGGTACGCCATGGCGAACCTGGGGCACCCGTCCTATCCCCTTCGGACTTTGCTATGAGATAGACTCCCAGGGGCTGAAGTCCTCTCCCGTCTCATACTGAGAGCGGCACGGCTGGAGCCGTGTTCCATCAACGTTGCCAAAGGATCTGCCCAGCTTCCAAGGGCACAGAAAGACCAGGATGATGAGGCACAACGCGTGGTGTGTAGTCGCTGGCCGCACGGGTCGCGGCTACCTGAGCTGAATAAGTTATGGTTCCTTGGGCATCCGTGCATTGGTCGCACGCGGTCATCGTTTCAGTCACTGAGTCGCCTGGCTGGAGGGGATTAGCATAAAGTTCTACCTTCAAGTCAGCTAGAGGAAGATTACCGGGCAAAAGTTGTACCCGGAAGAAATGCCGGTCGTCGTGCGTCTCTACCAATAGGGCGCCGAAGCGAACCGTGTGCCATTCCCGAGCGATCTTATGCCGCCACTTTAGCAGCTCAGTTCCCAGAGCACCGTCATTCGCAGCGCGTTCTCTGTAGGCAGATGCAGCGGGGAGATAGTGTTTTTCGGTGTATTCCTGAATGGTTCGGCTGGCTGAGAATTCCGGCGTGAGACGAGCCATGCTTTCACGGATGCGCTCCAGCCACCTGGAGGGCATGCCGTTGGCGGACCGTTCATAGAACTCAGGGACTACTTCCTGCTCCAGCAGGGTATACATGGCTTCGGCCTCCCGGGCATCCCACTCCGGATCATCGCCGTGTTCCAGGCCGTCGCCGATGGCCCAGCCGACCCGGGGAGAATACGCCTCCGCCCACCAGCCGTCGCGCTCGGAAAAATTCAACCCTCCGTTGACCAGTACCTTCATTCCGCTCGTCCCGCAAGCTTCCCAGGGACGGCGCGGTGTGTTGATCCACAGATCGGCGCCTTGCACCAGTTCCTGCGCCATCAACATGTCATAGTCGCTGAGGAAGACAACATGCTGACGAGCTTCCGGCCGCTTGATGAAGTCATTCCACTGCCTGATAAGTGCCTGTCCGGCCAGGTCATGAGGATGCGCTTTGCCGGCGAGAATCAACTGCATGGGACGTTTTTGATCACAAAGCAAACGAATCAGGCGTTCCGGATCGTGCAGCAGAAAGTTAGGCCGCTTGTAAGTCGCGAAGCGGCGCGCAAATCCCACCGTCAGGACATGTTCATCGAGGACTGTAGCGAAATTGGGCGCGCTGCCGTCTGACTCCGCCCGCTGGCATGCGTAGCGCTTACGTACCCACTCGATGAGCCTCTTACGTTCAATGAAGCGCATTTGCCATATCTGTTCGTCGCTCAGTTGCCGGACGTCGTCCGCACAAATCTCCCCTCCGAGCCAACGTTTCTTGCCGCAGGCCGTGGTCCAGAGTGCATCCGCTGCTTCTGAGTCCCATGTCGGTACGTGAATCCCATTGGTCACCGAACCGACGGGTACCTCCTGCCCGGGCCAGCCGGGAAACAATGGTTCAAAAATTTGCCGGCTCACCTGCCCATGGAGTTGGCTCACGCCATTGATCTGGCCGCTGCCCCGGATAGCAAGGTAGGCCATATTGAAGTCCTGGCCGGGGCTACCGTCCCTGGTTCCCATCGCCAGCAACATCTCGATCGGGATGGCGAGTTCATCTTCTGCGTAATGGTGCAGATACCTGCGCATGAGTTGGGGATCGAAGAGGTCAAATCCCGCGGCCACGGCCGTATGCGTGGTGAAGAGATTTGCTGCCCGGGTGATGGTCAGGGCAAGGTCGAAAGGTTTCTTATGGTCTTGCATATAGCAGCGCGCCCTCTCCAGAACCGCAAAGGCTGCGTGGCCCTCGTTGAGATGGCATACATCCGGTTGCAAACCTAAAGCCCGCAGCAAGCGCCAGCCGCCGATGCCGAGCACGATTTCCTGCTTCAGCCGCATCTCAGCATCGCCCCCATAGAGCTCGCTGGTGATGCCGCGATGGGCTGCGCTATTGGCGAAGTCGTTGGTATCGAGAAGGTAGAGTTTGTGCCTTCCAATCGAGGCTTCCCAGCAGCGAAGCCAGATCTTCGAACCTGGTAACTGAATCTGTAACCGTAGCCATTCTCCATTCGCCTGGCGCAGCGGCCGAATGGGCAGCTGGCCTGGATCATTGACCGGGTAAAGCGCCTGTTGGTTGCCGTCGGAATCGAAATCCTGGCGGAAATACCCCTGGCCATAGAGCAAGCCGATACCGGCAACGGGCACGCCTAAATTGCTCGCGGCCTTCATCTGATCCCCGGCTACATTGCCCAAACCGCCGGAGTAGATAGGCAATGCCTCGGTCAACATGAATTCCATGCTGAAGTAGGCGACCAGCGAGAGCGCGTCGCCGGGATACGTTTTTTGGAACCACCCCTCTTCATGGAAGGATTTCTGGTTATGGCCTTGGCAATCCTGAAGACGTTGACGAAAGTCGGGCGTAGCTAAAAGAGAGGTGATCTTCTCTCTGGAAACGGTAAGCAGAACGATCCACGGATTCTGCGTGCTCTGCCAGAGTTCAGCATCGAGGCTCTTCCAAATTTCGTCAGATGCATGGTTCCAGCACCAATGAAGGTTCAGGGCGAGCTCGACCAGCTCGTCCATCCCCTCCACGTTTGGCCAGGTAGTGACTGCCTTCGTGTCGCTCATTTTGATCACCCTAAGAAGCTTTTAATCTTCGATGATTAAATTTGGTTTACGATCTGGGCTTTTTCAATTGGCCGGGAAAGGTCCCGTTGGTTGACTATCCGTAAAGAGACCTGCGCGAGGATGTCCCTTCGCCAATGGCGGAGGAGTTTCTGGGGCGTCATGAGTGTTCCTCTCGAATTTGTCAGTTCTTCTTTAGCTGCTTGCCGATCGCCTGCAATTCGCGGCGTCGCTTCGCGGTGGTTTTGGGATAAGCCATCTTGAGACTCTCCAGCGTATCCAGGACGATCCGGGCGACAATCAGGCGGGCGTTTTCCTTATCGTCAGCGGGAACGGCATACCATGGCGCCTGATGGGTGCTGGTGGCGTTCAGGCACGCCTCATACGCCTCCATGTATTTCTTCCAATACTTGCGCTCGTGAATGTCCGCGAGCGAGAATTTCCAGTTTTTGTCCGGCTCGTCGATGCGCGCGAGAAATCGCTTTTTCTGCTCAGCCTTCGAAATGTTGAGGAAAAATTTTACAGTCCGGGTTGCATTTCGATAGAGGTGGCTCTCCAGTTCAACGATGGAACGGTACCGCTCCTCCCAGATGTTCTTCTCGTCGAGCAGCTCCTCCGGAAGACCCTGGCTGCGAAGAATTTCGGGGTGCACCCGGACCACCAGCACTTCTTCATAGTAGGAACGATTGAAGATGCCGATCCGTCCCCGTTCGGGAAGGCGGCAGGTTGTGCGCCAGAGAAAGTCATGCTCCAGCTCTTGCGCACTCGGCTGTTTGAAACTGGAAACGTCGCATCCGGCCGGATCGACCCCGGACATGACGTGGCGAATGGCGCCGTCCTTTCCGGCAGAGTCCATCCCTTGAAAAATCAACAGCAACGCGTAGTGATTGGAGGCGTAGTGAAGCCGTTGCAGTTCACTTAACTCCGTCACGTGGTCTTTAAGGATCGCCTGATACTCCTTCTTCGATTGATAGAAAGGTTTGACAATTGTCGGCCGGTCAGCGAGTTTGAACTCTTTTCCGGGGGGCACGCGAAATTCTTCAGCGTTGATCTTCATCCTGCTCCATTTAGCTTTTCGAATATTGGGCTTACGAGGATACTACCGCGGGCAGACCTGCCCGGGCCTCGCGCACCGCCTCCAGCCAATCCTGATCCTGCAGGCTCTCACCGCGCACGCGCTGCTGGAAATGGTTGAGCAGATAGCTGGCTATCAGGGCCGGTCAGTCACTATCGTATTGAAAACGCTCCGGCAAGCGACACTGGTACTCATCCAGAGTATGTTCCGGGGAGATATAGAAGCTGTGCAGTTTTGCTCAGTCACTTACTTATTGCCACCGTGGCCAAAGCAGATCGGGTGGGAGATGGGCGCCGAGCTTACCTTCCACTCTTGCCAACGGCGACTAGACGAGGGCGGCGTTTCTCTCGTTTAGGTTTTCCGGGCGGTGCGTCTGCAAGTACCGGACCGCTCGCGTTTTGCATTAGCAGATGATCGTGCAGGATCACATTCAGTAATGATTTATGTACTTTGATACGGCCGTTGTATTCGATGAAGCCGAGCTTGCGAAAGCGATTCATGAAGAAGCTCACCCGGGACCGGGTGGTCCCAATCATCTCTGCCAGAGTTTCCTGGGTGATCTTGGGGATCAGGCTTTCCGGTTCGCCCGGCATGCCAAACTCCGCCATCAGGAGAAGAATTCTGGCCAGACGCTTTTCGCTGGAGTTGAAAAGTTGGTCGACCAGATCGGCCTGCGTGCGCATGCTCCGGGCAAGGAGAAACTTGAGGAAGAGGTCGGAGAAAGCGTGCTCTTCGTGGATCACGCGGATCATCTCGGCCCGCTCTATTTTGAGGGCCGTGCAGGGGTTGATGGCCGTCGCAGTCGCCAACCGGCGCCCCATGGCTCCCGCAATCGACTCTTCTCCAACAAAATCGCCGGCTGTGAGCAGGGTGATGGTAGCTTCCTTACCTGCTCCCGAAACAACGGTGAGCTTGGCTCGGCCCTTGAGAAGATAAAAAATGGAGTCAGCTTCGCTTCCCTGGGAGAAAAAGGCCTCGCGTGCCTTCATTTGGACAATTCTTCGCCCCAGCCCGGTGCTGGTTAGAAAGGCCTCCGGATCGAAAGCCGGTTTCGTTGGATCCGTCACGGCTGCGACCTCTTGATAGCGGTAGCTTAGGGAGTTATCCATAATCGTACGCCGACACACCAGCAGGCTGCCCCAGCATCGCATTAAGTGAAGGAGGGAATCTGTTCTGTTTTGGTCACTTTTGCGGGTGAGCATAAGGGTGGCCGGGAACGCTACCAAAGGGGGCAGGCGATACAGCACCATTTGGGCTTACGTATTTCTGGGGTGCGATCTAGCTTATGGATAGACGCAAGGAAGTGTGAGGACGGCCCCCATGATAGCGAACGCACTGATCGAGCAAACCACCTTCGAGCCCATATGCGCGGACCTTATCGAGACCAACGACCCACGATCGGATAGGCATCCGCTGGCGCAGGAGAATCGCTGTTTGCGCGCCATTATCGCTGAACTCCTGATCAAGAACCAGCACCTCCGCTGGGAGCTGCAGCGGCATCCCCAAAAGTCGGCAGGCTCTTGAGTACGTCCAAGGGGACACCCTTGCGTAGAAAGTCTCGCACCGCCGCTATCCCGTAGCGGTTGCAGAGCAGGGCAGCCATCCGGGCTGCAACCTGGTGTGCTTGCCGCGAAGCAGCGGCATCGGCGGGATGGGCCAACGCGGCATCCAATTCCTTCGCCGGCATAGCGCTCCGCAACTGCAAGTTATCCTTCCCCGGGGTTACCAGAGTCTCAACCAAACCTTCCCGAAGCCAAAGCGGAGCTTGTTCTCCAGCCTGCTGGTCCACCAGCACGTGCAAAAACTCGTGTAACAGCAACGCTTCGGTCCCACCGTTGTTGCGCCGCACCGCGGCCGGCTGTAAGAACACGCTGTTGCCACGGGTCGAGGCCAGTATCCAACCCGGCTCCCCCGTGGTCTGGCGGAAGAGTTCCGTGCTGGGCAGCTCCTCCACGATGGGGGAGGAGGACCCCGCGAGAGGAGCGAGCAGCGACTGCGCCTTGGCCCAGGCCGCATTCCCTTGGCCTACCAGAGGGCTCGCGGGGTCAGTGGTCAGGAGTGTCCATCCCGCGGCCGCGACCCTCCGCCAGCTGTCGCCGGCCGGCGTGATGCCGGCGACGGCGCCAGGAAAGTAGAAGCTGAGAATCTCCTTGTCGCTGTGACCTTCGGCAGCCATTTCATAGGCGCCTGCCTGGCAAAGGCCTACTCCGTGGCCATAGCCGCGGCCTTTCATCTCCAGGGCAGCGCCGGAAACGCTGACCGTATACCAGTCGCTGCGCATCTGGTTCCAGCCCAGCGCCCGATCTACGGCGAAGCGAAAGCTGCTTGCCGAAAGCTCAGCCGGCGCGCCCTGGCCGGTCACTTCCAGCACCTCAGCGCGGCCGCTCGCGCTCCGCCTGGTCACGCGGATGGCGCTGATCGGCGAGGGTGTGTGCCAACCCTGGGCGCGAAAAATCCCACTGAGCTGAGTGAGATCAATCCGCGTGTGCCACTCCGCTGGGGACCGGCGCAGGCAGTACGGATCGGCATGATTTCCCGCCAGGTAGCTGGCGTGTTCCGCGGGCCAAACGTCGGCTGCCGCCTCACTCATGCCGCCGCAGTGCTGGGTGTAATAGACGTGCGCCCGCTGGCCACCGAACCACAGGGTCTCCCCGGCGGTCTCGCGCACCGCGCGTACCACGTCCGGGCGCGCATTGCCCAAGCGCAGCGCCTGGCAATGGGTGCTGTCGCAGAGTCCAAAACCCTCCGCGTTGTGGCGGCTCGCGTTCGCCAGGGCAAAGGTGCGTATGCTGATCGCCATCGCCTTGAGCGAGGCCATCGGCTCATCCGGCGCGGCTTCGCCGTTGAGCGCGGCAATCACGTAGTTTTCGCTGGGCAGCGTCAGCAGCACACGCAGGCCACCGCGCTGCCAGGTGATGGTCCATTTTCCCGCGGCTAAAATTTCCTGCGGATCGCTGGCGCCGGCTTGCAGGCGAAAGCTTCCGCTCAACGAAAGTTGCTTTACCTTGGTTCGCGAAGAGAGCCGGAGGCCATCCGGCACCCATTCCAGCTGCGTGGGCGCTCCCCGACCCAGCGGCGTTGCCGTGAGGGTCTTGATGGTTCGGGTGGAGAAGAGCTCGACGGTAAGGGAACGAGCGCTTTCCGGCGCCGGCGCTCTCGCGGCGAGAAAAAAGTCGTGCGCTAGCCGGGCGGCATCGGCTCCGTTGCCGTGCGGGAGGTAGATCACGATGACTACTTCTTCGTGATCCAGGTCACCGGTGCCGGCAAACCACCCATGGCTCTGGCCTCCGGCCCCATCGGCCGTTCCGGTCTTGCCTGCGATTTCCATGCCCGCCACGGCGGCATTGTGCGCCATGCCGTAGCTCACTGAATCCTTCAGACCCTCCCTCACGGCTGGGACTTTGGCCTCGTCGAGCGCCAGCTTTCGATAGGCTGACGCCATTTGCGCTGGGGAGACGGAAATTCCTGCCACGCCCAACACCAGGAGCTCTTTCTGCTCCCGGTTCTGCGGTATGGAGGCGGGCCCCAGACCATAGTGTGTGAGGATGGCCGCGGCCTGCGCCGGCGGAATACGGTCAGCGAGCTCTGCGAAGTAGCGGTTGCAGGAGTAGGCGAGCGCCTCTTTGGCGGCAAAGGCGACATCACTCTGCGGATGCGTACATGCCAGGTTCCATTCCCGGCTTCCGTCGCTGACGTGCAGATCACGCCGGCAGAAGACGGTGGTCTCGGGCAGGACTTCATGCTGGTCGAGAGCGGCAGCTAGAAAGAGGGGCTTGAGGATGGAGCCTGGCGTCTGACGTTCGTTGGTGGCTTCGGCTGCCCTGACCACCGCAACCTGGCGGCCAGTCTTTACATCGACTACCAAGCCGACCGCAGGTGTGCCCTTTAACGCGGAAGTGAGAGCAGATTCCGGCGTTGTCTGTGCTGCCAAGGGTAGGGGAGGCCAAAGGAGCAGGGTCGAGAGCAGCAAGTTCCAGTAGTAGAACCTGATCAAAACAGGACGGATATCCCTTCTCAACGGCAGCTGTGAACGAACGGACGTTCTTGCGAAACTCCGTCCTAACCACGTATCGACGAGTGCCCCACATCTCGCTCGTTTTTTGCGAGATGTGGGATTCCACTGCCCTGTCCTGGCCACTTTTGGGGCCTCGCTAGTACCTTAAGTTTCCATTAGTCCTGGAGGCGAACGGTCAAGGTTCGTGGTATCCCACATCTCGCGAAAAACGAGCGAGATGTGGGGCACCCATCGGTCTAATTACCTGATTGAATCCCCGGGGTTACTCGAAGAGGTCTCCGATTATTACCGCGATGAAATCCCCAGGGCCGCAGCTCTACGGCTAGAACTTGAGCTCCCGCCGTCCCTCCATGGCTCGGGTCATCGTTACTTCGTCTGCGTACTCAATGTCGCTGCCGGCCGGCACGCCCGTGGCGATCCTGGTCACCCGCACTGCTGCTGACCGAAGTAAATCCGCGAGGTACACCGCTGTCGCCTCGCCTTCCACGGTTGGATTCGTGGCCAGGATCACCTCTTCCACTTCACCCTGGGCCACCCGGGCCAACAGGCTGTCCGTTCTCAGGTGCTCCGGGCCCACACCGTGCAGGGGAGACAAGGTTCCGTGCAATACGTGATAGACGCCGTTATAGCTGCGCGTCTTTTCGATCACCGCGATGTTGCCCGGCTCCTCCACCACGCACACTACCCGCTGGCTGCGCGTTGGGCTGGCGCAGTAGATGCATGGGTCCACATCAGTAATGTTGTTGCAGGTCGAGCACAGCAGCAGCCGGGCCTTCAACTCACGCACTGCGTCGGCCAGCGCTCCTGCATCTTCGGTGCTCGCACGCAGGATGTGAAAGGCCAACCGCTGTGCGCTCTTGGCTCCGATCCCGGGCAACTTGCGCAGCTCTTCAATCAGCCGCGCCATCGGTTCCGCAAATTGAGACAAGGCTAGAACAGCCCCGGAGGCAGGTTCAAGCCGCCCAGCATCCCGGTCAGATTGGACTTCATCGCTTCATCGGCGCGCCGGCCCGCCTCATTGAACGCTGCCGTCAACAGATCTTCCAGCATTTCCACGTCGGCCGGGCTGGAGCTCAGACTCATCACCGCGGCGGCATCGATCTTCAGCTGCAACACCTGTTTCTGGCCGTTCATCTTTACCGTTACGGCGCCTCCGCCCGAGGAGGCTTCCACCACTGTCTGGTTCAGCTTTTCCTGCATCTGGTCCTGCATGTGGCGTGCCTGCTCCAGCATTTCCTGCATCTTCAAAGGATTCACAGCTATCCGCCTTCCAATTCAACCTTTGCTTCGGGAATCATTACCCTGGTTTTCCCTTAGATCAAGCACGCTGCGCACTTCGGCATGAAAAAGCTCCTGCGCCTGGCGCACCAGTGGATTGCCCAAGGCCACTGCTTCAATGCTATCGCGCGACCACACGCGGGGAGTCCCGCTGGCTGGCTCGGTCGCTTCACCCGGCACTACGGTCATCTTCTGCGTGGCGCCTGCCCCGCGTAGCGCCTCGCGCACAATCTTCCATGCCTCGCCATTCATGGTCAGCCCCAGCATGGTTTTCTTGACCCCTACCTCCACCTGGATCGCGCCGTCCTCGTCTACTCTCCAGCGCCCGGCTCCCAGCAGCGAGGCCGCGGTGTTGTGCCCCTGCTCGTTGAGCGCAGCGGTGACTACATCGCGCAGGCTATCCAGGTTCGCCGGCGCAGTTTGGATCGGCGATGGCTCAGGCTCAGGCTTTACCGCCTCGACCTTTATCTCGGCAGCAACCACTGGGGGAGCGGCCGGAGCTGGTACCGTCTCCTCGGCGCCGCTGTTGCCTAGCTTGCGCTGGCGGTCGAGCTCGAAGGGAGAAGGCGCCGGCGGCTTCGCCGGCTCGGCCGGAAGCGGTCTTGGCGCCTGCACGGGCGGCGGGGGCGCGGTAACTGCGGGCCTTTGACTGCTCTTTCCCGCGCCCAATGCAGCCGGCGAACGCCCGGCACCCGGCAGGCCGCTCAGGATCTGCTCCAGCGGGATCAGGCGCTGCAGGTGAACCAGCTTCATCAGTCCCAGCTCCAGGTGCAAGCGAGGCTCCTGGCGGTAGTTCAGCTCATCGAAGGTGCGCAGCATTACCTGCAGGAAACGAGTGAGATCTTCTTCGCTGAAGAGGGTGGCGGTGCGCACTGCGCGAGCGCGTTCATCGCCCGAGATCTGTAGGAGCTGCGTCTTTTCGCCGCCCAGCTTGGCCATGAGGCAGTTGCGCAGATAACGCACCAGCTGCCGCGCCATCTGCGACGGGCTATTGCCGGCATTCAGCAGCCGGTTGAGCTCCTCCATCACGGCCGCGCTCTGGCCTTCGCCGATGGCTTCCAGGATGCGTTCGAAGACCGCATCCGGCACCGTACCCATCAACTCCCGGATTTCGTTGCCGTCGAGCTTGGCCCGCCCGTCCACCATGGGTGCGCTGGCGATGGCCTGGTCCATGATGGAAAGCGCATCGCGCATGGAGCCATCCCCCGCTTCGGCCAACAGGGCGATCGCCTGCGGATCGGCGAGAATGCCTTCCTGGGTGGCGATCTGGCTCAGTTGGGCGACGATGTCATCGAAGGTAACTGCGTGGAAACTGAAATGCTGGCAGCGCGAGCGTATGGTCTGCGGAATGTCTTCCGGCTGCGTGGTCGCCATCATGAAGACGACATGCTCCGGTGGTTCCTCCAGGATCTTCAGCAGCGCATTGAAGGCCGCGTCCGTGATCTGGTGGGCCTCGTCGAGCAGGTAGATTTTGTAGCGATCGCGCGCCGGGGCGTAGCGCGCCGCCTCGCGCAATTCGCGAATCTCGTCGATCCCGCGGTTGGTGGCGGCATCGATTTCGATTACGTCGAGGGAATTGCCGGCGCGAATCTCGGTGCAGGAGTTGCAAACACCGCACGGCTCAGGGGTGGGCCGTTGCGGGCTACCGATCTTTTGCTGGCAGTTGAGGGCCATGGCCAGGATCCTGGCGATGGTCGTCTTGCCTATGCCGCGATGCCCGCTGAAGATGTAGCCGTGGGCCACCCGCTCCTGCTCTAGCGCGTGGCTCAGGGTGCGGGTCACGTGTTCCTGGCCGGCGACATCGGAGAAGCGTTGGGGACGGTATTTACGGGCGAGAACCTGGTAAGCCATAGGAAGGAATTCGGACTGCCGGCGGCTCAGGCCGGGAGGCCGGCCAACCGCCTGCAACTTTGATTGTAGCCCGAGTGCCGATCGCAGCAGGAATAGCAAAGTCGCATCCACGAAGAGCCAATCGGGGGTAGGGAAGCGTCTGGTACCGTTCCGCTATCCTGGCGGATTTATAGCGAAAGAGCCGATGCTCATTGTCGAGGTTGTGTGCGATCTTCGCCCCAGGTACGCTGTGCGGTCTTTGTGCGTGAGAACGACGCTCTGCCAATTGAGTCCCGCAGGGACGGCTGAGAGTTACCCAGGACTTGGTCCTGGGTTGGCTTCCCCGAATCGCGAAAGTTCATTCGGAGGTAGAAATACCCCAGGATTGCATCCCGGGGTATTTTCAGCCGTCCCTGCGGGACTGCTCGTCTCTCGAATCTCTCCCCAGGACTTACGTCCTGGGCTACTTTCAGCCGTCCCTGCGGGACTCAATTGGCAGCGTCGTTCTCACGCACACACCCATGTCCAATTATCTTTAAGTCCTTTATGGCGGCTTATCTTCGCTCCGCTGACGGGCGAGCGCCGTTCGCCTTCCCGTCCTTCATGGCCCTATTCTTAGCCTGTTTCCGCTTCTCTGCCACCTTGAGAGCTTTTCGCCGGGCTGCTTTCTTTCGGCGCGCGATCTCCTCCGGCGAATACATCGTCTTGCGGCAGTTGCGGGCTCCGCAGTGGCAACGCGCATCGTCCTCGTCGCCGTCATACAGGTTGTAGTCGTAAGTGAGCTCTTCGCCGGGCGCGATGCTGCGCAGGGACATGATCCACACCCGCCCATCTATCTCTTCGGTCTCACAGTTGGGGTCGCAGGAGTGGTTGATGTACATGGCGACACCCATGCCGTTGATCACCGTCGAACCGTCACCAATGCCGAACAGGTAGGTAATCTTCGAGTCCTCGAAGCGCTTGTCGGCCTCTCGCTTACTGATTCGTGGACCGGTGTATTCCACCACCTGGACCCCCTTGGCGATAGGCGAAGTTGTGTAGCAACCGGCGGCATGTATGGAGGAGGAGCGAATCATCAAGCCCATGAGTAGTTATTTTCTAACAAGCTTTCGTGCGGATTTGGAAAAGAAAGCTAAATGGGGCACAAACGGATTGCTTTGGATGGCGGCAGCGGCGCGCTGGAAAGGTCAAAGCGGAAGGTCTAGACTTGAAATAGCAACGATGCGTAGCTGCCCCCAAGAGCGGTTTCAAAACTACTTTGGCCTCAAAAAGATCGCGAGGGGTGGTTTTCCTTGGAAGAAAACCACGAAGGCGTTCTCTGCCTCGATTTACACCTATTGTGAAGCCGCTTTCATCGTTGCCGTTTTGCTAACGTTTGCAGCCGGCGCCTCAGCGCAAGCACAAGGGTCCGCCCAGAACGACAACGGACAGTCGATTCCCGACGCCCCTGCGCCCCAGGCGCAAAAAAAGCCGGCCTCTAAGCCGCAGCCGCCTGCCGGTTCCACTGACTTGTCGTCTCAGTCCACGCCGCCTGCGGACCAACCCACCACCAAGCCAACGGCGAAAGATGAAAATGCCTTTCCCGAAGCCGTTTCCCGTGATGCGGCCAAGGCAGCTTCCGACGCTGCCGGTAGCACCAAGCCCTCCAGCGCAAACGACAATCCCTTTCCGGAAGCCGTTTCCCGCGACGCCGCCAAAGCTGCTTCCGATAGTACGGGCGGCACCAAGCCCTCCAGCGCAAACGATAATCCGTTCCCGGAAGCTGTTTCCCGCGAGGCGGCTAAAGCGGCTGGAAATGATCAGACTCCGACCACCCCAAAGAGCGATCTGCCTCCCGGAGTCAGTTCCAGCCAGTCCAGCAGCTCTCTCGACGATACGGAGGACCCGGCTCAGGCAAGGCGCCTGCTACCGAATCCGGCTCGCGCCAAGAAGGATGCCCAAGTGGGTGACTTTTACCTGAAGCAGGGCGATTATCAGGGCGCTTTGTTGCGTTACCAGGACGCCATGGCGGTCGATCCTACCAATGTCGATGCCATTTTTGGTTTGGCCGAAACCCAGCACATGCTCAAGAAAAATGCGGACGCAGCACGTAATTACCAACTCTACCTCGATATTGTGCCCAACGGTCCCAAGGCCAAACAGGCAATGAAGGCGCTCAAGACGCTCGAGCCCGGAAAATAGCGCGGCTTCGTTTCCGGACCTAAGTTGCAGTTCCTTCGAAGGTTCTGCCCAATTTTTAGGTTTTCTCTCCTCATGCGCGTGTTCTACACTTCCGCAAACTAGTGAGGTTTGTCCGAGGCCTCCCCCAATGCACGCTGTCCTGGAACGGGTGGTAAGTGAAATCAGTCGCGAAGTGCTCGCCCTGGACGCGGAGACGACGCAGCTACATCCCAACGGCCTGAAATATAAGTGGAGCGCGCAGCAGGTGGTGGAGCACCTGGTGCTTGGCTATCGTCTGACCTCCGGCGCGCTTGAGACTCGGCTGAACAAGGGGCGCCTTTCCCGCAACCAAAGGCGCACCTATCTGCAATGGTCGCTGCAGTTGATGATCCTCACTTTCGGCAAACTTCCCCGGGGAGTGCCGGCGCTGGAGGAGACGGTGCCCGTCGCGGGCCGTTTTGCCGCTATGGACGGCCAGCGGCTGGGCGATCTCATGCGCCAGGAAATCGATGCCATGGACGGGCTGCTCGATGCCTGCCGGCGCAAGTTCGGAATCGAGCGGGTAGCGGTTCATCCCTTTCTCGGACCGCTGCGCGTGGATCAGTGGCGCCGCTTTCACGTAGTGCATGGATTACATCACCTGGCGCAATTGCGGTCGGTGATCGCGCAAGTGTCTCCGGTGCGAGTGCCCGTCACCAAAGCCGGGCCCACCCTAGTGGAAAAACTGCATGTACCAGCCCAGCGTCCGCTCGCCTAGAAAAATGCTGTACAGGCCGGCGAGACTGAGCATGGTCCCAAAGGGGACCGGCAACTGCCCTGGAGAAGTGTCGGCCCTGCGATGCACCAGGATCGTTCCCAGGCCGTAGAGCGCTCCCGCGACGACCGCAAGAAACAGCACCAAACCGGTTTGCCGCAGACCTAGCCACGCGGCCAGCATGGCCAGCAGCTTCACGTCCCCCAAGCCCATGCCCATGCGCCGCCGTGCCAGCCAATAAGCTCCGGCTATCAAGAGCAGCGCCGCCGCCGCCACCGCTGCAGCCAGCAGAGACCACCCCGCCGCCCGCGCAGCAGTTCTCCACGCCCATCCAGAACCCTCCAGGCCGGGACGCAGAGCAGCAAATACTACTCCTGCGGCCAGCCCCGGCAGGGTGAACAAGTCAGGTAGCAGCAGGGTCTCGGCATCCATCACGGCCAGGCCGAGCAGTAAAAAACAAAGCAGAGCCCAGCACCCTGCCAGCCAGCTCGGGGAAAATTGCAGGCAGCACACAACAAAAAGCGTGCAAGTGGATAATTCAATAACCGGATAGCGCCAGGGGATGCGGCTTCCGCAAGCCCGGCATGCGGCCCCCAGAAGGAGGTAGCTGAGCACCGGAATATTGTCCCGGTTGGCGATTGGCTGGTTGCACTGGCGGCAATGGGACCGGGGCCAAGCCAGCGATTCACCCGCGGGCAACCGGAGGATGCAGACATTCAGGAAACTGCCCAGCAGCAAACCGAATAATCCGAAAAAGATACAGGCAACCATGGCAAGTTTTCGGGGAAGAATGTGCCCAGACAGACCACAGTAACAGGTGAAAAGCAATCCTCAAGCGCATCGTTTACATTGGAGGAATGAGCGCTGAGCGCGACCCGGCCGCCGATTCGGCTGCACTTTTCGGCGAAGCCGTGAGCATCATGGCCCGCCTGCGAGGTCCCGGGGGCTGTCCCTGGGATCGCGAGCAGAGCTTCGACTCCATCCGAAAATATACCCTCGAAGAAGCCTACGAAGTCTTCGACGCTATCGAGCGCCGGCACTGGAATGACCTGTGCGAGGAACTGGGCGACCTTTTGCTGCAAGTGCTCTTTTATGCCCAGATGGCTAGCGAGCCCGGCTACTTCACCATCGCGGATGTGGTCGCGGGCCTGAACCGGAAGCTGATCCGTCGCCACCCGCACGTTTTCGGGGACGAGGCCTCGGTCGCCGCCGGCAACGCCGTCAAGTCCGCGCTGGAAACCACGGATATCGACGCCCCCCAGGTGCTTCGCAACTGGGATGCCATCAAGCGCGCAGAGAAGGCGGAGCCGCAGCCGCAATCCTCCGCTCTCGATGGCATTCCGCGCTCACTCCCCGCGCTTCTGGAAGCGGCCAAGTTGGGAAGCCGCGCCCACAAGAGCGGCTTTGACTGGCCGGATATCGAGGGTATCTTCGCCAAACTGGAGGAAGAAACAGAAGAGCTGCGCCAGGCTATCGGCGATCATCCGCCAACCCCGCCACCTGGAGTCCAGGACGCCATTGTTTCCGAAGTGGGTGACATGCTCTTTACCATGGTCAACCTCGCCCGGCGGCTCAACGTGGAACCGGAGTTTGCTTTGCGCCACACCAACGCTAAATTCCGGCGCCGCTTCGCGGCCATGGAAGCCGCCTCTCCGCAGCCACTGGAAGCATTGTCTGCCGAGCAACTGGAGTCGCTTTGGAGCCAAGCCAAACTGGAAGAAAGCCCCGCAGCCTCGCCTTCCCGATGAATCTGCCCTCCGACTCCATCTTGATCCGGTCGTGCCAGGGGTTCGAGGAGCTTGCCGCCTGTGTGGAGTTGCAAGTAGACGTCTGGGGATACCTGGACCGGGATGTGGTTCCGCGCCGCGTCTTCACTGTTGCTCAAAAGATTGGCGGGCAGGTGATCGGCGCCTTCGATACCGCACCGCCAGGTGTGAGCCCGGAGGGCGAGCCCGCCAGCCTGGTGGGTTTTGCCATGGCTTTGCCCGGCATTTCCGGCGGCCGTCCTTATCTGCACTCCCACATGCTGGCGGTCAACCCTGATTACCGCAACCGGGGCATCGGCCGGCAGCTCAAACTTTTCCAGCGGGATGAGGCCTTGGCGCGCGGGATTGGCCGAATGGAATGGACCTTCGACCCCCTGGAAATCAAGAATAGCTTTCTCAATATTGCCAAACTGGGGGCGGTTGTTCGTCGCTACGCAGCCAATTTTTATGGTGTAACATCATCTCGACTGCACGGCCAGGTTCCTACCGATCGACTCTACGCGGAATGGTGGTTGGGAAGTGATTGGGTTTCTTCCGCTCTGGGCGGGAAGCCCCGCGCTTTTCCCGCGGTAGAGCAGGAAATCTCAGTACCTTACCAGATTGCTCACTGGAGGCACTCTCCGTTGCATCAGGAACGTGTTCTTGACATCCAAAGCAGGAATCGCGAGCATTTTGAGCAGGCCTTCGCGCGTCAAATGGCGGTGATTGGTTTCAGAATCGATCCAGAAGGAAACGGCATCTTCCAACTAGGGCACTGGCAGGAACCATGATTACCTCACATTCACTCCAACCCATATCGGATAGGTTTGCATGAAGATTGACTCGATTGTCTTGCGTGAGCTCAGCATGACCTTAGTTCACCCCTTCGCCACCAGTTTCGGCGAAACCAGAGAGCGCCGCGTGCTGCTGGCAGAAGTGCGCGCCGAGGGACTCTCCGGCTGGGGCGAATGTACCACGGGGGAGCACCCCTACTTCAGCGAAGAGTCTACGGATACAGCGTGGGTTACGATTCTGCACGAGCTCGGGCCTCTGCTAGCAGCCGCCGAAGACCAGAGTGGCGGCAAATGTCCTGAGATCTTTCGCCGCGTTCGCGGCCACCGCATGGCCAAGGCGGCGCTGGAGAATGCGCTATGGGATCTCGAAGCCCAGATGCGCCGCATGCCTTTGTATGAGCTTTTGGGAGGCACCCGTGAGACCGTTGCCTGCGGAGTTTCCATCGGCATTCAGCCTTCGCTCGAGAAGCTGATGGAAAAGGTGGACACTGCGCTTTCCCAGGGGTATCAACGGATCAAACTGAAGTGCAAGCCGGGTTGGGATGTGCAGATGTTCGAAGCGGTGCGCAATCGCTGGCCGGAGATTCTTCTGAGCTGCGATGCCAACTCCGCCTACCGGCTGCGGGATTCCGACCATCTGGTCAGCTTCGATCAATTCAATCTGCTCATGATCGAGCAGCCCTTGTGGGCGGACGACTTCTACTTCCACGCCATGCTGCAGCAGCGTCTGGATACCGCCATCTGCCTGGATGAATCCATCCGCAACCGCCGCGATGCCCTAGCCGCGATCGAGATGGAGTCCTGCCGCATCATCAATATAAAGCTGGGTCGGGTGGGGGGCTTCAGCGAGGCCATCGCGATCCATAATGCGACCCTGGAACGCGGAATACCTGTCTGGTGTGGCGGCATGCTGGAGAGTGGTATAGGCCGCTCGCACAACATTGCCGTGTCCACCCTGGAAAACTATTCGCTGCCCGGAGATGTCTCCGCCTCCAGCCGCTACTGGGCCGAGGACATCATCGAGCCCGAAGTCACGGTCTCTCCTGCCGGCGAGATTCGCGTGCCCACCACCCCGGGTCGCGGTTTTGAGGTGCGTACCGATCTGATCGAACGGCTGACCGTGCGCAAAGAAGAGATCAAGGCCTTGGCGCTGGTTTCCTGACCGGCATCCAACGGAATAAGCATTGGAGACGAGATGACTCCCCAGGAAGAATCGATGTTAAACGACCTTGTCGGTCGTGTTGAACAAACCCAGCTGACAGAAAAAGATCCCGAAGCGGAGCAGCTGCTGATGCAGAGACTGGGCCGCAATCCTAACGCCCTCTATATCTTGGCCCAGACGGTGTTGGTGCAGAAATACGCCCTGGAGCAAGCTACGGGTCAGATCAACCAGCTGCGGCAGCAGTCGCAGGCGCTGCAGCAACAGCCTGCCCACACCACCAGCTTCCTGGGCAGCCTGCTGGGGCACCGCGATCCTGCTCCTCCGCCTCCAGCCCCTCCACCCCCGCCTGGTTACGGCGCGCCGCCGGCTCAGCCTTATGCCCAGCCTTGGTCGCCGGTGCCCTCGTATGGAGCACCTCCCCCACCATCTGGTGGAGGCTCCAGCTTCCTGCGCACGGCTGCCACTACTGCTGCTGGTGTGGCCGCGGGAGCGCTGGCCTTTGAGGGGGTAGAGTCGCTTATGCACGGTTTTGGGCGCCCCGAAGGATTTGGGGGCGGCGGATCTTTTGGTGGGGGTGCCCCCGAAGAGATCATCACCAATAATTACTACGATGACCCCGGACGCGGGCTCGGCGAAGGACGCAGTGAGCACGTCGACAACAGCGGCTTTGGCGACAGCAGCAACGATGCCGCCAACCTGCAGCAGGCGAGCGACGACTTGAGGGACGACGGAGACGATCAGGACGACTCGAGTCTGGATGACACGTCCTATGACGATTCGTCCTACGACGACGATTCATCGAGCAGCGGCGACGACCTGGCTTAGGGCATTTCTGCCACGAAGTGGAGGGACCTGCGGTTTTCCCTTCTATTGCAATCATTTAGCCGCGATCTGCGACGTCGTGGGGGTCTTCTGCAGCAGGCGGATCGCGTCCTGGTAGCCTAGCTCCTGCGGCTGTATCTTGAAATCGCTGGAATCTTCCGTGGTCGAGTAGTCCACACTCTTCATCATCAGCAGTTTGCCCTGCAACTGCAGCTTCATGTGGATAGTCTCCCAGTGATGCAGTCCGACATCGGCGTTCTGCACCAGGATGCTGCCGCCCTTGTAGAGTCTGCCCAGCACCCCCCACCCAAAATTCACATCAGAGATCAGGTGAGCATCGATTTTGGCCAGCCGCAGTTGCGTCCGGTCAACCCATAGCTCGCCCACCATGCCGTGGTAAACCTCGCCTTCCCGGTCCGGCGGCGTAAAGGCGGGATTTGGCCGGAATTGCAGCCGATAGCAGGGCCCACTCGGGCCCTCCACCATGCCCTCATAGGTAAAAAGAAAAGCGTCTGGCAGCATGCGCACCATCTCATCGCCGCGGGCGCTGTCTTCCTGCTCCTTCTTATGGCGGTGTTCCTGTACCTCGGGGTGTTGAAGCAGGTGGTTCAGGCGGTCGAGCTCGGCCTGCTCATCCTCGGGGGGCAGGGGCTTGCCGTCCTTCGCGATCAGCCGGGCTACATCCCCGTCCTTGGTCTCGAAGATCTCTTTCACCGTACTACTACCCCTGGGATCCACCTTGTGCAGCATGTAGCTGAAGGAGCGGCCCGGGCTCGTGGAATGAAGCTCGTTCCAACTGGCATCACGGACGATTTTTTGCGGATCGATGGCTGGGTTCCCATTTTGGGATGCGGCTTGGCCGCTCGCTGCCGCAGCCAGCAGCGTGGCCGCAGCCACCGATAGTGCCCCGCCCAGCCTACAGATCCTCACCTGGCGGGGGGTAGACTTGGCGTAAACCAGAAATTGCATGGTCCTCATATCCAACTCCCCGTGGGTTGCCGATGTTACCTTAGTGAGAGGCAAGGCAATACCTTCCAGTTTACATCTCTGGCCCTTGCCCCCGTTCTAACCTGTTTTGCCGGTTGCGGTTGGCTTTGCTCCTTGCGTATAGTTCGGGCAGAGAAGCTTCTGCACCCGCAGGGAGGCACCAGATGAATGCAGGAGATAGTGCCGTCGCCATCATTGGCAAGTCGGTCCAAATCCGCGGTGAGGTAAACGGAAGCGAAGACCTGGTAGTCGACGGCCATGTGGAGGGCACCATTACCCTGGTCGAAAGTCGCCTCACCATCGGGCCCAATGCGCACGTGGCAGCGAATGTGTCGGCAAAAGATGTGATTGTGCTCGGCCAGCTAAGCGGAAACGTCACAGCTACCGGCAAAGTGGAATTACGCGATGGCTGCGATTTAGTCGGAGACATCTCCGCCGCACGCTTATCGATTGAGGAGAGCGCTGCTTTTCGCGGCAAGGTTGAACCGATACAGGGCGAAAAGGCAGCGGGCGTTGCACCGGCGAAGGGCGCCGAAATTCCGGTGGCAACCTCTCCAGCCAAACATTAACGAACGCTGGAGGGCTCCGCTATGATGACTATATTCCCCGCAGGCAGCACTGGTCTGCGTTCCAAAACCGATGATGTGATGCGCAACCTATTTGGCCGGACACAACACGACTCTCAGGTGTCCCCGAGCCCCACGGTCCTGACCGGTCCGAGGGTGCCGAGACACTCCAGTGCCTGGAAAGATCTGCTCAAGTTTCTCAAGGCTGAGCAGGGTTTGCGCATTCTGGATATCGGACCCACGTCCCCTACCAACATCAATTTCCTCACCACCCTGGGCCACGGTGTTTATATGTCGGATGTGGTGAACGAGGCGCTGCGCGGCGATTGGACCGGTGCTCCGGATGAGAACGGAGTGAAGCATTTCGACGTCGAAGGCTTTCTCGACAACAACCTCGATTTTGCAGGCAGGGAATTCGACGTTGTTCTGCTCTGGACCACCTTGGACTACGTACCCCAGGATCTGGTGGGCCCCATGATCAAGCGCCTTCGCTCTTGCCTGCGCCCCGGCGGCCGGGTGCTGACCTTCTTCCATACCAAGAACACCGGACCGGATACCAGCTTCTGCCGTTATCACGTCACCGACAGCGACAGTATCGAAGCCCAAGAAACCACCGGCTACGCGGTGCAACGCGTGTATACCAATCGAACCATCGAAAAGCTCTTCGAGACCTACGCCAACACCAAGTTCTTCCTGGCCAAAGATAACCTCTACGAAGTAATCATCACTCGCTAGAGCGGATCTTCCAAAGCAATTGACGCAAGACTCCGATCCACCTTCGGGCGTCGGATTGGTTCAGGCCGAGACGCCGGACCATGCGCCGCACCTCGGTGGGTTCCGCGCCGGCGGGCCGGCGCTTGGCGTATCCGATACACGCCAGCACTTTGGCCAACAGCTCGGTCACCCGTTCCAGATCCTCGGAGCTCGCGCCTGGCTGCGGTTCGTTGAGCGACGGGGTATCGCTCTGCCGTATCAGTTCATACAGACAGACAGCCGCTGCCTGCCCCAGGTTCATGGAGGCATGCCGTAATCCTGGACTCTGGTGCATGGGGATGGTCATGAGCCATTGGCAGTAGCTTAGGGCGTCGTTGCTCAGGCCTGTCTTTTCCGATCCGAAGAGTAAGGCCACCCGCGCTGATGCGGGAGCCGAGCGCACCAAGCCGCCACCCTCCGCCAGCGCGTACAGCGGATGCAGGTGCTTCCGTTCCCCGACCGCGGTCGTGCCCACCACCAGGTTGCAGTCCGACACCGCCTCGGGGACGCTAGGGAACTGCTTTGCTTGAGCAAGGATGTCGGACGCGTCCACGGCCGACCGCGCTGTTTCGAGGGTCACGGAGTAGTCATTCACCAGGCGCAAATCGGCAAAACCAAAACCATGCATGGCGCGCGCGACGGCGCCGATGTTGTTGGGGTTGCGGGCCCGCACCAGCACCACACAGACCCGCGCGCGCTGCTCTTCGCTCAGCATTGTTCCGTCCTTGAGAGTCTGCCTCTCGTTCCCTCACCAATGACGGGTGCCCCATATCTCGCTCGTTTTTCGCGAGATGTGGGATACCACAGGTCTTTCCCTCTGGCTCTCGATTCATCCGATGCACTTAGCGGTCAACCTCGGTGGTATCCCACATCTCGCGAAAAACGAGCGAGATATGGGGCACCCGGCCTTCGCTTGGGTACCCGCTCAACAGCCAATGACAAAAATAGATCTCATAGAGGTAGCCCTTTGTCCTGCACAGAAAAATCATGGCCGCTTCTCTCCGGACCAAATCCAAAGATGAGCAGCAGAGCACAGATCACACACAACTCAAAGGTAGTGAGCGCCCATTGGTATCCAAGGTGCCTGCGCAGGGCAAACTCGATCACCACTGCCGGAGCACCGCAGAGGACGCCAAGCTGGTAGACCACTCCGGGAAACAAGCTGCGCACACTGCTGGGAGAAAGCTCGTTCAAATGCGCAGGAATCACGCCGAAGGCTCCCTGTACTCCGAATTGCATCACGAACGATCCAATCGCCAGCATGACCATCGTCGAGCCAAAGGCCCAGAGCGGAATGGAGAGCGCAGAAATAGCTAAAGCGAGGATGACCGAGTAACGCCTCCCCAGCACGTCGGAATAATGCCCGATCACCAGTGCACCGGCGATAGCGCCGACGTTGTAAAGGATCGCGAGGTTGGAGATGACGGCATTGGAAAACCCATGAACCGTCTTCAGGAAATCCGGATAGAGGTCCTGGGTGCCATGAGAGAGGCAAGTGATGGCGGTCATCATCAGCACCAGGTAGACGAAGTCC
Source organism: uncultured Acidobacteriaceae bacterium (assembly GCA_963821215.1). Classification (GTDB taxonomy): domain Bacteria; phylum Acidobacteriota; class Terriglobia; order Terriglobales; family Acidobacteriaceae; genus PALSA-350. The sequence continues at coordinate 18,247 of CAWGDH010000013.1, read as the reverse complement.
TTTTTGTGGTGCCAGAGTATCCGCGTTACCTCACCAAAGCCGGCCAGCCGATTCTTGTGCCAGGACGAGGACTCGGGCGACAACAAGGTAAGCACCGCGATCAGGGCCGCAAGAATCAGGCCACAGAGAAACATCCACCTCCAGCCGAAACGGGGCTCGATGATTCGCAGAGCTACAGCAGCCAGCAAGTATCCCATGGAATAGCCTGCCTGCATGATCCCGGAAAAGAGCCCCCGCCAACGCGTGGGAGAGCTCTCCATAACCAAAGAAGCGCCGATGCCCCAGTAGCCGCCCATGCCGATTCCATAGAGAGCGCGCAGCACAACGAATACCAAATAGCTCGGTGCGAAGGGAGTGAGCGCCGTGATGATGGAGAAGTAAAGGACGCAGGCGATCAGCGGGCGCCGGCGGCCATACCGGTCGGCCAACGAACCCAGCACCACCGCGCCGACCGGACGCATGGCCAGGGTGATGGTGATGGTCCAGACGATGTCGCCTTTGCGTACGTGGAAGTTGTTGGCGAGAACATCCACCAGGAAGACGAGGACGAAAAAATCAAAGGCGTCGAGAATCCAACCTAAGATTCCAGAAGAGACAGCGAAACCCCATCGTGGCGAGGCGGCTTCTGCGGTGTTGGTGATGCTGGGTGCATGCGAGAAGGACCGGGACTGCTTCATCCATTGCATCAATAGTGTTTGCTCCTCAGAGTCTCGCCATGGTTAGACCGCCATCCAGCACCAGGACCGCTCCGGTCGCATAGGGAAGTTCCCCCCGCGCCAGCATGCTGACGGCTGTTCCGATGTCCTTAGGGGTGCCCCATCGCTTCTCGAGCAGGATACCGCCTTCAATCAGGGCGTCATACTTACCCTTGACCCCCTCCGTCATGTCGGTTTCGATAATGCCCGGACGCACTTCGTATACTCCGATGCCGAACTCTGCCAGGCGCACCGCCCACAGCTTGGTGGCCATGGCGATGCCTGCCTTGGAGATGCAATAGTCGCCCCGGTTTACGCTGGCAACCGTGGCCGACACAGAACTGATATTGATGATCGAACGCTGCGCTGAAGGGTCGCCGGCCCGCTGCCGGATCATCCAGTTGGCTGCACGTTGGGTGAGAAAATAAGGCCCGCGCAGATTGGTCGAGAGCACTTCCTCAAAGCTCGCCTCCCCGGCATCGAGCAGATCGGCCCGGACGCGCGGCGCGATGCCCGCGTTGTTGACCAGAACATCCAGTCTGCCCAGCTGGGCTTCCACTGTCTCCAAGAGATGTTCCCGGTCGGCGGCGGAAGCCACGTCCGCCGGGATATAGAGGGAGCGATTGCTGTGTTGCCGGATCTCGTCCAGCACCGGCTGTACTTGTTCTGCGGAGCGCCTGCCGGAGATGGCCAGGGTGAATCCCGCTTTCGCCAGTTCGAGTGCTATGCCCAGGCCTATCCCGCGGGTCCCGCCCGTGACCAGCGCTACTTTTTCTTGTGGCATCCATCCGCTCCGAAAAAGGTGTAATAACGGTCGTTCGCCATTCTTGTGATCAGCAGGCAAAGCTCCAGCAGATGGTAGTCGCCCCACATACTGGACTCACCGCAAGGAACCTTCGCTCCGGGCGGAATATAGTCCCACCCGTTGGGGTGGTGGTAGATGCTTTGCAGCAGCAGACCTTCGTGGTCCGCCTGCACCGAGAGATATGGTTCCTGCAGCAAGCGCGCCGCTACGGTCAATCCGGCCTGGGTGTAGAGTTTGTTATCCAGCAGGCGCCCCAGGCGAAGCAGCCCCTGCGCGGCGATGGCACTGGCCGAGGCATCGACCGGTTCGTAGTCGTTGTAAGGATCGGCCGCTTTGGTCTGCCAATCTCCCAGCCGGTGCAACTGTGGAGCTCCGGTATCCCAGTAGCAGATGCCATCGAGCGCTGTCGCCTGCTGCATATAAAAGTCGCAGCCGGCGCGCGCGGCTTGCTCCAACCAGGCCAATATCTCCAGCTTGCCGGCAAGCTCGGAATCCGGTACGAACTGGATAAACTCCATCAACTCGGCAAAACCGAGCATGCCCCACGCTAGACCCCGGGTCCAGGTAGTGAACGCAGAATAACCCTGCTGGGTGGAAGGGCAGCGGAAGACACCGCTCGCCGGGTTGAAGACGGCCTCGTGTACCGTTCGGCCGCGCAGCTCCGGTCGATCGTACTGATCGCGTCCCTCGCCATAGTAGAGATTGAATCGGGCCGAAGTCTTTGCGTGGGTCAGCGCCCGGTCGAGCAGGCTGATGCGCGTGTCCTGTTCCCCTTGCAGAGTATGCCCCAGCATGTGCGCTACACAGCAGACGCGCAGAGTGCGAATGGTGTCGATAAACAGCGAATGGCTGCCGTTAAAGGAGTAGATGTAGCCCAAGCCATCCTTGAGGCTAGTCCAGCGTGCGGCCTGAACGGCCCCACTCACCTTCAACGCCAGCTCATAAAAGTTGAGTTCCCATTCGTCGGTGGGAATGCGGCCCTCGAGCATCAGACGGCGCAGGTTGCCATAGGTGGAGATGTTGTTGAAGCCGTGATCGTGCACCCCGGTATGGGTCAGGTGTTCGGCCATGTCAGTGACAACATGCCGCCGGGCCGCAGTGAGCTGATCCTGATCGCCGGTCATGTCGAAGCAGAGTAGGGCATTGCCGTATTGAAATCCCTGCGTCCACTGGGTCCAGCTGCGGCCTATATAACGGCCGGCGAAGGTGATCACGGGAGCGCCGTCACTCGCATTCCAGCGACTGTCAAGGCGCAGTGTCTTCTCTGTAGCAAGTCCCAGTGCCCGTTCGATAGCCGGCACCAGATCCCTTGCGCTCAAGGCTTGATTGGATTCCACTCGATGTCCTTTAGTTTGGTGTCAGACGCCTACTTCAATCCTTCCACCAGGTAAAGTTCGGAAAGGGTACGGTGATAGCCGTAGATAAAGGAGGAGTCGTCGGGGGTCATCACGATAGGCCCGATCTGGCTGACTCCGGCGGGGTGTGCGGGCGCAAGGCTGCGCCATAGGGGACGCTGGCCGGTGGTCAGATCGAGCTTTACCACCTTTGCCGGGAACTCACCCGGGCGGTATACGTAGAGGACGAAGCGTCCCAGGCGGGTGTCCTCGGCTTTGTAGACCACGCCCATTCCCCCGCCGCCAAGCTTTTCGATCACTCGATAATGGGATATGGTTTCGCCGATCATGTTCCAGCGTTAGCCTAGGGTAGGCCGGAAGGCAAGTCAACGAAATGCTTTGAGATTGTCCCGCGGTGGGGCAGGGAACTGCGGGTTGAGTGCTGTGTATCCCACTCAAGCCCAAAACAGGGCTTGAATGGGCCACCGAGCGGCTGTGTACGAACCTGTTCAGGAGCCTGCGCGCGAATCGGCTGGCTTCCAACCGAGTCCCGCAGGAACGGCTGAGAGTAGCCCAGATCGGAGCCGGTCGGTTCCCATTGCAGATTCCAAAGCTCCGCCATTCCAAGACCAGGTTAGCCGAGGGATCTGCGGTTTTCCCTTATGCCGGCCACTTCCACTCCCGGATCTCTTTCTTATCAATCCCGTTTTCGTGCGCGTAGTTGACCGCCTGAATGATTTGCCCCCTCAGCCACTCAACGGTATGTGCCCCCTTCTCCGCCAGCCCGGGCACGCGCTCAATCACATCGATTGCCAAATTGAAGCGATCCACCTGGTTCAAAATCGCCAGTTCCAAAGGAGTATTAATGTTGCCCTTCTCCTTATACCCACGCACGTGGAAGTTCGCGTGGTTGGTCCGCCGGTAGGTCAGCTTATGGATGAGCGAGGCGTACGCATGGAAGTTGAAAATCACCGGCTTGCTCTTGGTAAACAGCCCGTCGAACTCACGGTCGGTCATACCATGAGGGTGCTCTTTGTCCGGCATCAGGCGGAAGAGATCGACCACATTGATAAAGCGGACCTTCAACCCAATGCATCGCTCGCGCAGAATCGCCACCGCTGCCAGCGCCTCGGACGTCGGTATATCTCCCGCGCAGGCAATCACCGCATCCGGCTCATCGCCGGCGTCGGTGCTTGCCCAATCCCAGATGCCGATGCCCTTGGTGCAGTGCTCCACTGCTGCATCCATGGTCAGGTACTGCAGATGCGGCGCCTTGTCGGCGACGATCACATTGACGTAGTTGACGCTGCGCAGGCAATGGTCCGTCACGCTCAGCAGGCAATTGGCATCCGGCGGAAGATAAATCCGCGTCACCTCCGGGCTTTTGTTGGTCACCACATCCAGAAATCCCGGATCCTGATGGGTGAAGCCATTGTGATCCTGCCGCCACACCAGCGACGTGATCAGCAGATTGATAGAGGAGATAGGAGCCCGCCACCGCGTCTCCAGCTTGCTCTTCTCCAGCCACTTGGAATGCTGGTTGAACATCGAATCGATGATGTGAACAAAGGCCTCATAAGAGGAGAAGAACCCGTGCCGCCCGGTGAGAACATAGCCCTCGAACCAGCCTTCGAGGGTGTGCTCGCTCAGCATCTCCATCACCCGCCCGTCATTGGCTAGAAAGCCACCATCCTTATCTTCGGGCAGCATCTCTTCCATCCACGTCTTGCCGCTGGCCTCATAGATGGCCTGTAACTTGTTGGAGGCGGTTTCGTCCGGCCCAAAGACGCGGAAGCTGGTCATGTTGCGCCGCATGACGTCGCGCAAAAAGTGCGCCGTGACGTCGGTCGACGAGACTTCGATTTGTCCAGGCTTTTCTACCTTGACCGCATAGTCACGAAAGTCAGGCATTTCCAGCGGGCGGCGCAGCAAGCCGCCGTTGGCGTGTGGATTGGCGGTCATGCGCCGTGTCCCCACTGGCGCCATCTCCCGCAGCTCTTCAATCAACCGTCCCGACTCGTCAAAGAGCTCCTCCGGCCGATAGCTGCGTAACCAGGCTTCCACTTGTGCCAGGCTCTTGGGGTTGGTCTGCGGATCGAGGATGGGAATCTGGTGCGCCCGCCAAAAGCCTTCGACTTTATGCCCATCTACTTCTTTGGGACCCGTCCAGCCCTTCGGCGTGCGCAGAATGATCATGGGCCATTTTGGCCGCTCCACTGTTTGCCCGGCCGGCGCCGAGCGTGCCTTCTCCTGAATCGCGCGGATATCGAGTATGCAGCCTTCCAGCACTTCTGCCATCTTGGCGTGCATCTTTTCCGGGTCATCGCCTTCTACCACGTGCGGCGTCCACCCCAGTCCCTTGATGAGCATATCCAGCTCCTCGGGCGGTATGCGCGCCAGGATAGTGGGATTCGCAATCTTGTACCCGTTCAAATGCAGGATGGGCAGCACCGCGCCATCGCGCACCGGGTCAAGAAATTTGTTGGAGTGCCAACTGGTGGCCAGCGGCCCGGTCTCCGATTCTCCATCGCCTACCACCACGGTTACAATCAGGTCGGGGTTATCGAAAGCCGCACCAAATCCATGGGATAGGCTATATCCCAACTCGCCGCCCTCGTGGATCGACCCTGGAGTCTCCGGAGTGCAATGGCTGCCGATTCCTCCAGGGAAGGAGAATTGCTTGAGAAATTTCTGCAGCCCGGCCACATCCTGGCTCTTGTCCGGATAAACCTCGGAGTACACCCCTTCCAGATAGCAGTTGGAGAGCGTAGCCGGGGCCCCGTGCCCGGGACCAGAGACGTAGATCATATCCAGGTCGTACTTCTTGATCAGCCGGTTCAAGTGCACCCAGGTAAAGCTCTGGCCGGGGTCCGATCCCCAGTGGCCAAGCAGCCGGTTCTTGATGTGCTCGGGTTTGAGCGGCTCCCGCAGGAGAGGGTTGTGGCACAGATACAACATGCCCGCGGAAAGATAGTTGCAGGCACGCCAGTAGGCATTCATCTTGCGGATCTCATCGGCGGTCAGCGGCTCGAATTGGGTCGCCGGGGAAAGGGTCTCGACGTTGCTCATGATTCCTCCTGTAATTCCATCTGTCTCACATGCATTGCGATCGTGCGATCCTCCTGCGCGGTAACCACCCACACCACGATCTGAGCGGCCGCGCCGCTTACCTGTCGTAGCTCATCGCCACCGGCGTCATTGGCGGTTGCATCGAGCACCACACCAAAACTTTCCAGCCCGCGCAAGATCTCCACCCGGGACTTGCCATCGTGCTCCCCGATGCCTCCGGTGAAGACAACGGCGTCCAGGCCGCCCATGAGCCACGCGAATGCGCCGATTGCCTTGCGCACGCTGCGGGTAAAAACCTGGAGAGCCAGGCCCGCGTCAGCACTTCCTGCCTCCGCCGCCTTACGGGTTGCGCGCATATCGTTGGGTTGGCCGGAGAGCGCCACCATCCCCGACTGGTGATTAACGATCGTTTCTACGGCGTTCAGGGCCGCTACGCGGTCACCTTCCGCCTGCCGCAGTAAATAGAGGACCAGTCCAGGATCGAGATCTCCCGGCCGGGTGCCCATCACCACCCCGCCAGTCGGCGTCAGTCCCATGGTGTTATCGATCGACCGCCCATCGAGCAATGCAGTTACGCTGCACCCGCTGCCCAGATGCGCGATCACCATGCGCCGTGGAAAACTGGCCTGTCCTCTGTCTGATGCAGAACGCAGGTCGTCGACCACTCCCTCACAGGAAAGCCCGTGGAAGCCATACCGGCGCACTCCCTGCTCGCGATACTTGGCGGGTATGGCGTAGGTGGAAGCCTCCGCCGGCATGGTCTGGTGAAAGACTGTGTCGAAACACGCATAGTGCCGCGCCTGGGGAAATCGCTTCATCATTTCGCGGATCAAGGCGATCGCTGCGGGATCGTGCAGCGGGGCAAAAGACACTGCCTGCTCGAGATCCTGAAGTACCTTATCCGTGATCTTCTGGTGCCGGTCGAGGCGCGGCCCTGGGTGCACCACACGGTAGCCCACCGCGTCGATTGCCGGCATTCCCGGCCCACACACCGCATCCTCTAACAGGTCTACTGGGTCAGCCGCCGCTTTGGTTTTGCTGGGGCCGCCCATCTCCTGCCCGTTGGCGTCGTGAAAGGTGAACTCCAGCTGCGCTCCGCCAATCCCGCTGATCTCGCCCGAGCACAGGGTGCGTGGCCACGCCGGCCCGTGGCCGGCGTCGAAGATGGAAAACTTGATGGACGAAGAGCCGCTATTGATGACCAGTATGTGCACACCACCCTACCCCACATCTCCACGCTACACCCGTCGCATATCGCGCAGATGAATTCCACTTGTATGGTTCTGCGGAAAAAGTGCCGGAATCATTTCGCAGCGGCCCGAATATGCTCGACGTCCCCAGAGGCTGCATGAGGTTCACCGGTTCAGAATTGAGTCCCGAAGGGACGGCTGAGAGTAGCCCAAGATGTCAGTCCTGGGCCTGCCGGAGCTTTGGAGAATGGGGGAGGACCACCCAGGACTATGTCCTGGGTCATTCTCAGCCGTCCCTTCGGGACTGCGTCGTCTTTCAATCCAACCCAGCACTATGTGCTGGGCTACTCTCAGCCGTCCCTTCGGGACTAAGTTTGTGAGTTGAGCTCTCACGTAGACACTAAAGCCCATGCCTTTCCCGCATCCCCTTCCTACACCTTCATTTCATAGAGTCGCGAAGTTGGAGGAAGGTGTCATCGGTCTGGGTGAGGCGGATGAGGCCCTGGAGTGGGTATTCGATTTCCAACTTGGCATAGAAGGTGCTCCCCGGTTCTGGTTAAAGGATGATCCAACCTCTGCGTGCCGTCACCAATAAACCCACTTAAGAGCGAGCCCAGAAGATATCCCGAAAGATATATAGCTAGTAATCAAGCAGAATGTTTAGTTTCTGTCGACAAACGAACAACCTGTAAATCCGGCCTCTCCGTACTTAAGGACCAGCCAATCTAGCTATGATCCGCGAACTTCCTCGGCGATCAGCGAGCGAAAATCGCGAATAGTAGCACAATCGATGCCGTGCCAGGCGCCCCCCGCAACATTTTCTTGACTAAGGTTTTTTGAGCGTGATAGTTTGGCCGCCGTATTTGAAACGACCATTGCATGATGTGAAGCGCGCGGGGGGAGGATGACTCCGCTTAACCGTTTCGACAGCGCGCAACGGGCTAGATAGTTAAAAGATTTGGTGGCAGAAAGACCTTCTTGGGAGGTGTTAGTGATGTTAAGGCGTATTTGGCTGTTTCTATCTCTCTCGTTGTTTTCGGCTTCCGCCGTGTTGGCGCAGACCAGCGGCACCATCGTAGGACATGTCAATGACACGACGGGGGCGGTGGTTCCCGCCGTCACCATCACCCTGACCGACACGGGCACGAACACCACCCGCACCACCGTTTCGACCAGCGCTGGCGACTATACGTTCCCGGACGTTCCGCCAGGAGTCTATAGCGTTGAAGCCACCCATGCGGGCTTCAAGGTCGCAACCGCTCGGAACGTGGAACTGCAGGTGCAGCAATCGTTGACCCAGAATTTCACGCTCCAGGTCGGTGAGGTGACGCAAACGGTATCCGTTTCGGCCACAGCCGCCCTTCTCCAGACGCAAAACTCCTCCCTCGGCACCGTGGTTCCTGCTGAGACCCTCGCCCAGACGCCGGTGAACAATAGAAACTACCTGAACCTGACGGCGATCTCGGCAAACGCGAACGTCGTGTCACCGACCCAAGGCCAGGCCGGCGCGCGGGAAGGCGGCGCCCGCGCCAACGAGACCATCTCGGTGGGCGGCTCGCGCATCATGTTCAACCACTACACGCTCGATGGCATCGACAATTCCGACCCCGACTTCAACAGCTATGTGGTCCAGCCCTCCATCGACGCCATCCAGGAAATGAAGGTGCAAACCGGCGTCTATCCCGCCCAATACGGGTATAATGCGACCCAAATCAACGTAGTCACCAAGAGCGGCAGCAACAATTATCACGGCTCCGGGTTCTACTTCCTTCGCAACAACTACGCGGATGCTCTTGGGTATAACTATTTCTATCCCACTCCTCTACCCAAAGCGCTCCCCTACAAATATAACGACTACGGATTCGTGCTCACCGGACCGATCTCGATTCCCCACGTTTTCAATGGCAAGAACCGCTTCTTCTTTATGGTCAACGACGAATGGTATTCCCGAATCAGTCTCTCGAATACCGGGTACACCCTGCCGACGCAGGCCGTCCTGGGCGGCAATTTCAGCCAGTACACCACAACCGCAAACGGACCCGTCATTCCCATCTACGATCCCGCCACCGGGAACGCCAATGGCACCGGCAGGACACAGTTCCCGGGCAATGTCATTCCGGCGAGCCGCATCGATCCTACCTCACTGAAGTTCATCCAGTTGTTCTACGCCCCGGCTCAGAACAACCAATTCCAAAACAATTACACCTTCCTCACCAACGTAAGGGACAATCACGACGGCTTCAACGTGCGCGGCGATTACTACTTGTCATCGAAGCAGCAGCTCGGCTTCCGCTTCAGCAATGGCCTGGAAACGAACCCCACCGCCGTATTCAAGACGGCGGGCGGGACAACCGGCAGCAATATCATCACCAGCTACTACCAGTACATGGGCTCCGACACCTGGACCATCTCTCCCACGGTCGTCAACGTGGCCACGTTTGGCTGGACTAATTTCTATAATTCTCTCGGACTGTACTCGCAGGGCGTCAATGACGCCGTGTCCGCGGTCGGGATTCCCGGCCTTCAACCCGGGATTCCTGCAACCTGGGGTATTCCCTCGGTAAGCTTTTCAGGGGATATCTTCCAAGCGCTTGGCGACAGCACCGACGGTCCCTATGTGACCAAAGACCCCAATATCTCCATCAACGACAGCATCACCTGGGTCCATGGCAAGCATTCCCTCGACTTCGGTTTCACTTACGGTCGGCAGACCTTTAATGAGCTGGGCAACCAGTTTTCCCGCGGCTCATTCACCTTCCAGGCCAACGCCACCGCTGAGGTCAGCTCCCCTGGGAAACTGGTTTCGAAAACCGGCTCCGCGTTCGCAGACTTCCTGCTCGGCCAGCTTTACACATCGATCTATGCGGTCCAGATCGCGCAGGCCGATTACAAGCGCAACGTCGAGGCCGCCTACGTCGACGATAACTATAAGTTCTCGCCCCAACTCACCGTGTCAGCCGGCCTCCGCTATGAGCTGACTCCGCCCTGGCACGACATCCTGGGCAAGAGTTCATCGTGGATTTGCAAACCAACAACTCGCCCATTAGCCCCTTTGTCTCCGGGCCGGAGCCGCAGAGCCTGTGGCCCTTCTTTAGACGCCAGGGCACCTGCACTGACCCGTATCAGGGAGTTAACATCCGCTGGGTAGAGGGCAGCACAATGCCTCCAGTCGACGCCCCTGTCAATCCTGGGCCGCAGTGCGCCAACGGCAATTTCCCTAACTCGCTCATGCAGACCCAATACAACAACTTCGCGCCTCGCCTGGGCATTGCCTACACGCCGACCAGTACATGGTCGTCCGCTCGGGCTCGGTATCTACTACAACCATGACATCGCCAACGCACGCTTCGACGTGGCGCGCAACCTGGCCGGGCGCATCACCAATACTTCAGGCAATGGAACGGCGGGGGAGGCCACCATCAACTGGACCAACGCGGTGGGGCCCACCAGTGGCCCGGGCGTCATTGCCCCCATCACGCCGCCCTACGCCTACGCGAATCAGTACTCCCACAAGACCTCATACAGCCAGATCTTTCTGCTCGACGTTCAGAAGCAGTTAGGCAAGGACTGGGTGTTCGAGGCCGGATACATGGGTAACGTCAGCAAACACCTCTACGGGTTCCGCAATGCCAACTATTCGATTCCCGATGGTTTACTTGGCAACACGACGCCGACTTCCATCTACACTCGTACGCCCTATCCAAACTACGGCGTGATTCAGATGGTGCATGACATAGGCATCGGCAATTACAACTCCTTCGCCTTCCAGGTGAATAAGCGTTTCAGCAACGGCTTCAACCTCATCAGCTCCTACACCTACTCGAAATCGATGGACGACACCAGCGGGATCCGCAGCCAGTCATCGGAGCTCTTCCCGCAGAACGATTGGCTTGTATTACGACAATGACACCGCCAACGCCCGCTTCGATGTGGCCCGTAATCTGGCCGGGCGGGTCACGACAACCTCGGGGGGTGGGACTCCCGGCGTGAATACCATCAACTGGGACAACGCGGTGGCCAGCGGCTCCACTGCCAACATACCGCCGCCCTACACCTACGCCAACGCGTACAGGCACAAAACTACGTACAGCGAGGTCTGGCTGTTCGATGTCCAGAAGCAGCTCGGCCAGAATTGGCAGCTCCAGGCCGGATACCTGGGTTCGAAAAGCGATCATCTCTATGGCTTTCGCAATGCCAATTATTCGGTTCCGTACGGGTTGCTCGGCGCCGCTGGGTACAATGCGAATGGTTCGCCTAAGAGCATCACGCAGCGTACGCCCTACCCGAACAATGGCGTGATTCAGTTAGTGCACGACCTCGGCAACGCGAATTACAACGCCTTCACCTTCCAGGTGAACAGGCGCTTCAGCAACGGCTTCAACCTGATCAGCTCCTACACCTATGCGAAATCGCTGGACGACACCAGCGGGATCCGCACCCAGTCGTCGGAGCTCTTTCCGCAGAACGACATGTGCCTCAGCTGCGAATACGGACCTTCGGACTTCGATGTTAAGCATCGCGTGGTTGCCTCGCTCATTTACAACCTGCCCATCGGCCCAGGCATGCTGTACGCGCCTTCGTCGAAGATCGTGGATGCAGTGATTGGCGGCTGGCAACTCACCGTCCTCGGCACCTTCCAGACCGGCATACCGTTCAACATGGGGTACAACGACAACAATGCCAGTACCAATACCATTTCCGGCGGCACACCGGCGACCCGGCCGAATTACGTCGCCGGACAGAGCTATTTCCAGTCCCACAAAACGGCCGGAAGCCACGGCCAATGGGTGAATCTCGCGGCCTTCCCGGAGCCGGCCCCGGGTTTCCTCGGAAGCACGAGCCGCAACATGTTATACGGCCCGGGCTACCAGCAATTCGATATGTCCCTCGGCAAGAGCTTCAGGATGCCCTACAACGAACACCATCAGTTACAATTCCGGTTTGACGCGTTCAACGCCCTCAACCACACCAACTTCGGCAACCCGAACAAATATGTGAATGGGTCAGGCGCGGGCCAAATCACGGGCTCAAATGCAGCTCCGGGAAGTGCAAATGGAGGTGCGCGGGAACTGGAGCTAGGCGCCAGGTACTCGTTCTAGCGTCGTATCTCGGTAGTTCGCCATCACTGGCGCGTCACCCTTTGCTCCGTTTGGCCGGCCGAAATCAAATCTCTGGAGGCGATGCCGATGCTCGGCGCCTCCGCACCATTTCTTGACTAAGGTTTTTTGAGCGTGGTAGTTTGGCGCTGGATGACGCATGATATGAAGCGGCCGGAGGCGGACGACACTGTTCGACGCACAAACGGAGATAAAAGATCGGACGGTAGCCGCTATCCGCGGCACGAAGACATCACTCGACGAGAGGGACACTCATGAATCGATATACACGAAGGTCCATGCTCAAAGGTGCGGCTGCGGCGCTACCCACAGCCGGAATCTTTGCGCTGCCGTCTTTAGCGCGGGCGATTCAGGACAACAGTACGGTGTGGCAAAGGCCAAAGGTCAAAATCACGGATATCCGCACCGCCCAGGTCCTGGTCCACGGGCCGCAAACCCACGTGCGCGTTTATACCGATTCCGGTCTCTATGGTCAGGGCGAATCGACAGATGCTGCAGTAGGCACTGCGTCCCTGGTGCATGGCTTTCGCCGCATGCTGATCGGCCAGGATCCCCTCAATGTAGACGCTCTGTGGGAGAGGATGCGCGTGTCGGGAATCTTCGCCGGCGCTCAGGGTGGTCAATATGTGACGGCGATGACCGGAGTCGAGATCGCGTTGTGGGATCTTACGGGAAAGATTCTGGGACTACCGGTTTATCAATTATTGGGAGGAAAATTTCGCGACAAAGTTCGTATGTATTGTGATTCCGACATGGAAAATCCCATCGGCGCAGAGTCGGACCGCAAGCTTCCCTGGATCAAGGACCAAGGTTTCACCGCGATGAAGATTGACCTCGACGATTATTCTGATCCGGCCCGCTTCGACAAGGTGAACTGGACCGCGAGTAATGGTGAAATCGACCGCATGGTCAGCTGGGTAAAGCACGTGCGCGAATCGATACCTAAGGAGATGGACCTGGCCTGCGACATGCATGGCCGTTATGACGCGACCACGGGCAAACGGGTGGCAGTGGCGGTGGAACCTTTCCGGCTGCTTTGGCTGGAAGAACCGGTACCGCCGGAAGATGTAGACGCGATGGCCGATATCCGGCACTCCACCACCACACCGATATGCTGCGGCGAGAATCTGTACCTGCGCTGGGGCTACACCGAATTGTTGCAGAAGCGCGCGGCTGACATCATCATGCCCGATATTCAAAAGGTGGGCGGACTCTCGGAGGCACGCAAGATCGCCAACATGGCCCAGGCTTACTATGTTCCGTTTGCTCCCCACTGTGTCGTCTCTCCCATCGGCACCATGGCCTCGGCCCATGTGTGTGCGACCATTCCCAATTACCTGGTTTGCGAGTGGCACTGGATCAATCATCTGAAAGTCTGGCAGACATTTGTTAAGGAGGGCGAGATCATTCAAAAAGGCTACGTCACCCCTCTGGATAAGCCTGGCCTCGGCGTGGAGATGAACGAAGAGGTGGCCAAGACAGTGCAGATTCCAGGAACAACGTGGTTCGAGCCGGGTAAATAGGTAAATAAAGGATAGGGACCGTGGAGCAAATAGACGCATTGTTTCGACAACTCAGGCGTGCGGCGGCGGGGACAGTTTGTTCATCGATGATTTTCGGTGCGTGCCTGTTCACGTCTCTGACCGCCCGGGGGCAGCAAGGATTTTTCACCCGCGAAGATGTGATCAAGTACACGTCTGACTGGACAGGGGAAAGGTTCCCGGATGGACGCCCCAAGGTGCCGGACGCGATCCTCGACCGGATGAAGAACGTCACCCTCGAGGAAGCCTGGGCGACGTTGCGTGCTCACAATTTCAATCACGAGTACGAGGATGGATGGCTGTCGATCCATCCGGATAAGGTACTCGTGGGCAGGGCATTGACGGCGACCTGGGTGCCGGGGCGGCCGGATATCCAGAAAGTGATCGAGGCCCAGGGTGTGCAAGATAAACGCCAGGGTGCGATGAACGCGTGGCCGGTGGATATGCTGCAGCCGCGCGACGTCTATGTGGCCGACCATTTTGGGCTCAAGGTGGATGGTCCCTCGATCGGCGACAACGTAGGCAACGCAATCTATGCTCGCTCGGGCAACGGTATCGTCTACGACGGCGCGGTCCGCGACATCAACGGCCTCGAGGAACTGCCGAACTTCGTCTCCTTTGTTCGCTACTACGATCCGTCGCATCACTTCGGGTCGCTGGCCTCCGGACCTCGTCTCAATTCGACCATGGTCAGCATCAATGGCCCAACGCGGATCGGGCACGCAACCGCGATGCCGGGCGACGTGGTGCTGGGCCGGAACGGTGGGGTCCTCTTCATTCCGCCGCAACTGGCCGAAGAAGTGGTGAAGAACTCCGAATCCACCCACTTGCGGGATACCTTTGGGCACCAGCGGCTGGAAGAGAAGAAGTACACTGCCGGTCAAATCGACGCTCGTTGGACTCCCGCCATCGAAGACGACTACCGTGCATGGCTGAAGCAAAACGAAGATCATCTTTCCGTTCCCAAGGAACGGGTGGAGGAGATACTGAAGGACCACGAATAGAGCCTGCGGGGAGGCAGAGCCGGGGTTGTGTTGCCTGTAGAAATGTGCGAGGAAAGCGAACTAAGCGAATTAAGTCCCTGAGCCAAGCGGAGTCGCATAGAAGAGGTTACGTTTCGTCTTTCTCGAGTTTGTCTGATGCGGGGGGCGATCGGGCAAGGTGATCGGGCAAGGTGGTCAAATAAGTCCTTTGTTTCATGAAGATGGTCAAGATGGTCATTAATTAATTTGAGCATCTTGCCTCGGTGGGTGGCTGGTTTCCAGGCTGCGGAGGCGAAGCTAGTCTCGCGGGCGGCTCGTTTTGGAGGCAGTCTTTGGGGTTGGTTGGGGGGATGGCGGGCCAAATAAAAGTGCGCGAAATGCGCCGTAAGCGCTATAAGTCCCCTTCTCATGTGCTGGATCGCCGGTCCTTTGCCGATCGGGACGGTTCTGCTCCGCCGGTGCGGTGACGAACGGGACGGTCTTCTGCCTACCAGGTACGTGTTAGCGGACGTCCCGTATGTCATCCGGCGTTCGTGTCCTCTGGCTGGGGCTAGCCTCAGGCTGGTTTATGGTGCGCCTCAGGCTGTAAAAACAGGTGACATAAAAACAGGTGATAGACAGGACGATTACTTCATCTTGGCATTGTTCGAAGGTGATCGTCCTGTCTGTCGCCTGTTTATGTCGCCTGTCGCCTGTTTTCCAACCGCGCGCTGTACCGGTCACGCTTTCAGCATCTCCATCACGTTCGCCGGTCGCAGCGGCATTTTGCGCATCGGCTTTCCCGTTGCATCGAATACGGCGGACGCAATGGCAGACGCGGCAAGCGCGTTCGCTGCTTCGGAGCCCTGGCCGTACTGACCAACCTCAGGCCGGTGCAGCATGACAACCTTAATGTCCGGAACGTCAGCCATGGCGGCGATGGGATACGAAGACCAGTTGGCACTGGTAATGGCACTCTGATTGAAGTTCACTTCTTCGTGCAGGGCAATGCTGATACCCATGACCGCGCCGCCTTCCACCTGGCGCTTCAGTTGTTCCGGGTTGACGACGATACCGGGCTCTACGACAACCGTGTACTTTTCCACCTTCACGACACCCGTCGCGGGTGTAACGGACACTTCGCACGCACACGCCCAATAAGTTCCCCGAGCGAAACATGGCCGACATACCCTGGCCACGCACGGTTGCCTGACCGCTCGCAGCAGCCTTAGGGGTCTTCCTCGTTTCCCACCCGGCCTCTGTCTGCAAATGCCGCAATACGTTCAACAGCCGTTCGTCTTTTGCATGATCGATACGGAACTGCAGCGGATCAGCCCCGGCGAGCGCCGCGGCTTCATTCATCGCCATTTCCCGGGGAAAGTTCTGCTGAAACTGGCCTGGAGTACGCATGCTGTGATCCCGCAGGCCCACCGCCAGGGGAGACTTTTGCTGGCCAACCTGGTACGTCCCGTGGCAGCGTTCGTCGAGATTGGCAACAGCATCGTAGAGCCACATGTCAGAACTGCCGTTGGCAATGTTGCCGATCGGGCCGCCCTTCTCAGACGGCGCAGGCATCGTGGGCAGCCCCGCAAGGACGGCTCCAATCAGGCGATCGTCCTGCATCGCCGGTTGGTAGTGATCGATCTCGTAAGCTGCAATGCGGCCATGTTCATCCAGGCTGATGTTCACATCGGCGTAAGCTGCCGGCGACTGCGTCGACCACTTCATATCGTCATCGCGCATCCACTGCACGCGCACCGGCTTGCCCACTTCCTTCGACAGCAACACCGCTTCGTCTTCAGCGCCCGCGTTGCCGCCATTCGAGCGGCCGTAGTGCCCGGCGCCGGGATAGGTCTTCACCGTCACCTTGTCAACGCTCGTTCCCAGCATCATGGCAAGCTGGCCACGCAAAGCCTGGGCGTTCTGCGTGTGCGTGTGAACGGTCACCGAGCCGTCTGCGCGGTAGTCGGCCACGGCCATGGTGGGACCAATCGGAGCATGCTTCAGTACGGCAGCTGATAGGTCGCCACCAGCTTATTCTTCGCTCCTCGTGCGCCGGCGCTGACGTCACCCTTGGACTTGCGGCTCTTCTGCACCGGGGCAGCCTTCCAGTCCGATTCATCCCGCAAGCTGGCAAAGAGATTGTCTTTGCCCGGCAGCCCTTTCCAATCACTCCATTTGGTTGCTTTGGCGACTTGGTACGAGGCCTGGATCGCTTCCCACTCGGTGGGAGCCACCACACCCACCAGGTTGCCCTTGACCACCACGCGCGTATTAGGAAACTTTGTTGCATCGACCGTTCCGGCCTGAACAAGTTGTGATCCCAGCGTAGATGGGTGCACCACCCGCCCATGCAACATACCGGGCAGCTTGACGTTGGTGACCCACAACGCATCGTGCCGAACTTTTTCGGAAACGATGCTGTTCTTGAACGATTTGCCCACCACGTTGAGCTCGCTCGCCGATTTGAGCGGTGGGTCGCCGGTGATGCGAAGGCCGAAAATGCTGGTAAGGTCGCCGCTTACCGGAATGGTCAATTTCAGGTCCTGGTCTTTTACCAACTCACCGTAGGTGATTTCCTTGCCGCCGCCCGAGGCCTTTCCATCGGCGGTCCGTACCTGGTCTTTGGGTACACCGAGCCTTTCGGAGGCAAGCTGGAGAATAGCCTGCTTTGTGTACGCAGCGGCCTTTCGTATATTGGGGGTTCCTTCGCCCAACAAGCCAAACGTGCCACCGCCCTCTGCGTGGGGTATCGGTGTCCGCCGAAAACTACAGTGGTGATGGCTTCGAATGGCATATCCAACTGACGCGTACGGCGGTAGGCCGTGTAGATGGTCCCCTGGCCGAAGTCGCTCTTGCCGGTGCGAAACAGGACGGTATTGTCGGGCCGGATCTCGATCCACGAAGCGGGCAGCGATACGTCGAACGCATCGCCTTTGATCATCGCTGCGGCTTTCGCGCTTCGTCCGCTAAAGTATGCCGAACCCTACCACCAGCGCACCACCGGCCTTAACGAAACTGCGGCGGCTGAGGCGCGCACCGCACACGTCGGTCATCTGCTCATAGGCTTCGCGAAGGTGTTCCATCAGACCTCTCCCTCTGCCATGAGCTTCGAGGCATGGCGTACTGCATCTTTGATCGCGATGTAAGTTCCGCAACGGCAAAGGTGGGGTGACACGCCCCCGGTGGTGAACGCCTCGCTGATTTCCGCATCCGTCGGGTTCGGCTTATGCTCCAGGAGCTCGGTTGCCTTGATCATCATGCCGCTTTGGCAGAAGCCGCAAAGCGGGACCTGTTGTTTGATCCAGGCGACCTGCACCGGATGAAGCGCTGCGTTCGCCTGATTCTGCGGCAGGTGCTTCCGGGCTGCCCAGCGGGCGGGCAATCCTTCCAGCGTGGTGACTTCCTTACCCACCGCCATGGAAGCGGGAGTAACGCACGACCGAACCTCCTTACCGTCGACCAGTACGGAACACGCGCCGCATTGGGCGAGGCCACATCCGAACTGCGGGCTGTCGATTCCCAGCTCATCCC
>CAWGDH010000012.1:0-204889 GCA_963821215.1 uncultured Acidobacteriaceae bacterium | reverse complement strand
AGACCTCTCCCTTACCGCTTGGGTACCGCGCCATCTTGAACATTGTACCGCCCGGCCAAATGGAACCCCAGTCTGCCATCTGCGACTTTCCGAGTACTGCGGCAAAGACCGGGTTTTCCTCTGTGTTGCCTGCACCACAACAACTTTTTCGCTTGATCCTCGAGGGGATCCGGCAATATCAGCCCTGCTGCTTCAGAAAAGATACAGGCGGCTCGGAAGATAGCCATCTGGAGCGGGAGACGGGACTTGAACCCGCGACCCTCGCCTTGGCAAGGCGATGCTCTACCACTGAGCTACTCCCGCATACGTCCTGAGGCAGTATATCGGGCGGTTCGCCACCCGGTCAACGCGGCCCCCCTACTCCGCGCCCGTGAGATAGCCTTCGACCGCCGCCAGCTCCCGGTCGACACCCAACGTTGTATCGACCTCCAGATTCGGCTGCAGAATGGGCTCAAAGTGCTGCTTGATCCTGCGGTAGAGCCCCGGATCGCGATTTTTTGCCGGATGATCGGGATCCTGGCGGGTCAGCCGCTCTTCAGCAACCGCATCCGCACAGATCACGTGCAGGAGGCGCCAAGGCGCGCCAGCCTGCTTTGCCGCAAGCAAAACATCCTCAATCTGCCTCCGGGTCGAGAAGGTACGCCCGTCGAAGAAGATGTATTTCACCCGCCGGCGCTCTGTCAGGTAGACGGCTGCCTCCATGATCGCGCGCATGCACAATTGATCCTGTTCCGGGCTGTAGTCGGTCAGCGTATCGGGAAAGAGGGCGCCACGTACACGATCCTTATCGAGGATGGCCGCACCCAGGCGCTCCGCCAAGGCCCTGGCAAGGGTGCTCTTACCCGTCCCAGGCAGGCCGGCAAAGATTACCCAGGTGGACGATTCTTGAGGCAAGCGGCCGCCTATTCGTCCAGCATCCGGCCGTCACGCATGTGCAGGATGCGGTCTCCAATCGCCGCCGCTTCGGGGTTGTGCGTGATCATCAATACTGTCTGCTTGAACTCCTGGGTGGAGCGGCGCAGCATCTGCAGCACCGCATCGGAATTGGCAGTGTCGAGATTGCCGGTGGGCTCATCGGCAAGAATGATGGCGGGCCGGGTGATGAGCGCACGGGCAATCGCAACCCGCTGCTGCTCCCCACCGGAAAGCTCCGCCGGACGATGGTCGAGGCGGCCGGCAATGCCCAGCAAATCGGTAAGGTGATTCAGCAATTGTTTGTCCTGCGCACTGTGGCTACCGGCGATCTCCCGCGCGATTTCGATGTTGCCGCGCGCCGTGAGCGTGGGGAGCAGATTGAACTTCTGAAACACGAAGCCAATCTTCGTTTTGCGCAATTCGGTGCGGCGGGAGTCGCTCAGCTGGGTAAAATCGATGTCATCGATCACGACGCTGCCCGAAGTTGCGCGCGTGAGGCCACCAAGGATGTAGAAAAGCGTTGATTTGCCGCTACCCGAGGGGCCGACGATACTGACGAACTCGCCCGGCGAAACGACAAATGAGACGTTGGTCAGGGCGGGAACGTTGACCTTACCCGCCCGGTATATCTTGCTTACATTCTTTGCCGCAATGATGGGCTGCACGTGTTGATTGTAGCTGGCCCGCAATTAAACGCCGACCACCACCTCGTCGCGAGCATCGGCCCGATGGTGCGCGACTTCCTCGGTGACCAGCGGACGCTGGCCATGTCCCTTCTTGGGGCCGCGCTTGCGAGCCACCATCAACCGAATGCGTTCCAGCATCTCAACCGGCGAGCAGGCGCCTTTGGGCAAAAAGGCGTCGGCACGATTGGCACGGTCGAAAGCCTTCACGCTCCCGCTGATCAGGATCGCCGGCACCTCCGGGGCCAACTCCTTCATACGGCGGATGAGCTCATTCCCATCCATATAGGGCATGACCAGGTCGCTCAGAACCAGGTCGATCCCCCCTTCACGAAAAAGCTCCAACGCTCTTTCGCTACTCACTGCGGTCAGCACGCGATAGCCCCGGGTCTCCAGCATGAATTTGCGAACGGAAAGAGCTTGTTCATTGTCGTCAACACACAAAATGGTTTTCTTCGGCCTCATGGGTCCTAAAATTCTCCTTTCAAAGGAGCGGTGAAACGCGGGCACAGCCGCATGTGCGTGTCCGCCAGGTTGGGGGAGAACGGAAAAAGTCGCGTCATGGATGGCTTGCGACAGCAGCGGAACAAGAACCTGCTTGCAGTCACCAACTACAAGGTGACGGCAGGTCTTTGCTCAGCAACTGCGCGCATTCAAGCGCGTCCGATCTGAAATCAGTTGTCAGATTTAACGGCCGACAGTCGCGTTACCCGAAGGGAAACGCTTGGACAGAGTACGAAGAGGAAAGCGATGTGTAAACAGAGAAGATCAAGCGAAGTGCGGCTTGCTTTTTTGCAAAAGTTCCACCGCAAAACGGCGTCGTGTTGCCAGTGTTGCTTATGGGCGCTCTTCGCCCTGTTGAAAGCATGTGAATCGTTCAAGGAAAAGATGCTTTTTTGCAGCAGGATCAGTGCTGCCGGGAAAAATAAATCACAACTTATCCAGGCAAGCGACATCGCGGTTTGCGTCTTCTTGCATGTTGCAGCGGGATACCAGCGGTTCACACGGCATCGATTCATGAGTGTCCCTCCTGTGCTCATCCGCAGTACCAAAGGTTTGACACGTCTTTGCGCGGGTTCTATGCTGGTAGCAGTTGAAGCGTTCGCGATTAAAGCAAATGGCACTGACCCACCACCACCCCGGTTCCCTCTGTTGCAGCTGCTGTCGCTGCTGCGCACTGCGGGTGTGTTTCTAGATCGAATCGCAAGCTTCGAATCCTGTCCTACGAAACACTTAATCCACCCGCAGCCGGCTGATGCCGCGGGTTCCCTCGTGCTTGGAATCAAGCCTGGAAACGATGCGGAAGGCCCCCTGCCAACCAGGTCTCGACGAGGAACAAGACATGAGCATAACCACAGAAGCACGCATCCCGCGCATCCTTGAGCAGGCACCCGACTTCAAAGCAAAGAGCACGCATGGCGTCATCCAATTAAGCGATTACACAGCCAAAGGCAAATATGTACTGCTCTTCTCCCACCCCTCGGATTTCACGCCCGTGTGCACAACGGAATTCATCGAATTTGCCCGCCGCTCCGATGATTTTGAAAGGCTCAATGTGCAGTTGATCGGGGTCTCGATCGACAGCATCTACTCGCATATCGCGTGGGTGCGGGACATTGAGCACAATGCGGGAGTGGAGGTAAAGTTTCCGGTGGTTGCCGACCTGGACCAGAAAGTGTCGCAGGCCTACGGCCTGGTGCATGAAGCGGCCTCTGACACGGCCACGGTGCGTGCTGTGTTCGCCATCGACCCGAAGCAGAATATCCGTGCGATTGTCTACTACCCGATGCAATTGGGGCGTAATGTAGATGAGTTGATTCGCATCTTCGAGGGGTTGCAGACCATTGACGGCAACGGCGTCTCAGTCCCGGCGAACTGGAAGTTGGGCGACCCGGTCATAGTGCCCGCGCCGGCTACGGTGGAAGACGCGCGCAAGCGCACGAACGGCGGCGGAGCAGGACTGAAAGTCGAAACCTGGTATTTGGCGAAGAAGGATCTTGCCACCCAGGGCAAGTAGCGAAGCTCTGTGGGCAGTCTCGCAGTAAGATTGCCCACAGAGCAAGCAAATGAGCACCGGTGGCGAAGGGGCTAACGCGCTGGTCTGCAAAACCAGTATTCGCCGGTTCAATTCCGGCCCGGTGCTCCATATAACGACTCCTCAAGACGCCTCCCTTATAAAGACACCTTACTTGTGACAATTAAGTCTGTGTGAGAACTCCACTTCCGCAGGGGTCTGCTCTGGTTCCGTCACAAAGGCCGGGTGCCCCACACCCCCGGATATGGGGCACCCGTCTTTTGTGACGGAGCCAGAGGGCTCTGTGAGGGAACCAGGGGCCGCACTGAGCAGGGCTGCGTTCCCGGGTCACTTGAACTTGCCGGGCAGTCCGCGTATATTCGCAGCCGCAGTGGGAACAACACAATTCCTGTCGACAATCTCAAACCGGCCGGCGCCGCGCAACAGCATCAAGAAGCGATTTGCGCGATGCTGGACGTAGACTAAACCTCTCGTCAGGTAAAGACGGGCAAGAAACCCAAGGAGATTACACAGATGGCAAGCAACCGTGGAGTAGCGTATATGGGCCCCGGGGTGGTAGAGATCCACAGCATTGACTTCCCGAAATTAGCGCTCGGGAACCGCAAATGTGAACACGGCGTCATTCTCAAGATCGTTTCCACCAATATTTGCGGCAGCGACCAGCACATGGTCCGGGGCCGCACCACCGCACCAAAAGGGCTCATCCTGGGCCACGAGATCACCGGCGAAGTCATCGAAGCCGGGCGGGATGTCGAGTTCATCAAAGTCGGAGATCTGGTTTCTGTGCCGTTCAACATCGCCTGCGGCCGCTGTAGAAACTGTAAGGAACGGGCGACAGGCGTTTGCTTGAATGTGAATCCAGCACGGCCAGGCGCGGCGTACGGCTACGTGGACATGGGTGGATGGGTGGGCGGTCAGGCTGACTATGTCATGGTCCCCTACGCGGACTTCAACCTGCTGAAATTTCCCGACAAAGCACAGGCGATGGCAAAAATCCGCGACCTGACTTGCTTATCCGATATTCTGCCGACTGGCTATCATGGCGCCGTCAGCGCAGGCGTTGGCCCAGGGGCCACGGTTTATGTCGCCGGGGCGGGACCCGTCGGTCTGGCATGCGCGGCCGCCTGCCAACTGCTGGGCGCCGCGGTCGTGATTGTGGGCGACCTGATTCCGGAGCGGCTTGCGCAAGCCAAGAGCTTCGGTTGCGAGACTGTGGACGTATCCAAGGATGCCTCGGTCGGCGATCAGATTGCCGCGATCCTCAAGGTTCCAGAAGTGGACTGCGCGGTAGATTGCGTGGGCTTCGAAGCCCGTGGTCACGGACACGACGCCAAGACGGAAATCCCTGCGACGGTGCTGAATTCGCTCATGCAGATTTGCCGCGCCGGCGGAGCTCTCGGCATTCCCGGACTGTACGTGACCGAGGATCCCGGAGCGGCCGATAAGAGCGCCCAAACGGGAAACCTGAGCATCCGCATCGGCTTGGGATGGGCAAAATCGCATGTCTTCACCACCGGTCAATGCCCGGTAATGAAATACAACCGGCAACTCATGATGGCGATCCTGCATGACAAAATCAAGATCGCCAAGGCCGTGAATGTCACCGTTGTGACCTTGGACCAGGCGGTCCAGGGCTACAAGGACTTCGATAAAGGGGCGGCGAAGAAGTTTGTGCTCGATCCCCACGGCGTGATTGCGGCATAACTCGACGTCGAGGGGCCCATTTCCCCTAGTTGGTTTTGGGCCCCTCCGGGTTTCTGCCGGTCGGCAGTCCGGAAAATTCAGAGCTAGCTCAGTTGGCCGATCCGTATTCCCGTTTTCCCGTTTTTTCTGGCGATCGCGGTTACAGGCAACGCCGGCGCTCTTCTTGTGAACGGAGTCTCCACTGATGGCTCTGAGGAAAATTGCCGTCGAAGTGTCCGAGGGCCAAAGCCCTTTATCCGTTTGAACTGGCGATTGAAATTCGAGTAGTTACCGAAGCCCACTCGGTAGCCGATTTCCAGAATGCTCTCGTCTGTATCAATCAGGAGCTGCGCGGCAGCTCCGACGCGGAGTTCGTTGACATACGCGGTCATGGTGCGTCCGGCCGCCCGCTTGAAGAAGCGGCATAAGGAAGCCTGATCCATGTGAAAGCGCTCGGAGAGTTTCGCGAAGTCGATCTCTTCTCCGAAATTCTCATTCAAGTAGAGGCAGATCGCATCGATTCGCTGCTGATCGGCAACGCGGCAGATCGGCTTTACTTTCAAGGTGGAGAGGGTTCGTGCGTCCCCTTCTCTGGCCAGATCTGAAAGCACGGACAGTAACATCACGAGCCGTTTTGCCGGGGACAGAGACGGAAGCCTTGCCAGGTACCTGGAAACCTTGCGTCCCATCGCCGTATGACCGAAGGCAAGACCACTCGAAGAGCGACGCAGAAGATGAGCGACCCCTTCCATCTCCTTAAGCTCGAAAAAGTGCTCGCCAAGAAAGTCGTGGCGAAACTGCACAACCACCGCGCGATGAGTCTCTACGGCACTCGATTTCACCGGACCAGAACGCCAACTGTGGGGCACATTGGGGCCAATCAGAACCAGATCACCGGGGCCGTAGTCAGCGATGCCGTCGCCCACCAGGCGTTGGCCTTGGCTGTCGAGGATCAAGGTCAACTCGTACTCCGGATGATAGTGCCAGTAGAACGGAAAATCGGGATCGTTCCGCGCAAATGCAACGAAGGAAGATGGACCGGATGCGACCTTCTCAAAATAGGGCTTCATGCGCACAATGCTACTAATTTAGCAAGATTGAAAATATCTAAGCAACAATTTTGTCAATTCAGTACCTATAGTGGTCAATTAAAAAGAAGACACTTGTTTCTCACAAGACTACCCTTGTGAGAGTTGGTGAAAGTTTGTTTCAAAGCCAACGATGGATATGTTTCCGGGGGTAAGCAATTGACTATCCCCTCCGCAGGAGGTTCCATCGATGCAGGCCAAGATTGCGCAGCATCCATCATCTTGTTCAGTGGATTCCTATGCAGGTTTTGCCGGGTTACCACCCCTGGTGGGCCTGCAGACCATGAGCGAAGCGACCACGACCGGGTTGACTGTTAGTGAATCAGTCGCCCGGTTGAAACGGATTCACTGGTCGCTGCGGAAGCTGCACGGTATCTTCATATCGCGCATTACCAGCATGCCGATTTACGAGCTGAAGATGGCATTTAGCCTGCACGCCCACTACTGTGCCGAGCATGTAGGGGAGTTCGCCACGCGGGTCAGCGAAATGAGACAGCCCCCTTATGGTCTGGAGACCTCTCCGGATGCTTCGCTGGATTTGTTTTTCGATGAAGTATTGGCTGCACCCGGCACGGAAACCTTGTTGTTGGGAGTGTACGAGCGTGCAGTGCCGGCTTTGATTCGCGCGCTCGAGAACCTGATTGCCGACACGAACAAGCTCTTCGATCACCCCACTTATCGAATCTGCCGTTTTACGCTGCTGGAAATGCAGGACGTGCAGCAGTACGGGACGGAAGCGTTAGCTTGCCTGGTCACGGAAGAAGCTCGCGCACAGCACCGGGAGTGGCTCTCGACCCTGGACCGCATGCTGGCTGCCGCGGGTGACCTTGACGGGAAACAGGCAGCGACGGGAGAAACCGTGGCCCGGCACTATTCCCTGATCCCCTACAAATACGATCCCGTTCCCAGGCGTGATGAACGCTTCAAGGACCCCTACAACATGGGAGTGAACGCGGAGGCGATGATTTTCGATGCTGCCACTCCGCCGTTTCCCAAGACCATCATGCTTTACTTCAAGCGCATGCGGGAAATCGACGTACCCGAAATGATGGCCAGCATACTGAGCGAGACGAACGACAAACCATGGGATTACTACCGTGACATGACTCGCCAATTATGGGATGAGGCGCGCCACGCCATGATGGGCGAAATAGGGTTTGCCTCGATGGGAATCGATTGGTCGACGATTCCGCTGAATTTCACCTGGTCTCTGGGCTTGAACACGATACTCACAGCCAAAGAGCGGCATGCGGTGCTCTACACGATCGAGCAAGGGCTCATGCCGAAGAAGACGGGCAAGCAATACGAATGGAAGGTAGCTGTCGACTCCGCCAGCCCACTTGCCGCCAGGATCCAGGACTACGACTGGGCGGACGAAATTCTGCATGCCAGGATCGGCCGGAAGTGGATCGTTTCAGAATTTGATTCTCAGGCCAAAGCGCTGGCCTACGGCGACGAGGCGTGGACCAGGATCCTGGTGGACTGGAACAAATGGAAACAGGATGGCCTGACGGAACATCGGAACTGGTGGCCCGAGATCTATCGCGCAGCCTGCGAACACCAGGGCGTGGAACCCGATCCCCGGTTGCTCGGCTACAATACCACGTACGAGACCGCGAGGGCTGATCTAAAACATGTTGCCGGCTAACGTTGTGGGGGTTGGTTTTGGACTCTACCGTTTCCGAATCCGCAAGGGCGCAAGCATCTTATGGACTTAGGGGTGCCCGCGCCACCCACCGTACCGCTGCGGACGACCGCAACGCTCATCCTAAGTGCACTGGTCGCCGCGCTTGGCGGTCTGCTATTCGGCTTTGACACAGCGGTTATCGCGGGCACCACGCATTCCCTGACCCAGGTTTTCAGTCTGAGCGCTGCTACGTTGGGCGTCACGGTCTCCAGTGCGCTTTGGGGCACGATCGGCGGCGCGCTGCTGGGTGGTTGGACCGGGGAGCGTTTTGGGCGGCGCGACAGTCTCCGCGTGATGGCTCTGCTCTACCTGTTTTCGGCGATTGGCTGCGCACTGGCTGGGAACTGGTATTTTCTGCTCGCTGCCCGGATCATCGGCGGCCTGGGAATCGGCGGCTCCTCCGTCCTGGGCCCTGTTTATATTGCCGAGATTTCTCCGGCGCGGCTTCGCGGCAGAATGGTGGGGTTCTTTCAACTGAATGTCGTTGTCGGCATTCTGCTGGCTTACCTCTCGAATTACCTGGTTTCGCTGCGCCACCTCGGCGCGACTGAGTGGCGCTGGCAGCTGGCCGTGCCTGCTCTTCCTTCCGCGGCTTTTTTGCTGCTGCTGTTTGCCATTCCCCGCAGCCCGCGCTGGCTCGCGAAACAAAAGCAATACGGAGCCGCGAGGGATGTGCTGATTCGAATCGGAGAACCCGATGCGGAGGCGGAGCTTGCCCGGATGGTGGAATCGGTGGAGCTGGAGGACCGGCTGTCTGGAGAGAAGCTGTTCTCCCGGAGTAACCGGCTTCCCATCTTTCTGGCCGTCACCGTTGCCGCATTTTCCCAACTTTCCGGCATCAACGCCGTCCTGTATTACCTCAATGACATCTTCTCGGCGGCTGGTTCGAGTGCCATCTCCGGGGGTCTGCAAACGGTCGCCGTCGGGGCAACGGACCTGGTCTTCACCATGCTGGCAATGCTCATCATCGACAAGGTTGGGCGCAGGATTTTGCTGCTGACCGGTTCTGTAGGGATGGCCATTGCGCTCGCGGGCATTGCAGTTATTTTCTATACCCAGGTGCATCGGGATTTACTGGTGTGGCTATTGATTGGTTTCTGTGCGTCGTTCTCTTTCTCTTCGGGCGCGGTGGTTTGGGTTTATACCAGCGAAGTCTTCCTAAATACGGTAAGGGCGAAAGGGCAGACGTTGGGAAGCATGACCACCTGGGTGATGAACGCGATCATCGCCGCCGCCTTTCCCGTTCTCGCGGCTCGTTCGAGTTCCTATCCTTTTGTATTCTTTGCTGCAATGATGGTGATGCAGTTCTTAGTGGTATTTTTTATTTATCCGGAGACCAAAGGCGTGTCTCTGGAAGAGATGCGGCTAAAGCCCTGGATCGTCTCAAGGGGCTAGGGCAGTTTCGCAATTGGTGTAGACCGAAGCGACAGGCCTCTTCGTGGTTTTCTTCCAAGGAAAACCACACCTCGCGATCTTTGTCAGGCCACAGTAATTGCGAAACTGCCTTAGAAGTGGGCCTCTACGAATGAACGGAGCTCGTGTTCAAAAATGAATTTGCATCCGCCGCATCGTTCTGGTCACGTTCTCACCCTGCTTCTTGCCCTTGCCGTCTACTCGCCAACCGCTCTTTTCGGCGCCTCCGCCAAATTGCTGGTAAAAAATGCGCGGCTGTTTACCATGGCTACCCAACAGCACGATCCCTTCAACGGCTACATGGTGGTTTCGGAAGATGGAACCATTGTTACCGTTGCCGCGGGCAATCCGCCCGCTGACCTCAGTGCAGCGCAGGTGTTTGACGCACATGGAGATTGGATCATTCCTGGTTTCATCTCCGCCCACAGCCACCTTTGGCAGGCTGCATACCACGGGATCGCCGCAGATAATACTCTCACCAGCTGGATCGACAATCTCTACCTGAAACGCGCAATCAAGGCCAGTCCTGAAGATCTCTACTGGTTCTGCCTGCTTGGCTCGCTCGATCATCTGCAACGCGGGGTGACTACCGCCTATGACTTCAACTACAGCAGAACCAACGGACAGGGCGATGACAACGAGTTCGATGAGGCCCAATTCCGCGCAGAGCTGAAGTCGAATATTCGCTTCGTTCATGGCTATGAGCCCGGGTGGGTAGGTCCGGGTTACGGCATCAGCCAGGCACGCAAGCGGCTCAAAGCGTTTCTCGATTGGACGGCTGCGCAGCCGAAACAGTCTACCTTTCTGAGTGTGATGATCGACGGCGCCACAGCATTCAACAATACTTACCAGCAGGCGGTGATGGAAAAGGCGCTCATGGATGAGTTCCACTTGATGAACCAGAGCCACTACCTGGAGCCTCCGGAAGCACTCACGCAGGCTGAAGAACGGGCCAAGTTTCGCTGGTTTATGGACAGCGGCCTGCTGTCAAAACAATTGATCTTCGGCCATTTCATCCACACGGACGCCTATATCCTGGAACAGACGGCAAAGAATGACGTCGCAGTGACCTGGAATCCGCTTTCGAACGGCCGCATGGCCTCAGGAGTTGCCGATATTCCGAAGTACTTGAAAATGGGCATTCGCGTAGGGATGGGCATCGATGGAGAAGCCAGCGCCGACTTGGCGGACCCTTTTGAGAATATGCGCACTGGCTTGTACGCTATCCGGGACAAGTACGAGGATGCGACCGTGATGAGTCCCTACGAGGTGTTATGGCTTCATACCATGGGCAGCGCAGATGTACTTGGAGAAAAAGACAAGCTGGGCAGTCTTGAACCCGGCAAGTTCGCTGATTTTGTGGTGATTAATCCAATCCGGCTGGGAGCTGTGCTCGAGAACCCTTACGCCAACTTGGTGCTGGTAACCAGCGAGCGCGATGTCGACGAAGTCTTCGTAGGAGGCGAGCTGAGAGTCGATCATGGCAAGGTGTTGCAGCAGGATATGGACGCGGTTCAGCAGGAAGTAGACCGGCGAGTGACAGAAAAGTGAACAGACGCGATTTCGTCTCCAAGGCTATGAGTGCGCTGTTCGCAGGCTCATGGCCATCGAGACAAAAACTGCCGCCAGCTCAAACGCCCACTCCGGGCGTTGGGAGCAACGCGCAAGCTGCTGCCAAGTGGACCCTGGCCGGCACGGGGATGCGAACCAATCTGGGCGACGACGGAACGATTCGCACGATGGAGGTAAAGAACGGTAGCGAATGGCAGGCGGTGCCGTTTCGCCAGGGGACTTTCGCCGGGCCGTCATGGGCCGATGTGAAGATGCAAAGGCTCGAAGATTCGGCGTTCAGCTTTGTGGGCTCAGTCGATAGCGTTCGTCATTCCCTGCAGTACAAGCTCCAGGGGAATCGGTTGGCGATCATCGCCGGGCTGAAGAATGAAGGGCACACTGACTACGCCCCCAAGGCTGCCAGCCTGGTGCTGGGTATCGACAGCGAGATGCTGTCCTATCCAAAATGGAACTATTGCTACTTTCCCACCCTGTTGCGCTGCGAAAAAACACATTTCTGGGGATACCTGATGACCCCCTACGGGCGGATCATGACCGTCGGCTCACCCGACCCGGTGGCATCCTACACCATGAACTATGAGCTCTCGAGCTGGGGCGACGGCGGTCACCTCATCTACACCTGCAGCCTCGATCTGATGCACGCGTTGCCCTTGCCGCCGCGCCATCCACAGAATCTGATTTCGCTCAAGCCGGGCGAGGAACGGAATTGGACGATTTATCTCCAACCGGCAGCAACGCTCGAAGAGATCAAGCCGCTGTTGGCTGCCTCCCTCTCGGCGCCGATGATCGATGCGGATCGCTATACCGTGGGCAGCGGCGAAAGCAGCAATCTGACCTTCTGGGCGCACAAGCCCATCACTGTGACGGTCAGCGAAGAAGATGGTAGCGCCACTCCGTTGCCGGTGCATTTGGTTGCGAGCGGTAAGTTTGTGAGCACGCTTGCGCCCCAGGGCGGCCCAGGACTATACAAGCTGACCGTGGCCCAGAGTGACGGCCACATCAGTGAAGGGTACCTCTCCGTGCGACAGCCATGGTCCTGGTATATGCGCCGTGCGCGCGAGGACACCCTGGTTGATAAGCAATACGCGTCAAGTCATCTGGAACAGTGGCTAGGCCTGGAAACCGATGTTCTGGCGCGGCTTTATCTGCCCGATCCGCCGGTGGATGCGCAGACCGATAAGCGCCTCAAAGAAATTCTGAGTCTGCAGTGGGACCTCAAGACGAAACAACCGACGAACATAATCAAACAGCGGATGCTCATCAATACCGCGCAGATGGCCGGCCTTCTTGCCTACCGTTACATGTCGGATCAGGATCCCTACTGGCTCGATCTGGCCATCGGTTTTGCCGACTACGCTGTATCCCGGCAGGGACCTGACGGCAACTATAACAACTACACTACAGTCGCCTATCCGGTGAAGTCGGTGATGACAGTGATGGCGGTCGAGAAAAGAATGGCCGCGAAGGAGGCGAAATTCGCGACATCTTACGAGCGCCATTACGCCTCCGCGGAAAAGGCGATGGATTTTCTGGTGAGGATGAAAGACGACCTCACCACCGAAGGGGACAACACGTTTGAGGACGGCATGATCAGTTGTGCCGCCTTGCAGCTCGGATTGTTTGCATTGCTCCAGAATGACGACGAAAAGCGCACCAACTATGCCGATGCGGCCAGGTTAATGTTGTCGGGCCATCGTTGCCTGGAACAGCTACTGATCCCCGACTCGCGCATGAACGGAGCGACGCTGCGTTTCTGGGAAGCTCAGTACGATGTGTTGATGGGAAAATCCCGCAATATGATGGACTCGCCTCACGGCTGGAGCGCCTGGTTGATTCCTGCGCTTTGGTATCAGTACCTGTTGACGGGTGAGGAGGAATGGCTGCGAAAGACCATGAATATCATGGGCAGTTGTGCACAAGTGATCGACAGCAGAACCGGCAAGGTGCGCTGGGCCTTCGTGCCCGACCCATATCGCGAGGTCACGATGTTGGTCCCGGATGCGAATTATCCCCGGGAAGGAAAGCGAGTGGATGCAATCATTGGCGAACAATATGTGCCGATGATCGCTTCTTTCCATTATCCCGACCACGAACCGGTCTTCGGCAACGGATGGACGTCGGGTTGGTGCTGCTGCAACGATGTGCATGAGATTTTTATTGCCATGGCTGAGGTGGTGCTGACCTGCGCCTATGTGATTGAACGAACCAACGGGCAACTGGTCACGTGGAACTGCAGGGCTACTTGGGATGATGCCGGCGTGATCACCGTTGAACCCGCCGAGGATATCGTCAACCGTGTGCACGTGAACCTGCGGGAGCCGCACCTGGTCAACACGAAATTCGCTAAGGCTTCGGCCGTGAAGGTCCGGGCCCAAGGCCTGCAATGGATCGGTCCTGGAGGAGTGCCAGGACTCTTTCGCTAGGGACGAACTAGCCATCGAACCGGCGGTGAATGCGAACTTCCGCTAACGGGGATGGATGGATGCGGCCAAAAGCTTGCCCTTATACCGAAGATTCTTAAGCCGGCCTGAGAGTCCTGGTACCCGTGGCGGCGACCACTGCCATTGGTCGTCTACATCCGGCGCAAACCCACAAATTGTGCGCAGAATGATTTCCGCGAAGGCGCCGGACGCGCTGGCAAAATAATCCTGTCCGAAGGAAAGCGCTTTGCGTACGGGATATTGTTCGGTCGCAACATAGTGCGACTGGCCGAAGGCACCCTCCCGGGTGGCGGGCTCCAGGCTTCGCAACCTCTCCATCGCCTCCGGTTCCCTACCGACCCTGAAGATGGCCTCTGCGGTTAAGGCCGGCCATGCATCGTAGGAACCGGTCGAGCCATGGTCGGCGCGCGTAGCTACTGAAGCCGCGGCGTCACGTAAGGAAAGAGCTCTCAACCAGTGGGGAGTCCACAGCTCCGTATTCACAAACTGCACCATCTCACCGATGCGGCGTTGCCCAAGATCGGTTTGCATGCAATCGATCAAAGTGAAGAAGTCGATGCAATGCCGCACTTCAACTTTCTTCCCGTCTGTCAGCCGGCATGCCCAAAAACCTTCATGGTCGACGTAAAGACCCAGGACCTCAGCGGCCAGGGCGTCCGCTTCCTTCCCCAGCTGAACACTTCGCGCAGCTTCACCC
This sequence comes from uncultured Acidobacteriaceae bacterium, assembly GCA_963821215.1. Lineage (GTDB taxonomy): Bacteria > Acidobacteriota > Terriglobia > Terriglobales > Acidobacteriaceae > PALSA-350. The sequence continues at coordinate 190,675 of CAWGDH010000012.1, read as the reverse complement.
CTCTTGTTTCTCAATTTCGCCATGCCCCGCAGCATCCAAACGTTGGCCGAGTTCATTGCGGGAACGTATTCCACATAGGTGGGCACAGTTTCGAGAAGATTGGAGGCATCGCCGTAGTTTGCCAGGAGACTGCCTGGCTTGGTCAGCGTTCGCCAGTGCAGCGCCAGGCCTTCGAGAGTATCCATCACGGTTTGTCCGTTGCGCAGCGGCTCATCCAAGAATTCCCAGTCGCGAGTGACATACACATATGTGGTCACCAGCCGGAACACCGAGTAGTCATTCGCCGAATACCATGGTCCGACGGTTTGCAAGGAATGGAAATCTATCGCGTAGCAAGAATGAATATCGCTGTCCAGGAAGAGCTTGAGTTGTTCCTTCATGGCGGCAGGATCGAGCAACGCCCACACGGTGGCAAAGAAACTGGTGTCCCAAAAGTACACCAGCGTGGTGGCCCAGCGGGGCGAAGCGGTCACGAATACGCGCGGAAACCGCGGGCCGAAGTTGGTTCGTTCCAGGCACAGCAAGCTGAGGATGCTGGCGTAGTACATCCTGCGCACCTTGGCGTCGCCGGTGAGCAGGGTTGGAAGATTGCCCGAGAAATGTCCATTCTCTGGAGTAAACACCTGCTCGAAGCGATGCTTCCAGAGATCTCTTGCTGCCTCCCACGTCTCAGGAAACGTCTCTCTCCAGTTTGCGGCCTGTTTGGTCACCAGGTCGAGGTCTGTGCTGGCAGCCATGACAAACTCCAGACGAAATCGTTCTCCTGGCCGAAGGTGAGGATTCCAGCCAGCACTGTGTGTGTTCTCTGAAACCTCAACCGGCTGCTCGAGAAAAACCAGGACGACTTTGCCGCTGCTTCGACTGTCCTGGTTGAGGAAGATCCGTCCCGAAGCCGAACCGATTGTGCTGGTGCTGAAGCCGGATAGATCCTCCCGCCTTGGCCTGGGCGTATCCCACGTCCACTTCAGGGGATAGTGGCGAATCGCCGATTGTAAGTTGACCGCAAGCCTGGCTGTGCGGGCTTCGCTTCCCAGGTTGGTAACTTCTACGGAGAATAGAACCCCCGATTCTTCAAAGGGCATCCGGACCGTGGTTACAATCTGCAGGTCCTGGACGCGCGTTCGTCGCAGCAACTGATAGGGATACCACCGGAAGTCTTGGGCCAGCACGTCCTCCCCGTCCAGGGTTAGCCCGGCCAGTTCGGAACCTTGGGCCAACGGCGGCACAGTGAACTTTTCAAGGCCGAGAACGTTTCTGGATGTCTGCAAGCTTCCATGAAAATTGGAAACTGAAGGTAGGTTTTCAAGGATACTACCGGAGATCCAATCTCCAGCCAGCTCATCCAGATCTGGTGGTTGGTGTTCTGGTGTATCCGCCCGCGCATCCAGGGAAGCCAGGATTTTTCCTGGACCGGAAAGCAAGCGAGTACTGGTGATGACGAGACCTTTTAGCAGCTCACGACGTCGCACGTCCCGCGTCTCCTAAAGTCGGTGACCGAAGTTCTCTATGGGCGCATCCGGTCCAATGATTCTGCAGGCGGGCTGGTGCTTCGATGGGCAACGACTGGTTAAGACCGTGCGTACTGACGTCGGGGATATCCTCCTTGGTGAAATCAAGGAAGAACATCCCCGCCGGTGCCTGGTTTAGTAGTACAGCTTCAAAGCAAGCTGCAGAATGCGCGGATTGTTGCGCGAGGAAGTGATCGCGCTGAAGCCTGAAGGGTTCAGGAAGTTGAGGTTTGAAGAGGGGTTTGCCCAATTATGCGAATTGGGAAGGTTAAACGCCTCCGCCCGAAACTGCAGTTTTATGCTCTCGTGAATCGGGAACTGCTTAAAGAGCGACATATCGAGATCGTAAAAACCGGGACCCCGCGCCGGGTACGGATTACCGCCGAGTGGCGAGTAGTCAGCCTGCCCAATCTGCGTTGCTGTTGGGGGATTTGCGAATGCGGCGGGATTGAGCCACTGGGTAACTTTGCGCGCGCCGGCGTAGACGCTCTGTCCCCCAACAACATCAGGAAAGCATCCGAAATCCGCCGTGGTTGCGATTGGACAGTTGAAAGTAAAGGGCTGTCCGGTCTGGTGCGAGTAGATGAAGTTTGTCACCCATCCGCCCACCACCGCATCAGCGACGGGGTTAATGCTGTTCAGGAAAGCCTGCTTCCTGCCAAAAGGCAGGTAATAGGTTCCCGAAGCATGAATGACCTGCCTTGTATCTGAGCTGCAGACCGCGTAATCGGCCTCTTTGCCAAAGCCGGGCAACCATTCCGCTCTATAACTCGGCGCGTACACCTGGCCTTCGAACGAGCGCTCGTCCGTCATGCACTTGCCCAATGTGTAGTTTGCCAGAACGGTCAGCCCAGCACTGATCTGGTGCTCATACACTACCTGCATAGAATTATAGTTGGCGATACTTTCTGCGCTCTGCATGGTGGCATTCGCAGCGAAACTGGGAAACGGGATGTGACCAAGGACTGCGGGATCGTATTCATTTGTCCCCGGCGGCATAATGGCGGACGGTGCATTCTGAGTACTTACACTGTCTAGATGCCTACCCAGGGTGCCCACATACGCGAGAGAGACTGCATCATGCGTGGTGAACTGATCCTGGAGAGTCAGGTTCGTCGTTTGCTGATACGGGGTGTGGAAGTTATATTGCCTTCCATAGAGAGTGAGCCCCGCCCCGGGCACGTTCACGGGGTTCTCGAGATTCTGGGCAACCAGGGCATTTTCCAGAACGGCCGTTTGCCCTGTGGGTACCGTCAACGGGATTTGGGAATTCACTGCGTAGAAATTAACCGTATAGGAGAACGGATAATTATTCCCGATGTTATTACCGAATCCAACGTTGTTCAGCGCTCCGTAGGTAATGCCGTAGCCGCCGCGAACCACTATTGTGGGAGTTACGCGGAATGCGAAGCCGAGGCGGGGAGCAAAGTTAAGGTTGTCAGCGTTTCCCGTCGCTTTGTTCGAGGTGCAGTCGATGGCAATATTGTAGGAAGCGGTCAGCGCTCGGAACGAGCTGGACATCGGCGTTGAACTACATCCCTTCTGGGCAACGAAGTAGGTTCCCGAGTTCCCGGCTCCTCCCCCCGTCTGAACAAAATTGGCCTGCCTGCCATAGATGTCCTGATAAGGGGTGTAATGATCCCAACGCAGGCCGAGGTTGAGCGTGAGCCTGGGAGTGGCTTTCCAATCGTCCTGAATGTAGGCGCCCATGTAATAGCGCTGGTCGCTCACTTGTGCATAGTTGGAAAGTCCGTAAGTTTGCAGGCCGCCGACATTGCTGATTCCGCCGGGCACGGTGGCCGCAGTAGGCACCAGAAGGAGGTCAGTCATTCCCAGGTAACCTGAACTCTGGTTAGGAATGTCGGAAAATTGGCCCGTATAGGTGAAGCTGCCCTTTCCAAAGGTAGGCTGGATGATGGGAGCATAATAATCATCAATTTGGTATCCGGTCTTGAGGGTGTGCGAGCCGTAGATTTTGGTCACATTGTCCATAATCTCCAGGGTGCGGATCGTGTTAAGAGTGGGCATCCAGCCGGCTACTCCGAGACCTGTAAGGCCGGTGATATTGATGGGCGGCAGGCCGCCATTCCCCGGAGTCTGCGGCACACCCGGAATTCCAAATTGCGCCGGGATCCCCGGCGTATTGCCGTATACCCCGTTAAGCCTTTCAATGGTGTGGAGGAATCCAATGTGGAATTCGTTGGTCAATGTAGGCGTAAAGACATGCGTGTATCCCAGGACAATCCCATACCGGGGACCTTCTTCGTCTCCGTCGCCGTAGTTCTGACCCTCTGCGTACCCTGGAAGATAAGGGGGCGCATATACCGTTTCGTTGCTGCGATTGAACACCCCAAAGATGATGTCCTTAGTGCTGATATTCTCGTCAATCCGGACATCGTATTGATTGATGTTGTTAGTCCCAGCGGCAAACTGGTAGTAGTTGGGGAAACTTGTCCGGCCGGGCGTTGGATTGGGATATAAGCCGAGCAGCTTAACCGCGTTGGGATCAAGGCGTCCCTGAGGAAGGATGTTCAGATACTGGCTGTAGCCGGTAAAGTTCGTGATCCCGGCGACGCTGCCGTTGGTGAAGAACGGATCGCGGACGTAAACGGCGCTGCTGGTCGTGTTGGCCAGGCCAGAGACCGGATCGGTCGCACCGGCCGCCACCATGCGGGTGGTCGCTGGGTCCAGGATTGTTGCCAAAGGATAGACCCGGCCGAGCGCGTCGGTTTTCGTGCCGCTCACCAGGCTGAAGAAATCCTGGAAATTGGTGAAATTGCTGCTGTGCATCCCGAGACTTGGGACACTGGAGGTACTGGACGACGGCGTATCGATCCTGGTGCCCTGATAGTCGAAGAAGAAGAAGGTCTTGTTCTTGCCGTTATAGAGCTTGGGGATGTAAACAGGGCCGCCGACCGTGCCGCCGAACTGGTTCTGATGATAGGCGGGACGCGGTGTATTCGTTTGGTTTGCGAAGTAGTCGTTGGCGTTGAAAACCGTATTCCGAACATATTCCCAAAGATCCCCGTGCAGGCCGTTGGTGCCCGACTTGAGGGCGGCATTCACAATCGCGCCCGCGGAATGGCCGAATTCTGCGCTGAAGTTGCTCGACTGCAGTTTGAATTCCTGGATAGCATCCGGCGGCGGTACGAATTGCGTGTATCCATTGTTGCCGCTGGCTCCCTGGATATCCCCACCACCGTAAACCTCGACGTTGTCGTCGATTCCATCGAGGCGGAAGTCGTTCTGCGTCCAATCTCCGCCATTCACGTTGAACTCGGCGTTGCTGGATCCTGCGGTGGTGCTGGCGCCGGCGGACAACAATCCCAGGGTCGTCCAGTCCCGGCTCTGCAATGGCATGTTGTTGACTTGTTCCTCGTCAATCGTCTGCCCAACCGACGCATCTTCTTCCTGCAGCAATGGCGTGACTGCCGCACTGACGGAGACTTGCTGACCAACGGTTCCCACAGCAAGCTTAACGTCGATGGTCAGGTTGTCCTGGATGTGCGCTTGAATGCCTTGTTGGGTGTACTGCGCAAACCCGGGAGCCACAACTTTCAGCGTGTAGGAGCCCGGATTCACGGCTTCGAAAACATAATCGCCGCTCCCACCGGTGCGGACTGTCTGAACCACACTTGTTGTGTCGCTGGTGAGGGACACGGTAGCGCCCGCAACCACGGCGCCGGTCGAGTCTGTCACCCTGCCGGTGATTCGCCCGGTGGCGACCTGGGCAGAAAGGCGTGAGACCGACGTTGCCAAGGCCAGGATGCAAACGAGCAGAGATAGGAAGTTGACCTGCCTAAGGGTTCTCATGGCGCTCCTCCAAGAAAGCGGTTGCGCTTCGACTAGTTGCGCAACCCATTCATAATCAGTGGTTTTCGTTTATTTATCGCTGTGTTTATGCAGCGCTTTTCTGGGCCCACGATCTTGCTGTGACAACCTGCAACGAAATACCTGGAGTGCTGTTTGTGGCGTGTGACTCCCGCAAAAATCATGTCGATCCCAGCTATCGCTCCTAATTGCTTGAGCTAGGCTCGGCAGTTTGTAGCTGGAATCCAGTGGAAGGAAATTAGCACGCGCGGAATACGACTGTCTGTCTTGCAATTGACCAATTTATGTACACCATTTGCAGAACTGCCATGCATAGGAGTGTCGCGGCGATTGGTTATGATCAGGAGGGTCTCCAGGCGCTTACAGAGTTTACCTATGCTGCGACGTTTGCGAATCTTGTTCGCGCGGAGACTTGTTGTGGAGGAATCCAGCCGCGCTGTGAGAAGACTATCTTTAGCTAAAGCTGCATTCCTTTCGACGCTGCTGGGAACTGCTGTACCTTTGTTTTCTTATCAATCCAATGCATCCTCTGTCCCGCGCGTTATGGTCTCGCCGGGCAGCGCAACCGATTGCGGGACAGAGCAAGCGGCAGCACGCCGCTCTATCGAAGCAGGAAACTTTGCCCGCGCAGTTGAGCTCTTACTCGATGTGTACGCCCGGTGTCCGAGCTACGAAAATGGCCGCGACCTGGCCGAGGCGGAAATCAATGCGGGCCGATTTGAGACTGCGAAGACCCTATTGACGAGTCTGTTGCAGCAGCAGGATCAAGCAGCGATCCACAACCTGCTTGGCAAAGCCGAAGCAGGCGAGAAAAACGATAGAGCTGCAGCGATTGAGTACCAAAAAGCGGCGACGATGGATCCCAGCGAGACAAACGTCTTCGATTTTGGAATGTCCTTGTTCCATCTCGACCACAATCCTGCGATTACGATTCTTCGCTATGGAGTCCAGAAGTACCCGCAATCAGTAAAACTTCATGTCGCCCTGGGAGTTGTTCTATACGCTGATGGAAAGTCCCTGGAGGGCGCCCAGCATCTCTGCGAAGCGGAAGAGTTGAACCCCTCGGACCCGCATCCGATGGAGATACTCGCTGATACAGAGATTGTCCCGCCGGCGCTGGTGCCTAAGATCGTCCCGCTGCTCGCTTCCCTGCACAAAAGATACCCCAATGACGGTTTGATCCTTTTTGACTACACCATGGTCCAGTCCGGCAGATGGTCGAACGCCAAAGACGCGATGCCCCCACACTTCGCAGAGTCCCTTCAGAAGGCGATTAGCCTGAACCCAAAACTGCCTCAAGCGTATTTCCAATTGGGCATGGTGTATGGGCAACAAGGGAAATACGCCGAGGAGATTCGGGTGTTGAAGAAGGCCATATCGCTGGACCCGAAGCAAGAGGAATACTATTATCGCCTGGCATTCGCTTACCGGAAGACCGGCGACGAAGAACAATTTCGCCAAGCACTCGATGAATTTCAGAAGTTGCACCACCAGGCAACCGATGGCAAGTAGCTGCCGGCAGCACCTTTGTTGGACCAGCTTCGCGGTTGCCGGACTGTGCATACTTTTCGGCATGCTCCAGTCCGCGGCCCAGGGCCCGCGGCTTCCTCAAACCAAGGCGGCGCAACATTCGCCCTCCTCAGCAATCGAATTCGACAACCAGATTGACGCTTCCGAAATCAGCTTCATACTTAAGAACAGCGTGAGCCCTGAGCGGTACTCAATCGAGACCATGGCTGGGGGAGTTGCCGTATTCGATTACAACAATGATGGACTGCCGGATATTTTCTTTACCAATGGAGCCGAAATCCCTTCCCTTGAAAAGAGCGGCCCGGGTTTTTACAACCGGCTGTTTCGCAACAACGGCGATGGCACTTTCACTGATGTTACAGAGCAGGCAGGAGTCGCAGGCATAGGCTATTCGATGGGAGTGGCAGCCGGCGATTACGACAACGATGGCTTCGTGGATTTGTACATTGCAGGCGTGAACCGGAACCAGCTCCTCCACAATAACGGGAATGGAACCTTTACCGACGTTACGGCGAAAGCCGGTGTCGCCGGGACGGTTCCCGGTCTCGGCAAAGCCTGGGCGGTTACGGCTGGATGGTTTGACTACAACAACGACGGTCTTCTTGATCTGTTTGTCGTGAATTACCTCGACTACAACGTCAAGACGGCAAGCCTTTGCCACGTGGAAGCGGCCCCAACCTACTGTTCGCCCAACGACTTTCACGGAACACCGAACATTCTCTATCGCAACAATGGAGATGGGACGTTTACCGACGTTTCGGAGCCGTCGCATATTTCGCGCTACGTTGGAAAGGGCATGGGCGTGGCTTTTGCGGATTACGATAACAACGGACGGACAGATATTTTCGTATCGAATGACACCTTTCCCAATTACTTGCTCCACAATAATGGGAATGGCACCTTTACCGACGTGGCGATGGTTGCCGGTGCAGCATTCACAGACAGCGGCAAGACAGTGGCTGGGATGGGCGCAGACTTCCGCGATCTCGATAACGACGGCAGACCGGATATCTTCCACACAGCAATGTTTGGCGACACGTTTCCGCTCTACAGAAACCTGGGCGCCGGTCAGTTTGAAGACATTACTGTCGACTCGAAACTGGCGACCTTTACCAGCCGCATGACTGGCTGGGGAACCGGTGCATTTGATTTTGACAACGACGGAAATAAGGACCTGTTCACCGCTAATTCCGAAATTCTCGATAATGCCATGGAGGTAGAGCACAGACCGTATGCTCTTCCGAATGCCGTATTTCGCAACAAGGGTGCTCTCAGCTTCGAAGACCTGAGCGCCGTAGCGGGACCCGGTGTTTCATTGCCGGCCGCGCATCGCGGAGCCGCATTTGGTGATTTCAATAATGATGGCAAGATCGATATTGTGGTGACCGTTTTGAATGGTCCGCCGCAGCTTCTCATGAATCGCTCAGCCAACCATAATCACTGGATCATCCTCAAGCTGATTGGGACAAAATCGAATCGTGATGGGCTCGGAACCAAGATCAGAATCACCACAGGTCATAGGGTCCAGTACAACCACGCAACCACCGCAGTTGGCTACAGCTCGTCAAGCGATAAACGGGTGCATTTCGGTCTGGGAGAGAGTACGGTCATCGACACGATCGAACTTTTGTGGCCGAGCGGAATAAAACAGGTGCTCAATAAAGTGAATGCAGACCAAGTCCTTACAGTCAGGGAAAGTCCTCAATAGGCTTGAGGCGCCATCCAATGGAAATTGATATCGAGGACCTCGACGCATTGCAGCGCTATCTGCTGTCATGCGGGCACATAATCCCGGGTGAAGACGTTTCGCTGACGAAGCTTTCCGGTGGCGTTTCTAACCGGACGGTCCGGGTCCTGTGGGCAGATGGCCACGGCTGGGTTCTCAAGCAGGCGCTGGAGAAGTTGAGAGTCGATGTGGATTGGTTCAGTAGCCCTGACAGGATCCAGGTAGAGGCTAAGGCCTTGCGGTGGTTTAACCGCTTTGCCCCGCCAGGGACTACCCCATCTTTTGCGTGGGAAGACACCGCGAATCATCTCATGGCCATGGAGGCGATTCCGGAGGGACATGAAAATTGGAAAACGGTCTTACTAAGAGAAGAGATCGTTCCGCAGCACTTCGAACAGTTCGGTTGGCTTTTGGGTACAGTCCACCGGCAGTCATCCGGGTCATGCACGGAACTTCGCCAGATGTTTGGCGATACCTCGTACTTTGAGACTTTGCGTTTGCAACCGTACTATCTCTACGCTGCCGAGACTACGCCGGCCGCCGCCGGTTTCCTCAAGACACTGGCGCAGGAGACGCTGTCTCACAAGCTCAGCCTGGTTCATGGCGACTTCAGCCCGAAGAACACACTTCTCTATCGAGGCAAACTGATTCTGCTTGATTATGAAGTGGTCCATTGGGGGGAACCGGCCTTCGACCTGGGATTTGCTCTTACGCACTTTCTCAGCAAAGCAAATCATCTGCCCCAATCACGCGCCCGGCTGGCCGAGGCTGCAACCCTGTTCTGGGAGGTTTACCGCAAAGAGATTGCGCCGCTGGACTGGGCGAACGCCCTCGAGCCGCGGGTTGTAAGCCACACATTAGGTTGCCTGCTTGCCCGCGTCGCGGGAAAATCGCAGCTCGAATACCTGACCTGCCAGGAAAAGACGAGACAACGGGATATCACCCTGGTATTAGCCAAAAATCCACCGCAACGCGTGAACGATCTGGTTGCAAGGTTCATTAAAGGAATCGATGCCTGTGGCGAAAATTGAGAGCCTCCTGGGACGCGAAATTCTTGACAGCCGCGGTAAGCCGACCGTCCTGGCTACCTGTGTCCTCGAAGGCGGAATTCGTTGTTCTGCGTCTGTGCCGTCGGGCGCATCGACCGGTACGGCTGAAGCCTTCGAGCTGCGCGATGGAGACCCCAAGCGATATCGAGGGTTAGGCTGTCTCCGCGCGGCCGAAAATATCGGAGGCGAACTGCAGCACGAACTGGCAGGCAGGGTCTTTGCCGACCAAGCTGCATTAGACCGAAGGATGATCGAGCTCGATGGAACTCCGGCCAAGTCGCGGCTGGGCGCTAATGCCATTCTGGCTGTGTCGGTCGCCTTCGCACGCGCAAATGCTTTGCAGCAAGGACTTCCTCTCTATGTGTATTTCGCGCGCATGCTCGGGGTCACTGCTAGTGCCCTGCCCAGGCTGACAATCAACCTTCTTAGCGGTGGCAAGCATGCTGGGCAGCAAGTTGCGATTCAGGATGTTCTTATTATTCCCGCATCGCCACGAACGGTCGATGAAGCTCTGGTAGTAACCGCTGATGTTTACGCGGCTGCTGCTGAGCTGGTATTCAAGAGATATGGGATGCGCCTCCTCACGGCCGATGAAGGCGGTTTGGCGCCTCCTTGTAAAACTACGGAGGAGATGTTTGCCCTGGCAGTGGAATCGATCGAGCGAGCCGGATATAGGCCCGGGGAAGATATCTATCTTGGGGTCGACTTGGCGGCGACCCACTTTTACAGGAGCGGCCGATACGAAATCGATGCGAATGTTCTGGACAGTGTCGAACTCATTACAGAAATCACGCGCTGGTTGGAGCGCTTTCCCATCGTCAGCGTAGAAGATGGCCTGGCAGAGGATGACTGGGGGCACTGGCCGGTGCTTCGTGGCGCAATCTGCGGACGGGCCTTGACGTTGGGCGATGATCTGCTATGTACCAACCCGGCCCGCATTCAACGTGCCATCGAAAATCGCGCCTGTGACGCGCTCCTGCTCAAAGTAAACCAGATTGGGACGATCACCGAAGCGCTTACCGCGTACAAGCAAGCACGCAGCGCCGGCTGGTCAATTTCTTTGAGCGTGCGGAGCGGCGAAACAGAAGACAATTGGGCGGCCGATTTGGCGGTTGGATGGGCCGCAGATCAATTCAAGAATGGATCGATCCGCCATTCCGAGCGGCTTGCAAAATACAACCGTTTGCTCGAAATCGCGGAGCAGACTGGCTGGGCGTTGGCGAGTTGGCCGAGTCCACGACCCTGAGCTCGCGTTGCGCAGCTATGAGATGCGTACCTCGATCCACTCCAGTGGTGCTCCTGCCGGATTGCGCTCCGCCACGGTGATGCTTAGCCGGCCACCTTCGATCGTCGCCTTACTTTGCGTGACGGCGCCTCCGAAATAGTGATTTAGCAGCTCGGCTTTCTTTCCCTCCTGGCGGCGAAGGGAAATCTGGCCGCCGCTATAAGACACGATTGCCAGCTGACTGCTGCGGGTTATGCCCTTACTGTCATGCGAAGCGATAATTACCGGCGCGGTGCATTGGACAACATCCTTTACACGGGGGTCCGTTGCCTGCGACATAAGAGCATTCTCCTCCCCGGGCATAGGAGGTCGAAACGCAAACAGAACCAGCTCGCCACCTTCTATCCTGGCCCATGAGCGGGCGTGCGCCCCGTATGTAGGGGCTTGAGAAACGGTGCCGAGCGGCAAAACTTCAAAGGTGTTGGTTTGGCGCAACACCTTGGCCACGCCGTTATATTTGGCGACGAGCTCAGGCGTGCTGCCTTCGCCTTCCTCGTCGGCTTTGAAGTCATTCAGCGAACCGATCGTGCCCACCGCAGCCGAATCGAACCATATATGCGGGGCGCTCGCCCAGTCATAACCCGACGATCCATACGTCGGAATTCCCAATGGCCCCAGCAGGCTGCTGAAGTAGATGCGTCGATTGGCTTCCAGGTCATATTCCCCGGCAGCCAGAAACAGATCGTCGGTGCTATGCAAGTCAAAGTAATCAAGAAAGAGAGGAGACAACTGGTAGTACATGACGACCAGGTCTGGCTTCTCCTCTCGCATCGCCTTGATGACCACATCAAGCCCCTTCCACATCAGCCGTTCCCCAGTCCAGTTCTTGTCTTGTGGGGCTGCAATGCCCATGGCGGGCAGTTCATATCCGAAGTCGAATTTGAATAAGTCGGGCTTGTACCTTCGAATGAACTTCCGCACCAGATCGCTCAGAACCTTCGCCACCTCTGGCTGGGTAAAATCGAGGATATAGTAGCGGGTCCCGCCAAAACCACCAGCCAGGTAGGGCTTTCCGTCTGGCTGTTTCAACATGTTGTCCTCGGTCAGACCGATATCCGCCGGCCGTTCGCAGCGCATGAGCGCCGCCCACAAGCCGATCCGGTATCCGTCGGCACGCAATTGGTCGAGAAATTGTTCGAAGTGAGGAAGCCTCGTTGCCGAGTGCTCAAGATTCCCATAGGCCTCTTCCCATTTGTCATCGATGGAAAACAGGCCGGCCTTCATCCCGGAGGCTTTGAGGTCCTTATAGATTCCGTTCAGAAATGCCTCGTCCAGATGCTCTCCGGTCTTATTCCGGTCAAGCTGCGCGCCCCAGGTGCAGAATTCCGGCGTAAGGGCGGTTGCTGTCTTCTGCTCCGAGTTCTGGTGCCTGTGAATAATGCCCGCCTGAACTAATCCGTTATAGTAGGCGCCAATTGCCTGGTAATAATCCGGGGCCACTGACCAAAATAAAGTCGAGCCTAACGACAAACGTCCAGGACCGTGAAGGTGCTTCCAGAGATCACTTCGATAATCGATCCACAAACTGGATTTTCCTTCGTACAGTTGCAAGAACAGGTCGCCACCCGGCAGGTCTGCCAGGCCGCAGACGAATGCGTCCGATCTTCCTTCGGTATACACATTCCGCTGTCCGTTGTGCCCATCCACACTGAATCCGCAGAAATAGTGAACCGGAAGTCCCCACTGTTGGGTTAAGCCTGGAAGGAAGCTGCCTCGACCTAGCCAGACGTTCTGGTCAAGGTGGACATTGTCCTCAACGATCGGACTGATCGATGACCCTTCGCTGATTCCGGGCACGACCAGGTAAGACGAATGAAGCGATGGCGTCCTATTTGTGCCGCTGACGTCGCTGAAGTAGTGCAGACTAACTATTTCCTCTGTCGTGGTCGTCTGGTAGATTACGGGATCGCTCCAGATGCCATGCTCGTCAAAACGCCATGGGACCGACAGGCGAGCAGAGCCGTTCACTCCCTCGTACTCAAAAGTCACTCGGCCTGACTCAATATGATGCCCGGTCGCCCTGCCTTGAGTACACTGCCTGAGCGACGGGTTCTGGGTGGGCGCTATTACGACCGCGGGCTGAAGTGTTCCGCTGACAATGAGTCGATTCCTGGAGTCACGCAGACTGAATTTGTCGTCAGCCTGCGAATACTCCCATGAATAGTTCGGGCCTTTGACCCGCACAAACCCATCTGGGCTGGTAATCGATGGGGCCTCAATGTTCCCCAACAAACTGCGGTTAACAGCCGTTAGTAGAACGCCAGTGGAAAGTTGCACGAACTTACGCCGGTTCCAGGTGTCCAAGGCTCGTCCTCAAAGAATCAAGTTAGCATCTCGCCGTTCCGTGTGCCGTGGTGTATTCAACAACTCTTGAGAACGCCAATAGCGAATGTTACTTCCAAATATCGCGATAGAGCTGCTCAATTTCAGCAGCAGATGGAATCCGCGGATTGTTTTGCGGTGAGCCGGAAGCCAGTGCCTGTGTGGCCATGGTCGGGATGACCTCCGTGTATCGTCCCTCGGGAATTCCAAAGCTCTTGGGCGAGGGAACCTCCAGCTCCTCATTGCGGCGAAACAAGCCTTCGACCAGCTTGTTCACCGCGACAGAGTCGGAGTCATCCTGGGCGGCGATCCCCATGGTGCGAGCGCAATCGGCATAACGCCCAGGCGCGGAATCGGCCGAGAACCGCGTGACTGCAGGCAGCAACATCGCATTGGAGAGGCCATGGGGAACATGGAAGAAGAGTCCAATGGGCCGGCTCATGCCGTGAACCAGGGCCACACTCGCATTGGAAAAAGCAATCCCCGCAAGAGTGGCCGCGAGCATCATGCCTTCACGCGCAGCACGATCGTCAGGCCGGTGGAATGCAGTCGGCAGTTCCGCCCAGATGGTTTTCATCGCCGATAACGCAAAGATATCGGTGAAAGGGTTGGCTTTGCGGCTCACGTAGGCCTCAATGGCATGCGTGAGGGAGTCCGTGCCCGTATCTGCGGTCAGCCGTCGCGGCATGGACATGGTTAGCTCGTAGTCGACTACAGCAGCTGAGGGCATCAGCGCGCTGCCGGCGATCAACATCTTTTCCTGGCTTATGGAATCGGAGATGACCGCAAAGCGGGTTACCTCTGAACCTGTTCCTGCGGTGGTGGGAATGGCGATGTGGGTAGGTCCCGCCTTGGGAATTGGGTTAGGAACTTTGTAGTCCCTGGGGCGGCCTCCATTTGCTGCCAGCAGGCCGATTGCCTTGGCCGTATCAATCGGACTTCCGCCGCCAAGACTCACCAGGCTATCGTGCCTGCCTTCAAGGAAAGCACTCACTCCCTGATCGACTGCATCCGTGGTTGGATCAGGGACAGTGCCGGAGAAAACTTCGCAGGGGATCCCGGCTTGGACGATTTGATCCTGCAACTTTCCTGCCAAGCCGCAACTCACGAGAAAAGCATCCGTCACAATCAATGGGCGGCTGCATTTCAGGCGGGTAAGAATGGACGCTACCTCGGAAAAGGCTCCCGCCCCAATTTTCATGAACGCTGGAATTTGAATCTCCGCCGTCATATTGAGAGCTCCCAAATCCGATTGTCCCTCCCTCATGAGAGGGGGTTCCTAGCCGGCGGAAAAACTCTCCGGGCAGGAAAGCAATACCCCAGGGGCTTTATAGGGCGTGAGAAGGGGAAGAGAAACCGCAGGTCCCTCCACTACGCTACGCTCCGGTCGGGATGACAATTCTGTTGCAGGGCCAAGGTTTCTCGCTGAAGCTCGTGCAGCTCTTGCGGCCACAACAGAATTGTCATCCCGACCGGAGCGTAGCGTAGTGGAGGGACCTGCGGTTTCTCCCCGCTTCTCAAACGCCCTCTAAATCCCGACATATTCTAAAACATGAGTTTTGCCGCAGTCTGCTAGGATTCGCCTGCCGTCGCTGCGGTCGCAACCATGTGAACGGACTTAGTTTACATTTGCAGGTTGAGAGCCGGCGCTTGCTGCCTGCTTGTGCTCCGTAACCTTCAGCTCCAGTGGAGGCGAGGCGTGGTTGGTTGAAGAATCGGACTCGACTTCGGCTACAACATAGATGGGCTGCTCGATCGGCTTGGCCCAGTCCTCCGCGCGCAAAGTGAAAGTGCGGCTGGTTTGACTTTCAGTCACCAGCACACCGTTCAGCCCAATATTCACCACCTGGACTCCGCGGGGAAGGTTCTTGACGAAGCAGGGCACGCGGCCCTTGTACCCATTTTGACGGTCGATGTGCAGGGTCACCGTCACCTGCTGCCCCGGTTCAAGAGAGACCTGCCGGGTGTCCGTGGTCACCACCACATCCGGTGGCGGAATAATGGTGGCGAGTTGCAGAGACTGCCCCTCAAGCATGGCATTCACGTTCGCTGATCGCGCAACGTCATGGCCGTTGATGGTTGCGTGGCCCACAATTTCCATCGCACCCGGCGTTGCATCCACGGAAGCGTCCGCGGAGGCCGACAGCACTACCACGGTCGAATCCTCTCCCGCAGAAATCCTCGCGGGAGAGGCGGTGACACCGGCAGGCAGACCCTTCACCTCAATCTCGACCGGGCCTTCATAGCCTTGTAGGCGATCGACCGAAACCGTCAAGGGCGTCCTTCCTCCCTTGGGGATGTTGGGATTCTGGGGAGTGGCCGCGAGTTGATAATCGGGAACGGTTTCGCGAATGGAAAGGCGATAAGCGAAGTCTGGTCCACCCATGCCGCGAACATCCTTGAGGTGCAGAATATATTGCCCGTCGGCGGGGGCTACGAAGTCGATGCGCGAGTCTGCGCCGTACCCAGGGCCGCCATCATCGTTGCGCCAGGTCAGATGGAAAACCGGCAGGCCGTTGGGCGGAAATTCGGCGTCGGGTGGCAGAATCTGCGCGCGGTAGACCGGCGTGTTCACCGCATGCACCACCGGGGACGTGCCCAGAAAGGCCAGCCGCAGACCATTGATTCCCTTCAAATCAACATCGGCATCAGGCTGATCGGAGATGTAGTCCAACTGATTGAGCTCGTCTCCGATCATCAGGTAATCGTTGACGTGAAACCCGGTGGTGGAGGTGAGCCGAACACCGGTGGTGCGCGAATCCCGATCGCTGAGCGTGGTTGTGGTCTGATTCAAACAGCGAATGGTAGCGCGCGGAATCGCCTTCCCTTGTGCATCCAAAACCTCGATGACCGAATCCAGCGGAGAGCCCACTCTTGCAGCGTCGACATCAATCGTCAGTTGCTGCCCCTTGGCGGCGTGGAAGCGGAAATAATCTTCATCGCTCGCTTCCCCCGGCTTGGCCCCGCCATTAATATGCCCGTTAATGGTGACAGGGACGGATACGTCCTCTGCTTGAGCAAGCGAATTATTCGGCTCCTGTTCCGTAATTTCGGGCAAGTCGCCGACTACCAGCCTGACCTTGTTCGAGGGGAGCGCTGCATTCTCCTTGAGCGTGATCGGCACGGTGCTCCAGCCCGCTGCCTGCTTCGGCGCTTCGATCTTCAGTTCGCGGATCCCCCCCAGATTGACGCCGTCTACGGCCACCGCCGTGGTTTCGCCCCCGCGCACGCCAAGGGGGAAGTGTCTCGTAATATAGGGCAACGCACCTGCGTCCACGCGATAGTAATCGTCCTTTCCTCCACTCCCTTCGCGATCTGAGACGGTGAGGGTATATTTCCCGTCCTGGGGCAGCCGGTAGGCCAGCGTGACGTCAGGGCTGTTGTCATGTCTTCCTGCTTCGGCCAGAAGCCGGCCCGAGCTGTCGCTGAGGGCGAGCAGCGACTCAAGTCTCGATCCCAGCTGCGAGGCGACGACCTCAAACACTACATCCTCTCCGCTTTTGCCGTCGAATTCGTAACGATCTTTGTCTCCTGGAGCCATAATCGTGCCCACCATGGTTGCGGGCAACATGACTGGTTGTGACAGCGCAGCGTCTGCTGATTTTTCAGTCTTCTTTACCTCGGGGAGCGATCCGATGGCCAGGGAAACCATGTTGGTTGTGCCCAGCGGCGTCTGCACGCGGAAACGGTATACATCCGGGGGAACGTCTTTGGCTGCCGTGATTTCCAGCAAAGCCGTTTGCTTTTGGGCGAGCGGTACCGCGGCTGCAGTAGAAAACTTTCCCGTGGGCTTTTCTTCGGGAAGGTCAGTGATCTGGGTGATCTTCGCGGTAATGCCCGGCGCATCGAAGATCACTGCTTTGGCATCGGTGAGATTGCGGCCGTCGAGGGTAAAGGTGGCTGTGCTTCCGCGCTCCATGCCAACCGGCCATATCTTCGAAAGGCTGGGAGGGATGATCGGCTCCTCGGCGCACAGCGGTAAAACAGCCGGTATGGCCATGGCGAATAATGAGACGCAAAGCAGGATCTTTTTCACTTGCCACCTCGCGCAGGGTGATGGGAGTCTTTACTGGCTCGCAACCTGCTTTTTTTCCTCTCCCGCAGGGGGTTGGCGCGGCGCAAAGACCGTCCACTGCCCTGCTGGTACTTTGTCATTCTTCACGTCGTAGAGGCTCAGCGTGCCGTTAAAACGGCCCGCCGCCAGCCATCGGCCATCGGGACTGATGGCCAGCGCCTGCACCCATTCCGGCTGGTGATCGATAACCCGCAACGGATCGAGCGTCTTGGCGTCACGAAATCGTATGGAACCATCAGACGACGCGGTAATGATGGTTTTGCCGTCGGGCGACCAGACCAATGCCAGGATGCTCTCCTCGTCTGCAATCAACGACTGCTTGAGCGCTCCCTCCGTATCCCCAACCGTCCAGACGTAGATGGTCTTGTCGTAACCGGCGGCGGAGACTTGGTTGCCGGAAGGAGAATAGGCAATGCCATTGAGACCGTCCAGCGCGTCGCCCAGGGTGTACAAACGCTTGCCGGTAGCCACGTCCCATATCTTCACCGTTCGATCCTGCGAAGCTGAGGCCAGGTGCTTGCCATCCGGACTGAAGGCCACCGCGAAGACCGCATCAATATGGTCCTGAAGATTCTTGAGCTCTTTACCGGACGCAACATCCCACAGCTTCACCATCTTGTCGTAGCTGCCTGAGGCAATCATCTTCCCATCCGGGCTCCAGGCAATGGAGTAGATGCAGTCCTTGTCGCCCTGCATGGTCTGGAGGAGCTGATGCGATTGGAGATCCCATATCTTGATCTCGCCCGAGCGCTGTGGAGGCCCGCCGGCCGCGGCCAGCAGCTTCCCGTCAGGACTGAAGGCAATGGAACGCACGTAGTCGGCGTGACCGGAAAGTGTGGCCACCTGTTTGCCGGTCGAGGGATCGATGAGGCGCACTTCCCGATAGCCACCCACGGCAAGCAGTTTTCCATCAGGAGAGAACTTCAGCGAGGAAACGGGAGATACCACCGGAACTACGGGCCGTATTTCGGGAAGCGCAGCGGGGGCAAGAATTTTGCTGCTAGCGCCCACGGCCGGGCCCGCGGCGCCGGCATTGATCCAGGCCTTGATGGCCGCGATGTCAGCAGCGGGAAGCGGGTCGGCGCCGAAGGGCATCCGCGGCGCAACCTTTCCTTCGAGCATCTGGATGATGCGGCTTCCGTCAGCATTGCCGGGAATGATCGGCGGCCCATGCGTTCCGCCCTTGATCAGGCTGTCATAGTTCTCCATGACCAGCCCACCCATCCGCCCGGTGCTGGAGTGGCATGCCAGGCAATTCTTCTGCAGGATAGGAGCGATCTGCGCATCGAAGCCCGGGGTCTCCGCGGCCATCGCGCCGCAGATCGTGCCGCACGCGATTACCATAACGACCAAGCGGCGGACGGCGTTCATCAGGGGCCGGCAATTCGACAGGGCATTTCGCATATTAGTGGTTAAACATGAACTCCTGGCTGGTCAGCAGCGACCAGGTCATGTCGCGTAGCGCAGCTCGGCGCGGATCATCCACCCCGGGGATCTTCTGTTGCTCTGCCGATGCCAGGGCTTTGGTCAAGGCTAACCGCTCCGAGTCCTTCGGGTAGCGGCTCAAGGAAGCGAGATAAAGGTAGTTGAGAATCTGCTCATCCGAGAACCCGAGCCGGACCATCATCTCGACCGAGTTATCGGGATCGCGCAGCTTATTGTTCAAGGTGTCCCCGTTGATAATGTGGAGCGCCTGGGTGATGGTGGGCACCGAGGTGCGTTCGCTCTCTCTGGTTTGCTGCCGCAGAGGCCGGCCAAAAGCCGTGAGGAAGTAAGAAGTAACCGCGGTGTCGGGCAACTGGAGCGCCCGCATCCCCGCAGCATAGCCATCGAATTTCTCCGGGACCTGGGTCACCTGGGAGTAGGCATCCAGCATCACCTCGGCGGGGAGACGCTTGATAACGTAGTGCGAGCCATACTTGTCATCGTCGGCATTCTCTTTGAGAGGCGTGGAAGAAGCCTGATAGGTCGCCGACTGCATGATGGTGCGGATCATGTAATCCACATCGTAGTTGTGGGCGACAAAGTCCTTGACCAGCGCGTTGAGCAATGCGTCGTTGGTGGCCGGGTTGGTGTCGCGCATGTCGTCTACCGGCTCAACCAGGCCCCGTCCCATGAAGTTGCGCCATATCCGGTTGACGATGTTGCGGGCAAAGAATGGGTTTTCGGGCGAGGTGAGCCAGGTGGCGAAATAGAAGCGCGTGTCGCCCGGCGCTTCGCCGGCAAGCTGCTTGGCATCGAGCGGCTTGGGAGGCAGCACCATCATGAAGCGATCATCGCTGAACTCGCCGGTCGGCGCGGAGTAGACCGTGACATTGTTGAAGAGCGGGCCTACCGCGGGGCGAGCGCCGCTGGGCGCGAAGGTCTTCAGCCGCACCCGCGCGAAAAGATTGGCCATGCCGTAGTAGTCCTTCTGCGTCCACTTGGCCAGAGGATGATTGTGGCAATGGGCGCAGGTGATGTTGATGCCCAGGAAGGCCTGCGCCATGTTCTCCGAGATATCCAACGGATCGCGGTGGATCAACCAATAGTTGGCCGCGCCGTTCTCGAGGGTGTTACCGGTGGCGGTTACGATCTCGGTGGCGAACTGATTCCACGGTTTATCGCTGGCGACACTGTTACGAATCCAGTTGTAGTAGCTCCACATTTCCTCGTTGGAAAGGTGGTTGCTTGAAACCAGCAACAAGTCAGACCACTTATACGCCCAATAATCCACGAATTCGGGGCGCTTCATCAGGTCATCGATGAGCCGGCTTCGTTTGTCCGGCGAGGGATCTTTGAGGAATCGCTCGACCTCCGCGGGACGGGGGAGGATGCCCGCAGCATCCAGATAGGCCCGGCGCAGGAATTCGGCATCGGCCGCGGGGGGCGAGGGCGGAATGTGCAGCACTTGCAGGTGCTTGAGAACCGCGTCATCAATATAGTTGTGGCGGGGCGCTTTCTGAAAGACTGCATCCTCCAGCTTCCAGGGAAAAGGAATGCGCAGCCTGGCGAAAGTCACGTGGCTTTGGTACCACACCGTAACCGGAGCTTCGCCGTTGCTGTGCATGGTGACGCGGCCGTTATTGTCGACTGTGGCCACGCCCTCGTCACCGCTGTCATATTTAGCCCAGCGGGTCACATCCGCCGTATGGCCGTCGGAGAAATATGCCGTGACCAGCAGTTGTTGTTCCGCGCCGGGGCGCAAGGAAGCCTCACCTGGCAACACTTCGATTTTGGTAACCCGTGGGTCGGAATCTGTGGGCGCCGGCATCGCCTGGGCAATCCATCCGGCAATGACTTTGAACTCCGGCGAGTTCACCGGAAATCGTCTTCCGCCGCCGTGAGGGATGGTGAGGGTGGGCTTTAAGAGGATCAGGCTGCGCGAAGGCTCCATCATTTCCGTGCGCCGCGCCAGAGCCTGGTGGGTGAGCGTGTAGTAATCCACCTCAGGGTCGTAGCCGCGCAGGGTAAGTTTGAAGCCGTTCTTTCCCGCCGCTGCGCCATGACAGGGACCGGAGTTACAGCCCATCTTGGTCATGACCGGCAGCACATCATTGCGAAAACTCCAGACAGTTGCGACCGCGAAGTCTTTTACGGTTACCGGTGCAATGGCTCGATGGCCCAGGAGCGTAGCGGTGAGGGTCGCTTGGCCATCACCCTGGGGAAGGGCGAAATTGTCTTGGTCGACGATCGCGACCTTGGGATTCGATATGGTTAAAGTGGCCTGTGGGGTAAGCTCTTCCTGATGCCCGTCGGCAAAGGTTCCTTCGACCAGCAGCCGCTGGTTGTAGCGCGGGCCCTCGATCGAGATCGAGGAAGGCAGGATTTCAATCCTGGTGAGCCCGACGAGCGATGGCCTGGGGTGGACGGCCGCGGCGATGGTTGCCTTGCCGGCCACCGCTCGGGGATGGGCAGCGCTGCTTGCGGGCGTCGCCTGACTCTGGGCGGAGACTTGAGAGGGCGTCTCAGCTAAAAACATAGCGGCGCCGAGGAGAGTAAAGGCCCCCAGCAGAGCAGTTACCAGAAGCGTGTTACTCGTTTTCATAGCCGTACCGTCCTTTCACCGGACGCTCGGCCACTTCGCGATCAGTACTCGCGCCCTGCGTGGTTGGCGCAACAGTGAGACCAAGCCCAGTCACCCGAATCAAGCTCCCGATTGCTCAGAACCGGCAATTCTTTTCACTCGAAGTTCCTACGCCGGCAATCCTCTTAATCAGCAATTCCTTAGATCAGCAAATCATTGATCGGCTCAAAACCGTGGTCCACCACCCGCACTTCGCGCCCCTGCGGTGTCTTCAATATGGTGTCGATGGGAACACCGAGGCACTTATAAATGGTCGCCGCGATATTGGCGGGCATGACGGGTTGATCTTTGGGCGCTGCTCCGATCGCGTCGGAGGAGCCGACCACCTGTCCACCCTTGATTCCCCCTCCCGCCATCACCACGGTCCAGCACTGCGGCCAGTGATCGCGGCCGCCGGCGGGATTGATGCGCGGCGTGCGGCCGAATTCACCGGTTGCCAGCACCATCGTAGTGTCGAGCAAGCCGCTCTTGCTCAAGTCTTCGATCAGGGAGCTGTAACCGTTGTCAAACATGGGGCCGACCAGATCGCTGTAACAGCTAATAGGGCTAAAGGGAGCGGACCCATGGATGTCCCAGGTAATTTCGTTGAAAACGGTCTCGAACATGTTGAGGGTGACGAAGCGCACGCCCCTCTCCACCAGCCGTCGCGAGAGCAGACATCCCTGGCCGAACCGGTTCAGACCGTAGCGTTTGCGCGTATCCTCCGACTCCTGGGTCAGATCGAAGGCCTCGCGCGCCTTGGTCGAGGTCATCAAGGTATAGGCCTGATTGAAGGTTGCATCCATCAGCTTCGAGTCCTGATTGCTCTCCTCGAAATAGGAAACGGACTGGTCAATCATTTCGCGCCAGCTCCGGCGGCGATCCACGCGCACGGCGGAGATGTAATCGGGCGGAAGCAGATCCGGCACTTTGAAGTTGGGGTCGGCGGGGTCGGCATTCAAGACGAACGGGTCGTAGGCCTTGCCCAGGAAGCCGGCCGTATCGCCATGAGGCAGGTTTCCGCCGAGCTGGCCAATGGTGTAAGGGATCAAGACGTTAGGAGGCATGTCGCCTTTCGCACCCTTTTCAAACCTGAGCACCGACCCGTAGTTGGGTGACTCCAGCCCGCCCTGGAAGAGTCTTCCCGTCTGCATCATCTGGCAGCCGGTATCGTGCACTGCCGCCGCGGTATGGTAGGCCGAACGCAGTAGAGCGTATTTATCCGCATGGGTCGCCATGCGAGGGAAGATCTCCGAAATCTCAATTCCCGAAACGTTGGTCTTGATCGGCTTGAACGGCCCGCGGATGGAAGCCGGCGCGTCCGGCTTCATATCCCACGTATCCAACTGGCTGGGCCCGCCCACCAACATCAAATGGATACAGTTCACGTCCTTGCTGGGCTGCACAGCACCCATCGCCTTGAGGCGAAAGAAGTGGGGCATCGTCAACCCAAGAAAGCCGAGTGATCCTGCATGCAAAAAATCCCGCCGGCTGACACCGTCACAGAAATGCACTCGCTTGTCAGCATCCAATCGAAACATAGGAGTATCTCCCAGCCGGGGCAATCAGGGGAATTGCACCCTTCCTCCAAGACGTTCCCTAGGCATGATGGAGGTACGTCCCGCACTATACTCTTTTGCCTCTATGACATGGAAGCCCTTGTTCGGTCCTCTGAACAGCTAATTTCATCGCCCGGAGACGGAGCATTTCCCGGTGGGTTTGCGTTCATAAGGCAACATAGCGCCCCTTGGTCTTCCTGACACGGCCGGCATTGTAGGGATTTGCAGGGTTTTTGGGGACTTTACAGAAGGTTCTTGTTTTGCAGGGCAAACCGCAGTAAGGCGTTCGCGCCTTCGCCCTCGAGCTCGAGCTTACGGCACATGCTGGTGCGGTGGTTCTCGACGGTTCTGTAGTGGATGGAAAGCTCGGCGCCGATTTCTTTGCTGGTCTTGCCGCTGGCAATCAGACGCATGATGCGGAGCTCGGTAGGGGTGAGATTGCTGGTCAAAGCATTGCCGGCTTTGGTATCGGATTGACTGCGGTTCTGCAACAAATCTGTGGTAATTACTGAGCTGATGTATGGCCGTCCTGCCGCTACGGCATGGATACCGGCCACCACCTCCTGGACCGCGCTGTCTTTGAGAATATAGCCCTTGCATCCCAGGTCCATTGCGCTGCGGAAGAGATCCTGACTCGAGTGCAGGGTGAGAAAGATGATCTCTGTCTTCAGCCCGCGCTTGACCATTTCCCGTGCGACGCCCAGCCCGTCGAGTTTCGGCATTTCAATATCGAGCAGCGCAACGTGTGGATGAAGCTTGGCAATGAGCGACAAAGCCGCCTCTCCATCAGCAGCTTCGCCCACTACCTTCAGGCCGGAGTCCTCCTCAATACTGAGCCTCAACCCTTTTCGCATCAGCGGATGGTCATCTGCAATCAGAATGCGAATCGCGTCATCCAAGCTCTGCGCCCTCAATCCAGAATTTAACATCCAACCGTACCATGACAGCCAAGGGTCCCTGGGCCCGGGATTTGCAGACAAGCAACGATATAGAGGCTCGTTGCCCCATGTGGAACCACACTGTTCTGCGTGTGGTATCCCCTCTATCTCTGTTCCCCCGACTTCTATAGGCTCGACTTAAGGATTGCGATGATTTCAGGCCTCAGAATCACAGGCGCCGGAGACAAGAAAACGAACGCAAAGAGAATCCATGACGCTTTTGATTGTTGAAAATAATGCCGGAATCCGGCGGTTGTTGCGGCGTTTCTTAGTCGACACGGCGAGCACGATCTGGGAATGCGCCGACGGCTCAGAAGCGTTGGAAGCTTATGAAAAACATCGGCCGGACATCGTCCTGATGGATCTCAAGATGCCCAATGTCGATGGCTTGACGGCCACCCGGCAGATTCGAGGCTACGACCCTTCAGCCTGCATCATCGTCGTGACGGATTACCAGGATGAGGATATGAAAATCGCCGCCCTGGAGGCCGGAGCTAGCGAGTATGTGCTTAAACAAGAGATTTCGGGTTTACCCGAGATCGTTTCATCTCTAGCAGCGGAAGACCGGGAGAATCAGTAAACCCTCTCAGCAGAGTAGCGGCCGGAGGGTTTCATCCCAAAGCGCTAACTTGTTTAGGAGTGTTTTTCGTCAAACTCCCGCAAAATCGTCATCCTGAGAGCTTGTGACTTTTCGATTTTCCGCGTTTTTGTCACGCTCAGCCAGACTGTTGTTAAAACTCCCACAAGGCCGTCATCCTGCCTGCCCCGGCGTGCCGCGGGAGCGAAGCGCTTCGCTCAACAGGTTGTGACTTTATTGATTTTTCGCGAGGTCATCAAGTTTTAAACGAATTTGTCCTGCTGTTTCTTTCTGTCCATCCCGATCTAACACCTCCCCATAAAAGTCACCGCCCTCCCCGTTGTCATCCCGTTGTGACTTTTTTGATCTTTGTGGTTTTGACACACCTAACCAGAGGATTTTTCAAACCTCCGACAAAGCCGTCATCCTGAGCGAAGCGCCTCGCAGATCTATCTCTTAACAGAGGGTTTATCGCGCGCAGTCGAAGGACCCCGACGATGCTTGTTTGCCGCTGCTCTTCATAGCTTTCCGGCCACCAAAACCTAACAGAAATCAAAAAAGTCACAACCTCCGAGCGAAGCCGAGGGACCTGCTGTGCGCCTTTCTCCCAAACAAAGGCCCTTGCACGTGAGCTCGCAGCTCTTGCCCCGTGGTTGTTTATTTCCTACCTAGGTTATTCGGAAATGCAGTGGCTAATTACAGACTGGCTAGGTCCCAACAATCAAGCCGTCAGACAAGATGTGCGAGCTCACGTGCAGGGGGCCTTTGTTTGGGAGAAAGGCGCACAGCAGGTCCCTCGGCTTCGCTCCCCCGGATTTCCTGTGGGCTTGTTGGCGCTGGCGAACCTCATGCGGCTTTCCTTACTGAAAGCCGCACACGGAGTCATGGATGGAGGCACGTACAGGAAATCCGGGTCGGGATGACAACGGGGGGACAGACTCGTCCATCGGGAATTCGTTAGCGGCTAAAAGATCGTTGGCGACGGCAGTGGCTCGAGGAAGTGAAACCGCAGGTCCCGAGAACTTCGCACGACAAATCAAAAAGTCACAGGCTCTCAGGATTAGGGCCCAGTGGGGATTTTAAATAACAATCTGGTTGGGCGCGACAAAAACGCGACAAATCAAAAAAGTCACAACCGCTCAGGATGACGACTTTGCGGGAGTTTGACGAAAACAATCCTGAAATTAGCGCTCATGGAACGTCATCCACTGTGCTTTCGCTTCAATGGAATTTCCAACAGGACCGTAGTCCCGCTGCCTTGCGTCGACCGCACCTTGAGCTCACCGCCCAGCAGCCTTGCCCGCTCGCCCATGCCCGTCAATCCGAAGCCGCTGCGCGAGGACAGAGGGTTTCGCTCACCGGGTGCGACTCCGCGGCCATTGTCCTCGATGGTCAGGATTACGTTCTCGATGTCCCGCTTCACGCGGATGTTCACCTCAGTTGCCTGCGCGTGCTTCATGATGTTGCCCAGAGATTCCTGAACGATGCGGTAGAAATTGATGCGCAGATCCTCCGGAAAAACGTCATCGATATTATCCAGCTCTGAAGTAAAACGGATTGCGGACGCTTTGCCCGTAGTGCGGATCATGGCTTCAATCGCCTTGGTCAATCCCAGCCTGTCGAGCTGAAAGGGACGGAGGTTGTAGGAGATCTCGCGAGTCTCCGCGATCGCGGAGGAAGCCTCATCGCTGATCTCCGCCATGGTCTGCGCATCCGAGTCATCGGCTGGGGCGCCCTTTTTCGAGCGGAGAAGCAGTATGGCGAGATTCTTGATCACCACCAGCCGCTGGCCCAGGCTATCGTGCATCTCGGCGGCGATACGTTTGCGTTCGGCCTCCTGCGAAGCGATCAACTGCCGGGAAAACGCCTGCTGAGCAGCCTGTGCCTGCTGAAGCTGCGACACGCGATATCTCCATGACACCGCAACCAGAGCACCCAACGTGAGCAGCCCCAGGATTTGGAACCACCGGGTCTCATAAAAGGGAGCGAGCACGGTGATGGCGAGAGTCTTGCCTTCCTGGTTCCACACACCATCGCTATTGGCCGCGATCACGTGAAAAACATATTCTCCCGGCGGCAGATGCGAGTAATAGGCTATGCGCCGTCCTCCGGCGTCTACCCAATCCGAGTCCAGGCCCTCAAGACGATATTTGAAGCGCGTCTGCGTAGCTTTAATAAAGTTTGGAGCCGTGTAGTTGATCTCGACGTTGGGACTATCGGGAGGAATACGCAGCGGAGCGTTCACGGGTGTGGCGACGTTGTCCACCAAAGAGCTCTCAATCATCACCGATGGCGGAACGGAATCGGGGTGAACAGAGTCCGGATCGATAACCGCCACGCCGTCGCGGGTTGGAAACCAGAGCTTACCATCGCGCGTTTTTATGCCCGACGGCTCCAGTCCCCCATTGCATTCGATACTCAGCATGCCGTCGATCTTGCCGTAGGCCGTGGAAGTAACCTTCTTCAGATCACCCGCGGCAAATGCGTTCAAATCTCGTTTGCTTACCCGGTACACGCCTCGACTGCAGCTTATCCAGAAGTAGCCATGTGCATCTTCAAGAATGCGAAATACGCCTTCATCAAAGAGGCCGTCCTTGACCGAATAGCTGGTAATCTTCCCGTCCTTGAAGCGCGCAAGACCGCCGTCATAGGTTCCAATCCACAGCGTTCCCTCGCTATCTTCGTAAAAAGACCAGATGTTGCCGCTAGGCAGACCATCCTTCTCCGTCCAGCGGCTGAACTTCCCATTTCGAATTCGCGTCAGACCACCATAGCCGCCCACCCATAAATCTCCGTTGCTCGCTTCGAGAATCGCATGGGTGTCGTCTGCTGCAAGGCCGTCTTTCTTGGTAAGAAACCGGGTTGTCCCATTCTCATAGCGGGCCAGTCCCTGCCTGGTGCCGAACCACAGCGTTCCTTGGCGGTCCTCGCAAATCGCTTGCACCACAGCTTCCTCAGGAAGAGCCGGGCCGCTCGGAATGCGAAAACGACCGTGGTCGAAAATGCTAAGTCCACCATGCGTGCCCACCCAGAATCGGCCTTCCCGGTCTTCGAACAGCGCCGTCACCAGCTCGTTCGGCAGCCCGTCCGCCATGGTATAGCTGGTAAATTTTCCATCCGCGAAACGGCTGAGCCCGGAATGCCATGCCCCGATCCAGATGGCGCCGGAGCGGTCCTGGTAGGTTGCATACGTATCGCGGTCGATCAAGCCCTGTTCTCTTGAGTAGCTGCGGATCAGTTGTTTCTGCAGCCGGTAGAGTCCTTGTTCCAGGGTGCCGATCCAGAGATTTCCCTGCCTGTCTTCATAGAAATGCCACGGCGTAAGCGAAACCACCCGTTCGGAGTCGAGGAAGGTAAAGGTTCGCGTGAGCCGCGGACCAACATGCATTGTCAGAGACTTGTCATAAGTTGAACCGACTGTCACTTCCCGGGTAGAGTTGGGGGCGATCATGTGGCTCACGTGGTCTGCGGTGATCCGTACCCGCTTTCCGCCGACGGCTTCCAACCAGAGTGTCCCGCTCTGATCGAGTGCTGCGCCCCAAAGCTCATCTTTCGAGATTTGCTTCGGCACCGTGAAATCGAGGAATCGCCCCCGGGTAAAGCAGCGGATGTTTTCGTTTTGGCGGGTCCAGAATCCCGCCGAGTCCCACAACAAGGAATGGTATCGAATGTTCG
Organism: uncultured Acidobacteriaceae bacterium; assembly: GCA_963821215.1. Classification (GTDB taxonomy): domain Bacteria; phylum Acidobacteriota; class Terriglobia; order Terriglobales; family Acidobacteriaceae; genus PALSA-350. Next base: position 162,555 of record CAWGDH010000012.1, on the reverse strand, counting down.
GACTCTGCGGCGCGACGTCGATGAAATGGTTTGATGGTTCATCCCAGCGAATAATGCGCCCTCCGGCAAGCACCCATAGGTCGCCATTGTCGTCGCCGGTAATTCCATTTACGATGTCCGCCGGCACACCGTATTGCCTTCCATAACGGCGAAACACCCCATCGTGGTAGCGCACCACGCCACGATCAACACTGTCGAGCCACAGGTCTCCACCTCTCCCTTGCAAAATTGTGCCGAATTGACTGGAAAACAGCCCGGGGGTCTCTTTGTTGAAAACAGTCAGATGGACACCGTCGAAGCGTGCCAGCCCGTTAAACGTAGCAATCCAGAGATATCCGTCAGGTGTCTGAGTAATGCCGCGAACCTCGCTCTCCGGCATGCCATTGTCTACCGTCCAGACCTCAAAGCCGTACTGAGCATGCACCGGCCGGACCATGCAACAGCAAATCGTCACGTAGACAAGAAAGCGCAGGATGCGGCGAGGCTTAGACTGCGACGAACGTTGAATGCGGAGATGAGGTTCATGCTGCCGGCAAGTCGCTCTCATGAGAAGCCGATACGTTATAGAGAGGATACATGGATGGAAAGCCCAGTCACCGAATGGCAGTCGTTCAGATAATGCATGTCGGGCCCTCAAGCTGTCTGCGCAGAATTCACAATTATCCGTCCGCGGGTTGGTGACGCTGCTGCCTGTTTCTCGACCGGTAGGACGACACCAGGCGCGATACGACGACCGCCAGATAAAAAATCCCGATCATATTCTCGAAGCCGGTGATCAACCGGACGTAGGGGTTGATAGGAGCGATGACTCCTGTACCCACACCGCTCAAGGTATCCATGCTGAAGTAAAGAAAGGTGCTGCTTTGAGTGACGGGAATCTGCTGATTAAAAGGGTGATCGACCACCCGGCTCAACAGCAGATACAGCTGGGAAAAGGCGATGGCAAGGATCAAGTAGCACACAAACGCCTCGGCAAGCATGGCGCGAGTCACCATGCTCACGGAGAAAAAGCGGTGAAAGATGATGAAGAGAGCGGCACACGAGAGGCCAAGGCCAGCGGCCGGCGCCAGATGGGAATAGACGTGACCAGGACCGGCGAAAGCTTCCAGCATCCGGGCCAAGAACCAAAGAAGGCAGAAGGGAGCCAAGGTCAGATAGGCGACTTTGCGGTTGACCTGGTAGCTTACGCCCATCATCAAAATCGCCAGAAGAATCAGCGCGAGAACAGCGCCGGCGTGCGGGTCATCGTCGGCCAGCGGCGAGGCCAGTATCTGGGCGACAAAGGCAACGCCCAGTAGCTCTGCTCGATGCCGCTTCGTCCAGGCGACGAGACGATGCTTCAGCGGATGGAGTGCATTAAGAGTCATGGCTATGGTGCTCGTGCGTCATGATCGCATTGTCATTCCACCAGAAGCGTTCTTTAGGAGCACGCCAATCATTTGTGTATCTACGGCGATACCTTGCGCCAATAGTTTGCCTGGTAACCCTGAGCATCGATTTGCGCGGAATGGATGACCGCAGGCGTGGATCCGTGGCATGCCCAAGACACGGCAGTGTCATGGCCGGTCACATACATGGGCACAAAGTCCGAGCCAGGGTTCTGCTTGCAATAATCGCTGATCGGCTGCGTGGGCTTCTGGCTGGTGACGGCTTTCGAATCGCACGGAATATTGGCGCCGTACTGGCAGGCGAGAACAGAGCCACCGGCGCAACGCCATTCCATGAGCTTGCCCTGATCGGGCTGCATGTTCAATTGCCTGGCCATCCATGCTGGGAGCTTGGGACCGGTATATCGCGCGTCTGGTTTGTCGATCGTTCCGACGGCCTTGCAGTAAGCCACCGGATCGGAATATGTCTTCTGTGCCAACACGGGTGAAGCCGAGAGAACCAGGATCACCGCCGGGAAGAATATTTTTGAAATTGTCATCACATAGCTCCACGTTGAACCGCATAAAATAAGGGGCCCCCAGCCTGTCGCACAATGTTGAGATTACGGCAGCGGCCCGGCCAAGACCATAGAGGCAACTACACGACAACCGTGTGGTACTACACGAGCCTGGTGAGATCGCAACGGCTCAGGCATTCCACTGGGGTACGCTGCGGACCATGTTCCACATCATTCCGTCGAGTGCACCGTCCATTTCGTCGTGTGGTTCGGTGCGCGTATTGGTGAGAGCTGCCCAGCACATTCCGGCCGCCGTTCGCACCATGATGGTCGTGGAGCCTGGAAAGCTGCCGTTATGCCATAGGTTGCCCGAACCCACCATCCAGCCCCTGGCATATTTGGCCGCGGAGGTGCTGGGAAAGGCCGGACTAGGCGTGGTCATGATCTGAATAGTGGCTGCTTTCAAAATGCTGGGGATCGGTCCTGAGCCACCCACATGGCTGAGAAACTGGACCAGGGCCGAAGGAGTCGCCAGCCATCCACCGTTCGCGTCCATGCGAGAGACGTTTATCTTGTAAGGGTCCTCATTGTATTGCCCGAAGTACACCACTTCGTTAGGTGCGCGCTCCTTCAGGCTGTTTCCCGCAATGCGCATGCCGCTGATGCCGCAAGGCGCCAGGACCGCACCTTGCACGTAGCCGGCGTAAGTTTGGCCTGTGATCTGTTCGATGACCCGCCCCAGGAGGCAGTACCCGAAGTTGGAGAAAGCCCAGTGCTCGCCCGGTGGATTGGTAAGCGGCAGGTTCTCGAGCGTCCAGCCGATCAGCTTGGCCTGATCCCAGGAACTGCTTTTATACATTGGATCGTTCGAATCTGCGGGCCAACCGCCGCAGGTGTGGGTTAGAAGATGGTCGACCGTAATATCGGTCACGTATTGCCGGTAAGGACTCTTGCCATACTTTGTCCCGAGAATGCCGGAGGCGCCGAACACCTTGTCGTTAAGATTCAATTTGCCCTGTTCGATCAGCGTGAAGATGGCCACGGATGTGATGGGCATGGTCACGTCTGCGATGCGGAAAAGGCTCGACATGTCGGTCGGGCCCATGTCTTTCTCGTTACCGAACCTGAATCCCTGGTTGAAGCCGAAGCCCCGGTCGAAGACAAATTGACCGTTGCGTGAGATGGCGATGGACAGCGAGGGTACGCTGAAGCTCCTTTTGAATGCGGCAGCAAGGCGTCCGATCTCGCCGCGTTCCATAGGTGTGGTTGTCTCAGCCTGCGGGAGCCAAAGGCCCTGCAGGGGCGAGGGGACTATCCCCGCCGCGGCAGCGCCAGTCAGCCACTTGAGCAAGCTACGTCTACTGAATGAATTCGCCATGACTCTGCGTCCTAATCTTTCTTCGACGGCAGTCAGTCTGCGCGTCTTCCCTGCCAGGTTCCGTGGTGCCCGCGGACGCCAAAGTTCCCTGCCATGGTGTTCCCATCGACCATTCCGCGGAAGGTGAGCACGTTCCGGGTCTTGGTGCGAAAGATAATGTGGCGCGCGTTCATCGTGCCTTCGATTCCGCCCGATTGGTAGGGTCCCTTAAAATGCCCGGTCAAGGTATTGCCGTTCTGCACGATCTGGACGGTGTGCGTGCCGGTCTTTCCGTCGTCGCCCCGAGTGTAGATCATCCAGGTGCCGGCCACGTTGACCGCGGAGAGATCCTGCGGAAGCTGCTGAGCAAAACCTGCAGGGCACAGCATCAGCAGCAAGAAGGCCAGCACAGCGCAAAGTAACTTATCGTTCCTCATATGACTCCTACAGAGGTCAATGTACTGGACGCAAGCTAATCGGCTTGCGTCCATCCGTGAGTTGGATTGTATTGTTCGATGGCCGCCAGTGCATCGGGTGTTTGTGGGCCGAGATCCTGTTGGTAAATAACTCCGTCACGACCCAGGCTGAAGGTCATAATGCCGGAATGTTGATAGTGAACGGGGCTGGCAAAGATGGTGAACCCCGTTTGCGTGGCCACGATATGGAAGGAGTATCCATGCGATACCACTTCCTTACTGGGCGCGGGTGCATTGAACACGCCTTTCGCAAACTGGTTCAGTCCCCCCAGCGGGCTGGGCGTCTGGCCTTCGGACACCTCCCAGTAGAGGCCATTCTGTTCCGCCGGGGTGCTCACGATCGTATCCGTGTACCGGCCGGTGCCCTGGTGGTAGAGTTCTTCCGCATTGGCAATCAGCCGGCATGCATCGATGGCGAAGAGTTCATTTCTTCCGATTCGCCGGGCGCGCAGTTCTTCGTCGCCGGCGGCGGCGTTAAAGTACCACCTCGACGAGCTGTCCTGGGCCAACGGGATGGGAAAGGGATAGTTGTCGGCCCCAATATAAAGCACCTGGCTGCCATCGGTCATCGCCACCCAACGATTCATCTGATCATATTTTTTGGCGAACGAGTCGGTCGCAGACTTATCTTCTGCCGGGTCTCCGGAACTGAGTAGCTTCTGCGCCTTCGAGCCCAATACCTGGGTCAGCGCTTTGTCATCCTTGGCCTGGACTGCCGCATGTAATGCCTGGCTTGCTTCCGCCGGTGTGGCGAAGGTTTTCTGGGGCGTTTCCGTCGCCGTGTTCTCTGATTTCTTCGAGCAGCCGAGAACGAACACCAGCGTAACCATTACCAGAACCGCGATCCGCGGCATCTGAGCGATCAGGTTTTTCCGTTGCAAATTCACGTTTCTACCTTCCTTTCAATCTCTAATCCGAGTGATCTTGTGCTGGGTGAAGGACCCTGGAGTGGGGCTTATCGCCGTTCCCCACCGCGCTCACCACCGCCACCGCGCTGCTGCTGCTGACGTGGTTGATGAGAACGCTGCTGGTCTTGACGCTGCTGGCCTTGCCGCTGCTGGACGGGCCGCTGGCGTTGATAAGCAGCGGGATGCATGCTGGCGCGTCCGCGATTCGCCTCGGCGCGGGCCTGGTTGCCATTGCCGCTCATGGCGGAGCGGGGTTGGTTATTTCCCAGCCTGGCGGAGCGTTCACTGCTTACGTTCTGGCGCTGAACTCCTCCGTTGCCGCCGATCAGGCCGTGATTGCCGTTGCGGCCTCCGTTCGGTACGTCCGGCCGGTTCCCGTTGTTGCGGTTGTTGTTGGCCTCATTGGTGTTGTTGTAGCGGTTGCCATTGTTGTTATTGCGGTTTCCGTTGTTGTTGTTGTTATTGCTGTTTTTGGTGATGTTGTTCCTGGTGATGTAGGTGTTGTGGTTATAGTTGATGTTTCCCCCACCGCCGCCACCACCCCAGTTCATTCCCCATGCTCCAAAGCCCCAGCCTCCGCCGAAGCCGCCGGCAACGAAGCCGCCCCCGCCAAAGGCGGCGCCAATCGCTACCCCAGCGCCAAAGGAAACGCCCGCTGCCACGGCGACAGGCGGTGTATACGCCGGAACTACCAGGGGCGTGCCATACACAACTGCCGGGTTGTATTGCGGAACATAAACCACGTTGCTGCTCGCGGGTTCGATGATGATGGTTTGTGGGCTCTGCTGCACTACCTTGATCTGCGGCGAAGACTGCAACGCTCCCGCGGCCTGCGCCTTGGCGCGCATAAACTGTACTGCCGCCATCACGTCTGATTGCTGATTTTCAAAGGCCTGGCCCAGGCTCGAGGTCCAGGCAAGGTTTTTGGCCAGATTGTGGAGTACGGATGGGAACTGAGTCAGCGCTTTTACGCTAGGATCCCAGGATTGTTGACCCACTGCCTGGGTGAGTGCGCTTCCTTGCAGGTTCTGATTCTGCGCCAGCCAGTCATCCGCAAAGGCCACTTCATCCGGATAGGCTGCGGCAGCCAGTACCTGTGCGACCAGTGCGTCCGGGTAGAGCGCGATGGGCGCGACCAGGGCGTCGAGCTGGCTGCTCGTCAGCGGCGCAACGGCCGGCGGTATAGACGACCCCTGAGATACCGGGGCCGGTTGGGAGGCATCTTGTGCCTGAAGAAACTCGGCCGGCGCGCCTGCAATTATCAGGGTCGAGCAGACCAGCATGGACATTGTCTGTTTCATCCATTTCGAAATCATGAAATCCTCCGGGAGCGATGGTCCGCGTGGCCAGTCCCCAGCGCTCGGTGCGCGGAAGTAAGGTGCAGAATCGCAATCTCTGCAAGGACAATAAGTCTGCTACCCGGAAAACGAAATAGAGGGTACTACACGTGCGGCCGTGTAGTTCCACATGGATCGACAGGCTGAGTATGGGGGGCGCTAAGCAGCCGGCGGCTGAGTGATGGCTGAGAGAGGTGGATGATAGATTAGTTTCGTGAGCCGCCAGCGGCTGTCATCGTCGAGAATCATTCTCACCCAGTCTGCATTGCTCCTCACAGTGGTGGTGTTGCTGGCGCAGATTGGCTGGGCACAGTCTCCAGGATCTGCTGCGCCGCCCGCCCCCACAACCATCCGTGTCGACACTCAATTCGTCCTGCTCGATGCCTTGGTGGAAAGCAAGAAATCCGCACCTACAGTGGATACGCTCTCGGCGAACGACTTTCAGCTCACGGAAGACGGAGTTCCACAAACGATCAGTTATTTCAGCCGTGATCAACTGCCCCTTTCCGTAGTGCTGCTTTTCGACATGACCGAGACCGTGCATGCTGCACTTGAGCCCCTGGCGCGAGCCGCCATGGAAGTGCTTGGTCATCTGAAGCGGGAAGATGAAGTGGCAGTGATGATCTTTTCTTCTCGCACGGAGCTGCTGCAGGACTTTACGACGAATCGCGCGTTGGCGGCAGACGCCATCAAGACTGCATCGTGGATGGCCGATGTGGAAGGCACCTTCCTCGATGAGGATATGTTTGAAGCCGTGGAGCAGGCCATGAAGGCCCGGGCACCGGGGAACCGGCGAGTCTTGGTGTGGCTTACGGACGGCACGGCAAACGACGAGAACGCCTTTACCCAAGCATCCATCGGTCAGCATTCTCCCGCGCATCTCCATTCGCAACAGGAGGCTATGGCCACGCTGCTCCAGTCTGGAGCGGTGGTTTCGGCTCTTATCGACAGGACTGCGGAGACCAACCAGGCGATCGCGGGGTCTGCGATGGGCGGGGGCGGCACTCGAGTCGGTGACATCGATCAGTATGCCAAGGCTACCGGGGGTCTCGTCCTGAACACCAGCACCAGGGAGGCCGCGGACCGTCTCGCCTTTTTGATTGATCAAATGCGAGCGCGCTACACGCTTGGATTCAAGCCCACGCGCGCGGAGCCGCAGGGTAAGTTTTGCAAGCTCGGCCTCCAGCTTAGCCCGGAGTTTTTCCGCGACCATCGCGAACTGCGCAAGTCGGGTTTCGTCGTTCACGCCAAATCGGGCTACTATCGCTAGAGCGATTGACCGCTACCGTTTCCGTGGAATGGACAGGTCCAGATCGGCGCCCGTCAGGTGCTTGGTTAGCAGGATGATCTGGCCCTGGTGCGACTGCAGATGGCCAGTCACGCGATAAATCGCTTCGAGGATGGTCATCGGCGGCCAGGTCCCGGTTGGCTGGGGATTGATGGTTTCGAGCAGGCGCGCTGGTGGAAGCGTCTCGATCACTTTTCGGCATTCTGCGAGAGTTGCGGCAAAGCGGCTGCGAATCTCTGCGCACTGCTGCGACGGCGAGAGCGCGAACTCTGAGTCTCGGCTGCGTACGTCCGGCTGGCCGTCAATTCCGTGCAGAAACCACTGGCGCAGATTTCCTTCAAGATGAAGGAGAAGGTTGGCGATGGAATTTTCGTGGTCGGCTCCACGCTGCCATATCTGCTCATCAGACAGCTTATCGATACAGCGATTGATGTCGCCCTCGGAGCGCTCAATTGTTTTTACCGCGGCGGTAAGGAATAGCTCTGCTATCTGGTCAGACATGAGGGAACATCATAGTTGCCGGCGGGCCAGTTCTTCAAGGGCGATTGCAAGTTGCTGAACGCCAAGCCTGATTTCTGTCCGTTTACGGCAGCAAAGCCGACGCGGAGAAGTGAGAGCTATTCCAACACCACGTCAATCGCCTCCACGAGAGAAGCAAAGTCATACGAACCATCGTGCCTTTGCCCGTTGATGAAAAAGGTCGGTGTTCCGTTGACGCCGCTGCGCACTCCCGCGGTGAAATCGGCTCGCACACGGGGCTGAAACTCCTTCGTCTCCAGAGCCTTGAGCAACTGAGCGGGCACAAGATGCAGCGCCTGAGTCAGCTCCACCAGGAGCTCATCGTCCAGGCGATCCTGGTTCTCAAAAAGCAGATCGTGCATTTCCCAGAACTTTTCGTGAGCGCCGGCGAATTCGGCGGTCTCGGCCGCAGCTTCCGCGTAGGGATGCAACTGGGTTAAAGGAAAGTTACGGAAGACAAACGACAGGCGCTTGCCAAAATGCTTTTGCACACGTTTGACAATCGGATAGGCCTGGCCGCACGAGGGGCACTGGTAGTCTCCATATTCGACCAGGGTGCAAGGCGCATCCTTATTTCCCTGGCGATGGTCCTCGGCGCCGACCGCCACCGCAAGCTTAGTCATACCGGCCTCCTATTTTTCCTGCGCTTCCAATGCCTGCAATATTCCGTCTGCCCCAGGATTGACCAGGATCGGCGAGCAGTAACTCCATGTGATCACTCCATCTTTATCGATGACGAAGAGTGCGCGTTCGCAGAATCCCTCCTTTTCGCGATAGGCCCCGTAGGCCCGGGCGACTGCGCCTTTCGGTTCGAAGTCGGCGGCCAGCGGAAAATGCAGATGGTGATCTTTGGCGTAGGCGGCATGGCACCACGCCCCATCGACGGATATGCCAATCAGTTCCGCTCCGAATTTCTGAAACTCCGGCAGAATCTCGTTGTAGAGAGCCATCTGATCGCCGCAAACCGGGCTCCAGTCGGCGGGATAGAAGGCGAGAATTACCGGCTTTCCACGTAGTTGGCTGAGCGTAAGCTTCTGATCGGGCGACACGCTAAGACTAAAATCCGGAGCCTTGGCGCCGGCATTCAAAATTGCAGACATGAGGACCTCGTTTGTGAGATGCGCGAACGAAAGATAAGCCTCTCATGTTTTAGAAAAACGGTCTTGGCATATTCCTATATGGGCATACACTTTCTTGCATGGCAAGAGTGGCAGCTACCAACGATGCATTCCACGCGATTGCCGGCTCAAGACAAGTCTCGTCAGCAGGATTCGCAAGAGCGCAGAACAACGCAAAACACTCACAAGTCTCAAGCGTTGAGGCCGAAGCGAATCAGCATTTCGCGGCGGCCAAGACTCGTGATGGCAAGGGCCCTCGAATCGAGATCCTGGGTCACCCACCTTTTTCTCAAGGCCAATTTCAAGAGGGCCGCTCCCAGCGCTCCGCCGATATGAGGGCGGCGCTCGCTCCAATCAAGGCATGCGCAGGCAAAGCGCCGTCGCAGCCTTCGAGTTGCTTCGAGATCTATCCCCACACCTTGCATCGCGGTCTCTCCAGCCGGCGTAAGCTGGTATGCGCAGTCGCCGCCCGCCGGGCCGGTGGTTAGCCAGCCCATTGCCTTGAAGCGATCGTGCAGTGACACAGCTACGCTTCCTGCCATGTGGTCATAGCAGGTTCGCGCTGCACACAGCCGGCTGGGGGTCGTGGGCACGAACTTGTCGCGAGCCAAGCCGGCGAGGACGCTCAAGCCTTCGAGCACGTGGGCAACGTCGGGGCCTTGCAGGCTGTAATAGCGATGCTTTCCCTGCACCAGGACTCTGACCAACTCCGCCGCCTTCAACCGGCTAAGGTGTGCGCTTGCGGTCGAAGGACTTACGTCGGCAACCGCTGCGAGCTCAGTGCTGGTTCGGGCACGGCCATCCATAAGGCTGTAGAGTATGCGCGCTCGAGCCGCCTCGCCGATAGCTGCCGCAATTCCCGAGGCTACCTCGTGATGCTTAACATTCATATTTCGTCCGTTAACGAATTGTTGATGTCAGACAGCCAGCATACTACCAACTATGCAGTCAGCGAAGCCCCGGCAGATGAATCGGCGTGAAGTGATCGCCCACGCTGGCTACCAGGAGGAAAGCCTTGTCTATTACCTGTGTCATCCGCTACCAGATCGATCCCTTCCAGCGAGAAGGCTTCAAGAAATATGCCGAGAATTGGGGGCGTATTATTCCCCGGTGCGGAGGCCATCTTGTCGGCTACTTTCTTCCCTATGAAGGCACCAACGACGTGGCTTGGGGGCTCATTGCTTTTGATAGTCTAGCTTCCTATGAGATCTACCGGGCACGGCTGAAGTCAGATTCGGAGGCGCGCGAAAACTTTGCCATGGCGCAGAACCTGCGGCTCATTCTGCGCGAAGAGAGAAACTTCGTGGAGGTAGTCGATGGTGCCTTTGGCCGACCCGCGAAACTCGCAGGACCAGCGTGAACACACTATGAAGACACATATGGAAAAAGGACACGCGTTTCGTGCGCTCCACCAGCGCGACCACGCATTCATCATCCCTAACCCGTGGGACATCGGCACTGCGCGGCTGCTGGCCCACCTCGGCTTTGAGGCTTTGGCAAGCACCAGCGCCGGTTATGCCTGCTCCATGGGCGTGCGGGATTATGCAGTTGGCCGTGAGGCGATGATCGCGCATGTATCGGCGCTGGCCTCCGCCACCGACCTGCCGGTCAGCGCCGATCTGGAGAATGGCTTTGGCGACGCGCCTGAGATGGCTGCGGAAACTATCCGCCTCGCGGCAACTGCAGGAGTTGTTGGAGGATCCATCGAAGATTCGACCGGGCGCAAGGAAAACGCGATCTATGAGCTAGCCCTGGCTGCCGAGCGGGTACGCGCGGCGGCTGAGCGTGCACATTCCCTCGCGTTTCCATTCACGCTCACCGCACGTGCGGAAAATTATCTCCATGGCCGCCGCGATTTGGCGGACACCATCAAGCGGCTCCAGGCCTATCAGCAAGCAGGCGCGGATGTTCTCTACGCCCCGGGCCTTACCAGCGAGGACGACATCTCCACCCTGGTCCGCTCTGTGGATCGCCCGGTCAACGTGCTCATGGGCATTCCCGGCGCCTCGCTCAGCCTGGCCGCACTCTCGGCGATTGGCGTCAAGCGGGTTAGCGTAGGGAGCGCCTTGGCGCGCACCGCCATTGGCGCCGTTCTGCGCGCCGCTCGGGAGATGCAGCAGAACGGGACCTTTACCTTCGCGGAGCAGGCCGCCAGCAGCCGGGAGATTTTCGACATGTTCGATACGGCGGAATAAACCTCCGACGGACTATCACGCTAATGCACTTCAATCGTACGAGTGTTTGCTCTCGGTGACGATGATGGTCGTGCCCGCGATGCCCTTCGGCTGATCTTTCTGAAACCATTCGTCATACACGCTACTCTCATGGAGAGTAAACGTGAGGTCAGAAGATCTCCTACGGATTATCAGCGGCGGTGAATGATCCACCCATCATGGAAGGACAACAGAAAGGACCCATCAAGATGTCGGAGCAAGCATTGGTCACGGCAGCCGTAAATTCCTGGAAACTAAACATCGAGAGGGCGGATCGGATTTTTTCCCCGCTTACAGAAGAGCAGCTTCTTAAGGAGGTAGCGCCGGGGAAGAATCGGCTGATTTATCTTTGGGGACATTTGACGGCGGTTCATGATCGTATGCTGCCGCTGTTGGTACTAGGTCCGCGGCTCTATCCGGAATACGATGCTCTCTTCCTTACCAATCCCGATAAGGCAGCGCCCACTCTGCCCGCCGCGGTGGAGATAAAGAAGGCTTGGGATGACGTCAACGGCGCATTGCTCGCAGGCTTTGAAGGCCTCTCCGCGGCAGACTGGCTCGAAAAGCACGCCTCTGTTTCTGATGAAGACTTCGCCAAAGATCCGCTCCGCAATCGCTATTCCGTTCTGCTGAGCCGGACGACTCATGTCTCCTTTCATCTGGGGCAGACCGCATTGATCCCGAAGTGAATTGGGTAGATCCGGACTTTAGAGAGAAGAGGGTATCTCAGGGCCGATTGGTTGAGTCCCGAAGGGACGGCTGAGAGTAGCCCAGCACGCAGCGCTGGGTGGCGTACCGGAACTGAGTCCAGTCCCGCCAGGGACGGCTGAAAATGACCCAGGATATGGTCCTGGGTGTCCTACCCCACTCTGCAAGGCTCCGGCAGACCCAGGACTGGCATCCTGGGTCATTTTCGGCCGTCCCTGCGGGACCAAGTTTGTGAGTTGAGTTCTCACGCCGACACTGAAGCCCGCAGCTATCCAACAGCGACTCTAAATGTTCCAGGCTAGGCGCCAGGCTGCAGCTTTAGCTTGACCAGCAAGCTTTGAAAGCGCGGGTCATTGCGGCATCCGTCGAAGAGAGGATCGATGCCGAGAAGATCCACACCTTTGTCGCGATTTACATACGCTCGGTTTAGCCAGCGCATGGCGTCGTCCGGTTGGCGAAGTCCGCAATAGATTGCAGCAATATCTACGCCAGATACATAGTTATGGGCGGACGTGTCTTCCAACTGCCGGGCAATATCCATTGCCGGTTGCGACGCGCCCGCAAGTGCCAGCGCATGACCCTGCAAAGCCACCACGTTTGGGCCCCCGCCAAAGAGCGTTAGCGCACGTTTGAACTCCTGCAATGCCTGCTCGTAATGTCCTTGCTGTTCGTAGATCTTTCCATTAACCAGGTGGGCTTCGGCGAAATCCGGATTGAGCGCCAGAACCTCCTCAATACGTACCCTGGCCTCGCCGGGCTTGCGCGCCCAGTATGCGGTCTCCGCCGCGTCGGTACTGATAATCGGCGACAAGGGATCCAGGGCGCGAGCTCGCTGGATCTCAGCCTCCGCCTCCTGCGTCCTTCCCAGGCGCGAAAGGTGCAGACTGTACCAGTGGCGCGCAGTCGGATAAGAGGGATTCAATTCGATCGCCCGGCGATACTCTGCTTCCGCCCCAGGCCAATCCCAGTCCCGGTCTGTTCGCACTGCTCCCAATACCGTATGCGCCTCGGCCAGGCCGCCCCCAAGCCGCAATGCCTGCTGTGCGGCTTCCTCTGCTTTTCCCAGGGCGATCGCAGGACCATCCCCTCCATAGCTACTCAGTAGCACATACGCGTCTCCCATGGCGGCGTAGGCTTCCGCGTAGTTAGGGTCGGCCTTGATCGCCTCCTGATAGTAGGCGATCGATTTCTCCATGCTGTCGAGCGTGCGCTTGTTCCACAGGAAGCGGCCACGCAAATAAGCATCCCGTGCCTTGACGTTAACCGGACGGAGCCTGGATGTGGAAATTCCACTTCCCAGCGCCAGAGCCACTTCGCGAACAATGTCATGAGTTACCGGCTCTTGCATGCTGAGCAAGTCGTTCCCGCTTTCTTCATAGACCTGTGCCCAAAGGTGGCGATCGTTTCTGGCATCAATCAGATTTGCCGTAATACGCACTTCCTTCCCCGTGTGCAGAAACGAGCCTTCCAGCACCGCGTCCACGTTCAGCGCCTGGGCAATCTCCCCCATAGGCACCTGCATCCCTTTGTAATGCATCATGGAGCTACGGGAGATGACACGGAGAGGTGTGCTGCTGGCCAGATCGGTAATGAGCTGGTCAGTCATCCCATCCACGATGTAATCCTGATCCGAGTTTTCCGCCAGGTTGACGAAGGGTAAGACCGCGATCGAGTGGAATCCACCAGCTATAGTCTCTGGCTGCTGTGCCGTTCTCCAATCATGCAACAGATGAGAGACAACAACCAGCGTGAGTAAGGCTGCAACCGATAAGAGGCCGAGGAGTAAAGCCAGTCGCCTGCTTCGCGCCGGCTTCTGTAATTCATTGTTCTCTGGCGGAAAAGCCGCTGGCGCAGACCCTAAGGCTCTATCCGCCTCGGCCAGGTTCGGCTGCTTCGCGGAGGCAAGACCATTGGGCACAGCCAGTAACGCCGCGGCATGTTGTTCACTTCCCCCGATCAGCGGGGAAATTGGCCGGTTATCCGCCGCAACCGGGTCGGCGGTCACCTTGGCAATAAAGCGGTAACCCTGACCGACCACAGTCTGAATGAACCGCGGATCCCGGGGATCGTCGCGGAGGATATAACGCAGCTTGTTTACCGCCGTGTTAACACTGTGCTCCGTATCCTGGAAGGCATTCTCTCCCCAGAGCCGGCGGTTGATCACCTCCCGGCGAACCAGCTTTCCCTCGCTTTGCAGCAACAGGATAAGCAGCTCCATAGGAATTCTTTCGAGCTTGACCGCAAGGCCCGACCGGCGAAGCTCGTAACGTTCGATGTCTAAATCAAATTCCTCAAAGCGGATTGGGTCGTGCACCGGCTAACTCGCTTGCTCGCGGCCATCCTACCCGGTGGATATTCTCGCCGGGTTAAGCCGCACATTCGCCTGAATCGATGACGCCCAGTCTATCGTGGCACTCTTGCAATCGCAACAAAAAAGCACGGTATGTCAAAGATATAAAGCAGCTTACCGGGTTAGACGGAATTTAGACCGAAGCGACGAAGGCTTTATAACTTTTCCATTGACGGCCTCCCCTGCCGGAAACGATGATTCGGCCGATCACCGCGTTGAGAAATCTTCTCCCTCTAGCAGCGGTCTTCCGCGGGCCCCTTTTCAGCAGCAGTTTTTGACTATGCCCCATAGCTTGGCGGCCGCAGTGTCTCGTGGACCGGCCACGCTCAGGGTCCGCCTCCCTTCAGGCGGAGAGGAGCAATCGTTGACGGAAACACTACGGAATATTTCCGAACTCACAATCCGCACTCATAACCCTCTCCCACGGTTGACCGCAGGCGTTTGGTTGGCGGCAGCCGCTCTGTTCGTTTGCACAGCCCACGCACAGGGTCCGCTCGCGGCGAACATTAACGTGACCCCCCTGGCCAGTTACACCGGCAGCACCCACCTACCCAAGCCAGAAAAGATTCTGGTCTATGACTTCGCCGTGAATCTGGGCGATGTCCAGGCGGACAAGATACAGTCCCTTCGTCCCCGCCATCTGATAACTGGAGACAAGAAGCCGGACTCCATCGCCGCTAGCGCGAACAAGAAGTACTTTCAGGAGCTGGTGAAAGCACTGGAGAAGACCGGCATTCCTGTGGAGCATGTTGCGGCAGGCACCGAACCCTCCACCAACGCAATGGTGATCCAGGGCTCGTTTACTTCCTTAAAGGAAGGGAATAAGACCGAGCGCGACACCATCGGCATGGGCGCCGGCGCCGCAGACGTGCAGACCAAAGTCGATGTTCATATCAAGACGCCTTCTGGTTCGGTTCTGCTCTCGCAGTTTCAGACCGATACCAAGCCGGCCCAGAATGTTGGCTCCGCAGTACCGGTTGCCGCCGGCCTGAATCCTGCGGCTGCCGTAGCCAAGTCCACTGTGGGTGACCGCAGGAAGACAGCGGATGCCTATGCGTCAAAAACGGCGGATGCCACGGCAAAGGAAATCATCAAGTCCATGGCTGCCCAAGGTTGGGTGCAAACCAACGACAAGGGAGAGGTCGTCGTAGCCTCAGCCAACTAGAAACGCGCGTGGCATAACCGCCAGGACGAAGCGGTGTGAACAGGATGGTCACTGGTGGATCTGTCAAAGAAAAGCAAGACGACCAGCAAGCCGAGAAACAGGCCGAGGCAGCCAACACCACGACTCAGCAACCGCTCGACAACTTTAAACGTTCCATATCCGCTTGCCTGGACTCTCGCGGTTATTCAGTCAAATGACAGCAGCCCGGCGGTCGAAAGCAGTTTCGCAATTGGTGTAGACCAAAGCGATAGGCCTTTTCGTGGTTTTCTCTCAAAGAAAACCACACCTCGCAATCTCTAATCGGGCCATGTAATTGCGAAATTGCTCTAAAAGATCGCCCTGAAATCCATCGTTAGGAAGCAGGAAATATGAAAAGGAATCTACGTGTTCTCTCTCTCTCCCTTGTTCTTGTGGCCCAGCTGCCCATGGCATTTGCGGCTCCCCAGGCCAACACCTCTAATCCCGCTACAGACAAATTCCATCAGGACATTAAGGCTGCCGTCTTGAATGGCAGCATAACCATCCCCCAGCTCAAGGAATTACAGACCAACGCCGAGGCCCTGAAGGCTTACAAAGCGGCACAGAAACCTGGCGCACCGGTCGATTTCATCACCCCCTGGCGCGCTGTTTCTAACATGAAGGCCATTATGGCCACGGTGAAGCAGCCAGATCGCGAGACGTTGGAACAGGATCTCCAGGTAATGATGGCTAACAAACAGCCGACGACCGTCTCTGCCGACCCCCCGTCCCCCGGCGCGAAACTGGGCAAAGATATATTCACCGCTATCATGCACGGTCAGCCAACCGAACCCCAGGTGAAGTCACTGCAGGATAGTTTGAATTCGCTGCAGAACATCAAGTCCAGTGGCGAAGGCAAGCTGCAGCAGCTCATGGCGCTCAAGCAGTCAAAGTCTGAAATCGAGCAAACCATGGACGCAGGGCTGTTTCGTCCACAGGACCGGCAAGCGGTGCTGAATGACTTGAACAGCCTCGGACCGCAAGGAGGCGGCCTGAGAAGAAACCGTTCCTAAAAAAGAGAGATCCTGGCTCCAAGGCCGATTGCGATTCGACGATGATGCTAGTGAAGTACACCAAGCAGCTTGGCTGGGCAATTGCCGGGACTGCGCTGATGGCCGGGATGTTATTGCGGGGGCAAGAAGCCTCAGGCGATGCCCCGGTCCTCTCGCTTTCCCGGGCGGTCGAGATTGCTCTCGAGAATAACCGGCCGGTGAACATTGCCAAGCTCGATATAACCAAATCGAAGTGGGAGGTGGCGCAAACCAAAACCAAGCGCTTTCCCGCGATCACGACTTACCTCTTTGCCTCGGGTAATCTCACCACGCCAGAATTCACTTTTCCCGCGGGAAGCTTCGGCTTCGAAAAGCCGGAAAACTTCGACCTTTCTCACGGCATTACCGGGTATGCATCCGTGCAGGTGGCGCAGCCGCTCTCCCAGCTCTACCAGATTCACCTTGCCATCCGGGAACAGGAGCTCTCCGCCGATCTTGCCGGCGAGCAATATAAAGGCAAAAGGCAGTCACTGGCGGCGAATGTGAAGCAGGCTTATTACGCCGCGCTGCAAACTGAAAGCTCACTGGAGGCCGCGCAGGCCATGGTCAAGCAATATGAGGAGACAGACAGAGTAGCGCTCGACTATCTCAACCAAAGATCTGTCCTCAAATCGGACAGCCTGGAGGTCAAAGCCAAGCTGGCCCAGTCGCGCTACCAGATCATCCAACTACGCGACACCCTCGAAACCCAGAAAGAGCAATTGAACGAGCTACTGGGACGCGACCTCGATACCCCGTTTCGCACCGAACCGGTGCCCCCAATCACGCCTGCGGAGATGGACTTGAAAGTAGCCCGGCGCACTGCGCTGGAGCAGCGCCCCGAGGTAAAAGAAGCTGAAATCGACGTGAGCCGCGCCAATTATGACCGGCGTCTGTCAAAAGCCAAGTACATTCCCGACGTTGCCGCGGCTATCCACTATCTGGATCCGATCAACACGGAGATACTGCCCCAGAATATTCTTTCCGCAGGTATGGAACTAAAATGGGATCCCTTCGATTGGGGAGGACGCAGAGACGAAGTGCGGCAAAAAGATGTCAGCGTGGAGCAGAGCCACTATCAGCTGCAGGAAACGCAGGCCCAGGTCGTGCTCGATGTCGACAATACCTTCCGCAAGCTGGAAGAAAGCCGTTCCCTGCTCGAAGTAGCCCAGGCCGGCCGCGACGCGGCCAATGAAAAGCTACGCGAAGTGAGCGATCAATTTAAACACTCCGCTGTGCTGCTGCGCGATCTGCTCCAACAGCAAGCCTCGGTCGCTAGCGCCGACCACGATTATGAACAGAGCCTGCTTTCCTTCTGGAATGCGAAGGCTGCGTTTGAAAAAGCTCTTGGGGAAGAGTGAAGCGATGAATCCCACAGCCCGCAAACTTTGGCTCACCGCGTTCGCAACCGCTCTCACGCTGGGCGCGACTGCATGCAAACAGCAGAACTCCGCCGAGACCCTTCCACTGCCGGTACACACGGCGATGGTGCAGACCATAGCGGTAGGCAATGGGGCCAAGTACTCAGCTAGCATAGTTCCCTACGCCCAGGTTGACTTGGCCTTTCAGTCTGGCGGCTATGTCGACCGCATTCGCCAAGTCAAGAGTCCGAGTGGAGGTATGCGCAACATCGATCAGGGAGACTGGGTACAAAAAGGAACCGTACTGGCCGTCGTGCGGCAACAGGATTATCAGGATAAGCTGCAACAGGCTAATGCGCAGCTCGCCCGCGCCCAGGCAGAATATGAAAAGGCCAAGCTTACCTTTGATCGCACCTCCGCCCTCTACGCTTCGCAGAGCGCAACCAAACCCGATTACGACTCCGCCCAGGCGCAGCTGGCCAGCACGACAGCTTCTGTTTCCGGCGCCCAGGCACAAGTCAGCGAGGCCAACGTAGCGCTCGCGTATTGCGAGTTGCGCGCCCCGTTTAGTGGCTGGGTAGTCAAACGCAACATCGATCTCGGCAGCCTGGTGGGGCCGGCAACCAACGGCTTTACCCTGGCAGACACAGAATCAGTAAAAGCCGTCTTCGGTGTGCCTGATACCTCTATCAGCCGCGTGCGGCTGGGCCAGCATCTTGCTATCTCCACGGATGCGCTGCCGCAGCAATTCGCTGGACGCGTCAGCGCCATCTCTCCCGCCGCCGATCCCAAGAGCCGTGTCTTCTCGGTGGAAGTGACCATCCCCAATCCAAAGGACCAGTTGAAATCGGGAATGATTGCTTCGCTCGCGTTGAACGGAGTGCAGCTCCCGCAGTCGGTGCTGGCGGTTCCTCTGTCGGCGGTGATACGCGATCCGGCGCGGACCGGCAGTTTTGCGGTGATGGTTACAGAAAGCGAAGGGAACACTGACACAGCGCGCCTGCGTGCCGTAGAACTGGGCGATACCTACGGCAACATGATTGCCGCCAAAGGCGGCCTTGCCTTTGGAGAACGAGTCATCACCACCGGCGTCAGCCTGGTCAGGAACGGCGATAAGGTTCGCGTCATTCCGTGACTCTTTGAGCTAACAAGATGAGCCATAAATCCGAAGCCGAGTACATCGAACACACCCACAATACGGCGCGTTTCTTTACTGAGCATCGCCAGGTCTCGATGGTCCTGTTGATCGCGGTTTGCGTGTGGGGCTGGTATGGCTACATGCACATGCCCAAGCGGAAAGACCCCAGTATCCCGGTGCGCGTCGCTGTCGCCTCCATCAACTGGCCGGGGGCAACCGCGCAGGAGGTGGAGCAGCTGGTGACCCGCCCGGTGGAACAGGTGATGGCGCAAAATGCATTCATCAAACCTCCATCCGGCTCTGATTTTGGCATTCGCTCCATAAGCTTTCCCGGCCTTTCTTTGGTCTACGTTCAACTGGACGACACGGTGAACGATCCT
Organism: uncultured Acidobacteriaceae bacterium; assembly: GCA_963821215.1. Taxonomy (GTDB): domain Bacteria; phylum Acidobacteriota; class Terriglobia; order Terriglobales; family Acidobacteriaceae; genus PALSA-350. The sequence continues at coordinate 143,303 of CAWGDH010000012.1, read as the reverse complement.
AAGAAACAGTTCTCCGATATCAACCTCAAATTAAATGCGCTCAACAGCAAGCTGCCCCAGGGCGCAGGCCCGATCCAGTTCAATAGTGATTTTGGTGATACCGCGGCGTTGATGTTGACGATAGCCAGCCCGCGGGCAAGCGACGTCGACATTGCGTTGCGCGCCCGGTCTATCCGTAGCGCCATCGAAGCAACACGCGCGGCCGAACCAGCGAAATCTCCGCAACCGCGGGTCAGCATTGTTTACGCCTTTCCGTTATCCGTCGCCCCGGACCTGGTGCGCGACGCGTTTGTTTCTGTCTTGCAGGCGGGAGGGCAAAACAAGTATGTCTCCGACCCGCACTTCTTTTCCGGCAGTGGCTTCATCGGGGCTGATGTGAGCTCGCCTTTAAGCGACGATGAGTTGCGGGCACTGGGCGATCGCCTGGTGACGGAAAAGTTGCATCAATCGGAGATCCACCCCGATAGTTGGCCCGCGGCATTTATCCGTAATCCGGCTGACACCGAAGCGCGCCTGGCTGCAGTGGCAGGGGATAAGTACTCCTACCGGGAGCTAGACGACTTCACCGACCTGATCGGAAGGACCGTGCAGGGCGCTCCGGAAGTGGCCAAGATTGACCGCAAGGGCGTGCTGCCGGAGCAGATCTACCTGGATTACTCGCAACAACGCCTGGCCGAATACGGCATGACGCCTTCCAACCTGAAGGACATTCTGGGCGCCCGCAATAGCACGCTGCCCGGCGGCCAGCTCGAAGTTGGCCCGCAAAACATTCTGATTGACCCCTCCGGCAAGTTCACCAATCCACAGGAAATCGGCGATGTCATTGTTGGCTCTTCCTCATCTGCGGCGCAGAGCCCAGTCTATCTGCGCGACTTGGTCGATATCTCCCGCGGCTACCAGAGCCCGGCTAAATATTTGAACTACCTCACCTGGGCAGACAAGGACGGGCATTGGCGCCGGAGCCGCGCTGTGACCCTTGCCGTGCAGATGAAAGATGGCGAGCAGATTGATGCCTTTGGCGCCAGCGTGGACGCTAAGCTTGCGGCGGTCAAACAATATCTCCCGGAAGACCTGATCATTGCGCGTACCTCCGACCAGCCCTTACAGGTAAAAGAAAACCTCAGTCTGTTCATGGATGCGCTCTACGAGGCGATCGCGTTGGTGGTCCTGGTATCGTGGCTCGGTTTCTGGGAGTGGCGGTCCGCTGTCCTGATGGCCCTCGCTATCCCCATCACCCTGGCGATGACTTTTGGTGCGATGTATCTGCTGGGAATTGATATCCAACAGGTTTCGGTCGCCACTTTGATCATTGCGCTGGGGCTGCTGGTGGACGATCCAGTGATCGCCGGCGATTCCATCAAGCGCGCGTTGGCCGAGGGGCACCCCAACATTGTTGCGGCGTGGCTAGGTCCCACCAAGCTGGCCACAGCCATCCTCTACGCCACGGTCACCAACATTGTGGCGTATCTGCCGTTCTTATTGGTGACCGGCAGCACGGGAGAATTTCTTCACAGCCTGCCCATCGTGATGACGGTCGCGCTGGTGGCATCACGCCTGGTTTCGATGACCTTTCTTCCTCTGCTCGGCTACTACCTGCTGCGTCCGGAGAAGAAGGTGGAGAAGACGCTCGAGGAGCGGCGCAACAGCGGATTTTTTGGCTTGTATGCGCGGGCAGCAAAATACTCGATCGAACACCGCTGGAAGTTCTTTATCGCTTCCCTGGCATTCCTCGCTTTGGGAGTCTTCATCTTCTCCCGCTTGAACTCCGCGTTCTTTCCCGAGGACGTGCAATATTGGTCGTACATCGATGTGTGGCTACCCAACGACGCGACCCTGGAGGCTACTAACCAGACCGCCCGCCAGGTGGAGCAAATTGTGCGCGAGCAGGCGGTGCGATTTTCGAAGGAACACGCCAGGGATGGACATCCGGAGGACATGTTGCGTTACGTCACCTCCTTCGTAGGCGGAGGCGGCCCGCGTTTCTGGTTCTCGGCCTCGCCGCAGCTGCAACAATTGAATTACGCGCAGGTACTGATCGAGGTAAAGGATAAGGAGATCACTCCGCAGTTCGTCAAGGAACTGCAGCCCGTGCTGACTGCATCGATACCGGGTGCGCGCATGGATGTGCGCCAGCTGCTTACCAATCCCCTCGACTATCCGATCGAGATTCGCATTTCCAGTAAGGCCGACGTGAACGCCCAAGACGAGACAGCAGATATTCGCGGGCTGCGCAGCATCGCCGCCAAGGTAGAAGATATCTTCCGCTCTATCCCCATCGCTGAGCGCACGCGCAATGAATGGGGGGACGAGAATACCCAGATCGCGCTAACCGTCGATCCGGATCGCGCGAATCTGGCCGGCATCACGAATATGGATGTGGCCAATTCTTCCACTGCGGGCATGAGTGGAACCGCGGTCAGCGTTTTGCAGGAAGGCCAGAAGCAGATTCCGATTGTAGCCCGGCTGCGCATGGATGAGCGATCGCAGCTCTCTGACATCCAGAACATGTATGTTTACGGCTCGCAGGACAATAACAAGATTCCCCTGGTGCAGATTTCCAACATCGATCACGACCTGGTAACCGGCCGTATTGTGCGCCTGGAACAATTCCGCACCATCAATGTGCGTACTTTCCCGGTTGCGGGGCGCTTGAGCTCCGAGGTTTTAAAACAGGCGTTGCCGCGGCTGCAGCAGTTGCAGGCCGAGCTTCCTCCCGGCTATGAGATGAAGATCGGCGGTGAGTACGACAAGACCAGGAATGGCTTCAAGAACCTGGCGATGGTGATGCTGATTTCGACGGTCGCCATCTACATTGCCCTGCTCTTTCAATTCAAGAATGCCATCAAGCCGCTCCTGGTTCTGGCGGCCGCGCCTTACGGGATGATGGGTGCATTTGCCGCGTTGTGGATTATGGGTGAGCCCTTCGGGTTCATGGCGTTCCTGGGCGTGGCCAGTCTGATCGGGGTGATCGTGAGCCATTCCATTGTCCTCTTCGACTTCATTGAAGAACGGCATATTGCGGGAGATGACTTTGAGCTGGCTCTGATCGATGCCGGCATCCTGCGCCTGCGGCCGGTGCTGATCACGGTCTTCGCCACCGTGCTGGCGCTTTTGCCGCTCGCATTGCACGGCGGTCCGCTTTGGAAACCGCTCTGTTATGCCCAGATCGGCGGCTTGCTGGTGGCGACCGTTGTGACCAAGTTGCAAGTGCCGGTGATGTATGCCATCTTTGTCCTCGACTTCAAGATACTGAAATGGGAAACAGCCGAAGGTGAGCTTTCAGCGCCAGTGAACGCTCCAGGGATGCCGAAACCTACTTTTACCTAGAGAACCGCATGTCCATCGGAAAATGTTTTGCGCTCGCATTCGTAGGCGCTGTGTTACTGCAACCCCTCTACGGGCAGACCGACCCTGGGGCTACGGGCCCCGGGCCGGCCGCCCAGTCCCAGATTCTCCAGCAATACGACCAGGCGATCGATCAGGTGGCCGAACGCGCAATGCAATCGGTAGTCGAGATTGAGGTGACCGGTTACGGAGCCCCCGAGAGCGACAAGACGATGGGGGCAGACCAGGCGCAGCAACAGACGCAGCAAGTATTGGAACGGCAGCGTTCCATCGGCTCAGGAGTAATTGTCGATCCCGATGGCTACATCATCACCAACAACCACGTCGTTGCCGGTGCGTTGCGTATCCGGGTGATCATTGCGCCGGCCACGGTGGAGCTGGTCACGGGAAATACGAATCTTCACAATCCGCAGCGAGTGTATGAAGCAAAGCTGATTGGAAGCACAAGGTATGCGGATCTGGCCCTGATCAAGATTGAAGAGAAGGGTCTACCCTACATTCCCCTGCCGGAGCTATTCCGGTTTCGCTTGGGACAAACGGTGGTTGCGATCGGCGCTCCCGAAGGCCTCGATCATACTGTGACTAAAGGAATCATCAGTGCGGTCGGCAGGCAACCCGAGGTTGACCGGCCCATGGTCTATGTGCAAACCGATGCCCCCATCAACCCCGGGAACAGCGGCGGCCCGCTGATCGACCGGAATGGCAACCTGGTGGGAATCAACACCTATATTGTTACGTCTGGCGGGGGTAACGAGGGGCTTGGGTTCGCCATTCCGGAGCCGATCGTGCGCTTTGTTTACAACGAACTAAAAGCGCATGGCATCGTTTCCAGTGTGACCATCGGCGCCCACGCGCAGACCATCACGCCTGCCTTGGCTGCCGGCCTCAAGCTGCCACAGGACTGGGGCGTTATCCTATCCGACATCGATGCGGGCGGTCCGGCCGCGGCAGCGGGCTTGCGGCAGAAGGATGTGGTGACGGCCGTTGACGGCAGAAGGATAGATTCGCTGCCTAAGTACACTGCTTTCCTTTACGTGCATAAGCGCAACACACCCCTGAGAATGGAAGTACTGCGCGACGGCAAGCCGCTCACGGTCTCGCTCACCCCGGTGGATGCACCTCCTGTAGTGGAAAACTTATCCGACCTGGTTGATCCCAGCAAGGATCTGATTGCTTCCCTGGGAGTTTTCGTGATTGACCTCAAAGCCTCGTCGTTGGGAGCCACGCTAGGACTCCGTTCCCAGAACGGAGTCCTGGTGGCTGGTCTGCTCGCAGGGGAGCCTGCTACGGCGGCGGACCTTGCGGTTGGTGACGTGATTCGCGCCATCAACGGGAAGCCATTGGACGATTCGCAGCAGTTGCGGCAGACGCTAGCCGGGTTGAAAACCGGCGATGCGGTGGTGCTTGAAGTGGAAAGGCAGGCTGTTCTGCAATATGTCGCGTTTGAGATGGAATAAACCCGCCGGGGATAAGACCAATGGGAAGAATGGTGCATCTACGTACGCAGGAGATACAACTATGCCTAATCAAGCTACTCCAAACCTGGGAAAGACCGAACAATCGGAGACTCTGGATGAATCTCGCACCGCAACCGGCGAAGAAACAAAAATAGATCGCATTGCCGATCGAGCTGCCGAGAGGGCGGGCAAGACGGAAAAACAATACGACCGCGATCACGACATTTTCACAAAGTAGCCGGATTTTCGCCGGCGAATCCGCCGGCAAATCTTGGGATCGGCAGGAATTGGCGGCTACGTCGTTGCCTGCCGGTCAGCCTTATGCATGGTATTTATGTACGCCTCTAGCGAGAGCATTCCCAGCTCGGCCGGATAAGCGGCTGTTCGCCGCAAATTGCCGCTCCCCTCGCGACTATCGCGCGTTGTGACCCCTGATCGAGAGGTTTGGCGGGACGCTGAAATCCTTCCCAATGATCTTTCTGTCGGGGGTAAAGGCCGGGCTCACTGTACCGACGCGCAACCTATCTGACTTCGATCTCCTGATGCAGTTGGCCCCATACGGTAAGGTGCTTCTACACCCTCCAGGCTAGCCGAATCACCATTCCTTGCCTGAATTTCTCACCCGCCCCCCGGGTAAGCGATGGTCCATTAGTGAGATCTCAAACCGTAACGAAACACGGGTGCCCCATATCTGCCCGCTTTTGGCAGATGTGGGATTCCACGGCCATCCACCGGTCACTTTCTACCGGCAACAGGTCTTCATGCCATGGTCAGATACACCCTGTACACGCAGGGGCGAAGGTTGTGGAATCCCACATCTGCCAAAACAGGGCAGATATGGGTCCACGAAGCCGGTTATTCGTCCTGCCGAAGGCATGGATCCATCTGAATCCCTCGATGATGCCTTGGCCTGTTGGCAGCAGTTGAGATTCCCCGGCGGATTCAGGGCACCCATTCGACCGCGCCGAAGCGAGAAACGCTCGCCTTCCTTGACAGCTTAGGAGAGAGGCTGTACAGTCCTAAGCAGCTTAGGAGAGATTCGGACATGCCCGATCAGGCTCACCTTCTTCCGGGAACTCTCGATCTTCTCATCCTGCGGGCAGTCTCTCTCGGACCTTTGCACGGATACGGCATCTTGCTGCGCATCGCTCAGATTTCAGGACAAGCTCTGGTGGTCGAGCAGGGCGCACTGTATCCGGGATTGTTTCGATTAGTTCGCCAGGGACTCCTGAAGACAAAATGGGGCGTTTCCGATGCGAATCGACGCGCCAAGTTTTACGAACTGACGGCTGCGGGACGAAAACGGCTGCAAAATGAAACAGAAAGCTGGAATCGGCTGGCAGCAGCCATTGCCAGTGCGCTTTCCGCGCAACCGGAAGAGCTATGAGACTCCTCGACGCAATGCGGGCCCGTTGGTCTGCCCTTGTGCACCGTTCGGCAATGAGGAAAGAGCTCGAAGACGAACTGCGGGACCACCTTCGGCATCGTGCGGACGATCTTGAACGCAGCGGGATTTCGCGGACGGAGGCAGAGCGGCAGGCGCGCATTGAATTTGGCGGGTTCGAACACTACCGGGAAGAATCGCATGCGGCCCAGGGCTGGCACTGGCTGGAAACGCTTTTGCGGGATGTTCGGTTTGGGCTGCGTATTCTGAAGAAGTCACCGGCATTCGCCGCCGCCGTAGTCATCACTCTGGCGCTGGGCATCGGGGCGAATACGGCCTTGTTTGCTCTAGTGCGCGGAATTCTTCTGCTTCCCTTGCCGGTACGCGCTGCCAGCCGCCTGGTTGTGATCTGGGACAGCAACCTGGGAGCGGGGCTAAGCCGGGTTGGGCCAAGCGGGCAGGACTACCTCGACTGGAGAGAGCAACAGATCCACGCGTTTGAGGATCTCTTTCTCTTCGAGCACGGCACCGGCACGGTGACGGGGAATGGGGAGCCGGAACAGGTGGCTGGACTGCGCGTCACCACCAATTTCGGAGATTTTTTCGGAATCGTTCCCCTGGTGGGAAGAACGTTTCTGCCCCAAGAGAAAAATGCGCGGCACAATCTGGCGATCCTGAATTACCGCTACTGGAAGCGGAAGTACCAGGGAAATCCAGCCGTTTGCGGGCAGAGCATGACGCTCAACGGCGAGGATTACACCATCATCGGTGTGTTGCCCGCTTCCTTCGACGAGCTATTCCCGGTGGATGTCGTAGTTCCTTTTGACGACGCATGGCTGCACCGGGCCGATTCTGATCTCGGTGTCTTCGGCCGGCTGAGGCCGCACGTGACCGTCCGCCAGGCGGCGGCCGAGATGAGCGCTGCGATGGCGCGCATCGCCCGGCAGCGGCCCGACCGCAGAGGGTTCGGCACAGCTCTGGTACCGCTGGAATCTGTGCGCATGGAGTACATTCGGCCGGCACTGCTGGTGCTGCAGTGCGCAGTGGGATTCATCCTGATCCTCGCCTGCGCGAATGTCGCCAATCTGATGCTGTCGCGCGGCATGAGCAGACGCCAGGAAACAGCTGTGCGCATCTCGCTCGGAGCCACGCGAAACCAAATCGTCCGGCAATTCCTTGTGGAAAGTTCCTTGCTGGCGATTCTCGGCGGAATGCTCGGCCTGCTGTTGGCGCTGGGAAGCGTACATCTGTGGGCCCAATATGGACCGACCCAGATTCCTGTTCCCAATGCGGCTTCCGAGGTGACATTGCCGGCGGTCCATCTCGGGGCCAGCGAGATCGTATTCACGCTGGTTGTATCGCTCGCGACGGGGATCTTGTTTGGGTTGATTCCTCCGCTCCGGCTGTTCGGCGGCAATATGCAGGATGCGCTGAAGAATGGAGGACGCGGAACGATCGGCGAAGTGCGTGGACGGGGAACGCGCACCGTCCTGGTGATCGTAGAGGGAGCGCTCGCTCTCGTCCTCGTGGTTGGCGCTTCCCTAATGATCAAAAGCTTCTCGCGCTTATTGTCCATCAATCCCGGCTTTGAGCCGAACACACTCCTAACCCTGCGTATCAAACTGCCCAACGACGCGGCCAATTCACCTTATCGGGATCCATGGAGGCGGGGTCAGGCCTTTCATGACTTCCTCGAACGTGTTCGCAACGTACCCGGAGTGCAGTCCGCCGCGCTCACCGAAATTGTGCCGCTAAGTCAGGACGACATGGACCGGGGACCATTCGTCATCCAGGAAAAGCCAGAATCCGACGTCAAACCCTCTGCCGATTATCGGGACATCAGCCCTGGGTACTTTCAAACCATGCGCATTCCTTTGCGGCAAGGCAGGAGCTTCGCGGAGGGCGACGACGCAAAGCATCTGCCAGTGGTCGTCATCGATCAGACTCTCGCGCGAGAGTATTTTGGAACCGAAAACCCTTTAGGAAGACACGTCGTCCTTCCGTACGGCTCACCCAATCCCCGGGAGGTCATCGGAGTTGTCGGTGCGGTACGCGACTCATCGCTGAGCGGGGCGCCTGAGCCCACCATCTACTTCCCGTATACGCAGGAGCCGGAGCAAGCCATGAGCATGGTCGTGCGTACGGCGCTCCCGCAGGGCACGATTCTTCCCGAAATTCGCAGTGCGATCTGGTCGGTGGATCGGAACCAACCTGTATTTGAAGTCAGATCCATGCCGGAAATCATGGGGAATGTCACCTCGGCTCCCCGGATTGCCTTTATCTTGCTCGACATTCTGGCTCTGGTGGCCCTGGTTCTGGCGGCGATTGGAATCTACGGCGTCACCTCGTATAACGTCGGCCAGCGAACGCAGGAGGTTGGCGTGCGACTGACTTTTGGCGCTCCACCGAATGCGATTCTATATATGCTTGTGCGTCAGGCAACAACGCTCACTCTTCTCGGCGTCGAGGCCGGCCTGCTTTGTGCCTTGCTCATGACCCGGCTCATGTCCAGCCTTCTTTATGGGGTCAGCAGCACAGATCCCGCCATATTCCTCGGAGCGACAATGCTGGTTACGATTGTGGCGACCATCGCGTGCTATCTTCCTGCACGCCGCGCGGTGCGCGTCGATCCGCTGGTAGCCCTGCGCTCTGAGTAGAGGTCCGTCGTTTGTGTCTTTGGCGACGACTGCGTTCTCAGCTGAAGCGTAGTCGCCGATACGCTCATTGATCCAATCCAAACAGAAAAAGCCCAACTGTCCGCTTTCGGGGCGGGTGACCGGCTATGCGGAAGTAATCCTTGAGGGTACAACAACACCTTCGGCGATGACGACGCGTCTGCAGTCTTCGTCATCTTCGGCCCGTCAATGCCCACGATCAGACCAGTAGGCCGCCACCTTCCGCTTCTCTTCATGAAACTGCAGCCCGAATCGCTCGGCGAGCAGCTTCTGCACGATCACTCTCGCCTGCGAAAAACTGGGCGTCCCCGGTGAATCTGGCTTCGCCTCAATGTCCCATTTGTCCGTGTCCATCCAGCCCGGCTTGCTCGCGATCTGCCGCCCTGGCACTCCGTACGCGAAACTCATCAGGAAGCCGAGCGTGAGGTCTTTGATGACCAGGGTTCCTCCCTGCATTCCAAACATGACAGTCTGGTTTCCCGGCTGATGCGGTTTGACCGTGGCCACCTCCACATCTGGCTTCGCGCCCGGGACCCTCGGCGCAATCTTCGCAGGCGAAGCAGGAATAGCCCATTCGGTTTCTGGCTTCGCGCGTCCCAGCGCCTACCCAACTAAGTGACAGACAGGACGTACCCCATCCCGGCACAACAATACCTACATCAAATGGATCGCCGTCTAATCTGATCCAAAGGCCAGTTCGCTTTGTCTCGCATCCAAACCGGCCTTAGGAGGGCGTCCTCCCTTTTGTGGGGCCAGCCGCCGCTTCATCGTCCCTTCGAGATCCCGCACAAACTCTGCGCTACCCAGCGGCCGCCCTGTGTGGGTGCACCGACGAATCTCCGTCAGCTTGGATTCCATCTCGCCAGCCGCCAGGTACTGCCGCCAGGCACTGCCAGTCCAACTTTTCCGCCATAGCTCGAAATCCAAGGCCTCGTTCCGCGATCCCGCTCCGCAGTGCGCTGCCGCGCTGGACCACGCCCACGCTTCCGCCTCCCTCACCAAGCCGGCGCGCACCGGGTTCAACTCCGTATAGCGCAACGCTTCCCACAGATGCACACTGTCCAATGGGCAGGAGTAATAACGACCCTGCCAGGCATGGCCGCTGGACTGATGAACCGCATTCCAATAAATCGCATAGCGCCCATGGGTATGCCTCAGGGCCAATCCCAAGCCGTCAGTATTGTGAGGAGTAACCACCAGATGCACGTGATTCGACATCAGGCAATAACCGATCAACCCCAACCCGTGGAGTTCAATATTCCGGCGTAAAAGATTGAGATACGCCATGCGATCGGCATCGCAATCCAGGATAAATCTCCGCGCATTGCCACGCTGTGTTACGTGGTGCGGAACATCTACAGCGATGACTCGAGCCAAACGCGTCATAATGAGATACCTAGCTGCAGCACACCCTCTGGCGCTCGTGGAACGCTGCATACAGGGTGTCGCGGAGACGCCCTAATTCGTTAGCTCCAGTTTGCCTTCGTCAGGCTAAACTCTCGTTGAAATCTGGATTAGCTGAAGTTAATATTGCGCATCTTCACAGCGGCCATGATCGGGAGCCTTGGCGACCCAAAAGATGAGGCTCCCGCGAGGCAAGAAAAAGAAGTTGATTACCAAGCGGAGTTCAAGAAGTCTTGAGACACAGGTTCATGGGGTACGTCCTGTCTGTCACCGGGTTACTTGGGTTACTTGGATTGCGTACACCGTGCAATCCACCTTTGATGTTTCAATCCACGCGCCCGTACGGGGCGCGACGCTTCCATGACATTCAGACTATGCGATATCCAGGGGTTTCAATCCACGCGCCCGTACGGGGCGCGACGCTTCCGATTCGTGGCTTTTACCATGGCCATCTTGAGAGTTTCAATCCACGCGCCCGTACGGGGCGCGACATGGCGCTCCCATGTAGTCAGATGCCTATGACTGAAGTTTCAATCCACGCGCCCGTACGGGGCGCGACGACCTGTGCTCAGACACCTCTGCTGTGGTCGTAAGTGGTTTCAATCCACGCGCCCGTACGGGGCGCGACGACCGCAGTGCGCCGGATGCAGCGAGTTTGCGACGTTTCAATCCACGCGCCCGTACGGGGCGCGACACGAGCGACTGGCTGTCGCCAACCTCGTTCATCGCATCGTTTCAATCCACGCGCCCGTACGGGGCGCGACGTGAGTGATATCGGTCATCGGCTCCATGTGCACGGTTTCAATCCACGCGCCCGTACGGGGCGCGACGAGCGACCATGCCACACCGCAGCTCTCGAGTAGTTTCAATCCACGCGCCCGTACGGGGCGCGACGACCAGGGCAGAGCGCGATGTCACAGGCTGCTGATGTTTCAATCCACGCGCCCGTACGGGGCGCGACGGAATCGCACGCGGTGCGCACGAGCTTCGAGCGTTTCAATCCACGCGCCCGTACGGGGCGCGACCGCGGCTCAGTACATGCGACGCTTTATTGACGTCATGTTTCAATCCACGCGCCCGTACGGGGCGCGACATGCGACATTGCTGACGCTGCGTCTGCGATCTGCGAGTTTCAATCCACGCGCCCGTACGGGGCGCGACGCTGAAGCTGTACGGAGCATCTGGCACTACGTATCGGTTTCAATCCACGCGCCCGTACGGGGCGCGACCTGCGGCAGCGTCCGATCTGCAGCAGTACGCGGTGTTTCAATCCACGCGCCCGTACGGGGCGCGACATCGGATGCCGCATCGGTGCGCCAGATGAGTGCATGGTTTCAATCCACGCGCCCGTACGGGGCGCGACGCGCATTCGGATGAGCGCTAGCAGGCATGTCGACTGTTTCAATCCACGCGCCCGTACGGGGCGCGACAGCAGCGCAGCTCGACGTTGCCTCAGCATTGGCAGTGTTTCAATCCACGCGCCCGTACGGGGCGCGACGCGACTGGCGCAGTCGCAAGTGCTGCATCTGTGGTGTTTCAATCCACGCGCCCGTACGGGGCGCGACGCGCTGGCGGCATTGCCGACGACTTGCTGCATCGTGTTTCAATCCACGCGCCCGTACGGGGCGCGACGATCGCGCTGCATGGCACTACGAGCTGTCGATCGTGTTTCAATCCACGCGCCCGTACGGGGCGCGACGCCGCAGTCGCGACTGCAAGCCCTGACGTTCGAGCAGTTTCAATCCACGCGCCCGTACGGGGCGCGACACACGCGATGCGCGTGCAATCGAGCACTACTGAGCATGTTTCAATCCACGCGCCCGTACGGGGCGCGACGACTGCACTCGCAGTTGCATGCACTCGACTGTAGTTTCAATCCACGCGCCCGTACGGGGCGCGACTCGATGCACCGCATGGCGTCAGATGAGCTACGATGTTTCAATCCACGCGCCCGTACGGGGCGCGACCGACTGCGATCGCTCAACGGCTCGCGCTATCGATCATGTTTCAATCCACGCGCCCGTACGGGGCGCGACGTCATGCAGCCGCGCATCCATCAGCTGCACAGATGGTTTCAATCCACGCGCCCGTACGGGGCGCGACCATGCGATGCCGTAGATCGCGTGCAGCCATGCGTGTTTCAATCCACGCGCCCGTACGGGGCGCGACGCGCTGCTGAGTCCAGCACTGCCGGCGTGCATCGATGTTTCAATCCACGCGCCCGTACGGGGCGCGACGGCTCAGGCCGCGATGCTGGCAGCGCATGCAGACGTTTCAATCCACGCGCCCGTACGGGGCGCGACGCCGTCGATGCGCAGCAGCGTCGCGATGAGCGTTTCAATCCACGCGCCCGTACGGGGCGCGACGGCTGGTCGAGCTAGTGCAGCATCTTCGCATCGTTTCAATCCACGCGCCCGTACGGGGCGCGACGCATCGGCGTTGTCAGTCGCGTGCATGCGTGATGACGACGTTTCAATCCACGCGCCCGTACGGGGCGCGACGATCGCAATCGCGTATCGTGCGATATGCGAGCAATGGCGTTTCAATCCACGCGCCCGTACGGGGCGCGACGTAGCAGCGGCTGCGCTGCGTATGCGGCAGCGAGTGTTTCAATCCACGCGCCCGTACGGGGCGCGACGACGCTGTCGCGCATGTCACAGCGTGCCATCGCATGTTTCAATCCACGCGCCCGTACGGGGCGCGACGTCGCGACGTGCATGTTGCACTGCAGTCGAGTTTCAATCCACGCGCCCGTACGGGGCGCGACGGCATCGAATGCCGATCGCCGCTACCAGATGTTTCAATCCACGCGCCCGTACGGGGCGCGACTGCAGTGGCGCGAGTGCATCGCGACTGCATCGAAGTTTCAATCCACGCGCCCGTACGGGGCGCGACCTGCGCGAGCTCGACCTGCATGCGACGTTGCGAGTTTCAATCCACGCGCCCGTACGGGGCGCGACGCAGCACGTGCGATCCAACTCTGACGTTTCAATCCACGCGCCCGTACGGGGCGCGACGTCGATAGTCGTCGCCGACGTCAATCGTTTCAATCCACGCGCCCGTACGGGGCGCGACACGAGCGCCGGCACGCATGCCAGCCGCATCGATGTTTCAATCCACGCGCCCGTACGGGGCGCGACGCTGAGTCGCAGCGCATTGCGAGCGCTGTATCGATGTTTCAATCCACGCGCCCGTACGGGGCGCGACTCGCAGTGCGCTGAGTTCGCAGAGCATGTACCATACGGTTTCAATCCACGCGCCCGTACGGGGCGCGACCGGGCGCGACGCAGTCATGTTCCGCTGCATCGATGTGTTTCAATCCACGCGCCCGTACGGGGCGCGACGCGATCCGTAGCCGCATGCTCGCGAACACGTGACTGGTTTCAATCCACGCGCCCGTACGGGGCGCGACGGCGTGCACGCTGAGTCTGCTGACGACTACGATGAGGTTTCAATCCACGCGCCCGTACGGGGCGCGACGCTGCAGTCTAGTCGCAGGATGTCCGCTCGATCAGGTTTCAATCCACGCGCCCGTACGGGGCGCGACGCATCGCACATGCACGGCCGAGTCGAGCGCATTACGTGTTTCAATCCACGCGCCCGTACGGGGCGCGACCCGCGTTGCTGCGCATACGTAGCTCGCTCGATCAGGAGTTTCAATCCACGCGCCCGTACGGGGCGCGACGCGTGCAATGCTGCGTATCGCGTTGGCGGCATTGCGATGTTTCAATCCACGCGCCCGTACGGGGCGCGACGCGCGTCGACCGGCGAGTCCACTGATGCGATACCGTTTCAATCCACGCGCCCGTACGGGGCGCGACCGCTGCTGCGGCATGCGCCGATCGAATCTGCATGTTTCAATCCACGCGCCCGTACGGGGCGCGACCAGCGTCGGATCGTCACGCGGCAGTGCGCACGGTGTTTCAATCCACGCGCCCGTACGGGGCGCGACGCGAGCGATGGAAGCTCTCGGTGGCATCGGGCGTGTTTCAATCCACGCGCCCGTACGGGGCGCGACACGTAGCTCGACGGCCGCTCGAGCGACAGCCGGTTGTTTCAATCCACGCGCCCGTACGGGGCGCGACGCATCGATGGCCAGCAACTGCTGAGCTAGCGCATGCGTTTCAATCCACGCGCCCGTACGGGGCGCGACGCTGCACCTGCATGGCTGTCGCGGCTGTCATGTGACGTTTCAATCCACGCGCCCGTACGGGGCGCGACGCGGCAGCTGTGTACGCGCTGATGGCAGGCTTATGTTTCAATCCACGCGCCCGTGCGGGGCGCGACACTCGGCGCGGCATGCAGCGTGCCGTCATCGAGTTTCAATCCACGCGCCCGTACGGGGCGCGACGCTCGCATGTCGATTGCAGGCGCAGCGGCATCGATGTTTCAATCCACGCGCCCGTACGGGGCGCGACGGCACATGCGCAAAATGACTCATGCCCTGCTGCATACCTTGCCACAAACGCGGATCTGCATCCATTCCCATGTCAGGCGGTCATGGCGCGAAGAGGAACTATACGTATCGCCCTGAAATCAAGGACCTTATCCGATTCGCGGATACAGCGGAGTAATATCGTGTTCGCTTGGGGTCCGCGCGACCTCCGCCCGGCCGCCTCAGGTGGCTAAAGAACAAGCGGACCCTCCGGGTCGTAGGCCGGCTTGGTGCCTACGTGTTCGACGCGCCGTCTCCATTCGGTTCCAAGAAAATAGAATCGGAGACTGTCCTGCGAGGGGTCCGCTTCAGACAATAGACTCGCCCGGAGCACCACCCATTGCGCCGAATCCACCACACACTCGAAAACTGAGTTCTGCACTCTCTGGCCATGATCTTCGCATAACCGCGCCACCCGGCGGAGCCTGCGGCGTCCAGCATCGTCGCGGGTGCTTACGTCATAGCTGACAAGAACCATCATGATCGCATCATCTCCAGAAGAAAGCGGGATAAGCATCCAAGCCGCCGCGAACATAGCGCGCCAGCAGCAACGCCTGTACATAGGGCACAAGCCCAATCGGAATGCGCTCCTTCAGGTAGGGGTGTTCGATCTCATCCTGCTTACGCAATTGCCATGCGGAGACGACCTGTTTGCGCATGCCTTCGTCCATCTGAATGCCGCCGCCTTCCTGATCCGTGAACCCCGATCCCTCTACCTGCCGCCGGTTGATGAGCGTGAGCACCAGGCGGTCGGCCAGCGCAGCCCGCAGCTCTTCCATCAGGTCCAGTGCAAGGCTTGGCCGGCCAGGCCGGTCGGTGTGGAGGAAACCGACCGCCGGGTCGAGCCCCACGGTCTCCAGCGCGGATTCAATGTCGTGGCGGAGCAGAGCATACACGAACGACAGCAGCGCATTCACGGAGTCCAACGGCGGGCGGCGCGAGCGTCCACCAAAATGAAAAGCCTCCCGGTCGCCGCCGATCATCTGATCGAACACCGAAAAGTAGACCTGCCCCGCGACCCCTTCGTGTCCGCGCGCTTCGTCGATGGACCCCGCCCGCGCCGCCTCCAGCCCTGCCCAGGACAAACGGTTCGCCGCCTCACGCAGTGAGCTCTCGCGGGCCTCATCGGCGACCTCCCGGGCCGCGCGTAGCACCACCACGCGGCTGTTCGCAATCTTCGCCGCCACAATAATGCGGACGATGGGAAGCGCCCGGCCCCCGTCGTCCGCCATCCGATACTGTTGCCTCCGAAGCAGAACATTGCCGGAGACAGGTCCGGTCACGCGAGCGAGAAATCGTCCCTGTTCGGTAAGAAACGAGATGCCCACGCCCCGCTCGCAGCACAAGCCAAGCAGTGGCGGACTGCACGACACCTGGCCCCAGCACACCAGACCTTCGAGCGTGTGCACAGGAACGCGCAGCTTTAACTCCTGCGCCACCTTCACCGCCACGGTCTCACCATCGCGGTGCACGTAAGCGCCCTGAGTCATTACGTGCAGCGTATTGAGCAGCTTTCGCATTGCTGCGGGACTAGACCTCCTGTTGCAACGAACGCAATTGCCGTGCCACCCAATGCGCTGCCCCGTCCCCTTGCGCAGTGGCCTCCGGCAGGCACACATCGACCAGCGAGCAGTTGCGGCAGTAGGGGCCAGGAACGGCCGCCGGCGTCTCGCGGTTTCGATATAACCGGTGCATGGTAGCCGTGAGAGCCTCGGTTCGGGCACGAAGCGCTGGAGTAAACTCAACCTCCAGCCGCCGCCGGGGCTTGCCGTAAAAAATGGCGCCTCTTGGAATAGAGGTCTGCAACATCTCCTCCAGGCAAAGCGCCTGGGCGCAGAGCTGCACGGCATCGCAATCGTCCGGCTTACGCTTGCCTCGCTTGTACTCCACCGGATACGGCTCTGGCCGAAACTCCACGATATCTGCGCGTCCGGTTAGATGCAGCCTTTCGGAGCCCAACCACATGCCCCGCACCGTGCGGACATCGCCACGGCGGTTCTCCCCCGGCAGATCGACACGCTCGTGCAGCAGCCGTCCCTCGGCGGTCCTGAGGTTCTCCACCCAAATCTGCTCTAGATGAATCAGTGCCCATTGCCGCGGGCAGAATACTAGGTGCTGCAACCCACTCAGCGGCAACGTTTCGTCGTCAGATTCAGAACTGGAACTGTCCATGGGCACTGCTCCCGCCTAAGCAACACCGGAGAAGGTTGGTACCCATTCTTCCACGGAAATGCCCGCCGGGACTGTACCCGTGAACTTAATGGCATAGTCGGTGCGGCAACGCGCGGGTTTGTTCTGCTGCTTAACCTCAGGGAGGAGTGTCGCCGTGACCTGGGAGAACAGTTCATCCGCCCGCGCGTTGCCGAGCTTCGATTCATGCCGAAAGGCGATGCACCTCACTGGCGCCATAAGGCCGCGCGCCGCAGAGCGGTCAGTCTCGAACATGAGGTTCAACGCATTCTTCAGAAGGTTAAGATCGTCCTGCGTGAAGCCGGTCTTTTCTGCGAGCGTAGCGTTGATAAAGCCATGGCATCGGTACAGGCCGTACGGAACGTTGAACTTGCGACCGATGGTGCGCTCCTTTTCTATGTCCTTTTCGTTAGTTACCGCACAACGAGTAATCGCGAATTCGGCGGAGACAATCGGATCTATGCTGCGCGAAAAGGTCAATTGCAGAGGCCCACGCACCTGCCCGCAATTCACCTCGGTCGTCATCACAGCGCCAAATGTGCGGACGTCAAAAAAATTCAGGCACATCCAGTCTGTCAAGCTCTTTGCTTTCTCCTCGTCCTTTGGCAATTTCTTCGGTTCTGGCTTCAACTTCGCTGCGACGTACGCCTCGTTGTGCAGGGTGTTCAGCACGGAGCGTTCCCGAATATAAATACGTTGCCCTACGTGCTCTGAGTGCATTTCCGCGACAAAGTTGCGAATTTTTCGTTTTAGGCAGACATCGGTAACTAGGCCTTGATTGGTCTCAGGGTCGATACGGGGAAGGTTTCCTGCGTCGGGATCGCCGTTCGGGTTTCCGTCGGTCACATCGAAGAAGTACACGAAATCGTAACGGTTCTGGATTGGCATGCTCATTGGACGGCTCCTTCTGCGTTGTCTTTCTTGCTGGTGTAGAGGTCCTGGCGCTGATGGAAGTATCCGAGGACAAACTTGCCTTGATCCTCAAGCGACAGAAGCCTTGGAAACAGGACGATCTTGCTCAAGACCTCACCGATTTGCTTCTCCCAGTAAATTCTGGATCCACGTTCCAGCTTTGCGAGATGGTGCTGGTTGAGCCGGAAGAGGCGCGGGAAGACGATTGCCGGTGTTGTGCCGGCGGAGGAGAAGTAACGATCTTTGATGGTGGTATTCAGTTCACCGTCGGCGCTATCGGTCTGGATTTTCTCCAGCATGGCAAAAGAGCGACCGCAGCAGTATGCAGGTTCAGCGTTGGTCTTATCGAGCATAACGGAAACCTCCAGAGGGTTACCCCGCAAGCGGGAGTTGCGAACTAGGCATGCCTTGACGGCAGCGACGCGTGCGTAGGCTGTCTCACCGTCGCTGCGGATACGCCGTAGCATGGTCGCAAGCAGAGACGTCGGGTAGGCCGCTCCGGTCAGGACCGAACGCGCGAGGTCACCGGCGAGTTGTGGCGATGTGACTTTCGTGTCGAACTTAAGGCGCTTGCCTTTCTCCTTGACCGCTCTTCCGGACGCGTCGCAGATCCGCCGCAGCGTTAGTAAGCCATCCTCTCGACTATCGTCAAGGGCAATGTCACGCAGGTGCTGGCCCAGTCTCTGCCGCAGCTCCGATGCGTCCGCCTCTACCCAGAGGCGGACGGAAAGACGTGAAGCATTAGGCGAGAGACCTAGTAAGAAGAATTTCGTCGGCTGACCATCGTCGCCAACATCCGCCCCGCCCGTGCCATCACGCAATTGAGTCAGCAACAGCTTCGCTTGGCGTACCCTCTCTTTGTCTTCTTCGACGGCCGAACCCTCATCCGGTGGGGGCTCGGAAAATAGCTCACTTAGGCAGCTCTCCAGCCTGTCGGGGTGATCTGCCCAGAAGACGACCGTGCTGTCGCCGAGCCCGACGCGCCGGTCACGGCTCTCGAGCAGATGATTGAGCGCATTGGCATATCGAAACGTCACGCCTACTCCAACGGGCGCATTGAAACTCTGCGACTTGCCATAGGATTCATACGAAGATGCATTGAACGAAACCAACAATGCCCCGGAGGACTGCGCCCCCGTAACGCCCTTGATTTTGGGCTCGTGCAGACGGGCGATCTCCTCCGTGGCTCCAGAAACGAGGCACATGCCCGTACCCTCGCCGGTGTCCAAATCCGCATCCTGCCTTGAAAGTTCAACCGGCGCCACAATCAAGTCGTGAACGTAGTGAGTCTCACCCGCGATGCGAAAGACACCGAAGTTCGTGCATATTTCGGTAAGCAGTTCCTCGTGTTCCAGCGCGAGATCCGGCGACCATGTCCTTAGAAACGAGCAAACGGAACCGAAGGAAGGGTGGGCAATCTGTGCCTCCAGCGCCAAGTGTCTTTTGCGGAAGGTCTCGAATGCTAGCACAGCTCTGGCCTTTTTCTCGGCGTGTGGGTCCGCGCTCCAGCCCAGCAAGTACGAGGCGTTGTCCCATAGGAAGCACGGATTGAGCCCCTGCCCAGGAGGTTTGCCCTGTCCCGGCACAACCATAGCTGTGCCGACGAGCGCCTTTCCTACGTTTTGCTGGATGGACTGGAACTGATTCAACCGCCCGTCGGGCTCCAACACTATACAAAAGCTGATTTTCTGACGTGAAAAGCCAGGTAGTGCCAGCCCGGGCTTCTCATTGCCTGAGGCGACCATGCGATCGTAGTGCTCCGCAAGACGTCGCAAGATCATGCAACGATCCCCGTGTTCGTGAGTGCAGGCACCTCGATCGCGCCGTCTTTCATGACCGCCCGAAAAAAGCGCGCCTGCATTTTGCTCCCAAAATCGATGTCATGGAGCATCCACCCCAGATCCCGCTCGCCGCCAAGGCTAGGGTGGCAATTGGGCATCGCGCTTTCCACCTCGAGCAACGCGAAATCCGCCGCAAACTCACGGCAGCCCAGGTAAGGTCGCGTGAAGCAGCTGCCTTTGCGGGCGCGCCGGTTGAATTGGTCCAGATGTTTGGCAACGTTGTCTGGTCCGCCGAGCAAATCGAAGTGGGCATCGATTACATACCCCACATCCCGCAGCATCAGGGTGGCCCGCTGTTGGCGGTTGTCGCCTTCATCAATGTAGTAAGCGAGACCGCCTGTCCCGTCCTTCATCCCTTTCGCCACCGGGGCTGTGGCGATCTTATCTCTGACCTCATTGCGGCGGACCGAGGTAAAGCGGATTGGCTTGAGTACCGTGATGCGATCGATTCTCCACCGGATCTCCGGCTTCCAGTAAATTGCCTCCACCACGCCACGAGCGGCAGAGGGTGTCATTGCGTCATAGCTCACGCGCTCGACCTTCATCTCGGGGCGGGTGAAGCACGCCCACTCGCCCCAGCAATGCAGCTTTATTCCGTACGCCACAGATGCCTCCTAAACACCCCAGAGCGACTCGTCCAAATTGGCCGCTTCCGGATCTAGCCCTTTATGCCTGCTATAGAGCGAACGGTTATGAAGAAGCCATACTCCAGACTCGTGCTCCGTAACAAACCCGCGCCCTTGCAACTGCTGTACCGCCTCTTTCCGCACCGAGACTAGATACGGTTGTAGTTCGCGCTGTGGCACAAATGGTACGTTTCCGACCGAGAGTTTGTCTCGCAGAGCAGAGGCCTTTGCATCATAAGGAATCAGAATCGGTAACTGCTCGTCTCGGATCATCCGGAACGCATGGGCTACCTCGCGGAATTGCAGAAGTGCGCGTCCCCGAGCGCGATCAAATGCCATTTTTTCCATGACCTTATGTTTGTCCCAACGGTGCTTCTGGGTCCAGTAAAAGAGTCGAAAGTAGGCTTCGATGGCTTCTGGTGCAAGAGGATCAGGATATCCGGAAAGTTCTTTTCCAGCGTCCGCGGATGCACGCAGTAACCCTGCGGGAGGCCTTTCCTCGGCTTCGAAAACGTAAGTCAGACCTAACTCCTGCAAGCCTTCCCTATTACAGCGTCCCGCGGCCTGAGCAATGGAATCGAACCCCGCTTCAGCCCGATACACGGTTGGGAAGTCCAGATCGACTCCGGCCTCCACCAATTGCGTACTAATGACGCGGCACGGCTCTTTCGCTGCGAGGCGCTCTCGGATCGTCTTCAACGCCGCACGCCGGTGCTCTCCGCACATCCATGTGCTCAGATGAAAGCAACCGCCGGGTTCAGATGCCTGAGCCACCTGGTCGTAAAGACGAGACGCATGTCTCCTTGTGTTCACGATGCAGAGCACAGCGTGCTCGCCCGCGAGCTTCAACGTGAGCCCACGGTCAACCTGCACCCCAAGCCTTCGCACCTCTACTCGCCGCAACGCGCGAAACAACGGCACCGCATCAGGGATGATGGGGCGAACGGACTCGATGCCAAGCTCGAAATCCTTACGATATTCAAGTGCTGGCTGCGTGGCCGTGCAGAGAACGATCGAGCAACCGTAGTTCAGCACTAGTTCTCGTAAGGCCGCGAGCGCGGGCCTCAGCAACTCCACCGGGACCGCTTGCGCCTCATCGAGTATGATTACGCTTCGTGCGAGGTTGTGCAGCTTTCTACACGGCGTTGTTCGATAGGAAAATAGGCTTTCCATCAACTGAACGTTCGTGGTAACGACCAGCGGCGCGTCCCAGTTTTCGGCGCCGAGTTGGTTGGAGCGAGTTTCCCGTGCGGGCTGCAGATGTGTGTGGTGTTCTACCAGCCCGGCTTCGGCGAGCGGCCCAAGTGCGTCGCGATAGACGTCCGCATTCTGCTCGATAATGCTAGTGAACGGAGTTGCCGTCAACACCCGCCGCAGATTATGCCTCAGCGCGTGCTCTAGCGCGAAGGCAAGCGAGGAAAGGGTCTTGCCGCCGCCAGTAGGGACGTTGAGTGAAAAAAACCCAGGAGCAAGGCTGGCGGCTTTGCGGCAGTGTTCAAGAACGATCATCCTTTGACGGTTCACCACCGTTTGCTCTGCAGCTTCCTGTTTCCTCCGTAAATGGTCGTCCAGTTGGCGCTTAAGCGCGTCGAGTGGGGGCCTGCCGGCTCCTGTACTCAACTTGCTTCGTTCCGCGGATGCTTCGGGATTACAGAACTCCTCCGTCCGGGTGCGGTCCGCGTCGATCAGGCAAGAGAACAACATGCGTGTAAAGAAAGCGAGCTGAAACGGTGTGTCTACGTCTCCCGATGCCGTCAACCTGAGAGGCAGTTTTAGTGCTGGCAGGGTTATGTCGGGTACCGCGACCGCCGGAATGGAGTACTTTGACGGGTCTAGCTTGTGCCTAAGGGTGGCGCGTTGTGTCAACTCGTCAGAGGACGATTCATCTGCCAGCCCGGTATGATGTCCTGCGACACAAAATGCCAGAATCTGACCGATAACTCCTCCCGCAGATTGCGCCAACATACGAGCGCCAAAGGTCGAGTGATCGACACGCTTCCCTGGACCCTCCTCCTCGGCCCCTGCGTCGACGGACGCTTCCCCGGCATTGCTGATATAGAGCTGGAACTCCTCCGAAAGCTTTCCCAGATCATGGCATCGTCCGACGGCTTCTCCCCATTCCCTGGCGCGAAACGCTTCCGCGAATGTGGATGCCGACTCTGCGACCTTATCGAGATGAGTTGCAAGAGGTTCCCAATCAGCAGGAGGACAACCTGCGCGCGTATGAGCATAGCAGGGCTTCCGGTCTTTCCCGTCTGTCATCATTGAAGTCAATATACGTTAGCGCTCGCTAGGCTGCGCTCGAGGAATCAAGCGTGAAAGACCCAAGATCGCGCTTGGGGTCCTGGTGGCAACGTAAAATGCAGTTAATGCACCGTAAAGAAGAAATTCATCAGACGCGCCGCATGATCGTGACGGGTATTGGCAGGTTTCGTGGACAGGCGCAGCTGGCACTTTGCGAAAAAGAACCACACTGAGGTTCAAAGGTGAGTTCGCCTTGACTGCGATCGATAACGATCTTTTCTCGAGTCCCTCGCTTTTCGTGGAGCTAACCGGAGGTCAGTCGGAGAGAGTGGAGACAACATACTAGTCACCGGGAACCCCGTTTCGTGAAAGTCCCAGCTCCGTCTATCCACGAAACCCCCGGTTTTTCCAGCTTTTCCGTCGACAAAATGCTCGCCGGTCAGCTGGAAATTGGGAGTGACAGAGTGGTCGACATTGCTCGTGATGTCGCGCTGGTCGGTTGTGCTGGGATTGGTGTTCACATAGTTTTCGAATCCAGCCGCCGGATTATTCGGCAGCGGAGCCATCGCGTTGAGAAGAGTCAACGCGTTCCGGCGGAATGACCCAGTTACTGAACTTCAGCCGAAACGCTGGAGCCGGCGAAATTCCCATCGGGAAGCTGAAGCGTGGCCTGCGTTCCGTTTACCGTCACATGCAGCGTCAACGGCTCGTTCTCCGGATCGGAGGCGGTAATCCTCCATCCATTGACTGTCTTGCTGACCAGCAACAGGCAAGAGTGGTCTGCCTTCACTTCGCCCAACGGAGTCGCCAGCAACCCCGATACGCGGAACGCGATCTCGGCGAGCTTCAGATCACGGTTATAGACCGCCTGAATCTCACTCGTGTTCGATAGCACTTTCAGCTTCAAACTCGTGGCCATTTGGGCAACTTCGTAATTACTCGGAGCGACGATGCTGGTTACGGTTGTAGCGACCATCGCGTGCTATCTTCCTGCACGCCGCGCGGTGCGCGTCGATCCGCTGGTAGCCCTGCGCTCTGAGTAGAGGTCCGTCGAGCCCGCGAAACAGCGGCGCGCGATCGATGCGTTCCTTGCAAAGCTGCCATCATCTGCCGGACGCAAAATGGCGACCAGACGGGAATGACCCTTAAGGAAACGCATCCGTCTACGAAGCGTGAATGGGGTAACCCAACAGGGCTGTGAGACAAGGGCTGTGGGAGAAACGGAACCCTACCCGGAAACTTCAGCATTCCATAAAACGGTGACCAGACGTAAAACGGTGACCGACGAAAACCGTGACCATCCATGATAGGTAATGGTCAAGGAAAACCGTGACCATCCATGATAGGTAATGGTCAAGGGGAAACGGAGATTCCCGTTGACCCGGCGAAGCAGGTTCCCCGAGCGAGCAAAGGGTTCTAGTTTTTGGCTGTCCTCGACCGCTTATCAGGACCAACGCTTTGCCAGCGTGGCCAGACATCCATTTGCGGGAACAACGCCGAGCAGACGCCGTCCACGAAGATTGAGTTAGAGTAAACCGGCCGGCCTCGAAACAGACGGTGAGATGTATTGGGAGCCGAAGCCCCCGTGCACAGCCACGAAATACGCGAGGACCGGCCGGTGGATCGCTGACAGATGGAACATAAGAACTTTGGTAGCCTGAGTGGGTCGAGGAAACGGAAGCAGGCTCTGCTGGAGAGCACCCTGCCAGGGATACTCGACCCGACTCATCGGACCGATGTGTCAGCAGGGGGATTCTCTTTGGAGGATTCCCCTTTATGTTGACTAGCTTGGAGTGACCATCGGGCGATAGATCGGCATGCCTGAGAAAACTCCAGCAGGCCCGAACCGTCCGTATCTTTTCCCTTAAGCGGCTGACGCCAGAGCTGCTGGCTGTTTTCTCTTTCTCGGCTTTGCTTTTGGCGGCGGAGGCGGAGTGCGCACCTGAAAGGGCTGGCCGTTCTTGTCCACTGCCAGCAGGTAAGCCACCAGCTTGCGCGCCACTTGTAAGGTCGCACGATTGGCGTGACCGCGCTCTCGTTGCTGAGCATGCAGTGCTGCCAGTTGTGGATTCCAGCGCGGCGCCAGTTTGGCGGCTTCGATCAGTGCCGTCTGCAGCCAGGCATTGCGCTGCTTGGAAATTGGACCCCGTTGCTGTTTGCCCGCAGAGGATCGAAACGCCGCCGTTAAGCCACAGTAGCTGACTGCATCTGCTACAGAGGAGAAGCGGTGTGGATCGGCGACTTCCAATGCCCATGTTAGTGCCGTGATGGGACCGACTCCGTCGATGCTCATCAATCGCTCGAGCCGCTGCTCCAGGACGGGATCGCAAAGCAGTCTCTTGATCAACTGTTTCTGCGTGGACTCGAACATCTCCATAGAACCGCGACTCATACGTAGGAGATCTTTGACCGATTCCGGTACTTCCCGCAGGCTCTTCATCAGGTCGGCGAAGTACTTCTTCCGATGCAGCCGCTCTCTGTCGAACGGAGCGCCGCTTTCCATCAGCAGACCGGCCATCCTGTTCTGCATACGCACCGATTGCCGCACCACCAGGTTTCGATAACGCAGCAGACGTCTGAGATCGCGCAAATGCGGGGGCAGCACGTAGCAGGCAGGCAACAGATTGCACCGCAGCAGGTCGGCAATGGTACGTGCATCCAGACAATCGCTCTTCTTCTTGCCCGCCGTGATGGCCTTCATCTTGGCCGGATGGCCCATCGACAATTGCTGGGCGTACGGCTTCAAGGTGTCGTAGATCCAGGCACTGAAGAGGGTGGCTTCCATCGCTCCTTGCCAGACTACTTGGCGCCGCTTCGCCCAGCGGCGCAACTCCATACGCTGCGCCTGCAGTGTGCCTTCTTCCACAATCTGGCCGTCTGCGGTCTTTACGCAATAAGCAATGGTTTTCTTGTGAACGTCGAATCCGATATAGTGAATAGCATTCATGGGGTTCTCCTAATTGAGATTTCTGAATCGGCTGCTGCGAACAGTCGATTTCAGCAGTGTAATCTCGGGGAGAACCCTTTCTCATGTCGCCTCTCTGATTGCCTATACATTCAAACAGACGGGAATGACCCTAAAGGAAACACATCCCTCTACGAAGCGTGCGCAGTCGTCCTTCTCAATGCGTCCCATATGGGGCAACCCAACAATTTTTCTACCAGGGGCAAGGTAGCGATTTAGGCGGCCGTTGCCTCTACGGCACGAATGGGTCAGGACGGATGGTACACCAAGGCGGAAGATTTCACACGGGCTTGGGAGTTCCGTTAAGGCCAATCCTGCGCTCCGTGGTAGATGCGGAGGATTTCAACCGCATGCTCCGTGACCTGATACACGAGGATATATGGCCAGCCGGGAAACACCATTTCTCGGGTGCCTGCGATACGGCCTTGCCGGCCTCGCTGTGCGAGTGTATCTAAGGAGTTACCAGCATCAAAAATAGTCTTGGCGACATTCCAAGCGGCAGTGAAATTGTCCTTGCGAATACGGCGGGTGATGCGTTTCAGGTCTTCGGCGGCAGGGGCTGTCCAGCGAACAAGCATTCAAGGCCGGAGGATCTGCTCGACGCCCGCCCAGATTTCGGACTGTTCGACGAAATCACCACGACTCGCGGCCTCTTGGCCCATTTTCACAGCTGCGATAAAGTGGACCTCTGCTGCCAGACCACGACTGAAAACCTCACGGGCAAGCTCATCTGCGCCCTTGCCTTCGTGGGCGGCAATCTGGGCAAGCTGCGCTTCCTGCTCTGCGGTGAGATCGATTTGCATGCTTTGAAGGTAAGAATAGCCGCGGGCTGTGTCAATTGTAATGTTCTTAAAAACGGTGACCAGACCGGAATGACCGTGAAGGAAATACGTCCGTCCACGAAGCGCGCGCATCCGTCTTTGTTGGGCGGCCGCGCCGCAGCTACCGATTTGCTATCAAGGTTCATCACTGCCCTCCAGGAGTGGATGAATATCCCTCTTGCCATGCAATATACGGACAACCCGAAATACATTTTTCGAAACAAGGTAGTAGACGCGGATAGCTGGAAATCCAGTTACCGGCCACGAGCGAAGCCCTGCGAGTTTCGGATTCTTGAGCTCGATCGGAGTTCCGATTCCAGCCCCCTTTGTAGCTTGCCTGATGGAATTCTGCACCGCAAACAGGAACCTCGGGCACATCTTCCTCGGTCAGGAAGTAGCGATATTGCCAAAGGATGTCCTCACGGGCAAGCGGCCGGATGACACTCCTCACCGCGCCGTCTTTCTCTTTTTCCGCTGGCGTTTCCGTGACAGGATCTGCGCAGCATCCACCTTCAATTCGGCCCAAAACTGAGGAGACAGTGGCACGTCTTCACCGGACGACGCCAGCCCTTCCAGCAACAGCGCCTCCAGGCGAGCGTCGGCTTCCCTCTTTTGGGCGTCCCGAAGCAACCCACGAACATACTCGCTCACATTACCGTAGCCCTTGGTTGCTACCTCACGCTCAATGAATTCCTTGAGCGACTCGGGGAGAGAAATCGTCACGGTTGTCATGGTAGACTTGGTTCCGATTTTACCATCTGTTCTTAATAGATAAGGGACGATCCCCCTGCGCCGGCGGGACACCGCCCACAGTGTGGGCGGACCAAAAAAACGTGAAAACCGTGAGCAGAAAACCGTGAGCAGACGGGAATGACCCTAAAGCAAACCCATCCGTCTACAAGCGTACGGCCGTTGCCTCCACAGCATGAATGGCGGCATTGCAAGCCTGACCGCCAAGTCTCCAATCAACTAAAGTAACCACAGAAACGGTAACCGTCGACTCAAGAAAAGAGTCTCGGCCGCCAAGTCCGCTTCCGGAGCGTTATATCCTGTTAGCAGACGATTTCGGCAGGAGCAGCTTCTCGGCGGACGTTTCCTGACCGGCAGTTTCCGGTAATTTACGGACTAAGCCCGAGCGAAGGACAGTTTTACCGCTGTCCGGTGGCACACCCGATCCCCGTCAAAAAATAAGGCAATCCAAGCATCCCGCCCCGCCTGTCCCCGCGTGCCGTGGGGCATGCCGTGGAACGGGATTTTTATACATCCCACCCAAACCTCCAGGAGCCACCTATGCCCAAAAACAAAGTCAGCGACCCCATCACCGATCAGGAAATAGCCTTTGCCCGCCTGGTCCTCTCTGGCGCCATGACCGACCGTCATGCCGCCGAAGCTGTCGGCCTCAACCCCGACTCCGCCGCCTACACCAAATCCAAACCCCGGGTCCGCGCCTACATGCTCGAGCACCGCGCCGCCGTGCAGCAACAACTCCTCCAGCAAGAGGCAGACCTGTCCCGGCGTGCCGTGGACGGACAGCGCCGCCTCTACCTGGACCGCGAAAAAGTACTGGACCGCCTCTGGGAAATCGCCAACCTCAGCCCCGAAATGACCCGAGGCAGCGTTACCGGACAGGTCAAGGCCCTCTCCATGATCGTGGCCATCGAAGGCCTGATCCCTGATCGCCGCTCCATCTCTTCGGAGAAGAAATCCGCCCCCTCGCCCGCCCAGGCGGAAATCTATGCCTCGGCATGGCGCCGCGGGCAGGAGGCCACAACCCCTGCCACAACGAATGACCCGCAGCCAACCCCTGCCCCCGGCCACCAACAAGACCAGCAAGAAGATTCGCCTGCCGCGAGTCCCGCGAGTCCCGGCGTGCCGTGGAGCGTGCCGCGCGAGCCCGCTGCCAGCTCGGCGGCAGAGGCGACTCCAGACCCTGGCCCCAGCCAGCCCACCCCCGCCAACCGCTTTACCCCCTCGGAAGCTCAGCCGGCCGCCCCTTATGTCCCCGGGTTCTCTTTTGTTCCAGACGCGAGAGGTCCTTTAGTTCCAGACACGAGAGTTCCTTTCTCTATTAAAAAGAACCCCTTTAACCCCTTCGCCCGCCGCCGCTGAGCTACTAATCCTAAAAAACGACCCAAATATATCGAATTTTATAAACTGAACAGGCCGCTCGAAAACTCTGCAGGAAGGGCACGGCTTCAGCCGCGCCATAATCGGCTGAAAAACGGTGACCAGACGGGAAACGGTGGCCAGACGAACCAGCCCTAAAGAAATCGCATTTATCTACAAAGACCGCATACCCGTCAACCTTCTCCCTTGACCGCCAAACCGCACCGACAGCATCTCTCCCTGTAACGAGGTTGCCGGCTCGGAAGCGGCCTGGGAACCGCTATGCCTCCACGGCCTGGAAACCGCACTGTCGAGCCGCTTGCAGGAGCTGTGTGTCTCCGGATATAAACACACGGCTGCGCGGCTTTCCCGATGCCCAGGTAAGGGCCGCAGCCAGTTGAAACGCGTCTGCTGCCTTCAAGGGAAAGCGGTCCACCAGCGTTTCCGCGTCCGCACGCAAACGATCCGTGGGCTGCAGCTCACGCCATGCACGCCGCAGTTGCTCCAGTGCCTGTCCGGCTGAGACGTGTTCGGAAGGCGTCAACTGTCCGGTGCGCAGCAGGCGCGCGAACGCGCTACGCATCTCCACCGGAGTGGACCACCACACCACCATCTCGTGCTGTCGTAGAAGACGCCGCACGATGGCGCTGGTCTGTTTTTGGACACAAAGCGGAACCAGCGCGCTTGAGTCCCAAAAGGCCGGTTCCACTACCGTTCGCCTCGGCTTTCGATAGCGGCGTCGACAGCAACCTTACGGGAAACATTTCCTTTGGGGCGGGAGAAGAAGAGCTTCCAGTCCATCTCCTCCTGCGGCAGTTTCATGGCTCCCGACGCGACCAGCCGTGCCTCCTCATCGGATTCGGATGTGCCGTGAAGGGGCAGGATACGAGCCACGGGAATACCGCGGTCACGCACCACCACTTCTTCTCCACTGCGGACGTATCGCAGATAAGCGCTGAGCTGGTTCTTCAGTTCTCCGATATTGACGGTCTTCATAGAGCCATTTTACGAAGTCATGGCTAACTTGGCTATATCTATCGAGCATGCGCCTGACTGGCACGGCGGCGCTCCCCGCACGGGATGTGGATCGAAATACAACTGTGGCCCTGAGCAGGTCTTGTCTTGCAATCCCATAGGTGCGCCTCTATACTCCTCCTATTGGTTGGCAATAGGGAGGGTATGCAGTGGGTGAAAAGACCGATGTTTGGCAGGGGACGCTCGCGCTCATGGTGTTGCGAACGCTTGAGACCCTAGGCCCTCTTCACGGATATGGCCTGGCGCGCCGGATCGAGCAGACCAGCGGCGATCTGTTGCAATTGAACTACGGTACCCTCTACCCGGCCTTGCTCAAGCTGGAGCAGGAAGGCTTCATCCGCTCTCGCTGGGGCTTCTCTGAAAATAACCGCAAGGCGAAGTATTACGAGCTCACCAAAGCAGGTCACCGCCAGTTGAAGAAAGCCGCCGCGGAATGGGAGCAGACGACCGCGATCCTGGCCCGCTTTCTCGCTCCGACGGGAGAAGCATAGGAGTCACGATGCACACACTGCGAGCCTTCGGTCTTCGCCTTCTCGCTCTCTTCCACTCACGCCGTTCCGGCGACGACTTCGCTGCCGAAATCGAATCTCATGTGGCGCTCCATACCGACGAAGGCGTCCGCGCCGGCCTAACGCCGCAGGAGGCCCGCCGGCAGGCCCTCATCCGTCTGGGCGGCGCAGAGCAAACCCGCCAGGCTCATCGCGAACGCCGTACCCTTCCCTGGCTCGATTCCCTTCTCCAGGACACTCGCTATGGCTTGCGCACCCTGCGCCGCAGCCCCGGTTTTACCATCACCGCGGTGCTCACACTGGCTCTCGGCATCGGCGCATGCACCGCCATCTTCAGCCTGGTGAATGCGGTGCTCATCCGTTCGTTGCCCTACGGAGATCCAGACCGCCTGGTCTATTTATTCACTCCCAGTCCCCACATCCCTGTCCCGCCCGACGTCATGACTCCGAGCTATGCGGACTTCTTTGACATAAAACAACAGAGCCACTCCTTTAGCGACATGAGCGTCTTTGAGCAGGCAGCCTACAATCTCTCGTCGCAGGGATCGGTGGAACGGGTTGGCGCGGCTCGCGTAGACGAGAGCTTCTTCACCACGCTCCAGTCGGCGCCGGAATTTGGGCGCGCGATTGGCGCGGATGACAACCAGCCGGGCCACGACAAGGTGGCCGTAATCAGCCATGCGCTTTGGCAATCGATGTTTGCCGGCAGCACGGACGTTCTGACGCGATCGCTTCCCCTGAATGGCGTCAGCTACAGGATCGTTGGCGTCATGCCGCCGGCCTTCCAATACCCGCTCAGCTCCGACCTACCCTACGGAAACGTGGAGAAAGCAACAAACATCTGGATTCCGCTTGCGCTCACCTCCAAACAGAAAGCGGAGCGCGAACTGGGAAACGTTGCCGGCGCGATCGCTCGCTTGCGCCCAGGGGTTTCGATAAGCCACGCGCAGTCGGAGATGAGCACAATCATGGTCCGCCTGGACAAGCTTCATAGCGTTGCGATGTTTCCGGAAAGAGGTTGGGGTGCATTAGTAAAAAGATTTATGGACTACGCTGTCGGCCAGGTAGGACGCCTGCTGTGGCTGCTGCTTGGCGCGGTGACCATCGTGCTGCTGATCGCCTGCGGAAATGCCGCCAACCTGCTGCTGGCAAGGGCCTCGAACCGAATGCGGGAGCTCGGCGTGCGCGTCGCCCTGGGTGCGGGCCGCAGACGCATCATGCGCCAACTCATGACCGAATCGCTTTTGATCGGCCTTGCCGCGGGAGCCATCGGCGTCGCCCTCGCTGGTATCTTCTTGCGCTTCCTGCCACTTCTCGATCCCGGCAATATTCCGCGGCTCAATGAGGCGTCGCTGGATATTCGGGTGATGGTCTTCACCATCCTTGTTTCTCTGCTTACGAGCGTGTTGACCGGCATCCTGCCCGCGCTAGCGGTATCCCGAGTCAGCCCTAGTGCGGTCCTCGCAGCCGGCAGCAGCGGCAACGTCGCAGGGGTGCATGGCCGCTCGCAAAGCATCCTGATCGTAGTGGAAGCGGCGCTTGTCGTGGTGCTGCTTGCCTGTGCCGGTCTGCTGATTCGCAGTTACATCAATGTTGAATCCGTCGATACGGGATTCTCGCCATCCACCGTCACCGTAAACATCGGGTTGGATTCGAAGTATAGCCAACCCCAACAGCGTAGTGCATTTTTCAAGGAATTTATTGGCAAGGTCGCTGCTCTTCCGGGCGTGAGCGCGGTGGGAGCAGTCAGTTACCTGCCGCTTAGTAACTCAGAAAGCCTTGGCTATTTCTGGGTAGATGGCTTCGCAAACAAGAAAGACCAAATGGCAGAAGGGCGCGGGGTCACGCCGCAGTACTTTGCAGCAATGAGCATTCCACTGATCGCCGGACGCTACCTTACCGAGAATGACGACTCTAACGCCGAAAAACCGATCCTCATCAACCAGCGATTTGCCAAGCTATATTTTGCCCATCGCAACCCGATTGGAGGGCGGGTCAGTACAGACGACAACCATTCTCACTGGAATACAGTTGTCGGCGTCGTGGCCGATGTGCGCCACACCAGCCTGGAGGAAACCCCGCAGCCCCAGATGTATAGCCTGGATTACGATTTGAACGGCGCCTATATCGCCATCCGCTCTCTACTCCCACACGCCACCCTTGCTTCCGAGCTTCGGTCAACGTTGAAGTCTCTGGATCCTGGGCTGCCTTTTGGCGACGTTCGGACCATGGGCGACCTGATGTCCGAAGCAACCGCGCGGCGCCGGTTTCAAACCTCGCTGCTCACCGTATTTGCAGCCATCGCTCTGTTTCTGGCGTTGGTTGGCCTCTACGGTCTGATGGCCTATTCCGTGAGCCGGCGTACTCGTGAACTGGGCATTCGGATGGCCCTCGGCGCGCAGAGGACAGACGTTATGCTGCTTGTCTTAAATAAGGCAGCGCTCCTGTTAGGGCTAGGCCTGTTCTCTGGACTTGCCTGCGCATGGATCGCGACCCGGACCATCAAAGCCTTCCTTTTTGGTGTTAGCGAACACGATCCAGCCACGATTTTGTTGGTCTGTGTCCTGCTTGCGGTATGCGGCCTCGCCGCCGCGCTGATCCCGGCCCGTCGCGCCGCATCCATCGATCCCATGCAGGCGCTGCGGACGGAATAACCGATGACAGCGCTGCGCTGTGAGTAGGCGGGCAGGCGCGAATTGCCGAGGAATCTCAGCGCCGTATGCCACGTTATACTGGACGCGGCGTATCGGACGCCTCCGTGTCCGCGGGCAGGGCTGAGCCCTCCGACTGCATTGCTGAAAATTTATAGGCGAATCTTCTTTTAGCCCGAAACGCGGACAGCGGGCAGTGATCAAAAGGAGATCGTCATGTCCGTTACACGTCCCTCTCTCGCTCCCACGCGCCGCCTGCCCGAGCAGCCGAGCCTGGAACAGCTTCGCAAACAAGCAAAAGACCTGTTGCGGGATTACCGCTCAGGAATAGACTCCGCCCTCGCGGAAGTAAGTCAGTTCGAGCACAGCCCAAAGAGTGCGGCCTTCAGTCTGAGTGATGCGCAGAGAGTCATCGCTCGCGCTTACGGCTTTGCCAGTTGGCCGAAGCTCAAAGCCTTTG
Organism: uncultured Acidobacteriaceae bacterium; assembly: GCA_963821215.1. Classification (GTDB taxonomy): domain Bacteria; phylum Acidobacteriota; class Terriglobia; order Terriglobales; family Acidobacteriaceae; genus PALSA-350. The sequence continues at coordinate 110,243 of CAWGDH010000012.1, read as the reverse complement.
TCGATGGGGCCACGATCGCGCGCTTCATCAACGCTGTAAAGGCGGGCGCCCTTGATCAAGTCCGGTCCATGCTGGCAAGCCGGCCGGAAATGATCGCCATGGATGCGGCCGAGAACGACGAGCACCGGGGACTTCATTACGCAGTTCTTGGGCGCGACCTGGCGATGGTGCGGCTTCTAATGGAGGCTGGCGCGGACGCCCGCAAGGGGATCTTCCCTCATCGCGATGCCACCTCGGCTTTGGCTCTGGCGCGAGAACGCGACTTTAACGACGTAGTCGCCGTGATCGAGGAAGAGGAGCGACAGCGCAGGGAAGAGCTGAGCTGTCCTAATGCCACCGTTTCTCCGATTCAGGACCAGATCAGTACCGCCATCTCTCGCGGCGACGATCGAACAGCGATGCAGCTTCTCGAAGCAGATCGCACCCTGATCCAGGCATGCGATCGGGATGGCTTGACGCCGCTCCATGTGGCGGCACGGGCGAACAGCATTGCCTTGATTGAATGGCTTCTGGCGAAGAGGGCAAATGTCCGCAAGAAGGACCCGAATGGCTTCACGCCACTCGATCATGCCGCGCTAGCCGTCAATCCGCACAATGACCACGCAGAACGATTTCCGCGAGTAGCCGCAATATTGCTTGGGCATGGCTCTGAGCTGACCTTGCGTGCTGCCGTTGCCATGGGCGAGTGCCTTCGGGTTCAACAACTGATCGCGGCCGAGCCGGGTCTGCTACGCGAAATCAAGGATCCCGGATTGCTGACTCTCGCTGTCAAGCATCGCCAACTTGAAGTGGCACAACTGCTGCTTGATCTTGGAGCCGATGTGGACGAGCGCATTCTTCTTGAGCAAGTTGAAGAGCCAACGGAAAGTTGGGGTATGCCTTTGTGGAACGCAGCGCTAGCGGGCGATCTCGCAATGACAAGACTGCTGCTCGACCGAGGGGCTGACCCAAATGCGAACGTGTACGCGTCCGGATGGCCACTGAGCAATGCCTGGGGTCACGAAGACGATTCGGTGAAGAAGTTGTTGCTGGAACGTGGCGCCAAACCACAGCCTTATATGGTCGCAGCGATACACGACATAGCAGAGGCACAACGACTCCTCGCGCATGCACCGAGCGAGGAACTGGTGAAGGAGCTGGCCTGGTCGGCGGCAGACCATGGATGCCCAGAGATCGTTGAACTGGCCCTGCCTCTGCTCGCCTTGTCAGCACACGATTCGCGCTGGTGGCATTGGCTCCTCATTCAACCCATCCGGGGCTCCGGAGCTGACTCCTTACAGAACGACGGCCATTTCCGAAGCTTGGAGATTATTCTCCGCTATGGTGTCGATCCTAACGTCTCACGTTACGGTCAAACGACCCTTCACTTTGCCGCTGCGTACCACGGCCCAGTTTCCGGAAAAGACCGCGCACGGTTTGCCGCACTACTAATCGATCATGGCGCGAGACTGGACATGCGGGATGATCTTCTCCAATCGACCGCTTTAGGATGGGCTTGCCGATGGGGACGCCACGAGCTGGTCGAATTGCTCATCCGGCGAGGAGCGCCTGTGCATGAGAAAGATGCCGAGGTATGGACGACGCCCGAGGCTTGGGCGCGCAAAATGAACCATCCCGAAGTTCTTAAGATACTTCAAGGCCATTCGGAGGCGAGATAGGGAATCAACACGCTGACTTGATGGTATGCGAAGCTTTGTCCCAAACTACAGCGGTCTTTCGAAAATACGATTCATTGGCAAGGTGACAGCCAAGCGCCGCATGATGGCCGAAGACAGCGTCCTGGAAGACCGGCTGACGGGAGCGAACTGACTGGAAGAACTTCCAAAGATGCGGCCGCAGATCGTCGTAATCATCGCCGTTGTAGGTTAGGGTCTCGAGGGTCGGCTCTTTACCCGGAGCAGGATCGTGTTCCTCGTGCCACTGCTTGACATAGGCAGCTCTGAGGGGGGCAGGGTAGGAGCTTGTGTAATAGCTCGGTTCCTCATCCAAGCCTGTCTGCGGGATATGGGTAACACTGGTCCCGCGGAGTTCGATGATTCCCTTCGAGCCCATGAAGCGCGTAACCTCGTTCGACTCTGTGCCCAGCGAGAGCCGCATGTACACAGGAACGTTCTCGTATTCAAAGAGAACGGCTTGAACATCGGGCATATCCCGGCCATCTTTCCAGCGGTAGATGCCGCCAAACGTCGACACCCGCGTGGGGACTTCGTTGATGCCGAGCACAAACTGCATGCCGCTTATCAGGTGTACGAGCAGGTCTCCGGCAACGCCAGTGCCATATTCTCGCCAACAACGCCAGCGAGCAAAGAGATCGGGATCGAGAGGCCGTTTCGGCGTGTCTAAAAGCCACGTGTCCCAATCCAGGTTGGCGAGAGACAGGTCCGGGGGAGGGGGATATTCCCAGGCGCCTGTGGGGCTGTTTCTGCCCATGGTGGCTTCGACCAGGCTCAGGTCGCCAATGGCGCCCTGCTGGTAAAGCTCCTTCGCCTTTGCGCACAAGACGGAACTGGTGCGCTGCGCGCCGATTTGTACGATGCGATCCGTCTTTTTTGCCGCCGCGACCATGGCGATGCCATCGGCAGGGCTGTGAGACATGGGTTTCTCGCAGTAGACGTCTTTGCCCGCGGCCAGAGCATCGACCACCACCTGCTTGTGCCAAAAATCAGGGACCGCCACGATGATGGCATCGATCCCTTTGTCGTCCAGCAACTCCTTGTAGCGGCGCGTTGTCTTGATCGGCTTCCCGACAATTTCCGTTGCCAGTTCATGACGGCCGTCATAAAGATCAGCCGCGGCTACACATTCGACGCCCTGGAGTTTGACTGCTGTGGTGAGCAGTCCGGAACCCTCCATGCCGACGCCGACAATCCCGAAACGAACTCGATCACTGGGCGCAACTGCTTGGGCCGCAGCCTCGGCAGGTTTGGAATCCAGAAACATGGAGCTACCGGCGAGGGAAGCTCCCGCAACTCCAGCAGTGGTCTGCAGGAACTCGCGGCGCGAAAAAACGCTTTTACCCATTGGTTCAACTACCCCGTTTGACTCGTGCGGCTTGCAAACTACTCAGATAGATCCACCTAAAATTTTACACGAATCCGCCGAGCCCTGTGTCTTCTCACCGCAATCCCAAGCCGAGACTCTCCTAGAAGATGAATCGAAAGGCGAATTGCATTTCCCTCTCCGAAGATTCCGTGGCACTAGAGAGACCGAAGTTACTCGAGCCAAGTGCGCCCCCGGTGGGGCTGCTGATGCTCCCGCTGGGTGTACCAATCGTTGGATGATTGAAGATATTGAAGAATTCCGCGCGGAATTCGGTGTTGAGCCATTCCTTAACTTGAGTCTGCTTGACCACGGAGAAGTCCAGGTTCCACCAGGCGGGACCGGTATACGTGTTGCGGCCTAAAGTTCCTGGCGCTGTCTGGACGGTGCCAAGTCCGTTTACATTACTGGTCGTCGTGGGAACACCGAAGTAGTTTTGCGTGTTCTCAATTACGTCATCGGAGAAAAATTGTTTCCTGTGCTGAGGGTCTCTGGGAGCCGTTGCGATGAAGTTGGGGCGAGCGCCTACGCCGTTGAAGGTGTCATATCCGTATTGATATGTGCCGTAGGGACCAACAACGGTGAAGGGGAATCCGGACTGAGCGCTAAAGATCCCCAATCCCTGCCAGCCACTGCTGATGGCTCCCGGCACAAAGCCCCAGCGGCCGGGAACATGATAGGCGAAGTTGGCCGCAAAACGTTGCGACACGTTATACGTTGCACGTGCATACTCGCAGGTAATGCACGTAGGATTATTCTGTGTGATTCCACCGCTGGCGCCCGGCGCCGCCCCGCCCCATATCGCGTCGGCATCCGTAAGGTCTTTGCCCCAGGTGTAGTTAACCTGAAAAGTGGCGCCGTGCGCGGGAGAGATCTTTCTCAGCTGCACTTGCAGGGCATCGTAGCGGGAGATGGCATCGTTGTAGAACAGTTCAACCTCGCCCAAACCGGGAGTTATGTTGGTGAAGGGCGTGTTCGCAGGCTGCCCGCTGGTAAATGAGTTGGGATAGCTGCTTTGATTGACGCTGTAGCCGTTGTTAAGCAGATAGGACAACTGCAACGCCATGTCACCCGGTAACTGTTGCTCGACGGTGAGGTTGCCAGTAAGGGTGTAGCCGTTCTTCAACTTGTCTGATGCCCAGTCACCGATGATGTCCCCTACCACCGCGGAAATCGGGCCCAGGTTCACCGGCGTGTTGCGCGGGATGTCCTTAGTACCTCCGCTTGGAGGCATCACGACGCCCGATGTGCTGGTGAGAGCAGGCAAGGATACAGGCAGAGGAGTGAGCGAGTACGGCGGGTTGGTAAGCGCACTGTAACTGGCGAGAGGAAAGTTTACCGCCGACTGGTCGGGCTCGACCAGAGGGATTACGTTAGTGAAGACAGAGAGGCCCCCGCGAACCACGGTCTTGGGTAGCGCCCTGTAAGCAAAACCAAAGCGCGGAGCAAAACTTGTCTTATCCGCCTGATAGAGCGGTTTTGGGTTGAGTAAAAACTGACCGTAGGTAGATCCGCTATCAGACACTTGGCCGAGCCGATTTTGAACCTCATAGGGCACCGAGTTGTATTCGTAGCGCAGGCCGAGATTGAGAGTGAGCTTTGGGTTAACCTTGATGTCGTCCTGGATGTAAGGCGCGACATGCCATATGCGCAGACCCCACCAGACACCACCACCACCGACAGGACCGTAACCAGGCATGGTGGTGGCACGTTTGTAGTTTTCCGGATCCCCTGCCATCACACTGACCAGCCCATTCGGGCTGCCGGTGCCGGCCAGGATCGTCGGCCCGCCGTCGGTTGAAGGGATATTGACCGTCAGCGGCGTGCCGGCATTAAACGTGTACTCTCCGTTCGGTCCGGCGCTGGTTACGCCAAATCCGTTGTCCTGACCATAGCGATAGTCGCTGCCGATGGTGAATACGTGCCGGCCCCGCGTCCAATCGACCTTGTCAGTCGTGATGTAGTAGGTCTCGACATACTTCGTAATGAAGGTGTCTGGACCATAGTTGGCGAGCGATCCATCCGCGGTAGTCGTCTGCGTATATTCCTGCGAAGGCGGGACATCACCCTCGACCTGGCGATTGACGGTGAAGATCAAATTGTTGATCAGGTTGTTGGAGAAGATGTGGGTCTCGCTGATGGCAAAGTTTCGTGGATTGTTAAAGAGTTCCGGGGACCACGCTGGATTTTCGACCGCTGCGACCGGATCTGTTTCCAGCTGGCCATTGTTGATCACTGAGGCGCGGCCAAAGATGCTGTCCTTCTCTGAGATTTTGTGGTCGATGCGTATGGAGTATTGGTTGTCAGTTGTCGGTTCTTTCAAGATTGTGTTGAAGGTGTTCGCCCCGTAGATGCCGTTAGGCTGATTGGGCTGCGGATACCCAGCCAAGACCTTCTGCGCCACCGAGTTGAGCGGCACCTGGTACTGGTAGGAGCCGATGGTCACCAGCCCGGTTCTCTGCGCCGCGGTGGGCACCAACATCGGCGTCGGTGTGCCCGTCAGCTGGCGGAAGCCGGCATATTCGCCGAAGAAGAAGGTTCTATCCCGAATGATCGGTCCCCCGATAGTGGCCCCAAACTCGTTTCTCTGCAGGGGCGAGACGCCGCTCGAAGAAAAGAAGTTGGCGGCGTCGAAATAGCTGTTGCGAATGAATTCGAACGCGCTTCCGTGGAAGCGGTTGGTGCCCGACTTGCTCACGATCTGAGTGACCGTTCCGCCCCCTTGTCCAAACTCAGCCGAGTAGTTCGCCTGCTGCACCTTGAACTCGGCGATGGCGTCGAGATTAAAGTTCCAGAATTGCACCGTTCCCATTTCGGCGTCCGTCGCATCGGACCCATCCAAGGTGGCAACTTCTGTCTCGCCGCGATTGCCGTTGCTGATCCATTGCGGCGCAAGCCAACCCATGTTTCCTTGATCTTGAGCCATGCCGGGCTGCAACATCACGAGGTTCTGGATGCTGCGGCCATTCAGGGGAAGATCTTCTACCTGCTGCTGGGAGACCAAACCAGCCAATGAGCCATTGGTGGTGTTGATGAGGGGCGAGGCTGCGGTCACCCCAACGGTCTGTACCACTCCAGCGGCCGTCAGCGTGAAGTCGAGATTACGCGTCTGGCTCACGTCCAGGGTGATGCCGGTGACAGTTTGCGTCGAGAAGCCGCCGGCCTCCGCTTTTACCGTATAAGTGCCCACGTCCAGATGGGGAATGGCGAATGTTCCAGCGCTGCCCGTCACCGTGGACTGCGACACCTGCGTCGCATCACGGGTGGCCGTGACCTTTGCCTGCGGAATCACTGCTCCACTCGAGTCGGTGACTGTACCCACAATGCTACCGACCGCCTGGCTCCAAAGCGGAGCCGGAAGCAGGCTCATTAGCAGAACTGCACAACAGAATCCGACCCACCTCAAACTTATGTGCCCGCGCATGATTCTCTCCTCATTCGGGAAAGGCAATGCGACCATCAGCCGGTCCCGTGGCGCCCGATGAAGGTCTGAGAAACTTTCCAGTACTTGGCGAAAATGATCTTTGGCCCGTTGTTTCTATAAGCCGTGACACAAGGAAGGTAAAAAGCAAATAAACGGTTTTACCTGTAGGAAACCGATTGCCGTAAGTGATTGAACCGATTTTGAACGTGGGCTCTCCCGCTGTCAACCCCTTTTTTTTCAAGGCACCAGATGAAGAAAGGCGGGGGTATCTCCCAAGGCGAGATGTGTGGGAGCCAGGAAACAGCGGGACATCTCTTAGCCGGATCACAGCTTGACAAACGACTTCGTGCGGTACATCCAATACAGGATTAACCAGATGATCGCAAACGCAACAGAGGCTTCAAGAAGGCTGCTGTAAACTCCAACCCGCGGGAGGAGGTGCCCGACAAAGATGTTCCCGATGTTGCGAAAGTCGAATAGCATCGTCGCCATATAGACCGCCAGTGCGTTGGTGCCGATGACCACGAAGCCGAAAGCCCATTTCCGATAGCCGCCAACATCGACAATCAGATAGAACACCGCCAGGAGGAGACAACTTATCCCGCCGGCAACCAGAACAAATGAGCTTGTCCAGAGCAGCTTAATGATTGGAAACCAGAGGCTCCAGATAAGCCCCAGACCCACGAGAGCTATCCCGCCAACGGACAGGAACAAACACTTGTTCTTTGCTGAGTGGGCCGAGCGAAGCACGTTGCCGGCCAAGCCGCCGATCAAGACCGAAGCAGCAAATCCCAGGTAGCTCAGAAACCAGGTATTCTCTCCAAACGCGAATCTTCCCAGGACCAGGTGGTCGATGTACGTTGCTGCATTTCCGGTAGGGGTCAATACGCCCCGCCCGACGCCAGGGACTGGGATGCTGATGAGCAATATCCAATAAAGAATCAAAAACACCGCGGTCACAATCGCTTGTCCCTTGGGTCGAAAACGCAACATCACCACGGTTGCTATCAGGTATCCGGCAGCGATGCCATGCAGCACGCTATAACAGGGATGAAGTGTAGCCAGATTAAATTGCAGCAGATTGCCCTGAGCCATCATTCCGAGCACGAATAGGATCAGCGCCCGCTTCAGGGCGTGCAGGTACAAACTTTTGTCGGTAGCCCCGCTCGACTTCCTCCTTGCCAGGGAGAAGGAGAGCGACACTCCCACCATAAACATAAAGAGAGGCCAAATCACGTCGTAACAATGAAGCCCCTGCCAGCGGACATGCTCCAGTTGCGCGACGGCCATCTCCGATAGTTTGCCGGGAAACACCTTGGCCAGGCCCTTGACAATTTCCTGCGCCCCGATGATCCAAATCATGTCGAATCCCCGCAGGGCATCGAGTGACATTAAACGGCCGGTCGCAGGCTGCCGCGGAGCAGCGACCGAATCATCTGTTTGAATCGTCGTGGCGGTCCCGTCAGTACCTGGCAGAGACTGGCGTTCGCCGATATGGGGTAAGTTCTTCGCTTTGAACATCGGTCTCCTAAGCTGTCGACCGCCGGGCCGGCGCGAGCGATTTGAGCTGTCCCTTTTCCAGCCGCAGCTTACGCTTCCGCGCCGGAGCAGTCGATTTTCGGATCACCAGTTCGGTTTCCAACGAGTACTCTGAACCTCTCTGGCGCTTGAGCTTTAGCATTCTTTGCAAGGCTTCAAAGGCGGTGATTCCCAGGCTCTCACGAGGAACCCGGATAGTTGTCAACGGTGGCCGCGCCAGCCACGCAAACGATATGTCATCGATGCCGACGATCGACACATCCTCTGGAATGTTTACGCCGGCCTCTTCAAGAGCGGTCATAGCCCCCAGGGCGATAAGATCGCTCCCACAAAAAATTACGGTCGGGATACAAGGAGCGGAGAGAATTTCACGCACAGCGGAAGCTCCAGCATCCACTCTGTAGTTGCTGCCGGTAGTGAGAAACGGGTCCATCCCCCTCCGGGTTAGTCCGTCGATGAGAGCCTGGCGAATGTGTAGAGCTGTCCTGTTGGTGGCAGGGCCGCTGATGACGGCCGCGCGCTCATGGCCCAGAGTTGCAACATGTTCGATCGCCTGGAGAATTCCCCGCTCATAGTCAATCGAGACATTGCTGATCAGCCTGTCAGCGCGTCCCAGGTTCGAGAATACGACCCCAATGCCCGCTTCGGTCAGACCCCGGGCCATCTGGTTCTCGATGGAAGATGTCATGATCGCAACGCCCCGGACGTCACTTTCGACCAGCTTGCGAATCACCGATTGGGTGCGGGTTTCAATATATTCCGTATTGAATAGAAGAACGTCAAAACCAAGGTCCCAGGCAGCCCCCTGAAATCCCCGGATGACTTCAGCAAAAAAGGGATTTGCAATCTCTGAAATAACCAGCCCAAAGAGGTCGCTTTCGCCCGTCGATAGCCTGCGGGCATGTACGTTCTTGTAGTACTTGAGTTCGTTCACTATCTGCAGAACGCGCTTCTCTGTGGCAGCGGAACGGTAGTGGGTCTGGTTCAGAACTCGAGATACGGTTGCCGGGGAAACGCCGGCTAGCTTCGCCACATCTCGCATTGTGTAAGCCATGACGGCTCCCTTGACATGTTTTGGAGCTGTTCCCTACTACAAGGCAGACGGCTAACCGTTCGTGCGCCATCACGCGTGCTGCGTCGTCTTACGTATCCAGGGTTAAGAAAGGCCTTTGGGAAACTTACCGTTTAGGCTGAAGCATGCGGCCCGGACTGCGTTCTTGACAAGGATTCTTTTTACTATGGTAGAGTCATAATCGTTTAAGGTAACCGATTTCCTATTGGTAAGAAAACTGGAGAATTCATGCTCCTTCCTGAGGATGTGTCACTGAATTCAGCTGGGAACTCTTCTTCAGGCGGGATATCCAGACGCAGCTTTCTCAAGACGGCAAGCGCCGGCGCACCGATGCTCGCTATGCCCGCCTGGGCTCGGGTATTGGGAGCGAACGATCGCATCAATGTAGGATTGATCGGCATAGGCGCCCGGGGAACAGACCATCTTAGCCTGGTGCTTCAGCATCGACAGATCAAAGCCGATGTGGAAGTGGTGGCACTTTGTGACGTCTACCAAAAGCGGCTGAACATAGCCGCTCGCAAGGTGCCCGGCGCCAAGACCTACACGCATCACCAGGAGCTACTTCAGCGCCCGGATATCGACGCGGTGTTCATTGCGACTCCGGACCATTGGCATGCTCCGATCACGCTTGCCGCCCTGGAGAGCGGCAAGGACGTCTATGTCGAAAAGCCGATGACTCATACGGCCGAAGAGGGCTTGACGGTCGCACGGCGGGTGAAAGAACTCAATCGCGTGTTGCAAGTCGGTGTACAGGGCCTCTCGTGGCAGCGGTGGCACAAGATCCGCGACATCATTCAATCCGGCATGATCGGGCAGGTGGTTGCCGTACAGGGGACCTATAGCCGCAACGCACCCGGCGGGGACTGGAATAGCGGGGAGTTTTGGTCAATCGATCCCGCCGCGGGACCCGACGCCCAAGGCGACGAACACATCGACTGGAAACAATGGCTTGGCCCCGCTCCGGAAATTCCCTTCAATGCGGACCGCTTCTTCCGTTTCCGCAAATACTGGGACTACTCGGGCGGCATTGCCACGGACCTTCACTATCACGTCGTCGCTCCTTTCCACCTCGCGGTGGCAAATGACTTTCCAACGCGCGTCGCCGGCATGGGCGGACTTTGGGTTTACAACGACGGGCGCCAGGTCCCCGATACTTTCCTCACCGCCGCTGATTACCCGAGCAAGTTCTCGATGATGATCCAGTCCTCACAGGTCAATGAGAATGGGCCCACGATGATGATCAGGGGGACCAAGGCGACGATCCATCTGAGTGATGAGTGGGAAGGGCCTCCGACGCGTCAATACGATTACGCAGACATCATTCCTGAATCATCCTTCGTCGAAGAGTTCGTAAAGAAGAATGGCGACCAGTTGGTGCGCGTCGACGGCGTTGGCAACGAAGGGGATCTTAAACACGTTGATAACTTTCTGGACTGCGTTCGGTCGCGGAACCAGCCCAATTGCAATGCGGACATAGGGCAGAAAGTCACCATGGCAACAGATCTCTCCGTGCGCTCTTACAGGAATGGCAAGGTGTACTACTTCGATACGGAACGGGAAAAGGTCCTGGAAAAATCCTAGCAACATACTTCCGAAGGCGGAACGTCGCAACAACTCAACTCATTTGTGCAAAGCAGGAAGCTGAAGCGAAGTAGAGGAGCTAACCATGTGGCGGTCTGCTGTAACGAAGTTGCGAAGAATGCTGAGGCGTCAACAATCCTTGCTGTTGCTTATTGTGGCAATCGGCATGGGCACAATCGTGTCTGGCCTGAGCGCTCAGGATGTTAGCGGACACTTCGCCGGGCGCTGGGACCTTACGCTCAAGGGAACCGCAAAGGATCTACCATCCTGGATCGATGTCTCCGACGACCACGGTCAACTAAAGGTGGTCCTGGTGGGTCCAACCGACCATGCTACGCCACTCAAGCAAGCCGAAATCAAGAATGGCGAACTCACATTCGTTTCGCCCAAGGGCGAGTCAGGTTTTGATGCCGATACGACGTACAAGGCCAAGCTAGCCGGAGGGCGGCTGGTGGGAACGGTTACGAATTCCCATCACACCTGGCAACTGCTTGGCCAGCGCGCCCCGGCTCTCAGCGAGACAAAGAATCCTCAATGGGGAAAACCGGTCAACCTATTCAATGGCAAAAATCTTGCGGGGTGGAGGTTAAGCAATCCCAGCAAGAAGAGCTGGGAGGTGGAGGACGGAACGCTGGTCAGCAACGGCCATGGATCAGAGCTCATCAGTATTCCGAAGTTCTTTGATTTTAAGCTACACGTGGAGTTCAACGCTGGAACGGTCGCGAACAGCGGCGTTTTCCTGCGGGGGCGCTACGAAGTTCAGATAGAAACCGAGTCGGCATCGGAGCCGCCGAGCCATCACACGGGTGGCGTCTACGGATTCCTGGATCCGACACCCGAACAGCCGCGCAAGGCCAATCAATGGCAAAGCTTCGACATAACCCTGCTAGGACGCACGGTGACCGTGGTTCAGAATGGCGTGACGGTTATCGATCATAAGGAAATCCCTGGGATCACCGGGGGAGCTCTCGACAGTCACGAGGGATTGCCTGGCCCCATCTACCTCCAGGGGACCGAAGTAGGACGCGTCGCTTTCCGCGACATCGTTATTACGCCTGCGCTAAAGTAGTGAACCTTCGGAATTTCTGACGGTGGACGAAAAGGATATCTTCCTTCCTTCACTTACCGGGAAGTAAGCAAAACGCGCGTCTGCCGCCGTCTGCTAGAGTTCATTGTTATGGGACATTCGACGCGAATCTCAATGTTGGTCCTGCTGCTGTGGACTGCACCCCGTCTGCTCCATGCACAAGTGCCCGAAGTGCCGGAATGGGCGCAGCCGGGATCCCCTACACATGTCCAGGTCCCACCTCCGGCAGATTTCCATCGGCCGAGTACGAATTTCGATACACCAATCGGCATATTTCAAGGCCAATCGGATGTCGGCAGCGCGGTGGTTCCGGGCAGCGCCAGCTATGATCCGGCGACCAAGCAGTACACCATCCGTTCCGCCGGCTATAACATCTGGTACTCGCGCGATGAGTTCCGTTTTTTGTGGAAGAAAATGACCGGCGATGTTTCGCTTGCAGCCGACGTTACCTTCCCCGACCCCAAGGGATACGGCGATCGCAAAGTGGTCCTGGTCATTCGGCAGAACCTGGAAGATGACTCCAAGGAAGCCATGATCGGCGAGCACGGGGTGGGCATGATCCACATGGCTTGGCGTCCGGACAAGGGCGCGCTCATGAAGGATATGCAGTATCGTTTCGGGGGCACCCTGGCTGGGGTCAAGGCGAAGCGCATCGGCATCGAAAAACATGGCGATGCCATCGCGATCTTCGTTAGCCTGCAGGGCGAACCCATGCACCAGCTTGGCCCACCCATCCATTTGCAGTTTGACCGGCCGTTTTACGTGGGCGTGGGCTTCTGCTCGCATTTGCCCGCCACAACGGATACCGCCGTGCTCTCCGATGTTGTTCTCGAGCACTCCGCGGGCAAAGTGCGCTAGAGATACGGGTTATTTACTAGAAAGGACATTCGGAGTTGTCATGGCAAACTTCATCCGCTTTGTGCTGGGGAACTTTACTCTTACCTTCCTGGTAATCGGTTTGATTGCATCCGGGATAGCGCTCCTACGCAAGCCGAAACCTTTGACAACGCCGGTGGTGGTCGAAGCACTCTTTTCTTACTTTTTACTTTTCTCCATTGGGTTCAGCCTTCTGTATAACTTCGTGCTGCATAGTTTTTTTGGCGAGATGACTGCAGCCGTTATCGGTTGGAAGGACAGCCCTTTCCAGGAGGAGGTTGGCTTCGCCAGCCTGGGATACGCGGTGGTTGGTTTTCTTGCCTTCAGACGCAGCTTCGATCTGCGACTGGCAGCCGTCACCGGGCCGGCGCTGTTTCTTTTATGCGCAGGGTTCGGTCACGTCTATCAGATCATCACGGCTCACAATTTCGCCCCGGGAAATGCGGGCGTGATTCTATATATGGACTTCCTCCTGCCCGTGATCGGTTTCGTGTTGTTGTGGCTGCAGTACCGATGCGAACAGAGAGAGCGCGCCTAGCTCACGGCAGGAAAATTCTGCACCTAAGGGAATGCGACACCTCAAGGGCTAAAGTGTCTGCGTGAAAACTCCACTTACGCACTCAGTGCCTTTCGTTCCCTCGCGAAGGACGGGTCGCCCTGATAAAAGCCCCAGGGGAGTTCGTGAGTCTTCAAAGCAGCAGGGCCCAGCGGAGACTAAGCGCCAGCTCATGCGCTTTGAAATCGCGGATGGCCGCTGCGCAGTGAGCCGAAGCGATCGCGCCCAGAGGACCAATTGCGTTGTGTGCCGATACAGGGATGTTGAAGATGTCGGCCAGATCGGCAATCTTCTTCGATTCGAGTAACCCTCCGGACTTAGGTATGTCCATCTGTACGATCTTGCAACCCTGATGGACGATAAACGGCATAAAGCCACGCCGGGTGTACAGGTTCTCGCCGGTCAGGATCGGTACGGGAGATTCCTCTGTGAGCTTCACCCAGGACTCGGAGAAATCGGGATCCATGGGATCCTCAAGCCACATGGGCTGAATGGGAGCGACCGCGCGCGCCAGGTTGAGCGCATCCGACATGTCCAGCTCCCAGTGGCAATGGACCGCGATTTCATATCGGTCACCAAGCGCCTCGCGCACGTTGGCGAAACCTTTGGCATTGATTTCCAAATCATGCAGGCTTAGCTGGCGGCTGTTAAAGCGGGCGTCTGCAGGGAAAAGGCCATAGGGGTCCCCCGCGCGCCGGATGTCGGTCTTTACCGCTTCAAAGCCGTAGCGGTGTCCCTTGACCATGGCCGCCCACTCGCTGCAGGACGCAGGGTCAAGAAAATTCGCCGGGCTGGTCGTGAGGTAGGCTCGCACACCGGTGCGGTATTGGCCACCCAACAGCTTGCAGACGGGCACGCCGAGAAGTTTTCCGGCGAGATCCCAAAGCGCAATCTCAACCCCGCTTATGGCGGTGATGGTTACGCCGCCAATCGCGCCCGCGCCGCCGGTGCGCAGGATCATCTCGGTGTATAGCGGGTCGATGTCCAGGGGATCCTGGCCCATGACGGCATCTCGCAGATATCCCAGCATTACCTCTTTAATGCCGAACCCCCAATACGCCTCACCGTATCCAGTGACGCCCGCGTCGGTATCGATGCGAACCAAGGTATTGCCTCCGGGCTTGCCAACGACCATCACTTTCAAATCGGTGATCTTTACCTTCTTACGCAACGGAGCCGCAAGCGCTGTGTAGTGTCCCAGGGCTGAGGCCGCAGGAACCAAAGCCGCGAGCCCTTGCAGCAAATCTCTTCTTTTCATCGGCTACCTCTGATGGCACGTCGGTGTCACAATCTAATTCGAGCTACGCCTCGTGAGTCGTTCATTACGGAACTATGAAAACGGGACGGTGATCGACCCCATTTATATTCTCAATTGATGAAGTTGTGGAGTTACGCAATGGAACATGATTTGCAGGGCACACTTTCACTTCTCAGCCGCACCCCCGCTACCCTCAATGCGCTTCTGCGTGAGCTACCGGAAATGTGGACGTCGCGCAATGAAGGAGAAAACACCTGGAGCGCGTTCGATGTGGTCGGCCATCTGATTCACGCGGAACGCGCGGATTGGATGCCGCGGGTCAGGATGGTGCTGCAGGTTGGCGAAGCTCAGACGTTTGCGCCTTTTGATCGTTGGGGAATGTTACGCGAGACCCAGGGGAAGTGCCTGGGGGAGCTGCTGGACGAATTTGCTGGTTTGCGATCAGAGAACCTGGGGCAATTGCGTGCCTTGCATCTGCAACCAGCAGACCTTGAGCGGCGCGGACGACATCCTGCTCTCGGCGCGGTGACTCTATCAGAGCTCCTGGCCACCTGGGCAACGCATGACTTAACTCATCTGCACCAGATCTCACGGGTCATGGCCTACCAGTACCGCGAAGCTGTGGGCCCGTGGAGCGCATACCTCGGCGTGCTGCAGTGCGCCGGTCATAGCTCTTGATCGGGAACGTTGTGGTCTACGCCGTGGGAACCAGGATCTCGGTGATCAGTTCCGCCTCGGGCGTCGTTCTGGGATCGTTCCGGTAATTCTCAATGAAGTAGTCGTCACGCAGCGGGAGCTTGGTAGTTGAAATAATCTGCATCACCCGGCTGCTGGCCGCACCCAGCTCCGAATAAGGGCCAGTCAAGACAAAGCGGCTGAACTTGCCTCCGCGGAACTCGGTATAGCTGAGCCCTTCGGGCAACACTGCAGGATGAGCGGCGACCGAGACTCCGGCCCGGTATATCATCGGCCCTATTTTGTAGAGGCTCACGTATCCCGTGATCTGGTTGTGCTGGGCGATTCCGGCAACGAACGTATGTAAGTACTGCCAAGCCTGGGGAGCATTGGTTTGGAAAGGCCCTACTTTCTCGACAAAGACGTAATGCGTTTGGGGCCAGATTATGACTTCGGGCTCTTCTGTCAGGTTCATGGTTTCCCCCTCGGCGTGAAATCCTTGGGCATCCAGAATACGCGTTTATTCGTCTCTCAGGGCAGAAGCAGTGAAATAGGCGCCAAATTCACGCATAGGTTTCCCCTTTCCTTGGATTTTCTGGCGGCATAACGAACTTCATGCGATCCCGAGGCTTGGTCAGATTTCTCTTAGAACGGAAAACGCGCTGCAATTTCAATCTCGCGCGGGGTGTAGAGGAAGCCACTGTTGTTCGAACTCGTGACCTGACCATATGTGGACTGATAAGTCGCCGCTCAAAGCACCGGTAGAGGAGAGCAGGTGAGCGGGTCAGGATTGGGCATCGAAAGGAGCTTTTGGGTCTAAAGATGGGGAAGCGGCTTCCGGGCGGGTCGCGTCGAAGCTGCTTTGTGCAGTTTCTGCCGCGAAGGACCGGTCGATTCACGGACGATTAGCTCGGGCTCGACTGCTACCTGGGGTGGAACCTTGGTTTCGGAAGGCCGAAGTTGTTGCAGCAGTAACTGGACGGCCAGTTCACCCATCTGATGAAGAGGCTGGCGAATCGTGGTGAGACTAGGTGTCTGGAAGGCTGCTTCCTTGATGTCGTCGAAGCCTACCACAGACACATCCCGAGGAACCTTCAACCCGGAATCATGGAGTGCACGTATACAACCGATGGCGGCCACATCGTTGAAAGAGAGAACCGCGGTAAAGCTGCGATGGTGAGCCAGCAGCTGCTGAACGACCGGATAACCCAACTCCGGGGAGGTCAAATCTTTTTCCAGCTGAATGGTCAACTCTGGCCGGATAGGGAGGCCGAGATCCCTCGCCACCTGAACGATGCCTTGCCACCTTGCGTCTGAGTCGGAGCTGTAAGGCTGCCCACGCATGAATGCGATCGTACGGTGCCCCAGATTATAAAGATGACACAGCGATAGCTCCGCAGCCCGGCGATGATCGAGCACCACATTCGTGACTCCGCTCATACGTGTGTGGCCGGCAATGGCAACCACCGGCAGCGGCAGCTTGTGAGCTAACTTGGTGTCGATCGCGATCAGGCCTTCCGCGCCCCGGCCGATCAGCATGCGGGGGTATTGCTCGATCAGGTCAGGCCGGTGCCGGTGGTGGGCGATGAAGTAGAAATACTTTTCCTCGAGAAGCCGGTCTCCAATCCCAGTCATCACCTCCGCGTGATAGCCGTCGGCGAGGACCGGCACTAAAATGCCGATGGTCATGGTGCGGCGATTTCTCAAGGATCGTGCAAGGAAGCTGGGCTCGTAGTTGAATTTGAGCGCCGCTTTGCGGATTCGCTCCCGCGTAGCTTCAGGAATGGAGCGCCCTGGGACGTCGTTCAGAACAACCGATATGGTCGTCGGGTCTAGATTCAAATAAGCTGCGAGGGTCTTGAGACTGACGCGTGCGTCAGGCTGACTGTCGTCGCTTTTTCGCTTTCCCATTGGACGTCCTTGTCTCTGACCAACAAAATACCAGCCATGACCCAGCTAGACAATAGTTTGTCTAAATACCTCCCCGAGCGGGCATAACGCCCTGGCCCTCTTTTAGGGTGTAGAAGTGGTCGGCGCTTATATTGGCCAGCGTCTCTACCCTTCCGGATGGCCAGAAAATCTCCAGCTTGTCTACCTTTTCATGGGAGGCGAGGCCGAAGTGGATCCTCAGGTCGCTTTGCGAAAGATAGCTTCCTCCGCTGCGGACCTCGTCTTGCTGAACGAGATCACCGGCCGTGGCACGGAGCCGGGCGTTGAGCGCGAGCGGGCTGCCTTTCGCAGCCTCGAGTTGAAAGCTGATCCAATGGTTGCGAGGGCCGCCCTGGGGGCGCAGAATCATCGGTTCCCCTTCCAGGTTCTCGACCACAATCTCCAGGTGGCCGTCATTAAACAGGTCGCCAACCGCGAGGCCGCGACTCACTTGTGGAATTTGAATCGCGGCGCCGGCCAGTTTGCTTATGTTGCGGAAGGTGCCGTCGTGCTGGTTGAGATAGAGAAGCTTGGGCTCGCGAAATTTGGTGCCGATGTCCTTTGTATCCACCTGCGGATAGACATGTCCATTGACGATGATCAGGTCTGGCCAGCCATCGTTGTCTAAGTCGAAGAACGCGTCTCCCCAGCCCACATACGGTGTGGTTGCGCGGGCGATCCCAGAAGGGTAAGAGACATCGGTAAAGTTGAAGCCACCGTTGTTGCGGTACAACGCGGCATACTCCTCGCTGAAGTGAGTGATAGCGATGGAAAACAGACCCTTGTGCTCGTAGTCGCCTAAGGCCACGCCCATATTGGCCTGTTCGCTGCCGTCGAGGTTGACAGCGACTCCGGCATCGAGAGCGATATCGGTAAAGTGACCCTTGCCGTCGTTGCGGTAGAGGTAGTTAGGCTCTCCATCGTTGGCTACGAACAGATCCAGGTGTCCATCGTTGTTGAAGTCGCTCCACAGGGCAGTCAGGCCAAAGAAGCGCTGTGGATCTGCCACTCCGGCCGCTTTCGCCACCTCAGTGAAGGTTCCATTGCCGTTGTTGTGATAGAGCGCGTCCGGCGACCCCTTCAGGCCGCGCGGGCCACACTGCACGGCTATGCCGTGATATTGGCAGGTTGGCTTGGAGCCGAATTCCGGCAGGTCCTTGAGATCCAGATCTACGTAGTGGGCGACAAACAGGTCGGCCCAGCCATCCCGGTCATAGTCGCCAAAGGCCGCGCCCGTCGCCCAGCCGGAGTCAATGCCCAGCCCTGCCTGGGTGGTTACATTGCTGAAGGTGCCGTCGTGGTTGTTGCGGAAAAGCGTCACCCCGCCAAAACACGTGACTAACAGATCGGGCCAGCCGTCGTTATTGTAATCGCCTACGGACGCCCCCATGGCCCAGCACGGATTGCCTACGCCAGCCTTCTCTGTCACATCGGTGAAGGTGCCGTCATGATTGTTGTGGTAAAGGGCGCTCCGCGCTTTGCGGCCAGCCAGGGCCATGTCGATCCCGGGGGCGTTGGTAAAGTAGATGTCCGGCCAGCCGTCGCGATCGTAGTCGATGAGCGCCACTCCGCCGCTCATCGATTCCACTATGTACTTCTTCGCTGGGGAAGACAGATGATCAAACTGGATTTTCGTAGAACGGGTGATGTCGACGAGCTGGGGAATTTGCGGGTTGGCCGGTTCCGTGACAGGGTGTTGAGCTCGACTGGCATGAGGGGGGCAGAAAATTGCCAGCAAGAGGCAGGGAAAAGCCAGGTTTCGCAACATGCGGGCTCTTCGCATCCACATCTCCCCTGGGCTGATGCTGACGGTCGTTACTTGCTCTCTTCCTCGGTGGAGAGTCCAGCCGGATGGAGCTGCATTTCTTTAAAGACCGGTTCCAGCTTTTCCTTCATCAGCTTGTATTTCTTGTACTCCTCCACTTCGTGTTGCGAGTCGGCTGTGCGCCCCATCTCACGGTAGATAGTGCTTAGGCGAAAGTGGGCGGCGGCGTTCGTGGGTTCAAGTTGGACCGCGCGCTCGAGAATCGGCAATGCCTTAGCCTGCTCGTTCATCGCGATCAAGGTTTTGGCTAATCCGAATTCAGCCTCCGCATCTTCCGGCTGCAAACGGAGGGCGGTGTTGTAGTACTGCAGGGCCTGGGCAGAATCTCCTTTGCGGCTGGAGAGGTCCCCCAATCTGACGTCTGATTTTTCGTCCAAGGGGTTTTCAGCGATCGCCGCCTTGTACTCCGATTCCGCTTCCCCTTTGGTCTTTGGATCTTCAGATAGGCCAAGCAACTCGCCCAATTCAAAATGGATGCCGGGGAGTTTGGGGTCGATTTCGAGGGCTTTCTGGAATTGCACGCGAGCCCCGGCGTTGTTGCCTTGCCTTGCCTCTTCATGCGCCATCACCTGATGCATCTGTGCCGAATCCGGGGCGGCCAGTGCCAGACTCAGCATTGCTTCGCCGGCAAGGTCGGAATAGACGCGATAGGCTGCGTAGAGCACCGCAGGGTTGACCGGGTCCGCCTGGCGCATGGCGTTGACCACGGAACTGGCTTTTTCCAGTTCCTGACTGGCGGTATACAGCTCAACCAGTTCCATGCCAATTTGAACCTTCAATTTTGGCTCGTCGACGGCGGCAAAGGATGTCTCCAGGTGAGTGCGAGCGTTGGCAGTGTCGCCGGTGCGCTTTTCGGCCATACCCAACAGGGCTTGAATCTTGTTCAGGTTCGGCTGCATCTCGAGGGCCGCGCGCAGATGGGGCTCAGCCTTGACGTAGTCGCGCTGAAAGAAGAGCAGAACTCCCAGATTGGCCTGAGCATCCAGGTTTCGCGGTTCCAGAGAGACGATCGCCTGGAATTCCGGGATGGCGAGGTCGGGCCGCCGTTGGTTCAGATATTGCTGGGCCATCCGGGAATGTGCAGCAACCTGGTCCTGACTGCCAGCCGGCGCCTGGGATAGGAGGGGGAGGGTGGGGAGAGATGCCAGCAACAGGATACAGAGTTTTTTTTTACGCACATCGCCTCCGAATCATACCGCGCTATCCCGTGCGAGCGAAAGGTTTTCCGGCGAACTCTTGACTCCGGGACCTCGCCCAGGGCGGCATCGGCCAGGAAGGCCTATGCCGTCCCGGATCAGGGTTCCTGGGTGGAATGAGCCTTAAGACACACGGTTGTCCTGTAACTGCAGGACTTTCCAAGGGTCCAAGATAATCCTTGACAACTTCAGGCAGCTTCCTGTTATATTGCTCGCGCGCGGCCAGATGACGATAGACAACCGTTTGTCTAATTGCATTCCCGCGCGGAAGCCGATGGACAGGAACCAAGACTATATATAGCGGCAACACTTTTGGGAGGTCGGTATGAAACGGGGACGATTGGCTTTACTGGTCGGAGTTTTTCTCACAGGATCATTCGCAGCATCGTTCGGACAAGCCACAAATGCAGGCGACATCAGTGGTACAGTGACTGACACAACAGGCGCTGCGATACCGGGTGCAACCGTAACAGTCGTCAACACCGCTACCGGAGTCAGCCACGATTACACCACCAATGCGGCCGGGATATACGACACAAATTCCATCGTAGCCGGCGATTACAAGATCACCTTTTCAAAAGACGGATTTAGCTCGCTAGTCCACTCTACGATCACGGTGAACGTGGGACAGCTCCAGCTCAATGCGCAGCTGGCGGTGGGTACGGTGAACACCCAAGTAGTGGTGAATAGCGATGTGCCGCTGCTCAATACTGAGACCGGTGCGTTATCGAATACGATGAGCTACGAAACCATCAACCAGCTGCCACAGGTGTCATCGATTGGGCAGAATTGGTCCAGCTTTAATATCCTGCAGCCGGGACAGGCGGGTGCTCCTGGGGGAGCCCAGGGGTCAACGGGAACAGGAACTTCGAACGGCACCATGCTCTCGGTAAACGGCAACCTGCCCTTCAGCACGGTACTGGCAGACGGAGCCGAGACCACATTACCCGCCAGCGCGAACTCCGATATCACGGTTCAGGAAGACATCCAGGAAGTCCAGACCAGCAGCTCCGCCTTTTCTGCGCAATACGGGGTTGGGGGCATCCTCTACAACCAGATCAGCAAAGGCGGGGGCGATCGCTTCCACGGTTCGGCGTATGAGTACTTCCAGAATACCGACCTGAACGCGAACAATGACACGTTCGGTTCGACTGCGACCAAGCCGCAAATTCACTTCCACGAATTTGGGGGCACGGTCGGCGGCCCGATCATCCGGCAGAAGCTTTTCTTTTTCTTCAATTACGATCACATTATCGACAATGGGGGGAATGCGGCCGCGTTTTACACCACGCCCACACCGGCGGAATTAAGCGGGAACTTTGCCGGTCTGCCCACCATCTACGACCCCGCGACCACTACGGTGTTTCAGCAGACGGGCACCTTTACCTATCCTGGCGCGAGTACACCGACCGCCTGCCCTTGCATCACCCGGCAGCCCTTCCCCAACAACCAAATTCCGGCTGACCGCTTTGATCCCGTCGCCGCGAACCTGCAGAAGTACTTTCCGGCTGCCAACACGGCCGGAACCATTTCCAACGGCCAGGTAAGCAACAACTACACCTACACTCCTCCCAATATCAATCCGTTCACCAAATTCTTTGGGCGCCTCGACTATAACCTGACCTCCACGAACAAGCTCAATGGCTCGGTCACCGAGGGAAACAATCCCGGCAAAAGTTTCGGCTGGGGAGACTGCCCGATTGACTGCCAGAGTGGCGATGTCAGCAGGATCAACAGCCAAGTGACGGACGTGTGGAGCATCAGCTCGCGGGTCACCAATGAAGCGAGAATCGGCTACACCAACCAGCTTAACTTCTTTGTGCCCTACACGCTTAACCAAGGCTACCCCGCCAAGCTGGGATGGCAGTTCGCCAAAGGGGATAACTTCCCCATCATTACGATAACCGGCTTCAATTTCGCCGGCTCGAATCCGAACAGCACGCTTCTGACCTCGAACATTAACGCGGTCTACAAAGAGCATGCCTTTGCTCCTTCCGACGTGGTTACGATGATCGTTGGAAAGCACGTGCTGCACTTTGGGGGCGAGTTCCTGATCTACCAGAACAACTCAACCGCCTGGGGAAACTTGAACGCGGGGAATATGACTTATACCGGGAACTATACGCAGGCTTACATCGGCGACAGCGCCACCGGTGTTGGCTATGCGGACTTCCTTCTTGGACAGACGCAGAACTGGAATGCGGGCGTAACGCCGGAGTATGGCGGCCGCGAGAAACTTCCCCAGATGTTCATTCAGGATGACTACAAGATCAAACCCAACCTGACCGTGAACCTGGGTCTGCGCTATCAGATTCAGACCGGTTGGAGTGAAGTGAAAGGCAACGAAGCTTCTTTCGATCCAACCGTGACCAACCCTGTAACCAATACCTTGGGAGCCATCTGGTTCGGTGCTACCCATGCGAATGGCCGCACACACCTGCAACATCCGGTCTACGACACCTTTCTTCCTCGCGTAGGTTTCGCCTATCAGCTCAATGAGAAGACTACGATTAATGGTGGCTTTGGTCTTTTTGCCTATAACTGGAGCAACGATCAATATGGCGGGGGAATGGGTCAGGCCTTCGGCTCAAAGGGTAGCGTAAACGACAACACGAACGGGCTAACTCCAGTCGTGATTCTTTCCGGAAGTGGCGCCAACCTGCCGTATGTAGCCAATTCGAACGCTCCCGGTGCATACAACGGACAGAGCTTCAACTTCAATGCCTACCACGAACCAGTCGGCGGTTCCTATCAATGGAACGTGCGGGCAGAACGTCAGATAGGAAACAACGTCGTGGCGTCACTCGGTTACGTCGCCACACATGGTCATAACTTGCCCTTCCCGGTGGACATTAACCAGGTGCCGCAAGCTCTGCTCTCCGCCAACGACCAGGGATCGCGGCCTTACCCACAATTTGGTTCGCTGAACACCTCGGGTACGCCGGCGAATGAAAATGCCATTTCCAACTACAACTCGTTGCAGGCTGTGATCGAGAAACGGATGAGCCAGGGTCTCAGTCTCCAATTCAGCTATGTGTGGTCCCACTTCCTCGATGACATCGACTCTGCCGGTTGGGGGAGCCACTCGGGGAACACTCAGATTCAGAACTCCTTTGTTCCGTCAGCAAACTACGGGAACTCTAACTTCGACATTCGCAACGCGTTCAGGGGGTATGCGATTTACGAGCTACCCTTCGGCAGAGGGCGGCAGTTCGTGAACAGCAGCGCCCCGCTGGACGCAGTGATCGGGGGATGGCAACTTGCGGGGACACTCATCCTGCAGGATGGCCAGCCCTTTACCCCGGTCATGGCCAGCGGCACTAACTCCTACTCGCTGGCGGGCGATAACTTCAACTGGTTTCCCAATGTGATCGGCAACCCCAGGCTGCAGCACCGGGGTCCGAATCAGTGGTTCAATGAGGCTGCTTTTGCCGTACCAGCCCCAGGAACCTTCGGGGACGAGCGCCGTAATCAGTTGACTGGCCCTGGCTTCGAGCAGGTCAACCTTGGGCTGGGCAAAACGTTCCACTTCACGGAAGGAATTAACGTAGAGCTGCGGGCCGATGCCAACAATGCCTTCAACCACCCAACCCTGGGATTGCCCACTACCAACCTCACCGTTTGCCCATCCTCCGGGGTGCTGCCCAGTGGCTGCGGTGGTTACGGCGCAATCGCAACTGGAACCTCAACGATTACAGGCCTAGCTACTGGAGGCACCCAAAATGGCCGCACGGTGCAGCTGAGTGCGCACTTAACGTTTTAAGCACACCCTACCTCCTAGGTAGATCCTCCGGGGTACCAGCGTTTCTGGTACCCCGTATTTTTTTTGATTTCGAATATTGGCCGCGATTTGACTATATCGTCGAATCCAACCACAGATACATCCTGGGGTACTCGTAAGCCCACATCATGAAGTGCGCGGAGGCAGCCTATCGCCAGCCGAAGCTGCGATGGTGGGTTAGCCGCAATTTCTCAGGGCCTTTTCGGTAACGAAACACGGGTGAGCCGGGGCAACTACAAAGTACGTTTGAACAGGGGCGTCGCGATCAACAGGGTAACGATTCCAAAGCCAGCCAGGAAGAGCACGTCCATGCGGATCGCAGTAAAGCCACCATCTTTGAGGAGAATGCTCTTGAAACCATGTACGGCGTAAGTAAAGGGATCGAGATGCGCAATTACCTGCAGCCACTTAGGCAACCCTGAGACGGGAGAGATTGCTCCGCTGGGAAAGAAGAGGAGCGTATTGAGCACGCCAAACATCATGCGCGGCACCAGGGGATCCTCGACCCGCACCATCATGAGAAACATCATGCCGTTAAACGCCATCGAGGTAGAGATGATGAGCAACACGAGCAGGAAAGCAGATTCCGGGCGAAAGATGACTCCGAGACCGGCCAGCAAAGAACCGATGACTGTGATGCAGATGCCCGACAACACAGCCTTGATGGTGCCGGCAAGGTTTAGTCCCATCACTAACTCGAGACTGGAGATGGGGGTCACCAGATAGCCTTCATGCACTCCCCGTGCTTTGTCGTCGATATATAGCATGCCGCCCCCGATCATCACGGCCACATACATCGCCAAGGCCACGGAGCCGGCGAGAAGATACTTCATGTACTCAACGTAGGGATAAAGTTCGACGATCTGAAGCGCGATCTGCTGCACCACCTTCTGTTGAATGACGGGGGCGTTGAGGGCGTCGACGAGCGATTGCATCTCTGCTTCCAGGCTGCTGCTCATGGTCTGGTCGCTGTTGTCGACGACCAGGCCGATGGCCGGAGAATCGCCCGCCAGGACACGGCGCGAGTACTGCGCCGGGATGATTACTGCTCCGTCGATCTTGCCCGTACGCACGTCTTCTCTGGCCTTTTGCTCATCGTCGTAGGCCACGGTGGTGAAGGTGCGGATATTTGCGGCGATGGAATTGAAGGCCTCTTCGATCTTGAGCGCCTCCGAGCCTCGATCGTAATCGACCACGCCCATCCGGGCGCCGCGAATCTTGCCCCCGAAGGCGTTGCCCAGGATGACCAGTTGGACCAGCGGAAGCGCCATCGACATGATCATCAGCGTCGGTGAGCGGAAAAACTTCCGCATCTCTCGTTCGACAATCGCCATCATTCGTTTCATGCTTGCATCCCTGGGCGCGGCGGCATGACAAAGCCCAGCGCCTTGACCTGTTCATCACGAAGCGCGCGCCCCGTGTAGTGCACAAAGACGTCATCGAGCGTGGTGTTCTGAACCGTCAATGACTTGATGCTTTCGCCATATTTGTTCACCATCTCCACTAACTGGGTAGTGGTCAGCGAGCCATTGGAGGTGAGCAGCCTGTACATGCCTGCGCTCTTGGATTCCACGGCGGTTATACCGGCGAGCTGATTCAGCCGCTCAGACCATTGCGGGGATTCGTGAGCGAAATGCACTTCCACCACGTTGTCCCCGGGAACACTTTCTTTGAGGGCCATAGGCGTATCGAGCGCGACCAGCTTTCCGTGGTCGACGATGGCGATGCGGTCGCAAAGGCGATCGGCCTCATCCATGTAGTGGGTAGTGATCAGCATGGTGAGGTTGCGGGTGTTCTTGAGGTGATTGAGCATCTCCCAGACGGCGACGCGGGAGACCGGGTCGAGCCCGGTAGTAGGTTCGTCGAGAAAAAAGATGCGCGGATTGTGGACCAGACCGCGGGCAATCTCGAGCCGGCGCCGCATTCCACCCGATAGCGTTTTGGTTTGCGCCTTGCGCCACTTGAGCAGATCGACTGCTTGCAGCAGATCGTTGATATTGCGCTCGCGCTCCGCCTTGGGAACCTCATAGAGCTTGGCATAGATGGAGAGATTCTCTTCAACCGTGAGATCGATGTCGCTGGTAAGAGCCTGGGGGATGACACCGATGGCTCGCCTTACCGCATCGGGCTCGCGGGAGACGTCATGGCCGGCGATGATCGCCTTTCCGCTGGTGGCCGGCAGCAGCGTGGTCATTATGCGGATGAGCGTGCTTTTGCCGGCGCCGTTTGGCCCCAGCAGGCCGAAGATCTCCCCTTCGGCAACCTCGAAGGTGATGCCGGCAACGGCTTCGAAATCACCGTAGCGCTTGACGATGTTGTCGACAACGATCGCCGGCTGTGGCTTGCCGGCACTCATTGCGTCACCAGCTTGTCTTTCGGGATATAGACTTCAGCCAGCATTCCGGGCACGTAGCGCATGCCGGGGTTGTCAATCAGAAGCTTCAAGCGGATAGTCTTGATGTCGCGTTTTCGGCGGCTCACGTCGCGTTGCGTGGCAAAGTCCGCTTCTGCGGATTTGGCGATCACTTTGCCCTGGATCGTGGCTCCGCTGGGCATCACGACTCGCAGGCTGTCCCCGAGCTGCACGGAGTCTGCTTCGGTCTCTGGAAGAGGCGCGTAGACCCACGTCTGGGTCAAATCTGTAATGGTTACGATTGGGGTTCCCGCCGCCACCACTTCGCCTTGTCGCGCCGCCCTCACGTTGACCTTGCCGGAAATAGGCGATAGCACGCGCGCGTATCCCAGTTGAACCTGCGCCTGATCGAGCAGGGCTCGTGCATTCTCCATATCACCACGCGTCGCCGCTACTGTCTTCGCTGCCGCCTGCGCTTGAATGGTATTCGCTATTGCGACTTTCAGAGACGCTTGCGCAGCCGCGACGTTGGCCCTGGCGGAGTCGACAGCCGCCTGCGCGGCATGCAACGCCGTGGCTGCTTCATCCCGTGACTGGTAGCTCATGATCCCCTGTGCTGCCAAGGCGACCGTTCGCGAGGTATCGGCATTCTGATGCTCATACTGCGCCTGGGCCTGGACCAGCGCGGCCTGCGCGCTGCGCAGTTGCGCTTGGGCATTCGTTACCTGGCTTGACGTGTCCCCTTGTGTCTGGCGCTCGGTGTCGCTTGCACCCTGCAGCTTGAATCGCTCACTGGACGCGGTCGCCTCGGCGGCCTGCTGGGCCGCCGCCAGATCGTCACTTTGTATGGTGGCGATCAGTTGTCCCGCGCGCACGTCGTCGCCTTCATCAACGGTAAGGGTTTGGATCCTGCCCGGGATGCGCGAGCTGACGATCACTTCATTGGCATCTACCGTGCCGATGAGTTGCAGATCGTCTGACCGCTGGGTGGTGAAGAGATACCAGCAGAGCGCGATGACGAATAGAACTCCGAGCAGGATGAATATCCGGTTACGTGCATTCATAAAAACTTTCTCCAAGCTAGAGCGTTGCCGGCTTTGGGCATGGGCATATCGGCCAGAACGCGCTTGACCAGCCTGGCGCCATGGGCGCGATCAACAAATAAAGCGTTGCCGAGATATTGCACCGCAGCCCGGCGCCTGCACTCGATCGCGACCGGGTCCAAGGGGTCGAACGGCAGTATGAGACGCATCATGGGCGCACTGAGAAAATAGAGAACATTTGCGCCGAGCACAGAATAGACAACCTGGAGCCAATCCACGGAGCACAGCTCGCCGGTCTCGATGCCGTCATGCACGGCCTCCTGTAGCTTGCCAAGCAGGGGTTTAAAAACGTTCTTCACCATGGTTGGCAGCACCTCGCTCTCGCCGCGACGCATCCGGACCATCTCCTGTTGCATGAGGCTTTGAAAGTCGCGCTGGGTGAGAATGCGATCGAAGTGACTCAACGCCGTGCGCAGCAGCCGTTCTCCGGCGCTGTGTTTGGGATCCAGGGCAGCGAGCGCACGCTCCGCCACTGCGCTTGAGACCTCTTCGATCGCTGCTGCGTAGAGTCCGCTCTTGCTCTTGAAGTAGTAGTAGAGGAGCGCCTTGTTGACCTTGGCCGATTCTGCGATGGCATCGGTGCGCGCGCCTGCCAGGCCGTGCAGACTAAACTCGCGAATGGCCGCGCGAAGGATGACCTTTCGCGTGCGGTCGGCGCGATTCAGATGGGAAGCTTTGCCGTCCATTGATTAACCAGTTAGTTAAAGTATAGCAGTCCGGGCAGCCGGAACTGCGGGGGCAGACTCGGTTGCAGATATTGAGTATCATGCGCACTAGACCCGGTTGAATCCGGCCCCCGCGCTAACCATCGCCGGCGCTGGGCCGTCCTAAACTTGTTGCTTCGTGGTTTGGAGGAATCTCTGTCCCTATCTGATCAAGCAGTTCCCACGCGGATTCCCCCGCCCTGGGTCGTAGGGATGTCCATCTTTCCCTTCGGCCTGGTGGTGGGATTCACCATCACCGCGCTGCCTTTTCTGCTGACGAAGCTGGGCATCCCGCTTTACCAGGTGGCCGGCGTTAGCGCTACCGTGATGTCGCCGACCTTCTGGGGATTTCTGCTGCAGCCGATTATGGATACAGGACTCACGCGCCGCGCCTACGGCTGGCTGACTGCCACCGTTTCGGCAATTTGCCTGGCGGCGGCCCTTCTATTGATTTCGCCTGCGCACCTGGGAGCGGCAACGGCACTGCTCACGGTGGCAGAGTTGGGAATGGTGTTATTTTCCGGCGCAGTGAGCGGTTGGACCGCGGAGTTCACACCAGACCATTTGCGGGGCTCGGTAAGCGGGTGGACGAATGTAGCAAATCTCGGGGGCGGCGCGCTCGGTTCGTTGGCCGTCATGTCTCTCGTCCCACACCTGGCTGCGTACTGGATCGGCCTTGGTCTGGGCGTGTGCATTTTGCTGGGTACCGTGCCGACCGTTTTCTTTCCTCAACCGAAGAAATCCTCTTTCCACTTCCGGCAGATTTTCACCGATGCCATAAAGGCTACATGGCAGGCTTGCAAAACGAAGGAGTGCCTAACCGGCTTTGCCCTTTTTCTGGCGCCGGCCAGCGCGGTAGCAGCCATTAACTTGTTTTCCGGGATGGGCAAGGACTTCCATACCAGCGAACAGACGGTCATCTGGATAACCGGCGCAGGGTGCGCCATCAGCACATCGTTAGGCGCGCTCGCCGGCGGATACGTCGCGAACCGGTTCTCTCGCGGATTTCTTTATCTCTCTGCGGGACTGGCAGCCAGCCTGTTTGCGATCGCCCTGGCATTCGCTCCGCACACAGCAACATCGTTCATCTTTGGAGTGTTGATCTACAACGGCATGGCCGGGGTCGCCTATGCGGCATTCAATGCCCTTGGTTACCAGTTAGTCGGACAAAAGAGCCCCGTGGCCAGCACCCAACTGGGGCTCTTTTCTGCGGCAACAAATGGCGCCATCGTATACATGACCTGGTTCGACGGGCAAGGCTACAAGCATTTTGGCGTGCGAGGGTTACTGTTGACCGATGGCCTCGCCGGTTCAATTTCCGCAATTCTCCTGCTGTTGTTGCTGGGAAAGCTGCTCAAGAAAAGGCAGCCGGATGCGGTTGAATTCCCTTCTATGGTAGATGCCGGGTAGGAGCGGATTAGCCAGCTCGCTTCGTCTTAGCGGCGGTTCTGGCGACTGATTTTTGCCGGGACTTCGGCACCTTGCCTATGCGGGGATCCCGGGCGATGATCAGTTCGCAAGCGCGCAGCGCTGCGTGCTCGAAATCTGCAGCGTCAGCGGGAAGAACCTGCCAGCCGGTAATTTTGTTCCCGAATAATTGAATGGACCGCATGCTTGGGAACTCGCGAGCCAGGCTCTGGTGATGTTCCTCTGTAGTGGCGAGCCATACGCCATTGTCCGCCGGAGGGTCGCGCCGGTCGCGAAGTATGAGGACGATCTTGTGTCCCAGGTAGATCGCCAGACAGCCGAACATGGTTCGGGTTTCCGTCGGGAGGTCAGCGAGGGCATCCAGCACAAACGCGTGCGGAACGGCCTTGCGCTGCTTTAGCTGGAGAATTCTTTCGCCCGGCGGCAGAAAGGTCTTATTGGAACGAGGTTTCGGCATCGCATCTATTTTGAGATCGATCCATCGAATCCGCAACCTGCGAATCCGCAACAGCTGGTCGCGAGGTGCATATACTCGTTGTACATATAGCCATATCGCATATAGTATGGCGGCATGGCCGATGAACGCGTTCATTCTCTGCTTCCCTTGCAACCGACCACCTTTCATATTCTTCTGTCGCTGACCGATGAAGACCGGCATGGCTACGCGATCATTCTTGAGGTAGCCCGGCGCACCCAGGGAGAACTGAAGCTGAGCGCAGGCACACTCTACCGTTCTATTCAGAGGATGCTCGAATCCGGCCTCATTACGGAAACCCGGAACAGGCCTGCGCCCGAGATGGACGATGAACGGCGCAGATACTACCGCATCACTCCCCTGGGAAGAGCCGTAGCAGAGGCCGAAGCGGGACGCCTGCGTGACTTACTCAAAATGGCGCGTCTGTGTGGAGTCGCCCCGAGGACGACCTGATGAACTTCTATCGCTTGCTTCTCCACCTTTATCCTTCGTCGTTCCGGGCGGAATACGGCGACGAGATGAGCGCCATCTTTGCCCTGGAGCTTGAGCGCAGACGCGGATTGGCGGCGAGATGCAAGCTTTGGCTTCGTGCCTTGGTTGAGGTATGGTTCAACGCGGCCATCGTGCATGGGGAAATTGCCCGCCGGGACCTGCTTCATTCCACCCGCTCGCTGCTTGGCTCCCCGGGATTTACCCTCACGGCGATTCTGCTGGTCACCGTCGGCATCGGCGCCAATGTTGCCGTCTTCACGCTGGCGAATTTCGTGTTGTTAAGGCCGCTGCCCTTTCCTGAGCCGGAACGGCTGATGAAGGTTTGGGAAAAACATCCGGGTTATTCGAGGATGGAGCTTTCTCCGGCCAACTATCGCGACGTGATCGCGTCCAGCACTTCGTTCACTGCTCTGGCAGCTTACAACAACAACTCGATGAGCCTGGTGGGCCAGGGCGAGCCGCAAAGAATCGATGGCGCCTCGGTGACGGCGAACCTATTCTCTGTTCTCGAAAGGCCGGCCCTGATTGGCCGGGACTTCAACACCAAGGACGGCCAGGCGGGCGCTCCGGGCACGGTGTTGTTGAGCTATGGGCTCTGGCAGACAGCGTTCGGGGGCGATGCAAGCATACTGGGGAAGTCCGTTTCGCTCGACAATCAGCCCTACACAGTGATTGGCGTGATGCCGCACGATTTTCGCTTTCCCACGCGCGAGACACTATTTTGGACCCCTTACCGGTTTCAGGAAGACGACTACCAGGACCGCGACAATAACTATTTAGTAGGGATTGGACGACTCAAGCCGGGTGTATCGCTCGCCCAGGCGCAGAGCGAGCTGTCGTTGATCGCCGCCCGGCTGCGCCGGCAATATCCAAAAGAGAACGAAGCTGTAGACCTATCCGTGGTCGAGGTACGGGATGGACTCACCACGGAATCGCGCCTTCTGCTCAAGGGCCTGTGTGGAGCGGCGCTGTGTGTACTGGTCATCGCCTGCGCAAACCTGGCCAATCTTCTGCTGGCGCGCTCGCTGGCTCGGCAAAGAGAGCTCTCGATTCGCCTGTCGCTGGGCGCTAGCCGCCGTAGTCTTCTGCGCCAACTCCTTTCTGAGAGTCTTCTTCTCGGTCTTGCTGGGGGCGCCTGCGCAACCGCGGTCGCCATAGCGGCATTGCCGCTGCTCGCACGACTGGTGCCTAATACACTTCCGATTCAGCAAGTGCCCCCCGTGGACACACAAACGTTGCTATTTGCTCTGGGTCTCACACTAATCACCGTGATCGCGTTCGGTGTCACTCCTGCACTGCAGGCATGCAAGGATGCAGGTTTGAGTGGGCTTCGCGTGGGCGTGCGCACCGGAGGAACGAGCAATCACCGGGCACGATCTGCGCTGGTGATTGCGGAGCTCGGCGCATCCGTCGTGCTCCTGGTCATATCAGGGTTGCTGATCCGCGCTTTGTGGAGGGTACAATCTACAAACCCCGGTTTCAGAACCAGCGGCATCCTGTCGCTGCGTACCGAATTGCCCTTCCCCAAGTACAACAAGACCAGCACCCGCGATCAGTTCTATAGCAAGGTGCTGACGGATGTTCTCAGGCTGCCTGGCGTGACGGACGCCGCCTACATCACCGCTCTTCCCATGACGTGGGGCGGCGGCATCTGGCCCGTACTGGTCGACGGGCGCAGCCAGATTCGCAGCGAAGGTAATGTAGCCAGCATGCGCTTTGTGACCCCAGGATTATTTTCGACCCTGGGCATTCCCCTTAAGTCCGGACGCGCCGTCAGCGAATCTGACACCGCGGATCGGCCCTATGTTGCCGTGGTCAGCGAATCGTTCGTGCGACGATATTGGCCGAACGAGCAGCCGATCGGGCGGCATTTTAATTTTGCCTTTCACGATCACGAGGTCATCGGGGTAGTTGGAGACATCCGGGCGCGCGGCCTGGAAAGAACCAGCGAACCCCAGGTATATCTCAGCTCTAACCAGGATGCCGATGATGGGTTCACCTGGTATGCGCCCAAAGATCTGGTGATCCATTCGACGCAGCCGCCGGAAAGTCTGCTGCCCGCCGTCCGGCAGATCATTCACCAGGCTGATCCCGAGCAGCCAATCTCGAACATAAGAACAATGGAGGATGTCCTCGCCGGAGAAACGGAATCGCGAGCCATCCAGATGCACGTGCTGGTTGTCTTTACCGGCGTAGCGATCGTTCTGGCCGGGTTGGGCCTATACGGGCTGCTGGCATTCATGGTCTCGATGCGACAGCAGGAGTTTGGCATCCGCATGGCTTTGGGGGCCGGCCCGGGCGATCTCTTCAAGATGGTGTTGCTCCAGGGCATCAAACTGGCAGTGGCCGGGTTGCTGCCAGGGCTCGCGCTAGCCTACATCGCAGCCAGGTTGCTGGAGAGCCTGCTTGCCGGGGTGCAACCAGCCGACGCGCTTACCTTCTCAACCGCGGCAGCGGTGTGTCTCGTCACTACTGTGTTGGGAACCTTGTTCCCCGCGCTGCGTGCTGTTCGGGCTGATCCTACTGCCGTCATGCGGGCTGAGTAGCACACCGCCGCCTAGACTCAGCGAATCTGTTTTCCTAGCCACTGTCCCAACTTGCCGTGGGAGCGTACCTGGGTCGAAAACGGTTTTTTCTAATGCTTTTGCTCGATGCACGGAGGTACTGTCCTCAGCAACCGCTGCTCGTATAGGAGGAACAGAGGAGGGGCTGCGCCCGTCTTTTTCGGCCCATGTACGCCTTGGCGAACATGGGGCACCCGTCCAGGGAACTGGGCTGCGTTGCTTGCCCCACTGCATTCCGCTAATTTGGACAGCTCTGGCTCTCAGGCGTTCGTTTGGGACTGAGCTTGTAGGTTCTCACGCAGAAACAATAGGCCCGGTCAACTTAGGGGCTAGTAAGAAACGTGCGCATAAAGGTTGCAAGAACCCTATCGTGAACCTTGATGGCACGAGAAACAACACGCTCGACCGCCATCAACCGGCAGTCGATCGAGCATTCCCCATTTGAAAATCCTTGATTGTGGGCAGGGTTCTGATCGCCGGGCCTGACTTCTGCTGGGCCAACCTGATCTCATTAAGGGCTTGTAGGTTGAGCCAAAACTCAGCGCTGGTGCCGAAAAAGTGTGCCAGCCGTAGCGCCGTGTCTCCGGTGATAGACCGTCGACCGTTCAAAATTTGCGTCACGCGATTGGTGGGCACGCTTATTTGTCGCGAGAACTCGGCCGCGCTCATGCCCATCTCTTTCAATTCCAACGCCAGATGCTCGCCGGGATGTATCGCTTTCATGGTTCTCCTCTCAGTGATAATCCACAATTTCCACATTTGATGGGCCTTTTGCGCCTTCCGGCCACTCAAAACAAAGCCGCCATTGATCGTTGATCCGGATGCTGTATTGGCCCTTCCGATCCCCTTCAACCGTTCGAAGTGATTGCCCGGCAACGCCGAAAGATCTCTGAGTGCAGTCGCAGCATCCATCCGATCGGCATTATTTACGCTGTACGTCACACGTAACCTATTATGTGCTTCGAGACGCCCGATGACGGTCGCTGGACCCGCGGGGCCCGCTGTTTACCTGCCTGTCTCCGTGGCCTAGAATGAAGAAATGGTGAATTTCGCAGCGCAGGGCCGCCGATGACTTTTCCAGAGCATGAACTCCATTTCTTCCAGAAGTTTGGACTGACCGGGCGCCTGATCGAACGGTGCCTGGGCGAGGCGCTCTCAGCCGGCGGCGATTTCGCAGACCTCTACTTCGAATCGGTCACCTCGACCGCTATCTCGGTAGATGAGTCGCTGGTCAAGTCCGCGAGCCAAGGCGTGAGCGCAGGCTGCGGTATTCGCGTTGTCTCCGGCGATCGCACCGGCTATGCCTATACCGACGATCTTTCCGCTGAGCGGCTGATGCGCGCTGCACGCACCGCGGCCCTCATCGCCGATGGGCCTACGAAGCAGAGCGTCGCCGGTTTTCGCGAGACGCCCAAGGCGAGCCTTTACCCGATCGCTGCTGCAGATGCCGACGCCGGCATCGCCCCTAAGCTCTCACTCGTCATGCGCGCCGACCGCGCGGCCCGCGCCTATGATCCGCGCATCGTGCAAGTGCGCGCCGGCTACAACGACGAGCTTCGCCACATTCTCATCGCCGCCTCCGACGGCACCTTCGCCAGCGACACCCAGCCGCTTGCTCGTTTCAACTGCTATGTCATCGCCCGCGATGGCTCGAAGAACTCTCGCGGCGGGTCTGGAGGTGGTGGGAGAGTCGAACTGAGCTTCTTTGAAGGCGATAAGTCTCCCGAGCACTTCGCTACGGAAGCGGCCCGCCAAGCCATTCTGCAACTCAATGCCGTTCCGGCTCCGGCTGGCGACATGGAGGTGGTGCTGGGACCCGGCTGGCCCGGCGTTCTTTTGCATGAAGCCGTGGGCCACGGGCTCGAAGCCGACTTCAATCGCAAGAAGACTTCAGCCTTTGCCGGCCTGATCGGGCAACAGGTCGCCAGCTCCAAGGTGACCGTGGTGGACAACGGTACGATGCCTTCGCGCCGCGGGTCTCTGAATGTTGATGATGAGGGCTCACCCACCAAGGAGACCGTACTGATCGAAAACGGCATCCTCAAGGGTTACCTCAGCGACAAGCTTTCCGCGCGCCTCATGGGCATCGCCGACACCGGCAACGGACGCCGCGAGAGTTACCAGCACATCCCAATGCCTCGCATGACCAATACCTACATGCTCTCCGGCGAAGACAGCCCGGAAGACATCGTGCGCAGCGTGAAGCGAGGACTCTACGCGGTGAACTTCGGCGGCGGCCAGGTGGATATCACCAGCGGCAAGTTCGTCTTCTCCGCCTCGGAAGCGTACCTGATTGAAGACGGCAAGATCACCGCTCCGGTACGCGATGCCACGCTCATCGGCAATGGACCGGAAGCGCTCAAATATGTATCCATGGTGGGTAACGATCTCGCCCTCGACGAAGGCATCGGGACCTGCGGCAAAGATGGGCAGAGCGTTCCGGTCGGCGTGGGCATGCCGACCATCAAGCTGGATCGCATGACCGTGGGCGGCACAGGCAGATAATGTCTACAGTCACCCCTATCCCGGCGGAAAATAAAACAGACCTGCAGCAACTGGCGGCCGATGTGGTCGAGCGCGCGCTGCGTGCCGGAGCCAGCGAAGCCGAAGTAGTGATCCGTGAAGGCGACGAATTCTCCACCCTGGTGCGTTTGGGGCAAGTGGAAACGCTGAAGGAATCTGGTGCGCGAGGCATTGGTCTGCGCGTTTTTATGGGCCCCAGTGGAGCTCATCGCACGGCCAGCACCTCAACCAGCGACTTCTCAGAAGCGGGACTCACCCACCTTGTCTCCGGCGCCATCGATCTGGCCCAAGTCACTTCCGAGGATCCATTCGCCGGCCTGCCAGACGCGAGCGCGATGGGCCAGCTATCCGGAAATCTTGAGCTTTACTACGACGACGTCTATGGGCTGCCTGCGGCGCAGCGCATTGAATACGCACGGCGCGCCGAGGCTGCGGCGCTCTCCGCCGACCCCCGCCTCAAAAAGAGCGACGGCGGCAGCTTTGACGCGGCCACCGGGCACAAGGTCATGGCCAATTCCCGCGGATTTGTGGGCGAGTATCGCCGCTCGTATTGCTCGCTTTCTGCCATGCCTATCGCGGAAACGGAGCAGGGCGGCATGCAGCGTGACTATTGGTATTCCAGTGCGCGCACACTGGCCCGGCTCGATTCTCCTGAAAGCATTGGAGCCGAAGCAGCCCGGCGCACGTTGCGCCGCCTGAATGCACGCCGCGTCCCCACCCAGAGGGTGCCCATTGTCTTTGCCCCGGAGATTGCGCGGTCGCTGGTGGGCAACATCTTTGAAGCGGCCAACGGAGACAATATTTATCGTGGCGCCTCCTTCTGGGCCAACCAACTGGGGCAGCAAGTCGCCAGCTCCAATGTGACCGTGATTGACGACGGCACCATGCCCGGCCTCTTTGGAACTTCGCCGTTCGATGGAGAGGGTCTGCCCACACGGCGAACCGTCATTGTCGAAAATGGCGTCTTGAAGAATTACCTGCTGAACACCTACACGGCGCGCAAACTGAATATGCAGAGCACCGCGAATGCTTCGCGCGGCTTGGCCGGCACTCCCGGCATCGGCGGCGGTAACCTCTTTCTTGCCAAGGGCACGGTTGCCCCGCAACAACTGCTGGCCGACGTCAAGGTGGGATTCTATGTCACGGAGCTGATGGGGTTCGGCGTCAATATGGTGACCGGCGACTACTCCCGTGGCGCTGCTGGTCTGTGGATCGAAAACGGGGAGCTGACCTTCGCCGTGGAGGAGGTCACCATCGCCGGCAACCTGAAGGAGATGCTTAACAACATCACCGCCATCGCCGACGACCTGGAATTTCGCGGGTCGGTTGCCTCACCCACCCTGCGCATCGACGGAATGACCATCGCCGGGGAATAATCATCTCGTCGGGCGGTTGTCCGGCAAGTGAGTGCTCCGGGGGCCTATGAGAGCCGGTCTAGCCAACTCCATCCGCTTCGATCCGGCTGATCCCCGCGCCAGCCTGGGCGGCCTTCCCGAGGCTCCGGCGGTGTTCGCACTGTGCGCGGCCGATCCCTCCGCTGAGCCTTACCTGAGCAAGACGCCCAACCTGCGCCGCCGGTTGATGCGCTTTTTGCGCGGACCCCAAACCGCCGAAGGGCAGAGCGAACCACCCCGCACCAAGCGCCTGCAACTGGCGCACATGGTCGACCATATTGAGTACACGGTCACCGGTTCTGAGTTCGAGTCCGCTTTGTGCCTCTACCAAGCCTCCCTGCGCGCCTTCGGTGACCGGGCAAAAAAGCGGCTGCGCCTCCGCACTCCGGTCTTTTTGAGGATGTCGGTCGACAACCCCTATCCGCGGGTTTATGTGACGACCAAGATCAGCAAGACGGCAGCCAACGCGCTTTTTGGGCCGTTTCCCTCGCGGGCAACGGCGGAGCGCTACGCGGATGAGATGCTGAACCTGTTCCTCTTGCGCCGCTGCACGGAAGACCTGAACCCCGATCCGGCCTTTCCTGGCTGTGTTTATTCGGAGATGAAGATGTGCCTGGCCCCGTGCTACAAAGGCTGCTCTGATGAGCGGTACCGGCAGGAGTCGGCAGATGTCTTTGCTTTTCTCTCCACGCGCGGCGCCTCCATGCTCGCCAAGCTGGAAGGGGAGCGGAATGCGGCGTCGGAGGCGATGGAATTTGAACGGGCTGCCGCCATCCATCAGCGGATGCAGAAGGTGGAGACTGTAGCCCATCTCGCGAGCGAGGCTGTTCATCCCTTGGCGCAACTTTCCGGCATTTTGGTGCAGCCGTCGGCTGAGCTTGACCATGTCGCACTCTTCGCCCTGCGCCGGGGAGTGTGGAGTGGACCGGCGCTCTATTCCATCCTTGGCATGCGGCTGGCGAACGAGCGATCCGGGTCCAGTTCTCTCTTCGCTCATCCCTTCGCGCTAGAGCCTGTTCCCCTGGAGGCTACGCCGGTCATAGCCGCCAAAGATCTACTTGAGGCGCGGCTGGAGGAGGCGTTGTCGACGCTCGCTCAATCCGCCCCGAAGTCATTGTCTTCGCAGACCTTATCGGACCACGTGGCGCTGTTTACGCAATGGTTTTACCGGCCTGCAGCACGCTCCACAGGGGAGATGATCTTTGCTGCATCTGATGGAGAGGTGGCGCGCAAGCCCCTGCTGCGCGCTATCTCACGCGTGGCCGCAAAAGCTAACAGCGCGAACCCGGAGGAGATGGCCAAGCCCCCGATCCAGTGGCACGCTTAGGACGGATTGGAGAATTCTCCACCGGCTTTGGGATTTCTCCCCGCCACGAGCCGATGTGTGCCCCATATCTCGCTCGTTTTTCGCGAGATGTGGGAGACCACGGCACTAGACCGGACAGTTTGTTCGCCCTACTTGCAGGGAAGGTTAAGGTTCGTGGTCTCCCACATCTCGCGAAAAACGAGCGAGATATGGGGCACACATCGATTCGTGGCGGGGACAGGGTTTAAAGCTGAACTCCTGCTACACTGAGGCTGTTGAGGGGTAATCATGGTTGAATTGGTGCCATCCATCCTCTCTGCCGACTTCTCGAAGCTGGCCTTGGAAATCGAGGCTGCCGAGCGCGGTGGCGGCTCTGTTATCCATATCGATATCATGGACGGCCACTTTGTCCCCAACCTCACCATGGGACCTCCCGTCGTGAAGTCGCTGCGCAAAGTCACCAACCTGCCGCTCGACTGCCACCTGATGATTGAAGATCCCGCTGCCTTCATCGCCGAGTTCGCAGATGCCGGGGCCAATTGGATCAGCGTCCACTACGAGGCCTGCCGGCACCTGCATCGCACGCTGGAGTTGATCGCCGAGCACGGCATGGAACCCGCCGTGGTCATCAACCCGGCCACCCGGCCCGATTTACTGGTAGAAATCCTGCCCATGGTTCACCACGTGCTGGTGATGAGTGTAAATCCGGGCTTTGGCGGCCAAAAGTTCATTCCCTTTTCCCTGGACAAGATCAGACGCGTGGTCGAACTGCGCGCCGAGCTTGATCTCAACTTCAGAATCGAGGTCGACGGGGGGGTTTCCGACGAGACCATCGCCTCGGTGGTCGAGGCCGGCGCCGACCTGCTGGTTGCCGGGAGCGCCGTTTTTGAATCCGGACACCCCGAAAAAGAGGCGCGGAAGCTGCTGAACCTGGCGCTGGAGGCTGAACAGCGCCGCCAAGGTCAAAATTTCCATTCCGCGCGGGCTGCGGCCATTTAACATTAGGGACTAGGCTGGCAGTGGTAGGGCACCATTGCCGGCGACAGAATTCGGCTCCGATTTCAGCCCGTTGGGGCCGAGCATCTGCCCATGAGGTGCTATGCAGCGTTTCCTATTCCGGCTCTTCACCCTGTGTCTACTTTGCGCGCTCCCGGCGACCGCTCAGTTCGGCATCTTCAAGCCTTCCAAACCGTCGACCAAGCCGACGCAAGACGACCCCCTTGCGGGCAATTCGTCCAAGCAACCAGACAAGGAGCTCTTCGAAAAGGCCAGGGTCGCCATGCAGAAGGGCAAGTTTGACGTCGCCCGGCTTGATCTGCAGACATTGCTGAATACTTACCCGGAATCGGAATACCAGATGCGCGCCAAGCTGATGGTCGGGGATAGCTGGTTCAAGGAAGGGGGAACCGCGGCGCTAACCCAGGCGGAAGCTGAATATAAGGACTTCATCACCTTCTTTCCCAATCAGCCGGAAGCCGCCGAGGCGCAGATGAAGGTCGCCGACATCTACTACGATCAGATGGAGAAACCCGACCGCGACCCTAAGAATGCCGAGCAAGCCGAGCAGGAATACCGCACCATGATCCAGCAGTTCCCCGATTCGACCTTTGTGCCCCGGGCCAAGCAGCGGTTGCGGGAAGTGCAAGAGGTGTTGGCCGAGCGCGAGTACCAGGTCGGGAGCTTTTATGCTTCGCACGAGAATTGGGCAGCGACCATTGCCCGCCTGCAGACCGTTACCGATAGTTATCCGCTCTATAGTCATAGCGACCTGGCGCTGATCGGCCTGGGAGACGCATATGCAGCCGAAGCCCGCTACGTTCAGGGCCTCGCCAAACTCGACCCCAAGGCCAAGCAGGAACTCATGAAGGCCTATGATGACCAGGCTGCGGATGCCTACTCCCGCGTGGTCACGCACTATTCCATGGCCCCCCATGTTGAGGATGCCCGGGAACGCCTGATCGCGCTCAATCGCCCGGTGCCCGAACCTACCAAGGAAGAGCTCGCTGACAGCGAAGCAGAGGAGCAAAGCCGTACGGGTATCACCTTCAAGGATCGAGCGCTCCTGCTGATAAAGCGTGGCCCGGTCACGGTGAATGCTGCGCGTATCGGGGAACCGACGCTCACCGACCCTCCAGCGATCACGGCGCCTGACGTACATAAGCGTGATACTGCGCTGTTCACTGCCGCTCTTAAGGGTGAACCGCTGCCCGCTCCTGCCCCACTGGGACCACCGGCTGCCACCGCAGTGGCCAGTGGAGCTGCTGCAGCGCCTGAACCTGGCGCCGGCTCGACGCTTCAGTTGGAGAATGTGCCTGCCGCGGATAGCGGCGGCGCACCGGCCGGCGGTGGACCGGCTATTGGAGCAAGCATTGTCAGCACTGGTGAAGGCGCCAGCACAAACGCCCCCCCCGCGCAGTCAGGACCGCCCAGGTCTACACCTGCACCAGTAGGGCCACCGGTTACGGCGGAGGGCGCAGCTGCGGCGGCTGACGCAGCCGGAGTGCCCGGCGCGCAGAACCCCGGCGGATTGGCGAAGGTCGGCCCGACTAACAACGAGCCTCTGCCTCCGATAGAAAAGCCGGCTGAAGCTCCGGCACAGACTAACGATGTGAAAAGTGGAACCGCTGCCCAGGTGCAGACCGGCACCGATGCCGGTGCTACCAACAACAAGAAGAAGCCCAAGGCGCCAAAATGCAATAGCAACGATGAGTCTTGCAGCAAAGAGAAGAAAAAGAAGGGGCTCGACAAGATCAATCCATTCTAGGAATCCCCTCCCTTAGGGGCTAAAGCCCCGCTCACAATACAGGGTACGGGCTCAAGCCCGTACCCTGTATTGTTGTTGAAAGAAAACCCCCATGCCTCGTGACTTGCCTAAAGCCTACGACCCGGCTGCCATCGAAGATCGTTGGGCGGCCTACTGGGTCGAAGAGGACCTGTTTTCCGTGCCACACACGGAGGCTACCTCCTCCGCGCCCATATTCACCATGTTGCTGCCCCCGCCGAATGTCACCGGACGGCTGCACATGGGGCACATGCTGGAACACACCGAGATGGACATCCTCACTCGCTGGCGCCGCATGTGCGGGGACTTGGCGCTATGGATTCCAGGCACCGATCACGCCGGCATAGCAACCCAGCTGATGGTCGAGCGCCAGCTTGCCGAAGAGCACAAAACGCGCCAGCAGCTGGGCCGCGAAGCCTTTGTCGAGCGGGTCTGGCAATGGAAGCAGCATTACGGGGCCGCCATCCTCGACCAGATGCGCCGGCTGGGCACCAGCGTTGACTGGTCGCGCGAGTACTTCACCATGGATACGCCCCGGTCCGAAGCTGTTCGCGAGGCCTTCGTCCGGCTGTACGAGCAGGGGCTCAT
The DNA here is from genome assembly GCA_963821215.1 of uncultured Acidobacteriaceae bacterium. GTDB lineage: Bacteria > Acidobacteriota > Terriglobia > Terriglobales > Acidobacteriaceae > PALSA-350. The sequence continues at coordinate 68,693 of CAWGDH010000012.1, read as the reverse complement.
CTATCGCGGCGCCTATATCGTGAACTGGTGCCCACGCTGCCAGACCGCTATCTCCGACATAGAGGTAATCCACGAGGAGCAGCAGGGCAAGCTATGGGAGATTCGCTACCCCATTGTAGGAGAACCCGGCTTCGTCACCGTGGCGACCACCCGGCCGGAGACCATGCTGGGCGACGTGGCGGTCGCCGTTCACCCGGACGATGAACGCTATGCTCACCTTCACGGCAAGATGCTGCAGCTGCCGCTGACCGGACGCGAGATCCCGGTAGTTACCGACAGCTGGGTGAGCCGCGATTTCGGTACCGGCGCAGTCAAGGTGACACCTGCGCACGACCCCAACGACTTTGCCCTGGGGCAGCGTCAGGGCCTGCCTTCGATCAGCATCATGGACGAGACGGCGCACATGAATGGCGCTGCCGGCGTTTATGCCGGTCTGGATCGCTACAAAGCGCGGCAGCAGGTCCTGGCGGATCTGGAAGCGGAAGGTCTGCTGGCCGGGGTGCGCGACCACGTGAACTCCATCGGCAAGTGCGACCGCTGCAAGACGGTGGTTGAACCCCTGCTCTCGACGCAATGGTTTATCCGGATTCAGCCGCTCGCTGACACGGCGATTGCCGCGGTAGAGCAAGGTTTCATCCGCTTTACGCCGGAACAATACTCCAAGACGTACTTCGAGTGGATGCGCAATATCCACGACTGGTGCATCTCGCGCCAGCTGTGGTGGGGGCATCGCATTCCGGCCTGGCACTGCGCGGCATGCGGCAAAATCACCGTGGCCCGCACCACGCCTGAGGTTTGCTCCCACTGCGGGAGCGATCGCATCGAGCAGGAGAAGGACGTTCTGGACACCTGGTTCTCCTCCGGTCTGTTGCCCTGCTCCTCGCTGGGATGGCCGGAACACCCACCGGATCTGGACGCTTTTTATCCCACGCGGCTGCTGGTCACCGGCTTCGACATCCTTTTCTTCTGGGTGGCGCGCATGATCATGCTGGGTTGCCACTTCATGCTGGAAGAGCCGATGGCCGACGGCAGCAAGCGCACATTGAAGGAGGCAGTGCCTTTTCGCGAGGTGTACATCCACGCGCTGGTGCGGGACGCGGATCGGCAAAAGATGTCCAAGACCAAGGGCAACGTAATCGACCCCATCCAGGTGGTGGAACGCTTCGGAACGGATGCGGTACGCTTCACGCTGGCCGCGATGGCCGCGCCGGGTACCGACATCGCCTTTAGCGAAGACCGCACCGACGGCTATCGCGCCTTCGCCAATAAAATTTGGAACGCAGCGCGGTTCATTTTCATGCAGATGGAGCGGGCCGCGGAGGCGGGCATCAGCATCGATTTGAGCCCGCCACTGCCCGTCGCCGGGCACCAGGACGACGGCCTCATGCCGCTCGAATCCGTCTGGATCATTTCCCGGCTGTTTGGTACCGCGGGCGAGGTTAACCAGGCTCTGACTGAGTATCGTTTCCATGAGGCAGCCAACACCCTTTACAGCTTCTTCTGGGGCGACTTCTGCGACTGGTACCTGGAGATCGTCAAGCTGCGTCTGGACTATACTGGGCCGGCCACTCCTGCGCATGCGGCGTTGGCCACGCTGGTGGGTGTTTTTGAGCGAGCCCTGCGCCTGCTATCTCCCTTCATGCCGTTTCTCTGCGAGGAGATCTGGCATGCTCTATACGAAAATCATCCTCCCAGCAAATCCATCGCACTCACCCGCTACCCTCAGAACGCGGATGGCATTTGTATCGAGTTCGCGGAAGACCAGATGAAGGGGCTGCAGGAGTTGATCGTTGCGGTGCGCGATATGCGGCGACAACTGGGGGTGGAAGAGAAGGAGCCGGTGCCGATCCAGCTCCGGGTGACGCCCGGCAAGCGGGCGGGTATTGAACAAAACAGCGACATCATCGGCCGCCTGGCCAAGGTCTCGGCCATTGAGTTTGTCGATGCCATGCCCGAGGGTACGGGCGTGCGCTCGGCTCCGGGATTCGACGTGGCCGTCATCTATGAGCGTACGATCGATGTTGCGGTGGAGTGCGAGCGTCTAACAAAAGAGCTGGCACGCTTTGAAAAGGAAGTATCGAATGCCGACCGCCAGCTGGCGAATGAGGGCTTCCTCGCCAAAGCTCCGGCGAACGTGGTGGAAGGACTGCGGCGCCGCGCCGCCGAGTTGAGCGTGCTGATTCCCAAGACCCGCAGTGCGCTGGAGAGCCTCGACTGCGACAATAAGCGGCTGGTTCATTAAGGAAGGCCAATGGATTGGAAGAGCAGGCGGGTTGAGGCCACCCTGGAAGCGGCCCTGGTAGAGGATCGGGCGACCAACGACGTCACCACTGCCCTGACCATAGAACCCGGGCTGCGGGCGTCGGGTACGGTCTTCGCCAGGCAGGATTGCGTAATCTCCGGCCTGGGTTGTATCCCCCGCTTTCTCGAGATCTTCATTCGCCTCGACAAGAAGGCCTCGAGCCGTTTTGAAGTCATTAACCACCCCGAGATGTTCGACGGTGTCCGGGTCAAGAAGGGTCAGGCGGTAGCCGTGATTCGGAGCAATGCTCGCACCATCCTGGCCTGCGAACGCGTGATTCTGAACTTGATGCAACGCATGAGCGGCATCTCCACCTGTACCCGGGAGTACGTGGAGGCGGTAGCCGGAACCAAGGCCAAGATTTTGGACACGCGCAAGACGGTTCCGGGCCTGCGCGTGCTGGACAAATACGCCGTCCGTTGCGGCGGTGGCGAGAGCCACCGGCTCGATCTTTCCGATGGCATTCTGATCAAGGGCAATCACATCGGTCTGGGCGGCGGCATTCCCAAGGTTCTGGCCCGTGTCTTTGCCGCGCGAACCCCCGGCCAGACAGTGCAGTGCGAGATTCGCAATCTGGCAGAGTTGGAGCAGGCATTGGACGGCGGTGCGGAGTCGCTCCTGTTGGATAACATGTCTCCGGCTGAGACCAAGAAGGCGGTGGGCATCGTGCGGGCGCGCGGTCTTACCATCACGCTGGAAGCCTCGGGCGGCATTATCACACTCGAAAATATCCGCAAGTATGCCCTCGCCGGAGTCGACTTCATTTCAGTTGGCGCTTTGACGCAATCTGCTGCTGCGGTTGAGCTGAGCATGCGAGTGACGACAGACATTTTCTAGGGGAGTAGTGAACAGCAGGTCCCTCCACTGCGCTTCGCTCCGGTCGGGATGACAAATCTATTGCAGGGTCAAGTATTTCTCGCAGAAGCTCTTGCGGGCACAACAGAATTGTCATCCCGACCGGAGCGTACCCGGATTTCCTACCACGCGGCACTCCTCAACAACCACGTGTGCGGCTTTCCGTAGAGAAAGCCGCATGAAGTTCGCCAACGCCACCATTCTCAACAGGAAATCCCGGGGGAGCGCAGTGGAGGGACCTGCTGTTTTCCCCGATTGCTCGACGCACTAGGACTTTCCATTGCTCAACCCTGAAGACGGTTACGATTTAGCTGCAATCGACGAGGCCTTGGCCGGGACGCCTTTTGCCGGCAAGATTCGCCACTTCCCTTCCATCCACTCCACCAACGTACTGGCCATGCGTGAGGCAGACGAGGGCGCGCCGGAAGGTACGGTCTACTTAGCCGACGAGCAGACGGCCGGCCGCGGCCGGGGCGCCCATAGCTGGCACTCCGCCCAAGGCGCCGGCCTTTACGTCAGCGTCCTTCTCCGTCCGCGCGTTGCACCGGCAGATATTCTCTGGCTTTCCCTGGCCGCGGGTCTTGCGGTACGCGAGGCGGTACGCCAAGTCACTTCGCTCGAGGCCGATATTCGCTGGCCTAACGATCTGCTCTTCGGCAGGAAAAAATTCTGTGGCATTCTGACCGAATTGAACGCGGAGGTCACGCGCGTACGCCATGCAGTCGTGGGCATCGGCATCAACGTACACCAGGAGAGCTTTCCCGGCGAGCTGGCGCTCATCGCCTCCTCCCTGCGCTGCGAAACCGGGAGGTCGTGGGCACGGCAGGATCTTCTGATCGCTTTGTTACAATCGCTTTACCGGGAGGCACAAGCGCTCAGTGCGGAGACAACCGCCGCGGCTTTGAACATCCTCAGCCGCCTGGAAAGCGCTTCTACCTGGATTCGCGGCAGACGCGTGCACGTAGATGAGGGCCCAGGCTACTCCGGTGTCACTGCGGGCCTTGACGCGCGCGGTTTTCTTCAGGTGCGCACAGCGGAAGGCGTTCGCACCGTACACTCCGGTGGCGTCCGGGATGAATGACGGGAACTCTATGCTGCTCACCCTCGACGTAGGCAACACCAATACTGTCCTCGGCCTTTACCGCCTCGCCTCCGATGAATTGATCACCCACTGGCGCGTCAGCACGCTCCGGACCCAGACCGCGGACGAATATGGCGTCCTCTTTCTCAATCTTTTCGCCATGCGGAAGGTGGAAGCTTCTGAGATCTCGGCCATCATCATCTCCTCGGTGGTGCCGCCGCTCGAGTCCACACTGCGACAGGTGTGCGAGCGATACTTCAACCTGAAGCCGATGTTTGTGGAACCAGGCATCAAGACCGGCATGCCCATCCTGGTCGACAATCCGGCCGAGTTGGGCGCCGACCGGCTGGTCAATGGCGTCGCGGCCTTTGCCAAGTACGGTGGTCCTTGTATCGTGGTCGACTTCGGCACTGCCACCACTTTCGACGTGATATCGGCCAAGGGTGAATACCTGGGCGGCGTGATTGCTCCGGGGCTGGCGATTTCCGCCGAGGCGCTCTTCGCCCGCGCTGCAAGGCTATCCCGGGTGGACGTGAAGAAGCCGGTCAAAGTGGTCGGCACCAATACCGTCGCGCACATACAGAGCGGTTTGTACTACGGCTACATCGGCCTGGTGGATGGCATCCTGGAACGCATGCTGAACGAAACCCGGGGCCCGGCCGCGGCATCCGGTGAAGCTCCTCCGGCTCCCAAGATCATTGCCACCGGCGGCTTGGCACGCCTCATCGTCGATGATTCAAGATTCATCAAGATCCTCGATGACATGCTCACGCTGGATGGGTTGCGCATCATTTATGAACGCAACCGCGTGGCCAAGGTCAAACACGGCCACGCTGAAGCAGCCGGAAAGCACGCCTGACGCAGTCGTGCAAAATTACTTCAACTACTTTACTGAAATAGAAGAGCACTTCCAGCGCCGCCGCGGCTCGCTGCTTCTGCTTTCCACCATCGACTGGGCGCTGATCGAAACCTGGCGCGAGGCCGGCATCCCGCTGGCAGCGGTGATTAAGGGCATCGACGCCGCCTTCGATAAATACGACGCCCGCAAGAGCAAGACCCGCGTGCGGCGCGTGAATGGCCTGGCTTACTGCGCCCAGGAAGTGATCTCGGCCGTGGAAGAGATGCAGGAAGCAGCGGTCGGAGCCGCGCCTGCCCGGCTAAGCCCTGCAGAGCAAGCCGCAAACCAGGGCTTCGAACAGGAACGGATCGCAGCCCATCTGGAAGCAGCAGCGCAGCAGCTCCGCGTTGGGCCGCAAAGTAGCTCACTAGCCGAGATCGCCAATCGTCTCCAGGCGCTCTCAGCCGAGGTGAGAGGCAAACTGCCCCACCTCGAAGAGCTGGAGCAGTCCCTCACGGTGCTCGAAGAAAAGCTCTTCGCCATCCTCCTTACCACTGCCCCGGAAGACGTCTTGCTGGCGCTGCGGCAACAGGCCGTAGCCGAGCTGGCTCCTTACCGTAGCCGCATGCCCGCGATGCAGATACGCCAGGTGGAGCAGCAATTTCTGCACAAGCGGCTGTTGGAGAAATTCAACTTGCCCCGGCTTAGCCTGTTCTATATGAGCCAGGCATGAAGCTGCGCATCGAGAAGGCGGTCTATGGCGGTGACGGCTTGGCGCGCATTCCTGCGGACGAGGCTGCATCCGCCGGCAAGACAGTTTTTGTTCCGGGAACGCTGCCCGGCGAACTGGTAGAAGCCGGCATCGCGACGGAGCGCCGCAGCTTCGCTACTGGTGAACTCGGCGCCATCCTCGAGCCCTCCCCGGAGCGGGTCGTACCCGGCTGCGAATATGTTCCCCGCTGCGGCGGCTGCCAGTACCAGCACGCCAGCCCTTCCTCCCAATTGCAGATGAAGCTCGACATTCTGAAGGAGACGCTGGCGCGAGCGCATGTCCCTGTTCCCGCCGAGATCGGGAGTCTGACTGGAGAACCGTGGGGCTATCGCAACCGGATCCGCCTGCACGTGATCAAACGGGCCGGCGTCGCTCTGGGCTATCGCCGACGAGGATCGCACGACCTGCTGCCGGTAACCCATTGTCCAATCGCCGCTCCCCTTCTCGAACAGGCGGTAGCCGCGGTCACACGCATTGGTACAGAGGCCGGCCTCGAGAGCCTCTGCGATGAAGTGGAATTCTTCACCAACAGCAAGCAGGACCAGTTGCTCGTCTCTCTCTGGCGGGGAGCAGGCAGCCTTCGACAACCGGCGCGGCTACGCGAGCGGGCTCTCGAAGCATTCGCTGAACGACTGCATGTCCAGCTGCCAGTACTTACCGGTGTAGGGCTTTTCGCACAGGGAGAGATGATGCATTGGGGGGAGCGCTCTCTTACCTACAAAGTCTCCGGACACTCCTACCGGGCTAGCCTCGGCGGCTTTTTCCAGATCAATCGTTTTCTGCTGCCCGGGTTGCTGCAGTTGGCGGTGGAAAAGCAGTCAGGCCGCATGGCCTGGGATCTCTACTCCGGCGCCGGACTGTTTGCGCGGGCGCTCGACTTTGAAAACGTAACCGCGGTAGAATCCTCCGGTTTTTCGGCTGACGATCTTAAGCATAACCTTGCGGGCAAAGCACACCGCGTTGTCCGTTCCAGCACACTCGACTTCTTGCGCAGCCAGGTCCGCGGCCCGGTGCTGGCGAAGCCCGAACTCATTTTGCTCGACCCACCCCGAGCCGGGCTGGGTAAGGAGATCTGCAGCCACCTGGAAAGTATTGGCGCACCCGCCATCGTATATATCTCCTGCGATCCGGCGACGCTCGCTCGCGACTTGCAGTCACTGTTACAATTTGATTACTCAGTGCAGACAATCCACCTGGTTGACCTTTTTCCACAAACCTTCCACATGGAAACTGTAACTTTCATTAAGCGTAATTAATTTTTCGTCCACCGGAAGGCTTGTGGGATGATTAGCCCGGAAACCGCAGGTCCCTCCACTCCGCTACGCTCCGGTCGGGATGACAAATTCATTGCTAAAGAAGAACTGTCATCCCGACCGGAGCGTAGCGGAGTGGAGGGACCTGCGGTTTCCGATGCCCTGCCGGGACAGGAGAAGCTGTGGTCAGAAGTCGAGCCGTCGAAGAGCTTTCCTTCGCCACCTCGCCCGCGCTCTACGCCGCCTTGTGGCTTTCCGCCGGCATCGTCCTGGCGACGTACACTTCTCAGCGTTACTGGATCGCCCCCGGAGTACTTAGCTGCGCCACTCTGCTGCTCACTCTCCTCTCTCTGCTGGCTGCGCGGAAGACCCTCCGCATCGCCCTGCTACCCTTGGCCTGCACCTGGGTTCTGCTGGGTCTCGTGCTCAGCGAGATCGAGCCCGCTCCGGACCCGCAAACAGAACTTGGCCTGATAGCGGACGCTGGCGGCGCCACTACGATCGACGGGCAAGTTACCCGCACCACGCCCATCCGCCTCACGCAATCCACTCTGCCGTTCAGCAACACCACAAGAGAAGAACAGAGTGAGAGTGTGGACCTGCATGTCACATCCGCGGATGGCCGCCCGGTGGCAGGCGGTGTGCGGGCTACTCTCTACGCCCCGGCCGATCGAGCATTCCCGTCGATCCACTGCGGGGATCAAATCCACTCCCTGATCGCGATGCATCTGCCGGAGCGCTATCGCGACCCCGGGGTCTGGGATGCCACCGCGTGGCTGCGCCAGCAGGGCATCGGCGTGGTGGGTTCGCTGAAAGTCTCCAGCGTTACGCTCACCCATGGACCCGCAAGAGGCAGCTTTACCTGCTGGCTGCATTCGGTGCAGCAGGCCGGCAGCCAGCGGCTGATCGATTTCGCCGGCTCCTCCTCTGCGTCGCGCCTACCGCGATGGCTGCTGCTCAGCCACGAAGACGCGGGCATGCTGAGCGCCATGATCCTTGGCGACCGCACCTACCTGGATCACCAGGCCCGCGTGGGCTTTGAACGCACCGGTTCCTTTCATCTGCTGGTCGTCTCCGGCATGCACCTGGCGATCTTCGCTGCATGCATCTTCGGCTTGGCCGCCCTGCTGCGGTTGCCCCGCTTCTGGTCTACGAGCGTGACCATCGCGTGCTCCTTCGGCTACGCACTGCTCGCCGGCTTCGGCGAACCGGTGCAGCGCTCCTTCTGGATGGTGACGCTCTATCTGCTCGCTCGCCTGCTCTTCCGGGAACGCAATAGCCTCAACGCCATCGGCTTTGCGGCCGTCTGCCTGCTCGCCCTGGATCCTCGATCCCTTGCGGGGGCGAGCTTCCAGATGACACTGCTCTCGGTGCTGATCGTCGCCGGAGTCGCCGTTCCTGTCGCTGAACACACCTTCGGCCCCTACCTGCAGGCGGCAAGGAACCTGGGCCTGGTCGCCATCGACCCTGCCCTGCCTCCCAGGCTGGCGCAGTTTCGCGTTACCCTACGGCTCATCGCCGACCACCTGCAGCCGTTTATCGGCCGCCGCTTCGCCCGGTTCCTGCCCCCTGCCCTGGTCCGTCTCATGCTGCGCATCTTGGAGTTGCTGCTGGTTTCCGCGCTGATCGAGCTGGCCATGTCCCTCCCCATGGCCATCTACTTCCACCGCGTCACGGCGCTTGGTTTACCGGTCAATCTGCTGGTGGTACCGCTGATCGGGCTGGCCCTCCCCTCCGCACTGATCACCTATTCCACCCTGCTTCTGTGGCCCTCAGTGGCCATTGTGCCGGCGGCCGTGACAGCGGCTCTGCTGCACGCCATCAACGGGATCGTGCAGCTCTTCAGCACTATGGGCGCGGGCGACATTCGCCTCTCCAGCCCGGGGAGCCTCGCCATTGTTGCCGGCATGCTGTTGATCGGCTTGGCGGTATGGGCGGCACGCAACAGCCGCTTTCCCGTGGCTCTTCCGATCGCTGCGCTGGCCTGTTCCGCGGCGTGTGTTTTCTATCCCCGCGCGCTCGATTACCGTCCCGGCGTACTCGAGGTCACCGCCATCGATGTCGGCCAAGGAGATTCTCTGCTGCTGATCTCGCCCCAGGGAAAAACCCTGCTCATCGATGCCGGCGGCCCCATCGGTGGGGCCCAGTCTTCCAACGCCAACTTTGAGATCGGCGAAGACGTCGTCTCCCCGGTACTGTGGTCGCGCAATATCCGCCGCCTCGATGCCGTCGCCCTCACCCATGCACACAGCGATCACATGGGCGGTATGCCTTCCGTGCTCAAGAACTTTCGTCCCCGGCAGCTTTGGGTGGGCAGTAACCCGGGCATTCCGGCTTACGAAGCGCTCCTGGCCGAGGCCCACCAGCTCAAGATTCCAGTCGAATCCATGGCTGCCGGCGATCACTTTGCCTTCGGCGGGGCGCAAATCGAAGTGCTCGCGCCACAAGTCGGTTACACCCCCGGCCCCGCCGCCAGCAACGACGATTCTCTGGTGCTTCATGTGGCCTACGGGCAAACCTCGGTCCTGCTCGAAGGCGATGCCCAGGCGGCTAGTGAACAGCACATGCTGGCTGAGCCGCTTCACTCCGATCTGCTGAAGGTTGGCCACCATGGCAGCAAGACGTCCACGACTCCCCGCTTCCTGGCCGCAGTGGCGCCCAGGTATGCCGTGATTTCCGTCGCCCACCACAACCCCTACGGCCATCCCAAAATGGAAGTACTCCGCCGCCTGCAGGACGACCATATCCATACCTTCCGCACGGATGCCCTGGGCGCCACATCCTTTTATCTGGACGGCAGTTCGGTGACGGCACAGCCCCTGGCGGCAAAGTAGCTCGGGCGCAAAAGTAACCTGCGGGGACACGTCCCCCGTGCCCACAAAGACACCTTTTTTGTGTTTCCCTGCCACGGGTTCCGTTATACGATTCGCAACAAAGCAAGCTTTAAAATCGGAGGAAGGGTTTCCCATGGGGTCAGGCGAGTCCGGTCGCAACGAAGAATCTTCCCCCCTCACGCTTAGTTCTGGTCAATCCGCCCAATCCGCGCAGGAGAAAATGGAGGAACAGCGCAAGATCCGGCGCCTGCAGATGATGATGGACATGGTTATGTCGGTGATCAGCCAGGATGGGAGCCTTACCGTAGATCAAGCAGCGGAGCTCGTAGCCGACAGCAAGAGGGCCGCGCTGGCCATGTTTCCCGATAAAGAACTGGCTTACAACATCATCTATAAGCCCAGACTCCAGCGGTTGATGCGGGAGCGCTATCGCATTCAATAAGGCTTACTTGGATGCCATGCTTACCAGGCGCATGGTGATGGTTCCCCAGAAAAGCCGGGCGCGCATCTGCACCGGCATGCGGCGGTCGTCATCCGTGTACCAGATCCAGATATTGCCGCGGTTCTTGACCACGCCTGCGTCGGCGATCGGCTGCACCCGGATGGTTTGAAAGGTTCCAGCCAAGGTCACCACCTGCTCCCGTGCCTCGGCTTTCATGGTCACATCGACCACCCGCATGGCGTCGGCTACCGGCATGTGGAACATCCCGCCCGGCTGCAACGGCTGCGAACCGCCATAGAAGATAGCGGACATCAGGTCGGTCACGCAGGGTGGAATCGGCGCTTCCTGATGCTTGCTGGTTCCCGTCACCAGATTCTTCTCGTCCAGAACCTGTTTGCCCTCGCTCGAAAGAAATCGCAGGGTACTGACCAGCTGCCGTCTGCCCTCCTGGAGCTGCTTGGCAAAGCTGGTAGAACAACCAGTGGTGCGATCGAAATTCGACTCAAAGCGATCGTTGACACGAAAAAGCAGGTTCACGGCGCCAATCGACTCGCCGGTGGCGACAACGTGCTCCAGCCCTCCCACCTGCTCCAGGTGGAAAGTGGCGGTACCTGCGGGGAAGACTCGCCAATCCACGGCATAGGTAAGCGTTTGCTTGGTGGGGAAAGAGAAGTTAGCCGCCGGCGGAAGCAAGGGAGGAAGCGTCTGCGCGACCGCGATCAGCACCGCGCAGCAACAGGCCATTGACGCGACAAGTCTTGGATACCGTATCACCGTCAACTCTCTCCCGGGGTCAATGGCGCAGCCACAGCGTGGCCACCAGTACAGCGTAAACGGCGCAGGCACCCAAAAGTGAATTGTATTCGCGGTGTTGGCGATAGAGCGTCCCAGAAAAGCAACCCTCACCCTGCAACCGCGCTGGTGTCAAGCGGGGCAGCAGGCGGGGTACGCGTTGCGAGTAGCTCGCAAACTCGGGAAAGGTGACACGCAGAAATTGTTCCTCGGAGTAGATGGTGGGCGCATAGATGATGATGAAGAGGAGCGCCAACAACAGCGTGATCCAGAGGCTTCGCGAGGCGGCGGCAAAACCGAAGGCCATTAGAACGGATCCCAGATATAAGGGGTTGCGGGTGTAGGCGTAAGGGCCGGTCACGGTCAATTCCGCGTTCTTCTTCACATACCCCGAGGCGTAGGCGCGCAGGAGAAGCCCGGGTACAACCAGCAGCAGGCTCCATGCCAGGGAAACCACGCTCGGCCGGGCTCTCCACAGGTAAAAGGCGGCGAAAAGAAACCCTGTAGGTACGCGAATACGCCGCGCCACTCGGCTCCAGTTAGTCAACATGGTTTTCCCGTTCTGATCTCTCCCCGCCACGAATCGACGGGTTTTCAGCCCTATTGGCAAAACCCGTCGAGCTTCGTGGTATCCCACATCTCGCGAAAAACGAGCGAGATGTGGGGCACCCGTCGGTTTGTGGCGGGAAGAAAATCAGAACCATGGATTCACCGCTGCCCCAGCAGCTCGTTCGCCGCATCCACAACTTGCTCCGGTGTGATAGTCAGCAGGCCTGCCTCCGGTTCAGCGTGGCGCGAGTGGTCGCGCTTGCTCTCCGGATGCCGCAGGACCCGGAAGGGCACGCCAAAGGGACCGTTCCGCCTGGGATCGGTAGGCCCATAGATACCGACCACTGGCTTGCCCAGCGCACAGGCCAAGTGCAGCGGTCCCGTGTCCCCGGCAATGACCAGGCAAACCCGGCGGGTCAGGGCGATCAACCGCTCCAAAGTAAACTCCGGCGCCCGGGCAACACCTGCACTGGCGCGCACTACCTCGGCAGCGATTCCCTGCTCCTGCGGGCCGGCGTTGACCAGCACCATGCAGCCTCGGGCGTGCAGTTCCGCAGCCACCGCTCCGTAGCGCTCGGTGGGCCAACGTTTCGCTCCCCAGCCCGCTCCAGGGCTCAGCAGGACCACCGGCCCGCTTGCCCCACGCAATGCTTCATCCGCCCACTCCTCCGCCAAGCGGTTGCGCGGTAAGGGGGGGAGAATCGGGGAAAGCCGTTCCCCTGCGGCCACGGCGCAAACTTCCACGGCTTGCTCGATGACATGCACCCCTTGGGTCGCAACCCGCTCGCCAAAAAGCCACCGTGCCGCCCACTCGCGAGGCCGGTCTTCTCCGACCATCCGCGGGGCGCCGGCCAGCCGCCCAGCAAGCGCCGAACGCACCGCGCCCTGCAGATCGATACACAGATCGTAGTGCTCCGCCCGCAGTGCATGGCGCAAAGCGGCGATCTCTCGCAGCGTCTCTCCTCGCAGCGGAGCGCGAGCCCATTCTTTGGCTTTTACCAGGTGCGTTCGGTCCACCAGCGGCATCTCGCCGTCGTCTGCACAAAGCAGAGTGCGCCAGCGAGGCTCGACCGCCCAACCCAGATACCACTTGGGATGGGCCGTGCGCAGAGCAGCAACCGCCGGCAGGGCATGCAGAATATCGCCCATCGCGCCCAGCCGCACAATCAGGACGCGGGATGGCTCAGATTGCTGTGACAATGGGTCGATTTTCTCATAAATCTGACCTCATTCGGCCACGCGATGCAGCAGCGCAAACAGCTGGCTGCGCACCGCATCTTCGTCCTCCATCGCGACCACAAGCGATGCAAAGCGCAGCGGCGCCACCGTGCTCAGCCGCAGGCGCATGGCGGCGTCCAGCTTCACTTCGTCCTTCTCCGTGGCCACAAATGCGTCACATCCATGACGCCGGCCTAGCTCAGCCAAATGGTCGATATCGGACGCGGTATAACGATGGTGATCGCGAAAGGTCATCCGCTCCACCACCTCAACACCAATCGTCGGCAAGGCGGCAAAAAATTCCCCCGGCCGGGCAATGGCGCAGAAGGCGAGGGCGCGTTGGGCAGGGCTAGAGATAACCAGCGTGCGCTGCACACGCCAGAAGCGGCAATCCTTTCCCACATAGGAACGAAGCGTGGACTCGAGCTCAGCGTCCTCCTGGCGTAGCACAATCACGCCGGCGCGCTCCACTGAAGACAGAGGCTCGCGCAGCCGTCCCGCCGGCAGCAGCCGCTCCCGCAGATCGCTCCTATGAATGACGACAATGTCCAGGTCGCGTGCCAGTTGGCGATGCTGAAATCCATCATCCAGCAGATGAACGTGGTGGCCTTCTCCTCCCGTTTCGGCTTCTGCCAGCAGGCCGGCTTGGTAGCGGCGGGCGCCGACGTAAACCGGAACCCCTGCGGAGCGCGCGATGAGCACGGGTTCATCTCCGAAATGCTCCGCATCCCCTGCGGTATCAACACGCTCAATCCTTTTACTTGATCGCCCATAGCCGCGCGACAAGACGTCTGGATGGAAGCCGTCACGTTCCAGTAGCCGCGCCAGGCAGATCACCAGCGGCGTCTTGCCCGCGCCGCCCACGGAGAGGTTGCCGATGCTAATCACTGGCCAGCGCAGCCGCTGGGCAGCCAAGCGGTCAAATCGGGCATTTCTGGCTCGCACCAGCGACGCGTACACCAGCGCGAAGGGAGCCAGTAGAGGGGTCATGAGGCCTGCTGCTGGGGCAGCAAGCCCAGTAGCGCGGTGATCGCCCGCCCGGTGGCCCCGGATTGGTGATGGAAGACCTCGAGCGCGCGCACGCCCAGGATGTTGGCCGCCTCGTCATCGGTAAGCAGATTTTCGAGAATGGGTACCAGGGTTTCGATGGTGGCCAACTTCAGTGCTTCGGCATAGACCAGGGTGTCGATGATGGCGCGGAAGTTGGCATAGTGCGTCCCCATGACAACCGGGACGGCGAACTGTGCCGGCTCCAGGGGATTATGGCCTCCCGCCGGGATCAAGCTGCCGCCCACGAAGGCAACCGAGGCCAGAGCATAAACCGACGCCAGTTCGCCGATCGAGTCCAACAGAATCACCGTGCCCGGCTTGATCTTTGCCGGGCGCTTCATCCAGTTGGAACGGCGGACGCTCTGCTGTTTCCGGTTCTTCAACAGCTGGGCCACCCTGCCAAAGCGCTCCGGATGACGCGGGGCAAGAATCATGACGCAGTCGGGAAGGGTCTTGCGCAGCTGCTCAAAGGCATCCAGCAGGATCTCTTCCTCCCCCTCGAGGGTGCTGCCGCACACCAGCACGCGGGTCCCGCTGGGCAGCTTCTCGCGCAGCGCGGTGGTGATCGCGGCCGGCTCCGCACTGCGTACGTCGAACTTCAAATTGCCGCCGAAGGAGACGCGAGCTGCGGGCGCTCCAATGGCCTTTAGCCGTTTGGCGTCTTCCTCGCTCTGCGCCAGCAAGATGGAGACGCCTGCCAGGATTTGCTTCCACAAGAAACGCAAGCGCAGATAACGCGGCAGGGAGCGATCGGAGATGCGGCCATTGACGACCGCTACGGGAATCGCAGCGCGGCGGCAGGCGGTCAGCAGATTCGGCCAAAACTCCGTCTCTACCAGCACCAGGAGTACGGGATCCAATTTCTTCAGATAGCGGCCCACAATCCAGGGAAAATCCAGCGGGAAATAGAAGGTGTGGTCGGCGCCCGTACGCTCCCTGGCTAACCTCTGCCCCGTCCGGGTGGTGGTGGAGAGCAGCACGCGATACTGCGGTGCGCAGGCGCTCAGCTCGTTGACCAGGCGGCTGGCCGCCAGCACCTCACCTACCGAAACAGCGTGCACCCAGATGGTCCGCCTGGTGTCCCCTTCTCGTAGACGATCGGGCACCCATCCCAGGCGCTCGCTGAGTCCCTCGCGGTACTTCCCCTTGGTGGCCATGGCCAGCAGATAATAGGGCAGACCCAACAGCAGCACCACAAACAACGCGAAGCTATAGATAAGCAGCGGCATTGCCGGCCTCTTTACTAGCAGCACCTTTACTCGCCACCCCAGGGAAGCTCATAATCGAAGTCGGGAATGCCTCGCCACTTCGTTCTGTTTGCATTGTTTGCCGTTGCGCTGTTTTCGTGTCCGCTGTTGCTCTTCCGGGCCCGCGCCGCCGAACATGAACCACCTCCCGCGGGTGTAGCAACCAGCTATCCGGCTTTTGACCAGCACCCCAACGAGCAGGTGGCGATCGCCGCCGATCCCTACGACACCAAGGAGAAGGCATCGATCTTCCGTTTCAAGTACCTGCAATATGGTTTTATGCCCATCCGCATCATTGTTACCAATAACGGAGATAAGCCCATCTCCCTGATCGATGCGCGCATCAACTTCATTACTGCTGCCGGGGACAAGATACAAGCAGCCGAGCCGGAAGACGTCGAGCGCCGCATCGGCGGCATAAAACGCCCCGACAGCGGCTACAAATTGCCCGGCCCGCTGCCGCGCATCGGGAACAAGTCCTCCAGCAAGAACAAAGATGTCGATCAGGACTTCAATACCTACGAGTACTCGGCCGTGGCCGTAGAGGCCCACACCACCCGCGCCGGCTTTCTCTTCTACGATGTGCAGGGCCTCGCCAACCCGCTGGTGGGCGCTAAGCTCAATCTGCGCATGCTGCGCAATTCCGAGGGCAAAGAGCTCTTTTACTTCGAGATCCCCTTTGACAAGTACCTGGCGACCCAGGGTGCCAAGGCCACGAAATAGAACGGAACTACTCGTAGTAGGTGGCCGTGGTTGCGTCCGTCTCCCAGATGGTGCAGTCCTTTACCATCACCCGGCCGCCAGTCATCTCGCTTAGTTGACGGTTGGTTTCATCGTAGAAATAGCGCGCCAGGTTTTCCGCCGATGGGTTGATCTCGATGAAAGGTTCGAGGTCGTTGAGCATCTGGTGGTCGATGCGATCGATGACCGGCCGCATCAACTGTTTCAGCAGCTTGAAGTCCAACAGCAGCCCAGTTGCATCGAGCGAGCTGCCGCGCAGCGTCAGACGGACTTTGTAGTTGTGGCCGTGGGGGTTCTCGCACTTGCCGCGGTAGTTGCGTAGGTAATGCCCGGAAGAGAATCCCGATTCGACCGTGACTTCGTACATGGCCTGTATTGCCCTCTGTTGATTGTAGCTGGTATCTATTTGCGCCCTTTGTTGCGGCTGAGGCGGGCCAGGCCTTCGTTTAGTTCCCGTCGCATGCGTTCCTCGCTCCTGCGCTCTACCTGCTCGAACATCGCGGTCAAGATGCCTGCCAAGGTTGAGAGCAGAGAGGCCAGAAAGAGAACCAGGCCGATCATCTTCCACAAAGAACCGTTGACCGGCAGGCCGGGCTGCAGGGCATTGGGCACCAGACTCATGGCGCAGGAAACCAACGAAAACAGCAGCAGGGAGGCTGCCAGGAGATAGAGGTTTCGGGACATTGCGCCTTTCATACGAGAGCCTTACTCGAAGAAGCGTTCCACTTCCGCGATGTCGCGCGTCAGCCGATAGGGTGGCAAACTCTCCAGGAAGACCTTTCCATAGCGTTGCCGCTCGATGCGCGGATCCAGCAACACCAGCACGCCCCGGTCCTCCAGAGAACGGATCAGCCGCCCAAAGCCCTGCTTCAGCGTGATCACGGCTGCCGGCACCTGGTAGTCGAAGAATGGATTGGCCCCACTGGCCGCGACCGCCCGCATGCGCGCCGAAACCACCGGGTCCGTCGGCACCGCGAAGGGCAGACGATCGACGATTACGCAGCTCAATGCCTCGCCTTGCACATCCACCCCCTGCCAGAATGAAGAGGTTCCGAAGAGCACGGCGTTGGGGGTGTTGCGGAATTCCTCGAGCAGCGCTTTGCGGGGCGCTGTCCCTTGCAGCAGGCAAGGATAATCCAGCTCCGGCAGCAGGCGCTCATAGAGGTCGCGCATCTGCTGGTAGCTGGTAAAGAGACAGAAAGCGCGGCCGCGCGTGATATCGAGCACCCGCCGGATGCTGCGCGCAGCCTGTGCGCCAAAAGTGGGCTCACGCGGATCCGGCATCCCGGGCGGCAGGTAGAGCAGCGCCTGCTCTTCATAGCGGAAATGAGAAGGCACAACCAGCTCCCGCGCATCGCGCAACCCCAGCCGTTTTCTCAGGTGCCCAAAGCCGGCCTGCACGGTCAGTGTCGCAGAAGTGAGAATCACGCTGGGGTATTGGTCGAACAGCAAATCGGAAAGCAACTCGGAGACATCAATGGGCGTCGCCTGCAGGTAGGTATTGCGGCCTCCCTGACGAGGGGAGCCGCCTCTGCGCTCGATCCAGAAGACCGTGTTGACGCTTTCCGCCTCCATCAAAAAGCGCAAGTGCTCACGAATGTCGGCCACGCGCTTCTTCAGCCCCAGCGCCTCTTCCACCCCGCGCAGCCTTTCCAGCTCGCCCTCCATGCGGTGCAGGGCGTTCATCACCCCCAGGTAGACGTCGCCGTGTTCCTCGAGAAACTGCTCCCGCTGCTCGAACGGCATGCGACCCTCGCCTTGACCACCGCCGCGCGGCAGGGCCGCAAAGAACATCCTCGCCCGTTCGCGCAGCATGTCTCCACAGCCCTTCAGCGCAGTGGAGTGCGCCTGCCTGGCGCGCAGCACCGTCTCCATGTCGCGCACCAGCTCTTCCAGGCGCACATTGCTGAGGCTGATGCCGAAATAGCTCGATGCCACATCTTCCAGCTCATGGGCCTCGTCGAAGATCACGGCGGCCGCCTCCGGCAGCACACCCGCATCCGGAGCTGCCCGAGCCTGCTGCTTGATGGCCAGGTCAGCAAAGAAGAGATGGTGGTTCACGATGATCACATCGCTTTCCAGGGCGCGCCTGCGCATCTCGGTGATGAAGCAGCGCTCATAATCGGGACAGCTTTGCCCCAGGCAGGCCTCTCCCCGTGCGTCTACTTTGGACCACACTTGGCTCGATTCGGGCAGGGCGTCGATCTCTACCCGGTCTCCAGTTTGAGTTGTCTTCTCCCAGGCCGCGATTTGCTGGAACTGGTCGATCTCTTCCAGACCATTCAGAATAGGCTGGTCGCGCAGGGCATATAGCTTGTTGCGGCAGAGATAGTTCGCCCGCCCTTTCATGTAACAAACACGCAGTGGCCCCAGCAACGACTCCAGAAAGGGCACATCGCGAAAAAAGAGCTGCTCCTGCAGGTTCTTGGTCCCGGTGGAGATAATGACTCGCTGGCCGGTGCGCAGCGCCGGCAGCAAGTACGCCAGCGTCTTGCCGGTGCCGGTACCTGCTTCGACGATCAGGTGTTTGCCTTCCTGCAGACTGCGTTCTACCGCCCGCGCCATATCCAACTGCCCGCGCCGGAACTCATACGGCAGCGCGGAGTGCGAGAGCATGCCTCCGGGAGAGAAGAAGTCGTGCAGGGAAGGCAGCGGCTGGGCGGAGATGGAAGCGGTCGACAAGGGCAAAACCGGTGAAACTCTAAGTCTATACGGTGGGCTGGTCGATATATGAAAGACTCAAAGTGAGCTTTCATTCATGAAACCCCTAAAAGGTACCAAGGCGAGAAAGCCTAAGCCGCATTCCAAGGGAGGCAAGCGCGCTGCGGTGGCGAAAGCTGCCCGCCGGGCTACGCCCGCCACCCGCGGCCAGCACTCACGCGCCGAAGTCAAGCGCGCCACCGCTGCCAAGGCGGCTGCGGAAGCCAGCGCGGCCGCGCGCCTGGGCAAGATCCGCAAACGTCCTGTGCAATCGATTCGCGAGCGCCAGGGACCGATGCGTCGCATTGAGGCTGAGCTACCCGATCCGCTGGCGCCGGCGGCGCCGCCCGCCCAGCGCGAGGCCGCGGTAGATACTTCCCAGTGGCCGGTGGTGGCCATCGTAGGTCGTCCCAATGTGGGCAAATCCACTCTCTTCAACCGCCTCACCAGTTCCCGGCGCTCGATCGTGGGCGATGAACCGGGCATCACCCGGGACCGGATCTACGGCGAGATCGAGTGGTCTGGGCAGCATGCGCGGGTAGTCGATACCGGCGGCATCCTGCCCGATGACCCGGAGCTGATTCCGTCGGAGATCTTTCGCCAGGCGCGAGTGGCTTTGGATGAGGCCGAATCGATCGTGATGGTGGTCGATGGCCGCACTCCTCTGGCCGCGCCCGATTATGACCTTGCCCGGCTGCTCTTGCGCGGCGGCAAGCCCCTGCTGCTGGCGGTCAACAAGATCGACACCGAGCGCATGGAAGAACAAACCGCCGAGTACCGGCGCCTGGGCATTCGCGAGGTGCTCCCAATCTCCGCGGAACACGGAGTCGGCATTGGCGATCTTCTCGATCATGTCTTCGCCACGCTCACCTTTCCTGAGGCGAAAAGCAGCGTGGAAGCAGCGACGGAAGCGGAGGAGGATGAGGGCCAGTCGCACCACCGAACCCACGGCGAGTTCCAGCAGCACGAAACCTCCATCGCTATTATCGGGCGCCCCAACGTGGGCAAGAGCACGCTGCTCAACGTTCTCACCGGCTCTTCGCGTGCCATCGTCTCCCCCGTCGCCGGCACCACGCGCGACGCTGTCGATGAAGTTATCGAATACGATGGCGGCCTGCTGCGCTTTGTCGACACCGCCGGTATCCGGCGCAAGGGCAAAACCAAAATGATGGCGGAGAAGCTCTCTGTAGTCATGGCGCGGCGCCATCTGGAGGCGGCCGACGTCGCGCTGCTGGTCATCGACGCTACCGAAGGCGTTACTTCCTCCGACGCCACCATCGGCGGCTATGCGCACGAGAGCGGCCGCTCCGTGATCCTGGTGGTCAACAAGTGGGACCTGGTGACCACCGGACGAACCGACGGCAAGCCGCCAGCCGACAAGGAGATCTTCGAAGAGCAATTACGCAAGGTGCTCAAGTACCTGGCCTATGCGCCCGTGGTCTTTATCTCCGCTGCCGAGGGCAAAAACATTCACACCGTGCTCAAGCTGGTGCAGGAGGTGGCCGCCGAGCGGCGCAAGCGGGTCTCGACCGGGCAGATGAATCGCTTCCTGGAGAAAATCGATTTCCAGCGCGCCACCGTACCCGCCGCAAACAAAATGCGGATCTTCTACATGACCCAGGCGGCCGTGGCGCCTCCGACCTTCATCCTATTTACGAACAGGCAGGTGAAGCTGCACTTCGCCTTCCAGCGTTTCCTGGAAAATCAGATACGCGCCGCCTTTGGCTTCCGCGGTTCCCCCATCTGGTTCAAAGTCCGCGCTCGCGAGAAATAAGTTTTTCTCTCTGGGCTCGCCTGCACCTTTCTTGCTATTCCCGACTCCTTTTTTTCATGGGATCGTCGATGAATTCGCTATCGCCGTGCGTCCAATGATGTGCAAGGAGTAAGGGCAAATGTGGAACTCAATCGGTTCTTGGTTTTGTATTATGGGCCTGATTATCGGACCTTTCTCAATTGGTGTCTTTTTTGAAGAAAAGCTGCAAAAGGCCAACCGTGAGCTCGGCTCGCGGCTACTGCGCAGATACTAATCGAACAACTGTTCGCACGCCCCCCCGTCGTTCGCGCACTCATCGCTTAGTTTCCTAAGCCCGTTCCGTAGTACGTTTGCGTATGGAAAAAAAAACGCGCCCATGCGCTTCAGCGGCGGTGCTTTTCTGCGCCTTGTTAGCAACCCAACCAGCCTGGACTCAAACCGCAACCCCGCCTGACAAATACCCTGCTCTACCCAGTGAAACCCCAGCGCGGCTGGAGACACCCACAGCCGGGTTCGACTATGTACGGCGTGAAGTGATGATCCCTATGCGCGATGGGGTTAAGCTGCACACCGTCATCCTGGTGCCCAAGGGGGCCAAGGGAGCGCCCATCCTGCTTACCCGCACGCCCTACGATGCGGACGCACTCACTACTCATGAAAGCAGCTCCCACCTGGGGCCCAGTCTCCAGGGCTACGACAATGCCACCGATGTCATCGTTGCGGGAGGTTATATCCGGGTGGTCCAGGACGTGCGCGGCAAGTACGGTTCCGAGGGCGATTACGTCATGAATCGCCCTATGCGCGGTCCATTGAATCCGACACCGGTCGACAACTCGACGGATACGTACGACACCATCGACTGGCTGGTAAAGAATATTCCGGAGAGCAACGGCAAGGTCGGCATCCTCGGTATTTCCTACGATGGCTACACGACTTTAACCGCGCTGGTCAATCCTCACCCGGCGCTCAAGGTCGCCGTACCCATGAATCCCATGGTCGATGGCTGGATGGGCGATGATTGGTTCCACAATGGCGCCTTTCGCGAGCAGAATCTCCCCTACATCTACGACCAGGAAGCGACTCGCGATGGTGAAGCCAAGTGGTGGATAGATCACCTGGACGACTACGACACCTACATGCAGGCAGGATCCGCCGGGGAATTGGGACGCCGCCACAACCTGGAACAAGTCGGGTTTTGGCGTAAGGTTCTCGCGCATCCGAGCTATGACAGTTTTTGGAGGGACCAGGCGATGGATAAGATCCTCGCCGCCCAACCACTCAAGGTACCCGTCATGTTGGTGGACAGCTTGTGGGATCAGGAAGACATCTATGGCGCCATGGCCGTATACAAGGCCATCAAGCCCAAGGACACCGATAACAGCAAGGTGTTTCTGGTCATAGGTCCGTGGCATCACGGGCAGGAGATTGAAGATGCCAGCACCCTGGGTGTTTTGAACTTCGGTGCCGACACAGGGCTCTATTTCCGCCAGCAGATTCTTCGCCCCTTCCTCGCCCGGTATCTGAAGGATGAAACCCCTAAGGAAGAGATTGCTCCCGTCACTGCATTCGACACCGGAACCAACGTCTGGCGGCGCCTGCCTTCCTGGCCTGCCGGATGCGCAAGCGGTTGCTCCATCCAACCTACGCCGCTCTACCTCAAAGAGGGTCTTAAACTGAGCTTCACCGCGCCCCAGCCGGGTGATGCGGCATTCGAGGAATACATCTCTGACCCCGCGAAACCTGTTCCTTACCGTGCGCGGCCCATCCAACCGGTGGGCTACGCGGCCGGGATGACTTGGGCCGAGTGGTTGGTCGACGACCAGCGCGAGCAATCCGGCCGGCCCGACGTTGAGGTTTTCGTCTCTGATGTCTTGAACGCGCCCTTGAAAATCAGCGGGCAACCGATTGCTAATCTCGTGGCCTCCACCAGCGGCACGGATTCCGACTGGGTGGTGAAGCTGATCGACGTTTATCCCGACGAGGTGGCCAGTGAGCCACGGTTAGGCGGATACCAACTTATGATCTCCGCTGACATCTTCCGCGGACGCTATCGGGAGAGCCTGGAGCAGGCTGAGGCGATCGCGCCCAACCAGCCCTTGCTTTATCGCTACCCGCTGCCTACGGCAAACCACGTCTTCCTGCCCGGTCATCGCATCATGGTGCAGGTACAGTCGAGCTGGTTCCCTTTATATGACCGGAATCCCCAGACCTTCGTGCCTAACATTTTCTGGGCCAAGCCGGCGGATTATCAAAAAGCCACGCAGCGTATCTATCACGCGCCCGGCCACGCTAGCTTCGTCGAACTGCCGGTGGTGAAGACACCGTAGGAAAGAGGATTCCATGAGCGCCGCAAAGTGTACGCACGTAAAAGATCATGTGAAGAAGGTGAAGCCGCAGACCAAGGGTTGCGAGGAGTGTCTCAAGATCGGAGGTACCTGGGTTCACCTGCGCATGTGCCTGGAGTGCGGCAAGGTTGGCTGTTGCGACTCCTCCAGGAACCGCCACGCCACGGCGCACTTCCACGAACAGGGGCATCCGATCATGCAATCCGTTGAACCGGGAGAAGACTGGCGTTGGTGTTACATCGACCAGGTGTATCTCAACTAAGTTTGTACCCTCGTGGTTCCTTGGCAAATGACGGGTGCCCCACATCTCGCTCGTTTTTCGCGAGATGTGGGATACCACCGATGTTGACCGCTAAGCGCATCGGGTGAATTGAGAGTCAGAGGGAAGAGCAGTGGAATCCCACATCTCGCGAAAAACGAGCGAGATGTGGGGCACCCGTCATTTGCCAGGGAACCAGAGGCCGCCCGCAAAGGGACTATTCGGTGGTCGGCCCAGGCTCATCTGCTTTGTCTTTAATCAGGATGAGCGCGACGCTGGCCACAATCAGCCCGGTGCCGAAAAGCATCCGTGGAGTGACCAGCTCGCCGGCGAAGAAGTAGCCGAGGGCAACGGCAACCACAGGATTGACATAGGCATGGCTGGCGACACGCGTTGCCGGCATTCGCCCAAGCAGCCACACAAAGGCGCTGAAGCCCAATAACGAGCCCGCCACCACCAGGTAACCCAGTGCAAGCAAGGCTTTCGCGGAAACATGCGGGAACGGGTGCATCTCTCCAGTCAAAGCCGAGAGGACGAGCAGGACCGCACCACCAAACATCATCTCCGCCCCGGCGGTAATTCCCTTTGACTTGGGCAGCACCATCGAACGGGTGAGCACAGCTCCCAGCGACCACGCCGTTCCACCCAGCAGGATCGCTGCGCAGGGCAGGATAGCAACGTGCTGCGCATTGTGCAGCAATAACAGGAGGACACCCACAAATCCGGCTGCAATGGAGATGAGAAGGCTCCAGCGGAATCGCTGTTGGCGAAAAACGAAGACTTCGAGGGCGATGGTGATGAGCGGCAACGTCGCCTCGAGAACGGAGGTGAACCCGGAAGGCACATACTGCTCTGCCCAGAACACAGCGCCATACGTCACCACGAACATCAGCGCGCCGATGGAGAGCAGGCTGCCCCACTCTCTCCCCACGGGACGCGGGCGGCCACAAAGGCGCATCACCGCGTAAAGCAAGGTGCCGGCAACAAAGAATCGCGTACCGGCGGCAAAGAGCGGCGGGACCTCTTGTACCGCGATGCGAATCGCCAGATAAGTCGATCCCCACAGGACGTAAATGGCCGCAAAGGCGAGATAGACGCGCAGGTCGATCTTGCTCTTTCGCTTCGCGGCGCTGCTCTCACTAACCGTTGTAGTTGCCATGACTGGTTATATGGTAAACCACTTCCCTGCTAACCCCTAAAACATTTTTTGGGAGTTATACTGGTCGTTGTGAGTAGTTCCGTTTCCAAGCCGTTCCAGCTGTTCGCCGGAAACCCGGCCCTGGAGCTGGTCAATACGCTTGACTTGCGCTTCTCCGGAAATCCACAAGATCTGCTCCCCACCTATGCGGATCTTCTCCGCTTTGCGGCGCAATTGCGCTTACTGCCGGCGGAGCAGGCACGCAAGCTCGGTCGCACCGTACGCACGCACGATGGGCAGCGTGTGCTTGCCTCCGCTGTCGAGCTGCGTGAAGCGCTGGCGGCGATACTCTACGCCTGGGTTGACGGCAGTAAGCCGGCTGATGAGCAGGTAGAAATACTCGAAACGCACTTCCATGCCGCGGCCCTGCATCGCAGCCTTCGTAAAGGTGATCAGCGCCTGGTGTGGACCTGGTCCGGCTTTGAGCAGCAAGCAGAGCTTCCGCTGTGGAAGTTGGCCCAGTCTGCATCCGATTTGCTGGTCTCAGAGGACGCGGAAAGGGTGAAAAGCTGCGGCGATCCAGCCTGCCGCTGGCTGTTTCTGGACCTGAGCAAGAACCACACCCGGAGATGGTGCGATATGAAGACGTGCGGCAACCGGATGAAGGCACGAAGACATCAGGCGCGCCTCCAGGAAATGCCGTTATAGACTGAGTCTCAGACGATGCATTCGATCCGCGCCGCTACTCCCGCTGACATTCCTTTGATTCTGGATCTTATCCGCGCTCTCGCCACCTATGAGCGAGAGCCCGACGCGGTGAAAACCACCGAGGCCGACCTGCTGCGCGATGGCTTCGGCGAGCATCCCTGCTTTGAGTGCCTGATCGCGGAAAATGAGGATGGAGAAGAACCGGAAGCGGCGGGTTTTGCGCTCTACTTCTACAACTACTCCACTTGGCGGGGCCGCTCCGGCATCCACCTGGAGGATCTGTTTGTGCTGCCCCGCTTTCGCGGGCAAGGCATTGGCAAAGCGCTGCTGGCGAGGGTCGCCGCTCGTGCCGCGGAGCAGGGCTGCGTCCGCCTGCAATGGGACGTTCTCGAGTGGAACCAGACCGCTATCGATTTCTACCGGGGCCTGGGCGCGCAGTTTCTCGATGAGTGGCGCATCATGCGCGTGAACGATGATGCCATTCGCTCGCTCGCGGCCTTGGAGCCGGCCGGTTGAGCGGGGAAGCCCCAGCCCGCATCTGTGTCATCGGCGGCGGTCTGGCCGGTCCGGAGGCTGCCCTGATGGCGGCGCGGCGCGGCTGCCAGGTGGACCTCTATGAGATGCGCTCGGTCGTCGATGGTGCGCTGCGCTCTACGCCAGCACATCAGACGGCCGACTTTGCCGAGTTGGTCTGCTCCAATTCCCTCAAGTCAGAGAGCGAACACAGCGCACCCTGGCTGCTTAAGCAGGAAATGCGCCGGGCCGGCTGCGCCCTGCTCAGCTGCGCCGATTCGAGCGCTGTACCCGCCGGCCACGCCCTGGCCGTCGACCGGGTGGAATTCTCCCGCCTGGTGGCTCATGCCATCGCGCAGGAAAGCTCGATCACGGTACACCACGAAGAGATAACCACGCTGGATCCCGGCCGGCTCACCATCGTGGCCACCGGTCCGCTCACCTCGGCCCCGCTCTGCGCGGAGATTGCCCGGCTCACAGGCAGCGGCCAGCTGGCGTTTTACGACTCCATCAGCCCCATCGTCGAAGCCGATTCCATCGACATGGAGCGCGTCTACTTCGCCGCCCGCTATGACAAAGGCACCGCCGATTACATCAACTGCCCCATGTCCAAAGAGGAATACGAGCGTTTCTACGACGCCCTGGTTTCGGCCGAAGCAGTGGAGAGCCGGGAATGGGAGCAGCTGGAATACTTCGAGGGCTGCCTGCCCATCGAGGAGCTGGCGCGGCGGGGGCGGGAGACTCTGCGCTTTGGCCCCATGAAACCGGTCGGCCTGCGCGATCCGCGCACCGGCAAAGTGCCCTGGGCGGTAGTGCAATTGCGCTGTGAGAACCTTCGCGCTGACTCATACAACCTGGTCGGCCTGCAAAACCACCTGAAGTTCGGCGAGCAGGCACGGGTTCTGCGTCTTATCCCTGGCCTGGAGAAGGCCAAATTCCTCCGCTTTGGCCAGATCCATCGCAACACTTACGTCAATGCGCCCCGCGTACTGACTGAGACTCTCTCGCTCCGCGACCACCCTCGTATCCTGATCGCGGGACAGCTATCGGGGGTGGAGGGCTACACCGAATCCATTGCCACCGGCATGCTCGCCGGCCTGTATGCCGCCCAGATTGCCCATGGGCATCCGGCAGCCGCGGTACCTCGTGGAACCGCACTGGGTTCGCTGGTGCACTACATTACCAATGCCCAGGCCAATGACTTCCAACCGGCAAATATCACCTTCGATCTACTGCTGCCGCTGGAAGAGCCGCTGCGCAAGCAGGTCCGCGACAAGCGGGAGCGGCACCGGTTGCAGTGCGAGCGCGCCTTGGCGCTATTTGACGCGTGGTTTCCGCAACATACGGCGCTTTCCCGGGCCTAACGAGGTAAGACAGGGAGCTTTTTTGGACGGTTGCGGTCGAACACACATCCAACCTGCATGTAGGGAAGGCGTTTCTCTCTTTACAAAAGGCCGCTGGGTCGCCCCGGCCTTGAATTGTTGTTGCCTTCCATTTAACTTAATCGTGCTATACGGGCGGGTTATCCGTTCGACACAGGGCCGGCAGCCGGTCATTCCGTCAGCAAGCCAGCCAATCGCTGTCGCCTCGAGGAGAAATATCATGCGTACGAAACTCATTCTTTGGCTCGCAAGCGTCGCGCTTGCCTTCGTTCCGGCCCTTGCGGCTGCCCAGGACGCTTCGATCCATGGCCACGTGCAAGACCCAGCCAACGCCCCTATCGCCAACGCCCAGGTGGTGCTTTCCACAGATGGTAAGACCGCCCTTTACACCTTCACCACCGACCAGAGCGGCGACTATAAGGGTGGGGGCATCAAGCCCAACACGTACGTCGTTACGCTTTTCTCAACCCCCGGAAAGGCCGTTGACCGCTTTGAAAACGTGAAGCTCACCGCCGGTGCTGACACCCTGCAGGATTTCGACCTGAGCCGCCCTGAATACGTGAATAAGTTGCCTCCGGAAGAACGTAAGGCGCTCGAAGAAGCCAAGAAGCATAACGCAGAAATCAATAAGGAGAACCAGAACGTCGGCAAGTTGAATGATCTGCTGAAGCAGGCGCGTGCTGACAACGCCGCCAAGAAGTATGATGACGCGGCCACGCTTATGCAGCAAGCCACGGCCATGAAACCGGACGCCGCTGTTCTGTGGCTGGAGCTGGGCATAGCCCAGACCGGGCAAAAGAAGTACGACGACGCCCTGGTTTCGCTCAAGAAGGCGCTCGACCTCGATACGAATTCAAAGAAGCCTAATCCTGACGTGGAAGCAGCCGACGACAACGCCTTGGGGGAGGTGTACGCGAGCACCAACAAGCTCCCAGACGCAACTGCATCGTATGACGCCGCGGCCAAGCTCCAGCCCAGCAACGCGGGTATGTTCTACACCAATGAGACCATCGTGCTGAGCCGCGCGGGGCAAACCGACGCCACTATCGCCGCCGCCGATAAGGCGATCGCCGCCGACCCGAGTCGACCGATCCCCTACTACCTGAAGGGGCAGGCGCTTATCTCCAAGGCCACCGTCGATCCCAAGACGCAAAAGATCGTCGCGCCCCCGGGTACTGCGGAGGCCTACAACAAGTATCTCGAGCTCGCCCCCAACGGGCCCATGGCGCCGGAGGCAAAATCGATTTTGGCGGAGATCGGCGAGAAGGTTAACACTAAATACAATGCCAAGAAGCACTAAACCCGGTTGGAACTAAGAGGAGCGGACGCTAGAGCATTTTCACTTCCACGCAGCGTATATGCCAGAAGTGAAAATGCTACTGGGCGTCCCCTCTATTTGCATTGAGCAACTCCGCTCCATCCCGGGTGGTCAGCTTTGCCGACGCCAGCCGGATCGTGCGTGAGCATGCCGATCGGGTAATCGGAACGCTGCCCCATCCATCACAGCTCACATCTCTCCTCGACAGCCTGGGCATGGTACTGGCCGAGCCGGTATATGCCGACCGGGATCAGCCGCCGTTTCCCCGTTCCACGCGCGATGGGTTCGCCTGCCGGGCCGCCGACGTTGCGACCAACCTCCCGCTTAGGGTCATTGGATTGATTCGCGCCGGCGAGACAGGTCCCAGTTCCATCGCAGCTGGGCAGGCGGTGGAAATCATGACCGGCGCGCCAGTGCCCGAGGGGGCAGACTGCGTGGTCATGGTGGAACACGCGCAGCGTAATGGCGACACGCTTAGCCTCGCTCATGGGCGCAGCATCGCTTCCGGGGAAAACATCGTTCCCCGGGGAGCCGAGGCCCAGGCTGGAGAAGTGATGGTAGCGCGGGGCACGCGTATCTCCTCCGCCCAGGTCGCTGCAGCCGCAGCCTGTGGCGCGGACCACCTCAACGTCTTCGCCCAACCGCGCGTCGCCATCGTCGCCACCGGCGACGAACTGGTCGAGGTGGATCAGGAGCCACTGGTCCACCAGATTCGCAACTCCAACAGCTATTCGCTCGCGGCACAGATTCTCGCCGCGGGGGCTCAGCCGGTGCATCTTCCGATTGCGCGCGATGAACGCGGCGATCTTGAGGGCGTTATCCGTAGCGCGCTCCAAGCCGACCTGCTACTGCTCTCCGGCGGCGTTTCCATGGGCAAGTACGATCTGGTGGAGGAAGTCCTGCTCGCTTTGGGCGCCGAGTTCTTCTTCACCGGGGCGCTGATTCAGCCTGGCAAGCCAGTCGTATTCGGAAGACTTGCTCTGGCGGAGCGGCAGATTTACTTCTTTGGGCTGCCCGGCAATCCTGTATCCACCATGGTTACGTTCTCACTTTTTGTCGAGCCGCTGCTGGGCGCGCTGTGCGGCGATCCCTGTCGTGGACCCCGTTTCGCGCAGGCTCGCCTGTCGAGCGAGGTCCAGGTGAAGACCGGCCTGACACGCTTCCTGCCCGCCAGGCTGCGCTCGGCTTCCACCGAGGTCACGGTAGAACCCGTCTCCTGGCAAGGCTCCGGGGACATAGCGAGCAGCAGCCGTTCCAATTGCTTTCTTGTGGTGCCCGCTGATCGCCCGCAGCTCGCCGCTGGTGAGACGGTCACGGTGCTGCTAACCTGACGAGACGATGGACAAGCTCTCGCATTACGACGCCGAAGGTAGTGCGCATATGGTCGACGTGAGCGCCAAAGCCTCCACGCGGCGCGAGGCCCAAGCTTCAGCCTTTGTTGTGTTGTCTGACGCCGTGCTCGCCGCACTGCCCAAGAACCCTAAAGGCAACCCGCTCGAGGTCGCGCGTTTTGCAGGCATTCAAGCGGCCAAACGCACCGCAGACCTGATCCCCATGTGCCACCCGCTGCCCCTGAGCTTTATCGATGTCTCGGCGAACATTGTCGCAGGCGGCATTGAGATCCGCAGCACTGCGGCGACCGTCGCCGGCACCGGGGTCGAGATGGAAGCGTTGACCGCAGCCGCTGTGGCCGCGCTCACGATCTACGACATGTGCAAGGCGCTGGACAAATCCATCACCATTCGCGAGATCGTCCTGGTAAGGAAATCAGGGGGAAAGAGCGGCGACTACACCCGCGCAAAGGATTCAGGGTAGGAGAGCAACCGCAGGTCCCTCCACTACGCTGCCCCGAATTTCCTGTTGAGACTGGTGGCGTTGGCGGAGTTCATGCGGCTTTCTCTACGGAAAGCCGCATACGTGGATGTTGATCAGTGCCGCGTAGTAGGAAATCCGGGTACGCTCCGGTCGGGATGACAATTCTGTTGGACGTTTGACCGCCGTTTTGTCTGACCGCTTTTGAGCCGTTTCCTGCAACAGAATTGTCATCCCGACCGGAGCGCAGCGGAGTGGAGGGACCTGCGGTTGCTCTTCTACAGCCACGTCTGCCGCTTTCGCAACTCGTCTCGCTGACTATGAACACCAGCGGCAGGTTTCTTATACGTTGCGCCGGAAGCAGCGTAGCTCGTGATCGTTGACCATCCCCGACGCCTGCATCCAGGCGTAAACGATCACAGGCCCAACAAACTTGAAGCCCCGCTTTTTGAGCGCAGCGGAAATCTCCTCCGAGAGAGCGCTCTTGGCGGGCAGAGAGCCAGTCTTGTTCTTGATTGGCTTTCCTCCGGCCAGCTTCCAGGCAAAAGCGGAGAAGTCCTCACCACTGCTTTCCATCTCCTGGTAAATCCGGGCACCCTGGATCGTCGCCTCGATCTTGGCACGGGAGCGAATAATCCCCGGATCGCCCAGTAGCCGGGCGATGTCCGGCTCGCTGAAACGGGCTACCTTCTTCGGCTCGAAGCGATGGAATGCCTTGCGAAAGGCCTCACGCTTGCGCAACACCGTGATCCATGCCAGGCCGGCCTGGAATCCCTCCAGCATCAGCAGCTCCCACAGGGCTCGGCTATCGTACTCTGGCACTCCCCATTCCTGGTCGTGGTAGTCGCGCAGAAGCGGATCGCTTTCTGCCCACGCGCAGCGGTGCAGCTTATTCATTTGTCATTCCTGCGTTCACGGATTACCGCCATTGGATGCTTTGATGTTGCAATAGTTGCAGACCGGGGCGGGTCGGTTACCCACCGCGATATATAAGTATGAAACAGGAGATATAACGATGCCGGCGATCGACGGAATAAAGCGACTACAGGATGAGATGGTGAGCTGGCGCAGAGATCTGCATGCCAATCCCGAACTGGGATTTGCCGAGACTCGCACCAGTACTTTTATTCAAGAACGCCTACAGTCGTTCGCGGTCGACGAAGTACATACTTTCACCGGAACCGGTGTGGTCGCTGTTATCCATGGCCGCGACGGTGACCAGGCCATCGGCCTGCGCGCGGATATCGACGCGTTGCCCATTCCGGAAGAATCCGGAGTGCCCTACACTTCGACCAATCCAGGCGTCATGCATGCCTGCGGCCACGACGGACACACCAGCATGCTGCTTGGAGCAGCCAAATATCTGGCCGCAAGCCGTAGATTCAAAGGTACCGCCTACCTGATCTTTCAACCGGCCGAGGAAATCGGCGGTGGCCGCCAGGTCGTAGCCGATGGATTGTTCGATCGCTTCCCCATGCAGCGAGTCTTCGGCATGCACAATATGCCCACCATGCCAGTGGGAGAATTCCACTGGCGCAACGGGAACATCATGGCCGCGGCCAACTTCTTCGAGATCAGGATCACCGGCCTGGGAGCACACGCCGCGCAGCCGCATTTCGGAATCGATCCGATTGTGGCCGGCAGTTCCCTGGTAAGCGCCCTGCAGACGATCGTTTCCCGTTCGGTTGATCCCAAGCATGCGGCGGTGGTCACAGTCGGCAGCTTCCAGGCCGGTATGGCCGCCAACGTAATCCCCAGAGAGGCAGTGCTGAGAGGAACGGCGCGATGGTTCGACGCCCGGGTCGGCGAGAGCATGCAACGGGCAATTGTCAGGATAGCCAAGTGCACGGCCGAGAGCTACGGCGCCACCGCCGAAGTGGAGATGCACATGGTAGCCCCTGCCACCGTCAACGACGCAGCCGCCATGGCCCTTGCCTGCGAGGCTGCAACTGCTGTTGCGGGCCAAGCCGGAGTGGTCGAAATGGCGGACCCGATCATGGGCGCGGAGGATTTCTCCTACATGCTCGGCGTCAAGCAGGGCGCATACATCATGCTGGGGGCAAAACGCCCTGGGCAGCTCAACCCGATGTTGCACCACCCTTGTTACGATTTCAATGACCAGATCCTTTCCACCGGCGCCGCCTATTGGGCCGCCCTGGTCGAACAGCAACTTGCCGTCTAGTGCTTGTGAAAAGTAAAGATCTCAGCACAGGGTTGTAATCGGACCGAAGTTGTCGTATATTATACCTAGTGCGAATGAGTCGCAACTAGCTGATGATGTTGAAACGCTGCGAGCTATTGAATGAGGTAGAAGCGAGGGGGGTTCGGTTGACCGCGCAGAGGCGTGCGTTGATCGAAACCATCCAGGGGGCAGACGCACACCTTGATGCTGCCACTCTCTTGTCTCGCGCCCGCCAGCGGGACCCCAATATCGATCGCGCGACCGTCTACCGGACCCTTGAGCTGTTGAAGCGGCTCGGGTTGATCGATGAGTTGGACCTGATGCACCTCAACGGAGAAAAGCATTACTACGAGGTTAAGACGCAGAAAGATCATCTGCATCTTGCCTGTTTTCGTTGTGGAGAGATTGAGGAGTTTGATAGCCCGACATTCCAGCGGCTCAAGCGGGAGATCGCGGCACAAAACGATTTTGAAGTGCAGGTCATGCGTCTTGAGGTGGGAGGGTTGTGCCGGCGTTGTGCGGCGCAGCAAAAGGTTTCCTGAGGATTCTTTAGACCAAAAAAGCCAGATCCCCGCGGCAATCTCTTGGCGGAGACCGCGAGGACCTGGGGACCACAGCCGATCAGACTGCGGGCTTCTTTCACTATAGGGCCCCTGCCCGCAAGGTTTCAACTGTTAGCCGGCCACCCGGTTATTTTGGCGTGGCTGACTACTACACGTGTGCCTGGTGAAGGCAGGGGAGTGAACGTGGGTACGTTGGTTGATCTTGCAGGCATGGGCAGGTGTCTGCCCGGCAGAATCGCTCTTTTCCTTTTCATTCTTTGCGCAAGTCTTCTACCAGCCGGCGCGCAACATACACATCCGGGGCGTGGCGCAATGTCAGCGCAGGATATGGCCAAGATGGCGGCCCCCGCCGCAGCCGGATCGGATGCGGCCGATCAGGTTTGCGCGCGCTTCGCCAGCGGTTCCGCTACCACTGCACCACCGGAGTTGAAAAGTCAGGGCGGCGTACTGGAAGTCACCCTCAAGTTCCTGACTGTGACCGATTCCCAAGGGTTGGTCCGCTATTGCTACGTAACCGATACCGGCCTTGAAGCGCCCACACTCCGGGTCAATCCCGGCGACCAGCTGATCATTCATTTCCAGAACGACCTGCCCGCTGCTTCCCCCTCCAGCGCTAGCGACAATATGGCCGGCATGAAGATGAGCCTCTCCTCCAATGCAACCACCAGCAGCAGCGGTGCCTGCAATGGAATGATGTCGGCGACTGCGACCAATATCCACTTCCATGGAACCAACGTGGCGCCCGTTTGCGGACAGGATGAGGTTATCCATACCCTGATCCAGCCCGGCCAGAGCTTCGATTACAACGTGCAAATCCCGCAAAATGAACCCCCGGGACTTTACTGGTACCATCCTCACCCGCATGGCTTCTCCGAAGGGCAGGTGCAGGGAGGCGCAACCGGAGCGCTGATTGTCGAAGGGCTGCAGAATGTCGATCCTGCGTTGGCAGGCATGACCGAGCGCACCTTTGTCCTGCGCGACCAATTGCTGCCGGCGTCCGAGGCCAACGACGCGAACATTCCGGCCTGGGACCTTTCCATCAACTATGTTCCGGTGACCTATCCGAACTACACTCCAGCGGTCATCCAAACCAACCCAGCCCAGCAGGAACTGTGGCGGGTAGCGAACACCGCTGCTGACACCATCCTGAACTTACAGTACGTCGTGAACGGAACGCCGCAGGCCATGCAGGTGGTGGCCATCGATGGTTATCCCATTGCATCCGGTACCAGCGGACAAACCTCGGAGAGCGAGACCAGCATTCTCTTATCTCCGGGAGCACGCGCAGAATTTGTAGTCACCACGCCGAACACCGGCGACCAGGCGCAGTTGACCACCCAGTATTGGAATACCGGCCCGGATGGAGATTTTGATCCCGCGCGGCCGATCGCGAACATCGTGAGCCAGAGCGGAATCGAAGACTCATCCGCGAGCAGCGGTGCGACAGTTGACAGGCTGCCGTCGCACGCGGTACGAACCAGGGTCACACGCTTCGCAGCGCTGGCGGCCGCTACCCCGGTAGCGCAGCGCAACCTGTATTTCTCAGAAGTATTGCAAGACCCCACCAACCCGAATAGTCCGACCAACTTCTTCATCACCGAAGAGGGACAACAGCCCGCCCTATTCGAGATGAACCAGGCGCCCAACATCGTGGTGCATTCGGGCACGGTCGAAGACTGGGTGATTCAAAACACTGCGCTCGAAGATCATATCTTCCACATCCACCAGCTTCACTTTCAAGTACTCGAGGTCAATGGCCAGCCGGTGAACGATCCGGCCATCCGCGACACCGTCGATCTGCCGTACTGGAGCGGCAGCGGACCCTATCCCAGCGTGAAGGTGCGCATGGATTTCCGCGATCCGAATATCGTCGGCACCTTTGTGTATCACTGCCACATCCTGCAACACGAAGATGGCGGCATGATGGGTGAGATTCAGGTACTGCCATCCTCCGGATTGGCCGCAACGACTACCGCCGCCGCCTCGGCCAGCAGCATTACGCCCAACGGAAACGTTACGTTGACAGCGAAGGTCGTCGACGCATCTACGGGGGCGGCCACGCCGACGGGCACGGTGCAATTCGAACTCAACGGAATCAACGTCGGCAATCCGGTAACACTCACGGACGGACAGGTAACGTTAACCACGGCCATCAACGGAGATTCGGGCGCCAATAACCTGACGGCTTTCTACCAAGGCGATACGACGTATGCGGAATCGGTATCGGCCAACATCCCGATAACCATCTCAAATTTCGCGCTGTCGTCGCCGGGAGTGGCCGCGCCGCTGGGGTCAGCCGCAATCGCTCCTGTCACCGTGAATGTTTCCAATAATTACACCACTCCCATCAGCCTCGCCTGCACCATGCCGTCAAGTCTGACGGAATCGGCGTGCTTTGTGGACCCGCAATCGATGACGGGTACGGGGCAGGTTTCTTTGCGGGTGAACACCACGCCGGCGCATCCCCTGAGTAGCAGGCGAACGGGCGCGCCCGGATGGTTCGCTGCCGGTGGCGGCGCCAGTCTCGCCTGTATCTTTTTGCTTGCCTTGCCGCGGCGCCGATGGCGCGATGGGGCGATGCTGCTTCTGACTCTCATGGCAATCCTCTTCACAGTCGTCGGGTGCGGTGGCGCGGCAAAGACCGACCCCGGCACACCCAAGGGCACTTACACCGTCGTGGTTACAGGGACAGCAGGCAGCGGGTCATCGCAGTCCCAGACCAGCGTCAACGTTCCGATCACGATTCAGTAAGCACGCCAACGAAGAGATCAGGAGAAGAGCATGTCGAGCAAGGCCAGTCGCCCCGTGGTCAGGATAGCCAGAGTCCTTTGCGCCGTTGCCGTCTTGTGCGCTGCGTCGGCTTGGGCCAGCGTGGGAGGAAGTATCGCCGGCACGGTCAAGGACCCTTCAGGACGTGTGGTTCCCGGTGCGGACGTGACCATCCGCGAATCAAGCACGGGGCTCGCTTACCGGGCACATACCGACAGCAGAGGTCACTATAACTTTCCGGTTTTGCCGGTTGGCCACTACGAACTGCGGGTACAGGCCTCCGGCTTTACCGGCTATCAGCGCACGGATGTGGTGCTCGATACCAACGCCGCGCTTACCCTCGATGCTTCTCTTGAGGTCGGCAGCGTCGCTCAGAGCGTGAGCGTGGTGGACAACACGCTGCACGTAGACACAACCAGCACGCAGATGGGCCAGGTAATCACCGGCAGGCAGATGACGGCGGTTCCTCTCAATGGCCGCAGCTTCACCGACCTGCTCTCTCTGCAGCCCGGAATCGCCCCGCAGACGTCGATTACTCCCACCACCGTGCAGGATGTGGGCGCGACCATTCTCAACCCCTCGGGAACGCTCAATCCCGGCAACCTCTCCGTCAACGGGCAGCGTGAGTTCGCCAATTACTTCAGCGTGAACGGCAGCGATGCCGAGGAAGACGTGAATGCCGGCACTGCCGTGATTCCGAACCTCGATGCGATCGCCGAGTTCCGCATCATCACCAGCAACTTCGATGCCGAGTACGGAGAATTCAGCGGCGGCCAGATCAGCGTCATCACTAAGTCGGGAAGCAACGCCTTGCACGGCAACGCGTTCGATTTTCTGCGCAACACTGATCTCGACGCGCGCAACTACTTTTCTCCCACCCGGGGAGCCTTCCGGCAAAACCAATTCGGTGGAACGCTGGGCGGCCCGATTCGCCGCGACCGGATCTTCTTCTTTGTGGACTACCAGGGGACCCGGCAGACACAGGGCGTCGATACCGGCACCATCTCTGTTCCCAGCGCGACTGAGCGCAGCGGCAACTTTATCGACCCTGCGACCCACTTGAACGATCTGAGCGGCATTGTGAGCGGCCCATATTTCGCTAACCTACTCTCGCAGAAGTTGGGCTACACGGTGATCGCCGGCGAACCCTATTCGGCCGTCTTTTCCAGCGGCGTCATTCCGCAGAGCGCCTGGTCGCTTCCCGCGCAGCGCATGCTCCAGTACATCCCGGCTCCGAACACCCCCAACGGATATGCCACCTCATCGTTCAACCAAATCGTGCGCGATGACAAGGGTGCGGTCCGCCTCGATACCAATACGCGGTGGGGCTTGCTGTCCGGTTACTACTTCATCGACGACTTCGATCTCAATGACCCGTATCCGGTGGCGCAGAGTGGGGCCAGCGTACCTGGATTCAATGCCATCACCACAGGCCGGGCCCAGCTCGCCGCGCTGGGCCTTACCAAGACCTTCCATACCACCATGGTCAACGAGCTGCACTTCAGCTACATGCGCGACAACACGAATCTGGGGCAGCCCGTGGGCGGTCTCGGCGTAAGCCTCACGTCGCAGGGCTTCGAGAATGCCGATGGCACACCCAGCATCGTGGCTCTCGATCCTAAGGGAGAAGGGGTCGAGAACCTCAACTTCAATGGATACTCCACCGGCGCCGCGGCCAACCAGCTCATTCAGGTCAACAACACGTACCAGGTCACTGATGCAATTTCCAAAGTGCTCGGCAATCACACCATGAAGTTCGGGGGAGAGTTCCATGCCGATCAGGTCAATGCCCACCCCATCGCCCAATTCAATGGCAGTTTCGTTTTCTCCGGAGAGGAGACGGGCATCGACTTTGCTGACTTCCTGGTCGGGGTGCCGAGCCAATATAACCAGAGCCAGCTCAATCCCTTTTATGCGCGCAACAAATACGTTGGTCTGTTCGCCCAGGACAGCTGGCACGCTCTGCCCAACCTTACGTTGAACTACGGCCTTCGCTGGGATCGCATCGCACCCTGGTCAGAAAAATATAACCAGATCTCGACCTTCGTTGCCGGCGCGCAGTCGGTCGTCTTTCCCGGTGCACCTCCGGGCATTCTTTATCCTGGAGATCCAGGCGTACCGAATACGATCGCCCCGATCGGCAACCTCAATTTTGCGCCGCGCGTGGGTGTGGCCTGGTCACCGCAGGCTGAGCCGGGAAGCTTTCTGGGAAAGATGCTCGGGTCGCCTGGAACCACCAGTGTGCGGGCGAGCGCGGGAAGCTTCTACACCGCAATCGATGCCCTCTCCATTAGCGTACTGGCGGCTAACGCACCCTACGGCACAACCTATACCAGTCCGCTGCCCCCACTCTTCGCCACGCCGTTCATTACTGCTTCGACCGGGCAGGACAACGGGCAGCCTTTTCCCTATACGTTTGCTCCGCTGAACTCTTCACGCCGCAACCCGGACCCCAACATCGACTGGAGCACTTACGAGCCCATCGAAGGGATTCCTGGATATGACACTCATGGCCGCACGCCCTACACCGAAGAATGGATGCTTTCGATCGAACGGCAGGCCGGTCCCAATACGGTCTTGAGCGCAAGCTATGTCGGCACTTCGAGCCATCGCCAGCGTGTGCTCATCGAACCGAATCCTGGAAATCCGTCGCTATGCCTGAGCCTCAGCCAGACGAGCCAGGTACAACCGGGAACGCTCACCTGCGGCCCGGGAGGTGAAAATGGCGTCTACTACCCGATTACGGGCGGCGTAGTGAACGGAACGCGGGGGCCATTGGGACCGAACTTCGGCAGTAACGCCCTCCAGTCCACCATCGGTTCGGCCAACTACAATGCTCTCGAACTGAGCGCCCGGCATACCAGCGGCCGGCTGGAGTTCGCGGCCTCCTATACTTTTAGTAAGTCGATGGACCAGTCATCGAATCCCAGTGAAGAGGTCAATCCCTTCGATCCCGCGCTGAGCTATGCCGTCTCATCATTCGATGTGAAACATAACTTCGTCGTCAGCTACGAGTACCAGCTTCCTTTCGACCAGTTCTTGCATCCCAGCCGGCTGACGCGTGGCTGGTCCCTCAGCGGGATTACGCGCTTCTCGACCGGTTTCCCGGTAACTATGGTTAACAATGGAGACAACTCGCTGATCGGGACGAATCCGAATGGCATCAACAACAGCAGCATCGATGAGCCGGACTACACGGGCGGTCCGCTTCGCTTGAGCGGGAATCCCCGGAAGAAGGGGAACAATTATTTCGATACCTCGGCCTTCGCTATGAATGCGCTCGGAACCCCAGGCAACGCCAAGAGGCGATTCTTTTACGGGCCGGGGGCGGATAACTACGATATGGCTGTCGCTAAGCGGTTGCCTCTCACAGAATCAAAATCCCTGCTCTTCCGGGTGGAAGCATTCAACGTTTTTAACCACACGCAGTTCACCGGCCCCTCCGCGATCGACGGTAACATCGGCAGTTCGACCTTTGGAGACGCCATCAGCGCCGCGGCTCCACGAATCCTGCAGGGTGCGTTGAAGTTTACCTTTTGAGCCCCTGCGTGTTCCCTGACGAAGGGCGGGTGCCCCATATCTCGCTCGTTTTTCGCGAGATGTGGGATACCACAGGTCTTGCCCTCTAACTCTCGATTCATCCGACGCACTTAGCGGTCAACCCCGGTGGTACCCCATATCTCGCGAAAAACGAGCGAGATATGGGGCACCCGTCCTTTGTCAGCGAACCAGAGGAACCGCTGGTAAAAGGTTCTCACGTAGTCAGGCACATGCCAGCGCTGCGATACTGTAGCCGATGCGCAATGTCTACCGGGCTTCCGCTCTTCTTCTCTGCTTCCTGCTTTTCTGCCATCCCGCAGGGGCCTATTCGCTTCTAACCCACGAGCAGTTGATTGACCTGACATGGCAGAGCTCCATCGCGCCACTGTTGCGCAGCCGCTATCCCAACATCACGCCCCAGGAGCTGGAACGGGCACGGTCCTACGCTTACGCAGGCTGCGTTATTCAGGACATTGGCTACTACCCTTTCGGCGACCCCTTATTCTCCGACCTGACCCACTACGTCCGCACCGGGGACTTCGTCGTCCACCTCTTCCGCGAAGCCAAGAATGCCAACCAGCTCGCCTTTGCCATTGGGGCGCTCTCCCATTACATCGGCGACAACATCGGCCACTCCCAGGCCACCAATATCTCGGTGCCGCTGGAGTTTCCCAAGCTTGCCACAAAATATGGCCCAGTTGTCACTTTCGGTGAAGATGAACATGCCCACGTGCAAACCGAGTTCGCCTTCGACATCAATGAGATCGCGCATCATCGCCTGGCGCCCCTTTCCTATCTTCGTCACGTCGGTCTGAATGTCCCCACTCAGCAGCTCGCGACCGCCTTCTACGAAACCTACGGTCTGAGCGAGCACTTTTCTAAAGCCCGATTGCAGCGCGTCAACGTGGGTGGTTTTCGCTTCGCCGTTCGCAGCTTCATTCCCCGCATCGCCTACGCGGTCACCATTCTGCACCGCAGCCACATGCCGGCAGACTCAACCAATCCCGACCTCCAAACACTGGCAGACGAGGTTGCGCGGATAGCGGCCGAAAATAACTGGGATCACTACCGTAAGAAGGCCGGCATCGGGACCTATACGCTCGCCGGGTTTATCTATATCGTGCCTAAGATTGGCCCGCTGAAACTACTCGCGATCAAAGGTCCTACCAACCAAACCGAAGAGGAATACGTACGCAGCGTCAACCAATGCACGGAAGCTCTCAGCGCTGCGGTGAACCGGTTTGGTAAGCCGCATCAGACGCTGCCTAATCGCGACCTCGATACCGGCGCGCCGGTTCGTCCGGGGGCCTACCGGCTCACCGATGAAACCTATGCCAAGCTCCTTGACCGGCTGGTTGCCGATCCCCGCCACACCGTTCCGCCCGGTCTCAAGTCCGATATCGTGAATTACTACGCCGACCCAAATGCACCCATTTACACCAAGAAGAATGCGCAAAAATGGGCCCGGGTTCAGTCCGAGCTGCAGACCCTCCAGACCATGCCCGTGAGCAAAGAGCCCATCGTCACAGAAACAGAGTGAATGCGATTTAAGCGGCTGGACAGCCCTGCATTACATGTCGAGGATACCGCGCTTCAGCGCGATCATGACTGCGTGCGTGCGATCGCTGGCGTCGAGTTTGGAGAGGATGCTCTTGAGGTGGCCTTTGACCGTGTGTTCCGAGATGCCAAGCTGTTCGGCGATCAGCTTATTTGAACTGCCACTGGCTACCCCACGAAGCGTTTCCAGCTCCCGGCTGGTGAGCGAATCGTCAGCGACATGTTCGGCCATCTCGACGGCGATTTCCTGGGGGATGCGGCGATGGCCTGCGTGCACCAGCCGGATGGTATCGATCAGCTCCGTCCGCAGCATGCTTTTCAAGAGATAGCCGGACGCCCCTGCCTTGAATGCCCGCAATGCCTGTACATCTCCTCCATAGGTGGTCAGGACAATGATGCGAGCAGAGGGCCACTCCTTGCGAATGGCTGTGATTGCATCGATCCCATTGGCCTTAGGCATGCGGAGATCCATGAGCGTGATGTCTGGGCGGTGCACGCGAAACAGCGCGATGGCCTCTTCCCCATCGGTCGCCTCAGCCACCACGGTCATGTCGGGCTGGGCATTGATTGCACCCGAAATCCCGCCCCTCAGCAGCGGATGGTCGTCTACCGTAAGCACTCGGATCGGCTGTTGGTTACTCATGCTTCTCACCTTCTCCGCGCGCAACGCGCTCATGGCGCTAACGGAGATCCCTTCGCAGGCCCTCAACGCCACCGCGGTGGGATGGGCAATTCTATCTCCGTGCCCCCGCTCGGGCGAATCGCTTTTGCGGCTAGCAAAGAATTTTCTCTGGTAGCCCTCCCTACCCCCTCAAAAGGGTGGCTTCCCGGACCCCCTTTTCGCGTTTGTCCAACCCGGAAGAGGTAGTTAGAGTCTCATCTGCAATGCAAAGACTCTTCTCCATGTTTCCCACGGGGGCGGCAGGCATCGCGCTGGCTTTGTTAAGGGTAACGGCTGCGGCCATGCTGCTGATGATCGCGTTCCCGCGGGGAGATGTCATCGCGTCACAATGGGCGTTTGCCGGTCTCGCCGTGCTTGCAGCCTTTTTCTTTCTCGGAGCATTTACCCCCGTCCTATGTACGCTCTGTTGCTGCATCGAGATTGCAGCCATGTTCGGCTTGCGAGGAGTCGATGCATTGCACATGGCCTTCTCTATTGTCGATACGGCGGCGTTAGGCTTGCTCGGGCCGGGAGGCTATTCGCTGGACGCTCGGATGTTTGGCCGGCGGCGCGTGGTACTGTCCAGCGATGGCAACTCCGACATGACTTAAGAAGGAATGGATTTTCAGGTAACTGGACGGTGCAGGTTATGTGGCATCCCCGGTTAGATACAGTTCGCCGAATTGCTAACACGCATCATTTTTTCGACGAGACAAAGTTCGCTACTTCCTCATTGAATCCACCGTCTGGCCAGACTGCTCCCTCGCCGGAGGGAATCCTTCTTGCGGATGCAACGGGTTTGGCGACGGTCACCTGGTAGGACTGGTATTCGATCGTCAGTGTTGCCACGCCGCCCAGCCGCACGCTGGTCACGGTCTTATTCTCCTTCGGCAGATAGAATCCGTTGTCCAGTTTCTGATAGGTGTGATGGATCACGGACTTGGTCGTCCAGAAGGATGGATTCCGGGCCGGCTGCGCCTCGATGCGGGTTACGGCGAAGTCGCGCGCGTCCACCCAGATCTTGCCCCGATACAGGAACCGGCTCTCCTCTTTCGGCTCAACATTCAGCACATAGTTTGTCCCCTCGGTTCCGGCAAGGGAGAAGGTGTAGTTGTCGGGACCAAGCTCGGTATGCTTTCGGTTGCTTGAGTCGCCAGCCTGCTCTTCGCTCTCCAACAGCCGGCGAAAGACACGATTCTGGATCAGCTTCGACCCGGTAGCATTGACGACGGTAAATCGCTTGGAGGCAGGTGCATCAAAATTCACCTCCACTTCCATCGTCGCCTCTACAGAAGCAGGAAAGCCGCGATATTCCAGGCGATAGCTGCGTGTCCCTGAGTAGTGCTGCAGCGCGTCCGCACGTTCCCTGTTCTTCTCAATGAGACGCTGCACTACCTGGTCGGCGCTGAGCGCGGGCAACGCTGGTTGACTCTGCGGCCAAGCTGCGGGTGCGCACGCCAGCAACACCATCATCGGAAACCAGGAGATCGATCCCCTCCCAAGCAGCGACGCACGGTTGCGTATCTGTCTACCCCGCTCCCCGGTTGTTTGCATGGTTACCCCCTTGCGTTACGCGATTGGTGCCGACCTATGCGACAGGCCTTTTCGTGGCCTTCTTCCAGGAAAAACCACTCCTCACGTTCTGTTTGGGGGCAGCGTAATTGTGAGACCGCATTTAGTCTGCCCTTGTTGGATGCAAAATGTCCTTCTGCTTCTCTTGCGCGGCGGTTACGGATGGCACCTCTTGTAACGTAACGGGAGGCAGATTTTCCCAGCCGCCGGCGTATCCCAGAGACCGTAAGTGGCGCCTCTGTCCGGAGTATCGGCCGTGCCAGTCCTTGATCGCGTTAAAAGTTGCCTAATAGATGGAGCAGGGTTCCAAGTTGGCAATGCTAGGCGTCCTCCGGTATACAGCTACAGCAGGGAGGATTTATGTCGAAGCTGCAGTATCTATCGGGGTTTGGCAACGAATTTGCGACGGAAGCGATTGCAGGCGCTCTGCCCAAAGGCCAGAACGCTCCGCAGAAGTCGCCCCTGGGACTTT
The DNA here is from genome assembly GCA_963821215.1 of uncultured Acidobacteriaceae bacterium. GTDB lineage: Bacteria > Acidobacteriota > Terriglobia > Terriglobales > Acidobacteriaceae > PALSA-350. The sequence continues at coordinate 25,475 of CAWGDH010000012.1, read as the reverse complement.
ACACCGAACAGTTCAGCGGTACTCCCTTCACCGCGCCCCGAGCCACCAACCGGCGTGCGTGGCTTTATCGCATCCGTCCCTCGGTCACCCACAGACCCTTCGTCGAACTCCCGGAGAATTACCTGCGTAGCGGGCCATTTGACGAAATTTCTGCCACGCCCAACCAGCTTCGCTGGGATCCTCTGCCCATTCCCACTGCGCCCTGCGATTTCCTCGACGGCATCACCACCATGGCCGGCAACGGCGGCCCAGCAGGACAAACGGGGTGCGCGGTGCACATCTATGCCGCCAATCAAAGCATGGCCGGCCGTTTTTTTGCGAATGCCGATGGAGAGATGCTGGTCGTGCCTCAGCTGGGTAGGCTGCGCTTCTTCACCGAACTGGGCATTCTGGAGGTTGCGCCCGGTGAGATCTGCGTTCTTCCCCGCGGCCTCAAGATGCGGGTGGAGCTCCTCGAAGCATCCGCCCGCGGATATATCTGCGAGAACTATAGTCTTCCCTTCCGCTTGCCTGATCTGGGTCCGATTGGCGCCAACGGGCTGGCCAACCCGCGTGATTTTCTTTCCCCGGTCGCCGCCTTTGAAGATGTGGACGGCGACTTTCAGAGCCTGTGCAAGTTCCAGGGCAAGCTGTGGTCCGCGGAGATTGATCACTCGCCGCTGGACGTGGTCGGCTGGCACGGCAACTACGCGCCCTACAAGTACGACATGGCAAACTTTAATTGCATCAACACCGTCAGCTTCGACCATCCCGACCCCTCGATCTATACCGTGCTCACCGCGCCGACTGCTGTGCCGGGCACAGCGAACGTTGATTTTGGCATCTTCCCTCCGCGCTGGATGGTGGCTGAGCATACCTTTCGGCCACCCTGGTTCCACCGCAACGCGATGAACGAGTTCATGGGCCTCATCTTCGGCCAATACGATGCCAAGGCCGAGGGCTTCGTTCCCGGCTCCGCCAGCCTGCATAGCTGCATGCAGGCACATGGGCCCGATGCAGAAACCTTCGCGCGGGCCGAGAAGGCCGAACTCAAGCCGCACTACCTTGCCGACACCCTGGCCTTCATGTTCGAGACCCAGTTGGTGCTGCACCCGACCCGCTTCGCCCTGGAGACGGAATACCTGCAGCGCAATTACTTCGAGGTTTGGCAGGCGCTCAAAAAACACTTCACCGGGAGCCCCATTTCATAAATGCAATCATGAATGCTACACATGATCCTCAGCGGAAAAGCTGGGTAGCCTCGGCCAATCGTGCCGGGGGCGCATTCCCGATCCAAAACCTGCCCTTTGGCGTATTCCAGAGTGCAGCGCAGCCCGCTATCGGCGTGGCCATTGGCGACCAGATATTGGATCTCCGCGGCTGCTGCCACGCGGGCCTATTGGCGTCGCTCCCGGAGGCGACCAGAGAAGCCTGTACCGCCGCCGCGCTGAACCCACTCATGGCGGCCGGCCCGGAGCTCTGGCCGCCGTTGCGCGCCCGGCTCAGCGATTTGCTCCGTGCCGACCATCCCGATGCTGCCGATCATCAACGGTCCTTGGCTCCTCATCTCTTCGCAATGGCGGAAGCCACTATGCTCAAGCCCGCGTTCATCGGCAACTACACCGACTTCTATGCCTCGGTCCATCACGCGACGAATGTGGGCAGGCTCTTCCGTCCGGACAATCCCCTTCTGCCCAACTACAAATATGTCCCTATCGGCTATCACGGACGGGCGTCGTCGATTGTTATGAGCGGCGCGCCCGTGAAACGGCCGGCGGGCCAGATTTTGCCTGCCGCCGGCGCACCGCCTTACTTCGCGCCTACCCAGGCGCTTGATTACGAGATCGAAGCCGGCTTCTTTGTCGGGCCAGGTAACAAGCTGGGAGAATCCATCGCCATCGATCGCGCTCCCTCACACATCTTTGGCGTTTGCCTGTTGAATGACTGGACGGCGCGCGACATCCAGGCGTGGGAGTACCAGCCTCTAGGCCCCTTCCTCGCCAAGAGCTTTACCACTACCATCTCACCCTGGGTTGTCACCATGGAGGCGCTTGCTCCCTTTCGCACCCCAGCGTTTGCGCGCCCGCCTGAGGACCCGCGCCCCCTTCCCTACCTGGACTCGGAGCAGGATCGCCGGCAGGGCGGAATCGACCTTATCCTCGAGGTGTACCTGCGTTCCGCTCGCATGCGCGCGACTGGCTGCGATGCGGTCCGGCTTAGCCGCGGCAACCTGGTTGATCTCTACTGGACCGCCGCTCAGTTACTGACTCATCATGCGAGCAACGGGTGCAATCTTCAGCCCGGTGATTTGCTGGGCAGCGGCACCGTCTCCGGGGCAAAGAAAGAGTCCCTTGGATGCCTGCTCGAACTCACCCGGCGCGGTGTCGAGCCCATCACTCTCCCCACGGGTGAACAGCGCGGTTTTCTTGCCGACGGCGACGAGATAACTTTTCGCGGTTATTGTGAACGGGCAGGATTTGTAACTATCGGATTGGGCGAGTGCTCCGGCACTATCACCAAAAGTACTTAACCTGATTGAGCAGAAGTTTATTTCTTCTCGAACAGAAAGAGCACGCGGCCGTTGGTCAATTGCTCACGGGCCAGGATGGTGAAATGGCGAGTGAATTGCTCGACAAAGAAATCTTCATCCAGGTGCTGATAAAGCTCGTCGCGTCCGCGACAAAGGTCGATATAGCGGACGTCGGTCTTGGGAACCCACTCAACGATACTGGAACGGCGTGTAAGCGATGCCAGGAGCGCGGCGACATCCGCCATGGGAATCTGGTCGGCAAGCAGCAGATGATGCAGAATGCCCAGCATCATGACGCAATCGAAGCGGTTTCGCGCCCGTTCCAGCAAGGTGAGAGACTCGTTGTTGCACCATCCCACTGCGGGGGTCGGCCTGGCCACATCAGCGACCAGGGGCAGTATTGGCAGACCAGCCGTTTTAGCCTCCCGCCAGTTGCGGTCGGAAGAGGCGACATCCGTGTCCCAGGCGACGACACGTGCGCCTACTCTAGCCGCAACGCGCGAGTATTGGCCGGTATTGCCACCGATATCGAGCACTGAGCCGGGGCGCAGCGATTGCATCGCTCGATCGACAAATTCCTGCTTATGCTGCCGCTCCTGATCTGTGTAGTGATCGGCGGCTGTCTGGTACTCACTCCATCGCGAATCGCGTCCCTTTGGTTCCAGGGCATGCAGCGCTCGAGCAAAGCCTCTAAAGTTTCGCTTCAGAACCGCGGCCGCGACCTCCGGCTCCTGATTGAGCCTGGGCGACGCACTGCCTCCTCCTCCCTTCCGTTTCTCGAATAGGTAAGGAAGGGTAACCAACGAACGAAGCGGAGCACTCCAGCGCTCCAAACCCGAAAGGTATGGGTACAAGTCGACCGGCTCATAGCCGTCACGGCGATTCAGCGTCGCGGCCAAGGGCCAGCCCAGATGTTTGTATGCCGCCAGAGGGAGAAGAAAGGTGCGGGCGAATTGACCGTAGGCAAGCCACAAGGGGCTGCGGGGATCGCGACGCTCGATCGATAGCAAATCGACAAAAACCGGGCGCGAGCCCTCAAAGAGAATGTTCAGCGGGGTCGCATCCTTGAGGATCCAGCCTTCGTGGAGCAACTGGCCGCATAGTTCGAGCGTCAGTTCCCCCGCTGCGACCCACTGCCCCGGGGTCCATTCCCAAGGATAGGAAGGAAAGAAAACCCGCGGATGCTCCACCAGGAGCGGCTGGTGGGCTTCCGCAGATACTACATGGCTCGCAACCAGGTCGCCGCGGCCGGTCCAACGCTGCGCCAAGTCGGACTGCAGGAAGCGCAGACACTCTGCTGCGTATCGAGGGTGGACCGTTCGCAGGACATGTTCGCCACGGATGCGCAACGAGCCGGCTGGATCGCGGAACGTCGCAATGTCTTGCGACGTGTCCTGAATCATGGCTGATTCTCTACGACCTCTGTCGGGGTACCGGCTGGCGAAGAAACGGGAGAGGATTTGCGCATCGCATTGAGGAGCCGTTTCAAGCGATGGCGCATATAATAAACTGCCCCGGCCAACATGGAACCGGCAACCTGGAGGAAGACGAAGCCGGATCCCGGGTCTATGTATGCCTGCGCCGGCCGTTCAAATGCCATGAGTAGCGCTGCAATCTGCAGAGCGCCGAGCCCAAAAAACAAGGAACGTAGAACGAGGGGGGAGGGGCACAATCTCTTCACGAATCTCCTCGAGGCGGGTTAACCTACACTCTCTAACGTTTAACCCTACTTGAAAGTTGCGACAATTTTCATCTTTTTTGTCATCGCGCGTTCATAATTGGTTCTTCAAAGATAGACGCTATAGAATCGAACAGGTTTACGGCCAATTACTGTCAACCTGTCTTTATGCTTCCCGCGGGCGATGCGCAACTGGTGCAAATACTCGATGCCGCGCTGGCGGACACCGCTCGGCGCAGTGGCGATTGGCTTGTCTGCAAGCCCGGGTGCACACAATGCTGTGTCGGCGTCTTCGCTATCCATCAGCTCGATGTGGCCCGCCTGCAGCAGGGACTTGAGGAGCTTATCGCCAACGAACCGGATCGAGCCCAATCTATTCGCGAGCGGGCGCGGAAATCAGTGGAGCGCCTCACTCCTGGCTTTCCCGGTGATCCTGTAACCGGCCTCCTGGACCCCTCGGAAGAGGCGGAAGCCCGTTTTGAGGACTTTGCCAACGACGAGCCCTGCGCCGCGCTCGATCCCGCCACCGGCCTCTGTGATCTGTATCTCTCCCGTCCCATGACTTGCCGGGTTTTTGGGCCGCCGGTGCGCTCGGAGCAGGGCCTGGGCGTCTGCGAACTGTGTTATCACGGCGCCACCGAGGAGCAGATTGCTGCCTGCGAAATGCCCGTCGATCCTGAGGGACGCGAAGCCGAGTTGCTGCAGGAGTTTGAGCAATCGTCGGGCAAGTATGGCCGCACCTTGGTAGCCTTCGCGCTCGCCCAATAGGAAGGCCGATGTTTGCGCTAGCCCCCTGCCGGTACAATCGAACTCTAGACTCGCGCAGGAAAGTAGACCTATGTCCGGTAATCCCGTTACCACTCTCAGTACCGCCCTCGGCATCGCCGCCGCCGATGCTGGCTTGACTATCCTCTCCTCTGAGGAAGGCATCGATTTCAGCGGCCGCCCAACCGCTATCTTCCGCATCGGGCTCTCCAAAGATGCTCCTGCCGAGCGCACGCTGCGGCTGGAGCTGAGCGAGAATTTCGACTTCAATCGTGCTGAGCTATTGCCGGAGATGACCTCACATTTGCGCGAAGAGGCCAAACGACTGCGCAACCCGCGTCCGGATGCCTACATAACCGTGGCCGGTATGCCGATCATCTTCAGCGACTTCCGCTGGCCCTTCCACCGCTCTATCTCGGGCGCAGATACCTACATTGTCCACGGAGTGGTCCACGTGGCCGACGGGACCGATTCGTCTCTCCACGCCAAGATTTCCGCCAGCATGACCGTGACCTTCGCGGAGATCGTCCCTGCGCCGGAACAACCCTATGCAGAGACCTTCATCTACAGCGCGATTCGCAAGACGTTGGACCAAGGACAGCTCGAGCTGCTCAAGAGCGGCAACCGCCAGCCCGTTCCCGTGACCACGCGCTATTACAGCCGCTGGCAAAAGAAGTTCTTCTTCACCGACTCCGATGACGAAAGCCGCCAGCAATTCCTGTTGATGAAGGTCTTCTGGCTCTCAGGGATACTGGGCAACTCGCAGCCAGTGTGGATTGCCGACCCGCGGGATGCCCAATACCTGAATACCACTGCGGAGGAGCTGGTCCGTATGGCAGCTGTGCTGGCCGACACCGAACTGGTGACCTTGAGCGCGGAGAAAGACGGTGGGCCGGAGTTTGCCGCCGCTACCCCGGAGCTGCTGGCGCGGGAAGCCGACTTCCGCGCCCGGTTGCAGCAGGCCTTTGCGCTCACGAAACCGACGTTCAACGAAGAGATGCGCGCCGGCCATACCAATATGTAGGAGAGGGTGTGGAAAGTTCGCGCCTAAAGGGTCTGCGTGAGTCCCGCAGGGACGGCTGAGAGTTACCCAGGACATGGTCCTGGGTTGGCCCCGAATCGCGAATAGTCCATTTCAAAGGTAGAGGTAACCCAGGATTGCATCCCGGGCCATTTTCAGCCGTCCCTCCGGGACTCAATTTGGAGACTGTAGTTCTCGCCCAGACTAGTTCCCGCGCAGACTCTTTCGCTCCCCTCCAGCCTTGTCCGAGAGGCCGAAATGCGAACAAATACGTCCCTGCTTTGACAACCCGGTCCCGATATGTGGCCCTAGCAGCAGACGTGCTGTAACTCTCCCGCCCGGATTTGCGTCTCACCCGCAGCTGAGGGATGCATGTACAAGCGAATTTTCGCGGGAATGGCCATTGCTCTTACGGTGACCCTCCACGCACAGACGGCGGTGGACGGGCCGGCGCAGAAGGTGGTGCTGGTGGAGCTGTTCACCTCAGAAGGATGCTCCAGCTGCCCTCCCGCAGATGCATTGCTCCGGGAGGTGAACGGAACCCGGACCAGCGAAGACCAGTGGGTGGTCGGCATCAGCGAGCATGTTACCTACTGGAACGGGCAGGGCTGGTCCGATCCTTTTTCTTCCCTGGCCTACACCGAACGGCAAAATGACTATAGTGAGAAGTTCCACCTGGAAGGCGTATATACGCCGCAGATGGTGATCAACGGCGCAGAGCAAATTGTCGGTAGCGACCGTGCGGCGTTGGCGCGGGCGCTGCAGGCAGAGGCAGCCCAGCATCCGCAGGTCTCTCTCCGCATTCTGGGGTTGAACGCGGTGGGAGACAAACTGACGGTGAACTTCTCCGTCAGGGGCGACTTACCGGCGCACGGGGCCGATCTTATGGCAGTCCTGGTCGACGACTCCGACCGTTCCAACGTCTCGAGCGGGGAAAACTCCGGTCGGACGCTGGTGCATGTCGCCGTAGCGCGATCCATCTCCCGTGTGGCCAAGCTGCAAGCCGCAAGCGAGCGGGCCGTGCAGATCCCGATTCCTGCGACGTTTCAGAATGCGCAGAAGCATCATCTGATTCTCTTCGCGCAAACGCCGGGAAACGGACGCGTGCTGGGCGCGGATACCAAACCGCTGTAGAGAGATTGCATGGCGGGAAGCACCGAAGTACGCGACGAGGCACAGATGATCGCTAAGATCCTTGCCGGTGACTCTCAGCTCTTTCACGAGCTGATTCGTCCCTATGAACGCAGGGTCTACGCGATGGCTCTATCCTTTCTCCACAATGAAGCCGATGCGGAAGACGCCGCCCAGGAGGCTTTCCTTAAGGCCTTCCGCAATCTGTCCAGCTTTCGGGGCGAAGCCAAATTTGGAACCTGGCTGGTGAGCATCACACTGAACGAGGCGCGGAGCCGTATCCGCAGCCGGGGTACGGTCAAGATGGAGTCGCTGGACGAGCCCCCGGACGACCAGGGGCATACGTTGCCGGCTCTCCTACGAGACTGGAAGGAGATTCCCTCCGAGGCGCTGGAGCGCAAGGAGATCAGGCTCCTGTTGCAAAGAGCCATCACCGCCCTGCCGCTCATTTACCGCGAGGTCTTTCAGCTCAGAGATATCGAGCAGCTGAGCGTCAACGAGGCCGCTGCAACGCTTGGCATCAGCATCGCCGCCGTGAAAGTCCGGTTGCACCGCGCGCGTATGATGCTGCAAAAGAAATTGGCGCCGGAGTTGAAGCAGGTCGCTCCCAAACGGAGGTGGTGGGCGTGGTCATAGAGTGCAAACACGTGTGGGCGCACATCTCCGACTACCTGGATGCGACCCTCCCACCGGATCTGCTGGAACAGGTGCAGAAGCATCTGGAGCATTGCGAGATTTGCTCGGCGATCCTGGATTCAACGCGTAACATCCTGATCCTGACTGCGGACGAGCGCGTCTTTGAGTTACCCCTTGGTTTCAGTGAACGGCTGCACAATCGCCTGGAAGAAGAGATACGGGCCCTGGAAAGCTAAGCGTTGTGCACGATGCGGTGCGTGATCCACTCCGCCGCGACGGGTGCGATGGCTGCACCGGAAGGAGCCGTGGGAGCATCCAAGATGACATGTTAGCGAAACGAAAATTGGGAAGCCAGGGCCTGAAGGTGTCTGCCCTCGGCCTGGGATGCATGGGCATGAGCCAATCTTATGGCCCAGCAGACGAGAACGAGTCCGTTGCCACCATTCACCGCGCGCTCGAGCTGGGACTTAACTTCTTTGACACCGCCGAAGTCTACGGCCCCTTCATCAATGAAGAGCTTGTAGGGCGGGCTCTCAAGGGGCGGCGGGAGCAAGCCTTTATTGCTACGAAGTTCGGGTTTCGCATAGAGGATGGCAAGATTGCCGGGACTAATAGCCGTCCAGAACATATCCGCGAGGTCGTCGACGCTTCGCTCAAGCGGCTGCAGATTGAATATATCGATCTGCTCTACCAACACCGGGTTGATCCTGAGGTTCCCATCGAGGACGTTGCCGGGACGGTAGGGGAGTTGGTGCGTGCGGGGAAGGTCCATTATTTCGGCCTTTCGGAGGCGGGGGAGAACACGATCCGTCGTGCTCACGCTACGCATCCGGTGACGGCGCTACAAAGCGAATACTCTCTTTGGGAGCGGAACCTGGAGCCACAAATCATCCCACTGCTGCGCGAGCTCGGTATTGGGCTTGTGCCTTTCAGTCCGTTAGGCCGTGGTTTTCTGACGGGTACAGCGATACGGGCGGAAGATTATCCGGAAGGCGATTACCGCCGAGGCGATCCGCGATTTCAGGGCGCGAACTACGATGCGAACATGCGCGCTGCGTCGCTGGTGAAGGAGATCGCTGAGCGGAGAAAGTCCAAGCCCGGCCAGATTGCTTTGGCGTGGCTGTTGCAAAAGGGCGATGACGTGGTGCCGATCCCGGGCACGAAGCGGCGGAGCTATCTCGAAGAGAATGTTGCTGCCGCATCACTGAAGCTCGCAGCGGAGGAGATGGCTGAGCTCGATCATGCGTTGTCGCCGGAAGCCATTTCTGGCCCACGTTATAACGAGCGCATGATGGGGCTTGTTGATCGATAGCCCGTGGCCTTGGAGAGTCAGAGGGAAAGAGCGGTGGTATCCCACATCTCGCGAAAAACGAGCGAGATGTGGGGCCCGTCCTTTGTCAGGGAACAGAGGCAGACCCCTGCGGGCTTAGAAGGGCATTTGCTCGGGCACGGCTTCTCCGTCGGCTCGGGGATCGGTGGCGCCGTAGTGAACCGGCGAGGCGTCGTTGGCTTCAACCGCGTTGCCCCGGCCCATGCCTTGGAAGTAGCGCGGCCATACTTTTACGTCGTGGCCCTGGCTTCGTAACCCGGCGATCACGTCCGGGGATATCCCATTTTCGACCCACACGTCACAGCCAGCAAAATCGCGCTTGGTGAAGCGAGCAGCTTCCACTGCGGCCTGAATGTTCATGCCGAAGTCGACGATGTTGGAAACAAACTGAGCGTGCGCCTGCGCCTGGTTGAAGCCGCCCATGATGCCGAAGGCGATCCGCCGATCACCGCTCTGCATGAACGCAGGGATGATGGTGTGAAGCGGACGGGTTCGCGGACGAAGCGTATTCGGCCGGTCCGGCTCAAGGGTGAATCCACCGCCGCGATTCTGCAGCGGGAAGCCGGTGCCGGGAGCAACCAACCCACCGCCAAATGCTCCCGCATTGCTCTGGATAAGAGAGACCTCGTTGCCGTAACGGTCAACCACGGCAAGGTAGGTGGTGTCGCTCGACAGATGAGCAAGCCCCTGCTGCACATCGGAAGGCAGTACATTGCACGCAGCCCTATCCGTAATCAGCTTCGCACGCTGTTTTGCCAAATCTTTGGAGATAAGCGCTGCTGTCGGGATATGAGTAGCACGGGGATCGCCCACATACCGCTGGAGGTCGGCGTAGGCGAGCTTCTTGGCTTCGATCTCCAGGTGCAGGGATTTCTGGCTGTTGTGCCCCCACGCCTTGATAGGAAATTGCTCCATGATGTTCAGCATCTCGAGCGCCGCAATTCCCTGCCCGTTGGGCGGCATCTCGTACACGGTCCAGCCATGATAAGTGGTGCTGACTGGGTCAACCCATTCCGGCTGGAACTCGGACAGATCGTCGGCTTCCATGAAGCCGCCAAGCTGACGCTCCAGCTTCAGGATCGCAGCCGCCGTCTCGCCCCGGTAAAAGCCATCGCGGCCACGGGCCGCGATGCGCTGGAGCGTCCGCGCCAGTTCCGGATTGCGAAATAACTGGCCTGCGACGGGCGCTTTGCCGCCAGGAAGAAAGACCCGGGCAAATTCAGGATCATTACGGAAAGGCATTCCGTAGGTATTCCAGTTCTCCGCATCCGTCTCTGTAACCGCAATGCCTTTGTCCGCCAGAGCGATGGCGGGCGCCATATCCTCGGCCAGCGAGAGCTTTCCCCAGCGTTGATGCAAAGCGTCCCAGCCAGCGACGGCTCCGGGCACCGTAACCTCATCAATGGTGCGCATCTTGGTCAAACCCTTGGCCTTCAGAGCCTCGGGGGTTAGATTTTTCGGCGCCCACCCGCTGGCGTTGAGACCATAGAGATGCTTCGCTTTCGTATCGTAGACAACGGCGAAGAGATCACCGCCCACTCCGTTCATCATGGGCTCAATCACCGACAAGGCGGCGTTGGCCGCGATGGCCGCGTCCACTGCGCTGCCACCCCGGGCCAGAATTGCTGCACCCGCCTGCGAGGCTACTGCCTGCAGAGTTGCCACAACCCCGTACTGCGTCATGACCATGGAACGAGATTGTTCACGGGCGGGGTCTTGCGCTGCCTCAATGGACGGGGCTGCTAATAATCCAAGCAGGGCGATCGATACAGCTTTGGGTAAGAACACGCGTGGTCTCCTGGAAGGATGCCGCCCGCAGGCATTGACAGATAGTCGCCTTCGACGGAATCACGTTGTTTGGTCGATGCTACAACTTCGAAGAGGAGACGATCCCTCAACGGGCTGCTGCCGAGGAGCCGCCGCCTGCTGACGTCGTCTGCTCACAAGATATAGCCACCCTGGGGATTGGCGCTCGAGGAGTTGAGAACGCCAAACAACCAAAGAGCTATTCGGTGGGTCTGCTGGCGGGTGGGGATGAACTCGCTGTGGCCGCGGTGTTGCCGGGCGCCGGTTCGGACGAGCCACTGGTTGAGGCGATCGACGTGCCCGAATTGGAATAGCGCGAGAGCCGGAAGTAAATCGGGGTGAGTTCCAGCGGCATCTTTTCACTGACGTTCAGGATTGCCTCCGGCTTGGTCGAGAGGAAGCGGACCTGGTCATCCCAGGCATTGATTCTCAAATGGCTGCCGAGCGGCAACGCCGCGATTTGGGTCAGGTTGTTCGGCTGCAGATGCACTGAGTTCGTACAGAGCGCAGACAGCCAGGTTGTGCCATCCGGCTTGAACAGCGAATCGCCGATCCGCGGAGTCATCAGCGCAAGAAGATCTTTGGCGCTGGCCTGCAACTGGTCCAGGAATAGCCCCACGTTGCTCAGTTTGCTCTGGTAGACCGAGCTTCGCAGAATTTGTATCGCCTTGCGGGCAGCGGCTTGATCGTCCTGGCCGCTGTGGTCTAGCTGGATTCTCTGGAAAGCCGCTTCGTCGGGGAAAAGCAACCGGTCGTCGAAGGCGTAACGGGTGTCGATGCGGTGACCCAGGGCGATTTGCGCCAGCTGAAAACTCAGGATCGCCGCCAGGTCTTCCTCGTTCGGCAGCACATCCACAAGCCCTTTGCTGATGAGAATGGTCTTGCCGACTGCCAGCGATTCCAGCGGGGTTGTGAGTAGAACCCGGCAGTGGATCTGCCCCGGCAACACGAGTTTGCTGCCGATGATGAGGTTGGTTGCCACCTGATCCAGGGTCTTGTCGAAGGCACTTGGCGGTGCGACCAGGCCGGCCTCGACCAGCCGGTCGAGCACATTCTGTGCCGCCTGCGCATACCAGTCGCGCTGGGGTATTCGTCCGAAACAGGCGATTGGTCGAGCTCGGCATCGGAGCGCGTGTCCTGAATATAGGTTTGCACCAGGGGGCTATGTTTCTGAATTTCCTGAATCGTAGCCTTCTCCCGGGCGACGGATTTCTGCACCAGCGCGGCTTGTTCCGGAGTCAGCGGAATCGCGGTGAACTCCTGTTGGACCTTGGCTTGGGCGGCTACGCTGACGGACAAGAAGACGGCAAGAATGGAAAGGCTGCTCCGCAACATCCCCGAACTCCTGATGGTGTTTCTGCCGCGGGATCTTCTCCCGGCTGATTACTGAGATGCGTTGTTCGGGTGCAACTGCTGCGCATGATTCATCATCGCCCTCAGCCGGTTTGTATTCTTCACAACTTCCTGTCCTGGTTTTGAACCCGGAGGGCATCTACAAATCACAGGGAGGCCTTATGCAATACAAAAAGCCTGGCAGGCCGTTCGATTCCGCGGCGCTGACGGCCTTGATTGTGGGATTGTTTGGCGGCATGGCGCTGCAGAGCCTGGGAACCTTCTGGCTCCTGCCGTGGAACAATGCGCCCAATATGCGATTGATCTCCCAGGCCAGCCTTCTTATTCACCGGTATTATGTGGACCGCGCAGCTGAACAAGCGCCCAGGCTCACTTATGGAGCGATCAGCGGAATGGTGGGTGCGCTTGGCGACACGGGCCACAGCCGCTTTCTGAGCCCGCGCATGGTCGAAGAAATGGCTGCAATGGAGAAGAACAAATACCAGGGTATTGGCGCCGAAGTGCAGTCGAAAGGTGGTCATGTTGTGATCGTGGCTCCGCTGGACGGGTCCCCGGCCCAGCGAGCAGGTCTCAAGCCGGGCGACATTATTCTGCAGGTCAACGGCCACGACATCGCCGGCGAGCCTTTAGATGAGGTGGTCAAGAAGACTTCCGGGCCGGCCGGCAGCACAGTGACCTTGAGCATTCTCAGGCCGGCTACCGGACAGACGCGTCTGGTAACAATCACGCGCGCGAATTTCCAAATACACACCGTTACCTGGCGCATGCTGCCTGGCACCCACCTGGTGCAATTGCGCGTCGCCGCCTTCGATACCGGCACGGGCGCCGATTTGCGCAAGGCACTGACTGAGATTAAGAAAGAGCCGACGGCCGGCATCGTCCTGGATCTGCGCAATAATCCCGGAGGTTTGCTGAATGAGGCTGTGGACTGCACGAGCGAGTTTCTTAAGGGAGGCAACGTGCTGCTGGCGAAGAACGCACGCGGCGTGGAGCGACCTGTTCCGGCAAAGCCTGGTGGCGAGGCAACGGGGATTCCCCTGGCGGTGTTAGTGAATGGAGGCACGGCGAGTGGGGCTGAAATTATGGCGGGCGCACTACAAGACGCGCATCGTGGGTTGTTGGTGGGGGAGACGACGTTCGGCACCGGCACCCTGCTCAATGAATTCCAGCTCGCGGACGGCTCCGCGCTCTTGCTTGCCATTGAAGAATGGCTCACCCCTGCGGGCAGCGTCATTTGGCACAAAGGAATCAGGCCGAATATTGTTGTGGCATTGGCAACGGGAGTGTCGCCGGTATTTCCGGAGAGCGAGCGCGATATGAGCGAAAAACAATTTGAGGATAGCGGTGACAACCAACTGCTGCGGGCGGTGGCGCTGCTCCACTGACACGCGGACTTCCGTCGGACGAGGCTTTCCTTGAGCTGCAGGCATTGCTCCTCCGCATTTTTTTTTTGCGGGGGCCGTCTTCACCTGTCTTGGAATTGTGTCAACTCGCCTGTTGAGCCCAGTTGCCTGTTTTCAACCAGCTTGCATCTAACACAAATGTGCGCCGAGCGCAGGTCCATGAAGGGGGGCGCTCTGCCGATGAGATATCTGCGTCCTGTCGTTTTCTGTCTTGCGATACTTTTTGTGTCAACCGCTGTCGCGCAAACCATCCCGGAGAACACCCGGCTGCTGGTACGCCTCGATTCGACAGTCAGCTCCCAGAGCGCCCAGGAGGGCGATATCGTGGCCGCCAACCTGGCCGGCGATCTTGTGGTCGACGGGAAGGTTCTGGCCAAAGCGGGAACGCCGGTAAGAGCGATCGTGACCTATGTTCGCGCGAGCGGGCGCTTTAGCAAGCCCGGCTACGTGACGGTTCGCCTCGACTCCATCGATATTGACGGCCACCGCTATCCCCTGCACAGCACAGCAATCCGCGACGAAGGGAAAGGTCACACGCGAAGCAACGCCGAAAAGATCGGCGGTGGAGCTGGCCTGGGAGCCATCATAGGAGGGCTTGCCGGTGGCGGAAAAGGGGCGCTGATCGGCGGACTGCTGGGTGGGGGCGCGGGCACAGGCTTTGCGGCTGCAACCGGGAAGCACCCCGCGGAACTTCCGGCGGAAACGGTGTATACGTTCCGGCTTACCGCCCCTGCGGAAGACTGACGTGCCGTCCCCAGTACTGGTGCATCAGATGTTTCGACGGATAGGGACGCGCAAAGAATAGCGCCCGTATGCAGGGGCCTTTGTTAGGGAGAAAGGCGCACAGCAGATCCCTCGGCTTCGCTCTTAATGAACAGCTTCTTATGGGGGTTAACAAACCGCAGGTCCCTCCACTTCGCTTCGCTTCGGTCGGGATGACAATTCTGTGGCTAACCGTTCATTCCATCCTTGACTTGCCGAAGGCAAGTCAAGTGCTCGGGATGACAAATCTTTGAAACTCTGTTTCATCAACGGTGTCAGAACTTCTCCAGGCGAACATGCAACACTTCCGGTTGCTGGTGGAAACATAAGCCGCGATCCGTCTCGTCGCCGTTCCATAGGCGAAGAGGTTTCCACACGCCGTTTTCATAGACGCCCTGCTCCGCGGTAACAAGCTCACTGCGGATCCAGGGAAGCTTGCCCGGCAGATGAAAATTGACGCTCGCGTCGACGCCGGTCACGAGGAACTCGTTGGGGCCAAGGCGGGCTACGAGCGCGGATGCATGGGCGTCTTTGGTGCCCGGGGCCCTGCGCCCGTCCGGCTGGGGAAAGCCGAAGGCCACGGTTGCCTGCCAGTCACCAAAATCGATCTCCTTTGTGGTGACGCCCGGCTCTTCGACCGCGGTTTGCACTTTGCCGTCGAACTCCAGTTGCGCGATCTCGCGGCTCATGGGCCCGACGAGCGCGAAGTTGTTGGCGTGCACTTTGAAGGGCTGGTCGCCAAGAATATTCCAGCCGCTGCGATCCACCCCGAAAGGAGAAAAGCCGATTGCGCCATCACCCAGCGCGTAGAAGAAGAATTTGGCGAAGCTGTCATCCCTGCCCGTTTCCGGAATGAACAGGGGGTTATCCGGCCGGTGATAGGCGCGTAGTGTCTCCAGATAGAACGCGGAGTCATCGGAATACATATCCGGTCCAATCAGGTCGATCGCTGGAGCCAGCGCTCGCCAGACACCGACGAACTTCTGCACGGGGCCGCCGCTCGGGTAGCCGATGCCCGGCAAATCCATTTGCCGCTGCGGCAGTTGGGCGGCGGGGTAGTCAATCCAGACGTTGATATACAGGGGGATTTTGAATTCGGCTTTTCCCGCCGCTGCAATCTCGTTGACGTACTTCGCCTGGTAGTACACCTGGAAGGTTTCATCCGCTTCCGCGCCGAACACCTGGCTCCAAGTCCCGGGTTGTTTGTGAGTAATGGCCAGTAAGTCGGCGGGCACGGGTCCGTTGAACAGTTGGTTGGCCTGGGGCGAGTTGTCGCGAACGCTGCCGATATTGCCGGTTTCGTTTTCCACCTGCACCATCAGCACCGTGTGTTGCTCGCCATCCATCTCTTTGAGGTGGCGCATGAGCGCAACAAAGGCGGCCTTATCGGCCTGCAACGTAGCTTGCGAAAGGGGCGAAAGTACGTCGATCGGCTGCCCATCGGGGCGCACGACACGGGGGAAGCGGCTGGAATCGGCTTTCACCCATGCCGGCGCGTAGTGCATGTTGCCGTTTTTCCAGGTGCCGAACCAGGTCAGAACCACATGCAGATGGTGAGCGCGCGCACCCGACACGATCTGGTCCACGTTGGTGTAGTCGAACGTGCCCGGCTGGCGCTCGAACTGCTCCCAGTAGACGGGCGCCTCGATGGTGTTGGCATGCAGAGTTTCCATCGACTCCCATACCTGCGGCAATTCGCTGGGCCAGGCGCTGGAGTTGTGAATTTGACCGCCGAGAATCAGGAACGGACGGCCCTCCACCAGCAGAGCGTACCGGCCGTCTTTCTGCTCGATTCGGGGCGCTTCTACGCCTTGTGAAAAAGCATGAAGGGAAAGCAACATGCTGGTCATGAGGCCAACAACAAAAAGGTGAGAACGGGTAAA
Organism: uncultured Acidobacteriaceae bacterium; assembly: GCA_963821215.1. Taxonomy (GTDB): domain Bacteria; phylum Acidobacteriota; class Terriglobia; order Terriglobales; family Acidobacteriaceae; genus PALSA-350. The sequence goes on along the minus strand of CAWGDH010000012.1, from coordinate 9,198 downwards.
GGGGCGCATGTCTGTTCTTGCTCCGCGACAAGGGTAGCATTTCGGGGGCTGATCGACAGATAAAGCTGGTCATAAGGAAATCTCATCGGAAGGGGCCTTCGGCCCGGCTTGTTCAACCCATGTACGCGACTAGCGCGAACATTGGCACCCGTCCAGGGGGTGGGGATGGTAGAGGCGTTCGATCGTAGTTACACCAGTTGCATACAGGCGTGACGCTCAGAGATTTTCAAAAGTTAAATAAGGTCGTCAGATCTCCGACTGCCGGGCTGTTGCCCGGTATGTACGGCGTAGGCCCGGGCGCGGGATTTGGCAGGTTATCGCGGCTGGTCGCGGATAAGGGTTGGAGACTCCAGTTGTATTCGATGAATTTGAGGAGAGATGCATGATCGGCGTAGGTGTGATCGACAAAACCGGTCTTGGCATATTTGGAAACGACCAGAAGCATGATTCGCGGCCCATCCCCGAAGAAGTCGATCGGCTGAATGTAGCCGGAATCGTAAAGGCCGCCGGATTCATCGGTAGTGATCAGAATCGCGGTCGAATCCCAAACATCGGGGTTGGCCTTCACGGTCTCTACAATGTTCTTTACGAATGCTTCAAACATCGCGGGAGTCGATGTGCCCGGATGGCCGTCGACGATGTCGTCCGGCTTGATGTAAGACACGGCAGGGAGCGTGTTGTTCTGCACGTCGGTGAAAAATGAGTTGAGATCGACAATGTTGTTCTTGAGGTCCGTGGTCATGATGGACCTGGAGTACTGGAATGGGTTGCAGATATCGCAGTAGTGACCGTAGAGAAGCAGGCTACTGAAGCCATCGCCGTAGTAATGCCAGGTAATGTGGCTGGCCGACAGGCTGTCGCCGATCGTGGGCACAGAGGATGGACCCACGGTATGACTGAGATAGCCGGGTGACTGTCCCCCACCATAGCGCGAATAGGATGGCAGCTGGTTGTTGAGAAGGTAGTAGTAGCCGGCCTGGCAGTTACCGCCATTGAAGGGCTTATACGGCAGCGAATTCAGGTAATCCGTAATGGCGGCAACACCCGGCTGCGTTGCGTCTGCGCAGTTGGAATAGGAACCATTGCTGGCATTGCCGGTATTGGCGATCCAAAAGCCATCGTTCCAATACCAGTTGTTGTTGTTGGGATAATAGCCCTTGTCGTTGTAGGCGTTGGGATTTTCTATTTGATCCGCGGGCGGGGTTGCAGGATTGCCATTTGCGTCGGAGTAGATGAGCGGTGCGGCCGTGCCCGTGGTAATGGAGTTTGGACCCGTGCCGCCAAACATGAACTGATGGTAGTTATCGCTCAGGGCGTACTGATCGGCGAGGGATTTCATGTAGGGCAGATCGCCGTTCGCCATATTGTAAAAACCCATCGCGGTTCCACCCTGGAAGGTGGTGTCCTGGCCAAAGCTTGCGGGCGGCGGAGTGTCTAATGTGCCCCAGCCTACGGTGACGGCAACCCAGGTATAGAGATCATGCAGGCAGCCGCTGGGGTTATTTTTTGTTGCGTGCGCTAGAGCGCAATCCGACTGTTGCCAATTCTGATAGAAGCGGTGCATCGGATCGCCAGTGTTGTCTTTGGTGTTCAGCTTGCGATAGCCCGGTTGGTAGTTGAGAAGATTGAAATCGTAACTGAAACTGGTTATGTTGTAAGGCCCATTGTTGGTTGCTGCGCTCAAACGCGGGTCGGGCGAGAAGCGCCCGAGGAATCCTCCCTGATGCAACAGGTACTGGTCTTGCTGTGAAAGGCCAGGCTCCGACAGTATTCCGTACTCGAAGCTGTAGGGCGTTAACAGCAGGTTCAGGCCCATGCTGGGCTGGGGCAGTGTGGTAAATGAGCCGGTCTGCGGGGGGCTGAGCATGAATTCGTCCGCGGGAGTGTCTATCGCTTCCTTCTGCGCGGCCTGCTGAAAATTGGGTCCGGGGCTGCCGTCTGGATTGACAATGCCTTCCGACAGCAAATTGAATACGGTCTGGCCCTGGGCCGGCGGCGGTTGATAGGTGGCGAAAAGATTGTCGAAACTGCGGTTTTCGCCGATCACAATCACCACATGATGAATAGGGGTCACCGTATTCGAGCTATTTTCAGCCCCGGGCGGCGCAAACCCGGCGGAAGACCCGCAACCGATCAAGGTAAAGACAGAAAGAGACAGGCAAGCCAATCCGGCCCGGTACAGGGCAAAACAGCGGTTCATCTTCAGCTCCGCAGCAGTTTTGTTCAGAATAGGGAACTCAAATATAAAGCAGCGGCCGGGCCGGTGTAATGACCCAAATGATTCCCTCCGTTTTTGACCGTGCCCCGATCTTTTGAGATCATTGATCTCAATGATCTCATGGAGGACAGATGGCCGGAAATCTGCATGTGCGTAATCTTGATGACGATCTCATTGCCCGTCTGAAGCGCCGGGCTGCACGCCATGGGCGCTCCACCGAAGCCGAGCATCGCGAGATCCTTCGTCAGTCTCTGGCGACCGAGGTTGAATCATCCTTTGATCGGCTGGCAGCCGATCTCCGTAAGCTGACCAGAGGGCGACGTCAAACGCCGTCTGAGGTTCTTCAGCGCGAAGGGCGAACGGAGCGTTGAACACCCTGGTCATCGACGCCAGTATCGCCATCAAATGGGTAGTCGAGGAGGACGGCACGGACTTGGCACTGGCATTGCGACAGAAGGCGAGACTGATGGCTCCCGACCTGATTGTCGCTGAATGCGCCAACATCCTGTGGAAGAAGGCCCAGAGGAAAGAACTCAGCAACGACGAGGCGCTTATCGCGGCTCGCCTGCTTCAGAGCGCGGAGATTGAGTTGGTCCCGTCCCGGGCGCTCATGGAGTCCGCAACACGGCTGGCGATTGAGTTGGACCATCCGGCTTACGATTGCCTCTACCTGGCTTTGGCGGTTGAGAACGGCTGCCGATTTGTCACTGCCGATGAACGTCTCGTCAAGAAGATTCGGCGGGATAAGAAAAGCCCGTTTCATGACCGTATTGTGGGCTTAGCGGAATCGCTTTCGCGCAAGACTTGACGATTCGCGGTTCAATGCGAGTGTTGGTTGCGCCCGACTCGGCGATGAGAGGGTTCGGCGACGGGCGTTGGTAAAGCGCAGTTGTTCCGCCCGGTGTTCGAGGAAGGCAGACTGGATTGGCCTTATGAAATGCGCTGGGAAACCGACGCACTGCATGAGTGACAATCCAGTCTCTCCCGTTTCGAGATGAGAAAGATCGATTGATCTGCCCCTTGGGGCGTACCTAGGGCGACGGCCCTGGGTTGCGGTTTGGCTTCAGGAACGGGGTGTTCCCCGTCCTGGCTTCTCTCGGGGTGGCTGCTAAGTCCTTTGTTTCACGAAGATGTCCAAATTTTTATTTTTCCCGCCCCCCTAAGATATTTAGGGGACCCATACTTGCCGGCTGCTGACGGTCCCCTGTTGCCGTCAGGGCCCGATCGGCGAAATGCGCCTTCCTCGCAGCGAGCAATATCCGTTACGCTCCACGCTACCGGTCATTGATTTGCTACAGATATAGATGCGAGTTAGGGTGGATTCGGTTAATTTCCCGGCGAACTTAGAGACCCGGTCAGCATCCGCTGATGCGCCGCTTAGCGGAATCGCTTTCGCGCAAGACTTGACGATTCGCGGTTCAATGCGAGTGCTGGTTGCGCCCGACTCGGCGGATGAGAGGGTTCGGCAACGATCCGGGCGGCCGAGCATCTGCTTCGAAATTTAGCTCGTAGACATAACTTCGAATACAATGAACCGGTTCCAGACGCGAGTCGGTCTTGGTGACGAAAAGGAGAGTAATGTCTGCAAAAGGGAACAAAATTGGGCGGCGTTCGTTTCTGGGGATGGGCGCGGCAGCCGCGGGGCTCGGCCTCTGGGCCGACCTGGAAGCGTATCCCCAGAATGTCAACCGGAATTCAATTCCGTCGGATTTGAAGATCACGGACATGCGCATCGCCGTTCTGAGAGGGCCAGGAGGCAAGGCGGTCCAGGAGGGCAATGGCGGCCCGAGCAGCGCGGGCGGCCCGGGCCTGGGCCTCGGCGGGCCCATGCATAGCGGGCCACCTAGACGAGAGATGCCTCCTGCGACTCCCGGAGCGGGAGCGGCCTCTGGGGGCACGATCGTCGTCCGAATCGATACCAATCAGGGAATCTCGGGTTACGGCCAGACGATCGGGGACGGCCCCCAGCCGAACTACGTGCTGATGCATAAGGGCCGACTACTGGGCGAGAATCCCTGCAACGTCGACAGAATCTTCCGCAAGATCAAGATGCATGGCGGATATAACCGTCAGGGGAGCGGCGTGAACGCGATTGAGAACGCGTTGTGGGATCTGGCCGGCCACGCTTATGGCGTGCCGATCTACCAGATGCTTGGCGGGAAATTCCGCGACAAGATCCGCATGTACAGCGAGGGCGACCCGAAGTCGAACTCCATCGCAGACATCGCCGCCGATTATAAGGAGAGAGTCGCCTCGGGGTTTACGATGCTCAAATACGACCTGCCCGTAGCTCCCATCCTGCGAGGCAAGCCGGGCACGATCTATGCTCCGAAGGACTATTACGGGGAGCCGGGGGGTGTCCCCCCCGAGAACTACTATGAGGGATTAGAGGTCAGCGACAAGGGATGTGAACTGGTAGCCGACCACGTCGCTGCGATTAAGGAAGCCATGGGCGACGCTGGTGACGTTCCCATGGGTCACGACCATTTCGGGCACCTCACCGTGAAAAGTTGCATCAAGCTGGCGAATGCGCTGGAGAGGGTCAATCCCTCGACTTTGGAAGACATGGTCCCGTGGTTCCGGGTACAGGAGTGGAAACTCATCACCGATTCGGTCAAGGTGTCCACCTTAACCGGCGAAGACGCCTACCTGGTGGAATCGCTGGAGCCGCTTTGCCAGGTGCGTGGAGTCGACTACATCCACCCGGATCACCTTGTGATCGGCGGCTGTCTGGAATTGAAGAAGACTTCCGACATGGCGGCCAAGTATTCGGTGGGGATGATGGTCCACAGCAACGCTACGCCGATCGGCTACGCGTGCGGCGCGCACGCGATAGCCGCCTGCGAAAACTTCCTCGCCATGGAATGGCACCAGCCGCAGCCAGCCTGGCACAAAGAGTTATGCGACAAAGGGGACCTTGTGGTTAATGGTTACATCCCCGTTCCGACGGGGCCGGGCATGGGCATCAAAGTCAATGAAGAAGCGATGCGCAACCTCTGCAGGCAGGGTGAGTTCTTCACCGATCCCACGACGTATTGGGATTCGCAGGTCGGCGGAGAGAAGGCGTACACGTAAAGAGAGGACGTCGAGGGGCTCGACGACTGGGGGTTACTTCGTCCCGAATCACCTGTCCCGAATCACCTGACGGCCTAGCTTGCATTTCTCATGGCCTGGTCCGTAACGAATGCCGGGTGCCCACATCCCCGGATTTCCTGTGAAGTTTGTTGGCGTTGATCAACTCGGTGCGGCTTTCCTCGAGGAAAGCCGCACACGTGGCTGTGTCTGGTGCTGCGTACAGGAAATCCGGGCATCTCGCTCGTTTTCGCGAGATATGGGATTCCGCTGCTCTTTCCCTCTGACTCTCGATTCATCCGATGCACTTAACGGTTAGCATCGGTGGAATCCCACATCTCGCGAAAAACGAGCGAGATGTGGGGCACCCGGCATTCGCGTCGCCTGACTTGCGCTTTTTTCAAAGTGCCGCTTTCGTCTGTCACGGAAACTTGTGGTCTGGTTCCTCTGGCAGCGTAACCTGGCGCTTGATTCATCGGATACTTTCGTCCCCCACGCGTCCCGAAACGAGGTGACCGTCCCCGGGATTTTACGAGGGGGTTGCGCGAAGGCCGAGCGATTCCGCGACTCTGCCGAGAGGCCGATCGATGGTCCAGATCTGCGTGCCGTGCGTGGCGAGGCACGAGGCAATGAGTTGAGCATCGATGAAGCCGATGCCTTTGGAAAACAAGCCCCGAGTTTCGATCATGTATCGCACGTCCGCCGTGCTTATGGTTGGTAGCGCGATGAGTTTGTCGAGTTCAAGGAGTGCTCGCTCCCGGGCTGGGAGAGAGCCGCAGGCTAATTCCGCGAGCACGAACGGATGGGTGCAGAGCTGATCATTCCCGATTAACGTTGCCAGCTCTGTTTTGAATCTTCCCCTCCGGAAGATTTCAACCCAGATGGAAGTGTCGACGAGGATCATGGTTCATCCACTCGCCGCCTGCGCACATCTTTGATATTCGGAGCAGTCCCGGCAAGAGCCAGAAGCCTGCGTCCGGCCTCCCGCGCAATGATCGACTTCAGAGCTTCGCGAAGCAGTTCCGCCCTTTCCGTCATCCCGGTGTACTCGTGCGCAGTCTTCAGCAGGTCGTCATCGAGTGTTACTGATGCTCTCATATCTTCCCCTTTTACACCAATTATAGCACCGCAACGCACCTCTTTTTGGTGTCCAATCGGTTGCTGTTCAGGTTGCACGGTTCCTACCCAAACGATGCGGAGGACAGAATCGTCGGAGCAACCGCGATTGTTGAGGGCATTCGCCTTCTGACGAATGGCGAGATGATCGTGATGTCTGGTCTGGTTCCTCTGGCGGCGTAACCTGGCGCGCTTAGTTCATCGGATACTTTTCGTCACCCACGCGCCCCGAAACGAAGTGACCGTCCCCGGGTTAGGTCCTCCGTGGACATTTTCTACTGACGGGATCGTTAAGCGGCCTTAAGCTACGTTCTGCCTGATCGGCACCGAATTGGGGGTATTTTTGTCCCGAATCGCTCAAATCGTCCCGAATCGCTCTGACTTCCTGCCCGCGGTGCCTGTCCCTTCAAAGATCATCGCTTCGGTACGGAAACGGTGATGTTGCGAAATTTGAGGCCGCCGGTGTGGTCGCCCTGGATGTAGAAGGATCCGGGCTCGCCTTCGTTGGCATCGAGCGCACCGCCGGTGATCCCGTCAATTTCTTTGTGGTCGATGGTCAACGTGCCGTCACGAACAACCGTTACGGTTCTTCCCACCAGGGTGACGTCAAATGATTCCCATTCGCCAGGTTTGCGGGGCAGCATGGGGCTGGGCGCAAGGCGTCCGTAGATCGATCCCATAGCGCGCTCTGGCGGCTCGGTTCCTGTCTTTTCATATTCGAGCTGGACTTCATACCGTCCGCGAAGATAGAAGCCGCTGTTGGCATCGTCGGGGCAGTTCACTTCGAAGTGAAGCTTAAAGTCGGTGAATTTTTCGTCGCTCTTCAGGTTGGCACCGCGCTTCTCATTGAGGAGATCGCCGTCCTGAACCACCCAGTGACTATTCGCTGTGTCGCCGATGGGAGTCCAACCGCTCAGATCCTTACCATCGAAGAGCTTTATCGGCTTGGTCCAAGCCTTCGGTTCCTGGCCTTGCAACGCAGGAGCCGGCACACCGGTGAGTTCTATGCTGTCGCCGCCGTGTTTCAGGGATCCGGCAAGCTTGCCATCCATCGCATCCAGCTCGATCGATGAGTCTGGCTTGATATTGAGCGTGAGATGAGAACCGCTCACGTGATAATCCGGAACCTGGAAGACGTGGCCACCGGTAGGCTGATACCAGATATCGAGGCCGCCTCCTTTCTCCTGAATGCCGAGCCAGACGGCAGCCTGTTTGCCGTTCGATTGCGTAATGTTGAAATCCCACCGGCCGGCGAACGGGCTTGTCTGCGCTTGCAGAACGGGTAACAGAGACAGAGTAAGAGCGACGATACCTGCGGAACGAAGCATGCTCGCAGTCTAACGCATGATGCCCATTCCTATAGACAGGAGATCCGGTGACACCATCCGCACCGCGCAATAAGCTTGTTCAACCGGTGATTACTTCGTCTGACCCTTCAATACAAGGTAATTAGAATGGATTGCTTCCGCGTGACTGGCTGAAGTTTTCCCGAAAAACGGGTTTCAGGTAAGTTGCGCCGTTTACTTGACCCTCATCGAGGGGATGCGGGACATCCCGCATCCCCCATGTCCGCATCTCCCGGCATCCATGAAAAGACGGTACACTGCTCCGCGTAAGGTTTGCCCCTAAAACTGCGTTCATCGGAGGACATTCCATGAGAAGGCCGCTGCTGTGGGCCGTTGTGCTGGTCGCTATGTTTGGAACGGGCGCACTGGCGCAGGATCTTTCCGGTAACTGGCAGGGGACGTTGAAGGCCGGGCAGGACCTGCGCGTAATCTTCACCATCTCCAAAGGTGACAAAGATAGCTGGACCGCGAAGATGTACAGCATCGATCAAGGCGCGCAGCCGTTCCCGGTCAGTTCGGTCACCCAACACGAATCAAACATCAAGATGTCGGTCGAGATGATCGGCGGAACGTTCGAGGGAAAGCTGAGCGACGACGGCAAAACGATGACCGGTACCTGGACGCAGGGACTGCAGCCGCTTCCTTTGATCCTGGTGCACGCCACGCCGGAGACGGCATGGGAAATTCCCCCACCACCTCCTCCTCCGAAGCGGATACCAGAGGATGCCAATCCGACATTTGAAGTAGCCACGATCAAGCCGACCCAGGAGGGAACGCACTTTACCATCCATCCCACCGGCAGCGGCGAGCTCATCGCCAACGATGTGTCTCTCGCCTACCTCATCAAGTTCGCGTATGAAGTTTCTCCCCGGCAGATCACGAAAGGACCAGCCTGGCTGGACACCGATAAGTATGATCTGAAGGCCAAGCCCGACATCGAGGGTCAGCCGAGCCTGAAGCAAATGAGGGTGATGGTGCAGAAGCTGTTGGCCGATCGTTTTCAGCTTACGTTCCATCACGAGAAACTCGAGCTCCCCGTGTACGCGGTCACCGTGGCCAAAGGCGGCCCGAAGCTTACCGTGAACGACACCAATCCGAATGGCAACCCTGGCTATGGTGGTGGACCCAGGGGAGGAATGCGCGTCATCAACTCCACCATCGTGGAATTCATCAGCTTTGTCCTGAACGATGCCGTCGCGTTGCCGGTTGTCGATCAGACTGGGCTCGGCTCCACGCGGTACAACTTTGTCCTGAAGTGGACGCCCGATGCATCCCAGTCCGGAGCTATGCCTCCGGGTCCTCCGCCCGCGGACGGTGCGGACGCACCCCCGGACATTTTCACCGCGATGCAGCAACAGTTGGGACTGAAGCTGGAATCGAAGAAAGCTCCTGTGGATGTGATGGTGATCGATCACGTCGAGAAGCCGTCACCCAATTAGGTGATTC
>CAWGDH010000011.1:0-196430 GCA_963821215.1 uncultured Acidobacteriaceae bacterium | reverse complement strand
TCGCCTCGGCGGCCCCGAAAGATGAACACTTGCCCCGACAGAGGACTCTTCTCCAACGCGCTCTGCACCAGGCCGCTCAAACTTGTGAACCCGCGGCGCATATCCGTCACTCCGGCCACAAGCCAGATCTGCGTGTTGGCGGGGATCATCCGCGGAGACTCTCAGGGACAGCGCGGACCATGTCGGCATCCACTGCGCCTTGCAGAGTTACTAGCGCTCGGCCCGGAATCTCGATGTTCATCGACACACTAGACGCTGAGCTCTCGCCCTGCTCTGGCTCTACTGCGCATGACTCGTCGTTAGCTACTGAGACCGGCAGCAGACGCACGCTTGACTCCGTGGATCGCTCACCACCGCCCAACTGCCCAGCGTGGTAAAGCTTTCGCCAGTAGAACACCTGGTTCGCGTTCACCCCATGCTGCCGAGCCAGCGACGCAACCGATAAGCCAGACGATAATGTCTGCTCCACGATCCGTCGCTTCTCATCCACCGTCCAGTAGCGTCGCCGCTCCGATCCACCCTCAACATGCTCCACAGCGTCTGCCATCCAAGCCACCCGCGGCCAACCGGCCACCACAAAGCGAGCTTGATCCCTAAGAGGCCATCACACAAGGCGGCCAGAAAATGACGCTTACGTCTATCCCGAAATGCTTGAAGAACAGGACCAATCCCGCACCAGTGCTTACGAAGAACCACGCCCAGGTTTGGTCGGAAGGTTTAAACATAGTGTTCATTAGTCTTACTTCCAGAGCTGATACCTTCGCTATTGCATAGTCCAAAATCTGCCGCCAAGACTCGGGGATGAGGGAGAACTCGGGGACGGGACACGAAGTTTGCCTTAGAAAACGGCGGCTATCCGGGGGGACCCAATAAACTTCCCGTCCTGACGCGGCATTAGATCGACCAGCGATCTCTTCCGTAGATCTCTAAGGCGCATATTCGACGAGCATTCTGGCATTCGCTAGGTCTGGCCGCCCAATGATTTCGTCAATCAGGCCCAGCCAGTAGGCGTCTTCGGACGTAAGCCAGTATTCGTCTTTGTGTAGAAGGCGACAAATCGAAACGAAGAAAAACCATAGTGGCTTTAAGCGTTCTTGTACTGTCGTGTACAGCCATTCAGATCTCTGATCTTCGTTTTGCAATGCAAGTGCCGTCTGTTCTTCGACTGTCAGGAAGCCTTCACCCCAGCGGTCGCACATCGAGCGAATCATGTTCGAATGATGACTGTCGTATTTGTCGACCAGTAGCAGGAATTGCTCTTCAATACCCCTTAGGCCGTGCACCCTGAACGACCATAGAGGATCTTTAAGCTCACCTACCCTGTGATCTAAGATTGCTTTTAGCATCAGGGCATCAAGTTCAAGCGTAGACATCGAAGCTATATCTGCCGGGCTGCTGACGATCGCGTTGGACACATATGAGTCTAGGGCCTCGCTGTCCTCGCTTTGCTTAAGAGAATCCCCAATGAGCGGATGAAGGCTCTTCGAAATCCGGTCCTGCAGAGCGCTAGCAAAACAATTCTGATCGGCAAAATCAGGTTTACCTTCTCGCTCACGAATTTCCGGAAATTGCGCACGTAACAAAAGAAACCGAAAGACAAAGCGCTGGATACAGCCGTTGGCCAGTCTAAGCGCCCTTGATTCGTCTGAACTCGCCAAGCTTTTCGCAAGATCCGCGGCCTTGTCGCGCGTTATTGTATCCGCTCCTTGCCTGACGCCGTGGCAGAGCACCAGGGACCGCGAATAAGCCAAAGCATAATCGCCCGTGGCAAGGAGATCGGCAGCGGAACTCGCGGCTACGCCGGTCACGAGCGTGATTATGCGACAACGCGGAGCGCCGTCTTGGTTGGTGGCCCTGAGTAGATCAATAAGGGCCATTGCCGCTCGCACTTGTCCCCCGGGGCTATCAATCACAAGAGTGATTGGGTCCCGGCGCGAGGCTTGCAGCCTGAGTATTTCCGGTGTCAACCGGTCGAGCGTCTCCTGCCCAATCGGTCCAGAAAGATATACGCTGCGCGCAGTATTCGGCCGAAAGTCCGGATTAGGTACTGGGTTTGTCGACACTGTCGGCTTGGGCTTCGGAGCCCGCAGATTTCTCAGGCTTTTCGGTGGAACCACCCGTTTGTTCCTGCACGTGCCGGAAAAAAGAATTGAGATCAGTCCCGAAGTGCTCATAGACACGACGAACTGCTTGAGTCAGCTCTCGCTCAGCCGGCGCATTTGCGGATTGGCGTAATTTAGGCATACGACTCTCAACGAAACCCTAACACAAACATAGATGCGCAGCAGCGAGGTCTTGGTTAGGTTTTAGGTGTCCTTAAAGGTAATCAACCTGTTGCACAGTTTCGATGGTGGGCACAAAAATTGGCACAATCGGGTTGACCACACAGTCTAACCACAAGCTAAGTTGTTGATTTTATTTGGCTCCTCAGGTAGGACTCGAACCTACAACCCTTCGGTTAACAGCCGAATGCTCTGCCATTGAGCTACTGAGGAGTGACCAGGCGGGCAAATGCGCGACTGTCGTGATTTTACCGCAAACTCAATCCCTCGCGTCAAAGCGAGCTCATTGCCCTCCTAAAACGTTTGCAAATCCCTGATCACAGCTTCCGCGGCACGCCTTCCGGAGGCCAGTGCTCCCTGGATCGAGGCAGTTTCACGGTAGTCGCCACACATATAGACGCCCCCCGTGCCGACTATCCGTACCGGAGCCTGCTCCCACTCGGCGTGGCGCTGCAGGGGCAGTGCGCGGGCCAGCGTGTAGGCGCCAAGCATCCTCCATGAATTCACGACCGGGCCAAACCACTTCTCTATTTGTAGCCGGACTGCCTGGTCCAGGCGCACCAGCGCCGCGTCCTCTGCCGGCGCTTCGCCCACCACACTGGCAATCACCAGGTGCGCTCCTGGGGGTGCATATTGAGAGGAGACTGCACTCATCACCGCGACGTTATTCACAGGGCCGGCGGCGCGGCCTTCCCCGTTGAGCAGGATAATGGGCTCATCCATCGGCGCCTGCTGTACGGCATAACAAAACGCCGTGGTCTTATTCCAGGCGCGGACTTCGGGGATGCTCCAGCCGCCCACTCCGCCGAGCAGCCGGTTGCCCTCGTTGCCCGCAACCGCGAGCACCACGGCGCGCGCCTCCTGCCTGTCCTTGCCCTCAATTTCCAGTTGAAATGTTCGCGCGCTTCGCGTCACCTTGCTCACCCGGGCGCCGGTGAGCAGAGTGCCGGTCCGCAGCATCGCCGCTAACTGCAACGGTATCTGTTGCATACCAGCCGCCGGAACGGCCGTGTCTCCGCCGGAAAACATACGAAAGAGAAATTCGAAGAAACGGCTGGAGGTCACCAGCTCCCGGTCCAAAAAGACGCCGGCAAAGAACGGCTCAAAGAAACGCTCGAGGATGTGGGCACTGAATGGAACTGCCTGCAGATAATCGCGTGTGGTTCTCTCCGTACGGGCAAAGATCTCTGCGCACGTGCCTCGCTGCACCCGCGCGCGCAGTTTCGCCACCTGCAGTTTGTCTGCCAGCGGCACGACAGAGTCAAAGAGGAACCTGGCCGCGCCCATGGGGTTGCGGAAGGGATCGGCGAAGCGATGGAACTTGCCGCCGTGCCACACCAGCGCGCCGGGCGCGAATTTTTTCAATTGCAAGGCGTCGTAATCCAGCAAGCGCTTGGCGTCCGGATAGGCCGTCAGCAATACCTGGAAGCCGCGATCAAGGCGAAAGCCTTCCACCACATCGGTGCGCACCCGGCCGCCCGGTGCGTCACTTGCCTCCAGCAGGGTTACGGAAAGACCCTCGGCTTCAAGCGACAACCCACAACTGAGACCCGCCAAGCCCGCACCAATGATGACTACGTCGGTCATCGCTTCCCCGCTTTCGATGGTTCAGTTGCTTAGGGCTCAGCTTTGCTTACCCCGGCAGGCAATACGCTCATTGGCGAGGTTAAAACGGTTTTGGCTTTCCATCCAGAGCAGTGCGGAATGGTGTTGACAGGGATGAAACAAAAAGTCAGCCTAACCGGGCAAGGAAATCCGATCAGGATCGCAGCGACCTACCTACCACGAGTCAGAGCGATGATCGCATCTCTCCGCGTCCTCGCAAGTGCGCGATTAGCCGGCAACCTGGGCTATGGTCGCTACGGCTGGCGCGAACAATCCGTACAGCGTTGCCGTCGAATTCGAAATTGACCTCGGTGTGCGGAAGCAGACCCGCCTGTTTGCGGATCGCAGCGGGGATGGTAACCCGGCCCTTCGAGGTGATGCGCATACCGGTCTCCTCCCCTAATCACTGGTAGAGCAGTACCGCTATCTTGTAGGTGGTGAAGCCCTGGCCTGGGTTGCCGCAGGCTCCTACCGCGGCCTTGTGATACTTGCCAGTGGAGATTTTCTGCTCCAGCACGTCCGGCAAGCGGCCCAAATCCGTTCCTTCCCAGCGCATGATGAACCAGGGTTTCGGCCCCCCGGCCGAGCCATGATCCATCTCGCAGGTCTGGCGGGCTTCCTGGGTCAGCCCCGCCGGCTGGAGGCCACGCTGCTGCAGCAGTTGACCGATCTTCTGCTCAATCTGCTGCGGTCCAAGATCGGCCACAGTGGAGGCAAAGTCCTCCACTGCGTAGTAGTTCTCTCCCCGCCTTACGAGGCCCACGCCAATCGTGTCCATGCGCGGATCGAGGATGTTGGCCCGATGAAGAGGCGAGTGCATCCACTCCTGGTTCAGCGCCTGAGGGCTGGGCGCCAAGGCGACGTTCTCAGCGATCGCGCGAAAATGCGCGCCTGCAGCGCCTGCGCGCGCGTCCAAATCTGGCTCGCCGGGATATTGATGGGAAAGCGCGGGCTGCTGCGCCATGAGCTGCGCATGTTGGGCTGCGGCCTGGGCCAGCGCGGGGTCCCACTTTAACGGAGGCAATCCTTGCTGGGCACGATCCGCATTGACCAGTTCCATTAGCTGCTGCTCGGCCGGTTGCTGAGCCGTCGCTTGCGGTCCCAAGACAGGTACCGCCGCCATTGTTCCCGCCAGCACCATCGCCGAAAACCATTGTCGTTTGCGCATTGCGTTCTCCCCATCCTATTCAACCCATCAAGAGCCGGATAGTATGCGGGCTGATTACACCATGGTCACCAGCCCGATATGCGATCATGACCAACGATGGCCTTCGCTCGCACCCTCCGCCACCAGCCGCTGGGAGTTATTGGCATCTTCCTGCTTGTGCTCTTCGTCGCTATTGCCGTGCTGGCGCCCGTCATCACGCCGTACGATCCCGCCGCCATCGACCTTTATCACCGCTTGGCGCCGCCTTCGCATGCCCACTGGTTCGGCACCGACGAACTCGGCCGCGACATCTTCTCCCGCATTCTCTCTGGTGCGCGCCTGTCGCTGATGGTCGCCGTCAGTGTCGTTGGTCTTTCCCTTTCGCTGGGGCTGGTACTCGGCGGCCTCGCGGGCTTTTACGGCGGCCGGGTGGATACACTGCTCAACGTCTTTGTAATGAATGCCTTTCTCTCCTTCCCCGGCATTCTTCTAGCCATCGCCTTCGTGGCTTTTCTGGGCCCCGGCCTGCTTAACCTGGTCCTCGCCCTGGCCATCGGGGGATGGGTGGGCTACGCGCGGCTAGTGCGGGCCCAGGTGCTCGCGGTCAAAGAGCGGGAGTTTGTGGAGGCGGCGCGCGCGCTCGGCGCCTCCGACCTGCGCATCTTTACCCGCCACATCCTGCCCAATATCCTTCAACCCATCATTGTGCAGGCGGCCATCGGCATGGCGGGTGCGGTTCTGGCCGAAGCCACGCTCAGCTTTCTGGGTTTGGGGCTGCCGCCGCCGGCAGCCAGCTGGGGCGGGATGCTCAACGACGCGCGCTCCCACTTGTTTGATTCGCCGCACATGGTCGTCTTCCCGGCGATCGCCGTCATGCTTTGCGTGCTGTCATTCAACTTTATCGGCGACGCGCTGCGCGATTATCTCGACCCGCGCACCCGGCTGTTGATCGGGCTATAGCATTTTTGCTAATGATGTAGACCAGGAAACTGAACTTGACGCGGCCGTTCCGCCAAAGAACGGCCGCACATAGCTGATCCCACTGGAGCATAGTATTAGCAAAAACGCGTTATGATCGGGGTCATTTCGGATACGCACGGCTTGCTGCGACCGGAGGCCATCGCGGCTCTGCGCGGTGTCGAGCACATCCTCCATGCTGGAGATGTGGGCGACCCGCAGATACTGGATACGCTGCGCGAGCTGGCCCCGGTTACGGCCATCAGCGGCAATATCGATGTGCACGGACCTTGCTCCTACCTGCCCGCGACCGAAGTGGTCAGCCTGCACGGCCACACCTTTTATATGCTGCACGACCGGCACGCGCTCGATCTCGATCCCGCTGCAGCGGGCTTCTCAGCGGTCATCAGCGGTCACTCGCACCGGCCGCTGATCGAGTGGCGCAAGGGGGTTCTTTACCTCAACCCCGGGAGCGCCGGACCGCGCCGCTTCTCACTGCCTATTTCGCTGGCGCTGGTGACCATTGATGCAGGTTCGCTGCAGCCGCAACTGGTGAATCTTCCCTAGCTGCGCCATCGAGGAGGGGAAGAATGAGCCCCAGGAGCTGGGGGACAAAGCTCTCGACCGGGGGACGGTCCGCCTGAGACAGCCACTGTTTCACCCCACCGGTGATTGCCCAACTGGCTGTCGATGCAACCATTTCAGGGTGAGGAGCTGACGGCTCCCCGGGCGATGCGGCTGGTGCGCGCTGCTTTCGTTCGAGGCCTTCCATCAGCAGGCGCCGGATGGCGGCCACAATGGCGGCGTCCATCAGCGGCTCAAAGGGGTTTTGACGCTCGCAAGCTCCCGTGGAGTGAGCTTGGGTAAGGAAATCGCAGGTGGCCTGGATGATGGCGCTCAGGGCAGCGGGACAACCGGTTTCGTAGCGCAGATGGCGCTCATAGAGCATTTCATGAAAACCACCCGCCACCAGCGCATCCAGCAGCGCGTACTTGTCCGTGTAGTGGTCGTAGAAGGTGGCCCGGTTTACGGTGGCTGCCTCCGTAATGTCCTGCACCGAGATCTCGTCGAAGCTCTTGGTCCGCATAAGAGTTTCCAGGGCTCCTTGCAGGAGCTTCCGGGTACGGCGGATCCGCGGATCGCGAACTTGACAGTCAGAAATGGGCATCATCACCCCTATTAGAGCCTATCCAGCATTTAAAAGAATCGGAAAACGACGATTGTCGTCTTATATTCAACGACAGGCGACGTATACACAACGTATGTCGTTAAGGAGATTCTCGTATGGCGACATTGTTACATCTGAGTACAAGCCCACTGGCAAGCTCGGTCAGCCGCGAACTAACGCGGGAATTCGTCAGCAATTGGAAGGCTAGCCACCCTACCGGCCGGGTGATTGAGCGCGATCTGGCTGCCAACGCGCCAAACCCCATCGATCAAGCGTGGATCTCTGCGGCCTTCACTCCGGAAGAATCCCGGCAGCCTGAGCAAAAGGCCCTGCTTGCCTACTCCGAGGAGAGCATCGCCGAACTCGAGCAGGCAGACGAGTACGTGATTGGCGTGGCGATGCACAACTTCAGTATTCCCTCCGTGCTCAAGCTGTGGATCGACCAGGTCGTCCGCGGCGGACTCACCTTTACTTACGGTGGGGCGGACGGGCCTAAGGGATTGCTTTCAGGCAAGAAGGCCACCGTTCTGGTGGCGACGGGTGGAGTGTACGACGCGGGAAGTCCCTACGCGGCGCTCAATTTCATCGACCCTTATCTACATACTATCCTCGGATTTATCGGGATTACGGACGTAAAATTCGTTACTGCCGGGGGCACAGCGCAGCTGAGGTCAGGAACCGTCGACCGCGGCCAGTTCCTCCAACCCCACCTGGAGCAGGTAAGAAGCATAGCCGTCTAAAGCATCTTTGCAATTGCCCATTTCAAGGAGAGAATCATGAAAATCGCCGTTCTCGTCGCGCGTATCCTACTGGGCCTGCTGTTTTTGGTCTTTGGACTTAACGGGTTTCTCAACTTCCTGCATGCCCCCATGCCCCCTGGCCCTGCCGGCCAATACATGACCCTGCTCGGCCCAACCTTTTACATGCACTTCGTCTTCGTGGTGCAGATTGTAGGAGGGGTGCTGCTGCTTTCCGGCCAGTTCATCCCGCTGGCGCTGATCCTGCTTGGGCCGGTCATTGTCAACATCCTCCTCTTCCACATCAGCATGGAGCCTGCCGGGTTGCCGCCTGGACTGCTCGCCGCCGTTTTATGGTTCATCATCTTTTTCGGGGTGCGACGGGCATTCGCCGGTGTTTTCGCACAGAAAGTCCAGATCTAGTGTTCTGAGTTAGAAGTTCGTTCGCAAAACATCGCATAAACCGCAGGTCCCTCCACTACGCTCCCCCGGATTTCCTGTCAAGCTTGGTGGCGTTGTCGAACTTCATGCGGCTCTCTCTACGGAGAGCCGCATACGTGGTCTTGTATGGTGCCGCGAGGTAGGAAATCCCGGTACGCTCCGGTCGGAGGCTGTGATTTTCTTGATTTCTGTTAGGTTTTGGTGGCCGGAAAGCTATGAAGAGCAGCGGCTAACAAGCATCGTCGGGGTCCTTCGACTGCGCGCCATAAACCCTCTGTTAAGCGATAGATCTGCGAGGCGCTTCGCTCAGGATGACGCCTTTGTGGGAGGTTTGAAAAATCCTCTGGTTGGGTGTGTCAAAACCACAAAGATCAAAAAAATCACAACCTCCTAATGAACAAAAAATAAAGTCAATAGAATCAATCTCGATTTCCAGCGTTCATTTCACTCTTAACTTGCCGCAGGCAAGTCAACTGCTCGGGATGACAATTTTGTTGCACCACGGCAATTATCCCGGGAAATCATCGATTTCAAAACAAAATTGTCATCCCGACCGGAGCGTACCCGGATTTCCTACCTCGCGGCACCATACAAGACCACGTATGCGGCTCTCCGTAGAGAGAGCCGCATGAAGTTCGACAACACCACCAAGCTTGACAGGAAAACCGGGGGAGCGCAGTGGAGGGACCTGCGGTTTATACGATGTTTTGCGAACGAACTTCTAACTCAGGACACTAGCTGCGGATTCTGGGGTTGGCCACCGTATACAGCACATCGGTCAGCAGGTTGACCAGCACGTAGGTCAGCCCGACAGCCAGGATGCAGCCCTGCACCAGGGCGTAATCGCGGTTGGAAATCGCCGACACGGTGAGCCGGCCAATCCCAGGCCAGGAAAAAATGGTTTCGGTAACGATTGCGCCTGCCAGCAGGGCGCCAAATTGCAGGCCCACCAGCGTCATCACGGGGATAATGGCGTTGCGCAGCGCATGGCGGTAGACGACCACATGCTCGGGCAGGCCTTTGGCGCGCGCAGTGCGAATGTAGTCCTGGTTTAGCTCCTCCAGCATGGCGGTGCGCACCATGCGAGTAAGAATGGCGGCCAGGCTGCCGCCCATGGTGATGGCGGGCAGCACCAGGTGGGGAAACGAACCTGCGCCGGAAACGGGAAGCCATCCCAGCTTGATGGAGAAGAGCAAGATCAGGATCGGGCCCAGCGCGAAACTGGGAAAGGAAAGCCCCAGCAGGCTCACCACACCGACGGAACTGTCTTGCCAGCGGGCCCGGCGAAGCGCGGCCAGCACACCAGCGGGAATGGCCAGCGCCAAGGCCAGCACGAGCGCGGCCACGGTCAGCTCCAGCGTGTAAGGATAGCGGGTTAACACCAGGTGGGAGACGGAATCGTTGAGGCGCAAGGACCTGCCCAGGTCGCCATGGAGCACGCCGCGCCAGTAATGGAGATATTGCTGCCCCAGCGGCGCGTCTAAACCATACTGGTGGCGCAGCGCCGAGAGATCGGACGCGGTCGCGCCCTCGCCCAGCATCTGCTGTACCGGGTCCCCCGGCACCAGGTGGATGAGCAGGAACACCATCGACACTACCAACCAGATGACCGGCAGGATGTAGAGCAATCGCTTCAGCAGCGCTACCAATTCAACCTGCCTGAGATCTTCACCCCTGGTGTATGCAAGGCAATCGCTCCCCGCGGCTTTTCCTCAAAAAAAACCGCACTGCGCTTAATCCGGCTATTCAGCTTTGAAGTGAAAATGCTCTAACCCTCTTTCCTGCCGGCCTCGCGGTGAGCCTGCGCTCGCGCGACCACGTCCGCTTTCAGCAGGCCTGGGTTTTGCGTGCTGCCGTGTTCTGCATCGTCCGGCTGGTTTTCCAGCCGTTCTACGCGGACCCGGCTGATGCGATGATCGCTCATTTCCAATACCGTAAACCGTCGCCCTTCAAAATCGACAGTCTCTTCACCGGTCGGGATCTTTCCCAGCCGGGTAAGCAGAAAGCCGGCCAGTGTCTCCACGCCGCCGCTGCGCGGGAGATGCCAGTTCATCTGCGTCTCCAGGTCGCGCAGGTTGACGCTGCCATCAAGCACCACAGCGCCGGAGGTGGTTTGCAGAGCGGCCCGCGGGCCGGTGTCAAATTCGTCTTCTACCTCGCCGATAATCTGCTCAATGGCATCTTCTACGGTGACCAGGCCAACCGTCGACCCATACTCATCGACCACGATCGCAATATGCCGTCTGCGCTGCTGAAATTCGCTCAGCAGATCGAGCACCGGCTTGGTTTCCGGCACTACCAGAACATCGTGCATCACCTGCCCCAGGCGCAATTCGGAGAAGGGTGCGCGGGCAAAGCGGGTTTGCGCGCTCATACGAAAGTGCATCAGGCGGGAAAGGTCTTTGGAGTAGACCACGCCGATGATATGCTCCGGACCGTGCGCCGGGTCGTAGACCGGCACGCGGGAGTGCTGCTCTTCCACCACGCGCGCGTTTGCGTCCTCTATGAGCATGTCCTTGGGCAAGGAGAAGATGCGTTGCCGGGGAGTCATGATTTCGCGTGTGGGCACACTGTTGAGCTCGACTGCGCGGTGGATCAGGGATTCCTGGAAAGCGGGAAGCATGCCCATTCTGCGCGCGGCGGTGGCAATCAGCTTCAGCTCTTCCGGGGAGTGCACTTCGCCGCCCTGCATCATTTCCATGCCGAAGAGGCGCATGACCATGCGCGCCGACCACTTCATCAGCCGCACTGCGGGGCGGGTGACGCGGATAAAGACGTCCATCGGACCAGCCACCGCAACGGCCAGAATCTCTGCCTTGCGCAAGGCCAGAGATTTTGGCACCAGCTCGCCGAGTAACACGTGGAAGTAGGTAATCAAGGCGAAGGCAATGGGCACTGCCATCAGGTGGGCGTAGACCTTGGCGTGCGGCATGCCATTGAACCAGTGCTCGAAGAGGGTGGCCACCGCGGGCTCGCCGATCCACCCCAAGGCCAGGCTGCACAGGGTCACGCCCAGCTGCACGGCGGGCAGGAAGTCTTCCATGTTCTCTTGCAGGCGGCGTACGGCCCGGGCTCCCGGCCGCCCCAGGGCGATCAATCGCTCGATGCGCGTTTCACGCACGCTCACCAGGGCAAACTCCGCGGCCACGAAGAAGCCGTTCGCCAGAATGAGCAAGGCGACGGAAACCGTCCGAAAGAGCATCAGTTCAACCATTGCGCGCAGGAACCAGGGAGCCGGCCGCACATGAGAGGAAAGATTCGGAGCTCATTAGGTCATGATACCGGTGAGGTTGGCGCCGGGGTACGCCGCCGGAAAGTGCGGATTCCAGCGCTGTGGATACCTACATCGGACGCAAAGGGCGCCCCAATATGGCCACCGGGATTGCGGGTCGCCAGAGAGAGGCGGAGGGGAACCATCTCCGATCCTTCTGCGTATCTAAAACTGCAAGGGCGAACTACAGGGGCCGGGGGGGTTGTGGCGGCGCAGCGGCGTGCCTCCGCGAAGGACAGACTGTTATTTGCAGCCCTGGCGTGACGTCTCTAGAGCCCAAGGAGGGCAACGATGCGAACCCAATGGAACCCATCTCGCAAAGCGGCAACCGGCATTCTGGTTGCCATGTCCATGTGTCTCCCGGCGGTTGCGTTGGCCGCGGAAAGGTCCTTCGACCGCACGCTTACCGTGAACGGTCCGGTAACGCTGCACGTCTCTACCGGCTCCGGGTACATCCACGTCTCGCCCGGCTCGGACGGTCAAGTCCACATCGTCGGCCACGTGAAAAGCAACAATAACTGGTGGGGTGGCTCGTCCGACGATGCAGTTTCCAAAGTCGCCAGCAATCCGCCCATTAACCAGGCGGGTAATATTATTAGCGTGGGCGGACGCAGCGATGACTTCATGCGCCATGTCTCGATCGATTACGAGATAACCACCCCGGCGAACACCCTGCTTACGGCCGAGAGCGGTTCCGGTGACCTGCAACTCTCCAATCTGAATGGAACGGTCCAGGGACACACCGGCTCGGGCTCCATCCGCGCGGACAAGCTGGGCGCCGGATCCAAGCTCGACACCGGCTCGGGATCCATTGAAGCGACCAACCTTATGGGTTCCACTATTCTGCAGACCGGCTCGGGAGAAGTGAGCGCCGAGCTGGGATCAGCGGGCGACGTAGTCGCCAGCACCGGCTCCGGTTCCATCAAGCTGACCAACGTCCAGGGGGCGATTAAGGCGGACACGGGCTCCGGCAGCCTCGAGATCAGCGGGCAGCCTACCTCGCCATGGAAACTGGAGACGGGTTCGGGCGACATCACCCTGCAAGTGGGCAGCAACGCTCGTTTCACGCTGGATGCAGAGACCGGCTCGGGCTCGGTTAAAACGGATCTTCCGCTCACCATGCGTGGCTCCCTGGACAAGCATCACGTCACCGGAACGGTCAACGGCGGCGGGCCCACCATCAAGGCGAAAACCGGTTCAGGGGATATCCGGATTCAGTAGGCGAGCTTGGCCGGCATTGCGACCCCTCGCTGCCAGGTCACCACTCGACCAAAAGTAACCACGGAAATGATAACCGTCGACTCCAGAAGAGAGCCCTCGTCAGTCCTCGCCCAGTATGGCACGGCTGAGGAGGCTGCCGAAAAAGTCCGCACTGGGCAGGCCGAAGCTTACAGATCTAGCCGCCCAGGCCGTAGTAGGTGCGCATGGCGTACTCGAGAATGCTGTACGGCGCCAGCCGCTTGAGCCAGACAGCGGCCCTTTGCGGGGCGGGCCCAATGGTGTGACGCAGCCGAGGATGGCGTTGGTTCACGATGCGATAGAGCAGGCGCGCAATCTGCTCCGGCCCGGGACCACTCTGCTCGTCGTGGGCTGTCTTGGCCAATGCTGCTTCAAGAGACGGACTATAGGCCCCGGTAGAACCCGAGCTTTCACTGAACTGGCGATTTTCGGTGAGGGCTGTCTTGTGGTCGCCGGGCTCGATAATCACTACCCGAATGCCAAAATGCCTTACCTCCATGCGCAGCGCTTCGCTTAGCCCTTCCAGGGCAAACTTGGAAGCGCTGTACATCGACTGGTAAGGGATAGCGAGGATTCCACCGATGGAACCGATGTTGACGATGTAGCCGCTGCGCTGCCTGCGCATGGCCGGCAATACCGCGCGGCATACCCGGAGAGCTCCGAAGAAATTGACTTCGAATTGCGCCTTGGCTTGCTCGATCGAAGTATCTTCGACCGGTCCGGCGATCCCCATTCCGGCGTTATTGACCACAATATCCAGCCGCCCCTCGGCGCCGAGCACTGTCGCCACCGCCTGCTCCACCGATCGTTCGTCGGTAACGTCGGCGGTTAACATGATTATATTGCCGGGGGCTGCGCTCCCAGCAGCCGCTCGCCGCGACGTACCATAGACACGAAAGCCACGTCCAGCCAAATGGGTGGCGCAGGCCAGGCCGATGCCGGAAGAGGCGCCCGTGACCAGAACCACTCGCGGATTTTCTTTTCCCATATCGCCCTTCACCCTATCATTAGGCATCCAACAGGGTTCGAGTTTTGTTCTTTATCATTGCGAGGCCACCATATGGCAAGACAGAAATGGATCTACCGCGCCACAAGCGCGCTTACTTTAGGGCTGTTATTGGCAGGATGCAACGGGATTAAGGAACCCAATGCAAAGAACTTCACCCGCGAGCTGAACATATATTACGGTAACCACGATGATTGCCTTTTCCCCAGTGCGATTCGTTTTCCTTACGAAGCCAGCACCAACAATGGGGACACCGACCCCAGGAAAAAAGGCCTCGATGCGCTGGCGGATGCGGGGCTGCTCAAGTCCCTCGAAGACAGAGATATCCATGTCAAGCGCTACGAGCTCACCACCTATGGCAAACGTGTACCGCCGCGCTTCTGCTACGGGCATCGGGTGGTAACCAGCATCGACGGTTTCACCCCTCCCGCGACCGTCAATGGGCAGCAAACCACGCAGGTGACTTATCACTACAAGATGATGGACGTTCCCGGCTGGGCCAACTCCGATGAGATACGGAAGGCTTTTCCCGCTTTTGCCAAGGCAACCTCGGGAGACGCCCAGGACCGGGCCACGCTGATGCTGACCATCAACGGCTGGCGGGTTCCGGAGTAGGCCGAGGAAAGCTCCCGGGCGCATCGACTAAAGTAGAAAGATGTTCAGGACCTTTCGCCCCATCCCGGCCGGATCCCTTCGGCTGCTTGTGTTTGACCTTGATGGCACACTGATCGACTCCGGAGCCGATCTTTGTGCCTCAGTCAATGCGATGCTTCGCCATTTCGGCCGGCCGCCGCTGCCAGACGCAGTAATCTCCACCTACATCGGCGATGGCGCGGCGCGGCTGGTGAGCCGTTCCCTGGGCGAGCCGGCAGATGCCGCCTTTCTTGATTCTGCTCTCGCCTACTTTCTCGATTATTATCGCGAGCACAAGCTGGACCAGACTTACGTTTACCCGGGTGTGTTTGCATCGCTCGACAGCCTGCGCTTGGAGCCGGGGGGCGCAGCGAGATCGATGGCGGTGCTGACCAACAAACCGATCGGACCCTCGCAGGCCATCTGTGACGCTCTTGGACTTAGCCCTTATTTTTTTCGCATTTACGGCGGCAACAGCTTCGCCACCAAGAAACCTGATCCCGAAGGGCTGCTTGCCCTGCTTCAGGAGGCGGGTGTAAGCGCGCAAGAGACACTTCTGATCGGAGATTCCGACGTGGACATCCGAACCGCGCGCAACGCGGGAGTGTGGAGTATGGGCTGCTCGTATGGGCTGGCGCCGCATACGCTGGTCGCGGACCCTCCGGACTGCCTGGTTGAATCACCCGCCGACTGGCCTCTGGCCCTGGCCGGCGAGGGCGAAAAACTTGCCTGCCAAGGCTGAGTGATTACGCACTACTAAAAGATTAGGAGAACTTCTCAGGGTAATGCCCGTAGTCCTGGCGTAGCTTGCTTTTCAATAGCTTCCCAGTCGAGGTGTGGGCAAGCTCGTTCACGAATACAAAACCGTCCGGTACGTGCCAGCGGGGAAAGCGCCGCTCCAGGAACGCGCGCAGTTCGCAACCGTCGACCACGAAACCATCTTTCAATATGACGAGGGCCAATGGACGCTCTTGCCACTTGCTGTGGGGCACGGCGATGACCGCTGCTTCCCTCACCGCCTCGTGCGCCACCAGGGCATTTTCCAGATCGACGGAGCTAATCCATTCGCCGCCGGACTTGATTAAGTCCTTCAGGCGATCGGTGATTTTCAAGTAGCCTTCGGAGTCAATCGTGCCTACGTCCCCGGTGCGGAACCAACCATCAAGGGTCCACTTGTCAGCCTGATCGAGGTTGTAGTAACTGCCCGCTATCCATGGCCCACGGACCTGCAATTCGCCCGTGCTTATGCCGTCTCTGGCAGCTTCGCCCTGATCGCCGACGGTGCGGGTCTCGATAAAGGGCAGCGGCAATCCCTGCTTGGCGCGCTGGACGTACCGTTGATCTTCTGTCCAACCGTGCATGTGCGGCTTGAGAGTGGCGGCCGTACCTACGGGGGTGGTTTCGGTCATGCCCCACGCTTGTATGAGGTGCACGCCCAGCTTGTCGAAGCGGCGGAACAGAGACTCGGGAGCCGCAGAACCACCTACAGCAAGCCGTAATCCAGGGGTCAACTTCCAGCGGCCGGGATTGCTTTCGAGCGTATTCAGTACACCCATCCAAATAGTAGGAACTCCGCCGGCGACCGTTACCTCTTCGTTCTGCAAGAGGTCGAGTAGGGCCGCGGGCTTGAGGTTGCATCCAGGCAAAACCTGCTTGCTGCCGTTCATGGCCGCGGCATACGGAAAGCCCCATGCGTTCACGTGGAACATGGGCACGACAGGGAGGATGGTGTCACTGCGGCTGAAGTTCAGCTGGTCGGGAAGAGAAATGGCCAGGGAATGCAGCGCAATTGCCCGGTGCGAGTAGAGCACGCCCTTGGGACAGCCGGTGGTTCCCGAGGTGTAGCACAAGGCCGCCGCATCGTCCTCCTCGAGGTGGATTTCATTCAGCTCTCCACTGGCCTCCGCCAGAAAATCCTCATAGGGTTCACCACCCTCCGGAAGCCGGCCGCTGCCGTGATCGACTACAAAGACGCGTTCGAAGTGGACTCGATGCCGTATCTGCTCGAAGAGGTCAAGCAGTACATCCTCCACAATCAGAAAGCGGTCCTGGGCATGATTGACGATGTAGGCGAGGTCGTCCGGATGCAGCCGCAGGTTAAGGGTATGCAACACGGCTCCAGTGAGGGGAACGCCGAAATAGGCTTCCAGATGAGCGTGTCCATTCCACATGAGCGTAGCGACACGATCTCCTTTGGCAATACGCGCACCTTGGAGAGCAGACGCCAGTTGCGTGGAGCGTCTGCGGAGATCTCGATAGGTGTAGCTGTGGCGAGATCCGTCAGGCTGCATGGAAACGATTGCGACCTCGGGGAAAAGTGTGCCCGCCCGCTCCAGTATGCTGCTGACCAGCAGCGGCGATGACATCATGGTGGACTTCATGAGATCTCCATGAACCGATAGCTACCTTCGAGCGAGGGGGCCGCCTGACGCTGTCGATCATCAGATCACAGTCATAGTGAGAACGCTAGCCTACCCAGCATCATTGCTTAGCTCCGCCAGGTTCAGTACTAACGAGTAAACCCCGATGATCTTTTGCTCCAAGAAAAGAAGCGGGGACTTGACGCCTGCAAACACATGTAGTAGATAATAAAACGTATGTAGGAGGAAGAAGTGCCTGAAGCGAAATTATCGAAGCTTGAATTTCAGATTATGGAGGCGCTTTGGACCCAGGGCGAAGCCTCTATCCGTGAGATTCAGGAGACTTTTCCCGCAAAGCGCAGGCCGGCTTATACAACCATCCAGACCACCGTTTATCGCCTGGAAGCGAAGAACATCGTTCGCCGGGTAAAGAAGGTTGGAAACTTTCACGTTTTCGCGGCCGCGGTTTCGCGCAGCGCCGCGCAACGGAGGCTGGTCGACGACTTGCTGGCACTGTTCGGCGGCCGCACGCAGCCGGTGATGGCGCACCTGATTGAATCCGGCAAGCTCACGCTGGAGGACGTAAAAGAAGCAGAAAAGGCCCTGCGGCAGCTGGAGAAAAAGGATAAGTCATGATTCCGAAATACTTTTCGGAAGTGCCGGCGGCGATCGCACCAGCAATAGCCAACCACCTCTGGCAGTCGACGCTGTTCGCAGTGTTGGCCGCGATCCTGACATTAGCCTTCAAGAAAAACCAGGCGCGGATTCGCCATAGCCTTTGGCTGGCAGCATCGCTGAAGTTTCTTGTCCCTTTCTCACTATTGAGCGGCCTCGGCGGCCGTCTGGCCGGTCCGCGATTTTCGCTGAGTGGGCGGAGCGGATTGTTTTCCGCAGTGGAAGGCTTTAGCCAGCCCTTCACCTTTTTCGTGGTCGCGCCGGCTGACCACGCGGCCACTGCTGCTTACATGCTCACCCTGCTGCCGGGGTTGATTGCAGCAGTGTGGTTATGCGGTTTTGTTACAGTGCTCGTCCTGTTGTCGGTGCGCTGGAGGCGAGTGGTTGCGGTGGCCCGCCGCTCGGCGCCTATGGGCCAAGGGCGCGAAGTGGATGCGCTACGGCAGCTGGAACAAATTGGAGGAGTGCGCAGGCCGATGGCGCTCCTGTTGTCGCGGGACTCTGCTCTGGAGCCCGGGATCTTCGGCATCTTTCGGCCGGTCTTGTTATGGCCGGCGACGATCTCCGAACATCTTCAGGATTCGCACCTGAGGGCCATCCTCGCGCACGAGGTGGCGCATGTGCGGCGCCGCGATAATCTGGCGGCCGCGATGCATATGGCGGTGGAAGCAACCTTCTGGTTTCACCCCATGGTTTGGTGGATGGGAGCACGCCTGGTGGAGGAGCGCGAACTCGCCTGCGACGAGGAAGTTTTGCAGCTGGGCAATCCGCCATCGATCTATGCGGAGAGCATTTTGAAGACCTGCGAATTCTGCTTGGGCTCGCCGCTGGCTTGCGTTTCTGGAGTTACGGGCGCCGAACTGAAGAAACGCATTGTGCGTATCATGACCCCGACCCTGGCAGAGAAGCTTAGTCGAGGCAGAAGACTCCTGTTGGCTTCTGTGGGAATTGCGGCAGTTTCTGGACCTGTGCTCTTCGGTCTATGGAACACTCCTCGCGTCCGCGCGCAATCGGCGCAAGCCCCCTCCAAGAGCGTAGCGGCGCCGCGAATCTACCACGTGGGAGGCGATGTTTCCGCGCCCCAGCTGATCTTCTCTGTCGACCCTGACTACTCTGCAGAAGCCAAGCGGGCTAGGTATCAAGGTGTCTGCGTTATTTCATTGGTTGTGGACGCAGAGGGAAACCCTCAGCGTGTCCAAGTAGTACGTCACCTGGGAAAGGGTTTGGACCAGAAAGCGGTCGAGGCAGTGAAGCAGTATCGATTCAAGCCGGGGATGCTCCACGGCAACCCGGTTGCGGTGCAAGTGAACATAGAGGTGAACTTCAGACTGTATTGAACGCATTCCGGGACCTCACTCTTTACGGCAATCCAAGAGCAGCTTGAGAGCCACCATGAATAGAATCGTGCCTTCGAGCAAAACGGTAGAGTGCGACGTCTTACACACAACATTCTCCATCTTTGATGGCTAGTGTTCGAGTTTGACTGGAATCCGATCTCACGAAAGGATTACTCCCTCATGAGTGGACGTGCTGCGAACAAGCTGGACCTGGGCAAGAAACTCTTGCTAGCTGCCGCTGGAGCCATGGCAGCTGCTGGGCCGGTCCTATTTGGCTCGATACAAGAAACCAAAAGCCAAGCTGGGTCGCAGGCTGTAAGCGCTGCTCCCAAGATCCCCGCGTTCGAGGTGGCGGCGATCAAGCCAGACAAGTCTGGTACAGATATGACGATGCTTCGCACCACGCCGGTCGGTTTCAGTGCCAAGAATGCACCGCTAAAGATGATTATTCAACAGGCTTATGGAGTCGACGAGAATCAGATTATTGGAGCACCCAAATGGCTCAGCTCTGAGCGATACGATATCGACGCGAAAGTCAGCAGCTCTGATACCGATGCCTTGCGCGATCTCAGCCCTGATCAGCGTAGGCTCATGCTTCAACCGCTTCTAGCGGAGCGCTTCCAATTAAAGGTCCACCGGGAAACGAGAGAACTTCCAGTATTGGCGCTGGTCATTGAGAAGGGTGGTCCGAAACTTCATGAAGCAAAGCCCGGAGACACGTACCCAAACGGAATTAAGGGCTTCGACGGCCATACAGGGCCGGGCATGATGCATATGGGACCCGGTCAACTAACGGTTCAAGGGCTTCCCATGTCGTCCGTTGCGCGGCTTCTATCGCAGAACCTGGGGCTCATGGTTCAGGACGAGACTGGGCTTACGGGCAAATACGACTTCACTTTGCAATGGACACCAGATCGAGCTGCGGCGGATGCCGGCCAGCCAGGGCCTGACAACACGGGCTCGACAGAATCTGCCGGACCTTCGGTTTACACGGCGATTCGCGAACAGCTTGGGCTGAAGCTGGAGTCCCGTAAAGCGCCCGTGGAGGTCCTGGTTATTGATCACGTGGAGGCACCGTCGGAGAATTAACAGCAGGCGAGCGGGAACAGGCACGACAGGAGCAGCGCAGTAACTAATGTCATTTGTTCCTCCGAACCGATCCACGACGAACCGGTTGCGATGGAAGTGAACGTCGAGGTGAACTTCAGGCTTTATTGAGCGCATTTGTAAGTTATAGAGAAAGGACAAGTCATGGAGTCCTTATCTGGAATATGGGCGGCAATCTCACCGGCTGTGGGCAACCACCTCTGGCAGTCGACGCTTTTCGCGATCGTGACCGCGATGCTGACGTTTACTTTGCGAAAGAATCAGGCACGCGTTCGCTATCGCCTGTGGCTGGCGGCATCGGTAAAGTTTCTCATCCCTTTTTCACTGTTGATCAGCCTCGGCGGCCATCTGGCCAGACCGCGTAATTCGGTAGCCGCGCAGAGCGGATTGTATTCAGTCGCGGAAGGGCTCAGTCAGCCTTTTACCCGGACTGCCGCTCCCGACGTTGTGCCGGTTGCACGCGCAGCGCGTGCTGATCTGCTTCCTCTGTTGCAGGCCGTTCTCATCGGGGTTTGGTTGTTCGGTTTTGTCGTGGCGGTCAGTCTATGGTGGCGACGCTGGCGGCGATTCTCGGTGGCGATGCGCAGCGCAGTGTCCGTATCGCAAGGACGTGAGGTGGATGCGCTGCGGCGCCTGGGGCAGATTGCAGGAGTGCGAACGCCGATCAGGCTCTTGTTTTCACAGGATTCAGTAGAACCGGGCATCTTTGGCATCGTTCGGCCAGCTCTGGTTTGGCCGGCTGGAATTTCTCAGCACCTTGCGCCTGCCCACCTCGAGGCGATCGTTGCTCACGAGGTATGGCACGTGCGCCGTCGCGACAATCTAGCTGCGGCGATACACATGGTAGTGGAGGCCTTCTTCTGGTTTCACCCGCTGGTTTGGTGGTTGGGAACGCGGCTGGTAGAGGAGCGCGAACGGGCTTGCGATGAAGAGGTATTGAAGCTGGGTCATCCACCGCAGGCCTACGCCGAGAGCATTCTGAAGACCTGCGAATTCTGCGTGGGATCGCCGCTGGCTTGTATCTCCGGAGTCACCGGTGCCGATCTCAAGGGCCGGATCGTTCGGATCATGAGCGAGCCTGTTGCGCTCAAACTGGACCTCAGCAAGAAACTATTGTTCGTTGCCGCTGGATTACTGACCGTCGCCGCGCCGATCCTGTTTGGCCTACAAAACACAACGCCGGGCTCAACGGCTCCGAAGGCCAACAACACCGCCGCCGATACGCAGGGGTTCGAAGTTGCCTCAATCAAACCAAACAAATCCGGCAGCGATATGGTCAGGATGATGATCAGACCCGATGGGCTAAGTGCAATGGGCGCCACGCTGCGGATGCTGATTCAGAGTGCATACGGGATCCAGGACTTCCAAGTTGCAGGAGCACCTAAATGGGCTGACGCCGACAGATACGATATCGAGGCGAAAATGGACAGCTCTCAAATTGAAAAGTTACGGGCGCTTAGTCCAGATCAGCGCTGGCTCGAGACTCAGCATATGCTTCAGGCACTTTTGGCGAACCGCTTCCAGTTGGTGCTCCGCCGCGAAACCAAGGAACTTCCCGGGTATGCACTGGTTATCGCGAAGAACGGTTCCAAGCTGCACGATGCAAGGCCTGGCGATACCTACCCCAATGGGCTGAAAGGGCCCGACGGTCATTCGGGAGAAGGCTTGATGCTGGGAAATGACGGGTTGCTAACAGGTCAAGGGGTTCCTCTCGCGAGCCTGGTGCACACATTGTCGCGGCAACTGGGCCGCACCATCCTGGATGAGACTGGGCTTACGGGCAAATATGACTTCACTTTGCAATGGTCACCGGATGAACGTACCGGTCCGATGTCGGCGGCGGCCCAAGGCGGTGGCTCGAGGTCTGACGATGCACCGCCGCCCGATTCTTCCGCACCTTCCATCTTCACGGCGATCCAGGAGCAGCTTGGGCTAAAACTGGAGTCCCGAAAAGTCCCGGTGGAGATCCTGGTCATTGATCACGTCGAGCCACCGTCGGAAAACTAATGGCAAGCGAAGAGCAGAGTGCAGGCGCCTTATACACAACCCCGCTCCGTCCCAGCTGGCTTGCGGTCGAACCGGGCGGGTCCTCTCTTACGAAGGGATTACCGCATCGTGGCTAAACGTGTTGCGTTCCAACTGCACGTCGGCGAAAAGCTATCGTTACTATTGGCGGGGGCGATGGCCGTAGGTATGCCAATCGTATTTGGCCAGGTAAACCTAGCGCCCACCGTTGATCTGCCTGGGTTCGAGGTCGCTTCGGTGAAGCCGGATAAAGCCGGCGAGGGGTCTACTCTCTTACTCACGGCCGATGGATTGATTGCTAAGAGGGTCACCGTAAAATTCCTCATCAAACAGGCCTATGGCGTCGAAGATGATGAGATTTCAGGAGCACCTGGCTGGCTCGATTCTGAGACTTATCGGGTCGAGGCGAAAGTAAGCAGCGCTGACTTAGCTGCCTTGGACAAGCTTGACGAAAAGCAGCGCCTGCGCATGCTCCAGCCGGTCCTGGCGGAACGCTTCCAGCTAAAGGTGCACCGGGCACCTAAGGAAATTCCCGTGTATGCACTTGTCATCGCCAAGAATGGTCCCAAACTGCACGTAGCCAAGCCAGGCGATACGTACGCTGACGGAATCAAAGGTCCTGACGGCAAACCCAGCGGACGTCCAGGCATGATGATGTGGGGTAGAGGCCGTCTGATCGCACAAGGAATTCCAATTGCCAACCTGCTGCCGCCGTTAACGCAGCAACTGGAACGCACCGTTCTCGACAAGACCGGACTGAAGGGAACGTATGACATCACACTCCTGTGGACGCCGGAGGACGACCGCGCTCCGATGGGCAACGGAGCGGAAGGCGACCGGCAAGGGAGTACACCTGCAGCTGATTCTTCAGGGGCTTCGATCTTTACGGCCATCCAGGAACAGCTTGGGCTGAAACTGGAATCACAAAAAGGTCAGGTCGAGGGCCTGGTCATCGATCATGTCGCGAGGCCATCGGACAATTAATGGTTGCAAACGGGAACAGGGGCGACAGGAGCAGCGTAATAGCAAATATAATTCGTGGCGCCGGGCACATCTCTCGAGGGGCTATCCGAATCATGACTGATCGGTTCGCTTGCAGACTGGACCTCTGTAGTAAACTACTGCTCAGCATGAGTGGATTATTGAGTGTGGCCGCGCTTGTCCTCTTTAACCTGCTACAGATCACCCCGGCCCACGCACAAGCCACGGCTGAAAATGCGAAGCCAGGCATCGCCGACACCTGGCAGGGCACAATCCATGCCGGCAGAGACCTGCGCGCCGTAGTCAAGATCTCGAAGGCGGATGGCGGCGGGTACAAAGCGGTCTTCTATAGCATCGATCAAAGTGGCGATGGCTTTCCCGTGCACGACGTCACACTGGAAGGCACCATGGTGAAGATGTCGTTCACGACCCTAGCCGCCACTTACGAGGCCAAGCTGAGTTCGGATGGCAAGTCGATCACAGGCACCTGGACCCAGGGGTCCACTGTAGTCCCGCTTACCCTTACGCGGGCGACACCCGAGATAGCGTGGACAATTCCTCCGCCAACCAAACTGACACCGATGGACGCGAACGCTCATCCCAGCTTCGAGGTAGCGACCATCAAGCCGAGCAAGACGGACCAGCCGGGCAGATTTTTTCGCTTCAGGGGTCGCCATTTTACAACGACCAACACTAGCCTCAATGACCTTATCTCCTACTCCTACAAGATTCATAACGACCAGATCATCGGCGCCCCTGGTTGGGCAGGGACGGAG
This sequence comes from uncultured Acidobacteriaceae bacterium, assembly GCA_963821215.1. Classification (GTDB taxonomy): domain Bacteria; phylum Acidobacteriota; class Terriglobia; order Terriglobales; family Acidobacteriaceae; genus PALSA-350. The sequence goes on along the minus strand of CAWGDH010000011.1, from coordinate 172,683 downwards.
AAATACGATATAGACGCGGAGCCGGACGGCGAAGGCATGCCCAACGACCAACAATGGAAAGACATGATGCAGAAGCTGCTGGCCGAGCGCTTCGCGCTCACCTCTCATCACGACAAGAAGGAGCTCCCGGTTTATGTGCTCTCGGTCGCCAGGAGCGGGCCAAAACTTGATAAGAGTGACGCCGGTCCGAACGGGCGTTTTGGGTGGAGCTTCCAAGGAAGGATCGGCGGCGATATGACTTTTTCCGACGCAAGTATGACCGACTTCGCCACCCTGATGCAGAGGAACGTGCTCGACCGCCCGGTCGTCGATCAAACCGGGCTCGCGGGACGGTACGACTTCAACCTCAACTGGACGCCCGATGACTCGCAGTTCCAAGGCATGGGAGCCAAGCCTTCTCCGCCCACAGATAGCGGCAACACGCCACCCAATTTGTATACCGCGATCCAGGAGCAGATCGGGCTCAAGCTGGACGCCACCAGGGCGCTGGCTGAGGTCCTCGTCATCGATCATGTCGAGAAACCTTCGGAGAATTAATGGTAGGCCGGATAGTAACGGTAGGGTCGTGCTTCCACTGGGAGCGGGGCGTTGGTTGGGCGAACCACGGGGCTAAAAATATTATTCGCGCGGGTCAAACAGATTCGCTGGCTCCGAACGTCTTATAGGAAGCTTTCCCCATCGTTGCTGGCTTGTGTCCGAAATTGCGGGTCCGACTTCAAGAAGGGTTCCGGAACCATGAGCGACCGTGCTGCACGCAAACTGGATTTCGTTCTAAGGCTCCTGCTGTGCATGGCCATCATGGCTACGGTGCACATTGTCCACGTCCGAGCCCAAGCCAAGGCAGAAAATCCGACGCAAAACATCGCCGACACGTGGCAAGGTGCTCTCCATGCCGGCCGTGACTTGCGCACCGTCCTGAAAATCTCGAAGGCGGATGACGGCGGGTACAAAGCCGTTCTCTACAGCATCGACCAAGATGGCGGCGGCGTTCCAGTGACCAAGATCACGCTGGAGGGCACTACGGTAAAGATGTCGCTCACGACGCTTCCCGCGACCTATGAAGGCAAGCTGAGTTCAGATGGCGAGACGATCACGGGGACTTGGAGCCAAGGACCCAATACCCTCCCCCTAAATCTGACGCGCGCCACACCCGCGACGGAGTGGACCATTCCCAAAGCTGAACCTAAGGAACAGCCGATGGACGCGAACGCTCATCCCAGCTTCGCGGCCGCGACTATCAAGCCGAGCGCTCCCAATAAGCCGGGCAAGGAATTTGGTTTCAGAGACGGTCATTTTACAACCAGGAACACCGATCTGAATGACCTCATCGCGTTTGCGTACGGGCTTCAGGCTACGCAGATCATCGATGCACCACCCTGGCTCGGTACCGATCTTTACGACATCGAGGCCAAGCCTGACACGGAAGGGCAGCCTAGCTTTAAGCAGGTGCAAGTGATGGTGCAGAAGCTGATAGCGGATCGCTTCAAGCTGACATTTCATCACGACAAGAGGGAGCTTTCTGCTTATGCGATCAGTGTTGCCGGCGGCGGACCGAAGATGACCAAAAGCACAGCCGGGGCGAATGATCCACCAGGCTTCCGTTTCATGGGACTTGGGGATCTGACGGTGAGCAACCTAAGAATGGCGGATTTCGCCAACTGGATGCAGTCCGTCGTCATGGACAAGCCGGTGGTGGATCAAACCGGTCTCACAGACAGATACGATTTTCAGTTGAAATGGACCCCGGACGACTCACAATTCCCGCAATTCAGAGGGAACGGCCCGAAAGCGCCACCTCCGGCCGATGACCCCAATGCACCGCCGGTCCTTTACACCGCAATGCAAGAGCAACTCGGGCTCAAAATGGGCCTGGCGAAGGTTCCTGATGATGTGATCGTCATCGATCATGTCGAGAAGCCTTCGGAAAACTGACCCGGGACATGTTGACAGCGATGGCAGGGCTGCAAACGCGGAGAATCCTCTACCTGGTATGCGCTTTTGCGGCGCTGGCTTTCCCCTGCCGGGCTGTGGCTTCCGCGTACCACGGCCAAGTCACCTTTGGCGGCTTGCCTCTTCCTGGTGCTACAGTGACGGTTACACAAGGAACAACCAAAGTCAGCGCCATCACCGACCAGGGTGGGCTGTTCGACTTTCCTGACCTGGCGGATGGACCGGCAAAGATCGAGATTGCGATGCAATGCTTCTCGACCGTTCAAGCCGACGTAACCATTTCCCCGGTGACAGCCCCGGGTAAGTGGGAGTTGAGTCTGCTTCCACTCGACCAGATCACGAAGCTGACCAAGCTTCCCCCGGCGCCGATCCCTTCCATCAGCCTCAAGCCCAAAACCCCCGCCGCGGCTGGCGCCCCGAATGAGAACGCCGCCGAATTACCAAAGCCCGCGGACGAAGCAAGCCAGCAGTCAAATGACGGCTTCCTGGTGAACGGCAGCGTCAACAATGCGGCGACGTCGCGCTTCTCGCTCGACCAGGCCTTTGGCAACCGGAGGTATAACAGCAGGAGTCTTTACACGGGCGGACTGAGCGCGATCTACGATAACTCGGCCCTGGATGCCCGCCCCTATTCGCTCACCGGGCTCAACACACCCAAACCCGAATACAATCGCATCACCGGCATCTTTACCCTGGGCGGACCATTGAGGATTCCGCATCTCTTGCCGCGCGGGCCTACCTTCTTCGTGGCCTACGAATGGACCCGCAACCATACTGCCGAGACCTATCCCGGCCTTGTGCCAACCGACGCAGAGCGGACGGGGGATCTTGCCAATCTGGTCAACCCGCTAGGCCAACCGGTCATCGTCTACAATCCCGCCACCGGTCTGCCGTTTCCCGGGAACGTTGTGCCGGTCAGTACTCAGGCCCAGTCACTGTTGCAGCTCTATCCCTTGCCAAACATTAATGGCAACTCGCTCTATAACTACCAGGTGCCCGTTCTCGACAGCACCCATCAGGACTTGCTCCTGTCGCGTCTGGACAAGACACTTGGCCGCAGAGACGAGCTTTATGGAACCTTCAACTTGCAAAGCAGCAGGGGCAGCACCGGGAGTCTGTTCGGCTTTGTCGATAAAACCGACACTCTCGGTATCAACACTAATATCAATTGGTCGCACCGCTTCAACCAGCGTCTCTTTCTTTTTGCGGGCTATCACTTCAGCCGGCTCAGAACAACCATCGTGCCTTATTTTGAAAACCGGCAGAACATTTCCGGAGATGCCGGCGTTTCCGGCAATAACCAGGATCCATCCAACTGGGGTCCGCCCACACTCACTTTTTCCAGCGGCATCGCGGGTCTCACAGACCAAAACAGCGCGTTCAATCGTAACCGTACCGATAGCTTTTCCGGATCGGTAGGCATCTATCGCGGCCGCCACAACTTTACCCTCGGCGGCGATCTGCGCAAGCAGCAATACAACGATTACTACCAGCAGAACCCACGGGGCATTTTCACTTTTACCGGCGCCGCCACCGAAGGCATATCCAACGGTGTCGCGACTGGGGGCTCTGATCTCGCAGACTTCCTCCTGGGCGTGCCGGACACCAGTTCGGTTGCCTTCGGGAACGCGGACAAGTATTTCCGCCAGCCCGTCTACGATCTGTACGGCACGGACGATTGGCGCATTCTGCCTAACCTCACCATTAATGCCGGTATGCGCTGGGATTATGGCTCGCCGATCACAGAGCTCTACGGACGGCTGGTGAATCTTGACGTGCTTTCCGGCTATACCGCCGCTAAGCCCGTGCTGGGCAGCGATCCCGTCGGGCCGCTGACCGGTATCCACTATCCCAGTTCGCTCATCCGCCCGGACAAGCTCGGTTTCGAACCGCGGGTCGGAATTTCCTGGCGGCCTATCCCTGCATCGACCATCGTGGTGCGCGCCGGCTATGGCATCTATGACGACACATCGGTGTACCTGACATCGGTACTCCAGCTCGCGCAGCAGTTTCCACTCTCGACCAGCCTGAGTGTGCAGAACAGCCCAGACTGCCGGCTCACGCTGGCAAATGGCTTCGTCCCCTGCTCATCGATTACTGCCAACACCTTCGCGGTTGATCCTAACTTCCGCGTCGGCTATGCCCAGACCTGGCAATTGTCGATCCAACGCGACCTGCCGGGGGCGTTGCAGATGACGGCGAGTTACCTCGGCGTCAAGGGCACGCGGGGGGTGCAGCAGTTTCTGCCCAATACTTTCCCCATCGGAGCAAGCAATCCTTGTGGCAGCTGCCCATCGGGCTTTGTCTATCAAACTTCGGGCGGCGATTCTACGCGGCAAGCGGGGCAGGTGCAGCTGCGCCGCAGGCTGCGCAGCGGCTTTACCGCGTCGCTGCTCTACACATTTTCGAAGTCGATTGACGATGACGCGTTCCTGGGAGGCCAAGGTCATGTCCTCTCCGGCAACCAAACTGCTGCGCCGCCGGGAGGCCAGGGTTCGGGAGGATCGGGTGGGGGCTCGACGGGGACGACATCTACGACTACGCAAAGCTCATCGACCACGCCGTCCATCGCGCAGAACTGGCTCAACCTGCATGCCGAGCGTTCCCTTTCCAGTTTCGATCAACGTCACTTACTCAACCTGCAGGCCCAATACACGAGTGGTGAAGGCCTCGGCGGCGGAACGCTCATGGGCGGCTGGCCTGGCAGGCTGCTAAAGGAGTGGACTATCGTTGGCACCGCGGTGGTGGGCAGCGGCCTGCCAGAGACGCCGGTGTACTTAGCGGCCGTTCCGGGAACAGGCTACACCGGCACCATTCGACCCAACCCTACGGGCGCACACATCACCGCCGCTCCTGCAGGGTTGCATCTCAACCCTGCCGCTTACAGTGCGCCGCTGCCGGGCCAATGGGGAACGGCGGCTAGGAACTCAATTACGGGTCCTGACCAGTTCAGCCTGGACAGCTCGGTCGGTCGTACCTTCCGTCCCAGAGGACGGTTTTACTTAGATTTGAAGGTGTCAGCAACCAACATGTTGAATCACCCGGTTTTTACCGGCTGGAACACGACCGTGAACAGCACGCAGTTCGGTCTTCCGCTTAACGCCAACGTGATGCGCAGCCTTGAAACTCAGCTGCGCCTGAGATTCTGAGATGAAACAGAAGGATGTAGCTCAGGGGCTAAAGCCCTCGTCAGCCCCGTTCTTGACGGCACGGCTGAAGCCGTGCCCTGATACAAAACCAAAGCCGGTGGTTCTGACGCAGGGGCTGAAAAATCTGCGCGAGAACGCAGCCGGTTCGGAATTGAGTCCCGCAGGGACGGCTGAGAGTAGCCCAGCACCCTTCAGCGCGTTTTCATACAGTTGCCTGGGGCAAGGGCCCATACGCCACTCTGTTCCAACGGCAAGCCCCACAGCAACCCCCAAGGATTACAGGCGGGAGGAAAAGTTTTCTTGGAGATCGATGAATACGCTGTTGATCGCTCTCCTTCTCCTAATCGCCGTGGCGCAGGCAACTGCGCAACAGATCGGCCAGAATACGTCCGCAACTCCCTCGGGAACCTATACCCTCACTGCCAAGTCGCAACTCGTCGTCGAGACCGTTGTGGTCAAAGACAAGCAGGGGAAATTTATTTCCGGACTCAGCGCTAAAGACTTTACCGTCACTGAGGACGGCGCTCCCCAGACGATCCGGTTCTGCGAGCACCAGAATCTCGCCGCCGAGCAGGCGCCGGTAGCGCCGGCAGCGCCCGGCACTGAAGATATAAAGCTGTACAAGCAACTCACACGAACACAGATCGCTCCTGAAGCGCCCGAAAAGAGCCGTTATAAGGATCGTCGCCTGCTCGCGCTCTACTTTGATATGACTGCCATGAGCCCGGCGGATCAGCTCCGCGCCCTTTCGGCTGCGGAGAAATTTCTGCGTACACAATTGACGACCGTCGATCTGGTCGCCATTCTCCGCTACCAGGGCGGCTCGGTCGACATTCTCCAGGACTTCACCGCCGATCGCAATAAGTTGCTCAGCATTCTCGAGACCATGATTGTCGGCGAAGGGCAGGGTTCCGCAGAGACCATCGACGACGCAAGCAGCGCCGACACCGGCGCCGCATTTGGCCAGGACGACACCGAGTTCAACGTCTTCAACACCGATCGCCAGCTCTCCGCGCTGCAAACCGCAGCTAAGATGCTCAGCCAGTTGGATGAGAAGAAATCACTGATCTACTTCGCCAGCGGGCTTCGGCTCAACGGCATCGATAACCAGGCCCAGCTTCATGCCACTGTCGACGCCGCTATCCGCGCCGGTGTCTCCTTCTGGCCAGTGGACGCGCGCGGCCTGGTGGCTCAGGCTCCGCTCGGCGATGCTACCCAGGGATCGGCGGGCAATTCCGGAATATATTCCGGCACCGCGGCCATCGCCAACACCACCAACTTCCAACAGTCGCAGGACACCCTCTACGCCCTCGCCGGTGACACCGGAGGCAAAGCCCTTTTCGATAACAACGACTTGACGCGCGGCATCGTGCAGGCTCAGGAATCCATCTCCGACTACTATGTGATCGGCTATTACACCAGCAACACGGCCAGGAACGGCCACTTCCGGCGGGTAAAAATCACCCTCAACCAGAACGAGACCGCCAAGCTCGATTACCGCCAGGGCTACTACGCTGACAAGGAGTTCAGCCGCTTTACCACAGTCGATAAAGAGCGCCAATTGGAAGACGCGTTAATGCTTGAGGACCCGATCACCGACCTTTCGATCGCCATGGAGATCGATCACTTCCAGCTCAACCGGGCTGAATATTTCGTGCCCATCATTATCAAGATCCCGGGACGCGAGCTCGCCCTGGCCAAGCGCGGAGGCGCTGAGCACACACTGATCGACTTTGTCGGCGAAATCAAAGACCTGGTCGGCGGCACCACGGTCACGAACGTCCGCGACAACGTCAATATCAAGCTTACCGATGCAACCGCCGCCGAGCTGGCCCGGCGGCCAATCGAGTACGACACCGGGTTCACTCTCCTGCCCGGCAAGTACATGATCAAGTTCCTGGCGCGCGACGATGAGACGGGCAGAATCGGTACCTACCAGACTAACTTTGTCATTCCGAATTTGAACAAGGAGGAGGCGCATATTCCGATCAGCTCCGTCGTGCTTAGCAGCCAGCGAGTTGATCTCAAAGATGCCCTGTTCAACGCGCAGAAGGAAAAGGATAGGGTAAAAGAGGAGGATGTAAACCCACTGGTTCAGAATGGACAGAAACTGATTCCCAGCGTAACTCGCGTCTTTCGCCAGAACCAGAATATGTATGTCTATTTGCAGGCCTATGAGCAGGGAGTGCCAACCGTTCAACCGTTGGTCGCTTTTGTGAGTTTCTATCACGAGCAAACGAAGACATTCGAGACACAACCAATGGAGATAACGAGCGGGTTGAATAATCGGCTGCAAACGATGCCTTTCAGCTTCAGCATTCCTCTTAGTCAGCTCCCGCCAGGCGAGTATGACTGCCAGATTTCCGTGCTGAATCCAACCGGGCAAAAGGCGGCATTCTGGCAGACTCAGGTCAAGGTGGTTCCGTGAACGAGTGAGCCGGCTATCCCGGGAAGGAAAAGGGAGGACTGCAATGATGCGCTTGCGTTTAGGGCGGAGGGTTCCACCGGTTCTGTGGTTGGGGACGATGGCCCTGATTGTGCATCTTTCTCTTAGCGCCTCAAACTGTACAAGTCCCGTTGCGGCGGTGCCTACTTCGGACTGGCGCACCATCACTCCCCCTAAGGATGATGTCGAGGTCACTTACAGTACTCCACATGGCTGGGTTGGGCTGAACCATATCTATGCGACTCATCAGGCATTGACGCACAGGAAGAGGAGTTGGATACCGTGGATGATGCCCCGGGTGATTACGATATTTCCATTTGGCCATGCTCTTGAGGCACCCGAAAACAGGGCGCCGGTGTTCTACGTCGACCATTCGGAGACAGCAGCACACATAGCCGATACTGGCACCCATGAGGTTCATCTCGCGCGTCTCATATCCCGCGGCAAAGAACGTGAGCTGCGAGCTACCTCGGGCGCTTCCGTCTTTAATTTTGATCCTGGATTTTCCTCTCGTCTGGAAATCCCTTTAAAGGTGAGTGCTCTCTCCAATGCCATTTTTACAATCCAGCCGGAGCAACCGTTAGTGGACGGGGAGTACCTCATTGTCTTTGGTCCGGTCGCGGCCAACGGTTTTGAGTTTGAAATTAATTGCCATCGAGAAGGCGGTGCATCCGTGCTTCGCATCGACGCCGAGTCACCGGCGCAAAAATGAGGTGGCGCCATCGCTATGGCCAAGCCAACAGGGTTGTGGTTGCTTCTGCTGGTGGTTGCAGCGGCACTGCTGTGGGTGGGGATCGTTTCGCTGCGCCGGGCAAAGACGCACAGCAGCGCGCCAATAACCGATCTGGGAGCAACGAAGCCGCTGAACCAGCCGGGCGGCGGGGTTGTTCCTGCGGAGGCGTACGAGGTTTACTCCGCGCTCTACCAGGCTCCGATGCAGGAGCCACTGGTCTTCTCTGGGGATTCGCTGACCGATATTCCCCAGGTCAACGGCAGCTGCCTGCGGCCGGTGACGCCGCAGGAACATGAGATGACCGATGCCTTCGTCGCGGCTAATCAGCAGAGTCATCGCTGGGAGCAGAAATTCTCCATCCCGCAGGGTTACCAGCTGCTCACGCACAGCGAGCTTGCTCAGGCGCAAAGGTGCCTGGCGACGCACGGGCGCGATGTTGCATCATGCGAGAGCTACAAGCAACTCAGATATGTGCGGTTGCTGGGGGTGCCGGGGTTCGACCGCGCACATACCCGGGCATTGGTGTCAGTGATCAAGAGCTGCGGTCATCTTTGTGGGAGCGGGGGAATCTTCGCGGTCGAGAGAACGGGCGGCACGTGGAAGCGATCTATCACCACCGATTTCACTCGCGACTGCAGCTGGATGTATTAAGATGAGTGGCCCTCGTTCCCTAACAAAGGGCGGGTGCCCCATATCTCGCTCGTTTTTCGCGAGATATGGGATACCACCGAGGTTCACCGCTAAGTGCATCGGACGAATCGAGAGTCAGAGGGAAAGAGCAGTGGTATCCCACATCTCGCGAAAAACGAGCGAGATATGGGGCACCCGCCCTTTGTTAGGGAACGAGAGGCAGACCCCAGTGGGCCTCGCTGACTCGCTCGGTTACTCGGAAAGAATTGGTTCCCGAACATCGTCCGTCTTTGGCCCCAACTTTTTATGACGATCGAGATAACGGACGCAGGCGTTCCAGCGCAGAATTGCGTCATCGTTACCCGCGGGCCGCAGGCGCTCCGCTTCCTCGAATAGGTGCAGTGCCTTGACGAGCCAATCGTAAACGTAGCCACTGGAGCCCGGTTTGCCAGCCTCGTGGTATGCCTTCGCACGTCGCTCCCACGCGATCCCGGAATAGTAAGCGCGATCGTAGGCCGCTTCCAAGCCGGCGATTGCCTCCACCGCGGTTGCAAAAGCCCCCTGATCATGAGCAATCTCATCGGTCAGGGCCAGGATCATGCTGATGCGCGCTTCCCGATTCGCCGGGTCAACTTCGAGGATGTCGCGGCAGATGCTTACGGCTTCGTTGGGCTCGTTCAGCAAGCGGTAACGTTCGGCCTTGGCCAGTGCGCCGCCTACACTGTCACGAGAAATAGGTTTGAGTGTGAACATGTTACCCCCTTCACTTAGAGGATGTGAAACAGCTGCTTTAAAGGATCGAAAAAACGGTCCACCACCCGCTCTTTAAGCGGGATAATTGCGTTTTCGGTAATCGTGATTGACTCCGGACAAACCTTGCGGCAGCAAGTGGTGATATTACAGTAACCAATACTGTGTTTTTTCTTCAGGTCGCTCACACGATCTTCAGTATCGAGAGGATGCATTTCGAGCGCCGCGGCGTAGACAAAAAGGCGCGGACCAATGAACTGCTCTTCTTTGTGGTGTTCGCGGAGGACGTGACATACATCCTGGCAGAGAAAACATTCGATGCACTTGCGAAACTCCTGCACCCGTTCAACGTCAGCCTGCTGCATGCGCCATGTTCCATCCGGCAAGTCAGGAGAACGAGGCCGGAATGGCTTGACCGTCATCTTGGCGCGGAAGTTCCAGGAGACGTCGGTGACCAGGTCGCGAATCAACGGAAAGGTGTGCATCGGCTCGAGAATCACCGGCAATTCCAGGTTGAGATTGCTAAGCCGGGTCATGCACATGAGCTTCGGCATGCCGTTAATCTCGGCGGAACAGGAGCCGCACTTGCCGGCCTTGCAATTCCATCGCACAGCAAGATCGGGCGCCTGAAAAGCCTGGATGCGGTGCACGGCATCCAAAACCACCATGCCCTCTTCCACCGGCGTGAGGTAATCCTCGAACCGGCCGCCTGCCGAATCCCCGCGCCAGATGCGAAACACTGCCTGCTTGGCCATTGCTTTCGTCTCCCTATTTCATCTGTCTACTTCGTCTCCCTATTTCATTTCCTGAATCACGGCTTTCAACTCATCGGGCATGGGCGGAAGAGGCCGCTTCTCCACCAGCATTTCGCCATCTGCTCCGCGCTTGACGACGATGTTGTGCTTACCCCACTCAGCGTCTTTGTTGGGAAAGTCTTCGCGAAACTGGGCGCCCCGGCTCTCTTTTCGCAGCAGCGCAGCACGGGCGATCGCCTCCGACACCACCAGGAGGCTGGAAAGGTCGAGGGCGGTGTGCCATCCGTTGTTGTACTGGCGGTGGCCCGCGATACCCACACGATCGGCTCGCAACTGCAATTGTGCTATTTTCTCCACTGCCTGTTGCATTTCACTTTCCGTGCGCACGATGCCGACCAGGTCCTGCATCGCTTCCTGCAGGTCGTATTGAATCTGATAGGGATTCTCGCCAGACGCGCCGCGTTCGAAGGGCTTGAGAGATTCGTTCGCCGTTGCCTGAAGATGCTGCTCGTCAATCGCAGCGCCGTTGGCCCCATTGCTTTTGGCGAATTCCGCCGCATAACGGCCGGCCCGGCGTCCGAATACCACCAGATCCGAAAGCGAATTGCCCCCCAGGCGATTGGCGCCGTGCAGTCCCGCCGCCGCTTCTCCCGCGGCAAACAACCCGGGCACGTTGGACATCTGGGAATCGCCATCCACGCGGATGCCGCCCATCATGTAATGCGTGGTGGGTCCGACTTCCATCGGCTCTTTGGTGATATCCAGGTCTGCCAGCTGCTTGAACTGGTGATACATGCTGGGCAGCTTGCGTTTGATGTGCTCTTCCGCTTTGGGAAGGTGCTGCTTGATCCAGGCAATGTCGAGAAAGACGCCACCGTGGGGAGTTCCCCGCCCGGCTTTGACCTCGCGATTGATGCAGCGGGCAACGTGGTCACGGGTGAGGAGTTCGGGCGGCCGGCGGGCGTTTCTGTCGCCCTGGGTGTAGCGCCATCCTTCGTCTTCAGTGTCTGCCGTCTGGTTCTTGTAGAGATCGGGGATTTCGTCGAACATGAACCTGCGGCCTTCGCTGTTGCGCAGAACGCCGCCTTCTCCGCGCACTCCTTCAGTCACCAGGATGCCACGCACACTGATGGGCCAGACCATGCCGGTGGGATGAAACTGAACGAACTCCATTTCTTGCAGTTCGGCGCCGACGTTATACGCCAGGGCGAGGCCATCGCCGGTATATTCCCAACTGTTGCTGGTGACCTTGAAGGCGCGCCCGATTCCGCCCGTTGCCAGCACTACTGCCTTCGCCTGCCACAGTTGGAAGAGGCCCTTCTCGCGGTCGTATCCACAGGCCCCGGCGACGCGGCCCGAGTCCATCAGGAGGCTGAGCACGGTGCACTCCATGTGAACCTGCATACCGCTGTGAATGCCATGATCCTGGAGGGTGCGGATCATCTCCAGCCCGGTGCGATCACCGACGTGGGCCAGGCGCGGATACTGATGGCCGCCGAAGTTGCGCTGCAGAATCCGCCCGTCCTTGGTGCGGTCGAAGAGCGCGCCCCATGCCTCCAGTTCGCGCACGCACTCCGGCGCTTCCTTGGCGTGCAACTCGGCCATGCGCCAGTTGTTGAGGTATTGGCCGCCACGCATGGTATCGGCGAAATGAACGCGCCAGTTATCGCGATCGTCAACGTTGGCCAGCGCAGCGGCAATGCCGCCCTCGGCCATGACGGTGTGGGCTTTGCCCAGCAGCGATTTGCAGACCACGCCCACTTTGGCCCCACTAGCCGCGGCTTCGATGGCGGCGCGCAGTCCTGCCCCACCTGCACCAATGATCAGGACGTCGTAGGAGAACCGCTGGAACTCCGGCATCTACAGGATTCTCCAGTCGTGCCAGATGCCCATCGAGCACAGGCGGACGTAGATGTCGGCGAATCCCACCCAGAAGAGACTGGCCCACGCCCACTTCTGATGTCCGCGGTTTAGGCAGCTCACGCAATCGTAGAGCTTGTGCCGTACCGGGTATTCCGAGATACGGTCGAACGTCCCCCCGACCAGGTGTCGGAAGGCATGGCAGCCGAATACATATCCGCCGAGAAGCACGACATTCGTCACCAGGACGAGGCTTCCGACGCCAATACCGAAGCCGTCAGGAAAGCGAAAGGAGACAACTGCGTCGTAGACCAGAAAGAACCAAACCAGGTAGGAGAGACGGAGAAAGTAGCGATGGAAATTTTGCATGATCAGGGGAAAGCTTCTTTCGCCGAGATAGCTCTTGCGCGGCTCGCTTACCGAACACGCTGGAGGGTCAGCCCAGAATGACTTGTAATAGGCGCCCCGGTAGTAGTAACAGGTGAGGCGAAAGAGACCCGGTATCCATAGGATCAGAAGCGCCGGAGAGAAGTGCACAAAATCCGGATACCATCGCGGCTTGGGACCGAAGAGGGCGTGGGGCGAGGAGCCGAAGAGCTCCGGTGAATAGAACGGTGAGATGTAGGGCCCAAAGGTGTAGTGGCTGTTCTGCCATGCCGCCCAGGTGGAGTAAACCACGAACGCGCTCAATCCCAGAAAAATCGCTGTGGGCGAAAGCCACCAAGGATCCCGCCGCGATGTTTGGCCAAACCTGCCGTCCTTCCAGACGACATCGGGAGCTGCCATCTTCTCCTCCACGGCAGAGGATCCGCTGGAGCCCCTTCCCGCCGATGGCAGGGCATTATATAGAGCAACGAACTAAGTAGCCAAGTGGGGGCCTGGGACGGACAGGCAAAGCCTATTCGGTCCCCTCGCGCGCACCTTTCCAAATGTCAATATCCCCTTCCTGCGCGTAGCGATCAATGTCCTTCAGCTCGGCGGTTGTGAAGTGGAGCTTCTTGACCGCGTCGAGGGAGTCGTCGAGCTGCTCTACCGTCCTCGCTCCGATCAGCGCCGAAGTGACCCGCGGGTCACGAAGCACCCAGGCAATCGCCATCTGAGCCAGTGTCTGCCCACGGCCGTGCGCAATTTCGTTCAATGCCCGTACACGGTTGAGGTTTTCTTCGCTCAGGTGGGCCTTCTCCAGCGAGCCCTGCGCTTTGGCGCGCGAGTTCTCCGGCATCCCCTTCAGATACTTGCCGGTCAGCAACCCCTGGGCCAGCGGAGAGAAGCCAATACAACCCGCACCCAGCTCCTCCAGCGTGCCGAGCAATTCTTTCTCCACCCAGCGGTTCAGCATGGAGTACGACGGCTGATGAATCAGCAGCGGCACTCCTTCACTCTGCAAAATTTTCGCCGCCTGGCGCGTCCGCTCCGGACTGTAGGACGAGATGCCCACATACAACGTCTTGCCCTGGCGCACTGCCTGGACCAGCGCTCCCATGGTCTCTTCCAGAGGGACATCCATGGTGGGCCGGTGGGAGTAGAAGATATCGACATACTCCAGGCCCATGCGCTGCAAGCTTTCCTCGAGAGAGGCCAGCATGTACTTGCGCGAGCCGCCAAGGCCGTAGGGACCGGGCCACATATCCCACCCGGCTTTGGACGAGATCAGCAGCTCGTTGCGGTGATCGCGGAAGTCCTTGCGCAGAATCTCTCCGAAGTTTTCTTCGGCTGAGCCGTAGGGTGGTCCATAGTTGTTGGCCAAATCGAAGTGGGTCACTCCGCGATCGAAGGCTCGGCGAACGATTGCCCGGCCGGTCTCGAAAACATCGGCTCCGCCGAAGTTCTGCCACAGACCAAGGGAGACCGGCGGCAGCACGATCCCCGATCGCCCACACCGGCGAAACTGCGCACCTTCATACCGCTGCTCGTTGGGTACATAACTCATCCGCAATTGATCTCCTTCTTCTTATTCAGATGCAGCCGCCTGGGCAAAGTATTTCATAGGAGATGCGGTCGCTGTTGGTACCGTGGTACACTGGTACCAATGACGGGATCAGTAGAGGTGGAACGGATTCAGACCGGAGTCCGCATGGAAAAGCGGCTGCTCAAGGTATTAAAAGCGGTTGCCGAACTGAAGGACATGACGCTGGGTGACCTGCTCGAGGGGATTGTGCTCCATGCGTTTGAAGGCAAATCCGCGTTTTCTGCGCAGACGCTGAAGGAGATCGAACAGTTCAGAAGCATCTACGGCCTGACCCTGCACGCCTCAGATAGCCATCGATTGAAGGAGCGCAAATGAAAGGCGGCGTATTGCTGTTTCTTTCAGGAATCATCTCCATGACTAACCCACAAACCTTAGAAATGGCCCAGCCGGCGGCCCTCCCAGGCTACGTTAGCAATAGCTTCCAATTTGTTGTCCGGGCGCCCTTGAGCCGCGCTGCCCCTCTCTTCGGCCCGGAAGGGGAACGATGCTGGGCCGGCCAGCACTGGAATCCGCAGTTTCATTACCCTCAACCGGGCAAGGACGTTCAGGGGGCGGTATTCACCATTCAAAACGGCGAACACACAAGCGTGTGGGTCAATACGGTCTTCGATCCGGCAGCAGGGCGCATGCAGTATGTGTCCTTCGTTCCCGGCATGCTCGTGTCCACGGTGGATGTTCGCTTGACCGTGCTCGACCCCTCGAGCACAAGTGTCGAAGTCACTTACGCGCGCACAGCTCTGGATGCTGCGGCGAACGACCATGTGCAAGCTATGGGGAGGAGCGATCGCGACAGCGGCCCCCATTGGCAGCAAGCGGTGGAGGACTGTCTAGCAAAGCAGCGTTAGCGATATTGCTGACGAGTCGGCCCTGAAGGGGAATTCGTTTTCGCAGAATTGCGCGGGACAACTTTGATTTCAAAAACCTTCGGCCACTGCTTCCCGGTGACGAAGAGACGGTCACGCTTGGCATCGTACGCGATGCCGTTAAGGACAGATTCCTGGTTGATCTTCTGATCGTCGGGCAGCAAGCCGGTGAGATCGATCCAGGAGATCACATGTCCGTCGCGCGGGTTGATGCGCGCGATCAGGTCTGAGTGCCAGACATTTGCGTAAATCTCACCCTTGATAAATTCCAGTTCGTTCAGCTCGTCGATGATCCTGGTCCCATCCTTCACC
Organism: uncultured Acidobacteriaceae bacterium; assembly: GCA_963821215.1. GTDB lineage: Bacteria > Acidobacteriota > Terriglobia > Terriglobales > Acidobacteriaceae > PALSA-350. The sequence goes on along the minus strand of CAWGDH010000011.1, from coordinate 157,266 downwards.
AGGATGTGGTGGGTTTCTTTGAAGGTATTCGGGTCGCGGAAGCGAAGGGTCGCCGTGCCATCGCTGGTGATGAGCTCTTTGGCGGTGCGCGTCATGCCCCAGCCCTCACCGGTGTAGCTGAGCTGCTTCACCGCGCGCAGGCTGAAGCGGTCGTAAACGAAGCAGATCTGCGACTTCCAGGTCCATTGGTAGATGTTTGGTCCCCAATCGACGATTCCCTCTCCAAAATACTGCGGCGCGAGCGCGAGCTTCTGCACCGGCTTGCCGGTTTCCGGCTGAATGGCAAGCAGAGCTGAGCGTCCGGCAATTCCTGTTCCTTCGTAGAACAGGCCGTCGAGATACAGGAATCCCTCGGTGTAACTGCCGGTGGAGTGGGGGTACTCGGCCACTACCTTATAGCCCAGGACTGGGGCCGCAGTCGCGCATTCGGCGGTGAGGAGACATGCGGCGAGCGCAAGGCTCGCAGCGAAACGCCTTGCGAAAAGGACGGCAGCGGAGAACATCGTACTTCAAATTACCGCATCGGAGCAGCCGCGCTAAACCGCCCACCTCCGGTAGTGTCCAGATTCGTGACGGAAACTGCCTTGTCACTTCTCATACACGAACCTTTAATGATCGAATAATGTCAGATCCCCGAGGAAACCGCACGCATGCTTCCACGGTGCTTTGTCGTTTGCACTCTGCTCCTGGCGCCATCGTTGGCGGGTATTGCGCAGTCTTCGCCGAGCTTGCTTCACGTCGGCCGGAACATTCTCCTCGCGCCGGATCAAGTGTTCCGCAATGCCGGCTGCATTCTCTGTTCCGCGGACGTTGAGGGCCGCGCGACCGGCAGCGTCCGGGTTTTCGCCGGGAATGTTTTCCTCAACGGTTCGGTGGGCGGGAACGTTCTGGTCTTGGGCGGCAACCTTACACTCACCAGCAACGCCAAGGTCGATGGCCGCGTGGTTGTCTTCGGTGGACACCTGCACCAGGACCCGGCCGCGGTCAGCCACACCCAGACGGTGCTTCCTCCGATCATCTTCCTACCCATGATTCTTCTCATCTGCGCCGTTATCGGCAGCCTGATTGTGCTCACGCGCCGCATGGTGCGCGGGCCGGTGGCCTTCCCTCCCCTGCCGCGCCTTTAGAACCGGTCTCATGTCTAGGTCAGTCGCATTGGATACAGCCCGAGCCCCGCTTTGGCGGCGGGTCTCGCATGCGGCCTCTTGAGTTTTCGCGAGGTATGAGGCCGGTTCCCGATCCCGCGCCCGTTTATAATGAGAGGAACCCCGCGCTTCCTGGGACCCTGGGCCGCTCACGGCTGGTCCCCGCGCCGCACCCTCAAGACAGGTACTCATGGATTTTCAGCTGGTTAGCGATTACCGTCCGCGCGGCGACCAAGGCCGCGCCATCCAGGAGCTTGTCTCCGGACTGGCCGCCGGCGAACAGCATCAGACCTTGCTCGGGGTCACCGGCTCGGGCAAGACCTTCACCATGGCCAAGATCATCGAGCAATCCAACCGCCCGGCGCTGATCCTGGCCCACAACAAGACGCTGGCAGCCCAGCTCTTTCACGAGTTCAAGCAGTTTTTCCCGGGCAACGCGGTCGAGTACTTCGTCTCCTACTACGACTATTACCAGCCCGAGGCCTATATCCCTTCCGGTGACCTGTATATCGAGAAGGAAGCCACCATCAACGAAGAATTGGACAAGCTCCGCCTCTCCGCTACCCGTTCCCTATTCGAGCGGCGCGACGCCATTATCGTCTCCTCGGTCAGCTGCATCTATGGCCTGGGTTCACCGGAGGCGTATTACGGCATGCTGCTGCTGCTGGAAAAGGGGCAGAAGATCCGCCGCGAAGATATTACCCGGCGCCTGGTGGAGATTCTCTACGAGCGCAATGATGGCGATTTCCGCCGCGGAACCTTCCGCGTGCGCGGCGACGTGATCGAGGTCTATCCGACGTACGATGAGATGGCTTATCGCATTGAGCTGTTCGGCAACGAGATCGAAGAACTCTCTCAGATCGACCCGCTCTTCGGCACCGTGCGCCAGAAATATGCGCGCCTGCCGATTTATCCCAAGTCTCATTACGTTGTCCAGCCGGAGCGCAAGAAAACCGCCGTCGCCTCCATTCTTGAAGAACTCGCGGTGTGGGAGAAGCAGCTGGAGTCTGAGGGACGGCTGGTCGAGTCGCAGCGGATCCACCAGCGCACTCGCTTCGATCTGGAGATGATCAAGTCCATGGGCTACTGCCATGGCATTGAGAACTACTCGCGCCACTTTTCCGGCCGGTTGCCGGGTGAACCGCCGCCTACGCTGCTGGACTATTTTCCCCGCGATTACCTGGTTTTTATTGACGAGTCGCACGTAACCGTTCCCCAACTCCACGGCATGTGGCATGGGGACCGGTCGCGCAAGCAAAACCTGGTCGATTACGGCTTCCGGCTGCCTTCCGCCATGGACAATCGCCCACTCAGGTTCGAGGAGTTCGAGACCCGGACCCACCAGACGATTTATGTCTCAGCAACGCCGGGTCCCTATGAGCTCACCAAGTCGGCAGGAGTGGTGGTGGAGCAGATCATCCGGCCTACGGGGCTGGTGGATCCTGAGGTGGAGATCCGGCCTATCCGGGGCCAGATCGACGATTTGCTGGCGGAGATCCGCACCCGGGTAGAGAAAAACGAGCGGGTTCTGGTCACCGTGCTGACCAAGCGAATGGCGGAAGATCTGTCCGGTTACTACTCCGAGGTCGGGGTGAAATGCCGCTACATGCATTCCGAGATCGAAACCCTGGAGCGGGTGCGCCTGTTGCGTGATCTTCGCCGCGGGGAATATGACGTGCTGATCGGCATCAACCTGTTGCGCGAAGGGCTTGATCTACCGGAGGTGTCGCTGGTCGCGATCCTCGATGCCGACAAGGAAGGCTTCCTGCGCTCCTCCGGCTCGCTCATCCAGACCATCGGACGCGCCGCCCGCCACCTGAGCGGCCGCGCCATTCTGTACGCCGATGTGATGACTGATTCCATCCGGCGCGCCCTGGATGAGACCGAGCGCCGGCGCACAGTGCAGCGGGCCCATAACGAGGAGCATGGCATCACTCCCACTTCCATCAGTCGCTCGCTGGATATGTCCCTGGTTCATATTCTCAAGGCGGAGTACGCTGACCTGACCAGCCAGGATGATTCGTTACCGGAGTTCGAGACTCAGCAGGAGCTGGACACGTACATCGGCAAACTGGAGTCGGACATGCGCGAAGCGGCCAAGAAGTTCGAGTTCGAAAAGGCGGCCAAGCTGCGCGATACCATCAAGGAGCTGCGGACCAAGGAATTCCTCTTTTCCTGAAGCGCGGATGTCCCGGGACTGACCCCGGATTTCCTGCACGCTGCTTGAGACGGGTTGCCAAGTCATCACGAAGCATATTGCGATCTGCGCCTTTATCAGCAACGACGCTTCCTGCCGAGGGAAAGAAACCGCAGGTCCCTCCACTACGCTGCGCTCCGGTCGGGATGACAATTTTGTTGTGCCACCGGCTGCTAGTTCCGTTGACCGGGGCCAAGGCCAATTCCCACAACAAAATTGTCATCCCGACCGGAGCGTACCCGGATTTCCTACTAAGCGGCACTCATCAACAACCACGTATGCGGCTTTCCGTAGAGAAAGCCGCATGAACTCCGCCAACGCCACCAGTCTCAACAGGAAATCCGGGGCAGCGCAGTGGAGGGACCTGCGGTTTCTTTCCTTCGGCACCAAGCGTCGTTGCTGATAAAGGCAAATAGTTCCCCGAAAGCTAGTTTGGACAAGTATGACTCTCAGCCGTCCCTTCCGGGACTGAATTCAAGCTGCGGGCATAGCTCAAAAGAGGCCCGGCATGGAAGAGACGGCTGCATCTCCCTCTGCCCCGCAGGTGCGGTTTATGCTGTAATACGCCATGCACTTGTCAGGCGAGTGGATACTACTAGTCTTCATTGTTCTGGTAACGGCCATCATGCTGTTGCTGCTCCACCTCACCGAACTGGGCGTTATTCTGCACGAGAATCTCCCGGATCGGCCGCACCGGCGAATGTTTCTGGCTTCGATCAGCTTCTTTATCACGTTCCTGGCGGTCCGCCTGCTGGTAGCTTCCATCCAGCATCACATCGGGCCATTCCAATACGTCACCATGGGCGGCCGCCACATCCATCACCTGGTGTGGGGCATCCTGATCCTGCTCGGCGTCGGGCTAGCCTACATGAACGAACTGGGCTCGCAGGCCACACCCACCTCAATCTTCGCCAGCCGGCTGATGGCCATCCTGTATGGCGTCGGCGCCGCACTGACGCTGGATGAGTTCGCGCTGTGGCTCAACCTTGCGAATGTCTATTGGTCGGCTGAAGGACGGGAGAGTATCGACGCCGTGCTGCTTTTCGGGAGCCTGCTGGCAATTGGAACCTGGGGCGCGCCGCTGTTCTCCGCGATCGTGCGGAAGAAATAGTCCCGTCGCCATATAGCGAGATCGATCGCGCCGGGGCGCTCTGAGCAGCCTGACCGGTTACCCCTGCGGTTCGGCGTGCTCAATACGCTTGCATCCATAGTCGTGCTTCTAGTATGCAAAATGTAGTGTATCGTCTGGCCCTTCAATGAGACCGTCCTGCACTTGAATTCAAAGAAGCAACCCAAAGGAAGTGCTAATGGCATCCCACACTCCAGTTCCGGCACCCGAAAAATTTTTCGTGGCTTTCGTCATCCAGGGCGAAGACGTTTTCAAAATAACCTGCGACAGCATCGTGCACACTTGCGGCAATTCCGGCGAGGCTGCTTTTCAGGGAGTGGCGAAGCTACGCGCCGCCGCGGCCCTCGAACAGCTCACGGCAATCCACAACGAACGACCTGACGAATTGCGTAAAATGGCTCGGGAAATGGCCCGCGAGGGCATGGCCATGCTGGCGCGCACCAGCAACCCAACAAAGACCAATATTGAAAGAATCGCGTAAGCTGGGTAGATGAACTCGCGGTCGCCTTTCTGATCCCTTTCCCGTAAGGTTTATTGGCGTTGATCAACTTCATGCGGCTTTCCTCAATGAAAGCCGCACACTTGGCCGTATCTTAGCCCTGCGTTCAGGAAATCCGGGTTCGGCCGTGGAGGGAACCGGCGGTGCGTTTGGCCACTGGCGGTAGCGCGCGAAACCAGCAGCCCGGGTTAGCCCAGAGCTGCAATGACTCCTGCGCAGCCGGACAATTTAGCGACAATTCGGGGGCAAGAGCCGCTCTGAGCTGCAGACCTTAAAAACACCACTTGCATTAAGGTTGGTGAGTAGCAGAATGGTCAGTTGCAGCCGGTCCGGACGCGACGGGTACACAACGATCCTACGGGCCCAAACCGCAGATTTTGCTCCATTACCCTCATTTTTTGGGGAAACAAGGACACTATGCAGTTCTGGAATGAGTTGGAAGGACAAACAATCGATCGGCTCTATCCCTTGCGCCGCCTGGTGCGGTCCGAGGGCCGAAGCGCCTGGTTCGAGACCGTAACGGGTGAGGAGCTAAACACACCCGCCACCATCAGCCTAACCGAAGCGCTGACAGATGCGGACGAGGTGACCGCCCGCCTCGAGGCAGCGCAAAACCTGAAGCATCCGAACCTGGTGACCATCACCAAGGTCAGCCAGGTCAAGCTGGACAACACCTTGATTGTCTACGCGGTCATGGAGCACATTGAGCAAAGTCTTTCTGATGTGCTGCAGACTCAGACCCTGACCCCAGAGGAAGGCCGCGAAGTGGCCGAGGCGCTGGTTGGGGCGCTCACCGCGATTCACCAGAAGGGCATGTCGCACGGCCACGTGGAGGCCGCCAGCGTGCTGGCGACCGAGGAGACGGTCAAGCTGCGCAGCGATTGCCTGCAAACCAATACAGCCGGGCAGGCGGAGGACGTAGCGGGCATTGGCACAACCCTTTTCCACGCCTTCACGCAGCGCAAAGCGCTCACCGCCACCGATGCGCAAATCAATCGCATCCCGGCGCCGTTCGCGGAGATCATCCGCAACTCCTTTGCCCGGCGCTGGACGCTGGCCCAGATCGCCAACGCCTTGAAGCCGGGACAGCCGGCCACCCAAGCGACTCCGCCGGCTCCAGCTTCGGTGCGCACGCAGGCCCCCGCTTCGGTGCGCACGCAGGCTCCGCTCCGCTTCAGTGCGCCCGCCGGCTCCGGCTCCGGTTCCGCCTCCAGCCGCACCACCTTCCGCACCTCCGGCCACGCCCGCACACCAGGAAGTCGTGGTCAAAGTGGTGGAGAAAACGGCGCCGTTGTACCGCCCCGCTCCTCCGCCCGCAGCAGTAGTGGAGAAACCGCTACCGTTGGCCACTGAAGATGATGAGCCGGCGACCACGCAGCGAAAGCCTTTTGTGTTGTACGCAGGATTGGCTGTTGTGGTGCTGGCGATCCTCTGCTGGCTATTCTGGCCCAAATCCGCGCTGGCTCCCGAGAACGGAACCGCTAGTCAAACCGCCCCCCAGCCCGTCACACCGGCTACGCCACCGGCAGCCCCAGCGCCGGCTGCCGCCCCAAAGGTCCGCCCGGCTGGTCCCGCCGCCTCGCCCAAGGAACGCAACATTTGGCGCGTCGTCGTCTATACCTACAGGAGCCAGAAGATGGCTGAAGAGAAGGCGGCCGAGATCGGTGGGAAATATCCTGACCTGAGTACCTCAGTCTTTAATCCTCCCGGCAAAAGTGACACTTACCTGGTCATCGTCGGCGGCGCTATGGACCGCCAGCAGTCGTTTGAGATGCGCGCGAAGGCACTCCGCGATGGTATGCCGGCGGATACCTATGCCCGGAATTTTTCGAAGTAGAGGCTGCTCGCTTAGTGCGCGGAGGCTTGCAACAGATATTTGAGACTCGCCGCGACGCTCTCCACCGGAGGCACGAGGGTGGCGCCAAAGGTCACATCCTGTTCCACGACCATCCATCCCGAATAGTTGTTCTTCTCCAGCACGCGAAAAAACGCTGGAAAATCAACCGATCCCTGGCCAATGATGGTGAAGGCATTGGCGGCGATGGCCTGGGCAAAGTTCATATCACTGCGGCGAACCTTCGCCATCACTTTGTCGTCGACGTCCTTGATGTGAATAAACCTGAGAATCTTGCGGAATTTTTCTGCTTCCACCACGGGATCTCCGCCCGCATAGGCACAATGCCCAGTGTCCAGGCAGAGTCCAATTTTTGAAGCCGAAGTGGCATCGAAGAACTGCTCCGTCTCCTGGGGCGTTTCAACGTAGGTTGAGGTGTGGGGATGGAAGACCAGGTCCAGGCCAAACTCTTCCGCCACCTGGGCTGCTTGCGCGACCACCTTGGCCACCTGCTTCCATTGCTGGGCATTCAGGCCTTTGCTGCCATCGGCGGGAACGCGGCCCGCGATCCGGTCGCGCTCCGGCGATTGCTGATCGGCAAGAACCAGGAAAGGCGCTCCGACGGCTGCGAGCAGGTCGCCTACTTTGCGGATCTGCTCCACCACGATCGTGGTCGAAGCGGGGTCGGTCAGATCCACCGGGACAAACGAACCCAACAGCTTCAAGTTTCGCTGAGAAAGCTCGCGGTCGAGCACCTTGGCATCGGTGGGGAAGAAGCCGTAGGGTCCCAGCTCGGTGCCGGTGTAGCCTGCGAAGACCATCTCATCCAACATCGTCTGGTAGCTCTGCTCCCAGGACGGACTTGGATAGTCCAAAACCCCCCAGCTATTGGGCGCCGAGGCAAACTTGAAGCGCGAAGGCGATGCAGTCATAAGTGAACCCCTGGCAAGCACTTGAATGCCTTTGGCTAAGCGCTTATATTGCCTATGATGCAGGGGGCGATTGGTCTCGTCAAGCCCACGCACCGCATCAAGAAGACTTTTCACCATGGGAGCACCAGGGATGCGTAAGTTGGGAATAGGTGTGCTGGGAGTCGGCGACATGGGCAAGCGGCACGCGGAGAATCTACGCCGCCTGGTTCCCCAGGCAAACCTGGTGGCGGTGGCCGATGTGGATGGAGCCCGCGCCGGCAAGGTGGCCGAAGAACTTGAGATTGAGCACTCCTATGCCAGCCTGGACGCTATGCTCGAACGCAAAGACATCCAGGCTGTTCTGATCGCGACCCCGGACAAGTTCCATGCCGATGCGGTTCAGGCTGCTGCCCGGGCGGGCAAGGACATTCTTTGCGAGAAGCCGCTCGGTCTTAGCACCCAGAGCGCCCAGGACGCATTGCGGGCGGTCGCTGAGGCTGGGGTTCGGCTGCAAGTGGGCTTCATGCGACGGTATGACCCCGCTTATCTTGCCGCCAGCAAGCGGATCGAAGAGGGAGAGATAGGCGAGCCCGTGGTCTTCAAATCCCTTGGACGCGACAAAGGTATGCCGCCGCTCGGGGCGTACCAGTCGAGGATCAATGGCATGCTCTTTTACAACAGCACGATTCACGACTTCGATCTGGCGCGCTGGCTCACCCATGACGAGGTCGCCGAGGTACATTCCTTTGCTACGGTCGCGATCCGGCCCGAGATTGCGGAATTCGGAGACGTGGTGGCCGGCTCGGTGAACCTTCGCTTCGTCCGTGGGGCTATCGGAAATATCGAGTCGTATGTGCAGTGCTTGTACGGCTACGACATCCGCACAGAGGTAGTTGGCTCCAAGGGGTCCATTCTGATCGGGGGCCTGCGGCAAAACTCCGCGACCTTCTTAAAACCGAATAATGGCAGTTATGAATTGGAGGATCATTTCCTGTCGCGTTTTCGGGAGGCTTACGTGGCTGAGGTGATCGATTTCGTTGACACCATTCTGAACGACCGCGCCCCTCGGGTCACGGGGGAAGATGGCTTGCGTGCAGTTGAGATCGCAGTGGCCGCCGAGAAATCGGTGCGCACCGCGGGCCCTTGTATGGTTGGTAAAGGCGACTAGAAAAAGAGAGTAACCGCGGATCCTTCCACTACGTTACTCCGGATTTCCTGCCGGGTTTAGTAGCGCCGGCAAACTCCGTGCGCCATCGCGAAACTGCGTTAGCCCCGGCCATTTTCCGTCGACAGATCCAAGCATATTGCGATCGGCGCCTATATCAGCAACAAGGCTTCCTGCCGAGGGAAAGAAACAGCAGGTCCCCGAAAGCTAATTTGGACAAGTGTGACTCTCAGCCGTCCCTGCGGGACTCAGTTTGTGAGTTGAGTTTTCAGGCAGACACTAGAGTCCGTGCCCATCACTGCGTTTAAATGCGGGCTACAATCCCGTATCCTTCACTGATACAGTTTTCCTCAGCCTCTTAAGCGCTGGGTTACGTTAGTCACGAAGTATTTTGGAATAGACGTACTTCAGGGGCTGAAACCCTTCGCCGCCGGACTTAGTGCTTTCACGATTGCAAGCCGCGCCCTTATTTCATGCACGGGCTAAGTGCCCGCGAGGAGAAAAGACAACATGGCAGTGCGACCCGGTGGAGAATACGCAGGCAGACCACTGCACGTTATCTGGCTGCTGGACTGTCCCGGATCGATGGCGATCAGCGGCAAGATCGAGGCGCTGAACAATGCGATCCGGGAGGTGGTGCCCGCCATGCGTAAAGCAGCCGAGGGCAATCCCGAGGTTCAATTTTATGTGCGCGTCATTCGGTTCTCTACTGGAGCCACCTGGCACATCGCGCAACCCGCGCTGCTAACTGACTTCAAGTGGGTCGACCTGCACGCGGAAGGAGAGACAGACATGGGCCAGGCGTTTGCCCTGCTGACAGAGGAAATGAGCAATATGCCGGCGGATGCGCGCATGTTGCCGCCGCAAATCGTGCTCATCTCCGACGGGAAGCCCATCGACGATGACGCCATGTGGTAGGTAGGGAATCTTGCCAAGTAGAGGGTGAGCGTGGAACAAAGAGAGGGTCGTGGTTGAGGTGAAACGATGAGCTGGAAAGTAGCGCATGCTTGCGTGCGGGGCAGCTCCCATCAGCGCTCGGGGCTTCCCAACCAGGATGCGGCGCAGTGCACGGTCACGCCAGGCGCACAAGGAACAGTGGCGGTGGCAGTCGTCTCCGACGGGCATGGAAGCCCGCGTCACTTCCGCAGCCAGATAGGTTCTTCGCTGGCTGTGAGCACGGTAGCCGGCACCCTGCAAGGGTTCCTGCGCGAGTCCGTGGCCAGCAATGGTAATGTACCCTTTGTCCCCGAGCAGGTACATGAGCTGGAACGCAAGATTGTGAGCGGATGGCTGGCCGCCGTCCACTCTGACCTGGAACACAACCCGATTACCGAAACGGAGCTGGACACCCTGGAAAAAGAAGATGGAGTGGAAGGCCGGGCGGCGGTCGAGAGCTCTCCTGAGCTTGCCTACGGGGCCACGCTCCTGGCAGCCGGGGCGACGGACAAAGTACTGCTGTATATGCAGCTCGGCGATGGCGAGATCCTGAGCGTCAGTGCGACGGGAACGACTACCAGGCCGCTGCCGCCGGATGACCGGTTGATTGCCAACCAGACAACCTCCTTATGCCAGCCGGAGGCGTGGAAGGACTTTCGCTCCTCATGGGTGACAGATGCAGCGCTGCCATCGCTGGTTTTGCTGTCGACGGATGGTTATGCCAACTCGTTCCGCTCCGACGATGACTTTCTCAAGATCGGTCAGGACTACCTGGAGATAATCCGCCAGCAGGGTATCTCATCGCTGGCGGAAGAACTGCCGGCGATTCTGACCGAAGCTACACAGCAGGGCAGCGGGGACGACATCACCCTGGCCATACTGCAGGACGACCTTGGATCTGCCGCCGGGGGAACCAAAATTCCGCGGCCGTTGATGACGGCGGCCTCCAAATCCGCGTTGATTGAACAACTCAAGGCGCGGCACAGCAGCCAGCAGCAGAAGCTGCAGGAACTTGCCCTGCGCGTAGAACAAACGCGCAAGGATAACCGGCGGTTGCGCAATACTCTTCTGCTGCTCGTCGCCGCTGCCCTTGCCGTCGCGGTGGCGATCTTTCACAACACAATTTTTTCTCCCAAGCCACGTCCCACCCCGATCGCTCCCACGATGGGTACTGCGCCCGGGAACACCAAGCCAGGGCCTGTTCCTTCTAGCCGTGGCTCCGCTCGCAAAGCGGTGGGGCCGGAATGGACGCTGCAATTGAATGGCGGCCAACCGATCTCGCTGTACAAGGGAGCTTCGATCACTCCTCACGTCATTCACGCGAAAGTAAATCCCGAGGATTATCCCAATGGCGATTATGCCCGGGTGGCGAGTAAGGAGACGAAGGGCCCGCTGTTCCTGTTCAACGATTCAAAGGACATATGGGTGGTGAGCACAGGCAGGAAGATTGGCTACGGACAAGATTGGAAGCTGGGCAAGGAGCCCGTGAACATTACCTTTGCGCCGAAAATTACCGGGACCCTGGCGCCCGTTGCCGAGGCATCCCCGGCGGTAGCAGACCAGTGAAAGAACTCGAATGAGACGCCACCCATGATGGAAGGGATGCTGAAGCGGGGGCAGGTGCTGATCGCCCGGAATATGCAGTCCGCGGCGGTGATTGAAGATACCCTGGGCGAAGGCGCGCAGGCCGAAGTGTATCGCGCGCGCATCGGCGACGCGCACTATGCCCTGAAGTGGTACCGTCCGGAGTATCTGGCTGGAGACCAGATTCGGCTGGCGCATAGCTTTCTTAAGCTGCATGCCGCCGGGTTGTGCTATCGCCGCCGGAAAATGGACCAGCCGCAACCAGAATGGCTTGGTTACCGAGGTAAAGGCCAATGAAGTGTTAACCCTGACGGCCGATTGCCGTATCCACTTCGGGAAAACTGAGGCCGAGGTGCGTATCAGTTAGGGATTGCATGCGCCATATCGCGCCACAATTCATACACAAGCTTGGCAATTGAGAATAGTCTTAAGACGTTGCCAAACGTGATCCCTTCTGCTCCTTTCTAGAAGCTCTAGCGACCCCTTGTCATCGTAACCTGTGCGTTTTGTGCGAGATGTCCTTGATTCCTCCGGACACGCCAGGTTAGTTGCTGAGTACTTCCGTCTTGGAAAGGACGCATATATGTCTGTTTTCCTCATTAATCCCAGCGACCACTCTTTTGGCACCGCAGTGATCACCCCCCGCTGGCTCTATGTGCTGGCTGCAGCGACGCCCACCTCGTTCGGCGATCCGGTGATCGTGGATGAGACGCTCGAAGCGCTGGTTCCCTCAGGTATTCAGGCGGGAGACTTTGTCGGCATCGGGATCCACACCGGGAATGCCTTGCGGGGCTACGAAGTCGGCCGCTTGGCGCGAGAGCGCGGAGCCTGGGTGATCTATGGCGGCATTCACGCTACCCTTTACCCCGAAGAAGCCCTGGAGCGCGGTCACGCGCACTGCGTGGTCAAGGGGGATGGCGACGTGGTCTGGTCCAAAGTCCTGGACGCATGCGTTAAAGGCAAGCCGAAAGAGATCTACGAGGGGGGCAAGATCGACGCGGACCAGTTTGTTGCCGCGCGCTGGGACCTGCTGCCGGCGGACAAATACATGTGGGCCTCGGTGCAGACGGTGCGTGGTTGTCCGAAGCACTGCTCTTTTTGCTCCGTCTGGCGCACTGACGGGCAAAAACCGAGGCAGCGGAGTTTTGAGAGCGTGATTGAAGAGATTGTCCAGTTGCGGCGGCAGGGCTTCCGTTACATCGCCCTGGCGGATGACAACTTCTATCCCGTCACTTTGACCGATCTGCGGCTGGCCCGGGAGCAGAAAAACTACGCCAAGCTGGCGGAGCTGGAGCAGATCCGCAGGGACAAATTTGCGCTCATGGCCGAGATGGCGAAGCTGCCGAAGAACATGGTCTTTTTCACCCAGATCACCATGGAATCGGCTGAGGACCCGGAATATCTCAATGCCATGCGTAACGCGAATATCAAGGGTGCCTTGGTCGGCGTCGAGGCCGTAACCCCCGAAGGTCTGAAGTCGGTCTTCAAGGAGTTCAATTTCTCCGGGGAAGGCCTGGTGAAGCAACTGCAGACGTTCCGTCAGCACGGGCTGCACATGCTGGGCTCGTTCATCTTCGGCCTGCCTTCGGATAAGCCGGAAACCTTCAAGGCCACCGCGGATCTTGCCGGAAGGGCCGGACTTGCCTTCGCGCAATTCCTCATGCTGACCCCCTTTCCTGGTACGGTCGACTTTTTGCGTTGGGAGAAAGAGCAGGAGAAGGCGCCCGTCTATGTCGAAGGCATCCCACTCACCCGCTACTGGCTGATTCCCGCCGCGATCCGGCCCAAGATGTTCATGCCCCACGCGCTCATGAGCTCGCAGGAGATCAGCAACCGGACCCAAGGAGTATGGGATCGCTTCTACAGGCTCTCCTCTGTCTGGAAACGTTCCGATTGCGCGCCGACGCTGCGCGCCCGGGTCGCCTTCTGCTTTCTCTCCAAGCTTTACCGCAAGATGTATGCCGGCACTGGCATCAGCACCGACAGCGCGCGGCGCAAGAAAGCAAACTCGGGAGCGCGCTGGCTTTCCCGGCACACGCGAAAGTTCTTCGTCTCCAAACCTATGCCCGAGCTTGCCATGCCGGTGTGGGCGACGGCGGCTCCTGTCAGTTCCCGGGCGGTGGCTGAACTGAGCCCGTTCCCGGTGTTGGAGTAGATTTGTCCGGCGACCAAACTTGTCCAAATTAGCTTTCAGGGAGCTGCGGTTTTGCCTTTATCAACAACAACGCTTCATGCCCGAGGGAAAGAAACCGCAGGTCCCTCGGGCATGAAGCGTTGTTGCTGATAAAGGCGCAGGTCGGAATAGCTTCGTGATGACTTGGCAATCCGCTCCCGTTCGCTCTGACTCCCCTCGCCCAACCAGACTGTTGTTTAAAACTCCCTGGCCGGGGCAGGTTGGCGAGGGGCGCTCGTCCTGTTCCTATTGGGTTCTGCTACGACACAGACTGTTGAGACAGGACGGCAGTCCTGGTTAGGTCTAGAATTGAGCTATGCGGCGTCTACTTCAGGTCGCGCTCGGTGTTCTGACAAGCAGCCTGATTCTCCCGTCGGGCTTGCTCGCCCAGCGTGGCGGATTTGGTAGAGCGATGTCGTCGGGTCATGTGGGTGGATTTGCCCATTCCTCTCCATCGTTCCCAGGTTCTCCCCGCAGCTTTGCTCCACCTTCAGGATCGTTGTTCCGCGGCTCATCCGCGTACCGTCCAGCCTTTCCATTCGGACAATCAGGACACTGGCCATCCCCAGGCCAAGGCCGCCGTCCATACAACGGCTGGCGCGGCGTGGGATATCGTGGACCCTATTTTTATGCGGGCTACCCGGGCTATCTTCCCTTGGGCTACGGTCTTCCGTTTGCTCTCCCCTTCTGGAATGACGAGGACGATGGCGATGCCCCCGCCCAAGTGGCGCCGCCGGCTGACTATGGTAACCAGCCCATGGGCGATTATGGCCCGGAGGCCCCAGAAGTCCCAGAGGTAGCCGCGAATACTCCATCACCCTTCCGGCCCGCATACCAAGGGCAGATCGAGGCTGCACCGGTGCATGTTCAGCCCGCCACTACCTTGATCTTCAAGGATGGCCGTTCGCCGGTCCAGGTGCATAACTACGCTCTTACCGCCAGCACCCTATACGCTCTCGACGGCGATTCACGCCAGGAAATACCGCTCTCCCAGCTCGACGTTCCGGCTACAGTGGAGGCCAACCGCAAAGCCGGTGTGGACTTCGCTCTGCCTGTCAGCCGCTGATCCGGTTGAAGTATATGTAGCTATCGTTGTTTCGATGGCCGCGCCTTGTGCAACTGCCTCTGTGGCTTTCTACAACTTTGGTAAGTTGCCCTGCAGCCAGTAAGATGCTCAATCTGCAACCTTTGTGCGATCAAATAGCGGCGGATGCCATGCTAGTCTTGCTCTGCCATGAAGTACCAAATTCGCATATTCGCATGCTCGTTGCTCCTCCTCAGCCCGGCCCTATGCCTGGCTGGCAAGAAGCCTGCCCCTCCCCCGGCGAACAGTCCCACTAAGATCACGCCGGACGCGGCGGCTTTTCTTGACAACGCCATCGATATCATGCGGCAACACGACCTGCATGGGAAGGGCGTCGATTGGGATGCACTGCGGACCGAGGCCTTCAAACGCGCAGGCGGCGCCTTTAATCCCATCGACACCTATCCGGCGATCTACTGGTCGTTGGTACAGCTGGGCGACCCTGGAAGCCACCTTCGCCTGCCTCCCGGCCTGTATCCCGATCAAATCGCCCTATTGCAACAAGCCGAGAGAGATGCGGCAAACAGCGCCCCGCCCAGCGCCCGTACAGAAACACGCGTCCCTACGGGCTTCACCAGCCGCCGTCTGCCGGAAGGTCATATCGTGACCTCGCAGGGGAACAATTTCGGCTACGTGGTGCTTCCCCGTTGCAACGCCAAAGAGAATGACGGCCTGCTTCTTTATGCGGCCGACGTGCGCCGCATTCTGACCGACCTATCAGGGCAAAACCCCAAGGGCTGGATCATTGACCTGCGGGGTAATACCGGCGGCAATATGTGGCCCATGTTGACCGGTATTGGGCCGATCCTGGGTGACGGCGTTGTCGGCTCTTTCGTAGCCGCCGACGGAAACATCCCCTGGTTCTACCAGGATGGTAAGACGGGAACTCGGAATCCAGCCGGCCTGGAGACGGTCTCGCTTACCCTGGAAGACTCGCCTGTGCTCATGACTCCTCCGGCTCCCGTTGCCGTGCTGGTCGACAGCAGCACTGCAAGCTCCGCTGAAGCGATTACCATCGCTTTCCACGGCCGGCCCGACACTCGTTTTTTCGGTAGCCACACGGCCGGAAAATCCACCGCCGTACAGCCCTTCAAGCTGGATGACGGCGCCGAACTCTACCTCACCACCGCCATCGACGCCGACCGCACCGGCAAGCAGTTCCCCGACGGCCTCACGCCCGACGAGGTCTTCCCTTCCACCACCGTGATGCCGCTGGAGACTAACGACCCGGTAGTACAGGCCGCACAAACGTGGCTTGTGGCAAGCATCACACCCGCGGTTGCGGCGACGCCACCCCCGCCGCCAGTCAAGCCCAAGCCCAGGGCCAGACACAAAAAGGTCGTGGTGCATCAGGGCAGCTAACCAAGGCAAATCAAAAATTCAGCGATTGACAGCGACGTTCTCCCCACTGGGGAAAGGTGCCTGATAGTGCACCTATAAACGACCGAATTTCCTGTTTCACTACATGAGAAAGGGCCGCGTGTGCGGCTTTCTTTAAGGAAAGCCGCATAGAATTCGACAACGCCCTGGAACTCGACAGGAAATTCGGGGAAGGCGCATCCGTATGGGATGCGCCTTCTTTATTTGGGCATAAAATGCCAGCATCGCCGTGAAGGACAAATTCCTCTGGCTATTCAGCTCCCGGCAAGGCGCGGTGGACCGGCTTATACCGCGATGGATTGTGCTGCGCGCGCTGGGCTTGATTTACTGCTCCGCCTTTATCTCCCTCCTATTTCAGATCCGGGGCCTCATAGGACCGGCTGGGATTCTCCCCGCGGGTAGATACCTAAGCGCCGTAGCGCAGTCGTTTGGGCCTTGGACGCGCTTATGGTTTGCCCCCACTCTCCTTTGGATTTCCAGCAGTTCGCACGCGCTCATGGCCATGTGTTGGATAGGTCTGGCCGCTTCGTTGTTGTTGACCCTCAACATTTGGCCTCGGGCCGTGCTCCTGATCTGCTTCCTCTGTTTTCTTTCCTTCGTGGGGGCAGCCCAGGATTTTGCCGGTTACCAGTCCGATGGCATGCTTCTGGAAGCGGGGTTCCTGGCGCTCTTCTTTGCCCCACCCGGCTGGCGGCCGGGGTTGGGCTCCAGCCATCCGCCTTCCCGAGCCAGCCTGTTTCTTCTGCAGTGGGAGTGGTTCCGCATTTACTTCGAATCGGGCCTGGTAAAACTGCTTAGCGGTGACCCGGAGTGGCGCCATCTGACGGCGATGGATGAGTACTACCAGAATGGTCCCCTGCCGACCTGGATCGGTTGGTACATTCAGCATCTGCCCCACTGGTTCCAGGTGGCTACCGCATTCTCTACGCTGGCGATGGAACTGGTGATCGTCTGGATGCTCTTTCTCCCCCGCCGCTGGCGCATCGTCTGCTTTCTGATTGTCACGCCGTGGGAAGTGGCCGTGATTTTCACGGCTAATTACTGCTTCCTCAATTACCTCGTTCTGACCCTCGGTTTCCTGTTGTTGGATGACCGCTTCTTCAGGGGTTGGGTAAGCGGAAAAGCCGCGGCAAAAGATGAGGTGGAAGCCGGCACGAACCGGACGCTCGCAGTGGCCAGGCGCCTGCTGAGTGGTTTCGGTCTCGCGGCCAGTGCCGTGTTGCTCTCGCTGGTTGGCTACGTGACGACGGTGGAGCTCCTCTCCATGGTCTTTGGACGATTGCCTCTGCCGATGCAGCCGGTTACGATGCTGGAGCCTTTTCGCATCGCCAACCAGTATGGTCTCTTCGCCGTGATGACGCGGGGCCGCTACGAGATCGAGTTTCAGGGCTCTAACGACGGGCAGACGTGGGTCGCATATCCCTTCCGCTTCAAGCCGCAGGCACTGAACCGGGCGCCCGGAATCTACGCACCGTATCAGCCGCGCTTTGACTGGAACCTTTGGTTTGCCTCGCTCGGTTCGTGGCAGCAAAACCCCCTGGTGCCGCGCACCGAAGAGCGCCTGCTGACTAACGACCCGGACGTGTTGGCGCTCTTTGCCGGCAATCCCTTTGCCAATGGACCTCCCCACCTGGTACGCGCCGTCCTGTGGCAATACTGGTTTACCTCGATGGCGCAAAAACGCGCGACCGGCGACTGGTGGACCCGGCGGCTGCTGGGGGTCTACGCTCCGGTCCTGGAGCGCGACAACCAGGGCACGGTCAGCATCGTCGCCATGCCGGACCAGTTGCCTCCCCACGATTGATCGGCTGGTCCGGGGGCAGCGTGGGAGACACCAAGGTTAGTTATTGAGATTCATGGTCTCCCATTGCCTGACCGGCACAATTAAACTAGGGGGAGATAGCGCATGTTTTCTCCCCTTCCAAACCGGCGCAGTTTTGGCTCAACGTGGATGTCGGCCGGTGCGCATGCTGTGGCCGGGGCCGTGTTTCTCTTCTCCATGCGGCTGCATCCAGTGCATGTTTTCAGTCTGCCCGGCACGGCGCTGGGCACGCGGGTGGAGATCGCGTACTTGCCGGGCAGGGCGCCAGCGCCGGCGCCTCATCCGCAGAAGAGGATCAAACCGCGGCCGCTCGCCGCGCCGGAGATGACGCCCAGCCCATCCCTTCTGGCGTCTACGCCACAACCCGCCGCGGTTCATCCGCCGCCGCTCCCGCACCTTACCGTCACCGAGGCTGCACCCTCGCCAAATATCTCCGCGCCGGCGTCCGCTACCCCGGACTCGACTACCGGTTCCGATTCCTGGGGTTCGGGCTCGATCCAGATAGCTCTAACTACCTATTCCCCCAGCCCGGCGCCCGACCTCTCGGTACTACCGCACGGGGTGCAGGGGGACGTGGTGGTCGATGTAACCATCGACCCCAGCGGCAAAGTTGCTGATCTTGCTGTCCTGCATACCCTTGGTTACGGGATTGAATCCAGTGTGATCGGCACCCTCAGGACCTGGACCTTTCGCCCGGCGACCAAGGATGGTACGCCGATTGCAAGCGTGCAGGAGCTCCACTTTCACTTCGGGCCGGTTTAAACCCGGTCTACCGGGTTTAGTTTCCCAGAATTTCGCTCTATTTTTTGGTTCAGGCAACCGTTTTCACCGAGCATTCATCCATGATCGAGAGGTTACTTGGGCTCCTTGAGAATGTCGTCGCGCATACTGCTGGTGGATGACAACCACATTCAATCGGCCACCCGCAGGGCAATCCTGGAGGTGTCTGGCCGAGAAGTCTGCGTCGCCTCCGAAGGGCGGCAGGCACTCGAACTTCTCAACGAGATGGAAAGCTCCAACCCCATCGGTTTAATCATCACCGACCATCTGATGCCGGTTATGAGCGGACCGGAGTTTGTGACTGAGGTTCGGCGCCGCGGCTTCAGCCTTCCGGTTATCGTGCTCAGCGGCCTGGCTGATGCTGAATCCGCATACGAGGGGCTGAACGTGGTCTTCCGGCTCAAACCGTGCGATCCGGACAGCCTTATTCGGCTGGTTCAGGATCTGCTTGGGGAGTGCATGCGTCGTTCCGCATAACCCCTTAGTGTGGTGAACTCTCACCCCGGACTCATTGTGGGAATTTGATTAGGCTTCCTGGATTGATCGGTTAAGTTAAAGGTGATTTCCTTGCCGGCATTGCCCTCCCCTGTCTGCCTCTGCGACAATCGGGAAGGGCTTGTAACCTTCTCATGCCGGAATTTGGAAGTTTTTCTCTCCTCCTCGCTCTTGCTCTGAGCGCCTACACTTTGTTGGCCGGTGGAATCGCGCTGCGGCAACTGGCCACCGGATACCGTGGCCGGATGCCCCCTGACCGGCTGGCGGAAACCGCCCGGCGGGCAGGCATCGGCAGCTTCTTTGCTGTCACCTGCGCGGCCTTCGCCTTGGTCTACACCGCCTTTGCCAACGATTTCTCTGTCTCCTACATCCTTCATCATTCGAATCGCGCGCTGCCCGGCCCTTACAAGTTTGCTGCGCTGTGGTCGGGCCAGGAAGGATCGCTGCTGCTCTGGGCCTGGTTGCTTACCGGCTATGGCTTCGTGCTCCGGTTCCGGCATAAGGTTGATGTCACCCTTACCGCTTACGCCTCCACCATCCTGGCCGGCATCCAGATCTTCTTCCTATTGTTGCTGAACTTTGCCGCGCCTCCGTTTGCCCTGGTACAAGGGCAGATACCGGCTGATGGGTTCGGGCTCAATCCTTTGCTGCAGTATCCCGAAATGGTGATCCATCCGCCGATGCTTTACCTGGGTTACGTAGGATTCAGCGTGCCGTTCGCGTTTGCTCTGGGCGCCCTGATGATGCGCTACCCGGGCGAGAAGTGGATTCACATCACACGCCGCTGGACCATGGTGACTTGGCTTTTCCTGACCTGCGGCATCTTCCTGGGCGCCCACTGGGCTTACTCCGTGCTAGGGTGGGGCGGCTACTGGGGATGGGACCCGGTGGAGAATGCCTCGCTCATGCCCTGGCTCACGGGGACTGCCTTTCTGCACTCGGTGATGATGCAGGAAAAACGCGGCATGATGAAGAACTGGAACGTCTGGCTGATTTTCAGCACCTTCATGCTCTGCATCCTGGGAACCGATCTGACGCGTTCCGGGCTGGTCAGCTCTGTTCACGCCTTTGCCCAATCGTCAATCGGCACCTGGTTCACAGCCTTTCTGGCGATCGTGTTTTCTGTCTGCCTTTTCACCTTCCTGCGGCAGCGGGATCATCTGAAGTCGGAGCACAAGCTGGAATCGCTGGTATCGCGGGAATCGAGTTTTCTGTTCAATAACCTGGTTCTGCTCGCGGCCTGCTTCACGATCTTGTGGGGCACATTGTTCCCCATCATTTCGGAGGCCGTGCAGGGCAACAAGGTCACGGTCGGCGCACCTTTCTTTAACCGTGTGGCGCTGCCTATCGGCCTATTTCTTCTCTTTCTGACCGGCATTGGCCCCCTGCTGGCCTGGCGCAGCGCATCTTTCAAGAGCATCCGGCGAAACTTTATTCTGCCTGGCGCGGCGATTCTGGCCACTGCGATTGTCTTGATGGCCGTGGGCCTTCGCCCCTGGAACGATCAGGCCACCTTCTATTCGCTGGTCGCCTTTTCCTTGGGCGCCGGCGTAGTCACCGCGATTTCTTCGGAGTTTCTGCGCGGCGCCAACGTTATCCGCAGACACACTGGGCAAAACATATTCGCCTCCATGGTCCAGCTCACCCGCCGCAATACGCGCCGCTACGGCGGATACCTGGTGCACTTTGGCGTGGTCGTCATTTTTATTGGCATTGCCGGAGGCGCCTTTAAGCAAAGCCACGAGCAGCAGATGAACGATGGCCAGAGCATGACCATTGGGCCTTATCGCATCGTGTGCGAGAGCTTCACCGAAGACTCGAATCGGAACTACGACACCGAGTTCGCCCTGCTCGACGTTTACCGGGGCAACAAGAAGATCACTCAGCTGGCGCCGGAGAAGCGCTTCTACGCCGCGTCGCAACAACCTGAAACCCGGGTTGCTAACCACTCCACGCTGGCGTGGGATCTGTACGTTATTTATGCCGGCAAGAACCCCGACAACGGCTTGCCCATCATCAAGGCATTTCTTAACCCGCTCATGGCTTGGATCTGGATTGGGGTTATGGTGGTAGCGCTCGGCACGCTGGTGGCGCTGGCGCCCAACCTTAGCGCAGCCCTAGCTTCGGGCCGCACCCGCAGCGGCCATAGCGAGGGTGTAAAGCCGCCCGCACCGCGCCTGGTGGATGAACCTGAAGTTGCAGTCGCGGGCCGAGGTCACGATTGAAATCACGTAGTATTCTCGTCCGGGCCTCGCAGCTCGCATTGCTCTGCATCCTGATTGCGGTTACGGCGGGCGCGACCGATTCCTCTGCCCGGTTCAATAAAGACAGCCATGAATTGATGTGCGGCTGCGGCTGCAATCAGCTGCTGGGCGAATGCAACCATATGGGCTGTCCGTCTGCGCCGGGAATGCTCGCAGAACTGTCGGCGGATATTGCGAGCGGCGATAGTGACAACGCTATCTTGCATAAGTTCCAGGATGAATACGGACCGGTGATCATCGCCTCGCCCAGGTTCACGCGGTTTAACCATCTGGCCTGGATCATGCCGCCGCTGGTGCTGTTTCTAGGCATCGGCGCCGTTTTGCTGATCGTACGCAACTGGAAACTGCACACCGTGCCCACGCCCCCAGAACCGAATACACCGGGTTTTGCCGCTACCCGTGACCGTATACGCCGGGAGACCCAGATATGAGCACCATTGCCTGTGGGGTGCTCCTGCTCGCGATCTTTGCCTTCGTCTTCTATCCCCAGCGGCATACCGCGCGGCAGATTCCAAAAACACGCCTCGACTTTCTGCGCGAACAGAAAGACGTACTGTACGAGAATCTTCGCGACCTGAATTTCGAGTACAGCGCGGGAAAATATACGGCTGAAGATTACGCAGCGCAGCGCGCTGCTTTGGAGAACGAAACCGCCGCCGTGCTTGCGGAAATCGACCAGTTGGAGCTGCAGGTCGCGCTACATTCCTGAAGTGATTCTCTGCGCTGCTACAGAAAGATGAGTATGAGACCGAACCCTATGCCGCGCAGAATGCTTGCGCTCTGCGCAATACTTCTATTCGCCGCCGGAGCATCCGCTTCCGCGGCCACCATCACGGGTACTGTCACCAACGGTACAACGCACAAACCTGCAGCCGGAGACGCGGTCGTGCTGATCGCACTCGACCAACGCATGCAGGAGATCGCACATACCAAGACCGACAGCCAAGGACATTTTTCGATCGATGCGCCGGATCCGGGGATGCATCTGATCCGCGTCGATCACCAGGGCGCTGCCTATTTCCAGCCCGCCCCGCCGAATACGCCCAATGTGAATGTGCAGGTTTATGATGTCGCTCCCGTGGTCGCCGGCGTAAGCACTGTAGCCAATGTAATGCGCGTGGAGACGGATGGTCAGGGGCTTCGCGTAACCCAGAGTTTTTTTATCAAGAACGACTCCAACCCTCCGCGTACGCAGTTCAGCAGTCACTCTTACGATTTCTATCTGCCGCCCGATGCGCAGATCGAAGGCTCAGCCGCCATGGCTCCTGGCGGAATGCCGGTGCAGTCTTCGCCCGTACCTGTGGGGGATAAGGGCCACTATGCCTTTCCGTTTCCCTTGCGCCCCGGGGTGACGCAGTTTCAGCTCAGCTACCACCTGCCCTACTCCGGCAGCCTCGCTTTTGACCAGCGTTTCGCCTCGCCGACGGAGAGCTTCGTAGTGATGATGCCCAAGAGCATGAGCTTTAAGCCTGGGGCGGGAGACTCCTTCGAGTCGCTGAACGAGACTCCTGGTGCGCTCACCATGCTGGCGCGGGGTGGTTCCCCCACACGCCCGTTCGCCTTCACGGTTTCCGGGTCGGGCGCCATGCCACGCGATACGCAGGCGGAGAACCAGAGCAATGACAACGCAGGAGCGAGCGATGCGGGCGGCAATCCGGCGGTGAATGACACCCGGCCCGGCGGTGGGCTGGGCATACCCCTCGATACACCCGATCCTCTCAACAAATACAAGTGGTGGATCCTGGGAGGAATCACTTTGGTGTTTGCCGTGGGCGCGGGGTTTCTGCTACGCCGTCCGGGGGACGCGGTTGCGACAGAGGCCGTTGCAGGTGCTCCTGTCCCCGTGGTTCAGACGCCGGGCGGACTACTCGGTGCGCTCAAGGAGGAGCTCTTTACGCTGGAGACGGATCATCTTCAGGGCAAATTATCCGACTCGGAGTACGAACAGCAGAAGCAGGCGCTAGAACTTGTTTTACGGCGTGCACTGAGCCGCAAGCCGGCGTAAGGGGATGAGAAGTTTGGACAGTGACGGGAAGCCAATGCGTATCAGCCGGACTCGATAATGAGGTTTGCGTAGATTACGGTGTCAGCTGTGCGGATGAGCCCGATGGCATGGGGCACACGCTTCTTGAAGACCACATGCGGCTCGTAGATGATAGGCACATCTTTCAGCACCGCCGCGAATGCATCCCGCGTCTCGGGTTGGTTTGCGGTGAGGAACTCTTCAGCCATGAAGGCTTGCCCAACAACAAAATTCTTCCTGATAGCTTGGAGCACGTCGAGGACCCGTGGGATATCGTCGGTCAACGAAATGTCGACGGTCTCGATTTGTGGCCAAAATGGAAATCCCCGATCCGCAATGACCAGGGTGTTGGTGTGCCGGATACGGCTGAGAAGCGAGTTGATGGCGGGATTAAGAATGCCGGTCTTCAGCACGCAATACCTTCCTCTGTCAGCAGAAATTCCCAACTACAACTTGAGGTGCAAGATTGAGTTCCGCTAGAGAGATACGCCGCGCTTCCAGGGAATGAAGTCATTCTGATCGAGCTGCTCGGCCTTGGTTCGTACTTTTCCGCCGGCAACTTCGATGATCAGATCCAGAATTGATTCGCCGACTCGCTCGATCGTAGTCTCGCCGCGAATCACGGCTCCGGTGTCGATATCGATGATGTCTGCCATGCGTTCGGCGAGGCTGGAGTTGGTGGAAATCTTGATCACCGGCGTGACAGGATTGCCGGTAGGCGTGCCCAGGCCGGTGGTAAAGAGAACGATGTTGGCGCCCGCGCCCACTTGCGCGGTTACACACTCGACGTCATTGCCCGGAGTGCAAAGCAGCGCCAGACCCGGCGTGTTGTCATATTCCGGATAATCCAGGACCTCGCAGACGGGAGAAGTGCCGCCCTTCCTGGCCGCGCCGGCGGACTTCATCGCGTCGGTAATGAGCCCGTCCTTGATGTTCCCGGGAGAAGGATTCATTTCGAAGCCGGAGTGGACCGCCTTGGCCCGGGCAGCATAGTCGCGCATCAGTTGAATGAAACGGTCGGCGCGGCTCGCGTCCACGCAACGGTTAATCAGACTCTGCTCCACTCCACAGAGCTCGGGAAACTCCGCCAGGATCGATTTTCCGCCCAGCGCAGCCAACAGATCGGAAACATACCCGATCGCGGGATTGGCCGAGATGCCGGAAAATCCGTCGGAGCCGCCGCACTTCAAACCGACGGTGAGCTTGCTGAGAGGAGCGGGTTTTCGGGTAAGTCGATTGGCTTCCACCAGGCCTTCGAAGGTGGCGCGAATGGCATCGGAAAGCATGGTCGATTCAAGACCGGACTTCTGCTGTTCAAACATGGAAACCGGCTTGTGCAAGGCCGGGTCCCGCTCGCGCAGCGCGTCCATCAGAATGGACGGCTGGGCATTCTGGCAACCAAGACTCAGCACCGTCGCGCCGGCAACGTTGGGATGATGGATGTAACTGGCGAGCAGGCCACAGAGCGCTTTGGAATCCTGACGGGTGCCCCCACAGCCGCCCTCATGCACCAGGAACCGCACTCCATCAACATTGGGAAAGATCTGCTCCTGTCGACCTAGAGTGAGATCGTCGCGTTCGGTTGAGTGCGATCCCTGCAGATGTTGCTCGATCAATTGCCGCACCTGCTGGCGGTAAAGTTTCGGCCGCCCGTAACCCAGCTCTTCCTCGAAGGCATCGCGCAGGGCTTCTACATTGCGGTTCTCGCAAAAGACCAGGGGAATGACCAGCCAGTAATTGCGTGTGCCAACCTGACCGTCCGCACGATGGTAACCGTCAAAGGTACGCGCGGACCAATGCGTCACGGGTGGCGGAGACCAGACATAATCGCCCACCTTGGGCCCAAAGCCGGAGGCATCATGCTGCACGTTCCGCGTGCTCAGCAGGCCTCCACGGGGGATCGCGTTGCGGACGATTCCGACGACTCCGCCGTACATGATGACCTCATCCCCGGGGGCAAGATCGCGCATGGCGAATTTTTGCTTGGCCGGTATTTCGGATGGCGGAACATATTGCTCCCCGGCGAAAGCAATGGCTTCCCCGGCGGGGAGTTTGGTGAGAGCTACAAGGACATTGTCTTTGGGGTCGATCCTGAGTATTTTTTCGGCTGCCATTTCTTCTCGCGCACACTCGGCCGTAGCGTCTCCAGTTCGAGGCGCTTTGATATAGACTCAAATGTAGCGTTTACCGTATCGACGGTCAAACAAGCCCTGAAAGAAACCGCCCTTCCATGACTGCTTCCATCTTTGATTTGCAGGGCAAGACCGCCGTGGTTGTGGGCGGCACCACCGGGATTGGACACGCTCTTTCTCTAGGCTTGGCGGATGCCGGCGCGAATGTCGTCGCCTCATCAAGGCGAGCCGAACAGGTGGAGCATACGGCCGCAGAGATCGAGGCCAAGGGCCGCAAGACATTGCGCCGGACCTCGGACGTGCACGATCGCGCTACGCTTGCAGCACTGCGCGACGACGTGGTGAATGAGTTTGGCCAAGTGGACATTCTGATCAATTGCGCCGGCATCACCAAGCGCGCGCCCACGCTCGATTTTCCCGAAGAGGAGTGGGAGCGGATCATGGACACCAATCTGACGGGTACGCTGCGCGGTTGCCAGGTTTTCGGGAAACACATGCTCAGCCGCGGCTACGGACGCATCATCAATATTGCATCGCTCTCCACCTACGTGGGGCTGTTCGAAGTGGCAGCATACTGCGCCAGTAAAGCCGCAGTGGGCGCGCTGACCAAAGCGCTGGCGGTGGAATGGTCGCGGCACGGGGTGCTGGTGAACGCCATCGCACCCGGCGTGTTCCGGACCGATCTGAACGCAAATTTGCTCGACAGTTCGGAGCGTGGACGGGAATTCAAGATGCGCACTCCGATTGGCCGCTTCGGCAAGACGGAAGAGCTGGTGGGTGCGGCCGTGTACCTGGCTTCGGATGCCGCGTCGTTTGTATCCGGCGAGATCATGGTGGTTGACGGCGGCTTCTTGGCGAGTGGAGTCAACCAATAGGGCGAGATTGCGCATACCGGGGCCGAAACGATGGAATATAGAAAACTGGGGAAGACGGACCTTAACCTCTCGTTGATTGGCTTTGGGGGCGCCGCGCTGGGCGGTGTTTTCGGCGATATCGACCCCGGCGATGGAATGAGGGCTGTACACCTGGCGGTGGACAGCGGCATCAACTTCTTTGATACTTCACCCTACTACGGGATTACGCTGGCAGAAACCAGGCTCGGCGCGGCCCTGGCAGGCAGGCGCGAGCGCGTCATACTGGCGACCAAGTGTGGACGCTACGGAATGGACGAGTTTGATTTTTCCGCGAAGCGTGTAACCGCCAGCATGGATGAGTCACTGCAACGGTTGCAGACAGACTATATCGATCTGTTTCAGGTACATGATCTGGAGTTTGGCGAGGCTCAGCAGATTATCCACGAGACCCTCCCCGCCTTGCGGCAGTTGCAGCAACAAGGCAAGGCGCGCTACATCGGCATCACGGGATATCCTCCAAAGCTCTTGCGGCGTATTGCCGAGGCTGCGCCAGTCGACAGCATCCTTACCTATTGCCACTACAACCTCATGAACACGGATATGGATGAGGTTTTGACCGCCTTCGCCCGGGAGCGTGGGATCGGGCTCATCAATGCGTCTGCTTTGCACATGGGGATTCTGACCGAGCAAGGCCCCCCGGATTGGCATCCGGCGCCGCAGGCAGTGCGTGATGCGGGAAGAAAAGCGGCCGAATTTTGCCGTAGTCATGGAGCGGATATATCTGAGGTCGCTCTGCGCTTCAGCCTGAGCCACCCCTTCGTCTCGAGCACACTGATCGGCATGGCGAACACTCGCCAGGTGGAAGCTGGCCTGAAGCTGCTGCGCACGTCCACCGATCCGGAGCTTCTTCGCCAGGTCAAAGCAATTCTGGAGCCCGTCTACAATTATGTTTGGCCGTCGGGACGAGCTGAAAATCAAAATTGAGGGAAAGGGAAATTGCAGATCACTGCAATATGCTGCGCTCGGCCGAAGAACCGGCGCCCTCAGGGGCTTCTACGTGAGAACTGCGGGTTGGACCAAAAGGAATGGGTTCCTCGTTCCCTGACACAAAGTCAATACACAGGTAGGGTTAAAAATATGAAAGCATTCGTAATGAAAGAGCCCGGCGATGTGGCAATTGAAACAGTTGCGGATGCGGTCGCGACGAATGACGATGTGCTGCTTAAGGTTCGTATGATTGGCCTTTGCGGAACCGACCTCAATTCTTACCGGGGCAAGAATCCAATGGTAAGTTTTCCCCGCATCCCCGGTCACGAAGTAGCGGCTACCATTGCCGAACCGAGCAAGGCGCATCCGGAACTTGCCGCGGGAATGGACGTTACGCTTTCGCCTTATTTTGGTTGTGGCCGGTGCCCCGCCTGCCTGCGGAACCGGCCAAATGCCTGCCAGTTCAACGAAACGCTGGGCGTGCAACGCAACGGCGCGATGACCGAATATATCGCCGTGCCGGCCGAGAAGCTCTATCCTGCCCGGCTCACCATAAAAGAACTCTGCCTGGTCGAGCCTTTGACCGTAGGCCACCATGCAGTGGGCCGGGGACGCGTCACCGCGCAGGATACGGTCGCCATCTTCGGTTGTGGCGGAGTGGGACTCGGGGCCGTGGCCGCCTCTGGCTTCCGCGGAGCTAAGACAATCGCAGTCGATCTCGAGGATGCAAAGCTGGCCCTGGCCCTGCGCGCGGGCGCAACCCACGCCATCAACACCGCGAAAGAACCCCTGCACGAACGTCTACTCGAGCTTACCGGTGGCCGGGGGCCGGACGTGATTATCGAAGCGATTGGACTACCGCAGACCTTTCGCAGCGCCGTCGACGAGGTGGCATTTACCGGGCGCGTGGTGTACATCGGCTACGCCAAAGAGCCAGTGGCTTACGAAACCAAGTGGTTCGTCCAGAAGGAGATCGACATTCTGGGCTCACGCAATGCCCTGCCTGAGGATTTTCGTGAAGTGATCCGCATGCTCGAAGAGCGTCGCTTTCCGGTAGACGAGGCGGTGAGCGCCATTGTCCCGCTGGAACAGGCGCCGGCGATGATTAAGGCCTGGAGCGATCATCCAAGCGGGTATTCCAAGATCATGGTACGCCTGGACTGATCAGCCTCACCCGAAACGCCTGAGGTAGGCGGAGCAAAGGCCCACAGTCTGATCCGTGAAGCCGACCCCGAGGGAACGGGCAAGATCGGTCTCCGCATGGGAGCCGACCCAGGCCACCAGCAGCAGGCGGCGCAGCATGACGAAGGTTGGAATCTCTTCTTCTTCCGCTGTGGCCACGGCCCTCACCGTTCGATAGCCTTCCAGCCAGTGTCCAATCAGGCCGGCCGCGCCCGGTAAGTGCTCGTAAAACGACGTGAGCGTGGCGGCATCGTACATATACCAACTGAAGCCGCAATCATCGAAGTCGATCACTTTGACTTCGCCTCTATGCACCAGCAGGTTGGCCAGCCGCAGATCACAGTGGGCCAGACCGAAGCGATCAGGACCTCTGCCGTAACACGCCAGGCGGTCCCGGATTAAGTTCGCTGTGCGGTCAAACAGGTCGTGCTTGGTGGCGTCCATGCCCAGCCCATCGCGCCAACGGCCCCATCGCGCAGACTCCCCCAGGGCGGCTTCAAAGTCCCAGGTGAATCGTTCAAAACCTTCGGGCCGCTGCCATGCTCTGCTGTGCGCATGCATCCTGGCGGTGATGGCGCCCAGGGTCTTAAAGCATTGACGCAGATCCATGCCGATGGCCGGCTGGCTGCCCTCTTCCCAGGCAAAGAGAACCATATTGCGCAGCTCAGGGGCACCCTGTATCCGCGCGGCTTGGACCCATTCCCCATTGCGACCGGCGATGGGAACCGGCGTTGCGACCACCCCGTCCTGGCGCAAGGCGACCAGCCAGGCAATCTCCGAAGCGAGCGCATTTTTCGAGTGATATCTCAGGCGTTGGACGCGCAAAGCCCACCGCCTTCCGGAAGGAGCTTCTACCTGGTAAATCTCATTTTCGGAACGGCTGATCAGGTGGACGCTTGCACCCGGGGGAAGATCGTAGAGGCTAAGCGCCTGCTCGAACCCGGATTTCCTGTGAAGCTGGTTGGGTTCAGCAAGACTCATGCGGCTTTCCGTGAAGAAAGCCGCATACGCAGATCTTTCTAGAGCAACGTACAGGAAATCCGGGGGCGAGCCGCGCTGCCATATGCTCACTCTACACCGTCGATAAAATCCTTTGACTTCCCCTTGGACTTCCCAGCACACTTGTTTCAGACCTCCCCGTCGACGTCGCCCGTAAACCCAGTCATCTTTAAACCAGTTTTCTGGAGACGCACACTGCCGCCCGAGACCACAGCTGTCTTTGCATCCGGATCTGAGATTGAATATGGCCTGCGCCATAACATTCTGACGCCTTGGGAAACGGTCGCCCAGTCGGTCGCTGCCATCGCGCCAACCACCTCACCGGTTCTGACCATTCCCCTGGTTTTTGCCTTGGCCGGCAACGGCACCTGGGTCGCTTACGCGCTGGCTACGGTGCAGGTGACGCTCATCGCACTGCTCATAGGCGCGCTCGGACGTCGCTCAGCTTCTCCCGGTTCCCTTTACAGCTATGCTACGGACTCACTTCCGCCGATGGTTGCCAGCATCGCGGCATGGGCCCTCCTGCTGGGTTACGTCGCCACGGGCTCATCGATCGCGGGAGGCTTCGTTCAGTATTCGAATGTGCTGCTGAAGTCGTTTACCGGGCACCAGGCGTCGCCCGCTTTGCTGGTTCTGCTGTGTGTATGCGGAGCTGCGGCCATGGCATACCGCGATGTGAAGCTTTCGGCGCGAACCATGCTTTGGCTCGAGGGCGCATCGGTGCTTTGCATCGTGATGGTTTTGGTCTTGGTTTTATGGAAGAACGGTCTGCACCTCGACTGGCCGCAAGTAAGGCTGCAAGGCAGTTCGCTTGCGGACGTCCGCCTGGGGCTGGTCCTGGCCATCTTCAGCTTCGTTGGCTTTGAGAGTGCCACCGCGCTCGGTCACGAGGCAAAAGAACCACTGCGCACCATACCCCGCGCGGTTTTGCAGTGCGCCCTGGGGGCGGGCGCGTTCTTCGTCCTCTCCGCATATGCCGAAGTGCTCGGCTTCCGCGGCACCGGCCTCGCGTTCGACAAGACCGATGCGCCGCTGCACGTGCTCGCCAACCGGGCAGCGGTGCCTGTGCTCGGCATCATCATTGACGCTGGTGCGATGATCAGCATGTTTGCCTGCACCCTGGCCTGCATCACGGCCGCAGCGCGCATCCTGCTGCTCATGGCCCATAACGGACTGGTTCCCGTTCATCTGTGCAAGACCCATCGCCGTAACGAAACTCCACACCTGGCCGTCTTGCTGACCGGCGTTGTGGTGGGCGTGCCAACCCTGATTCTCACCACCCTCGGATTTTCAGGGACGGATATCTACGGCTGGCTGGGCTCGTTCGCGGTCTACGGCTTTATCACCATATACGGCCTTACCTGCATTGCGCTGCCGCTCAAGCTAAAAAGACAGGGCGCTCTCTCGATGACGCTTCTGTTGGTCGCTGTACTGGGGGGCATTTCGATGATCATGGCCCTGGCGGGAACTCTCTATCCGGTACCGGCTGCGCCCTATTCCTGGCTGCCCTATCTCTACTTTGTATATTTGCTGATCACCCTGGTCTTCTTTTTCCGCAGCCGTCACAAGCGCAACGCCGTGGTGAGCGCGCTCGAAGATTTCTCCTGACGGCGGGTCTAACACCATTGGGGTTGTGGTGTAACCCAATAGTTAATTCGAAGCGGCATGCGCGCCGCCGCGTTGTTGCTATGATGTGGGACATGAAAAAGGCTCTGCTTTTTGCCATGGTCCTGATGGTTTCGGCTTCCGCATTTGCGCAAACGCACCATCATCATCACCACCACCACCATCATCACGCCGCCGGACATTAAATCGGTTAAGGCAGCGCTGCTGGTGAAACTACCGTCGCAAGCCACCTGAGAACAGCGGCTGAAAGAACGCCGCGCTGATCGGAGTAGACGTGGTCAGTCGGCAGGTGGAGTGTCGCCACGCGACTATCTCCCGCGCGGCGCAACGCTGCCGCGAATGCTTCGTCTCCCCGGGCATAAGCATCATCGGAAGTTACGATGAGCGCGGGGCGGTTTTTGAGTGACCCGACTTTTGCCATGAAGCTCCATTGCACCGCATTGGCGAGCGTGTCATGGGCAAGCTCTTCCGGCGTGCAGCCGCTGATTGGGTCCATTCCTTCACGATCATATGCGGCGCTCAGCGCCACAATCGCTGCGTGTTCGCGCCCTCTTGGCAAGGGCCGCGGAATGCGCCCTCCGAGATCGGCCGCAGAGATAAGACCTATTCCCAAGATGCTACGGTCGGCGGCCGCGTCCTGCACCGCCATGAATCCGCCCATGCTATGTCCTATGAGAACAATACGCGACGGATCAAGCCGCAATATCTTTGCCATGCTGGGTGAGCGCAGATAGTCGACCGCGGCAGCCGTATCCTGGATGCCATGAGAGAAGGAGAAGTCGCCGCTTGAACCCCAGGAACCCCGATAGTCGAAGTAGAGAACATCCCATCCGGCGCGGCGAATATCTTGCGCCAGATCGAGATTGCGCTCGTTACCGGGAAAGCCATGCAGCAGGACCACCGCCGGATGTGGGCCCGCGCCTGCCGCGACGTAAACGAACGCGTTGAGGAGCGCTCCATGACTGGGAATTTGAAAACTCTTCATGGAAGCAGGATTAGACCGCCTGACTCTCTGCTGCGCATTGAGAGGCGACCATGTACACAGAACAGCCAGTGCGGCGACAAGCAACAGACGGTTGCGCAGAGCCCCTCCAACGATCCTGGTCATTTTGTAACCGTAGCGTTCCTATCCTACTGGAACCGCCATGCTGAACTCCCGCCAAAGCAGGCAAGCGCGGTTACGTATGAGCTACGCGGTTGCCGGGAAAAGGAAGCTACCCAACAGTTGTAATACGCCATCTACCATTAGTCTCTCTCTTATATACCTTTCGTGTTATTGAGGAAAGACCCTCCGTCACTTACCCTGTGGTTACTTTTTAGTTATGGCGTTACCGGGCCGCTTTGACCGCAGCCCTTCTATACAGGTCGCTGGGGCTCGCCCGTTGCGAATCCAAAACAGTTCACCGCAGCACCCCGCCCGAACTTCGGGGTGTCTTCCTTCCGTTACGACCGCAAGAAGAGCAGCCATTGTGAAGATAAATAGAACTCACCAAGTTGCTCCCACCCGTCTTTGGCTGACGTGCATGCGCGGATGCTCCGCTGGCTCTCGCGGAAAGGTCGGTGCCGAAGCATGATCGCGGTGAATGCGCGGTTTCGCTCCCACCGCCAGGCTGGGATGCAGCGCTACGCCGCTGAATTGGTTAGGCGCTTCGGCGAAAGTGCGACTCTCGTCTTTCCGCACGCCCCGCTTAAAGGGATACAGGGCCATCTGTGGGAGCAAACCGTTCTACCTCTGCGAACTGGCCGGCGGCTACTGTGGAGCCCAAATAATACCGGGCCGCTCTCCGTCGAACATCAGGTGTGCACCATTCATGACCTCATTCCGCTTGAACACCCGGAGTGGTTTACCCCTCAATTTGTCAGGATGAACAAGATACTTATCACGCTTCTCGCTCGTAAAGTGAAGCACATCATCGCCATCTCTCAGCATACGAAGACGAGGATTCAGGAATTACTTGGTGTTGCCAGCCACAGGATCACGGTAATTCCGAACGGTGTGGATCCTGCATTTGGGAATGTCTCCAGCCAGGATACGGCAGCGCACTTAAGCACATTCAAACTATCCGCCGGCCGCTATATCCTTTGCGTCGGATCCCTCGAACCCCGCAAGAACCTTGGCACTTTGCTAAAAGCATGGGATCTGGTCAGGGAGCGACTTCCCGCCGATTTGGAACTGGTCATTGCAGGAGGTTCGGGCAGCGCGAGTGTCTTCGCGGAACAACCGAAGGTACCGATTCCGGATAAGGTTCACTTCCTAGGGTACGTTCCCGAAGGCGCCCTCCCCGCGCTTTACGCCGGCGCGGCTGCTTTTGTCTATCCTTCGCTGTCGGAGGGATTCGGACTGCCTCCGCTGGAGGCTATGGCGGCGGGCACACCGGTCATCACTTCGGCTACGAGCGCAATCCCTGAAATAACAGCAGACGCGGCTTTGTTGATCGATCCCCGATCGCCTTCGGAGATAGCGTCTGCTATCGAACGGCTGGTCGCGTCTCCCAGCCTCTGCGATGAAATGCGCAGTCTGGGCAAACTAAGAGCCCAGGACTTCTCCTGGGACAAGTGCTCTAGCGCGACCCTGAAGATATTGGAACAATATGCCTGAGCAGCACGGCAGAATGAGAATTACCTACGTGATTACCCGTGCGGAGACGGGTGGATCGCAGATGCATGTTATCGATCTCCTGGAAGGTTTCCGCCCTGAGGCCGATTTGGATTTAGTAACTGGAGAGGACGGCCCGCTCACTGAATGCGCGCGCTCCCTAAGAATACCCGTCCGTGTGCTGCCGGAGTTGGTACAACCCATCTCACCTTTCAACGATCTCAGAGCGGCATCTGCCCTTATCGGGCACTTCCGAACAAGACGGCCGGATTTAGTGCACGCTCATACCTCCAAAGCTGGAATCCTGACACGACTCGCCGCCGCCGTTACGGATACGCCGGCTGTCTTCACGGCGCACACGTGGGCATTTGCGGAAGGTACGTCTGCCTTGTGGAAACTGGTTGGGCTGCCGTCCGAGCGTCTCGCGGCTCGATTTACCGCTTGCATAATAAACGTCTCGGACGCAAACCGGCGTTTAGCGGCCGGCTCAGGAATTGACAAGGCGAAACTCAGTCTTACGGTCCACAATGGCATACGCGATACCAGCTTCCAGGCAGACCCGCAAGAATCGACGACCTGCCCCCAAATCGTGACCGTAGGGCGTTTCGTCAAACAAAAAGATCAGCAGCTTCTCGTCCAGGCGATGATGAGAATAAACCGGCCCTACAAGCTGTTATTCGTGGGGGACGGCCCTACACGAGCAATTGTGAAAGCAGACGTTGCTCGTGCCGGATTACAGAGCCAGATGGTCTTTGCAGGGGACAGCCGCGAAGTTGAGCAGATATTGTCACAGTCTCATATCTTTGTGCTTCCGAGCCGTTGGGAGGGATTTCCACTCACCATCTTGGAGGCGATGCGGGCAGGGCTGCCAGTAGTCGCTTCTGATGTGGGTGGTGTACGGGAAGCGGTAATCAATGGCCACACCGGCTTTCTCGTCCGCCCTGGAGATCTGCACGATCTCCAACGGCATATCGATAATCTGCTCCAGGATGGCGCACTCCGCGGGACCCTGGGAGCCAACGGACGACGGCGCTTCCTGAAGATGTTTACCCAGGACAAGATGCTGGATAGCATTCGCACCATTTATCACCAGATCTGGACTGGATCCCCTTTGACGGGCTTCGCAATGCCGGGGAACCCGGCGTTCGATGCTCGACGTTCGCAAGAGGAAGTCCTTCAGCCACGATCTCCCATCGGCATGCAGTAAAAGTCTGCGACAAACTCGCTCCAACCGAAGTGCTGAATTCAGCGTCGACTCAGAGTCTTTAGCTAACTGAGTTCTAAGAGATCTGTGCTCGGAGAACCTCCATTCTTCATATCCCCTCGATATACGGCTCGGTAGCTAGCTGCAATCGACCTGTCCTCAAAGAGGGATCCCGCATTCGCATTGCGAAAGCCCCCGCTGCGCCACATGTCGACGTTCAGCATTGCTCCATCCATAATTTCGGCTAATATGCGACTATCTTTTGCAGGGTAGGTCGCAACAACTCTGCCCATGCTAGCTATCTCCGGAATGCCTCCAGATTGAGCGCAAATTGCGCTCTTACCCGAGGCGAATGTCTCGATGACCGCTCGAGACAAGGGCTCGGGCCACACCGACGAGACGATTGTGACGTCGATCGATGCGTAGAACTGCTGCGGGCTGGTGAACCCCAGCCATTCGATTCTGGGATCAGTGTATCTCTGCTTTAAGGCACCTACATAGCCATCGAGTCCGACACCGGCTATTCTCAGGCCCCAGTTGGACGCCGATAAACGTTGGGTTGCCTCAAGTACCACGCTAATTCCCTTCTCGTCTTCGAGTCTGCCGATGCAGCCAAAGATCAACCTATCCTCCCGGTGGCTCCTCGGACTCGAGGTCGTGTTCGCTCCGCCGATGTTGTATATCACCGCGCAAGGCGATCCGGCGAAATATTTGCGCTGCGTGTGGCAATTGAGGACGTACTCACTAATGGACACTACGGCGTCGACCTGGTGCGACGCGGGCCTCCGGTTTGCTGTCAAAGCCTTGCAATCTGTACAGCGCTCAATGCAGACGGACCCTTCGCGAAACAGCGCGCTGCGCGAGCAAAGCAAATAGTAGTCGCGTAGCGTGTGAACGAGCCTGATTTTTCGTCTCTTCACTTCCCGCCAAACAGCCACCGAGAATCCGCAGAGGTTATTGCTATGAACGACGTCGGGCCTTTCCTGGTCTAGAATCCGACCGACCCGTTCAGCCGCCCGGATATTCCACGCTTCACCCATATGCCACCACAGCCTGGCCGCTTTACCCGGCTTCTTGCCGCCATCGAAAGGCCAATAGCGGTTATCCATCGGCAAGCGATAGACCCGGACATCATTCAGACTCTCCACGGTCTCATGAGACTCCGGATGAAGACTGACCACGGCTACCTGGTCACCCGAACGCGCCAATGCTTCGGCCAGCAGGCAGACCGATCTTTCCGCGCCGCCCACTGCAATAGGAGGGTATAGTGTGTTGATTATTAAAATGCGCATCTACACCCCTCCCCTAAACAAAGAAATCACTCGAAGATCTCCACGCGCGTGCATTCTCCAGTGTCATATATCCCGACGAACGGAACGTTAGTCGCTGGAACGCTCCCACGGCCCGCCAGCCCACCCTGCCTATATAGCTGGGCTCAAAAGTCCAGGTCATCCGGTGAACTACCTCTAGAGGTGAAGTATGTAAGACGGGTCGACTTTTCCTGACAACAAGTGGGATAGAGCTATCATATTCCCCTTAAAACGATCGGCCCGATCGCTGCGCTCACTTGGGATTTTGATCAGCGTTCGGCGACAATTCCTCGCGAGCTGAATTAACCAGTGCGCAAAGAGAACGTGAGTCAGTCCGGGCGTGCCGTTCTTTCTCCAAAGATAAAACGGGTTAACAATCTGAGAATAGCCAAACTTGAGCCCTGACATCCTTCCTGTCGGAGTTGCCAAGTGACTCACACAAGTTCCAGCATTCACAATAATTCGGCCATATCGGAGGCAATTCGTAGAAAAATCAAGATCCTCAAGCCACCCATACAGCGGGAGCTTCTCATCAAAAAGTACTTTATCGAACATCCTTGTACGTACGAACAAGTTGCAGCCGTATCCTTCTTCGCAATCATAGTTGTCGTGTTCTCGAACATAGTTCACGGCCCTGGATCTTGCCAACTCACGGTCCAGGCCTGTATCCCCTTGTGCACCATCTACCACCACGAAGCCCGTTGCCGCAACCGCATCCTCAACTTCGTCCAGAAGGCCTTCCATACTTTCAATAAAATTGGGGGCAATCTCCACATCATCGTCTAGAAATAACGTGTACGGTGTTCTAACAGACCTGACCGCTGCATTCCGCTGCACACTCAAAGCCTGTCTACTACTCACCACGACGCGAACCGTCGAATATGCCCTGATTTTCTCCGGTACATGCTCGTGATCGAACACAGATATGATGATCTCCCGGGGAGGCAATGACTGGCCGCGCACCAGAGAATCTATTGTCTCGGACAGGACGGCCGGTCTATTAGCGGAACAAACCACGACAGTAGTATTCAAGAAGCGAACCTCCTTTTGCTCCCCACCTTTGTTTCAGCAGTCCTGCCTTCGGACCGATAGGCGGACAAGTATTTGTCAACTACACATTGTTCAGTAAATGGCTGTAAGGCGGGGGAAATAGGCCGGGTGTTTTGTTTCCATCTGATTTGATCGCCGAGGGCGTCATTCATCAGACGGGCTAGCTCTTTCACATTACCCGATGGAAAATATTCGACTACTTTGCTCAACTGTGCGATTTCAGGAAGGCCGCCGACCCTTGCACAGATCAAGGGTTTTCCTTCGTGCAGGCTCTCGACACATACATACCCCAAAGGCTCATCCCACTGAGATGGGATCACAACTACATCAACGTTCGGATAAAACTCACTCGCGGTCGTGAACCCTAGCCACTCTATCCTCTCGTCTGCGTACTTTGCCCTCAGATAACTTACGTAATCATCCGTTCCTTTTCCGGCGATCTTGAGCCGCCATCCAGGTTGGCTCAGGTACCTGGTCGCTTGTAATAAGATCTCGATGCCCTTTTCCGGTTCAATTCTGCCAATGAAGCCAAAGTCCAGTAAATCTGATTGTGGACTTGTAAACGCACACCGATTGGGATCCTCGGTGGTCGACTGAATGTTATAACTAACCTGTGAAGGAACATTGTGAAAAAATCCGAGACGCTTGTGCTTGTCAAGCGTAAATTGGCTGACTGCGACAATCTCATCTGGAAGGTGCGACGCCGCCTTCCGGTTTGCGGCGAGGAACCGGCAGCCGAAGCATTTGCCTTCGCAAGACTTGCCGCGGCGGTAGAGGGTGGTACGCGGACAAAGCAGATAGTAGTCATGTAGCGTATGGACCAACCGAATATTCCGCCGTCTGACTGCCCGCCAAATGGCAACGGAGAAGCCGATTATATTGTTCGTGTGCACGATATCCGGGGTTTCCAGATCTAGAATTCTGCCCACCCTACGCTCGGCTTTCCAATTCCACATCTCACGAAGATGCCATGCAATACGCATAAGGCGGCTGGGCTTAGCCCCCTGAGTAAAGGGCCAGTACACATTGTCCAGCGGCAGATAGTAAACTCGAATTCCGTTCCGCTCCTCCGTCTTTTCTAAATATCCCGGATAAAGGGTCAACACGACCACGTCGTGACCCTTTCTGACCAGCGCCTCCGCAAGCATCGCAATGGCCTTTTCCGCACCACCGAAAGCATATGGAGGGTACATGCTGCCTATCAGGACAACTTTCACTTAGCGGTTACTCTCAGCCCTTTCCTTTATGATCGCTTGTCACGTCTGCCTGCGTCGCACCTCTGAAGCCGTATGGCGTAACTGCAGGCTTCGTTGTCTCTATTTCCTGCTTCCTCGAACTGGCGCGGCCTCATAGCTGGACCGTCTTTCCCATTTTTCCGAGTAGCCCATCACGCACGCCCAACACCATATGGAACACTTTCCTTCGTTTGTCATTTTCTGCCAGCAGTATCTTGAGACAGTCTTTGAGGCTGCTAAAGAGTGTGCTCAGGAAAAATGCCGGATATCTGGTGCAGTATTTTCTCATCATCCAAATGTTGTTCCTATCCCGGTAATAGCGGCGTTCAGCGCTGTAATTTGATGTCCGAAATAGGCGGGAACCATTCAGCCTGCACTCGGTAAAGTCTGCTGGAGCGTGCAGCAGGACAGCTTCAGTGCATTCCTCAACCGAGTATCCCTTGCTTCGTAGACGGAGACAGTATTCGTAATCGACTCCACCGATAAAGAGGGATTCCTCGAACCATCCTTCCTGGCTAAATATTGCAATTGGCATCAGGCTACCGGACGTCATCGCGACCTGCAGGCTTCCGTCTTCGGCGTAAATTGCAGGCAGAGGGATACCGAGTCTGCTGTCGATGTATCGGGGAACCAGGAGCGCGACCCTATCACCTCGGCGGTTCGTGTCGTAAGCGTGACACATCGTATCAACAAAGGTGGGCGGGGCGGTGCTGTCCTGATCGAACAGCGCCACCCAGTTGTAGCCCTCCGACTCCGCCCACTTCGCTCCAATGTTGAGTGCCGCCGCTATCCCCAGGTTGTCCCCATTCTCGATAAGCGTAAACTCCACTTCACGAGCGGCCAGGCGTAGACGGTTCCGCTTCTCCTCCGAGGAACCGTTATCCACCACTACCAGCCCTTGCACTTGTGGCCGAATCGCGGCGAGATTATGCAGGACCCCGTCGTCAGGATGATACGTGACCACCACTGCACAGATAGACTTCTTCTCCAATTGCGATCTCCCGAAACATTCCTTAACCCAGGTCTGCGCTACCCAGCCGGCCACGAAGAGCATCTACTGTACCTAGAAGTATGTTCCTTAGCTTCTTCCATTTCTGTCTCTCTGCCAGAACAACTTGGATAGGCAGCATTAGAAGTGCTTTAGCAACACTACGGCTCCACATTGGATGACTCTTCCAATACCGCCGTACCATCACAATACCGTTTCTTGTCATGTAATATCGTCGCATCGCATTGTGATGAGTTGCTTTGAATCTCATCACCCCCAAAAATGAGTGCTCTCGAGGTGAGCCAGGGACATGGATGAGAAACGACTCCTCACTCACCACAACGATGAATCCGCATTCCCTCACCCGAAATCCGAACTCATGGTCCACCTGGTCGATAAAGAACTCCTCCCGAAATCCGCCGCAAGAATCGAACACCGAGACAGGAATAAAGCTACCTGAGGTCATCACTTCAAGTGGGGCACCGTCAGGGGCGATAAATTGCGACCTGGACACATCCCTACCTTCTCTACTCCTATATCGAGGCATAACAATCGCTATTTCAGCTTGTCTCGGGTGGCCCTCGTAGGTCGATCGCATAGCGCCGATAAATCCCGGCGTCACCGTACTATCCTGATCGAAGAGAACCACGCAGTCGAACCCATGCGATTTCGCCCACCGAACACCAGTATTCAACGCAGCCGCGATACCCAGGTTCGCTCCATTTTCGATCAGGGTGGATTTCATATCGCACATCGCAGCTCGAAAGGGTGCAAGCGACGACGCTGACGAGCCGTTATCGACCACCACAAGTCCTTCCACCTGGGGACGCACCTTCGCCAGATTCTCCAAGGCGGCCGGAGACGGGTGGAAGGTACTGATCACGGCACACACGGCAGATTCAGTCATTTTCATTGACTCGCACCCTCCCCCTTTCGGCCCAGTCGCTTGCCGGCAGTCTTCTGGAAGCAACAACTCCCCAATGCCCCTACGCTACGCACAGACAGATCTGTCTTCAACAAGGCGCGATGGTGCAACTGATAGAGGCTTTCTCGATGCCTTAGCCCCCACCCGCAAAGCACCGGTTGCTATCAGTGGGTATCCACGACTGCGAATCGCAGTCATACACCTTAATTGGTCGCGCTGGATTCCCAGCAGCGATGCAGAACTTGGGTATCGTACAACTCACAACAGAATTCGCTCCTATAATGCTCCCCTGTCCAATCTGCGAACCCGGTAGGATCGCTACACCATCTCCGATCCATACGTTATCCTCGACGACTACTTCTGCGTCACAGGTGAGCGGCCGGTCGGCAGGCGCTTCAAGCGGACTACTCTGCACATCCCCTCGATAGATCCCGTGGTTGTGGTCAGTAATAATAACGCGACTCCCGACCAGTACATCGTTGCCAATCCGCACAAAGTTTGCCGCAGCAACGTGCACGCCATAGCCGAAGACCACATTATTACCAATTATCAGTGAGGGCACATAGCGATTGCCGGCTCTGTCGCTTTCGATTGTGGCAAGCCATAGTTGATCAAGTGCCCTAAAGCTACGGCCGATTTGAAGACCCGTGATACCTTTGATCGTATTATGCGATCCAAGTCGTATATCCTCCGCATGAAGGAGCCGGGAATAGAACATATTTCTCGGAAGCGCTAGATACCTCTCGGCTCTGGCAAGCCATGTATGGTGCAAGGAATGGCATAGTCTATCTGTAAGGCCGGCTCTAATAATTTCCGTCCGCGCGCTGTACAGAGCCGACATGCCTGGTGAGCCTGCATGGTTGGCGACGTTGGCGCTGGCGGCCGCACGGGATGTTGGTGTGTCACTTGTCATAGTGGTCTCCAGCGTCACTTCCGCCCCCACCTTGCGAGGTGTGAGAGAAGAGCTCGGTCTTCTTTGCTCATTCCGATAAACCATGCGAGAAGCAGAGTTGAGACAGTCCAACCGACATAAAGCGGGGCATCGATTGAGGGTACGCCGGCCTGGCACCAACGGTGGAAAAGCAGGGCCGAGGGAATCGCAATGACTGCCGGCCGCATAATCCCTCTGACGAATAACTCCATGCGCGGCAGAGCGAGATTGGCCTGGGTATAGCGCATGCTCACGCCGAAGTGCATGGCCACGCCGGCCGCAGCGCCGAGCAGTGTACCTATTGCGACGCCTAATGCGCCTATATGACGAGCGAGCCAGATACTGGCGACGAGGTTGACGGTGCCCTCAGTCACCGCCGACGCGGTTGCAAGCCGTTGGTTCGATGTGGCAACCACCATCGTAGCGTAGGGGGCGCACAGGTTACGCACAATATTTGCCACCACCAGAATGCGGAGCAATTGGATGCTATGTGTTGCGTATATCGGACCGACCCAAGCACGTAGTATCACATAACCCGCGACCACCAAAGGCAGGCCTGTCAGTAAGATGATAATGGTGGCGTATCTGGTCGATCTCAGCAGTATGCTGCCCATCTGAGTGCAGCTGCGTTGCACGCTGAGAGCGGAGGCTGCAGGCAGCAATGGGCCCATCAGTGCCGCTGTGATCGTTAGGACAAAGGTTGTGGGCGAAGTGGCGATGGAATAATAAGCTGTTTCGCTGAATGAGTAGTGACCGACTATCGTAATGTCCAGGCCGCTCACGAAAAGCATACACACCGACCACACCGTGAGAACGGCGCAATACTTAAACATCTTTTCCAGCATCGCCACATCGATAAGGCGTACTGATATACGGATATGACCCGCCATTTTTCGCCAGGCCATAAACTGAAGCAGGGCAGTAAGGATGTTCATGCATCCTGCTGCCATCCCCATGACCGCAAGGCTGCTGTGAGAGGCTACAGCTATACAGATGACGGCCCCCGAGAGAAGCCGGCTCACGACAGTTATTACCATCGGCACCTGGTAGCGCTGCAGACCAACAAAGACGGCTACAAAAACAGAGGACGCCAAGCTGACCGAAAGCGAAATGCCAACAAACACCACGCTGAGCCGCACGTCGTGATAGAGCGCGGCAGGCATTGTACGGAAGATACCAGGCACTCGCCAGGCCAGCACCAGAGTCAACAGGACTCCGAGACCAGAGGCAACCAGCATAATTACGCAGCCAACACTGGCACAACGGTTGCAGCCGGCAGGATCCTGCCTGGCTTCGTATTCAGCTATGTATTTGGAAACCGCCGTCTGAACCCCAAAGTCGAGGTATCCCACGTAGGCACTCAATTGTAAGATGAGCACCCATGCAGCATAGGTCTTCACGGGGAGGTGATGAGTCAAGTATGCCGGTAAAAGGATCGCAACCAAAGACGTCGCGGCCAGGCGAATGACGTTGGCCGCTGAGTTGCTCGCGACGGTACGTGCAAGGGTACGAGGCTCAGACCGGCGTGCTTCTATCGAGAGGGTAGCCATTGGATCACGCTGGCTTCAAGTATTGTTCACTTATAATGGCATGGCTCGACGCTACCATCACGTCGTCCTCAGAATCCAGGGAGACAGCGAACAGTAGGAACACTATAATTTGAGTCGGCGGATCGCTGATTGCACAGAAGAGCG
Source organism: uncultured Acidobacteriaceae bacterium (assembly GCA_963821215.1). Classification (GTDB taxonomy): domain Bacteria; phylum Acidobacteriota; class Terriglobia; order Terriglobales; family Acidobacteriaceae; genus PALSA-350. The sequence goes on along the minus strand of CAWGDH010000011.1, from coordinate 114,132 downwards.
GAAACGTAGCAAACATTGCAGCTATTCCGTTGAACAAGCAATCCGTTTTTGAGGTTGCACGATCATGAAGGAATTTCCAGAAACGCCAATACACGACACCAAGCAGGACCAGTCCACAGGCCCCGGTGCTGAGCAGGATAAGCAGATACGCGTTGTCCACCGGTACAGGAGCCGCATTTTCCGGGCGATCAGGCATCGTATAGGGCGCATATGGTCCAAGTCCTGTGCCGAATAGAATATCGACCGGGCTCCCGGCCAGGAATCTCTTTGAGTACACTCCCCAATTAAGAACTCGTTGATCCAGTGACGAACTGTTCGCCAGGTCATTTCTTCCCGCGCCCGCGGTTCTGATCCCTTGTGCAACGAGTAAGACAGCACAGCCCAATGACAGGAGGGGGAGCAGTGGGCTGAATCTGGCGAGTCCCTTCCTGGACAGAACGAACACAGCAATGACGGTCAGGATGAAGCCGACCATGACGAGCCTGGTGTAGGTGACGTAGCAGCCAAATGCGCACAGCGGTAGAAGGAAGAGGCCAAAGTTCCTCCTACCTGGCCGTAAAGAGAAGCTGGTAGCTACTCCTCCCATGAAGCAATAAAAGATGCCCGCCTGAAGTGCGCTACCAAAAAAGCTGAAGGCGCGGATCTTCCCATAGAACTCGTAAGACTCTACTTGAAAAGCATGATCCGCGCTTTCAGTGGCGACTATTGGCAGATTTGCGGAGAATTGTGCAGTAGAGAGTACTAGACAGGCGAATGTGATAACAAGAACTGCTGTAAGAAGGTGCCGCGACTTAATGTTAAGGGGAACAACCGATGCGACGCCGACTATAAGCAGAAGGAAGAAATACTCGAAGGAACGCCGGATTGACGAGAAACTTAAGTCCCGGAAGAAATGCAAGAAGCAGACTTCGACTGTAGCGTAGCTTAGTAGAACCAAGGCAAGGGGGAGCAGTGGACTTGATTGAAACCGCCCCTTAAGCAGGAGCATGGAGACAAGCCCAAGAACCAGAAGATAATGCGATCTTGGGACGAATAACAAGGAACCACCGGTAATTGCGATCTCCGCCTGGGAAAGCGCACCATCAACCACGATCGTCAGCCCTGCAATGATGACGATAAGTTTCGGTAAGAATGTGATGAGCGATTGTTCAGCATTTACAACGTGGCCATCTAATCTGTCTGGATTACTTATAAATATGTCATTCATCTGAAACCTCATTTGCTCAGTTGATCGCGCCTACCCGCACTGTGAGGCTATCGATGAGTTGCCAGTTACTACCAGATCCGGACACATTAACCGCCCGATTGCGGGCGCTCGTATCAGTTAAAATCGATAGATTGCTGCCGACGATGTCGCGCCGACCAAGCTGCCTGCGCCCACCGCCATATTCCGTGCGTAGCTGAATGGAACATAGACGATGTCATCTGCTTGCAACTGCATGTCCGGCTCTTTCCCTTTCTGCATGGCACTTAGGTTCAAAGGAATTTCCGCATGGCTCCCATCCGCTTGTTTGCGAAGCAGCCGGGTATGGGAGGGGACTGCGTTTGGCGGTGTTCCCCCCGCAAGAGAAATAGCCTGAACCGCAGATAACTTGGAATCGTTGGTGACTATCGCAATGCCGCCTGGCCGGTTTACATCGCCGAGGATGTACACGACATCCGCTTTAGGAACAACAATCGTATCTCCTGGAAAGACGGTGACACTTGCATCGAGCGCCGTCTTGGCGGAGTTGGCGTCAACGAATTCGACTCGCTCCTTGGTGCCGTGCCGCTCGATCGTCACCCTTCTATCTGCCAGATCGGTCAACCCACCGGCTAATGCGAGAACATCAAGAACAGGCCGAGGCGTATTGATGGCATAATTTCCCGGCGCATGCACCTGGCCCATGATGGTGACGGTCTGTGTAGCTGCCTGCTCCAGCGTCACACTCACATGAGGTGTCAAGATGTAGTGGCCACTGACCAGCACCCGGCCTATAACCAGGGCTGCGTCAGATGGAGTGAGCCCGGCCACCTTCACGCTGCCGCCAAGTATCAATGGCAGCATGCCCGTGTCAGTCACTCGCGCACTTTGCTCCAGTTCAGCCGCTTCCAGAACCTTTACGTGCAAGAGGTCCCCCGGCCCGATGGTCAGGCTTTCGGTTTGCGCATAGCAGCAAGCTGCGCAGCAGAGCAGGAATAACAACCTCTTTACAGATCCCATCATTTCCTCATCCTTGCTGGTATTGATATTTTTTGCCGCCGTAATAGCCGTAATAGCCGTAGTGTGCCGAGGAACGACGGGGAACAAAATTCAGCAGAACGCCGATCGCCGGCCTACTCTGATCTTTTCGGTGCAGGAGCAAGAGCTTATACGCGCGCGCCAAGGCGGCTCGCGTTGTGAATCCGACACGAGCCAGCAAAACCGTAGCGTCTGCCATCTCCTCCAGCAACTGCGCATCTGTCACGGGAAGAACCGGTGGAGAGTCCAGCACAACGAAATCGAATTCCGTTCTCCACTGCTCCACCAGTGCGTGCATGCGCTGCGAGCCTATCAATTCAGCCGGGTAAGGTGGCACCGGGCCCGCGGGAAGAAGGTAGAGGTTTGGATTGTTTGGTACCGCAACGAAGCCGCTGGCAGCTTCCCGGTCCGACAGCAAGGTGCTCAAGCCATCCGTTCCTTCCAGGCCTAAGCGTCTGCGCAGCACGGGACGCCGCATATCCGCTTCCACCAGCAAAACCTTCCTCTCGAACTGGGAGAGAGAGGCCGCCAGATTCAGCGCAAGCGTTGACTTGCCCTCTTCTGGACTGGCGCTAGATACCAGGAGAACCTGTGGAGGCATTCCACTGCGAGAAATCAGCAGACCCGAACGGAGCCTACGCACCGACTCTCCGAAAGCGGGATCACCGTTCCGTGAGTCAAGCAGGATTGCACGCGAGCTGGTCTTCATTGCTTCGATCTGCGGCGCGATCCCCAGCACCGGAATCTGTAACGCCTCGATCTCTTCGGTGCCCTGTATCTTGTTGTCGACCGCATCGACAAGCAGAGCTGTGCAGCAGCCTAAGAAGAGTCCAAACCCTGCTCCCAAAGCTAAATAAAGGGGAACCTGCGGTTTACTTGGTCTGGCCGGAGTGCTCGCTTGATCGACAACCGTGATATTGGAGGAATGGAGGCCCTCAAGGATACCTGCTTCCTTCAGACGTTTGAGCAGGTCCTGATACAAGGCCTGGCTTTGGTCAGCTTCTTTGGAGAGGATGGCGTATTCGATGCTTTTGTCATTTAATTTTTCTGCAGCACTCCGGTCGGTCTCGTACGCCGCCCGGGCGCCTTGCTCTGCTTCTGATGCGACCTTGAAGTCATTCTCGGCTCGCTCTGCGGTGCGTCCGATCTCCTCCTGAAGGGATTGCTGCAAACCCTTCATCGAGGCTCGCTCCTGGACCAGTTTCGGGTAAGCAGCGCCAAATTGGGACGAGTCCTGGTCAATCTGGGCCTGGAGCGTCGCTTCCTGTCGCCGCAAATCCTGAATCAAGGCCAGAGAGTTCATGACCCCCTGACCGCTGGAATTTGCGATCGAAGTACCGCTCAACTGCGAGATCAACTCTGCGTTCCCTGTTTTGACAACCTCCGCCACCGAAGCTTTGAGGACGCGGTTCATCTGCGCCTGTGAGAGCTGTGCCGTGGACTGTTGCAAACGATCGAGAACCGGACTATAGATGACTGGCTTGCCCTGCGGATCCGTTCCGCCAATCCCGAAGATTCCACTTCCCTGCTGCAAAGCAACGACTCTGGATTGAAGCTCCTCGCTCTGCTTGCGAAGATCACCCAATTGACCTTCGAGCCATTGAGAAACCTGGTTAGTTGCTGTGAACTTTGTCTGGAAGGTGTAGTCAATCAATGCCTGGACAAGATGATTGACCACTGCAGCCGCGACCTTCGGCTCGCGGTTAGTGTAATCCACTTCGAGCAGACGCGTACCGGCAGTGACCTTCACCTTTAGATTGCTACCGAAGGCTTTGACAACGTACCCGCGCCTGCCCGGGGAATCTTCGAGGCTTGCATTCACCGGATCCGCGGGACCTCGCGGACTCATCAACCCCATTACCCAGCCAACCGGGCTGAAGTGCGGCTTGAAATCCTGATTCTGTTCAAGCTTGAGGTCCTTGATAACCTTGAGCGCAAGAGCTTCAGACTGCAGGATATCGGCCTGCGTCTGAAGATCGACATTCACAGAGAGAGAGTCGGAAGCCGCACCCGATTCGGCGCCCATCAGGCTGTCAAGACCCAGGCTATCTGACGAAGACTTCTGCAGTTGAATGACGCTCCGAGCCGTATATCTCCGTGTCGTAACGATGCAAGCACACACGGATAACAGGAAGACAACTGACGCTGTCAGAACAATCGAGCGCTTCCTGCGGTGGAAGATCCTCAGGAGATCGCGCAATGTCGGGTCTTTATCTGGTAAAGTATTCAATTGGTCCCCACTCCCAAGTCTGAAATGCGTGTTGCGTGGCCCTGATCTCAAGTTGCTACTCTTCTTAGTTAGCGACCGGCCAGGAGTAGGACTTCGCTCCAGTAAGAGGAAGCTTCCAGTAGGCTCCTTCAGCGACAGGTTTGAGCAGAGAAATGCTGCCCCCGTCTGCGCTTACACTGGCCGGCATCACAAATTTCGACTTCTCCAGCAACACGCTAAAGGCTCGAGAGCGGGGGAACGGGCGCAGAACCCATTGCCCATGGTCTTCGCGAATGGAGATCATCCCGTCCGTCTGCACGGTGCCGAAACTTACGATCGTTCCAGGCGAGCTTAGCCGCGGGTCGCTCCCGGGAAGTACTGCCTTGAAGCTGATGTTGCTACCATTGCCGCCAACCGTCAGGTCCCCGACTATGTAACGCATGTCACCGTCATCTACTCCCCCGAGGGGAACGCGGGATCCCGTCCTGGTATCGTAGAGGCCCATGCGAATGGAATAAACGCCATCTGCAACAGCCGAGGGAATCGTGACCGTGACTGGTCCTTGGGAAACGGCTTCTCCCGGAACCCACTGCGATGTCCCCGGCGCCATGTCGGCCTGGAATGCTATCCCCTCATCCACCTTCAGCTTGTTCTGGTCGACAAAATGCACGAACATCTTGTAGTTGCTGTTCATCGATCGATGGACCTGCCACGCAAAGGCGATCGCTAAGCTGCGCCCATTGCCCTGCGACACGGCAACAACGGAAGGCGTGGCATAAGCGCGGCCGATTTTCGCATCCACCTCATCGCGGGCATTTGCAAAAACAGAGGTCGTTGTCTCCGCATAATCACAAACCGTGCTCCCACACATTGCTGTATAGGCAAGCAAGCCGCGCGCCTTAGCCGCCCAACCATACTGCGGAAGGACCATATTCTGCCACCGCAACGGTTCTCGACTGGCATTCGCGACCACAACCAGACCATTCTCGTAAGTTATCTGCACTCGTGAGAACGCTGCGGATTGAGCCGCCACACTAGGCGACGCCCAAGCACCATTGACCTGATACGCGATGGAGGATACCGACGTCACACCATAGCTCCTCGCTACCGGGCCTACCAGGTTGCTCTCCACAAATGCGTGCGCAACATCGTCCCAATAGATGCGGCCGAGAAATGGTGCGTGACCAAAAGCAATCTCCTGCATGCGGTAATCGTCCATGACCGAAGTATTGGAGATGGTCTCACCGGGTGATACCCATCGCTCGTAATAACCCATGCCATGGTTAACTTCGAGCGGATGAATCTGCTTAAGATCAAAATCGACAAAGAGTGGCGCCCGAGCGCCCTGGTTCTCTTTAACAGCACCGGCTCCGAACTGAGCCTCAACGCCATCCAGCAAGCCGCTGTAATACCAGTGATTCGAGCCTTCGCCGAACACCGGCCCCTGGTGTGTCTTTCGCTCGTAGGCCCACAAGCCCGTATCACCCGCCAATAGAGCGGCCATGGTTCCTCCGCCCGGCGCTCGCGCATCCATATCCGTCTGACTGGCAGGAGAAATGCCCGAGTTGACATCCAAATAGGCGGCCGTCGTACCGTAGCGCTCGTGGATCGTTGGCGATTGCGTTGAAGCGTTTTTAATCATCCAGGCGGGCTTGGTCCAATAGGACTGAACTCCGGTGGAGTGGTTCAGCCACGAAGGCATCCGTTTTCCGTCGCTGGTTAAAGCAATGGCGGAGGGATCGAACTTAGGATAGTTCGGATAATAGTCAACGTAGTTTTCATGCAGGGCCATCAGACACCCGTCCGCCCTGCCTGCCTTTACTGCGGCGATCAAACCGGCGTCTCCTCCCATCGCTTCATTTGCCGGGTAATGCTCGGGCAGCGCGTTGTCATATCCGGCGTGCTGCCAGACATGGATAATCCCGACGCAATCGCTAATCCCGTAGTCGCCCAACTCAGCCAATCCCTGCTCTATCTGCTTAAAATCCTGACTCCATATATCCAGCACCAGCCGTCCGGACAGCTCCTGCATATAAGGTGAGGGCGAGTTTCCTGGCGAAGGCAAAACCGCATCCACGTCCGGCGAGAGAACGAGTAACAACCGCTCATGGAAGAGCGACGAGGTTGCATCCGTTCGCTCGAGATATCGGGCCAGTGTCCCATTTAGCTCAGTTGCATGGGTCGTACGCCAATCCCACCAAAGGTTCACATACGCCATCAATTTCGGCAGGTACCATACGTGGCCGGTGTAATACGGAACTGCCACCGGCTGCGCCTGCAAAGCAGGTGCCCACGGTCCCATATCAACGGCAGTGATCACTGGCTGGTCTGCATCCACCATTGCCTCAAAGGCGGTCGCGTTGGCCACCAGGGTTACCGTCACATGCACCCATGTTTGACCCGCCGCATACGTAATCTTCAACTGCTTGCCAGAATCGTCCCACCGCGCATCGCTACAAACCAACGTTCCATCTTTACCGCGGATGGACGGATTGAGAAGCGGAATGATACTGCCCTGATTGCTCCCGGTGACGGTTAACGTCCCTAGGGAATTCTGGCTATGCACCGTGGGAGCGACCCACGTGTAGACAGGAGCTGTGGTTGTGATTGGCTTCGCTCTGGCGGAGAGCGCCCCTTGCGTAGCAAAGGCGTCCACGCACAACACATGCAAAGCGGATAAAACGAATAGGGCAGATAGCCTCTTAACGCGAAACCGCTTTAGCCGGGAAGAGGCAGAAGAGATATCGATATGTAGTCTGGAATTCACGTCGATCCCTTTTCTGCTTTCCTTTACATCTGCTGACCTAACGTCATCTGCACGGTAAATCCGTCACGCCAGTACCCACAGTAACATTACTGTTTCAGGATGAGACTACAACTTCGGTGGACTCCTATCTCTAGCTAGACAAACGCTTTCCTGGAAAAACAATTCAGGTCAGTCCAGTTATAGCGGAGCTTTTCCGAGGGGAAATACTTGGTAAACATGCTCTCTGCTGGTGGCCCACGAGAGGAGAGGCGCTAGACTGCGCCCCTTGATGCCCATACCACCCCGGCGGTGCGCCAGAGGATCTGGAGATCGAGCCCCAGATTCCAGCTGCGGATATACTCCTCGTCCAGCGTGACACGTTGGTGATAGGTGAGGTCGGACCGTCCCGAGACTTGCCATAGCCCGGTCAGGCCAGGCCTAGCCGAAGCATAGAAGAAGTATGCATCACGATATTGAGCTTTTTCGGCAGAGACGATAGGTCTGGGACCGACAAGACTCATACTCCCCGCCAACACATTGAGAAACTGAGGCAATTCGTCGAGACTCGTCCGGCGCAACAGTTTGCCGAGTCTTGTGACACGCGGATCCATCTTGAGCTTGCGCGACTGCGTCCATTCACGCGCAGCCTCGGGGTTGGCTTGAAGGTAGTGGCGCAAGATCTCGTCGCCATTGACATACATCGATCGAAACTTCCACAGGTTGAACTCTCGTCCAAACCTGCCTATACGTCTCTGCCGGTACAAAATAGGTCCCGGGGAACTAAGCCGGACAATAGCAGCAACTATAAGAAATAGTGGCAGCAGACATGGCAGGAACGAAAAGACGATAAGTATATCCAGCAGTCTTTTCACCAACCGGTAGTAAACGCCGTTGGTGCTCAATCTATGGACCGCAAGCGAAATCTGCTCCCACTCACTTCCGTTCCATGCCGTGGAGCTCTTCTTAAGGTCGGGCCCGTGGAGAACATCCGCGCTCCTTTGCACAAGAGCTACGACGGACGTGATCGGCTCTTCCCCCCATACTTCTGCGCTATCAAGGGATTCCCCCGCATACGGCTGCGGCATGGAGCGAGGCCCAACGACGAGATTCCCTGCCATATTCAGTCTTTCACCGTTCCATAAGTCCTGGATTTCTCAAGTTTCTCTGATGACTGCGGGCCACGAGTGAATGAGTCTGCTGGGGTTGCTTCCTTCCACTGCGATTGTTTTGCCATCGCCTGGCAGTAAGCGACGCCTAGTTGAATCGATAAACAAACCCTGTACTGGCGGTGATCTCGGTTAAGGACCACGCCTTCACGTAGGTCTTCGAGTACGAGAGCTCTCCCGTTCGAAAGACGAACTGACGATTTATGTGAATGTCCACTCCGCCCACTACCGACCATTGAGGGCCAAAGCCTCCAAGCATTCTTGGTGGTGGATCTCCCGTGTTTGGCGGGTTGCTCCACCGCCACGTGTTGGCCACGCCCCCGAGGATGGACACATAGGGAGCAACACGTCCGAAGCGCGGCGCGAACCGAGGCCCCGTCAGGGCCGCCTCTTCGTGCTCGATACCACCCGACCTTAAGAGGAGACCTCTTACTTCAAAGCCAATGAGAGGCCGCTTTTGTACGAAACCTCCCAATGCGATTCCAAAGACTGCGGCGTCGCCATAGAAGCCGTAATCCGGTTTGACCGCGGTGAGGGTTCCAAATGCGGAGACGTTGCCTAACGAAGCCATTGCCGGAACCACCTGCGCGGAGGCGGCGCATGCCGCGCCCGAGAACAGGAGCGCTAGAGCAGTACGCAGGAGAAAACTCCTGCAACGAGAGTTTGCGGTCATCATGCCCCGATCCGGCCGGGCTCACCCGGCCGTAGTATTTCGGCAAGATTGATCGCTCCCTTCCCCACGTTGAAACTGTCAAGCCTAGCGACGGGCGTTAGCACGCGGTGATCCCTGCCTCCGTGGCATGTTGCTCTGCTCAATGGGTGCTTTTCGCGATTCGCAATGGCTTCTGGATCCATGGGGATGGTAACGAAAGTGACTTGTATTGCTTGTAGCGGATTACCTCTGTCCGCAGATAGTCCACTTCCGTGGTAGGAACGATTTAATTGGAAGGAAAATGCGCCAAATAAACGTTACGGGAATATGCGTTGTAAACCCTGGCGATTTTCCCTACTCAGAGCAATGGACAACAGGACGCAGACGGATGTATCCGCGGCGAAACCCGTACAACTTTCTGGCTACACTCCGCGAACGAGACGGTAGACGCAGGAGTTTCCTGGTAACGAGGGAGTTATGAGTCAATGCTCCATACTGGGGAAGAAACCTAAGTCGAGAGGTCCTTCCCTTATAGGTTCTGCTCCCAGAATGAGAGCATGGCATTGTAGCGTTGCAACAGCGCGGGTGTATCGACTGGATTTTTATGGTCTCAGGAAATGACCTGGTTGCGGCCGCCACTTTTTGCGCGGTACAACGCGGTGTCTGCGGCCGCCAGCGCATCTTTCTCAGTATTCAGACGGGGGGACAGGACGGCAGTACCTGCACTCACCGTGATAGCAATGCTTGTGCCAAAGGCGAGCACTGGCTGCTCTGCCATGGCTGATCGAATTCTCTCCGCGCAGGTTTGAATCTGTTCCTGATCGCAATCGGGCGACACAACCAGAAATTCCTCTCCACCGTAGCGTCCAACCAGATCATAGGATCGGACCGCCTCTTGCATGCGTCGCGCCGCCTCAAGCAGGACATGATCTCCTGCCAGATGCCCATAAGTGTCGTTCACCTTCTTGAAGTGATCCACGTCGAGCATGATGAGGCCGATGGTGCTGCCGGAACGTGCCGCGAGTTCATACTCGCGGTGCAGCAAATCGAGAATCGCGTTCCTGTTCCAGGTTCCCGTCAGGCCATCATGGGTTGCTTGCAAGTGGAGCTTTTCCCTGGCTTTCAATTGTTCGTCCTGGAGGGTAAGGATTCGTCTTCCGGTCCGCAGCCGGGCGCGCAATTCATCTCTGTCGAAGGGTTTGGAGAGATAGTCGTCCGCACCCGCCTCCAATCCCCTAACCAGATCCTGTTTGTCATCCTTGGCAGTCACCAGCAAGATGTACTGGTAGGGGGAGCTGGCCCGTTCCCGAACCAGGCGACAGAGGTCAATGCCGTTCAGGTTGGGCATGATCCAGTCCAGGATCAGTAGATGGGGGGCACTGATCTGCTGCAAGATTTGCCATGCCTGTGCGCCATCTTCCGCCACGGTAACGTGGTAGCCCCAACTTTCCAACCAACTCTGCAGGATCCTGCGGAACATCGCATCGTCCTCTGCGATCAGAACCCGATCGCATGCAGGTCCCGGCTGCTCCAACCCAAGGGATTGCAATTCCGCGGAGTTGATCATGGGCTCACGCCCGGAGTTCCGGGGGCGAGCCGGCCTTCCAAGCTTGTTTTTTGGGTAACGCCTATCGAGTTGAGCCATCGGGCCATAGATGCTTCAAATGGCGGCAGCAGAGTTGAGGTTTCCGGTTCGCCGGGTTCTAATGCGGGGTTAGCCATTTGCCCTCAAGAGGCCGCAGAAAGATCAGGGTGGAGACGACAAGCTTGGGCGCCTGAATTCCTGGCGCTTTGCACTCTCAAATGCATCCTGAGGAAGCAGTTACAGGGAATTCTTCGGCTGACGCCGGCATAAACTTGAGGGATTCTAAGGAAGTCGCCACTGGGAATCTTCCGACCGGCAGGCCGAAGGACTGTTTTCTATGCTTCAGATTGCGCCACTTTAATTTTTCGACTCATCCAGAAAAACCAGTTCCGAACTTTGCGGTAACGGCAAGACTACCGTCAAGCCCTTGTTGACGAGATCCCGCCCGCTGACAGAGCGATCGGCAGCGCTATGGTCGTGAAAACGCAAATGGTATTGGCGATCTGGCCGCAGCCCCTGCAAGGCGAAGGTATGCTGGTTTTGATCATCCGCCGTCCCGCGGAACGCATACAACACTCCCCGCCCGCGCTTGGCATCGAAGTATTCCAGGCCATCCCAGTGGATTCCATCCGGCCTCGATGAGACGTGGTACAAATCAGCATCGCGAATGAGGGGCCGCAGCTCTGTTTTGTAGAGTGCAAACTCGATCCTAGCGGCCGCGTGTTGTTCCTTTGTCCACGTATTGGTGTCTTGCATCACAGTGAGCCAGCCCATCATGCCGCTGCGCAACATATAGCGGAAGTTTTCTATCCGTGGAGTGGGCCATTTCATTGCGTAGTCCTCAAGCATGGCCGCCGGAAGCACGTGACTCGCGTCATAGAAAGCCTGACGATTAGAAACAGGATCGTAAGAGTCGGTAATGGAGAAGTAATCTCCATGAGAGGCGCTCCCGAAATCTACCATGCGCCCGCCGTCGTTGCAGATTTCAAGTAATAGATCGGGGTGCTGATGCCGCAGATTTGAATAGATCTCATAGTAGGCGCGCACAGAGTGATAGCTGACGTCGGTGGAGTTCGATCGGTCGGGCATCGCAATACCACTGCCATTCACCGGCGACATCTGGGGTGGACTTGCCACTGCATGCGGATGATCCGTGCGGGAGCAGTTCTTAGCCACGAGATATCCATCATGCTCGAGCATGTCCAATCGATAGTCCGTGACGATACGATCCACTTCATGTTGCGCATAGAGCTTCACCGGCGGTTGTCCAAGATCCATTGTCCGGCCTACGAATTCCTTAGGCTTCCAGTCTGGCGGCACATCCGCAACCAGCCAGTCATTGATTTGGGGATCATGAGCGTTGAGCGCCCCCGGGTTGGTATCGGCTCCTGCTTGCGCCCAGTCCACCCAGAGACCAAACTTTAGACCGAGTTGATGTGCCTGGTCCGCAATCGGCTTGAGACCGTGGGGAAATTTCGCCGGGTTTGGATACCAGTCCCCCACGCCGCGAAACCAGCCGGCATCGATGTGAAACATCTCAAGCCCCAGTTGGGATGCATCGTGAAGCATACGAAGCGCTGCGGCTTCATCAATTTGCATGCCGCTACCCCAGCTGTTATTTACGAGCAGTGGGTAATCGGGATTCTGCCATGTCCTCGGGTTATTCAAGACCTGCCGAACCCAAGGGCGCAGAATGTTACCCAGACCATCCGGCCCCGCTCTATATGCGCCGATCAGGACAGTGGGAGCCTCGAACGTCTGGTTGGGAAGAAGGCGAGTGCGAAATGGGCCTGGATCAGGGTTCAGTCCAACGGAACCATGCAAGAACGTCGTATCGCGGTCAAGAGTGAGGCGCGTGCGCCCGCTGAACTCAATTCCAACGTACCAGCCATCATGAGATTTATCTTCGCGCTCCACCATGAACCAGGGAATGATCTCGCGTTGGTCTTCATTCCTGGCATAGCTACTGGACCTTCCCTCCCATTGATATCCGGCAGCGACAGGAACCTCATGGGTGCCAATCGGGGAGGGTTTACCCATCCCTTTATCGACATACAGCGTTTGCAAAGCCTCTTGCGGAGCCACGCGAAATCGGAAGTCGAAACTGTCCTGGAGCGGCAACCATATCTCCCGCGAATCCAGATTTTCTATCCGGATGGAATGTTCGACCGGACCGAAGTCCGCACGGGCCAACCATTCCCAATGGAGCTTCAGGTTAGGGGATGCGGAACGGTACACGAACTCGAGACTTTTTGGACCTACATGACTATCGGTGCGGTCGAGCTTCCAGTGAATGGGTACAGTGCGGCCGTCGATCTGGACCGAGTCAATCAGACTCTCCGATGCGGCATTGTTCCATGCCGCCGCGTTTCCACTACGCAGATTGATCAAGCGAGGTGTCTCGTCACCGGCCTGCACGTTCACTGCTGTCTGCTTCGTACTGAGCGAGGCATTGATTTGCGCGTCCATGGGCGTGACAAGGATGGACACAGCAATCACCAATATGGCGCCCACTCGCAGTCGCGGCCATCCAAAGTGAGCCGGGATTGGGCGTTGAGCTCGACGAAGGCGCACTGGCCGGATACCGCGTGAGTTGAGCTCCCCTGCCTAGCTCTTGGGAGGCCCAGCAAATACCTTATTTTGAATGCTTTATGGTGGGCGCTGCAGGATTCGAACCTGCGACTTCCACCGTGTGAAGGTGGCACTCTACCGCTGAGTTAAGCGCCCTCCGGGGCATAGCGTAGTTTACACGAACCCGTCGAACCGGCCCAGGGTCGCCAGCGGCCTGGACACCCCAAAATCCCTCCAAACTGGGCGAGACCAGGGCTCCCGGCAACGGATACAATCCTCTCACCCTATGGCTTTTCCTCCGCCAGAGCAGCACGGTTCTCCCACCCCCGAGGGGCCTTCCCCAGGCTCAGAGGGCGAGGGAGAGGCGCCGCAAAACTCTTCTGAATCTGCGCAACCTAGTCAGGAGGGCGGGGTTAAAGGGGGTATGGGTACCGTAGCCATTGCGCAGAACGGGTTCCAGGGCACGCAGCAGGGTGTGCTGCATACGCCTGGAGTCGATTGGACCCAACTCTCCGACGCCGAGATTATGTTGCGCGTTCGCGAAGGGGATGACTCAGGGTTCAGCATCCTGATCGAGAAATACCGAAAGCAGATTGTTCATTTCATGTTTCGGATGGCTCGCAACCAGGCAGTCGCCGAAGAGCTGGCCCAGGAGGTTTTTCTCCGCGTGTATCGTTCGCGGCAGACGTATCGGGCCGAAGCCAAGTTCAGCACCTGGCTTTACCGGATCGCGACCAACCTGGGAGTGAACCACGCGCGCGATACCAAGCAGGAGCGGACGGCCCAGAACGTTTATCTTGACCAGCCGGACCCGGAGACGGGCACCACTCCCGACGTCGCGGATAGTACCCTCAGCGTGGAACAGGAAATGGTTCGAGAAGAGCGGATGAGCGCGATCCGCAAGCACGTGATGGCGCTGCCGGAACGGCAACGCAGTGCGGTATTAATGCACAAGTACCAGGAAATGGATTACAAGGAGATTGGTGAGGTTCTCAAGCTGAGCGAGTCGGCTACCAAATCCCTGCTGTTCCGTGCTTACCAGACCTTGCGCGAGAATTTGAAGGATTTTGCTTAGCAGAAATTGAGGAAGATTATGAGTTGCCTTGAGATGAAAAAGCATTTGGCGGAACGGGTCTTCGAGTCCCGGCCGCTGCCGGAAGAGGCCCGCAAGCATATAGCGGAGTGCGACGAGTGTGCGGCTGAACTGGCGGGCATGGAATCTACCTGGAAGCTGCTTGACGAATGGCAGGCTCCGGAGCCCAGCGCCTTCTTTGACGCCAAGCTGTATGCCCGGTTGCGGGTGGAACAGACAACGGCCCCTGCCAGTTTTTTTGAACGCGCCAAGGCGTGGCTGCTTTACAGTAGCAACCTGCGGATGCGCCAGCTGGGGGCGGCAGGCGCGCTGGCCACCATACTGGTGATTGGCGGGGGAACTTTTGCCTTGCTCGAGAACCAGCCGGCGGCGCCTCCGGTGCAAACCGCGGCCACGGTGCGCGATTTGCAGTCGTTTGACGGGAACGCCCAGCTGTTTCAGCAATGGAATGCCCTGGATGGGGACGACGATAGCGGGTCGGGCGCCTCCAACTAATAGACGTGAGGGTCGGCACAAAAAACCCGGAAAGCGAGGCGCCCCGGAACTACAGTAGCCGCTTCAGAGGGCAGCAACATGGCAAGGCACAACGAGCTCGAGACGACATCCCCCCGCGGGAAGCTGGCTCGCCGTGTCCTTACAGGTTTGTTGCTGGTACTGCCGCTGGCGGCCGCTCCCTGTTTCGGCCGCCCTGGGCCGCAGGGTGGGCATGCCCGCTTTGAAAACAACCAGCCCCACCTGGGCACGTGGCTGCAACGGCATCAGAACCTGTCTCCCGAGCAACAGGAAAAGGCACTGCAGAACGAACCAGGCTTTAGCCGGCTGCCCCCGGAAACTCAGCAACGGCTGCTCAACCGCCTGCAGCAGATCAACAGGATGCCTCCGGAACAGCGGCAGCGTACGTTGGATCACATCGAAGCGATGGAGCACCTTACGCCGCAAATGCGGCAACAGGTGCGCGCCTCTTTCCAGGACTTTCGTGCCCTCCCGCCGGACCGGCAGCGGATGGTGCGGAAGGCTTTTCGCGATCTGCGCGAATACCCGCCTGAACAGCGCACGGCCATGATGAACTCCCCCAAGTTCCAGGCTCAGTTCTCACCCGAGGAGCGCAGTATTCTGAGCAACATTCTTGCGGTCGAGCCCTACCATGCGGTACACGGGCCGAGGCCGGAAGATGGGTTGGAATACGGGCGATAGCGCGGACGAAGCCGCCGTTCAAGCGATCACTTTATAGATGAGAGGCTGTGGGGGCGGCGGCTGGGCGCTCAGCGTATAGCACCGGCTCAAGGTTGCCGCGGCGGACTCCAGACGCTCTTCCTGCTCGACATACACCGTGAATAGGGTGTCGCCGGCAGCGACCGGGTCACCGACCTTTTTGTGGGTTTCGACGCCGGCGTGGGCAGAGACGCGCTCCCCTGGCACGATTCTGCCTGCTCCGGAACGTTGCACAGCCCAGCCTACCTGGTCGCAATCGACAGCCGAGAGAAAGCCTGCCGACGGGGACTTTACCTGGTGTTGATAGGCCGGCTGATGCAGCCATTGAGGAGTCTCAAACCACGCCAGGTCGCCGCCCTGGGCAGCAATCATGCAGCCGAATTTGGCCAGCGGGAGGCCGCTGTGCAACAGCTCCTCCGCCTGCTGCAGGCCGTCTTCCGGAGTCGGGGCTTTCGCTCCCAGATATAGCATCCATCCTGCGAGTTGCAGGGAAAGCTGCCGCAGGTCTTCGGTGAGCGGATGGCGGTGGTTGCGCAGCAGTTCGACCGCTTCGACAATTTCTACTGCGTTGCCTGCCATGCGCCCGAGGGGTTGACTCATGTTGGTGATGAGGGCGGCGGTTCGCGTGCCGGCGCGGTTTCCGGTGGCGACCATCAGCTCGGCCAGGTGGATGGCCTCCGCCTCCTGCTTCAGGAAAGCGCCCGAGCCGGTTTTTACATCGAGCACCAATGCGTCCAGACCGGCGGCGAGCTTCTTGCTCATGATGGATGCGCAGATGAGGAACGGGCTCTCGACGGTTGCTGTGCGGTCGCGCAGTGAGTAGAGGGTGCGATCTGCCGGGACCAGCCACTCTGTCTGGCTGACGATCGAGAGACCGCAGGCGCTGAGGACGGCGCGGATCTCGTCCTCTTGCAGGTGGGTTCGGTAGCCGGGGATGCTCTCCAGCTTGTCGAGCGTGCCGCCGGTGTGGCCCAAGGCCCGGCCGGAGATCATGGGCACGCAGAGTCCGGCTGCGGCAGCGATGGGGGCAACCAGGAACGAGGTTTTGTCGCCCACTCCACCGGTGGAGTGCTTATCCACCTTGGCCCCGGGCAGGCTGCTAAAGCTCAGGACCTTGCCTGAATCGCGCATGTGGGTGGTGAGGCTATGCAATTCCGCGGCATTGAGGCCGCGCCAGCAGACGGCCATGAGCCAGGCAGCAAGCTGATACTCGGGAATGGAATTGGCCGCTGCCCCGGCGACCAGTGCGGCTATCTCGGCATCGGTCAACACTCCGCCGTCGCGTTTCTTGCGAATCAGATCTACTACGTGCATGCAGCAGCTTCTCCAGCTGCCATTAGAGCAAAATCAGAGTTGCTGCGCTTCCCCGGAACCCGCAGGTAATAGCCGTTTGGTCCGGTGGCGATTGGATAAGAAACCATGGCGCTTTCATTTGAAAGGAGATGCGGGGTGGCTGCAGGGGCCATTACTGCATGCTGTTACTACAATTCGGCCTTCTATTACTCAAGAATCATGGCGTTTTCCGGTAGAAGAAGTATGCTCTTTTCAAGCGGCGATTCTCTAGAACGCTTTCATCGATTCTTTCGGGGGAGGGACTCGATGAAAGGGAACAAAGAGAATCGCCGTTCGTGTTTTTACCTGTGGCGTTGGCCGATTCTTCCCCAAAAAAAAATAGCGAAATATGAGAGATAAGCGAGATAAGCCCTCCTTGCATTTTCCAATGCACTTCGCGGGTGCAGCGGCAGTTGCTGGTCTTACCACTTTAGATACGTTTTGCGAGAGATTCGATTTTGGGGAAGTGAATTTATTTGCTTAAAACTGCTGCCTCGGCGTAAGGTAACGCTTTCCGGCCCGGAGGAGACGTACAATCATCGTTGCCCATGTCTTATCTTGTGGGCGACACGGTCATTTACAGTACGTCAATTGCCAGCCTTGGTCAATCCGATAACCTTCGAATTCACACTCGAAGGTTTTGCTATTTAGATTGGCAAAACTCTCCAATATTCAAGTGGTATTCCGAGCCGATATCCTTCAACTGGTCAAAGACTGGTTTGCGCACGCATTTCGGCAAATCCAGGCGTTTCCGACCGTGGGCTACGACCCAATACCCTGACAGCGGGTTGCTAAGTCAGAAAGGCGAAGCCCTGCCCGAACACTCCTATGGCTACCATGACTAACGTAACTTCTGCGCAGTTGCCCCACGAGCAGCAAGATCCTCGCAGGTGGTTCGCCGTGGTCACCACACCGCAGCACGAGAAGGCCGCCTTCCGCCACCTGGACTTCAGCGGCGTCGAGACCTTCCTGCCGACGTATGAATCTTCCCGCGTCTGGAAAAACAGGCAAAAGGTCAAAGTGGAATTGCCGCTGTTTCCCACTTATCTTTTTGTCCGTATCGACCAGGGGGAGCGTTCCAGGGTTCTGCGCACTCCCGGAGTCCGGCAGCTGGTCGGTAACAGCCGCGAGCCGCTTAGCTTACCCGATCGCGAAATAGAGTTTCTGCGCACGAGTCTTCTGGAGCGCAAGGCCGAGCCTTACGCCGGCCTGATCGAGGGCCAGCGGGTGCGTGTCAAGAGCGGCCCGATGCGCGGCGTGGAAGGCTGGCTGGTTAGAAAGTGCGGCGAATTCCGTTTCATCCTTACTGTGCAGCTCATCCACCGCGAAGTCGCCCTGGAGGTGGATGCATCCACGCTGGAGCCAATCGTCCAGTGATGGTCCTCTGAGGTCTACGCGGATTCCCCGGTTACCGTGTTTCATCCGACCTTAGGGTGGCGGGGCTTTCTTGGGGAAAACCCTGCGTGAAGCATCTTCACCGGTTACACCTATCGTGGAACCGCTCTAGCAAACGCGGTCCGTTATGCATTGTGAGAGCAGCATACGGCCTGTGGAGGTCGCGTTGAAATCACTCGTAAGCATCCTCATCAACAACTACAATTACGGGCGGTTTGTCGGCGACGCAATCGACAGTGCCCTTGGGCAAAGCTACAGCAACTGCGAGGTAATTGTTGTAGACGATGGCTCCCAGGACAACTCCCGCGAAGTGATTTCCCGCTTTGGTAGCCGGGTCAAGACAGTTTTTAAGAGCAACGGTGGGCAATCATCCGCCTTTAACGCAGGATTCGCCGAGAGCAGCGGTGACGTGATTTGCTTCCTCGACTCGGACGATGTTTTTCTCCCTAACAAGGTAGAGCAGGCGGTTGAGGGTTTGGCTGTCTGCCCCGAGGGATGGTGCTTTCACCATATCCAGTGGAGCGATACGGCGCTGAAACCTATCTTTACTCCGCCGATTCCCTATAGCACTGGGAGATATGACTTTCGTGCTGCGCTGCTCGAAGGAAAATGCACGTTCGCTCCTCCCGCCACATCGGGATTGACATTTGCGAGAGATCTCCTTAACCAGGTGATGCCGATTCCCGAAGCTATTACCATTACCAGCGACAACTACCTCAAGCTCTCATCCTTGGCGCTGGAGCCTGGCTACTTCATCGCTGAGCAGTATGCACTACAGCGCATACACGGCGAGAACGCTTATACCGGGCGGAAAGACGAAACGATGCATAGCAAACGTAGACATGGCGATAGCCTCGGGTCTGCGGGCGAAAGTGCCGGCTATGCGGTCGATCTGCAATCGTTGGTATGCGGACGGTATCGCGAGGAAGTGGGGGGCCGGAGAAACCATCGGCAACATCTACAAGGACTCGCAGGAATATCTGACCGATATGTCCTTCGGGGAAAGAATGGAGATTGTGGCCAGGATCGCCTACAAGGCGGCTCGGCGGAGTGCCTACGTGCTCGCGAAAGCGCGCCAGTGATTCGGCGCTTCTTGCCTTGAGTCACTGGCGGTCTATGGCTGTGGCGATCCACCCGAGAACTCTCTTACCTTGTTAGCCCCCCAAGGCGATAATGACCACTTCCAAGGCGAAGACATTTCGTAATATCCTCTACACCGGCTTTGGCAAGGGCCTAACCCTAATTTGCGTCGCCGTGACCAGCTCGGTTGTCGCCAGGAATCTTAGCCCGTCTGACTATGGGGTGGTCGGATTTGCGGGCATCATCATAGGATTTTTGATTCACTTTAGCGACGTGGGCGTGGGCAATGCGGTCATTCGCCGTCCCTCCCTCAGCCAAGATAGCCTTCGAACGGCCTTTACATTAAAGACTATCCTCAGCGTCGGCGCCTTCATCGTCGCTTACCTGGTTGCTCCGTTCGCGCACTATTTCTTCCAGCATCCTGCAACGGGGAACGTAATTCGTGTTTTAGCCTTCGATTTTCTTTTGAGCACAATCGGATTCATGCCGATGGTGACGCTGACGCGGGAGCAGAACTATCGGGCGCTGGTGGTTCCGGGTATAGTAGGCGTCGTCTGCCGGTCCGCGCTGGCAATTACGCTGATCCTTTGTGGCTGGAAATTCTGGGCAGTGATATTTGCTGACGTCGGGGCAAACCTGGCCAACGGCATTGCCAACCAACTCACGAGAAGAATCCCAGTCCGATTCCATTTCGATTGGCCAGACGCTAAGGAATATTTGCAGTTCGGCGTGCCATTACTAGGCAGTGGGGTCCTCTTTTTTCTCATCTTTAATTTGGATAACCTCCTGGTTGGCTCGGTCATGGGCAGCGTGCAATTGGGCTATTATGCGCTGGCCTTTACTTGGGGAAGCTTTATTTGCGGGTTACTCTACGACACTGTCAATAACGTATTGTTGCCGGCATTCTCGGCAATCCAACATGATATCGCCGCGGTGCGGCGATGGTATCTCAAGACCCTGGACCTGGTGGGATTTGTTGCAGTGATCGCCAATACGACCCTACTGGCAAATGCTCACTTCTTCCTTGTGACCTTTCTCGGTAAGGGGACCAATAAATGGGTACCCGCGACAGCGTCGCTCGAGATTATTTGTGTGTACGGGATTATCCGGGCGATGACCGAACCGCTCGCCAATTGCATCATGGTGTTGGGCCGCACGCGGACGATGCTGCAGGCTAACGCGTTGGCGGGGACCGTTGAGGTTTTTCTGCTTTTGCTAGTGCTGAAAAGGGGGAGAATTGAACTCGTTGCAGTTGCAGTTCTCTTTGCGTATATCACTCAGGCTGCTATCTATCTGCCTTTTTTGCGCAGCCGCCTCGACATAAATGCCAAGGATCTCATCGCCCAATTGTGGCCGATACTTCCCGCGTCAATTGGAGGCTATCTGGCCACTTCGCTCTTATCCGCATCGTTCGGTGAAACTCTAATTACGTTGGCAATGAGGGCGCTCTTCACGGGGTTGGTGGTGGCTTTGATTCACGGCATCTGCACCCGCTTCCGGTGCTTCCAAGAAGCGTGCAAGATGATCTCGCAAAATATTCCACGGGGGCGCCTGGCGACAGAAGTAGCAGCTGCGCCTTAATTAGGCGCAATATTGGCCGTACCGATTCGATCATTCTGATTTTCTGTAAGGCTCCGGTGAAAGGACACTAGGATCTTATGAGTTCAGCTGACGCGCACCTCATAGCCCTTTACCTCCCTCAATTCCATCCAATTCCCGAAAACGACGAATGGTGGGGGCGGGGCTTTACTGAGTGGACCAATGTTGCCAAGGCCAAACCGCTGTTTCGCGGCCATCGGCAACCGCATCTGCCGGCCGATCTTGGTTTCTATGATCTGCGTGTGCCGGAAGTGCGCGAGGCGCAGGCGGAGTTGGCCCGCAACGCCGGTGTTGGTGCGTTCTGTTACTGGCATTACTGGTTCGGCAACGGCAGGCGCATCATCGAGCGTCCATTCGAAGAAGTCCGTGACAGCGGCAGGCCGGATTTTCCGTTCTGCCTTGCCTGGGCGAATCAGTCCTGGACGGGCGTCTGGCACGGTAGCCCCAAGCAGACTCTGATGAAGCAGGAGTACTTTGGGCGAGCGGACGAGGAAGCACATTTCCGCTGGGCGCGGAAGGCGTTTGAGGACCCTCGCTATTTCAAGGTCGAAGGCAAACCGATGTTCACGGTTTTCGACCCGCGTGACCTTCCGTCGACAAAGAGCTTCATCGACCATTGGCGCGAACTAGCTGCCAAGGCCGGTTACCCGGGGCTGTTCTTCGTCGCCATATCGCACCGCAGCGAATCGTTAGTCAACCACTACTACGATCCGATCCTGGAACCGTTCGATGCCGTCACGCCCCTCGTGCCTTCCGATTATTTGCGGTCGATCGGCGAGGCGACGGTACGCACCGACTTGCACCGCAGGCTAAAGGAGCTGAATTTTGGCATACGGTTGAACGCGCTAAAAAAAAGCGACCGCTGGCGGCGGCCGACGCGCATCCAGTACGCCGATGTTGTTAAGCATGCATTACACGATCTGCCTCCGGGCGACCGTTTCCTCCCGTCGGTGTTACCCGGCTGGGACAACACGCCAAGATCCGGGGTTAGAGGCATCGTCTACGAGGGCGAAACGCCCGAGCTGTTCAGGCAATACCTGCAAAAGGCAGTGGACAGGGTGGCCAATTATCCCGAGCCGCGCCGTATCATTTTTCTCAAGGCTTGGAATGAGTGGGCGGAAGGAAATTATGTGGAGCCGGATTCATTCCACGGCCACGCTTTCCTCGATGCAATGCGATCCGTCCTGCTTCGGCGCGACGATGACGACAAACCCCGCCAAAGATCAAACGAGGTCGAAGACTACATGTCATTGGCCGCCCCGGTAGGATAGCTTTGAATTCCGACTTGAAAGTCTTGCTACTAAGATGATCAACCTCTGGCGGATCAATGTGCCTAAGCACTCCTGGAGCTAGCTTGCCAGAGATATCACATTTGCTATTGCTGCTGGTTTGTAGCGAGCGCCACCTGCATGGCGGTCGCATCCTGGTTTCTGGTGAGGGCGCGGCATGACATCCAGAGCATTGGTCACAATCTTGATCAATAACTACAATTATGGCCGCTTTCTGAAGGATGCGATCGATTCTGCGCTCAACCAGACGTATCGTAACCTGGAGGTAATCGTCGTCGATGACGGCTCCACTGACGACTCGCGTGAAATCATCGCGGGCTACGGCAACGAAATCATCTCTGTTCTGAAGGAGAATGGTGGACAGGCTTCAGCATTAAATGCGGGGTTCGCTGCCAGTCGGGGCGAGATCATCTGTCTTCTTGATTCAGACGATTCTTTCGACGCCTGTAAAGTTGAAAGGGTCGTTCCTAACTGCAGGCCAGGCTCCATGCTGTATCACACGTTGCGCTTGGAGCCGGGCACGGGTGTCTTTGCCCCTTACATCGCGCCTACAAATTTCTATCGCTACGCCCGGCAATACCGCTTCGTGCCATATATCGGGTCACCGACTAGTGGGCTGGTCATCCGCCGCGAGCTGGCTCTTCGCCTCATGCCCTTGCCAACACAGCACGTGCGCTCGTGTGCTGATGACTTTATTGTGAGAGCCGCCGGCCTGATCGGTGAAGTGGTCGGCATCCCTGATGTGCTAGGTAACTACCGGGTTCATGGGGAAAACGCATGGTACGGCACGCACGCTCCGAAGTCACGTGAGTTTATCGGGCAGCTCGAAACATATTTGAACCAGAAGCTAGTGGAAGCGGGCAAAGCGCCCGTAATCGACTTCGATCGTTCCCTGTATGCGGAAACCTTTGTTGCGCACAATCCGGCCGCTTTGGCTCGTCTTGCACTCTCTGTGTTGAGCCACCATTTCAGCTTTTTCACGCTCAAGTTCACACTAAGAACGCTGGCGCAGGCGGGGCGTCGCGCAATGACGCCGGTCTAAATATCTATTTCATTCCGCGTTGGACCTTGGCGCGGGGTTCACTTGGACTTCGGATTCTCACGCAAACCCTGAAGCCCGTAACCTTTAAAAAACCGAGATTTTTTCCGCAGCCTGCCAGACTAAGACAAACTTAGTGTGGCAACGGCTAAGTCAGAGTGCAAAAGCGTCACTTGGCCTGCATGTGACGCCTGTCGACGTTCCTTACCTTCTCAGTGCGCGACAGCTGCGCAGCAGAGGCACGGGAACCGTACTCGGATTCTTGAGAGTAGAAACATGAATGTCAACACGCAGTGGTTTGCGACAGCTTCCCCCTGGCATACCCCGCACACGTCGCTACGCGGGCCTAATGTAGCTCGAATTGGCGTCGGGCATGCTTTGATTGACAACTGCTCATCCGAGCAGGTCTGCGCGTCGATCATCGCCCATGCACAAAACCGAGGTAAGCCGGCGTATGTTATCACCTCCAACGCCCAACACATTGTCCAGCTGGAGAAGGAACGAGGCCTGCAGGAGATTTACGATCACGCCGACCTGGTGATCGCCGACGGAATCTCACTGCTCATTGCGGCGCGCCTTTATGGCCGTTCGCTGAAGCAGCGCGTAGCCGGTGTCGATATCTTCAAGGTGCTGTGCGGACTCGCAGCAGAGAATGATCTGCATGTGTTCCTGCTCGGGGGTCGCCCGGGCTCGGCAGACCTGGCCGCTAAGGCAATGACGGGCGCCTACCCGAACTTGAAGTGCAGCACTTACTGCCCTCCGCTCGGATTCGAGCAAAGCGCGGTTGGCCTTAAGCAGACTGCGAATGCGATCACGACCGCGCAGCCCGATATTCTGTTCGTCGCCTTTGGCGCGCCCAAGCAGGACTATTGGATTTATGAGCACGGTCTGGGACTTTCGGTGCCGGTATGTATCGGCGTTGGTGGCTCATTCGAGATCGTGGGCGGCGTGGTTCCTCGCGCTCCTTTGTGGGCCCAGAATATTGGCTGCGAGTGGCTCTATCGGCTGTGCCGGGAGCCGCGGCGCATGTGGCGACGCTATCTTATCGGGAACCTGGAATTCGCGGCGATCGTTCTTCGCCAGCGCATCCGGCGCGCTCTTCTCGATGCTTTTGTGCACTTTGTCAACGAAGACCGCTTCGCTGCCGAGCTGAGTGAGCTCGCTCTGCTGCAGCACAACAAGACAATCGACCTTCGGCGCCGGATCGCCACTCACGAAGTGGAAGGTCTTACCACCCCCACCATATGAATCGACTCCTCCGCTCGCTCTATCGCGTACGGAACTCTAGTTCCGAGGTGAAATGATGCCAACAAAGAATGAGTTATCGATAACTCCGGCGGTGATCGCCGGTACGCCGGCACCGATGATGCCTGCGCGCAAGGAAATGACCGTCCAGGACCTTTGGGGAATCCTATCCCGGCGACGGGGTATTGTTCTTGGCGTCCTCCTGCTCACCGTGGCAGCTGCCGCGACCCTGTTCGCGACATCAACCCGTCTGTATAGCGCCTCGGCGGAGATCCAGGTGCAAAAAGAATCAGCTGATGCGTTGAGCATGAACACCATGATGGGGGCCGAACCTGCATCGGACGCGGTCGAGTCCAACATCACCCTGCAGACGCAGGCCCAGATCCTACAATCCGATTCGCTGGCGCTGCAAGTGATCAAGGAGCTCAACCTGGAGGGGAGCCCAGACTTTCGCGCCCACTTCAGCCCCATCGGCTGGGCCATGGGACTGTTTGCGCCAGCCAGCGTCCCGGACCCGCAAAATGTGCCGCTGGAAGAGGCGCCGGCGCGCCGCGCCGGAATGATAAGAGCCTTTGAATCCCATCTTAAGGTAAGCCCGGTCTCCGGTACTCGTCTGATTACCGTGGAATATCTCAGCACCAATCCACAGACGGCGGCCGCGGTGGTGAACAAATTGGTGGAGGACCTGACCGATTACAACTTCGAGACGCGTCACAACGCGACGCGCGAGGCGAGTGTGTGGCTGGGAAACCAGCTGAACGGGTTGCGCAAGCAGAGTGAGGATCTGCAAGCCAAGGTTGTCGACCTGCAGCGCGACTCCGGAGTGTTTGCGTTTGGCCAAACGGACAGCCAGGGACACGAGCAGGTGTTCACTCCTGAGCTCGACCGGCTGCAGCAGGCAACCTCGCAATTGGAGCAGGCGCAGTCCGCAAGCATCATGAAAGGCGCGCTGTACCACGTGGTGAAGGACGGTGACCCGGAGCTGATCTCGGGTCTCGCCGGGAACGGCATGCTCAGCGGAGCGTCGGCGGGCGTGAGCGGCTCGCTTGCGCTTTTGCAGAGCCTACGCGCTGAGGAAGCTGAGACGCAGGCTAAATTGAAGGAGCTCTCGGCCAAATTCGGCCCTGGATATCCGAAGGTGGCCGAACTGCAATCCAGCTTGGATAGCACGCAAAAGTCGATCCACGATGAAGCTGGCCGTGTGGCCGCGCGCGTGCAGAATGATTACATGGTCGCGCAACAGATCGAGGACAAAGATCGCGCCGTGTATCTTAATGAAAAAGAACAGGCGGAGTCGCAGAACGACAAGGCCGTCCAGTACCAGATTGCGCGGCAGGAGGCGACCCAGAGCCGCACGCTTTATGAGAGCCTGGTAGCCCGCATGAAGGAAGCCGACGTGGTTGCCGGCATGCGTTCCAGCAACATCACTCTGGTGGATCCAGCGCGCGTGCCCGCGAGCCCGGCAAAGCCCAGCGCCCTTAAGTACGCGGCCGCTTCGATTGCCGGAGGACTTCTGTTTGGTATATGCGGGGCCCTGTTCCGCGACGCTACGGACACCCGCATCCAGGATCTTGGCGAAGTTGAGCTGCTGCTGGCCGAAGCCTCGATCGGCTTGCTCCCCTACCATGATGCAAGATCGGAACGGAAGCGCCTGGCCGACAAGCGAAGGGCGTCGTGGGCATCCGCGGGCACTGTCCATTCCGCTGCATCCAACCTGATGGCCTCCAACGCGGCGGTCGCGGCCATTGAGCCGCAGGCCGCCTATACAGAAGCGCTGCGCGTGCTCTGCACCTCGCTCATGCAGGGTAACAATGGAGGGCCGTGCGGCCAGGTCCTGCTGGTCGCCAGCTCGGTCTCCGGAGAAGGCAAAAGCATGCTTAGCACTAACCTGGCGATCGTCTACGCGCAACGGGGCAAGACAGTATTGTTGATAGACGGCGATCTGCGCACACCTGTGCTGCACCGGAATTTGAATCTGGAACCAGGCTACGGGCTAAGTTCACTGCTCTTCGAAGGCAATATTGAAGAGGCGGCATCCGCGGTACAAGTTCCCTTCCCCGGCATCCCCGGTCTCGACGTTCTGCCGGCCGGCCCTGTGCCCGCCTACCCTGCCGAACTGCTTGCCTCCGATAGCATGGCAGAGCTGGTGCGCCTCTGCCGGCGGCACTATGACTACATCATCATTGACGGCGCGCCCATCCTGCCGGTAACCGACTCCGCTCTCCTGAGCCGGTATGCGGACTTCACCCTGGTGGTGGCCCGGCACAATGTGACCGACCGCAGGTCGCTGGAGCGGACCTGCCAGATCCTGCGCTCGCAAGGGGTTCGCGATATCGGCATGGTGCTCAACGGGGTGAAGGCCTCCGGAAGCGCTCAGTTCAGATATTACGGCTACAAGCAGTTTTCTTATACCGGGAGCGACATGCATGCGTAGATCCGGATTCATTGCCGCCTTGCTATTTCTTGGCTCACTTGCAGTGCCGTGCTTTGCGCAGCAGGAAAGCCTGTTGATCGGACCCGGCGACCTCATCCAGATAAATGTGATGGACACCCCCGAGATGGAGCAACAAGTACGTGTGACCGACGAGGGTAATGCTCCCCTCGCCTACATCGGGAGCATTCACGTCGCCGGCCAAACACCTTCCGCAGCCGCAGCCATGATTCAAAAGGCGTTGATCGCGAAACACATCATGTACCGGCCACAGGTTGCCGTCAGGATGATGGAAATGGCCACGCAAGATGTTTCGGTACTGGGCCAGGTGCACACGCCCGGCACGTACTCCATTACAACGCCGCAAACCATTTTGAAGGTGTTGGCCCTCGCGGGGGGCCTGAGCGAAATGGCAGATCGCCACGTGACAGTGAAACGAGACAAGTCAGGGGAGCAGATCAAGTACTACGTCTCCAATGACCCCGAGCAGGCTTTATCCGATGTTGTGATGGTCTATCCTGGCGATACGGTTCTGGTAGCGAAGGCGCCGATGATCTACGTCATGGGCGACGTAAACCGGCCAGGCGCATACGCAATGACCACCAATGATGAGCACTTGACTGTGCTGCAGGTAATTGCGTTTGCGGGATCTGCCAGTAAGACCGCAGTGCAGTCGCATGTTCGGCTGATCCGGAACACGGAGCATGGCGAGGTCGAATTGCCCGTTCAGCTCGATGCGATTCAAAAGGGCAAGCGGCCCGATATCGCGCTGCAGCCGAACGACATACTCTACGTTCCCTTCAGCTGGATGAGGAATATCGCGATGAGCAGTTCATCCATTGGAGCTGCCACAGCCGGGGCTGCGGTGTACGCAATACCATGATTGCGTCGATACAAAACATGAGTTTTTCCGCAACCCGTTACCCCGCTCTCATCACCGTGCAATGGCAACCTGTCGAGTGGACTAAGCCGTGAAGCAGATCAGATGTATTGGCAGCTTACTTCTGGCGGGCTTGGTGTTCCCCCTCCTGCCCAACTCAGCGAGCGCGATGAGACCCTCGGCCATCCGCTCGCCCGGCGACCCTTATCTGCAGGATAGCGGCGCTGGAGCGCCTTTGGGGAAGCTCAATGTCTCCCCGGCAGTGATGGCGGGCCACTGTATCACGATGGTTAGCCCGGCGTATCCGCCGACGGCGGGCGATTCTCCGACGGCAACTGCAGTGATCGTACGCGTCGTCATCTGGAAATCCGGAAATGTCACTCCCCTGCGGGCCATTTCTGGACCGCAGGGTCTACAGGATGAAGCGATGAACGCGGTTCGGCTCTGGAAATATAAGCCGTTCGCACGCGACGGAGAGCCTTTGGATGTCACGACCGACATCCAGGTTGAGTTCGACCCGGCGAAGCCCGGCGGCGTTGTTACCCACCCCAACCACTGAGACAGATTCGCGCTTGGTTGAGTTGCTGATCCGAGCGCCGTAGCGTCCCGCCCTTGGCAAATTGCGCGAAGGATGGGACTCACTGAGGGTGGCGGTCAGGACACCGTTACTCCGGGTTGAATTCGTGGCCCGGACAGAGGGGAAGGATTGCGAAAATGAAAAGGAAAAAGATCCTCATAGTTGACCTCGGCGGCGTGATGGGAGGCGTGGAGTACTATGTCGAAACCCTATCCGAGATCCTGCGGGAACGTGCGACGCTGGTTTCGCTCTGCGTGCTTCCAGAGTTGGCTCAGCAGCTGCGCAGCCTGGGAGTAAAAGTTTTTTTGATCCCCGCCTTTACTCGGCTACGAGCTCTTCGATTTCTGGTTGCGTTCTGTTTCCTTCCTATCATCATCCTTCGCGAACAAGTGCAAATCGTTCTGGTCAATGGTTTCCTGGAATCGGCTCTCTTGATACCCGCACGCTTGTTGGGGCGCAAAGCCATTTACGCCCGGCACGGCCCGTTTGAAGATGACCTCTATAAGTGGTACAAGAACCCTGCCCGTTATTTTCCCCGCATGATGTCTCGACTTTGCGTGCATCTCGCATCCCACGTCATCTGTGTCTCCCACGAGGTGAGCAAGTGCGTACGAAAAGTAGTTCCTGAGGAACGCACTAGCGTGATTCCGTATTGGATGCCAGCCATGCCGCCTTACAAGCCGGCCAAAGAAGAACTGGCACGGCCTGCGCATGTGCTCTTTGTCGGCCGCCTGGAACGCTACAAGGGGCTCTATCTTCTGTTGGACGCACTGCGGGGAACTCCTGATGTGCGGCTCACCGTGGTGGGGGACGGTAGCTACCGCCAGGAGTTGGAACGGCTTGCTGAGGGGATCGACGTTCGCTTCGAGGGGTTCCAACGACATCCGGCGGCTTATTACTCGGAGGCGGATATCTTCGTCATGCCTTCCCTGGGGCCTGAAGGATTCGGGATAGTGACAATGGAAGCGATGGCACACGGTTTACCCTGCGTGATCAGTGATCTCGCCGTACACCGGGAAATCACCGGCGAGGGAACGGCGGCAATGCTCTTCCGCAACGGCAACGCAGAGGATCTCAGAAGCAAACTGCATGAACTTATCGCAGATGCTTCGCTTCGTTCAGCGTATTCCGCAGCTGGGTACCAAAGAGTAGAAAAGGTTTATAACGCTCACTCCGCCCTTAGATCCTATTTGTGGGCCTTTGGTCTGTAAGCATCCGCTATAGCGGCTGTTCATGTTCCGAGCGCAGGCGTCTGGCGAATCTAAACCCGCGCTGCGCCCGGCAACAACTACAGCTTCAAACTTTTTTCAGCAGAGCCTGCGCGTCTCCTGAGACCAGTCACCGTTTCATACACGAGATGAGCTCCTCCATAGAGTTCAATCCCTCAACTTACCAGGCCTCCCCCATGCCACGATTTAGTCTGATTGTCCCGACCCTGGGGCGAACAACAGAGGTTGCAGAGCTGTTCGCGTCCATCGCTGACCAGAATCGACGAGACGTGGAAGTCATCGTCGTCGACCAGAACGACGACGATCGCATCGTTCCGCTTGTAGGCGATTTGCCAGCCCATATTGCTGTCCTGCATTTAAGGCTGCAAGAGAAAAACATCTCTGCGGCCCGCAACGCCGGGCTGGTGGCTTCTTCCGGTGAGATCATAGCTTTTCCGGACGACGATTGTTGGTATCCGCCTTACCTATTGAACCGTGTGGACGCCTGGTTCCGGGACAACCGCGACTATTCTGTGCTTGCGGTAGGCGCCCTTGACGCCGCCGGGGTGCCTAGCGGTAACCGCTGGATCCAAAACAGTTGCGACATCAGCCCAGTAAACGTATTACGGACAACATTCTGCTCGAGTTTGTTTGTCTCCGACGTGGCGCGCAGCCGGGGAGTTCTCTTTGATCCTAAGTTGAACCGGGGCGAGGAAACAGATTACATACTGCGCCTGCTCGCGACCGGCTTGCGTGGGCGCTTCGACCGGGGGTTGCATATCCATCATCCGCGGCGCGATATGCTGAGCGGAACTGTATCCCGAGCGCGGGCGCTGAGTTATGGTGCGGGTATGGGACGCCTGGTACGCCGTCACTCTCTCGTTCTTTTATGGTTCGGCCTGCTCACGTATGATCTAGCGCGCGCCCTGCTGGTTTCGGCGAGAGGCCAGTTTGTCAATGCAGGCTTTTGTTTCGCGCATGCCGAGGGGCTCTTCCGAGGCTTCATTCTGCCTGAGTCGGAATATGAGTGAGAAACGCAAAGCCGTTCCAGGAGAAACGATGAACAGGCGTTCTTTCCTATGCGGCGCCGCTGCATGGTTGTCCGCTCCGAGCATTCTGTCGGGGTCCGAGACATCGCCCGGGAAGCTTCCCGATACTTCGGCTCTCAAGCGCGCTGCACAGCATAGCGGAAAGACTCTGGGTTTGTTCACGGTACAGTACGAATTGCTGTTTGAGCCCAAGGCTTCCGCCATTATTGCCAACACGTTCTCCATGATCGCCGACGGGAATGATTTGAAGTTCGCCAAGTATCTGCGGCCCGCCCCCGACGTCTACGATTTTTCTTATGGGGACAATGCTGTTTCCTGGGCTGAACAACATGGCATGCTCTTTCGCGGCCATTGCCTGGTTTGGTGGAATGCTCTGCCGGACTGGTTTCAATCCTACGTAACACCTGCGAATGCTAAGCAAGTCATGACGGACCACATCAGCCGCGTGGTGAAACACTACGCCGGCCGCGTCTACTCGTGGGACGTAGTGAATGAGCCAATCTATCCTACCAGCCTGCGGCGCAAGCCTTGGATCGATCTCGTAGGACCAGAGTACATCGACATCGCATTCCGGACTGCACATGCTGCGGATCCGAAAGCGCGTCTTGTGCTGAATGAGTGCTATATCGAGCATGACACGCCCGGGGAGATAAGCCGGCGTGGCGCCCTTCTGTCTTTGGCTACGCAGTTGAAGAAAGCAAATGTTCCGATTACGGCGATCGGTATTCAAGGGCATCTTCGCGGCAACACTGCGCTTGACAAGCCGGGAATGACCCGGTTTCTCAAGCAGGTACAAGACCTCGGGCTGGAGATCATGATCACAGAGCTCGATGTGGATGACGTTGACTTGCCCGTCGCCCTCATTGATCAGACGGTGGCAAGCAAGTACGCCGAGTTTATTGAACTCGTGGGACCCTACGTAAAAGTGATCACCCTTGAACAGCTGAGAGACAACCCCGCTCTCCCGCAGCGCCCAGATGGACGTGCCTATCGGCCGAATCTGCTGAATGCTCAGTATCAGCCGACCCTGGCGTATAACGCGACGGTGAAAGCATTGATGAGCTTGTAGAGTGATGCGAGTTAGGACTCACACGCCTCAGTGCTTAATACCCGTAGCTTCCTTACCCTTCTTGAGCGACTTGGCCTAAATGGACCTTTATAACTCACAATGGCGACTTGCTGAGGCGTACAACTCTAAGAGCATCTCTAACCCTTTTTGGCTTTCGCGCGCGAGACTGAGAAGTTCGGCGGATACGCCGATTTCGCAGCAGGTTCTTTCCTGGTTGCTCTTTTGGCCGCTTTTGTCGCTGATCGCAAGGCAGGCTGTCTATTTCTCTGGCCCCGCAGTGACCGCCGGCGCTTTCCAGAATGGCGCCGACATGGGGGCTACACGTGGCGGCCATTACCCTCTGTATGTGGGCTTCCTGTTTCTACTTGGGTTTATCCTTGCAGGCCACCGACAGGTATGGGCCACACTCAAGAGGAATCCGCTCATTCCCGGGATGCTCGCTCTGGCAGTATGCTCAGCATTGTGGTCACCGGCTCCCCGGATCACGATCCAGATGTCAATCCAGGCGGGTCTTTGTGCCCTATTCGCCTGTTATCTAAGCGCCCGGTATACGACTGACCGTCTGATGCAACTATTAATGTTCATGGGGGTGGTCTCTGCCTTTATTAGTATTTTGTTCGCGCTGGCGCTTCCGAGCTATGGCGTCTTCCAAGGATATAGGGGGGGGGCGTGGCAGGGCATCTGTGACCACAAGAATACACTCGGTATCAGTATGGCCTTTCTGCTTACCCCGGTGTTCTTCACCGATGCCTATAGCCGGGGGCGAAAACTAATGTACGGCGCGTTGCTGCTGTTTCTTATTTACAAAAGTCAATCTCGCAGCGCTTGGTTTATTACCGCCGGCATGCTCCTGTTCGTTGCGTGGCTGAGCCTGGTACGCCGAGTGCGGGCTCGGGAACTCCCGCCGATTTTGCTGACGTCTGTTACCGCGGTCGGAGCCGCCATTCTGCTCGGTATACATTTTTGGCCGATGCTGACAACATCTGTGGGAAAAGACCCCACGATGACGGGCAGGGAGGGAATATACGTCGAGGTCTGGCGATCTATTCTGAAGCGACCTATATTGGGTTATGGCTTTGGGGCTTTTTGGTATGATGGCAACCCCGAATCCCATCGTATCGGCTTGGCGGTTCGGTGGCCTAACATCGGCTACGCGGAAAATGGGGTTCTCGATCTGGTGTTGCAGACAGGATTCCTCGGGGCCGGCCTGGTCATCCTGATGGTAGCCCAGGCAGTCGGTCAGGGGATACGTGTCCTGCGTTCTCCCCACTATTCCCCCCGAGTCGGCTGGTTCCTGACGATTTTGTTTCTTGTTCTGCTTACTAACATTGATGCTGGTTGGTTTATGACCCCAAACACTCTAGATTGGGCTCTGACCCTGATCGCGTGCATTGGCATGAACGAGGAGGGACGGGTGATACATACGCCATGAACCAATTAAAACCGCGGTCGACCAGGATTCCCTCTTTGGACGGTTTGCGGGGGATTTCGATCTGGGCTGTCATTCTGGCTCACTCTTCAAACCACTTTCAAGTCGGTGTGCTACAGATTCACCTGTTTCACAGCGGCATCTGGGTTCTCGCCTATTTTGGCGTGACAATTTTCTTCGTCATCTCAGGGTTCTTAATTACTTCTTTGCTCATAAAGGAATACGACAGTTCCTCGCGAATTAACCTGCGACACTTCTACCGCAGGCGCGCGGTTCGGATCCTTCCAGCGAGTCTTGTCTATATAGGAATAGTCCTGGCCTTAGGGAGCGCCAGCTGGTCACAGACCGCCTATGCACTGACCTTCACCACTTCGTATTTCTTCAAACAAGCCTACACGCCGCTTCAACAGTTGTGGTCACTCTCGGTAGAGGAGCAATTTTACCTGCTGTGGCCTTTGATCTTTTTGCTCGGCGTCCGTAGCGCAAAACGCTGTGGATGGGCCGTAATGGTGCTTTGTCCGATGCTTCGCCTGTTCCTCAGACATCGCGGCTACCCGGAAATCGAACATCTTGCGCCCGCAATCGCCGATTCCATAGGAGCGGGCTGTTTACTCGCTCTTTATTACGACAAGGCGAGGGCGTTCGTAATTCGCCATTTCGTCTCAGGTCATGGCTTCGTCCTATTGTGCTTAGGAAGCCTGACAGCATCAGAAGTAGTTTTCAGATTCAATCTTTGGGAACTCTGGGGCATAGTGCCGGGTATGATCGCACTCATCATCGCGGCAGCGATCGAGCGCCGGGATATGGTTCTGAATGCCGGCCCGCTGGTCTGGTCGGGACTACTAAGCTACTCGCTTTACCTTTGGCAGCAGCCATTTCTAACGCTCAACGGCCCGCTGAATTTTCTGTCCTTTAGAATCTTCGCTGCGCTTGCTGTAGCTTACATCTCCTACCGCTTCATCGAACGACCTGTGCTGAACATCTTTAAGCCTAAAACAAAGGAAGATTCTGCCGTAGCCGCCCCGCTTCTTGCCTACGCAGATCGCGGACAGTGATACGAAGGGCGGTGGCTGTGCA
Source organism: uncultured Acidobacteriaceae bacterium (assembly GCA_963821215.1). GTDB lineage: Bacteria > Acidobacteriota > Terriglobia > Terriglobales > Acidobacteriaceae > PALSA-350. The sequence continues at coordinate 79,978 of CAWGDH010000011.1, read as the reverse complement.
AATGGGCGGACACTCTCCTCAGATGAATGGAATGAGAGCAATCGGTCATAGACGCGATATTGATGGCTTACGCGGCGTCGCCGCCCTATTAATTGTGCTCTATCGTGCTGGCCATTTTTTTCGCGATGGTTACCAACATTCACGCGGCACGGAGCGCCCTGACGCGTGAGTGCGCCGCACCTTAGATAAATGTTAGCTATAGGAGGTGATCGCTATGGGGCAAGGCGGAAGAACGTCAATCATCTGCTCGTTGCTGCCAGAACGTCCTGCGCAGCTATTGGATGTTGGTTGCGGCCCAATTAGTTTGGATTACCCTTACGCGGACAAAGCGCACCACGTGACCTGCATCGACTGGAGCTACCGGCTAACAAGCTCGCTCCCTCCCAACGTCGATTACCTGAGGGCGGACTTCACGCAGATGGATTTAGCACCGGACTCTTATGATTCTGTTATTGCCGGGGACGTGTTTGAACACGTCTTATTGGAGCAAGAGCCCCTATTCGTAAAGAAATGCGTGTCGGTGTTGAAACCAGGGGGCAGTATGGTCATTTCAGTCCCGCACCGGGGAACATTTGCATGCCTCGATCCTTATCAGGTCAAGCCCACCATTCACCGTATTCTTCGACGCTTCAATATGTATAAAGCCGTCCACAACGGCTGTTGCGATATTCGAAAAGGCCACAAACACTATTCATTGGAGGAGCTAGCTGACAAATTTAGACCGTTGCAGATATCACAGGTAGTGTATTTTGGGTATTTTTTTGAGCCCCTTGTTAATTGGACTTTTGCTTTGTCGATGAGCCGAAATAGATTCCCTGGTCTTTCCTGGCTGGAGCGACTTCACCGCAGAGAGCTCGATCGAGACTATGGCCCGCGTTCATTCAATATCGCGGTCAGCTTTTATAAGCCCTGGAATTGAAACAATGCGGGGTGGTTGGAATGGCGCCGTCATGTTGCGGATAGGGAGGGCACGCTCATCAGATGGATGGAATGAAAACAACCGGTTATAGACGCGATATTGATGGTTTGCGCGGCATTGCCGTCCTTTCTGTTGTCCTGTACCACGCCGGTGTTCCCTTTCTTCGCGGGGGCTACGTGGGTGTGGATGTCTTCTTTGTCATATCGGGGTATCTTATCAGCGCCCTCATCTACCGCGACCTCATCCAAGGCACGTTTAGCCTCCGGTCTTTTTATGAGAGGCGCGCGAAGCGGATTTTGCCTGCGCTGCTCACTGTAGTCAGCGTCTTTACCTGCCTGGGCGTCTTACTACTAGCGCCGCGGGAGTTGGAAGTCCTCAGCGCACAGAGTATCTCTGCGCTGACCTCCACATCGAATATATTCTTCTGGTTGAGAACGAGTTACTTTGCTCCCCACGCTGAACTGAAGCCAATGCTTATGACCTGGTCCCTTGGCGTGGAAGAGCAGTTTTACCTTCTATTCCCTCTTTTGCTTGGGTGGATATGGGCCCTCGGCCGCCGGAGGCTCCTCCTCAGCTTAGCCGCGCTCTCGATGTTGTCCTTCGCGGTATCCGTCTTTCAAGTTTCCTTCTACCCATCAGCTTCATTCTTTTTACTAACCTCACGATGGTGGGAGCTTGGCTTGGGAACCATCCTCGGAATATATGAGGTGAGTCTTCCGGAGCAAGCCGGTGGAAGATTGGCCGTATGGAGGAGAGAAGTTTTCGGAATACTGGGAATCCTAGGCGTGCTGGCGGGCGCGCTCCTTTATAAATCGACGACCCTATTCCCAGGAGCGGGAGCGCTTCTTCCAGTCGTGGCATCGCTCATGTTGCTTTCATCCAATGGAAGCTGGGTGAACCGTAATATTTTGTCCTTAAAGGTACTGGTTGGTGTCGGTCTTATTTCCTATTCCTTGTACCTTTGGCACTGGCCTATCTTAAGCCTGGCACAATATTGCTCCGGCGATGCCCTGGCACCTGTACCGAAGGCTTGCCTTGTAGCTTTCGCCTTCGTGGCGGCGACTTTCAGTTACTTCTTCGTGGAGCAGCCATTCCGGCGTATGCCGCGGACGTCGCGGACCCTTAGAAGATTCGCGGTGGCTTCTGCTCTCTGCTGCGTTCCCGGGTTTGTTCTGCTGGCCGGAAGGGGTTGGCCGTCACGATACCCGGTGGCCGCCCGGATCGAACAAGAAGCACACTCACCCTCAATTGCAACCTGTACAGCGCAGGACGGTCAATCCTCTCCGATGACAAGCGGTAGCTGTTCGTTCGTCAAGGGCCACCCAACCATCGCAATTATGGGTGACAGCCACGCTGCATCACTGAACCGGTATCTCCAATCCGCCCTGGAGTCACGGGGCTGGTCGGTCGCTCAGTTCACCAAAACCTCTTGCCCTCCGCTCGGCCTCGTCGCTCCGAGCTCCGCCGACCGGGAGAACTGCGTTGCGTTTAATCAGACTTCTCTCGCCGAGGTCATAAAAGACCCCGACGTAAAGACCGTTGTGCTGGCTGGGTACTGGCAGACTCTTCTTCCGCCATTCACGAAGCAGGGCAGGTTGGTGGCAGAAGGACAGAAGGCCTCCGCCCTAAGTGTTGCGGATAGCTGGAGCAATCTGGGAGCGGGGCTTAACGATGTAGTTGTTCGCCTGGATACCGCTGGAAAGCGGGTTTTCATCGTTATCGATTCACCAAGTCTTGGCTTTAACCCTCTCCTACTTACACTGAGCGACGCTATCGCTCCGCGGCGAGCGTTGAAAAAGCTTCTTTGGGGGGGCGATTCTTCCGGTCTGATCCCGCAAGCGGAGGAACCTAGCAATAGGCGTCTAGAGATCCTCCTCAGGCAGGTGGCCGCAAGCCATCACGCAGAGATTATCGACTTGTATAGGACCCTATGTGCTGAATCGACCTGCCGGTATGCACTTAACGGTCGCCCACTGTATGAAGATCCTCACCATTTGACTCGGTTGGGGGCCGAATTCGCTTTAGGCGAATCACCGGCATCGTTAGCGAACGAGCAGGGTGAGAGAGCCGGCATATCACCAAGCGAAGGCCCCAGGTTCTCTGCAGACACAGCGGTAGGGCCCAAGAAATCCTTGCCGTCGCTATAGGGCCGACGTCTACGCGGGCTTCGGGATGCTGGCGCAAAGCCTTTAAGAAGGAAGGGTGGTCATGTTGAGAGTAGGTTATGATGCGCAAACGTTTTTGTGCCCTAACGGCGGTCTGGGTAAGGGGCTGCAGTTACGGAATCTGCTCGGCCGCCATATCGGAAGTTTTGCTGGTTTCGCAACGCCGGCTCCCAATCAGTCTGGCCTAAGGCTCATACAAGAAGGGGCTTCCCGGCACCGGGTCTGGCAACAGGTGTCACTCCCAAACAGCCTGCGTCGACACAAAATAGAGTTGTTTCTGGCGCCGGAGAATACCGCGCCTTTCTGGCTGCCATCATCCGTGCGTCTCATCCTGGTTCTGCACGACATGATTCCGATGCAAGGCTTCCGGCGACGCGATCTCAAACCCAGGCTGATGGATACGTATCTGCGGAAGCAAATCCCCGCTTCGGTATCGCGTGCCGAAGTGATACTGACGGTCTCAGAATATTCGCGCTCGGAGATCCTTCGTGTTTTTCCGGGCGCGAAGGTGCGCGTTATCCCATGCACGATTCCTGAGGCCTGGTTTGACCCGGCGCCGGTCGAGGCACGCGAGGAGTTTCTTCTTATGGTTACCTCTTCGGCTCCGCATAAGAATGCCGAGGGTGCGATCGCCGGTTACGCCCAATATGTTCGTGAAGCCGGAAGCTCGGCCGCGCCGATGAAGGTCATAGGCCTTTCGGGAGAAGTTGAATCCTATCGATCGCTGCTTGACGATCTGGGCATCGCGGACCTTGTTTCCTTTATGCCCTTCCTTGCCGAGGCCGAACTGCGCAGCCTCTATCGCAGGGCGCGCGCGGTACTTGTTCCTTCGTTTGCAGAAGGCTTTGGTATACCCCTGCTAGAAGCTATGGCGACCGGGAGCCCGGTCTTGACCTCGAACGTCACATCACTACCCGAGGTGGGCGGCCAGGCGCCGTTTTACTTCGATCCTCGGAAGCCGGCCGAGATCGGATCGGCTATTGACGCCGTGATGAAAGACTCTTCCCTGCAACAAAGCATGGCGAGCCTCGGACTGCTCCGCGCCCAGGACTTCCATCCCTCGGTTGTCTCGAAACTCGTGGATGACTTCTGGCACGAGGTCGCGCATGTCTAAGGCTCGGTCCGATTGGATGTTTTGCGATCCAAAAGCAGATTCGCGGGAATTCAGCAGATGCGGTTGTGGGGGCTGCGCCCCCGTCGTTTTCGGCCCAGGTACGCCTTGGCGAACCTGGGGCACCCGTCCTATTCCTATTGGGTTCTGCTATGGCACAAACTCCTTCGCGGGTCTGCTCGTTGGCACATGCTAACCCAGGACTACCCCGGATTCCTGCAAGCTGCTTTAGACAGTTCTGCGCATGAGGCTTCTTCGTTCCACCAAGCTGCACAGGAATTCCGGGTTCGTCGTGGGCTACTCTCCGCCGTCCCTCCGGGACTCAATTTCATGCATCTTTGCACGTTCTAAGGGAGCGATAGTAGATGGATAGGGTGATTGTCTTTACCGAGAGTATTATGCCCTCGACCTGCCACTTCATTCCAGCACAGGTCAATCAACTTCATCACTTCGCCCCCACATACGCCGGCCTGGTACCGGCGAAAAAAAATCTTGAACTGGACCGAGTGCCCATCTTGTTGCGAAGCGATCGCTCCATGGCCTCTAGGGTCGCGCGTGAGGTTTACCGCTGGACCGGGGCAGGGGCCACATTTCACACACCTTTGCAAAGAGTGGAAGCGACACTGATCCATGCGCACTTTGCCGAAGGAGGGCCGCCCGCTGTCTTTCTGAGCAGGAAACTGAACATCCCGCTGATTCTTCACCTGCACGGCGGAGCAGAGCTGATGACGGACGCAAATCTTCGCGGGAAGTTGTTTGAGTGGCCTTTTCTGGCTCATCGACGCCGGGTGTGGAAACGCACGTCGGCATTTCTATGCGTTTCCGAGTATGTCCGAGGGCATGCCCTGAGGGCGGGCTTTCCCCCTTATAAAACCTACGTCCACTTCAACGGATTGGACTGCAAGATTTTCACGCCCAAAATGCCAGTCACGGAAAAAGATCCGAACCTGGTCCTTTATGTCGGCCGCTTGATTCCCTACAAAGGCTGCGACTACCTGATCCGAGCCATGCAGATTGTAGAGCGCGACCGTCCCGGGTCTCGATTGGTCATCATCGGAGATGGCAGCTCCCGCCGCGACCTGCAGGAACTTGCCCAGTCTCTCGAAATCAATTGCACTTTCCTCGGAGAGTTAAAGCCGGCGGAGGTGCGTTCGTGGCTGGAGAAAGCTCGAGTGTTCTGCGCAGCGAGCATCACAACGCAGGACGGCCAGAGCGAAGCATTCGGCGTTGTCTTTCTCGAAGCGCAGGCGATGGGCGTGCCGGTGGTCAGCTTTCGCCACGGGGGTGTTCCGGAGACGATGCGGGAAGGGGTGACTGGACTGCTTGCAGAGGAAAAAGACGTGAAAGGGTTGGCGGGACAAGTGCTGAGGTATTTGGGCGATGAGAAGTTCTGGAGTGAGTCGCGCCAGGAAGGGATGCGATGGGTACGCAGCAACTTTGATAACGGTGTTCAGACCGCGAAGTTAGAAGAAATTTATCGCCGGGCGATCACCGCCTTCCGGGCCGACGACTTTGAGCAGTCGATGCAGGGTGCTTGAGATGCCAAACGTTCTGATCTTCAAAGAGACACTGCTGCCTCCGTCTGAGACTTTTATCCTGGCGCAAATGGGCGCGCTCACGAGGTTTTCCGCCCATCTCGTCGGGCTCGAGCCCACGTCCAAGGGTCTTCCGCTCAACGAAACGCCGTTGTTGCTGTCGCGTCGCGCTTCCAGAACCGCTGATCTGAGGGCCAAGGTTTACCGCAGGACCGGATTTGCCCCCCTGTTCCATCGCGGGCTGAGAGATTTGCGCCCCGACCTGATCCACGCCCACTTTGCTGCCGGCGGCAAGACCTTGCTGCCGTTACATAAGTCGCTTCGGTTGCCGCTTGTCGTGACGCTACACGGCGGTTCCGACGTTCCCATTCAGAAGCCGCAAATGGGCGTTTACCGGGAGTTGGCCAAAAGGGCGGATCTTTTCATCTGTGTTTCCGACTTTATCCGCAAACAGGCGATCGAGGCAGGGTATCCTCCCGGCAAGTTGCTTGTTCATTACATTGGCATCGACAGGACGCTCTTTTTCCCACCGGCAACTGCGGCTGACAATGACTCCGTTCTGTTCGTTGGCAGGTTGGTTGAAATGAAGGGCTGCGAGTACCTGCTTCGCGCAATGCAAGCGGTCCAGACAAGCAGACCCTCAACCGAGCTAACCATCGTTGGTGATGGACCTTTAAGATCGAAGCTGGAGCGGCTCGCGAAGCAACTTCGCGTCCGATGCAAATTCATGGGCGTGCAATCTGCAACCACCATAAGGCAGTTGCTGCAAAAGTCCCGCCTGCTGTCTCTGCCCAGTGTGACAACCTCGGACGGACACGTGGAGGGATTAGGGATTGTGTTGCTCGAAGCGCAAGCCATGGGAGTGCCGGTTGTCAGCACCTTGCACGCAGGTATTCCAGAAGCCGTGGCTGATGGGGTTACCGGTACTTTGGTTCCGGAACGGGACAGCGAGAAGTTGGCGGGCGCCATCCTGAGGCTGCTCGAAGATCGGGAACTCTGGCAGCAATATCATCTGGCCACTCAAGGACACATCGACCGGCAATTTGACCTTCGCAAGCAAACTGCCTTACTAGAAGACATCTACGCGGAGCAAATTTGCAGATCTTGCACGGTGATCGAATCGGAAGCGCCGGTTTAAGGTGGTTGGACCGGCTTCAAGGGACCAAGGGCCACCTAGCCAGCCGCTTGCAGGAGGGGCACTGCACGCCTGCTGAGAAGAAACAGCGCCAGCCAGTTCATCGCGCCCAGAACTCCGTCGGTTCCCAGGGAGGCCCATGCCGCTCCATGCCAGGAATACCGCGGCACCAGATAGAGGTTGAGGAGAAGGTTTCCGATAGCAGCGATCGATTGCGAGACCAGGCGAAACTTCTGATGCCCCGCGCCGGCGATGGCATCGCCGGCGCTCCAGTGAAAGGTACGGAAAAACGGGATTAAGCACAGCCACCGTAGCGCGCTGACCGACTCCGCATAAGACTTGCCGACCAGATGTGGAATGATCGGAGCACAGACGAACATGGCCGCCGAAATGGCAAGGCTTAGCACGACGGTGCGCCTGAGGAGTTGACGGGCCATGGGAACCGTCGCGGCAATGCCTTTGACCCCTTCGCGAAAGAAACGAGGAAATGCGGCGGCGACAATCGACAAAATTGGCATGGATCCGATGTTGACCACACGATAAGCCATCGAGTAGATACCGTTGGCTTGTTCCATACCGAAGCGGGAAAGCACGACCTTATCAATATCGTTGTAGACCGCAGTCGTCGATCCGGAGATGGCAAAAACAAAGCCTTCTCCCATACGCTTCTTCAAGAGGGAGAGCGAGAACGACGGAAGCCCGAAGACGCGAGTCACAATGGCAACCGCGACGCAGGTGCTGAGGGCGCTGACGGCCAGCGATGCGATGGCCCACTGCCAGGCGGACGCCCGGCCCAATACCACCAGCATGCCGACCGCGATCATGCAGCGGGAGACGCTGCCAAGCAAGGTGATCGCCGCGCCGAACTTCATTTTCTCGAAGGTCTGGAAGACCTGGCCGGCGGCGCTGCCTAACTGGGCAAATAGGCAGTCGCCAATCGCGATAGGGAACAAAAGGGGCACGCTGGCCGCGCCCACAAGCCAACGGCCCAACAGCCTGATAGCAAGGACAAGCACCACTCCCAGCAGCAGGGTCGACAGCAAAATGTTGCCCCAGTACAAACGAAAACGGCTGTGTTCGGGGCTTACGTAGCGCAGGAAAAGAAGTCCAGATCCAAACGTGCTGTATTGGCTCACTACAGCGACCAGCGCTACGGCGCCGGCAAGCAGCCCATACTGCGTGGTGCCGAGCAGGCGAGCAAGCACAATGAAGTAGAAGCCCTGCACGACAAACGAGAGGCCTTGGCCAGCAAAGAACCAGCCGGCGTTCCGCGCCAGAACACTCTGGCGCACACGCTGTGCAAACGGCCCAAACACAGTTGAAATGCTCCCTTACACAATATCCAACGGTTGCTTCCTAGCTTCGGCACCAACTGGTACGTTGCGTCGTCGCGATCATCGCTCGCGAAGCTGGGACACAAAGGATATCGTCAACGAAGAAGATGCGCCGGGCCGGATTGAGATGACCCCGGTAAATGGCCCGCTCGTGACCAACACTTCGCGAGCCGTTCCAGGTCAAGAGGCGGCTCTCAGGGTCGAGATGCCATTGTGGTGTGCATACAGCAACAGCTCTGTACGGTCAGCAAGACCCAACTTGCGGTAAATGGAGGTGAGATGGTGGGCAACCGTAGCATCGCTAATGTACAGCTTGCTGGCAATCTCCTTGTTGCGCATGCCCTGGCATATCCGGCTGATGATCTCATTCTCCCGCCCCGTAAGCGCTGAGATCCCAGCCTTTTCCGCTGGAAGCTCGGTGGGTCTGCGCTGTACCAGGGTACTGAGCACACGATGAGTCAAAGCGGAGTCAAAGCAAAGATCTCCCTGGGAAACCTTTCTTACCGTCTTGGCAATCCCCTCGGGCGCGCACTGCTTCAACAAAATACCTTTTGCCCCATTGCGCAGCGCTGCTTCGTGAAAATTCACGTTTACATTGCCGGTGAAGACGATCACTTTCACTTCGGAGTGAAGTTCGGCAATGCTGTGCAACTGCTGTGAGAGGTTTTCCAGATTACCCTCGCACCCGAGAAGGATAACCTCGGGCTTCTTCGAGGCCACCTGCGCCAGCAGATCGCTGAACCGGGTGCACTCGGCCACCACAACAATGTCGTCACAGGGCGCGAGGGATTGCCGCATCCCGGCCAACAGCACGGGATAGTCGTCAGCGAGGGCAATATGAATGCCTGCTTCCCGCGGAACCGGGTCGAATATTTTAGGATCGTACGTACTTGGGTACATGCATTGTCTCCCTAAGGGCAAATCATCGTATACAGCCACGTTCATCCTTGCATCCGTCCAGACCTGCCGGCCTCACGCTCGGGCCAAACGATCTGAATCTGCTTAACCATCCACTGAGCTCTTGCGTGTCTACCACCCGTTCCGACGGCGTCCATAAGAATTCCCAATCAGAGCCACAACCTGGGTGGAACACCTCTTCGTCAAAAACAGGCCGGGCATCGCGTCCACTCTTAACTGAAAGCTGAAGATTACTGCTTCGTTAATGCCTAAAGGGTTAATTAGCGCCCCCTATTGCATCGCCACCGGGTGGCGGGCTGGCAGGATTTCCCTGGCCATAACATGAGTGTGGAGGCTGAACCCAATCGAACAGACCGCAGTTTTGAACTCACTGCTTCCGGAGTGAACACTTCGCCATCCGCTTGGAATGGCACTATTAACTAGGCAAAGCTTAGCCCAGAGCTAATCCATGATCAAACTAAAATACCCATATTGTGCATACTTTCGTAATGGGTACCCACTCTTTCAACAGGCGGGATATGGAAAAGCCGGAAGAGGAACGAAAAAGTGCCCCTCAGCGGCTCGAACTCGCGGCGGCGTCCCGTTTTACGATCAGTTACACCGGGTTGAAGCAGGTATCCTTGCAACGCACCTACGCAATTGCAGTAGTTACGATTGCCGAAACGGCGAAGGCTCACCCGGCGAGCACGCGAAGATAGGCCTCGCGCACGTTTCCATCCTTGTAGCGCGCAGCCACGATACGATGCGCTTCGGCAGCATACCTGCAGCGCTTCTCCGGCGATGCCAGCAATTCGCGCAAAGCCGTAACCAGACTCTCCACTTCGCCGGAGCGAAAGAGATACGCGCCCTTGCCGCCATCAGTGATCTCGTAGTGAACCGGTAGATCGCTGAAGATGCAGGGAAGGCCGTGAGCCATCGCCTCCAGGCTGCTCATCGGAAGTCCTTCGGGGCCCAGTGAAGGCATGACGTAGATGTCCGCGCGTTCGTAGAATTCATCGAGATTGTGCTGAAAACCCACAAAGTACACGTTGGGAACATCAAGCGCGCTTTTCTCGAGCGCCGTTCGGGCGCTTCCATCGCCGGCGATCGTAATCTCCACCTGGGGAAGGCGCCGCGCGGCCTCGACCAACAAGTGAATGCCCTTGTAGTGCTCGATCCTGGAGGTGCAAAGCACACGCGCGGGCGACGACAAGTCGGCGAGCGGAGGGCGTAAGGGCTTCTGCCCCGAAATCCAATTAGCAATAACCGAATAACGCGTAGCCGGCAACACGGGGCGGACACTCTCTGCTACCGCATGCGAGACGCACACGACATGGGTGGTGAAGCGAACGCTCCAGCGAGCGATTTTGCGGGCCAGGAACTTCTGCGGCTGGCGCAACCAGCTATACAGCTCGATTTCGAAGCCACCGTGGCGGGTGTACACGGCTGAACGTCCCAGCAGCCTGGCGGGGAGGATCAGCACGCTGTCAAGAAAGCCGTTGAGCTGCACCGTGTGGATCCGGTATCGCAGCAGAAGCAAGGGAACAACGGTCAGGGTCGCCAGAAAGCGGAGCGGCTTGAATCTGCCGCAGAACGCCGGCAGGCGGATCACCCTGGCGCCGCTGGCCGCCAAGCGCGCGCTCAGCTCGGGGAGCACGCACAACACATACAGGTCTACGTCGCTTGCCAGCAGATCCGCCAGGCTCACCAGGTAGGTCCCGATTCCGCCGAACTGCGGCCCCAGATCAATCAGCAGGACCCGTCGTTTTACCGTCTGTGTTTTAGATAGCGCCATAGACCTTCTTGAGGAGCAGGGGTGTCAGCCTGTCAAGCGGAGGTGACGGATGTTCGCCTCACAGCTTCACCCTGGTTATCTTGAAAAGGTATTGGTTGCCGCGTCTCGCAAATTGAAGACGCTCTCAGAGAGCGAGATACCGGCCTGATTCGCAGTCTCAGTAAAGACGCTGACTAATGACTCCGTCATCAACGTGCGCCGGAGCAAAGGATCACGTGCCATTCGCGTAGAGCGGCAGTTACTTTCCAGCCAAGATCAGCTTAGCCGAACTCCCCTTGGCGACCAAACGAAAATACCCACTTTGGTTATTCTTTCGTAACGGGGTCCTGGGTGGTTACGGGGTGCGGTGACCTGGCGGGCTGCGCTTTTTTGCCAGAATGGCGAGGCGCGCAATTGCGAGATCAATTGCTGAAACGCAGGACTGCGTCCTGGGCAACTTTCAGTCGGAGCTGCCAAATGAGGGGAAGAGATGAGGGTTAGGCTACGTAATTCCTTGAAAATGATTGGAGAGGAGTCAGAGCGAAGGAAAGCGCGTTGCCAAGTCATCACGAAGCATATTGCGATCCGCGCCTTTATCCGCAACAAGGCTTCCCGGCGAGGGAAGCGTCGTTGCGGAGAAAGGCAAAACAGCAGCTGCCGGAATGCTAAATTGGACAAGTTTTTTTCGTCCACTCAGGCAATCAGCTTGAGGTAGTCGGGCTGGTCCGCAATCGTGCGATAGCGGTATGCGCGCACGATGGCGCGCTTCTGCAGATAGAAAATGCCGGGCATCTGGTCCGCATCTTCCTTAATCATGCCAATGCCGTACTTTTGCACTGCGCCTAGCAGCCAGGCCTTCCAGACCGAGGGAACAAAGAACTGGGTAAAAACCTTCTTTCGCGGCAACTGAAAGACCGAGCTGGCATAAAGAGCAGCGCCGGGATCGCTGACCCGCTCCACATCGGAAAGATGGTAGTAGTCAAAATAAGGTTTCGCCCGCTCAGGCGATCCAAGATGCACAAAAACAGGCCGAACCCCTTTGGCCTCAATCAAGTTACGGATCTTGGAGACGTCGTCCAAGGTCTGGCGGCAAAAGGAGCAGCCAAAATGACGAAGGAAAATCAGCAGTAACGGGGACTCATCCAGCAGCTCCAGAAGGGTTCGCCCAGACTCCGTGCGGTAGTCGCGAAGCACCGCGGCCATTTCCGCCTCTTGCGTGTGTGGATCGGTCACCGGAAGCGGCATGCACACCTCAGGCGCTGGGCCGAGGTAACTCTTTAGATACCGCGTCGGGGTTACCTCTCCCGAAGCGCCCAGACAGCCATCCTTAAACAATATGCTACAAACGACGCGGTGATTTTCTGCCAGCGATTTCATCGATTTCTTCGGGGGAGGGATTCGATGAGAGCGGGACGCAGGGGGCATCACCGCGTCGTTCTTTTTTGCTTCTTCAGGCGCCCGGTTATTCGCCCCCAGTCTGTTCGATCATCAGCTGGTGAAACTCCGGGGTGGCCCGGAGCGAGGCGAACTCCTTATCCTTCATCAACTGCTTACGGTCACGGAAGCCGGCTTCGAGAGCCTTGCGCAGGTAGCTGATCGCTTCCTCCTTCTTTCCTTCGGTGGCGTAGGTTTTGGCCAGGTAGTAATTGACGGCGACGAGCTGGCGGCGGGTGCTGGACTCCTGAACGATTTGGACCTGACCCGGGTCTAAGATGTGAGGGTTCAGCGCCAGGGCCTTGCGATACGCCTGCATCCCGGGCTTGTATTTCTCGTCGGCGAAGTAGGCCGTTCCCAGGTTGCAGTAAGTGATGGCCGAGGAGGGCGCATACTTGAGAGCCAGCTTGTAGGTGCGTTCCGCCTGCTTGTATTCGTGTTGACCGTGATAAACGGCGGCCAGATTGTTGAGTGCTTCAGGATAGTCCGGCTTCATGGCCAGGGCCATCTGATAGTACTTGCGCGCCTGATCAAGGGCGAACATGTGATGGTAGGCGACACCAATCTTGTTCCATAGCACAGCGGATTTGTCGGGATCGCGCTGATAGGCCTCAAGCGCTGCTGCATATTGGCGATGAACCATGAGCAGATCGCCTTCAGTCTGTGGCGAGAGAGGTGTGGTTGTTGGGAGGGTGGCCGCTTCTGGGACAGAAGGAGAGGAGTTGGGAGTTTCGGCGAAGGTGGCGTGAACACACACCACTGTAAAAAGTACGAACAACATAGCGAGGCCGGAGGACCTGCGACGATGAAGGTCACTCATTTTGCCTCCTTTCCTGACGACAGGGTCAGATGGACGCGGAACCCATACTACTCCCCAAAATTTCCGAGGTCAGATCACACTTTCGAGTCAGAACCCGTGAAGCTATCCCTTTGTTGATCGGCTGAAATAGCCGGCGCGCCAGAATGTGCTCAGCGGCGTTCGCAAAAGAGGACAACGGCCTCCCCAGCTGGCGGAATTTAGCGCACCGCACCCGCGCGAGAGCGGGGAACCCTGGTTTCGCCGGATCCAGAGAGGTTTGTTGGCCCGGCCCTTGCCAGCGGATGACGGTTGGCCTAATACTGGGGGCTATGGATTTTCAGCACGTCCGATTGCCCGCCCAAGCACGCTGTTGTATGAGCAGCGATGCGGGCGTTTTGGGAGAGTGGGCAAAGGGCTGAAAGCTTACCAGACCACGTTTCCCATAGGCCTGCGGTCCACCAGGACTGCAGGCCTTTCGCTTGCCACGAGCGGACACCGCTCTCATTCTCGAGGTTCACAGGAGTAGGCAGATGTCAGAAGACAAGAAGCAGCATCTCGCAACCCTTGCCGTGCATGCCGGGCAGCAAGCCGATCCCACGACCGGATCGCGCGCCGTTCCCATTTACCAGACCACCTCTTACGTCTTCCAGGACGCCGATCATGGCGCCCGGCTCTTTGCCCTGCAGGAATTCGGCAACATCTATACCCGCATCATGAATCCGACGACGGATGTCTTCGAAAAGCGGATCGCCGCGCTCGAAGGAGGAGCGGCTGCGCTCGCCACCGCCTCCGGCCAAGCTGCGGAGACGCTGGCCATTACGACACTGGCCGGCGCCGGAGACGAGATCGTCTCCACCACCTCTCTTTATGGCGGCACTTACAACCTCTTCCACTACACGCTGCCACGCCTGGGCATTACGGTCCGTTTTGTCGATGCGGACGACTTTGACGGCCTGCGAGCCGCCATCAACGGGAAAACGAGAGCCGTTTATACCGAGACCCTGGGCAATCCCAAACTGGACATCGCCGACATTGAAAGCCTGGCCAGTATCGCCCACCAAAATGGGGTGCCGCTGATGATCGACAACACCGCCGCCACGCCGATTCTCTGCCGGCCTATCGAGTGGGGAGCCGACATCGTGGTCGAGTCGGCTACGAAATATATCGGCGGCCATGGAACTTCGATCGGCGGCGTCATCATCGACGGCGGGAAGTTCGACTGGAAGGCCTCAGGGCGCTTCCGCGACTTTGTCGAGCCAGACCCTTCCTACCACGGGCTGTCGTATGTGGATGCGTTTGGCCCGCTGGCCTTTATCCTCAAAGCCCGGGTGCAGGGCCTGCGCGACACCGGCGCGGCTCTGTCGCCGTTCAATTCTTTTCTGTTTCTGCAGGGGTTGGAGACGCTGCACCTGCGCATGGAAAGGCATTCGCAGAACGCGCTTGCGGTGGCCACGCACCTGGGGAATCATCCCGGCATTGAGTGGGTCAACTATCCCGGGCTGCCCTCGAGCAAGTACTACGCGCGGGCGAAGAAGTATTTCCCCGAGGGCCAAAGCTCGCTGGTCACCTTCGGCATCAAGGGTGGCTACGAGGCGGGCAAGAAGCTGATCAATTCGCTGAAGCTGTTTTCCCTGCTGGCCAACATTGGCGATGCTAAATCGCTGGTGATTCACCCAGCTTCGACAACGCACGCCCAGCTTAGTGCGGAGGAGCAGAAGTCCACCGGCGTTACGCCCGAGCTGGTGCGGCTTTCGGTTGGTATTGAAGACCTGCGCGACATACTGGCTGACCTCAACGATGGAATCGAGGCAGCCACCGGGCAGGCGGCCAAGCCGGTGGAAGCACTCAGCGCACGATGAGCGCCAGCTCCAGTGCGGCACTGCTCGCGCCCAGTTTCGAGGGAGACTACTCTCCAGGAGAGGCTTTCTCCCTCGAAGCGGGCGGGGTGCTGCAATCGCCGACGCTGCACTATGCGATCTATGGCGAGCCCAACGCGGCAGGTGACAACGTCATCTTTGTTGCCCACGCACTCTCCGGCTCGGCCCGGGTGGCGGACTGGTGGCCGTGGCTGTTCTCCGATGGAGGCTTGCTGCAAGCCGGCAACTACTGCGTGATTGGCATCAATATGCTTGGCTCCTGTTACGGCTCGACCGGGCCGGCTTCGATCGATCCGCTGACCGGCCGGCCGTATGGACCGAACTTCCCGCTGGTAAGCATCCGCGATGTGGTCACGCTGCAGGCGCGCCTGCTGGAAGAGCTGAAGATCCATCGCCTCAAGCTGGTGATGGGGGCTTCGATCGGTGGCATGCAGGCGCTGGAGATGGCGATCCAATTTCCGCAACTGGTGGAGCGAGTGATTTCCATTGGGGCCGCGCCGCTGCGGGCGATGGGCCTGGGATTGAACCACCTGCAGCGGCGGATGATCCAGCTTGACCCGGCGTGGAAGGGCGGCTACTACCCGGCGGACGAACCGCCGCGGGAGGGGTTGGCGCTGGCCCGCGCGCTGGCGGTCTGCACCTACAAGTCGGCCGAGCTGTTCGAGCACCGGTTTGCGCGCAAGCCGGATCGCAGCGGTGAGGATCCCTGGGCGTCTGTGCATGAGCGGGGCCAGGGTCTAACCGGCCAGCGATTCGACGTGGCCGGATACCTCGATTACCAGGGAGACCGGTTTGTGGAGCGCTTCGATGCCAACGCCTACCTGGCGATCACGCGCACGATGGATACATGGGATCCCGCTCGCGGTTATGCGTCTGCTGAAGCCGCGTTCCGCCGCATCCAGGCCGAAGTGATGCTGGTGGGGATCTCTTCGGATTGGCTGTTTCCAGCGGATGAAATAGCTGCCCTTGGGTTACGCCTGGAGCAGGCCGGGGTCCGCTGCGCACATCGGGAACTGATCTCCTCCCACGGCCACGATGCGTTTCTGGCGGAACCGGATGAGCTGGCGCGGCTGCTGCATCCTTTCTTGTAGGATGAGAGTGCCATGAGTGAGATCAAAGGTAAGCTCAGCGCGGAAGAACAGGAATTTTATGCGGAGAACGGATACCTCTATCCGATCCGCGTTTTCAGCGATTCGGAGACGGCGGAGTTCCGGCGGCAGTTTGACGATTACACCGATCGAAATAAGGATCTGCTGGGCAAGATGATTCCGCGTGAGCGGCGGGCGGTCTACGGGCTCACGCATCTTATGCTGCCCTGGGTGTATCAGATCGCCTCTCATCCCAGGGTGCTGGATGCGGTGGAAGGCGCCATTGGTCCTAATATCCTGGTGTGGGGATCGGATTGGTTTGTGAAGTTTGCGCGAGACCCCGCGTTTATCTCGTGGCACCAGGATGGAGCGTATTGGGGATTGAACCCTCCCAAAGTGACGACCGCCTGGATTGCGCTCTCTCCCAGCACGCTGCAGAACGGATGCATGCGAGTGATGCCGGGGACACAGAAGATGCAGTTTGCGCAACGGGAAACGTACGCGGTGGACAATGCCTTGTCGCGCGGGCAGGAGATTGAGCTCGAGGTGGATGAGTCGAAGGCGGTCGCTCTGACGCTGGACCCTGGGGAGATGTCATTGCATCACATCGGGATCGCGCATGGCTCGAAGGCCAACAGCTCAGACCAGCCGCGGATCGGCATCGCGGTTCGCTACATTGCTCCTGAGGTGGTACAGATGGGGACTGAGCGCCAGATCGTTCAACTAGTGCGCGGCAAAGACGAGTATGGCAACTTCGAAATCGTTGCGCCGCCGGACGACGCGGTGAGGGCCGCAGAGATTCGCCAGGAAGCCGACCGGAGGATTACGAAAAATGTGATGCCGGATGCTAAGCCGAATTAAGATCGCCCTCATTCCGCTCAGTTGAACCACAGGCTGGCTAGCCCATCAAGCCCAGGTAGGGATTGCTACCGAAGTTGGCGAAGTTAGGAAAGACCTCGCGTATCTGGCTGTCGGCAAGACCCATCCAACGGCCTAACGTTCCGCCGTACTGCTCCACGGCGGTGGTTGGAATCAGTCGGCCCGCACCCACATCATTGGCTTGGTTGACGCCGATCACCGGGTATTCGCCGTAGATGTTCTGCCCCGCTACTGCTCCCCCGGAGACGATGTGATGGCTGCCCCAGCCGTGGTCCGTGCCATCGCTGTTGGCGGTGAGCGTGCGGCCAAAGTCAGAGACCGTGAAGAGCGTTACCTGGTTGCTGAGTCCGGAGGTGACCATGAGCTGATCGAAGTACTCGAACGCGGCGCTCAGCTGGCTCAACAAGGTGGAAAGGCGCTTGGCCTGGGTGTCGTGGGTATCGAAGCCGCCTAACTCCACAAAGAAAACCTGGCGGCTTACTCCCAGAGCGGCGCGCCCGGCAATGACGCGGGCAACCGTCTGTAACGAGAGGGCGAGCTGGTTGTCGGTGAGTTTTCCGGTGGCGGGATCGAGAAATTGCGGGGGGTTGGGCACGCCGGTTGGACCCGCGGGCGCCATGGCGGTGGCCAAGGCAGCCTGCGCGGCGAGCGAGCGGCGAACGACTACGGCATACTCCTTGGCGAAGAGGTTGGTGTTGTCGGCGCCGATGATCTGCTGCAAGGCGGCGGTGCCCTCGGCGGAACCGAAGAGCGGATTGGTGAGCCCGTTTGCGGCCAGTGCTCCGGCATTGGTAACGCGGAGTTGGAAGGCCGTCTCCCCGGAAAGAAAGAGTGTGGTGCCGCTGGTGCTGATGCAGGTAAACGATGTGTTGCTGTTCATGCTCTCGAGCAGGTCGGCCATGCGGCCGCCCCAACCCACGTTGGCGCCATCGGCAGCAATTGCTTCCCATGCGTTGCTTTGATCGAAATGTGAGAACAGCTGTCTGGGCAGAGGCGCCGTTCCCTGGTTCCACTGGTCCTTGGTAATGGGCTCAATCAGGGTTCCGGTGTTGGCAACCAACGCACAGCGACCGGCATTGAAAAGATTCTGCACTCCGGTCAGATAAGGATTCAGAGCAAAGGTGCGTCCCGACTGCGGAGTGATGGGCGTAATCGGCAGCAGCGAATTCAAGGGATAAGCAAGCCCTTGGGCTCCACTGCGGGCGGTGGTGAATGCAGTGAAGGAATCAGGATCCGTGGCGATCAAGGTGCCGTGACCATCATTGCCGCCCTGCAGGTAGACGCAAACCAGGGCCTTGTAATCTGTGGGCGCGGATTGCGATGTCATCGCGGCCAGGGCGCGCATGCTGTGCAGCGTGGGGCTTGCGGTAACGCCTGCCATCGCCGCATAGGAAGCCGTCTTCATGAACTGGCGCCGTGAATGGTCGATCTTGCACATGGTCGATACTCCTGGTGCTACGTCGTCAGTGCTGAGCGGTGTATTCGGGTGAAGCAACGGTTAGGAAAATAGCGGTTTGGGCGCGCGTCAGAAGCGCGTTATTCATCGCAGTAGGATCGCCACCCGCAGGGATGGGGATGGCGTTGACCGCACCCTCAACCTCGCTGCGCAGTGTGGACGACATCTGGCCGCCCAGCAGCAGCAGGTTCAGGCGATCCATCAGCGCATCCGGATTGCCGGCCAGAGCAGTCTCTGTAGTCAGGGGCAAATAAAGGTCGTTGTTGTTGCCGTAACCCGAAGACACTGCAGCCTGCATGCTGTTCAAATAGCCGATCACGGTGGTTACGTCGGTGATCTCCATCTCGGGCGCGACCAGCCCAGCCGCAGCGATGGTCGTCGAAGCGGGCACGAAACCAGGAGCAAACCAGTTGAAGACGGTGGGCGAGCGTGAAGCCATCTCGCCAAAGCCGTAGGCCGGATCTTCGGTGCTGCCGATATCGAAAGCGCCGCTGCGTGAGGCCGCGGTAAAGGCGCGCGCCATGTGGGTAAAGCGAAGCATCGGCTCCTGCACCCGGCCGTAGTTGGGACCATTGTTCGAAGCCAGATTGCGCGCTTCTTCATCCATCAGAATGGCGGTAATCACCGCCTGCATATCGCCGCGCACTCCCTGGCCGTCATCCTGGAAGACGGCGGCTACACGCTGCACATAAGCTGGACTGGGGTTGCTGGTAACCAACCGTTGGATCAGCTGCCTGGAAACAAAGGGCGGAAGATTGGGATGATTGAAGAGCGCATCGAGGGCAATCTTCAGGTCGGCTGTAGGGTCCGACGAACCGGCCGGTATGGTGGTTCCGAGAAAGTCCTTTTCATCGGTGGAGTGGTGATTGGGATAGGTGGCCATAGGCAGAAGGTCCTGCCCATACCCCGGACCCACATAGACAGCGCCATAGCCAGACCAAGCCTGATCGCTCGTGTTGCCGTTCATGTTCCAGCTGAAGCCGGTGAAGACTTTGGCGATGCCCATCACGTCGTTGTTGGAGTAGGTGGGGATGGGATTGCCGCTGCCATCCAGTTGCTGTGAGCCATCCGGGTTGAGCTGCCAGAGACCGATGGTAAAGAGCTGCATCACCTCGCGCGCGTAGTTCTCGTCAGGATCCACCGTGGCGGTGCCTTTGTCATTGGCCAGGGTCGATAGGTAGATGCCCATCATGGGGCTCAGCGTGACATCATTCAGCAACTGGCGGAAGTTGCCGAACGCATCGTTGCCCAGCACGTCGTAGTAGTTGGCTACGCCGCGCGGCATCTGCCCGACGACTGCGTCCTGGCTGGAGATGACGAAGAGTTCACTGAGCGCGAACTGCACGCGCTTGCGTAACTCGTCTTTGCCGGTGAGCGCTGTGGCCCAGAAAGGCTGCTCGAAATACTGGTCTCCGCCCGTCCCTAAGAACAGCGTCTGGTTACAGGTGGTATCCGTGGCCGCACAGGGCGGGTTGTTGTTGAGGATGATCTCCCGCTCGGCATACGGCTCGTGGAGCGTGTTTGGAATGGCGAATTGCTGAGCAAACCAGGCGTTGTAGCCAATGGTCGAGAGGTTGTTGATGTCCGCTTCCGAGCCGCCAAAGGTAGCCTGCATCAGGAAACGGGAAGCATCCGCCGGATCGACCAGCGGTGTGGGCGGCGTTCCCGCCACCTGCTCGATCACGTCGGCGGAAACGGTACCTCCGGGATTGGGGTTGAGGACCTGCAGATCAAAGGGACCGGCAACGGTGGGATCGACCGTCGCGGTGAGCTGAGTAGAGGAGGTGAACTGCGTCGGGATCGGGGAACCATTCTCCAGCACGGTTGCGCCATTGATAAAGTTTGCCCCGCTTAGGACGACGGCGCTGGAACCGATGTTGAGCGAAGAAGGTGTTGCGCTGAGCAGCGTTGGTACAGGGTTCAATACCTGGACATTCACGATCATGGTGGAGTTGGGATTGTCGACGCTGGTAGCTTCAACCACAACCAGGTTGTTAGGGCTAGGCACGACTGGGGGCGCTGTGTAAACGCCCTGGGGGGAGATGGTGCCGATCTGTGCGTTGCCGCCGGCGATGCCGTTGACCGTCCAGGTAAGCGCGGTGTCTTGCGAACCGGTCACCGTGGGCGTGATGGTGACGTTGTTGTTGACCCGGACGCTGGTTTCCGACGGCTGTAACTGGATCATTACCTGGCCTGGCTGAACCAGGGCGTTGATCTTCTGAGAAGACGCCGAACCAGGGTCAGGATTGACCACGGTCACCGGGTAAGTGCCTGGTGTGTACTCCGTAACCGTCGCCACGAGCTGTGTGCCCGATAAATAAGTGGTTGGAACCGGTACGCCATTCCACAGAATTTGCGCGCCGTAGACAAAAGCCGACCCATTTACGGCGACCTGGGCCACGCCCTCAGAGAAGGCGCCCGGGGTAATCGTGGTGACGATCGGGATCGGATTGAGAACAGAAACGTTGTAACTTCCCTTGGACGGGTAGATTTCTGAAGAACTCTCAATCGTTACCTGGTTGTTGGGCAGCGGGACAATGGCCGGTGCAGTGTAGACGCCGGTGCTGGAGACAGTGCCGATGTCGCTGTTACCGCCGGGAATGCCGTTTACCGACCAGATCACCGGCGCCTCGGTTTTTAACTGCATGGTTTGGGTAACGCGAAGGTTATTGCCGCCGGCCGAGATGGCGGATAGCTTTTCTATCGCGGCTTCATTGAGGGTCATACCGCAACCAGCAGTTATGCTGCTAACGACCGCCACGCAGAGCGCAACCGCGCTGCTCTGCCACTTTGCTGATAAGCTGGCTGTCCACATACAGCGCTCCGCACTTGATCGAACTAAGCTGGGAAGATTAAACGCCGGAAAGCGCGAAGCTCGCCGTAGTGACAGCCTTGAAAGTACCCAAGCACGGCATTCAGGGGAACAGCACTTTCGAGTTAGTGTGCCGGCATCCCCTTAAGAACCAGCGAAGCTGGTTAGACCTCTTCGTTTTCCGGATTGGCGCTGAGCTCGCCACTGTAAATGAGCTATCTCTCCTGTTACCAATGAATATGCGAAGCGTGGTAACTCCCTATGTGCCAGTTATCACCGGATCCATCATTGGCTTACAAGTGATCATCGCAAGTTACCGGGTGGCGCTCTGCGGCCCGATTCGGAACCTTGCACCTACGAGCGGGATGACGAAGGGCGAACGGACGATCAGGGTCCATTTTTCGGAAGTGGCTGATGAAGTTCCCGAATAGTCCGAGCGGCCAGGGATCACACTTTCCCAAATTAGCTTTCGGAGCTGCTGTTTTGCCTCTATCAGCAACGACGCTTCCTGCCGGGGGAAAGAAACCGCAGGTCCCTCCACTCCGCTCCCCCGGATTTCCTGTGGAGACTGGTGGCGTTGGCGAACTTCGTGCGGCTCTCTTTACGGAGAGCCGCATACGTGGTCTTGTATGGTGCCGCGAGGTAGGAAATCCGGGTACGCTCCGGTCGGGATGACAATTTTGTTGTGGGAATTGGCCCCGGCCCCGGTCAACGGAGCTAGCAGCCGGTGGCACGACAAAATTGTCATCCCGACCGGAGCGAAGCGGAGGGACCTGCGGTTTCTTTCCCCTCGGGCAGGAAGCGCCGGTGAGGCAATGAATGGCGGTTAGGAAGCGAACAACTGGGTCAGGTTGCTCAGGCTGAGCAGTTCTCTAACCCGGGGGGACAGGTTGACCAGTTCCAATTTGCAGTACCCTTCTTTGAGGGCAGAGACCTTGAGCCCCACCAGGGTTCCCAGGCCGGAGCTATCCAGGTAGCTCACATCGGTGAGGTCGAGAACGATGTGGCCACCCAGGGGTATGAGCGGCTTGACCACTTCCTTGATCTGACCCGCGGTTTCGCTCACTACCCTGCCATGACACAAGATCGTGGTGATGGGGCCGGTACTCTCATCCCCCGACTTTTGGATCTCATAATGGAAAACAGCCTCTGGTGCCGCTGGCATGCGCTCTCCTTGTGGCTAAACCTTGGGCCATATTAGCCTCCGGGGGTTGGCGCCCTTCATTAAAATCTGGTTACCCGCCGGGGGTGAGGCCTTCCGGCGCATCACAACGACCCACGGACTATCTACCCGATTCCAGCCAACCGCACGCTCAATCTTCCCTTCTGAGTACAGAGGCAACGAATTGTCGTAAAGGCGGACTGGTCGCCGTTGTCTGCTCTTGATCCCATTTCGCTGTGAGTTGCTCTTTGCCAGAAAACGACTCCACGCCCGAGCAGTTGCGCGCGCGGCTCCGGATGGCCGAGGAGTCTCTGCGCCGGAGCGAGCGGCTTGCCGTCGCCGGCCGCTTTGCGGGGGCAATTGTTCATGAGGTGAACAATCCCCTGGAGGCGCTCGCCAACCTGGTTTATCTCACCAAGCAGGAGGCCGATTCTGCCGACCGCGTACGGAAAAATATGCTGGTGGCAGAGTCACAACTGAATCGGCTGGCTGAGATCACGCGGAAGACTCTCTCATTCTATCGGGAACAGAGCGAAGCGAAGCAATTTGACCTGGTAGAGATCGCTGAAGCCGCGTTGCGTATTCACTCTCATCGCTTCGCGGCAGGATCCATCGAGCTGCGTAAAGAGCTACCAGAGCAATTGATGGTGAAAGCTTTGGGAGGTGAGCTACTGCAGGTCCTTTCAAACTTTATTTTGAACGCGCTGGATGCGCTGCCGGAGAAGCATGCAGTGCTCTGCCTGCGCATGCGTGCCGATAAGGAGCGCGCCTATATCACGATCTCTGATAACGGACATGGAATCCATCCCTCCATCCGGAAACGCCTGTTCGAGCCGTATGTCACTAACAAGAGTTCGGGGACCGGGGTCGGCCTCTGGCTTTCCAAACGAATTCTTGAGAAGCACTGGGGAACCGTCCGCTTCCGCAGCTCTCACGAGCCGGGTAAAAGCGGCACCACTTTTCGTGTCACGCTGCCCCTTGGCATAGAGAGCTAGAAGCGTAGGTGAAATACCACTCTAGCCTTCGCTGGGTGCAGAGCCGGGGAGAAACAACGAGAAGACGGTGCCGGTGCGGCGCCCATCAATGCTGGAGCGGACGGTGAGACTGCCGCCACACTTTTTCATCAGCTCGCGCGAGACCCACAGGCCCAAGCCGGTGCCTGTGTCCTGCTTCGTGGTGAAGAAAGGTTCAAAGATGCGGGCGATGTAATCGGGTTGAATGCCACAGCCGGTGTCGGCCACGGCGATGCGCACGCCGCGCAGAGAGGGGTCGCGTGGGCTGACGGCAGCGCGCACGCGCACACAAATGGCATCTCCCTCTTTACAGGCGTCCAAGCTGTTGGCGAGCAAGTTGGAAAGCACCTGGCGCAGCTCACCGGGATTTCCAAAGGCCTTCTGCTCGGTTTTTATATTCACGCGCAAATTGACGTGTGAGGTGGCAGCGCGCGAGGAGTAAAAGTCCAAAACTTCACGGGCGACTAAATCAGGACGAAAGCTGCCGGCCACCGAGATCTCGCGATAAAAGCCCAGGGATTGGCGGGTGATATGCGCGATTCTCTGCAACTCCCGATCGGCTTCCGTGAGATGGCGGCGAATCTTTTGCATATCCTCCTCACCACGCGCCAGGTAAATGAGGTTGACCAGGCCTTCCAGGGGATTGTTAACCTCATGAGCGATGGCTGCGGCCAACCGCCCGGCGGATGCCAGCTTCTCGGCGCGCATAAGCGCAACCTCGGAGGCATGGCGTTGGCTGATGTCGCGGAAAACGAGCACAATGCCAATCATGCGCGCGTTCACATCCACGATGGGAGCGGCGCTATCGTCGATATGGAACTCTGTTTGGTCTTTACTGATGAGAATGGTGTGGTTGGCGAGCCCTACAATCTTGCCTGACCGCCGCACCGCCTCCACCGGGTTTTCGACGGCAGCGCGCGTGTGCTGGTTAACAATGGGAAAGATCCGGGAAAGTGGAAGGCCGTCGGCCTCCTTTTCTTTCCAACCCGTGAGCTGCTCCGCCACACGGTTCATGAACACCACTTTGCCGTCAGGATCGGCAGCGATCACCGCATCCCCGATGCTGCGAAGAGTGGTATTCAGCCATTGCTCGCGGGCATAGCATTCGTCTCCCCAGCGCTTTACCTCCTTAATCTGCAGATTGTAGGTACCGGCTACTTTTTGGAAGAGCCGGCGACTCTCCCACGCCAGCAAGACGGCGAGAATCGCGACCAGACCAAGGAGCCCGTAGAGGCTGAGCCTATCGATCCTCAAGGCAGCGAATGACCGGCTAACCCTTATGCGTGTCTCAGCGGTCAGAAAATCTTGGGCTGCGGCACGCAGCTCGTCCATTTTGTGTTTACGTTCGAGCATGCGCGAATTCAAGTCGAAGGCAGGGTTGGGCGGAGCGCTGAGTTCACTGGCGTCCTGTTGCCACGCTTGATAGGCCGTTTGCAATCGTTGCAGCCGGGTGGTCTGTTCGGGGTCGCGTTTTACCAAATCGAAGAGAGTTTTGAACTCTGGTTCCAGCTGTAGATTGGCTTCGCGGTAGGGTTGAAGAAAGATTGGATTGCGGGTGATCAGAAATCCGCGAAGTCCTGTCTCCTCGTCGACCATGAGCTTGACCAGTTTGTTGGCGTGGGCGAGGACCTGATCGGTACGGTCGACCCGGCGAGCACTTCGCTGCATCTGCTGGATTCCGTAGGCGAGGGTCAGTGCAAGCAGGCCCAGGGCAATGATTGGGAGTGCCAGCAGACGAAGAAGCAAACGTCGATATGCTGCAGCTTCCAAATAATCTCCCGGGGCGGCCGTGTGCGGCATCAAACCGCTACATAAGCTAGCATCAGCGGCGTACTTTGCAATTTTGCCTGATCGCCGCGTAGCAGGCAACGGGCCTTGTATGCTAAAGGCACGAAAGCGTCTAAGAATCTTCAAAGGCAAAAGAGGTCGACATGAAAGATGGCCCAGTGCGCGTAGGCATCATCGGCTCGCAATTCCAGGCAGATTGTCATGCAGCCGCGATTGGCATGATCGAGGAAGATATGTCCGTTGTGGCGGTGGCTTCTCCCACGGCCGCGCACGCGCACGGTCTTGCTGATCGCTACAGGATTTCGCAGGTTTACACCGATTACAAAGATCTGGCGAATGATCCTTATGTGGAAGCAGTGACCATTACCGCTCCCAACGCACTGCACTGCGAAATGACCCTCGCTATGGCGCGGGCGGGCAAGCACGTCATCTGCGAGAAGCCGCTCTGTGTTACGCCGGCCGAGGCCGACGCGATGATCGAGGCCTGCCGCGCCAACGGTGTGCTGCTGCTCTATGCCGAAGAGCTCTTCTTCACCCCAAAGTATCGCAAGGCGAAAGAGATGGCCGACTCCGGCGCCTTTGGCAAAGTACACCTCATTAAGCAAAGCGAGAAGCACTTCGGCCCCCATGCGGACTGGTTCTGGGATGTGAAGCAAGCCGGTGGCGGGGCGCTGCTCGACCTTGGCTCCCATGGGATCGCCTTCGCCTGGTGGTTCCTGGGGCGCCCCAAGATGCTGAGTGCCTACGCGCACCTGGGCACCTATGTTCACGGCGACAAGACACAGCTCGACGACGAAGCGGTGACGATCATCGAGTTTGAAGGCAATGCGTTCGGCATCATCGAGAACAGCTGGACCCGCCGCGGCGGCATGGATGATCGCATCGAAATCTACGGCGAAGGCGGCCTGAGCATTGCCAATCTGCACATGGGCAATGCATTGCAGACCTATAGTGAGTATGGCTTCGGATACGCGGTCGAAAAGGCGCCCACCACCACCGGTTGGAGCTATCCCGTCTTCGAGGAGCTATGGAATTATGGCTTCCCGCAGGAGATGCGCCACTTCGCCCGCGCCATCCGCGGATTGGAGGCTCCGCAAGCGACTGGGGAGGACGGCAAGGTGGTCCTGGAGGCGATCTTCGCCGCCTACGCTTCCGCCGGCCTGGGGCGAAAGGTCAACATGCCCTACCAGGCGACGGCGAAGCGTCCGGTCGATGAGTGGCTGAACAGGAGGAACGCGTGAGCCGAATTCCCATGCTGGATAACATCCTTGCACAGCCAGCATCTCATCGCGGCCTGCTGACGCTTTACCAAGGCAATGCAACGTTGCGCGCGTGTGCGGAAAAAATCCGCAAAGCGCAGGGGCGAGTCATCTTCAGCGGCATGGGCGGCTCATTGTTCGCCACCTTGCCCGGGGTAAGCCGGCTAGCGGAGCGGGGCTATCCGGTGCAGGCGATGGAGAGCGCAGAGCTGCTGCATTACGGCAGCGCCACTTTACGAACGGGAGACGTGGGCGTAGTGGTTTCGCGCTCGGGCGGATCAATCGAGCCGGTTCTGGTTGCCGAAAAAATGCGCCAGGTGGGCATGACTGTCGTAGGGGTGACGAATGTGCCCGGTTCCGACCTCGAACAGATCGCCGATATCACTCTGCCCATCGGATCCCAATCGGACAAGCTCATTGCGGTGCAGACCTACACCGGCACCGTGCTCGCGCTGCTGCTGCTGGCGGAGGAGGTGCTGGCAGGGGAGAGCGCGAAGCTGGGCGCCGAGTGCGCCGCAGCGTTGCCGGCGCTGTCGGCGCATATCGACGAATGCCTGCGGGAAAGCGAAGGTTGGCAGGACTGGCTCATAGGCGGACCGCTTTATCTGCTGGGCCGGGGACCGGCACTTGCTTCCGTCCACGAAGGGGCGCTGCTGTTGCACGAAACGGCTAAGACAGCAGCGGTGGGCATGTCTTCAGGGCAGTTCCGGCACGGACCGGCCGAGATTCTTTCGCCGGATTTCCGCGCCGTGGTCTTCGGTGCGCCACCGGTCACACGATCGCTCGACCGATCGCTGGCTGACGATCTCTTTTCAACCGGCGCGAAGGTCCATTGGATCGGGCCTTTGGCTGAGGCGGGGGACAGCCTTGACCGCGCACCGTCGCTGGTTCCGTGGCCGGAGATTGCGCCTTTGCTGGCACCGCTGTTTGAAATCGTTCCCCTGCAAGTGGCGGCTTACCGGCTGGCACTGTGGCGCGGTATTACTCCCGGCGACTTTCGTTTCGTCACTGAGGTCACGGCCTCGGAGTCGGGTTTTCTGACATCAAAATGAATAACAATCAAAATGGCAGACCAGGGATGAAATCGTTCACACGCCGTAGTGTCGTTAAGGGAGCACTGTTTTGCTCCGCGAGCGCTGCCTTCGCGATAACGCCTCCGCGGGCGAGCTTTCCGGTTGACCCGCGCGCGCGTATTGCGGTCGCGACCTATCCTTTTCGGGAGTCGATGATCGCGCCCGGAAATCGGGATCGGAACCCCAAGAAACCCGGCATGGATCTAGCCTCATTCGCACGCCTTGTGCGGACGGAATTTGGGGTCTACGGAATTGAGCCGCTGAGCGCACACTTTACTTCGACGGAATACAGCGCGGTACGCAAGCTGCGTGCGGCCTTCGACGCTGCCGGCGTGCACACGGTGAATATCCCGGTCGATGAAAGAGTTGAGCTGTGCAGCGAGGATGAAGCCCGGCGCAATGCGGGCAATGCGGCCTACCGGCATTGGATCGATATCGCTGTGCTGCTTGGGTCTCCCAGCGTTCGCGTCTGGATCCCGAAGTGCTCCGACACTTCTGATCTTCCCCGGGCTGTGCGGGCCCTCAAGCCGACGATTGATTACGCGGCCACACGCAACATTGTCGTCAATCTTGAGAATGATGATCCGGTTTACGCTTCTGCTGCGCGCAGCATCGCGGCCATCAAGCTGGCGGATACTCCCTATTTGAGGGCACTTCCTGACTTTGGCAATGGACTCGCGGGGGGCGATGAACGTTTCAATGCGCAGAACGTAAAAGATATGTTTGCTTACGCATGGAACATCGCCCACGTCAAAGACGCCGAGTCCATTCACGGGCAGCGGAAGACCGCGTCCCTGGTGGAGCTTTTCGGCATCGCCAAAGCTTCAGGGTTTCGAGGTTATTATTCGATGGAGTCCGACTCGGATGTGGACCCAACGGTCGACACCAAGCATTTGATTGAGCAGAGTCTGCGGCTTATCTGACGGGAGTGATCCCACTCAAGCCCCACGGCACGCCGGGGCACAGCAACTGAAGGCTTGAATGGGCACCAAAGGGTGGGACTAGGCTCTGGTTCCCTCACAGAGGATGGGTGCCGCACCCATCCTCTGTGAGGGAACCAGAGCTAGTCAGCCAGGGTGAAGGCTATTAACTCGCCGGGATAACCCTGGCCTCCGATAGCTAGCACTATGTATTGCTTGCCATTGAGCATGTACGTCATAGGCGAACCTGTTTCTCCGGAGGGCATGTAGACTGCGCCGGCGTCCTTGCCCGTGGCCTTGTCGTAAGCACGTAACAATGCTCCCTTTTCGCCTGCTGCGTTGGTGAAGATGCCACCTTCCCCCGCAATCACAAGCGTCTTGGTGGTCAGTACACCAATAATCCCCGGACGCCCGGTGCGAGGGATATTCAGCCCCTTGAGTACCGGGCTGTTACGAACTTCGTCCGGTGTTTCGCCGTGCGCCACTTGCCACACGATCTCTCCGCTGTCGAGATTGATTGCGCTGATCCTGCCATAGGGCGGTTTCACAAGCGGCAGCCCTTGAACGGTCAAGCGATGGAATGGATGCCCGCTCTCATGGGCGGTTCCGACGAAGTACTTCACGTCGGAAACATGCGCATCCGCGGGAACCAACCCCAGACTGCCGGCGACCCGCTGCGAAAAAACGTAATAGATGTGGGTCTGGGGATCGTACGATCCACCCGCCCAATTCGTTCCCCCGAAGGGGTAGCCAACGATCAGAGTACCCAGCGGTCCCCCAGGTTTGCTTACTACAGGCGGGGTAAAGACGGGACCCATCTTATATCTCGAAGCTAACTGGATCGCCTGCGCTCTTAACTGGGGAGTGAAGTTAATCAGGTCGTCTATCGTGGAGCCATTGAGATCATAAAACGGCGGCTTGGTAGGGATCGGTTGCGTGGGTGAGTACCATTCGCCGGGCACATCGCCCTGCGGTACCGGCCGCTCCACGAAGGGCCAGACCGGTTCGCCGGTGACGCGATTGAGTACGTAGAGAATAGATTGTTTTGATGCTTGGGCGAGAGCTTTCACCGGCTTGCCATTGACCGTGATGTTCACCAGAACCGGCGCGCATGGGATATCAAAATCCCACAAGCCATGGTGAACGAGCTGGTAATACCACTTGCGTTGCCCGGTCTTGAGATCCACTGCAACCAGGCTTTCCGCAAACAGCGCATTTCCCGGACGATCGCCGCCATAAGAATCCTGGGTCGGCGACTCAACCGGAAGGTAGGCCATGCCGAGTTCTTCATCCACGCTGATCTGGGCCCAGACCCCGGTGTTTCCCGTGTACTCGGCAGAACCCTTCTCCCATGTGTTGTAACCGAATTCCCCTTGGCGGGGTATGGTGTGGAATATCCAAAGGCGTTTGCCGGTCTTCACATCAAAGCCGCGTACATAGCCTTTCACGTTGGTCTTGCTTTTGGGCTCCTCGCCGGCACTATGGGCGGCGCCTACGATGACGGTATTGCCGGCAACGATCGCTGTGGAATGGAGCCCGATGTCGGCAGTGAGCAGGTCCATCTCCTGGTCGTCATCCAGGCGAAGATCGACCGCGCCCTGCTTGCCGAAGGTGGGTACCGGTATCCCGGTCTTCGCATCCAGCGCGATCAGCTGGTAGCCGGGCGTGATATAGAGAATTCGCTCTTCCGTGCCGTCGGTCCAGTAGGCTACGCCATGGCCAGAGAGCCGCCGCGGAGCACCCGTGCCGCGTGCGCCTTCGTGCTCGGCGTGCATCCACAGAAGCTCGCCGGTTGCCGCATCCAGCGCAACCACGGCACGGCGCGATCCCGCCGTGGTATAGAGGACGCCGTTGGCCATCAGCGGAGTCGATTCAAATCGATATTCCGGTTCTGGTCCGAAGTTGCCGGTTTTGAGGCTCCAGACAATTTGCAGTTTGTTGAAATTGGAGGCGTTGATCTGATCAAGAGCCGAATAGCGCGTGTTGCCGAGGTCGCCGCCGTACGTTCGCCATTCTCCACCGCGCGCTCCGGTCTGCGCAGATAAAGAAAGCGCGGACAGGAGACACACACTCAGAATCGCCTTATCGCAATGCATGTCTCTCCCCGACTAGAAATAGATAGCACGCGATGCCTACCAGGAGCCAAAAGCCAACCGCGATCAGCGGCGCGTTGAAACTTCCTGTCCTTTGTACCAGGATTCCAGTAATCCAGGGGGCAGCGATGCCTGCCATGTTGGCTGCGGTGTTCTGTATCCCCGCCACACGAGCGGATGCGGAGGCCGGCGTCAGCGTCTGGGTAAGAGCCCAATAATTGGCCGTTGCCAGGCCGAGCCCGCTGAGCGAAAACACCGCCAGAAAAAGAGTGACCGCAGTGGAATGTGAGAAGGCTGCGAAGACCTCGCTGAACGCGAGCAGGAAACCCACGATGGTGAACGCTTTTCGTATGGTGACCGGGTTACGTCCGCGAGCAATGAGCCGATCGGCCGCCCAGCCTGCCAGTATCGCGACTGTTGCCATTCCCCCAAAGGACATGAAAGTGAACCAACCCGACGCCGTCAATGACAAGCCGAAGCGATCTTTGAAATAAGTGGGCATCCACGTCATGCAGAAATAAACGAAATACATATAGCAGAATGTGGCGACGCAGGTGCCCCACATAAGCGGGGCGCCCAAAAGAGCTCCCCAGGAGACTGAGGCACCCTCTTCCGGCAGGGGAGAGCTCTGCTGATCATCCCTGACAAACAGAAGCCAGGGAACCAGCCAGAGAAAGCAGAGCGCTCCGGTCACAACGAACATCCATCTCCATCCGAAAGCCAGGATGAGATAGGTAGCAATCGGCGCACCAATTGCCGGGCCGTATTTGGTTCCGGACATATAAATGCCGATGGGCAGACCCCGCTCGTGCTCGGCGAAGTTTTTGCGGATATAACGGATGCTGGCTGGAGTGACGATGGATTCGCCAATACCAAGCACGATCCTCACGGCGATGAGGCCGTTGAGGGAACTTACGAGCGCCGTTGCCGCAGAAACCGCGCTCCATAAGAAAAGCCCCACGGCATAAGGCCACTTGAGGCCGAAACGATCGACCAGCCAGCCGGCCGGCATTTGCAGCAAAGTGTAGGCCCAGAAAAAGGCCGAGAGCAGAATCCCCGACGCCTCCGCCGAGATGGGGAAGCTCATACGAATCTGGGGAAGTGCAGTAGACAGATTGATACGGTCGGTGTAGGCGATGACGACGCCGACGGTGAGAAGAGCAACCACGAGCCAGCGGGCGCTGCTTCCCTTGGGGGAGGCGACTGCGACCCTCGAGGTTGTCATCATCCCTTAGTACCTTCGATGATCGGCCGCACCGCTTTTCCTATGTTCATAACTCCCCGCCCCACTACCAGTTGGTGATCGAACCATCGGGCCGGAAGTAGGTTTGCGCCCGCGCGGTGACCGGTTCGGTAATTTCGGCGATCTGGGTAAGCTGCTTGTAGTCCAACTCCACGCCCAACCCTGGCCGGTCATTGGGATAGAGCTTACCGTCTTTGAAATCGAGGCACACCGGCAAGTAGGGCAGGGTGCGGCCCTGGTAGTTGTACTCCATGAGGAGCGGCCCGGAGAAGGTGCCGAGAGAGTTGACCAAAGCAGCGGTGGCGATGGGTCCAGTGAAGTGGGGAACGATGCCGACGAAGTGAGTTCCGCAAATCGCGGCAATCTTCATCATCTCCGTAATGCCGCCCACATTGGGCAGAGTCGCGCGCACAAAATCGATGGAATGATCTTCGACCAGGCGATTGAAGTCCCAGCGGTTTCCCCACTCCTCCCCGGCGGCCAGAGGAACGTTCACCTTGGCACGCAGAATGGGAAGGTCTTGCTGAAAGGCCTCGGCCCGAACCGGGTCTTCGACAAAGAATGGGGCGAGATCTTCGATGGAGTCGCAGCCGCGAATAGCGTCAGGCAGGTCGAAGCGCTGGTGGAAATCGATGCACCAGTCACCATCCTTGCCTACGCCCTCTCGGACCTGGACGCATTCTTCGCGCATATGGGTAATGCGCTCCCTGGTGTTATAGGTGCCGTTTGCCGGGGCCTCGGAGGCGCCAAATCGAAAAGCGCGATAGCCGGCTTCTATGGTTAGCCGGGCGCGGTCTTTGAGACTGGTATCGCGCGTAATTCCAGGAATGATGCCGGCCGTGTTATAGCACTCGACATAGTTACGAACCATGCCCTCCAGTAATTGATGGACAGGCAGACCCTGCACCTTGCCCTTAATGTCCCATAAAGCCAGGTCGAGAGCGCCGATGGCGTCGGTCCTCTCGCGGCCTGCGGGATAGAAGAAGGCGCGATTCATGTCTTGCCAGAGACGCTCGATATACTGCGGGTCCCGGCCGATCAGCCTCCCTGCGGACTGCGACAACGTATCCTTCGCGCCGCCCTCGCCGATGCCGGTGATTCCCGCATCGGTCTCGATGGTGACCACCACGTCGCTCTGGTTGAATAGCGGATTAGGATGCGGAGGCAAATAGGCTCGAACCCGCGTGATCTTCATCTTGGGGAGAGGAACGGCATAGGCGGGCAGAGCGCGCACGCCGGTCGCAACTGCGGTGGCTGCCAGGGAACGGAGGAAAGCTCTTCTTTTCATTGCGCGACATCTCCTTCAAACTTCGAAATTCTCTACCTGGCAACTAAACCCGGGCGCCCCACATCTCGCTCGTTTTTCGCGAGATGTGGGATTCCACGAATCTTCACCTTTCGTTGCTTATTGAGAGCTGAACGCCCTCGGTTGAGAGCAGTGGAATCCCACATCTCGCGAAAAACCAGCGAGATGTGGGGCACCCCTTCCGCTGCACTACCTACCATGCCAAGCGCGCACCGCAGCTACGAGAGCTTGCGCCTTTGCTTCAACAATCAGGGCATCGTCTCCGGGCTTGTAAAGCGACGAGCCGACACCCAAGCCCAAGGCTCCTGCAGACATCCATGGCGCGACCTGGTGCGCATCTACTCCGCCCACGGGTATAACGATGGCCGACTTGGGAAGGACCGCGCGCAGCGCCCTGAGCATCGGCGGACCCAGAACCTCCGCGGGAAAGAGCTTGATCGCGTCGGCGCCGGCTTGCAGCAAGGCGAAGGCCTCGGTCGGATTGAAAAAACCAGGGACGGCCAATAAACCAGCATCCTTGGCCGCACGCACAATCATGTTGTCGGCGTGCGGAGTGACAATCAGCCGGCCGCCGGCCGCTGCCACTTCCCCAACCTGCGATGGCTCGGTGAGGGTGCCGGCGCCGATCAGCATTCGGCTGCCAAAACTTCGCGACAAGATGGAGATGCTCTCGAACGCGCTCGGTGAATTGAGAGGAACCTCAACTATACAAATGCCCGCCCTTTCCAATGCGGAGCAGATCGATTCTGCCTCGTCCGGCCGAACGCCGCGCAAGATGGCGACCAGAGGGCAGCGTTCGAGCCATGCTCTTACGTCCAATTGAGCCTCCCGCCGATAGCCGCTAGTCCAAGTGCCGCCGCATCCTCGTCCTCCACCTTTGCCCCGCCTCCGCAGACCGCGATAGCTTCTGCATAGAGTCCACAGAGCGTCGCGCTGCCGACCAGGTGAACCACCTCTGCGCCCACCATCTCCGCGCGCACCTCGTGCCCGATCAACAAACCCGAGAGATAGGAAGCGGATGCTTCTTCCCGGAGCCGGCCCATCAACGCGAGTGTGCGCACGCCAAAAAGATGGTGAAGCAATCCCCCAGGATCCGCCGAGCGAGCCACCCCATCATGAAACGCAGTCTTGTCGATGACGGTGTTGCTCGTCATCATGCGCCCCAGGATCGTGCACTCACGCACGGCACTATAAATCTCCCCGGTCATGAAGGTGGTAAAGCATTTGATCTTGTGTTCGCTCAGTTGAACCCACTTGGAGTGGGTTCCAGGAAAGCAAACCAGGCCGGCGCCTCCGCAAGCCTCCAGCACGCCCATCGCCGCGGTCTCTTCACCACGCATCACCTCGGGCACGCCCGCTGCGTCTGATCCCAGGACTCCGGGAATCAGCCGCACCTCAGCCCCAGAGAATGGTACTCGAACGACGGCGTTCGCGAGACCCGATATGCCAACCGGACAAGGAAGATATTTCGCTTCGATCCAACCCTGCCGGCTGCCGATCATCCCGCACAGCAGGACTTTCTTCTCACCCTCCGCCAGCCACTCGCCAATTTCGGCGCGTAAAGCTGCTTCAAAATTTCCATTGTCGACACGAAGAATCCCCTGGGGTGAGGAGCGCCTCGCCAAAACAGCTCCCTCTGCACTGAGCCGAAACGCACGGAAATTGCTGGTACCCCAATCCACTGCAATCAAGGCTTAGGCTCCTGGGATATTGCGCGCCCCTTTTTCTGAGTCTAAACGACCATAAATCGGGTCGTGTTTCCGCATTGCTGCTTGACGCTCCTTTCCTCGGAATTTATTCTTGTGCGGCTTGGGATGTGCCCTGCCTGACATCCATGCGGGGACGATATGATGCGACCGGTGTACCCACTCCTGATGTTGTGTGGATTTGCCCTACCCACCGTCTCTTCGTTGTGGGCGCAGACTCCGTTGGCAGCCCGAATCGGCCACACCGACCCCAGCAAATACACCCGCAGCCGTTCCCACAACAGTGCCGGCGATATGGCCTGCGAGCTCCTGGTTCCTCCGTCCGCAATGGATGTCAACCTCAATTTCATGCACCGTTGCGAAATCATGCCCGGTGGAGGCGTGGGGGCTCACTTCCACAATACGAACGAAGAGATGTTCATCATTTTCGATGGCCAGGCGGAGTTCACCATCGACGGCCGAACCTCAGTGCTGCAAGGCACCGTAGGGGCGCCTTGCCGGATGGGCCACTCACACGCGATCTACAACCCGTCGGATAAGCCGGTGGAGTTTATGAACATCAACGTGGCGCAGATTAAAGGCCACTACGATGCGTTCAATCTTGACGACGCCCGCGTCGGCGTCCCCAAAGATCCCATCCCCACCTTCATGACGATGCACCTGGATAAGAAGTTGCTGAAGCCCATCGCGAACTACCGCGGCGGCCAAGGCACGGTACAATACCGGCGCGCGCTCGATGCGGATGTGTTTCTGACCAACTGGGCGTACGTGGATCATCTGCTGATTCCTCCCGGGGCATCCGAAGGTCTGCACTACCACACGGGAGTGGAAGAGATTTATTACGTCCTCAACGGGGATGGCCAGGTGCAGGTGGATGGCGAGAGCGCAGCCATCCATAAGGGGGATGCCGTACCCATTCGCTTCAATGAAGCGCACTCTTTCGTAAACAACGGATCAGCCGACCTGGAGTTGATGATTGTCGGGATTTCCGCGCAGAAGGACGTGCTTGATACCGAGTTGGGCGCGTTTCCCCACGCCCATTGATTGTCGAACCGGCAAGAGAATATTGGAACGTCTATAATGGCCGCTTCGCCGGCAAACACCTGCATCCACGAGAGGATTCATGACCA
Source organism: uncultured Acidobacteriaceae bacterium (assembly GCA_963821215.1). GTDB lineage: Bacteria > Acidobacteriota > Terriglobia > Terriglobales > Acidobacteriaceae > PALSA-350. The sequence continues at coordinate 44,070 of CAWGDH010000011.1, read as the reverse complement.
AGAGGATTGATACCCACGCCCACCTGGGCGAATGTTGCGTTTTCGGCCTGCATGCTACCGAGGAGGAGATACTCCGCCGCATGGACGAATGCGGCGTGGATGCGACCATCGTGCAGCCGTATCCAGGCGCAACGATAGCTTCCAAGACCCACGATCGCATCGCCGATCTGTCTGCCAGGCATCCGGGCCGTTTCTTCGGCATAGCCAGTGTGACTCCACACCGGGATCATGATGCCTATGAACGCGAAATGGAGCGCTGCATCAAAGACCTGAAGTTTGTCGGGATCAAGCTGCATACCATCGGCCATGGGGTCAATCCCCTGTCAGAAGATGGAGATTTTGTTTTCGCTACCGCGCACCGGCTCGGGGTTCCGGCGATGGTCCACACCGGCCCCGGAGTTCCCTTCGCGTTGCCCGCGCTCTGTATTCCCGCGGCCCGCAAATATCCTGACCTGAAGATCATTCTGGCTCATGCCGGTTTCGCTGTCTTCACGGCGGAAGCGCAGGTCTCTGCTACGGTATGCAGCAATCTCTATCTCGAAACCTCCTGGTGTATCGGCGAAGACATTCGCTGGATGATCGATACCATAGGACCGGATCGGGTGATGTTGGGAGCGGATTTGCCCAGCAACGTTCCGGTGGAGTTCGCGAAATACAAGGCGCTCGATCTGGCGCCTGACGTCTACGAGAAGGTTTTGGGTGGCACGGCTATCGATGTATTCAAGCTGAAATGGTGAGGTGACGATGTTCGTCCTGTTCGTTGATATGCGCGTCAAGCCCGGTTCGCAGCAGGCCCTGGAGAAGACCTACACTGAGATCTTTCGCCCTGCCATTTCCCGCCAGGAAGGATTTCGCGGTGTAGAACTGCTGCGCCCCAACCAGGAGGGCGGCGAATGGCGGCTACGCATCGCCTTCGAGTCGCATGCTTTGCAGAAGAAGTGGGTGGCTCTGGATCTTCATCAGGAAGTATGGCCCCAGATGGAAGATCACTTTGCGGATTATTCCGTCAACGACTACACCGCGGTTTAAGGAGCTCTATGGAGCGCAACGTTCCTGAATATGTAAGCGCGTCGGTTCCCGTACCGCTCACCGCCAGGGTTCCCTGGTACAAAAGCACCTTTCCCAATTACTTCGGCATATTCCTTTTCGTTGGCTACTACCTCAAGCTCTCCGGGCCCACCATTGGGTATGCGAGTGTCAGCGTCGCCCTGTGGGGTCTGCTGTTGGCGGGGCTGCTTTGTTTTGGGCTCTATTACTATGTGCCGGCGATGCTGGGCATGCAGACCGGGCGCAATCTCTACGTGGTGGGCACTTCGACCTTTGGCACGACGGGTGGATTCCTGATCCCGGGAATACTGATGGGCCTGTTGCAGGTGGGCTGGGTGGCGGTGGACGCAGCCCTAGCGTCCCACTTCATCATGCAAGGACTCAACCAGACATCCAGAACCCTCTACAGCATCATCGTCATCGTCTGGCTTTACAGCCTCGGATGGGTAGCTATCAAAGGAATCAAATACGTCAGCGAGTTCGCCAAGTACATGAACTGGGTTCCCTTCGCCATGATGCTGATCGTACTGTGGGCCAACCGCAGCGGCATCCCCCATTACCAGCCTGCGCAGCCTGATTCGTTGACCGGATTTCTGAATGCACTGCTGATCACCATCGGCTTCTTCGCTACCGCGGGCGCAGCCGGCACAGATTTCGGAATGAATAACGGGAGCCGGAAAGACGTTGTTCTGGGAGGGCTGACTGGTGTTGCTGCCGGCGCTTTCATTGCCGGCGGCATCTCGGTTCTTTCCGTCGCAGGCTTCCTGGGCAGCCATGGCGGACCGCGCAACTACGACTACACTGTTGCCATCGGCAGCGTGGGAGCTTTGGCGCCGGTCATGTTCTTCCTCTTCGCTGCTGCCTGCCTGGTGCCCACGTGCTTTTCCTCCTTCATCGCAGCCAATAGCTTCAGCACCATGCTGCCCAAAATCCCCCGCCCCGTATCGGCGATGGCGGGGGTCACACTCAGCGCCATCCTGGCGCTTACCGGGGTGGCCGACAACCTGGTGGGATTCTTCAGCATCATTGCCGCATCGTTCGGCCCCATCTGCGGCGCCATGATGGCGGATTACCTGTTAGCCGGCAGGCGGTGGTCGGGACCGAGGCTGGGCACCAACTGGGCCGGTTGTATCGCCTGGATAGTGGGTTTTCTGGTTGGCATTCCGGAACGTATTCCCGGTATCCCGGCATGGTTTGTTAAAGCGGACAATCCAGCCTGGCTTTATGCGTTTGCCAGCGGCTTCCTGATCTACATCGTGCTTGCACGCCTGGGGTTGCGGCCGCCGGTAGTGGAGCTGAAAGCAGGAATACGTCCATGACCAAAACGACCAAAATTCTCGCTGTTCTCTCTGTGGTGGCGTCGATGGCGCCTGGATTATCGCTTGCGCAAACCACGCAGTCTCTCCCGCTCGAGCAACGAATCGCCCACTCCGACCCCTCGAAGTATCACCACATAAAAGCGGTGCACGACGGCCCGGGGTCGATGGATTTTGGGCCGCTCTTCGATGCGGAGACGCTGGAGACCAATCTGTTTTTCATGCATCGCGGGGTGATTGAGCCCAAGAGCGGCATCGGCGCCCACTTCCACAACCAGTGCGAAGAGATGTTCATCATCCTGGACGGCGAAGCCCAGTTCACGATCGATGGGCGCACGTCGGTGCTGAAGGGGCCTGCGGGCGCTCCGGCACGGCTGGGCCACTCGCACGCCATCTACAATGCCACCGATAAACCCCTGCAGTGGATCAATTTCAACGTGGGCACGATGAAAGGCGTCTACGATGCCTTCAATCTCGGCGACGGACGCGTGGGCGCGCCGCTTGACCCGATCCCGCAATTCATCACCATGCATCTGGATCGATCGCTGCTAAAGCCGGTCGATCACATGGACGGCGGCACGGGGACGGTGCAATACCGCCGGGCGCTCGATCCGACCGTCTTTTTCACCACCTGGTCGTATGTCGACCACCTGCTTATGCCTCCGGGAACCACCATTGGCCCCGTGACCAAGCCGAACATGACAGAGATCTACTACGTAATGGCGGGCGACGGCAGCGTAACCATCGGCAAGGAGACGGCGCAGATCCACACCGGAGATGCCGTCCCAGTGCGGCTGAACGAGAAGCAGTCCTTTGCCAACTCAGGGAGCGGACCGCTCGAAATGATGATCTTCGGCATCGCCAGCGACATGGCCGCCAAGCAGGCACTGATGGAAAGCAATCGCCGGCTGCGGTAGGGTCTCTTTTCTAGCGATCGCGAACGGCTGCCCGGGTTACTCTACATGTTTGGAGTTCAATCCATTCCACGCGGTCGCTCCGATGCCAAGCACTGCCGATCTGAGTCATACGAAGACCTATAACCGCCTGCTGCTTTTGATCGCAGGGTTTGGCGGCTTGCTTTATGGGGTGGATGTCGGCATCATCGGCGGCGCACTTCCTTACCTTGAGGCCACCTCGGGACTGAACGCCAGCCAGCTCTCGATCATCGTCGCCGCGGTATTGTTGGGCAGCGTTATCTCTACCCTCTTCGCGGGTCTGCTCGCCGACTGGCTGGGACGCAAACCGCTCATGGTGATCAGCGGAGCGATCTTTGTTCTAAGCATTCCGGTCATTGCGCTCTCCCACGGCTTCGTCCCGCTCTTCTTTGGCCGCCTTCTGCAAGGCGTCAGCGGAGGACTGGTAGGCATCGTTGTTCCCCTCTACCTGGCGGAATGCCTGTCTGCGCAGGATCGAGGGAAAGGCACGGGAGCTTTCCAATGGCTGTTGACCTTGGGTATCTTCGCCGCGGCAGTGATTGGCATCTATTACAGCTATCGCGTGGCGGGGATTAGCGCGTCCGTCTCCGCGACGGCGCTGCTGGGCGTCAAGGACCAGGCATGGCGGCGCATCTTCTGGATGTCGATGCCGCCGGGCATTCTCTTTGTGGGGGGTAGTTTGTTCGTTGCAGAGTCGCCGCGATGGCTCTTCCGGCGCGGGCGCAAGCAGCTCGCCCTGAGCGCACTGCTGCGATCAAGGAGTACGGAGCAGGCTACGCTCGAACTGGAGGAGATGGAGCAGACATCGCTCTCCGCACAGAACAGCTCGTTCGCTAAAACTGGGATCAAGGATTCGCTGCTGCGGCGAAAATATGTCCTCCCGTTCCTGCTTGCCTGCGTCATTCTTTTCTGCAACACGGCGACGGGAATCAACTCCATTATTGGATACAACACCGACATATTGTTGCAGAGCGGGTTGTCGGACCTGTACGCGCACTGGGGATATGTGCTGTTCACATTTGTGAACTTCCTGATGACGATCGTGGGCATGACGCTGGTCGACCGGAAGGGGCGCAAGTTTCTGTTTATCCTCGGGACATCCGGCATTATCGTGAGCCTGATCTTCGTGGGCACGCTGTTTCTGCGCACGGAAAAGAACAGGGTGGACGTGCACAGCGCTATCCAGGCGATGGTGGGGCCGAAGCAGAATCTCCTGCTCCACTTTGATCAAGCCGATGCGCAGCGCCTTCTGCCCGCAAGCGCTCTCTCTGGCGGCTTTCAACCGGACCGGCTGTCGATGACGGTGATCTACTCCTACGGCGGATTTACCGCGACCACCAGGGCCATGCGTTCCGGCGATGCAGGCGAAGCACCGGTTGCCATCGATCGGCAGAGCAGCCTTCCTTCGAGCAGTGTGGAAGCCTTTTTCCGTAACCCGTTGGCCGACCTCAGTGCGGCACGCACGGCTCCGCTCACCATTGAGCATGCCTATATTGGCCCTGTGCCCGACGCGGTGCATGGCTGGCTGGTGGCGCTTGGCTTGTACGGGTTTGTCGCGTTCTATGGCCTCGGCCCGGGTGTCTGCGTATGGCTCGCGCTGTCGGAGCTGATGCCCACGCGCATCCGCTCGAATGGCATGAGTATTGCCCTGGTGATCAACCAGATGGTCTCGACTACACTCGCCGCCATCTTCCTGCCCGTGGTGGGCAAGTATGGATATTCCATGATGTTCTTCTTGTTCTGCGGCTTCACCGTCATCTACTTGTCTACGGTGGCCTTCTTTCTGCCGGAGACAAAGGGTAAGACTCTGGAAGAGATTGAGGCCTACTTTGAAGCCGCGTAGATGGTTGGATCGGGAGTGCACGATCCCATGAGTTTCTTTCTCGCTCTGGATGCCGGGGGAACCAAGACAGACTACGTGCTCGCCGACGAGACCCGCGAACTTGCCAGAGTGCGCACGGGGACGATTAAGCGCATGCGCGTGGATGCGGCGACCGCCAGCCAGAATCTCGAGTCGGCGCTTGCTCAACTCTCCGCGCAGACGGGCGTTTCCATGGCATCGATTGCCCGCACCTGCATCGGGACCGCGGGAGAGAGCGTTCCGCTGGTGAGAGATTGGTTGCAAGCCTCATTTAGCACCAGAGTGGGCGGTGGACTACTCATCCTGGGCGACGTGGAGATCGCCCTTGAAGCGGCCTTTCCCGGCCGTAGTGGCGTGCTCGCAATGGCGGGCACAGGATCGAACGTTCTTGGCCGGACAAACGGAGGATTGCTCGTTACTGCGGGAGGATGGGGTCCGGCACTAGCGGACCAGGGTTCCGGGCACAGGATCGGCCTGGAAAGCCTGCGCGCATTATTTCTGGCGAAGGATGAGGAGCGACCGACTTCACTCTTATCCGCGGTGATGGACTATTGGGAATTGTCCTCTCTGGATGCCCTGGTCGAATATGCGAATAGTCAGCCGGCGCCCGATTTTTCCAAGCTGACTGCAGTGGTCGTGGGTTGCGCGGAGCTCGGAGATGAAACAGCATTAGCGGTCCTGCGGCAGCAAGCAGAAGAGCTTGCCTACCTGGTGCGCCTGGTGATTCGCCGGCTGCGGTTGGCCTCGAAGGAGCACGAGTGGACACCGCCCATAGCATTTACCGGCAGCATACTGGAAAATGTCACCCTGGTACGTGAAGCTCTGATCGCCGCAGTGCAGCGCGAATTCCCCAGCGCCCAGGCGCCGGATAAAGTGGTCGATCCCCTCGAAGGCGCGCTGTGGAGAGCACGGACAGGCAGTTTCTTATAAAATCCGTCTCCTCCGCGATCGGGACATGGATGTGCGTATCATTGATCTTCGGTTACCATCCGAGAAGAACTAGTTACGCAAGGCCATTACCCAGAAAGAGGGTGGGCAGGTTGAGGCGCAAAGCGACGGACGTGCTGGTAATTGTTGGCATTCTGCTTTTGCTGGGCGTGTCTTCGCCTGCGCAGACGAAGAGCGGGGGCAATTCTCCGGCTGTTTCTTTGCAGCCTTTCAGCGATGAGATTCGCCGCCTGGAGGCGGCGCTCCGTCTGCTGGGCGAGCCGCTGAGCAGCACCGATCAGGCCCGGATTCAAGCTGCCTTCTCCAGCAATAACCCGGTGTCCGCGGTCCGCTCGGTGGAAGACGTTCTGGATAAGTATGCCCTTGCGGTCGTCAGCATCAACGCGGAGAGTCAGGTCACCGTCACACGCGGTAAGGCCCAGGCGTCTCTGGCGCAGGAAGCCGCCCACGTCTTCCTGGTTCAGGTCAACAATGACTCCGGCGTGACCGCCCCGCTTGCGGTGACGAGCCCGAACAGTGGGCCGGTGTATATCCCATCTTCCGGAAAGCCGGAGCCTGCGCAAGTCTTGACCGCCGCGGATGTGCGGGATCGCTGGGCTGACATCTCCTTGTTCTCTCAGCCACCCATGGAGAACCGGTTGTCCGGCCTTCCTGTGGAATATGCAATTCTGATTGTCTCCAGCCGTGATGCGGGCCAGCGGACGGCAAGAATTGCTTTTAGCATCGCCTCCAGGAGTCAGGAGCCAGGCGCAGCGGGTGAAATCTCGGTGTTATTCAATATCGCGCCCGCGCGCTCGATAAAGCTGCATGTTATTGACAGCGACGGCCAGCCTACCACGGCCTCCTTCCTCTTTCGCGATAGCTTCGGGCGCATCTATCCCAGTCAAGCGAAACGGCTGGCGCCAGACTTCTATTTCCAACCCCAGGTGTATCGCGCTGATGGGGAGTCGATTCAACTCCCTGTCGGTTCTTATACGGTTACCTATACCGGCGGTCCGGAATATCTGACGGAAAGCCGGCAATTCCAGGTGACGAGGAGTTCGCCAGTCGATCTCTCTTTCCGCTTGAAGCGTTGGATTGATCCCGCGGCTTACGGCTGGTTCTCGGGCGACGATCATATCCATCCCGCAGGCTGCTCGCACTACGAGAACCCGACCCAGGGCGTCGAGCCTAAGGATATGAGCCGCCAAGTGCTGGGGGAGCACCTGAACATAGGCGCGGTACTAGTGTGGGGGCCCTGTTTTTATTACCAGAAGCAATTCTTTCGCGGTCGAGAGAACGATCCCTCATCGACGCGCGACTCCTTATTGCATTACGACCTGGAGGTCTCAGGTTTTCCCTCCAGCCACGCCGGCCACCTGGTGCTGCTCGACCTTCAGAGTATCAAGTATCCCGGAACCGAGCGCATCGAACAGTGGCCGACCTGGGATCTTCCCGTTTTGCGTTGGGCCAAATCGCAGGGCGCAGCCGCGGGATTTGCCCATTCGGGCTGGGGCCTGGAAGTCCAGACCAACGCTTTGCCCAACTATGAAATTCCGCCCTTTGACGGCATAGGGGCCAACGAATATATCGTCGACGTGACCTACCCCGGTGTAGTGGACTTTATCTCTGAAGGAGATACGCCTTACGTTTGGGAATTGAATATCTGGTACCAGACATTGAACGTTGGCTTCCGGACACGCATTTCGGGGGAAACGGATTTTCCCTGCATTTATGACAGCAGGGTGGGCGAAGGACGAACCTATGCCAAGGTGAAGCGGCCGCTCTCGTTTGGCAACTATGTGCAAGCCGTGAAAGACGGCGCAGCCTATGTCTCCGACGGACGAAGCCATCTCATGGACTTTGCGGTAAATCAAACCGAGGCCGGGTCGAACGGCAGCCAGGTTGATCTTACCCATCCCGGGACAGTGCAAGTGACGTTGACGGCTGCGGCGTTCCTTGCCCCGGAACCGAACGCTGCCCTCGATGAGCTCCCTTACAACCAGCGTCCTTATTGGAATCTCGAGCGTGCTCGCATCGGCAAGACCCGCAAGGTGCCGGTGGAGATCATCGAAAACGGTGAAGTCGTAGCCAGAAAAGAAATCGTTGCCGACGGCTCACTCCAAAAACTTAACTTCAGCGTAGCGATTGAAAAGAGTAGCTGGATTGCAGCTCGCATTCTTGCCTCCTCCCATACCGATCCGGTCTTTGTCCTGGTGGACGGAAAGCCGATCCGGGCCTCACGCCGCAGTGCCGAATGGTGTCTGAAGAGCGTAGACCAGGCTTGGAGCCAGAAGTCTCCATTGATCTCCGCCGCTGAGTTGCCCGAAGCTGCGAAGGCTTTTGAGCACGCTCGTCAGGTCTATCGCCAGTTAATCAGCGAGAGCAGCGATCGATAACCGGCTACAACGCTCGCGCACCCCAGTGGACACGGACAGCAGAATCCGCATGCTCGAAAGGGACGATAGGTGAACCGGCGCAACCTGTTCCTGGTGGCCACCGCGGCACTATTGTGTGTGGGCATCTACAGCTCGTTTCACTGGCGCCGCCTGGGGCATGGTGGGCGCCACCGGGCCGAAAGAACTTCCGCTTCCAACCAGCCAGCCCATCTTGGTCTTTCTGGTATTGCGGCCGATGCCGACGGAAACATCTATGTAAGTGCACGGAACCTGAACCAGGTCCTCGAGGTATCTGCTGACCGGCAAGCTAGAGTCGCTGCCGGGAGCGGCAGTGCAGGCTTTGCAGGGGACGGCGCTTCGGCCCTCACCGCCAATCTCGCCCAGCCCATGGGCATTGCCCTCGATAGCGACAGAAATCTCTTCATCGCCGATACGGCGAACAACCGGATTCGCCGCGTAGACGCCAAAACGGGCAAGATTACCACGGTGGCTGGAAATGGAAAGATGGGCGGAGGAACCGGCGGTCAAGCGACCAGTTCTGGAATTTACGAACCCGTCTCCGTAGCCGTCGATCGCGACGGAAACCTATACATCGGTGGAACCACGTCTATTGGCATACGACGCGTCGATGCGATCAGCGGCATTGTGTCCAAGGCGCTTGGAGCAGATTTACCCGGAACTCCTTTGTCGGCGGAGCCTGCCACGGGACCCTATTGGGTAGCTATCGGAATGGGCGGAGGCGTCTTCTTCTCCGATCCAAGCCGCAATACGGTTTCCTGGTTGGATGCTTCGACGGGTGAAACCCACCCCGTCGCCGGCAGCGCGCAATGTGGCTTCTCTGGAGACGATAGTTCGACCACTGGGTCTCTGCTGTGCTTTCCCGAAGGCCTTGCGCTGAGCAACGATAAACAGCTCTATATCGCAGATACGGGAAACAATCGCATCCGCCGCGTTGACCTTGAGACGGGCGTTGTGACCACGGTTGCCGGCAATGGACAGGCTGATGATTCCGGCGATCGAGGCAAGGCGATCCAGGCCAGCCTGAACGGGCCGATGGCAGTCGCCGTAGACGGCAAAGGGAACCTGTATATCGCGGATACCGGGAACGACTGCATCCGCCGGGTCGACGCGGACAGCGGCATTATCACAACCTGGATAACGGGCCGGGACCTTAGGTCGGCAGCCAGGTGATGACAGGAATTTCCATTCTCAGTCGAGGCTCCAAAGCCGGGCTGTGCAAGTTACTTCAGTTTGCCTGCCCCGGTGACTAAAAGCACCTCGCTCAAGAATGCAAAGAGGTGATAAAAGCCACATTCAAGGCTTGCCAAGCGCGTTTTCTTGGTAAGCTACTTGCGCACTCAACCCCTTGCTTTTCGGCGACCCCCGGGCCAGTAAGATTCACGACCATGACCCGCTTTGGCTGCCTGCCGATCTGTCGAATCACAGCAGATACTCGAGAACCTACCCTCGGGCAGTCCGGCGCCCGGGCTTTCTGGTGGCCCTGCTACGCCTCAGGAAATCCGCTCTACCGGGTAGAGCGGGCCCGCAGCCGGCGAGCGGAGTCGCCGCTGCAACAGGTTGTGTCGCCGAGCTGTAACGGTCGAGCGCTCTGCGACACAGTTGAACAGGCTTTTTCTCTGGAAATGAACGAATTAGGGAGGCAAAGATGAATATTCGCAAGATAGCAGCCCTCGGAGTCATCCTGTTGGGGAACCGGTTTATGTTTGCCGATGCAAGCTATCAGGAGACCACGCAGATCACTGGTGGGAGCATGGTGGACTCGCTCAAATCGGTTAGCTTTCTCAGTAAATCGATGGGCAACATGTTTGCGCCCATGACCACCATCACCATGGTGCACGGCAACCAGAAGGCCGTTGTGCGTAAAGACTCGACGGAGATCACCGACCTCGATCGCGAGACCATTATCCGCATTGATACCATCCACAAGACTTACACCGTAATGACGTTCGCGCAGATGCGGCAGGCGATCGCGAATATGCCAAAGCAGATGGAGCAAGCCCAGGCGCAGATAAAAGAAGCGCAGGCTCAGCAGGCACAACAGCCGAAGACCGACTTGAAAACCAGCTTTGACGTCTCCGCAAAGAACACCGGCGTGACTAAAGACGTCAACGGGCTCACAGCACAAGAGCAGCTGGTCACGATGCAGATGCATATTACCGATCCCAATGCACCACCCACCGAAGCGGTCAACAGCGTTACCTATGTGATCACGACCGATGCGTGGATCGCTCCCGACCCACCGGAGGTGAAGGAGATCCAGGACTTCGATATGCGGATGGGGCAAAAGTTGATGGCCGGTGTGGATCTGTCAGCGTTCAAGTCACAGATGACCCAGAATGCGGGCATGGCGCAACTCTTCGGCGGACAGCCAGGATCTGCGGAAGCCATGGCGCAGATGGGGAAGGAGCTGGCAAAGCTGAAAGGAACACGGGTCATGGAAGTGACACGTATGGGTGGAAGCGGAACCGGGCCAGGAGTCACGCCAGGCTCTACGCAGGATACGGCGCAGGCGACTCCGGCCACAGCACCTGCAAACTCTTCGGGTTCCGTTGCCGGCCAGGCAGCAACCGATACGGCAGCCCAGACAGGAGCGGGAGAAGCAAGCAAGTTGGGGGTTTTCGGGAGTGCTCTGGGCAGTTCTGCGCTGGGCGCCTTCCATAGGAAGAAGGCAGCCACTCCGCCGCCGGCGTCTGCGGATACGACAACCGCTCCGGCAGCGAATGGAACTCAGACCACAACCAGCGCCGTCCTGATGGAGACGACGACGCAGAAATCAAACTTCTCGCAGGCGCCGGTTCCGCCCACTGCCTTCCTGGTGCCGGCAGGATTTAAGAAAGTTGAGTCACCTGCTTACGGTGCTGCCGCCAAATAGCAGAGCTTTCAGGGTGGGACCCGCCGACGCTACCGTGGCGGTCTCCCACCTTTCGCTGCGGTACCTGCCGTCTAACAACGAGACTGGGTCCCGCTCTAGCAGGCTGCGGAAAAGGTCTGCACCGGCAGGAAAGCAATACCTCAGGCCTTAAGAGTCTGCGCGAGAACTAACCGCTCCAAATTGAGTCCCGCAGGGACGGCTGAAAGTAGCTTAGGACGTGAGTCCTGGGTTAGGATGTGCCACCGAGCAGTCCCGCAGGGACGGCTGAAAGTCACACTTGTCCAAATTAGCTTTCGGGCAGCTACTGTTTTGCCTTCATCAGCAATGACGCTTCCTGCCGAGGGAAAGAAACCGCAGGTCCCTCCACTGCGCTGCGCTCCGGTCGGGATGACAATTTTGTTGCGCTACCCGCTGCTGGTTCCGTTGACCGGGGCCAAGGGCAATTCCCACAGCAAAATTGTCATCCCGACCGGAGCGCAGCGCAGTGGAGGGACCTGCGGTTTCTTTCCCTCGGCAGGAAGCGTCATTGCTGATAAAGGCGCAGATCGCAATATGCTTCGTGATGACTTGGCAACCCGCTGTCGTTCGCTGTGACTCCTCTCCAATCTTTTCAATGAATTACATAGCCCAACCGCCATCTCTCCCCGCTAATTTGGACAGCCATGATTCTCAGCCGTCCCTACGGGACTGAATTTGGAGAGGGTAGTTCTCGCGCAGACTCTTTAGCCCTCATAGCTGTGGCTTTTTAGGGCACGGATAAAGCCGTGCCCTTCGTTCAAAGAGTTACGGCCCGACTAACGTCGTGCACAACAAACTTTCTCCTATTTTACTAGGACCCCGCACACGACATCCCCCATCAGTAACTGGATCACGTAACTCCATCAACGATACCCTGCCCAAGTCAGACTTAGACTGCGAGGCCGGCATGCGACTTGATCGCGGACACGCAAAGGCTTTGCTCCTGGCGATGTCGGCGGCCGCTTGCAGTGGTCAGGCGGCAACGGCCCAATCCGGGGGCGCACCCACACTCAACGTAGATGCGGCTGCAGCGCACCATCCGATTAGCCCCAACATCTATGGAATAGCCAGCTACGGCCTCGATGCAACCTTCGCCCAGGAGATCCAGGTACCCAACATCCGCTGGGGAGGCGACGGCACAACTCGCTATAACTGGCTTGTCGATTCGAGTAATTCGGGTTTCGATTGGTACTTCATGGGCGGTAATGGGGAAACGACGCCAGTACCCGGCGCCGGTCCCGACCTTATGGTCAACACCTACAAACCGGCAAATGCCACTGCCCTGATCACCATCCCAATCATCCCCTACGTCAACAAAATGTCGGCATGGAACTGCAGCTTTCCCGTCTCCGTTTATGGGGCGCAGCGGTCTACCAACCCGTATGTGTTCCCGAACGGAGAGACCTGCGGCAACAGTATCGCGACCAATGGAACGCAGTTGATCGACAACGATATCTATGCCAACCACATCGACAACACCACTGGGCTACAACTGCAGTGGATACAACATCTGGTCAGCACATTTGGCACCGCGGCCAGCGGAGGAGTGAAGTTCTACCAGTTGGACAATGAACCCTATGGATGGTCGAACACGCATCGCGATGTGATGCCGAACGGCGCCACTTATCCCACCATCACACAACTGGGCGAGCAGTACGCGGCGACAGTCAAACAGGGTGACAGTACGGCTCTAGTCCTGGGACCCTCCGACTTTACGCTGGGCGGTTGGATCGGCAATACCGCCCAGCAGGGCGGCCTTTTCGCCGGCCAATATTACCTGCAACAGATGGCCGCCTATGACCAGGCCCATGGACAACGCATCCTGGATTACTTCGATGAGCACTATTACTTCGACACATCCACGCCGGCGGCCCAGCTTGCCTCCACACGTACGCTTTGGGACCCCACTTATAACGGAGGCACCTGGGTAGAGCAGTATGAGTTCGACGGCCCCATGCAGTTGATTCCCCGCTTCCGCAGCTGGATCAGCACGTACTATCCCGGTACTTTGCTGTCCCTCTCTGAATACAGCATCGACAGCGGACAGAAGTCCATCGTCGATGCCATTGCTGAAATGGATGTACTGGGTATTTTTGGCCAGCAGCCGATTGACTTCGCGAATATGTGGAGTGCCCCGGCGCCTACCGATCCCATTGCCTACTCCTTTCGCATGTTCAGAAACTACGACGGCAACGGGAGCCAGTTCGGCGATACTTCGATCAGCGCCACTAGCACCAATCCAGGGGAACTCTCCATCTACGCTGCCCAGAGGTCGAGCGACAATGCAGTGACGATTCTGGCCATTAACAAGACGACAGGCGCGCTGAGCAGCGCAATCGCCATCGCTAATCTGAACCCTCCCCCAACTGCCCAGGTCTACACCTACTCGCAGGCGACTCTTACTTCGATTGTTCATGCCTCAGACGCGGCGATCACCAGCGGCTCTATCAGCTACACCTTTCCCAGTTACTCCGCCGTCTTGTTCGTTGTGCAACCGCTAGCGAGCACGGTCACTTCCACAACAACTGCCCTTGCTGCATCAACCACCCAAATCACCGTCGGACAGAGCGTGACCTTCAACGTCACGGTTACTCCTGCAGCAGGGTCTGCAGCCGTAGGAAATGTCACCTTGATGGATGGCTCTATGTCGCTCGGGACGTCCGCCCTGGCAAATGGAGCGGCTACGTTTACGATCACGTCGCTCGCCGCCGGGGCGCATAGCATCACTGCGTCCTATGCCGGAGACAGTACGGATAGTGCGTCCACCTCGACTGCTGTGTCTGTGCAGGTCAACGCCGTCACAGCCCCGCTGCAGGCAACCGCAGTTACCCTTACCGCCAGCGCGACCACAGCCGTCTCGGGACAAACAATTACTCTCGACGCAAAGGTCGCACCAGCTTCGGGAACGTCTGTACCTACCGGAACGGTTACGTTTCAGGACGGTAGCAGTGCGATCGGATCCTCGACCCTGGCTGCCGCCACGGCAACGCTTGCCACCAGCACTTTGAGTGCTGGCACTCATTCTCTGAGTGCGGTCTACAGCGGAGACACAATCGACTCGCCATCGACTTCCAAGGCGGTTTCGGTAACCATCACCGCGGCTCAAGCGCCTCCTCCGACACCCGCTGCTGATTATGGACTTACTCTTTCCAGCGGCACCTTGACTATGACGCAAGGCACAGCCGGATCCTTGACGGTCTCGGTAGCTCCGGAAAACGGATTCAGTGCTTCGTTATCCTTCGCCTGCTCCGGACTGCCGAGCGGGTGGGGCTGCAGCTTTGCGCCGCCTTCGCTCTCCGGGAGCGCGCCTGAGAGCACGAAGATGACCATCAGCGCTATCAACAGCGGCCAGTTGATCGCCGCTCCATCGGGGCTCATTCTGGCGCTCGTTTCGCCGATTCCGTTGTTCTTCCTGGGCATTTCTGGGAGCAGATCACGCAGGGCACTATGGATGTTGCTTTTCCTTTGCCTGATTGCCTTGACTGGTTGTGGAACTACATTCACAGGCCCGCAACCGGGGCAGTCCACCACTTATAACGTGACTGTAACTGCGTCTGGTGCGTCGGCGCCCACGCATACGCAGACGTTTGTGCTTACGATGACCTCAGCGCAGTAGCCAACAGGCCCTCTCGCTCCCTCGCGAAGGGCGGGTGCCCCATATCTCGCTCGTTTTTCGCGAGATATGGGATACCACAGGCCTTTCCCTCTGACTCTCGACTCATCCGACGCACTTAGCGGTCAAAATCGGTGGTATCCCACATCTCGCGAAAAACGAGCGAGATATGGGGCACCCGCCCTTCGCGAGAGAACCAGACCAGAGGTGTGTAGCTACGACTGAACCAAACCTCACGACTCGAGGGCGAAGACCTCGTTCGGTGCCAGGAAAAATGGCGGCACGATGGCCGGAATATTAGATAGCGGCAAGACCTCTTCGGGCAGCTCGATGCCCAACACATCGGTCATAAACTTCCGTCGTTTCTGACAGCGAGCGTAGCAATCAGGGAATGCGTCCTTCAGCTGCTTCCGTAGATCTGTATCGGCCAGAATCAGCCCATCCTCCATGCGCGTCGAAGCATATACCGGCGAACTGGGGATGACATCTACCTGGATTGCCATGCCCGAATGTAGCGGCACATCCGAGTTCGGATAGACCGGAGAGCTGAGCCACTCATCTAAATGGATCAAATGACCTGGATTGAGGAAAATGGCGAAACGCTCAAAGGGCAGTCGATCCTGAATCAGGCGCCACAGCTGCCCCCCGGCAGTACCGGGCTTGAGCAGGGCAAACCACTCGTTCATCACCTCGAAATAAAGACCGGCAAACTCCTGAACGTAATCGGCAGCGGCGGGAGGCAGCTCGCGAAACGAAGAGGCAATCCATCCTGAGCGACAACTGTTGCTACCCCAGTAGGACAGATTCATGGAGAGAGAATTTCCCCGCTTAATTTTTTCTCCCCGGGGTCCGGAAAGACCAAACGTCGCGGTGCGTCCCGTCCCAAATGTGGTGTGACACGCGAGGGGCTCTCCGCAGCTGCCGCCCAGCGCGACGACCTCATGATCAGTCATGCCCTCACGCATGCCGAAGATCATCCGCTTGATACTCTCAGACGCCTGCACGCTGGTGTATTCAAAATAGGCGATGTCTGAAGGAGAGCAGTAGGTACGAAGGCCGTATCCCGGATGCATCAGCAAATCCGTGGCGTTCACGACCTGGTTCCTGCCCGCAAGTTCTCGCAGAGTATCTACCAGGTACGAGGGGAGCTCAATCGCATGCTGAGCATCCGGAAGTTCGTCGTCAGAGAAATATTTCCATCCAGCACATCCGACCGTCGACGAGGCGTCGATTCCCTCTCCGGCAAATATCTCCTTCATTTTCCGGCTCTGATCTCGCGGCTGATTCAGCAAGGAGAAAGGCTGAAAGCGTTCTCGTCTCAACTTGCCGTCATTGAACAAGGGGCTCACGCCAACATACGCTTCGCATTCGTTGCCGACGACCAGCAATGGGATGCCAGTAAGTCCAATGACGAATAGGGCTTCCTCGAACCGGGGATCGAAGCCGGTGAGATACGCCAGGTTGGCGAAATGCTCGCGATCCCCATAGACGACCAGATGGCTAAGCTTTCGATCCTCCATTCTGGCGCGGAGTTGATCGACCCTTTGCTCCAGCTCCGCGCTTGACTTCTGGGGAGGGTAAGCAGCCTGGCCGAATTCAGGCCAGCCAATTTGAATGATGCGGTGGGTTCGGGCTTTTACTGTCATCCCTGAGCGAACTCCTATTGGCGAGACACTAGAATACGAGTCGTAGCGCGCCCTGGCCTATGCGTGCAGCATTAGCTCCAGTCACCTGGCCGAAGTTGCTGGCGGCGAAGTTACCCACCGGAGCCTGGAATTGCGCGTGATTGAAGGTGTTGAAAAACTCAGCGCGAAATTCCAGAGAAACCCTTTCGGTGATAGGAGTGACCTTGTGCAACGCAGTGTCAAAGTTATTAATGCCGGGTCCGGTAAAGAACAGGCGGTTGGAATTACCCGGAACTCCCAGCGTTTCCTGCGAGAAGACCGCGGGGTTGAAGTACTGGTGCCCAGCAGATTTGCGGGGATTGTATTTGGCGACCTTCTGGCCATTGTAATTAGGCAAGTCGATGGAATGAATGCCCTGACCATCGCAATCGCAAAGAGAGCGGTCGTCAAGTTCCTGCATCAGGATGGGGAAACCCGTGGTGAAGCGCGTAATACCGACCAGCTGCCAACCGTTGAGCAACTTACCGGAGAGGCCGCCGGGGCTGGAAAGCCAGTGGCCGAAGGGCAAGTCCATGTTGTAACTCACAACAAAGTTATTTTTGATATCGAAGGTAGAAAGCCCGCGGCTGAGACCAGCATGATACGGATTCACCGACATAGTATAAGCGGAGGCGTCATCCAGCGATTTCGCATAGGTATAGGCGCCCAGGAAGCGGACAAAGCCGACTCTCTTATCGACCGTTATCTGCAGGCTGTTAAAAGTTGAATCGCCGTTCGCTATGCTGTACGGGTTATCCCCAAAATCAAGCTCGCCGATATCGAGATGGCGTCCTGACGTGACCGAGTATGGCCGCGTACCATTCCACGTTTGTCCATTGAGGGAGTAGATGGTGTCCGCTCCGTAGGGACCGCATCCGCCACTAGCCTGCCCCGCGGCAGTGAATGCCTGCGCAATCGCCAGGCACGTCTGCGCATTGCCCGGGTTGAACTCCTGAATCTGAAACAAGTGGTGGTCGACAGCGCCGACGTAGCCCAGGGTCACAATCGTAGAAGGGCCCAGCTGGCGCTGAACGGTCAGGTTGTATTCGATCGCGTAAGGAGTCTTATTCCCAGTGTTATAAGCCGGGGAGAGGGCGATGGGGAGAAACGCGGAGAAACTGCCGTTCTGCGCGGGAAGGGCAAATGGGAACCGCTGCCCGGGGTCGAGCCCACTGGCGCGGCCCTTGAACGGCGTTTCCAGGTAGATGAGCGAAGGGCTTTCATAGTAAAGCCCGAAAGGAGCGTCACCCGTTTCGAAATCGCCCGAAGTGGTGTCGAGCGTGGTAAAGAACTGACCAACCGCGGCATGGATCGTGCTCTGGCCGGCAGGCAGCAGCTTTTGCAAGAAACCACTTTGCGGCGACGGAGAATACGCCAGACCTAGCCGAGGGGCAAAGTTATTCCAACGCGTGGGCCCGAGGGACGGAGGAATTCCCTTATCGCCGGGAAAGAGCCAACCCGTAGGGGCGTCGGTGAAGACGGTAGATTGCTGACCGGGAATAAACGCCTGAATTCTGTTGCGAGCGTCCGACCAGGGTTGGGCGACCTCCCAACGCAGGCCGTAGTTAATGGTCAGATCAGAGCGCGCGCGGAAGTTGTCCTGGATGTAGAGAGCGCCAGACTTGGAGCGTCCGTCGAGGAATTGCCTGCTGCTTTGAATAAACTGATCTGGCGCACCAATGAGAAAGTCGGCGAAGTCGATTCCGCTTTCGCCTCCGCTAAAGACGAACTGGCCATTGGGCACTGGGCCGCCCCGCCGATACCACTGTTTGTGCGACCATTCTCCGCCGAATTTGACGGTGTGCTTGCCGAGGATCCAGGAGAATCCATCCTGCACTTGAAACACGTTCTGGAAATTGCCGTCGGTGATTGCCGCTCCCATAGTCAGGCCGAGACCGTTCAGGATAACATCCGGCACACCCTCAGCAGCTGGATTGGCAGGAATCAGGCCCAGACCGCCCTCCGTAAAGCCGAAGGAACTAACCTTGCCCAGTCCCTGTACCGGAGTGGGGCCTGGGTACACAATCCTGTAGTAAGTGAAATGCCCCTCATTTACCTTGCTGGAGCTGAAAACCTTGGTGTTGCTAATGGTGGCTACCTGGGCGCGCGAAGGTAGTATGTAGCCGAAGCCCGGCACATTGGTAAACGTGCCATAGGTATTGGGGGCGTTCAAGGGCGAGTTCACGACTGCGCGGTCAAAGTGGTAATACACCGACCAGGTGTCGTTGCCGTTGTGGGTAGGAAGGTCGGCGCGCGCACCAAACTTATCGTCGGTAACGTTCTGGTCGGCTGCTGCGCTCGAATAGGTTGGATACACTCCACTGCCGGCGCCGTTGGCGGTGGGAAGGAACTTAAGCAGCCCCGCCGCGGCCGGCGAAAAGGCAGCCTGGGGAATGATCCCGTTGGGAAAGACGCACGCCGCCGTGGTCGTACAACCGGGAGCGAAATAGGGCTCTCCCGCAGCCACGGCGTAGCCCAGGCGCGAGCTAAGGGTAGATGCAAAGTGTCCGGAAAGATTATCTCCACGCACGGCGGGAAGCGGACTACCGCTTTGTTCCATGCTGGCGAGCAGCGCTGCGACCGGCGCTGAGAGATCGCCGCCTTGCTGCGCCGCCGAGGGCACGTTCAGAACCCCGGTAGAAAGTCCCTCAATCTGCCGTGTTCCCTGGTAGTCGCCAAAAAAGAACAAACGGTTTTTGATCACCGGACCGCCGGCGGAGCCTCCGAACTGGTTCCGTATCAAGGTTCCGCGGGTGCTGTTGAAGTAAGTTCTCGCATCTAAATCGGTGTTGCGCAAGAATTCGAAAACAGAACCATGGAACTGATTGGTGCCGGACTTGGTGATCACGTTGATGACCGCGCCGGAGAAGTTGCCGTACTCGGGGTCAAAAGTGCTGGTTTGCAGCCGGAATTCCTGGATGGAATCGAGCACCGGTATGGCGCCGGCGCCATTGGAGCCGTTGTCTTCCACGGTGGATCCATTCACCATGAAAGCATTCGCATTTTCACGTTGACCGTTGACAGACAGCAAGCCGGTAGTGAGATCGCCGGATGCGACGATAGTGGGCTGGAATGGACTGGGGTTACTAACCGGGGCAACCCCGGGCTGCAATCCCAGAAGATCGAGATAGCTGCGCCCGTTTAAAGGGAGAGAGATGATCTTGCGGTCTTCGATCACGTCACCCACGGTAGTGCTGCTGGACTCCACTTCCACCGCTGAGCCGGTCACGGCTACAGTTTGCACGACTGCCCCAACCTGCAGCTTGAAATCGACCCGATAGCGTTGGTTTACCTCCAGCCTGAAACCAGATTCCACCGAGGTCTCGAAACCGGTTGCACTCACGGTGAGGTTGTAGTTGCTGCCCACGGGCACGGCAAGGAATTCATAGTTTCCATTTGCATCTGTGGCGGTTTCCCGGTCAAGCCCAGTGCCGGTGTTTTGCAGCACCACCTTTCCATGAGGAACCGCGGCGCTGCCCTGGTCTGTAATCACTCCGTAGAACTGCCCGTCCTGCGCCCACAGTGGATGGGAGAGCAGACACATCAGGACGCACATCAATATCCGGTTGTGCGCGGCCCAGAATCGCGCCAATTTCCCCGCCCTCTCTTGCTGCGGAACAGATGCTCGGTTGTTGGACACGTTGGCACCTCCGTCTTGCGGATTGATTTGGAAGATCGACTTCCCCTGGGGGCGGACCCTGCTGAAACGGATAAGCGCTTGGATATAAGCGCTTTTATACGCCATTATTTTTGATTGTCAAGCCTCAATTCGCCGCTCGTGGAGAAGCGGGAGCGGCATCTATAATCGTTCCCAGATGAAGTCTGTGACCATCCGTGATGTCGCGAAAGCCGCAGGCGTCTCAGTCGCAACCGTTTCCTACGTCCTGAATAACAGTGGGCGGGTCGGGCGGCCGACCCGAAGAGCCGTCCTCTCTGCGGTTCGCAGCTTGGACTATGTCGCCAATTTGAACGCTCGCAATCTGGCGAAAGATGCAAGCCAGACGTTGGGCATGATCGTTTCCGACATCGAGAATCCATTCTTTCCTGAAGTGATCAAAGGCTTCGAGCAAAAGGCACGCGATCAAACCTTCGACGTGATCCTGAGCGACACCAACTACGACTCCGCCGTTCTGACGGAAGCTGCCACCAGGATGTTGCGGCAGCGGGTGCGCGGAATTTCTTTTATAACTTCAGAAGTTGCTCTCGCCACCATCCGCCAGATCAAAGCCAGACAAACACCGGCGGTGTTTCTGGATGTAGGTCCCGTTCAGCAATACATAAGCAACGTGAAGATAGACTACGCTCTCGGTATGAGAGCCGTGATCGACCATCTTGTCTCGTTAGGTCATCGCCGGATCTCATTTGTCGGGGCGCGCAACGATTTGCAATCGAATGCGGCCCGGCGCGATGCATATCTGCATTACATGCGCGAACTAGGCATGAAGGCGGGCCCGGTGTTGGAGGGGAACAGCCATTTCGATGGCGGCCTGGCGGCCGGGGCTGCGATCTGTCAGCTTGTCCCACGGCCTACGGCAGTGATCGCCAATAATGATTTGACCGCCATCGGTATTATCAAGGCGTTGCAATCCAGTGGTCTGAATGTTCCCAAACATATCTCCGTTACCGGCTTTGACTGCACGCAGTTAGCCGCTTACGCCACACCATCGCTCACCACAGTGGATCTGAAGCGAGACCTGATAGGACGACTAGCTGCTGAAGCACTTCAGACTCTCTTCTCCTCTCCGACACATATGGGACAGGAGTATCCGATCATCCCCACCCTGATCGTAGGAGAGTCCACAGGAAAAGCTGGACGCTAGTAGCTGGATCTCGCGCTGTTTTAGGCGCACGCAGTCACGGCTTTACCTTGAATTTAAAAACTCGTTGCTCCCACTAAAGTTGCACTTATTTCCGAAACTTTGTGTTAGGCATGAGTGTTTCCCTTCACAGTGATAGCGATCGCACAGTTAGTTGGCGACAAGCCTCGCTCAGAAATTCGCCCCCCGGCTTACACTGCCGTGCATTGCTACAGATGCAGCACAGCACAAACTTAGACAATTGAGAAAGAAGGCAGCTTTATGAAATGTATCCACGGGCTTCGTGTGTCCTTGATGATTGTGGTTGCCGCTTATGTCGCCGGTTGTAGTGCTGGAAGCGGCAGTGCCCCAAGCAGTTCAGGCTCAACCCCCGCACAGAGCGGCTCCGTATACGTGCTCGGAACCGATGCGCCACTTCCCAGCGTGGTGTCCTTCGCCGTCAATCTGCAGAGCATCACACTTTCCAATGGTTCTGCGACCCCGGTCTCAATACTGAATGGCGCGCAGACGGTTGATTTTGCACGCTTCAATGGCCTTTCAACTCTGCTTGATTTCAATTCCATCCCCACGGGGACTTACACCACCGCAACCATTACCCTCGGTTCCGCAACTATCGGATATCTCAATGTGCAGTCCGGAACAGCGCCTACCATCGCCTTAATGCCGGCGACGCTTACCCAGTCTGTCGTGACCATCAATCTGGCCAGTCCTTTTGTCGTGAATGCCGGGGACATGGATGCACTGCGATTTGATTTCGACTTGCAACAATCCATTCAGGTGAACGCGAATGGACAGATCACCGGTCAGGTAACGCCGACACTCGATCTGAAGGCGCTCAGCGCAAGCGATCCTGAAAACTATATCGATGAGTTCGACGCGGGTGTTGTCAGCATCGACACTTCGTCTAATTCGTTCGTCATTCAAGGCCCACACGGCCGTCAATACACGGTGCAACTCTCATCTAATACAGAGTTTGAAAACAACGAGACCATCGCCAGCCTGACCACCAGCTCGATCGTCGAGGTCTCCGGCTCCTTTGCTCCGAACAGCCAAACCATCAGCGCGGATTGCGTAGGCATTCTGTCGCAAGATGGGTATTGGGCCGCCGGCCTGGTTACCAATGTGACCCCGGCGCAAGGTGCGGCAAATGGGCTCAATTTGTATGTCCGTGCCGAGTTGCCTGCAGATACGGGCCTGACGCTGGGCCAGATCGCCAACATCAACCTGAACGGTAGCGAGATGTATTTCATTTACAAGATGCACACGCCTCTTACCAACTTCTTCTTTAACTCGAGCTTGCTGGTTCCCGGGCAGCACGTCAGCATTGGTGGTCCGTTGAGCGACGCCAGCAATCCGCAAGCGGTAACCGTTCATCGCATCGTCCTTCGTCACGAGGGTCATGCGGGTGAATGGGTAGTGGGAAGCACGAACACCGGCAATGGAACCTTCTCCTTCAATTCCAATGGATTGGCCGGAGTTCTCTTCAACGGTCCGGTCACGGTCTACACCACGCCGGTGACCAACTGGCTGGGTGGCCTAACTGGTCTGAGTGACCTGACCGGCAATTCGGCCATTTCTCTCCGCGTAGTCGGACTTGTGCTGAAGAATCCAAGTAACGGAAACCCGGTGTTCGTCGCCCGCAGCGTGGAGGAACTGCAGTAGCCCTTAGCACTCAATGCAATGGCCGCTCTCGCAATCGCGGGAGCGGCCAGTTGTACGTCATGGCTTGGTTGCCAGGATCAGCGGCGATGGGCCCGGCGCATCCAGTTTGCGCGCATCGGTAAATCCCGCCGCTTCTAACCAGCTGCTGATTTCTTCAAAGGAATATGTGTCTCCATTCTCGGTGTTCACCAGCATGTTGACAGCAAAGAAGAGCGCATTCAGTGGCCCGGTGCGATCCGCATTCACCAGGAATTCAGCAATCGAAATAGTGCCCCCGGGAGCAAGTGCCTGGAAGGTTTTTTTAAGCAGTGCCTGGCCGCGTTCCATGCCCTCGCTGTGAAGAATATGTCCCAGCGTCGCCAGGTTGTGACCTCGACCGAAGTCAACTTGCAGCAGATCGCCTTCGACGAACGAAAAGCGATCGGCGAGGCCGAAGCGGGTTACCGTCTTACGGGTCACTGGAATCACTTCCGGCCAGTCCACCGCAGTCACGCT
The DNA here is from genome assembly GCA_963821215.1 of uncultured Acidobacteriaceae bacterium. Lineage (GTDB taxonomy): Bacteria > Acidobacteriota > Terriglobia > Terriglobales > Acidobacteriaceae > PALSA-350. Next base: position 20,423 of record CAWGDH010000011.1, on the reverse strand, counting down.
GACCTTTTCAGATCCCTGGGCCATCGCGATACCCCAAACTCCTGAGCCTGCGGCGAGGTCAAGTACACGAACCGCCGGCCCTGCCCCGTTGGCGTTGTAATGTCGGCTAAGCACCTGCGCCGCGGGATAACTCAAGGGGAAGATGTCGTCGACGAACTGCTGGAAGAAGTCGCCGCCCAGCGCCTCCTTGTTCACCGCCGCCTCGGGCTGACCGGTCATGACAATCCTGTTCAGGTGCAGCCATTTTGGAATCAATTGCTCACTGCCGTGACGGATGGTTCCGCCCAGGAAGCTGGGCTTGGTGCTGACCAGAAATGTGGAGCTCTCGAGCGTAAGCGAGAAATAGCCTTGCTTATCTTTTGCCAGGAAATCGAGACCCACCAGCGCATTCATCACCGCGGCCAGCCCTCGTTCCGAGGCGCCGGTCTCTTTTTGGATTTCTATGAGAGTTTTCGAACCGGCATCCAGCAGATCAAAGATGCGGTGGCGAATCGCTGCTTCCAAAAGAAGCGGCGGAACATATCCCCAGGCGAATTGCATGATGCGTTCAGGAGTTACCGGAGCAGTCACAGGTGTCGTCATTTTTTCCTCAATGGTCGAATGAGCGCGATTATACGCGGGTTCATAAAAAGCTAATTCCTACTGGCTGACAGGTTGAGCGATGAGACCAGTCTTGATCTTACAGCGCGGCGTATTCTTTTTTCGCCGCGACCAGCATGGGCAGATCGCCATCCGGAGCGTGCTGGTGTCGAGGCCCAGCTTGCCGCCCGGGCATCGCTCATCCGGTTCATGCTGCGGCCTGCGCCTTCGGGCAGCAGGACAACATTACCGTGTTGTCGATCCGGCGACTGGCGGCAGCTGATGAGCCTGACCAGGCGCGCGTAAGTCTCACCGCGCATATCGCCTCCGTGTACCTCGCGCTCCGGAGTTATCGCAGCTCTACCACTTCATACTCTTCCAGTTCCGGAAGGGTAAAGTCTACGTAACCGTTATTGCTATTTAATGCGATCGCTTGCGCGGACCGGATGGCGCGGGCCGACTGGAAAGAACCTTTCTCGCTTACGTTTATATTCGCCATTGGGGGGAGTGCGCTTCGGAACTGCGACGGCCGCAGCGGTCAAGGCGGCGTGCTGGAGAAATCTTCTTCGGTTCATATCGTCCCCTGGAAGCACTTCGACCACGAGGACAATTAAAGCTTCTTCTCCGAGACTGATACTGTGCCGGGCGCGTTAGCGGAAAGCCAACGGGGGGGTGTTTCTTGGACGCATGTAGCCGGGTCGAGGTTTCACTCAGGGTATGTTATGGAGATGCGACTCCGTCCGTGGTATCTGCTCCTGTTGCTCACCCTGGTATATGGCCGTATGGACGCGCAAGCCACGCCTCCATCCACCAGTGACGACTCCGCCCAGGATGCGATGCGCCGCGACCTGCTCGAAGTGACCATACCCGAGCTCGAGCAGATGTACCGCAGCCACAAGTACACCGTCACCGAGGTCGTGCAGTGGTACTTAGCACGCATCGCGAAGTACAACGGGATCTATCGCGCCGTGCAAACCGTAGATAGAGAGGGAGCCCTGGCCGCCGCTGCTCGCGAAGATGCGGAAGCCGCGGCAGGCGGCAGCCATTACCAGCGCGGCCCGATGTGGGGCGTTCCCATCGTCACCAAGGCGAATACATCGGTCAAAGGACTGGTGACCACCGATGGCTGGAAAGGGTACTTGATCCCCGGGCACGAGCTGATCGCGCCCAAGGACGCGACCATCGTCGCTAGGCTGAGGGCCGCGGGAGCTGTGATCATCGGACAAACGAACATGCCCGACTTTGCCGCCAGCGATACCAATCGCAGCACCGCCTACGGGCGCACGGGAAATGCCTACGATGTGCGCTTCAGTCCCGGGGGCTCTTCCGGAGGCACGGTTACCGCGGTCACCGCAAATCTTGCCGTCCTGGGCAACGGAACCGACACCGGCAATTCCATCCGCATGCCGGCTGCCACCAGCTCTGTGGTTGGCGTCTTTCCCACGCGTGGCCTGGTGAGTATCGCGGGCATCGCCCCGCTGGACTGGCTCCTCGATAACACCGGACCTATCGCCCGCGACGTCACCGATGCGGCGATCGCGCTGGATGTGATGGCGGGAGCGGATGCCCCACCGGATCCCCTAAACCCCCGCACTGGCGGCTCCGTCGCCCTGCCTGAGCGTGGCCCCTACACGGCCTACCTGAAAACGGACGCACTCCAAGGGAAACGCTTCGGCGTACCGGCGTTCATTCTCCAGGGAGCAGGCATTCCGTTTCAGGGAATACCGGCGTCAACACCTGCGAGCACGGTTGCAGCATATCGGGAGGCCTCTCGCATCCCGCTACAACCCGCGACCCGAGAGGCCTTCATGAAAGCCCTGGACGGGTTGCGTGCCGCGGGTGCAACGGTCGTCTTCGATGATTCCATCCTTCCCGACAGCTTTGCGGAGACGGTATCCCGGGTATGCACGCTGCCCTACATCCGGGAAGGAACCGAGAAGTTTCTCGCCGGGTATGGCCCTCCGCAGTACCACTCGCCCCACGACTACCAACTGGCCACAGGATCTCCTTTGCCGGCTACGATCATCGGCGGCCCGGACGCCGATGCCCCCAAAGAGCGGCCTCTGACGAGACAGGCAATGATCGAGACCGATCCGCAAGCGGAGGCCAACTACTGGGCACCTCGGCGTAAGGCGCTCGCCGCCTACAACGACACCCTCGATCGGCTGCATCTCGATGGTTTTGTCTATCCCGCGATTCAGATGCCTCCGCCCGACGAGACCATGCCACAGGACGGGCAGCTCAGTACCGGCCCGCACAGCGACACCAGTTGGGTAAACATGATTGGCGTTCCGGCGGTAGTGGTTCCGGGCGGCTTTTACCCGGATGGTCTGCCCTTCGGCCTGGAGATATCGGCAAGGCCTTGGAAGGACGGCGACCTGCTTGGTTGGGCGTACGCCTACGAGCAGGCCACCAGGCACCGCAGGCCTCCCGTGCTGGTGGAGAAGGGCCTGCTGCCGGATGCGCGATAAGAGCCGCGCTTGCCCGGATTTCCTGTACGTTGCTCCATCCCGCGACCGCGTATGCGACTTTCAGTAAGGAAAGCCGCACAAAGTTCGCCAACGCCACCAAGCTCCACAGGAAATCCGGGCTTGCTACGACGAGGCCTTGGGCGGCCAGCTAATCTGCCCCGTGTGCTTGTAGGCTAGATTGGCGATGTGGCCGGCGCGGGCGCAGCTGATCCCGGTCTCGACGGGCGCGTTCGGTTCCTTACGCGACTTGACGCAGGCAAAGAAATTCGCCACGTGGTCGATGGTTCCATCGCGGAAGCTATCCTCGCTGAGGATGGGGTTCTGCCCATTCGCCAGGCCCTCGCGGTATATACCGAAGGTGTTGCGATTGATCTTCAGCGTGGCCTCAGTGCCGCGGAATTCAAGGCCGCCGTCGTCAATGGAGGAGCTCATCATGCCCTCGTACACCACATCCCACCCTGGGTAGCGGAGCGCCGCCTGAACGGTGTCGGGGCAGTCCCATTCCTCAAAGATATATTTGTCCGCCAGCATCTGCGCCTCGCGCGGCGTATCAGACTTCATCGCCCAGTGCGCCACGTCGATCCAGTGCGCGAACAGATCCGTCATAGCCCCGCCCCCAAAGTTCCAGTACCAGCGCCAGCGGTAAAACTTTTCTTCGCTGAATGGCTGGTCCGGAGCGTCACCGAGCCAAAGCTTCCAATCAAGCGCCTGGGTGTCCACTGGCTTGGGTCGCCAGCCCGCCTGGTTATAGTTTTGCCACCAGTAGGTTCTCACCTGGGTGACTCGGCCCAAACTGCCTCCCTGAATCAGATCGACGGCGTTGCGAAAGTGAGTCCAGCTGCGCTGCTGCATGCCACACTGCAGGATCTGCTTGCTGTTACGAACCGCATGAGAGAGAGGGGCGCCTTCCTCGATGGTGTGAGTGACCGGTTTTTCCAGGTAGACGTCTTTGCCGGCAGCCAGGGCGTCGCATGCCATGCGCACATGCCAGTGGTTGGGCGAGGCGATCAGCACCGCGTCCAAATCCTTGCCCAGCACTTCGTGATAATCGACGTGGGTCGTAGTCGCAGCGGTGGAGGCAATCCGTGCCTTCACCTCATCACGACGCGGCCCATACACATCGCTCACGGCCACGATCTCGTAGGGGATACCGGACTTGTCGGCGCTATCGAGAATGGTTCTCATCCGGCCGCCGGCTCCGATCACTCCGACGCGAAGGGTGTCGTTCGCACCCAGAACCCTGGTTGAAGCAAGGGCAGTAAGTCCGCTTGCAATGAGGAAGCTGCGGCGATTCGGTTTGAATGACATAGTGCTCCCGTCAATTTCTTCCCGATGATCTTATCAGCGAAATACGCAGGACTGCACGGCGCAGACCAGCCGGTCGCTTTCGCGGGTATGCAGCGCGCCGGCAGGCTGTCTTGATTTGATGTCTCCGCAAGGCCTATAACAACGCTGGCAGGGTCTAAAGCGTCGCAGCGGTCACCTGGAATACACCAGGTGTAAAAATGCTGTAGGGGAACTCTATGAAGGCAACCCGCCGGTCTGTTCTGCAGGTGATTCCCATGTTGGCGGCCTCTTCGGCCGGAGCATCGGACAGCCCAACACTCACTTCCTTCATCAAGCCCTTCAGTGATCTGCCGGTAAAGCAAAATGGGCAGAATGAATCCAGGTCAATCCTGAATGGCGTGACTCATTCTGGCGGCCACCTTGAAGTTCACGAGACGACACTTGCACCGGGAGGCTCGCCGCATCCGCCCCATCGGCACGAGCATGAAGAACTCCTGCTGATGATCAGCGGCACTCTCGCCGTCACCATTGAGGGAAAGACAACGGTGATCCGGCCGGGAGGCGCAGCGTTTTTTCATTCCAATGACTTGCATGGCGCGCGCAATCCGGGAACGGAAAAGGCGCAGTATTTTGTGGTTGCCACGGGAGTTCAATAACTACTTTTCCATAAGGGAGATTCTATGAATGCGACTCGGCGCTCTGTTCTGCAGGCGATTTCCATGTTGGCGGCTTCTTCGGCGTTGGCATCGGATAGCCCGGCACTCAGCTCCTTCATCAAGCCTTTTGATGAGTTACCGGTGAAGAAAAATGGGGAGAACGAATCCAGGCCGATCCTGGACGGCATCACCCATTCTGGTAACCACCTGGAAGTGCACGAGACGACACTAGGCCCGGGAGGCGAGCCTCATCCTCCGCACAGGCATGAGCACGAAGAACTCTTCCTGATGATAAAGGGCACGCTGGCAGTGACGATTGCAGGCAAGACCGGGGTAATCGGGCCGGGAGGCGCGGCATTTGTCCATTCCAACGAATTGCACGGTGTGCACAACCCGGGAACAGAAAAAGCGCAATACTTTGTGGTGGCTACCGGAGTTTGACAGGCGCGAACGCCATGGGCTCTCGTTCCCTCACAAAGGTCGGGTGCCCCATATCTCGCTCGTTTTTCGCGAGATGTGGGATTTCACTGAGGTTGACCGCTAAGTCCATCGGATGAATCAAGAGTCAGAGGGAAAGAGCAGTGGAATCCCACATCTCGCGAAAAACGAGCGAGATATGGGGCACCCGACCTTCGTGAGGGAACGAGAGAACCGCTAGTAAATTGCTTCTCAACCACCTTCTCGTCTGATGCGATCTGCGGCAAGACGCGGTCCAAATGTCATCGCATCCATACTCAGTGAGCTTATGAAGACCTTGAAGAACCTGAGCGAACGGCAGACGATAGCGCATCGACTGGCGAAGCTGTCGGCGGAGGATAAGGCGCGTTGGGGCTCCATGTCCGTCCACCAGATGGTGTGTCATTTGGATGACTCCTACAAGGTGCCCTTGGGACAGAAGACAGCCAGTCCGGCGACAGGGTTGATACAAAGAACGCTGCTGAAGTGGGCCGCCCTGAATGCGCCGACGAAGTGGCCACGGGGATTTCGCACCCGTCCGGAGATTGAGCAAGGAAACGGTGGTTCTGTTCCAGTTGATTTCCGTCAGGATCTTGCTTCGTTGCTCTTGACTCTGAACCAATTCTGCGATGGCTTGCCAAACCCATGCTTGCCCCACCCGATCTTCGGAAGAATGACGGCGGAGGATTGGATGCGCTGGGGCTATTTGCATGCGGATCACCACTTGCGACAGTTTGGCCGATGAGTGGCGCAAGGAGAAGCGCCACCCTGCTTCGAGTGGCGCTTCTCCTTGCGTGAACGATGGCGCTTTGCGTTACGGCCCACGACCTCTGGCTGGTTCATCGGCACTTCTCCAGGTAAGTCGACCCCGCAGGGTATTTCAGTTCCATTCTGCGCATGGAAGTGTAGCGAAGTGCGGCTTTTGCCGGCGAAGAGCCGCAAACGGGATTGCATTGCCCCGGCAACTCAAGCGGACTCACGATATGCACTTCCCAGCCGATACAGCCACAGAGGAGTGCGAGCAATGGACAAGAAGAAGATTCTCATTGTCGAGGACGACCCGTCTGTCCTGAAAAGCATGCATGTGCGACTCCGGGCCCACCACTACGACACTTTTTCCGCATCGGATGCTATCTCCTGCATGTCTGAGGCCCGTAAGAACGAGCCCGATCTCATCATCCTTGATCTGGGCCTACCTGGGGGAGACGGCTTCCTCTTGATGGACAGGTTCAAAAATGTACCCGCCCTGGCCACGGTGCCGGTCATTGTGGTCACGGGCCGCGACGTTCGCGGCAACCTGAAACGCGTGATCGAATCCGGCGCCAGGGCCTTTTTGCAAAAGCCGGTAAACAATGAAAAGCTCCTCGCGGTTATCCGGCAAGCCCTCGGAGAACATCAGACGACGGAGGAGGATCCGGTCGTGTATAACCTGGGAAATCCATAGCCCGGAGCCATTGCGGCCAGCGCAGGCGTTAAGCTCGAAGCTGATGCCGCGCCTGCTCTTCCATCCATCGATTTTTCTCGCTGCCCTGCTCACGCTTGCCCCTTTCTTCTCGGCAGCATTCTGGCCACGCAGCCTCCAGTTGGCGCAACAATGGCCCCTTCGCCTGCGCATCCTGGCGCCCGCTTTGCTCGGTCTCCCCTACGCCCTGGTCTCCTCTTCTACCGGCCTTTTCCGCTGGTCATGGCTCGCCCTCTACACGCTGCTGCCCGTTCTCATCAGCCTGCTGCTCTACCAGGCAAGCCTCGCGGACCCGGAACAGCAAGGAGAGTGGCAGGACTTCCTTATCCTTGCCGTCCTAGGCTTGGCCGTGGACCTGCGCTGGTTTGAGCCTGCCTGGGGACCGGGCCTCTCCATCTTCAATAAAGTCCTGCTGCTCGATGCAGGTATCTACGGCTTTCTCGCCATCCGTCAGCTGCGCCAGGTTGGTTTCGATCTTCGCCTTCGTCTGCGCGACTTCCGCATTGGCTTGCTCTGGCTGGCGGCATACGCTCCCATTGCCGCCGCCCTCGGGCTGTTCCTCGGCTTCCTGCATTTCCACGCCCTCATACCTTCGGCCTGGCATGTTCTGCTGGGTTGGATCTTCACCTTCCTCTTTGTCGCCGTTCCGGAAGAGCTTTTCTTCCGAGGCTGGATGCAAAACCTTCTCGAGCGGCGGCTGGGGACCGTACGCGCATTGCTCATCACCGCAACGCTGTTTGGGCTTTCGCACTTCAATAAACGCGCCGTCCACTTCAATTGGCGCTATGTGCTGCTGGCAGCGCTCGCGGGCATTTTCTATGGCCGTGCCTGGCTTCAGGATCGCCGGGTAGGGGCTTCGGCCATCACCCACGCGTCGGTCGATACCATCTGGTCGGTCTGGTTGCGATGATCGGCCGCAGGGCGGCGGTGTTCACGCGCATGGTATCGGTAGTAGCCAATCCCCACACGCATATGGTGTTGTATCGATTCTGGCACAATCACTGCGACACTCAGCCCCAGGATTCCGTGCGCGATCCCCAGCGCATATATATTCCGGTAGCGCAAAAACAACACGCAGGCGGCAAGACCCCAGACGAGCGTAATCGGCGTCAGCACCGGATTGGGCAAATGGGCAAGCGCGAATAAGCCGGCCGCGGCCACTACCGGCGCCACCTTACCCGGCAGCATCCGCTGTAACCGAAGCAGGAAATAGATCTGCAACAGGAACTGCTGCATCACCGCCCATATCATGTATCCCCAAACATGGGAGAGCAGCGGCGTGGGGCCATGGAGCCGGTGCAGGGTATGTTCCCGGTCGGCCAGGTAGACCGCCAAGCCGGCGAGGATCGCGGCCGCCCCTACGATCCAGAGTGATCGCGCCAGGCCCGTCAGACCGAGCCCCAGCGCATTCCACGTCGTATGCCGCTTCCACGTGGTGACAACAACCCACGCGATCGAGACCCAATAAAAAGCCCTCTGCCAGGGATTCAAGGTCCATATTGCCGCGAGGATCAGGGCGTAGGCCACCCCAAACTCGATCAAGTCGCGCACCGGAAATCGGTTTTCCCCCGATTGCGCGGTCGCCAATGCCTCTGACGTGCTCATGATCGAATCCTGGCCCACCCCTCTCGCGCTTCAGTCTACCGTTTGAACGCCATGGTTGACAGACTGGTCCAAATCGGTGGTGGGAGCCCCCGCATTTATGCGGGGGAAGGAGCGCTTTAACGCTGGATCGAGTGCCCGGCGGACAGTGACCCCCTAAACAACCGCCGACACCTTCGAACGTAGAAAGCGCACACTTCTCGAGAGCCACTCTTCCTCAATCCGAATGGATTCCTCGATGGTGCCGGCAAATGGTGGCCAGTGCTCCACGATGACGCTGATTCCGCTGCGCCCCCGCCTTCGTAGTTCGGCCAGCACCCAGTTGAAATCGACCCGGCCGTCGCCCGCCGCCGTTCCCACCACGGAAAATCCCATGCGGGTATCAATGCGCCGAATGTCGTAATCCTTGGCGTGAAGCACGACCGCGTGCTCGGCCAGGTTTTCGACCACCGTCTGCAATGTTTCGGGCCGGCCGAGCGAGTTTGCGGTGTCCAGGCAAATCCCTACATGCGGACTCGCAATTCTCGTGATGATCCCGGCGAACTCCAGCGCGCTGAATGCTTCGTTGTTTTCCAGAGCAAGCGTCACACCCTGGCGCTCGAGCGCCGGCAAAACCTTCAGGATCGCGGCTTCGGCCACGGCCAGTTGTTTCGGCCCGAACAAGCTCCCCGACAATACCGTGCGCAGAATCCGCGCTCCAATCCTGTGGGTGATCGCAATGTACCGCGCCAGATGCTCCGGATCGAGGCTTCGCGTGCCGGCTTCGAGCACCAGCCCTCGGGCGGCGGCCGCCTCGCCCAATTGTTCTAATTCCTGATCCGGTAATTCGTGAAGGGGAAGATTATCGGCGATCTGCACCACGGAGACTTTGGCTTCGACGGCCTTCTCCAGCAGCCCTATGCAGCCGAGTGGCCGCTGCGGCGAAGGGTAGCCCTGGACTCCAATCGCCCACGGCAGAGTCCAGGAAGCAATGCCGAGTTTCGGACGTTCGATCTTGGTCAGCACTGGGGCAGGTGGTTGAACATACGTGACGCATAGTAGTGAATTTGGAGGGGACCGGCAAGTGAAAGTTGGGAGTCCACGACACGTCGCTAATTTTTTGAAACCCGATATATGTATATACATCTATTACCGCATATGGTGGATACCGCTCAAACGACCCTCAGCCTGCCCTGCATGTGCGCTAGTTTTCGCCGGGCGGCGCGGGCAATCACTCAGTCTTATGAAGAGGCCCTCCGCCCGCTCGGCCTGCGAGCCACTCAATTCACAATTCTGCAGGTGCTGGCCAGAGCCGGAGAGCTGGGTCAAGGGAAATTGGGGCAGATCCTGGCCATGGATAGCACGACGCTCACCCGCACCCTGCGCATCATGGTCCGGGAGGGGTGGATCGCAGAGCGTCGAGGCAAGGACAGGCGAGAACGCTTGCTTCGCCTGGCCAAAGCCGGGCGCAATCAATTCAACCGCGCGCTTCCCTCCTGGGAAAACGCTCAGGCAAACCTGGAGCGTCAATTGGGAGACAAGCGCTGGCACGACCTTTTGAAGTTAACCACTGAAGTCACGGGCCTGGTTATGCAAGAAGGAGAATTGTCATGAACAATGCGAGTTATGCAAAACTCACCGCCGGCATCATCGCTGCGTGGTTCGTCTTTGCGGTGTCCGCTTCGTCTCTCAACCTCTTCAAAACGGATCCTGGCCTCCCTCCGATTGCGGTTGGTCTTGCTGCGTTCACCCCTGTGGTGGTCTTTCTGCTCTGGTTTGCCATGTCGCAGGGGTTTCGGGAGTACGCGTTGTCGTTGAACCCGCGTACGCTGACCTTCGTGCAGTCTTGGAGGATTGTCGGATTCACGTTCCTGGTTCTCTATGCGAGCGGAATCCTGCCGGGCAGTTTCGCGTTGCCTGCGGGCTGGGGCGACATCGCAATAGGAGCAACAGCGCCGCTGGTGGCCATCAAGCTGGTATCTGCCGCCCGCCGCGGAAGCTTTATCCTGTGGCAGATCGCAGGGATCTTCGATCTGGTGCTAGCGGTTGCCCTGGGGGCGCTTAATTCAGTCCTCGGCGCCCATGGGGTGACCACTGCGGTTATGGCAGTGCTGCCTCTTAGCCTGATTCCGGCATTCGCAGTGCCGCTCCTCATGATGGTTCACATCATTTGCATTGCCCAGGCCAGGCATTGGAAAAAGGGGCAATCCTTTCGCCTGGGAGAGCAGTTGCCCTCCACGGTGTAAGCAGATGAAAGTGATTTGAGACTACGAACCCCGCAAGTGTGCGTCTTCGAGGTGGGAATAGTATCGCTGTTCCGCTTCCCGGATCTTCGGCAAACCGACCAGGTGATTGAATTCTTCGAATTCAATCATCTGATCGTGGAAGAGTGCCGGGTTGCCGGAGCGGAGCAGCTCCGTGGCGATGTCCGTGGCCAGTTTGGCGTAGGCGTAGGTAAATACATTGGGAAAGATCACCGCGGCGAAACCCATCGACTCCAGTTCGGAGGCGGGCAGAATCGGCGTCTTGCCGCCGGGAATCATGTTCGCCAGCGTGGGTGCGGATACCAGGCGGGGGATCTGCCTCATCTGCTCGAGCGTTTCGGGCGCTTCAAAAAAGACCCAATCGGCGCCCGCCTCCATGCACCGGTGGGCACGATCGACCGCTTCCGGCAGCCCCTTGACTGCGATGGCATCGGTGCGCGCCAGGATGGTGAGGTCCTGATCTGTGCGGGCATCGACGGCAGCCCTGATCTTGGCTACGAACTCATCTAACGGCACCACATGCTTGCTCGACATGTGGCCGCAGCGCTTGGGCGAGACCTGGTCCTCCAGCATGATCGATGCCGCGCCTGCCTTTTCAAACTGCTTGATGGTCCGCCGGACGTTGGTGGTATTTCCATGGCCATTGTCGCCGTCGGCAAACAACGGCAGATCCACCGCGTCGGCAAACCGCCACACGGCGTCTGTCATCTCCGTGAGCGTCAACAATTCAATATCTGGCGCGCCGAGCAGGGCTGCAGAGTTGGCGTAGCCTCCACAACCCAGCACCTTAAATCCTGCCCGCTCGATAATAGTTGCACAGAGCGGATCATGGGCAACGGGGATCATCAGGATCTCCTCCGCCAGCAAGTACTGTTTGAAAAGGCTCGTCTTTTTCATGTCTCCTTCAGCTCTCCTTGACGCGGTGGTTCACACTCGAAAATTCGTGGCTTGACCGGCCCCGCGTGCATCTGTAGCAATACGGAGAGTAAACGATTATGGCACGCGTATTGATTACAGGTTCTGCCGATGGCCTCGGGCAAATGGCGGCCCAGCTGCTTATCGAACAAGGGCACAGGGCGGTCTTGCACGCGCGCAGTGAGCAGCGAGGCAAAGAGGCCCTGGCCGCCGTGCCTGGAGCGGAGAGCGTGGTCATCGGCGATTTGAGCAGCATTGCACAAACCCGCAACGTGGCCGAGCAGGTCAACCGCCTTGGATTGTTCGACGCGGTCATTCACAACGCCGGCATCGGGTATCAGGAACCGCGGCGCATTGCGACCGAAGACGGCCTCCCTCATGTATTCGCCGTTAACACGCTCGCGCCTTACATCCTGACGGCACTTATCGAGAAGCCGAAGCGTCTCGTCTACCTGAGCTCAGGCTTGCACCAGGGCGGGGATGCAAGTCTGAAAGACCTGGTCTGGGAACAACGCCCGTGGCGGGGGCAGCAGGCTTATTCCGATACCAAACTGCACGATGTATTGTTGGCCTTCGCAATCGCACGGCGCTGGCCCGATGTTTTCTCCAACGCACTTGAACCCGGCTGGGTACCGACCAAGATGGGAGGACCGGGGGCGCCCGACGATCTGGACGCTGGACACCGGACCCAGGTGTGGCTTGCGGTCAGCGAGGACCCCGCCGCGACGGTCACAGGCAAGTACTTCTTTCACATGCGGCAGCGCACACCGAACCCAGCCGCCCACGATGCGGTGCGGCAGGACGCACTGCTCGACGCCTGCAGACGCCTTTCCGGAATCGAAATGCCGGCGAAGTGAGCTGTCGTCCAATGGGCAAATACACGTGGCGCAATGGAGTTGGCTGGTCTACCTTGTTGGAATAAACGTCCATCTGTCTGACGCAGTACACTATCTTCCGGCAGTGTTCGCTTTATGATGGAGCGCAGGCGGTGATCCATCGACAAAGTTACTTCAGAGGAGCCCGGAAAAACAGCCCTGGTGGTCGGTTCCGACTCCAAAGTCGCACCGGCAGTGCGCAGAGTACTGCCTGGTTGGAAAATCGCACGAGCAGTCAACAATAGCTCCGCCCTCGAAATGCTAAGGGTTCGGCCTTATGATCTGGTGCTGACCGGCGTGGAAAGTTCGGGTAAGCAGGACGTGGATCTGCTGCAAAAGATCCGCATTGTCCGGCCTCACGTACGGCTCATCATCATCACCAGGCAAAGCACGCCCGCAGACGTAATTGCCGCCATGCGCGAGCGCGCATTCAGCTACTTCTCCGAGCCCTACTCGATGGATACCTTCGAGCAAATGCTTCGTCTGGCTACGACCGGTCCCGTTTGGGATGAAGGGATAGAGATCCTTTCCGCCACCCCGGAACTTATGCAGCTGGTGGCGCGTTGTGACCGTAAGACGGCCGATCGACTGATTCAGTTTATTCACGAGGTGGCGAATCTCCCTCAAAAAGAGAAAGAGGCCGTCGCGCTGGCGTTCCGCGAGATGCTCATGAACGCCATCGAGCACGGCGCCAACTTCGATGCCACTCAGCACGTGTCGATTTCTTATATCCGGGCCAGGCACATGGTCTTATGCCGTGTGAAGGATCCGGGGGAGGGCTTTTCGCTGCAGGAGGTTCGCCATGCGGCCGTCATGAACCCGCCCTCCGATCCCATCCGTCACACGGCCATCCGCGAACAAGAGGGGCTTCGACCAGGAGGCTTTGGGATCCTGTTGACCAAGCACATTATCGACGAGCTGATTTACGGCGAAACAGGCAATGAGGTCGTGCTCATCAAGTACCTCAAGCCGGAACAACTTGAGACCAGCTAGGCTACTCTGCGGGCGGTGTCGGAGGCGGAGCACCTGGCCCTGGTCGCGGCGGACCCGGCGCTTTGTCCACCAGTTCGGCATCCACTTGGATCGCGATCTGATCCCCGATCATGGGTGAATCATAAGTCATTCCATAGTCCGCTCGGCTGATCGTGGTGGTAGCAGAAAGGCCGCGACGCGTGCCACCTCTAGGATCCTTCACTGGAGCGGTGGGGCCATCGACATCCAGAACGGTCTCCTTGGTGACCCCATGGAGGGTCAGATCGCCGGTGACCTTTAACTTACCTGGCCCGGCTGACTCCACTTTTTTCGATTGGAAGGTAATCGTCGGATACTTGGCGACATCGAAGAAGTGATCGCTCCGCAGGTCCTTGTCCCGCATTTCCACGCGGGTATCCACGGAACTGGCGTCGATGGTCACATTGACAGAAGCTTTGCTAAGGTCCGGGGAATCTACGACCACGCCGTTGACCTTGGCAAAGGCTCCTCTGACCGTTGAGATTCCCAAATGGCGCACGGAAAACTGCGCCGACGAATGCGGAGGGTCGAGGTACCAGGTTTGCGTTTGCGCTGAAGCGCTGGCGCCAGCTAGATGCGCTAGCAAGAAAATAGCGACTAGGTGAATTGCCATAGCAGCGTGTGGTCTTCTCGTCATGACGTAATCTTGTCTCCCACCTTCTCCAGATTCACCCAATAGCTATGGAATCGCGCCGCGTACATAGTCCATCCGGACTGTCACCGGCACGTTCCACGTGAACTACAGCTGTCGCTTTTCCCTTAGACCGTCAAGTCTATGTGCGCAACCTGGAGAGGTCAAGGGCGTCGCGGGGATAGCTATAGGGAGGGGAAAATTCACCCCTAGGGGAAAATCAGCACACGACGCAACTCTGGTGGTGATTGCCGCCAACTAGGGTCAATTGCTGATCTATCGGTGAAGCGCGTTTCTAGCTGAGCAGGTGCTGTTCGTTCGCGCAAAACTCGAATCCGGGCAGTTGGGGAATCTCCTTGGGGAGAAGCGACTGCCGTATCGCCCGTGCGCGTTGCAATTCCTGCTCTTGCATTTCAATCTGCGCGGTACCGAGATCCACCGAGCGCTGCAGTTCGGTATTGCGCCGCTCGAGCTTTTCCTTTGTAGTCTGGTAAAGAAAAATCAGTACGCTGGCAACAAATGTGATCAGTACTGGAAATTTCCAGCCTGTTCTGAGCAAGTGCCCCAAAGTTTGTGGCGTGGGTGGCGCAAGAATCCAAACCACCACCGACGAGAGGACGTAAACCGGGATCAGGAGAACGAGCAGGATCGGGACAAAGAACAACCAGTTGTAAGGAAATGGCTTTTCAGAATAGTACCTGTGCAACCTCTGCGTTACAGGCACCACAATATTCCCAATCGCAATCGAATAGAGCAAGATGGTGAGCGGGTTAATCTGTTGTCCAATGGCCCAGAAGACGGCTCCGGCGATTGCGGAGATCGCGATGTAAACGATTTGCTGTCTCAGGAAACGTACGAGAGAAGACGGGGTTACCCACATGCCGGCACGCTTTCAGAACCTCGCGGGGTGTCAGAAAATCCTACACTGAATGGAGCCTGTTCCAGGCTCGCAAAACCTTGCGGATGGTGACGAGTTCATTCCAAGCTCTGCACGGCGACATATCCAAAGCAGAAGAGGAGGACAGCAAACCCCAGCGGGTCCAGGATCTCGGGCGGGCTCGGGAGCCTCAGTGGAAGCGATAAGTTGCCATAAACCGCCTCCAAAGCGAAAAGAAGGATGCCTGGAGAAAGGACAGTGCGGTTGGGCAGGACGAGGAATCTTCGGGAGAACTTTGGCACCGCTACGACGATTGCCAGGACAGTGAGCGAAACTGCTGCGAGGAGATGGTTGTATGGCATGATTTTGAACGAAGAGCCGGTAAATAAGAAAAGGGCAATGCCTGCCACAGCAATCGCGAGCCCCACTGCAATCGCTCCTTGAAGAAAGAGTCGCAGTTTGTCCTTGCTTAGGTCGAGAAAGGCCAGCAAAGCAATCACCACGACCGAGAACGACAAAATATTACCCACGTATGGAAGACCGGCCAAAAGCCAATTCGGCAAAAGTCCGAGGTCAGCCAACGAACCAAACAGGTATTCGGTTCCCTCAATCGCACTCCAGACTCCGAGCCAGGTGAAGAATTTTCCCCCGCTGCGGCGCCGCATCACGGCGATGCCGCAGACACAGAATCCGATAAACAGGAAAACTGTACCAAACAGAATGTATGGGATTCGATCGCGTAGTACCTCTTGAGCTGTCAAGGCCACACCTCCAGAGACCGTATTAACCTGGGCCCGCATTCGTTGTCAGTGCGCAACATCACGGTGCATGAGACGCACCTTGTGAACATGCAACTTGAGGATGAGGCAATCGAGTAGGAGAACCGGGGGCGGGAAAATCGCCCAGATCGGAGTGCACAGTCCGATGCCCGGAATGTCGAGCGCATTTCCCAGCATGCCATTGAAGAGCAGTTCTGGTTGGGTTGTCGCCTTTGCTGCGTCGGCGAAGTCCCCTTTGGAAAACTTCCAGCCAGGAAACCACGAGCGCCACAATTCCAGACAAAAGGCCTCGGCGTTCTCGTCCATCATCTTGCGTCCATCTTCAAGCTGAAAGAACCATTGATACCAGTGAGCTCGCACTTCCTCTGGAGGGTGATCACGGCCGCCAAAGAGAACATAGGGGGGCTTTCTTTCGGAGTCCATTGACAACGCCGGTCCAGGCGACCGGGGCGTCTGGGAAACCGTGAAACAGAATTAGCGCCTGACCGCGCCGGTCGCATATTCTGCATACTCGATGTGTAGGGTTGTAGTGGTGCAGACCTTCAAACGCGATATTTCCATGCAAACTTGGATGCTGCGCCGGTAATGCATCGACATCATGAGGTGATCGTTATGAGCAGCACTGAAACAGGCGCAAGCGTATTCCCGGGAACGATGGCTCAGGCGGTAAGTTTTCCAAGCGCCGACTGCCCTGCGCTCAAGGAGTCCGACATCGCTACGAATGGCATCACCTTGCACTTGACTGAGCAAGGCGATGGGGCCGCCGTCCTTTTCTGCCACGGCTTTCCGGATACTTCTTATACCTGGCGCCGGCAAATGACCGCCGTTGCTTCAGCCGGTTATCGCGCAATCGCTCCCGACATGCGCGGCTACGGGCGCAGCTCAGCTCCGGCCGACCCAGCCTTGTATACGCCGCTGCAGACGGCCGGCGATATGGTGGGACTGCTCGATGCGCTGAATATCCCGAGCGCTGTCATCGTAGGTCACGACTGGGGTGCAACCCATGCGTGGAATGCCGCGATGATGCGTCCGGATCGATTTAACGCGGTGTTCTGCCTTAGCGTGCCTTATTTTCCGCGTGGTGACGTCAGCGTCTTCGAGCGCATGCGCGCATCCGGGCATGAAAACGACTTCTACATGTTTGAACAGATCAAACCGGAGGCCGATCAGATTTGGGCCGACGCCGCAGTCACTATTCCAGGGGTTTTGTATTGGGCATCAGGTTCCGCTCCGGCCGACACGCGATGGAGCCCTCTGGACCCTGCACGAAGTCTTCATCGTCCCGCTCCAGGGCCGTTGCCGTCATGGGTGGAACCAGATTATGTGGCTCACAACATAGCGGAATTCAAGCGCACCGGCTTTCGCGGAGCTCTGAATTACTATCGCGCGGCCGAACCGTATTTCCATCTATCAGCCGCCTGGAAAGGCGCGAAGCTCACCCAGCCTTCGTTTTACATCTCGGGTAAGGCCGATGGCCTGGGGGCGCTCTATCCCCCTCTTGAGAAGCTTCGCGCCGGCCTTCCCGGTCTTGTCGGTAATCTCGAACTCGACCATGTAGGCCACTGGATACAACACGAAGCCTCTGCCGAAGTCAGCGAACAGCTTGTGAAGTTCCTGCGCACGGTAAACCCTGCATAACGGAGCACACGATGGCAACAGCCTTCACACTCACGGATGCCACTTTCCGGTCCCCGCGCCATACAACGCACTACTGGGAGGCGGGTCCTGCAAGCGGCCCATTGATGATCTTCCTTCACGGCTGGCCCGAGATCGGCCTGGTGTGGCGCGCGCAGGTTGAGGCCTTCGCGTCTGAAAGCTGGCATTGCATCGCGCCAGACATGCGCGGCTATGGCGGTTCATCTGCGCCGGCCGCCCCCGAGGCCTATGCCCTGAAAGAAATCGTTGACGACATGGTCCAGCTGCATGATCATCTCGGCGCCAGCCCGGCTGTCTGGGTCGGGCATGACCTCGGAAGCCCAGTTGTCGGGGCGCTGGCCACGCATCACGCAAAGCGAACCCGTGGCCTCGTGTTTATCTCTGTCCCCTATGCACCGGAAGCCTTCGCGTTGCCCACTCTCCTGCCGCTCATCGACCGCGGGCTTTACCCGGCCGACCAGTATCCAGACGGACAATGGGACTACTACCGCTTCTACCTAACCCATTTCGACCAGACCGTCAGCGACTTCAATGCTGATATCTCGGCAAGCCTCGCGGCGATATACCGGAGTGGGAATCCCGAATCAGTAGGCAAGGTCTACCGCTCGGCGATCATCACGCGCAATGGCGGTTGGTTCGGCTCGGAGCACCATGCGCCAGCGGTGCAGCCTGATCCCGCACTCTGGCCGCACGCTGACTTTGGCGCCCTGGTCGAAGCGTTCCGCGTTACCGGATTCCGGCCGGGCAATTCCTGGTACCTGAACGATAGCGCCAACATCGCCTACGCGCATGCGGCGCCGGATGGCGGACGGCTGCGTCAGCCGGTGCTGTTTATCAACGGCGACTTCGACGGACTCTGTGACATCACCCACAATCGTTTCGGAGAGCCGATGCGCAGTGCGTGCCAGGACCTCTCCGTGACCAATCTGCCTTCCGGCCACTGGCTGCCTCTTGAACGAAAGGCAGAGCTTACTCAAGCCATGCGTTCCTGGCTCAAAACGAAGGCGCTGTAAATTTGACATGGCCTTCTCCAGAGGAGTCATCGCCAGAGTACGTCTTCCATATGTGGGCACCGGTTTATTTGTTCTTTGGCGATTCTTCCGCGCTAGGCGTTGTGTCGGCTTCCAGATCGCCAAGCACAAACTGGATTCCGCCAAGAACCATCTGGGCCATCTGCGGAGTGCCAAACAGCAACACCGTGTGACCCAAAGCGCAGTTGAAGACCCGACCCTTGCCATAGCTCCTGATCCAGACGAGTCCATAATCATTGTCCGGCCGCACTGCCAGGGCCGGCGGCGGGGGCCCCGATTTGGCCAGGTCGATGCTCATTAGCACGTGCAGCTTCTTCCGCGAATATGGTCCGCTCGGAGGGAAATGGTACAGCTCGTCCACGTAGGCTATATCGTGGCCTTCAAACTGTTTGGTGAGCGGGCTGTTTGGATCGTCGATCTTAAGCATCGCCGCCTCAAACGCGCGATGCGGCGCGCTCGTTGCACCCAGCAGCTCTCCATATTCAGGAACGTCGGGAGATGCAAACGTCGAGCCGTGGATCGCAGCCAGTCCACCTCCCTCGCGGACGTAGCGGATTAATCCGTTGATCACGTCCGGGTCGCTGAATACCGGACCGACGACGTTGTTCAGGAAAACGGCGTCGTATTCCTTGATCTTGGGATATTTCAGATTGTCCAGGTCATTGTTGAAGACTGGTTCGAAGGCGCCAGTGTTCTTGGCCATCAACTGCAGTGCAAGGTTGGCATACGGAATGGTCCGGTGGTAAAAGCCTCCCTGCGGGCAGAGATCGATGACTAACAGCTTTCTCGCCTTCTTCGGCTTAACGAGTGCCTGGCGCGGAGAAGAATCCCGAATCATCCACCGATCCAGCGTAGGAATCCCCCCATCGGATACATTTGGGGACCCCGCGGACGGCGATCCGGGTTGCCCATCGCTGATCGGTGTCATCTTGGATATTTGGACGACTTGATATCCTTCCGCGGGTCGAGCGGCTTTATCAAAAGCTTCCGCTGCAGCGCTGCTTGCGCCGATGGTCACAAACAAGGGCCTGACCGGAACTCGCGGACCGGCACAGTCGCCGCATGTTATCGGCGGCGGAGGCGGCGGTGGATTTAGCTTGGCCAATTCGAGGAGAAGCTGCTCCATTCCAGCGCCGTCGTCAGGCAATCCCAGGCTGAGCAGCCGACCGTTGACCAGTCTTAGCCCGTCGGTTGGCTTGATACCTGCCTGTGCCCACGCAGTGGTGTCTACGCTCAGTCCGATCCGGCTGCTGAGACCATCGAGCGCGCTCACGAGATCTTTCGGATCCGCAGCTTCGAAAGCCACATTGACTCCGAATTCACCCGCAAGCTTGTCCAGGTCGGGCAAGTCCTCGGGTGCGGCGGACGTCACGATCGTTTCGATATCCAAGGCCTTTGCGAACGCAAACAGCTTCCGGCGGGAGCTTTCGTCGGCGGGAATCACGTCCGCGCGGTAGGCTACTAATCGGAGGCGAAGCTCGGCCAGCCTGTTCTTTACTGCCGCTACTTCGTCCGGCGATAGATTGTAATCCAGACTCTTCGGAATCTCGGGACTGACTTTCTGGGAGCTCGAAGCCTCCAGGAACCCCGTACCTAGCGCATTGGCCTTTTCCGCCGCCTCGGAGAACGAGATCGGCCCGAACGCGCCGGCGGCAAACCCGACTCTCAAACCGAGGAGGTTCAATGCCGACGAACCGATCTGCCTATTGCCACGTTTCGACACGCTTGGCGGCAAGACCTGCCCACCTGGCGCGGGCGCCTGTGCGTGCATTGAGCCGATCGTGACTCCCACGCCAATCGCGAGAGCGGCAACAACGATACTCTTCCTCATTTCACCTTCCTCATTTCATGTGTCCTTTCAGCAGCCCTGCGGATTGAACGATTGCAGCGGC
>CAWGDH010000010.1:0-509911 GCA_963821215.1 uncultured Acidobacteriaceae bacterium | reverse complement strand
GTGCGATGATTACCGCATGCACTGGCAAGGTGAGTTGCTGAACATCCACGTCGCACCGAAAGCGTCGGCACCGATGGTCGCGCTCTCTAGGTGCGCTTGGTCGCCGGCATCGGGCTAGAGGGCGACCGTTACGCGATGAGGCTGGGGACCTACTCGAAGAATCACCACATCGATCGTCAGGCGACGCTGATTGAAGCCGAGGTGCTGCAAGTGCTTGCTGCGACCGCGGCATCGAGCTTGCACCCCACGAGCATAGGAGAAACTTGACGACGCGCAATGTGCCGCTCAGCCATCTCGTGGGGTAATACTTTCGTATCAGCCGGTGACTGCGTGTTGTATGGCGGGCGGCTCAACGTGCCGTGCCTTTATCTCGAAAATCTAATCGCCAAAAAGGTGTTCAAGGCGCTGCTGAACCGTTCGGGTCTCAACTGTAGAATCCGTCGTTGGAGGAATCATCCGCGCCCATGATCGCATCGACTGGTGCGATCCGGCTCGCTCGATGTCTCCGTTCGTCTCGGCGAACGAAGCAATTCCGCTCCAACGCCTGCCAGAAGCGTGATCGAGAGTTTGCGACGGCTCCGGCCCAAAGTTGGCACTACCGGGTTCTGCACCCCCCCGCTTATATAGACGGAATCTTGTGAATTGTCCGTCAAGCGTCTGCACCGTCGGCGGGGCGGCGCGCCGGCGGGCGGATGGTAACTTTCCGTGATTCGGGATTGAACACCGCGTCACCAACTTCCGCGTTATCGCGACCCGGGAGCTCAGCTTGGCACAGTCGACCTGTCCGAATAGCCGACTTCCAGATGCCGGACGGGGGTGCGAGACGGATAGAATAGCTCCAGGTCGATGACCCTAGAGTTTGGTGATTATTTCGTCTGGAAGCTGATCCCCCAAAAAAGCACGACGCCTCGCACCCCTCTATCCCCCTCAAGGACTTCGAACGGAGTGTAGGCTACGAGCGGCTTGGCGAGGACGTTCTTAAATGCTGGCGCAACATTTGCCCAGTATTCTTCCAGGCGCGTTCGGTCGGTGACGTCTCTGCACAATGAAATAAGATACGCGGGCATGGTTTCTCCATAATCAGCTTGACCGGCTCGGCGAAGCACATGCGTTTAAGGTATCGCAGAGCCAGGTAGTGCGGGACTTCGGTCTCAGGCGGCGATAGACTTGTGCCTGACGGCGAAAGATGGGGCGGATCATGGCATGGTTGCGGGGCGAGTGATGGCTTTGGATATTGGTAAGGTGCGGATAGGTGTCGCTCTTTCGGACCCGCTGGGCTATACCGCACAGCCATTGTTGACGCTGTGGCGCAAGAGCCGGGGCGAGGATCTACGGAGTCTGCTGCGGCTCATTCGCAAACATGAGGTTGGGGCAATCGTGGTGGGGAATCCGCTGCATCTATCGGGCAAGGTGAGCGCCTGGGCGGCGAAGGTGCAGACGTTTGCAGCGGAGTTGGGTACGCGTTCAGGATCGCCGATCGAGCTTTGGGATGAGCGGTTGAGTTCGGTAGCAGCCCACGAGATTCTTGATGAAGCGGGGCACGACCGGCGCGACCGCAAGCAGGTGATTGACCAGGTAGCGGCGGTTGTGATTTTGCGTGGTTGGATGGAAGCGAAAGAAGAGGCGGCTTCGCGCCCCGGCAGAGACGTTTGATACGCCACCGTCCCACCTTCTACCAACGGAGGCCGGAGTTTGGGGTTACTTCGGGTGGTCCCGATCTCCCCCGTCCCCTTCATCCACGTCCCCTTCATCCAGGCAGGAAAAGCGCTGCTCCGGTGACAACATACGAATACACCACCACGGTCCAATCGCTCCGCAGAACGATTGCGCCCAAAATGGGCGCATGGTAATCTAACACATGCGCGTGATTTCCCGGAGGACGCTAAGGGAGTACATCGACTCCAAAGCAGGCCACCGGGAGCAGAAATCCCTGAAGAACGCTCTCGATGCATGGTTTGCCGAAGTGCAGAAGGCGAACTGGAAGAATACAGACGCCGTCAAGCGAAACTACACATGGGCCAGCATCATCTCATCGGACCGGATTGTTTTCGATATCCTGACCAACCGCTATCGGTTGGTGACCGCGGTAGATTTCGAAAAAGGCATTCTCTGGATCAAATGGATTGGGACGCACAAGGAATACGACAAGATTGACGTAAAGAGGGTGAAGCATGGCAGACGTTAGACCCATTCGTACCGAAGATGACTACGATGCCGCACTGTTGGAAGTCGAGCGCCTGTGGGGCGCGAAGCTGGGTACGCCAGACGGGGACCGGCTCGATGTCCTCGCGACGCTGATCGATTCCTATGAACAGACGCACCACCCGATGGACCCGCCCGACCCGATCGAGGCCATCAAGTTCAGAATGAGCCAGAAGAAGCTGACGCGCAAACAACTAGAGCCGATGATCGGGACGAGAACGCGGGTCGCCGAAGTTCTCAACCGCCGACGTAGCTTATCCATCAGCATGATTCGTCGTCTGCATGCAACGCTCGGCATATCTGCCGAAGTGCTCATTCGACCATCTCGCACTGCGGCGGCTGGGAAACGCCAGATAGCCCGTTAGAAGCGCTGAAGGGACAGCCGGCGTAAATCACGAGGCGACCCGTTCTCTGGACGGAAATGGATGGTGATTACTCCGTCCCCACAAAAAGGCCCGACATCGCTTCCGAAACGAGGTGACCGTCCCCGGGTTACCCCTGGCGACCACCGTGTCTCACTTTTGGGGTCCACTACAGACAGGACGATTCTTACCTATTCATGGTTCGAAGGTGATCGTCCTGTCTGTCACCTGTTTTCTGTCGAAATTTTTAGCGGTCTGATTTAGCGATTCGCCCATTTCGAAAGTGTGAAGACGATGGGGGCCAGACGAAAAGTACCCCATCCGCCAAAATCTCTGTAATTACTTGAGGCGACGGACGCCGGGCCTGCGACTGAAGGCTTTGTCGAATGTAATGATCTCGCCAACTCCCGACTCCAAAGAAATTTCAGCAATAAGGTGATCGGCAAACCCAGCCGTGCTTTTGCGGGAAGCCTCCAGGGCTCTCCAGGCAATGGATGGAGATTCGATCGTCACGCCACGGGTCTGAAGAAGGGCTTCGATTCTATGGAGAACTCGCTCTCTCTCCCACTTGCTGCGAAGAACCCAGGACAGCTCCGCCAGGACAAGAAGCGGAACAAAGACCCCCGTCGCCGAACGGGCCTCTGCAAGGGCAGAGCGAGCTCTCCGGGCTTGGGACGCATCATCATTGAGATAGGCTCGAGCCCATACATTGGTGTCAGCTGCCAGCATTACCACTGACTCCTGGCCTTGGCTGCATCCATCTCCTCAAACGTCATCACGCTGCTGGGCTTGCCACCCTGATCGGCCATTCTCCAGAGATCCTCGAGATCGTACAGCACAGGCTCGATCTTGATAGAACCAGTGGCGGGCATGCTGAACCGAATACGGCTTCCCCGTTGGACTCCAAGGCGCTTTCGCAGCTCCTTGGGCAACGTGACCTGGCCTTTGGAAGTCACCGTCGCTTCCACAGTGGTCGTGTTTTTTCGGGTTGCCGGCGCCATCATTCTATCCTCCTTACATTATAGTCTGTTTCTCCTTACCTGGTTGCGAAGACGAATTCATCCCTTGTACAAAAGAGGTGACAGACAGGACGATTCTTACCTATTAAGGGTTCGAAGGTGATCGTCCTGTCTGTCACCTGTTTTTCTAGCCCCTTCCCCCACGCCCCCATCCCCGCTCCACAACAAAACAACCTCGCTACGCTCGGAAGATAACTCTTCCAACTTGACGATCTCGATCACTTCCCGAGACAATCAATCTCGCCAACGTCGCTGCGCTCCGACCCTGATCGGAATCGCAGGAACTCTGATCGCTTTCACGCCGTATCCTTGATCGACATCACTGGAATCCGCAGGTAATTACAGGTGGTGGCTGTATCAGAGGATCTTTCTGCCCCTCGATTCTTGCGCGCAGTTCTTCGTCGCTCAGGATACGCATGGTTCATTCTAACCTTGACACTTGGGTGTTTATCTAGTCATCAATGTTGTATGACACAAAAGAGCCGGGCACATCGGGCGAGATTAGTCCTGTGAATTGCGCATGTAGTGACCTAGGTCCGGCTATCGGAGAGTTAAACGGACGGATCAATCACCACGCCGAAATCGGAATCCTAACGAATGCTGACTCCATGGTGGTCGTCCCGCCTGTGCCCGCCTGTGCGCCCGCGTTTGCCGTCCCGCCTCGGCCCCTAGATAAATGGGCGTGGGTCACCACATGCGATACGGGATGTTTGAGTTGCGCACCGCAACACTGCTCAGCTCCCGCCTGTTAAGTAATGTCTTAACACCCATGAACGCGAGGTTCTTATTGGGTGCGGGGCCAATCACGACCTCTTTTATGAAATTAAGGCGATAGTTTTCCCTCAGGTCAATTCTTAAGTGTGGCACCACGGTCGAGCGGCCTATGTGAAACTCTCGTTCGGGAACGTCCCTAAACAAACAGCGAACCGACAGTCTCCACTCCATCTCCTCGCGGAAACTCTCATTCTTGAAAAATGGGCAACACGCCTCAGTCAGGCTTTGGAGGAAGCTCCCAGGCTCCATTGAGTCTGTCCCGAAATGTTCGGTGACTAAGTTCAGAAATTGATTAAGATGCGCATCGAGCAGTTTAATCTTCTCTTTCGGGGTATACACACATTTCAGAAGTTTCCGGTCTATGGATTGATTGTCACCATTAGTCAGGTCCATTTTGCCTGATGTTAGAGCCCACGGAAGAAAGCCTATCGCTACACCCTGGCCATTTGGACAATATCCACGCCATTGAGGAAGGGAGTCTCCCTCCGTGCTGAACGACGCGACGTAAAGGTCTAAGTGGTCAAGCTCATGGTACATTTGGCCGACATACGAATTCACAATGGACCGCAGCTTCTCGTTCTTTGCCACTCGCGTCTCGAGCTCGTGTTTGATGAACGCCTTCGCATTAACGTACTCTTCACTATCGTTGAGGAATTCGATGTCGCTAGCCCAGATTTCTCCGTTGCGAGTAATCTTCTCCAACACTTCCAAAGACGTGTAGTGATACAAGATAAGGGGAGGCTTCTGCGCCAAGTGCTTCAACAATGGGGTTAACGTTCTTCGGGTCACAGTGGCCATGACGTCGCACCTTGAGAGACAGCGCAATACTATCGCAGAACTATTCAGAATTTCGGATCTGACGATTCTGCAACAGGAGGTTGGCAGCCCAGAGACACATGGGCAACGCGGTCCAGGAAACTCAACCTTTCCAGATGATGGAGCCTAGGCCTTCCCACAAGTTCGACTCGATCTTCCATTCCAACCACTGAAGAGAGCGTACTAACCAAGAAACCAGTACAAATCTTTTCATGTATAGCACTGCAGCGCCGTATTGTCCTTTTGACTCGAGTGCGTCCAGCGTGAAGTGGGTTATATCTTCGGCTCCGCCACACTTGCTCGTCCAGGTTCCGTCTGGCAGCTGGCGCGCCATGTGTTTTGGAGAATTTCCGTCAGCGTAGAGGGCGACCTTTTCGAATCCAAACTCGATCCTAGAGCTTTTGCACCGAACGTAGCCCAGCCACCGGAATGCACCAACGAAGGCGGGAATGGTCTCTTTTCGTGCGGTCCAAAATGGCCAGTCGACGTCAGGCTGTGGCCACCAAAAGTGGTTTGTATCTCCTGCGGCCCAAGCGATGCAATTATAAGATCCTTCTCTTGGTGGATAGCCGGTTTCATCGCTGGTCTTTACATATCCTGCGACAGCGAGCTTGGGAAATATCGTCTCCAAATGGAAAAGCCTTGCCAGTTAGATTAGTCCCTTCCGTTTGCCCCAGCTCAACCACGCGTGGGTCATGCGACGCGGATTACTAGCATCGCCCGAATCGAAGGGACGTATCCCAGTGATTGCTGCAAGGGCTGGAAACCAGAATCGTTTTTGCTCCTGAAGGTCATTTAGGAGATAGGGGACCACCTCCCACCCCATACCAATGATCTCTTGATATCTTCTGTTGTTGATTAGGTCGCTGACGGATGATATGTGTCCGGTTTCCCGCGTCCATTCGTTTGCCAGACGTTGAAAGCGTGACTCTACGGTAAGGTTGTCCGCGTTCTTGCCGCCGCCCGTTTCCCGTAAAGCACGCGCATACATCTGCGCGTACCTTCGGCTTCTTTCTAGGCGCCATACGGACTCACGAGGTATGACCGCGTGACGATTCCGGTTCGAAGATCTCCGGTAGCTTTTCTTGGCAGCGGTTGAATGCGCATCGCACTGATAAGTTGGACCAGAATCCGACGTTTCTCTCTCATACCAATCGGTAGATTCTGGCTGTAACGAAGACGAGAATGTCAAATCGCCCTCCCACCCCGGTTATCAACCATCGAACACCTCCAAATCGAGTCCAGCAAGAGCATTCCTGAGGCTTTGGCTCTTGGCTTCAGCGCGGTCAAGCACTTCACGAAGCTGCGAGATATCGTCCGAGTCTAGCGCCATATAGAGTTCGTGAAGGTGCCCTGCCGCGCCATGATACTCCAACTTTAGAGTGTGCGCGATCACCATTGCCACTGGCGGATTTGAAGGATCCGGCCCGAATACGGGCCGGGCGTCGCTTAGAATTCTTGCACCGCAAAACGTATACGAGTACTCGTGGCGCAACAATGCGGCCTTTGCCGCGATATTCAATGTATCGATGCTCATCAACCTTGTAAGACGGCCACTGAGCTTCGAGTCATCGGCAATCTTGATATCTGGGTGCTCTGCCAAGGACTCACAAATGTCCTTAACGAAACGATCCAATGGAACATCGTTGTATGTTCGGACCTGATACATGGAGTTGATCGAGTCGACAACCCGTTTCACTTGATTTGGTGACATTCCCGGGATGCCAGGAGTTGAGTCGCTCGGCGAGCGTTCAAGTGCCGTTAATAGCAGCTCAAAAGACTCCTCCGGCATGTCATACAACAACGAGAGGCCGGCACGTTCGCTTTTTGGTAAGTTCAGTCCGGGCACCGGGGCTCCATTAGGTAAAAAAAGACTTCCGATCTATATCTCCACAGACCTTGAGGCCGAGACCGCGGTTTGTCAACGGTCCCCATTTGGATGCTAATCCAAAGGAGGGCTGACCTTTCGTTTGTCAATGCGGCCTTTAACCGAGTCTCATCGGTCTGAACCATATTTATCAACAGTTTACCACGACCACCAGGCTTACCCGGCCGTTTAAACCCGAGGGCAGATGGCGCTAATCCCGATTTAGCAGCGAGGGAACATAACCCCAAGGCGAGGTTCGCTCCGCAGCGTTTTGTCCGTTGCGGGGCAGCGAGTGCATTATGCATGGCGGTCTACAAGCCTGCTGTGGCTAGCTTATTAGCTCTTCCGGAGTTCCTCCCTTCGGTCCGATAGCGTGGCAACGGGCCGATCGGGCGCTCTGTCGAAACGCGTACCGTGCTAGTGCGGGATGTTCCCTGCCTTGCACCAAAAACAAAGGCCGCGATTGCTCGCGGCCTTTTGGTTTGAAATAACGGCTGAGTTACTCGGCTGCCATTTCTTCGGCTTCGCCTTCCTGCCGCATCAACTCCAACTCGCGCTCGGCTTCCTCGAAGGCGGCCGTTACTTCTTGCTGCACGCGGGCAGCGGCTTCTTCGAGTTCCTGCGAGAGCTGGATGTTGCGGTAGTACTCCATGCCCGTTCCTGCCGGGATGAGGCGACCGACGATGACGTTCTCCTTGAGGCCGCGCAGGCTGTCTACCGAGCCGTTGATGCTGGCTTCGGTGAGAACACGCGTGGTCTCCTGGAAGGAGGCCGCGGAGATGAAGGAATCCGTCGAGAGCGAGGCCTTGGTGATGCCCAACAGCAGCGGACGGCCAATCGCCGGCCTGCCTCCCTTGGCTATCACACGCTCGTTCTCTTCGCGGAAGCGGAACTTGTCGATCTGCTGTTCCAGCAGGAACGACGTGTCGCCCACTTCCTCGATCTTCACCCAGCGCAGCATCTGGCGCACGATGGTCTCAATGTGCTTATCTGAGATCGCCACGCCCTGCAAGCGGTAGACTTCCTGGATTTCGTTGACGAGATAGCCTTGCAGCTCCTTCTCGCCCAGTACGGCCAGGATGTCATGCGGATTCAGCGGCCCGTCCATCAACGGTTCGCCGGCCCGCAGGCGCTCGCCTTCCTGCACATTGACGTGCACGCCGCGCTGCACCGAGTATTCTTTCTCCTCGCCGTTGTCAGCGGTTACGTAGATCTTGCGCTGACCCTTGGCCACTTCACCGAACTTCACCACACCATCGATCTCGCTGATGATTGCGGTTTCACGCGGCTTGCGGGCTTCGAACAGCTCAACCACGCGCGGCAGACCACCGGTGATGTCCTTGGTACGGGTCGTCTCACGCGGGATCTTCGCCAGCACATCGCCAGGAAAGACCTCGTCACCATCCTGAATCATGAGGTGAGCACGGCTGGGCATCAGATACCGCTTGTTGCCCTTGGCGCCCTTGATGACGATGGCCGGCTGACGCTTCTCGTCGGCTGCTTCCGCAACCACCAGACGCGACAGGCCTGTCACTTCATCCACTTCTTCGTTCAGGGTGATGCCTTCCTGCAGGTCCTTGAACTGAATGGTGCCGCCGATTTCGGTCAGGATGGCAAAGGTGTAAGGATCCCACTCCACCAAGGTCTGACCGAGTTGCACCTGCTGGCCGTCTTCAACCTTCAACTTGGCGCCGTAGACAACCTGGTAGTGCTCCTTCTCACGGCCGCGTTCATCGAGAACTGCGATGGCGCCGGACCGGTTCATGGCCACCAGGTCGCCCGACTTGGCGCGAACGGTGAGCATGTTCAAGAAGCGAACGGTTCCGTGATTCTTCGCATCGAGTGAAGACTGCTGGGAAACACGGGATGCGGTTCCGCCGATGTGGAAGGTACGCATGGTCAGCTGTGTTCCCGGCTCGCCAATCGACTGCGCCGCGATCACACCGACTGCCTCGCCCAACTCCACCATGCGGCCGGAAGCAAGGTTGCGTCCGTAGCAGAGAATGCAGACGCCGCGCTTGGATTCGCAGGTCAACACGGAACGGATCTTCACCTTCTCGATGCCAGCACCCTGGATCGCGTTGGCGAACTCTTCGGTGATTTCCTGGTTCACATCGACGATCACCTGGCCTTCGAAGTCCTTGATCTTCTCGAGCGAGACACGGCCGATGATGCGGTCGCGCAGCGGCTCGATGATCTCGCCCGACTCGACGATGGGACCTACGTAGATGCCTTCGACCGTACCGCAATTCTGCTCGCTGACAATGACGTCCTGGGCCACGTCGACGAGGCGGCGGGTAAGGTATCCAGAGTCTGCCGTCTTCAATGCCGTATCCGCCAGGCCCTTGCGAGCGCCGTGGGTGGAAATGAAGTACTGCAGCACGGTGAGACCTTCACGGAAGTTGGCGGTGATCGGCGTTTCAATGATTTCGCCGGAAGGCTTGGCCATCAGGCCGCGCATGCCGGAGAGCTGCCGGATCTGCTGTTTGGAACCGCGAGCGCCGGAGTCGGCCATGATGTAAATCGGGTTCATGGCTCCTTCCTTGTCGGCGTTCTTCATGTTGTCGAACATCTCATCGGCAACCTTCTCGGTGACCGCTGACCAGATCTGGATTACCTTGTTGTTGCGCTCGCCATTGGTGATGGCGCCGTCCAGGTACTGCTGCTGCACGGCGATGACCTGCTTTTCCGCATCGCGCACCACGGTGTACTTGGTTTCGGGAATGACCATGTCATCCAGACCGACGGACAAGCCGCTGCGGGTGGCGTAGGCGAAGCCAAGATCCTTGATGCGGTCGAGCATCTTGACCGTCACTTCAAGACCCAGGTTCAGGTAGCAGTAGTTCACCAACTGGCCAATGCCCTTCTTCTTCAGCAGGCCGTTGACATAAGGCATGCCGTCAGAGAGCGCATCGTTCAGGATGGCGCGGCCGACTGTAGTCGAGATGTACTGCTTGTCGTACATCACCGGCTCGGTGTGGGTCAGGTCCTGATCGTCGTAGGCGGTAGTCATGTCCAGCACCGGCCCGGTGAAGCGCAGACGGATCGGGGTCAGGGTTTCGACCTCTTTCGCCTCCAGCGCCATCAGGACTTCTTCGGTGTTGGCAAAGACACGGCCCTCACCCTTGCCACCCTTCTTGGCCTTGGTCAGATAGTAGAGACCGAGAACCATGTCTTGCGTAGGCACGGTGATCGGCTGGCCTGATGCAGGCGACAGGATGTTGTGCGAGGCCAGCATCAACACGCTGGCTTCGACCTGGGCTTCCGGCGATAGCGGAATGTGCACGGCCATCTGATCGCCATCGAAGTCTGCGTTGAACGCGGTGCAGACCAGGGGATGGATCTTGATTGCCTTGCCTTCTACCAGCACCGGCTCAAAGGCCTGGATACCCAGACGATGGAGCGTAGGCGCGCGGTTGAGCAGCACTGGGTGGTCCTTGATGACCTCTTCCAGGATGTCCCAAACGATGGGCTCCTGCATTTCGACCATTTCCTTGGCTTGCTTGATGGTCGTGCAGTGCCCGGTCTGTTCCAGCCGGTGATAGATGAAGGGCTTGAACAGCTCGAGCGCCATCTTCTTGGGCAGACCGCACTGGTGCAGCTTGAGCTCGGGACCGACCACGATGACGGAACGGCCGGAGTAGTCGACGCGCTTGCCCAATAGATTCTGGCGGAAGCGGCCCTGCTTGCCCTTGAGGGTATCGGAGAGCGACTTCAGCGGACGGTTGTTGGCGCCGCGCAGCACACGGCCGCGACGGCCGTTATCGAACAGGGCGTCCACTGCTTCCTGAAGCATGCGCTTTTCGTTGCGCACGATCACTTCAGGCGCATGCAGGTCCATCAGCTTCTTGAGGCGGTTGTTGCGGTTGATGACGCGGCGGTACAGATCGTTCAGATCCGAGGTCGCGAAACGTCCGCCATCCAACGGCACCAGGGGACGCAGTTCCGGGGGAATGACCGGGATTACATCAAGAATCATCCACTGTGGCTTATTGCCGGACTTGCGGAAAGCCTCGACTACCTTGAGACGCTTGGCATACTTGAGCCGCTTCTGCAGCGAGGTCTCGGTCTTCATGCGCTCGCGGAGCTCGATCGCCAGCTCGTCGACTACGACGCGCTTGAGCAGCTCCTTGATGGCTTCGGCGCCCATCATGCCCTTGAAGCCGGTGGGGCGGTATTGGGTGTCGAGCTCGCGGAAGCGGGCTTCGTCCTTGATGATTTCGCGTTCCTTCACCGGGGCATCGCCGGGATCGACCACTACGTAGCTCTCGAAGTAGAGAACACTTTCGAGGTCACGCAGGGAGATGTCGAGCAGATGGCCGATGCGGGACGGTAGTCCCTTGAAGAACCACACATGGGAGCAGGGTGAGGCAAGCTCGATATGACCGAGGCGCTCACGCCGAACCTTGGAGAGAGTGACTTCGACGCCGCACTTATCGCAGATGACCCCGCGATGCTTCATGCGTTTGTATTTGCCGCACAGGCATTCCCAATCGGTCACAGGGCCAAAGATGCGGGCGCAGAAGAGTCCGTCGCGCTCCGGCTTGAAGGTGCGGTAGTTGATGGTCTCTGGCTTAGTCACTTCGCCATGCGACCAGCTACGGATCTTTTCTGGTGAGGCGAGTGAGATGCGGATGGCATCAAAGTCTGTAATAGGGCTGGTCAGTTCAAATGGGCTGGAACGGTACAAGACGACCCTCCTTGGCACCTTGCTTCAGGTCATTAGCTCCGAAGCGTGCCGTTGCTACGTTCCCGGGATGATTTGCTCGGCCTGTCCTCCCCGGGAGTGATTGCTTGAGGACAGATCTGATGTTAAGAAACCCTGGGAAAAACTCAGGGGCTAAAGCCCTGAAATTTTGCATCGCTTACGGCACGACTAAAGTCGTGCCCTGATACAAAACATGAGTTTTTCCGCAACCTTTAAAGCCCTGGAAATTTTGAATCGCTTACGGCACGACTAAAGTCGTGCCCTGATACAAAACCCAGTTTTTCCGCGACCTCGAAAGCCCTGGAAATTTTGAATCGCTTACGGCACGACTAAAGTCGTGCCCTGATACAAAACCCAGTTTCCCGCAACCTCGAAAGCACATTGAGGTTGCGGGACCCCTTAGCTTTCTTCCTTAGTCCGCCGCTGCGACAGCCGGCGCCGGAAGTCTCTTTTCCGGTTGCTTGATCAATTCCACATCGAGACAGAGCGACTGCAGCTCACGAATCAGCACGTTGAACGACTCTGGAACACCAGGCTCGATGGCCGCCTCACCCTTGACGATGGCCTCGTAGATCTTGGTGCGGCCATAGACGTCATCGGACTTGGCAGTCAACAGCTCCTGCAGGATGTAGGCAGCGCCGTAGGCTTCGAGCGCCCACACTTCCATCTCGCCGAAACGCTGTCCGCCGAATTGCGCCTTGCCACCCAGCGGCTGCTGCGTGATAAGCGAATACGGTCCGATCGAACGGGCGTGAATCTTGTCGTCGACCAGGTGGGAAAGCTTCAGCATGTAGATGTACCCTACCGTTGCAGGCTGCTCGAACTCCTCGCCCGTCATGCCGTCAAAGAGCGGCGTCTTGCCCGAGCTGGGTAGTTCCGCCGCGGCCAGCAGGGATTTCATCTCTGCTTCCTTGGCGCCGTCGAACACCGCGGTACCGAACCAGATGCCGCGCTTCATGCCCGCCGCGACCCGTAACAGCATCTCGTCGTCGAGCTCGAGCAGTTGGCGCAGCGTCGCCGTGTTGGCGAAACGCTCCGTCACCAGGGCGCGAACCTCGTTGGCATCGTGATTGCGCTGCACCACCTCAGCGATCTTCTCGCCCAGTTGATGTGCGGCCCAACCCAGATGCGTCTCCAGGATCTGACCCACGTTCATACGGGAAGGAACACCGAGCGGGTTGAGAACAATCTCGACCGGCGTGCCGTTGGGCAGATAGGGCATATCCTCCTCGGGAAGAATGCGGGCAATGACGCCCTTGTTCCCGTGGCGGCCGGCCATCTTGTCGCCCACCGACAGCTTGCGCTTCATGGCGATGTAGACCTTGACCAGCTTGATCACGCCTGGCGCGAGCTCATCGCCCTTCTGCAGCTTGCCGATCTTCTCGTTGGTGATCTTGCGCAGCACATCGATCTGACGCGAGGTCATCTCCTCGATCTCGTCGATCTGCTCGTTCACTCGCGGATCTTTGTCGGCGTAGCGAATACGCTTCAGGTTGCGGGTGGAGATGCGCTCGATGGTGTCGCGATCGATGATCTGTTCCTTCACGATCAGGCGCTTGTTAGTGCGCTCGTCGTGCAGGTCAGCCAGCACTTCCTTGCCGCCCAGAATCGATTCCAAGCGCTTCAGGCGCTCGTCGGTGAGAATGCGGATTTCGTCAGCCAGGTTCTTTTCGAGCTTGGCAATCTGCTCCCCTTCGATGAGCTTGGCGCGCTCGTCCTTCTCCTGTCCCTTGCGGGAGAAGATGCGGACGTCAACCACGGTGCCTTCAATACCCGGAGGGCAGGTCAACGAGGCGTCGCGAACATCACCGGCCTTTTCACCGAAGATGGCGCGCAGCAGCTTCTCTTCCGGAGTCAACTGGGTTTCGCCCTTGGGCGTTACCTTGCCGACCAGGATGTCGTTGTGCTTGACCTTGGCTCCGATGCGGATGACTCCGCTTTCGTCCAGGTCACGCAGCGCCGACTCGGAGACGTTGGGAATATCGCGCGTGATCTCTTCCGGTCCGAGCTTGGTGTCGCGGGCTTCGATTTCGAACTCCTCGATATGCACCGAGGTGTAGTAATCGTCGCGGACCAGTTTCTCGGAGATCAGAATCGCGTCCTCGAAGTTGTAACCGCGCCACGGCATGAAGGCCACCAGCACATTGCGGCCGAGTGCCAGCTCGCCCTGCTCGGTGCAAGGACCATCGGCGATCACCTGCCCCTTGATCACCCGGTCTCCCTGGCGAACAATGGGCTTCTGATTGATACAAGTGTTCTGGTTGGAACGCTTGAACTTGATCAGCTGATAGATATCCGAACCGACTTCGCGGGACAACTGGGTGGGATGATGCTCACCTTCCACGCGAACGATGATGCGCTCGGAGTCGACCGAATCGACGATGCCGTTGCGCTTGGCCAGAATGACGGCTCCGGAGTCGCGCGCGGTCACGCCTTCCATACCGGTGCCCACCAGCGGCGCTTCCGCCACCAGCAGAGGAACCGACTGGCGCTGCATGTTGGCGCCCATCAAGGCGCGGTTGGCGTCGTCGTGCTCGAGGAAAGGCACCAGCGAAGCAGCGACCGAGACCAATTGCTTGGGGCTCACGTCGATGTAATCCACTTCTGCGCGGTTCACCAGCACAAAGTTGCCTTGGCGGCGGGCGTTGACCAGATCGTCGACGATGTGGCCGGCCTGATCCAGTTCGATGTTGGCCTGGGCAATGGTGTGACGGTCCTCTTCCCAGGCTGACAGATAGAAGGAGAAGGGATCGAACTCAATGACGCGCTTGTGCTCGGAGGCCAACTTCTCGTTCAGCCGCAGCGCTTCCTTCTTTTCCAAAGGATCGCCGACACGGAGCCCGCTTTCGCCGGCGTTCGTGACCTGCACGTAGTCGAGGATGTGCCCGTCACGCACCCGGCGATACGGCGACTCGATGAAGCCGTATTCGTTGATGCGGGCAAAGCACGACAGCGAGCTGATGAGGCCGATGTTCGGACCTTCCGGGGTCTCGATGGGGCAGATGCGGCCGTAGTGCGTTGGATGTACGTCGCGCACTTCGAAGCCCGCACGCTCGCGGCTCAAACCGCCCGGCCCAAGGGCGGAGAGCCGCCGCTTGTGGGTGATCTCAGAGAGCGGGTTGGTCTGATCCATGAACTGCGAGAGCTGCGAGGAACCGAAGAACTCGCGGATCGCGGCCATGACCGGCTTGGCGTTGATCAGGTCATGCGGCATCGCTGTCGACATTTCCTGATACACGCTCATCTTTTCCTTGATGGCGCGCTCCATGCGGACCAGGCCGATGCGGAACTGGTTTTCCATCAGCTCGCCGACGGCGCGCACCCGGCGGTTGCCGAGGTGATCGATGTCGTCCACTACGCCGATGTTCTTGCGCAGCTTAAGCAGGTAACGGATGGTGCCGTAGAAGTCTTCCGGGGTGAGGGTGCGCTTGTCCAACTGGGTCGCGTCCTGCGACTCGTAGAGCTTGATGTTGAACTTGAGCCGGCCTACACGGGAAAAGTCATACTTGCGCGGGTCGAAGAACATGCCTTCGAACAACGCGGTGGCGGTATCGAGGGTCGGCGGATCGCCCGGACGCAGCTTGCGGTAGATCTCGATCAGCGCTTCCTCGGGCTTGCGCACCGAGTCGCGGCGAAGAGTGTTGGTGATGATGTTGCCCACATCGTCGCGATCGGGGAAGAAGACCTGGAACGAGGTGACGCCGCTCTCGGTGATCTTGTGGATTTTGTCCGCCGTCAGCTCATGGTTGGCCTCGAGCAGGACCTCGCCGGTCGAGGTATCGACCACGTCGGCCAAGGTCATCGCACCATCCAGCTCCGCGGTTTCGATCTCTACCGAGGTGACCTTGTGGTTGCGCAGCGCTTTGAGGATGCTGGGCGTAATCTTGCGTCCGGAATGGGCGATCTCTTCGCCCTTGACCACGACTGCGTGGG
This sequence comes from uncultured Acidobacteriaceae bacterium, assembly GCA_963821215.1. Lineage (GTDB taxonomy): Bacteria > Acidobacteriota > Terriglobia > Terriglobales > Acidobacteriaceae > PALSA-350. Next base: position 494,230 of record CAWGDH010000010.1, on the reverse strand, counting down.
CCGGCTTGGCGCCCAACAGGTGGGTTCCCTTCTCCGTATCCTCGCTGACGTGCCAGGAAAGCTTGCCATCCTTTACGTTGATGGTGTCGGCCAGGTAGAAGGTCTTGAGAATGTCTTCGTCCGAGCGCAGACCCAGGGCGCGCAGGAAGATGGTGCCCAGGAACTTGCGCTTGCGGTCGATACGCACGTAGAGGGTGTTCTTCTGGTCATATTCAAACTCCACCCAGGAGCCGCGGTAGGGGATGATCTTGCCCAGGAAATAGGTGCGGTTGCTGGCCGTTTCAAAGAAGACGCCGGGGGAGCGGTGCAACTGGCTGACGATGACGCGCTCGGTGCCGTTGACGATGAAGGTGCCATTCTGCGTCATCAGCGGAATGTCGCCGAAGAAGACCTCTTGTTCTTTAATGTCACGAATGGATTTCGCGCCCGTTTCCGGGTCTTTATCGTAGATGGTGAGGCGAACGGTGACTTTGAGAGGCGCGGAGTAGGTCATGCCGCGCTCTTCGCACTCCGCCTGGTCATATTTCAACTGCAGACCGACTGGATCGCCGCACTTGTTGCAGAAATCGGGGGTGTTCTTGTTATAGGTACCGCACTTCTGGCAGAGAACCTCTCCTGGATGGAAGGGATCGGTGATCACCATGGCGCCGCAATTCACGCAGGCGGTACGCAGGTGATGCAGTCCCTTGAGGTGACCGCACTTGCACTCCCAGTTGCCGATGGAGAAATCCACAAAGTCCAGTTGTGAGATATTGCGGAAATCGGTGATGGGAAAAACCGAGACGAAGACGGACTGCAGGCCGTTGTCTTCGCGCTCCGAGGGCAGTTTATCCATCTGCAGAAAGCGCTCGTAGGAGCGGCGCTGCACTTCAATCAGGTTCGGGATCTGAATAGCGGTTGGGATTTTGGAAAAATCGAGACGGCTACGAATGGCGCGGTGCTCGTTCGGCATGCTTCACTCCTGAGACTCGTGGGACGCGAGGTGTTGCAAATTGGGGTACCGGCCGAGTCTCGCGGTTCCCCAGATCGTTTTTGCTGCGCTTTGGACGTGTGTTCGCCGCCTCGTGTCGGCAAACCCACTGCGCTTTTTAGGTGCTAGGCAACGTTGACTGACAAGCGAACGTCAGATTTAATTGCCGGTGGCCCTTGGGCGGCAGGTGAGGGCCTTAAAGCGACTGACATCAGCGGAGGTTTGCCAGGCAGGCAAGAGCGCAGCGCGGTGAGACGCCAACTGCTCGAGGGGACAGTGCTACCCACGAGCGTCACAACCGAATTGTGCACTTGACAAGATGAGAATTTTCGAATCCCGCTGATACCAATACGCCGCGTGTGCGCCGCCCTACAGCAGATCGTTCACCACACCACGATGTCCGCCGCCCATTTCGCAGGTGTGTGCCGGTGCAGAATACACCGGGATAGTAGATCGCATACGAGTGATTGCCATCTCTAACTGAGAATCGCATGCAAAGAACCGCTCGGTCAGGTAACAAGCATATGCCTGGCAGAGACGCGCTAAAAATAATCATAGCGCGTCCTGCTTTGGCACGCAACTTGCTAATCCAATTAATTCGACTTTTTACTTGACTTCAACGGTAGCCACGCCCTCGAACTTCTTACGGACAGTCTCGGCTTCTTCCTTGCTGACGTTCTCCTTCAGCGGCTTAGGGGCGCCATCGACCAGGTCTTTGGCTTCCTTCAGACCGAGGGAGGTGACTTCCCGCACTGCCTTGATGGTATTGATTTTGTTGGCACCGGCATCCTTGAGGATGACGGTGAACTCGGTCTTCTCTTCAACCGGCGCAGCGACGGCAGCGCCGCCTCCAGCACCCGCTACGGCCACCGGGGCTGCGGCTGCCGCCGAGACACCGAGGCGCTCTTCAAGCTTCTTTACCAGAGCCGCCGCGTCCAACAGGCTCAAGCTTACGATCTGATCTTCTAACTGCTGCAAATCCGCCATTTTTCTCTCCACTGGAACAAAACTTTGGTAACGTTCACCTGTACTTACTTGTCACTACTGCGCCCTGCCAAGGTTTCCGATATGCCCAGACCAAGCATCCCTTCGCAGTTTCTAAAAAATCCCGCCGCCCTCGAGGAGTTAAAAGCAACACCCAGGGGCTAAAGCCCAACGTATTCTCAACCCCTTTACGGCATGGCTAAAGTCGTGCCCTGACACAAAGCATGAGCTTTCCCCTAGCCGGTACAGCTCGATGTATTCTCAACCCTTTACGGCATGGCTAAAGTCGCGCCCTGATACAAAACAGCGTTTTCTGCAGCCTGTAACGGCCTTCCTCTTCAACAACTTAGCCCTCGACAGGCGGTTCCGTTGCCGCGGCTGCTGTCTGCGAATCTTCGCCCGTTCCGGCGGCCTCTGCCTCGGGTGCCGTTGTCTCAGCCACCGGAGCCGGTGCTACGGGAGCCGTTTCGGTCACTGCTGCCACCTCGGGCGTTGCCACGGCTGCCCCCTCAACCGGCGGTTCCGTTGCCGCGGCTGCCGTCTGCGAATCTTCGCCTGTCCCGGCTGCCTCTGCCTCGGGTGCCGTTGTCTCAGCCACCGGAGCTGCTGCTACGGGAGCTGTCTCGGCCACTGCTGCCACCTCGGGCGCTGCCGCGGCCGGCGCGGCTTCCGCGACTGGCGGCTTGCTGGGCTCCGCGGCGGCGGTGAACTTTCCTTGCTCGACGGCCTGGTTGATCACCACCGCGATATCGCGGCCGGTAGCGTTGATGACAGTCGCCAGACGCTGGGCCGGAGCATTGATGAGGAATAACAGCTTGGCAAAGATCGCTTCTTTGGACGGCATCGTCGCCAGCTGCTTCACTTCTTCAACCGTGATGACATGCCCGTCGACAATGCCCAGCTTGAAGGTGAACTCAGCGTTCTCCTGCATCCAGGTGGAGAGGGCCTTCGCCAGAATCACTGGATCGCCGCTGGTATAGGCCACCGAGGAAACGCCCTTCAGCCCCTGCAACGCCTGCTCTACCTTGGTCCCCTTGGACGCCCGGGCTGCCAGCTTGTTCTTGAGCACCCGGTAACGGCCGCCTGCGTTCCGAACCACCTTGCGGAGCTCGTAGTCCTGGGAGACGGTGAGCTTGGCAAAGGTGCCCACAATGGCGCTGGTCGAGCCTTCCAGCTCGTGCGCAAGATGATCGATCTGTACTGCCTTCTTCGCCTTCGTAAGTGCCATAAAACCAGCCTTTTATCCCGCCTCGCCGTTATTGCGGCGGGGTCTGCGCGGCTAAGCCGGCGCCAAGTAGAACAGGATGAAATCCGTAATCTAACTTCGTGTTAGGGCTTAGCGGCCGCCTCGGCGATCTCGCTGTTGAGCGGGATCCCGGGCCCCATGGTCGAGCTGAGCGTAATGCCCCGAATGTATTTGCCCTTCGCTGCCGACGGCTTGGCCCGGACAACGCTGTTGATGACCGTGGTCGCGTTGTCGATCAGCTTTTGCGGCGGAAAGGAGAGCTTGCCCACCGGGACATGCACCAAGGCTGTCTTATCGGTACGAAACTCGACCTTACCAGCCTTGATCTCGCGGATCGCTGCGGCCACGTCGTTGGTGACGGTGCCGGTCTTGGGATTCGGCATCAGGCCGCGGGGGCCAAGCACCTTGCCCAACCGGCCGACGGACTTCATCATGTCCGGGGTGGCGATCAGGGCGTCGAAATCCGTCCAGCTTTCCTTTTGGATCTTCTCTACCATGTCTTCGCCGCCGACGATGTCGGCGCCTGCTGCTTCCGCCTCGCGCATGCGGTCTCCGGAGGCGATCACCGCTACCCGCTTGGTTTTGCCTAACCCGTGCGGCAACACGACGGTTCCGCGTACCATCTGATCGGCGTGCTTAGGGTCTACGCCCAGACGCAGGGTAAGGTCGACGGTCTCGTCGAACTTCGCATATTGAACTTTTTTGAGTAGCGGAACTGCGTCCTGCAGCGAGTACGGCCGGTCTTCTACCTGGGCGCGCACCTTCGCCATGTTTTTGCTGAGTTTCTTTGCCATGCTTCCTCTGTCTTCCACCGCCCTGGACCTTGCTGCCGTCCCGCCGTGGTGTGGGCCGCGATTGCTAGTTGCGCGACCGTTGACCTGCGTCTGCCTGGTGGTCGAGACGCATTTTTGATTATCTCATAATTTTTTCTGCTAAAGGGGAGATAAACCGCAGGTCCCTCCACTACGCTGCGCTTCGGTCGGGATGACAGTTTTGCTTGGGAACGCTCGGCTTTAATCCCAAACAAATTTGTCATCCCGACCGGAGCGTAGCGTAGTGGAGGGACCTGCGGTCCGCCTTAAGCTGTGATTTCGATCCCCATGGACCTTGCGGTTCCCTTGATGCTCTTCACCGCGGATTCGACGGAGACGGTGTTCAGGTCGGGCATCTTTTGCTTGGCAATCTCCAGCACCTGTTTCTCGCTTACCGTGCCTACCTTGTCTTTGTTCGGTGTGCCTGAGCCCTTGGCCAGATTCGCGGCTTTCTTCAGCAGGACCGCCGCCGGAGGCGTCTTGGTCACAAAGGTGAAGGTGCGGTCTACGTACACCGTGATCACCACGGGGATGATCAGGCCCGCCATATCCTTGTTTTGGGTCCGCGCGTTGAATTGCTTGCAGAACTCCATGATATTGACCTGCGCCTGGCCTAACGCCGGGCCGACCGGGGGCGCCGGAGTCGCCTTGCCGGCTTCAATCTGCAGCTTTACCTGGGTCTGTACTTTCTTAACTGGAGGCATTCTGAATAACCTTTCACTAAACCACTTTTTCGACTTTGCCGAACTCGAGTTCGACCGGCGTCGACCGCCCAAAGATCGTGACCATCACCTTCAGCGTTTCGCGATCCTCGTTGACCTCGTCAACTACCCCATTGAAATTGGCGAAGGGACCATCGGTGATGCGGACCGATTCGTTCTTCTCGAACTTGATCTTCATCCGCGGCTTGTCTTTGGAAACATCGGTACGGAAGAGGATCGAGCTCACCTCTTGCTCGCTCAAGGCGACCGGCTTGTCTCCGGTGCCCAGAAAACCGGTTACCCGCGGCGTGTTCTTCATCACGTGCCACAGATCGTTGTCCAGGTCCATCTCCACCAGCACATAACCAGGCAAAAAGACCCGTTCGACGGTACGCTTTTTGCCGTTGAAGACCTCGGTTACGGGTTCGGTCGGGATCATTACCCGGCCAATCCTGTTTTGCAGGCCGAAGGCCTGGACCCGGCCCTCAATGGACTCCTTCACCTTGCGCTCGAAGCCCGAATAGGCGTGAATGATGTACCACTTGAAACGCTCGTTGGCAGACGGGGTGAGCCCTTCCTCAGGGTTGAGGTGCGGAGTCTCGGGGTTTGTTTCTTCCGTCATCGTTTTCTCTAGTTTCTCTTTCAGCACTTACTGTACCCCGCCCAACCAGTGAAGCAACGACTGGATCACACGGCTCAGTACCGCGTCCACGACATAGAAATAGGCAGCGAAGGCAAACACGGTAACAATCACCACCGTCGTCGTGGTCCGCACTTCCTCCCGCGACGGCGTGACTACCTTGCGCATCTCGCTGCGCACATCCCTCAGGAAATCCGCAGTCCTGGTAAACATCCCGGTGAGCTGGTTGCCTTGCCCAGGACCCTCTTGACCTCGTTCCGCCAACTTGTCCGCAACTTTTGCCTTGATCACAGCTTTCTCCGGCTGTGGGCTCTGCTTGTCATCGCGAACCACGGTGGTTGACTTCGCCATAATGCTTCCTTCTTCCCCAGGCTCACTCGCCTAGCCACATGGGGTAACTACTCACGAACTGGCAGGGGCGGAGGGATTCGAACCCCCAAGTTCGGTTTTGGAGACCGACAGTTTAACCGTTGAGCTTACGCCCCTCAAATTGCTGCATCTCTGCCAACACCTAAACGGCAACGCTCCGCCAAAGGTTCATGAGCTTTCTCGTGGGCTCTCTCGAGCCACCAGGCGGCTTCAGACAATAATACTGTCGTGAAGGGATCCTGACCGATGTCGTATCACAGCGAGCCGTACCAAGGAGCCAGAGGCAGCAAAAAAAATCAGTTGTTGCTTCCAACAAACACCGAGCTATTTTGTTTCTTTGTGCGGGGTATGCTTGCGGCAGCGATTGCAGAACTTGGAGAACTCAAGCCGACCGGTGGTCGTCTTCTTGTTCTTGGTCGTCGAGTAATTGCGCTCCTTGCATTCCGGACACTGTAGGGTAATTATTTCACGCATTAGTCTATCCTAACCGATTCCGGGGCGATGCACGCCCCTGAAATTCGCTACCTTGGAAACTGCCCCGCCCTTTTAGCCGAAAAACCCCGGGAAAGGGCATTTGTTATCCCACTCAAGCCCCTCCACGGCACGCCGGGACAGGCAAAAGGGCTTGAATGAGCCACCCTTACTTGATGATTTCGGTGATGGTACCGGCGCCTACCGTGCGCCCACCCTCGCGGATGGCGAAACGCAGACCCTTTTCCATCGCCACCGGGGTGTGCAGCTCAATCTCCAACTGCACATTGTCCCCAGGCATCACCATTTCCGTGCCTTCCGGCAGCTTCGCCGTCCCGGTCACGTCCGTTGTCCGGAAGTAGAACTGCGGCCGGTAGCCATTAAAGAATGGCGTGTGACGGCCGCCCTCTTCCTTGCTCAACACGTAAATCTCGCCCTTGAACTTGGTGTGCGGCGTGATCGAGCCGGGCTTGGCCAGGACCATCCCGCGCTCCACGTCTTCCTTGGCAATACCGCGCAGCAAGAGACCCGCGTTGTCCCCGGCAAGTCCTTCATCCAGCTGCTTTTTGAACATCTCGACCCCGGTGACCACCGTCTTGCGGGTTTCCCGGAAACCGACGATCTCCGCCTCTTCGCCTACCTTGATCTTGCCCCGCTCGATCCTGCCCGTCACTACCGTGCCGCGGCCGGAAATGGAGAAAATGTCCTCAATCGGCATCAGGAAGGGCTGGTCAATGGCGCGCGCCGGCAAGGGTACGTTCTTGTCTACCGCATCCATCAACTCGTCAATCTTGGCTTCCCATTGCGCTTCGCCGTTCAAACCGCCCAAGGCCGAGCCGCGAATCACCGGCACATCGTCCCCAGGGAAGTTGTACTTCGACAAGAGCTCCCGGACTTCCATCTCCACCAGATCGGTCAGCTCCTCGTCTTCCACCGCGTCGCACTTGTTCAGGAAGACTACGATGTAGGGCACCCCTACCTGGCGGGCGAGCAGCACGTGCTCCTTGGTTTGGGGCATGGGACCATCGGTCGCCGCCACCACCAGGATCGCTCCGTCCATCTGCGCCGCGCCGGTGATCATGTTCTTGATGTAGTCGGCGTGGCCCGGGCAGTCCACGTGGGCGTAGTGACGGTTGGCCGTCTCGTACTCCACGTGCGCGGTGGCAATCGTAATGCCCCGCTCCCGCTCCTCAGGCGCATTGTCAATCGAATCAAACGAACGAAACTGGATCTTCGGATTGTGCTTCGACAATACCTTGGTGATTGCCGCCGTCAGCGTCGTCTTGCCGTGATCAATGTGCCCAATCGTCCCCACGTTCACGTGCGGCTTGGACCGGTCAAACTTCTCCTTCGCCATCTCGTCCCTCTCTACCTGCTTAAATCAAAAAACTCTACAAATTCCGCTGAAACCCCAGGACTACTTCCTGGGGCATTTTCAGCCGTCCCTTTCGGGACTGATCGGGTTTTCCATTCCTACCCAGGACTACGTCGTGGGCTACTCTCAGCCGTCCCTTTCGGGACTCACTTCTGAACCGGTAGGCTCCGTCGCCAGGGCTAAAGCCCCTCATTCACTCAGCCCGATATGGCACGGCTAAAAGCCGTGCCCTTCGCTAACTCAGCTCGGTGTACGGGCTAAAGCCCGTACCCACCAGCCGTGCCCTTCGTGCTTACTGGCTGGAGCTGCTCCCCGTTAAGCCTCGGAAGGAAAGCCGCCAATCCGTCGCTCCCACACCGTAAGACCGGTAAAGCGCCGGTCCAGAACGTCGTACGCAGTTGCATTGCTGGCCAGAAACGAATCCAATCCTGTAGCCGAACTCCAATGGTCGAGGGTGAAGAAGCGGGTGGCATTGTCTACGCTGCCCAGCAGCTCTACCCCCAGAAACTCCGGCGAGCGACGGAAGAGGCGGGCCCACTCCCCGTCCGGCCCGTAGGCCGCCATAAACTCCGCCTGACACTCCTTCTTGACCTGGAACTCCCAGACCACGATATACGTGCTTTCCCGCGCCACGGGGATCGCCAACTCAGTAGTAGGCATATACCTTTAAAAACCTGCTGCGCAGCTCCGGCGCAACTTTCTCTACCAGTGAAAGATACAGCTCACGCGCCTGGCCGCGGTCGGAATTGCCCAGTGCCTGGTAAGCCTCGGCAGTGGTCGCGCCTAACAGCCCACGCCGCAGCAAGCCCTCGAAATCCCGCACCCGCAGCTTGGATCGCTGCACCCGCTTTAAAAATCCGGCGACATTGCCGGAGTTGAACAAGGGCTCAAGCGATGCCTTGACGGCAGCGAAGTGCACCTCATCCTCAACCGGTAAGACTGTCTGCACAAACATTTCGGAGGCTCTCACACAAAAAAAGTTTGGAGCGGGAGACGGGAATCGAACCCGCGACCAACAGCTTGGAAGGCTGTGACTCTACCACTGAGTTACTCCCGCCAACTCCAAAAACACGTATCTCAGGGCGAAACAGTCTGCACCGGACCGGAAAGTAACACCTCAGGGGCTAAAGCCCGACGTATTCTCAATCGTTTACGGCCCGACTAAAGTCGTGCCCTGATACAAAACATTCGTTTTCCCAGCCTGCAAAGCCCGTGTATGCGGCTGACCTTGGCGGCACGGCTAAAGCCGGGCCCTTCCGGGTTGACCTAGATCAGGAGCTAACGCTTACAGGCTCCCCTACAGTTGAGGTTCTGCTCTGCCCAACTACATGCCCACTACAAACTCTGGAGCTGATGCTTAGAAGCGCCGTTGCGGTTGAACTTCCGCTCTGCCCAACTACATGCCCACTACAAACTCTGGAGCTGATGCTTAGAAGCGCCGTTGCGGTTGAACTTCCGCTCTGCCCAACTACATGCCCACTACAAACTCTGGAGCTGATGACCGGGATTGAACCGGTGACCTCTCCCTTACCAAGGGAGTGCTCTACCGACTGAGCTACATCAGCCCTTAACCCTAACCCATGCTATCGCGAAGCGGAGGCCGTCAACACGACCCGCAGCGCGAAAAAACCCAGCAACAGTAATACCACCAAGCGTACCCTGCCGGGGTCGATCGTTTTCACCGCCAAGACTGCGAGGGCTACGAGCAACCCCAACGCAATCCACTTACGCCTCGCCGAACGTGGCCCGGTTTCCACGTGCACTGGTCCGGCTTCGTCCAATTTCCCACCCCAGCATTGCAAGCCATGGTGCACAGGGGAGGATTCGAACCTCCGTAGCTCCAAGGAGCGGCAGATTTACAGTCTGCTGCCATTAACCGCTCGGCCACCTGTGCACATCGCAGACCAGGGCGAACACGCCCCCATCTGACAAAAAATCGCCGCGACGCCGGAGATCATCCACACGAACCCATTCCGCAGACGCTTTCCCGCGCAGCCAGCTCAAAGGAAATATACCGTCAGTGGGGAATGATTGCGGCGGGATACCTAACTCTACCGGCGAAACGAAACTCTGGAGCTGGCGAAGGGACTTGAACCCCCGACCGTCTGATTACAAATCAGATGCTCTACCAGCTGAGCTACGCCAGCCCGAACAACCGTGTCTCCCGCCCTAAAAACAAGACCTTGGAACCGGTCTCGCAGCAGGTTCACAATTGCCAAGGTTACCACAGGGCGGAACGGCTCCGCAATTTGCCGCATGGTCCATTGGCGCCCAGTTTAGGCCGACTCGCCGATCACCCTACTGGCAGAACCGGATGCTATCATTCTTCGATCGATGAGGGTGGTAAACCGTACCCCGCATGCCCAGGCGCACCAAGGCGACCATCATCATTGTTTTGCTCGTTCTCCTGCTGGTGGCGCTGGCTGCATACCTGCGACGCAACGCCCCGCCCGAGGCCGCCAGGCTGCTTCCGGAATCTGACTGCATTCTCTATTTCAACCTGCGGCCGCTGCGCGCCTATACCCACTTCGACCAGCACCAGGTGCCCCACGACCCACAGTATCAAGCGTTTATCGACGCCACCGGCTTCGAATTCGAACGCGATCTGGACGAGGTGGCCTTCGCCCTCCATCGCATGCCCAATCCACTGGGCCCGAATGGGGCGGTGGCGTACTCCGAGATCTTTCTCGGCCACCTCGACAGGAAGCGCCTCAGTACTTACCTGGGGTCGATCGCTGCACAAACCGAAGAATATGCCGGACATACCATCTACGACATCCCCAGCAACGGACGCACGGTGCGGGTAGCCCTGCTGGGCTATGACATGGTGGCCGCCTCCAATACGCCCACGCCGGAACAGATCCACTCCATGCTGGACCGCTATCGCACCTCGGCGCTGCCCTTTTCCGGCTCTTCTCTGCTGACCGATCATTACGCCGAGGTCCCGTTGCTCTCTGTCGCCTGGGGTATTGGAAAAATCAGCGTGCCGCTCAAGAGCGATGGCATCAGCATTATGGGCTTTCATTTTCCTGTAGCGCTCAACACCACGTTCATCGGCTCATTGCGTTGGGGGGGCGCCTTGCACCTCAGAATCGAAGAAATTGCCCCGACCGAATTGGCCGCCACCGTCTCATCCGACGCACTGAATACCATGGTCGCCATCGGCCGCGCGGCGGAGAACAATCTGCCCTCGGCGATGACCAATGCCGATATACGCGACCTGCTCAATTCCGCCAACATCGAGCACAAGGATGACCGGGCGGTGGTGACGGCTACCCTGCCTGTCGCCCTGCTGCAAAAACTGGTGACGGCGCCGAACTCACTGCGCTCCTTGCCCCAGCCGAACAGGACGACTCCTCCTCATCAATAACGGCGCGACTGGAAACCGCCGGACCTGCTACGGGGTTCATCGGATGATTCGAGACTCAGAAGGAAAGAGCCGTGGAATCCCACATCTCGCGAAAAACGAGCGAGATATGGGGCACCCGTCCTTTGTCTGGGAGAGAGGGACAGGCCCCAGTGGGGCTGAGTCGGGTTGGGTGCGGCGCAGATAAACGGGGCTGCCGAATTAGAGCCGCAGGAGCCTTGCGAAGACTAATTGGAAGTAGGCCTCGGCATCGATACTGCGCAACACCAGGGCGTTCGCGGGCTTTCCGCTCACGCTCCACCAATCCACCACGCTGGCGCCTAAGGTCAGGGGGCTTACGCATTCGATATCCACGCGAACGCGGCGGCCCAAGAACAATTGCGGTGACAGAAGGTATGCAGTGACGGTCGCGTCGTGCAGCGGACCGCCGGCCCATCCATACTTGGCACGATCGAAGCGCTTGTTCCACTCCAAGAGATGATAGAAGGCCGTACCCACCGGCGTTCCGGCAGCGCGCAGCATTTGCAGGCGCTCATCGGTGATTAGAGCCTGGTGGGTGCAGTCGAGCGGAATCATGGTAATCGCCGCGCCGCTCGAGAAGACCCGCGCCGCGGCCTCGGGGTCGACGTAGAAATTGAACTCCGCGGATGCAGTGATGTTGCCTGCCTCAGACATGGCGCCGCCCATCAGCACAATACCGGCCAGGTGCGCGGCCAATCGCGGCTCCCGCGCCATGGCTAACGCCACGTTGGTTAAGGGCGCGAGACAGCAAAGCGTCACGTCGTGGGCCGGCCGCGACATGACCAGATCGACGATGATCTGGGGAGCAAATCCATCGCGCAGCGGTGTTTGCGGTTCGGGCAAGTCATATCCATCGAAACCCGTGCGTCCATGCACATGCTCGGCGGTGACTAGTGGCCGCAGCAGCGGCGTCGCGGCCCCAGCATAGACAGGGATGTCGCTTCGCTTGGCCAGTTCGAGCGCCTTGCGTGCGTTCTTCGATGTGAGCTCGAGGGGAACGTTCCCGGCGACGGTGGTGATCGCCAGCACGCGCAGATCCTCGGGCGATGCAAGGGCGGCCAGAAAGGCCACCGCGTCGTCCGGCGACGGGTCGGTGTCGAAGATGACGTTCCGGGCCATCTCAGCGCAAGGCCCGCAGGAGGGCCTGCTTCCATCCGGGAATGTCCATCTCCCAGATGACCGTGTGTTTGCGTGCGTGCGTGAGGACGTCTTTCCAGACGGCGCGGTTTCTGGCATCCTCCGCCACGCCCAGCCGATCGATCACGGTCATCCCACGCGTGATGCCGCTATCGACCTGGACATCCATGTAGTGCGTTGAGGATACGAGCGCCAGCGCGGGATGGAGCAGAATTGCCATCGCCGTAGGGTCAGGAAGGGCGATACCCTCTTCCCCGGTTTGGGTGTGATAAGCCTTGGCGGCAATCCCGTTCGATTGGATGGCGAATTCTGCGAAGGTGGTGCGCAGCGCCAGAATCTCTTTCTTCTCCCCGCCGTTCACCACCGCCGCACCCCGCGAAAGCTGCCAGCCCACCAGTTCGATGGGGAGCTGCGAGCGCAGCACGACTCGCGCAGCCTCCGGGTCCACCCAGAAGTTATACTCCCCGGCTGGGGTCACATTGCCCTCGCAACAGGGCGCCCCGCCCATCACGACGCAGCGGCTCACGTTGGCGGCCAGTTGCGGCCACTGCTGTATTGCCAGCGCCAAGTTTGTCAGCGGCCCGAGGGTGATGAGCTCGATGCCCGGATTGGCTTCGACGATGCGCACCATCGCGTCCACCGCGAACCCGGATTCGGCGGTGCGCGTCACTGGCCGATAGCCCTGGTCACCCAGGCCATCCCGCCCATGAAACCAGATGGCGTCTTCGAGTGGCCGGATCAGGGGCGTGGCGGCGCCGCTGAAGATGGGAACAGTGGAAGCGCAAAGCTCGGCAGTGTAGAGGGCGTTCTGCGTTGCCTGGTCTACGGGGACGTTGCCGCCGACGCTGGTGATTGCTAACACCTCTACTTCTGGGGAGCGGAGCGCCATGATGAGGGCCACGGCGTCATCGGATGCAGTGTCGGTATCGATGAGAATCTTTCGTGAGGCGACTGGCTTCATTGCATTTGAGGCTAAGCCATTTTGTTGTCGAACCCAACCCGGGATCTCTCCCTTCGACCCTCAACAGCATGGTTTGCGACGCGATAGTTCCATGGGGAACCGGGAAGTTCCCCCGCGAGGATTGGAGTTATCATCATTAAGCGCACGCGAGAGGAAAACACTCATGGCCACTATCGCCACCACGGAACAGAAGACGGATGCTACCAAGTCGCTAGAGAGCATTCCCCATTGGATTGGCGGCAAGACAGTGAGCGGTCAGTCGAAGTCCTTTGCCGACGTCTTCAATCCGGCCACCGGTGCGGTGACGCGCCGCGTGCCCCTGGATGGAACGGTGGAACTGGAGCAGGCGATTGCTTCCGCCACGGCGGCGTTTCCTGAATGGTCAAACCTGCCGCCGCTGCGCCGCGCCCGCGTGCTCTTTCGTTTTCGCGATTTACTGGAGAAGAACACGGACCGCCTGGCCGCCGTCATCACCTCGGAGCACGGCAAAGTCATGGACGACGCCCGCGGGGAGGTGACCCGTGGGCTCGAAGTAGTGGAGTTTGCCACCGGCATTCCTCATCTGCTCAAGGGCGAATTCACCGAGCAGGTGGGCACCGGCATCGATAGCTGGTCTTTCCGGCAACCATTGGGCGTTGTGGCCGGCATCACGCCTTTCAACTTCCCTGCCATGGTCCCGCTGTGGATGCTGCCTATAGCCATCGCAACCGGAAATTGTTTCATTCTCAAGCCCAGCGAGCGCGATCCTTCGGCTTCTCTTGTCCTCGCCGAGCTGCTCAAGGAGGCCGGGTTGCCGGATGGCGTGTTTAACGTCGTCCACGGAGACAAGCGCGTAGTGGATGCCATCCTCGACCACAAGGGTATTCAAGCGGTCAGCTTTGTCGGTTCCACCCCGGTGGCGGAGTACGTCTACCGCCGCGGGACCCAGGCCGGCAAGCGGGTGCAGGCCCTGGGCGGGGCGAAGAACCACATGGTGGTTATGCCCGATGCGGACATGGATCAGGCTGCCGACGCGCTCACCGGCGCGGCCTTTGGTTCCGCGGGCGAGCGCTGCATGGCGATCTCGGTCGCCATCGCGGTGGGAGAGGGCACCGCGGAAGCCCTGCTCACACGCATGCGCGAGCGCATGGCCAAACTCAAGGTCGCCGATGGCACCGCGGCCGGCGCCGAGATGGGTCCGCTGATCACCGGAGTGCACCGCGACAAGGTCGCCGGTTACGTGGAGCTGGGAGTTAAGGAGGGTGCGGAACTCCTGGTCGATGCGCACACCAAGGAGACGCTGCCGAAAGGCAATGGCTTCTTCCTCGCGCCCTGCATCTTCGATAACGTCAAGCCGGAGATGCGCATCTATCGCGAAGAGATCTTTGGGCCTGTCCTCTCGGTGCTGCACGTGTCCCGCTTTCAGCAGGCTCTGGACCTGGTGAACGATCACGAATTTGGCAACGGCACCTGCATTTTTACGCGCGACGGAGACACCGCGCGCGCCTTTGCCAACCAGGTGAAGGTGGGCATGGTCGGCATCAATGTGCCTATCCCTGTACCCATGGCGTTTCACAGCTTTGGCGGCTGGAAGCGCTCGCTCTTTGGTGACCATAACGTGCATGGAATGGAAGGTGTCCGCTTCTACACCCACGTCAAGACAGTGACCGGCCGTTGGCCCACTGGCATTCGCGCCGGGGTAAGCACTTCCATGCCAACTCATGGGTGAACCTGAGGGCCGCATTTCGATCAGCGACTTCTGCTTGCTGGTCAAGGACCTCGACCGCGCTATCGAGTTCTATCGCGACCGGGTGGGTTTCAAGCTGCGCCGCCTGGCGCCGGGCTTCGCTGACTTTTTCACGGCCGGAGTAACCCTCGCCCTGTGGCAGGTGGATCATATGCAGACCCACTTGCATCTGCCGCCGGGGCCTGCGCAGAGGAGTGGCTGGCGCACCATGGCGGCTGTCCAGGTGGAAAGCAGCGAGCGGGTGCGGGCGATGCATCAAGAGCTCTCGGCGCGGGGTGTTCCTTTTTTGGTCGAACCACGGGCGTATCCCTGGAACGCCTATGCCTGCTATTT
Source organism: uncultured Acidobacteriaceae bacterium (assembly GCA_963821215.1). Taxonomy (GTDB): domain Bacteria; phylum Acidobacteriota; class Terriglobia; order Terriglobales; family Acidobacteriaceae; genus PALSA-350. The sequence continues at coordinate 479,117 of CAWGDH010000010.1, read as the reverse complement.
CACTGACCCGGAAGAGAATTTGTGGGAGATATATACCTGGCAGGAAGGCGGCCATGCGAATCTGATTTACAGCGGTGAAGCTTGAGCAGCAAACAAAGGCCGATGACATCCTCGACCCGGATTTCCTGCACGTTACACCAAACAAAGCAGCGTGTGCGCCTTTCTGTGAGGAAAGGCGCATGAATTTGGCCGGCGCCGTCTAGCACCACAGGAAATCCGGGGGCTCGATGACCATCCGTATTGATATACAGATTGGAGCGACGCTGAATGGAGCCTACTGAAGCCGTCACTACCCCCCACTCTGGCGCCATCGAGGCCTACGGCATCGAGCCGATTCCAGAGGCGCTCAAGACGGTGCGCTGGCCGGATCTCTTCCTCCTGGTCAGCAATTTCCTGGTCAATCCGGGGACGATTCTGATCGGTGGATTGGCCGTGGCTTCCGGCCTTTCTTTCTGGGCCACCATTCTTACCAGCACACTCGGGATACTCATTGCTTTTTCGGCGTACATCGTCATGGCCACCGTTGGGGTGGACTATGGGATCACGGGGCAGGTTGCATGCCGCATGGTCTTCGGCATCCGGGGGGCGAAGTGGCTGCCCTCGATCATGCGCACGATTGCCTCGGCGTACTGGTTCGCTATGCAAACCATTGTGGGCGCGACGGTGTTTGTCGCCGTCGCGCACCAGTGGACCGGCCGCCATTATTCCGTAGTGCGCGCCGGCCTTATCCTGGCCAGCGTGCAGGTGGTTCTGGCCCTGGTTGGCTATCAATGGCTAAAGCTGATCTCGCGCTTCACGCTTCCGGTCAAAGTTGCCGGCATCGTGTATCTCTTTTTTATCCTGGCCCACGGGCCGGGCGCGAGTTATCGGCCAGTCGCGGTGCTTCACTTTCATGCGCGGAATGGCTGGGCCTACCTGGTGGCTGCTGTGTGGCTGAATAGCATGACGGCATCGTGGCTCACCATGATTACCGATGCGGCCGACTTCTGCCGCTACACGCGCAGCCGTAAAGACATGTGGTGGGGCACCATGCTGGCCGGCGGCCTGGCCACAGCATTGTCAGTGTCGCTCGGCGCCTATGGGGCCGCCGCTTCACTTGGGCGGCAAGCGAATCCTTTTTCGCTGGCGGCGGTGGTGGATCCACATTGGGTCACGATGGTTGTTTTGCTCATTGTGATCGCGCTCGACGAAAGCACGATCAATGTGATGAACCTCTACACGGGCGGCCTTTCCCTCTCCAACATGTTCGAGGGACCGGGGCGTTTTTGGAACACGCTCTTTGTTGGCGTCGTCAGTACCGGGCTATCCGCGTTGCCTGTGCTTCTGGTACGCCTGGTTCCGTTGACCACCGCGCTGGGTAACTTGTTTGCACCGGTCGCAGGGGTGCTGATCTTCCACTATCTGTTTGTGGAGCGGATGCGCATCGACGTCGCCGCGCTCTTTGACCCCAAGGGCATTTATCACTACTGGCATGGCGTGAACGTGACCGCGATTCTCTGGTGCTTCCTGGGAGGCGGCGTCTATTACCTCTTGCCGACTGCCGCTCTCCCCGCAGTGATCGTGCCCCTGATCACGGGCACCGGCTATTTGTTAACGATGCGGGTGTTGGCGCGGCTTCAGCCCGGTTCCGGCGAAGACGAGAAAGACTATCAGCTCCAGGCCTCCTCGCCAGGTGAATAAGACGGCCGCCTATGGCAGCCGCGCGTACAACTCACAGATGAGGTCGTAATAGCCATCTGAGTTTCCATCCCGGATATAGGTGACGTTGCGCGGCCGATTGGTGATCCGCCACCAGTCGGCGACGGATGCGCCGGCAGTCAGCCCGTCTCCACACTGCACGCTGACATTGATTTTCCTGCCGGAAAACAGCTCCGGCCGCAGCATGTAGGCGGGCACGCAAGGGCCGTGCAAGGGGGCGCCATTCCATCCATATTTCTTCAGGTCGAATGCCTCGGAGAACGTCAACATATCGGCGATGGCGATGGCGCACTTGGTGCCCACGGCGCGCATGCGGTTGAGCCTCTCCCGTGTGCTGAGCATCTTGTGGGTCACGTCGAGCGGCAGCATGGTGATCGGAGCGCCGCATCGCAGCACGATGTCCGCCGCCTCGGGGTCGACATACACATTGAACTCGGCCGACGGAGTGATATTGCCGCACTCAAAATACGCGCCCGCCATCATCACAATGCCGCCGATCCGCTCCGCGATTTCGGGCGCTTGCACCAGGGCCAGCGCGAGATTGGTCATGGGCGACAGGGAAACAATATGCACTTCCCCGGGTGGCGCGGAGCGAAGCGTCTCCACAATGAATTCCACCCCGTGCTGCTTCTGTACCTTGGTCTTGGGCACGGGCAGGTCGTGACCATCCAGGCCGGTAGGGCCGTGAACATGATCGGCAATCACCAGCTCCTTCACGATCGGCCGTGGACACCCCGCGAAAACGGGAATATCCGCGCGCCCGGCGAGCTCCAGAATCTTGAGCGTGTTGAGGACGGTATGATCGAGTCCGATGTTGCCGGCGGTGGCCACAAAGCCGAGAATCTCGAAGGACTCGGGCGCGGCCAGCATCATCATGATGGCCGCCGCCTCATCCTGTCCGGGGTCGGTGGTGACGATAACCTTGGTTGGCATAAAAAACCTTTCTCCAAATCAGCAGAGTGGAAGCATTCTACCGGCGCCGAAAGCGATGAGAAAGCAGCTTGATCATCGTTGCCGTCGAGGTACCTCCCTCGACTGTGTCGGCCGCAAGGATTGCGAATCACCGCCCTTGACACCATACTTGATGCAGCACTGAGATGGAGTTCCATCCGAAATGATCGTTCGTTACGCACTCCGCCAGATACGCAGGAAGCTCGGATTCTCGCTAACCGTCATCGTTACATTAGCTCTCGGCATCGGCGCCAACCTTGCCGTATTCCAACTTTTGCAAGCAGTGCTCTTCACGCCGCTCCCCATTGCCAGCCCATCGCAGCTCTATGCTCTGCACTCGGTTAAATCTCCTTACGATGCGCAGTGGTTCTACTCCTATCCCGCGTACCAGCGCCTGCGGAAGGCAGCGGCGCCCGGAACACCCGTAATCGCCCATTCGGGAATAGGCAGCGCTGTGATTCAGGCCAGGAACGGCTTCTCAGAGGAAGCCACTTTGCAGCTCGTCTCGCCGGACTTCTTTTCGGTTCTTGGCCTATCTCCTTCTTCGGGCAGGTTCTTTGCGTCTGCTGACGACGACCCTGGGCAAGGCGAGCTGCCGGTTATCCTGCGCTACGATTTCGCCCGGAACAAATTCGGCTCGGTGCGCTCTGTGGTGGGGATGAAAGCCACGTTCAATGGCGTGCCGATCGTAGTGATTGGCGTGGCTCCGGAGCGCTTCTCCGGAGTAGTGCAAGGCTCAGCCCCCGATGTATGGCTGCCTCTCGCCGCCCAATCCTCGGGACACTTTGGGACCTGGTTCGACTCTCTCGGCCCCGGACATGATGTCAATCTCGAAGCACCCTATAGAAACCAGGATGGAGTTTTCTGGCTCTGGGTCCTGGCCCGCGTTCCCGACGGGGAAAAGGCCCACGCGGCGATGCGGTGGACGGAAGCGCTGCAGCCGGATCTGCAGACGATTGGCAACGCGACCAAAGACGCCAGCGAGCGGGAGCACATTCTTCGCGCGCAAGTGCAGCTGGTTTCCGCAGCGAGTGGCGAAGGATCACTGGGCGCAGAGTACTTGCAGCCCTTGTCGCTCCTGATGGGCATGTCGGCGATGTTCTTTCTGGTTGGGTGTCTCAACCTGGGGAACCTTCAGCTTGCTCGTCTCTCCGGCCGGAAAAGGGAAATCGGGGTTCGTATCGCGTTAGGCGCGAGCCGCCGGCGGGTTCTTGGCCAGTTGGCAGTTGAGGACCTTCTCTTGCTTGCGATAGGAGGGGTGCTAGCGATCGCCACCTGCGTGGCCGTCAGTTCCCTGCTGCTGCATTGGGCTTCTCCACGAAAAGAGCTCATCCCCGTCGATCTTCACTTTGGATTGAGATATTTCCTGGCCGGGATCGTTCTGCTGCTGGTTGCGCAGATCGCCTTCAGCATCTTGCCCGCGTGGCGGATCATGCGCAGCAATCCTTTGTCCATGGTGCGCTCGAGCGTTGGCAACATAGGTGGCTCGGCGCGGCGTGACTTGCGCTGGTCCACCCTGCTGCTCACCGGGCAGGTCTGCTTGTCGCTGCTGCTGCTTTCTATGGCTGCCCTCTTTGCCCAGACGCTGCTCAACCTGGGCACGCTCGACGCCGGACTTGATCGCCAGCACATCCTGTCGGTGCATTTGGACCTGGAGAGCGGGGGGCTGGCGAAGCAGGACCTTACCGGCCTGAATCAGCGCATTCTGGACCGTATACGGTCATTACCTTCCGTCCGCGACGCCGCCATGCAAATGTGCCGCGTGCCCGGCTGCGTATGGAATACGGCCATCCACGTATCGGGCAGGCCCGACCTTTCGCCGGCTCAGATGCATGGAGAAGAAAACCATGTCAGCCTGCATTACTTCCATACCATGGGGATTCCGCTTTTCCGAGGAAGAGCATTCAGCGAGGCCGACCGGCCGCAGGCGCAGCCTGTAGTCATCCTCAACCGGGCATTCGCGGAGAGACTCTTCGGCAACCAGGATCCGATCGGGCAGTTCGTCGGTTACCAGGCGGCTCCGGGAGATCATGCATTTCAAGTGGTTGGGGAAGTTGGCAATGCGCAGGTCGATGGATTGCGCAGTCCTGCGCCGCCAGTGGCCTACTTTTCTCTCGAACAGGGCGCCAATCCAGCGGGCACGATCGAGGTGAGCGCTTTTGGATCTCCCGCCAACATCGCGGCCGATATTCGCCGTGCTTTGCAATCTGTCGATCCCGATCTGCCCATTTCCGAAATCGTACCGCTCAACACCGAGTTCGACGATGGTTTGTCTACGGAAAAACTGTTGGCGCGGCTGACGGGAGCCTTTGCCGGTATGACGCTCGCCCTGGCAGCGATCGGGTTCTATGGGTTGCTCTCATTTCAGGTGGTGCGCCGTACTTCGGAAATTGGGATACGGATCGCGATGGGGGCAACGCGGGGCCAAGTGATCGGGTTCTTCCTGCGCCAGACGGCGATCATTCTGATCAGCGGCATCCTTCCCGGAATTGTGCTCACAGTGCTGGTTGGACGAAGTGCGCGGACCTTGCTTTACGGTGTCCGGGAGACGGATCCCTGGGCTCTAGCGGTAGCCAGCTGCGTATTGATCGCAGGCGGCATTCTGGCGACGCTCATCCCGGCACGCAGGGCGTCGGCGCTCGATCCGATCCAAACCTTGCGGGCGGAATGAATCCGCGATGGCCATGAAGGCCCGTTGCCAGTAGAGAGTGACCGGTGGACGGCCGTGGAATCCCACATCTGCCAAAACCGGGCAGATATGGGGCACCCGTCCTTCGTTACGGATTGAGATCCCAATTCCGGACCATCCTTTACCCAGGGGGTCTGTGAGAGATTCAGGCTAGCTGCTTTCATGTGAACCAGTCTTGCCGTGAGCCTGAAGCGAAGCTGGTGAATCCGCTCTAAACTGGAAGAGCCACTGGAGGATTCACCCATGAAGTTGCCCCATTTCTCCGCCCCCCTCGGTTCCTTCTGCGTAACGACGGGTGCGCTGCTGGCTGCCATCACGCTTTCCACACTTCCCGCTGCGGCGCAGACGCTGACCGGCCAGGCTGCCTTTACCGACTACACCAAGGAACATCCTGGCGTTCGACGCAAGCTCACCGTCGCCGACCTTCCTGAACCGTATGCCACTCCCTCGGCCAATAACGGACCCACGATCTTTCCCCGCCCGGACGGGGTGTGGCCCCAGGCGCCGGCTGGTTTCAAGGTAGAGCAATTTGCCACCGGCCTGGATAACCCTCGCTTGATGCGCATGGCTCCCAATGGCGACATCTTCCTGGCCGAGAGCGACGCGGGAAAGATCCTGGTCTTCCGCGGTATCGGCGCCGATGGCAAGGCGGGCCAGATGGAGGTCTTCGCCTCTGGCCTGAAAGGACCGTTCGGCATCAACTTCTATCCCAGCGGCCCAAACCCACAATGGGTTTATGTGGGCAACACCGCATCCGTCGTCCGCTTTCCTTACAAGATTGGCGACATGAAGGCGAGCGGCCCGCCACAGACCCTGGCGTCGCTGCCCGGCGGCGGTGGCCATCGCACCCGTGACATCGCCTTCACCCCCGATGGAAAGCACATGCTGGTGTCGGTGGGCTCGCATTCGAATGACGACGACTCGGATACCACTCCGGCTGAATTTCACCGTGCCGATGTGCTCGAGTTCACACCCGAGGGTAAGTTCGAGAAGGTCTACGCGTGGGGCATCCGCAACTGCGTGGGAGAAACCATCAATCCCACCACGGGCGAGCTCTGGTGCTCCACCAACGAACGGGATGCTTTGGGCAACAACCTGGTTCCCGACTACATTACCCACGTGCAGGAGAACGGCTTCTACGGTTGGCCCTGGTATTACATGGGCTCCATCCAGGACCCACGGCAAGCGGGGAAACGCCCGGATCTGAAGGGCAAAGTGATCGTCCCCGACGTCCTGCTCAACCCCCACTTCGCGTCGCTCGAGTTGCAGTTCTATGAGGCCTCTCAGTTCCCTTCCACTTACCATGGCCGGGGGTTCGCTGCCGAGCATGGTTCCTGGAACCGGGATCCACGCGGCGGCTATGAAGTAATCACCATTCCCATGGACGGCGGCAAAGCTACCGGAGCATATGAAGACTTCCTCACCGGCTTCGTACTGCCCGGCGGCAAGGTGTGGGGCCGTCCGGTAGGCATCGCGGTGGCGAAGGATGGTTCCCTGCTGGTCTCCGACGATGGTTCGAACACCATCTGGCGGGTGACCTACACGGGAGCAAAAACGGCAGCGTCCGGCCAGTAGCGGATGCGCACTTCGGAGTGGATCCAGATCGGGTTTGCGATCATCCTGGCAGCCGCGGCCTGGGTCCAACCTTTTTTTTCTCCTCATCCATTGCCCGTGCGCCGGCGCTGGACGATCACGCTGCTGGCGATCGTCCCGTGGGCAGCGGTAATGCTGGCGCGGGCTAGCGCTTTCTTCCTGCCACAGCTATATGTTTCGGTCCTGCGCGACTGGCTTACGGTAGGGCTCTTCCTGGTGCCTTACTGGCAGACAGGGCAATTTTTCCAGGCCCCGAACCACCGCATCGAAGAACGCCTGATGGCCTTTGACCGCTGGTTGATGCCGCGTGCGGCGGGAACTTCCGGCACCGCCCGCACCGGCTTTGGCATGGTGTTGGAAGTGGCTTACCTCTTCTGCTATCCGCTGGTCCCGCTTGGACTACTCGCACTCTATGCCGTGGGCCAGCGCAACCACACTGCCGGATTTTGGCTGGTGGTCCTGGTCGCGACCTATCTCTGTTACGCAATCACCCCATTTGTGCCCGCCTATCCTCCCCGGGACCTTGCCGGCGGCCAACCGCCCCCGGCGCAAACGGGTAAGACACGGATTTTCAATCGCTGGATTCTCAAGCATGGAAGTATCCATGCGATCTCCTTCCCCAGCGCCCATGTCGCCTCTACCTTCGCGGTTTCACTGGCGCTGCTGTATTACGCGCCCATCATGGGGTTGATCTTCCTGTTCATATCTGTCTGGATCTCTCTGGGCGCGGTGGTGGGCCGGTATCACTATGCGCTGGATGTGCTCGCGGGCGCGGCGACTGCATTGGGCGTCTTTGTGGCATGCTATTCGTATCTTTGACTGAGCTTATTTGTGTGCCTCCCTGGTTCCCTAACGAAGGACGGGTGCCCCATATCCCGGATTTCCTGTGAAGCTTGGAGGGTCGATGAACTTCATGCGGCTTTCTTCGATGAAAGCCGCACACGCGGCCGTCTCCTAGGTCCGCGTACAGGAAATCCGGGTATCTCGCTCGTTTTTCGTTAGGGAATGAGGAACTTACTTGACGCCGAAGAGCTTCATCGCGGCGCCGGCGACCATCTTGCGCGCCGGGCTTTGCGGTTCCCCATTGGCCGGCGGCAGAAAGATCGTGGTGAGCACCTGGATTCCAGGCGGCAGCTGCGCCGGGCCCCCGGGCGTCGCCGGGGGGAAGAAACGGGTGAGGGCTTCGCGCGGCTGGTTACGCACCAGGTCGAGCATGGCAACCCGGTGCACGCAGGAAACTGTGCAGAAGGGCGCACAGGGCTTGCTGGTTGAGTACTCCCGGTCCAGGTCAATCTGGGTGTACTTTGACAGCGGAATTGCCGGATATCCCCGTTGCTGGGAGCAATAGTGGACCAGCCCCTGCTCGCAGATGTAGAGGTAGCGGCTTCCCGCGCGGCATGGCCAATCATTCGGCTGGCCCAGCACCAGGTTTTTGTGGAAGAGGTTGTCGTAGGCAAAGGTAAATAACGCCGGCTTTCGCTCCTTGAGGATCTGGTCGTAGACGGCGCGCTCGTTCTCCTTTAACGGATCCAGTTGACCGTCGTGGTCGTGGATGATGCCCACCGAGGTGTCAAATCCCAACTCCAGGGCCCGGCGGGTAATCGTCAGGGCATCTTCCGGATGCGCCATGCCGCCGCCTAGAACGGAATTGATGTTGATATCGAATTGCGCGTATTGCTGCAGCCACTCGAGCTTGCGGTCGAGCACCTTCAGGCTCTTCTTCGAGACCTCATCCGGCATTACGTTGTCGATCGAGATCTGCAGATGTTCGAGGCCGGCGCGGTTCAACCGCTGGATCCGCTCCGGGGTCAGCAGATACCCGTTGGTGATGATGGTGGCAATCGCCCCCTGACGACGAATACCGCGAATGATTTCATCCAGATCCGGATGCAACAGCGGTTCCCCGCCGCTGATGGTGATGATCCCCGTGCCCATGGCGGCCAGGATTTCAATCCGGTGCAGCATCTCGGCGGTCGCCACCGGATCGGACACCTTGTCGTACTCATTGCAGTAGGCACAGGAGAGATTGCAGCGCCGCATGGGAACGATATGGGCCAGAATCGGATGATGTTTGGACTTGATCGCCCGGGCCACCATCCGCGCCTGGCGAATGCGCCGCTGGTAGGAGCGAAACCGGCGCACAAGCGAATTGAATGTCATTTCCATGGGCATCCCGCTGGGCTTGAGTTTACTACCAGTAGCTAGCGATAGGCGGCGGCCTGGATGCTGTATAGCTCCGCGTATTGACCGCCCTTGGCCATCAGCTCATCGTGGGTGCCCACCTCCACCAGCCGGGCTCCGTCGAGCACCACGATGAGATCGGCCATGCGCACGGTAGAGAAGCGGTGAGAGACCAGGATCGTGACCCGGCCGCCGGCAATGTTGCCACCGCCTCTGGCTGCTGCGGCATAGCGCTCGAACAATGCGTGTTCTGTCTCGGCGTCGAGCGCGGCGGTCGGTTCGTCAAGGATCAGCAACAGTGGCTGATCGCGCATGAAGCCGCGCGCCAACGCCAGCTTCTGCCACTGGCCGAAGGATAGATCCACTCCCTCCGGCCAGGTGGGGCCTAGCTGGGTGTCTAGCCCTGACTTCAACCGCTCCACCACGTCGTCCGCGCCCGCGCGCGAGACTGCCGCGGCCACCGACGGCCGGTCGTCCACTCGCGGAAGATCCCCCAAACCCACGGTATGCGCGGCACGAAATTCAAAGCGGAAGAAATCCTGGAATGCGCCCGCTAGACGCTCCCGCCACTGGGCGGCGTGAATGCGCGCCAGCGGCACGTCGTCGACCATGATCGAGCCCGCGGAGGGCTCGTACATCTTGGCCAAGAGCTTGACCAGAGTGGTCTTGCCAGCGCCGTTCTCGCCCACAATCGCGACCACCGCGCCGGCCGGCAGGAGCAACGAGACATCCTCCAAGACCACCCGCGACGTGCCCGGGTAGGCGAAGGAGACGTGGTCGAAACGCACTCCCTGGTGCAATACGGAGGGAACCGGCAGATCGCCCGCTGCGGCAATGGAGGCGGCGTAGTCCTCCAACCACGCCAGCCGCCGCGAACCATCCATCCAGAATCCGCGCAGGAAGCCAATCTCGCCCACGGTGGCGCCAATGTAGCCCGACAACCGCGCACCCGCGGCCAGCACCAGCAGCACCGCGCTGGCCGGCGCGCGGAGATAGGAGGACACAAAAACCACCGCGCCCACATACGCCAGCCCGAAGATCGCCCATCCCAACGCGTGCCAGAAGGCCGAGCCCCGACGGGCCGCCGCCACCGGCCCGTACCAGCGCTCCCACGCTGCCCGGCGGTCAGTGATCAGGCGCTCGCCAATGCCGGTGACGCGCACGTCCTTGCCCGGCGAGGCGGTGGTGGCGATGGTGAAGAGGTGTCGCGCCAGGCGGCCGGTTTGTGCCCCACGCTCTTGCGCGGATCGCTCCACCTCCGGCCGCCAAGTGGATGTCCATATCGTTGGTATGGCGAAGACGGCAAGCAGCAAGAGCGCGGGATGAATCGACGCCAAGAGAGCCATGGTCACAGCCAGCCGCAGGATCCACCCCAGCGTGGAAAACAGGGACACGTACATGTGGTCGAGGACGAAGACCTGGTTGCGCAGCATGGACAGGCGATCCAGATATTCGGGACGCTCGTGGTGGGCGACCGTGGCCACCGTCGCCTGCAGTTGGGCCACGTGAGACTCGAGCGCGATGGTCACCTTGTCACGGAAGCGCCGCTGCACCCGGGTGCTGACGGTGCGCAGAAACCAGGTCGCCGCAGTCGATACTCCGAGGCCGATCGCCGCCCCTTGCATCAGCCCGGTTCGGTGCTCGAGGAGACCTTTGCCCAGCAACGCCAGCCACAAGGCAAGCAGGGCATCGGGCAGCGCAGCCAGCTGCGACAAGACGAACGACGCCACCATCAGGCGCGGCTGGTGGCGATAGCCCAGCTTGCACAGCCGCCACATGGACGACAGCGCCGGCGGCAGGGGCTCCAGTTCAGGCGAGGGACTCATAAGTCGTTCCCTCCTCTTCGGCAAGATGGAAGCGCTGGGCCTGCAGGTCGAACATGGTGCGATAGCGGCCGCCCAACGCCATCAACTGGTCGTGCGAGCCCAGCTCGATGACCCGGCCGTGCTCCAGCACGCAGATACGGTCGGCGTGGCGGACGGTGGAGAAGCGATGGGAGATCAGGATGGTGGTCGATTGCCGGGTCGCGGCCAGCAGGCGATCGAAAATTTCCGCTTCCCCACGAACGTCGAGCTGCGCGGTCGGCTCATCGAGCAGCACCACGCCGGCGCCCAAGCTGACGGCGGCGAGCGCCCGGGCGAGCGCGATGCGCTGCCACTGGCCGCCGGAGAGGTCCGTGCCCCCGCTGTATCCGCGGGCCAGCACGGTGTCGAGCGCGGCCAGGTTGGCCGCGCCCGCCGACTCGAGTGCGGCGCGCACCACCTCGTCGGGCGCGCCTGCCGGGGCCACGTTGTCGCGCATGGGCAGCTCCAGGCGGAGGAAGTCCTGGAAGACCGCGGTCACGCGGGTACGCCACGATGCCAGATCGAACTCGCGCAGGTCAACGCCATCGATGGTGATGGCCCCGGACTGGGGATCGTACAAGCGGCACAGCAGCTTGGCGATGGTGGTCTTGCCGGCGCCATTCTGGCCCACGATGGCCAACGAGGAGCCAGCGGGGATAGTGAGATCGAAGTGCTCCAGCACCGGCGCGCCGCCAGGGTAGGAGAAGCTGACATCGCACAGACGAATCTCCGGCGCCGCTGCCGGCGCGCGGCGAGTGCCCGAGGGGAGAGCGCCGGCGGGACGCATCGCCGGCTCCAGCCGCAACACAGCGGCTACCGGGGCAGCGGCCCCATCGAGCGACCAGCTCAATCCACCGAAGGCGATCATCGATACCCCTACCGCGCTCTGTACGTAGACCACCGCTTCCCCGAGCGAGATGCGGCCATGGGCCGCCGCGCTGGCCAGCAGCCAGAACACCAGCACATTGGCCGAGGTCACCAGCAGCAGGCTCCACAGGACGGGGCGCTCGCGCATACGGGTGGCGGCGTATTGCAACTCGTGCAAGCGGGTGCGCCGGGCGATGAAACGGTCGATGGTCCAGCCGGCGAGGCCGAAGAGGCGCAACTCCTTGCTGGCCGGCGGATCGACCGCCAGGCGGTAGGCGTAGTCGGCGTCGCGCTGGGCGGCGCGCACCTCCTCGGTTTGGCGGTCGTGCCAGATCGCGCTCTCGCGCAGCAGCCAATGGGTCGCGAGCCAAGCGCCCGCCAGCAGCAGCGGCGCCCACCATGCGTAGCGGGCTAGGATCACGGCTGATGCCACCCCGCCGGTCATCTCGACCAGACCGGTGGCGATGAAGTCCATGGAGATGGAAAGCGGCGGCCCGGTCATCCCCAGGTCGAAGTCGCGGGCCACGGTAAGGTCGCTGGTCAGGGTTGGGTCTTCCAGATGCCCAATGCCCGGCGGGCGCACGCAGGCCTCGGTGAGCCGGTCGTAGAGCCAGGCGGCGGTGCGGTCGCCCAGGTTGGCGCTGACCGCCTGATGAATGGGGCTGAGCACCTGCAGGAGCACAAAGATCGCGCCCGCAAGGGCGAGCGGTCCGGCGAGCGGATGGCCCTGTTGCACCGCGCCCACCAGCACGCCCATGGCGATAGCGAAGGCCGCGGGCAGGATGCCGCGCAGCAGCAGCACGCTCCACCAGACCGCCGCCAGACCAGGATCCGCTTGGGGCAGCACGGCGAAGAACTTCCATTCTTTGCGCGCCGTCAATCGCTCGAGCACGTCCGCACACTCCGTTGCAACCGGGGCCGGGAAAGCTCACCCTATAATACGGAATCGCGCAGCAGGCGGCGGAGCATGAGAGACGTTCTGGAACGGCAAATCGATCAGGCACTGGGCCGGCTCCCCGCCGACCTGGTTGTGCGCAACGCCCGCATCCTGAACCTGGTCACCGGCGAATTGCAGTCCGGCGACATCGCCGTGTGCGGCAGCCTCATCGTGGGCACCTTCGACAGCTATCGCGGCGTGGAGGAGATCGACGCCCAGGGGCGCTTCGCCGTGCCCGGCTTTATCGATAGTCACGTGCACTGCGAGAGCACGCTGGTGACTCCGCTGGAGTTCGACCGCTGTGTGCTTCCCCATGGCGTCACCACCGCGATTTGTGACCCGCACGAAATCTCGAATGTTCTGGGCCTGGTGGGATTGCAATATTTCCTCGATGCCGCCGAGCACACCGCGCTCGACCTGCGGGTGCAGCTCTCCTCCTGTGTGCCCGCAACCAACCTTGAAACCTCCGGCGCCCGGCTCACTGCGGCCGACCTGGTTCCCCATCGCCACCACCCCCAGGTGATCGGCTTGGCGGAGTTCATGAACGTGCCCGGCGTACTCAATAAAGATCCCGAGTGCATGGAGAAGCTGGCCGCCTTTGCCGGCCAGCATATCGACGGCCATGCTCCGTTGCTCTCCGGCCACTCCTTGAATGCTTATTTATCCTGCGGCATTCGTAACTGTCACGAGACCACAAATCTGGCCGAGGGGCGGGAGAAGCTGGCCAAAGGGATGCAGGTGCTGATCCGGCAGGGATCGGTTTCGAAAGATCTGGCGGCGCTGACGCCGCTCATCAACGAGTTCGCCTCCCCCTTTCTAGGCTTCTGCACCGACGACCGCAACCCGTTGGACATCCGCGAAGAAGGCCACTTGGACTACCTGGTGCGCCGCGCCATCGCGTTGGGCGCGCCACTGGCCGCCGTGTATCGCACCGCCAGTTGGTCGGCGGCCCGGGGCTTTGGACTGGTGGACCGGGGCCTGATCGCTCCCGGATTTCTGGCCGACTTTCTGCTGCTCGACGACCTGGAGAGTTGCGCCATCCACAGCGTCTTCCGCCGCGGCCGCAAAGTGACTCCGGAAACCTTCGCCGGGCGGGAGCAGCCGGCGCCCCCAGGGGGAAACACCATGTACCTCCAGCCGGTCACGGCGGAGGCCTTTCGCATCCCCGCGGCCGGCTCGGCAACCCCGGTGATCGGGATCATTCCGGGCAAGATTCTGACCGACCGGTTGGAGGCCAGCCTGCCCTATCGCGACGGCCAGCGACATGCTGATCCGGAGCACGATCTGTTAAAAATTTGCGTGCTCGAACGGCACGGCCGCAACGGCAATATCGGCCGCGGTTTTGTCAAGGGCTTTGGCTTTCGCCAGGGGGCGCTCGCCTCTTCGGTCGGCCACGACAGCCACAACATCTGTGTGGTGGGCGCGGGAGACGAGGATATGGCGATTGCCGTCAACCGTCTGCTGGTGCTCGGCGGAGGATTTGTCGCTGTCCAGGGTGGCCGGGTTCTGGCCGAGCTCGCCTTGCCCTTCGCTGGCCTCATGAGCCTGGCCCCCTTTGAAACGGTAGGGCAGAATCTCTACGCCCTGCGCGCCGCTGTGGAGACCATGGGTTGTACGCTAGCCGAGCCATTCCTGCATTTGGCCTTTCTGCCGCTCCCCGTCATTCCCCACTTGAAGATCACCGACTTTGGGCTGGTGGACGTAGACCGTTTTGCGCTGGTTACGGCGTAGCTGACCTCTGTCCTCTTACGGCGATTACCGGTTGAGGTAACTTCGGCGCGATTCTGATCACAACAACGGATTCCCTGACCATTTCCCTCACCCGGACGTGTTACGCCTACCTACCCCCGGGCACCGGGGCCGGCGCTTTCGTAAGGGTCCGGGTGCGATGTTTGCTTGCCAGGGGGCTTGCGCCACTGCCATCCTTTGCATGCTGCTTAGAGAAGCTCGCCTGGTTGGCAGGGCTCGCGCAGCTGCAGTCGAGCTTTGTTTCGCCCGGACACGGGGGGTCTATGAAGATCTGCCAGGTGGTTCTCCTGCTGACGCTCGGTGCGGGAGCGGTACTGAATGCCCAGCTGCTGCCTGCGGACAATACGCTGTCTGCGGACATGACGATGGCTGCGCCTGCAGACACCGTGATGGTGGCCAGCGAAACGATGCCCGGCGGAGCCGATTTGTTCCCGGACCTGCTGGTCTCCGGCCATGATGCCCTGTGGCAGGGTCTGGCCTTGAATCCGGCCATCAGCCAGGGCGTTCCGACCCCGCCCGTAACCCCAGACACGACACCTAAGCCGCTCACTGGTAAGGATCGGTTGATCTTGTTCTGGAACGAGTCCTACGCATCCCCGGGAGCATTCGTAGGGGTCTCCGCCGGCGCATTGGTGGATCAGCTCCGGCATACCCCGGCCAAGTGGGATGGAGACGGAAGTGCTTACACCCGCCGTTTCGCCAGCGAATACGGCCAGATGGCCACGCGCAATGTCATTCACGACGGCTTAGCCGGCATCACTGGGCTCGACCCACGTTACATTGCCTGCAAATGTCAGGGTACGTTGCGACGGAGTGCCCACGCCCTCAAGATGACCTTCACCACGTATCGCAAAGACGGACAGCTGGCGCTCGATGTGCCCCAGCTAGCCGGCGCCTATGGCTCGGGCATGATCTCTACGTATTGGTATCCCCACAACCAATTCAGTCCCCTGGTGCAGGGGGTCCAGTTCGGCCACGAGCAGATGGGCGAAATCCTGATCAGCAACCTGGTGCACGAATTTGCTCCAGACATTCAACGCAGATTGCATCTGCATTCCTTGACCGCCCGCCGTAATCCCCGCCCCGACGACGACGACTAGCGCATTTTGCTAATACTAGGGTCCAGCGGGATCAGTCAGTACGCCACTCTTTCCACCCCGAGGTTCCGGGTTCGATCTACACCCATTGGGAACCTGCGTTAGTCCCAGGCTCTATTCAATCAACAACTACGAAACAGAAGAGTGCTCTAATGACAAGGACAGCGCTACGCCTCCAGGGGTGAGCTGAGGCGCAGCTTGGCTGTGCTCTTCCGCTCTGGAATCAACCCGATGGCAGAGCTTAAGGAGATCCCATGCGATCCGGACGACTTTTATTCGCCACGCTCTGGCTGTTCCTCTCCCTTGCTGCCGTCGGCACGGCAGCGGCGCAAGACCCCTTTGCCGGTACCTGGAAGCTCAATCAGGAAAAGAGCCAGCTGGCCGGAGACATCATGAAGTTCCGCCCGGCGGCGGGCGAGGCGATCGAGCTTACCGCGGGGGGAACGACCTACTCCTTCCGCGTGGACGGCAAGCCCTACGCGTTGCCCAGCGGCGACGTGGCTATCTGGAGACAGGACAGCCCGGATAGCTGGACCACGGAGTATCGCAAGACCGACGATAAGCTGCTCAGCAGCGACAACTGGAAGCTTTCTTCCGATGGGAAAACCCTCACCGTTACTACCAGCGGCGTGAAGGCCAACGGAGATCTGTACACCAACACGGCAGAGTACGCGCGTACCGCGGGCACGGGTGGGCTCATGGGGACCTGGAAGAGCACGGCGGTCAAGCTCAGCTCGCCTAATGAATTGACCATTCAGGCAGTTGGCCTGGATGGCCTGGTACTGAAAATCCCTGCGCTTAAGGCGACGGCTCAGACCAATTTCGACGGCAAAGAAGTGCCCGTCGAAGGGCCCGACGTTCCCACCGGGTTGCGGCTTTCCCTCACCCGGACCGGGCCGTATAAGTTTCGCATCGTGGAGAAATTGAATGGCAACGTGGTGGATTCGTCAGAGTACACAGTCTCCTCCGACGGCCAAACCATGACCGCGGTGGGCGGGGCTCCTGGTGACCCTCCCGCCACCGTGGTCTGGGAGAAGCAAGCGGCCGCCGCGGCGGGGCCGGCGGATCACCCCCCTGCCTCGCCCGTGATTCCGTCGCCAGGAGTACACTAGGGTCAGTGCACTTGTTTCTACCTCGCCTTTAGCCTGACCTCTTTGCTCCAGACGAGCCCACATTTACCCTGTCACGGCACACGATGGAGCCACCATGAGTTTGATCAAGTCAGTAGATGTCCCTAAGCATATGGCCGAAAGGCTGCGGTCTCGGCGGATCGCTGCCCGCCTTTCCGGCGGTGCCAAGCAGTCCTCCCAACCCACAACCAAGCCCCTGGCGGTTCCTCCCATTTCCCCGGATGAGGCGCCCGCAACCGAGATTCTTGGCTCTCCCTCCATTTTGTAGAGACCAGCCGCCTGCGGGCTCTACAGGCTGGGGAAAACGGCATTGCCAGCGCTAAAGGGCGTGATCAGAGTCGAGACTCTTTCACGGAGCGCTAAAGCGCTCCTTCCCCCGCATAAATGCGGGGGCTCCCACCGTCAATTCGACTGTCTATCCATCCAAAGTTTGAGGACAAGTCCGTACCCTGGGTCCAAGACACCAGCCGGACTGGGAACCTATGGTGTGGGAGTACATCGTTCTCACACTGATTCTCCAAGCGCTCTGACCTAGGGCGCCTTTTTTTTGCTCCCGGCAGCATTTGCGCTGGGTTCATACTGAAGCAGGAAATCGACGAGACACTGCAGATGCACCCGGTGTTGCATGGCAAGGGGAAAAGCGATTGAGCGGCAGCAGGGAATGATGCGAGCTGCCTGGCAACGGCGTGCCCTGTGGGCTTTGCTGCTGGTGTTCAGCCACGCAGCACTCGCGCTCGATCCGCAACGCTCCCTCGACCACTATGGACACCAGGCCTGGCGCACCGATTCCGGCCTGCCCCAGAACACCGTCCACTCCATCCTGCAAACCCGCGACGGCTATCTGTGGCTGGGCACCGACAGGGGCTTGGTGCGCTTCGACGGCATCGACTTTGTCACCTTTGACGCCGAGAACACGCCGCAATTCGCCAACCCTACCGTCTACGACCTGCTGCAGGATGTATCCGGTACTTTATGGATCAGCACCGCGGCCGGGCTGCTGAGCTACCGCGACGGCGCTTTTGCCGCCTACACCACCGCCCAGGGCTTGCCCTCCGACACCGTTTGGTTCAGCTATGAAGACCACCGCCATCGGCTGTGGGCTATCACTTCGGCAGGGCCAGCCTTTTTCAAGGGGAAAGGTTTTGCGCCCATCGCGGGAACCCAGGCTGCCAGCCCTCTGAATCGCCACGCTCTGACAGAGGACGCTCTGGGGACGCTCTGGCTGGGGGGCAACGACGGGGTCTACGCCCTGGACATCCAAGCCGCGACGCCGCGCGTGGCCCAGCACCTGCTCAGCGGCACGGAGGTAGATGCGGTCGAATTCGACCGCCAGGGCAACCTCTGGATCGGCGGCAGCGCGGGTCTGGAACGCTATGCCGGCGGTGGGCTTGCCCCCATCCCAATCTTCCATCAAGCGGCCAAGACCGAGGTGACCGCTCTCGACCCCGATGGGGACGGCAGCATGTGGGTCGGAACGGTCACCGGTCTCGTCCACGTGGCCACGGACGGCACCCCTCTTCCACTCGAAAATAAGCGGCAAGGCGGGGACAACGGGCCGGACAAGGAACCCGTGGATGGCCTGTTTCGCGATCGCCAGGGAGTGCTTTGGGTGGCCACGGAACACGGAGTCTTCCGGCTGCAGGGCAACCGGCTCCAGTCCTTCGCCCCCGGCTCCACGTTAGCCACGAACCGCATCCTGTCGCTCTTTGAAGATCGCGAAGGCGACCTGTGGATCGGCACCGATTCCAGCGGCCTCAACCTGCTACGGGATCAGAAGTTCACCACCTACACCACCAGCGATGGGCTCTCCGGCAACCTGGTGCGCTGTGTCTTTGAGAGCCCCCAGGGCGAGCTGTGGATCGGCACCGACGGGGCGGGGTTGAATCGACGCACCAGCACAGGCTTTGCCCACCTTGGCACCGCGGACGGCCTGTCCAGCAATGTCATCCTTTCGCTCGCCGGCGGGGCAGGCGGGGACCTGTGGGTGGGCACTCCCAACGGGCTCAACCTGCTTCACCGGGAAGGGCAAACCCAGAGCATAAAAAAAATCACCTCCGCCGACGGCCTGCCGGACGATTTCATCCGCTCGCTCTTCTCTGACCGCGACGGCAGTTTGTGGATCGGGACGCGACACGGGCTGGCGCATCTGGCAGCAGGCAGGTTCACCAGCTACTCCAGCATGGATGGTTTGGGCAGCGACTTCATCGGCGCCATCTTTCGCTCCAACCAGGGTGACCCTGGGCGCGCCAGGCAGGGCGACCTTTGGATCGGGACTTCGGGCGGGTTGACCCGCTTGCACGACGGGGCTTTTACCAACTTCACCGTGCAACAGGGGCTCTCCAATAACACCGTCACGGCCATCGCTCAGGATGGGCAAGGGACGCTTTGGCTGGGCACCAACGGCGGCGGCCTCAACCGCCTGCGCGAGGCGCCCAGCGAGCCCACGATCGGGCCCTCGATACAGGCATTTCCCTGGAGCTCGAAGGCGCTGCCGGGCACCATCTACGGCATCCTCGAGGACGCCGGGGGGCAGCTCTGGCTCAGCTCGCAAACCGGCATCTTCCGGGTTTCGCCAGCCCAGCTCAACGATTACCGTCCAACCCATCCGATTGCCGTAACCGCCTATGGCACGGCCGACGGCATGAACATTCGCGAGTGCAGCGGCGGCGGCCACCCGGCGGCCTGGAAGCTGACCGACGGAAGCCTGTGGTTCGCTACCCTGGACGGGGTCAGTTTCATCGATCCGGCGCACGCGCCGGAAAATCGTGTGCCGCCTCCGGTGGTTATCGAAAAGGTCCTGGTAGATGATCAGGTGCGGGGCCTCGATCAGGAGCTGATTATCAAGCCGGGCGCCAACCGGCTTGAATTCCAGTACGCGGGCCTCAGCTTTGTTGCTCCGCAAAAGGTGCAGTACCGCTACCAGCTGCAGGGCTTCGACCGGGGCTGGATTGAGGCCGGTAGCCGGCGAGCCGCGTTCTACACCAATCTGCCCCCGGGCAGCTACCGCTTCCGGGTCATGGCGGCCAATAACGACGGGGTCTGGAATAACGCCGGCGCCTCCGTTGCCCTGCGCCTTCTACCGCACTTCTACCAGAGCTGGTGGTTTTACTCCGCGCTGGCCTTGGCTGGGCTTCTTTTGGGATACCTGGTGTATCGCTGGCGGGTGCTTCAGGTGGAGGCGCAGTGGAGTGCGGTGCTGGCCGAGCGGGGACGGCTGGCGCGCGAGATTCACGACACGCTGGCCCAGGGTTTTGTCGGCATCTCGGTGCAGCTGGAATTGGTGGCTCGGCTGCTCAGCAGTTCGCGGGAGGCGGCCTTGCAGCAACTGGATCAGGCGCGCGCGCTGGTTCGCGCAAGCCTGGCCGAGGCGCGCACTTCGATCTGGGATCTGCGTTCCGAGACTGCGGGCGCAGAGGATCTGCCCACCCGGCTCAGGCAGAGCTGTAACCGGATCGCCAGCGGTTCTCCGTCCAAGGTGTACCTTCAGGTGAAGGGGACGTACCGCCCGGTGGCGCGCAAGATAGAAGAGGAAATGCTGCGCATCGGCCAGGAGGCGGTGGCCAACGCGGTACGCCACTCGGCGGCCACGCGCATCGATGTGCAACTGATCTACGCGGCGGCGCGGGTCTCCCTGCAGGTTGCCGACGACGGCCGGGGATTCGAACCTTCCCCAGACGGGAATGGGCCGGAGGGTCATTACGGCATCAAGGGCATGCATGAGCGGGCGGAGGAGATCGAGGCCGCGCTGGTGCTGGAAAGCACGCCCGGCGGGGGTACACGGGTCTCGGTCGAAGCACCGCTGGTATGAAAGTCGAGAAGATGTGGGCAGTATGAGCGATCTCATCCGGATCATGATTGTCGAGGACCACGCCGTCGTACGTCAGGGGCTGGCCGCGCTGCTGCGCACCGTACCCGATTTTTCTATCGTCGCCGAAGCCGCAGACGGGCGTAAGGCGATCGAACTGTTTCGCCTCCACCAGCCGGACGTCACTTTGATGGACCTGCGTCTGCCGCAGATGAATGGGGTGGAAGCGATCGGCCGCATCCGCATTGATTTTCCCCAGGCGCGCATCATCGTGCTGACGACCTTCGACGGCGATGAAGATATTTACCGCGCTCTGCAGGCGGGGGCCCGGGGCTACCTGCTCAAAGGCATGACCGGCGAAGAATTGATGGATGCCATCCGCAGCGTGTATGCCGGCAAATCGCGTATTCCGGCTCCGGTGGCGGAGCGGCTGGCGGAGCGCATGAGCGCCCCCACCCTGACTACCCGCGAAACCGAGGTGCTGCAGCTGATTGTCGGAGGGAACAGCAACAAAGAGATCGCCTCCGCGCTCAACATCTCCGAGGCCACGGTGAAGACCCACATCAACAGTCTGCTCAGCAAGCTGGGCGTGACCGATCGCACCCAGGCCGCCACCACGGCGCTGCAGAGGGGGATCGTGCACCTTGACTAAAGCAGAAACAGGAAATAGGTGGTTTCGGAGGGTTCCGCGAAGTGGCCTTTTTCTTGATGAAAAAGGCCCAGCAGGGCGGCTACTTCGGATATGGCAATCCTGTTTCTGCTGTCGAGCCACGGCGCTCCTGTGTTTGCTGTGGCTCGCGGCCATCGCGGGATATGCCGCTAATTCGGCCTGGCACAGTGCCAGCGAAGAGGAGCTGAGGGCGTTGATTCCCGCCCGTGCGCCGGTGATCAGCGAACGGATTGAAACTGAGTTTCGCACCGCATCGGGCATCACCGATGGCAAAGGCCACGGCATCGCCGGGGTGGTGCTGATCACCGCCGGCTACTCCGCAGACGGCAAGTACTCCCACTATTTCGTCTCCCAGGTGCCGCTCAAAGTGGGCGACTTCCTGCTCCCGCCGGGACAGTACCTGATCGGCTGGGTGCGGGGACAAGACTCATTGAAGGTGACGTTTTACCTGGCGCAGAGTGGGAAACCGGTGGGAGAAGTGGAAGCCACGCGCAATCTCTCCATCACCCGGGTGGAGTCGTTTCGCATTTGGCCGCCCGGCGAAAAGCCGCTGATCCAACTCGGCCGTTTCACTTTCAGCTACGCGCTGCCCCCGAACTGACGAGCTTCCAAAGCTGCAGGAAGGGCCGAGCCCGGTAGGTCCTATGGCCTTTGAAGTCTGGCTGAGACCAACCTACGAACTTAGCCCCATAGCCCTGGTTCCCTTACCAAGGACGGGTTCTCGCGCTTCCAAAGCTCTCCAGAGTGGAGTTGTGGCATGCTAGGAAAGTAGCTGCCTTAGTCACCATGCCCGCACTCGCAAGATCGTTCGCCATCGCCGCCGCCATCCTCGTGCTGGCCGCAGGATTGGGCTGTCGCCAGACTCCCGACTCCACACCCGTTACCGAGGAGCCGGGGCGCGCCGTCATTTATCCCGACGGCGCCCAGGCGGAGGGGGATATTACGGCCGCGCTGGCCAAGGCGGCGCGGGAGAAGAAGCGCGTTCTGCTGGATTTCGGCGGCAACTGGTGCGGCGACTGCCAGGTGCTCGAAATTTACTTCCACGCTCCTGCCAACCGCAACCTGCTGGAGAGCAACTATGTGCTGGTTCCCGTCAACATCGGCCAGTATGACGAGAATCTCCAGATCGCCGCCCGGTACGGTGTTCCGGTCAGCCGAGGAGTGCCGGCGTTGGCCGTGCTCGATTCCAGTGGCCAGCTGCTTTATAGCCAACGCAATGGCGAGTTCGAGTCTATGGGCAGACTGGATCCGACCGCAGTGACTGCCTTCCTGCTGCAGTGGAAGGGCTAAGCAGTTTCGCGATTGGTGTAAACCCGAGCCAGGACCTTCTCGTGGTTTTTCTCCAGGAAAAACCACACCTCGCGATCTTTGCCAGAGCACAGTAATTGCGAAACTGCTCTAAGCAGTTCGATTGTCCCTTCGACCCAGGGACTTTCGGCCTGACAACAGCGGACCGTTCTACCCTCTAAACCCTGCTTGGCCCCGGGTTGGCGTTCATGTACCTTCGATGGCATGGGTCGTGGGCTCGAAAAATTCCGGCTCGCCTTGCTGACTTCGCTCTCGCACGACGTATTCGGCACTGCCAAGGGCGCCGCTTACTCCGCTATTCTCTGTCTCTTTCCCACCATCCTGGTTCTCACTACCCTGCTTGCGCTCACCCCGGAATCGGATACGCTGCGCGGGGAGATGCGCGCCGCCTTTGCCGATGTGCTCCCGCAAGACACCATGACCCTGCTGCACGCCTACTTCACCAATCAGAAGGTGCGCGGCGAACAGGTGTTTTTTTCCGCCATCGTGGTAAGCCTGGTGGCCGCCATGGGCATGATGAATTCGCTGATGGAGGGCTTTCGCCGGGCCTATGACCTGCCCCGCCGGGAATGGAACTTCTGGGTGGAGCGCCTGGTTTCGCTGGCCCTGGTTCCCCTCTGCCTCGTGCCCATGGCTTTTGCCACAATTACGGTTGCTTTTGGCCACCAGATCGAAGAATGGGTGATCAACAACAGTTATCACGTGCTGGGCCCCTACGTGCTTTTTATCTGGCGCATCGTGCGCTGGTCGATCGGCCTGTTCACCACCATCATCGTGCTGGCCGTGATCTACCAGTTCGGCACGCCCCGGCGGCGGGCGTGGAAGTATGTTTTGCCGGGAGCGTGCGGCGCCGCCATCATCTGGTTTCTGGCCACCCTCGGCTTTGGTTTTTATCTCACCCGGTTCGCTGACTACTCGGTGGTCTACGGTCCCTTGGGAGCGGTCGTGGCTACCCTGGTCTGGCTCTACATTTCCACCGTGAGCGTTCTGATCGGCGCCGAGTTCAACGCCCATATCTTTCCCAAGCCGCAGCGGCCGGCAAATCCTGGAGAGGACAAAGCGCCGCCGGGGAAGGAAACGATGGTGACTGCCGCAGAGGCGCACCGGGGCTGAAGCAGTACCTCCGGGGGTTCCGACCTCTACTGTCAACCAGCCTTAAACCTCCGCCGCTCGAGTACGCGTAGAATTGAGCTTGCTGGAGGCCCTGGTAGCGGTTTCACGATCACCGGTAGGCTTTTTTCACCGGCTCTAGGCATCGTGATATCGCTATAGCGTCTCCGGGAATGCAGTATGGGGGACGAATGAGTTTTACCCTGATGGAACCGAGTTTTTCTCTTCCCACGGACCAACGCCGGCGGGCCAAGATTGTCGCCACCCTTGGCCCCTCCTGTAACCATGAACCGGTCTTCCGCGAACTGGTCCGCGCCGGGCTCGATGTGGCCCGGCTTAACTTTTCCCACGGCACCTTGGGGGAGAAGCTCAAGCTGATCGAAATGGTGCGTAAGGTCTCGACTGAGGAAGGCAAGCCGATCTGTATCCTGGGCGATTTGCAGGGCCCGAAGATCCGCACCGGCCGGCTGAAGAACCGGATCCCGGTGCAACTTAAATCGGGACAGCGGCTCACCATCACTCCGCGCGATATCGCCGGCACCGCCACGATCATCGCCACCACCTTCCCCACGCTGGCGGAAAATCTGGAACCGGGGGCGCGCATCCTGCTCTCCGACGGACTGATTGAGCTGCAGGTGATGGCCATTCATGGGCAGGACACGGAGTGCGAGGTCATCAACGGCGGCATGCTGGGCGAGCACAAGGGCATCAACCTGCCCGGCATCCCGGTGCGGGTGCCGTCTTTGACCGCCAAGGACGAAGAGGATCTGGACTTCGCGATCCACAACGGGGTGGACGCCATCGCCGTCTCCTTCGTGCGCACCGCGGAAGACATACGGCTGGTGCGGCAGCGCGTGGCCTCGATGGGCGCCGAGACCTGGATTATCGCCAAGCTCGAAAAGCCGCAGGCCATTCAACACCTGGAAAGCATCCTCGAAGCTGCCGACGGGGTCATGGTCGCGCGGGGAGACCTGGGAGTCGAAATGCCGCCGGAGAAGGTGCCGGCCATTCAGAAGCATGTGATCCGGCGGGCCGGCGATTATCGCAAGCCGGTCATCACCGCCACCCAGATGCTGGAGTCGATGGTAGAAAATCCCCGCCCCACGCGAGCCGAGGCCAGTGATGTGGCCAACGCCATCTATGACGGAACCGATGCCGTGATGCTGTCGGCCGAAACCGCCGCCGGCAAATATCCCGTCGAGGCGGTCAAGATGATGGCCAAGATCGTGCTTGAGACCGAAGGCCAGGATCTTCCCCGGGTAAGCGAACGGGGTCAGGGACACGTGCGCCTGTCGGTGGCCGAAACCATTTGCGAATCGATGGCTCACGCCGCCGAGGATCTGGACATCAGCGCCATCGCCGTCTTTACCGAGACCGGGACCACCGCCCGGCAACTCTCCAAGTACCGCCCCAAATCGCCTATCTTCGGGCTGAGCAGCGTGGAGTGCGTGATCCATCGCATGACCCTGCTCTGGGGTGTTCACCCCATCCTGTGCAACAAGCTGGCCACCGCGGAACAGATGGTCGAGACCGCCGAGCGCCTGCTCGAAGAGGGCGGCCACGTCCAGCCGCGGCAGATTCTGGGCATCGTCGCCGGCACCCGGACCAAGTCGGGCTCGACCAATTTTCTCCGCCTGCATGTGCTGGGCGACACCCTCTCCGAGGCTGCTTCGACGCGTGAAGAGGCGCTGGCGCATCCCCGCGGCAAACGCCTCGCCAAGCCCAAACGGCCCAACCAGGCACTGCCCCGGAGGGCACGCTCCGGCCGCTGAGTACTCCCTTGCCGGGAAACTCTGGCGCGAGCGTTTTCCCTTCCACGCTGCACCGTCGTGCCGTCTACCAAAGAGGCGGCTCTTTGTAGACGCCACGACGAAAAGGCTGGCGCGAGCTTTCGTCGATCCAGTTTGGGAAGTGTTTCCTCAATTCTCTCGATCTACTATCCATCTGTTGTCTGTCGCGGGCTACGGCTGCGGGGTCGGCGTCAAGGCCTGCTACTTTAGCTAAAGGTAAGGATTCGATGGGCCGCATTCATATACTGGCCGACCAGGTGGCCAACCAGATCGCCGCCGGCGAGGTGGTCGACCGGCCGGCTTCGGTGGTCAAAGAGCTGCTGGAGAATTCTCTCGACGCCGGGGCCAGGCGCATCATCGTGACGGTGGAGGGCGGAGGGCGGAAGCTGATCCGCATCGCCGACGACGGCAGCGGCATGGTGCGCGACGACGCTCTGCTGGCTTTTGAACGCCACGCGACTTCCAAGCTGCGTTCGAGCGACGACCTGCTGTCGATCGCCACCCTGGGCTTTCGCGGCGAAGCGCTGCCCTCGATTGCCTCCATCGCCCGGGTGGAGATGGTGACCCGCGCCGCCGGGGAGAGCTCCGGCACGCGGATGGAAATCGCCGGCGGCAAGCTGCTGTTGTGCGAAGATGCCGGCGCGCCGCCAGGCACCACGCTCACGGTGCGCGACCTGTTCTTCAATACTCCGGCACGGCGCAAATTTCTCAAGTCGGAAAACACCGAGCTGGCGCACGTAACCGCCCTGGTTACACATTACGCCCTGGCCCACCCGGACAAGCACTTCGAACTGCACTCCGCAACCCATGCCCTGCTGGTGGCGCCCCCGGTACGCCAGGCGGCGGAGCGCATCTTTCAGATCTTCGGCCAGGACACCCTGGATCAGCTGCTTCCCCTGGCGGCGGAAATCGAGTTAGCACACTCCGGGCTGCCCGAACCTCCGCCGTGGAGACGGCCCGCGGACTACCAGGCGCCGGAGCCGGGATGGCTGCGCATCAGCGGCTTCACCTCCAAGCCAGAGCTCGAGAAACTGAACCGCAACTCCATCTACTGCTTCGTCAATCGCCGCCTGGTGCGCGACCGCTTGCTCATGCACGCGGTGAGCGAGGCCTACCGCAATATTCTGGCCCCGACGTCGTTTCCCGTGGTGCTGCTGTTTGTGGAGATGCCGCCGGAGGAGGTGGACGTCAATGTCCATCCCGCGAAAACCGAAGTCCGTTTCCGCCAAGCTGCGTGGCTGCACGACTTTGTGCGCGATACCCTGCGCCACAAACTGACCATGGGCCGGCCGGCGGCGGGGTTTCTGCACGCGCTCAGCGCCCATCCCAGCGCTGCAGCGGCGCTGGTTTCGCCGTCGAGCCCAGCGTCCCCTGATTATGCCCAGTGGGAGCCGCCCAGCTCCGGCGGGTGGTTGCCTAGTCCACTTCCCGGCCTGGAGCCGGCCGCAGAAGATGGCTTCCACCTGACTGGCCCGGCCGTTCCCCCGTCTCCCGGCGTGCTTCCTTTCGCCGCGCCGGCGAGCGTCCCCGGCGCACAGCCAAGCAGCCTGGCGGCAGCGAAGGGCGCAGGCTCCTCCAGTTGTGCCTCTGCGCTGGCGCAAGAGGAAGAGGCGCAAGCAGGGCCTTCTCTGCATGGCCTAGCATCGTTGCGGCCGCTGGGCCAGTTGCGCGATTCCTTCATCCTGGCGGTGAACCAGGAGGGACTGTGGATCATCGACCAGCACGTAGCCCACGAGCGGGTGCTCTTCGAGCGCGTGCTGCGCCAGCGCCAGGCGCAGCAAGTGGAACGCCAGCGCCTGCTCATGCCCATGCTGATCGATCTGCTGCCGGCGCAGATGGTCACCTTCGCCGCCATTGCCCGGGAGCTGGAAGCGAATGGTTTTGAGGTGGAACCCTTCGGCCCGCGCACCATTGCCATCAAGGCGGCCCCGGCGGGGCTCGAAGGCTCCGCCCTGGAGCGCATGGTGGTCGAGGTGCTGGAGCAGGCGGGCTCGCTCGAACAGGCAGAAAACCTGGAGGCCGCGCGCACCCGCATCGCGGCCTCGATCGCCTGCCATGCGGCCATCAAAGTGAATACCGCGCTCGATCCCGCGCGCATGGAATGGCTGCTGGCTGAGCTGGCGGCAACCGAGCACCCCACCAGCTGCCCCCATGGCCGTCCCATCGTCCTGCGGTATGCTTGGAAAGACATCCAGCGTGCATTTCACCGGATCTAAGGCACTTCTCAGCTAGCTTCTGAACCCCCTTGATCGCGGTTTCACGATAGGCGCGGTCCGGCCGCCATAACCGCGCTTGAAAAGAGACTTTTTTGATAGCAGAGCAACTCCAGGCAGCACGGGCGGCGCACTGGCGCCAGAAGCAAAGCCCCATTCTCACTCTCGAGGACGCGCAAAGCTGGCTCGAACAGCATCCCCTATGCCTTTTTCTGCCCCGGCAAGCGCAGCTGCCGGCGCCTGCGCCCTCGTTCGTCGAAGCCTGCATAGGGAGCCGGCAGGCCACGCCCGGTGCGGCCGCCATCGAGCAGGCGCAGGGGCTGCTAACGCGGCTCATCGCCTCCGGGACGGTGGTGCCGCTGAATCTGCTAGGCACGGTCGGGGAACAACCGGATTTCCTCGCCCAGCGCGAGGCGCTGCCTTTCGTTCTTGCCCTGCGCGCCGATCCCGACTGGAAACATGCGCCGCAGAAGTCCTCCGGCCACAAAGTCTCTCCCCTGGTGCTCGAGCTGTGGAAAGCCCTGGATAAAGAGGGCACACTCACCGCCGGCGAAGCCCGGGAAACGCTGGGCCGCGAGCTTACGGAAGCCGCCGTGCTGCGCGCCTTGTGCGAGCTTTGGCAAGCTCTGCGCATCAGCCCGGTGTTGGCGGACGAGGGTCGACCGGCGCGCTGGGAGATGCTGCGCGTCCGCCACCGCGGGGCGCTCGAGACCGGCAGCACCACCTCCCAGGTGACCGCGCTCTCGCTGCTGGTCTCCATGTATCTGCAGTCGGTGTATGCGGCGTCGAGCGAAGAGATCGAGATCTTTCTCTCCCCCGTTGCCTCCCGCTCGCGGGTGCGGGAAGCGGTGCGCGGCCTGTCGGCTACACGCCAGATCCACACCCTCTCGATGGACGCGCAGACCTACTATTTCCTGGAAAACGGTCTGCCGGAGTTCGCCCCAGTGGCCGCCCCGTCTGCCCCTGCGGAGACCGATGCTTCGCCCCCATCCCTGGCGGCGCAGAGACCCCGGCCCAAAAAGCTACAGGCAACGGCTCGCCCGGACTCGCCTGCCGCCTTGCCCGCTGCAGCGCCATCTGCTCCCCCTTCGGCATCGGCTCCCATCTTCCGCCGTGCTAAGTCCGAACCGGGGTTCCCAGATGGGCCCGTAGCGGGCCCCGCAGCGAAGCCTGCGCCCGCACAGCCCGCCGCCAGAGCAGGATGGAAAACCCCAGCCCGCCCCGGCTCCCCGGGCCGCCCTGGGTGGAAGCCGGCAGCCAAGCCAGCGGGGCGTGAAGTGCGCTGGGCCGGGAAAGATAAGGGCCTGCAGGGCGGAGGCAAGCCTCGTCCCGCAACGGGTTCGCGGCCGCCCACCCCACCTGGACACAGCGGAACCCGCCCCTTCGCCAGACCGGGAGCGGCACCGCCGGATACTCGCCCGGCAGCAAGGCCCGACGCCCGCGGCGGAGCGCGGCCGAGTATCAGACCGGGCGCATGGGCGGGCGCCGGAAAACGCGAACGACCCGCACCTTGGGCCCTCCCCGGGAGGAAGTCCAATTCCGCTTCGCGTCCTCCGCGTGCCGGCGGCCGCGGTGATTCGCCGTTCCGCCCGGCGCAGAAGCAAGGCGACAGACCGGCTGCAGCTCCGGCCGGCGCCGCCCCGTTCCGCCGGCGCTCACCGCGGGGCGAGCGCCGGGATCCCCGCCAGATGCGGTCGACTCCCGGTCGTCCCCAAGATCGTGCTCCGGGGCGTACTCCAGGGCCTCCATCCACTTATGGCGCCAATCGTTCGCCGGTTCCCTATCGCTCTCAGCAGGCACGCAGTGGGACTGCTGCGCGGGGTGGACGGCCCGGCGGCCCCAAGCCAGCCAGATTCGACGCTCCCAAGTCCAACAATCCAAGGTCCAACAATCCAAGGTCCAATGCTCCCAGGCCCGGTAGTCCGGGACGGCCGTTTCCGCAAGCATCATCGAGGCCGCCCGGACCCCGGCCACCTTCCCCGGGAGGCAGTGGCGGTGGCGCCCATCTGGGTAAAGACCGGCCGCGGCCTGCCGGATATGCCCGGCCGGGCGGAAAGGCTGGCTCCGGCGCAGGCGGCAAAGGCCGGGGCGAGCGCGGACCGCGGCCTCCCTTTGTCCCCGGGTCACGACCGGCTAAGTCCTGGCCGCGTTCGGCAAAAACGGGCAAGCCCCCCGCCGGCTTGCGGGGGCGCAAGCCGGATAGGAAAAAACCGGGAGCATGACGACCAGCGACAGCTCGCCCTTGGTGGTCGCGATCGACGGCCCGGCAGGCGCCGGCAAGAGCACGGTCGCGGCGCGCATCGCCGCCCGCTTCGGGTTGCTGAACCTGGAGACCGGCGCGATGTACCGCGCCTTCGCGCTCAAGGCCATCCAGACCGATAGCGACATTGATGATCGGGAGGAGCTGGGCCGGCTGGCCTTGAAGACCCGCATCCGGCTGCTGCCGGCGGCTCTGGGCAACCGCGTTTTTCTGGACGACGTCGAGGTCACCAAGCGCATCCGTGAAGCCGACGTCACCGCCGCCGCCTCGCGCGTGAGCGTACATCCGAACATTCGCCAATGGATGGTTTCCATGCAGCGCCAGCTGGGCTCCGACAGCGGGGTCGTCATGGAAGGGAGAGATATCGGCACTACCGTTTTCCCCCACGCCCAGGTGAAGATTTTCCTCGATGCAGCGGCCGAAGTGCGCGGCCAGCGCCGCTATCAGCAGAATGGTCCCAACGCACCCACCGCGCCGGAATCGGTGCTCGAGGAGCTGCGGGAGCGCGACCGGCGCGACCGTACCCGCGCCGAGTCACCCCTGCAGCCCGCTGCCGACGCGGTCATCATCGACTCCACCCATCTTTCGCTGGACGAGGTGGTGGCACGGGTCGAAGCCATCATTACGGAACGGCTGGCTGCCCACTACTGAACGACTGGCTGCCCGCTCGTCTCCCCCGTAGAGTTCCTGGGGGGACGAAGGTGGCGCATGGATTTGCTCCCCGGCGCGGGCGGCACCGGGGGCGCCGGTGGTGTGGGCGGCTCGAGGGGAAGCGGCTCCATGGAGGTAATCTCGATGTCCCCGTGATCGGCCACCAAGTCAATCCTGGGACCGCCCGCACCGATCTTGCCGCTAATACTCTGGCCCTCGCCGGCGCTACTGACGGGCAGGTCCAGCTTGGAATCGATATTGCCGTCCCTGGCCGTCGCCTGCAGTTGAAAGCCTTCGCCCTGGGGTACGGTCAGGTGGATGGCGCCATTGCGGTTGTGAATCTGCAGCTCCCCGAGCGGTGCGATCGCGCCCGCCGAGATATCCCCGTCCCCATCCTCCACGTGCAGGTCGCCGGTAATCCCGGTGCACTCTACGTCCTTGGCGCTGGTAGAAATGCGCGCCGGGCCGGTGGCATTGTTCAGCTGCAGATCGCCGCTGTCAATCGAAAGGTCTCCGGGAATACTGGCCACCTCCACGTCGGTACGGCTGGAGTGAAAGTGGACCGGTGCGGCAATATGCGCCAGGTCGGTATCCCCGAAGAAGTCGCCGTCCAACGCCACCTTGCCCTGTACATCGGAGATGGACACATCGTCCATCCTCCCCTGCAACGACAGTTCTCCCGCGACGGCATGGGCGCTGAAG
The DNA here is from genome assembly GCA_963821215.1 of uncultured Acidobacteriaceae bacterium. Classification (GTDB taxonomy): domain Bacteria; phylum Acidobacteriota; class Terriglobia; order Terriglobales; family Acidobacteriaceae; genus PALSA-350. The sequence continues at coordinate 447,872 of CAWGDH010000010.1, read as the reverse complement.
TCCCCCTTGCTCATGTGTACCTGGATTCCGCCGCCGAGGTTATCGATTTTGACGTCCCCTCGATCCGCAACCACAGTCGCGTCTCCGGCAAGGCCCTCGATGGTGACGTCGCCATGCCCGGAGGTGACCGTGGGTACGGCGCCGTTGGGGATCTCAATGGTCAAGTCGGCGCGGCCATCGCTCGCGTCGGCGGCGCGCAGAGTGACGTTCTTGCCGTTCACCGTGAGCCGGGGAGCCAGCGCATCCAGGTCGCGCCGGGCATCGCGATCGTTGGCCGCGTACACCACCTGGTGCGCCTGCACGTGGATCTGATCATCACCGGAGGGGGTGACGGTGACGTCCCCATGAGGCACCTGAATGTCCACCAACGCTTCCGCCGGGATTTGCCGGTTCAGGTTATGGTCGGCTGTGTGCTCCTGGCCGAATAAGTGGGAGAAGAAATCGTCTTCTTCCACCCCATGGCCGAAGACGTGCATGCCGTGAAACTGGCTGGTGCGGCTAACCGTGTAGCCCAGAATGGCCAGGCAGATGATCAGCGCGACCAAGCCGCCGTGGGAACGGCGGCCCAGGTTGCCGCGGCGGCTGTCCAGCCACCATTCACCCAGCGAGAGCAACCCCACGCCGATCAGCAGCAGGGGCCACCAGCGGATGTACCAGTCCCACAGGTGAAAGGCGTTCAGCTTGTCGGTTTCCACCAGCAGGGCAATAACCCCGACGACGATCAGCACGACCGGGCCGAGCATGGACGGGCGGCGCAGAGAGCGGCGGTAGTAGCGCTGCGCCCGGGCCGCGTCCCGTTGGGAATAGGGAGGGGGTAGAGTGGCCATCACACCCTCCTGTTGGGGTCGGCGAGCGGGTCAGCCGGGGGCACGCCGGACGCGCTCCCCGAACCGGCATAAGCCCCGGGGTAGAGGGGCGGGATCGCAGGGGGAGCCGCGGCGATGGCTGCCCGTTCCGCCAGCCCCAGAACCCCGGCCAGGATCAGGTACAGGGGCCAGCTGCGGCCGAAGCTGAGCACACCCCACTGGTTCAGCAGAGCGGTGATGCCTACCAGGATCAGGAAAGCGGGCCCGCGCAGGCGGCGGATGAGCAGCCAGGCATTCATTGCGAGCCTCCTCGCGGGGTATCCCGCGTTCTCCGGTAAAGCAGCCAGGCGCCGATACCGATAATCACTACCGGCCAGGCACGGCTGATCCACTCCTCTTCAAATACGCCCAGAGTTTGCAGCAAAAGCACCATGCCAATGATGATCAGGACCACGGCGCCCACCGGGTGCTTCGGTTCCGCAGGTTCGATGGGGCCCGGCGCACCATACACCGGTGGACTATAAGGGCCCGAGCCGGGGATAGCCGATCCGGCGGGTGGGGGAGGCGGTGGGGGCGCGCCGTAGGACGCGGTGTAGGGAGGCGCCTGCACAAAGCTCTGAGTTGGGCCCTGACTTGGGCCTGTTCCGGGATATTGACCCGCCATCGGATCAGGGTTAGCCGTGGGCGCGCCGGGCGCCGCGCCGGGGGAGAAGCCGGCTACGTAGGGCGCGGCCCCGGGTGTATGCGCCATCCCCAGCCTGGTTCCCAGATCGTTGAGGCCGAAGGGATTAGGCAGGGGTAATCCGTCGCGTCGTGCCTTTGCCGTCTGGGCGGCGTCAAAAACCTGGTAAAAAATCCAGGCAGCGAGCAGCAGCCCGAAGACAAAGCTCTTGTCGGAAAGGCTGACAAACACGGCGAAGATGAGCACGTGGGCCAAGGCCTTGATGTATTGCCCGTTGTACATGGCGCCGACCCCGGGGATGAAGCCCAGCAGGCCGGCCAGTACGGGGTGGGCATGCAAACCGGTCAAGTTGGCATCGGGATAAGCATTGCCGCCCGGGGGCGGAGAGGAGAGGCGTGCCGCGAGGCAGGGTTCGCAATAGATCACGCCTCCAACCGAGCGTATGCACCCGGTGCATAGTGGCTTTCCACAGTTCTGACAATAGGCAGCAGCCGCAACATCAGGATGATTGACGCAGTTCATACCAAGCTCCTTTCGGCTTGGTCTTCAGTTGTTGACCGCAAAGCCCTGAAAACCTCTCTCTTCACTTTTTCTTTTTTCCCACTACGGTCAAAACTGGCTGGCATCCTCTGGGCACCGGCCTGGGACGCCGGGAAGGGCTGCGGCTGGGCGTGCACCACAAACGCCGGCAGTACGGTATCGCTCTTCAACGGCGTGCGCCTGCCCTGGGGGACGGGGAGAGCCTGTCCCCCGCTGGGCGCAGTCGACCTGGGGCTTCCGCTGCCGTCGCGCGGGGCCTTTTTGGGGGTCTCGTCAGACGTTGGACGGGGGGCGGGTTCGGTCTCCGTGGAGCGCCGCAATTCCCGCACCCGGGCCTCCATCTCATAGACCAGGCGCAGGTTCTCGTAATACTTCATCACTTGCTCGTTGGTGGAATAGTACTGCCGGGTGAGGGTGGCGCGCAGCCGTGAAGGGCGCAGGTCGGAGGCCCGCACCTCGCTCAGCTTGATCCCAGTCAGGTTCAGAGTGAGAGCGATGGAGAAGAAGGCCATGGCCGCAGTCATCATCAACCTGGGTTCAAACGCCTGGCGAGCCACCTGGCGAACCACGGGCAGCACCCGATGCCAAGCCGAACGTGCGGGCACTACGCGTACCGGCAGAGGGACACCCGGCACCACAACTCCCGACGCATCCCCCGTCGCAAGGCGATCGCTGGTGCGGGCCAGGATCTTTTTGAGCAGATCAGCCGGAACCTCGGGCTCCACTGCCAGGTACTCCATCCAGGCCTTGCCCTGCTGGGTTTCTTTGAGCATCTGGGCACAGAGGGCACATTCGCCCTGGTGGCGGGCAAAGGCGGCCGCTTCGGCCGCGGGCAGGGTTCCGTCCAGCGCATCGGCGATCAGGTTTTCCCATTCGTCGCACCGTAAAACCCGGCCTGGCTGGCCGGACGGCGTGTTTTGCTCGCGCTCAGACATTTACATCACCTGCCCTTTAGTACGTTCCAGCAACCGCGCTAGTTCCGCCCGGCCGCGGCTGATACGGGACTTGACGGTTCCCTGGGGAATCGCGAGTACCTCAGCAATCTCTTTGTAATCCATATCCTGCAGATCGCGCAGGATAACTGCTTCGCGCAACTCCGGCGACACCTTGGCCAGGGCGTTCTGCACCATCTGTTCCAGCTGGTTGCGCACGGCGTGCTGAAAGGGCGTGGTGCGCTGGTCGACGATGGGGTCCACGCGGGAGGCGTCGCTGCCCTGCTCCCAGCCGGCGTCCATCGAGTCCGTCACCCGCTGCTGCCGGGAACGGCGAAAATGATCGACCAGCAGATTCCGGGTCAGGGTCGTGATCCAGGTCTGAAAGCTGCCCTTGGCGGCATCGAAGCTGGCCAGGTTGCCGTACAGCTTGATGAAGACATCCTGGGTAAGATCTTCTGCGTCATGGGAGGAAGCGGTGAAGCGGTAGCAGAGCGCGTAGACCCGGCGCTGTTGCCCAGCCACCAACTCCGTCCACGCGGCGGAATCGCCGTCGAGACAGCGCCTGACCAGTGCGGGCCAATCGACCTCCGGGGTCTCGCTGCGCCGCTCGGCGGGCCATTGCCTTCGCGAACCACCCTCCCGTTCCGGCGGCGTATTCGAAGGAAGATTCACCGCGGAGGTTCCTCGGCTTGTAGGATAGGGCCTCCCGGAGTCGGCTTGGTAGCGCTCACTGCGCGCTCCTGTTTGCGCGATGTTCAAAGAGAGCACTCCGGCCAGACTCATGCATGCTGATACGCGCCGCTTCCGGCTTCGGTTCCATCCCCGATGGAGCGGCGAACCCTGGGGGCAGGCGCAGAGATCGTGCGCCTCGGCCTTTCCCGCCGGCATGCTCATCCGCTTCCTGGTTTTGAAGCTTGATTTCCCCGCTCAGAGCCACAGGCGATGGTAGCGCTCGATCAGCCAGGCGAGGAAAAAAAGCAGGGCCATGATGCCGCTGCCCCACCAGAAGATCATCATAGGCAAGGAACCGGCCACGCTGCCGTCGTGGCGCACTGCCCCGTGTCCTGCCCTTCTCTCCCCGAAACGGAAGATGTACCCGCTTCCCAGGGAAAAGGCTGCGGCCAGCAACAACATGCGCAGGGCGGGCAGCAACTGATCTTCGAGATGACTCCCAGGCTCGAGAAAGGCAGTATGAAAAACGGCATCGAGAGCAAGAATGCTGATCAACAAAGAAGCGAATTTAGCGAGTTCCAGAAACACGGCCAGCTCTCATATTGCCGCCCCAAACCACCGCCGAACCAATCCAAGTTCAGGGCGCTGTCCACTGAATTTTATGCCGCTCCAGCCACCAGCACGGCGGCTCCGACCGATGGGGGAAAAGCGCGGGCACGCACGGTTGCGCGACGGTCCCCATATAGTCGAATTCCTCCTTCTGGCCTTTCAGCGGGGTGCGCAAAAACTGCTCCACTTGGACGCTGTTCGATCCTTGAGCGCCCTTTCTAGCCCACAGCGTAATCCAGTCCCCGAGGTAAAGGACGACCAGAATGGCCAACAAACCCTGGAAGATCCGTCCCCACAGACGCTTCATATTGACAGTCATCCTACTCTGAAACGGGGGAGTTTGGGCAGCGGTTCCCCCACTCAAGGCGGCGGCAGACTTAAGCGGGGTACATAGCATTTTTCTGCCCTATTGTTGCCCCGCCGCGGCGGTGAGCAAGCGAATCATGGTGTGCCAAGTCGTTTTAGGAGAAAAGAGAATGATCGCTACCAGTCCCGAGCAGGCAGTGGAACTATTGGATCGAGCGTTCGCTCAAGGTGACCTCCACGCGGTCCTCAGTTTCTACGAAGAGGCGGCAGTCGTCATCACGGAGCCGGGGAAGGCGGCCAGGGGCGCGGAGGAGCTAAAAAGTTTTTTTGCCCGGGCGATGCAATCCGGTGCTTCGGCAACGCAACTAAAGACGCAAGTGATCGAAGCCGACGGCGTGGCACTGTTCCTGTCTCGCTGGACTCTCCACGTCAAGGGCGCTCCTGGGGGTGTTGCCGCGCGGACGTTCACCGCGACCACAGTATTTCGCAAGCAGCCGGACGGAGGATGGAAGGCTCTGATCGACAATCCTTTCGGTCCGTTGATTCTAGGACCGGAATAGGGGCCAACTCGTTCCACACTTGTCCAAATTAGCTTTTGGGTGCTCATGGCAAAAACAGAAAGTGTGCCGGCGATGAAGACGTGCACCTGGTCACTGCGGAGCAGAACTTAGCTATGGTGACAACCGATCCCTCATATCCTAGCCTGGGTTAGGGCCTGGGTTAGGGCCTGGGTTCGGGACTGGGCTCATTGGCAATGCTCAGCACAGGGATGCCATAGCACGCCCAAGGAATGTAGCGTTATCTTGTCCCCTTCGGTGATGGTTACGGGATCCACGGCGAGCAGGAAGGCGTACTCCATGTCCTTGTTGACAATGACGCACCAAGGCTCGTGTTGCACCACGCCATTACATATTGTGCAGCCGGCCGCAGCGTTGTACTTGTTTGAGACGCGCCAAACTTCCTGTAACTGCTTTAGTGACCCATTCAGCTCATCGGCGCCGGGGTTCATAAGTCATCACCCGCTGCATGGCGCTCATCCGCCACACGGTTGCGGTGCCCGCTGTTATCGTGCAGGCGGGCAGCCAGGTAATTTGCCTAAGCCCTCAACCCAGCATGCAGCAAGGCGTAAGGGCATGATTGCCAGTCAACGGAAATCTGAACAACCGTCCAACCGTCTTTCACGTGCGCCTGCGTTTGATGACGATAGCCGCTTACAGGAATCGACTATCCGTGTCCACTGTAGTCCTTACCTTACAAGAGATATCGCCTGCAACCCAATAGCGCTTCAGTGTGAGGAGCCAAATTAATAACGCCCAGGAAAACACCGGCTATAAGTCCTTAGCGCTGCTCGTCCGTGCGTATATCCCGGCGACTTACTAACCGCGGCGCTCGTTCCACGCCCAGCAAAATGATATTGCGCGTCAGAAGAATGGCGGTGTCCATATCGTCGATGTGCTTAAGAAACGTACCTTCCGCCAGGTCGGTGATGGCGAGCTGGGAGAAGAGCGAGACCTCGCTGTGCCGTGTTCGAACAGCAAGCACCATCTTAGCCAGGAAAACTTTCAGGACTACCTCCTGCGCCAGCTTCTCGAAATATGCGCCTGGCATCGCTTTGAGAATTGCCTGATGCTCCGGGGAGATGGCTAGATTCGCCTGAAACGTGACAAAGCGCCGATGCTCGTTCATCTGAGCGATGTAAACCGACTCGCCCCCCGACAACCTGGTGAGCAATCCAAAATTCCACGCCGGATCGGAGGCGGTTCTCGTGCTTAAGCCAGACTCTTCGAGCCATCCGCGAACAGTCTGCTCCAAGCGGTCGCCAGCTACCTGGAGCCGCTTGAAACGAAGCGCCCTGTGCCAAAAAACGACAAAGGCCGCGGACAGCAGTGCATATCCAATCAATGCGGATAAGACCATGCTCAACCAGGACAACGCCTGCTCCCGTATTTCCGAAATTAGCGGGAGTCTCGTTAGCACAAGCGATCCCGGAGTAGCTCCCTTCGCCAGGCGAAGAGCTGCGATCAAGCAGATATAACATCGGGAAGACGAGAGTTCGTTGCGCCAGCGCAAACACGAGCGCATTTGATTTTTGAGATGGGGAGGACGAGCAGTTTTGAAGATCTCTATTTCATGGACTTACGCAGAGCTGCTCTGGCCCGCGCCAGACGGGATTTGGTGGCGGGAACCGAAATGCCCATATCGCGGGCTATCTGTTTCGTCGAATGCCCTTTCATCTGCCCCAGCTCGATCACGGACCGAAGCGAGGTTGGCAGCTGGCCGATCGCCTGTCTCAGATGCCTGGACCGCTCGCGCACTACGTAATGCTTCTCCGGATCTGTGGAGTGCCCGGAGATTTGCCAGTGCCTCCAGGACTCTTCCTCAGCGGTCACGTCCATCGATGTTTCCGGGCGGACACGCTTCTTGCGCAGGATCATGAGCGCGGAATTGATGCCGATGCGGGTGAACCAGGTGGCAAAGCTGGACCTGCCGTCAAATTGCCGCAAATGCTGGAAGGCGCGCAGCATGGAATCCTGCAGCGCATCCTCCGCGTCCTCACGATTTCTGGTCACGCTGTAAATGCTGCTGAAGGCGCGTTTCGAGGTACGGGCGCAGAGTTCGACGAAGGCCCACTCCTGGCCGGATTGGGCCGCCGCAATCAGGCCTTCGTCGCTCATGCTGTGAAGGTCGAGGTTGAGGCCGGTTTCGTGTTGCCATACGTCGCTTGCATTCATCAAGACGCCTCCGGGAGAGCATGACGTGATTCTAGGAGGTTCTGCGGGCAATTCCTTTGAGATCACTGTGAGCTAACAGTTGCTGCTTGGCGGGCGTATCACAAGAAAGAAAGGTGGCAATCTGTTCGCCGACATTCGTCAGGCGGTAGAGTGGATACGTCGTGCCCACATCAACGATGAGACGCCCGCCTGACTCTATTCACCCCGGTTCTCTGTCCCTTTTTGCTCCAAGCAACCGTCGCCAGTTCTTGTTGGGCGCGGCTGCGACTGCGTTCGCGGCGGCCCGCACCAGCGCTTTCGCAGCGGCATTTGCTCCGGCTAACGATCATGCCGAGGGTCCACTGAAGATTGAAGCGGTGGAACTGATCGAGTTGCATGGCAGGTATACGGAGGAAGCAGGCGTTAATGGGCAGCCGCAAGTGAATCCACTCGATGTATACGACGATCTGCGCCCCGAACCCTACAGCGACAAGCCATCGGGCACGAAAGAGGTCCACACCAGCGCGGTCTATCTGCGCGTGCACGCGGGCGGTCTCGAAGGTCTCTACGGCCCCATCGAAAAGAGCGCGGCGATCGTGGTCGAACAGGAGCTGCGCCCCTTTCTGCTGGGCAAGGACGCGCTTGCCGGAGAAGCGCTATGGGACGAGATGTATCGCTCCAATCGCCATTCGCGCGACGGATTCTTCATGATGGCGATCAGCGCAGTCGATAACACGTTATGGGATGTACGCGGCCGTTACTACGGCGTGCCAGTGTATCGGCTGCTGGGCGGTCCCACGCGCTCCTCGGTTGAGATGTACGCCAGTTGCCTCGGTTTCTCGCTCCAGCCGGAGGCGGTGCGGACCCGCGCCCTGGCCATCAAGCAGCAAGGCTTCCGCTACCAGAAGTGGTTCATGGGCTACGGCCCGGGCTCGGGGCCGGAGGGCATGCAGAAGAATGTCGAACTGGTGCGCATTCTGCGCGAGACCCTGGGTGATGACAGCGAGATCATGTTCGACGCCTACAGCGGATGGGACCAGGACTACACCCTGGAATGGGCGCACCAGGTGGAAAAGTACCGCCCTCACTGGATCGAAGAAGCGACGCATCCGGAAAAGATCGAGAGCTTTGCCGCGATGCGCCGCAGCACCACGATTCCCATCGCCTCCGGAGAGCACTTCTACGGCAGATGGGAGGTGGAGCGTTACCTCGAGGCGGGCGCGCTTTCCGTGGTGCAGGCCGATCCGGAGTGGTGTGGCGGCACCTCGGAGCTGGTGAAAATAGGCACCGTCGCTTCGCTGCATGATGTGCCGGTGATTCCCCACGGCCATAGCCTGCGTGCCGCCGTACACATCATCTGCAGCCAGTCGCCCATGACCTTTCCCCTGGGCGAGTACCTGGTAAACAAGATGCGGCACTATTACCACTTTGAAAGCAATCCGCTGGTTCCGGTCAAGGCCCACATCGCGCTGCCCACCGGCCCGGGTTTCAACGTGCAGCTCGATCCCGCCAAAATAGAGTCGCAAACGATACTCAAGCCCGAGTAGTATGCGGCTGGACTACTTCTTCGCTATCGGTCCGCCGCGAAAGAGGAGACCCCCAGGAATGAAACCAAACCGCAGGCAATTCCTCGCCCTTGCCTCAACCGCGGGAGCGTGGGTTCCGTTGGCGCAGGCAGCTGCCAGGCTGGAACCAGGCTCGCTGTCGCCGGCTATGAGCGCAGGGCAAGGCAACATAAGTAAGACCCGCGCCTCAGCTCCGATGTCGCTCTTTGACGGAACCAGCCTCAACGGATGGGGGGTCCAAGGTCCTGCACAATGGCGCGTCGAAAACGGAGCACTGCTGGGATCCTGTGACGCTTCGGGCGGCGGATGGCTGCTCACTGAGTGCGGCTTCGAAGACTTCGTTTTGAGCTTCGCGTTTCGCTCCACCAGCGGAGAAGCCGGGGTGCTGCTGCGCAATGCTCCTCTTAACTGGTCGCGCTTTTCCCATGCGAAAGATGCCGGCGAGCGCACCATGGGAGTCTACGTGGCCCTGACCGGCGCTCATGCGGGAGAGATGTCGTTGCTCACACTCGATGGCCAGGGGGAACAGATCGACCACAAGCCCATTCCGGCTCCCGTTCATGCGGCACGCGGAAGCGGAGACGAAATCTATCCCGGTATGTGCGCTCCCATTCCCTGTTCGGGAATCAACGATGCGGAAGCCACCAAGGCCGGCTGGCCATCGCACCCTTCCATTCACTTCACCACCCGGAGCGATGGCTGGCAGCAAGTAGAAATCACGCTGCGCGGATCAGCCTGTCCGTGGGACACGACGGGTGTAGCGGAAGCACTCGAAGCGAGAAGCCAGTTTGGAACCTTGGCGTTGTTTGTCTCCGGCACACCCGTTCACTTCAAAGAGCTGTCGCTCTTCGATCTGACGCAGAGAGCCGCCGGGTTGGCACAGAATGCGGACCATCCTCGCTTGCAGCAGGTGACCGACCTCTTCTATGCCGAGGGCGTTGCCGCCGGAGACCTGAACCGGGATGGCTACGACGAGGTGGTGGCGGGTCCCTTCTACTACCTCGGACCGGACTACACCATCGCGCGAGAACTCTACCCGCCCGCGACCATCAATCTGGCGGGCGTGGGCGAACACGGCAATTACTCCAACTGCTTTCTCAGTCATATTCATGACTTCACCGGCGACGGTTGGCCGGATGTTTTGATGATCATGGGTTTCGGTCCCAGACCTAGTTTTTCCGCCCATCTGTTCGTGAACCCGCGGGGCGAACTTCGCCATTGGGACAACTACAACGTGGTGCCCTCCGTCAGTTCTGAAACCACCCAGTTGTTTGACATCGACGGCGATGGCCACCCTGAGCTCATCTATGCGCAGGACGATCAAGTCGGCTACGCCAAGCCGGATGCCTCCGATCCAACCAAGCCCTGGCTCTTTTATCCAGTGTCGGAGAAAGCGCCGCGTGCCCCACACGGTGTCGGCGTGGGCGATGTCAACGGCGACGGCCGCCTGGACATCATCACCGCGAGCGGCTGGTGGGAGCAGCCGCTCGCAGGAACCAAGGGCCTATGGAAGTTTCATCCCGTGCCCTTTGGCGCCAGCGAAGGAGAGCCTGCTCTGCGCGGGGGCGCCGACATCTTCGTCTACGACGTCAACGGCGACGGAGTTCCGGATGTGATTACCAGCCTCAATGCCCATGGCCCGGGATTAGCATGGTTCGAACAACAAAGAGGCACGCGAGGCGATGTGAGGTGGAAGCGCCACCTGATCATGGGCGACCCCTCCACGCCGTTGGCGGAACGGGAGCAATGGGAGGAAACAGATAAGTCCGTGGCCTTCACCGAGCTGCATGCCCTGGCCTTCACGAACCTTGACGGCGACGAATTGCCTTCCATCATCACCGGGAAACGTTGGTGGTCGCATGGATACATCTACGATGAGAACGATGTGGACAATCCGCCCGTGCTCTACCGCTTCCAGCTGGTGCGCAAACCGGGAGGAGTGGTGGAGTGGATTCCCAGCCTCATCCACAACGCCTCGGGGGTGGGCACCCAGATCGTCGCCAAGGACATCAACCGGGACGGCAGGATTGAGATTTTGACCACCGCGCGGAAGGGAACCTTTGTCTTTCATGGCCCGTTCAAGAGCTAGATCCGCTGCAAAAGGACTTATGTTTCTTGCCCTGCGCGTTATTGCAACCTTGACGGTTTTAATCTCCGGTGCATTCGCGTCCGCGAGCCCCAAGGACAAGGCAAAGGATCACACCACGTGGAGCACCTACCTGGGAAGCGCGGATGGGTCTCACTACTCCGCCTTGAAGCAGATTGACCGCTCCAATGTAAGCAGATTGCGGGTGGCCTGGTCCTACGACAGCGGGACCGAACGACCCTACGAGTTCAACCCCATCGTCGTGGGCAAGACCATGTATGTGCTGGCAAAAAATACCGCGATCGTTTCCCTGGACGCCACACGGGAAAGGAATTGTGGACGTATCACTCCCGCAACCTGGGTCAGCGGATCGAAACTCATCGCGGCATCAACTACTGGCAGAGCAGCGATGGCTCCGATAAGCGCCTTCTGATCAGCTTCGCCAACAACCTGGAAGCCATCAACGCGGCCAATGGACAGCTCATTACTTCCTTCGGCAAGGACGGTACGGTCAATCTGAAAGAAGGACTGGGGCGGGACCCGAACTCGATGCGCCAGATCCAGTCCGGAACTCCCGGCGTCGTCTTTGAGGACCTGATCATTCTAGGTTCCTCCACCGGAGAGGACTATGGCTCCCCTCCAGGCGACATCCGCGCCTACGATGTGCGCAGCGGACGCATGGTTTGGATTTTTCACACCCTGCCCCATCCCGGGGAGCCTGGTTACGAGACGTGGCCCAAGGACGCCTGGAAATCCGGCGGCGGCGTGAACTGCTGGGGCGAAATGAGCCTCGATCAAAAGACGGGCATCGTCTACATCCCCACCGGGGCTCCGGTTTATGACTTCTACGGCGCCGATCGTAAAGGGAATAACTTATTCGCCGACTCATTGCTGGCGCTCAACGCCCACTCGGGAAAGCTGGTCTGGTACTACCAGCTCATTCACCATGATTTGTGGGACTATGACGCGATGGCCGCGCCGCAACTGCTGACCGTGCGCCACGACGGGGAGGATATTCCCATCGTGGCCCAGGCCTCGAAGCAGGGCTTTGTTTACGTATTCAACCGGGCCACGGGCAAACCACTTTGGCCCATCGAGGAGCGCGCCGTGCCGGGCTCCTCGATGCCGGATGAGGAAGCTTCGCCCACCCAACCCTTCCCCAGCACACCACCGCCCTTCGCGCGCCAGGCGTTCACCGTGGCCGATCTGAATCCTTACATCCTGAGCCCGGCGGATCGAGCGCGATGGAAGAAGGTGGTGGAGAATGCGGTCAACCATGGGCTCTTCACGCCTCCGGGGCTGACCGATACGATCGAGATGCCCGGTAACCATGGCGGTGTCAATTGGGGCATGACCGCGGCCAATCCGGCCAACGGGACGATGTACGTCGTGTCCATGGATATTCCGGCCATCCTCAAGAATGAGCGGCTGGAGCCGCCCTCGCTCTGGCAGATTCCCAGCAAGGCTGCTCCCGCCGTACAAGGCAAGGCCGTGTACCACGTTTACTGTGAGCGTTGTCATGGCCCGGAGCGCGCAGGTGCGCCGCCGGCGATTCCTTCCCTGGTGAATGCCCCTTCCGTCTTTGGAGCGCAAACGATCAAGAGCGTGGTGAATTACGGGCTCAATGACATGCCCGCCTTCCCTGAGCTCACTGACCGGCTGCTGAACAACCTGCTCTTATATCTCGGCGATCCTGCCAGTGCGCCCGACCCCATTCCCTCGCGCAACGAACCTCCAGCGACGTTGAGCGGCGCATCGCAGCCGGTTCGCTACTGGTCCGGGTACGGCTTGCAGCCTTCTATCATCCGTCCGCCGTGGTCCGTGATCACGGCCTACGACCTGAACCAGGGAGTGATCAAGTGGCAGGTCCCCCTGGGCAATGCTCCCCAGGGTGAGTCCGAGCACCTCAAAGACACGGGCATCATGATGTCCAGAAACGGGCCTGTCGTGACGGCGAGCGGCCTGGTTTTTATCGCCACCAAAGACGAAGGCAAGCTGCGCGCGTATGACGAGGCCAACGGCAAGGTGCTTTGGGAAACGGATCTTCCCGCAGCTTCTGAAGGTGTCCCGGCGGTGTACGAGGTAGACGGGCGCGAATATATCGTTGTCTGTGCTGCCTCGGCGAAGCAAACAGAGATACCGAGGGACGGGCCCGAGGAACAACCAACGCAGCCGGTGCATCGGTCTTATATTGCGTTCGCTCTGCCTAAGAACTGACCAGCTACCTGGTAGTGAATGGGTCCGCCCACCACTGACGATCCGGTTCCGCTGCACCCCGTGCTGCCGTAGCGGAGAAACCTCTGGATGCGTTTTCCGGTGTCGACTTCGCCGGTATAGATGTTGCCTTTACTGTCCAGGCTCACCTGGTGCAGCCAGTGGAAGTCGCCCGGCATCCGGCCGCTGTGACCGAGACGGCCCAGCTCCTGCAGGTTGCTGCGGTTCAGGATATAGATGGTCATGTTAGCGTTGTCGCCGATATAGAGGCAGCTTTGCTCTTTGTCTTTAGAGAAGTTCAGGGAGACGGCGGTGCCGATGATGTTGGTGTGCGGGCTGACAAATTGCTCGGCCACGAAACCGCACTTGCCGGCCACGCCGGCCGGATTGCTGCAGGGCTTGCCCAGCGCAGGATCGTGGATGTCAAAGACTTGAATACGATCGTTGCCCCGGTCGCAGACATAGATCTTGCCGTCATTGGCAATCTTGACGCAGTGCACGGGGTTGCGGAAGAATGCCGGCTTTCTGTTGCCTTTGAGGTAGTCGTCAATCCATGTCCCCGCGGCGGCGGCAGATGCGTCGTCAACGGGATTGTTTCCGTAAGCGCCGAAGTGGCCGATATATTTGCCGGTGCCGGCGTCAACGATCAGGACGCGGCGATCTCCGTAGCCGTCCGCAATATAGAGGCGATTGGTTGCGGGGTCGACCACCATGTCCGCCGCCTGGTAGAGCAGCGGCGTGCCATTCACACCTCCATGGGTATCGTTGCTGTCGGGTCTGGTCGGAGTTCCCCCAATTCTTAATTTGAAATTGCCGTCCATGTCGAATTTCTGTACGAAGCCGTCGCCACCTTGCTTGTTCGTGGCCCAGGGCGAGCCTCCCTTGTCGGCCGCCGCGGCATTTCCCGAGAGCCAGACGTTGTCGTTCTGGTCGACATAAATTCCGTGCTCGCTGCTGGGCCAAAGGCAGCCTGCTTCTGCCTTGCACTTACCGCCGATAAAGCCAGGGTCCGTGGGACCACCCCAGGCGCGCAGCAGCTTTCCCGCGGTATCGAACTCCAGTACGGAAGGAGCGGCTTTGCAGCAGTCTGCGATGGTGCCATAGGTGCGCGCCTGGCCAAGTCCGTCGACCGGCTGACCTTTCTCGTTGACGGCGCCGGGTACGGGCCCTTCGAGGCCTGCCTCTTCGTTGGTCAGGGTGCGCGGCCGATTGTAGACCCAGATATGGTCATGCGCATCGACATAGAGCCCGCCTATCTGGCCCAGGGTCCAATTGTTGGGGAGGGGCTGCGGCCAGGCGGGATCGACCACAAAACCCGGCGTCTTGCCGGTGCTCGATGCGTGGTACACGCTGGTCTGGTTGAAGAGCCGGTCGAGAGAACCATCGTTCTTGAGTAGATTGCTATCGGTATCGGCGGCCATGACCAGGCTGGTCAGGGTCAACAAGACGACGGGCAGCGCAGCCGTCAGTTTTCCTGGGATCATCATGCTCTACCTGGGCAGCAGATGAGTCGTTTCCATCTGCTGCCGTGACCCCAGGATGAGAGCACATTATTCCAGCGCCTTCAAGTGCTCCGCGCGACTGGTCAAACGCTACTGTTGTGGTGGAGGTCCGCCACCGCCTGGGCCACCGCCGCCTTGCATCCGCTGCTGCATGCGTTCCTGCATGCGCTGTTGATCTGCTTCAAACTGCTTCTTCTGGTCATCGTTCAAAACAGCTTCAATCTTCTTACTGGAGTCGGCGCGAATGCCCATCATCTTGGTCATGCGGTCTTCCCGCGATAGTGAGGAATCCCCGCGCAGCGCCTGCATTTGCTGCTGTGTGTCAGCCAGAATGGGTTTGATTTGAGTTTGCTGATCGGCGGACAGATTGTAACGCTTGGTCATCTGCTCCAATTGCTGCGCCGGATCCATCATTCCGCGATGGCCAGCCATTGGGGGTGGCGCAGCGGTTTCCGGAGGGGAACCGGCTTCCTGAGCAAACACGTAAGCGCTACCCACGAGGCCTACGGCCAAGATAGCGCTCTGTAGAAGAAGATTCAGTGGTTTCTTCATCGCGACAATTCCTCCTTGGATTGCAGAGTACGAACGCTTGACCTCTCTATAGACGAAGCGCGCAGGTATTTGATGTCAGTCCGTTTGATTATTGCTCAGCGTTCACTAGCATCAACAGGTCGGGAGACGCGCTACAGGTCCCCGGTAAAGAGGTGCGCCAGCTGGAGCCGTCGGCGTAGGTAATCGCATCCACGTCCACGGCGGTGATCGCAGTAAAGCGGCTTAGCGAAAGGTTGCGGGAAGCGTGGCCGTTTCCTTTCACGTCCAACGCGACATCAACGGTCGTTGCCAGGTCAGGGGTCGCTCCTGATAACGGGATATATCTCCACTTGTTACTAAATCCGTGAACGATGACTTGTGCGCTCACGATGGACTGCGGCGAAAGATTGGTCAAGGTGAGGTGGATGCCCTGATTCGGGTCGGCCACGCGATCCTGACCGTCCCGTAGAGGCTTTCCATTGATGGAGGGACCATCGGCGTTCCTTGCTACGGAGAGGCCAGGTCCATGTTTAACCTGCAGGCCGACGGGACAATTGGTTCTGTCCATGTGCAAAGGAGGGGTCGCTAGTACCAGGTTTGGGGTGGAGCCCGTGACGGGCCCCTGGCTAAATGCACAGGTGCTTGAAAGCAGGACGGCGAGCGAGAGGATGCTGGCGCATTTCATACTGGCCCCCGGGTTATACGTGCGATGCAACCACGGTACTCCAGCCGGTTTTTGAGGGCAAGGGCCTTGCGATAACGGGTATCGGCAGTCTAGTAGGGGCCGGCGGATTCACCAAAAAAGTCACAGCCTCTCCTAATGACAAAGTGTCGGGGAGGCATCCTAGCCCACTCAAGTCAAAATACGGCTTGAATGGGCCACCCAAAGCTCTTGTTGCCGGTGTAATTTCTCCCTCAACTCGCCTCCGCGAGTGCACTGCTCCCAATGAAAAGCCTCTTTTGGGGGTTAACAAACCGCAGGTCCCTCCACTTCGCTTCGCTTCGGTCGGGATGACAATTTTGTTGTGGGAATTGGCCTTGGCCCCGGTTAACGGAACTAGCAGCCGGTGGCACAACAAACTTGTCATCCCGCCGGGAGCGGACCCGGATTTACTGCCACGCGGCACTCATCAACAAACACGTATGCAGCTTTCCGTGGAGAAGGCCGCATGAAGTTCGCCAACGCCACCACTCTCCATAATGCCTCGACTACCCGAGATTTCCCGCGACGTTGCTGACTCGCGAGGGCAACCATCACGCAAGTGAAAGCCTTGTTATCTGGTTAGGCGAAATTCCCCGGAGAATTGGTCCAGCAATCACGAGAATTTGTTGATGTTTCAGGCTGAGCGCGTGAATAACCGGGCGCCGGCCGGCAAAGTACATGTCTTCCCGTCGATTGACATTGATCCCGGGTGCGGCTACCTTGATGCTCAAGCTCCTGTGGATCCGCGTTGGGAGGCTGGTTGTCGCAAGTTCCGCCCAAGACCGTCAGCAAGTTACTGGCGAACTGGCAGGCCGGTGACGACGAGGCGTTGCGCGCCATACTTCCTCTGGTTTATGACGAGCTCCGGCGGGTTGCGCATCATCGCCTGCGGAGGGAACGTCCGGACCACACTCTGCAAAGCAATGCCCTGGTGCACGAGACCTATCTCCGCCTGGAGAAACAAGGTGCAGGCCGGTTCAAGAACCGTGAACATTTTGTAGCGGTCTGCGCACAATTGATGCGGCAGATTCTGGTCGACTACGCACGCAGCCGCAATGCCGCCAAGCGGGATGGAGGCTGCCGGCTAACCCTGGATGACGCGTTAGCGTTCAAGACGCAAAGCGTGGATATGATCGCTCTCGACGACGCTTTGGACGAACTGGCGAAACTCGATCCGCTGCAGAGCCGCATTGTTGAGCTGAGATTTTTCGGAGGTCTCTCCCTCGAAGAGACCTCCAGCGTACTGAATATGTCGCCAACCACGGTGAAGAGACACTGGGCTACGGCCCGGCTTTGGCTACATCACGAGCTGAGCAAGGCAACCGACACATGACGCCGGAACGCTGGCAACAGGTTCGGGATTTGCTGGAAGAAGCGCTGGAACTAGCGCCGGAGCAGCGCTCCGATTTTCTAAAGCAAAACTGCTCGTCCGATCCATCTTTGCGGCAGGAAATCGAAACCCTGCTCGCCTGCAGCCCTGACGTGCGCTCCAGCTTCCTCCAATCCTCCCCGCTGCCTGTGCATGACGGTTGGGCGCAGGAACTGGAGGCGGGAACGCTGCAAGGCCACTACCGGATCGTGCGTCGCCTGGGCCAGGGCGGCATGGGGGTGGTGTATGAGGCCGAAGACCAGAAGCTGGGTCGGTCTGTTGCTATCAAGTTTTTGCCCGAAGCCACGTGCCGGGATCCGGCAGCGCTGCAACGTTTCCGGCGCGAAGCGCGCGCCGCCTCCTTGCTGAACCATCCCGGCATCTGCACTATCTACGAATTGAACGAGAGCGGGGATAAGCCCTTCATCGTGATGGAGCTGCTGCAAGGCGACAGCCTGGATAAGATCCATTGCCGAGGGCCAATGCCGTGCCCCAGGCTGCTGGACTTCGGCGTGCAGGTGGCAGATGCCCTGGATGCGGCGCATCGAAAGGGTATTCTGCACCGCGATATCAAACCGGGAAATATTTTCCTCTCGCCGTCCGGTCACGCGAAAATTCTGGACTTCGGCCTGGCCAAGGTCGAGAAAGGATACACAACCCCAAGCGGTGAGCGTGGGACAAACACGAGCGAAATCCCAGCGGAGTCGTCCCCGCAAGATCTGCTTACCACCCCGGGAACAGCGATTGGCACGATTGCCTACATGTCCCCTGAACAGGCGCGGGGCGAACCATTGGATGCGCGCAGCGATGTTTTTTCCACGGGCGTGGTTTTATTTGAGCTGGCGACCGGACAACATCCCTTCATCGGTTCAACCACCGCGGTCACCTTCGATCGTATCCTTAACCACATCCCTACTGCGCTCTCTTCCCTCAATCCAGCGCTGCCGCTGGAGTTGGAGGAAACAATCAAAAAGACACTCGAAAAGGATCGCGAGCTGCGTTGCCAATCGGCAGCCGAATTGCGCGCCGACTTGAGACGTTTGCAACGCAAGAACACCGGGCCTGTGGAGACCGCCATGACTCCTCCTCGCGCAACGAAATCGCGTGCGCGGCCGATAGCAGTGGTGGTGTTGGCGCTGCTGGCGGCAGCGGGATTCGCCGTCTGGCGGCTATGGCCGCGCCCAGAACCGTTTTCTTCGGTGTCAGTTAGCCAGATTACGAATGAGGGAACGCTGGAGAACATCGCGTTATCCCGAGACGGAAAGTTGCTCGCCGAGGTTAAAAATAATGCCGGTAAGCGAACCGTTTGGATCCGCAACATCGCGACCAATACGGACACGCAACTCCTGGCCGCGTTCCCCAATGAATACTCCGGATTGAATTTCACGCCAGACGCAAATTATCTCTATTTCACCAGGGGAGCGTCCGCTAGAAGCGCGGTAGGCGTTCGCGTTGTATATAAAATGCCTATTTTTGGCGGTGCGCCGCGGATGCTGATCTACGATGTGGACAGCGCGCCGAGCTTTTCCCCGGACGGGAGCCGCTTTGCCTACCTGCGGTGGACGCCAGAGCGTAAAGACCGATTGTCGGAAATTCACATCGCAGACCAGGATGGCAGCAACGACCAATTGCTCTACACCTCTCACAGCGAAGCTGAACCCCCGGTCTGGTCACCCGGGGGTAATCAAATTGCGTGGATAGAGATTAGCGAACCCCTGATCGAGTCGGCGGTTAAGATCCTCGATGTTGGTTCGAAAAAGGCAGCGTCCATCGCGCAACCAATCGGCCTCTTCTTTGACCGCGGCTTCAAGGGCCACTCCAACCTCGCATGGTTGCCGGATGGAAGGCACCTTCTCTTCCTCTATACCAAGACACACTCCGACCGCGGACAAATCGGAATTTTGGGTATCTCTGGTGGGGACTTCCACACCTTGACCAATGATGTGAATGACTATAGCCAGCTTGCCCTCTCCGCTGACGGAAAGACGCTGTCCACCGTGCTGACCAACGTAGACTCCGGTCTTGCTTACTATAGAGAAGATGGCGGGGCGATGACATCAAATACGCCCCTGCGCATTAGTCCGAGTTCGTTGGCCTGGGCGGATGAGGACCACTTATTCCTGATCACACCTGCCCTGGGGATCAGCAAACTGGAACGCACGACAGGGGTTCTGCAGCAGCTTGATACCGGCGATCTTGATATCAACTACTACCTCAACACCTGTCCGGATGGTGAGGTTTTATTCACTGCATACCCCAAGGGTGGGGTAGAGTTACGCCTCTTTCGCATGAATGGAGACGGGAGCGGAGTGACCCAGCTCACCACGACGGGCATTGCCCGGTTCCCCTATTGCACGCCGGATAGCCGGAAGGTGTATTTTTCGATCACCAGCTCAGCCAACGGGCCCTCGCTCTCCTTATGGTCTATGCCGCTGTCGGGAGGAACGCCCCATGAAGAGCTCGCAGCCCGGCCTTGGGCCAGCGTATCACTCTCTTTTGACGCCGAGCTCGCAGCCGTACTCTTGTCCTCCAATGCTAACGACAACGTTGAGATTTTGAACCTCAGTACCTACCAGGTCGAGCATCGCCTTCTCCTGGAGGTGAGTGCCTTCCAGGAGCGGTATCCCATCTCTCGGGATGGAAAAGCAATTGTTGAGGTCGTCACCACCCAGGACGGCACTGCGCTGCAGTACCACCCGATCGACGGCTCGGCGCCGCACCTCCTTATCGAGCCAAGACCCGACTCGCTTACATCTTTTGCCTGGTCCCCATCCGGCAGCAAGCTGGCAGTGCTGCACTTGCGGCGTAACTCCGACGTGGTGCTGATTACTGACCTCACAGGCAAGCGGTCGCGTTAGAACCATCCTAAAATTTCCCACCTTGTTGGCTCCTATTGACATTCTGTAGAACCAAGCTCACACTCATATAGCCATTCAATAGGAATAACCCAGTGAGTCCAACGCAGGCAGATCTTTTACAAGGCACCCTCGATCTGCTGATCCTGAAATCGCTGGCATCGAGGCGATGGAAGAGCGCCTCTCAAATGCCACCGCGCAGCGAAGGCTCATTATGCTGCTCTACTTCTGAAACAGTAGCGGAGCGAAATGGATGAGATTGTCGCGCCAGACCGGCCATTGATGGTGACCCGGGGTCTCAATAGCGGTCACAGGAAGGCCTTCGGCTTTGAGCGCGGCGATCACGGCCTGGTTGGGCTTGAGCAGGGCGTCGTCTACGCCGCAGGCCATCCATAGCAGACGGAGATTCGCTTT
This sequence comes from uncultured Acidobacteriaceae bacterium, assembly GCA_963821215.1. Taxonomy (GTDB): domain Bacteria; phylum Acidobacteriota; class Terriglobia; order Terriglobales; family Acidobacteriaceae; genus PALSA-350. The sequence continues at coordinate 427,372 of CAWGDH010000010.1, read as the reverse complement.
CTGTGCGTTGGTCTGGGGAAGCTCCGCGATGGCTTTGGCATTGAGGCCGGCGGAGAAGGTACCGATCCAGGCGAAGAGCTCAGGGTGGGTAAGACCGACGAACAGGCTCTCATGGCCGCCCATGGAAAGACCGGCGATGGCGCGGTCCTCGCGCTTCTTCGAGGCGTGATAGTTGGCCTCAATCTGCGGAATCACTTCGGTGACGAGTGCTTTTTCATAGAGGTTGTAGTTCTGCTCACTCAGATCGGGAGTGCGCCCGGGCTTGAGCACCGCCATGTTGCCATACCCCAGCGTCATGACCACAATCATCGGCTTCGCTTTGCCCGAGGCAATCAGGCTGTCGAGGATGAAGTTCGCCTTCCCGACTTGAGTCCAGCCGTCGGCCGCATCGCTGTAGCCGTGCAGAAGGTAGAGTACGGGATAGCTTTCCCGTGACTTCGGGTTGTAGCCGGGGGGCGTGTAGACGTAGTAATCGCTTTGATTGTTGGGCAGGCCCAGGACGACCTGCGAGGTGTAGAAATGGTGCTCCACGATGCCATGCGGGATGGATTGCAACTCCCACGGTTCGGGGGGCGTGCCGGGAATGGTGAGATTGCTCCACAGGGTCAGTAGGTTGTCGCGCACATCGGTGTTCCTGGGGTCCAGCACCGGCGTGCCGTCGACCACGAAGCGATAAGCATAGATTTCGGGCGCCAGCACCGGAGTGGTCGCCGTCCACAGACCGTCAGCGTCCTTCGTCATCGCTGTGGTTGCTCCTTCGAGCACCAGGTCGACTTTCTCAGCGTTGGGCGCGCGTAGGCGGAGGGTCACGGTGCCGTCGGAGTGGACCTCGGGGGAAACGTAGGGAGGAAACGCGGGCGCGGGGGCCGGGGGTGGCGTCACCGGGGCGGACGGGGTCTGGGCAGCCGCGAAGAGCGGTAGGCAGGCAGCAAAAAGGCATGCTTTCAAGACGGCGCGAATGGCTCGTGGTTTCATCGCGAAAGTCTATCAAAGCAGTCACATGGACGCTCACGAGGTGGCCCCACATTACCAAAGGTTGGAAATGGGTACTGGACCTCTAGCCTAAGTACCATCGGCCTTCATATAAGTAATGCAGGAGGAGGAACTATGCCTGCTGAACGTTGCAAACAGTGCGGTGAGATCATGACCGAGCAACCGGCTGCCTATGAAACGGTGAACCTTGCCGGTGTCCCCAAGCATTCCGACCGGTTTTATGAGCAGTGGTTTGTCTGCCGGAATGGTCATCGCAAGGGATACATCTCCGGGCACGGCTCTGGCCCTGGAGCAGTTATGGTCGTAAGCCAGACCAATGTAGTCAGCGTTCGTACCTAAAACCCTTACAGCGTCAGCTGTGCACAGAAATGCCTTCGGGCTTCAGTCCGGGGCATTTTTCTGTTTTGAGCTCGAAACCGGGGCTGACCGGCAGACTCAGAGCTATCAGGACCAGTGAGTTCTGTCACGTCTTCTTCTTCGCCCGGGGCTCGAGTGCGTTGACTAGCCAACACCTGGGCCATGCGTCTTATCGGAAAGGCGTGACTCCGAGACGCATATGACTGGCGACCGGGCGGCCGAATTTGAGCGCAGGAACAAACTTCCATCCGGCAGAGGCGTCTATCAGGTCCTTGTCAGGCCCTCCTTCGATGTTAATCGACCAAACCTTTCCTGCGGCATCAATGACCATATCGACCGCCACTTCAGCGTTCAACGTGGCGGCCGGCACACCCTCGGGCGGAAGGGGGCGTCTGATAAGTATTGGCTGCGGGTAAGTGTCGGCCTGGTATGCACGTATGTGGTCCTCCGCCCCCCCAGTCTCGTCCTCTACATGTGTTTTGTTATTGGCCTGCGTATCAGTCACGGCATCGTAAATTATTACTTTTCTTTTCCGGCGAGAGTGTGAGGAATCGCTGGAGACGCCGTCAACCTCACTGCGCACGCCACGTTTGCGTGCGTTCAAGATGGCTGTCCGAATTCTGTCGAAATCTGCCGCGGGCCACATATCTGCAAGTGCGTGCCATGCATCCTGTTCACGGCCGCTGTAAAGATAACACCACACGATCTCCAGTACTCTGATTTTCGTCTTCCGCAAGCGGTGTAACTCATCCATTTTCGAGGGAGATAGGGTCGACAATTGACCATCGCTATTCTTGAAATCGCTCAATTGCCGGGCATCCAGTTGGGCTCGCACGGTCGCGATATAGCGATCAAATTGCGCCGGGAACTCGGAACTAACATCCATTAACCGCTTATGTTCGAACCTGAGCGCTATGGGCGGAGCAAAATCGAGCGCACTTAGAGCCAGGTTCTCGAAGCCATCCACGGCGCCGGCGTCGTTAGTCCAGATTTCGATGCGCCCGTCCAGATCGGTATCCGCGGCACGGAAGAAGTCTCCACCCGTGATGGTTCGCAGCGTCCGTGGCGGCTTGGTCAGAGAATAGATCTCGTATTTCATCAGCGAATCGAGGTCGGACTTCTTTATCTGAAGAGCAACAACCGGCGATCCGAGGCCTAAGTCGACATCCATTACATCGACATCAACTTGCCAGGCCGAGGGTTCCACCAGCAGCTCTTGCTCACCCCAAGAGAGTTTTGCCTGGCAAACCCTCTGTGCGAATCCCGCGGTCTTTGCGGCGCCTACAGACACAGTCACGTCGCCGGGGGACTTCGCTTCGAAACTACCGAACCCATCGCTGCACACCACATTTTGCGCTTGGCTTCTGCAGAGAATGCACCAGCTGCAGAAAAATGCCGGGAGCAGAAATGTTCTGGCGAAATGGCCATTCAGAGGATGTGTCACAGCAATACATGCAGCCGAACGCCATCATAGCTTAGCGCGTGCGCCGCAGCCACAAAGCCACTGTGACCCGGGCAGCGGTGCGGCTAGAGACGCGTAACCGGATGTTAGGGACATTGGTAGAGCTAATCCTGGGAATGCGGAGGTAAGCCAAAGCAGGCGAGCTGCGATGGAAGAAGATAGGGAGCTTACAGAGGCAGGTTCACTGATCATCATCGGCAAGGCACGGTGGCTCGACCTCGCTGTCTCATCCGCTCGTGAACGCCCAAAGGTTTGAGGTAAAGTTACCAGCACAGGTGTGATCGGATGCCGGGCAAGATCCGCTTCGGGGTATACGAACTGGACCGGGACGCCATGGAACTACGTAAGCATGGTGTGACTATCCGTTTGCAGGAGCAACCGCTGCGGGTGTTAGCAAACCTGGTGGAGCGGCCGGGAGAGATTGTCACTCGGGAGGAACTGCAACAGCAGATCTGGGGAAAAGATACCTTCGTCGACGTTGAGCAGTCGCTCAATAAGGCGGTGAACCGGCTGCGCGAGGCGCTCAACGATGAAGCCGGTCAACCGAGATATGTGGAAACAGTTCCGCGCCGCGGATATCGATTCATCGCGCCGGTGACCGAGCTGAATTCAACGCAACCACCCCGAATCCCGGCGCTCCCCAATTCAGTCTCCGATGCGAAGCCGGCGAGTCCTGGGCGTCGAAAAGCACCAATCAGTACCATCGCTACTTTTGCAACCGCAGCCTTGCTTGTGGGTTTAATTATCAGCGCTGCCCTGTTGTGGAGACGGCCGGGGAGATCCACGCTGGCGGAGGCCAAACGAATAACTTCGGCTGCATCCTGCTGTGCCTCGCTCTCGCGCGATGGCAAGCTGCTCGCGTATGCCTCTGGTATTGCCGGTGGCGTGTTGCATATCTGGGTGCAACAAACTGCCGGGGGCGAGGCGATCCAGGTAACCAGGGGTTCTGAGGGGGATGACAGCCCAGATTTCTCGCCTGATGGAACCCACATCGCTTTTTGCTCCACGAGGGGCGGGGGAGGCATTTTCATCGTACCGGCTTTCTCCGGCGAGCCGACGCTGGTCGCCACTTCGGGAAGCGAGCCGCTTTTTTCCCCAGATGGAAAGCAGATCCTGTATGTGGATGGGACGGATGCCATGCTCGTTTCCGTCGATACCGGCAAGCGCATATCCCTTAGCCTCAATCGAGAGTTTTTGGTGCACGGGCCGACGCTCTGGTCCCCGGACGGGAATGAAATCATCTTTTATGGCGTCAGTAAACGGGAGCCAGACAAGCCGGACAAGCCGTGGATAGCTCCCCTCGCGGGTGGCGAACCCAGATTGCTGCGCCTGCGTGGCTCCGAGCAAAACGGGGTAGGGGGGTTGGTGCGCGCCTGGGGGCGCGGCAAAGATGGCAGCAAATGGATTATCTATTCCCTATCGGAGGGAGAGGTCTGGAAGGTGCTTCGTGTTGGCGTTTCCGCGCAAGGCCAGAGCGACGGGAAACCAGAACAACTCATTTCCGGTACGGGTCATCTTGATTGGAAGGGTGGGCGACTCAAATTATGATTGCGCCGGTGCGGAATGGAGTAGCCGGAAAGGAGGCGGAGTGGATAGCCGTCACGGATGGCCGATACAGCGACGATAAACCGCAGTTTTCTCCCGACGGGAATACCGTGTATTTCACGTCCACCCGCGACGGCTATCTTTGCATCTGGGCCCAAAAACTGGATCCGGTGACGAAGCGCCCAGTAGGCGAGCCTCTCGGGTACGAGCACTTCCACAATTCGGCAGGGCGGGACGGAGCGACCTTTTGGGGTAGGGACGTGTTCCCAGATCTCAGCGTCGCCAGGGACAAAATGTTGATGGAACTGCCGGAGTTCCGCACCGAGATCTGGATGACACAGATTCAGTAGACTTTAGCCTGAATTTCTCACGGCGCATTCCGTAACAGTTGACGGGTGCCCCACATCTCGCTCGTTTTTCGCGAGATGTGGAATTCCACCGATGCTAACCGCTAAGTGCTGGGCTGAATTGAGGGTCAGAGGGAAAGAGCAGCGGAAGCCCACATCTCGCGAAAAACGAGCGAGATGTGGGGCACCCGTCAATTGTTACAGAATACGCCGTGAGAAATTCAGGTTAGCGGAACGACGCCGGCCTCAGCGGCGAACTGCCAGTTCCGTGTCGGCGCCGGCATCAGCCTGATGTGGAGTACCGTAACGGCTGGTCAATTCCCGGGCCTGCCCACGACTGAAATGAAGGTTGTTTTGCGCCATTGCCTGGAAATCGTTCATGTTCCACATTGCTTTCATCAGGCCCTGCGGGCAGTGAGCGTCACCCAGAAGCAGGTGCCCGATTTCATGGGCGGCTGCATAGGCGAGTACCACGATCCGAGGGAGGTTTGCGTCAGAAGCTTTCTCCTCTGCCGGCTTTAGGAAAATAGTGGCGTAGGTGCCCCCATCCTGGTCGGCAACAGACATGCCCAATTTCTCCCAGCGTGCATTCTTCATGTTCTTGCCCGTATCCGCGATCACCCTGAGCACGACCTGCCTGGAGCTTCCGGTATGGCTCTCGCACGGTGCTGCACCTCTCGTGCACACGTCCACCTCCAACGAGATGCCGGAACTGGCCAGGATTTGCTGGGTACGGTCGACGAATTCATGCAGAGCTGCCGGACTCAAACCGGTGTAGTCGTAAACCTGCACCTGGAGTGCAGACGTCTGCGCTGAAACGGTCTTTGGGTTGCTGGTCAACGTAAGGAGAAGGAGCAAAAGGTAACAGCCTCGGTTTTTCATGGGCCGAGACTGCGCGGAAGATCACGGGATAAAAATGGCCCGACGCGGACTTAATCCGGACCCACATATTCCAGCCGGATGACGAGCTAACCTATTTCTGAAGAATGGGATGCGGTCGCATCTTCCCAGGCGGGAAAGAACTCACTCCGGCTTACCGCTGATTGGATCAGGGGTTTATGGTCTAGGTCTGTTGCATGAAATCCGGCGAAACCGGATTTTCGTAGAGGGAATAGTCGCGCGTGACTACCGTCAAGCCGCTTTGAGTCACGAAGTAATTGCGCCGGTCCTCTTCGCGGTCGTAGCCGATCACCGTGCCTTCCGGCAGGTGCACATCGCGATCGATGATCGCCCGCCGGATCCGGCAGTGCCGCCCGATATCGACGTGGGTGAAGATGATGCTCGACTCCACCTCGGCGTAGGAGTTCACACGCACATCCTGGGAAAGGACACTGTTGCGCACCACCGCACCAGAGACGATGCAGCCGGCCGAGATCACCGAGTTGATGGCCATACCGGTGCGTCCCGGCTCGCCAAAGACGAACTTGGCCGGCGGATACTGCCGCTGCCGCGTGCGCATCGGCCATGCCTTGTCATACAAGTTGAAAATCGGAGAAACCGACGCCACATCCATGTTGGCGTCGAAATATGCCTCCAGCGTTCCCACGTCGCGCCAGTAGAGCGCGTTCTGCTTGTTCTCATCCACGAAGTTATAAGCGGAGATCTTGTAGCGCCCCAAAATGCCGGGCAGGATGTTGTGCCCGAAGTCATGCTTGGAGTTGGGGTCCTCGGCGTCTTTCATCAACGCCGGAAGCAGAACGTCAGTGTTGAACAGATAGATGCCCATGGAGGCATCCACTTTGGTCGGATTAAAAGGCGAGCGCAGGTTGGTAGTCTTGGGCTTTTCTTGAAAGCCGATCACCTCGCCCGTCCGGCTTACTTCCACCACCCCGAAACGCGCCACATCCGAGGGCTCGATGGGGAGCGTGGCCAACGTTACGTCCGCATTGGCTGCCATATGGTGATCGAGCATCAGACCGTAATTCATCTTGTAAATGTGGTCGCCGGAGAGGATGAGCACATGCTTCGGCTGCTCAGCGCCAATCGAGTAGATGTTTTGGTAAACGGCGTCGGCTGTGCCCATGTACCAATTCGCGCTGACCCGCTGCATGGGGGGCAGAATCTCGATGAACTCGCCCAGTTCCTGGGCCACAATGCCGGTCCAGCCTTCGCGGATATGGCGGTTGAGAGAGAGAGCCTTGTATTGGGTGAGGATGTAAACCCGGCGGAGGTCGGAGTTGATGCAGTTGGATAGCGTGATATCGATAATGCGGTAGTTGCCGCCGAAGGGAACCGCTGGCTTTGCCCGATCGCGCGTAAGGGGGAAAAGCCGCTCACCTGCTCCCCCTGCTAGCAGTACTCCGAGTGTGTCCTTCATCGCGCCCCTGCGGTGCCCGTGCGCGCTGCCACGGCCCTCAGGCCGCGCGAAGCGCCGTTGCCAACTCTATACCTGAGGTGTGCTGCTCGAAAGTCCCCCCGCGTTCAGCCCTCCTCGACCGAGATGCGCAGGGAGCGCAGAAAGTGTACATCCTGCGCGTTAAAAGTCTCATCTCCCTGCAAATTTTCGTTTACAGGGGCTTCCAGCTCGGAGGCCGGCTGCTGTTCTACCTCGTTCAAGCCAATCGTCGCTTCCAGCATCAGCAGCACATCAAAGCCCTGCTTGCGGATGTCCTGCACGACCTCAGAGATCTGCTCGGACTCGGAAACCGACTCATGGATGGCCTCCCCCAGCTGCTGGATTAGACGACGAAGTCGTTGATTCAAAGAAGTACCCCCAATCGCCACCATCGGGCGCGGTTTTACCTACCTTACTTGTGATGGCGTAGCGGAGCAATCTGAATCAACCGACTGATAAACTTTTACTATGGAGCCAAAGAAAGTAGGCCGTACGCTCGGCATCGGCGTCCGCGTGGCCTCGAACATGCTCCGCGAACGGGTGCAACGGGCCGCCGCGTCAGCTCCTGCCCCTTCTACGACCGGGAATGGCCGCCCGGCGGCCGCTCCGGCCTTCACTTCAGGCCGCTCCATCCCCGCCAGCAGCCGAGTCGCGGCCGCCAAACGGGGTGCAAAGGCCTTTGGCCAAGCCCTCTTAGGCCCCTTTACCCACGCTGGCGGAGTGCTGTGGCTGGAGATCACTGGCCTGTTTTTTGCCCTCTTTGCACTCTTCTTTGTGCAAAGTATCTATCGCGTGCATACCGCCTGGCGGCAGGGCCCGGAACATACCCACCTCCTGCTCTATTGCGCAATGGCCTTCGTATTTGGCTGGTTTTCGGTCAGCTCCTTTGCCCGCGCCTACCGTAAGAGCAAGCGGGGCCCCAATTTGGGCAATAGCAGGCGATCCTAGGGAATGCATCGCCCCTTCTACCGGGCAGAGGATCTGGCCGGCTTCGACCCCGATGACGACCTTGGTTACCCCGGGCAGCACCCCTTCACCAGAGGCATCCGGCCCACCATGTACCGGGGCCGCCTTTGGACCATGCGCCAATATTCGGGGACGGGGGACGCGGAGCAATCCAACCAGCGCTACAAGTTTCTGCTTGCCCACGGCAGCGACGGCCTTTCCGTGGCCTTCGATCTTCCCACCCAGATTGGCTACGACTCCGACTCCCCGTGGGCGGCGGGCGAGGTGGGCAAGGCCGGGGTGGCGATCGATTCCATCGAGGATATGGAGCGCCTTTTTGCCGGCATCCCGCTAGAGACGATTTCGACCTCCATGACCATCAATGCCACGGCCAATATTCTCCTGGCCCTGTACGTCGTGGCGGCCCGGCGTTCCCCAGGGCTTGCCCCACGGCTCGCCGGGGCAGGCGGGGCAGGTGGGGCGGAGTTAGCCCAGCTCTCGGGCACGGTGCAGAATGACATTTTGAAGGAGTACATCGCTCGCGGGACTTATATCTACCCGCTGGCGCACGGCCTGCGTCTGGTGACGGATCTGTTTGCCTGGGCCAGCCAACACCTGCCCAAATGGAACCCCCTGTCCATTTCCGGCTACCACATGCGCGAGGCCGGGGCCACCGCGATTCAGGAGATCGCCTTCTCTCTGGCCAACGGGCGCGCCTACCTCGAGGCCTTGCGCGAGGCCGGCCTCGATGTGGCCCAATCGGCGCCCCGGCTCTCCTTCTTCTTTGCCGCCCACAATGACTTCTTCGAGGAGGTAGCCAAGTTCCGCGCCGCCCGCCGCCTCTGGGCCCGTCTGCTGCGGGAGCAATTCGGCCTGGACTGCGGGGCACTGCGCTTTCATGCCCAGACCGCCGGCTCGACTCTGACCGCGCAGCAAGCGGAAAACAACCTGGCGCGCACGGCGCTGCAAGCGCTCTCCGCCGTCCTCGGGGGCGCCCAATCGCTGCACGTCAACGGCTACGATGAGGCGCTTGGAATTCCCAGCGAGGAGGCCGCGCGACTGGGGTTGCGCACGCAGCAGATTCTTGCCCGGGAATCGGGCGTTGCCCAGACAGTGGATCCGCTTGCGGGTTCCTACTACCTCGAATCGCTGACCACATCCATCGAGCAGGAGGCGCGCAGCTACCTGGAGCGCATCGATGCGCTGGGCGGCATGGCGGCCGCCATCGAACTGGGTTGGGTGCAGCGGGAAATTGAAGAAGCTGCCTACCGGCACCAGCAAGCCGTCGAGAGGGGAGAAACGGTCGTGGTCGGCGTCAACCGCTTCAGCGGCCAGCCTGCCCCGCCGCACCCTCGCCCGCCTGATCAGGATGTCGACGAGACGGTGGAACGGAGACAGATCGAGCGCGTACGCGCCTTCCGTGCCCGCCGTGATCCCATTCGCTGGGAGAAGGCTCTTCACCGGGTCACCGAGCAGGCCCGCTGCACCGGCAACCTGATGCCGGCGATCCTGGAGGCGGTCGAGAGCTGCGCCACGGTGGGCGAGATCGCGGGGAGCTTACGCCAGGTCTTTGGTGAATACCAGCGCTGAGGAAAGAAACCGCAGGTCCCCAATGACAAAAGGGTTGGGGAGGCATCGTAGCCCACTCAAGCCGAAGTACGGCTTGAATGGGCCACCCAAAGCTTTTGTTGCCGGTGTAATTTCTCACTTAACTCGCTCCGCGAGTCCACTGCTCGGGATGACGATTCCGCTACCCCGCTTGCATCAAATGGTTACAGGATGTTGACTGCGCGCGCGGCCAGCAGGGCCACAGTGGCGAAGGAGACGGTCGATTGCACCATCATGGCTACCTTGGCCCAACGGGAGAGTACCGGCGAATCGGTAGGAGAGAATGCCGTGCTGGTGTTGAAAGCAAGAAAGAGGTAATCCACAAAACCGGGAGACCAGCTTTCCTGCACCGGCTTCTCCGTCCTGGGCGACAGGGTCATCTGCGGAAAGAGAAAATCACCTTCGGTGTGGTTGCCGCGCAGATGGCGTGCGTGGGGTCCGCCCGCGTCGAGACGCCAATACCACGAGGCGAAGACCAGGAAATTGGTGGCCCAGAGAGCGACGGCGGAACGCAGCAGCTGGTCTGGGGTGATCTGATGGAGAATGAGAGAGCGGATGAGCATGAACAGCGACCAGAGCATGGCCGCAGTGACCACGCCCAGCACGATGTAACCAAGCACCTGATTGAGGGCAAAGGAGCCGCGGATCTTGGCGATGACGGCTGGGACCATGAGCACGAAAACCACGACCAGCAGGAGCCACGAGGGTCCAAAGGTGAGCGATTCCGGCAGGCTCAGATACAGGCCACACACCGCCAAAACGGCGACCACAGCTGGCCACCAAGGCTGGCCTGGTTTCAATTGTTTAACAGGTGTTTGGGTCATATTCGCCTCTAGCTTATCCCTTCGCTCCCAAGCAAGGTCCTTCGCGGATATAATTCTCACGCCATGAATAAACCCGTATCCGTGTATCTTGTGTTTTGCGCGCTCTGCCTGATCTTGCCGTTGACCCTGCTTATGACTCATGCCTCCGCCAATACCGCAACGCCTGTAAAACCGCTTCTTGTGGCCACCAACCAGGGTGACCGGGACCTCAGCATCATCGATCCAGCCCTCGACAAGCAACTGGCCACCGTGCCCGAGGGGGCCATCACTGGCCATGAGGTCGCCACCTCCCCGAACGGCCGGACCGCTTATGTGCCCATCTATGGAAACTCGGGCGTCGGTAAGCCGGGCACCGACGGCAGGGAGATGGTAGTGATCGACATTCCCAGCCGTAAGGTCGTGGATCGCGTCGACTTTGGCCATGGAGTACGGCCTCACTGCCCGGTTTACGACCGGGTGAATGGCTTGCTCTACGTGACCACGGAACTCGACCAGACGGTGACCATCATCGATCCCAAGACACTGAAGATCGTGGGCACTATCCCCACCGGGCAGAAGGAATCGCACATGCTGGTCATCTCCCGCGATGGCAAGCGAGGCTACACTTCGAATGTGGGTGCGGGTACGGTCTCCGTGCTGGATATGGCGGGACGCAAGACGATCGCTATCATACCGATTTCGGCCGAGGCGCAGCGCATCGCCATTTCCAATGACGACAAAATGGTCTTCACCTCGGACCAGACCAAGCCGCAGCTTGCGGTCATCGACACCGCCACCAACAAGCTCAAGACGTGGGTTCCGCTGCCCGGTATAGGCTATGGAACCGACCCCACGCGGGACGGCCGCTTCCTGCTGGTCACGCTTCCCAAGGCCAACAAGATAGCGGTGGTGGACCTCGCCAGTCTTAAGGTGGTGCGCACTGTCGATGTTGCCGACGATCCAGTCAAGGTGCTTGCCAGTCCCGATGGCAAGGTCGCGTATGTCTCCTGTTCCAAGGCGAAACAGATTGCGGTGGTCGACCTTTCGCAGTGGAAAGTGGACTCAACGATCGATGCCGGCGCGGGCGTAGATGGCTTGGCTTGGGCGGGTCCGACACCCCTTGCCGGACTTCACAATCAACACCAGGTGGCACCGGGTAGGCATACCGGCGAGTAACGGTCGTAGCGGGCTGCGGATCCTAGGGCTTGGTGTCTGCGTGAACTTCTCTCTCCGGATTGAGTCCCAGAGGGATGGCTGAGAGTCACACTTGTCCAAATCAGCTTTCGGGAAGCTGCTGTTTCTTTCCCTCGGCAGGAACCATTGTTGCGGATAAAGGCGCAGATCGGAATAGCTTCGTGATGACCTGCCAACCCGCTTCCGTTCGCTCTGACTCCTCCCGAATCTCTTTCCCGGGACTACCCCGGATTTCCGGCTCACTGCTCTAGACATGATTGCGCACGAGACTCATTGACTCCACCAAACCACGCAGGAAATACGGGTCCGTCCTGGGCTACTCTCAGCCGTCCCCGTTCGACAAGCTCAGGGCAGGCTCTGCAGACTCCATTCTGAACCGGGAGGTCGGGCCCCCTCACGAACGGCAGGACCCAATTCCCACCGCGAAATCCTCCGCCTGTCCGTGCTACCGTGGAATGTCAGTCACTTCTCTCCCAAGGAATTCACCGTGTCCTCTCCCGTCGCTCCTGCCCTGCGCAAGACCGCATTGAACGGTGTCCATCGGCAACTCGGCGCCAAAATGGTCGATTTCGGAGGCTGGGATATGCCGGTCGAGTACTCCGGCATTACCGCCGAACACATGGCGGTCCGCACCGCCGTCGGCTTGTTTGACGTCAGCCACATGGGCGATATTCAGTTCCGCGGCCCAGGTTCGCTGTCTGCCATCCAGGCCCTCTCCATGAATGATGCGTCGAAACTTGCCGTCGGCCAGGCGCAGTACTCAGCCATGCTCTATCCCCAGGGAACGTTCGTCGACGACATCCTGGTACATAAGTTCAGCGACAACGACTATCTGCTGGTCATTAACGCCGGCACGCGCGAGAAGGACTATCAATGGATTCGCTCCCAGGTGGGATCCTTCGCCGGCGTGCACATCAGCGACTACAGCGACCACTACACGCAGCTCGCCATCCAGGGACCGCGCGCGCAGGATACGCTGGGCAAACTGACCAAGGTGAATCTGAGCGCAATCAAAAATTATTGGTTCACCTGGGGCACGGTCTGTGGCCTTCCTAACGTGCTCATCGCGCGCACTGGCTACACCGGCGAGGATGGCTTTGAGATCTACCTGCCCTCCGACGAACCCACCAGCGCCCGGGTATGGAATGAAGTGACGGAAGCCGGTAAGGAGTTCGGTCTGCTGGCCTGCGGCCTGGGGGCACGCAATACCCTTCGCCTGGAGGCCGCAATGGCCCTCTACGGCCATGAAATCTCGGACGAGATCAACCTCCTCGAAGCCGGCCTGGAACGCTTCTCGAAACTCGGCAAGGGCGACTTTCTCGGTTCCCAAGCACTCCTGCAACTGAAGCAGAAGGGTGCACCCAAGCGCAAGCTGGTGGGGCTGGAGATGATCGATCGCGGCATCGCCCGCGATGGCTACAAAGTCTGCAGTCTCGAAGGCGAAGCGATCGGTTACGTGACCAGCGGGTCTCCGTCACCCTATTTGAAAAAGAACATCGCGCTGGCCTATGTGCCGGTAGACCGCATCGCGCCGGGAACGGAAGTGGCAGTCGAGGTGCGCGGAAACCTGGTCAAGGCCAAGGTGGTGCCGACTCCCTTCTACCGCCGGAGCAAAAACCCGGTCCAGGAGAAGCCCGCTTAAACTGTAGCCGGACAGGCAAATTTGTGGCGGCCTCAAACACTCCCCCGCGGAGCCAGGCGAGAGCCGCTGCAGATTGCACGATCCCGTAGAATGACGAAGGAGAGCAAGACGCATGGCCTATCCAGCAACCTACCGCTACACGCGGGAGCACGAGTGGATCGAGGTAGAAGGCAAGACCGGTAAAGTGGGCATCACCGATTATGCCCAGAACACCCTGGGAGACATTGTTTTCGTCGAGATGCCCAAGCCCGGCTCCAAGGTGGAGAAGGGTAAGGTCTTCGGCAGCGTCGAGTCAGTCAAGGCCGTTTCCGATCTCTACTCGCCGGTAACCGGCACCGTGATCGCAGTCAATGAGGAGCTGGCGACGGCTCCGGAAAAGATCAACGCCGACGCCCACGGGGCGTGGATCCTGAAAGTGGAAATCGCCGACCCCTCCGAAGTGGGCCAGCTGCTCGATGCAGCGGACTACGAGAAGTTCGTCAAGGAGGAAACCCACTGAAGCCCGACATCGCTAAGCTGGCCGCCGCCCAAGCCGTAATACAGAGATAGAGAGACTCACGATGCGTTACTTGCCAAAATCGCCCGGCGAACGGCTCGAGATGCTGAAGCAGATCGACGCCAGCTCCATCGACGATCTGTTTTCCACCATCCCCCAGGAATACCGGCTGGAACGGGACCTTGATGTTCCCCGACAGATGGGCGAATCGGAGATCGTCGAATACTTCCGCAATGCAGCGCAGAAGAGCGCGGCCGGTTACACCAGTTTCCTGGGCGCCGGGGCCTATCGCCACTACCGGCCCGTCATAATCGACTCGCTGGTGCAACGGGGCGAGTTCCTCACCTCTTACACCCCCTACCAGGCGGAGATTACCCAGGGCACCCTGCAGGCCATCTTCGAGTTCCAAACCATGATCTGCGAGCTCACCGGCATGGAGATCGCCAACGCCTCCATGTACGACGGATCGACGGGGGCTGCCGAATCAGTAACCATGGCTGTGCGTATTACCCAGCGCAGCGGAGTTCTGGTCGCCAGAACCGTGCATCCCGAGTATCGCGAGGTAATGCAGACCTATGCCCAACACCAGGGGCTTGCCGCCCAGGCGCTCCCCTTCGGCGACGATGGGCGGCTCGACCTGGCGGCGCTGGAACAAGGCGTCAGCGAAGAGACGGCATGCGTTCTGATACAGTCACCGAACTTTTTTGGTGTCGTCGAAGATATTCCCGCCATCGCCGAGATCGTGCACAAGAAAGGCGCGCTGCTGATTGTATCTATCGCTGAGGCCATTTCCCTGGGTGTAGTGCGGCCTCCTACAGAAGCCGATATCGTCTCCATGGAAGCGCAATCCTTCGGCGTCGCGCTGAGCTATGGAGGTCCTTATTGCGGGGTGATCGCCGCCAAGGAGAAATACCTGCGGCAAATGCCCGGCCGCCTGGTCGGCGAAACCGTTGATAACCAAGGCCGCCGCGGCTTCGTGCTCACGCTTTCTACTCGCGAGCAGCACATTCGCCGGGAGAAGGCCACCTCCAACATCTGCACCAACCAGGCGCTGGTGGCTTTGATGGCTACCATCTTCCTCACTGTGTATGGCAAAGAGGGCATCCATGAGCTCGCGTTGCATAACCTGGCTAAGGCCAACTACGCCGCGCAACAGTTTTCCAACGTCGGCGGAGCCCGTCTGCTCTTCGCTGCGTCTCCGCGCTTCCATGAGTTTGTGCTGCAAACCTCCGAATCTCCGGAGCAACTGAACGCGCAATTGCTCAAGCAGAAGGTAATCGGCGGGCTGCCCCTGGGCCGCTGGTACCCCGAGCTGGGCAACGCCAGCCTGTGGTGCACCACCGAACTCAACACCCGGGAACAGATCGACTATGCCGCGTCGCTGCTGCAGCACGATTCCGAAGCGGCCTTCACCCGGGCTTGAAAGGCTAATCCTTTATGGCTTCCAGCCAGCAACTCGAAGCACGCAAGACCACCAACCGGCCCTTTGAAGGCACACGCCACAAGGTGCGTGCTCACCTCACGCAAAATGAGGCTCTGGTCTTTGAAAAGTCTTCTCCGGGCAAGAAGGCCTACAAGATGCCGCCGCTCGACGTGCCTGAAGTAGATCCCGTAAGCTTGCTGGGCGAAGCCGCTCGCACGGATCTGGGGCTGATGCCCGAGTTGAGCGAGATCGAGATCATTCGCCACTTCACCCGCCTCTCTACGTGGAACTATGCCATCGACCTGGGCATGTACCCGCTGGGCAGCTGCACCATGAAGTACAACCCGCGGGTCAACGAATTTGTCGCCCGTCTGGAAGGCATCGCCGAAGCCCATCCTTACCAACCCGAGTCGCTCTCGCAGGGAGCGCTCGAGGTGATTCGCCTGCTGCAATCTTGCCTGCTCGATATCACCGGCATGGATGCCATCACGTTGCAGCCGGCGGCCGGCGCGCACGGAGAGTTCACCGGCATCTTGCTGGTCCGCGCCTACCATGAGTCCAAGGGAAATCCCCGGACCAAGGTCATCATCCCTGATTCTGCTCACGGTACCAACCCTGCCACTGCCGCCATCTGCGGTTACCAGGTGGAAAACCTGCGCTCCAACTCCTTGGGCATGGTCGACGTCGCCCAACTGGAGCAGATCGTCAGCGAAGACACGGCTGCTTTGATGCTAACCAATCCCAGCACCATCGGCGTCTTCGAAAGCGAGATTCATAAGATTGCCGACATTCTTCACGCCAAAGGCGCCCTGCTCTACATGGACGGCGCCAACATGAACGCTCTGGTCGGTAAGACACGTCCGGGAGACTTCGGCGTGGATGTGATGCATCTGAATCTGCACAAGACCTTCTCTACCCCGCATGGCGGCGGGGGCCCTGGCTCCGGCCCGGTGGCTACGAAAAAGATACTCGAACCGTTTTTGCCCACGCCTGTGGTGGTCGAAGGCGCACCCGATCAGGACGGCCGCCGGACACTGCGTTGGGACTACGATCGTCCCCAGTCAGTGGGGCGGGTGCGCATGTTTTACGGCAACTTCGGCATGTTCGTTCGTGCCCTGGCTTACATCATGGCTAACGGGCCGGACGGCCTGCGGCAGACCACCGAAGACGCGGTGCTGAACGCTAACTACATCCGTAAGAACCTTGAGGATGTTTACGAGCTACCGTACCGCACGCCCACGTTGCATGAGGTGGTTTTCAGCGATCGCCGGCAGACGCAAAAGGGTGTCAAGACCGGTGACATTGCCAAGCGGCTGATCGACTATGGTTTCCATCCTTACACCACCTCCTTTCCGCTTATCGTGCCTGGAGCGCTGATGATCGAGCCGACGGAAAGCGAGTCAAAGGAAGAGCTCGATCTGTTTATCGACGCCATGCGGCAGATTGCCCGTGAGGCGGAGGAGAATCCGGAGTTGGTGCTCAATGCTCCCCACGCCACACGCATCTCGCGCCTCGACGAGGTGTTGGCGGCACGCAAGCCGGTGTTGCGCTACACGCGGCCGGTTACCGAGAAGTCTTGAAAGCAGGAATGATGCCGGCACCTGAATCCGCGATTGCGCAACGCCGTGACGATCTGGAGCGGTTCGAGTTCATGATGGGAGCGGAGCGGGGTCGTCTTGCGGTGACCCTCGACATGCTCACCGATGCTTTGATCCTGATCGGCCAGCACGGTGTGTACTGTACTTCCACGCGCAATCCATCCAAGCCTGCGCTCGATTTGGAGGCTGTGTTGAGCGAAATCGGCGGCGCCAAAGAGCTAATTCAGTCGGTGATGGAGCAACTGCGGCTGAAGAGCGAGAGTCAGACGCAGCGCTAACTGTTGTATTCTGTAACCTGCGCGCCCGTAGCTCAGCTGGATAGAGCGAACGCCTCCGGAGCGTTAGGTCGGGAGTTCGAATCTCTCCGGGCGCACCATGCTTCACCCCCATTGCACATTCCAGCCGCCAAAGAGACCTGCGCAGTTGTTAGGTTCGCGGTTTACAATTTGTAATTTGCAAATTGTGAATAATTTTGACAAAATATATGTAGTCATGCTAGGCCAGGACATCGCGATCTTGCTTAAAATCTGCCTTCTGGAAGGACCGAAAATCCTCTCCAAAAAGCTGGCCGATGAGCTTTTCCTCTCCCCTGCGGAAGTTTCCAAGTCCCTGAACCGGTGCAGAGATTCCGGCCTGCTCTACTGGTCAGACATGGAAAAGAGGGTCAATCGTTCCGCCTTGCTGGACTTCCTTGCCTATGGAGTGAGACATGTCTTCCCCCCCAGGAGGGGAGCGCTCGTCCGCGGCGTTCCTACCGCTACCGCGGCCGAGCCCCTAAAGTCGCATTTCGTGGATAACGGGGAACCACCACCGGTCTGGCCCTATCCGGAAGGCACGGTCCGCGGCTTATCGTTCTCACCGCTGTACAAAAGTGCACCGAAAGCAGCACTGCTCGATCCCAGGCTTTATGAGCTTCTCGCTTTATGCGATGCCATTCGCAGTGGAAGAACCAGGGAACGGGTACTCGCTGTCGAGCTGCTGCGCAAGGCACTCCATGCCTGATCCCGCTGGTTCCATGGCACGCTGAAACTGGATGTATTGGCGCTCAGCAAAGAAGTCCTCGGCTACACCAACCTTTGGTATGAGAGCGCGCTGCGTCACGCAATCTCGTTTCTCCTGCCCGGCGGCCGATCCATCAGGCTGATCACGGCGCCTTACTTCCTGGGTACGAAAATGGAAGCCTTTCGGGGACGCGGCCAGATGGATTTTCAGGCAAGCCACGATCTGGAAGACTTCGTCGCGGTCATCGATGGCAGGAGCATGATCCTCGAAGAGATTGCCGATTCCCCAGGCGATCTTCGCCAGTACCTCGCCGAAGCAGCAAGGAGCCTTTTAGATGAATCTGCATTTCTCGATGTGCTTCCCGGATTTGTTCTCGACGAGGGGCGCGTACCGTTGATGCTGGAACGGCTGACTCAACTGACACGGCTTAATCAAGCGTGACCGTCAGCTATCCTTCCGGTAGAGAAGATCGCGCATCGCTTGCCTCCGAGCCTCGTTCGCTTCCATCACAGTCTTGCGTTCGTCGGCGTCCATGCGGCGCTTGGTTGCGGCGTCCGCTTGTTCAGTGGCACTGCACGCCGGACAGCGATTGGCAAAACCGGGTTTATCCGGCTTCAGTTCAAATTCCTCTGAACAAACCACACACACTTTTATGGGAAAAGCCATCTCATCTCTAGAATACAATCCGGAGGCTAATGACGCATCGGGGCCTAAATCTACTCTTCTGTCTGCTGGTTGCGGCGGCAACCTGCGCCCACGCCTCGGTCGCATTGCTGATGGAAGAGCCTTACGGCGATTTTGGTGCCGTGAACCCCACTGGCCACGCGGCCGTCTATTTCAATCACATCTGCGCCGATTCGCCGACTTCGCTGCGCCCCTGCCGTGACGGAGAATATGGCGTGGTCATCAGCCGCTACCACAAGATCGACGGCTATGACTGGCTCGCCATCCCCCTGGTCGGCTATCTCTACGCCGTCGATTCGCCCAGCGACATTCCCCTGACGGTGGACAAAGAACAGGTCGCAGCCCTACGCGACGCCTACCGCAAGCAGCACCTGCTTGATCTGGCGCCCGACAAACGGCACGGCCGATCCCCCAAAGGCGAGTGGACCGAACTGGTAGGCGCCTCCTACGACCGCACCATCCACGGCTTTCAGGTCGACAGCACGCCGGCGCAAGACCAGCGCTTCATCACCATCTTCAACGACCGCCGCAACGTCGGCCACTTCAACCTCTTGTTCCACAACTGCGCCGACTTTTCCCGCGTCGTCCTCGATATCTACCTGCCCCACGCAATCCATCGCAACTTCATCGCGGACGTCGGCCTGATGACTCCCAAACAAGTCGCCCGCTCGCTGGTCAGTTATGGCAAGAAGCACCCAGAACTCAATATGAGCGCCTTCGTCATTCCCCAAGTGCCGGGCAGCATTCCCCGCAGCCACCCGGTCGACGGTGTGGCTGAGTCGCTGGTTAAGAGCAAGAAGTATCTTCTTCCCCTGGTCATTCTGGCGCCCGAGGTTACCGGCGGGGTCGCCGTGGCCTATCTGGTCGACGGCCGCTTGCACTTGCCCAAAGAGACACCGGTCTTTGAGATCGGCGACGAAGAGACGACCAGCGCGCCTGGCCTGCCGGCGCGCAAAGTGCTTCCCGTCCCACCTGCTCCCGCGACTCAGCCCTAGCTTCGGTGTCCAAGGCCGAACAGCGATTCGTGATTTCGAACACGAGTTTTGGACTTCCCCAGAGTCCATCGAGCGTAAGTCGCTCAAAAAGCAATTTGCATGCCGATGCTTGCCTGCATTACCGTTTGGCGCATGGATTGCTGATCATGACCAGCAAATACGGTCAGCAAATCATAATCGTGTCATCTAAGGAGGGTTAGCATGGCGCACTTTGAGCGGATAAGAGATGTGGTTTCCGGACCCTTGGGTCCATCCATCATGCAGCAGCGTATGGCCGCCGGGTGGCAATTAGTGTCCATCGAGTGGCGGCGCGAACTGCCCGGGGATGAAGGGCCCAGTGAAGGCGCCTTTCACGAAGAAATCCCCTACGGCTTACGCATCTCTGACGATTGCCAGCGGCTGGAGTACGATCCTCGGGAGCGCCGGGTGCTCACCCAGATGATGGACCTGGTGGTTCAGGATTTCCCCTTCTCCAGCATAGCCAGCGACTTGAACGAGAAAGGATTTCGCACCCGGGATGGGAAGTTATGGAATCAGGTCTCGGTCTTCAAGATGCTGCCGCGGCTGATCGAAATAGGACCCGGTCTTTTCTCAACGGCAGAGTGGACAGCACGGCGCGAGAAGCTTTCAAGGACGGTTTAGCGGAATAGGAATTCATTCCGCTACTCCTTTGGCTGTGATCTTCTGAGCATGGCCAGGATTCCAAGCACCAGCAAGCCGGCGGCGCAAATCGCTTCGATCACCAGCGAGGTTGCGATCAAAAGCTGGGCGACCCGGTAGTTACCACCGCCGGAGATGCTGATGCCGCTCACGCTGCACAACCCGAAAGCGAGACTGAAGGTTAGGGCAAAAACGGTGGCAAACTTGGCCAGGTTTATGGGTTTGTGTGCGTGCCGTACCGGCATCGGGGGTGTGCTCATTCGGTGCTCCTGATCGCGGTTGGCTGGATAAAGCAGAGTCTCACAAGATCGGGCACTAATGCCACTATTCCCGCTATGCAGGCCCATTGGATCAAATTGAGGCCAAAGATCAGGGGTTGGGGCTTGAGGAAGTCGATAGCCAGCCGCCAGGCGAGATAGGCAACGAGAAAGATGTGGAAGGCCGCTCCCTCGGGGTGCGGCTTTTCGTTATAGCGATGCAGGAAGAATCCGAGAGCGCTGAGGAAGAGGATCTCGTAAAGCTGGGTCGGGTGGCGGGGGATGCCATCGCCGAAATTGACCCCCCAGGGCAAGCTGGTCGCTGCGCCATAAGTGCCATCCGCCGACCCTGCCAGAAAACAACCGATGCGGCCGATGGCGATGCCCAGGCACAGCGGCACGGCGAAAAGGTCGCCGGCCCGGGAGCGGTCGCCGCGCAGCCGCTTGATCAGGCCCACGGCAATCCAGGCGCCAAGTAGACCGCCGACGGTAGTCCTGCCGCCGGGCAAAAGGAAGGTGCGCCAGGTGATATGGAGACGGAACACCTGCTCCATCAGGCCCAGGATCCGGCTGCCAAACAGCGCACCGATGGCCGCAGTGGCGATGATGAGCCAGCGCTGGTCCTCCTCGAGGAGGTCGCCGGCCCCGGATTTCCTGTGAAGCTTTTTGGCGTTGTCGAGATCGATGCGGCTTTCCTTAATGAAAGGCGCACACGGGGTCGTGTCCAGGTCAACGTACAGGAAATCCGGGCCGCGGGCACAGCTTCGCCGGAACATGGCATATGCGAGTACATAGCCGAGCATCTCGAAGATCGGGTGCAGCAGTGGATGAGGGCTGACAGTCACGCCCGGCCAGTTTACCGGTCCCGGGGGCGAACGGACAGGCCAAGGTTTTCCAGGGTGTCTTGGTTTGCATCAGGACTGATATAGCTGCCACTTGGTCCGGGTGTACGCAATGCGAAAGCCTTTGCGTTCAGCATTGCGTTGCGATTGGCTGCCCGCCTCGGTCACCATCATGGCCAGGTCGTGGCCATGCTCGAAGGCATAACGCATCCGGGCCTCGAGCAGGGCTGCCTGCAACCCACGCCGGCGTATCTCCGGGATAGTCGTTGCCCCGGCAAACAAAGCGATCCCCTCATGGAGACTGAGAGCGCCGGCTGCTCCAGGTTGGCCATCCAGCTCGGCGACAAAGTTCACGGTGTGTTCGCGGGCAAATGCGACGGGACCGAATTCCCCCATAAAATCCAGTAGTTCCGGATGTTCGTGCCCCCATCCTCGGGCGTTGATCTGCGCCCATGACGACGCTTCCTCAACCCCAGCCACGCGCACCGTTATCCCATCACGGTACGGTTTCGTGGCGTGCCCCTCTACAGGCCGTTGGAGCACGCTGCTCAATTCGATCGGCCGGTAACCGCGAGTGCACAGCAGGTCGAGCGTCCCGATGCCCGCCAGGGGGCTAACTTCATGAACAACAACGGCCCCGCGATCGAGGAAAAAAGCCTCGATCCTGTCCAATGTAGCCGGGCTGCAGGGCTCAAAGAGTCCCAGCCCGAAGCTTTGCGTGACTGGAGAATTCACCCCGTCGAAGACAGCGTAGGCACCCGCGCACTCGATCCACGTGGCGCCGCTCTCCGGGTGGAGACGTCCGCGCGCTTCGGCAAACTCCAGGCAGGACTGTCCTTCGGCTCGTTCCAAGCGCCGGGAGAGATCGAGATCCGCAAATACCATTACCGGCAACGGTACCTCGCTAATGAGAGAGTCTAACCTCGGAAGCCATAGGATAAATGTACCTATGTAGCACGCTACTTGACCACTCCTATTGCGTATGCTACATAGGGTGGACCGTATTCAGATCGAATGAGGAGGACGTCTTGCGCGAGATGAACGGTTTTATTGCGACGCTACCGGAGTGACTTCGCGGTGCAGGAGTTAGATACCGAGGCAGAGCTTGAAGTGCCCGGTTATGGGCGACGAGTACGAGTACGACTGGAGATGAGATGCTGGAACTCCGCAATGTGTATAAACGGTTCTCTGGCATCGCCGCTGTCGAGGATGTCAGTTTCTCTGCCCGCGCCGGCGAAGTCACCGGCTATCTCGGCCCCAACGGCTCCGGCAAGTCCACCACCATGAAGTTGATCACGGGCCTGATCGAACTATCCGCGGGCATCGTCGTTTTTGAGGGCAAGCCCATCAGGGATAACCTGATCGCGTACAAACAGCGTATGGGCTATGTTCCCGAAGAGCCCCATCTGTACACGCACTTGACCGGCCACGAATACCTCACCATGGTGGCGCAATTGCGAAACCTACCAACGAAACAATCTGCCGAAAAGATCGACGGCCTGCTCCACCTGCTGGCACTTCACGGCGACCGCCACGTATCGATTTCCAGCTATTCAAAAGGCATGCGCCAAAAGATCCTTCTTGCCGCCGCGCTGCTTCACAACCCCGACCTCATCCTCCTGGACGAACCTTTCTCGGGCCTCGATGTCGCTTCGGCGCTGGTGCTGCGCAGTTTGATCCAGGAACTAGCGGCCCGCGGTAAGGTGGTGCTGTTTAGCTCTCATGAGCTCGAAACCGTGGAACGCATTTGCGCGCACATTGTGATTTTGCATCGCGGGAAGATTGTTGCCGATGATTCCATTGAACACCTGCGCACACTCATGGCCTTGCCAACCCTCGAAGAGATATTCTCGCAACTCGCTGTGGAGCAGGACACACTGGCAACTTCACGAAGCATCGCAGATATTATTCAGGCGTAACGTGCAGATGGAAAAACTTCAATTCCGTGTGCTCTATCGCCAGTTCCTCCACAGGGTCGTCGACCTGGAACTGTTGTCCCCGCAAGGTGATCCGGCCAAGCTGCTCGGTCAATTCGCAACCGTGTTGCTTACCTTCAGTTTCGTGCTGTCCATTCCTTTGATTTTTGCGGGTCTTGGGGGCGTCCACCGAATGCCGCCGGAGTCTGCCTGGATTTTTGAGCACATCCTCATAGCGACGACGATGGTCGTCGTGGGCCTGTTTTCGGTGCTGAGCTGGGACTCTGCCTTTCCAGATCGCCGCGATGTCCTTATCCTCGCCCCGTTGCCAGTGCGAGCGCGCACCTTGTTTCTAGCCAAACTCGCCGCCCTGGGTGCGGGCTTGAGCATTGCGATGTTGGCGGTGAACGGGTTGAGCGGCCTTCTCTATCCACTACTCTTCACACCCGAAGGGAGCGGCTTTTTCAGCGTGTTTCGATCATTGGCCGCCTATTGGTTGACGATTGTTGCCGCTGCTCTTTTCCTATTCGGCTCGGTCTTGACCATGCAGAGTGTGGCCTCCACGCTCCTGCCGCGGCAATTGTTCCTGAGGGTCTCTGCTCTGTTCCAAATCTTGACCTTTTGTCTCTTCCTCAGCGTTTATGTCCTGGAGCCGTCACTCGAAGCGCGGGCTGCCCTGACCGCACCGGAGAACCAGAGGTTGCTCGCGCTTCTACCCTCCTACTGGTTTCTAGGGCTTTTCCAACAGCTAAACGGCTCCATGGAGCCGGCCTTCGTACCGCTGGCCCGGCGCGCATGGACTGGTCTGGCAATCGTTATTTTTGGGATCCTAACCGCGGTCCTGCTCTCATACGTCCGTACCATGCGCCGGATTGTCGAAGAACCCGACATACTGCCGGGCTCTCATTTTTCATTTCGCGGGCCGCGGGTGGCCAACTCTGCCAACAACGCTGTCCTGCTCTTCGGCCTTCGCACACTGCTAAGAAGCCGTCAGCATCGCGTCATCCTTAGCATCTACTTGGGCACTGGCTTTGCGGTCATGCTTGTACTTCTTCGGCCGGCCGTAGGGAACGAGGGAACCGTCGTTGCGTGGCTGGCGGTAAGTATCCTAATGCTGTGCATCGTGGTGGTGGCGATGCGCATCGTCTTCTCGATGCCCATTGCACTCAAAGCAAATTGGATCTTTCGCCTTGCTGCCCTGCAGCCTGTCGCCACGTACTCCAAGGCGATGAGAAGAACCTTCCTGCTGCTGGCTGTGGTGCCGGTTTGGCTGGCCTTTGCAGCGCTCTTCTTCTTCCTCTTGCCTTGGAGACTCGCAGCCGCCCACCTGGTCGCGCTCGTTTTACTCGGATCGCTGGTCGCCGATTTATGCGCGTATGGCTTTCATAAAATTCCCTTCACCTGCTCTTACCAGCCCGGCCGGGTGAATATACAGTTTGCTTTTTGGGGATTTCTCGTGCTGCTGCCTTTCACACGGATGGCCGCCAACCACGAGTGGCAACTGCTGCAACACGCAAAGGGGCAGGCTCTCATCGTGCTCGGACTCAGCGCTCTTGTGCTCTCAGCCAGGTTGCGCACAATAAGATCGGCGCAAATGGCGGAGACCATGCAGTTCGAAGAAGTAGATGATGCAGAGATAATATCTTTGGAGCTATCTAACGACGGGGCCTTATTACAAAAAGCCTTATAGGCCAGTGATCAGAGATCGTCCCGGGCCATGGTTTGACCCGATTTGCAGAAGTTCTTACGATTCCTTGACACCGGCCTTATCCTATTTTACGCTAGGCATGCTTGGAATAGGCCAATGACGAACCCTGCGAAAGCCCAACAGCGTGATTTGTTTCGCGGTGCGCTGGAGATGATGATTCTGCAGTCGCTGTGCCGGCAGCCGATGCACGGTTACGCCTTGGTCCAGCACATCCAGCAGCGCTCGAACGATTTGCTGCAGGTGGAAGAGGGATCCTTGTATCCCGCGCTGCAGCGCATGTTGAGAGAACGGCTGCTCAAGGCAGAGTGGGAGATCTCACCTAGCAAGCGCAGAGTTCGCACCTACCGGATCACTCCCGCAGGCCTGCGGCATCTGGAACGGGAGATTTCCAGCTTCGAGCAGATGCTGACGGGCATCAACCTTGTTCTTTCTCCTGTCGAATCCTAGGAGTGCGGTGTGAATTGGTTCATGCAACTCTTCCGGCGCAGTCAACTCTACGGCGATCTGGCTGAGGAGATTGAAGAGCACTTGGCCGAAAAGGTGGAAGCGTTGGTCGCGAGTGGTATGAGCCGGAAGGAAGCGGAGCTCACCGCCAGACGTCAGTTTGGGAATGTGACGCGAATTGAGGAACAGGGCCGGGAAGCCTGGATGTGGCCTAAGACAGAGAGCCTTATGGACGACATCCGGTTTGCCCTTCGCCGGCTGAGGAGATCGCCTGGATTTGCTCTCACCGCGATCATGACGCTCGCGCTCGGGATCGGGGCGAATGTGATCGTCTTTAGTGTTCTGAACGGAGTGATTTTACGGCCGCTTGCCGTTCCCAATCCTGATAACGTCTTTCAGGTTTCGCGGGGCAACAACAGCAGCGATTTCCATTCCTATCCGGATTATGCCGATCTTCGCGATCGAGACCAATCGATAGGCGGCCTACTTGCCTACGGAATATTCTCGGCCGGGCTAACCGTGGACAAGTCGGCGACACCGAGTTGGGGGTATTCTGCTTCCGGGAACTACTTCGATGTACTGGATGTGAAGCCCGCGCTCGGCCGCTTCTTTCATGCGAGTGATGAACACGGTCTGGCCTCCGCGCCCTACATCGTGCTCAGCAATGATTTCTGGCATAAGCGGTTCGGCGCCAGCAACTCAGTGCTGGGGAAAACCGTTCGACTCAATCAGCATCCCTTTACGATCATCGGTGTGGCGCCGGAGAATTTCCGCGGCACCGATGTCTTCTTCTGGCCTGACTACTGGATTCCCATTGTGAATGCCGAACAAGTCACGGGCTGGAGCGATCTCTGCTGCCGGGACCACATCGGAATTCAAATCATCGCCAGGCTCAAACAGGGCGTCACGACTCAGCAGGCAACACAATCGCTGAATGCGGTGGCACGCCAGATGGCGAAGGAGTATCCCAAGGACGACGGTCTTACCCTCCTGCTGCGTCCGCCTGGACCGGCCGGAAACAAGAACGACCCAACCAGGCTCGCACTGTCCGGAATCATGCTGTTGGCGTTCATGGTCTTGCTCGCGGCTTGCGCAAATCTGGCCACCATCTTTGCCGCGCGGGCAGCGGACCGCAGTGCGGAGTTGGCTGTTCGTCTAGCAATTGGTGCCAGCCGCTGGACTGTGCTGCGTCAGTTGCTGGCGGAAGCCGTCGTCGTCTCCATTATCGGCGGGGTGATTGGTTCCCTGCTCGCGAGGCTTATGCTCGGAGTACTAGTCAGCTGGCAGCCTTCCGGTGACTTTCCAACGCGCATGCCGATTCTGCCTGATTCCCGGGTGTATCTCCTGGCGATCGCCCTCTCTGTCGCCAGCGGCATTTTCTTCGGGTTGTTGCCGGCGCGACAGGTTTGGCGAACCGAAGTTGTGCAGGCCATTAAGAGCGGCTATGTGTTTTCCCACTCGAATCGTAGGTTCGCATTTCGCGATCTGCTCCTGGTCATTCAAATTGTCGTTTGCACCGTGCTGGTCACCGCTTCGCTGGTCGCAGTACGCGGGATGATCCGCGCGATGCATGTGCCGCTTGGCTTCCAGCCGGAGGGCGTCACGCTGGCAGAGGCGGATCTACGTACAGCCGGATACACCGGCGCGCAAGCGCTGCCCATCCAGAAGAAGATGCTCGACGCAGCCGCGGCAATTCCCGGCGTAACCGCCGTTGCCGTTTCAGATTCGGCCCCGTTCGTAGGCGGAAGCGGCAGCTGGTTTATCTACCGATGGGGAACGACGGAATTTCAGCCGTCGCACATGGCATTTTCCACATCCACCTTCCAGGTTTCACCCGGTTATCTGGGACTTTCCAAAATATCTCTGGTCGCCGGGCGGGATTTCACGTGGCATGATGACCAGAAATCACCCAAAGTAGCGATTGTGAACCGCACATTCGCACGAAAGTTGTTTGGGACGACTTCTGCTGTTGGTCAACGCTTCGCCATGTGGGAAACGGCGAAATATGAGGTTGTTGGCGTCGTGGATGACGGTGAGTATGGCTGGCTCGACCAGGAATCTCACCCAGCCATGTTCCTGCCGCTCGCACAGGGAGTCGGCGGCGAAGTGATGTCGCAATACACGGTGGTGTCGGTCCGATCGCAGTTGCCACCGGACCAGATTGCCAGGGCTTTGCAGCGGACGCTTACTGGGATAGAACCGCGCGTTCCACTCACGGTGCGAGCGTGGCCGGACGTCGTCGGTCGTTCTCTGATTCCAGCGCGCACAGCCACTGTTGCGCTCGGCGTGCTGGGCCTTCTCGCTGCCATGCTGGCCGTTACTGGGATCTTCGGCATGGCCTCCTACTCGGTCTCTAAGCGAATGCGCGAACAAGCCATCCGAATGGCTTTGGGTGCGCAGCGATTCCATGTGATGCGCTCCACACTCGGCCGGCCGGCCTTGGTCCTGCTGTGCGGATCGGTAATCGGCATCGCCGGAGGACTGCTTACCGGCCGCATCCTGGCGCACATCGTCTCGTTCGCGACTCCCAGCGATCCTCTTGTCTTAGGCGGAGTCATGCTGACGATGACGCTTCTCGGCTTGCTCGCCACCTGGATCCCCGCCCGCCGAGCGCTAGCCCTTGATCCTTCGCAGCTCTTAAGAGAATCCTGAGACAGCTAGCCGCCGCAGCAAGAGTTCTTCGCGCGCGAGAACATGTCAACGGTCGTCACCCATGATCGTTACAGGGTTTACCGTGGAAGCTCGATACGCGGGAAGCACGGCCGCAGTCATTACAGCAAGCGTGGGCATGAGCGGAGTGATGAGCCACACCCAAATTGGTGGCGCGCTAATGCTTGCTGTATCGTGCAACAGGACGCGCAACAGCGCAAGCGATACGAGCGTGCCTATCAGGGTGCCCGCCAAGGCAAGTCGCGCTGCAGTTTTAAATACCATAAAGACTATGTGCCGGCGCTGGGCCCCGAACGCAACGTGAAGAGCGAGCTCGCGACGGCCCTGCCGTTCAGCATCACTCTGGACACTCAGTAGACCAAGAAAACTCAGTGCTAGGGCAGTGGATAACGACGCACCGACGATCAGCGTAGCAATCCGCAAGGGTGCGAGGCCAGACTGAGCCAGCTGGATACCCAATGTTTTCATGACAACAGGAGCCGAATTGGGCCCTGGAACGGACTGGATCCCGCGCTGCAGATCGGTCAGTATGTGGTCGTTCCACCTCGGAGCCTGAAGAATCAGTGTCATGCGCTGAGGGGTATCCTGCCACATGGGGAAGTAAATCGTAGGTTCTTCTTGCTGCTGAAATGTCCCGAGTAAATGAGAATCGACTACCCCGATTATCATTGTTCGGACGCCATCATCATCGATGATGCCGGCCCCGAGCGGCTTGCCACTGAAGTAGAGATCAGCGGCTTCTTGATTGATCACGCCCACACGACCCTGATCGGGCAGCTGTCGCTCGGGGAGTTCTTGGCCGGCGACCAACGATAGGCCAAGCGCATCGAAATAACTTCGCGAAACGACGTTAACGTTCAACTCAACGTGCGCCAACGGCAAGACGACAGGCGCGTGGAAAAGCGCACGCGAAACCCGGTCGGGTGCAGCTGAAGGACCTGCATAGTTATAGTAAATAGTTGGGCGTTGCTTACTCGAAGGAAATGCTGAACGTCTCTTGACCACACCGATGATTTCGGTCGGCACGCCGGCTTGATCCTGGATAGTGGTGCCTACCGTCTCTCGACCGAAAAGTTCTGCGGCAGCCTCTTCATCAACGACCGCGACTTTGCGATTTTGATCTCCTACGCTGAACAGCCGGCCCGCAGTTGGTTGGGTATCGAACGATTCAAGCGATTCTGGTGTAAGCCAATCAATGTCAAACTCAACATCGTGAAGATTTAAAGAGGACGGCTGGATTCTGAAAGACCGCCACGCCGGTTGGTCGCCCGGAAGCCGGGCCGCCCACTCCAGGGAGGACAGCGTGACCAACGATCTTGCTCTCTGCTCGATTGCGGCGAAATACTTGCCAAGAACCTCCGGTTCCGCCCGTGCTTGTACCGTTACAAGAACTGGATCGCCGAGCCGGTTTCCGGCGCCAGTTTCCAGTGCCAGGTGAAGACTTTCAGTGAGAAGAGCCGCACAGGTCACGAGCATGCAGCACGTCGCAATTTGTCCAACGGCCATGCCGGTTCGCAGGCGTTCCATTGTTTTCGAGGGCGACCCGCTCTCACGGCGAAGAATGGTCCACGGGCGATCAGCCCGTGTCGCAAAGACCGGGATTATTCCACATAGGACGGTAACGCTTAGACATAAGAGCGAAGCTGTAACGATGGGGAGTAAATGCGGTGTGAACACAAGGCGCTCCGCATCCTGCTCAAAGAGAAGAGCCGGCATCGCACGTTCCGACAAAACTGCCAGGAGCACGCCGAAAGTCCCGCCGGCAAGGGAGATTACGATACTGTCCGACAGCAATTCCCCTATGAGCTTCGCGCGGGTGGCGCCGAGCGCGACGCGAAGAGAGGTCTCACCTGACCGCCTCAAAGCTCGCCCAAGCAGCAACGAACCCACGTTGATACACGCGATAAAGAACACGGCGCCGGCAGCGAAATTCAGTAGCCTGTTTATGCGCGATAATCCTTGGGCCATTCTCGGCGGTGTGCCGGTAAAAGGAATTACGCTCAGTTCCCCAGAATCGCCGAACTTCAAGTGAACAGCCGCTTGCGCCTGGCCAGGGGAAACGGCGCGGCGAAGACCTGCGAAAACCCACAAATCTCGCCCGCTTCTCCCTGCGCCTTGCAGAGTTGCCGCTTGCAAGGGCATCCAGATATCAGTGGGACGGTTGCGATATAACCCTTCCAGCTGAATAGGTGCAACTCCAGTGATCGGAAAATCTACGTTATCGATACGAATATGATTCTTAATCACATCAGTCCTACCGCCGAAGGCACTTTGCCACATGCGATAGCTGAGGACTACACCGTTTCCCAGTGGCACTTTGAGTACCGCGGCCAGCTTAGGCATAACGGCTGCCACGATCGCAATCTCTGAGTGGTCACCCATCATGATGTCACTTGGTGTAATCCGGGCCGCTTCTATCCAATCAAATGCGTCGACTTGCTGGCCAAGCGAGTGATATTCGTTACGTGACAGTGGTCCTGCCTCCCCGTACCGGTTTTGCTTGAATATCGACACCATTCTGTCTGCGGATTCAAACGAAGAGCCGGGGTGAGTCAGTCCCTCGACGAACCCGTACACGGAAGCATTGCTGCCTACCCCAAGCGCAATCGTGAACAACAGAGCCAGCGACAATACCGGAGCCCGTGCGAAGGCTCTGGTTGAATTGCGGATGGTGAAAAAAACCTCGGCGAACGTCACTCCAGAGAGCTTGCAACTGAAGGCCCGCAATAAGGAGGCCTTTTTCACGCGCTTGCTAGAGTTTGGCGAGCGAGTGCGTCCGGTTTTGTGTTCACTCTGTCCATATTGGGACACTACATTAGGGAACGTCAGTAAGCTCAGCCACGCGGTAAACGCAGCTATTCGAATCTCAGGGATGTGATCGGGTCAACCCGTGTGGCTCGTCGCGCCGGAATCCAAATGGCAAGCAACGCGACCCCACTGAGAAGCAGCGGCATCAGAATGAACGCTGCCGGGTCCAGGGCTTTGACCCCGAACAGAAAGCTGGCCAGGAAATGCGTCAGCCAGAACGCGCCCCCGATACCAATGACCACACCAATAAGCGCCAGGCCCATCCCCTGCCGGATAACCATGTTACGAAGAGTCGAGGCCTGCGCTCCCAGCGCCATGCGGATGCCAAGTTCCTGCGTGCGTTGCTGCACGGAGTAAGCCATGAGGCCATACACCCCGATCGCCGCCATCAGCAGTGCCGAGGCGCCGAAGATGCTCAATAGCAGCATGTTCAATCGTTGAGGCGAGGTGTTGCTGACCACCAGGTCCTCCATGGTGTGGATATGAGCGACGGGAAGGCCGCCGCTAGCTTCACGAAGCGCTGCGGAGACCGGCATGACCAGCGTATGAGGATCCACGTTGGTGCGCATTGCCCACCAAAGCGGCGCGACACGGGAGTTGAGCGCAGTCGCCGCATCAGTCCCCTGCGCCACCGGGATATACATCGTGGGGATAGGATCGACATTAAGGGCTTGATCATGCGTGTCGCCGACAATGCCAATGATTTGACGCGGCAGCTCGGCAAATACCGGCCCCATACCCACTCCCGTCAGCAGGCGGTCCTGGAGCGGATTTCCCTTGGGCCAGTACTGCCTGGCCATCGTTTCGTTGATGATGACCACTCGGGGGGCAGAGGCACCGTCCTGCTCGGTAAAACTGCGCCCCTGCAGAAGGGGAATCTTGAAAGTCTCGAAGTAATTCCACGATACCGAGGAAACACCTGCCCCGCCGGTAGAGGGGGCATTGCCTTTGGCGCGTCCAACGATATCGAAGAGTACGCCAAAACTATTGTGCAGCGGCAAACAGCACGTGGCCGCGACACTGGTGACGCCGGGTACAGCTTTGAGTCTTTCCATACCGTCCCTGACGATCCGCGCCACGCTGGCAGTTTTCTGGAAGCGGTCGCCGCTGAGCGACATGGACATAGTGAGCACCTGGTGGGTGTCGAAGCCGGGATCGACCGCCTGCAGCTTCATAAACGTGCGTATCAGCAATGCCGCTCCAATCACCAGAACAAGAGCTAGAGCCATTTCGCTGATGACCAGAAAGGAACGGATCTTGCCACTGCGAAAGCCCACGCCAGAGCGGCTGCTGCTCTCATTGAGCGCGGCGGCGAGGTTCGGCCGTGACGCACTGATTGCGGGAACAAGACCGAAGAGGATGCCGGTAACTACCGAGAGGCCAAAAGTGAACAACAACACATTCTCATCGAGCTTCACGCCAGAGCCGCCTTCGCCAATCCGCGGAAGAGCGTCAGGGCTGATACCGAGCAGCAGGCGTACTCCGACAGCTCCGAGGATCAGGCCAAGAAAGCCACCAGCCAGCGCGAGCACCAGGCTCTCGCTGAGCAATTGGCGAACAATCTGCCAGCGGCCGGCACCAAGCGCGGCGCGCGTGGCCAGTTCCCTCTTCCGGGCTGAGGCGCGAACAAGCTGAAGATTGGCGACGTTGGCACAGGCGATAAGCAGAACCAGTCCCACGGCCCCAAGCAGTACCAGCAACGACGAGCGTGTGTCGCCCACGATCGATTCCTGGAGGGAGATGACCCCGAAGCCATCGTGCGGGCCGAGCGTTCCTGGGTAGGTGCGGCGAAACTGATCTGCCGCAAGCAAGAGCTGCGCGTTGGCCTCTTGCAGAGTAGTGCCGGGTTTGAGACGCGCGGCAACCGTGAAGTAGGGGGCCATATCCCTCGAGGCGTGATCGAACTGAAAGGGCAGCCAGAGGTCGGCCGCGGGATCCGTGACAAATCCTTTATCGATCACACCGACGACGAGGTATGGCTGGCCGTCCAGCTGAATCGTTCGCCCAACGATATCAGGCTTACCGCCGAAGCGGCTCTGCCAGAGGCCGTAGCTAATTACCACCACGTGGCCGCCGTTAGAGCTGTCTTCCGCGCTGGTAAAAGTGCGTCCAGCGGCCATGGGTGCCCCAAAGAGAGAGAAGTAATCAGCGGTGACATGAATTCCTTGTACCTGCTGAGGGGTGTCGCCGCCAGTGAGGTTACTCCCGGCGCCGCCAAAATCGTAACCAGCGACCTGCTGGAAAATACCGGTCTGCTGACGCCAGACATTGAAGTCGGGCACACTCGCGATGGGGGTTGAACCCTGCGGACCGGTGTTCATCAGTTGTACAAGAGATTGAGCGTCGGGATAGGTAAGCGGCTTAAGCAGAACAGTGTTGATCACCGAGAAGACGGCCGTATTTACTCCGATGCCCACGGCCATCACCAGAATGGCGATGGCCGTCAATCCAGGAGTTTTGCCCAGCGAGCGTATGGCAAAACCAAGATCGCGCCGTGCATCTTCCACCCAAGTCAGTGAGCGATAACGCCACACACGTTCGCGCGTGCTGTAAGGATTCCCGAATTTCACTCTGGCCTGACGATGAGCTTCCTCCGATGAGAGACCTCGCGCAGAAATGGCATCCTGCTCGTGAGCGAGGTGGGAATCGATTTCCTCGGCAAGCTCTTCATCTTTCCGTTTGCGATCTCTGAAACGTTGAAAGAAGCTGGCAAACTTCATATGCTTTCCCTCCTCCCTACTCCGCCGATTCGCCGAGAATCAAAGCGATGGCGCGCGTCATTTGCCCCCAGCGGCTGGTTACTGCCAC
The DNA here is from genome assembly GCA_963821215.1 of uncultured Acidobacteriaceae bacterium. GTDB lineage: Bacteria > Acidobacteriota > Terriglobia > Terriglobales > Acidobacteriaceae > PALSA-350. The sequence continues at coordinate 393,830 of CAWGDH010000010.1, read as the reverse complement.
CAGCTCCTTGCGCCCCTTCGCGGTAAGCCGGTAGAACTTCGCCTTGCGATTGTTTTCGCTGACCCCCCATTCGGAGGAGAGCAGGCCCCGGTCTTCGAGGCGATGGAGGGCAGGATAGAGCGAGCCCTGCTCAACTTCGAGCGCATTTTCCGACGTGTGCTCTATCACCTGCGCGATGGTATGGCCGTGTGCAGGCCCCATCACCAGAGTGCGCAGGATGAGCATGTCTAGAGTTCCCTGCAGGATATCCCCAGCAGGAGGCTGTTTTTTCAATGTCATCGTTCCTCGCTCCCCTCGGATGGCTATGCAAGAGCAATATACTCCACTCGGATGGCTAGGGGAAGGGGCCTGATTAGCAGCGGGGAGCTGCACCACCTTTCAGGTGAGGAATGTGAACTTCCTAAGCTGTCAAAATCATGTCTTTTCTGACATTACCAGGGCAGCTACGGTGATTACATGAGTGATTGGTCACGTTGGCTACGCTGGTCGCACTATTCTTGAGGGTTCGAATGACGGGCCAAGTCTAGCGCCGCACATATGCAAACCTGCAGCTCTCTCAACCAGCATTTCAATGGAAAGAAACCGCAGGTCCCTCCACTACGCTGCGCTCCGGTCGGGATGACAATTTTGTTGTGCCACTGACTGCTAGTTCCGTTGACCGGGGCCAAGGCCAATTCCCACAACAAAATTGTCATCCCGACCGGAGCGTACTCGGATTTCCTACTATGCGGCACTCATCAACAACCACGTATGCGGCTTTCCCTAGAGAAAGCCGCATGAACTTCGCCAACGCCACCCGTCTCAACAGGAAATCCGGGGGAGCGTAGTGGAGGGACCTGCGGTTTCTTTCCTTCGGCAGGAAGCGTCGTTTGACGAGGATCCTCAGCGCCCGCATCGCAAAAGCGTTTCCGAGCAAATAAAGACTATGTACACCGCGTTAAAACAGAGATGCGGAGATGCCTGTCGAAGATTGAGAGCCGCAGACGCGTTCAATTCAGCTGAACAATATTCAGCACTACGGCATGCACGCACGGCGTAGTGCGAATATTTTCTCTAATCGATAGATAGTCTCCCCTACAACGAACGCAGCATCTTTCGAGTCAAAAGATGGAATAACTTGGAATACGTCGCCCTCACTCGCTCAATCCTAACTTATCCTGAGATAAATCTTGACTGATCTATTTGGCATATCTGCCTGTCATAGCGTAGGTCTGTTCGCGTCAAGAGAGATCTTCACACAGCTCTAAAGATAGATAGTTAAACGCTGAAGATAGATAGCCCGCAACGCTGTCCTTCCATATCTTTAATCTTTGACGACCGCTGTTCGCCACCTATTGCTTAATAGCTAGGCACTTTCTTCGCACACAGTTAAACGTGGATAAACCACAGACCGATCATGCCTGCTGCAAATTCCTACACCGTTCCACCGATCGCGGGGTAAAGACCACCTATGAGAACGAGTAACCGTTTTTTCACAACTGTTGGGTATCTCGCAGTGTGCCTTCTACCGATCGCATGTGAAAAGAAGTTCAATCCCGCAGACGGTGCGGCGCCGCCGCCAAACGTCATCGAGACCAGCAACACAGGCGTAGTCACGTTTGATAAACCGGAACGCTTCTCGTTGGTTACGGCGAACCGGGTCGACGCTCCTGCTCAATTAAACGTCACTGGATCGGTCAACCCCGATATCAACCGGGAAGTTCCCGTCATCTCGCTGGCCAGCGGGCGGGTGGTGGACATCCGCACCCGCCTCGATGACAACGTGAAGAAAGGACAGCTCCTCATCAAGGTGCAGAGCCCCGATATCACCAATGCCTTCGATACCTACCTAAAGGCCCGCAATGACGAAATACTGGCAAACAAGGCATACGTCCGCACGAAAGATCTCTATGACCATGGCGCCGTTCCGCTCAGCGCACTTGAGCAGGCTGCGGACACCGAAGATGATGCCAAGGCAGATCTTGCCGCTGCCGAACAGCAACTCAATACCCTTGGCGTTGACAGGTATCACCCCTCCAGCATCGTCAACGTGTACGCGCCCATCTCCGGCGTCATCGTCGCCCAATACGTCACCAATGCTGCCGCTGCAGGGGTAAATTACTCCGGTTCCTCCACCACTTTCACTATCGCCGATCTATCCGTCGTCTGGATCATCTGTGATGTCTATGAAAATGACATTCCCAAGATTCACCTCGGGCAAGAAGCATTCATCCATGCCGACGCCTATCCCGATGGCACCCTGCGGGGCCACATCACTGACATCGGCCCGGTCCTCGACCCCAGCATCCGCACCGCCAAGGTGCGTATCGAGATTCCCAATCCGGGGATCCTCAAGCTGGGCATGTTTGTCACCGCGACCTTTGAAAGCAGAAACAAGCAGAGCTTTGCGGTTGTGCCTTCTAGCGCAATCTTGCATTTACATGATCGTGACTGGGTCTTCATCCCCGCAGGCGGTAAGCAATTCAAACGTGTTGAAGTGACTGCCGGCGACATGCTGCCCGGCAACAACCAACAGATTCTTTCCGGGATTGCCCCCGGCCAGCAAGTGGTCTCAGAGGTTCTCCAACTGGAAGCCACGCTGGAGGCGCAATGATTCGCAGGCTGGTCGACTTTGCCCTGGAGAACCGTTTTCTGGTACTCGCGGCCGCGATCCTTCTCTTTGCCTGGGGCATCGTTTCGTTCTATCGGCTTCCCGTCGAAGCCTATCCAGACGTGGCCAATAACTACGTGGACGTCATCGCCCAGTGGCCGGGAATCTCCGCCGAGCAGATCGAGCAACAGGTCACCATCCCGCTCGAGACCGTGATGAACGGCATTCCGGGCGTTGCCCACGTGCGCTCCTGGTCGATCTTCGGTCTCTCCACCGTGGAAATGGTGTTTGGCGAAGAAACCACGGATTTCGAAAATCGTGAACGGGTGCTGGAGCGGCTTTCCCAGGTAACACTGCCTCCAGGTGTCACTGGACAGATGGGGACGGACTGGAGCCCGGTAGGCCAGATTTACTTCTACACTCTGCAGAGCACGAACCCCGAATACGACCCGATGAACCTGAAGACGCTCGAAACCTGGGTTATCGAGAAGAATCTGAAGAGTGTTCCGGGTGTTCCCGATACTAACCCCTTTGGTGGTCCTACGCGCGAATACCAGGTGCGCCTGGACCCGGACAAACTGGTCTCCTACGGGCTCAGCATCGGCCAGGTGGAACAGCAGCTGACCAATAACAACGGCAACGCGGGCGGAAGCTTCATCATCGCCGGGCTACAGCAGATCAATGTGCGCGAAGTGGGGCTGGTCAGAGATCTCCAGGACATCGAGAACACCGTCATCATGACCAAAGCCGGGACGGCTCTCAAGGTGAAGGATATAGGCGTCGTGACGCAGGGTCCGGAGATTCGGCTGGGCCAATTTGGACAGGCGATCAAACGGGAAGACGGCAAAATCATCGATAACGACGATGTCGTGGCGGGGATCGCAGTACTGCAGAAGGGCGACGATGCGCAGCCCGTACTGGAAGGCATCCATAAGAAAGTGCAGGAACTGAACGATCAGATTCTGCCCCAGGGGGTAAAGATAGTTCCCTTCATCGACAGAAGCGAACTGCTCCACTTCACCACCCACACCGTACTCCACAATTTGACCGAGGGAATCATCCTGGTGGTGATTATTCTCTTTCTGTTCCTCGGCAACGTGCGCGGCGCAATCATTGTTGCACTCACTATTCCCTTCTCCTTATTGTTCGCTTCGATCTGCCTTGAACTGAAACACATTCCCGCCAACCTGCTCTCCCTCGGCGCGCTGGATTTTGGCATGGTCGTCGATGGCTCCGTGGTCATGGTGGAAAACATTGTCCGCCATCTCAGTCACCACGGCGGTGAAGGGAGATCGCCTGCGGAGCAGATACGGGAGGCGGCACACGAGGTGCAACGCCCGGTCTTCTTTGCCATCGGTATCATCATCACCGCCTATTTGCCCATTTTCACCTTGCAAGCGGTGGAAGGCCGGCTCTTCCGTCCTATGGCGTGGACAGTGGCTTTTGCTCTTCTGGGAGCTCTCATCTTTTCCATGATTGTGGCTCCGGTTCTTTCCAGTTTCCTGTTCCGCAAGGGAGCGCACGAATGGACCAACCCGATCATGACATTCCTGATCATTCGCTATCGTAAGGCCGCCACTTGGGCTATTCGTCAGCGACTGATCACTGTCGGCGTCGGCGTCGTGGGGTTTGCGGTCGCGATCTATCTTGCCTTCGGTGGAATCATCGGCTCCGAGTTTCTTCCCCATCTGGATGAAGGCTCGCTGTGGGTACGCGGCACTCTGGAGCAAAGCGCAGGACCCAATGAAGGCATCTCGGTCATGAACCGGGCCCGAATCCTGCTCTGCTCCTTTCCCGAAGCGGTCAACTGCACCAGCCAAACCGGCCGCCCGGATGACGGGACCGACCACACGGGATTTTTCAATACCGAATACTTCGTGGGGCTGAAGCCGAAGGAGCAATGGCGGCCGGTCTTTCACCAGAACAAGGACAACCTGATCGCCTCAATGACGATGACGCTGGAAAAGAATATCCCGGGCGTGGTCTGGGGCTTCTCGCAGCCAATCGAGGACAACATGGAAGAGGCTGTCAGCGGAGTCAAAGGCGAGCTTGCTACCAAAGTCTATGGCAGCGATTTGCATGTCCTCGAGGATAAGGCAAACGAAATTGCCGGCATTATGAGCCACGTCCGGGGTATCACGGACTTAGGCGTCTTCAATGTTACCGGGCAGCCTGACCTGGTCTTTGCGGTGGATCGTGCCAAGGCTGCGCGCTGGCAGATAAACGTCGCAGACGTTCAGGATGCCATCCAGACCGCGGTGGGAGGCAATGCTCTCACCCAGGTCTTGAAAGGTGAGGAGGTCTATAACCTGACCTTGCGCTATCTCCCTAAGTACAGGGAGACGAGGGAGGCAATCGACAACATCCGCTTGTTATCTCCGTCGGGTGAGCGAGTTTCGCTGGCTCAGCTATGTACGATCAAAGAACAGGACGAAGGCTCCGAAATCTACCGCGAAAACAACCAGCGCTATGTCGCTATTAAGTACAGTGTACGCGACCGCGCGCTAGGGGACGCGGTGCGCGAGGCCATTCAGAAGGTCGACGCCCAGGTAAAACTTCCCCGCGGGTATCACCTCGGCTGGGAGGGCGAATACCAGAGCGAAGTACGTGCGGAAGCGCGCATGCTCATCATCGTGCCCTTAACGGTTCTGCTGATCTTCATCATCCTGTATGTCATGTACAAGTCGGTCAAGTGGGCACTGGTGATCCTGGCTACCGTCGCCATGGCCCGTATCGGCGGATTGCTGGCGCTGCTGGTAACGCACACCAACTTCAGTGTCTCCTCGAGCGTCGGCTTTCTCGCCCTCTTTGGAGTTTCCGTCCAGACCGGCGTGATCATGCTCGAGTACATCAATCAGCTGCGCGCGCGCGGCCACTCGATTGAAGAATCAGCCGTGGAAGGCGCGGTGCTGCGCTTGCGCCCCATCATGATGACCATGCTGGTGGCCACGCTAGGCCTGCTTCCCGCTGCCATGTCTCACGGCATCGGATCGGATTCGCAGCGGCCTTTCGCCATCGTGATCGTTGGCGGCCTCATCTCCGACCTGGTCATGAGCATCTTTCTCCTGCCGACACTTTATGTTTGGCTCGCGGGGCCCAACGACGTTCTACCCATCCCAGAAACGGAGTTTGAGAATTGAGACTTTACCTGCGTTTCTGGATCCTCTCTTTGGTAGCCTGCCTCTGCTGTGCGCAGCAGAGCCTGTACGGGCAGGCTCCCACCGCCCCCTTCACCATGCAACAAGCAGTTGATTATGCCTTGGCACATAATCCAAATCTGCTTTCGGCGCAACAAAACCTGTTCTCGATGAAGGGCCAGGAAGTAGAGGCAGGACTACGCCAGAATCCGAACTTCACCGTATACGGCTCGGATCTCAGCAACCCGGCTACTTCCGCTACACCCTACGCCTATAGTTTGCAATTGGCGCGGCTCTTTGAACGTGGGCAAAAGCGGCGGTGGCGCTTAGACGGCGCGCGGGCAACAACCGCGCAGACAGAGGGTCAGTTCCACGATCAACAACGAGGAACGACCCTGGCGGTAAAGCAAGCCTTTACCACCATGCTGCTGGCCAAGGGAGCCTTGAAAGTTGCGCAGGATGAACTGCAGAATTACCACCAGCAGTTGGATATTTTTCGCGTCCGTTATAACGACGGAGATCTCGGCAAGATCGATTTCGAGCGGCTCGACCTGCAGTTGGCGCAGTTCGAAAGCGATGAAGCAACCGCACAGATGAACCTGGTGCAGACCAGCGACCAGCTGCAAACCCTCCTGGGCTTTGACCAACCCAGAAGAGACTTTGACATCGTCGGCGATCTCGTCCCTCCGCCGGTAACCGGTGGCTTGGTAACCCTGGAACAGACAGCATTGGCCAACCGTCCCGACTACAAAGCAGCGCAAGCGGCCGTCAACGTTGCGGATGCGAACGTCAAATTGGCCTATGCCAATGGGACAACGGATCCAACCCTCGAAGGCGAGTACGACCATAGCGGCACCCTGAGCAGTTATGGCTTCTACGTGAGCGTCCCCATCCGCATCTTCGATCGCAATCAGGGAAACAAAGACACCACCAAATATCTGGCGCAAGGCAGCAGGTTTTCTGAGGTAGCGGCCCGCAATCAGGTTTACTCCGATGTCGACCAAGCCTGGATTGGTTACACCACATCGAGAGTCCTGTCCGGCCGCTACAACGGGCACTACCTGGCGGAAGCGAAAGACATCCTGGCCATAGCACAGTATGCCTACCAGCACGGCGGCATCGCCTTGATCGACTATCTGAATGCACTGATGGATGATCGCAATACCACGTTGAACGCCCTTGACGCTTACGCGCAGACATGGATGGCGATTCACCAACTTAGCTATACCACTGCTTCCGAGGTAGTTCCGTAACCTGGAATCGCTACACAGGGAGGACTGGATGAGAGCGCAGACTGGCATACAGAGCATTCCCGGTCCTCCGAGGATCCGTGAGGCCAAACTGCTGCTCGTAGGCAACGAAAACGACTTCAAGGGGGGCGTTACAGGCGACATGCTGGGCGGAAAGCGCTCCTACGTTGCCGGAAAATCAACCACCCTTCTGGGAGCGCTCGCGCGGCTGCATTCTGAAGCGATCGATGTGGTGTTGTTAAGCCATACCTTCCGGGAGGAGGAGTTAGCTCTATTTACTGCCGATGCGCGTAGGAGCGGCTTTCACGGTCTCATCCTGCGCGTCGCGTCTCTGGAGAAGCACACAGCGAGCGGCGCGATTTCGTTTACGGATAAGCAACGAACTGTTTTAGCGTGCGTGTCTGATGGTTGGACCAATCAGCAGATCGCCCGCAACATGAAATGCACGGAAGCAGCGATCAAGGCAATCATTCAGGAACTCTTCCGCAAGCTTGAAGTCAGAAAAAGGGCGCAAATCGTCCGCGTGGCCATCGAGAGACAGCTGATCCAAATCGCGAGTAACTCAGTGGCTAAAGCCAACGAAGCAACGGCGGACGGCAAGGCGTTCACTCTGGGGGCGCCCTTGAAGGAGCAGCCACCTCTCCATGTTGGGGACTTCATCATCGACGTGGCTACTCATCACGCCTGGGTTCGCGGAGTCGAAATTCGCTTGACTCCGAGTGAGTTCCAACTCCTTTGGATTCTTGCTACACACTCGGGGAAGCTGGTAAAAAGTAGCACCCTGCGTGAGATGTTCTGGAGGAATCCGACGGCCAGGGTAGGCGCGCTCCGCGTGCTTGTGGGTACGCTGCGGTCCAAAATCGAAGCGACCAAGCCTCCGCGTTACCTCATAACCGAACGCTCCCTTGGTTATCGGTTTATTCCGTCGCCATCCCTATCCGAAGACACTCGTCCCCCTTCATGAGTGAGCGACGCTGCCAGCAGGTTGGCTGCTCTCTCATCTAATCGGAAGATTGACCGAACGGTAGGCCGGGATGCATCTTTTGCTGCAGCGCCGGTCTCTAAAAATGCGGTACAGTCATATCGAAGTTGGGTGAGAGGCTGTAACCATCCATGGACATTTTGTCGATCTACACGCGTGCTGACCGGCGGTTCTTACTCCTGGTTGCGGCCGCGCTGATAGCGGTGATCGCGTTCACGGACTGCTTCACTCAACCCTATATCTCAATCGGCTTTCTGTATTTGTTCCCCATCATATTGGTCAGTGGCATTCTCGGCCGCTGGCAAATCGTGTGTGTTGCTCTCGGCTGCGCCATTTTGCAGGAGGTATTCAGTAATCTGCCATCCGGCGAAGCGATTGTGCGTCTGATCCTCTCCTCTGCAGGTTTTGTCGGGACCGGGTTATTTGTCTTCGAGTCAGCACGAAACCGTCGCATTGTCATGCAGCACCTGGAAGAGGTGGAGGGTCAAATACGACTGCGGCAGGAAGCAGAGGAGCAGCTCCGTGTGCTGGTGGAAAGCAGCCCGGCGGCAATTCTTACAGTTGATTCCAATGGTGAGATCCTGCTGGCAAATCAGGCAGCGCAAGAAATATTGGCTTCTGGACAAGAGGAGCTGAAGTCCCAGGCAATTCAAAAGTACCTGCCGGCGTTGCTGATTGCTGCTCGCTCCAAGCAATCCCACCCATTCAGAACAACCATACAATGTTGCGGGCAAAGGGCCGACGGCGAGACCTTCCTGGCCGGAATATGGTTTGCGACCTACAGCACACAGTCAGGGAACCGGCTGGCGGCGATCATTGTCGATCTCTCAGAAGAGCTTGTTCATCGCGAGGACTTAAGTCTGGATTATCTGTTAAAAAATGCTCGAATTCTGATGAGTGCTGTTTCTCATGAGATCAGGAACCTCTCCGGAGCAGCTCGGGTCATGTACAAGAACCTAGGCCGGGTGAGCGCATTGAAGGGAAACGCGGATTTTGAAGCATTGGGAACGCTGATTCAGGGCATGGAGAAGCTATCGGACCTGGACATTGCTCGCTCAGACGATCAGGGAAGGCATGCTGTCGAGTTAGGTTCGGTCCTGGACGAGGTGAAAGTTCTGATTGAGTCTGCTTGCCGCGAGTCCGGCGTCAGGCTCTGTTGGAAGGCAGAGGGTCCTCTGCCGACCGTCTGGGCGGATCGATACGGGCTGATTCAGGTCTTTCTCAACCTTGTCAAAAACAGCCTTCGCGCAATGGAAGACTCGGGCGATAGGCATCTAACCGTGGAGGCATCTGGAGATGATGAGCATTTCATCGTTCGGATTCGCGACAATGGACCCGGAATATCAAATTCGCAAGAGCTGTTCCGGCCATTTCAACCGGGCGCAGAAGCCTCTGGTCTTGGCCTGTATGTATCGCAGGCTATTATGAAGAACTTTGGCGGAGACCTTGTATTTGAACCCCGGGAACTAGGCTGCTGTTTTGCCATCACAATGCAAATAGCTTAGCGGCGTACGTACCACCACCTTACCGCGCGGCGGTGGCAGTCCATGTTGCGGAATTCGTCGACATCCAGATGCTGCGGCGTTCTTTGATGACTTCCATTCCAATCTGCTGAACGGTGCGAAACGAATTGATCGGTCCTTGACACAACTTCTTAAGCAGTTAAGACTATATTAGGTTTTTTCCGATCCCCTCCACAGGAGACACGCAAGCGAAATGACCCCAAATCCGGTTGATCATGTCACGGAGCTGGACGTTTCAAACTCCATGCGCGTGGAGTTCTACAGCCAACACGTCAATCCGATCTGGATGAATCCGGTGGATGTTCTTGGGCTGCAAATCTGCGGAAACAACTACATGGTGCTCAAGGTGGCTCAGGCGCTTGTGGTCAGTGAACTCCTTCCTCCTAGCTATCGACACTGACAGAATCCATGGCGTTCATCCTCGGCTGGGCCCTGGCCCGGAACCTTTTTGGCGACAACGAGCATCGGCCGTTTGTGGTTGAACTCTCTGGCTGAATATGACACTTCGACCACCGTCTCTCGCTTTGATATCAGCTCTGTTTCTGAGTATTGTCCTTTGTCCTGCGGCTATTGCGGGCGAACAACGAGATGAACAGATTGACCAACCAGCGGCAGCTGCCGCCACGCCAGTCGCAGAGGCGAATGCCAGTGCGTTGCCTGACGCTCCTATCGTACGGCTGCAGGAGCAGAGCACTTCCTCTGCGCCTGGCGCCCAGAACAGCGTGCCAGCGGCCAAAAATGCTAACGAGGGAATGCAGACGAAGCGCATTCTCTACATCGTTCCGAACTTTCGCGCAGTCAGCGCAGATCAGCATCTTCCGCCGCAGACCGTCCCGGAGAAATTCAAGACAGCGGCCCTCGATAGCGTCGACTACTCTTCGTTTATCTTCGTGGCCTTACAATCCGGAGTCGCGCAGGCGCGCAATGCCACCCCGGAGTTTCATCAGGGCGCCGCGGGCTACGGCAGGTACTACTGGCACACCTATGCCGACTATGTGGACGAGAATCTGTGGGTTGAGTTTATTCTTCCCGCCACTCTCCACCAGGATCCCCGCTATTACACCCTAGGCCGTGGCGGTTTTGCCAAGCGCTTCACCTATTCTGTCTCACGCATCGCGATCACTCGCACTGACACTGGCCATGAAACCTTCAACAGCTCCGAAATATTCGGCGCGGGGACGGCCGCAGGCATCTCCTCCCTGTACTATCCGAGCCAGGAACGCACCTTTAGCAAGACCTTTGATCTTTGGATGACAAACCTCACCATCGATGCGGGATCGTCCCTCTTTAAAGAGTTCTGGCCCGATATCAATAACAAATTCTTCCATCAGAAGGACTGAGTTTTCCGAACTCGCACCACCGGTCGGCGACAATTCTTCCCTCAACATCAGCTATTGACAATCAAGTCTTAAGTGATTAAGATTTGATTCACTCGAAGTGGGCTCTCTGCATCTTCGGAGAACATCTTTGCCAACGCTCTCTCGAAAGGCCTGGGCGCCGTCTGACGCAGGTGCGGGGAAGTATGCGTATTTGTTGGAGCTCTGGGTTCTCCGCAGCGTATGACCGCAAGGCATGTCGCTACCATCGGCTCTGGCTCGGCGGCATTGTGTTGATCCTTTTGATCTGTGGTCTAACCAGGATTGGACACACGCAGCAGGCCGCTGGTCTGGTGTCTGTTCCCCCGGACTCCGCCAGCATTTCCGGGACAGTTCTGGATGCCAATGGAGCTGCGCTTTCAGGCGCGCAGGTGATGCTTGCCACCCCCCATGGCGCACACGTACGCACACAACTCTCGGGCAGTAATGGAGAATTCGCATTTAACCAGCTCCCCGCGGGAAACTTCAGGCTGACCGTCACGTCGCCGGGAATGGAACCGTTTGTCTCCTCTGCTATCGTTCTCCGCGCTGGGGAAAGGCGTGAGCTCTCGCAAATTTCTCTTGCCGTCACCGGCGCAACTACAGAAGTGGACGTCGTCGTAACCCAAACCGACCTGGCTCAGGAACAGATCAAAGCCGCGGAAGATCAGCGCGTTTTGGGCATTCTGCCAAATTTCTACAGCAGCTATATCTGGGACGCTGCGCCACTCAATGCAAAGCAAAAGTTCAACCTGGCCCTGCACTCGATAACGGACCCGATGGAGTTCGTGGGAGCCGGTATAGTCGCAGGAGCTGAGCAGGCGAACAACACATTCTCAGGCTATGGGCAGGGCGCGCAAGGCTACGCGAAACGGTACGGCGCCGCCTATGCCGACGATGCGATTGGAAAAACGATCGGCAGCGCCATTCTACCGTCGTTGTTCCATCAGGACCCAAGATACTTCTACAAAGGATCCGGCAGCATCCGCTCGCGTATGTTCTATGCCATCTCGAGAGCGGTGGTCACCAGAGGAGACAACGGGCACGTCGAGCCAAACTACTCGCGGGTACTTGGCAGCCTGGCGGCAGGAGGCATCGCAAATCTCTATTATCCTGCCGGGGACCGTGGCGTGGGGCTTACGCTGGGCGATGCGCTTGTCGGTACGGCCGGCAACGCGATCGATAATCTAATCCGGGAGTTCTTCTTGCGCAGACTCACGTCAAAAGTGCCCACCTACGAAAACGGGAAGCAGTAGACGGAAGCTTTCAACCCCGGCTGATCGAATACTCAGCTGCATCAGCCGCGCAGACTCTGGACCAGATGTGCAACGTTACTGCGCTCACGTTGGAAAATCCCCCTCCCAAGGCGAATGTCTTCATTCTCGGCTGCGGCACGGGTGGAGATGGTTTCCCATGCGACTGGAAAACATTCGAGCATGCCCTGACCAAGGCAATCGATCCGGCATTTGTAAAGTAATGCAATCGGAGCGATGGCTTTGCTGAATCTTAGATAGTAATTCACCCCGCATTCACCCAGATTTCACAAACAGGTAACCCATTCGTACACTTCGGCGACTACTACTCGCGTGGAGGCTTTACATGAATGTGAGTAGGTTTGTATTGGCTGGAGTTGCGGCGGCTTTAACGTTGTCCTCAGCGAACTACGGAATGGCTGCCGACGCGAGCACAGTCGGCTCGGCCAAAGTCAAGCATGTGCTGCTGTTGAGCATTGACGGCATGCACGCGGTAGATTTTTACAACTGCGCGAATGGGATCGCGGGCGCCAATAGCGGAGAACCGTACTGCCCGAACCTGGCCGCATTATCCAAGACGGGAATCAACTATGTGGCTACCTCGTCGTCGAAGCCCTCGGACTCTGCTCCCGGACTGATGGCGCTGGTTACCGGTGGCACGCCGAAAACAACCGGCATTTATTACGATGTAGCGTTTGACCGGACGCTCGACGGGCCGCAAATCACGACCGGCACCGGCCTAGCCGCAGCACCCTGCACTCCCGGCGCAGCGCCGACCGGAACAACAACAGACAACGATCAGGGCATCGACCTGGACGATACCATGCTGAACGGTGGCGGGGATAGCGGCGCTGGCTCGATCGACCCCAAAAAACTTTCCCGCAACCCGGCGGCGGGTTGCGCGCCTGTCTACCCCTGGAACTTTCTCCGCACCAACACCATCTTTGGCGTAATCCATGCAGCAGGCGGATATACGGCGTGGATTGACAAGCACCCGTCCTATGCGATGGTAGCTGGACCCGGCGGCGCTGGCCTGGACGACTATTACGCGCCCGAGGTCGACTCGAATGTCGTGGCCCTGCCCGGGGTCAAGACCTCGCAAGGCGCTCCGTGCTCCCCTGTCCGCGATGCGACCGCGCCCTCGTGGAACGCCAGCTTCGAAGACATCCAGTGCTATGACGCACTCCGCGTGGATGCATTGCTGAATGAGATTGCGGGCAAGAGCCACAACGGCTCATCGGCAACCACGCCTGCAATTATGGGCATGAATTTTCAAGCTGTGTACACCGGCGAATCGGTCAGTGAGCCCAGTGTAGGGGTCGGCGGCTATCAAAACGCTGCCGCGTTGCCCAGTGGAGAACTGCTGCAGGAAATCGAGTCCGTGGATACTTCAATCGGCGACATCGTCAATGCTCTTAAGGACAGGGGCATTTATGACGACACGCTGATCATCATCACCGCCAAGCATGGCGGGTCGCCAATCGATACGGCGCGATACGTAGGGGACGGCGCCAATACGCCGGCAACGCTGTTGGGCACCCGCATTCCTTATTCGGAGTCGCCGCTGAACCCAACCGGCATTGGAGCAACCGAGGACGATGTCTCTGTGCTCTGGCTGAATAAAGGGGAGAGCATACCTTCAGCGGTGGAGCTGCTCGAGCAGAACGCAGCAGCCATTGGCCTCGGCCAGATTTACTACGGACCTACGCTCGCGCTCAACTACGGTGTCGGGGGTTTTCAACCGGGGCAAGATCCGCGAACGCCGGATATTATCGTGACCCCGAACGTGGGCGTCACCTACTCCAGCAGCACAACGATGATCGCGGATCACGGCGGCTTCGCGCATGACGATACCAATGTCATGCTGCTGGTATCTCTACCGTGCTTCACTCCCCAGACCATCTTCGCCGAAGCCGCTACCACGCAGGTGGCGCCGACAATCCTCAGTGCTCTGGGACTGAATCCGGCAGCTCTGACTGCGGTAAAAGCAGAAGGCACACCGGTACTGTCGGAGGTTTGGTCGCAGCTCTCCAAGTAGTTGCTCACGGTGAACCAGGGGCTGCGGGCTACGCAGCCCCTTTTCTCTTTCGCAACAGTCAATAACCGGGCCACGGCGAGAATGTTGGGCAATAGACGCGCGGTCAACCCTAAACTCTTAGCTATTTAAGATTCATTTACCAAAATTTCACGTTCCGCCAATGCAAACGGCATACAGGGTCTAGTAACCATTGTTCCCGGAGGTCGTAATGAAACGAGCAATCGCTGTACTCTCCCTCGCGGCTGTGTGTTTCGCAGCTTCTGCGTTCGCGCAAGACACTGATTTCGCCAAAGGTCCCATTAAGCATGTTCTTCTCATCAGCGTCGACGGTATGCACGCGGTCGATCTACTCAACTGTGTCAACGGCATCAGCACCGTCAATGGTGGGGATCCCTACTGCCCCGCGCTCGCTGCTTTGAACAGAAACGGCGTCAACTATGTCGCCGCCAGCACTTCAAAACCCTCCGATTCCTTTCCCGGGCTCATCGCCATCGTCACCGGCGGAAGTCCTGCTCTGACCGGCATCTACTACGACGTAGCTTACGCCCGGAATCTTGACGCCCCCGCTAAGACCACCGGAAATGGTCTTGCGGCCGGCCCCTGCACTCCTGGTGCGGCGCCCACCGGCACCACCAGCGAGTATGAAGAAGGCATCGACATCGACCAGACCAAGGTGAACGGCGGCGCACCAGGCGCGGCGCTCACCGACGGCGGCATCGCCTCCATCGATCCCCAGAAGCTTATCCGTGATCCGAACAAGGGCTGCAGTCCGGTCTATCCGTGGAATTTTGTCCGCGCCAACACCATCTTCAGCGTCATTCACGGCGCTGGTGGCTACGCGGCATGGTCTGACAAGCACCCTGCCTACTCAGCAGTCGCCGCTGGTCTTGGTCCCATCGCACTCGACGACTTCTATGGGCCGGAAATCAACTCCAACGTGATCGGCCTCCCCGGCGTTACCACACCCACCGGCGTATCCTGCGCGACGATCCAGGATTCAGGATCCGATCTGACTGCCTGGACCAACAGCTTCCAGAACATTCAGTGCTACGACACCTTGAAGGTCAACGCAATCCTCAACGAGATCGAGGGTAAGAACCACCTCGGCACCAAGACGACCAAAGTGCCCAACATCCTCGGCATGAATTTTCAGGCCGTGAGTGTGGGCCAAAAACTGGTTGAAAGCAGCAACGGAGTTACAGGCGGATATCTGGATGCCGCCGGCACGCCCACCGAGGCACTTCTGGGAGAGTTCAAGTTCGTCGACGCCTCCATCGGGGCATTCGTCAACGAACTGAAGTCCGAGGGCCTTTACGATTCGACCCTGATCATAATCACCGCCAAGCACGGCCAGTCGCCCATCGATCCATCGCGCTACGTTTCGCAGCTCATCAATGGCACTTCGCCCGTGACCCTACTCTCCAACGCGGGCTATATTCCCTACTCTGAATCCACCAATAACCCCACCGGCATTGGGCCCACGGAAGATGACGTCTCGCTGGTCTGGCTAAAGAGCTCCACCAATACCGAAGCCAGCGTCAAGATCCTTGAAGACAATGCCTCCGCCACCGGGATCGCACTCGGGCAGCTCTATTACGGCCCATCGCTGGCCCTCAACTTCAACAACCCGACCGTTGACCCGCGCACGCCCGACATTATCGTTACCCCGAACGTCGGCGTCACTTACTCCGGCAGCAAAGCGAAACTGGCCGAGCATGGCGGCTTCGCCCATGACGACACCAATGTCATTATGCTGCTATCCAATCCCTCCTTCCAGCCCAAGACAGTCTATTCCGGGGTTGGAACCGCACAGGTTGCTCCAACCATCCTGAAAGCGCTCGACCTGGATCCGAGCCAGTTGTATGCCGTTCGTATTGAGGGCACTCCCGTTCTGCCGGACGTCAAACTCTCCTGGTAGACTCGCCCGCACGATCTGGCCGACGGCAATGGACGCCCCTACCGGGGCGTCCATTCTTTTTACCTTCATGCGCCTTTGAGTTACATTCGCAATAGCACGCTCAAGGGTGATCGTAAGCGAAACCATGGAACGCGCTGCTCCTCCACCTTGCCTTGACGCGGATTATTCGCCCACTCCAATGACCCAGCGGATCTCGGCTCGTAATACGCTCCTGTTTTCCTGCTGCCTCGCCGGAATTCTGCTCGGCGCGTCAGCGACAACCCCGCTGCAAGCGCAGACAACGATTGCGCACCTGAAGACCCAGTTCGAACATCCACCGGATGAGTCAAGGCCCATGATGCGGTGGTGGTGGTTTGGCGTGGCCGTGGAAAAGCCAGAGATCCGCCGCGAATTGGAACAAATGAAGGCAGACGGCATCGGCGGAGCGGAGCTGGCCTTCGTCTACCCCCAGGTCGTCGACGACCCCGCGAAACACCTGGTGAATGAGCCATTCCTGAGTCCGGCGATGTTGGATAACGTAAGCTATGCCGCTAGCGAAGCACGCAGACTCGGTCTTCGCCTGGACGTAACCCTGGGCAGCGGGTGGCCTTACGGAGGGCCGGCAACCACGCTGCAAGAGGCAGCGGGATGTTTTCGCGTGGCTGAACTTGCAGTTGCACCGGGGGCGACGAGCGTGCCGCCGTTCGCATTGGCGGAAGGTGAATCGGTACTTTCCATTTCCCTGGTCAACGGAGAGCCAAAGCATTGGAAGGCGGCGCCGGCTCAGGTGCTCGCGCCTGAGCAAACGAAAGGTTTCACCCCAAGCGATGCCCCTCGCACCGCGCTTGTCTTTATTGCCAGCCACACCGGGCAGCGGGTGAAACGTGCGGCCGTGGGCGCCGAAGGCTGGGTTTTGGATCCTTTCAGCCGTCAGGCCGTGGCGACCCACCTCAATGCGGTCGGTGAGCCGTTGGTCAAGGCCTTTGGCGCGGCACCACCCTATGCAGTCTTCTCCGATTCGCTCGAAGCCTATGGCGCGGATTGGACCCCCGACCTGGTTGCTCAGTTCAGCAAGCGTCGAGGTTACGATTTATTGCCCCACCTGCCTGAACTGGTTGCCGGCGGTACCCCTGAAGCAGAAAGAGTTCGCCACGATTGGGGTAAGACCCTGACCGAGTTGGTCAACGAGAATTATCTGGCCCAGATCAATGCATGGGCGATCGCGCATCACACTAAATTCCGCTCTCAAACCTATGGCGATCCGGCGGTGACTTTATCCAGCCAGCGCCTGGTGACCCTGCCTGAGGGCGAGGGCCCACACTGGCGTGCTTTCTCGACTCTGCGCTGGGCTACTTCGGCTAATCACCTGTTTGGCAATAACGTAACTTCTGCTGAGACCTTTACCTGGCTTCACTCCCCGGTATTTCGGGCAACGCCGCTGGATATGAAGGCGGAGGTGGATCTGCATTTTCTGATTGGCGTCAACCAGATTATCGGTCACGGCTGGCCGTATTCCGCGCCCCAGGTTGGCGAGCCCGGCTGGTCGCTTTACGCCGCCGCAGTCTTCAACGACCATAACCCCTGGTATCCGGTGATGCCGGATGTGACGCGCTACATTGAGCGCATCAGCTTTCTTCTCCGCCAGGGTCAACCCGCAAACCAAGTCGCGTTGCTGCTACCGACCGACGATGCCTGGGCAGGCTTTTCTCCTGGCAAAGTCAGCGTCACTGCAGAGATGGACCGCCTTATTACTCCGGCGCTCATGTCGTCTATCCTCTCCGCAGGCTATAACATCGATTACCTTGATGCCGATGCAATCAACAGAGTTGGGATCCACTACCCGGTGCTCGTCGTTCCTCCCACCGACCGCATCCCGGTGGAGACGCTGCGCAAGATTCAGCAGTACGTCACTGCTGGAGGCAGAGTCATCGCGGTGGGGCGCACCCCTACGCTCGACGCAAATGGACAAGGCGTAGCAGAGATCACATCGCTTTCTCGCCGGCTCTTCGACAGTTCCAAATCGACCTTTGTGGCGGAAGAATCCGCTCTCGGAGACGCGTTGCACAAAGCGGTTCGCCCCGACTTTCAGCTCGAAGGCGATAACCATGATATCGGTTTCATTCGTCGCAAGCTGCCCGCTGCAGACATCTACTTTGTCGCCAATACCTCGAACCATTCCGTCAGCGCGCGGGCTACCTTCGCGACCGCGCACAAGTTCGGCGAGCGCTGGGATGCTGATACCGGGGCTGCTGTTGCCGTGCCGGGCTACTCCGGTACAGCCGCGATGCCAATAAACCTGGCGCCTTACGAATCAGCCATTTTCACCTTCAGCGACACCCCTTCCGGCGCACCCGAGCCCGATCGCCCTGGCGCCCAGATCGCAGATCTGAGCGCGGACTGGAACGTCACCTTCACGGCGACAAACAGATCCACCTCCGAACATGTGTTAGCCGATTGGACGAAAGATCCCGCCACCAGGTTCTACTCTGGAGAGGCAGTGTATGAGCGGGAATTCACGCTCAGTAAGATGCCGGTTGGCCCTACGTTTCTTGATGTCGACGGCGGCAGAGCTTTGACCATGCCGGCCGGCCGCACGGGACCCGGCATGAGAGCCTGGTACGATCCGACGGTACGGGAAGCAGCTATTGTTTTCATGAACGGACGCCGCGTTGGGTCGCTGTGGCATCCGCCCTACCGGCTGGCCGTATCGGGCTTTCTTAGGCAGGGACAGAATCGTTTGGTCATCAAGGTCTACAACACCGCTATCAATGCGTGGGCAGCCTTGCCGCCGCACGATTACAAGCCGCTGATCGCAAAGTATGGGGACCGGTTTCAGATGCAGGATCTGGACCAGGTGCACCCGGTCTCTTCGGGTTTGCTGGGAACGATCCGCGTGGTCGCTGGAGAGGCGCACGCAGACGCAAAGACCTTCCTGCCCCAATGACTACCACCATGTCCGGGGCCTCGGAAAGCAATCGAAGGTATCATTTTCCTGTACGTGACTCCTGCGAGGCTGAGCTTTTAGGTGGCGTACTCCCTGATGACAATCAGCGCAGCTGGCGGAGATATGCGGCCAGTGCTTCCAGGTCGTCCTGCTTCAGATCAACGGGTTGCATCCCACCGTTGGTCATCTTACTGTCCGGTGCATGAAGAAGTGCGATGAGCTGCGCGTCTGTAAATTTCTGGCCAACGCCGGTGAGAGGTCCTGCGGCGGCCGTGCCTACTCCTCCTTCCCCGTGGCAGGAGCTACATGAGTTGGCCTGAAAGAGAGCCTGCCCCTTTAGCACCTTTGGATCAGCGGAAGCCAGAGCAGCGGACGCGCTTCCTGCGGCTGCTTCGGGCACGAAGGGCTTTTGCATGAAGGCCTTCGTATCCTCATCCTGCTTGCGTATCTGCGCCGCCACTCCAGGATCCCTGAAATCATCCCGATAACTGGCCACACCGAGGGAGATGTAAGCTAACAGGAAAATCAGGAACGCGCCCACTGAGATTGGCCTTCGCCAGGGACGCCGCTCCAGGCGTCGATCCAGAAAAGGGACCGCAGCAAAGATCAGCGCGAGCACCGCGGGAAGAATGATTCCACCAATCAAGGACCAGCGGCCGCTAAAGTACTTCAGCCACTGAAATACTGGCCGATAATACCAGTCAGGACGTGGTACAAATGCCGTATTTGCCGGGTTAGCCGCCGGCCCTAGATCCATTGGTATTTTGCTTGCAATGATGGCCAGGACGCCGATGAGAGCGATAGCAAATACGGCATCGATGATCACCTGGCCGGGGTAGAAAGGCGCAGGTGGTAGCTTGGGGTGCACCGGATCTTCCTTGATTGGGCCCGCTGCGCCGGCTTTGCGGAAGAAAAAAACATGTGCCGCAATAAAGCCAATCAGCAGCGCCGGCACCACAAACACGTGTAGCACAAAAAAGCGGGAGACCGTCAATGTTCCCATCTGCTCCCCGCCACGCACTAGCTCTTGTAGTGGCGTCCCGATCAACGGGACTTCGGAAATAAGGTTGGTTCCCACTGCACTAGCGAAATATGACTTCTCGTCCCAGGGCAAAAGATACCCGGTAAAGGCCATGCCGAGCATCAGGGCTAGCAGAATGCAGCCGGAGAGCCAGAGGAGTTCCCGACGCCCCTTATAGGACCCATAGAGGACGGTTTGGCCGATGTGCAGCAGGAGGAGGATGATGATGCCGCTGGATCCGTAGGCATGAATGCTGCGGACGAATGATCCCGACGTGACCACCTTCACGATGTAAGCGACAGTGGTGTGTGCATGGTCCGCCGATGGAACATAGTACAAGGCAAGGAAAACGCCGGTGATCACCTGCGAAACAAAGAGGAATAACAATCCCGAGCCGAAGATATAAGCCCAACTGGCGCCCCCCGGAATCGGCTCGTCCAGGGTTTCATGCAACAGAGAGTTGACGCCCGTCCGCTGGTCCAGCCACTTGGCCAGCCGAAGTCTGAGGTTAAGTTGGGCGTGCGGCTCGGGTTTGATTTCATCTGTCATGAGCTTCCTACTTTCATGCCATTACTTCTTTGTTAGGGACTAATTGACGGAAGTATTGGTAGCGCACCTTCAACACGCCGTCCTCGACTTTGGACTCAAGCGAGTCCATGGAGCGAGGCGGTGGTCCGGCAATGCGTTCTCCGGTCGCCGTGAACGTCCCGCCATGGCACGGACATACGAATTGATTGTCAGTACCCACCCAGCGCACCGAGCAACCGAGATGTGGGCAGATGGGTGACAGTACCGTAATTTGCCCATTCTTTGCCGGCAGCACATAGACCGCTGTCTGGGATGAAGCGCTCTGCCAGGCGTCGCGCCGTTCCAGCGTAATGGTCTTTGAAGTTGGCGCGGTCAGAGAGGCAAATTCCTGCACCGGCCCCAGGTTTGACCAGGTAGTTTCTGTACCGCTCTTGCGCATCGGATAGGTCACGAAGCGCACCAGCGGAATAGCCAACAGCGCACCCACCGCTGCTCCGCTTAGCCCAAACAAAGCGAGTACGAACGAGCGTCTCCCCGAACTCTTAACATCGGGTTCCTCATTCTTCCGAGATGTCAGTTCCATCACTCCGCTCCTTAGTTTTAAGACGATTTTGTCAGTGGGCGCCCGTGCACCTAACGGCTTCATGTTCGCGAGTTCCGTCACTTCTTCTGCAGCGTATGGATATACCCCAGGACGGCCGTGATTTGCGCATCGGTAAGCTTTCCGGAAAATGCAGGCATCTTGTTCTTGCCGCCCTTGATAATCGTGGCCAGATCGGCATCCGATTCCTTCAGAACATCGGGCGAGTTGAATGGATGAGCATTCATGGCCTTACCGGCAGGTGTGTTGCCGAGCCCGTCGGCGCCATGGCACATCTGGCACTTCGCTTTGTAGGTATCCGCACCGGTAGCTTGAGCCAGGCTCGTGACGCTCCCGAATAAGACGACCAGGCCAATGGCACTCGCATGAGTAATTTGTTTCAGCATAGGTGGTGCTCCTTATTTAAATGTGAGGGGACAGATAGCCCGCATAGTAACTAGAAGGCATAGCGAACTCCCAGAGTGTAGACGTTCCCGCGGAAGCTGCGCGGAAGGGTAGGGCCGATCGGCGTCCCTTCGCCGTAGCTGTAGTAGTCATAGTTCGCCTTCCAGGTCCAGTTCGGAGTGAGATCGTAGGCCAGCGTGCCGTATGGGGTTTGATACTGTGACTGTAGGGATCCCGGCACCTGGCGAATATTGATTGGCGGCGCTTGGCCGTCGGTGTCTGACATGCGGTAGCCGGCGACGGCATGAAACTTCTTCACCGGGGTAAATACAAATCCGATGTAGCCGTATTGCGTCGGCTGGTTGTAGTAACCGTTGCTTTCGAGGGGCAGACCGGCTTGCTGGCATACTGCGGGGCCCTGCGCGGTGCCCTCCACGACCGGAGTAGACGTATAACACTCGAGCGTAGTCGAGAAAATGTCGTCGTAGGAATAGCTCAGGTCGATGCTCCACTTTTCGCTGGGAGCGATGACCGTTGAGAAGGAAAAGTCGCGGTCGTGGGCGAGGTGATTTACAGTCTGGATATTGTCGCGGTCCTCCAGGATGTTGATGGTCCCGGAAAAATTGAGCCATGTCTTCGCCTTATAGCTGGTTCGCAGAACATAATGTTGCAACTGGCGCGGGCTGATGCGGGTAAATGAGTTGTCGGCATACATCCAATCAAAATTAAAGTTGGCGCGAAACTGAGGTGTGGGCCTGAATACTATGCCGAAGAGAGACCAGTTCTCGTGGATAGGGATAAAGTCGCCGCCCGCATCGGTGATGATGCGGCTGCGATAACGGTAACCGAGCATGAGGCGGGCAAAAGGATTGACATCCCAATTGACGTAAAAGGTATTGGTCTTTGTCTTCTGGTTGAGGGCTTGATAGTCGGGCGTTGTGGTCGTCGTAGCAGCGCCGGGCGGATGAAGCATCGAGGTTCCGGCGTAGTCTGTCTCGGTAAAGACGTTGGTCGCGGGCTGGCGGAAATACCAAAAGTCGAAAATGTCATTGAGCGCGACCTTGGACGTCACCTGCCAGGTGGCGCCGTAGTCCGCGTTCACGTTAATGCGGCGCGCGTTGGCCGAGCCAGTAACATCCTCTACCCGATTCTGCGCCCGAGCGTCGAGGCCATTGAAGTTTTCATTGAAGTTTGTGAGGTGGCTGGTTGTACCCATGTAGAGGACGCGTCCATTCATGGTGAAGTGGGGGATGGACGTGCTTTGGAAGTGAAACTGCTCGCTGGGAAAGAGCGTACGCGTGGGAGCGTACCGGGTGTACGACAGAAAGCCGTTGCACGTCGGTTTGACGGTTCCATTCGGATTGAAGGGCGAGGCGCAAGGAGAAGCCCAGACCGAAGACAGGTCGATTCCTAGACTGACGGGAGTGCCATTGGCGAGCTGATAATCGAGCCCGGTGAGCTGCCAATGGGTGTTGCCCTTGAAGTGGGTGATGAATTCGTCGAAGCCGACGCTGGTGCCGCGCAGCGGTTTCCAGGTAATACCGCCGTTCCAGACATCCGTGGAGTCGCGCCAGAATTGGGTAAGCAGCGCCTCGGCGCCGACGTGAATCGTACTATTGGACGGCCCCTGGTTGACATTCTGGAAGTAGCCGAAATGTGCGCTGACCACGGAAAGCGGCGCGACCGTCAGGCTCGTGTCGGTCATGCGTCGCACCGTGTTGTAAAGGTGGGGCGTATCGAGGATCGGAACAAAGGGTGTGGATGTAGGTGGAATCAGCGGATTAGCCAGCAGATTATCGGCGAAGTACTGACGATTGCGCCGGAAGCTTGAATGGAACTCGTAGATGCGGCCCTTGGAAAAGTTCAGAAACGTGACATTGTAGGGATCTCCGCCGTAACCGAAGCTGGTCGTCGAAAGGGTATCGAATAGGAGCGCGTGTGCTGGATCTACAGCGATCATCTCCAGGGACTGGTCGAGAACGCGAGGCCCGGACTGGAAGTTGACCAGCGTGTCATACATGGCGTCGTTGCCGGAATAGCTCGCAATGTGGCCGCCGAGATCGATGGATTGATGGATCGCGTATCCGTAGCGAATGTTGTCCCCGGGCGACGGCACGGGCGGAGGATCCTGCGAGCTCTTCGGAGCACCGGTCTGAGCAATCGCTGGAGTACAGGAAACGAGGGTGATGGCGAAGGCTGAGATAAGCACAGCGCCGCGCCTAAGGTTCGGCAAGAGCGAGATCGACGAAAATGCGCTCATCATTCGTGGCCATGCCTTACTTGAAGAAAATGCTGCTGGCGTTGGAGCCATGTATCTGCACGTGGCAGACGGTGCAAGCCTGGTATTGATTAGCCTGGTTATGAAACGACGGTGTGCCCGGCGCCGTGAAATTCATGGAAGGCGAGTGGCACTGCAAGCAGAGGCTATTCACGTTGTTGCGAGTCAACAAGCGAGGATTCGTCGATCCATGCGGAAAATGGCACAAGGTACAGCCCTCAGTCTTGATGGGCGGATGCTCGTAGACCCATGGCCCGGCCGTATCGATGTGACACTTGGTGCAGATTGCGTCCTGTGTCGCACTCTGCTGCAGCATCTTAGGCTGGAAAGTGCCATGAGGGTCGTGGCAGTCACTGCACTTGATTAACCCTTCGTTGACCCGATGATGGAACGGCTCGGCAAACGCAGCCTTAATATCTGTATGGCATTGGTAGCAGAGCATGGGTTGGCTCGCTTTAAGCAACGCGGTTTGCCCTTCCGACTTGTGGACACTGTGGCAGCTGGTGCACCCGACGAGAGCATCGCCATGCGCGGTCCGCTCAAAATTCGGGTGATCACCAACATGGCAACTCAAGCATCTCTCAGCCACTTGTTTCGGGGTGGCTGTTGTGAATCGAAAGATCTTGGTCGCATCCCCGCCGCTATCGACATGGGCCTTGCCGGGTCCGTGGCAGCCCTCGCATGTCGCTCCCTTGCCGCCGTGCTCAAGTGCCAGCTTGGAATGAGGATTTCCGGCGAAACCCTTCACCTGGTCCTGATGGCACAGGGCACACGTTTCGGCGCCGACGTAGTTCGAACTGGTGGCGGCCGCGGCCGCGCTAGGAGTTGTGTTGACCGCTTCTTGGTTTGTAGCGGCAGCATTCACTCGCCCGGTTTTCCAGAAGCCGGGGAGCACCGCAATCAGCATGACACACAGCAGCGCTCTTCTCGTCCAAGCGCCCCAAAACGAGGGTTTCACAGGCTTCTTGTCCTGAACATTCGATTAGGCCTTTGAGCGTTTTGCTCAATCTCACGTAAAGATCGACCTATGACTGAGATTTGTATGTGACCGGCATCACACGCATACTGATTAAAGGTTGCTGGCTGATTCTGATTTATGGCCTGCGGGGTGACCTCGTAGGGCATCGTCATGATGTTGTTCATCGGCCACATAACGCGGGTAATCAGTGCATCCAGGTCAGCGCGTGCCCGCAACGGCAGATTGCAGAACCGGCCGGCCCTTCTTGCTTTGCACAGCAGGCAGCTTTGGAGCATCTAACCGCCCCCATTGGAGCTTCTTAGGTCAGTAATTTTTGAGACTTTTCAAGTTTCTAGGACCTGTCGCATCTCGTCTGTTCGATTTTGCTCACATTTGATCGCTCGTCTGCTTTTAATACGCTTTCCAAGGAGAGACGGCGTGCTGAGAGCAAGACCCCGAAGTTATTTGCGCGTGAAACCCATCGTCGTGGGTTCTCGCCTGCGCCGCCCTGACTCTGGTTGGCTCCGCCGCGCTCGCGCTGGGCAGCGACTAGAAGTCGCTGGGCGAGCGGTGGTGGTCCCACATTCAGTTTCTTGCAGGACAATCTCGAAGGCCGCGCCACCGGCAGCCCCAGCCAGATCACAAAGGACGCCCCTCGGGGCGTCCTTTGTCTTTCGGCTGAATAAGAGGGTTAACAACCGTGACCGCCATCACAGCAAACCACGGCGTCTGCTACTACGATTTTGACTGTTAGCAACTGTAGAGGGTGACCATGACAGGACTCCAGAACTCCGCTCAACCCACGCAGGCAAGCCCACCCACCAACGCCACGCAGGGGCACACTGGCTTTCCTTTCAACAAAATTGTCTATGTCGGAGACCTCTCAGGGGCAGATTCCTTCGCATTGCGCTACGCCCAAAAGCTGGCTCATGAATACCAGGCGGAACTGGTAGTGGTTCACTCGCTCGATCCCGTGGTCTACGCATTGCCCGCCACTACGCTCGGTAACCCTGTCGCCGAGGCCGAGTTAACAGCCATGGACCTAGACCCTCATCGCCATGGCGCCAACCATGATTCTTTTGTGCAGCGCGAGCAGGTCTGCGCGGAGATTCTGGCCGAAGCCAGACGCTACTCTGCCTCGCTGGTCATCCTGGGCACCCTGGGACGAACGGCTGCTGGCAGAGTGGCCCTGGCTACCGTGGCCCGTTTGCTGATGGCCAGTGCGCCCTGTGCTATCCTGACCGTCCCCACCCCGGCAGAGCCAACCGCCTTGCCCCGTTACCTGTGGGAAAAGGTGGTCGCGGCGACCGATTTTTCTCCGGCCGGCATCGCCGCTCTGGATCTTGCGCAACGCATCGCGCGCCGCGCACTCGTGGCGTTGCATAGCACGCAATGCGGTAAAGAGCAGCAATGTCAGCATTGCATGGCACGACTTCGCCTTCTGGCTCCCTTCAACGAGTCGCATACCTTGCCCGTCGAACATCTCGTCGCCTCCGGCGAAGTCACCACGGCCATCGCTTCTCTGGCGGAGAAAATGCATCCTGACTTGCTGGTCCTGGGAGCGCCCGCCATCGGGATTGAAAGCGGCCACCTGAACGACAGTACTGTCTACCGCGCGATCGCTGAGTCCCGCTGTCCGGTACTTCTGGTTCCAACTGGGGCCCAGGGCTGCGGCCAAACCATCGACAAATCGACCTACGCATGGATGGAAAAAGTGCGCTGCGTAGATGGTCAGCTGCCGCAACTGGACCAGTTTCCGGAAAGCCAGGGGGCTTGAATGTCGCTTAGAGCTTGCTAGGCGCGCACCATCGCCACCGCGGTCAGGTCTTCATGGCTGCGTTTTCGCGCATGCAGAAAATCGTAAACGCGCGCCCAGGGATGATGTCCGAAGTCATAGGCCTCCCGCAGCACGGTATTGCATATTTCAGCTGCGGAATCTCCGTTGGAGTGTTCGAGCAGGCGCTCGACGCGCTGCACCCCAAACTCGGCAGCTCCCTGGCGGCTCTCGATAACTCCCTTGGTCACCAGAAGCAGCTTGTCTCCCCGTTCAAACGCCAGTACCGCCGGTTCATAAGTCACGTGAGTGAAAAGCCCCAGCGGCACTCCACCACGCTCCAGAACATGCGCGCTCTCCGCATCTCGAAACACTGCCAGGACCTGGCCCGCGTTGCAATAGGTCAGGATGCCCAGAGCCAGGTTGAAACAACCTAGAAAGGTGGGGGCAAAACGAACCCCCTTTGCCGCCTCGATCAGCGCCCGATTGACGTCATGAGCCAAGGTGGCGATGGCTTCCGATTCATTGGCGTCGTCTGCGCTAAATAGGTCGCGGGCCGTTTGCCGGAAGGCAACCTGGGCCTCAGCAGCGATCGCGTGGGCCTCCGATCGCGGACCGGCGATGTCCGTCAACAGGAATACCAGGCGGGATCCTACCGCCACTCCATCGAAAAAGTCGCCCCCGCAGCGGTCCGAATGGTAGCGTGCGCTCAAGTCCAGGCCATGCAGCTGCGTCAGATCCACAGGGCACGGCTCGGGCCCCGGAGTAGCTAACGCTGTTAGAGAAGAGGCCATCCTATCCCTCCGCAAAACGGTGACCCTGCCAGCTGCTCGTACGATTCTTCGTTTTAACTATCCGCTACTTTTGGGGTGGGGACACTAACGTACTGCTCCAATTAGGCAGATCAAACCGGCTCGGAACAATACACCTCCTGTGTGATTGTTCCGGGATCCGGTCAAAATGACACGAAAGGCATGCAAAAGAATAGCAGGTGGCAGATGCACCGCACGACAAGAATTACGCGGCGCTGCGAGCTCGTCTGCAGCGGGGTTTCCCGCATTTCTGCAAAAACGCGATCCCCGCCAGAACGACGGGCCCGGGCGCTTAGCGTCGGGCGTAGATTAAGCGAGGGTAAGATAGCCGGGCGGCTACCCAGGCTGCAGAAAACTCCGGCCTTTGGAGGGTCCGGTCTTCAACTCTCTGTGAGACCCGTCGGGCTCAGAACCCCCATAGGAACAGGCTCCGCTGGCACGCAGCTTTCACGGAGACACTTTAGCCCTGACATACACAATAGGGAGTTTTTCCGCAGCCTCTATACGCCTCACCTATCCGCTAGGCGACACGGCTCTCGCTGGTGCTTGAGACATCCTCCGCACCCGTTTTCTCCAGAATTGTTTTGGCCCGGGAAATCCAGTCATGGTTGTCGGCATGCACTGAGAGGAGGATGCCGCCCTTTCTTAGCCGGGTCTCGTAGCGCTTGGCCTCAAATTCCGGCACCCCGAATCCGACCAATGCGCCGGTGATCCCACCTACCGCAGCACCTACGCCCACTCCCGCGAGAGCGGCCATAATCGGGCCGGCTGCAAGGAAAGGTCCCACACCCGGGATGGCGAGCGCACCGATGCCGACCAGCCACCCCAGCACTCCGCCAATCACTGCTCCGGAGGTGCCTCCTGCCGTCGCACCTTCCGGCGCCTTGGTGGTTTTAACGGTACCGATATCGCGAATATCACCCAGGTTCTCCGGGGCCAGGATCGAAATATCCGAACCCCGGAAGTTCGCATCCCTAAGCTCTTGTACAGCTGCTTCTACACCTTGACGGCTGGTGTAGATTCCAAATATTGAATGACCTGCCATAGCTATCTCCTATCTGTATTGCTGTGAGCGACTAATTACTGAGTGGTTAACTGATTGTCGACATTTCCAACCCCGGCAACATCACTGGCGGCAGACTCGACCGTCTGTTTTTCGGCGGCAGACTCTACCCGGCCTTTCAAGGTCACTTTGCCTCCTCTGGTGATGATGGTGACGTTGTGCGCTTCCATAGAGAGCGACTTATCCTTCATCAGCGCGCGGCGGATGTTACGCGTGATTGCGAGATCACTCGAGCGGTTGGATTGCTGAGCCGCTCCCGCCTCCGCATTCTGTGACTGCGTAGCAGCGTTGGCCGGCCCAGGAGCGGCGGCAGACAACATCGCCGCCACCACTCCCATCGCCAGTACCCGCAATACCCTGGTTGACATTTCTCTCATCCCATCCATGCTTGTGCCCCTATCCGTGACGGCGAACGTCTTCTGGAAGCTCTTCGCCTGTCGCTGATCTCTTGGGTGCGTCCCGGTCATCGACGCGCAGTTCTTCTCGCCGCACATCGCCGCTTACCCTTTCTACGTCTTGGACTTCACGTTTACCGACGTTTACTTCTTCGCGCAACACGGGCTGCTTCTCCAGTCGCACCTTCTCCTCGCTCAGAGGGACGCGAATCTCCTGGCCGCGGCCAATGTTAGCGGAAGGCGCCGGCGTGTTTCCGGGAACCGCGACGCGTTCCAATACCAGCTCCTCGCGGATGACCGGCACTTCGATCGTCTGATTTTCCGTGATCACGTCCTTGCGCACTCTCACCTCGCCCCGGTTGATCCGTTCTTTATGAACGCGCAGAACTTCGCCGAAGAGCTGCACTCGTTCCCCACCCCGATTCGCAGCATCTACCGGACGACGATCGGCGTATCCCGTATCGGTAATCTCCCGGCCGGTCGACGCGGCGGCATCCACCTCCGCCGCATCCGTGCCCACAACATCATTCGTGACAACTTCGTTCGGTCCGATGTCCTCATAGCGGACCTGGGCATGGTTGGCAGAGAGAATCCGCTCCGCCTCTCCGGAGCGATTCGCATCATGCACGGTGACGATTGCGCCGCCTGGCTCGAGGCTCCGGGTTAAGTAGGCCGCACGGTGCGAAGGAATCCCGGCCCCGGTAAGAGAGCCCTCAAAATCATCGTCCGCCAGATCGTACTCATAATCCCCGCGCGAATAGGTTTCAGGCTCGAAACTCGTATTGGCGGCAACATCGCGAGATTCCCTTTGCCGTTCGACGCTATCCTCGCCACGGAAAGCATCTTTCACCTTGTCCCACCAGTTCTCCTGCTCGTGGCGAACCGTGTGGGAAGAGACGGCGCCGGCATCGGCCGGATCGAGATACGAATCGCGTCCCGGGCCGCGAAAGGCTGCGCCGATCTGGCCGGAGCTGAAACCCTCTGCCCTCAGCTGTGTCACCGCTTGACGAGCGTCATTTGCATTCTTGAAGAGCCCTACGACTACCTGCGTGGCCGTACTCACTCCGCTTGCGTTGCTTGGTGTTTCGTATGCCATGACAAATCCTTTGTGCTTTAGAAAAGAAATTTTTGGTTTGACCGGGAACCCGGTCTCAGCATCGGCGCTATTGTTTTCACTTCTGATGCATGCAGAGCAACGGCTTCTGAAGCGGCTTTTCCTCAAGAAAGCCGCACTTCGCCGAATTTGATCGTGCCGCGTAGAAGTGAAAATGCTCTTACGACTAGTAGGATGCAATCGGGTTTCAAGCGAAATAATAAAAATAGGAGTGGAGTTACACGTTTGCTTGCAGCACTTAGTTTGGCGCTACGGCTTGGCGCAGCAAGATATCTAACGACAGTATTCTGTCGCAAGCATAGAACTAATCGTTCGTCTTGGCGCTGGCGTCGTCGATCAATAAACGTTCTCTGCGGACTGTGTCGCTGACGGACTCATTCTGCGTTACCTCGCGCTTTCCTACCTTGTACTCTTCACGCAGGACGGTATCTTTATCGATGTGTACGCGCTCCTCACTGAGGGGGACGCGTATAGCATGCTCCGCATCTGCGCGGCCGCTCCCGTCCGTGTGTTCCACTACCAGGTGCTCGCGGGTGACCGGCACTTGCACCGTTTCCATCTGTGTGACTGACTCTTTGCGCACGTGCACGTCGCCACTGCTCACCTTCTCCTTGCGCACCCGCAGGACTTCTCCGAAGAGTTGTATATGGTCCGGCGCCGCTTCCGCAGGTGAGTTGAACGGCGTGGAATGTACGATGGCGGGAGCCTTCGGCTCTATGGCTCTCAGCGGCTCACGGTTGTGGCGGCCGTGCACGATGCGCGCGCCTCTTTGCTCGAGGAGCGTTCGCGCTTCCTGGTTGCGAGCGGCCGCCCTTACAGTCACGATGGCGGCCCCGTGATCGAGATCCTGATCCAGGATGATCGCATCCTGCGGAGCGAGATCAATCTGTGCCAGCATAGCTTCGAACCCGGTGGTAGTGGCCTCCGCCCCGGTCTGCGCAACCGCTCCGCGATCTACCCCGCCATCGTCTCCCCGGTAAATCTCTCTTAACTGGCCGAACCACTTGCCGCTACCGCGCACCGGCGCGGGTGCCCCCCCGGCCTGTAAACCACCCGGCGCGCGGAATGCGGCAATTATCTGCTCGGAAGTGAAATGGGCCTCGTGGAGTGCGTGCACAGCCCGGCGTGCATCGCTCGCGTAGGGAAAAAGGCCAATGACAACCGGCTCATCGTCGAAGCGCTTCCCGGCCATGGATCCTCCTTGTTCAGGCGCAACATCGTTTAGTAAGATGACAAATCCGAGGCCGCGGAGAGCCAGAAATAAGAGGAAATTCTTTAGCCGGGAGGGCGGATATTTTCGCAGGTACTCGGGCAACCATTTAAGCGCTCATATACGCTGCCTGGCCCACCGCCCCTGGCGGAAGAGAACGATGCTGATCAGCACAATCACCGATTGTGCAACCACGACTGAGACGAAAACGCCGTTAACTCGCATCGCGGTGTGCATAGCCAGCCACCAGGCAAGCGGAATCTCCAGAATCCAAAAGCCGAAGAGATTTACGTAGGTGGGTGTGAGCGTGTCGCCGGCCCCATTGAACGCTTGCAGCATCACCATGCCGTAGGCGAAAGCAACGTTGCCGCAGCTGAAGATGCGCAGACAATGGATGGCCGTGCCGGCCACGGCGGGATCCTGCGTGAACAGGCCGATGATCCAGGGCGCAAAGGCGATGAAGACAACCCCAACTGTGCCCAGGAAGAGCATGTTCCATAGGCCGGTTCGATACACCGCTTTGCGCGCGCGGTCCGGATGACGCGCGCCAAGATTCTGACCCACCAGGGTGGCGGCGGCATTGCTCAATCCCCACGAGGGCAATATGGCAAAGATGACGATGCGAATACCAATGGTGTAAGCAGCCAGCGCGGGCGCACCGAAGAGGCTGACGATGCGCACCAGGCCAATCCAGCTCGCCTGGCTGATCAGGAACTGCAGAATTCCGGTGATGGATACACGCACCAGCCGCCATAAAACCGCGCCCTGAAGGCGCATGTGACGCGTGAGAATACGGATGCGCTCGGTTCCCTTGCCCAGCCGGTAGAACTGGTAAAGAACGCCGATGCCGCGCCCGGAGAAGGTAGCGAGCGCCGCTCCAGTGACTCCAAGTTTGGGAAACGGGCCCAGGCCAAAGATCAGACAGGGATCGAGAATCAGGTTGAGGATATTCGAGACCCATAGCAGGCGCATGGCGATCGCTGCATCCCCCGCGCCGCGGAAGATGGCATTGTTCAGAAACAGCAGCAGAACCACGCCCGAGCCGCCGAGAGCGATCCGGGTGTAGTTCGCGCCGCCGGCGATGATTGCCGGCGTTGCGCCCATCAGGCCTAGCAGCCGCGGAGCCAGGAAAAAGAATGGAAGGCCAAGCACGAACGAAGCGATGAGCCCGAGAAAGATTGCCTGGACTGCAGAGATGGCTGCGCCCTCCGGATCCTTCTCGCCCACCCGGCGCGCGACCATCGCGGTGGTCGACATGCCGAGCCCCATGCCCACCGCGAAGACCAGTGTAAGAACCGACTCTGTCAGGCCAACCGTAGCAATCGCGTCCGCACCCAGGCGGCTGACCCAAAAAACATCCACCACTGCGAACAGCGATTCCAGCACCATCTCCAGCACCATGGGGATGGCGAGCAGCAGGATCGACCGATTGAGGCTGCCCACGGTGTAGTCCTGGTGGCTGCCCCGCAGGGCTTCGCGCACAGATTGCCAAAATGTGGACGCCGGTTTGGCCTCGGTTTGCATGCGAAAACTATTCCTTCGTGTTTCGGGGCCCTTTGAAAGCAAGTTTAGACTGTATGGGTGATCGGATCGTTGCCTTGTGTCTTAGATATTCCGGTGGTCGAGACTGAGCGGCTCAGGCTACGCGGCCACACGCTGGATGATTTTGCCCACACCAGGGCGCTTTGGTCAGATGCCGCCGTGGTGACATACATGGGAGGCAAGCCCCTCACATTGGAAGAGTGCTGGACCCGCTTTCTACGCTATCTTGGCCATTGGTCTGCTCTTGGTTTTGGATATTGGGTGGTGGAAGAGAAAGCAACAGGAGACTTTGTGGGTGAGGTCGGTTTTGGAAATTTCAAGCGCGACCTGGAGCCGCCCCTGGGAGCCGTCCCTGAACTGGGTTGGGTCCTTGCTCCTGCGAAACATGGAAGAGGATATGCAACTGAGGCTGCCGAGGCAGCGTTGCAGTGGGGACGAAAGCATTTTGGGGCAAATGATTTCGTCTGCCTCATCCACCCCGACCATCGCGCATCCATTAGCGTTGCCAGGAAGTGCGGCTTTGAAGAGCGACTCGTCGGAACATACAAGGGGAGACCGGCCATCATTTTCAAACTCGCTTGACCCGAAAACACAATTCATGACCAACCATCTCATCTGGGCCGCTGGGCTCCTCGGACATGTGCTTCTTCTCGCCGTGCTTTTCACGCGCAAGCGTGTCGCTCGGTTTCCCTGGTTCACGCTGCTTATCATCTTCTATTTCCTGCGCTCCGTCGGGCTCGCCGCCACGCTGCATTTTTCCGGTCATCCGGCCCACCGCTTTGCCATCATGATTCTTGACCTCACTGATGTGCTGCTGCAGTGCGCGGTGCTGGCGGAACTCACCTGGATCGCGCTCCGGCCGCTCGGCGGCATCCGCCGCCTCACTCTACCTCTACTCCTGGTTGGCAGTGGCGTCCTCATAGTCATGCGCCTGGCGCCGGCGCGCTACGCCTCACTGCGTATGGACTTGGTGCTGCTTCACTTCCTCTTATCCGTGCTCATGGTGGAGTGGGCCATCGTGCTTGCTTTTCTCCTGCGCTCTCTGCGGCTTTCCTGGCGCAGCCATGTGGCGGCCATCAGCTTCGGCTTCGGCGTCTATTCGGCCGCCCTCCTGGCGGGTGGTGGCTATTTCACCATCGGCCGCGAGATGAGCGATTACGTTTTCTTCTCCTTCTTCCGCATCTCTGTCTACCTGCTAATCCTGCTCTGGTGGGCCATCGCCCTCTGGCTCCCCGAGCCAAAGACGGCCGTGGTTTAGATCGGAACCGCAGATCCGTCTGCGTGACAGCGGAACCCTATGGGAACCGGACCAGCCGTAGGAACCTGGATGGCCGTAAACCTTGAGATTTGTCATCCCGAGCGCAGCCGAGGGACCTGCTGTGCGCCTCTCCCCCACGCAAATGTCGGGCTCAGTCCCCTCCACCCAAAGCACGCCCAGCCGCCGCACCCGAAGCCCAGGCCCACTGGAAATTGAAACCGCCAAGATGCCCGGTCACATCCACCACTTCGCCAATGAAGTAAAGCCCTGGAACTTTACGGCTCTCCATTGTGCGGGCGCTCAACTCAGCAGTGTCCACTCCGCCTGCCGTCACTTCAGCTTTTTCATAACCTTCAGTCCCTGAAGGAAAAACAGTCCAGCGATGAAGCGCGCTCTCCGCCTCTTCGAGCCCCTGGTTCGTCCACGACGAAGGCGGGTGTAGCGCCAGCCATCGGTCCGCCAGACGATGGGAAAGAATACGGCGGATCGCGCTGCGGGCGCTGGTAAGATCACGCTGAGCTGGCTGTGAGCGAAGCTCCCCGGTCCACAACCGGTCCGGTGCGAGATCGACCACTACGGCTTGCCCCGGCTGCCAGTACGACGAAACCTGCAGCACAGCAGGCCCGCTGAGGCCGCGGTGGGTAAAGAGCAGCTTTTCCCGAAAGCGGCCGGACCCGGCAGAGGCGACGACCTCGGTGGAAACGCCCGCCAGGTCGGCGTAGCGGGTGAGGTCTTCAGGAACGAAGGTAAGAGGCACTAGCGCCGGCCGGCACGGCTGCAGCCGCAAGCCAAACTGCTGTGCGATCTGGTAGCCAAACGGGGTAGCGCCTAATTTAGGGATGGACAAACCCCCGGTGGCGATAACCAGAGATCTCCCAGAAAAGACTCCCCGGTCAGTCTCAAGACGAAAGCCGTCATCGCGGGCGACTTCGCCGACGCGCGCGCTCAGCAACATCGTTACCCCAGCCGCGGCACACTCCTGCTCCAGCATGGAAACAATATCCATCGCTGCCCGGTCGCAAAACAGCTGCCCCAGCGTCTTCTCATGCCAGGGAATCTGGTGCTGCTCTACCAGCTCCACAAAATCAGCCGGAGTGTAACGAGCAAGTGCGGATTTGGCAAAGTGGGGATTCGCGGAGAGGAAATTCGCCGCCGTCGTATACAGATTAGTGAAGTTGCAACGCCCGCCACCGGAGATCAGGATCTTCTTGCCAATCCGGCTGGCATGGTCAAGCAAGAGAACACGGCAGCCGCCACGGCCGGCGTGCATGGCGCAAAAAAGTCCCGCGGCGCCCGCGCCCACAATAATTACATCGTAGTGCGATCCGGCTCCGGCAATCTTCATTTGATGGGGAAAAACAGCTTTCGGTCCGCCGCTAGATCTACGGCCGCCGGACGCGCTTGCGGGCGGGCCGGGGCAGTGTGGCCGGTCCCGATCTCGGGCGCCGTGCCCGCGGCTGTTCTGGAGAGGCGGCCTTCTTGCGCGCGGCCCGCTTCAGCTGGGTCACTTCGTCTTCATTCAGCTCGCGTGTCTCTCCCGGAGGAACATCGAGAACCAGCGGTCCAAAGCCAACCCGCCTCACTTTCTCGACAAAATGTCCGATCTCTTCGAACATCTTGCGTATCTCCCGATTCTTGCCCTCCGTCAGCACCACCTCGAACCAGGGATTGTCGGTGTCGCGGATCAGGGTAATCTGGGCCGGTTGAGTCATCACCCGGCCCTCCCGCTCTCCGTGCCGGCCGCGTTCGATCATCACTCCGTGGCGCAGCTGTTCCAGCGCTTCCTCCCGGGGTTTGCCGCTCACCTTAACCAGGTAGGTCTTTTCCACATGAGAAGCCGCACTGGTCAGGATGTTGGCCAGCTCCCCGTCGTTGGTCATCAGCAGCAAGCCTTCGCTCTGATAATCCAACCGGCCGACAGGAAAGAGGCGCGCTCCCGATCGACCGAAGAATTTCATCACCGTAGGCCGTCCCTCCGGATCGGAAACCGTAGTGACCACACCCTTCGGCTTGTTCAGCATGAAGTAACGCAACTGCTGTGGTTTCTTGAGCAGCTTGCCGTCAACCCGGATATGGTCCTGCTGCGGATCCGCCTTGGTGCCCAGCTCGGTTACCGTCTGGCCATTCACCTGCACGCGGCCGGAGGCAATCAGCTCTTCGGCTTTGCGCCGTGATGCAATGCCGGCCGCAGCCATAATCTTCTGCAGGCGCTGCGGATTTCGTTCGCCGCGCTCTTCATCGCCGGTCATCACTCCGCTACCACGTTGGACTCGCCTGCACCACCTGGGGAAGTCAACTCCTGCTGCTCTGCGGCCGCTTCCTCGGAGGATTCCGTCGCAGCCGGCGATGCCGGCTCTGCAGAGGATCGCATGCTCGCATCCTGAACCTCGCCTTCCGCTTCGGACTCAGCCAACTCGCCCGCCATCTTTTCAAACTCTTCCATGCTGGGCAGATCGTTCACATCTTTGAGTCCGAAGCGCAGCAGAAATTCCTTGGTGGTCTTGTAAAGAATGGGCCGTCCGATTACCGGCTTTCTCCCCGCAGTGGTGATCAATTTGCGGCTGACCAAGCCGCCCAGCACGCCGCCCGAATCGACTCCCCGAATCTCGCTGACCTCAGGCGCGGTCACCGGCTGCTTATAGGCGATCACCGCCAGCGTCTCCAGGGCCTGAAGAGAGAGCTTCATCGGCGGCTTCAGGCTCTTCACAAATCCCCGCACCGCATCGTGATACTCCGGCTTGGTCGCCATGCGATAGCCGCCGGCGATCTCCCTGATCTCCATGCCACGCTCGCTGTTGGCGTAGTCCGCGATCAGCTCGTCGAGCACGACCTGCAACGCCTGCCGGACCCTGCGGTCGCGCTGCCGAGCGGCCTTCTTCTCGTCGCTTTCGGCGGCAGGCGGCTCGGCAGCTTCCGCCGCCGGGGGCTCTTCTCCAGATGGCGCTGCGAGAGTGGGCGCAGCCTCCTCGTCCGGGGACAACGTAGCCGGCCCAACCTGCTCCGCCTCCTGCGAGGCCGTTTCGCCCAATCCCTGCAATACTTCTTCGGAAAAAATAGCGGCAAGCTGAGCCAGGGTTACCGGCTCCTCGGCTGCGTAGATGACGGCTTCTAATTTCGCTTTCAGACTCATGAAGGCTCAACGCACCCGAAAAAAGAAAAGGCGCCTCGATTCATAGTATCGAAGCACCTCTCTTTTCGCTCGTCTTTGCGGGCTTACCTGCGCCTACTTTGTACCGCCCCTAGCCCTTCGGGGCAAACTGTACGAAAACCCAGAAAAGGCCCGCCGACATCAGCGCCGCCACAGGCAAAGTGAATACCCACGCAGCGGCGATGTTGCGGATGGTGGACCACTGCAACCCGCTCCTGTTGGCCAGCATGGTTCCCGCCACGCCAGAGGAAAGCACGTGTGTGGTACTGACCGGTAATCCATAATTGTCCGCCGCAAGAATGGTGCACATCGCGATCAGCTCCGCCGACGCGCCCTGGGCGTACGTCAAGTGGGTTTTCCCGATCTTTTCGCCGACGGTTACGACGATTCGCTTCCAGCCGACCATCGTTCCCAGGCCGAGTGCTATGGCCACCGCGACTTTGACCCAGGTAGGAATGAATTTGGTGGAGAGGTCGAGCTTCTTCTTGTAGTTGGCTATAACTGCGGCTTCTTCCGCGGTGAAGGCTGGCTTCTTTGCCTTGGCCATCAGGCGCAGCGCTTCACTCGAAATGTACATGTCGTTGCGCACGTTCGACTGCTGGCCGGCCGGCACGCCTTTCAGTGTCTTGTACTGCGCGACCTCGTGTTCAATCTCGAGGATCATCTGCCGTTCCGCGAGGATGGTCGTCGGAGTTTGTATCTTGTTTTGGAGATATTCCGTTAGATCCGCTCGGGGATCGTCTATGACGGCATTCGCGTCCACATGCGCACTCATCACCTTGGCAGCCTGTTCCGAGACGGCGACAAAGTCCTGGACTTGGCTGTAGCCAACGGCGTGATTCAAGGCATAGGCGGTTGGGACGGTGCCGATGAGAATCAACATGATGAGCCCCATGCCTTTTTGACCGTCGTTCGAACCGTGGGCGTAGCTCACACCGGTGCAGGTTAGCACCAGCAGACCGCGGATCCAGAACGGCGGTGGAGCATCCCCTTTGGGAGCCTCAAACAGGCGAGGATCTTTGATGACGACCTTCAATAACAGGAGCATAAGCGCGGAAAAGATAAACCCGACTACAGGCGAAACCAGCAGCGAGCGGAAGACGTTCCCCACTTGCGACCAATCGACACCTGTGGTTCCGGTTGTGGGCGACATCAGCTGGTTGGCCACGCCGACGCCAATGATCGAACCAATGAGGGTGTGCGAGCTGGAGGCAGGGAGCCCAAACCACCAAGTACCCAGGTTCCACATGATGGCCGAAACCAGCAGCGCAAAGACCATGGAGAAACCGGCCCCCGAACCTACCTTTAGGATCAGCTCCACTGGCAGTAGAGAGACGACTGCGAAAGCGACCGCCCCGGAGGAGAGCAGCACACCGATCAGGTTCCACATACCGGACCACATCACCGCGATGTGGGGCTCGAGCGAGTGGGTGTAAATCACTGTGGCCACTGCATTGGCGGTATCGTGGAATCCATTGACGAACTCAAACCCGAGGGCAATCAGCAAGGCGATGACCAGCAGGAGATAGGCCGTTACGGAGGCCGAGTGCCCCGCTGCGAACAGGTCACCGAGCAGCTGTGAGGCAGCCCAGCCGATGCCCCCAACCAGCACAATCCCGAAGATGATCATCGGGATCTTGCCCTGTTTTCTGTTCATTTTTTGTTCGACAACGGACGGTGTTCCAGGCGGCGGCAAAACCGCAGACGATGCTTTACTCACGTGCGCACACTCCACATTTACAGGTGTTCGCACGGTAACAAAGTGCATCGGTCGCTAGTGTGAATTGTGGTATCCGGAAATATTAAAGTTGGGTGAATCTGGCCGAAGTAAAGGCCCTGTTTAGAGCGCTAACTATCGCCAGTCGTCCTTGGCCTGCATCAGGCCCTGGTTCAATACCGTCTCGAACGATGGGTGCTTCTTGATATAAACCTCGCTGAAGTTGCTGTCCTGGCGTAGCAGCACCGCCTGCAAACGAACCAGCTCGAGCAGCGCCAGAAACATGCAGATAAGCGCCCGCTCCGACCGCGTATTTTTGAGCAGGCTGCTCAGCGACACCGGCCGGTCTTCCATGATCAGGCGACGGCGTACGTAGTCGAGCATCTGTGAGACAGTCACGGCCTCCTCGTCCACGTCGAGTACTGGCCTTTTCCGAGCCCGGTCCAGAATCTCGCGGAAGACCCGGACCAGGTCAACAGTATCGGCGGCAATCTCCTGCTCCGTTCCCTCCTCCGCGCGAAACTGCCGCATCGCCGGATTGCTCCAGGTAGCGGCTTCGATCTGTTGCTTTTGCAGCAGCATCTGGGCTGCGTTTTTGAAGCGCTCGTGTTCCAGCAGGCGCTCCACCAACTCCCGCCGTGGATCCTCCTGCTCGCCTTCGCCCCCCTCCGCCGAGGTGCGGGGAAGAAGCATGCGGCTCTTGATATGGATCAGCAGCGAAGCCACATAGATGAAGTCTGCCGCCGCATCCACCTCGGTCTGCTTCAGACCCTCCACGTAGGCCAAAAACTGGGCCGTGATGCGGCCGATGGGGATGTCATAAATATCGATGTCCTGCTTGCGGATCAGGTCCAGCAGCAGGTCCAGCGGCCCGTCGTACACCTGGCCCACAGAGATGCTGTAAGGCGATGCGCTCTCGGCCGCTTCCCGCTTCTGCGCCTGCTTCTCGGTTTCCTCGCGCTTTTCCCCACCCGCACCCTGGCTCATAGCGCGCGCTCTCCAAGCTCGGGCCGCACCAGTTGCATGGCATCTCTCACCTGCTCCATAGTCTCTTCTGCGCGGACCCGGGCCAACTCCGAGCCGCTATGCAGAATGTCATGCACCAGGTGAGGCTGCTCCTCATATTGCCTGCGCCGCTCCTGCATCGGTTGCAGTTCGGCCACGATGGCATCCGCGGCCCAGCTCTTGCACTCGATGCAACCGATGCCCGCCGACCGGCACCCCTCATAGACTCTGGCCAGCGTCGACGAGGTCGAAAAGACCTTATGCAAATCACCCACCGGGCAAACATCCGGATCGCCCGGGTCGCTCCGCCGCACCCGCGCCGGATCCGTCACCATGGTCTTCAGCTTTTGCCGCACCACCGGCTCCGGGTCGGTGAGCAGGATAGTGTTGCCATAGCTTTTCGACATCTTGCGACCATCCGTTCCTGGCAGCTTGGGAGAGGGAGTCAACAACACCTGCGGCTCGGGCAGAATCGGCTCTCCCGGCCCGGGATAAAAATGGTTGAATCGCCGCGCCACTTCCCGGGTCACTTCCACGTGCGCCACCTGGTCTTGTCCTACGGGCACAAGATCCGCCTGATAAATCAGGATATCCGTTGCCATGAGCAGTGGATATCCAAGAAAGCCGTAGGTAGTTAGATCCTTGCCTCCCGCAGCAACATCGCCCATCTGCAACTGTTGCTCTTTGTAGGTCGGCACCCGCTCCAGCCAGCCAAGCGGCATGATCATCGACAGCAACAGGTGCAACTCCGCGTGTTGCGGCACCAGGGATTGCACAAAGAGGACACAGCGCTCCGGGTCCAACCCCGCGGCGAGCCAATCCAGCGCCACGTCCATCGTATTTTCCCGAATGTTGGAAGGATCGGCGTAGTCGGTTGTCAGGGCATGCCAGTCGGCGACAAAAAAATAGCAGTTGTAGTCGTGTTGCAGGCGCACCCAGTTGTACAGGGCGCCCATGTAGTTGCCGAGATGCAGTTTGCCGGTGGGCCGCATGCCGCTCAGCACGCGTTTGAGTTGAAGCAAGTCTTGATTCACTGGCTCGATTGTACGGAAAACTCAGATGGAGAGCAGCAAAACGCGGAAGAAGCCGAGTACCGGATTAATCATCGCCATGGTGACGCCGCCGCCAAAGAACAGCATGAGGAAGAGGCTCAAGATCCCCAGACGGTCATAGACCGGCAGCCAGCGATTGGGCAGCATGTGGCGAAAGAGATGGCTTCCGTCGAGCGGTGGCAAGGGAAGAAGGTTGAACGCGGCGAGAAACAGATTCAACAGCATGCTGAGGTAAAAGAATATGGCGAGCGGGTAGGCCACCGGGCTTACAGCCATGAGCTGCGGATCGAGCCGGGCGAAACCCCCGAGAGCCACGGCACGCACGCAGGCCGCCCCGATCAGCGACGTCTTAGCGATGACGATCAATACCACCAGCGAGACCACAGATCCGATTACGTTGCTTACCGGGCCTGCCACCGTAGTAAGAATATCGTCACGCACAAAGTTCTTGAAGTTGCGCGTGTTCACCGGGGTCGGCTTGGCCCAACCGATCACGGGGATGCGGGTCACCAATGCCACCAAGGGCAGCATGATCGTGCCTACCGGATCGATATGCTTGAGCGGGTTTAGCGTAATGCGCCCCAGCATGCGCGCCGTTTGGTCGCCCAGTCGCGAAGCCATCCATCCGTGTGCCGACTCGTGCAGGCTGAGCGCAAACAACAACACGACAAATTGAAAGATCCCCAGGACGATTTCAGGAGTTCGCATCGGAAGCCTGATGGTAGCACGCCGACCCATGGCTAAGTACGTTTGCAATCTTCGCGCTGGGGCTGGTCTTAAACCTTTCTCGGGCTATTCTTTTTGCTTGATCTCGCGCGCCGGGACGCCTCCCCAGATGGCATGTGGAGGCACATCATGGGTAGCCACGCCCATGGCGCCCAGCATGGCGTCTTCGCCAATCTTTACCCCAGCCATCACCGAGGAGTGATAAGTAAGCCGCGTGCCCGGTCCCACCTCGGTGGTGCGGTTCTCTACATCGAGATAATCCGTTGACTTGTGCCAGTGCGTGTACACCGCCGCGTAGTCGGAGATCGATGTCCCCTTGCGGATGATGAGCTCACCGCGGTCATCCAGCATCACGTACTTATGAATGATGCAGTCGTCTTCCACCGTCAGGTTGTAACCGAAACTGAACTCCACCCCGTGGAAGATCTTTACGTTCTTTCCCACGTGCTTGAAGATGTGTTTGGCCAGCATCTTGCGGAAGCGAAAACCGAGCCAGTGGTTCAAACCCAGCGCCGACCGGTCAAACATTTGCCAGAACCAGATCAACGGCTTGCGCTCGGCATATTTCTCCACGTCCACATCGCCGTAGTACTCCGGTTCGAGCGTCACGTTGGCCGGGTCGAAGGTAAGCTGCAGCACATTACCCGGCAGCTCGGAGATCAGGGTGGTGTTGAGCTTGCCCCCATGGGGACGCCCGAGGTAGATCTGGTGCAGCGCATCGCGCACCATTTCGCCCCGCAGCCGGGGTTCCTTGTGGCGGGTGAATTCCTCATCCAGATGTGCTAGCCAACGCCGAAAAACATCTTCGCCCTCAGGCGTTGGGCGTAGCTCGCGATACTCATATCTTGCCATGGGTGCCCTCTCCTCCAGCATATGACGACCCTCGCTATTGGATACTGAATACCGCGTAGACCGTCGCGGATGCGGTCACTTTTTGCGCGCTGACGCTAAGCGGTTCCACCTCTTTCGGC
Organism: uncultured Acidobacteriaceae bacterium; assembly: GCA_963821215.1. Classification (GTDB taxonomy): domain Bacteria; phylum Acidobacteriota; class Terriglobia; order Terriglobales; family Acidobacteriaceae; genus PALSA-350. Next base: position 351,304 of record CAWGDH010000010.1, on the reverse strand, counting down.
GCTGGAGCGGCCGACATCATCGCGGTTTGAGCCCTCATGAGCGGTTGGGGTGTGCGTGTAGGAGCCTCATTGCTGGCATACACCAGCGGCCCCAGCGTAGCGCTCAAACCCGCCGCCATCTGCTGCGCGATCTGCCGGGCGCGGTCGAGCGCCAGTTTTGCGGCTTTCGCCTGCAGGGCATCCTGGTCCGCGACACTCCAGGTCATCTGCCCGCTTTGGTTGGCGCCGGCCTTTACGGCCACATCGAGAACCTTGGCGCCATTCGCGGCAGCGGTCTTCACGTTCCAGCTCTGCTGTACTTGAAACTTGCGCTCGGCCCTCTCCTCGGGAGTCCATTCCTGGGTGGTGAATTGCTGCACCGGGGCAATGCTTTGCGACTCGCTCTGAATCACATCCTGGGGAATTCCAGCCCCCTTGAGCGCCGCCGCGATAGCATTCGACGTCTTGGAGCCAGTGGCATAGGCCGAGTCCTGGTCTGCGCCGTAGGCCACGAAGCCGATCTGCACCGTCACCGTATCCGCATCCGCGTTGGCGTCGGCGCTGGTGGTGACGGCGATGGTGCGATTGTCTTTGCTGACCACGATCTGCTGGGCGTGGCTGGGGATCACAGCGGTGAGAATCAGCACGGCGCAGCCGGCGGCGATGCGTTGCAGTTGAATTGCCATGGTACAAACTCCCTTACCGCCGGACCAGGCTTGCTGCTTTGCGCAACTGCGCCAACAGCTGCTGGCCGGCACCTGAGTCTATCGCGTCGGCGGCGCAGCGGACACCGCCGGCAAAATCGGCTGCGCGGCCGGCGATCACAAGAGCGGCCGCCGCGTTCAGCAAAACCACATCCCTCGGCGGTCCCGGTTCGCCTTGAAGGATCTTTTCAATCAATAATGCATTTCCGCGTGCGTCACAGCCCGCTAGAGCGCTCAATGGCGCCTCCGCCAGACCCGCCTCGCCCGCTTCCAGGGTGAAGTTGCGGACCGTATGCTCCCGCACTTCCGCTACGTCGCTCACACCATTCAGCGTGAGTTCATCCAGGCCATCGCGTCCGTGGACCACAAATGCATGCCTCACCCCCAGCCGAGCCAGGGTCTCCGCCACCAGTGGAACCGCGCCGGGGGCAAAGACGCCGATCACTTGCGCCCTCGCTCCCGCAGGATTGGTGAGCGGACCGGCGAGATTAAAGAGGGTGCGAAAGCCCAGGGCGCGGCGGATGGCTTGCACTCTCTTCATCGCTGGGTGCAGCGCCGGAGCATAAAGAAACATGAAGCCAGTTTGCCGCAGGCACTCCACTGCCATCTCCGGCTCCAGCTCCACCGGGATGCCCAGCGCCTCCAGCACATCGGCGGAGCCGCACTTCGATGTGAGGCCCCGGTTGCCGTGTTTTGCTATCTTGGCCCCGGCAGCGGCCGCCACCAGGGCCGCGGCGGTTGAAATATTGAAGGTTCCCTGGCCATCGCTGCCCGTCCCGCAGGTGTCCACCAACTGCTCCCGTTCCCCTTCGCTCAAGGGAACCGGTCGGCTCATGGTCCGCATGGCCTGCACAAAACCGGATAGCTCCTCAGCCGTGGCCCCGCGGGTGGCGATCGCCGTCAAAAGCGAGGCAATCTCCACATCATTCGCATCACCTTCGAGCATCTCCCGGAGCGCCGAGTATCCCTGCGGTTGCGTCAGGGTGCCATGGTCTTCGACCACCTGTTTGAGCAGCGCTACCAGCTGGGACATCGGCATTCCTTCCTCAAAACATCCTAACCGCACCTGAGACTCTCCGCCCTAATCGCACTTGAGACTCTTCACTCAGCGAGGAACTCCCTGGTGCCCCACAGATTGAGTCCCAGAGGGACGGCTGAGAGTCACACTTGTCCAAATTAGCTTTCGGGGAGCTGCTGTTTTTGCCTTTATCAGCAACAAGGCTTCATGGCGAGGGAAGGAAACCGCAGGTCCCTCCACTGCGCTGCGCTCCGGTCGGGATGACAATGTTGTTGTGCCACCGGCTGCTAGTTCCGTTAGCCGGGGCCAAGGCCAATTCCCACAACAACATTGTCATCCCGACCGGAGCGTACCCGGATTTCCTACTAAGCGGCACTCATCAACAACCACGTATGCGGCTTTCCGTAGAGAAAGCCGCATGAACTCCGCCAACGCCACCAGTCTCAACAGGAAATCCGGGGCAGCGCAGTGGAGGGACCTGCGGTTTCTTTACCTCAGCACAAAGCCTTGTTGCTGATAAAGGCGCGGATCGCAATATGCTTCGCGATGACTCCACAACCCGCTTTCGTTCGCTCTGACTCCTCTCCAATCTTTTCAACAAGTTACATAGCCAAAACCTCATCTCTCCCACTAATTTGGACAGCTATGGCTGAGAGTAGCCCAGGACGTTAAGTCCTGGGTTGGCCCCCCAAACAGTCCAATTCGGAGGTAGAAGTACCCAGGATTGCATCCTGGGAATTTTCAGCCGTCCCTGCGGGACTCAATTTGGAGTGAGTGGTTGTCACGCAGATTCAATTAGCCCGGTAAGAATGTGTCAAGCTGACCACACTCTAGACCAACCCTCTTTGCCCTCGAAGCCCAATCCCTTTAGTATGGAAGTTCTGTCCGAAGACCAAAAGAATGAAAATTCACGAGTATCAGGCAAAAGACATCCTGGAGCGGCACGGCGTCGCCGTCCCCAAGGGTGAGGTGGCCAATACGCTTGAAGAAGCGTTGGATGTGGCCAAACGGCTCTTTTCAAGCGGTGCCAAGGGTGTGGTAGTCAAGGCGCAGATCCACGCCGGCGGCCGAGGCAAGGGTGGCGGCGTCAAGCTCGCCAAAACCCTCGAAGAAGCAGAGGAGTACACCAAGAAAATCCTCGGCATGCAGCTGATCACTCACCAGACGGGCCCCCAGGGCCAGAAGGTGCAGCGGGTGCTGATCGAAGAGATGTCGCCCATCGCGCGCGAGCTCTACCTGGGCATCGTGCTCGACCGCGCCACCGCCAAGCTGGTCTTCATGGCCTCCCAGGCGGGCGGCATGGAAATCGAGGAGGTCGCCGCCAAGGACCCCGACGCGATCTTCAAGGCCTACATCAACCCCGCGGTCGGCTTCCAGCCCTACCAGGCGCGTAAACTCGCTTTCGCCCTGGGCCTCAAGCCGGCGCAGATTAACGACGCGGTCAAGTTCATGACCGGCCTCTACAAAGTATTTCTCGACACCGATGCTTCCCTGCTCGAGATCAATCCCTTCATCACCACCACCGACGACCGCCTGCTGGCCCTCGACTGCAAGATCAACTTCGACGACAACGCCATCTTCCGCCACAAGGAATTGAAGGAACTGCGCGACACCGCCGAAGAAGATCCCTTGGAAGTGGAAGCCTCGAAGTATGCCCTCAACTACATCAAGCTCGACGGCAACATTGCCTGCATGGTCAACGGCGCCGGCTTGGCCATGGCGACCATGGACATCATCCAGTACGCCGGCGGCTCGCCGGCAAACTTTCTCGACGTAGGCGGGGGCGCCAACCAGCAGCAGATCGAGCACGCCTTTGAGATCCTGCTCTCCGACAAGAATGTGCAGGCCGTCTTCATCAACATCTTCGGCGGCATCCTGCGCGTGGACATACTGGCCCACGGTGTCGTCGAAGCGGCCAAAAAGACCAATGTGAAGGTGCCCGTCATTCTTCGCCTGGAGGGGACCAACGTGGAACAAGGGCGGGAAATCCTGAAGCAGTCAGGCCTCAACTTCATCATTGGCGAGACCATGCAGGATGCCGCCGCCATGGCAGTCAAGGCCGCCAAAGACTACGCCGCAAACCGGTGAGTACAGCACTCAAACAGGAATTCTGGAGCAATCTATGTCTGTGTTAGTGGACGAAAATACGCGGCTTATCGTGCAAGGCATTACCGGCAAGGAAGGCACCTTCCACGCCAAGGGCTGCGCCGAGTATGGGACCAAGGTAGTGGGCGGAGTGACGCCGGGCAAGGGAGGCACCGTGCACGAGGGCTGGCCGGTCTTCGACACCGTGTCCCAGGCCGTCGAAAAGACAGGCGCCAACGCCACCGTCATCTTTGTGCCCCCACCGTTCGCGGCCGATGCCATTCTCGAAGCCGAGGACGCAGGGTTGCCGCTGATTATCTGCATCACCGAGGGAATCCCCACCAACGACATGGTCAAGGTGTGGAGCGTGATCAGCAAATCCAAATCGCGCCTGATCGGCCCCAACTGCCCGGGCGTAATCTCCCCGGGCAAGGCCAAGATCGGCATCATGCCCGGCCGCATCCACAAGCAGGGCAGCGTGGGCATCGTCTCCCGCTCCGGCACCCTCACTTACGAAGCCGTCTATCAACTGACCCAGCGCGGGATTGGGCAGTCCACGGCGATCGGCATCGGTGGCGACCCCATCATTGGCACCACCCACGTCGACGCGCTCAAGCTGCTCAATGAGGATCCCGCGACGGAGTCCATCATCCTCATCGGCGAAATTGGAGGCACGGCTGAGGAGGCCGCCGCCGCCTACGTAAAGGCGCACGTCAAGAAGCCGGTCGTGGGCTTCATCGCCGGCCAGACCGCGCCTCCCGGACGGCGCATGGGTCACGCCGGGGCCATCATCTCCGGCGGCCAGGGCACAGCCGCCGACAAGATGAAGGCGCTCACAGAAGCCGGGATTCACGTGGTGCAATCCCCCGCCGCAATCGGCGAAACACTGGCCAAGGTCATCGGAAAATAGGAGTATTCGTGCAACGTACCTTCAGCATCATCAAGCCCGACGCGGTCCGCAAAAGCTATTCGGCCGCGATTCTTGCGGAAATCGACAAGGCGGGCTTCAAAATCGTCGCCATCAAGAAGATGTTTCTCTCCAAGTCGCAGGCCCAGGGCTTCTACGCCGTCCACGCCAAGCGGCCTTTCTTCGATTCGCTCACTACGTTTATGTCCTCCGGCTCCATCATTGCCATGGTGCTGGAGAAGGAAAACGCGATTGCCGACCTGCGCAAACTCATGGGCGCCACCAATCCGGCGGACGCGGCCGAGGGCACCATCCGCAAGCAATTCGCGGCTTCCATCGAAGAAAATGCCATTCACGGCTCTGACGCCGAGGACACGGCGGCCTTTGAGATCGGCTATTTCTTCGCCGGTTACGAGCTAATTTAGGACCATTTCCTCGTCTCAGGAGAAATCGTCCCTACCCTGTGTCAGGCCACCTGGCTCGGAAGTGCCTTGACATGAGGCCGCTGGCCAAGCAAACTTGCGCAGATGGGGCTTAAGTTGCTAAAGCCCAGCGCGTCATACGAGGTCGGCATTGGGTGGATCACCGGCTAGCAAGGTAACCTACACACTTGAGTCCTCGCTTGACAGCGTCAATCGCGTGGAACAAACCGCGGAAGAAATGGCCAGGAAGGCCGGCCTGGAAGAAGAGGAGATCTATCGCGTCGCCATGGCGGTCCGCGAAGCAGCGGTCAATGCCGTGCTCCATGGCAACTCCTATGACCCCGAGAAAAGCATTACTGCCTCGTTCGAACAGACGGCAGATTCCCTGGTGTTTCGTATCGCCGACCAGGGAAAAGGACTGAACCCGGACACACTGCCCGACCCGCTGGCGCCCGAAAATCTGCTGCGCGGCTCAGGACGGGGTATCTTTCTCATCCGCTCGTTCATGGATGAGGTACACTTTCGTCAATTGCAGCCCGGCACTGAACTTACTCTCATCAAACATCTAGGAACCGCCCGTTCCGCAATTTAAGGAGGAGTTTTCGTGAGCATGAAAATCAAGACCCGTCAGGTGGACGGGATCACCATTATGGATTGCAGCGGTCGCATTACCCTGGGAGAAGGCAGTGTGCAGCTGCGCGATGCCGTACGGGACCTGCTGGCCAAAGGCTCCAAGCAGATCCTGCTCAATCTGGGTGACGTAACCTATATCGACAGCTCCGGCATCGGCGAACTGGTCAGCGCCTTTACCACCGTCCGCAACCAGGGCGGAGATCTTAAACTTCTCAATCTCACCAAGAAGGTCCACGACCTGCTGCAGATCACCAAGCTCTACACCGTATTCGACGTCAAGGACGACGAAGCAAGCGCAGTCGCTTCCTTTGCCCGCGCCTAAACACTTCTCTTCGTCCCTACCAACGGCGGGTGCCCGCTTCGCAACCACAGCGAAGCTCGGGCGCCCTCTGTCACGCTCGAGAAGCCCGGCTCCGCCGTGGCGCTGGATCTAGAAACTCACCTTAGGCACGTTCTGAGCTCCGGGGCTCGCCTGGAAGTAATCGTTGTTCCGTTGGAAGCCACCGATGCCCGCCCATATGCTGTTGGGAAACTGCCCGATAAACGTGTTGTATTCCTGAATGTTGTGGTTGTAGCGCATTCTGGCCACGCTGATACGGTTCTCTGTACCCGCCAACTCGTCAGAGAGGCGCTGAAAGTTCTCATTCGACTTCAGGTCGGGATAGTTCTCCGATAACGCCAACAGGCGCCCCAGCGCGCCATCAAGCTGGCCGTTGGCCTGGATGCTGGCTTTCGGATCGCCATGCGCGTTCAGTAGGCCGGCCCGGGCATTCGCAATATCGCCAAACACCGTCGTTTCCTGCTTGGCATATCCCTTCACCGTCTCCACCAGGTTCGGAATCAGATCGGCGCGCCGCTGCATTTGATTGTTGACTTCACTCCAGGAGGCAGTGACGGCCTCCCGCTTGGTCACCATCTGATTCCTCGCGCTTACATAACTGCCGAAAACCAGCAGCACCGCCAGAAACACAACTACAAGCGCCGCGACCGCTACCCAAAGCCCGCGTCTCATTCGATCGTTCTCCTTCTCTTGCTCAGCATTTTCATTATTAGCCTACCAACTGCCCGAAGCCCCACCGCCGCCCGAGCTGCCCCCACCAAATCCGCCAAATCCGCCGCCGTCTCCTCCGCCTCCACCCCAACCGTCCCCGCCCCCGCGGCCACCCCAGCCACCGCCTCCGCCACCGCCCAGGAACATGCCAAGCAGGAAGCCGAGCAGACCGGAACCACCCAGGCGCGCCAGGAGGAAAATCACCCCCAACAGGACCAGGCCCAGCACCACCACCTCGCCCAAAGTGAGTGGCTGCGCTTGGGGGACAGGGGGTGGTCCGCGGCGTGGTTGGGCGGTGAGGGTCACGCCGGCGTCCGCCGCAATCACCCCTGCAATCTGCTGCACCGCCAAGGTAACCGCAGCGTCGAAGTTGTTCTGTCGCAAGTACGGAACGATCTGCCGGCCGATATCCCCCACCCTGCCATCGGGCAGGATGCCCTCGAGGCCATACCCCACTTCGATGCGGTACTTGCGATCGTTCGTCGCCAGGATCAAGAGCAGGCCGCGGTCCGTGCCCTTCTTCCCTACCTTCCACTTGTCTTCCAATGCAGTGGCGAAGTTCTCAATTGGTTCGCCGTCCAGCGACTTGATCGTGACCACGGCAATCTGCGCGTGGGCTTGGCGGTCCACCTGTGCGCACAGCGCGTTGAGAGAAACCACGGTCTGCGGGGACAATACCCCGGCAAAATCACTGACATAATTTGTGGGCTTGGGCAGGTCCTGCACCTGCTCAGCCGGCAAAACACTGGAACCGGCGAGAAGAAGCACAAAGACCGCGAGCAGGCGTAGGCGCATCGCCTCATTGTACTCAGACGCAGTTACACCCGCTGCCGGCCCTCAGTAGGAGGGCCGGCCCAGCGGGCAGAGGACAGCAGCAGGGGCTGAGTCTATTTACTGGCCGGCCGAAGCCACGTTCTGGTCCTTGGCCAACTGCTGGGCCAACTGTAGATGTTGGGCGATGACCTTGCTGCCCTGGTTGGCCGCATCCCTTACGGTCTGGTCCTGTCCGGAAGAAGCTTCCATCTGGAACGCGCTCAAATCTTGCTTGTGATCCTTGACCATGTCCTTGATATAAGCCTGGTCGTATGCGGAACCCGAAAGCGCCTGAAGCTTGGCGATGGTCTTACGATCGCCCTTTGAAATCTGGTCTGGAACAGAAACTCCAAGTTGCTGGGCAACTGGCTTCATTTGATCGTTCAGCTTCGTATGGTCATCGATCATGCGCTGAGCAAACTGCTTTACCTGCTGGTTGTCGCTTTTCTGCAGTGTAAGCTGCCCCAGCTGTATCTGTGCCAAGCCCCCCTGCATGGCCTTGCTTACGAACATCCTGTCTATAGCTGAGGGCTGGCCCGTCTGCATACCATTCATTTGGGAATCCATGCTCGGGTTCTGTCCCGGGCTTTGGCCGGTTTGGCCTGCGCCCGTCGGGCCGGCAGAACCGCGCATTTGAGCTAAGCCCATGCTTCCGCAAAGCAGTATCGCACCGGCCAGAGCCATCGTTCGTTTGCCGTAGATAGTGGGAAAATTCATGGTTCACTCCTTTTTCATGGGATGCTCTGCCGCCAACCACGGTGACCTGGACCCCCGTGTTTTGACCGCATGCACAACTGGCCGCCCCACCAACAAGATATCCTTCATTTATCTATGACTGACGTATCTATGACCTCTACCCAATCAACTGCAGTCCAGCCACCCACCGCCCGCCGCCAGGAAACCGTCACCACCCTGCACGGACACCGGCTGGCCGACCACTACGGGTGGCTTCGCGAGAAAGACAGCCCCGAAGTCGTCGCATTCCTGGAACAGGAGAACGCCTACACCCGCGCCGTCATGAAGCCCACGGAAGAGCTGCAGGCCAAGCTCTACTCCGAAATGCTCAGCCACATCAAAGAAACCGATGTGTCGGTGCCCTTCCAGTACAAGAACTATTTCTACTACTCGCGCACCGAGCAGGGCGCGCAGTACCCCATTTATTGCCGCAAGCACGGTTCCCTCGACGCCGCCGAAGAGATCATGCTCGATATGAACCAGATGGCGGCCGGTGAGAGTTTCCTGGCATTAGGCGCCGTCAGCGTCTCCGATGACGGCAACCTGTTGGCCTACTCCACCGACACCACCGGCTACCGGCAATACACCCTCCACATCAAAGACCTCAGGACGGGCGAAGTGCTAGCCGACCAGGCGCAGCGGGTCGGCTCCGTCGTCTGGGCAGCAGATAACCGCACCCTCTTCTACACCGTTGAGGATGAGGAGACCAAACGGCAGCACCAGCTCTTCCGCCACGTCCTGGGAAGGCCGCAGGCCGAGGATGCCCTTATCTACGAAGAAGCCGATGAACGCTTCAATGTGGGCGTCGGCCGCACCCGTGACGGCAAGTACCTCATCCTTGAGAGCGCCAGCCACACGGCAAGCGAAGAGCAGTTTCTGCCCACGGGTGATCCCGAAGGACGCTGGACACTGATCGAACCGCGGCGGGAGAACATCGAGTACTACACCGACCACCGCGATGGGCTTTGGTACATTCGCGTAAACGACACCGCCAGAACCTTCCGCATCGTCACTGCTCCCGTCGCTACCCCGGGCCGCGCTCACTGGTGCGAGATCATCGCCCACCGTGAAGACGTGATGTTGGAAGATCTGGAGCTGTTCCAATCCTTTGCCGTGCTCGTCGAGCGCGCCAATGGCCTGCCGCAAATGCGCGTTCTGTCCTTCGACGGAGAGGGTGCGTTTGCACCATCTTCGCGGCAGATCGCATTTCCTGAGCCTACCTACAGCGCGCATCCGCACGTCAACCGCGAATTTGTAACTGACAAATTTCGCTATGGGTATCAATCGCTGGTTTCGCCCACTTCGGTCTATGAGTACGATGTGCAAACCAGTCAATCTACGTTGCTCAAAGAGTTGGAGGTGCCGGGCGGATTCGATCGCTCCCTCTACCGCTCCGAGCGTCTGTTTGCCACCGCTCCAGACGGCACCCCCATTCCCGTTTCCATCGTCTACCGTAGAGACAAGAAGGGTGAGGGCACAAACCCTCTCTATATCTATGGTTATGGCTCTTACGGATATGCGCTTCCGGTAGGCTTCAACTCCAACCGTCTCAGCTTGCTTGACCGCGGATTCGTCCTGGCCTACGCGCACATTCGAGGAGGCGGCGATATGGGCAAGCCCTGGCACGATGCCGGGCGGTTGATGCAAAAGATGAACACCTTCACCGATTTCATCGCGGTGACCGAATACCTCATCACCCACGGCCATGGCGACCCTCGCCGCGTCGCCATGGAAGGCGGTAGCGCCGGCGGCCTGCTAATGGGCGCGGTTGCCAACATGCGCCCAGATCTCTACCGTGCTGTTCTATCTCACGTGCCGTTCGTAGACGTGATGAACACCATGCTTGATCCCACGCTTCCGCTGACCGTCGCCGAGTATGAAGAATGGGGAGACCCGAACCAGGCGGAGGCTTTTGCCTACATGCTGCAGTACTCGCCTTACGACAACCTGGAGCGCAAGGCTTACCCGGCGATGTTGGTGAAGACCTCCTTGCATGACAGCCAGGTGATGTACTGGGAACCGGCTAAGTATGTAGCCAAGCTGCGCACCCTGAAGACCGACGATCATCTCCTGCTGCTCGAGACCAACATGAGCGCCGGACACGGCGGCGCTTCCGGCCGCTATGACTATTTGAAGGAGATCGCGCTTGACTACGCCTTTCTGCTGCAGGAATTAGGGCAGGAGTAGAGGCGGCTAAAACCGAAAGAGGAAACCGCATGTCCCTCTTGCCACCAAAGAAATTCGCCCCCAAAAAGCAACGGCCCGCAGCACAAGCTGCGGGCCGTTTTGTTTGAACCGAATAAGCTACCGACGTTCGTGTTCCCCGCCCCCGTTGTTGGGGTGGGATTCAGGGTGTGGTTGGCTCGCATTCTGATGCGGCGCCTCGTTGTATCTCGGTTGATTATTGGCCGGGGCCCTATAGGCATTGTTGTTGTACGCCGGATGATTGGCATTGTTGTTGTATGCCGGCCGGGCCGCATTGTTGTTATAGGCCGTATGCGTCGTCATGCTGGCGTTTGTCATAGGGCGGCTTACCGCCCCCATGGCAGGTCTTCCGCCATTGACGGATGCGAAGTTGCCCCGGTTGCTGCCGGCGAAACGTTCATGGGACATCTGTTCCGACGTCGCCTGAACGTGGGACTCGCGCATGGCCGCCACCTCCTGCCCATTGGGTCTGGCATTGACGCCGCCAGGTCCATTAAAGCTGGTGCGGTTAATCACGGTATTGTGAATCACCGTCCTGTCGATGTACGTGTTGTGAACTATGGTCGTGTTCACGTGCATCACCGCGGCGTTATAGGCGAAATGTCCGCCCTCCCAACGCCCGCCAAAGAAGCCCACGCCGCCATATCCAAAGCCGTAGTTGACCCCGCCATAGAAGCCGACGTGGGGACCCCAGTATCCGGCGTGCCAGGCATAGATGCCACCGCCGAAGCCCCAGTAACCAGGCGTCCAGAGAAATCCGGGCCGTGGAGCAAGCACCCAGGTTCCCGGTACCCAGAAGTAGCCCGCTGGGCCGTAAGCCCAGTAGCCAGGGGTCCACAGATAGCCGTCCCCGGGACAAACCGGCTGGGCGTACACCGGCAACACAGGGGGAGCGATGGTGATGGAAAGAAATACGCCTGCGAAGGAAGACGTCGGCACAATCAATACCAAAAGCGCGAGAAAAAGGGTGCGCATAGCGCGGATGGAACGCATTGGTTTGCTCCTTGCTGGCTGAACCTTGCCGGCTGAGTGCCGGCCCGCATGTATGAACGCGGTCCCCGGGATTATGTTGCTGGCGGGTTACCTGGGTGATATCCAACCGTGCTGAGAGTATCGGCGATAGATGTAGGTGGCTATAACACGTTCGCAGCAAGCGCCTGCCGTGGACGAGGGACGGCAAGCCCACTCAGCGACGGTTCGAACCGCCCAGCAGCGAACCGAGCACGCCGCGCACGATCTGCCGCCCTACCGTGCTGCCCATGGTACGGGCGGCGCTTTTGGCTACGGTTTCGATGAGGCTGTCCCCGCGGCGTCCGCCGGAGGAACCGCTGCCCAGCGAGGCAAGTTCCCCAAGCCAGGTAGTCGGTTTGGGCGCAGGTTGCTGAGCAGAAATGGTTTGCGCCGCGCGGGCCTGCAAAAGCTCATAAGCCGATTCGCGATTGACCGGCTCCTCGTAGACCCCGGCCACCACCGAATCGCGGATGATCTGCTGCCGTTGCTCCGGCGTAATCGGGCCGATCTGGCTGCGTGGTGGACAAACCAGCGCACGTTCCACCACCCCCGGGGTTCCCTTTTCATCCAAAAAGGAGACCAGCGCTTCGCCCACACCCAGCTCCAGTATGACCTGCTCAACATTGATCTCCGGGTTGGCGCGAAAGGTCTGGGCCGCCGCCTTGACCGCTTTCTGATCCTTCGGAGTAAACGCGCGCACCGCATGCTGGACCCGGTTGCCCAGCTGGCCCAGGATTCCATCAGGTACGTCGATGGGATTTTGCGTAACGAAAAAAACCCCTACGCCCTTGGACCGGACCAGGCGAACCACCTGGTGGACCTTGTCTTCAATCACTTTCGGCAGGTCAGAAAAAAGCAGGTGCGCTTCGTCGAAAAAGAAGACCAGCTTGGGCTTTTCCGCATCGCCCACCTCCGGCAGCCGCTCAAAGAGCTCGCTCAGCAGCCACAACAGGAACGTGGCATAAAGCTTGGGCGAGTTGATCAGTCTGTCTGCAGCCAGAATATTGACTACCCCATGACCCTGGGTGTCCGTCTGAAGCAGGTCATCGAGATTGAGCGCCGGTTCGCCCAGAAACTTGTCTCCGCCCTGCTGCTCCAAAGCAAGCAGGCCGCGCTGCATGGCTCCGACGCTAGCCGCCGAAATGTTGCCATACTGCGTCTGAAACTCCTTGGCATGCGTAGCTGCGTATTGCAGCATCGCCTGCAGATCCTTCAGGTCGAGCAGCAGCAGTCCCTGGTCATCGGCGATCTTGAAAACTGCCGTCAGCACCCCAGCCTGGGTTTCGTTCAGGTTCAGCAAGCGGCTGAAGAGCAACGGTCCCATCTCCGACACCGTGGCTCGCACCGGATGTCCCTCCTGGCCGAAGACATCCCAGAAAGTCACCGGGCATCCGGCAAAAGAGAAGTCTGTCAATTTGAGCTTCTTCACGCGATCGGCGATCTTGGGGTTCTCCACCCCGGGCCGGCTGATCCCGGAAAGATCGCCCTTTACGTCGGCTGCGAACACCGGGACGCCGATACGGCTGAGGGCCTCGGCCATCACCTGCAGGGTGACTGTCTTGCCCGTGCCGGTTGCTCCGGCAATCAAGCCGTGACGATTCGACATGGCTGGCAGCAGGTAGAGAGGTTCTGTGCTCTGAGCGATCAGCATCGGTTCGGGCATCGTCGAGGAACCTCCTGATGTCGGCAGGACACAGCGCAACTATGCCGAAGGAGTTCAATTCTATATTGTGGCGATATTTGGGGCGCAGGCGTGGGCGCAAAGAGCAAGCGCCCGTGAGCTTAGGCTCACGGGCGCGCCGAAGAGCAGCCCTCCCCCAGAACTGATCCTCGAGAAGAACAATAGCGGCCTCTTGAATGCTTGGCTACATCACAGTGGTTACATTTACCGGTGACCGCGGGGTACATTACTTCGCTGACCGGCAGGCATGCGTGTTTGTGTGATACATCCTTGTGGTGCCCGCAACCGCTCCGGCGTCGGCGGCCAAAGCTCGCCACCGTCATGAAGCTTCTTCGCAGCCTATACGCGCTCACCATCTTCCTAAGTGCCTTTCTACTCTTTGTCGTGGAGCCGATGGTGGCCAAACAGCTGCTCCCCACGTTAGGGGGATCGTCCGCCGTCTGGACCACCTGCCTGGTCTTTTTCTCCATCGTGCTCTTGCTTGGTTACCTTTATGCGCATTGGATTTCTTCCAGGTTCACTCCCACCCAACAGGCAGTTATCCACATCTTGCTGTTGACGGCGGCGCTGATGATGCTGGGCGTTCCCATCCACCCCAAGCCCGCGGCGGTCAGCTATCACCCCGCGCTGACCGTCTTCCGCGTGCTGGCTACGTTGATCGGTTTGCCCTACCTTGCACTTTCGGCCACCACGCCATTGCTGAATTCCTGGTACGCCGGGACCTTCGAGGGCCGGTCGCCCTACCGGCTCTTCGCTCTCTCCAACTTTGCTTCCCTTTTGGCCCTGGTCAGCTATCCGCTGCTCATCGAGCCGCGCCTGACTATGAGCCGGCAGGCCGCTTGGTGGAGCGGTGGCTTTCTTTTCTTCGCCGTGATCTGCGGAGCAATCGCCTGGCAAGGTCGCAGACGAATGGTTTCCGCCGCCCCCGTAGAACCGGTTGGTGAGGTACACGCTGCCCCGGAAGCCTTCTGGTTTGTCCTCGCCATGGGCGGTGGCATGATGCTGCTTGCGGTCACCCACCACATGAGCGAGAACATCGCCGCCATCCCGCTCTTGTGGCTTCCGCCCCTGGGCTTGTATCTGCTGACGTTCATCCTCGCCTTTCAGGGAGCCTGGCAGCCCATACGCCAGTCCATGTTGCGGCTGATAGTGGTGGCCGTGGCATCCATGGCTTACGTGCTACGGGATATTCGCACCCAGCTGCCCATCATGGTGAGTGTGCCGCTCTTCCTGATCGCACTCTTTGTGACCTGCTTGTTTCTCCATGGCGAGCTCTATGCGCGCCGTCCCGACACTTCGGGCATGACCAGGTTTTATCTCGTCGCCGCTGCGGGAAGCGCGGCCGGAACCCTATTGGTAGGGGTGATCGCTCCACTTGTCCTGCGCGCGAACTATGATCTCGCCTGCACCTTGGTGGTGGTTGCCTTGATCGCCTTGGCAGCAACCTGGCACGACGGTTGGGGCCTGCGCATACTTTGGGTCGCGGGCACAACTGCCGCCATCGTGGTGCTCAGCACGCAGATACGCCAATACGACGACGATGCGGTCGCCCTGGTGCGCAATTTTTATGGGACCCTGCGGGTTAGGGAAACGCACCTGCCCCCGCAGTCCGATACCGACCGCATGCTTCTTAACGGAACCATCGAGCACGGCGCCGAGTGGTTCGCGCCCCAGTTTCTTGACCAACCCTTGACCTATTACGCCGCGAACTCCGGCCTGGGTTTAGCCATGCGGCTGTGTTGTGGATCCGCTACCAAGCGCGTCGGCGTGATCGGGCTGGGAACGGGAACGGTCGCGGCCTATGGCAATCGCGGAGACCTGATCCGCTTCTACGAGATCAATCCCCTGGTGGAACGGCTGGCCAGGCTTTGGTTTACGTTTCTTCATGATAGTGCCGCGCGGACCGACGTGGTCTTGGGCGACGCGCGCTTGTCCCTGGCCGCGGAGCCTCCGCAGCACTTTAACGTGATTGTGATCGATGCCTTTTCCGGAGACGCCATCCCCGTGCATCTGTTAACTCGCGAGGCGCTGGCGCTCTATCGCCGCCATCTGGAGCCCGATGGAATCCTCGTCTTCCATGTGTCCAACCAGTACGTGGACCTGGAGCCGGTGGTCGCCGCGATTGCCAAGGATGCCGGGCTCTACGCCATGTCGGTGCACTCCCATGGTGACGAGCAAAATGGTTTGTACTTCGCGGATTGGATTCTGGTAACCACGAACCAGGCATTCTTGAGTCAACCGGAGGTTGTCAACAATGCTTTCCCCACACCCGTGAGAGCCGACCTTCGCCTATGGACGGACAATTACAGCAGTCTCCTGCCCCTGCTCAAGTGGTACAGCCGATAAGGTAGTCGTCGCGATCCGATGGGCGGCATCGTGGCGGCTTCGATCCCACGATCGAAATGATTTTCCCCGGCCCGTGGACCCCAATTTACCATTTAGCGTAGCGGCTGATCCAATCAGGAACTCCTTACCTATGAACAGTTGGTTCTATCGAAATTTGCGCGCAATGTATTCGATGGTCTCTTGGGTTCTCTTTCTGCTGTTGGTTCTGGGCGCTCCGGCATGTTTCGGCCAAGCAGCGCCTCCGCCACAGCAGCCTCCCGCTGCCGCCCCCGGCACGGTCACGGGTATAGTCGTCGATGCCACGGGAAATCCAATCGCGGGTGCGCAAATCACCAGTGGTTCGGGAGATCTTCTGGCTACCACTGGCGCCGACGGCAGATTTACCCTTTCCGCGGACGCAGGTACAGTTTCGATCGAAGCCTCGCGTTTTGCTCCCACCTCGGTGACGATCACCGGGCAGGCGACTCTCCGCATCGAGCTCGAACATCCTCTTGAAAACGTCACCGTCACCGCCTATCGCTCGCCATTAAGCTCCCTGGATAGTCCGGCCAGTACCCGTGTAATGACTCGAGAAGCGCTGCACCATGCTACCGGCTTGCCGCTGGACGATAAGCTGCGCACCGTCCCCGGATTTGAGCTCTTTCGTAGATCGAGTTCGCTGGTTGCCAATCCCACCAGCCAGGGGGTCTCCTTGCGCGGCCTTGGTTCGACCTCAGCCAGTCGCTCGCTGGTGGTCTTCGATAATGTCCCGCTGAACGATCCCTACGGCGGCTGGATCCACTGGGAGGAGCTTCCGCAACTGGACATTCAGTCCGTAGAAGTGGTGCGTGGGGGAGCCTCGGACCTCTATGGTTCCAGCGCCATCGGTGGCGTGATCAACATCGAGCCGGTTCGACCCAAGAACTCCACCTTGCAGTTCACCAGCAACGGAGGGTCGGAGAGCACAGTCGACGGAGCCTTGCTCGGCAGCTTGACCTTGGGCAAGTGGTCCGGCCTGGCGACCGGGGGAGCTGTTGCCACCGATGGCTACATCCTGATCGCGCCCGCCTACCGCGGACCGATCGACCAGCCATCGAACGTTCATGCCCAAAACGCCCTGGTGCAGTTCGATCGTGACCTGGGGAATAGCCAACGCCTCTTCCTGCGCGGCAATGCGCTCGATGAAGCCCGCCACAACGGAACGCCCATACAAAACAATGGCACCCGCCTTTGGCGTTATGATGCGGGGTCAGATCTGACCGACTTTATCTTCCGCGTCTACGGCACCGCCGAACACTATCGGCAGAGATTTAGCTCCATCAACGCCACACGCACCGCGGAGACTTTGACTACCAGCGCCGAAGAACCCTCCAATGAGCTGGGAGTTGCCGGCCTCTGGCATCACCCGGTCGGCACGAACCTCTTGTTCCTGGCCGGAGCAGACACCCACTACATCCGCGCGGCAAGCTATCAAACGATTTACGCCGGCAAAGGAGGTGTATCCAACACCGCCGCCAAGCAGCGGCAAACTGGAGTCTATGGCGAGGTGCTGTACACCCCCAAAAATTGGACGTTGAGCGGTTCGGCGCGGATCGATCACTTCTCCAACTACGACGTCAACCAGTTCATCACTGCGACCGGCGCCAGCCACCCGCCTTCGTTCAGCCAGACTCCTTTCGACCCGCGTTTGGGGGTGACGCGTCTTATAACCCCTTCCTTGGCATTGAGCGCCTCCGCCTTCCGCGCGTTTCGCTCCCCCAACGAAGACGAGCTCTACGCCAAAACCCAGGTGGGGCAGCAAGTCACTCTTCCCAACCCGAATCTCCGCTCCGAGCGGGCCACGGGCTGGGAGACCGGAATGCAAGCCGACCTGCATAAATTGGGTTCCAGCGTACGCGTCAGCTATTTCTTCACTGAGGTCAATAGCCCTATCACCACGGTGACCCTCAGCACCACCCCCACATCGCAGACACTCATGCGTGTAAACCTGGGCCAGATTGAAAGCCGCGGCGTCTCACTCGACTACTCCGCCCGGCCGGCCCGCTGGATCTCAGTGAATGGAGGCTACCAATATGCCGACGCCACGGTGACCAAGTTCCAGCAGCAGCCCAACCTCGTAGGCAATTGGATTCCCGAGGTTGCCCACAATATGGCAACCGCTCAAGTCGGCTTTACCCAGCGCCGTCTCGGGCTAATCAGCTTCCAGGGACGCGTCAGCGGACACGAGTTTGATGACACGGCGAACGACTATTACATCAACGGATACTTCCGGCTGGACGTATATGCAGCCCACGAGTTCCGCCACAATATCTCTCTCTTCGGGAGCGGGGAGAACCTATTTGATCGGGCAATCATCGTGGGCAAAACGCCTTTGCCCACCCTCGGCACTCCGCGGGTGGTGCGCTTCGGGTTGCGTTACACCTTCGGCGGATAACGGCAGGGTGAGGATATTGCATCCCCCGGTCGGGATGACAAAGGGTAAGCACTGCCCTCACCCTTTGTCATCCAGCCTGCCCCGGCGTGCCGTGGGACCGGAGCGACCTGTCCCGGCGAGCCGGGAAGCGTAGCGGAGGGACCGGCTGTGCGCCTTTCCTGAACGCAACTCTTCCGGGCCAACGATTTCTCCACATGCGCCTACGTCCTAAGCCGTGGCTGCTGCAACACCCGCTTCCGCTACGCTATGGTCGTCCTTGCCTGAGCCTCCGCTAACGCCGATAGCGCCCACCACCTCTCCTCCACGCTTAATCGGAATGCCACCAGCGAAGATCATGATCTTGCCATTATTCGAAGCATGAATCCCGAAGAATTGCTGCCCAGACTGGGAGTTCTCGCCCAGCGACTTGGTATCCAGGTCAAAGGCCCGCGCCGTAAACGCCTTCTTTTGCGCGATGTCGATGCTGCCAATCCAGCCGCCGTCCATACGCTCGAAGGCCACCAGGTTGCCGCCCGCATCCACCACGGCGATATTCATCATCACCTTGATCTCGTTTGCCTTTTTGGTGGCCGCCGCAATAATTTTGCGCGCCTCTTCCAGGGTAATCCCGAGTGCTTTTGCCATTGCTTCTCCTCTTCTTGTTTGGTCCGCTGTGACTCTAACACAGCTTTTTCATCCGTTGCACCACAGCTCCGTTTAGATTGAATCTGCGATGAAGCGATGCGCCCTCTTCGGCTCTTAGTCAGGCTCCTGGTTATGATGCCGGCCGCGGTAGCGTGCCAGGCCTTAGCGCAGGACAATGGCGCCCGGGTGCGCCTGTTGGGATTTTTCCGCGCCACGGACCGATGGGGTGCCCCACATCTCGCTCGTTTTTCGCGAGATGTGGGATACCACTGCTCTTCCCCTCTGACTCTCGATTCATCCGATGCACTGAGCGGTCAACAACGATGGTTTCTGCCCACCCGTCCTTCGCGAGGGCTACTTCAGCTCCTCAAAAAGCTTTTCGCCTTCACCCGGGGCGAGGAAGCGGTTGGCCTCAAGCCCATGCTGGCGTGTGTACAAGTCGTGGTAACGGCCTTCAAGCGCGTAAAGGGTGGAGTGCGTGCCGCGCTCCAATATCACGCCGCCCTCGACCACCAGGATCTGATCGGCCCTGCGGATGGTCGAGAGGCGGTGGGCGATCACAAAGGTGGTGCGCCCCTGCATCAGGTAGCTGAGGCCATTCTGAATCATGGCCTCCGATTCGGAGTCGAGCGAAGAGGTCGCCTCATCGAGAATAAGAATGCGCGGGTCGGCCAGAATCGCGCGCGCAATAGAAAGGCGCTGGCGCTGCCCACCCGACAGCTTGACCCCGCGCTCGCCCACAATGGTGTCGTAGCCCTCAGGAAACCGCAGGGCGAATTCGTCAACCCGGGCAATGGAACAAGCGGAGAGAAACTGCTCCTCCGTCGCATTGGGCCGAGAGAAGACGACGTTCTCCCGGATGGTGCCGTCGAAGAGAAAGGATTCCTGTAAGACCACTCCGAGCTGGCTGCGATAGCTATTGAGGCGCACGGTGGAAAGGTCAATTCCGTCCACCAGCACCTGGCCGGAATCAGGCTTGTGGAAGGCGCAGATCAAGCTAATGATGGTGGATTTGCCCGACCCCGAAGAGCCGACCAGCGCAGTAACGGTGCCAGGACTGGCCTGAAATGAAATGCCGTGGAGCACAGGCTTGTCGGGCTCATAGGCGAAGCGCACATCCTCAAAGCGCACATCGCCTTCAATTGGCCCCATAACGACGGTGCGCCCCGGCTCATCATCCTCTTCTTTTTCCGCCAGGATCTCGCTGGTGCGGTCGAGGCCGGCGATAGCCTCCGTCAGCTGGGTACCCACATTCACCACCTGGAAGACCGGGGCCACCATAAAGGCCAGGAACATGGTGTAGGTGAAGTAATCGCCCAGGGTGATCTTATGAGCCATTTCCTGCCGCGCGCCCAGCCACATAACGGTGGCGCCGACAATGCCCAGGATGGCGGTCGCGGCCAGCGAAAGCAACGAGGTAGCGGTGAGCGAACGGACCACGTTCTGATAAAGCCGTTCCACGCCGGTGGCGAAGACTCCGGCTTCACGCTCTTCCGCGTGGTAACCCTTGACCACACGCACTCCGCCCAGGGACTCGGTCAACCGACCCGTAACTTCAGCATTGATGCGGCCGCGCTCGCGGAAGATAGGACGGATCACGCCGAACGCCTTGCGCAAGATGAAGACAAACGTAAGCACAAAGGCAAACGAGATGAGAGTGATCTCGGCGCTGATGCGCATCAGGATAAAGAAGGCGAGCACCGCCGTAAGCAAGCCTCCCACAAAATCGACCAGGCCGGTGCCGATCAGGTTGCGCACGCCTTCCACGTCGGTCATGATGCGCGATACCAGCACCCCCGTGCGTGTGGCGTCGTAGAAGCTGACCGAAAGCCGCCCGATATGCTGCTGTACCTGCATGCGCAGATCGGCGATCAGCCGCTGGGCCGCCTTCGAGAGCAGCTGGGTCAGGGAAAAGGATGTGATCGCCTGGATGGTGGTCGCCAGCAGAACCGCGCCCACGATCCAGGGTAGTTTTTCCGCCTGCTTTTTGACCAGGACGCCGTCGACCAGGAACTTGGTCGACGCCGGCAGAACCAGGCCGGAGACCCGGTTGATGACCATGAGCAGAAACCCAAACGCCAGCAGCCATCGGCGCGGCTTGACGAGGGTCCAGATCTCAGGCAGCACCTTACGCAGCGGTGGCCTTTTCTTCTTAGGCTCGTCGCCGGTGCCCGGACGCACCCGGGCGCTTCGCTCGGCACGGAGCGACATGCCCGCTCCGGCGCTGGATCGCAAGCTCACGCTGTAAAACCCCTAGACTAGACTCTAGCGCGACGCGCGGTGATAAATGAGCGCACACAGAGTAGTACATAGATGAGCATGAGGGCCGACATCGCTGCTTTTTCTTCGATAGCTGCCGGATACGGGAAGAGCTTGCCCTTGAACAGTTCCACTACGGAAACCAGGGCAGGAGCGGTGGCCAGGAATCCCAGTAGACCTACGGTAACCGCTATGTGCATGAACAACATGCGGCGCTTGGCCACCGGGGTTTCGGCCATACTGCCGAAGGTGATCAGCAGGATCCCGAAAGCAGCGGGAATGAGCGAGGTAGGAAACTTGTTGCCGGTGAGCACAAAGCTCGCCACGCCAAGAATGATCAGTACAACACCAAAGAGAACAGTGATTTTCGCCATTAAGCTTTTTTCCTATAGGTCTAGTCCGAAAAGATGGTGTGTACGCAGCTTTTTATCAAGAAAAGCTGCACATCGCTGCTTCTAACAAGTGCAGAGCAATAGGAAATGCTTTTAAGAGCGCTTATCTCCGCGAAGCTTAGATCTCATAGCAGCGCCAAAGGTCGTCCAGGTCGAGGGTGAAGCCTTCAACGGGACCACTTCCCTGGACCGCGTTGCCGGATACAGCCGCTGCCTCGCGGCCGCGCTCATAGACATAGACGGTCTTCTTATACGGATCGATCAGCCAGCCCAAAGCCACGCCGTTCTCCATCCAGCGCACCATCTTTTGCTGCGCCTTGGGCACCCTGTCCGAGACGGAAAGCAGCTCAATGATGAAATCAGGGCAAAGATAGGGGAGGCCGGTCAGATCATCCCTTGTCAATTTCTTCAACTTCTGTGGGAGCACGTAGGAAGCATCTGGATTCAGCATGGAGCCGTCAGGCAAGAAGAATCCTCCGCTCGAACCGTGAGCACTCCCCCGACGGTGCGTCTTCCACCAGGCATGGAGCTGTCCGATAATCTCTGCATTCCCTCCGCTGGTGAATGATCCAGTAGGTGGGTGCATCAGGATCTCCCCTTCTCTGGTGCGCTCGAAGCGGAACCAGTCATTCGCGAAGCAGAGCTCCTGGAACTGGGCATCGCTCAACGGAGGATCCAGGATCAGGCTGCGCGGCGTTTCTGCGTCAACGGGAAGAAGTGTATCCACACCCCTGATTTTACTCTAAACAGTGGTCTTGCCCTCGACCGTCAGGATCTTGTCCAGGATCTCTTCCACGATCTTTCGCGGGGGACCTTCAGCGCAGACGCGCATCAGATCGGGCGTGACTTCGAGGGTGTCCAGTTGGCTCTGCAAGAGGTCCGGATTCATGTAGTGATTCTTGCGCTCCCGGAGGCGCTCTTCGAGCACCGCGCGCGACACATCGAGCAGGATGAAGCGGATGTTGAGCGGTGGAATCTGTGGGGTGAGCGCATCCCGGTAGCTTTGCTTCAAAGCGGAACAGCCCAGGATGCCGCTGATGCCCGCCTCATACCAACCCAGCAATAATTGGTGCAATGTGGTCAGCCAGGGCTGGCGATCCTCGTCCGTCAGCGGGATGCCGGCATGCATCTTGGCGCGGTTGGCTTCGGAGTGAAAGTCGTCGGCGTCGGCAAACCGCCAGCCTGTTTCTGCAGACAGCAGTTTCCCAATCGTGGTTTTCCCCGACCCGGTTACCCCCATGAGCACGAGAATCATAGCTTCCTTTTAATACCACGGGGGGAAGGAGCGCAATGGCTATTGGGCGAGGTCTATTCGGCGATGGCCTTCTTGACGTCGTCAGCCACCGCGGAGGGGCTCCAGTCATTGTCTGGGTACCAGCGAAAGATCTTGCCCTCGGGGGTGATGACGGCGGTGGAAAGAGAGTGAGTCAGGGTGTTGTTGCTGCCCGGGCTCACGCCCACGTCGAAGAACTGCTCCACCGCACCCAGTTCCGCGGGAGGCGGCGCGGCAAAGTCCCAATGCGAAAACGCCGTGCTGCCGGCGTACGAGGTCCCGTAGACGTGGAGTACCTTCGGTGTATCGTACGTAGGATCGAAGCTGATACTCAGCAGATGAGTCTTGTTGTAGAGGTTGGGATCGGCGGCCAGCTGCTTTTGGATGGTGGCAAAGTTGCGGCTCATCCGTATGCAGTAATCCGGCAAAGGGCAGCGTGTGTAGATAAAGGTGACCAGCAATGCCTTGCCTCGAAACTGGTCAACGGAAATCGTCTTGTCGTCTTCATTGAGGAACTTGAAGTCAGGTACCGCCTCCCCGTTTGCGGGGACGTTATAAGTTTTAGTTGGCTTGTAATCCGGCTTGGCTTGGGCGGTCACATCGACCTGGTCAATCACGCTTCCCGACTCTCCGACCCGCAGCCTGGCGATGATGTGATCTCCAGGATGGAGCTCGCTGGCGATTCCAGGCTGGGCCAGCTTGTAGGGCATAGTCATCGCGCCCATAAAACCAGGAATCGCCTCGGCGTCGACCGACACCACTCCTCTTGCTGCATCGGAGCTGACCACAATTCCCTTCAGCTGGTAGGTCGCGGCGTCACTGGGAATGGCGGTGGGCTCATCTCCAGCGGTGCTTCCGCTCCGGCATCCCTGCAGAACACCGAAGCCAAACAAAATCACAGAAGGCCAAACCAGCCCTCTCACAAGTCCCTGCATTTTCCCCTCTACCACTATCCTAGAACCGCCGCTCCCTGCCGTTTGCCCGCTCAAACTTATTTTTCGCAACAAAATTTTCATTCCGCCTTCCCCGGCGTGCCCTGGGCCGCACGCCCGAAGGAGGATCACGCGCAATGGGGAGTGGCTTTTCCAAAAAAGCCGCACCCGTGGATCCGCGCGGGGCGCAGAGCAGCGTGCGCCCCTACCGCGAACCTTATCCCCTCCATGGTGCCCAGGAGCTTAGGGCGATGATTACCCTTACGGGACCGCGCTGTGCCAGACGTTGCCAACGCCATCGCCGGTTGTCTCGCCGGGTTTGGTGTCCTTAACCCAGGTATAAAGAGGCTTACCCTTGTACGCCCATTGCTTGGAACCATCGTCACGAGTCACCACTGTCCAGTTTCCCTTGGACTTTGCATCAGGCCCTGCAGACAAAGGAGGCCAGTTCTTTGCACAGTTACCGTTGCAAACCGACTTCCCGGCGGAGTCCTTGTCAAAGGTATAAAGCGTCATCCCCTTTGCATCCGCCAAAACGGTCACGCCTGCATCTGACTTGCGCGCTTGGACTCCAGCGGGCAGATGTGCCGCGAGCGCACCGGTAGCTAAAAGCAGAACCAACGCGGCGCCAAAACTCTTACGCAATTGCATACTATTCACCCTCCTCATTTTTTGAAAATCAAATTGCAAAGCAAATCCGTCATTTGCCTGACTGATGGTTCAAGGCCTTTCGCGGGTATAAAAGCGAAAGCCCTTTTACTTTTAATAGTTAAAGCGGTATCGAACCTCCCCGTAAATTTGCCGTGGATCATTCCAGTGAAAACCGCCGAAAGTCAAACTGTTGTCGAGCTGCACCCGGCGGTTTGCCACATTGACCGAGTTCGCAGAAACCGTAAATTTTTCAGCGAACGTTTTACCGATGGAAAGATCGAAGGTTGTGTGGCCGGGGAGATAAAGGCCGGGATACTGTGCCTGCGGCGTCCCGTACAACCCATTGGTAAAGCCCGAGCCATAGTACACGTTGGTTGAGGCGTAGGTCTGCCAGGGCAAACTGCTGTTGAAGCCCAAGTTCAAGGTGTTTCTTTGATCATGATCTACCGGCGAGAGCCCCGGGGGGATATCAAGCGGGCATGCCGAAGTGACCGGGGCCGGGCAGATCAGGCCTCCGGTGATGGGCGAGGTCGCCTGCGCGATCTGGTTTGCATAGGCCAGGTGAAACTGACCATGGCGGAAGACGTCAGGAGAGCGTAAGGTGAGTGACCACCCTTGAATCTGGGCGTAAGCCCAGGTGATCGGCCAAAAAATATTCGATTCTCCAATGTTGTTGTGATCCAGCCAGTTCTCCGCCCGGGTTTCATAGTTATTCGCGTTGAGTGTCCAGTTGCGGAACGGAATCGTGACTCCGTACTGCCATTGGATGTCCCGCTCACCATGGAGAGGAGAAAAGGTAAAGTTTTGGCCGTTTGCCAGGTCGAGCAAAGGACCAGTGGCTGTGACAAGTGGCGGAGCCTGATAGTAATAGCCATAGAAACCGTCGACGATCCAGTTCAGGCGAGGAATCTTCAACGCCCCGCCGACCCGCGGATCGGTTGCGTTTTCTGAGATGGAAGCATTGAACTGCGACAGGCGAAGGCCGGTGATTAAGGTGAACCACGGAGTGATCTTGAATTTGTCATTGATGAACTCGTCCACTAACCCGCCATTGACCCCTATGGAAGAAGCGGGAACATTCGGCGTACCGTCGGTATATACATTGTTGAAGTAGTTGTATTGGTGTTGAAAGAATCCGTAGATGCCGGCTTGAAGATCATTCTTCCAGAAGGTATAGCTCAAGGCCGTCTGTATACCCAGGTAGTTGGCGTCCTGATTGACGGATGAGATGACAGGATAGTCGTTGGGTCCGCCTTTATAGTCGGCTCCGTTGTAGTGGTAGAACGGAGAGACTGTCAGGACCTTCTTGGGGTCGAACGTGTGGACCCAGGAAAAGGTTGCATAGCCATCGGGCTCGATTTCGGCGTCGTGCAAGCCGTACGACGGATATACCTGGTTTCCGACTGAGTCGGCGTCAGGATCGATAGGAATCTGGTAATAGTCCCGGCGAAGCGAAGTCACCAGGCGATACTGGTTTTTCGGGTCGGGATTGAAGATGAACGTGGCGAACCCACCAAAGCCGTTCACCGCATCGTTCACCACCTGAGGAATGGGAGTCTGGAGTCCGTATTGGCTGCGGTTTCCGTTCAAGCTGCCATAGTAGGCGAAGCGCTGCGTGTGCCCTCCGCAACTGATCTGGTCATCGGTTTGGTAGAAATTCCCGGCAGTGAGAACGAGATCGCATTCCTTTTCGCGTTCAAACCCGGTGCGCGGCACCACGTTGAAGACTCCGTAAGTACGATCACCGTAGTCAGCGTCGTAGCTGCCGCTATACACCTCGAGATAGTCGATGTCTCGGGGCAGAATCTGCGGGCCCAGATTGGTAGCGATGTTGGTGTTGGGAATCGGGACGCCATCGATTAGCCAGTTGACTTGATGCCCCCCCATCATGTGCAGCATGTCATGCGTCACATACGAAGCGGGAACATAATCGGTGATCATCTCCATTCCATTGGTGCGATCGGCTCCGGGGGTCTGCTGAATATCGGTGCGGCTCACCATGGTCGTCGGGGTGACACTATCTGTCGTTGCAGCCCCAACGGTTTCCGGCACCACGACGCTTTCCTTTACGCCGGCAACGCCCAATTGGAAATGGAGGATCGGACTGGTGTCGGACTCGAGTAGCACGTCCTGGTGCATCTCCTGGAAACCATTCGATGAGACGGTAACCGTGTAATTCCCGATGGGTATAGAAGTGAAGTTAAATTCTCCGTTACTGTTCGAATCTGCTGATTGTGTGAAGTCCGAGTTTTGCGCCTTCAAGGTGACGTGCGCCCCTTGAATGGGACGGTGCTGAGGATCATGAACGATGCCACGAACGGTACCGAAGATCGTGGCGAATGCCATCGCATTCAGGAGAAAAAAGACCGCTATCAAACTACCAACTTGCCTCATAAAATGCTTCCTCGCTGCGAGTCTCGCTCGCTTACGGATCGCGGGTCCCCATATCTCGCTCGTTTTTCGCGAGATGTGGGATTCCACAAACGCCGGACCTCAAACTCTCGTGTGCCCTGGAAATTCAAGGGTCGAGATTTGCGGAATTCCACATCTCGCGAAAACGAGCGAGATATCCGGATTTCCTGCAAGATGCTCCAAGTAGAGTCGCGTGTGCGGCTTTCTTTAAGGAAAGCCGCATGAAGTTCATTGGTCCCACCAAGCTCCACAGGAAATTCCTGGGGTATGGGGCACCCGGCATTTATCGTTGGGACGGAGCTAAGCGGAGAAGGAAGACGGCGGACCGCGGGGAGCGGAGCGGCGAAGTATGCGCGTTGCGACAGTATCCGCAATCAACTGCCGGTCCATATTGGCGACGGCCAGGGCGAAGCCGGCGTCTGAGGCAAAGTCTGCAGAGATGGTAACTGTGGTGATCGCGCGCAGGCTCTGACCATACGGGCATGCTGGCTGGCGCAGTGTGGGCCCTGTGTCAGAATGTGCCATCAAGCCCATCATGCATGCATGAGCACCGTGCGCACGGCAGCAGATAGGCAGGAGTTGTTGCGGCGCGGCGAGTGCGACCACTGTCGCCGATGGCAACAGTGCTCCGAAAACACACAGCAACACGAGCGCTGCAATCCGCCGCATGCAGTGAGTGTACACGGTGTCGCCGCTGCGGCGAAGGGCTAGCCTTAACTATCTGGAGCGATGGGAGCAAAGGCTCCGGGGATCACGATAACTTGTTTGTAACCTGGGGATTCTTGTGCACGGAATGCAGGCTCGGCCTGGTGGTTCAACTGATTTTTGGTGGATAGAGGCGGAGACGGTGTATGCTGCAACCGTATGCGACGGCTTCTCGCGGCAATGCTGGTATTGCTATTCGGCTACACGCCGATTGCACCCGCCTTTGCTGCGAACAGCGACTCCCAGCTTCCCGCTTGCTGCCGTCGCGCGGGGCAGCATCATTGCGCGATGATGATCGCGTACAGTGAGTCTGACCAGGGCCATACCGGGTTCCAGAGCGCTCCCTCTCATTGCCCGCTTTTCCCACACTTGGCAATCCTGGGTCACACCTCCTTTTTTGTGCCGGGCGCCAGCCGCGCTTATGGCGGCATGATGCAATACCCGGGACTCTCTGCCAGTACTGAAACTCCGCATCGCACTACTATTTGCCGCGGTCATCAGAAGCGTGGCCCGCCTGCTCTTCCCGCCTGATCCTCCCTATCCCTAAGACCTCTTCGCCGCAAACGGGTGTGCTCGACACGCGCCGGATTTAATCCGCGTCTTTGCGCGTTCGCAGCAGGACCGGCGAATCGCAGTGAGATGTGCCGTCATGTGCAATTTGCGGCTCGACTTACCACAGCTGTTGGGGAGCAAGACATGAACCGCCGTAACTTCACCAGCTTTGCAGCAGCCGCTGCGACCAACGCAATCCTCGTTTGCATCCTGCTGCCGCTACTTTCCGCAACCTCGGCGCGGGCCCAAACAGACGCAGCCGCTACACAGACGGTGCGGATTCAGTTCCAGGGCCGCTTGGGCGGCCAGATCTTCGCCTGCGGCAGCCAGTATGAAGGTGTGGGAAGCAAGGCCACTACGGTGACACCTGTCGACCTGAGATTCTTTGTCTCAGAGATCGAGCTGCTCCGCCCGGATAGTTCAGCAACTCCCGTAACCCTGGACCAGGATGGCGTGTGGCAGTACAAGTCGTTGGCGCTCATCGACCTTGAGGACGCGACCGGGGGTTGCCGCAATGGAAACTCAGCCATGCATCGGGAAGTAACCGGCACGGTCGCGACCGGCACCTACGTTGGATTGCGTTTCACCCTTGGTGTTCCATTCGATCTCGATCACATCGATAGTTCCGATGCGCCTTCGCCCCTCAACATGACTGCGATGCAATGGAGCTGGCAGAACGGATACAAATTCCTTCGCGCGGAAGTTTCTCCTCTTACTCCAAGGCCGGCAACGATTGCAAAGACCGACGGACCCTCGGGGGCACATGCTCTCTCGCGGATGCGGACCGGCGCCTCAGGATTTCCGGTTCATCTCGGCAGCACGGGATGTGCATCCGCCTCACCCGATGCCAGTCCCGGGGAGGAGTGCAAAAATCCGAATCGCTCCGTCATCTCACTCACTGAGTTTGACGCCGCCAAAGACATCGTTGTTTTCGATCTGAGTAAGCTTCTGGCTCATTCAGATTTGTCAGCCAACAGCGCAGACACCGCCCCCGGCTGCATGTCTTTCGAAGGCGACCCGGACTGCATTCCAATCATGGAGGCTCTGGGGATTGCTTACGGCGGCTCTCCGGCCAAACCCCAAGTGGTGTTCTACCGGGGGACGAACGAGTGACACGGGGCCGCATCGCCGGGCTGGTGATGGCCATCTTCGGCTCGGTCGTCGCCGCATCGATGCTGGCAGCTACAGACCAGACAGCTGCGTTTGTGTGGAACAAACCGGCTTGGGCGCCCACCCCGCTTGTGCCCGCGGACAATCCTATGAGTGCCGCGAAGGTGGAACTGGGCCGATATCTCTTTTATGACAAGCGTCTCTCGGCTGATCGCAGCATGTCCTGCGCCAGCTGCCACCAGCAGGCGCACGCATTTACCGATGGACAACGGGTGCATCTTGGCATAACCAGGGAACCTGGCATCCGTAGCGCTATGACTTTGACCAATGTGGCATTCCTCTCCAGCTACACTTGGGCGAATCCGCTGCTCACGACCCTCGAAAAGCAAATGCGGATTCCGCTTTTTTCTGAACATCCACTGGAAATGGGTATGTCAGGACGCGATCAACAGCTCATTGCGGAACTTTCTCGCGACGCAGACTATCAGCAGCAGTTCGCGCTGGCTTTTCCCGAAGACGGCGGGCGCATCACGGTGCAGAACCTCATCCGGGCAATCGCCGCCTTCGAGCGGACTTTGCTTTCCTTCGATTCTCCCTACGACCGTTACAAGCATGCCCATCAAGACACCCTCTCACCCGCGGCCAAGCGAGGTCTTGTTCTCTTCTTTGGTGAGCGGCTCGAATGCTATCACTGCCACGGCGGTGTCGATTTTACCGACAACCATATGCAACAGGGGCAGGCTTTCCCTGAGGTTGGCTTCCACAACACCGGCCTCTACAACGAAGACGGCGCCGGAGCCTACAAGCCTTGGGATCACGGGCTGCGCGACGTCACCTCGCGCGCAGAAGACGAGGGCGCCTTTCGCACCCCGACGTTGCGCAATATTGCCGTCACCGCTCCTTACATGCACGACGGCTCGCTTCCGACGCTGGAAGCCGTCATCCGGACCCACTATGCGGTCAAGGGTCACAGCGCCCTCACCAACAAAGGACCGAATCCGCTGCGCAGCGAGTTCATTGAGGGATTCGAGATCAGCGATGACGAGGTGAATGATCTGATCGCATTCCTGAACGCGCTGACCGACACCAGCTTTCTCACCAATCCTGCGTTTGCTGACCCGCGCTTATCGCAAAGAGCGGCGGGGAGTCAGCCGGCAACTATTGTTCCAACCCGGTGACCATCTTTTTTTCGAGAAACTAATTTCAAGGAGCGTTTGCAATGAATCCATCGCGTATGGCCTTTCGCATAAAGCATCTTTTCACCCTATGCCTGATGACTGCAGTTGCGGTCGCACTGGTGTCAGTACCACGCACCGCGTTCGCTCACGCGGTGTTGCTACAGTCAACGCCTTCGGTAAACTCGATCGTTCAGGGACCTGCAGTCGCCATGGTGTTCAAGTTCAATTCGCGCGTGGATGGCAGCAGATCTCAGATCTCTGTTGTTGACCAGAGTGGGGAGTCAAAGGCGGTCGACCTCGATAAGCAGCAAGCACTCGACACTCTCACCGCTCATGCATACAAACTCAGCCCAGGCAAGTACGCTATTCATTGGCAGGTGCTATCGGTGGATGGGCATATCACCCGGGGTGCAGTTCCCTTTGAGGTGAAGTAACGGTCCAGGTGGGTTGCCGGGCGTCACCGGGCACGGCAGCAGTCTTTGCGGTATAAAACAAGGATGCTACTCCCCGCGGTCATCGGTGCAGCCATCGACGCCGGCGACACCGTGGTTGCATCGAGTGCCCGCGCCGCGCGCGCCTTGCGGCGGCTGCATGGCGAGGCACAGCGCAAACAGGGATTGCAGGCCTGGCAATCGGCCGACATCCTGGACTGGGACAGCTGGTTGCATCGCCTGTGGCAGAAACAATTGCGCTCGGGCCGCGAGACCCGCCTTCTACTCACAAGCCTGCAGGAAGAACAGCTTTGGGTGCAGTTGGTCAAGCCCAGTATCGAGGGACGGCGCCTGATCTCCGTGGCCGGCGTTGCGGAACTCGCACAGCAAGCCTATGCCCTGCTCTGTGCCTACGGCGCGCTCAACTTCCTCCACGGGGAGCGATTGGGCGGTCCGGATGTCGAGAGCTTTCGCGAGTGGGCGCGCGGCTTTGAGCGTGCCTGCCGCAAAGACGAGTGGATTAGCCGGGGCATGTTGCCGCTGGTCTTGCGCGAAGCAGTGATCGCCGGCCAGGTGGGGGCAACCGGCCGTCTGGTGCTGACCGGCTTCGATCGCGTCACGCCCGCGCAACACCAACTGATCGAAGCTTTTCGCGAGCGCGGCCACGACGTCGAAGTAGTCGAAGCCGGTGAGGGCTCCGCCGCGGAGACAACCTTGCTCGTCGAAGCAGTCGACAAACGGGATGAGATCGCAACCTGTGCGCTGTGGGTGAAGCACGAGTTGGCCGCGAGCAACACAGCGCGCATCGCCGTCGTAGTCCCCAACGTCTCCAGCGTTCGCCCCGAGATCGAGAGGCTCTTTCGCCAGATACTCGCGCCCGAAGCAGTGGCCATCGGAGAACATGACGCGCCGCTCCCATTCGAATTCTCACTGGGCGTTCCTCTGGCCGACGTCCCCGCGGCACGGAGTGCACTCCTCCTCTTGCGTTGGATGAACGGAGCGCTTCAGCAGGACCAGGTAAGCTGGCTGCTGCTCTCCGGCTTTATTCACGAGCAGCAGGACGAACTACTCACCATCGCAGAATTCGACGTCAAGTTCCGTCGCCAGGCGATGAGACAACCGGAACAGGATCTGGAGACGTTCCTGCAGTCGGCTAATCCGCCCGACAAGCTTCGCCGCAATCTGCAGGCTGGAAGGCGCCTGCTGCCCCAGAACAGCTCGTTGAATTTTGCCCAGTGGGTCGATGTGACCGAACGGATTCTGGATGCGGTCCATTGGCCTGGAGCGCATCCGCTGCAGAGCGAAGATTTTCAGGTGCAGGCCCGGTGGTCGCAGTTGCTTGACAGCGTGACCGCACTAGCCTTCGATGGACGCAAGGCCGGCTACTCCGAATTTCTCGAGGTGCTGGAGCGGCAGGCGCGGCAGACGATCTTCGCGCCCGAGTCGCGAGATGCGGCGGTACAGATCCTGGGACCCTTCGAAGCAGCCGGTCTCACCTTCGATGCCCTGTGGTTTTTAGGCGCCGACGACGCCAGTTGGCCGGCAGTCGCACGGCCGCATCCTTTTCTGACCCGGGCATTGCAGCGCGAACACAACATGCCGCATGCGGACAGCACAGCGGACTGGAAACTCGCGCAGCAGGTGACCGCTCGCCTCGAGAAGAGCGCACCCAAGTGCGTCTTTAGTTATTCGTCGCAGAATGCCGAGGGCGCCTGCCGCCCCTCAACGCTATTGAACTCGAGTACGCGAAGGATACAAGCGAAAGCATTGCGGATCTCGATCGGGATCGATGAATACCTGGCGGCGGAACAAGAATTCTCTGCCCTGCTGATCGAAGAGGAGCAAGCCGCAATCCTTCCCTGGCCGATGGAGCAAAATGCCGGGGGCGCTGAAATACTCCGCCGGCAGGCAGCCTGCCCATTCCAATCCTTCGCAACCAGGCGGCTGGACGCGAGACCGATGGACTCAACCGACTGGGGATTGGAAGCTCGCGAGCGTGGCTCGGTGGTGCACAAGATCCTGGAGGAGCTGTGGACAGAGTTGAAGACGCGCGATGCCCTTCGCGAAGCCCGCGCCGCAGGTCGAATGCACGGCATGGTTGAGCAGCACGTTGCGGCCACCTTGCAGAGATACCGGGGCCGTGCACCGAAGCACAGCTGGACCCAGGCCTATCTCAATGCGGAGCAAAAGCGCATCGTCTCCCTCATCGAGGAGTGGTTGGAATACGAAGCCAAGCGCGCGGATTTTACCGTGGAAGCCGGCGAAGAGAAGCTGGCGGCAACCGTAGGAGAACTGAGACTGCAAGTGCGCGTCGATCGTATCGACGCCGTCGCCGGCGGCCGCGTCATCATCGACTACAAGACAGGCTTGCTAAGCGGGGTTTCCTGGGATGGTCCACGGCCGGACGAACCACAACTGCCCCTTTATGCGGGCTTCGGCCAGATCGACAGTCTGAAGGGCGTCCTGCTGGGACGGGTCCGCGAAGAGAAGGTGAAATTCATCGGCCGCGTGGAAGATGCCGGAATCGTGATGCCGGGCGATGCCAAGTTGACCAGGCCGCCGTACAGCGCGGAGATGCTGCGGGAGTGGCAGTATGTCTTAAGCAACCTGGCGCAACAGTTCCTGAACGGCGAAGCGCAAGTCGACCCGAAGCAATATCCCAAGACCTGCGAGTTTTGCGACCTCTCCGGACTCTGCCGGATTGCTGAGAACGATCCCGCCACCACCGGCGACGAGGCGGATGAAAGCGATGACTGAACTGCTGTTGCAGCCGGTCGATGAAAGCGCCCGCGCGCAGACACTCGAGACCGGTCAATCCTTTCTCGTGCAAGCTCCTGCTGGTTCGGGCAAAACGGAGTTGCTGACTCGACGCCTGCTTAAGCTGCTCGCGGAAGTGGACGAGCCGGAACAGATTCTAGCCATCACCTTCACTCTTGCCGCTACCGCCGAGATGCGGGAGCGGGTGCTTACCAGACTGCATCAAGCTCGCGACACGACGGAGAGCAGCGAAGAAATCAACCTGGCGCGCGCCGCCCTGGAGAACGACGCGCGGCGCGGATGGAACCTTTTGCAACAGCCAGAGCGGCTTAATATTCGGACCATCGATGCGGTTTGCCTGGACATTGCGCACCAGACTCCCTTGCTTTCGCGGTTGGGTGGGTCGCTCTCTCCGACCGACAAACCGCAGCCACTGTATACCCTCGCGGCTCGCCGAACCCTTTCCCACTTAGGGAGTGAGGAGCCGCTATCAAGCGCCCTGGAGGCGCTGTTACAGTTGCGCGCCACCAGCCTGCCCGATTGCCAGAAATTGATCGCCGAGATGCTGGACAAGCGAGACCAGTGGGGGCGCGTGCTCGCTCTCGGCGATTGGCCGGCGGTTCGAGTAGCTCTTGAAGCGCCGCTCCGCCGCACCCACGACGAAGCTTTACAAAAAGCGCAGTCACTGTTCGCACTCCATCCTGACCTTGCAAGAGAACTGGTGGCGGTTCTAAGCCACGCCTGCGGCAACGTGGATCCGGACTCCAGGCTGACCGCGCTCAAGCATGTCGCCGACATTCGTCACCTGACCGATCACGCGCACTGGGCTTGCTTGTGTCACTTCCTGCTAACCAAAGAGCGCAGCTGGCGCAAGCAACTCAATCGCGAGATCGGATTTGTTTCCGGCAAAGATGGCAAAGCGGCCAAGGATCGCTATGCGTCGCTCATCGAGCGCCTCGACGCGCATCCTGAGTTCCTCGCCCTGCTCTCCGAGCTGAGCGCCCTTCCCCCCTCGGCATACAACGACGAAGATTCGCAGATGTTGCAGCACATGCTGGTCATCCTGCGCTATGCGGTCGCCGAGCTGCGCCTGGTTTTCGCCGAGCGTGGGGTGGTGGACTTCGTCGAACTAGGCCTCGCGGCGCGGCAGGTCTTACTTGACGACGAGGGTGAGCTGAGCGAATCGGCAGACGTCTTTGCCTTGCGATGGCCTCATCTGCTGGTGGACGAGTTTCAAGATACCTCGCGCAGCCAGTATGAGCTGTTCACCCTGATTGCGGCCGGGTGGGAGTCCGCGGGTCGAGGCACTTGCTTCCTGGTGGGCGATCCCATGCAGTCGATCTATATGTTTCGCCAGGCTGAGGTGGAGCTCTTCGAACGCACCCGGCGTTATGGCCTGGGCGAAGGAACGGCCGCGGTGCGATTGACACCGCTGCAGTTGCAGACAAATTTTCGCTCCCACGCCGGACTGGTGGACCGCCTGAACGAAATCTTTGTCCAGGTCTTCGGCCCCCCAACAGACCAGGGATACCAGGTGACCTTCGCCCCCTCCACGGCCCATTGCCCTGCGCCACGCGGTAGCCTGGGCGTGAAGGTGTGGCCCTTCTTCCGCACTTCCAGACCGAACGCGGATGAGAAACGGACAGCGGACGATGAAGAGGCCAGACAAGTGGTCAGCATCATCCAAGAGCACTGGCCCGCGGTGGAAGCGGCCGAGCAGAAGGGGGGCGAGTTTCGCATCGCTGTCCTGGTCCGCGCGCGCACCCATCTGGACCTGATTGCCCGCAGACTTCGCAAGGCAGATATTCCCTTCCGCGCGGTGGAGATTGAACAACTGAGCGAACGCCAGGAGGTAAAAGACTTGACCGCGCTCACGCGCGCGCTCCTGCATCCCATGGATCGCATCGCGTGGCTCACCGTACTTCGTGCGCCCTGGTGCGGACTTACCCTAAAGGACCTGCATTCCCTCGGCGGTAGCGACACCAAGGACTATTCCCAATCCGCGATGCTCACCCTGTTGCGCGAGCGGGTCCTGTTGCTCAGTGAAGATGGACAGCAAAGAGCGGCCCGCGTGCTTGCGGTATTGGAAGACGCGCTGCGCGGCAAGCATCGCCAGGTCTCTTTAGCGCGATGGGTAGAACGTACCTGGATCACCTTCGGCGGGCGAGCCTGCGTTGACCGTGCGGGTTACGCCAATGTCCATGCCTTCTTTGCCATGCTCGAGCAGCTAGGCCCGGAAGCCACCGGGCTCGAGGAACAGATTGCGGAGCTTTGCGCCCAGCCCGATCCGGCTGCGAACCAACGCTGCGGGGTGCAGCTGATGACCATCCACAAAGCCAAGGGGCTGGGGTTTGACGTCGTGATTGTGCCTGGCCTGGGACGCTCCACCCGGGCCGAATCGCAACCCCTACTCCGCTGGCTGCAACAAACCCGTTTGGTTGGCGCTGAGGAAGAGGAGGAGCGCGAATTCGTGGTTGCTCCCATCGGCCGCAACGGCAAACAGGGCGGCATCTATGCATGGATTGGCGAGCTGCAAGGCCGGCGCGAAGACGATGAAGCCAGGCGCCTGCTTTATGTCGCCGCCACGCGTGCCCGCAAGGAGCTGCACCTGCTGGGGACTGCGGTCACGAAAGTCAATAACGAGCTAAGCGCAGGAGACCGGCGCAGTCTGCTGGGGATCGCGTGGCCGGCTCTCAAGGGCGAGTTTGAGCGGGCACATGGTGCACAAGAGCCGGCGGTGGACGCTACGCCGCGACAAGAGGAATTTGTTTTCCCACCGGCGTCGCCAACGATTAAATTGCGCCGCCTGCCCGCAAACTGGAAATCTTCGGCGCACACCGCCGCTCCGGAAGTCCAGGAAAGAAACCGGGAGATCATCGAGCGCCCACGCGGCTCGCTATCGGCACGCGCGTTCGGCACCGTTGTCCACGCCCTGCTGGAGGATCTGGCCAAGCTTCCCGGCATCGACGCCGGTGGAGCATCGCAGGCGATATTTGATGAGGTAGCCGGCTGGCGGGCACGCGCCGTAGCCATCCTGCGTTCCAGCGGGCTGCCTCGAGCAGAAGCTGAGCCACTGTCAGCAGAGGTAGTGCAGGCCCTTCAAGCCGTGCTTCGCGATCCCACAGGACTCTGGATTTTGGGCGCGCGCGCCGGCGCGAGGAATGAAATCTCGTGGTCAACCTGGGCCGGTGAGGTCGTGCAAACGCTGCGCGGCGATCGCATCTTTCACGCTGGAGCAACTCCCGGCTCCGTAGATGAGACGCACCTATGGATCGTCGACTACAAAACCGCACGCCATGGTGCCGCCGGTGTCGACGCATTTCTCGCCCAGGAGAAGGAGAAGTACGCACGCCAACTGGAGTCGTATGCCGACGTGATGCGCAAATTACCGGGAAATACGTTGCCACTGCGCATGGCCCTTTACTTCCCCCTGCTGACTAAACTGGTGTGGTGGTAGAGCTGCGTCGGGTGAGGCATACTTTTTTTTACCAGGGTTAACCTTTTCCTCCCAAAAATGTATCTATATAGATAGCAAACCAAACTGAGTGTGCGACCCGCGTTGAGAAAAGCAAAAGAGGACTTTCCGCGCTTATCGCGCTTATCGCGCACTTTTATTTGGCAAAAGCGGCTGACCAAAACCGCCATCTCAAAAAAAACGGGGGGGAAGGGCACTTAGTTAGCATAGTTCGCTTAATTCGCAAACTTTTCCCCGAGTTGCGAGGATGGAAATGACCTTAGCCGAGGACTTAGTTAGCATAGTTCGCTTAATTCGCAAACTTTTCCCCGCGCAACGAAGGCTGGAAGACCTAAGCCAAGGACTTAGTTAGCATAGTTCGCTTAATTCGCAAATTTCTCTCCGAGCAACGAAGGCTGGGTGGCCCATTTGCCCCGATTTCCTGCGGAGGCTTGTGGGCGTTGATACACTCCATGCGCCTTTCCTTAATGAAAGGCGCACACGCGAACCTCGCTAGGGCGGCGTGGCAGGAAATCGGGGTCAAGCCGTCTTTTGGCTTGAGTGGGAATCCACGACTCTTAGTAGTAAAGATATTTACGCCACTTATGGTCGGAGTGGCCGATCATGCGCATGATATGGCGGCTGGTGTGCAGCGAGAAGGGGCGAGGCTCGCGCATCAGTTTGATGTCGCTGAGCTCGCTCAGCAGATGATTGCCTTTTCTGCGATTGCAGGAGTGGCAGCACGCAACCAGGTTCTCCCAGGTGGAGAGGCCGCCGCGCGAACGAGGCATAACATGGTCCAGCGTAAGCTCTCCCGCCGGCAGAACGACTCCGCAGTATTGGCAGCTGTTGCGATCGCGCAGCAGAATGTTCTTGCGCGACAGAGCGCGCGTCTGGTGCGGGATGCGGCGATATTCGAGCAGGCGAATGACCGAAGGCATGGGAATGCGCAACAACGCGGCATGCAGAATCGCGCCCTGTTCCTCCTCCGTCTTGGCCACGCCCTTGAGCACCAGGATCAGCGCCCGGCGAGCACCGCAGATATTGATTGGTTCGTACGATGCATTCAGCACCAGCACCGGCTTTTGCATGGTGTAGGCAGAAGAAACCCGTTGACCCGGCCACCCTTCATGCGGCTCAACAGGTTCCTTAGGCAGCGCACGGCCCTGCGCGTTTGCTTTCGGCTTGCGTGCGTGGATCATGGCTTTTCCCAAAGACATCTTGATCCTCCGTTACGTACCTTCCAAACCTTACCCGGCCGCCTGCAAGCCCACAGTTTGCAAGAAACTGGGATCCCAGGAAGCGACTCCCTCACGCTGTGCGCGGGCAACCGTCGCCACCCGGACCGAGGCAGCGCCGGCATTCATCAACACCCGGCTGCAGGCCCGGGCCGTGGCCCCGGTGGTGTAAATGTCATCGACCAACAAAACGTGCTGTCCAGCCAGTCTGCCCGGTTTGGGCGCAAAAAAAGCGCCACGCAGATTCTGCCGGCGCTGGTGGGTAGTCAGGCCTGCCTGACTCACCGTAACGCGCACGCGTTTCAGCAAGCTGGTTTCCAGATGCAATCCAAGTTGAGGATGCCGGCGGCGCATCTCCGCCATGGCCGCGCGGGCCAACAGTTCCGCATGGTTAAAGCCGCGCCGGCGCTGCTTGACCGGGTGCATGGGCACCGGGATCACCAGCATCTGCCGGGGCGCGTCCGCGGACGAGGCCAAAACTTGCAGGCTATCCGCCAGCAGCCTCCCCAGCCGCCGGGCGACGGGCTGCATACCCTCGTACTTGAGCAGATGAACCAGCGAGCGAAGCTCGCCCTCGTAGCCCCCGTAGGCCACTGCTTTCACAAATGCAGGAGCAGCTAAGCGGCAGGGTTGGCAGAGGAACTGGGAATCAGGATGGTCACCCTCCGGCGCAATGGAAAGGTTCGCAATGCCCAGATCCTCTCCGCAGCAAGCGCAGAGGGAGCCTGTTTGTGGACGGAGTCGGGTACAACAGAAATCGCAGATGGGGACGCGGGTAAGACGCAGGAGGGAACGGCCACACAGGGCGCAGGAGCAGGGAAACAATGCACAAGAAAGGCTGTCCGCGGGACTTCGCAGCACACGCACAACAGCCCGCCAAACCGAAGTTTGCGCCAGCGGGACGTCGGAAGTCAGGGAAATGCTCTGACCAGGAAAGACGCACCTCACAGCCGGCCGGCGAGGCTCGCAGCTGCCCTGCCGCCGATGGGTAGAGTATACGGGCAAGTCAAGGCCAAACGCCAGCCTATGTTAAAGCGGCTTTCTGCGTGGTTTCACGCGCCGCAACCCGTTTGCCGGCGATGGTGGAAGCCACGCCGGCCACCACCAGCGCGGCTCCCATGTACTGCAATGGCGTAGGCCGCTCGTGCGCCAGCCATGACCCCAGCAGCAGCGCAATCAGGGGGTTCACGTAGGCATAGCTGGCGACGCGGGTCACGGGATCCTGCTTGATAAGCCAGACAT
The DNA here is from genome assembly GCA_963821215.1 of uncultured Acidobacteriaceae bacterium. GTDB lineage: Bacteria > Acidobacteriota > Terriglobia > Terriglobales > Acidobacteriaceae > PALSA-350. The sequence continues at coordinate 312,091 of CAWGDH010000010.1, read as the reverse complement.
AGGCGCTGAAGGCAATGATGGATGCGAAGAGGACGAGATAGCCCATGGAGAACGCAAGATGCCAATTCCATTGCCGGGAAAGACGCGGCAGCGTGCCCAGCTCTCCGGTGCCGGCGGAAAGCAGAAAGAGAAAGGTTCCTCCCCAGAGCATCTGCAGTCCGGAGCTCATGCTGAGTTGCCGCGGCAAATCGAGATGGCGGCTGGCGATGGTCCCCCCCGCCCAAAAGAAACAGCCCAGCAGCAGAACGAGTGCCGAGGTACTGAAGCTACTGTGGTGAAAGCCGGTGGGAATCATGAGCACAATGACCCCCGAAATGCCAAGAACAATGCCGGCCAGCGCCTTCGCGTTGGGCCGTTTCCCACCGGAAAACCACCACTCCGCCAGCAGCACCCAGACCGGAATGGTGGCGGCGATCACTGCCGCCAGGCCCGAAGGCACCTCTTTCTCCGACCAGAAAAGGCAACCGTAGTCGCCGGCAAACATGACGAGGCCAAGGACAGCGGTACCCATCCACTGCCGCCGGGTGGGCTGCGGCATCCCGCGCCAGCGGCTGTAGCCATAGAGAATCGCACCCGCGCATAGAAATCGGAAACAAGCCGCAAAGAAGGGTGGAGTCACCGCAACCACCTCCCGTATGGCCAGGAACGACGCACCCCAAAAGAAATAAATAGCGCCGTAGGCGAGCAGCTTGCGGAGGGTCATACGTTAGATTAAAGCGGATTCCAGCGAGTCGAGATACAGTTGTTTGCAATCCCGGATTTCCTGTGGGGCTCGGTGAGGCCAACGAACTTCATGCGGCTTTCCGTTAAAGAAAGCCGCACGGACGGCTGCTTGTTGAGGCCAGTTACAGGAATCCGGGCCCACACATGGAGGAACACTGAGTGCCGGCAACCCCACCAGGTTTTCAACCTTTTGTCCCTGCTACTGAGACGCGACCTGAACTGACCCCCCGCGCGCTGGTGCTGGGTTGCATTTTTGGACTGCTCTTTGGCGCGGTGACCGTCTACGTCGGCCTACGCGCGGGTTTGACAGTGGGGGCTTCGATCCCCATCTCGGTGCTTTCGATCAGCGTCCTGCGGGCGTTCGGCCGGGCCTCGATCCTGGAAAACAACATCGTTCAAACCACCGGCAATTCAGGGCAGTCGATCGCTTCCGGCGTGATCTTCACCTTGCCGGCGCTGATCTTTCTCGGCTTTAACCTCCAGTACTCGCGCATATTTATCCTGGCGCTGCTGGGTGGACTGCTGGGCGTGCTCTTTATGATCCCGTTACGGCGACAATTGATTGTCGAGGAGCATGGCCGGCTCACCTATCCCGAAGGCACGGCCTGCGCCGATGTCCTGCTGGCGGGTGAGCGCGGAGGTTCCTTCGCTGGGCGGGTGTTTCTGGGTCTCGGTTTGGGTGGAATCTACACCTTGTTTCAGAATGAAAATCTCCTCGGCGTGTGGCCGGGCACGCCCGACTATCAGCCACAGTGGCTGAAAGGTGCCGCGATCCGTGCCGATGTCACTCCCGAATACCTCGGCGTGGGTTACATCATTGGGCCCAGAATTGCCGGGTTGCTTTTTTCCGGAGGTGTCTTTTCCTGGCTGGTTCTTATGCCTGCCATCTATTTCTTTGGTTCTCATTTCCCTGAAGCGATCTATCCCGGAACCAAGCCGATCGCCCAGATGTCTCCCAGCGATCTCTGGGCTTCCTACATCCGGCCGATGGGCGCAGGCGCGGTCGCAGCATCCGGGCTCATCACCCTGATCAAGACCATGCCGACGATCTTTGGCGCCTTGCGCGCTGCTGCCGGGAACCTGCGCCAGAGTGGCGGCGTTCAGAGCGCTCCGCTGCGCACCGAAGAGGATCTGCCCTTCAGCGTGGTGGTCGGCGGATCCGTGGTTCTGGTCTTGATGATATTTTTCTTCCTCACCTTTAAACCGGTACCCGGAGCCCAGGTGAGCTGGCTCGCCAATCTTGCCGCCGCGGTGCTGGTGGCCATCTTCGGGTTTCTCTTCGTGACCGTCTCTTCCCGCATTGTGGGGTTGATTGGCAGCTCTTCGAATCCTGTCTCGGGCATGACCATCGCCACGCTCATGGCGACCTCGGCGATTTTTCTGGTGAATGGATGGACGGCGCCTGCGTTCGGCGCGCTGGCCATCACTATCGGCGGCTTGGTGTGCATCGCGGCCGCGAATGCAGGCGATACTTCGCAGGATCTCAAGACCGGCTACCTGGTCGGCTCAACGCCGCGCAAGCAGCAGATCGCCCTGGTGGTCGGGGCCTGCGTTTCGACGCTGGCCATCGGGGCGACGTTGCAGTTGATGAACCAGGGGCTGGCGGAGTTCCACCAGACCGCGAGGCCGTGGGATTTGGCTGTCGCTCATAGCGGAGTGCAGATCGAGGAGCAGCACTTTCATCAGGCGCAGATTCGGGTCATCCAGGGCGATAAGACTGTCGTCACCCGTCCGGGCAATGGCTATGTGTTGCTGAACGCGCTCAATTCACCGGAGTTGGCGGACGGCAAGTATCTCTACAATCCTCAGACGCGACAGATTGAAGTGCAGTGGATCCAGGGAATTGGCAGCGAGAAGGCCGCGGCGCCGCAAGCGCGGCTGATGGCCACGGTGGTCAATGGAATCCTGGGCCGCAAGCTGCCCTGGGGTCTGGTGCTGCTGGGAGTTTTTCTGGTCATCGCGGTGGAACTGCTGGGGATTCGTTCTTTGTCCTTCGCGGTGGGCGCGTATCTATCGATCGCGACCACACTCGCCATCTTCGCCGGCGGCGTGGTGCGGTGGATGATCGATCGCGCAGTGGAGAAAGCGCGCGGAGACACGATCGAGACGGAGAGCGAGATCAGTCCGGGATCGCTCTACGCCAGCGGCCTGATAGCGGCCGGCGGCATCGTGGGGCTGATGGGCGTCGCGCTGAAGCTTTATGAAACTGCTGTGGGCAAGGAGGATGTGCTGCTGCTACCGGCGACTAATCCCCTGCATCACGATTGGGTGTCGGTGTTGATGTTTGTCCTGCTGGCCGGTTCGCTTTATTACTTTGCGCGCAAGCCGCTTAAGAGCCCTTCTCGTTGAGTGCTGTGGCAGCCCACTCAAGCCCCACGGCACCCCGGGGCAGGCGAGATGACAAATTTGTTTAGGTCCAAGATTCGGCTTCGAAGTTGACATCGCGGATACTGCAGGTACCTCGGCTTCGCTCCCACGGCACGCCGGGACAGGCGGGATGACAAAGTGTAAGGCAGCGCGTCCAGACTGTTGTTTAAACCTCCCACAAGGCCGTCATCCTGCCTGTCCCGGCGTGCCGTGGGAGCGAAGGGCCTCGCAGATCTATCGCTTAACAGAGGGTTTATGGCGCGCAGTCGAAGGACCCCGACGATGCTTATTAGCCCATGCTCTTCATAGCTTTCCAACCACCAAAATTATGAAAGAAATCAAAAAAGTCACAGCCTCCGAGCGAAGCCGATAGATCTGCAGTTTGCTATTCGGTGCGCAGGCGCTTCAGTGCGTCGCGGCCGGCCGGACTCGAACCATCAATGCGAACCGCGGCTACGAAGGCTTGTTTGGCACCGTGATTGTCGCTGCGGTCAATCAGGACTTGGCCGTAATAGTCGAGGGATGCGGCCGCCAACTCGGGCGGCAGAGTGGATGCCTTCACCGCGGCCTCGGCCCGCGGAGCGATAAATGCAAAATCATCCTCCGCCTGGGCACGCCGTTTGAAGAAAAACGGAAGATGCCAGTCGGACGCGGCACGAATGAAGCGGACTTCTAAATCACTGGGCGCCCGGTTGACCGCCTGATCCATTTTTCCCAGACCCTCATTGGCCAGCTTGCGCTTGTCCCAAATCACCCAGGTGTGGGCGGCATCCAAAAGCTCCAGGCTGCCGCTGTAGACCTCCACCAGCGGATCGCCAGGGAAATCACGCGACAATGCAGCGAAACTGACATGAGCTTTTGCCGCGGCCGCGCGATCGCCTTGAAGGCCGGCAAAATACTGCTGACGTGCCTCTGCCAGACGCTGCTTGAAGGCTGCGTTCCTGTTCCGCTGGCCGCTGGCTCGACCCGGATGCAATAGGACTACGGCCAGCAGGAGACAGAGCTTAAGCGACGATCCCAGCATTAGAATTGAAATGCCCTGCGGAGGGGAACGGTTGCCTAACCTACGCGATACGCACGCTCTTTCCAGGTAACTGGTTGCCCCCCAATCTTGCGCAGCAGGGCATACCACTGAATCGTGAGCAATATAGCGACGCCCAGCGGATGAAGGCAAGCGCTGAGCAGGGGTTGGCGGTATTTCCAAACGGAAAGCAGGCGGGGCACAAAAGACGCTGCCAGGGCAGCCAGAATGAGCGATTGTCCGAGGCTACTGTACAACCCGGGAGCGACCTGTCCCGGCATGCCGTGGAAGAGCAGCAAAAGGCTGAGAAGAAAAGGAAGTATCTGACCGCAGAAAAGCAGGAAGGTGAAAGGCAGGATCCGCGCCGGCGAAGCCATCCCTTCGGTGGCATTCTTGGCCAGACCGTGCCAAACTTCGGACGCGTTGTGATACATGCGGCAGGTGGCAAGATGAGTCAGGTCAGCAATATCGGTGCGCAGACCATGACGGCGAAAGAGCTGCGGCAGCAGCAGTCCGTCATGCATCGTAGTCGGGATCTGCGCGTGGCCGCCAGTCTTGCGATAGGCATCGCGCTGCACCATGAGGAATTGCCCGCAGCCGGCCGCGAAGCCGGGCGCAGAGAAGGCGCGCATGCCAGCCAGCGGCAGATACGAAAGCAGCACGAAGTGAATCAGCGGCAGCAAGAGCCACTCCAGTGAAGTCTCCGTCTCCTGGCGGGGAAAGCCGCTGACCAAGTCAGAGCCGGAGCGCACCAGGAAGACGGACATACGGACGAGGGCTTCGGGAGCAAGACGCACGTCGGCATCGAGAAAGCAGAGGATGTTGTGGCGGGCCATGGCCGCGAGCGCGTAGCAGGCGTGTTGCTTGCCATTCCAGCCGCCCGGCAGCGGAGGCGAAGACTCGAGCCGTACGCGAGGATCGCTAGCGGCGAAGCTGAGTACGATTTCCGCAGTGCGATCGGTGGAGGCGTCATCGAGCACAATGATCTCGATCTGGACTCCGCGCGAGGCGAGGAGGCTGGTAAGCGATGCGGCAATGACTCGTTCTTCATTGCGGGCGGGGATGAGCACCGAGACGGCATCCGGCAAAACGCAATGTCCCATTTCTGCACAGCTGCTGCCACCAGGCTCGCGATAAAGCAGCATGTTCCACACCCAGAGCACGGCAGGCACGGTCGCGCAGCAGAAGGCGAGTCCGACGAGCCAGGTAGTACTCATAAGCGGCGTATGCTCCCGTGGCTTCCTTGATACACGCGTCCGCTCAGCAGGGCAAGAAACCTTTTCCATGCGTCATAAACGGCACCCACGCCAACCCTGCCGGAGAGGACGGTGGTAAAGAGCGCGGGATCGCGTAGTTTGGACAGCGCGGCAAGCTCGTCCTGGGTTGCGGCCAGGGCGGCAGTGAGCTGGTCGCTCCACTCCGCGGCGGTGTGCAACTGGCCGTCGGAGATTTTGATCGCCTCGCCACAAGAGATCAGTATTTCCGGCAGGCGCTCATCCCAGAAGGTGTACTCAAGGGCCAGAGGCACCAGGGTGCAAGCGCCGGTCCGCGCCACCAATGCCGCCAGGCCGGGACGGAAGATCGCGGGGCGAGTGCGCGTGTCGGTGAAGCGCCCCTCGGGGGTGAGCCAGAGAACGGAGTTGGGCGTGGAGAGGATTTGGCACGCAGCGCGGAGGAACTGAGCGGCTCCGCGGGGTGTTCCATTCTCGACCGCGAAAAAGCCCAGCTTACGGAGCATTCCGTAGTGCTGCAACGAGGCGGCGTCCATGGGGCCGTAGTGATTGGCATGGGGCAGAAGGTGGCGCGAAAGCACGAGGCAAGAGAGCGGATCCCACCAGGAGGCATGATTGGCGTAGATAATCAGTGGTCCGTTGGCGTTGGGAAAGCGGTCCGTGTTGGCCAGGCGCATGGCGTGAAAGTGGCGGCCAATGTACCACTGCAGATAAGTGGCGAAGAATGCCAGCATGCGGCGCGACGGGCGGGCCAGAACAGATTTGTCCGCATCGCCCTTTCCCCGCTCAGAAATGCCTAAGGAGATGGACGGGTGCCCCACGTTCGCACCACCTGCCCCGGCGTGCCGTGGGGCGTACGTGGGCCGAGAACGATTTGTTTCCAATGCTTTCTCTGAACCACTCACCGGTACTTACCTCTTCAAAGCAGTCGAGGGTCTGCGCCCCGTCTTTTTGGCCCAGGTACGCCTTGGCGAACCTGGGGCACCCGTCCATTCAGACCGACATTTCGAGACGGGTTCGAAGATCCGTCCGATTCCCGATACAGTCTCTACGCTCTACGCGTTGGCCAGAAGGTGCTCTGCTTGCTCGCGCGCGGAGACAGCGGCCTCCGCTCCACGATAGTGCTGATCGAGCGCGTCGGCGGCTATCCAACCGCTCATCATTACCATCGGCATCCCCGGTCCCGGATGAGCCGCCCCTCCCGCCAGGTAGAGACCCTCCAGGTCAGGACTGGCGTTGGCTGGCTTGAAAGCTCCATTCCAACGGCCATGGCTGGAGATGCCGTAGATCGCTCCCTTCAAAACCTGGTATCGCTCAAGAATGTCGACCGGCGTGAGCGCACGCTCAAAGACGATGCGCTCTTCTATATCGACCAAACCGGCGGTGCGCTTGAGCTTGTTGAGAATCACCTGGCGATACGCGGGAAAGATCTTTGTCCAGTTGTGTTTGGGACGCAAGAACGGGGTATGCACCAACACATAAAGCGCATCGCCTCCAGCAGGCGCTGTCGTCGGATCCGTAAGCGAGGTGGAGGCGAGATAACAGGTCGGGTCAGGCGCAGGATCGGCAAGGTCGTAGATGTGGTGAAACTCCTCGTGAGGATCGCGGGAAAAAACAAAGTCATGGTGCGCCAGGTGCTCGTAGCGCCGATTGAGACCGAGGTAGAGCACCACACCGGAACACGCAGGCTCGTATTCCCGGCGCTTGTCGAAGCGATCGGCAACCGTACCGCCGAGCAGCTCGCGATAGGTGCGCACCGCGTCTTCATTCGAGACCACGGCGTCGAAGCGATGCTGCTCCCCTTGGCTTGTCTCCAGACCGGTGATGGCGCCGTTTTCGGCGAGCAGGCGCCTGATCTCGATCGAAGTGTGATAGCGCACACCTAGCTCTGCGCCCAGACGAACCAGCGCCAGGGGCACAGCGCGCGTGCCTCCCTTCGGGTACCAGATGCCCTGTTCAGCCTGCATGTGACCTATGGAACATAGGATGGCCGGAGAGTTATCGGGCGACGAGCCCACGTACTGTACATAGTGATCGAGCATCTGGGCCAGGCGCGGATCCTTGATGAACTCGCGAATGGTTCCAGAGACGCTCTGTCCCAGGCGCATGCTCAGAACATCCTTGAGCACCGAGAGCTGGAAGCTGCCGCCGATGTCGAAGGTGTCGCGCATCGAGCCCACCGACTTCCAAAAGAAAAATTTATCGGAGATGGTGTGCAGCCTTTCGGATAGCTCCATGAATGCAGTGAAGCGCGCGCCCAGCCCCGGTTCCCTGCCCTCGAGCGATGCGGCCATCTCACGAACGTTGTCCTTCAGATCCAAAACCGTACCGCCATCGAAGAAGCAACGCCACTGCGGATCGAGACGCACCATGTCGAGATAGTCACTCATGTTGCGCCCGGCTTCGCAGAAGATACGCCGCAGCACCGAGGGCTGAATCAGAATCGTGGGGCCCATATCGAAGCGAAAACCATGCTCCTCCAATACCGCCGCCTTGCCGCCAAGCCATGGATTCTTCTCAAAGACCTCCACCTCGTAGCCGCGCGCAGCCAGGGTGCAAGCGGCCGAAAGTCCTCCTAATCCTGAACCGATCACGGCCACACGCATGTTGGGTTTCTCCTCATTTGAGCTTGGATGCAACGCGTAAGAGCCGGCGCAGTCCATGCCAACGAGCAAGCCAGCTGCCGCTGTGAACAACCTGGAGGTAAGCGGCGAAGAACGGCTCATGATCCGGCGTCGTGGGACGATAAGCGCGCAGGCCGCGGCTGTGCTGCACGACGACTGTCTTGAGCGCCGTCATTTCGAGCAAACCTTCGCGGCCGCGGGTGAGGCCAAAGCCGCTTGCTTTTCGGCCGCCGAAACTTACCCGCGGATCGGCGGTGGCGACAATCAGGTCGTTGATCAGTACAGTGCCAACCGGTAGCTGCGAAGCCAGAGCGCGCGCCTCGCTCTCCGGGCCGAAGATGGCTGCAGTGAGCGCGTACGGACAGGGGGCGTGGGCGGCGATTGCGGCGGCCACGTCGGGCACATCGAAGATGGAAAGCACGGGGGCAAAGATATCGCTCTGCGCAATGCCCATGGCAGGCGTCGCCCTGCAGATCACGGCGAAGCGAAGTTCTTCGACCGACCCATCCATCAGCAGCAAGCCTCCCAGACGCTGGGCGTCTTGGAGCAGCTCAGCAAGCTGAGTCTGGGTGCGCGCGGGCAAGGCGACGGCAGGGAGATTCTTGAACTCATCCAGCATCGCCGGCACCAAGCCAGGATGTTCGCCTACCAGGAAAAGACGGCGCGGCGCCATGCAGGTGGCGGAACCGTTGAACCGCAGTCCAAAAGCCAGTGCGGCGGTTACACGAGCCACTGCAGCGCCGGGCAACACGAAGACCGCATCGCAGCCGGAGAGTTCCATGACCGCGGGCGTGTGATGCGCTGCTAATTGAATAAGAACGGCGGTGCCGGTAGCAGCGGAGCCAGTGAGGAAGACTTTATCCACGCCGGCAGCGATGGTATCGGCGGCCGCTTGGGACGACTCTTCCAGTAATTGCAGCAAAGCGGGGTCGAGGCCGCAACCCACCAGGACGTCACGGAGTGCTTTTGCCACGGCCATTCCTCCGGGCGCCGGCTTCCACAGGACGGCGTTGCCGGCGGCGAGCGCCTGCAATGCCTGGGCGCCGGGTAGGAACAGCGGATAGTTCGCAGGAGCGATGATGAGCACCACGCCGAGTGGCTCGCGGCGAGTCTCCGCAGTCACCCGACGAAGCCAGAAGGGGCGAGTGTGAGTGCTGAGCCGCTGAGGGGCGAGAATCCAGCGCGCTTCGCGCTCTAGAAAGCGACAGGCCTCCGCCAGCGGCAGCACCTCAGAGACTAACGTATCAGCCACGGTACGATGAAGCGCGCCAGGCTGCTGAGCTGGCACACTGCGCGCAATTTCGACCGCGGTCGCCGCGATGCGGTGCCGTGCCCGGCGCAGAATGACCAGACGCGCGCGCAATCTATTCTCTGCCCACAAGCGCTGCGCTGCCCGCGCGGAGCTAAGCGCATCGGACTGGGGCAGCGATGGCTGGTCAGAAACGGGGCTGCGCTGTATCTTCAGCAACATACTGTTGATTGTGCACCCTGCCGCCATTTCACGACGCAGCTTCGTACACGGCGGCCTCGGCCAGCGCCGGAGCGGCGTCCCACTGGGGCTCAACCTTCAGGTCTTCTAGGAGAAGCCGGGCGGTGATGCGGGCCGATTCGAAGATCACCGGCAAGCCGCTTCCGGGATGGGTGCCACCGCCGACCAGGTAGACGCGGTCCAGGTCTTCAAACCGGTTGTGCGGCCGCAGATGGAGCATCTGCCTTAGATTGTGCGCCATGCTGAAGGTAGAGCCCTGGTGCAGGGCGAATTCTGTTCGCCAGTTGGCCGGCGTAACCACCTTCTCGAAGCGAATGCGCCGTTCCAGGTCTTTGATGCCGATCTTTTCCAGCTGCTGCAGGGCCAGCGACCGAAAGCGCGCCTGTTGCGCGTCCCAGTTAACATTGCGATGCTCGTGCGTCACCGGCAGCAGGACGTAGAGCGTGCTCATCTTCTTGGGCGCCAGAGAGGGGTCGGTGACGCAGGCATTCTGCACATAGAAAGACGGGTCCTCTGAGAGCTGGTGCAGCTCTTCTATGTCGCGCAGGTTCTGTCGGTAATCCTTTGCCAGGTAGATGGTGTGATGGGAGACCTCGTCATAACGCCCTTCAATGCCCAGATACAGCATGAAGGTAGAGCAGGAGAAGCGCTTCTTCTCGATCCTGCTGTCGGTCCAGCGGCGACGAATGTTGTTGGGCACCAGGCGTTGCATGGCCTGGGCGAAGTCCGCGTTGACCACCACGGCATCGGCGGGCAGCGTACGGTTCGCGGTGCGCACCGCGGTGCACTTGCGGCCGGTAAAAATCATTTCTTCTACCGGCTCGTTGAGCAACACGCGAGCGCCCAGTTCTTGGGCAATGCGAGCCATGGTGTTGGTGACCGCGCCGCAACCACCCAGCGGATGAAAAACTCCATGCTCGTATTCCAGAAAAGAGAGAATGCTAAATAAGCTGGGACAGGTGAAAGGCGACATACCCAGATACTTGGATTGAAAGCTGAAGCCAAGACGAATCCGCTCGTCTTTGAAGTAACTGCGCAGGTCGGAATCGAGCGAGCGCCAGGGACGCAGGAGGGGCAGGAGCTTGAGCATATCGAGCTTGGCCAGATCCCTCCAGCTCTCGAAGGGCGACTCCAGAAAAGGGGTAAATTTGTCCAGCTTGTTGCGGTTGTCACAGAAGAAGCGGTGGAAGCCGCGAGCATCGTCCGGGCTGAGCCGGGCGATGGCCCGCTCCATGCGCTCGAGATTAGGCGTAGCCAGCAGCTCTCCGCCCGAGCCGAAGACCAGGCGGTACTGGGGATCCAGCCGGTACATGGGAACTTCTTCATCAAGGTCCCTGCCGGCGGCAGAAAAGATCTCGCGCAACACCTTGGGGTAGAGGAAGAAGGTTGGGCCGGTATCGAATTTGAAACCGTTCTTCTCCATGGTGGAGGTGCGGCCGCCGACAACCTCTCGCCGTTCCACGACGGTGACGTCGACACCAGACTTGGCTAGCAAAATAGTAGCGGCCAGGCCACCTGGACCGGCCCCGACAATGACGACTTTCTGGTTTGGCTTAATCATTCTGGTCTTATTGGAGAGATGCAAGCTCGGTAAGAAGTAGAGCTAGTAGTTGACATATCGGCAAGTCAGCAACGCTCTCTTAATTTTTCACAACATAAGACCGTCGTGCTACGGCGCCAAGGCAACCGATTCCAGCAGGATGGAATTGCCGGGTATCTTTTTGCTCCTACCAAATTGGAAGACGAATGCCAGATTGCGACATTCCGTCAGCTGGAGAGAGCCGGGTGTGGCTGCCCAGCGAATACACGAGCCGTGGCACGACTCTGACGGATAAGATCGGGCAATCCCACTCCGTGGTACGCGCTCCCCAGGAGATGAAGACCGGGCATTGCGCTCAGTAGCGATTCCAGCTCCGCCATGCGTTCCAGATGGCCGACGGCATATTGCGGCAGGGAGTGTGGCCAGCGGCGCACCACCGTTTCCGACGCTTCCGGCAAGGGGCCAAGGACGCGGCTCAGTTGTAACCTTGCGCGCTCGATGAGCCTATCGTCCGCTTCGCCCAGTAGCGCTTCGCCGGCGTGGCCGCCGAAGAAAGCCCGTAAGAGCACTGCCCCTTGGGGGACGCGACCGGGAAACTTCTGATCCACGAAGGTGCAGGCCAGCAGCTGGTGCGAGGGCCCGCTTTCCCCTCCCGAAGCCTGGGGAACCACAAAGCCAAAACCGCGCGGGATGCGCATGCGCGCCGCTTGGGCAGGAGCGAAGGCGAGCGCCACCACGATGGCCGAGGTGGCGTGTTGGGGCAGGAAGCCGGCCATGCGGGGCCCCTGACCAAGCGGCTGCAGCAATGCTCGGGTGACGTGCAGCGGGGTGGCCAAGACGACCGCATCAAAACGATCCTCACCGCCGGCGGTTATCAGCTTCCAAATCCCGAGATCCTCCTCGATCCGCAACACCGGCTGGCGCAAGCGCAAAGAAGCGGACGGCAGCTTCGAAACCATGCGCTCGATCAGCGTCTCCAGCCCACCGGTGAGAGTGGTGAAGATGGGTTGAGAGGTCTGCTGCGCGCGCCGCTGCAGAGCCTGGATCAAGCTGCCCTCCTCCGCTTCCATACGGACGAAGGCAGGCATAACAGCGCGCACACTGAGCTGTGCGATATCGCCTCCGAAGACGGCAGCCAGCAGCGGACCCGCTATGGTGTGGGCCACTTCTTCTCCAAAGTGGCGACGCACAAAGCCGGCTACGGATTCGTCATGAGCTGGAGCAGATGCCTTGAGCTCAAGGGCGCGTTTTGGCTCCCGCAGGTAGGCAAGCCGGGCCTGCCAGGTGAATAGCGGCGATTCCAGCAGCGGGCCCCACTTGGCCGGCACCATCATGCGCATGCCGTCAGGGATGGGGACCAGGTGAGCGACACGCTCACCGCCCTGCTGCACAAAAGTGCGCCGCCACTGATCATTGGAGGCGATGATCTGGTCTTCGAGACCCAACTCCACCGCCAGTTCGCGGGCCCACGGCTTTTCTGTGACCCAGGAGTCGGGTCCGCACTCGATGACGAAACCCTCACGGCGAATCGTCTCTACGATGCCGCCCAGGCGGTCTGACGCCTCAAAAAGACCGAACTCCACTCCATCGCAGGCCAGTTGATAGGCGGTGGCTACTCCACTGATCCCACCGCCCACAATGGCGATGCGTTTGGGTGGAGCTGCACCATTGCTCATAGCGCGGCGACTGGGGAGGAGAGAGGCTGCGCAGCGAGGCGAGCGAAGCCTTGCCGGGCCAGGTCTTCGAGCGCCGCCGTCAGGAGAGGAGAGTCGTTGAGGGACTGTGGGCGCACCACTTCAAGGCCAATGCCGGCGGCGAAATCACGGAAACCGATATCGATGTCGTAAAGGATCTCGACGTGGTCGCAGAGAAAACCGATGGGCTGGATTACGACTGCTGAATGACCTTCCTGGCGGAGCGCGGTGAGCGTGTCCTCTACCGTGGGACCGATCCAGGTAGCACCCGACATACCCTGGCTCTGGAAGGCAAAAAACCAGTCGGCTTCGGTGAGGCCCAAGGGGGCGAGCTGCGCGGCCACATTCGCCGCAGTGCGCTTGGCTTCCACCGGATAAGGGTCGGGACCAATATCCGGGGTGGGGGCCGGCTGCCCTGTAGCGGCGGGAGGCTGTACCTGGATGGTTCTGCAGGGAACACTGTGCGCGGTAAAGAGCACCGGCGCCCGCGAACCGATGCGCTCCGATAGGCCTTGCCACACCGGGGCCAGGCGTTCGGCGAAGGCCTGCGCGAGTTGGGGATGGTCGGCCCAGCCATCAATGAAGTCGATCTCGATGGCGCCCCCGGCTTCGGCAAAGGCAGCGCGGCGATAAAGTCCCACACTGGTGCGCGAGTTTTGGGGCGCAAGACAGATAGCAACCGCCGAGGTAATGCCATCCTCACGCATCTGCCGTACCACTTCGGCGATGTAGGGCTTCCAGTTGCGCATGCCCACATAGACTGGAAGATTGAGCGCCTGCGACAGCAAACGCCCTTGCTCCATGGTGAGCTCGGTGAGTGGGCTTGACCCAATGAGACTGTAACGGTGACGAATCTCCTCGATCACGGATTCGGGCATGGGCCGCCCACTGGTGATGTTGCGCAGGTACTCGGGAATCTCGTCGAGCGACTGGGGAGTTCCATGGGCGAGCAAGAGAACTGCACGGCGCTGGGACGGGGTATCAGGCATGGGAAGGCCCTGGAGTGATGGGGACTACGCTGAATTCCCGCACGTACCGCACTACACGCTGCACATTCTCGACTGGAGTGCCGGGAACTATGCCGTGCCCCAGATTGAAGATGTGCCCGGGGCGGCCACCGGCCTGGGTGATTATCTGCTGGACGCGTTCGCGGAGCAGATCTTCGCCGGCAAAGAGCGTGATGGGGTCGAGGTTGCCCTGCACCGCAACCGCGTGGCCGAGGGCGGACCAGGCCTGATCCAGAGGCACCCGCCAGTCCAGGCCGATCACGTCGGCGCCGGTCTCGCGCATGGCGGGCAGAAGGGTCGCGGTGTCCACACCGAAGTAGATCACCGGCACACCCAGCGACTGCACCTTGCGCACTAAACGGGTGGTCACAGGCAAGACGAAGTCACGGTAATCGGCGGGGCTGAGAGCGCCGGCCCAGCTATCGAAGATCTGGATGACGTCGGCTCCGGCTTCCACCTGCTGGGCCGCATATTCGGCCAGCACAGATGCTAGCTTCTCCAGCAAGAGCTGCCAGGCGGATGGCTCCCGGTACATGAGGGTCTTGGTGAAGATGTAATTGCGCGAGCCGCCGCCTTCGATCATGTAGCTGGCGAGGGTGAAAGGGGCCCCGCAGAATCCGACGATGCCGATGCGATCCTGGAAGTGAGCCACGACCTTGCGTATGGCTTCGGCCACGTAGCCAAGCTCGTGCGCACGGTCGATGCGCAGAGCCTCGACATCGGCGGCGGTGCGGACGGGGTGGTGAATCACCGGCCCTTCCCCGGCCTGGAATTCGAAGTCGAGGCCCATGCCTTCGAGGGGTAAGAGCAGGTCGGCAAAGATGATGGCGGCATCGACGTCAAGCTTCTCCGCGGCGGTGATGGTCACCTCGGCGGCCAGGTCGGGGTTCTTGCAGATCTGCAAGAGGGAATGGTGACGGCGGACGGCCTGGTACTCCGGCATGTAGCGGCCGGCCTGGCGCAGGAACCATACCGGGGTCTGGTCCACCGGCTGGCGCAGGCAGGCTCGCACGAAGCGGCTGCCGGCGGAAAGAGCAGGACCGGGTTCGGTGGTGGGTTGGTGCAGTAGGGTTCTTTCCGGCATGCTGGCCTTCAATTATTGAGGTTAGCATTTGGGGGGCGGTGGGCGGCGGTGGTGGATTCTCTGGGATGAAGACATGGCCCGGAGAGGGGGAACGGTGCCCGTGTTCGCACGGCGTATCTGGGCGGATCCTCGTTGCAAAACTCTGGTGGGGGCTTCGCCCCGTCTTTTTTGGCCCACGTACGCATTGGCGGACGCGGGGCACCCGTCCAGTCCCAACAGTTCTTAGGCCCCGTCAAAGAGCTGGAAGTCAAGATCCGTGGTATCCCACATCTCGCGAAACACAAGCGAGATGTGGGGCACCCGTCCTTTGTGGCTGGGAAGGATCCAAAACATCCGTGCTTTGCGGATGGGAGGATCCCCTCAACACCCGTCACTTCGGGTTGGGAAAGGTTTTTAGGGGGCGGTGGAGAAGCCGAGGATGGTTACCTCGTGGTAGGTTTGGCCTGGCTTTAGCTCGCTCGTGGGGAACTTGGGGTGGTTGGGCGAGTCGGGAAAATGTTGTGTTTCGAGGCAAAAGCCGGCGTGCTTGCTATAAACGTGACCGTGCTTGCCGTGGAGCGTTCCATCAAGAAAGTTGCCGGAATAGAACTGCAGTCCAGGTTGGGTGGTTTCCACGGTTAATACCCGCCCAGTGGTGGGCTCGACCACACGCGCAGCCTGCTGCAGAATGCCCATTTTGCCGTTCAGGACGTAGTTGTGGTCATAACCCCCGGCTAGCTTTAGTTGCTCGTTATCATCGTTGATGCGGGCTCCGATGGCCGTTGGGTGATGGAAGTCCAGGGGCGTTCCGGCAACAGGGGCCAGCTCGCCAGTGGGGATGAGGCTGGAGTCGATAGGGGTGTAGCGGTCGGCGGGAATCATTACCAGGTGGTTGAGAATATTTCCTTGCCCCTCACCGGCGAGGTTGAAGTAACTGTGATTGGTCAGGTTCAGAACCGTGTCCTTATCAGTGGTGGCAAAGTACTCGATCTTGAGCGCATGCGCTTCCAGCGTGTAGCGGACCCGCGCGGTCAACGTACCAGGAAACCCCTGATCTCCATCCTTGCTGACCAGGGTGAGCTCAACCCCATGGGGAATTTCTTTGCCTTGCCATAAGAGCTTGTCGAAGCCTTTGATTCCCCCGTGCAAGCAGTTGGTGCCGTCGTTGGCAGGAAGCTGATAGCGCTTGCCGTCCAGGGTAAAGGTGGCATGGGCGATGCGGTTGCCGTAGCGCCCGACGATGGCTCCGAAGTAGCTCTTGGGATCGGCGGTGTAGCCCGCCAGGGACTCGTAACCGAGAACGATGTCGGCGACCTTGCCGCTGCGATCGGGCACCTCGAGGGACACCAGCCGCGCGCCGTAGGTCATTACGCGGGCCTTAATTGCACCCTCTTCAAGGGTGTAGATCTCCACCTTGGTTCCATCCGGCATATTGCCGAATTCAGACTTGGTCACCTTCGCCTCCAGATGCGATGCCAACAGCATCAGTGTCAACCATAAACAAACACAGTTCAGTATCGTGATTCGCTTCAACGGCCTGGCCATCCACAAACTCCTTGCTTCTCTTTCGCGCACAGCTCGAGCAAGAGCCGCGTCTTCAAACCGTAATGGATACTAAAGCATTTTTCACTTCGCTGTATCCGCCACAGGGATGGTTCCCCTCCAGCCCCCGCCGGTCCCGGAAAGAGCAACAGGAGAAGTGCTCTAACCTGTTGATTTAATGTGGCCTACAACGGTCAAGAGGGGTCGAGGACATTACCAGCCACGAGTACTTTTATGTCGCCGATTGTTACCCAATAGTTGTAGCCAGCAGCGCGTGAGCCGCTATGCTTTGAATCAAGCGGTGGAACGGACACGACTGCTTGTTGATTCTTCGGGGGAGGGATTCAATTGAAGCTGCCGGCTACGAACCACCGCGACCACCTATCCACGAGCGTCGAGGTAACGCTCGACGACGCCCGAGCCACGGCTCTGGAGCGAATCGTCAGCCTCTCGATGGACTACCAGCGCGGCGTTGGCTTAGTGCAATTCCGCAATGGCGTGGATGCCGTGATTGCCTCCTCCGGCTACCGCCAACTGATTGAGAAACTGCTTGAAATACTCTAAGGCCATCGCCGAGCTAGGTTCGACCGCGCGACGCCGGCTTTCCTGCTACGCTGCGCCGGACCGAGCCGCGTGTGCGCCTTTCCGTGAAGAAAGACGCATGAAGTGCGACAACGCCACCAAGTTCTGCAGGAAAGCCGGGCGCCGGCTGGCGTCCGCCGGTTACCACGAGCCCCTTGTGTCCCTCTTGTGGACCAAGCCCGTGCAGCTCAGTTTGCTCATCGCCAAGCTTTCGCTCTAGGCCTGAGCGGCGATACACCCTCTCTACCTGCGTTATGATAAAGCGGCTGCGGAGCTGTCGTCATCGCCTGTCGTCATCGCCCGGGAGCGCCGATCTCATGAGGACAGAAAACCCATGGTCAATTATCTTGAACTGCCGGTAGGGGAGAAGAGCCCCGAGGTCATTAACGCGGTCATTGAAATTCCGGCTGAGGGCATCAACAAGTACGAGTACGACAAGACGCTGCACGTCTTCCGCCTCGACCGCAACCTCTATTCACCCGTGCATTATCCCGGCGACTATGGGTTTATCCCCTCCACGCTGAGCGAGGATGGCGATCCGCTGGATGTGCTGGTGCTGGTGGACGCGCCCAGCTTTCCCGGCTGCGTGATGCAGGTAAGGCCCATCGGCCTGCTGGAAATGCTCGATCAGGGGGTGCCGGACGAGAAGGTTCTGGCTGTGGGCAAGAACAATCCGCGCTACGCCGACGTGTGGAACTACTCGGAGATTTATCCCCACATGCTCAAGGAAATGACGCACTTCTTTGCCATCTACAAGGATCTTGAAGGCAAGCGCGTGGAGGTCAAAGGATGGCACGACGCCGCCTACGCCCGCACCAAGGTGGTCGAAGCGGTGAATCGCTTCAAAGAAAATAAGACCGGGGCGGAAGTGGGCGGGAATCGCTAGCCGATCTGGTGCTTGGGTCCCGATAGAAAATCCGGGCCGCAGCTTCGGATATAATCCGTGCAGGGAAAGCCCGGAGAGATGGCCGAGTGGCTGAAGGCGGCGGTTTGCTAAACCGTTGTAGGGGCTAACACCTCTACCGGGGGTTCGAATCCCCCTCTCTCCGCCAGCAACACGAGCAAAATGCGCTGAAGTTCTGAAAGCTTCCCTCCACTCGGCCTTCCGATGGGCTAGTCTAGTTGGCTCCATGCGGGGGCGAAATCCAGACTACCCGAGAAGGAACGTCCCCGCGCTCCAGCCTCTGGAATATGGAATTGGCCGGCTGTTTTCTGCTCACCATTGAGATCTGTCATCTGGCGGCGGTGGAGGACTTACGAGGGTTTCGCCCAGCGGCCCTCGGTCCAATCCTTGCTGGTCGAGCACATGCAGAGAGACACGAGCTGTACCAGCCGAAGCCTGCACGGTGGTTTGCAGCTTGATCGGCTGCAACGGCGTCACCGAGTCCAGCGTCGCCGAGCCGAGCGCTACACCACCACGGCTGTAAAACCGCGCAACCAGCTTACCTGCATAGAAAACACCGAATTCTCCAGTAAGCACCAGGCCCTTCGGTGTGCCGGCAACCGCCAGTGGCTGGCCGACTACACCGCTGTAGGTGGCTGTTTGGAAATCCTCACCCATGCGCGTGGGATACCACTGGGTATCCATTGCGTAGTTTTCGCCGGAAGCGAGTTCTATCATCGGGCTGTTCACTTCCGCTTCCATGTAATAGATCGGCGGCCCGGTGTGAGCAGGCGCAGGCGAATTGTGAGTGTGCGTGCCAGTGGTAAAGAACAGCATGGTTGCCTTGCCTGGGTATTGTGCCGTGGGCTGATAGTGGGCGCGCTCGACCATGGTGTATCCGGTGGAACCATCGACAACTGCCAACCAGCCGGCGGGCGAGTCTATCCAGACTTCTCCGCCTAGATCGCCCCAATGCAGCCGGAACAGGCCACCGCCTATCGAATAAGCCGGATTCTGCGCCATCCCGCTCACCACTTGATAGCCGTTCAGAAAAACGCTCGCCGGGTTCGCCGGAGTCAAGCCCCAGAATTTTGGATTGAACTGGCTGGGGTCGTCCGGCGCTGCAGCGTTGTACTCTGACACGGACTGCTCAGACCAGGTCTGCGGGTATCCGGTCACGTTCTTCATCACGGCGTGGAAGGAGATGACTGGCGAGCCGGCGGTTATGCTGATGTCACGGATATATTGCTGCCCGATGGCTGGATCCACCGGGCCGGTCAAGCGCACAGTGCATTGTTCGCCCTGGGACAACACCTGAAGCGAAAAGGGCGAATTGTCCAAAGGCTCTCCGCCTGCGCCCGCCCAGTGCTGCTCGTCCTGTTCCCCTTCAGGCATTGGCCAGATTTTGTCTCCGCCGTAGTTGTTCCAATGATGCCCGGCGGTCTCAGGCGGGATCACTTGTCCTTTGAGCTGCTGATTCACGAAAAGATAGTCGTGGCCACCGAACGTGACCTGCATCAGCCGGCCGCCGAGTTGGGGAACAATTTCCAGCTTCACCCACTGGTTAGCCAGCTCTTCGGCCTTCCACCCCAGGTAGTCCGCGGCCTGCACAGTGCAGCCGGCTTTTGAATCCGCCTGCCCCAGCAAGGGCGAACCGGTAAGCGACCCTAGTACCACCGCACAGAGAAATAAATCCAGAGTATGCTTTCTGGTTCCGGCAAGAATGGAATGCATTGGCTGTCCCCATGATCATTAGAACTGGTACTTCACCGCAATCTGCATGATGCGTGGGTCATTTGCCGAGGTTACGAGCCCAAAGGCGGAAGTGTTGTTCCAGTTGCCGTTGGGATTGTTGAACTGCGCGTGATTGAAGACGTTGAAGGCTTCCGCGCGGAACTGCGCGGTCTGGCTTTCGTGGATATGGAAATTCCGCAGCAAGGCGAGATCTGTGTTATCCAGGCCGGGCCCGTGGAAGAACCTGCGCTCGGAAGAACCAACCTGACCGAGCGGTTCCTGGGTGAAGAGCGACGTATTGAAATAGGGGAGGTCCTTCCTTGGATTGTGATTGCCGACCAGTTTTCCGGGAGTGTAGTCGGGCTCATCGACCCCGCCCGTGCCAATGAGAGAGCGGTCATCGTTCTCCGAAATGGTGACTGAGGTTCCAGTTGCGAACTTAGTAATACCGGAGATAGCCCAGCCACCGACAAGCTGCTTCTTCCAACCATTGACAAACTTGTCAAAGGGCGAATGGACTGTGTAGCTGCCTACGAAATATTGAGTGAAATCGTAGTTGGAAAGGCCGTAACTGCGTTGCGGATTGATGGGGTTGGTCACATCGGTCAGTCCGGAGCCATTGTCAAAGGACCGCCCGTAGGTGTAGCCGAGGAGCACGTCCCATAACTCGGTGCTGTGCTTGAAGTTCAGCTGCAGCGAGTTGTAGTTGGTCTTGGCAACTGAGGACATGTAATCATTGCTGCCCAGAGGGAGGCCGAATGCCTGACGTGTACCGGGGACGACGGTGCCGTTAGCGAGGGTGTACGCATTCGACTCGCCGTAAGGACCGCATGGAGTCTGTCCGGGCGCGAGTGCGGCCGCGTTGAGCGAGAGGCAAAGCGCGGGGTTGCCGGGGTTCGCTTCAATAAAAGTCAACTGGTGGCGCCCCTGGGTGCCCACGTAGTTCGCGGTAAACACGGTGTTTCTAGCCACCTCGCGCTGAATACCGAAGAAGTAGCTCTCCAGGTAGGGAACGGTGTTGTGGACGTTGTACAAGGCAGAACCGCTAATCGGTTCAACGGCGGCCCAGTTGAACGTGGTATCCGGATTTTTGGCGGATACGTTCTTAGCCGGGTAGGTAAAGGGGAACGGGGAGGGCAGAAGAGACAGGTTGGTCAGCTCGATAAAAGGCGTCGACAAAATCACCGGAAACGAACTGGAGTAGTAGTCGCCATAGGGAGCATCGCCCACCTCAATGAATCCTGACTCATCCTGAATGTTGGTATAGAAGAGGCCAAAACCACCACGAAGAGTGGTCTTAGCATCACCGATCAGTTTGCCGAGGAAGCCATCGGTGGCCTTGGGCGCATAGACAAAGCCGAAGCGCGGTGCGAAATGGTTATATTTGATAGGGGCCAGAGTTCTTGCAACTCCCGGATCACCGGGAACCAGATAGCCCAGAGGCGCGCCCGGGAAGACAACGGATTGCACTCCGGGAATTGCGGTCTCGAGTTTGTTGGTCGTGTCATACCAGGGCGTGATGATCTCGTAGCGCAGCCCATAGTTCAACGTAAGGTTGGAGAAGGCTCTCCAGGAATCCTCCGCAAAGGCCGCTGCATAGTTGCTGCGGCTGTCGAGCAGTTGCAAGGAAGCCTGGACGAAACCACCGGCAGATTCCACGTCGCCCATCAGGTAGTCGGCAAAATCGAGACCGGTCTCAGCGCCATTAAAGGCAAACAATCCATTGACGGCATAGTTGTTACGTTCCATGATCTGGTCGTAGTGATAGTTGCCGCCGAACTCCAAGGTGTGCGTGCCGATCACCTTGAGGTAATTGTCAAGCCACTGAAAAGTATTGTTGAATTTGGCCTGCGTTTCTGTGGGATTGCCAAAATTGAAGTTATTGAAATTGACGTTGGGAACGCCTGCCAGCGCCGGGTTGATGGTGTCGATGCCGCCGGCCGGACCCCACGGGGTGACAAAGCCCAGCGAAGACAGCTGCACGGACGAAGCGGTGGGTTTGTTGGTGTGCGTAGCGCTGCGCATGTAGGTAAAGCGGAAAGTATTCACCGCACTGCTCTTAAGCGTCGTGGTCAAGCCGAGGTTGGCCATCTGCGCGCGGCCGGTGGTGATAGCAGAGAACCCCGGCACCGAGGAACCAGCATACGGGTTATTAAACGAATAGTTATCGAGGAAGTAGTAGCCAAATAAAGTCCCAAACCGCGAACTGGCATCCACACGCCCCGCCTCCTTGTAGTCGTGCAGCGTCTCGGAGAAAGCTGAGGTCTCGTAGAAAGGCTGACCGCCCTCGGTGGTGTTAGAGATAGGGATATATTTCAACATCCCGGCTGCGGCGGGGTCCCATGCTTTTTGCGGGATGACGGCCCCAGGAAAGACGCATCCCGTCAGACTGCCGGGCGTCCATGAAGTGCCGGTACAGGTGGACTGGTAATAGGGCTCATTCACAGAAATCGGGGTGCCGAGTTTGCTGGAGAGCAAGGTGGCAAGGCCCGTACTGGACACGGCGCCGGTCAGATTGCTTGCCTGATCCGTCAAATCACCTGTCAGGTCGGCGTTTGAGTAGACTGGATAATTTTGGGTCGCGCCTTCGGTCTGATTCGTGCCCTGGAAATCGCCGAAGAAGAAGACCCTGTCCTTCTTGATGGGGCCGCCGACGGTGCCACCATAGATGTTCTGGTTGAAGGCGCCGCGTTGGCCTTGGGCGTAATAGTTCGCGGCGTCAAGATCGGTGTTGCGAAAGAATTCAAAGCCGGAGCCATGAAAAGAGTTGGTACCGCTTTTAGTCACGACGTTGACCTGACCGCCGCTGAAGTTGCCGTATTCCGCGTCGAAGTTGCTGGTGATGATGCGGAACTCGGAGATGGAGTCGAGGTTGGGGATGATGGCTGCGCCATTGTTGAGGCCGTCGTTCACGTCGCCGCCGTTGACCATATAGCCGTTCGATGCTTCGCGCCCGCCGTTGATCGACACGTTGCCAGGGTTCAAGTCACCAGAAACACCAGTGGCCACACCCTCAGTGGTTGCGTTGTAGGGGGAAACGCCGGGCTGCAACGCAAGGAGATCGGTAAACGATCTGCCATTCAGAGGCACAGAGGTGATCCTCGAGCTGCTAATGACCTCCCCGAGCTGTGTGCTCTGGGTTTCCACCTGCACTGCATTGCTCTGGACCATTTCGGTTTGCAAGGTGGCTCCAACTTTCAAGCGCACATCGGTACGGAGCGAAGAGTTTGCGTCCACCTTGATGCCGGTCTCGTGAAAGGTCTCAAACCCCGGTTGGGAGGCAGTAATGGAATAGTTTCCAACTCCCAGCGCGAGAAAGCTGAAGAAGCCACTGCCGTCTGTGGTGACGGTTTGCTGAACGCCGGTATCTTCATTCTGCGCGACCACGGTGACCCCGGGTATGGCCGCGCCAGTTTGGTCCGTCACCGTGCCCGATATGGTACCCGTAATGGCTGCGTAGGCGGGGATGAGAAGCGCAAGGACTAACGTAAACGAAAGGACGACACGCATGAAACATTTCATTGTTTTCTCCTGATGCATGTGCGTGGACCGAGCCGGAGGCCGCAAAAACCTTATAGCAAAGACAGGGGCGATTACTTAGGCGTGGGCATTCCATTCTGTCCCATCGGCCTTGTAACTCCGCTTTCTACGATCTCGATTCGCCGGGAGCCGACTAGCCGAGTTTTAAACCTGGGGTCTTTCGTACTCACTTGCGAACTGCGCTTTCGGTGTATTCGTGCATCGACTCAAAGTTGGTCATGCAAGATGCAGTCGCCGAACAGGATGTAGATCTGGAGGCATCATGGTACAACAGCACAATAAAAAGTCATAGAGTTATCCGAGCCGCGGTAGAGCAGCGGATAGAAGTCCCATTGGAGCTTCCCGGAAGCTCTGTCCAGCGTGGCTTAAAGAGGCTGGGGAAAGATCGTGCATCGGGCGGGAGAGCCCCCAGGACCATGTCCTGGTAAATTTTCAGCCGTCCCTGCGGGACTACGGAGCGGATGCGTTCTCTTCTGCGGTTCCATCACGCAGGGACTAATGAGGCTTTGGCATTGCCAGCGCTAAAGCGCGTGATCAGAGTCGAGAGCCTTTCACGGAGCGCTAAAGCGCTCCTTCCCCCGCATAAATGCGGGGGCTCCCACGGCAAATTGGACAAGTCTGGCTCTCAGCCGTCCCCCTTCGGGACGGCACGTAGTTTCCCAAAGCATTCAGCCACTTCCAGAGGAGGCTGGTGCACTCCACCGGTGGCCCGAGCGCTATGCGTCTAGGACAAAATACCTAGACTGCACACCGGCAATCGACCCATGACATTTATCTGGAAATGCAGTCCAATGGACCCATCCAAAGTGATAGACCTCGGGCCCTCCGAGCAGTAATCGTTCTGGTCTATCAAAGATAGAATGCAAACCCGTCTTAGCATAATTTTCCTGGCCAGCCAGGATTTGATAATAGGAGCCCACAATGAAGAAAGCGCTAGTTACTTGTCTTGTCCTGGTGTTGAGCCCATTGTTTCTCCGGGCTCAGATCGCGAATAACACTTCACTCGTCGGCACCGTAAGCGACGCAAGCGGTAGCGTCATAAGCGGCAGTAAAGTAACCGCCGTGGAAGAGAATACCAAGATTCAATCGCAAGCCGTTACCAACGGCGCGGGATACTACGCGATTACTTTCATCCAGCCCGGAACATATGACATTACGGCCGAGCAGTCCGGCTTCAAGACGGTCACCAAGACGGGGGTCGTCGTCCCTATAGACCAGGCTATCCGGACTGACTTCGCGCTGCCCGTCGGCTCAGTGCAAAACGTGGTCACGGTCACCGCGAATACGCCACCGCTGTCTACCGACGACGCAACCCTGGGGGAGACGTTCAACACCCGGGCGGTAGAAGACCTTCCGATTAGCGGCCACAACGCGCTCGAGATCGCAGCCCTGGCTTCAAACGTCTATATCGGCTCAGCGACTAACTACCAGGGCAACCCTCCCGGTGAAGACTTCATTGGCGCCGGCCAGCGTGAGATTCAGAACGCCCTCTCCCTCGATGGCGTCTCCATCGTGAACAACCTGATCACGACCACCCCGGATCACCCGGCTGCGGATATGATCTCCGAAACCCAGATGCAGAGCGGCAACTATACAGCACAATACGGCGCGTATCTCGGAATCCACATCAATCTGGTCAGCAAGAGCGGTACCAACGATCTCCACGGCGCGGTCTACGACTATGTGGAGAACACCGCCCTGAATGCCAATGTATTTACTGCCGCTCCAGGCAGCAAGAAGCAGGTTCTGCATTACAACCAATACGGCTTCCAGGTAGGAGGTCCGGTATATATCCCAAAGCTGTATAACGGCCGCGACAAGACGTTCTTCTTCGGCTCCTACGAGAAACTCAACCAGATTGGCCAGGGATCGAGCATCGTCTCCGTTCTTACGCCGGCGATGGAAAGCGGCAACTTCAGCGCCGCCGGCATTCCCCAGCTCTATGATCCTTCCACCGGCCTGCCTTATCCGAATAACCAGATTCCAACAGCCGAGTTAGCAACGCCGAGCGCAGCAATCTCCAAGAAATATGAAACCTACATGGTAGCTCCCAACCAGGCAGGCATTGCCAACAACCTGAACAACGACTATCCGAGCGAACTGGTTATCCATCAATCCATCGATCGCATTGACGAAAATATCGGCGACAAGGTGAAGCTGTTCGCTCGCTACTACTACCAGGACCTGACCTTCGTCAACGGCTCGAACTTTGCCGCCAATGCTTCAAACGGACCGACCAACAGCAGGAACTATGCCATTGGCTACACCCAGGTCATCACGCCGAGACTGATCAACGATCTGAAATTCGGCGTAAACAAGCTGATCGCGGAAAACCTGAACTACTGGTACACGGCCGATCTCAAAAATGCCGGAACCAGCCTCGGCATTCCCGGTTTTACCGGGGACACGCTTTACAACAACCCGGGCGTTCCCGTGGTGACCATCGCTAATTTTACGGGCGTTGGCAATGCGGGCAGCAATTGGTTCCAGGATGATCGCACTTACGACTTATATGACCAGTTGAGCTACTCCAGGGGCAAGCACAACATTATCGTTGGGGGCGAGTTCCGCCGTCTAACCCTCGGCCGCGAAGCCACAAACAACCCTCTTGGCACGCTCAATTTCTCCGCAACCTCGTGCAAGCCTGGCGTTTCGGGGGCTTGCGCTACACCACTTGTCAGTACCGGATATTCGGCCGCGGACTTCGTGCTGGGCTACGTCAACAGCGACACTACCCCGATCGACACAATCAAGGGTTCAGTGGGCGAGTGGCGCGATGGTTTCTTTGCCCTGGATAACTGGCAGGTAGCTTCCAAGTTGACCCTCAACTATGGCTTCCGCTACGACCTTCCGACGGCGCCGTACAGCCTTAACGGCTACGGCCGGTTATTGAACGATTCTCAAACCGCCCTCATCCCAGCTACCACGGCTACCTCCGGCGCGACATACACTCCCACCCCGGGGTACAAGTTTGGCAGCGCACAACTGGATAACTACGGACCACGGCTTGGTCTCGATTACCGGGTAACGGATAAGACGGTGATCCGCGGGGGTCTCGGGTTCTACTACAACGCCAACCAGCTCAACACCTATACTTTGCTCACCTCAAACTACCCATTCGCCGCAGCGGTCAGCTACAGCACCACTGGAGCGAACCCGATCACCTTCACCAATACGACCCCGGGTGCCGGCACCAAAGCTCCCGTGGCGGGCACGCCCGGCACTTACGTCGCTGCCTACACGCCAGAGCCTAACCTTAAGACACAGCGCTCCTATCAGTGGAATGCAGACGTCGGGCAATCGCTTTGGAACGGAGCCGCATTTGAGCTGCAATATTTAGGCTCGCACTCGCTGCACCTGGATCGCAGCTTCTATGACAACGAGCCGATCCATCCCGTCAACACAACGGTCAAGTCACTCAACTCGCAACGCCCCAACCCACTCTTCGGCAGCATCCGCGTCTTCCAGGAAGATGAGTACTCGCACTATAACGCGCTCACAGCGATTCTGCGGCAACGGGAACATCATGGGTTTTCCGGCCAGGTCAGCTACACCTGGTCGCATGATATGGACATCGGCACCAACTCGAACGCCGGCGGTACCACATCGCAGCAGTACAACATCGGCGCCGACTATGGCAATGCGAACTGGGATGTTCGCAACCGCATGGTGGCCGAATTCACCTATGTCATGCCGCCACTGGCAGGCATGAACCTGATCGAGCGCGAGACGCTCGGAGGATGGCATGCCAGCGCCATCGTCAATATCCAGTCCGGCATGCCGTTCACCGTTGCCATGAGCAGCAACACGACCGCGGCAGGCGTCGATCAAGGCCTCCAGCGTCCGTCCTGGGTGCACCCGGAGAGAGCTAACTGCAGTCTGAAGAGCGCCTATGTCGGCCTCACCCATTCGACTACGTCGTGTATCGATGAAACCGCCTACAAGACTGCGGTCAACTACTCGACGGGGGCTGTCGGTTACGGCGATATCCATAGAAACAGCCTTTTTGGTCCTGGTTTGCAGTACGAGAATCTGGCTGTCTTCAAGGATTTTGGCATCTGGGAGCGGCTGAAGTTCCAGTTCCGGGCCGAGGCCTTCAACGTCTTCAATCACCCAAGTGGAGCAAATCCCCAATCGGGAGCGACTTCCTCCTCAAGCGGTCTGAACATCAACACAACCCGAGCCTGTGCGTCAGTCTCATGCCTCGCCTTTCCCAGCGGTTTCGGTACTATCACGGGCGTGCAGCAAGTGCCGGGCACGTTCAGCGGAGCTCGCATTCTTGAGCTATCGGGCAAGGTGATCTTTTAAACGAGTGCAGCGGCCGGAGGAAGCCTTCCGGCCGCTGCACTGACTTTTTCGTCAGGAAAACGACGCCTGTGGTTTTTAAGGCACAGCAACTGTGGCACAAGTCTAGTGAGCGTTCAGGCCATCGACCAGCGAATTGCGGTACGCGCGCCAGGCTGGAATCGTACCCAGCAGCGCTCCCGCCAGCACCGTCACCACGGCATATAGTTCGACCCGCGTCGAAAGCCCAACCAGCGCGACAGGCAGCCCGAAGTGATTCTCGATGGTGCTCCGCAGCAGGTATAGCAGCAGGTATACAGAGACAATGCCGGTAGCTGTTCCCACGCTCGCGATGAGGACGGACTCGAGCAGGAACAGACTGAAGATCTGCCGCGCGTGCAACCCCACCGCGCGCAGGATAGCAATCTCACGGCGGCGTTCGTTCAGCGCCGTATAAAGTGCAATCAGCATGGCCAGCAGCCCCACCACCAGGACCGCCGCCGAGACGAGCGAAAGAGCCGTATCCGCGTAGTCGAGCAGGCTCCAAAGCTGCTGCAGCGTATAGGCCGGAATAATCGCGGTCAGCGGTTCCGGTTTGTAAGTGTCTATCTCGCGCTGCAAGTAAAGCGTGCTGATGCGTGACTTCGTTCCCAGCAGGAAGCAGGTGATCTCATCCACTTTCAGCTTGGAGGGGTCGAAGACCGGCGCCGGTTCTCCGATCGCCGGCGGTGTTCCTCCCGACCAGCCAAAGTGCATGGCCTCATCGCCCAACAGCGTGATATATACGGCCCGGTCCACCGGCGTCTCCGTTGGCGCGAGAATTCCAACCACCGTGAAGGGCGTCGTATCGTGATTCAGGATCGACTTGGCCTCCACGCCGTGGGCGAGGATGATCTTGTCACCCAGGTGCAGATGCAGGCGCGCGGCCACTTCAGCCCCCAGAGCGGCATCAAAAATGCCCTCCGGCGTGTGCCCTTGTACTACGCTCAGCGACCGGGCCTTGCGGTATTGGTAATGGGCGTAAAAGTTATCGTCCGTCGCTACCACGCGATACCCGTGAAAGGAATCGCCCATGGAGACAGGAATGGTCCAGGCAACGGCCCGGTGGTGGGCAAAGTGCTGGTAAGTGTCCCATGAGACATTGTTGGCGGCGTTGCCGATATGGAAGACGCTCGATAGCAGCAGGGGCAGATCGCCGCCGCGTGCTCCGACGATCAAGTCAGTGTGGGAAAGCGTCCCGGAGAAGCCGGACTGGGCCGCGTCCCGCAGGCGATCGACGCCTACCAGCAGCATCACCGAAAGCGCAATGGAGAAGATGGTAAGCGTTGTGGTGAGAGCCCGGGCGCGCAGCGATTTGAAGGCGAGGCGGAGCAGAGTCACCAGGCTGCCGCCTCCGCGGTTCGGGCTTCGAGATTGATCTCAGCAAGGGATTGAATCTCATCGAAGTGGGTCGCCAGGGAACGATCGTGGGAGACGAAGAGGAGCGTCATGGGGACGTTGTCCCGGGCCTTCGCCTCGCTCACCACCTCGGTCAGCAGGGCGAGAAATGCATCGCGACGATCGGTATCGAGTGAGGACGTCGGTTCGTCCGCGATGACGAGTTGCGGTGAGCCGATGATGGCACGGGCAATCGCCACCCGCTGCTGCTGACCGGTGGAGAGTTGCGTGACCGGAGTGTCCAGATGGGTGTGAATGTCCAGCCGCCGGGCCAGCGTCGCTACCTCCTCCGCTACGCTGGCAGCGATGATCCGCTTGCGCCGCGCAGGATGCAGATCGCAAGGCAAGGCGATGTTCTCAGCCACGGTGAGGTAAGGAATCAAATTGAAACCCTGGAAGATGTATCCGATCTGCGAACCACGCAGACGGTCGCGCGCAGAAGCCGAGATCCGCGTCAACTCCTGCCCCAGCACCGCGACCGTGCCTTCTTGCGGCAGGAGTATGCCGGAGATCAGCGAGAGCAGCGTCGTCTTTCCACTTCCCGATGGGCCCTGCAGGAAGATTCTCTGTCCCAGCGGGATGCGCAGCTCCTCAATCGATAGAATCGGGCGCCCGGGCGTATAGGAGAACCGAACCCCTTGCAGGTGAACCGCAGCCCTGGGATCCGTGCTATTGGTTGCCATCAACGCTCTGCTCGCTACTGGTCGTAGGGCTTCACCGAGTCTCCGTCCATACTGAACGAGACGTTTCCATAAGGACTATCCACAGTAGCGACATGCAAACGCCCAGTCACCATGATTGGTTCGGTAAACGACATCTTCGCCTTCTGATTGCGATCCAGCTTGATGTAAATCATCTGGTTGGGCGGTGGTGGCGGCACATGAATACAAGCACCTGCAAAAGGGACCAGCAGGAACTCGGTCACCTCATCGGCGTCATCCTCGAGGGGCACCATGAAGC
Organism: uncultured Acidobacteriaceae bacterium; assembly: GCA_963821215.1. GTDB lineage: Bacteria > Acidobacteriota > Terriglobia > Terriglobales > Acidobacteriaceae > PALSA-350. Next base: position 282,369 of record CAWGDH010000010.1, on the reverse strand, counting down.
CGGGAACGGAAACCAGCTTGTCATTCAAGGCGCGCGCGGGAGAGTCTGCCTGCACGGAGGTGAGAGTCTTGAGCGTTCCCCAACCCACCGTCAACGGGGCCGATGCAGCCGCGGCGAAGAGCAGCGATCCGGAAAGAAAAAGAGAGAAGATGGGTAAATACCGCTTCATCGAGCTTTCTCCGGACAGTCATCGCCCTAAGGTTTGACGTTTACTGCTCTTAATTTGATGCTTTCCGGCTTACTTTCTCATTATCCTCCCTCGTAGGCTACCTGGAAGCGGGCGGTGGGGGCTGGCCAACTGGCGTTGACGAGGGGAAACGATGCCCTCGCGTTGCCCCAAACGGCCGCTCAGTGAAGGTCGTCCAGCGCGCCGCCTGTCTGGGATCTGCCGAGTGCCCGGTAGCGTCCCACATGTCCGCCGAGATACCGTTCAGGTCGTAAACAACCCGGCCGTCGCGCAGCGTAAGTTCGCAGACCAGCTTCCTGGTGCCCATCATCTTGGTGTTGTACATGTCGACGAAGCCGAAGGTTCCCGTCTCAACCGAGAAGGCGGCAACATCGGCCCCCGAACCGACCGACAGGTTGCCAAGCTGGTCCTGCTTTATCTCGTGAGCCGGATGCGAGGTCATTTGTGCCATCACCTGCGGGATCGTCTCCCCGAGCGCCAGAAACTTGTCGGCAACGTTCAGGATGTCTTTCATGCCGTTGTTCATTGAAGTGACATGCAGATCCGTTGAGATGGAGTCCGGCAGGTAGCCGCCCTTCACGATGGGTGTGGCAACTGTCCATGCGAACGATCCGCCACCATGGCCCACGTCGCAGTAGATGCCGCGCCTGCGCATCACCAGCAGAGCTTCGGAGGGCCCACCGGTCTCAGGATTTTGCTCGCCACGCAGGCCGGAGAAGCAGTGGGTATAGATGTCGCCTGGGCGCAGATAGTTCGAGACGAGCTGCAGCAGCGGCCGCTCAATACGCCGTGCGCCGTAGTCGATCATCACGGGAATGTTCGCGATGTTCCCGGCGATCACCGCCTGCTCATAGGGCTTCCACTCCGGGCCGGTAAAGTGCGCGCTCTTGATTCCGACAATCACGCCTGGATACTTCTTGGCGAAGTTGCCGGTAACGGTGCCGTCCATGTCGTCGAGGTTGTCCTCATACTTAGCGCCACGCATGCCCGCGCCCACAATGTTCAGGTCGGCCAGAACCCGGGTCTTCGAGCGGTCGATAATCTTGTCTTTGAAATCGGGGAAGTTTTTCCAGCCGGAGCTTCCTGCGTCCACAACCGTGGTCACGCCGTTGCGAAAGGTGAAGCCATCGGGATAGACGGAGAGATCGCCGGCATAGGAGTCCCGCTCCCCCGTGCCTGCAAAGACGTGGACGTGAATATCCACCAAGCCGGGGGTCACGTAAAGACCCTGCATCTCAATGGTCTTCAAGGCGTCCTTGGGGTTCAGATTTGCCGCAACCGCGGCGATCTTGCCGTCCTTGATGCCGACATCTTCCACGGCGTCAATGTGGTTTTTGTCATCGAGGACGTGGCCGCCCTTGAGGAGAAGATCGTATGGAAGAGGGTTAGGAGGCAAGGCCACTCTGCGCCCCCCCTCCTGTCCAATGGCAGCTGTTGCAAGAAGAAGGGCGCTGTAAGCAACAAGGCGACGAAGATAGATACCAACCATGAGTACCTCATGCACAAAAAGGTGAGAATGCGGAACCGGCAAGCAACGGCAAGTATTCAAGCAAGGTCGCCGGCTGGACATCTCGCCCAGTGGCAGACCCGGATTTCCTGTTCGTGGCTCCACAGGAAATCCGGGGGGTTTACTAAGCTTTGACGGCAGTGAATGTCGCGCCGCCATACTCGCCGAGCTTCACGCTTCCTGAGAGCGTGCCGCCCGAGAGCACACCCGTGAAGATATAGGGTACTCTCTGGTGTCCGGGCACTGACATTACGCTGTTCAGCATCACGTGGTCGGCGTCGACCTTGCCTTGGAGCTGCGCCCTGTAGATCTCGCCCAGATGCTCGCCAGTAAGAGAGGTGTCATTCTGCTGTAGCACAAACTGCTGTTTACCTACGCCCCGGAGGTACTGGATGGTCACATTCCAGGTTCCGGCCAGCTGCGCCGTCGGCCCGGTGTAGACCGGGGGATTCTCGAAATGGCCCGGATTACGCATGTACTTCGAAAGCGCGTCGGCAACAATCTTGTAGTCGCCCGGCTGCATCATGTAGGGCATGATGCCGATCGACGAGGCCATCATGTCCGGACGGCGCCCTTGTCCAGCAACGGTGAGGATCCGCGGCGTACCCTGGTCGAGCTTCTCGCTAAGCTCTGTACCGGTAATACCCACCTTCGCCGCATCCCAGCGAATGGTGAGCGTCGGCGCCCGATTCGATAGGTCAGCATCGGGCATGTTCACTTGCGTTGTCACCGACGGGATGTCCTTTACGGCGCTCGCGATGTAGTTGTCCCACTCCAGCCATGTCTTCTGCTCCGCTTCATGGTCGCGCTTGTACCACTGGCGCACGGCAGCGAGCATGCCCATTGCCTCTTCCTTGCCTACCTTGAGGGCGCGACCCCAGTTATGGTGTGGCGCTGCGTTCCAGAATGCTGCCTCGCACAGATCTTTCGGTCCCAGCAGAACACCGGCTGCCTGCGGTCCACGCATGCACTTGCCCCCTGAGTAGCCCACAAACGTCGCACCCGCCGCGAGGTGGATGTTAGGCACAATGGGCTCTTCGGCAGCTGCGTCCACAAACACCGGAACACCCCGCTCCTTCGCGATCGCGCACACCGTCTTGATGGAAAGCGGTTCTTCAAAAGCACGCGGCCCCGACATGATATAGATCATGGCGGTCTGATCGCTCAGCTTCCCACGCAGGTCATCCTCCGTCTCAACGTCGATGATCTCGGCTCCCGACATACGCACGCCAAAGTCATATACGTTGCGCGAATACTTGGGAATAACCACCTGGCTGTGCTCTTTCAGGTAGGGCATCGTTTGTGACTTTTCCGGATCCATGCCGACGCGGCAGGCGACCGTTGCCAATGCGATCGCAGCCTCGCAGCCACAGGTGACAATGGCGCTGGGCGCACCCATGTGCATCGCGATCTCAGCACCGACGGCGGCCATCATCTCGTCCATCTGCACGTAATACTTCGATGCCTCGTACATTGCCTGCTTTACCTCGGGCAACGACTGAGAGCCGGAGATGATCGTGAATGTTCCACGCGCGTTCACGATCGGCCTCACCCCAATCTGGGTAAACAGATTGTCTGTAGCTGTCCCTGAGTCCAACGGCAGCCCGCAGCCCGGCGCCCCCGTCGATGCCACGGCCGCCGCACTCGCAGAAATAGGAGCCACAGCAGCGGCGGCGGAGAGAATGCCCGACTGCTTCAGAAGGTCTCGCCTGGACCAGTGTGCGGTGCGAAAGAGATTCATGGTTGGTTCGCCTGTTCTTTCAATGTCTCATTCTACGATCCGAGAGGAGCCACCGAAGCAGGATAAGGATCAAATCACGCAGGCTCCAGCCGCAGAAGAGGACGCGGAGTAGATGCCACCATTGGACGCCATCGTAACAGAAATGTCATGGGGCCGAAGCCCGCTTTCCAGTTAGGACAAATGCCATAGCCCGCATAAGTAGATGTTCTGGAGGAGGAGAAGAATGCAGAATGGGTTGTTCCTATTCCAGATGGACCAGCCCGCGCTGAAGGGCATAGATGGTGGCTTGGGTCCGGTCACGGGCGCCCATTTTACTGAGCACACTGCTCACATGAATGCGCACCGTCTTCTCTGCGATGTTGAGGTGTTGCGCAATGTCGCGGTTACTTTGTCCGCTCGAAATGCAGCGTAGTACTTCCATCTCCCGTGGGGTCAGGTCGACTGCGGGCGCGCGCTCCGCGAGCCTGTCTCTGGCGAGGCGCGGCAGATAGCGAGCCCCGCGGTGGACGGTGAGGATGGCGTCTATCAACTCCTCACCACTGGTGTCTTTGGTTAAATATGCCATCGCGCCATGGCGGAGAGCGCGGTAAATGTCTTCACTGCCTTCGTAGTTGGAGAGAACGACAATCTTCGCCGAAGGAGTCTCCCGCCGGATGATGGCGATGGCATCGAGACCGCTGAGACGGGGCAGCCTTAGATCCATGACGATCACATCAGGACGCAACTCCCGGTTGAGCGCGACGCCCTGTTCTCCATCAGGAGCCTCTCCGGCGAGAACAATGTCTGTGCGTTCCTGAAAAACGGAGCGCAGAGCCAGCCGGGCGAGAAAGTGATCTTCAACCAGAAGCACGCGAATTTCGGCCATTATGCCTTAGCTCCCGCGGAGAGTGTGGGCACCAGAAAGGGGATACTAACGAGCACTTCTGTCCCGGACCCGGTCGCTGTTTCCACTCGCAAGGATCCACCTAATTTTCGCGCTCGCTCCTCCATCACGGGAATTCCAAAATGTCCGAGCGTGACATTGGCGGAAGTGCTGGAGTTGAAGCCACATCCGTCGTCGCGGACAGAGATCTTGAGCTCAGTATCCGCGTAGTGCAGGCGAATCGATATCGTCTTGGGTTGGGCGTGGCGAAGCGCGTTGGTTACGGCTTCTTGTCCGATACAGACAAGGTGATGAATATAGCGCTGAGCAAGCGGAACTTCCTTACCGATCACGCGCAATTGCATGTCAATGCGATCCTGGGTTGCAGTGGCCGACAAGGTTCGCGACAAGGCCTCGGAGAGCATGGGGGTCGCGTGGTCGCTTTCGCGAAGATCCCAAATGATCCGTCGCGCCTCCGCCTGGCAATGGCTTACCATGCTTCTCGCCAGTTCGCATGATTTCACCGCCGCCGGATGTTTCCCTCCCACGGAATCGTCCCGCAGAAGCCTCGCCGTGCTTTCCAACTGCCAGGAGATGGCAGCGAATTCGGCCATCAGGGTGTCATGCCAGTCGCGCGCAATGCGATAGCGCTCTTCAAGGACGACCCCCAACTCACCCTTGACCCGCGCCACTCTCCAGCGAAAAAGCTTGACCGCAAGCAGGCAGAGGGGAACCAGCAGGAGCAAGCGGAACCAAAGGGTCTGATAGAAGAACGCCTGTTGATTAATCTCAACCTCGGCATCGATTCCATTCCAGGCATCGCCGGCGTTGCGCGCTTCCACTTCAAACTCGTAACGCCCGGGAAGGAGCCGTCCATAATGTGCGCTACGGTCCTGGGTTTCCTTCCATTCTTTGTTGTACCCATCCATGCGGTAGCGAAACACCAGTTGGCCCGGATCGGCAAGCCGCTTGGCGTTGAAATGGATGACCAGATCGTTGAGTCCCGCAGGCAATTTCAGCACCTTTGCCTCAACGGTGGGCGCGCCATCCAGGCGAAATCCTTCCAGCCGCACAACCGGCGGGGGCGATTGCAGATATGCGGTCTCAGGGTTGCTGTGCACGAACCCTTTGGCGGTGGCGAACCAGACGCTGCCATCACTCGCTAGTGCCGCCGTCGGTTGGGAAGAGCTCCCGCACTCGCTGCTTCGCATCCCGTCCGACTTGCCGTAAAGTACGCTTTGAATTGTTGCTTGCTTTCCGCGGGCTAAGTCGTCAAGATCTCTGGCCGAAACCCGGAGGATACCTCGCGTTGTGCCCATCCACATGAACCCATACCCATCCTCGACCAGCGAAGACACCGGATTGTCCGGGATGCCGCTAGTCCGATCCAGATGGCGCACGGAATCTCCTGCCAACAAATCCAGTCCGCCGGCTTTTGTTCCCACCCATGTACTTCCGAATGTGTCTCTCGAAATGGAGAGTACATAAGGTTGCGAGAGTCCGGCGACCGCCTGCGCTTGCCCGTTGCGGACACGGTAGAGGCCGTCGGCCGTGCCAACTAACATCGACCCGTCGGAGTCCTCTTCAAGACAGGTAATCAGCCGATTTTGCAGGAGCAGGTCGCCCTTTCCGGGCTCGGGCACGCCGCCGGCGAAGCGTATCAGACCGGTATAGGTGCCAATCCATAACGCTCCATGGTGATCACCTGCCACGGCGCTTACGGCATTCGCCGGAGACTCGGTTCCCAGCAAGTAATGATGAAAGCGGTCCCCGTCATAGCGGTACAGGCCGTCGAACCAGGTACCGACCCAGAGCTTTCCATGCATATCCAAAGCCAGCGCCCGAATAGGCTGCGTTGTCCGCATCCCCGAAAGGGTCTCTGGATAAAGGCGTCCCTGGTGCAGACGGAAGAGGCCCTTACCCCATGTACCGAGCCAGAGATCTCCGTTTGGGCCGCGTAAAACGTTTGCCGCATACTCAGCAGGGAGTCCTTCCGGCACACCGTATGCAATCAGGGGCGCCTTTCTCCATCTAGCCAATCCTCCATTGAGCATGCCGATCCAAAGATTCTGTTCATCGTCGACGTAGATGGAGCGGATCGAGTTGTTGGCCAAACCCTGCGGCGTGCTCCAGTAGCTCACGCTGCGATCGGGCGCAAGGCGCCAAACCCCGTGGGTTCGAGTGCCGACCCATAAATTACCGTCCTGATCGCCGGCCATCGCGCTCACCGGCCCGCGGACTTGTCGATTGGGCACCTGTTCGAATCCATCTCCATGCGGAACCAGCTGCATCACACCGTGCGACATGCCCACCCACAAGCGCTTTTGCGGGTCGCGATACACAGCCAGGAGGGAGCCCATTTCAGGATGAACCAAAGGCAAGGGCTTGGCCCCTCCGTGCTTCCACCAGAACAGGCCACGGCAGGTGACAAAGAACATTCCTCCGTGCCCATCCTCGGCAAAGGTGGCAGTAGTGTCGCCGGCAACCAAGCCGGCGCTTCTCAGTAATTGGAACTTGTCATTCTGAATTCGTTCAACGCCATTTTGCGTTGCTGCCCAGACCGTGCCGTGTCCATCCTGGTAGAACATGCGCAAGCGGTCTTGAGGAAAGCCTGCTTTCTCACTCAGGCTGACGGTGCTCCCATCGGCGTGACGCACCACAATCCCACGGCCATCGGTCCCGATCCATAGGTCACCATTACGCGCCACCATGAGCGCGTTGACAGCCTCATGAGCATTCACATCCTGAGCATCCACCTGCATGGGGACAAACCTCCGGCCATCGAAGGACACCATTCCGGCAGAGGTTGCAATGAGGAGCATTCCATCCAGAGTCTGGACGATAGCGCGCACATTTCCCGAGGGTAGGCCGTTTTCTACCTGCCAATCCTGTTTTTGGTATTGCGAGATTTTCAGCGGAGCGGTGCTGGCGTGCACCGTGAGCGTGCCCATGAAAGCGGCGCAGAGAGCGAGCGTGGCCAAGGCGCCCGGCCTGCCTTGTAAGCCTGGCTGGGCGGCAAGGGCGAGAGATCTCAGCAACATCATGCGAATCCCCGGGTAACGTGGATTCTCCTGCCCGCCCATCGCGCGCGGATGCGGACCTCATCTCAATGACGAGATGGCATGCCATGGGAGGAATTGCGTATAGTGTCGGGCAAATTCCGGGGAAGCGCAACCATCATTATTTCGTAGTAAACCTGCAGGTATCGCGGCGACTGCTTATGGATGGCCTACAGGGGCGTGGTCGCGTGCATTGGTTTAAGCAGCGCTGGGCCGCAGTTCGGTCGTGCGGCCTGGGAGTTCCACCCTTTACCGTCTTTGTTTTCAAGAAGCTTCGCGTTCAGATAGAACAGCCACTCCGCTTGTTCCATAAGCCGCGCGTGAAGTCGGGGAACTTGACCGGCGTGCTCCCTTGAGCCACAGAGACTTTGCTGAGGGGTGCGGGAGCCGACCAGGTTGCGCCGTCGTACACGTCCATATCGGGCGGCAAGCCTTCGCGGAAGCATTGCAGCAAGCGATAGATCATGATGAAGTCCATGCCGCCGTGGCCACCGGACATGCGGGCCATCTCACCCTGCTCGGCCCACAAGGGGCTCTCATAGTCCTTCTTATATTGGTCGAGGGTTCCCCACGCTTCCCCACCCGCTTGACCGTCAAGGTAGAGGCGCGGCGGATAGTCGACAAAGATTCCCTTGGTGCCGCTGATCATGTTGATGCGGTCATAGGGTCGAGGATTGGAGGTATCGAATTTGAGGGTAACAGTCAGCCCGGACGCGGTCTTGATCAGGGAGACGTTCATATCGCCGGTCACATACTTTTCTTTCCACTTGGGATCGCCCTGCGGTGTGTGGGCTTCACGATAGGCAGCCAGGCCGCGAGGAGGCGTGCTCATCGAGACCATGTAGTCGAAACGGTCGCCCCGGTTGATCTCCATGTAGTTGGCTACCGGTCCCAATCCATGGGTGGGGTACAGGTTGCCGTTGCTCTCAGTATGGAATGCGCGGCGCCACAAGCCTTCCCCCTTGTCAGAAAACATCTCCTCACGCAGATCGTGGAGGTAGGCGGCCTCTCCATTGAGGAGGGTACCCAACATCCCGCGGCGCACCATGTTGAGCACCAGGGTTTCGGTATAGCCGTAGCAACACTCTTCCAGCATGATGCAGTGGCGGCGCTTCTTCTCTGAAGTGTCGACCAGCTTCCACAGGTCTTCGAGGGTGTAGGCCATGGGCACTTCAACGGCCGCGTGCTTGCCATTCTCCATGGCGGAAAGGGCCATGGGCGTATGCCAGTTCCACGGGGTGGCAATGACGACAAGATCCAGATCGTTTCTGGCGGTGAGCTCCTCGTAGTTCTTAGGACCCTTGGTATATAGCTCAGGAGCCTTCTGACCGGCTTTCTCCGTCAACTGGCCCGCATGCTCGGCCTTCTCCGGCACAACATCGCAGATGGCGACTACTTGCGCATTCTGGGCCAGGAACCAGCGGAGCAGACTCGTGCCTCTGCCGCCAACGCCGATGAAGCCCAGGCGCGGATTCTTCGTGACCTCGAACGGGACCCCAATCATTGATTGGCCAGGCGCCGGGTGCGGCGTATCCGCAAAGGCATAGTTGTCGAGCTTGAGAGCCGCGGTAGCCATGGCGCCGAGCTGCAGAAACTGCCGCCGGCTGGGCGGGAGCAGAGGGTCGAATGAATCGTCTTTCACGAGAGTTCCTTTGGTTAGTGAAGGCTCATATCCGGAGGAAGATCTTGCGCCGGTACATCCAGAAAAGAAAGAGCCAGTAGATGAGCAGAATACTGCCACCCATCAGCAAGGGCTGCAGTCCTGGCCCGAGCACAAAGAACGGCTTTGCACTCAGGTTGGTGAGGAGATTGCTCTTGATAAACTCCTCCCACATGTGGGCAATGAGGTAGGCGGCTATCGAGTTTGTGCCTACAACAATGAGGAAAAAGGCCCAGCCCCGCCGCTGCTTCACGTCGATAATCCAGCTAAATAGGGATAAGACGAGGAAGCAGATGCCTCCACTGAAGAGGGTCCAACTGGGGGTCCAGATGCGCTTTACGATGGGGCAAATTCCGGTGAAGTGGAGAAAAACGCCAATCGCGAGCAGAATGACGCCGGTGGTGACGAACTTGCGAATGGGCTGCTTGGGCGCGGAGGCCACAAACCATTGTCCGGCAAAAAGGCCAAGGATCATGGTGCCCAGAGTGGGGATGAAACTCAGAGTAAGGTAGCCGCCATCATTGAAGACGAATGGGTGTTGGCGCGGGAAGAGGTTCAGGAACCATAGATCGAAGGCTTGGCCGAGATTGCTGTTCTTGTTCCAATGAGCGCGGAAGCCGGTGTATAGATGGTGCCAATCTGAGGGAACACCGACGGCGGCATAGTTGAAGTTCGAACCCGGAAGAGGATAGAGCGCCCAAGCCAGCCAATAGCCAAAGAGGATGGCGCCAAAGGCGATCCACTGATCGCGCGTAGGCCGGAAGGCCAGCAGGAAAAGAAAGGTATAGCCGAGGCCGATTTGGGTGAGCGTGTCTTCAAAGGTGAAGTTGGTCTGGGGGCTGTGGAGAGAGCGCAAAAAGATGCCGAGGGCGATGAGCACCAGGGAGCGCCAGATGGTGTGCGCCAGCATCTTGGGAAATCCAGCGCCTTTCCGTTGCCGGCTCCTGATGGAATAGGGGAGCGCCACACCGACAAGGAAGGAGAAGGAGGGCTGGATCATGTCGTGCACGGAACAGCCAGACCACTCGGTGTGGGTCTGGTTGAAGGCAAGAATTCTCCAGAAGAGGCTGTGATGGTAGTATGCGTAGATTTTGGCAAACTGCAGCACCTCTCCCATCATCAGCAACATGACCAAGCCGCGGTATGCGTCTACGGCGAGATTGCGCACCGCAGTGACATTGTCGGTGGGACGGAGTTTGGAAGTGGTGACAACGGTCTCTGCGCTTGCTACTGTGGCCTCTGGAGGGTGCAAAACCTGATGCATCGTGGGCTCCGCGTAACATGCCTGACCAATGTTTTACGCCATAGGCCGATGCAGGCAAGCGGCGGGATGGCGTGGACAGAGGGGCGCGTAGATCTGCGCCGTCGATATGAGCTATGATCCTATCGTTTAATTACGATTTGTCAACTATTTCCTTCGCTTCAGGTGGCTTTATGCTGCGTTTACGAGGTGGGCTAAATTGCCGGGAGCTGACTCAAGCAGATCTGCGGATCACTTTAATTGTTGACGCTTAAGATAGACTGTCTTTGAATCGCAAGATAGCGAAAGGCATGTGAAATCGAGCATGGCGAAGGCCCGCTCAGTATCGAACGCGCTTGAGGAAGCCCTCCCCCACGGCTTAGCCACGGAGGACTCCGCGCCGCCTCGCCCGCAAGACGGAATGATGGCGGAGGAGCGGCGGACGCAGATCCTGCAGATTGTGCGCACCGAGGGCCGGGCTCGGGTCAATGAGCTGGCTAACAGATTCAGCAGTTCGGCAGTTACCATCCGCAACGATCTGAACGAACTGCACCAGCGCGGCCTGGTATTGCGCTCCCACGGCGGAGCGGTCCTTCCGGACACGATTCTGCGCGAATCGCCGGTGCACGAGCGCCTGAAGACCCACTCGGAAGAGAAGCGGCGCATCGGCGCAATTGCGGCCACTCTCATTAACGATGGCGAAACCATTATTCTTGACTCGGGCACGACCACCCTGGAGATTGCCCGCCAGATCAAGAACAAGCAGGGCCTGCAGGTGATTACCAACGGAGTGAACATCGCCGCGGAGCTGCTGGATGCGCGCGAGGTACAGACATTTATCGTGGGCGGCACACTGCGCGTCGACTCGGCTTCGATCGTTGGGCGCTCAACGGAGGAGATGTTCGAGCAGTTCTCCGCCGACAAGCTGTTTCTCAGCGGAGCGGGGTGCGATCCGGACTTTGGGGTGAGCGGCGCAAACCTGGAAGAGACCATGGTGAACCGTGCCATGCTGCGCATCGCACGGGAGATCATCCTGGTCGTGGACGCGAGCAAGTTTTCTAAACGCAGCATGGTGCGTATCGCGCCGTTTTCCGAGATCGACACCGTGATCAGCGACACCGGTCTGCGCGAAGAGATGCAAGAAAAGGTGCGGGCGCTGGGCTGTAACCTGATTTTGGCGTAGTGAGGTTCCCAGGAGTAGATCCTGGGTCATTTTCAGCCGTCCCTGGCGGAGTCTGTGTCATAGCAAAGTTCAAAGGGATAGGGACTGTGTGATAACAGAAATTGGACCGGAACCCACCAATCTCGCCGGCCTTACGGCTTTCGAAAGTGAAGATCCAACTAAAGTCGGGCCCTGATACAAAGCATGAGTTTTTCTGCAGCCTGTGAAGCCGGGCACTTCGTGCAGCGAGGGCAGCCCCGCAGTTCCCTACCCTTTGAGCCCAGCATGAATCGTGACCCCTTGAACCACACGAGTGATCACGCCATCGGGACTCGGGTTGTCAGGGTTCAGGCCTAAGCCCCGGCTCAAGTGGTATCCGAGGAGCTGCGGAATGAGGATTTCAAAGGGTGTCCGCATATCATCCGGCGCTTCCGGAAGAACGGAAGGGACGACGTCGTCAAATAGGCCGGGCTCAACCGTGCCGGCGATGCCAACGGAATATCCCAGCCTCTTGGTGCGAAGCTCCTGGATGAGGTCCAGCTCGTAGAGCCGGCGCACGGGGTCGCTCGAGAGCAGGCATAAGACGAGAGTATCCGCCCGCAGAAAAGACATAGGACCGTGGCGCAGACCGAGGTAGGTCTCGGTAACCACGGGGAAATGTCCCGCGGTCATTTCCAATATCTTGAGCCCAGCCTCACGCCCCCAGCCCAGCAAGGGAGACGAAGATAACACCACGATGCGGTCGCGAACCCGAGCGGCTATGCGATGGCAGTCCCTATCAATGAGAGGCAAGAGCGAATGGGCACGCTCACTCGCTAAATCGGCCGCTTGCGCCGCGATTTGAGGCTGCGCTAAAGAAAGTCCGGCCAGGACAAGATTGGAAAATGAGCCGGTCATCACCAGGCTGCGGTCGTTGGTCCGCGGATCCAGGACGATGAGCCCGTTCAGCCCGGATTGCACCAGAGAACTCTCTTTGTTACAGGTGATGGCGAGCTGAAGAATGTCCGGACGAAGGGTGCGAACCCGCTCGACGACTGCAGCACTCTCCGGGCTGTTGCCGGAGCGTGCGAGGGAGATAACGGCGTCCACGCCGACTAGGTAGCGCTCGGGATCGACGAGCAGGTCAGTGGTGGGAACAGCAACGGCGCGTGGCCACGCCGAAGCCGCCGCGGACGCCGCATACGCTGAACTCCCGGCGCCGGTAAACAATACATGAGCCTTATCGAAAGCCAGATTCAGCTGCTGGGAAGCCGCGCGAACGCGAGCCACGGTCGTGAGCCACAGAAGGGGCTGCTGAAAAATCTCCTGCAGTGTATATACGGGCTCGTCGTGGCGGCCATCTGCTGCGGCCACTGGTTGGGATTCTTGCATTTCCTAGGGAGCTCCATCACTTTTCTGGTAAGAAGAAGGGTGTTCGGACCCAGGGTTCGATATTAACCGCCACTTGCTTCCCATAATCAATCAAACCGAAGTTGCTGTCGAAGTATATCGTAAGCATATGAAAACAACAATCCCAGCAATCGACAGGTATCGAAGACGTCGACTAAAGGAACCCTCACGCATCAATCGTCAGGATACGCGGTTCAATGGACCGGGTGGTACATGCAAGTGGAGAGGGGCTTTCTCTCGGACGGGGTCGGGACTAAGAGCCTCGTCTTCCACCTCCACTCTACGCGTACATTCTCGAATCAGGGCCTCTCGAGCGGATTTGACGTCTGATTGCGGATAAACCTCAACAATTCTTGCCACCAGGGCGGAGATGTGGGCCGTCGCCATGCTGTGACCGCGCAGGTTGTGGCTTTGCGGCGAGTTGGGCAGTGGGCGCGGCCAAGGGTGCGCTCGAAATTCAACTTCGCTGTTTTCCGTGTATGAATAGTCGTTCCAGCCGCAAAGCTCATCGCCGCTCGCGCCCAGGACACATGAAAAGCTCGCCGGAAAGACGCGCTCCTCTGAACCGGCGGCGATAAGAATAATGTTCCTTTCTGCGGCAGCTTCACAAGCCTGCCGCAAAGCATCGATTGCGGAGCTCTGGTGTGTTCCCAGGCTCATGTTGATCACGCGAATGTCGTTGGCGATACAAGAGCGAATGGCCGCGGCCAGGACTCGAGATTCGGTCCGCAAACGATCTTGTAAGATCTTGACGCTGTACAGCGCGACACCGGGCGCTTTGGCCCGAATGATGCCGGCGACCGCTGTGCCATGTCCGTCGTAGTCCCTGTAGTCGTCACCGAAGGCAATCTCGCCGCTCGCATCGCAGGTTATTTTGACCCCGCCAGAGACTTGCCGGACGTGTGAGTGATGAGCGTTGATTCCACTGTCGACCACCGCGACTTTAACGTTGCGACCTGTGGCCCGTTGTAAGGCCTGGTCATGAAGGCGCAAAGGCATCAGGCGCAAAGGCATCATGTCGCCACCGGTACGGGGCTAGAGAGCGTTTGGTGAAGCTGCTGATAAAGGCCTTCCATCCGCAACAGCTGACGATGGTTGCCAACCTGCGTGATGCGGCCCTCTTCCATCACGACAATTTGATCCATATCCGCAACCGAGGAAAGTCTGTGGGTCACGATGATCGAAGTGTGTTCCCCGAGCCACCTGTCCATCGCTTCCCGAATGCGGGATTCAGTGAGGACGTCGAGGGTTGCAGTCGCTTCATCAAAAAGCCAGACCTTGGCTTTTCTCAAAATTGCCCGGGCAATGGCAATTCTTTGCCGCTGACCGGCGGAAAGCCCGATCCCTCTTTCTCCGACGACTGTCTGATAGCTTTGCGGAAGAGACAGAATGAAGTCGTGAACGTCGGCGGCCCGAGCAGCCGCATGGATATCCTGAGCTGTCGCATGTGGGTTTCCGTATCGGATATTCTCCTCAATCGTGGTGTGGAAGAGACAGGGCTCGTGAGTGATGACGGCGACGTTCTCGCGCAGGGTCTTAAACTCCAGTTCGCGCAGATCGTGCCCATCGAGCAGAATCTGTCCCTGCTGCGGGTCGTAGAAGCGCAGCAATAACTCCATGAGGGTGGTCTTTCCGGCGCCGGTGGGGCCGATGATCGCCAACCGGCTGCCGGCGCGCACCAGAAGGTCGATGTCATGCAGGGTCTCGTGGCCAGGATCATAGTTGAAGGAAACGCCTCGGAGTTCCACTTCGCCCCGAACGCTTGATAACGAAACAGGATGCATCGCTTCCTTGACGTGCGGTTGCTGGTCCAGGACTTCAAACACCCGCTCAAGGGAGACACCCGCACGCTGAATGCCAAGATAGAGGCCCATAAGATTCTGAACAGGACTGATAAGTCTGCCCTGATAAGCCGAAAAGGCGACCAGAGCACCCAGCGTCATCTGCCCGTTGATTACCAAATGGCCGCCATATAGCAGCAAGATCAAAGCGCTTAAAGAGAGAAAAAATGCGGGCACCGCCTGGCCCGCGCTGGAAAGGACCTGAGAGCGTAAGAGCGACTCGACGTAGCGCCGATTGCAGCCAGCCAGTTTGGAGGCTTCCGCTCCTTCCGCCCCTATGGACTTGATGAATTTGATTGCGTTGAGGGACTCTAAGAGAGCGCTGGCGAAATCGGCATTTCGCTCGCGAACGATTTTTGTCTGCCGGGTGATCGGCTTACGACAGCGCCTTAGGCCTTCAACGCTAAATGGAACGAAGAAGGTGCAGAGAAGAAATAGCTTCCAGTTTAGCCAGACCAGCAATCCAGCGGTGCCGACGAGCGTCAGGAAGCTCAGGGCGAAACTGAGCGCTGAATCTGTCGCTACTTTTTGAATTTCGGCCACGTCGCTGTTCAAGCGGGAAATGATATCCCCCATGCGCATGTTCTTGTAGAACTGAAGGGAAAGACTCTGCAGATGGCGGAAGAGATAAAGGCGCATGTCCATAAGAATCTGCGCCGAAGTAGATATCGAGAGATAGCGCGCTAAGGCGCCGGATGCGAAGCTGAGGACCACAATTGCGGCGAATGCAACTGTAGAAAGGATCAGCAGATGAAAGTTCTTTCTTGCTAGAACCACATCAATGAGGAACTTGGCCAGCAAAGGATAGCCAAGCCCAACTGCTGCTGACAGTAGAGTCAAGAGGAAGATCAGGAAAAGCCTGGCCTTACATGGAGCAATGAACGTGAGGAGAATGCGGACGCGTGAGTAGGTAAGGTTCAAGCCGGCCTTTCCGGCCTCTGTTCCTCTACGCATTTAAACCCCTTCCCGAGGCCTTATGAGCGGTTTATTGAGGATGAAAAATGCGAAGCGCGCAGTTCGCTGTCGTTTCCGGCAGAGCGATGGTCTTGACCGGACTCAACGTTCTCGTGTCGTAGATTAGAATAGAAGGGTTCCCGTCTGAAAGATACAATTTGCTGCCGTCGCTCGAAATGTCCACGGAGCCTTCCGTCATCGGAAGGTCTTTGATGGAGATGACCTTTCTTTGGACAAGGTCGACAACAAAAAGCGCATTCCAGACCGCGTAGGCACGGGCGCGATCCGGGGAGACGACGGCCGAATCCCACATCTCCGCGGGACCCAGATCCATTTGATCCCACGTACCGGTCCCGAGGTCAAAGTTGAGCAAGCCCACAAAGTCCCTTTTAGTAATAGGATCGGTTCTTTGAGTCGGACAACTCAAAAGGTTGGTTTGAAGAAACTGCGGATAGCAGGAAACGGATAGAGAGCCTTCTCCGGGAACAGTGTTGGATTGGAAAGGGATGGTCTTGACGATCTGGCGCGTATGCACGTCGATCACGTATACATCAGCGCCGAACGCGTAAAGAAGGCGATCATCCGTGGGAGACGGTATGAGCAAATAGACTCCCAGGGAGACTTGCAGGAGCTTCGTTACCTTGTGAGTTGCCAGGTCCAGAGCCCAGATTTGTGGCTCTTGAGGATGCAGAGAGTCCCGGGCGCGGTCGACGCAGAGCACATTAACGAAGATTGTGTTGCGTTCCCGGTTGACTGCAAGCCCGAAGATTCTTACGGTTTGAGCGGGAGAACTGAGATCAATGGTATCGACTACCTGCTTGCGGGCTACGTCGATTACCTCTACCAGGCGGCGTCCCTGGGTTATCACGAACAGGAACTTGCCATCAGCGGAAGGAACAATTTCCCTGGGCGCGATGCCATGGGTGGCGATCTGCGCAAAAATCTCGTCCGTATCAGTCCTCTCCAAAACTACGGTCCTGCCGATGGTACCTATGGCAAGGAGTTCACGAGGCAACGGCTCCTGGGCGAAAGACGCATGCGGAAGAGAGATCCCGGCCAAACAGAGACCGACGAGGGCGAGACTATACGTTCTCTTCAGGCGACAAAATGCCGGCGGGAAAAATAGCGATTGCGTCTTCATATAGCTCGCGTACGCAGGACCTACTTGCCTTTATCTTCCGGAAATATAAGGTCCAATTTTCGCCAGTCGTTGCCCGCGGTTCCATCCTTCTGATTCCAGTCCAGAAAATTGGTGATCTGGTCGGGAACTTGAGCAGGCCATGAGCAGTTGTCATAGCAGCCGTAGAGATCGGCCTCCATCGGATGGCACAAACCTGTGACCAGTCCGTTGGCCCCGGTTTCCCATCCAGGATCGAAGCTGAGTGTGCAGCCCAAAGGCAGCTGCTGCATGGCGCGAACGTCGCCTGACTGTTCCTGGCCGTTGGCAGGCTGCTTTAACGACTTTTCCGCAATGAGCTTGGCTTTCTGGTTCAGAGGTTTGAGATGGTCCATGGCGTTTACGCATCCCCTTTCTCAAGCCGTTCGAGAAATGCAGGACTCTTTTTCATGATCTCGACGTAGGCGCTTAGGCCCATGTCAATCCAGGAGCGAATCCATTCGCAATAGTGAGTATTGGCGTGCCCGAGAGTCCCGTACCGTTTAAATCCTTCGTGGTGGCAACCCCCCGAACAGATGTTGCGAACCCAACATATCTGGCAAGGCGGCTTGGCGCTGAGATGTGTGAGAGCCATGAATTCGCTCTGCTTCGCCCGATCAACACCGGTGTCGAGCGTTCCCACCCGGTGCTCATCGGATTCCAGAAACCGGTGGCACAGATACAGATCTCCGGTGCTTCCTACTCCGAGCAAACCCAAGCCGGCGCCGCATGGGTAGGCTTTGATTACGCCCTGGTGCAAATCAGCGAGCAGGTTGGTAAGGTTCGAGAAACCAGGCCGCCGGCCGCTCGAGGCTCCATCCACATACTTGGCCGTCAATTCCCCAAATTCTTCCAGAACCTGCCAGAGCTCGTCTGGAGTAAGAGCATAATCGTCATCATCCGACGAGGTGACCGGGGCAAAGCCTACTTCATCGAAGCCCATCCCGCTGAGATGCTCGAAAATCTCGTTAACTGCCGTGACCCCGTGGGTCAGGGTGACCCGGGCGGCAATGGGACGGGTTTTGTGCTCGCGCAGAAGATTCATGACGCGAGGCTCGATCATGTCGTATGAGCCCAACCCGCTCTTATACGTCCGTCGCAGGTCGTGGAATTTCTTGGGACCGTCGATGCTGACGGCTACTCCAATGCGGTGGTCTCTTAGAAAATGGATGATCTGGGGCGTCAGATAGGTGGCATTGGTGGTCATGGAGAAATCGACTCGCTTGCCCACCGCCTCTCCGGCTTTCGTCGCATACTCCACCGTTTGCGAAATGAGGCGAAAGTTCATGAGAGGTTCGCCCCCGAAAAACACCAGGGTGACGGTTTGGTGATCACCCGAATTTTGCAAAAGAAAGTCGACGCTCTTTTTTGCCGTCTCCTGACTCATGAAGCGCTTGGGAGCGCCATAGTCACCCTGAGAAGCAAAACAGTAGGTGCAGCCGAGATTGCAATCATTCGCAACGTTGAGGACAAGGCTGCGCTGGGGGAAGGAACCCGAGGAAAGCTTTGGCAAGGGTGGAACGGTTTGCGCGAATAGAGATCCGTCTTCTGTCAGCAAGACTCCCATAGCTTGAAGCTCGGAAAGCCCTTGAGCGATGGAATGAATCGCATATCGGGTCCGCAGGGCATCTACGATTGTGGGCACCGCAAGGGATCGGCTCTGGCTAATTGCCACGGCGTGCGCAGGCTCACTCACAGTCGCGCCATCGAGTAGAAACAGGCCAATCATCTCGAACGCAAGTTCGCTGATCTCAAAAATGCCCGTCACAGGAACGACAAAGACGTAATGCTTCCCGTGGAAGCTAAAGGGCCGGACTTCGCCCAGGAGGAGATCGCCCGGAGTTGAGGGAACCTTAGGGGGCCGGATATCTTCCCGGCGCACATCGGATCGGCGCAAAGTTGAGGCCGCCTTCTTCGTGCTAATTTGCACCAATCCCTTGCTGATCGATGGATCGGTTCGGGTTGAGGACGCCATGAAGTTCCTTTCCGGTAGCGCTAAGGCAGGTCGTGCTTCACAAAAATAGGGGCGGCGACAAGCAGATAGGCTCGTCCTGTTCAGCGTTTCCGGTCTGAAGGTAACAGCGAGCGCCTGCATTCTGAGCGATTCGGACGGCAGCGCCAGGCGCAAACAGGAGAAGCATAAAGCAATTTTTCACACGTAGCAAGCAAACAGCCGCTTCGAATAAGGTCAGTTCTCTAGTGGCTCAGCTCGCCGCTTGGCATGAGTTCCGTCCCCTGTTCTGCTCCCTGGGCTGCGGCTAAACGCAATGCTGGGAACGACAAAGTCCGCAAGGCGCGTCGACGTTTAGGGATCTCAGTGTCGTCCCAATGTGCTGCCGCCTTCGGGCAAATTATCCGCGCCTGAAAGAAAAATATCTTGCATTTCAAGATTGTCTGGCTCTATGCTCTGCCCACGCCAGGCTCATTCGAGGATCTGCCATGAAAAGACCAGACTCATACAGACGGATAAGTTTGGCAACCGCATTCATCGTCTGCATGTCGTCTACATTATTTGCGCAGTCCTCACGCACGATCGAGCTTCAAGACGGCTGGAAGCTCATCTCGGCCAACAAGCTGACTGATTCGGGCGCGGTAATTTCTCAACCGGCATATGCAACCACCCAGTGGTACCCCATTCCCCGAATGCCCGCAACGGTTCTTGATATTCTGCAGGCCAACGGCGTCTACCCGAATCTTTATTTCGGGATGACTCTACTCACCGAGGTGCCGCAGGATCTTTACAAGCAAGACTGGTGGTATCGCACCAGCTTTCCAGTTCCTGCTGAGGGAAGCACTGTCTGGATTGATTTTCCTGGGATCAATTATCGTGCACAAATCTGGCTGAATGGAAACTTGATTGCCGGCGATACACAAGTTGCCGGGATGTATGTCGATCATCAGCTTAATGTGACTCGTTTTATTCATCCAGGGGCGGCCAATATTCTCGCCGTCAAAGTTACCCCTGAACGGCTCATACGAGACGTTACGGGGGTTGAGCTCGCGGATAGCTGGTTCAATTGGATTAACTGGAAATACTTTGGGTATAAAGGACCTCTAAATACTCATGATCTGCCTCCGCTCACGGTGACTGCCAACTACGTTGCGCCAGGATCCTCTGAAGTCGACAGCTCTGTGGCTACGAAAGTGAAGATCACGGCGGCTTCGACCAGCAGCGTGACCTTGGCTGCCACGGTTACATCAGGTGAAAGCCCAGTGAGATCAGGCACGGTGAGCTTCATGCGTAAGGACGCTCTTCTTGGCCGTGCCGCCGTGAATACCGATGGGGTGGCCACATTGACGATAGAGAAGCCGGCTTATAGCTTATTCGATCATGAAGGTGGTATTTCCTTCTTACCTGATCGGAATGCCGGAATCTGGAAGCCCGTGTATGTTCACATTACAGGAACAGTGAAGCTTTCCAACGCGTTTGTCCGCACGGATCTGCCCCTTCCGCAGACCGATTCCGCGAGGCTCACTGTATATGCGGACGTGACAAATGGCTCGCCCGGTTCCGTGCGGGGCAACCTTGAAGGAGAAATTACGCGTCCCGGCAAAGCAAGCATTCACATTACACAACCCGTATCCTTGTCTGCCGGGGAAACACGGGAAGTGAGCTTTTCACCAGATACCTTTCCTCAGCTGACTGTTCGAAATCCAGACCTGTGGTGGCCGTACACCTTTGGAAAACCTGCGTTATATGGCCTCCGCCTCACGTTTATGGAAAATAAGCAGGTCTCCGATACGGAGTCGCTTCGCTTTGGAATCCGCAAAGTTACCCAGCATCGCGACCACGATGAACAATTTCCCGAGGTAGGAAAGGGAGGAAATTTCTATCTTCAGATCAATGGAAGGGATTTTCTTATTCGCGGAGGCGCCTATACACCCGACCTGCTCTACCACTACGATCCGAAGCGCGAAGCAATTGCGATCAGCTATGCAAAGGATATGGGACTCAACATGCTTCGCTGGGAATCCAAGATTTCCAGCCCGCACATGCTTGAATTAGCAGATGAGGCAGGGATCCCGGTGATGTATGGTTGGATGTGCTGCGATCAGTGGGAACATTGGGACCAATGGAATGCTGAAGACCAGAAGGTAGCACGGGAAAGCCTTCGCTCGCAGATTCTCATGCTGCGGTCCCATGCATCCGTGTTTATATGGAGCAACGGTAGCGATGGCCGGGCACCGAATCCACTGCGTGCTGACTATCACCGCATTCTGAACGGCTTGCATTGGCAGAATGCGGTTGTCGACACGGTTTCTTCTTTTGCAGTAGACGCAAACGGGGATCGCCTGTGGGATGGAATTCACATGGAAGGTCCTTATAGTTGGCGTCCTCCGTCCTATTGGTTTTGCGGGCGGTATGCGCCCGCACGTGGTGCGTGTGCAGAACAAGGAGACACCCAGATCGTTCCTCCGTACGAAAGCCTCAAGAAATTCATCCCTTCCGATAAATTATGGCCCATCAACGATTATTGGTTTTTTCATGCCGGAGCCAGCAACGGAGTGAATGAACTGTTGGGGACCCGGCTTGCTCTGAACAGTAGATACGGCCCGTCGAAGAATGCGGAAGAGTTTGCAGAAAAGGCGCAGCTCGGAGCTTACGAAAATACCCGTGCGCAATTTGAGGACTTTGCTGCGAATGGCTGGACAAACCATAAGATGACAATCTATTGGATGCTCAATACTGCGTGGCCTTCCTTTTATTCAGGCTTATATGACTTCTATCTGAAACCAGGAGGCGCCTATTACGGGGCCAAGAAAGGCCTGGCTCCGGTGTCTGCAGTCTTCGACTATTACGCCACTGGAGATCATAAAACTGCTACGATCCGCGTCGTAAATCAAACCGTCAACGATCAACATGATTTACGGGTACGTGTCCGTGTTTATGATTTGTTGGGCCGCATAAAATTTGACCAGGAAGTCGACCATATCCAGGTGCGTTCGCAGGGTGTTGCATTAGCGCTCACCATGCCATCGATTGAGAATCTCACATCGGCCTACTTCGTACGCTGTGAACTATTTGCGGGCTCCGGATCCAAGCTGGTCGACAACGTGTATTGGCAATCCACAACATTGGATGATCTCGGGAGCTCATCCAATGATAAGTCGCACGGGTTAAACCAGGCGAGTTGGGCAGACTTCACGGCGCTGAATACGATGCCCAGGGTGCAATTGCAAGTTGATGGGATAGAGCGTACTTCTGCGGGTAAGGGTAGCATTATTATTACTTTGCGCAACCCATCGCACTACATTGCATTTTTTGAACGAGTTGAAGTGACCAAGGGAAAAGACGGAGAGGAGATACTGCCGATCTTATACGATGATAACTATGTGACGGTGTTTCCTAACGAAACGGTTAAAATCACTACCACCCTCGATCAGGCTATGGGTAATGATAAAAGCCGGCCGTGGTTAAAAGTGGTGGGCTACAACACGTTAAAGGAGATAGCGCCGATTCAGTAGCGGGCTGTTCCTGTGATTCTGGACGAATTCGGTCGAAATCGTCATCCACTTAAGGCTCCAGGCCAGGTTTGGCAGCTGCTGCCTGATTGCTCGGGAATTTCCCGGGTGGTACTCAACGCCGGATAGGGGCCACGTGCCAACCGTGTCGTCGCAGTCCAGCGGCACTCAAATCGCCGGGGATTTTTAGCCCCCAGTCCCGAGGGGCCTTAAAGGGGTTGGCGTCGTTCTGAAGCACTGCTTGCGAGTGGTTTACATTTTGAAGCATGAAAACTCTCTATAGCACTGGAAATATATCTTGCCTTCCAAGATTGGGTGGCTTTATCCTGTTCGACAGTTTCTCAGGCCCAGTGATGCCGTAAACGCTGCGGTTATCGCAGATTGGCACTTCCTAGTAAGCGGCCCAGCGATCCAACCGGGGTTCTTCATTTTCATCTTGATCTTCGTCTCACGCTTGCTGTCCTGGCGCGAGCAGAAGCTTTGTGGCGAACGGGTTCGGGTCCTCACGTAGCGAAAGGAAGGAACATGGTCACCATGTCACACGGTCCGATCAACAGCAAAGTGGTTCGTCTTTTTGTCCTCTTCTCGTTGATTCTGATTTTGCCCGCGATGGCTCTCTCTCAGGTGGATACCGGTTCGATATCGGGAACGGTGCGGGACACCAGTGGTTCCGTGGTACCCGGCGTCAAGGTAACCCTTACCAATCAAGGCACCGGACAGTCGATTTCGACCACGACCGGATCGGTTGGGGAGTACACATTCTCGCCGGTGAGGATCGGGCGCTACTCCGTGGCTGCGGAAATGACGGGGTTTGAAAAAGTACAACAGAACAACGTCACCGTGGACGTGCAGCAAAAGGTACAAGTGGACCTCTCGCTGACGCTGGGAAAGGCCAACGAGACGGTGACGGTGAACGCGGCGCCCCCAGCGCTGCAAACGCAGGATGCTTCGGTGGGGCAGGTGATTGGGCAGCAGGCGATTAACGACCTGCCATTGAATGGGCGCAATTATACTTTTCTGGCCCAACTAGCAGCAGGTGTTAACCAGGGCCAGCAAGACACGCGGGGCTTGGGCAGCAGCGGAGCTTTCTCGGCTAACGGACTGCGTCCGGCGCAAAACAACTACTTGCTCGACGGGATTGACAACAATTCCAACCTCGTGGATTTTCTCAACGGGACGAATTATGCCATCAAGCCCCCGGTGGATGCGATTCAGGAGTTTAAGGTCTCAACCAACGATTACAGCGCGGATACGGGCCGTTCGGCTGGCGCCGTTTTAAATGCCACGATCAAGTCAGGTACGAATCAATTTCATGGGGCGGCATGGGAGTTCTTTCGCAACGATGCCCTGGACGCCGCCAATTATTTCGAAAATGCGAATGGGCTGCCGAAAGGCAGGTTTCAGCAGAACCAGTTCGGGGCCACGCTGGGAGGCCCGATTATTCACAACAAGACTTTCTTCTTCGTAGATTACGAAGGCACGCGTGCCAACCAGGCGATCCCCTATACCAGCACGGTTCCGACCGC
The DNA here is from genome assembly GCA_963821215.1 of uncultured Acidobacteriaceae bacterium. Lineage (GTDB taxonomy): Bacteria > Acidobacteriota > Terriglobia > Terriglobales > Acidobacteriaceae > PALSA-350. Next base: position 258,622 of record CAWGDH010000010.1, on the reverse strand, counting down.
GACCGAGGTTAGCAGTGGCTTTACAAACTTTTCGGAATTACTGGGCCAGGGAGGCACGGTAACGGACATACTGGGCCGGAGTTTTGCACTGGGTCAGATCTTCGACCCTTCCACGACGCGCGCTATCTCCTGCGGCGTTCAGGATCCGGTCTCAGGAATTACCGCTCCCTGCCCTTCGGGTACAACGGCCGGATCGAACATAGGCTATGCGCGCGAGATATTTGCCGGCAATATATTGCCTGCGGGCCGGCTGGAAGCCAATTCAATCGCCTTGGCAAAACTCTATCCTGGCGCGAACAACACGGGACTCTTCAATAACTATGGATCGAATCCGATTTCGACGAATACCGTCGACCAGATGGATGCTCGCGTCGACCAAGCGTTCGGCAACAAAGATAATATTTTCGGACGCTTCAGTTACGTGGACAATCCACAATTCATTCCTGGTCCGTTCGGCGGGATAGCGGACGGAGGATCATTTTCCAGCGGGAACCAACAAGCGACGACCTACAGTGCGGCACTGGGCGAGACGCATTTGTTTTCACCGACCTTAGTGAATGAGGTTCGCCTGGGCTACAACCGGCTCAGTGTGACGCGGCTGCAACCCAATGCCGATACTCCTGGCATCCCCGCTCAGTACGGCATACCGGGAGTGCCCGAAGGAGAGTCAAACGGTGGCCTGGGCGGTATCTTCCCCACAGGACTTGGGAACCTTGGCAGCAGTGGATACTTGCCCTCGATCGAACTAAGCACCAACACGCAAATTTCGGACAACGTAACCAGAACGATGGGACGCGAAACCTTCAAGGTGGGATTCCAGTGGCAACGGCTGGGATTCGCGATTCTCCAGCCTCCTAATGGCAGGGGAAGCTGGACCTTCAGCGGCCTCTACACCGAAGTGCCCACAACCACGGGAGGCAACACAGGATTGGCCCAGATGCTGCTTACGCCGATCCCTGGAACCGTACCCGGCGCGGCCGACTATGTTGGGGGTGCCGACAGCATAAGTGATTCTAACGTCGCGAATACCTCCATGAAACATAACTACCTCGCGGGTTATTTCCAGGATGATGTTAGGGTCACTCGAAATCTCACTCTGAACCTGGGTGTGCGATACGAATATTTTGGACAGTTGATTGCAAAAAACGGGGCACAGTCCAATTTTCTACCGGGCGGGGGAGCGAACGGCGCATCCGAGTTTCTGATAGCTCAGGCGGGTTGCAGCACACCCCTCTCTCCAGACTTTCGCGCGGCGGCAGCCCTGGACAACATAACCATAGCCTGCTCCAGCCAACCAGGGCTGGGGGTATCGCAGAAAGCCAATTTTGCGCCTCGCGTCGGATTCGCGTACCAGGTTACGCCGAAGTTAGTGGCTCGTGGTGGATATGGAATCTTCTACGGGGGCTTCGAGAATTCTGTGGTAGAGACCTACGTTGACTTCCCGTTCCAATTCAACCTGAATTACCCTTACATGACGCCGAATGCGCCGATCACCTTCGCTAATGGGGCGATTGGTACCCTCACCACAGGTCTCACCGCGATCTCGTTGAATTCAGCGCAAGTCGAACCCGGAGGCGTAGGATTCCTCGGTGAGGACTACCACTTGAAGACCCCTAATACCCAGGGTTATAACCTGACGTTGCAATACCAACTCGCGACCAATGACACCCTCCAGGTCGGCTATATAGGAAACACAGTGCATCACCTCGGGAGCTACGTAAACCCGAACACACCGAGAGAGATTTTGCCTCCTGGATTGAATTCATTAGCCTACTCGCCGTATCCCGACTTTTCGGGAATGACCTACACAAGTTTTGGCACCAACAGCCACTATAACGGGCTGCAAACAAATTATGAGCACCGGTTTAGCCAAGGGCTCTATATGCTGGGTAATTTCACGTGGTCCAGCTGTATGACTGACGCCGTGGACGTTCTGAATACGACCGCGTTAACAGGATATCGTGCACCGTTTCTGCCTGGCTTCGGCAAGCATGGCGACTTCGGACGATGCGAGTTCGACACCCAGAAGGTGATTCACGTGAGTGGGACCTACGAGTTGCCCGTTGGCCGTGACAGACGCTTCCTGAGCAACGGGGGAAAGGTGGCGAACGCCATTCTCGGAGGTTGGGATACCAACGGGATTCTAACCCTCCAGGACGGACAACCCGGAACAGTCCCCTGTCCTATCACCACGACTTCAGGCTTTGGCTGCAATGCAGACAAAGTGCCTGGTCAGTATATTTATTCAGGTCCTCACAATGTCAATCAGTGGCTCAATCCGGAGGCGTACACCAACCCTCCGATAGCCACTACCATCGGTCAATCAGATTACAGTCCGCTAGGCGGGTCGCCGAGCAATTTCCGCGGACCGGGATTCCATCGTTTCGACTTCTCGTTGTTCAAGCAGTTTGTTGTGACGGAGCGAGTTCGGTTAGAGTTCCGCTCGGAATTCTTTAACCTGACCAATCATCCGAACTTTTCACTCCCTGGGTTTTCGGGTAACGGCGTAGTAGCCGCCCCGGGGGCACTCAATTTCCTCAACACGACTAACTTCGGAAAAATCACTTCGGTGCGCGACGGTCAGAATGATCAGCGTGAAATCCAATTCGCGTTCAAGGTGTACTATTGACGACCGGGCGCCACAATTTTGTGGCAAAGCCGGCACCGCCGCGCTTCGCGTGGCTTCCCACGTTAGTACCAAGAATTTGGCCAGCCACTCGCAGCCGGCGGGCAGTTCTTTGGGATTCAAGCTCCCAATCATGGCCGCATGATTGTATTAGCGGGTGGAGTCTTTGATGAAACCGCCGGCTCGAGGCGATCCAGAGTCACCCTTGCTTTGGAAGTACAAGAGCATCCCAATGTTGCATCGCCAAGGGAGCGCCGCGACCCGATCCGCCGTAAAGAGCATAGAAGTGAGTACAGAAAAGAGCGCTTGTAGTACGGGTACGCGTACAAGTCTAAAGTTCCGGTAATCAAAAGCCGTTAAAAAGGAAAATCTCGTGTCAAAGCGCTGCCCCCACCTGGACAAGGTTCTTGGTCTAAGCGAGTCGATTTCTCGACGCGACTTTCTGGAGGGGGCACTGGTTGCCTCAACCGGCTTGTTAACGGCATCTTCTCCCCTCCAACTTCTTGCTCAGGGCAACGGGGCCGATGCTGCCGCCTGGAGTGGATACACCGGCGAGGGTGACTACAAAACCTCCGCCGGCAACAGTGAGCTGGTGGTTCAGAATGCTCACGCAGTTCGTGACGGCGCCTATGACAAAATCTCTTCGCAAGTCACTGACACCGGCGAGATCTACGATTGCGCCATCGTGGGAGGGGGTTTTTCCGGTTTGTCTGCGGCCTTATTTTTCCAACAACGAACACGGGCCAATCGCAACTGTATCGTCCTCGATAACGCGAGCATTTTTGGTGGTGTGGCAAAGCGCAACGAGTTTCTTGTAGATGGGCATCGTCTCTATGCTCCTCAGGCATCTGTACACTTCCAGCCCCCCTATCCTGAAAGCTTCTTAAGCGGGGTCTACCAATCCATGGGGTTGGATTGGGGCGCGTTCAAGTCATACCAGGAGTGGCAGGGACCTTCTCCGAAGATCTCCTTATCGAGGAGCCCATACGGCGAAGGCTCCATCAACGGCAAACCTGCGTATGGCTTTTTCTTTGGCGCAAAGTTCGGCCATCGGCCAGGCATTTGGATCAAGGATCCTTGGGGAAAGAATCTAGAGGGGACCCCGTTCTCGGAAACGACCCGCCAAGAGATGCTGGCGTTGCAACATGAACGGTATGTTGCGCCTCCATTGGTCTACGACTATCCGGGCGACGCGGTTTCGCGCCAGCTGGACAGCATGACGATTGAAGATTACCAAGTGCGCACTTTCGGCGTGAGCCGAGAGACCATACGCCTGCTGACCACCAACGAAACCTCAGGAGGATTCGGTCTCGGCCCCGACGTGCTGTCGGCTTTTCTTATCTACGAATGGAACAAAGTAATTCCGACTGTCGATGACAGCATGGCTACGGGCATCCAGATGTTCCCCGGTGGAAACTCCGGCATGACGCGGCTGCTGGTCAAAACGCTGATTCCGACAGCCATCGATGGCCCACGGACCATGGAGGCAGTTTGGAAAAACCCGGTCAACTTCGGCGCCTTGGATCAGCCGGGGCAGCGCGTCCGGTTGCGGCTCAACTCCACGGTAGCCCGGGTTGAGCACATGGGAGAGCCAAACAAGTCGGAGTTTGTTACGCTGATCTATGTAAAGGATGGTCGCCTCCAACGGATCAAAGCCAGAACGGTCGTTATGGCTGGAGGGGGATGGATGACGAAGCATGTGGTGCGAGACCTGGACCAATCGCGGCGCGATGCGTACGCCCAGTTCCACTATTCGCCCTACCTGGTCGCGAACGTTGCGGTTCGCAACTGGCGCTTTCTCTATGATCTTGGGATCTCCGGCGGGACTTGGTTCGAGGGGTTCGGCCGCTTTGTAAATGTACGTAAAGATGCTCAGTTCGGTGTGGATACGCCCGTGGTTGGCCCTGATCTTCCCACGGTGCTCACCTTCTTTGTGGACTTCGCAAAGCCGGGACTTCCGTTGGCCGAGCAGGGTACGCGGGGGCGCGCGGAGCTGTTGTCGACCCCTTTCATGGAATACGAACGGCAGATACGCGAGCAGATGACGGATATGTTCGCTGCTTCGGGTTTCGACGCAAAGCGGGACATCGCAGGAATCGTTCTCAACCGGTGGGGCCACCCGTTTATTAATCCGCAGCCGGGTTTTTTCTTCGGACTAAACGGCAATCCTGCTCCACGTCAGGCGCTCCGCGCCGGCGCTTTTGGAAGAATTGCGTTCTCGCACTCAGATCTTGCCGGCGCGATGGATCATCGAAACGCATTCATGGAAAGCAGCCGGGCGGTGAGCCAATTGTTAGACCGAGTGCTGGTTTAAGGTTCGTCGTAGAAGGGTTCCCGTCTGAAACGGACCGGCCAGCCCGACATACCTACTCCTTATTCATTCAAAACGGCATTTGACGTTCCAATACCAGCTGGGCGCGAATACGATGCTGGAGACCGAAACGCAAATGGTAGTTTTTGCCGTCCCGGCCGTGGTGTGGGATATGCTCAAATCTTGCACCGCTCGGGCGTACGAGCCTGGCGGCGAATGCACCTATGAAAACTTTGGATATTTCAATCGCGGGCGAAATCAATCTTGACCTCATCATGTATGGGTTGCCTGAGGTCATGCCGATGGAAAGGGAGTTGCTGGGGACGGATTTTCAACTGACGCTGGGCAGTTCATCGGCTATTCTTGCGCACAATCTCGCCGCATTGGGTCTCCACGTTGGCTTCATTTGTCTACTCGGACGGGATGCGCTGGGTAGGGTTGCTCTGGAGCGGCTGGGCGCGAGCGGCGTCGACCTGAGCCGGGTCCGGGTGAGTGAAGACAGCACCGCCACCGGCGTCACCCTGATTCTTCCTCATGGAAAGGAACGCCATATTCTCACCTATCCGGGAACCATGGCGGAGCTACGCCGTCGCGATCTGGACATCGAATATCTGAAGTCGGCAAAACACTTTCACCTCTCATCACTTTTTCTCCAGCATTCTCTTGAGCCGGACGTGCCGGCACTATTCAAGGAACTGAAGGGCGCCGGTCTGACAATCTCGCTCGATACCAACGATGACCCCAACGGTCAATGGGGTGGAGTGTTCGATCAGTTGCTGGAGTACGTCGACATTCTGCTGCCCAATGAGATGGAAGCCTGCCGCATGGCAAAGAAGGCGACGGTGGACGAGGCGCTGGAGGAACTTGGGCGGCGGGTACCTTGCGTGGCTGTCAAATGCGGATCGCGAGGCTCCGTTGCTCGGGTCGATGGAAAGACATTTTTCGCGCCTCCAGTGTCTGTAACTCCTGTGGATACGATTGGGGCGGGCGATAGCTTCAATGCAGGATTTCTGTTGGGCTGGCTCAAGGGCTGGCCACCGGATCAATGTGCTTATGCGGGGAATATTACCGGCGCGCTTTCTACGCTGGGAGTTGGCGGAACGGAAGCATTTCGGGATCCCGTTTTGGTACAGCGCTTCCTGGCGCAACATCCCCTCCCGGAATGAGAACGCATCGAATCAAAGGAGTCGTAGGCAGTGAGTCAACCCGTCAAGAGCATCAACGACAATTTCATCTCCATGGTCACGGCGAAAGCCGAGGTAACCCTACCCCTGGGCGAATTCCAGCCTAAATCGACCCTGGTCACCGCCGAGCATCATCTGGAACGCGCGCGGTTTCCTGTGATTGACTACCACAATCATCTTGACGCTCTCGACCCGATCGAAGTTCTGCGCATAATGGACGCCTGTGGCATCGAACGCATCGTCAACATCACCATGAAGACAGGCGATGAGGCAATCGCAATCATGCGCAAATTTCAATCTGCCGACGCTGCGCGCTTTGCCACCATCGGCTGGATGGACTGGTCTGGCGTGGAGCGCGATGACTTTGTGGAGCTCACTCTAGCTCGTTTGGAAAGACTGGTCGAGCATGGCGCCAAGGGAATCAAGTTCTGGAAGGACCTTGGATTGAGCGTGCGCGATAGAGAGGGAAATTTGCTGCGGGTGGACGACGAGCGGCTTGCGCCTGTCTTTGATAAAGCAGCGGAATTGGGCATACCTGTCATGTTCCATATCGCGGACCCGGATGCCTTCTTCTTCCCTATTGACGGAAACAACGAGCGCTATGAGGAACTGGCGGCGCACCCCGACTGGGGTTTCTACGGCGCTCATTTTTCCAAGCGAGAGCTACTTGATCAACGCGATCGAGTCATTGCCCGCCATCCCAAGACTACATTTGTCGCAGCCCATGTAGCCGAATGCGGAGAAAACCTGGGGCGAGCCCGGCAACTCCTGGAGAAATATCCGAATGTGATGCTTGACATCAGCGCACGCGCGTCGGAGCTGGGACGGCAACCCTATACCTCGCGGGCTCTCTTTCTGGATTTTCCTGACCGCATCCTCTTTGGCTCCGACCTGGTGCCGGAAGAGTCCATGTATCGCCTTTACTTTCGGTTTCTTGAGACGGCGGACGAGTACTTTGACTATCCGTCTCATGCTTCGCGCCAAGGGCGATGGCAGATCTATGGGATCCATCTGCCGGAGGATATTTTGCGGAAGGTATATCGGGAAAATGCACTGCGGCTGCTGAATTAGGCGCGAATTTGATATCGGGAAATTCATGGAAGCCGGCAACCGCAAAGTGACAGGGATCAGCAGGACGCAGGTTTACGCACTGCTTTGGCTCCTGTTTGCCGCTCTGGCTGCACAGGCAGAGCTAAAGCCTGAGACGGCTGCGGCATACCAGAAATACATTGCAGCGCTCGATATACAGATGGCGGCGCAAAATCGTTCGCAGAGCGGCTTCCTGTGGATCGACCGCGATGCGAGCCGTCAACAGGCGGTGCGTCGGGGGGAGATCGTCACCCAGCAGGTGAAATCATTGTCAGTGCCTGGCGGTATGATCCAGCACTGGATTGGGGGAGTATTTCTTCCTGGTGCGACGCTGGCACGGGTGGTGCGAGTGGACCAGGATTACGCCGACTACGGGAAGATATACGGGCCCGACGTAAGCCAGGCGAAAGTGCTCTCTCACGAGGGAAACCATTTTGTGGTTGCCTACCGAATCACCAAGACGAAGGTTCTGACTGCCGTGATGGATACGGTGCATGCGATCGACTATATGCCGTTGGGGCCAACGAGAATGGCCATGCAATCGCGAAGCGAATCGGTTCGCCAGGTAGAGAACGCAGGCAATCCTGCAGAGCGGGACCTCGCCGAGGGAGAGGGTAGCGGGTTTCTGTGGGCAATGAACTCGTATTGGCGCATGGAAGAGCGCGATGGAGGGGTGTATGTGGAGTGTGAGGCAATCACGCTCAGCCGCGATGTGCCCTTTGGTTTGGGGGCGCTGATCGATCCGATGCTGCAGTCCTTTGCGGAAGAGTCGCTGAAGAAGACGATTGAAGCGAAGAGGCAGGCCGTCGGAGCGGGTAAGTGAAGTGCCGGGACTAGTGACATTGGCGCTCATCCCATCTGCTTTCAGCTGCTTGCATGCCTCGGCCGGCGTTCGTACCCAGGGAGGGAGGAAGGCCATTTATAATCGGCCACTATGAAAGCGCATGTTTACGTCACGCTGAAGCGCACCGTCCTCGACCCGCAAGGGCAAACCATCCACGGCGCGCTGAAGCGAATGCAATACACCGCGGTTGAGGATGTACGGCAAGGAAAGTACTTCCAACTCACCCTGCGCACGATGCCGACCGCCGATGCTCAGGCCGAAGTAGAACGTATCGCCCGCGACGTGCTGACCAACCCAGTGATTGAAGAGTTTACCTACCGCCTGGAAGAATAACGCCCCCTTAGTCCGCGACCGTACAATAAGAGTCTATGTGTGGAATCGTGGGATATGTAGGCCCTAAGGATGTGGTCTCGGTCATTCTGGAAGGCTTGAGGCGGCTGGAATACCGCGGATACGACTCGGCCGGTATCGCCGTAGGGCGGGCGGGACATGAGCTGGAACTGCGGCGGGCCTCGGGTAAGTTGCGTAACCTGGAAGAGGTCATCAGGAAGCACCCGCTCACGGGAACCTATGGCATTGGCCACACCCGGTGGGCGACCCATGGCAGGCCAACCGAAGAGAACGCACACCCGCATCGCGACTGCACGGGACGCATCGTTGTAGTGCATAACGGCATCGTCGAAAACTACCTGGAATTGAAACGCGAGCTGGCGGAGGAAGGCCACACCTTCGTCACCGAAACCGATACCGAGGTCATCGCCCACCTGGTCGAACAGGAGATGCGCTCGGCCGAGACCTCGGGTAAGACGATGTTGCTGGACGATGCCGTCCGCCGGGCGGCGCGCAGGTTGACCGGCGCTTATGCCATCAGCGTGATCTCCGCCGATGCGCCGGATACTATCGTGACCGCGCGCAACGGGCCGCCGGCAGTGATCGGCGTGGGCGAGGGAGAATCGTTCGTGGCTTCGGATGTGCCGGGAATCCTGCACCACACGCGCATGATGTACTTTCTGGCCGACGGCGATGTGGCTGTCCTGACCCCGCAGACGGTGAAGTTTACCAATCTCGAAGGCGCTCCCGTCGAACGCAAGGTGGAGAAGATTCTGTGGGACCCGATTCAGGCGGAAAAGGGCGGCTACAAGCACTTCATGCTGAAGGAGATCTGGGAGCAGCCGCGGGCTGTTCGCGACACCACGCTGGGGCGAATCTCGCTCGAGACCGGCGAAGTGTTCCTGGGCGAGATGAAGATCACCGACGATCACTTTCGTGCGGCGACGCGGGTGAACATCGCGGCCTGTGGCACAAGTTGGCATTCCGCGCTGGTGGGGAAGTACATGATCGAGCGGCTGGCGCGGACCCCGGTGGAGGTGGACTACGCCAGCGAGTATCGATACCGCGATCCCATTGCCGACCCGGACGCGCTGGGCATGCTGATTACCCAGTCAGGGGAGACTGCGGATACGCTGGCGGCGCAGCGGGAGATGATCGCTAAAGGTTCGATGACCGTCGCCATCTGCAATGTGGTGGGCTCCATGGTGGCCCGGGAAGCGCATGGCACGATCTATACGCACGCCGGACCGGAGATCGGCGTGGCATCGACCAAGGCCTTTACCGCGCAGTTGACGGCGCTGTTCCTCTTTGCACTGCACCTGGCCCAGAAACGAGGGACGATTTCCGGCCCGGAAAGCGCTGCGCTGGTCGACGAGCTGAGCCGGATTCCGGGCAAGATCGAAGAGGTGCTGCGGCAACGCGACGGTGAGTGCCGGCTGCTGGCTAAGATCTTTGCCTCCGCCTCGGATTTTCTTTTCCTGGGGCGCGGTATTCACTTCCCGATCGCCCTCGAAGGAGCGTTGAAGCTCAAAGAGATCTCATACATTCATGCCGAAGGTTACCCGGCAGGGGAGATGAAGCACGGACCGAATGCGCTGATCGATGAAGCTCTGCCGGTGGTGGTGTTGGCGACCAGCGATGCGGGCAGTCCGGAATCCATGCTGCGCTATGAGAAGACGCTCTCGAACATCCAGGAAGTGACGGCGCGCTCGGGCCGGGTGATTGCGGTAGCCACCGAGGGTAACAAGCAAATTTCCGATCTGGTGGAACATGTGATCTTCGTGCCCGACGCGCCCGAATTGCTGGCGCCACTGCTGGAGGTGGTTCCGCTGCAGTTGCTGGCGTACCACATCGGGGTACGGCGCGGCTGCGACGTGGATCAACCGCGAAACCTGGCCAAGTCTGTGACCGTAGAATAGATAGTGATAGAGAAGGCACGAGCTGTATTCCATCCGAGGTGAGGGATATTGGGACGAACACTCTATACTGCGCGGCTCACGCGCAGACTTCTGCTTTCAGAGCGGGCGGGTTGTTTCCATCTTGAATTCACCATAGAAGAGTTGGAGAGCTTCGATTTCCAGCCGGGCCAGTTCGTCTCCGCTGTAGCCGTGGACCCTGCGGGAAAGCAGCAGACCCGGGCCTACTCCATTGCGTCGGCGCCGCGAGCCAACCAGTTTGACATGTGCGTTAATCGCGTGGAGGGCGGGTTCTTCTCCAATCTGCTGTGCGATCTCGAGGTGGGACAGAGTGTCCAGGTTCACGGACCGCATGGGTTGTTTCTGCTGCGCTCACCGTTGACTGACAGCATCTTCATCGCTACCGGGACGGGCATCGCACCCATGCGGAGTTTTGTCGAAAACCTCTTCCCGGATGATGGCGAAGACCGTAGCCAGGGGCGGAGGATCTGGCTGGTGTATGGCACCCGTTATGAGTCCGAACTCTATTATGAAGATTACTTCGAGCGGGTCGCTGCCCGCCGGCCAAATTTCTTCTACTTAAAAACGCTCAGCCGTGCTCAGGATGAGTGGGAAGGCGACCGCGGCTATGTGCAGGAGCTAGTGCAGCGGATCGCCGAGGAGCACGCGCGCGAAGGCGCCCAGGATCCTCGGCCTATAGGCGAATCTATTTATAGCATTCACGCTTACATTTGCGGATTGAATGAAATGGTTGCGGCCAACCGGGATGGCCTGAAGGGCCTGGGTTGGGAGAGAAAACAGATTATCTTTGAACGCTACGACTGATTCCCCACTTCCAGGAGGGGCCGTAAGTGGGGAAAGAAAACTGCAGGTCCCTTGGCTTCGCTCCCCCGGATCTCCTGTGGAGCTTGTTGGCGTTGGCGAACCTCATGCGGCTTTCCTTACTGAAAGCCGCACACGCAGTCATGGATGGGGCCACGTACAGGAAATCCGGGTCGGGATGACAAGAGGAGGACAGCGCTCACCACAGCACCGGCTAGAGGGGATGGTGAGAGCTGAATTTGCTGGTCGATATCGCAGAAGCTATTGTGGGGCTGCGCCCATCTTTTTCGGCCCAGGTACGCCTTGGCGAACCTGGGGCACCCGTCCTCTCCTATTGGTTCTCCTGAGTCCTGTCCTATTGGTTCTGCTTAGGGCAGGGCGAAGGCTATGTAGACACCACTCGACGGCTTTCTGCTTGATTGGCCTCCGCCGGCGGCGATCACCACATATTGTTTTCCGTTCACCATGTAAGTGGCAGGCGTAGCCAGGCCGGCGAACGGCAGTTGCGTCTCCCATAGCAACTTTCCGGTGCTCTTGTCGTAAGCGTGGAACTTCTCATCAAAGACGGTCGCGCCAATGAAGATGAGGCCGCCGGCGGTGACTACCGGGCCGCCGTAGTTGTCGGATCCAGTGTTCGCAATACCTTTGGCTACCAACTCGGGATACTCGCCGAATGGAATCTTCCACAGATAATTGCCGGTATTCAGGTCGATCGCGCTCAGAGTGCCCCAAGGCGGCGCGGTGGCTGGATAACCGTCGAGATCTGTGAATCTACGAAAGCCGATGGTCTTGTATGGCATGTCATCGGTCGCATGGCCGGCTCCTGCGCCCTCAGCCGCCACCCTGTCGGCGGAAGAGGCCGCCGCGTGGGCCCTCGGCTTCGGTGGAGGCTGTTCTTGTTGCGGTGCCTTGGTCAGGTAGCGCACCACGGCTTGCACCTGCTCGTCACTGAGACTGTTGAAGGGCGGCATGCGGCCTCTTCCCTGACGGATGATGCCTGCGATCTCCTGGTCGGTGAGGATTCCCTCGATGCCCCACAAGGCAGGTATCGCGGGTGGGGACCCGGCGCGATTGATGCCGTGACACCCGCTGCATTGGTTCTGGTAAACGCGCTCGCCCAAACTTCCCGGTGGTGGCGGAACCGTTAGGCCGACGAGCCAGGCGGTGTCATTGGCGTTGACGTACAGCACTCCCGTAGAAGGGTCAACCGCGGTGCCACCCCACTCTCCGCCCCCGGCAAATCCCGGCATATCGACGGTGAGCTTGTCCACGCTGGGGGGAACGAACTGGCCACCGCCGATCATGGTGCTGAACTGCTTCACGGCCCAGGCGTGGGCCTCGGGCGTGCGGTTGGTTAACGTATCTATCGTTGTGCTCTGGTGCGTATAAGGGGCGGGCGCGGTGGGCATGGGCTGGGTTGGCGAAGCGACTTCGCCAGGGACATTGCTGGGAGGAAAGGGCAACTCCTGAATAGGGAACAGCGATTTCCCTGTCGAACGGTCGAAAACGAAAAGCAGGCCGGATTTGGTCGTCTGGGCTATGGCATCAATTCGCTTGCCATCACGCGTGACCGTCACCATTGCCGGCGGCGCAGGAAAGTCGCGGTCCCATAGATCGTGGTGGACGCCCTGGAAGTGCCAGATGCGCTTGCCGGTCGAGGCATCCAGCGCGATCAGGGAATCAGCAAACAGATCGTTGCCGATACGGTCTCCACCATAAAAGTCGAAGACCGCTGAGCCAGTGGGCACATACACGATGCCCCGCTTGTCGTCGACAGTCATCCCGGCCCAGTTGTTGGCGGCTCCAGCATTTTTCCATGCGTCCTTGGGCCAGGTGTCGTAGCCAAATTCTCCCGGCCGGGGAATGGTGTGGAAGGTCCAACGCAAGGCTCCGGTGCGCACATCAAAGGCGCGAATATCACCCGGGGGCGCCGGATGGGTTTCAGGATTGGCGCCGCCGACGATAATCAAATCCTTGTATATACTGCCCGGCGTGGTGAGCTCGACCGACTGCTGCTGGTAGGGTTCGCGCAGTCCTTTGCGCAGGTCGATTCTGCCGTTTTCACCGAAGCTGGGAATCACCTTGCCCGTCTTAGCATCGATCGCATAGAGATAATTGCGGGCACCGGCGAGGATGCGGCTTTGATGGCCGTCGCTCCAATAGGAGACACCGCGGGTCAGCACCTGGCCCGGGATGTCAAACTCGAAGCGCCAAATCAGCTTGCCTGTTGCTGCATCAAGCGCGATGACGCTGCGGCGCGGTGTGGTGGCATAGAGAACCTTGCCGACGATAATGGGGTTGGCTTCGATGCCTCCCTTTTCTCCGGTGTCGTACTTCCACGCCACTACCAGTTTTTTTACGTTGTCACGGTTGATCTGCGAGAGGCTGGAGTAGTGAGTCCCGTCATGGCCCCCGTAGGACGGCCAGTCCTGCGGTTCCGCAGGCGCCGCTGCTGCGCCATTTGCCACGAATGAACTGGTGGTAAGAAGGCCGAATCCAAAAGCTACTGCCGCCGCCGCCCTGAACTTCCCCATCTGCTCGTCAACCTCGATCCCGAAATTAACGTACGCAGCCACGCCACATGGCAATGCCGGCATTTTTGGCCGCAACTTGAGGCCTTCGCTTGGGATCGCCTGATTTTACAGGATGGTTAAGCAGTGGTACCGGTGCGGCGCCGGTAGACTCGAGGACAGCAGAATATTTGCGCAGATTCGAACTAAGTGCGGCTCTTCAGGAAGAAGAGCCGCGACAGATTGGTTACTCTTGCTCTAGAATTCCTTCCACTCGGTGCCCCGTTCCAGCATGATGGAGGCCTGGAACATCGCCCGCGTATAGGCAATGTCATACACCATCCCGGTGTATCCCCCGCCACCCGGGTATCCGTTGTGGATGCCGACCGCCCTGTCGTAATCCAATGCGCGCTCATGCTCGGGATAGATCAGGCGGGTGTACTTCACCTTGATCAGCTCCCGCATCACGGCGAGCATGTTGTTTTCGCCCATGTCGATAAAGGTCTCGGTGTAGTCGTTATGAGGGACCCTGACCACGGGATTCCGATAATGCACGTGGTTGATACGGTCCCGGGTACCAAAGTACTTGCAGACCTCGACAGGATCGACTTCCATCTCGCGCGATACGCCGCATTCGTAGGTGATTCCGTTGGCCGGGCTGTTGACCACCGTGATCAACTTCTTCCAGCCTTCGAGCGAGGCCATAATCTGCCCCGATCCACGGGTAATGGCAATGGGAGGATCGTTGGGATGCAGCGCCAAACGCACGTTTGACTGCTCACACGTGGGAATGACCGCCCGCAGAAAGTAGGTGATGTTCTTCCACAGTTCCGCGTCGGAATGGACCCCCTCCGCGGGGATTGGGGGCAGGTTTTCTACCCTATTGATGTTGAACGCTGTGTAGCCCGCTCCGCCGCGTCCTTCCTCCAGGTAGTACCCCTCGATGGCGCGATGTGCGTACCAGTTATACTCGACGACCGGAAGACCTACCTTGCCGGCGGCGCGCACGGAGCTCTTGAAGTCTTCGATCTCCTTATCGCGAGCCGCTCCCGGGCGGCCGTAAATGCAGTTGGGAAAGCCGGCGATCATCATGTTGCCGAGGGTCAAGCCGCCGGTTTTGAGCTTGTCGACAGTGGCCTGTAGATCGGCTTCTTGCCAGGGCATCTTGGGGCCGCCCATCAACACATTATTTACCCCGATTTGCTTGACCATCCGCATCGATTCATCAGTGATTGCGCCGCCGACGGGAGCGCAGATCTTCGGCGTGTTGGCCCCTTCCTGAGGCATCCCGGGACCGTGGGGGCCCTTGTACTCGGTTCCATCAGCAGCGGCGGCAGGCAACACTGCGGCGGCCGGCAGAGCCGCCGACAGCGCGGCAGTCGAACAGATTCCCTTCATCAGGTCTCTTCTCGAAAAGTCAGAAGTCATAAAAATTCTCCTCTTTGATCGGCCATTGCATCGGCCATTTGTTCTGCCCTGGCCGGCCCTGCTTCAAAACAACCAGGAGGGCAATTGGACGACGAATCCACTTTACATCCTTTGCGAGGCTAATCGTGCGACGCGAGGCCGACGCACCTCAAGCGATGATCAAGTTATCGCAGCTAGAACGGCCTCGATGCCTGTCAGGAAGTAGGCGTCGAGGTTATCTCACGATCTGAGATGGCTGATGTAAGTCGTCAATTGGATGGGACAGGGACAGAGACGAAAGGTTATCGCAGGCGGCATTGGCGAAGACTCGCCCGGAGTTTGTTATGACGTTCCGGGCGAGTCATGCCAAGCTAGGGTTCCGGGGCGCCAGCCGGCGGGGTCCGCGGTTGACGCGGCTTTAGAGCATCCGCCAGCATCTGGTCGAATTCAGAGCGCGGCATCTTGAGCATCTCAGGGTGGGCGTCAATCCACTTGGACAGGCCTTGAAACTTAGCCGGTGTCCACCCACCTTCGAACTCAGCGCCGTTCTTGCCCTCTTTGTTGAGTTCGAAATTGTACGCATCCATGAGGTTAGTAAATTCCGCGTGGCTTACAGCAGCTTCGGCCATGATCGCCGGGATAAAGATAACGCCGTCGGTCTTGGCCAGGACTAAGTCACCCGGCAGCACAATGGCGCGTCCGATGCGGACAGGAGCATTAATGGCGGTCAACGTCATTTGCAGGAGGAAAGAGGGATCATAGCCTTTGTAAAAGCCATTGAAATTTGGGATTTCACGATTTTCCTCCTGGTCCCTTATGCCGCCGTAAAAGACAAAGCCGGTGTGAGTGTGTGCGGCGATGCCGTTGCCCAAGTTGGAGCCGATCAAGGTCCCGTCGATGATCTTTCCCATGCCGTCTGCAACATATACGTCACCAATTTGCAGTTCATTGATAGGCCAGCTGTTGTTAAAGCTGACGCGTCCTTCGGCCTTGCCTTCGGCGGCAATGGCCTTCGCCATGTCCGCCCGGAGTGGCATGTATTGCGCCGTGAGCGCCCGCCCAGCAAACGATTTTTCGATATGGAGAGCTTGCCAGTTGCCCTCAAATTGATTGCGGTAGCCGTGTTCGCGCAGATAGTCCCAAACGTCCTCGATCGACACGTCCAAAGCGCGCTTGAGCAGATCGTCGGGCACCTTTGGACGTCCATCCGGGAAACGATCGCCTTTCCAGTCCGAGGTGTAGAACATCATTTGTTCCTTCGTCATCTTTACCTGAGCGAAGGCAGCCGAGGCCCCCAATAGAGCCCAGACCGTCACTGCAGCCACGATTATTTTCTTCATAGGAGTCTCCTGCCCTCGAACACCATATCACTCGGGGTATCGCACGCCAAGCCTTGGCGAGCAGTGACGCAGGGAGGAAAAGAAACCGCAGTTGCACTGACGATTGAGTGAGTTACTGCTTCAGAGGAAGTAACTTGATGTTCCTGAAGTCCGCACGGGCCGGAAAGCAACAACTCAGGGGCTAAAGCCCGACATATTCTCAATCCTTAACGGCCCGACTAAAGTCGTGCCCTGATACAAAACATGAGTTTTTCCGCAGCCTGTAAACCCCACGTATTCTCAATCAATTTACAGCACGGCCGACATCGTGCCGTGATACAAAACAGCGTATTTCTCCGGCCCGCTAGGGTGCCGGCGGGGTGCGCGGGGGACGGGGTTTGAGCCTTTCAGCCATGAGCGCATCAAATTCAGCACGCGGCATCTTCAGTTTTTCAGGATGGGCGTCGATCCACTTGGCGAGGCCTTGATATTTTTGCGGTGTCCAACCGCCTTCGAATTCGGCGCCGTTCTTGCCTTCCTGGTTCAATTCGAAGTTGTAATCGTCTTCAAGGCTGGTGAATTCCGCGTGACTGATCGCGTCTTCGGCCAAGATCGCGGGGATGAAGATAACCCCGTCCGTCTTGGCCAGGACCAGATCTCCCGGCAACACAATGGCTCGCCCGATACGGACAGGCGCGTTGATCGCAGTCAGCTCCATCTGAGCCCAGGCCGAAGGATCGTACCCTTTGTAAAAACCGTTGAAGTTTGGGATCTCGCGGTTCTCTTCCTGGTCCCTTATGCCGCCATAGAAAACAAATCCTGTGTGGGTGTGGGCGGCAATGCCGTTGCCCAGATTGGAGCCGATCAACGTACCTTCAATGATCTTTCCCATACCATCTGCAACATATACGTCGCCAAGCTGCAATTCATTAATGGGCCAGCTATTGTTTCCGCTGACTCGACCTTCGGCCTTGCCCTCCGCAGCAATCGCCTTCGCCATGTCCGCCCGGGTGGGCATGTATTGAGCGGTGAGTGCACGCCCGGCAAAGGGCTTCTCGATGTGGAGAGCTTGCCAATTGCCCTCAAATTGATTGGCATAGCCCTTTTGACGCAGATAGCCCCAGATATCCTCGATGGTGCAGTCCACGGCGCGCTTGAGCAGGTCGTCCGGCACCTTGGGGCGCCCGTCGGGAAAGCGATCACCTTTCCAGTCCGAGGTGTAGAACATTATTTGTTCCTTGGTCAGCTTCACCTGAGCGAAGGCAGCCGAAGCTCCTAACACGCTGCAGACGACCAGCGCTACCATGATTACTTTTTTCATACGACTCTCCTGCCTCGTACGGCAAAAACTCGATGCGCTTGTACGCTCGTCCCGGCTCTTATCTTTTGTAATTATTCTTTGAGCAAGGTATCGTGACGTTCCGGAACTCATTTTTGTTTCCTCAAATGCCGATTTCGCCTCTCGAGTCATCAAACAGGCATTTTACGCTTGCTGTATTCGCGTCCGACAATGGCCGCAGACTCCGGCGCCTCGAGCACCATCGCGCCGTCCTGGATCTGTTTAACGACATAATCAGGGGTGTTCGGAATTGCGCTACCGGCGTTGAGGAACATGACCTTGTTTTTCTTGCAGGCGTCGAGAACGGCCTGCCTTACCTTGACCATTTCCGGGCGGGTGCTTATATCGACCTGTGAACCGTCTTCAGGAAAAATGGAAAGACCGTAGAGCCAAAAGCTGTGATCGCCCGGCCCCCATTCCGCCATCGAAATGCCAGGCAACGCGATCGTTTTGTCGACATCCACGTCAGCAAAGGTGTCCTCGATTTTTACCCCGAAGATCATCTCGCCTTTAGGATTGAGCGGCCACAGATCGGCCACGTGCAGGTACTTATTGTGGTTGACACCCCAGACTTGCGCGGCAAAGCCGGCACTGGAGCCGCGAAGGCCCCGCATGGGCAGCTTGGGAACGCCCGGATAGTCAAACGGATAACGCATTGCCATCTGGGTCGCGACCTGGATCGCCCCGGCATCGCGCGCGTGGCACATGTGAATGCCATGGACGCCGCAATCCAGCAGTTGTTCGAGCACCCAGGTGTTGGCCCGCATATAGGCTGGGTCGAGACCGATAATGCCCGTCTCCACGAATACCGCCGGCGTGCGATGGCCGCTGCGCGTCGGGCCGCCGTCCACAAGACCACGCATGAACTCGCGCAGCCCTGCGAAGTCTAGCGCCCCATGCTCCATCTCACAGTTAATCGCATCCATGTAGGTGCGGGCCATCTTGACGCCCTGCGCGTAGTTGTCCACGCCCGGTCCCATGCCGGAGCCGCCGTAATAGATCGGTTGACCATCTTCCCACAGCTCAATCGCTTTGTTGATGCGGCGTGGCTTGTAGTTGAAGTCGACCGATGAGGGCTGAGTGTTGCTATTAACGGATGCGCTGGCCCCCCGTCCGCCGCGACTACCACCTGCCGGAGCCTCTTGCCCCATTACACCGGTGGCTGCCATCCCCACTCCAATGGAGACGCCCGCCGTGAGTAAATCTCTTCTCTTGATTTTCATGTTTCCAGCCTTCCTTGAACTGCTACGCCGACGAACGGATGACTTACCACGTCACTTTTGAAGTGGCAACAACCGGATGTCCCTGAACTCAATTTTGTTTCCTTTCTGGCATTGAAAACCGATCACCCCTTGGGTGTGCTTGGGATCGTGACCGTCGAGGATGGTCTTACCGTTGAGAATGATCACGTAGTGATCGCCATCGGCAGTGATGTCGTAGTTGTTCCACTGCCCGTCCAGGATAGTTGCGGGCTCTGCCTTGAGGGAGCCGACCAGACTGCCGGTGTTGTAGCCGGCCGGTTGGTAGTCCCAGATTTGCAATTCGTAACCGGTCTTGTGCGGAGCGCCCTCTTTTTCCGAGCGGAGAAAGACGCCGCTATTTGTCTTCTCGCTAGCGCGAAACTGTAACTTCAACTCGAAGTTGGTGAAGCTCTCGTCGCTCCCAAGCCAACCGGAGCTGGTGCCAGGACAAACAATCGCACCATCGGCGACAACCCAGTCTCCGGTCGCCGGTGCGGTAAACGTTACGTAGGGCTGCCAGCCGCCAAGGCTCTTGCCGTCGAACAGCAGCTTCCAACCGTGAGCGGCTTCGTCGGCAGTGAGCGCGTTAGGCCGATCCTGCGCGCCGGCAACGCCGCTCGTCAGGCTGACCAATCCCATTGCCAGAATGAAACAATAACTTCCGATAGATTTCATAGTTCCTCATAAGAGCCCTAAAAAACGAATCTCGATGGCGTAGCGAAAACAAACATGGGGTTTAGTAAGGCGGGGGTCTATTGGTGAATTTGCGGCCGATGGCTGCCGTTTCAGGGCTGGCAGGCCCGACCATCACGCCTTCCTTGATCATGGAAATCACGTCTGTCGCGCTGAGCGAGTTGAGGAAGAAGATATGGTTCGCCTTGCAGGCGGCGAGCACTTTGCTGCGGGCTGCAACCATCCTCGGATCCTGGATCGCCACCGCGCCCTGAGCACGGACACCGAGCGACATTGCCATATCGCCAGGACCCCATTCCGCCATGCCGATGCCAGGAACCTTGAGGTTCTCATCGACATTGGCGAGCGCATACTTGTCTTCTTCTTTCACGCCAAGGAGCAGTTCGCCATTGGGATTGAGCGGCCAGGGGTCGGCTTTCTCTTCGTACTCCTGCTGCGAGACACCCCAGATTTGGGACGCGTTCGCAACCCCGTGAACGCCGCGACGTCCCTCGGGAAGTCCATCGACCCCTACCCCTTCGTGGTGGATGGGAAAACGTACGGCTTCGACGAAGGCGCGAATCGCTCCCGGCTCGTCAGCGTGGGTCAGCATGACGCCGTGTACTCCAGTGGCCAGCACCTGGTTGAACATCCAGGCGTTGGCGTGCACTGCTTCAGCATCCATCCCATTCACGGGCACGTTCACGATCACAGCCGGGGTCCGATGGCCGCTCCTGCTGGGGCCGCCCGCCACCAGGCCGCGCATGTACTCCTGCAATCCTTTTACATCGAAGGGAGCGTGCTCCATGTCGTAGCTGATGTAATCCGCATAGGTCTGCGCGTCCTTCATTCCTTGCTCATAGGTCCCGGTGGTTCCGGAGTGGGAGCCGGTGTAGTAGATAGGCTGTCCTTCTGCCAGAAGCTCGATCGCCTGGTTGACGCGCTTCGGCTTTGCGGTCTGCGCCGTCTGGGCCACGATGGTTGCGGTGACCGCCGCCAGCAGAAGAGTGGCCGCTATAAGGACCGCTTGCTTCCCTATCCGTTTCACGGACAACCCTCCATTTGAGGTTGATCTATCATTGACTATTTATGGCAGGCGGATGGTATTCCAACGACGTAATGCAGTGCAAAGAAAATTTTGCAGCAGTTCTAACCGCGGAGGCGGTGTAAACGGTTCCACGCGAGAAGCTCTATCGTCATTTGGATCTGAGGCCGCGAATACTCTTGCATTGGAAGCGCTTGCGCCCTCAGTGGTACGCTCCTCCGGGGGCAGGATTCGGGGATTGCCGGGATGGAAACGGTGAGCAAGGCGGAGAAGCGAAAAGCGCTGCTTGCTTTAGGGCAGAGCCCGGGAGCAGTTACGCTTCCTGCAGGGCTACATGCGATTTCGAGCGTGCGGGCCTATTCTGTACCACTATCTGGTACGGAGAACTCGTATGTTGTTCTGCGGATCCGAACGCAATCTGGCTTAGACGGTTATGGTGAGTGTAAGGAGTTATCGAGCGCCAATCTAAAGGCCACGAGCGAGGCTGTGCTAGGGCGGTCCGCATCGGCCTATGAAGCGCTGCGTCGGCTGGTGCCACCCAATGCCCAGGCGGCCGTGGACATGGCGTTGCTCGATATTCTCGGGAAAGCTACCAAGGCCCCGGTCTATCGGGTGCTGGGTGGTCCTACGCGGAACAAGGCTCGCGCCATCGTGCGCTTGGCGGGAAACTCCGATGACGAGTTGCAACGCGATCTGCAAAAGCAACTCGCCAGGGGTTATGCCGCATTCCTGGTACCGATTCCGCTGCCCGAGGCCCGTAACCAGGGCAGCGCGTACATTCATGCCGGGGTGGCGCGTTTCCAAGCCATGCGGGCCGCGGCCCCGCAGGCGGACTTTGCGTTTGCATGCGGCGACCAACTCACTCCTTCGGATACTGCAAGTCTTGCCGCGGCCGTAGAGTCGATGCATCCCCTCTGGTTCGATGCACCCTGTCCGGTTTCAAACTTATCGACTCTGCACAAGATCGCCGATGAAACCGTCGTTCCACTTGGCTTTGGCCGCGACATTCGAAACCCTGGAACATTTCAGGATCTGCTGCGAGCGGGGCTGGTCGATTTACTTCGGCCCAACCTTCTGATCCACGGCATCTCCGGTGTTCGGCGGCTGGCCGCTATGGCGGAGACTTACTACGTGGCAGTTTCGCCCTGGCATGATGGCGGCCCCATCGCCACGGCCGCTGCTCTCCACGTTGCCGCCAGCATCCCAAATTTCTTTATTGTTGAATTGCCCAGCGCCGGCGCCGCTATCCCGCATGATGGATTCTGCGCACTGCCCAAGGGACCTGGGCTGGGCGTCGAGGTAGACGAAAAGGAACTGGAGAGGAACCGGATCACATGACACAAGATCTCATCTCGCCGGAAGGCGTGTTTGCTGTCCCGCCGCTGGCGCGTGCCCCGGGAAAAGCCCGCGCTATCGACTTCGAAGAGAGTTCGCGCATCCTTCGCTATATCGCGAAAAGTGGCATTTCCCGGTTTATCTATGGAGGCAATGCCTTCGTCTACCATTTGACTCTGGATGAATATGAGCAACTGCTGGCATGGCAGGCGGGGATCAAAGAGGATGGGCTCTGGGTTATTCCCAGCGCGGGTCCTTCCTACGGGCGATTGATGGACCAGGCCAAATTGTTGCGCCGATTTGCCGTCCCCTGCGTGATGACGCTTCCTTGCGGCGATCCGCGTGATGCAGCCGGACTGGAGCAAGGGCTGCGTGAGTTTGCGGAGACAGCCGGCACTCGCCTGATGCTCTATCTCAAAGAAGAGACGAACATGGGCGCGGATTTGATGGCTGGCCTCGATGCGGTCGCGAAGTTGGTGGACGAAGGTATCTGCATCGCGATCAAGTATGCGGTGGTGCGGAAAGATCCGGCGCAGGATCGCTATCTCGACGAGTTGCTGAAGCGCGTAGACCGGCGCAAAGTGATCAGCGGCATCGGCGAGCGGCCGGCGATAAACCATCTTCGCCAATGGGGCTTGCCGGGATTCACTACCGGTTCAGGCTGTCTCGCACCCACATTGAGCGCGGCGGTCTTCTCTGCTTGCCGCGGAGGGGACTACGCGGAGGCCGAACGCATCCGTTCCCGTTTCCTGGACTTCGAAGACCTGCGCGATGCGTGGGGACCAGCCCGCGTTCTGCATTATGCACTGGAGCTTGCCGGTGTCGCTGACACTGGGCCTATTCCGCCCTTCGTTTCAGAACTTTCCGCGGAGCAGAAGAAACGTATTCAACCTGTTGTTCTGGAACTCTTGACGCAGCAGCAAGAGTTAGTAGCCGGAGATTGAGGGCGAATGTTGGTCGAGGCAGGTGGGCTCAGCTGGTCGCGGCGTAAGTTTCTTAAAGTTACGGGTGGTTCGGCCCTTCTCAGCGGCCTCTTCCCTCTCGCTGCCGCGGAGAAAGCGCATATAAAAATCAGCGACATTCAGACGATGACGTTGGCCGGCCAACGTACTTATGTTTATGTGAAGGTGGTTGCGGATGATGGGAACTACGGCATCGCCGAGGCCTATGGAACGCCGAGCATCGGCGTAAAGGAGCAGATCCAGGCGCTCAAGCCGCTGCTGGTGGGCAAGGATCCGCTGGAGATCGATGCCATTTACACCTACATGGGCATTGGGGGCCCTGAGCTTTCAGGCACGCGAACGGATGGCTCAGCGCACTCACTCATGCGCGCGGCCAGCGGCATCGAAATGGCCCTTTGGGATCTGGCAGGCAAGTTCCTCGGGGTTCCGACAAGCACACTCCTGGGGGGAAAGTTCCGCGATAAAGTCCGGGTATACGACCACGCGGCTCCGGGCAATATGTTGGACAAAGCCTCGTGCCGCGAATGGGCGGACAAGATCAAGGCGGATCCCAGCGGCTTCACTGCACACAAGATCGGGTTTCGCCATACCGATCCGGGGAGCGACAGCGCCCGGGATCTTGGTAATCGACTCCTGACGACGAAAGAGCTTATGAACATTGCCCAGGGATATGAGAATTGCCGCGACGCCATCGGCTGGGATCACGACCTTATGGTCCACTGCCACTGGGAGTACGACCTGCGCACCTCCATGCAACTGGCTGACGCGGTTGCCCCCATCAAACCGCTGTGGCTAGAAGATCCGCTTCCCGTGGACTACTCCGAATCGTGGAGAAGATTGTGCGCCAGTTCTCGCGTGCCTATCTGTACAGGTGAGAACCTGGAACGGCGGGCGGGCTTTAAGGATTTCATTATCTACCAGGGATGCGACATCCTGAATCCTGACTTACGCAACAGCGGCGGATTCCTGGAAACAAAACGCATCGCCGATATGGCTGATACATTTGCATTGCCGATGGCGACGCATAACACCGGCAGCCAATTGCACACCTGGGCTAATTGCCAGTGGGCTGCATCCATCCGTGACTATATCGCTTGTGAAACGATAACGGGTCAGGGTGGTTGGATGGACAAAGTCCTGCTGCTCGACGGTCCGTATATCAAGGGTGGGCACGTCAGCGTAAGCGACAAGCCAGGGCTCGGTGTCGAACTGAACCCTGACGTGGTGAAGGCTCATCTGGCAGAAGGCGAGCAGTGGTGGGGATGAAAAGTAATAAGAATGTTGCAAGCCAAAATAATGAGAGGGCTCTGAGATGTCGATGAAACGTCGTGAACTGTTGAAGTCTATGGGAAGCGCAGCCTTGCTGAGCATTGGCCCGCCTGTGCTACGCGCGCAAGAGCAGGTCGCACGCGCCACGCGCGGGATGGCAACGCCGCACATCAAGGATATAAGCGTGATTGAATGTGAGCCCGCCGGCGTGCGGCTTACGGTGGTCAAGATCACTACGGATCAGGATGGGCTCTATGGCTACGGCTGCGCTACCTTCACGCAACGTGCCGATCTGGTTAAACCTGCGGTAGAGAAATATCTAAAGCCCTTCCTGCTTGGTAAGACCACGGACCGGATCGAAGATATCTGGCAATCGTGCTATGACAGTTCCTATTGGAAGAACGGGCCGGTGCTGAATAACGCCATCAGCGGCATCGATCAGGCACTGTGGGACATCAAAGGGCGCCAGGCAGGCATGCCGGTCTATCAGCTTGCCGGCGGCAAATGCCGGGAAGCTGTCGATGCCTACGCGCACGCGGACGGACCTGATTTTGCCGCCGTCGTGGAAAGCGCGAAGGGCTATATCGCCAAAGGTTTTCGCAATGTTCGGGTCCAGGTTGGCATTCCCGGAATGTCAGGCTACGGATCGAGAACAGGCACAGACAACTCGCTCAAGGCACTCACCGATAAGCCACTCTACGAGCCGGCCTATGATTTCCGCCGTTCCTTGAAGCTGCTGGAGGTTTGCCGCCAGGAATTGGGCGATGAGATTGAATTGCTGCATGACATGCACGAACGGTTAACGCCCAACCTGGCAGTACAGTTCTGCAAAGAGGCAGAGAAGTATCACATGTTCTTTTTGGAAGACCCGCTCTCGCCTGAAGACCTGGGGTACTTCCAGCAGATCCGGCAAAACTGTGCGACACCGATCGCCATGGGCGAGCTCTTCAACAATCCGCACGAATGGGAACCGCTAATCGAGGGGCGGCTCATCGACTACATTCGCGTGCATGTTTCCCAGGTCGGCGGGTTCACTCCGGCGCGCAAGATCGCCATCCTGGCGGAACCGTACGGAGTTAAGACAGCGTGGCATGGGCCGGGGGATGTTTCCCCGGTAGGCCACATGGCCAACGTGACTCTTGATCTCGTGAGCTATAACTTTGGCATTCAGGAATACTCGCCCTTCAACGAACTGACCCAGGAGATCTTTCACGGCTGTCCGACGATGAAGGATGGATACCTCTGGGTGAACGAGAACCCTGGCTGGGGCATCGAGATTGATGAGAAGGCAGCCGCCAAGGCTCCCTATACGCCGGGAAGAAATAACCTCAACGGCGGATGGGGAGAGATACGTAAGCGCGACGGCACAGTCATCAAGCAGTAGCCGCGGGAGGTCGTCGTGTCTGCATCGGAACCAGAAAAGCTTCCCACGCCAGTAAGGTTGCCCCGCCGTGAGCTCCTCAAGCTGCCGGTGATGGCGGCTGCTTATGGTCTGCTCCCCCGTTCCGCGATGGCGCTCCCCGCTCCACCGGGAGCGCCATTCGACGAGGCCGATCCAGAAGGCACGAAGATTGCTATCAAGCTAACCGTCCAACATACTACGGACGAGGAGTTGCTCTTCCTTAAGCAGATTGGATTGCGTTGGCTGCACGCTGACTTCGGCGACGCGGCATCCTACGATTTCATCAGGGCCACGCGCGATCGCTTTGCCCAATACGGGCTCACCATCGACTGCGCGTTGATGGAGGCCTATCGCTCAAAGAGGATCCAGCTAGGGCAGCCCGGACGGGACGAGGACATCGAGCAATTCAATACCTTCCTCACGGATTGCGGGCGTCTGGGCATCCGCACCTCGCACATCGATTTCCACCCTGGAAATACCTACACGACCAACATGATTACGACCCAGCGCGGCTACACAGCGCGGGAGTTCAGCGTGACCGACTTTCGGGATAGGGTGGAAAAGCAAATGTTCGACCGCGACTACACGGCGGAGGAGATCTGGGCCAACTATGGTTACTTTCTCGACGCGGTTCTGCCAGTGGCTGAAAAGGCCGGCATCAAGTTGGCTCACCACCCGGATGATCCTCCGATCTCTCCCATGAATGGCGTGGCCAAGGTCTTTATCAACTATGCAGGCTATAAACACGCCGAAGATGTGGTTTCGAAGGGCAGCAAGAACTGGGGACTTTGTTTGTGCCTGGGCACATGGCTAGAAGGCGGCGACACTATGGGCAAAGATGCCGCCACGATGATCCGGGAGTTCGGTGGACGGGGTAAATTATTCACCGTCCACTTTCGCAATGTCAGTTCCCCGCTGCCGCGATTTCATGAGACATTCCAGGATGACGGCTATCAGGATATGTATCTCCTCATGAAAGCCCTGCGGGAGGTACGCAGCACCGCCTCGCTGATTCCCGACCATTATCCAGGTGTCGTGAGCGATAGTAATTTGCGCATCGACAATGCCTATATGGTTTCTGCGATGCGGCAGATGTTGCGTCGGGCCTACGAAGAAGTGGGATGACTTTCTAAGTCGGGCACCCTTGGTCCGCAACAGAACCCATTAGGAACTGGACGGGTGCCCCAGGTTCGCGAAAGCGAACCTGGGCCGAAAATGATATGTTTCGATTGCTTTTGCTAGCCCTGCCCGGGATTTTCGGTCGACATTTCAAAAGCTATGGTGGGGCTTCGCCCGTCTTTTTCGGCCCACGTATCCGGATTTCCTGCACGGGGGTCCCACCAACACCCACGTGTGCGGCTTTCTTTAAGGAAAGCCGCATGAAGTGCGCCAACGCCAGCAAGCTCGACAGGAAATCCGGAGTACGCTGAGGCGAACGTGGGGCACCCAGTTTCTAATGGGTTCTGTTAGGCCGGAGAGTCCACCGAGAATCAATTTAGTTTTCTGCAGCCTAGAGCTTGAAAAGTTCGCGCAGGCGCCGGGTTTGCGCGCGGCTCACCGGAATTTCAGTCTGCTTGCGATCATCCATGCGCAGCTGATAGCTGCTCTTGAACCAGGGCACGACTTCCTTGATGTGGTTGATGTTCACCACATAGGAGCGATGGGCTCTCCAGAACAGCGACGGATCCAGCAGCTCGAGCAGCTCCTCAATCGTCCGGCATTTGGATTGGCCTTCAAGGGTGGGCGTCACCACGGAGATAATGCCCTCCTCGATGGCGGCGAAGCAAATATCTTTCTGATCGGCCAGCAAGAGCCGGTTGTGCGCCTGCAGAATAATCTTCCCACTACGTGGACGCACGCCAGCTTGCTGCTGTTCGATGAGGCGGAGGAGTGCGTCGAGACGCGCATCCGATGGCTTGACGTCGGCACCGTTCTCCGCAGGCGGCTCGGAGTCGAGCTGGTGCATCTCCTGCAAGCGCTGTCGCGCGCGCTCCAGGGCCTGCAAGACACGAGCCCGATCAAACGGCTTGAGCAGGTAATCGATGGCGTTGACGTCGAACGCACGCACCGCATATTGGTCGAACGCGGTGGCGAAGATGATCTGGGGCAT
This sequence comes from uncultured Acidobacteriaceae bacterium, assembly GCA_963821215.1. Lineage (GTDB taxonomy): Bacteria > Acidobacteriota > Terriglobia > Terriglobales > Acidobacteriaceae > PALSA-350. The sequence continues at coordinate 230,889 of CAWGDH010000010.1, read as the reverse complement.
GCGGTCGGCGTCAACCCGCTCCAGCAACTTCTTAAGCACGGCGAAGCCGTCCAGACCGGGCATCTGCACATCCAGAAACACCACATCCGGATGGTGCGTATGAATCAGATGGACTGCCTCGATGCCATTCTCTCCCTGGGCGATGACCTCGACTCCGCCCGCAGTGTCCAGAAGGTATTTGAGCTCTTCGCGCGCGAGCCGTTCATCGTCGACGATCAGAGCAGTCATTGGCATAAGAAGCTTGTCATCTCAGCTGTTCCGCCCGGCGTAGGAGCGAAGCGGAGAGATCCCGAGTATCGATTTGAGTATATAGGGGGCGGGATAAACCCCAGTCGCCGTTTCCACGTGTCCACCGAGGTTCGGGGTCAACCTTACCGGCAAGGTCAGGATTGAAAGGCGCGCAGGCGCGAGGGCGTGTTGTCCGCGGCCAAACTATGACCGCAGTAAACGCAGTAGAGGTCGGTAATGCGCACGCCGCGGTGGCAATTGCCGCAGGCTGCGGAGACCTGGTAGGCGCATTGGGGACAGAAATGAAACTCTGTGTGAATACTGGTGCCACAAGACGGGCAGCGCGCGACTACCGGCTGGCGGAGGAGAAAGTACAGCACCAATCCGATGCCGCCCTGCATAGCCAGGCAGATCACCACCCACAGGCGGGTGCTCATGCTGCGGCGCGGTGCATCCCGGCTCACATAACCAACCATGAGCACGTACAGCGCGGCCAGCGTGCTCCAGGAGAGAGCGAAGTAAAAGCGGACGCCGAACGGAGCGGCAATGGGATGCATCTTGTGGGTGACCCGATAAGCCGGCAGGATTACCCATTGGAGATATTGCATGAAGACGAACACCAGGGAAGCCGCGGCGATCGACCAGCGTGGGATGAGCTTGACCTCTTCCGTGATAGAGGAGCCAGCTTCAGCGTTGTTTACCTGGTTCGTCATTTCTCAATTGGAGGAAAGGTTTCAAAGCCGCGACGATCGTGGTGGACGTGACGTTGTCCTTTCCACACGGCGATGAGCGCCGCCAGCATGGCAAGCAAGAGCATAGCAATGAGAAAGCCTAGCTGGGTGGGCAGATCGAAGAGACGTTCCTCTTCCAGCAGATCCTCCACACCGTTCCAGACGGCCGGCCCAAGCAAGATCAGCATGAATACAAAGCCCAGAATGGCAAAACCAAGATTCCGGCGCTGCTGGGTGCGCTTCTCCTGGGTGGAGATTACGGCATCGCGCACGGCACGGCGGGTCTTTTGGGTAAGTGCCCGGTTGGCGTCGCAATCCCGCCACGGAATGGAGCGCACCACGTCTGCCAGAGCCCGATCCGGGCTCCCTTTTTGCGTCCCGTTCATCGTGTCCCTCCCTCCGCGCCGACGGCCACCTCAGCCGCACGAATGCGAGGCTTGAGTGCTGAGAGGCCGCGGTAAAGTCGCGATTTTACCGTGGAAAGGGGGGAACGGGTAACCTGAGCGATCTCTTCCAGGGAAAGCTCCTCATGGAAGCGGAGTACCAGCACTTCACGATGCAGCGGTTCAAGCGTCAGCAAAGCCTCGGCGACACGCTGCCCGTTCTCATTGGTTTGGTAAGTTTCAAAAGGGGAGGGCCCATCGGCGGCCACGTCGAAGGACCGGCCGTCTTCTCCTGCTTCGCGCATTGCTTCCAGGCTGCTCATGGTTCGCTTGCGCCTCACATCGATGACCAGGTTACGGGCGATGGTAAACAGCCAGGTATCAAAGCGGGACTTGCCGTTGAACTGATCGCCGCGCTTGAGCACGCGCATCCACGTCTCCTGGAAGATATCTTCCGCAGTTTCCCGGTTTCCAGTGAGGTAGAGCAGGTAGCGCAACAGGCGATGTTGGTATTGGACGATCAGCTGATCAAGCAACTCCGGATCGTGACGCTTGAGCCCTTGGGCGACGAGGCTGTTCTCGTTGCAGGACTGGTCGGCAAGGGCAATCGAGGCAGCACGCATGTCTCCCTCTGAGACGTGGGCTGGTTCACCAAAGACGCCCTGAGCAACCACTTTTTTGAGCTTGGCGGCAAGGACCATTTGAATTGTTCCTCCGTCCGGCAGCTGCCCCAGGACGACCTAATCCGTACAAGGATATAGGAATCGGCCGCCTGAAGCCACTCCGAAGGACTTCCAGAGGACTTTACGGCGTTAACGTCTAAACTTGAGACTATGGAGATTTTGTTCGGGTTGCATCCGGTGGAGGAGGCTTTGCGCTCCGGGACACGGAAATTCGATCACATCTGCATCGCCCGGGAGCGGCAGGATGCGCGGCTGGAAAAGCTGGTCCAGGCCTGCAGGGATGCGGGCGTGAAGCTGCGCATCGATACCCGCGACCAGCTCACCAAGCTGGCCCGGAGCGAGGCGCACCAGGGCGTGGTAGCAATTGTTCGGGCGCGCCAGTTCCTGGACCTGGATGACCTGCTCCAGGGCGGCAGGCAAAACCGCTTGCTGCTGGCGCTGGACGGGGTGGAAGACCCCCAGAACCTGGGGGCACTGCTGCGCACGGCCGAGGGAGCGGGGGTGGACGGGGTGGTGGTTACGGAGCGGCGTTCGGCGCCCCTCAGCCCGGTGGCCGTCAAAGCTTCGGCCGGGGCGGCCGAGCACGTGAAGATCGCCCGGGTGGTGAACCTGGTGCGCACTTTGGAAGAGTTGAAGCAACGCGACCTGTGGTGTATCGGCCTGGATGAGCGCGGAACCATGGACTACGACGAGTTTGATTTCTCCGTGGGTTGCGTGCTGGTGCTCGGCCGGGAAGGCGCGGGGCTGCATGACCTGGTGCGGCGCACCTGCGACCACCTGTTGCGCATCCCCATGGCCGGCCGGGTGCATTCGCTGAATGTGAGCGCCGCAGGCGCTGTGGTGCTCTACGAGGCAGCACGGCAGCGGCGAAAGGCCGCACAGGCAGACCATTCCGCGCCGGTGGTGGCGCGGACGAAAAAGCAGAAGGGTTTGGGTTCATGAGGTTCTTGCGGTTAGCAGTGGTTGTTGTTGGCGTCGGGGTAGTCATCACCTCTTGTGCCGGGGCCCAGGAAGCGTCGTCTCCACAAGCAGATGCCTCCCAGGTACCTGCGGAGCATCCCGGCACGGTGATTCTGTCGCGGTCTGATGAAGACAGCGGTAGTGCTCCGGTGTCAGCCCAGGCAATCCCCGCAGCAGCGGCGGCCGCCAAGCCGGCAGACGCACCGAGCGACGCGGAACGGCAGGCGGTCAGGTTCCTTTCGTATGATCTCGATGTTCACCTGCAGCCCAGGGAGCACGCGATGGCAGTGCGCGCCCGTATCCTGCTGCGTAACGATTCGGGCACTCCGCTGCACCGTCTGCCCTTGCAGATTTCCTCTACGTTGCAATGGATAAGCGTGCGCATCGCGGATGCGCCAGTCAAATTCTCCCAGCACCTGGTGGACAGCGATATTGACCATACCGGGGCTTTGCGGGAAGCAGTCATCCCACTGGCACAGCCTCTCGCTCCGCAGCAAACCCTCGCGGTCGATCTTACCTACCAAGGGACCGCCGATCTTTCCGCAACGCGACTGGAGCAGATCGGTACCCCGGCAGAGGTGGCGGAAGCCTCGGATTGGGACCGGGTTGCGGAGGACTTTGTGGGCTTGCGGGGCTTCGGCAATGTGGCCTGGTACCCGGTTGCCTCCGTGCCTGTGGCTTTGGGCGACGGGGCCAAGTTTTTCACCGAAGCAGCAGCGAACCGGCAGCGTCAAAGCCAGGCCACGGTCACCATGAAAGTGACCGAGGAGTTTTTTGGCGAAGCACCTAACCTGGCCGTGTTGGATGGGGTGACGTTGACCGTGACGCCCACTACGCAGCCCGCGGCCTCGGTACCCGGAATCGTCAGCTGTACGCTGCCACCAACGCGGTTGGGCTTTTCCTCACCCAGCCTGTTTCTGCTCACTCGCACCAGGCAGGAGGGCGATGGGCTGGCTGTATTCGCACGGACTGAGGATGTGGCGAATGCTCAGGCCTACATGACCGCGGCTGGGTTGGTGATCCCGCTGATCCATCGCTGGCTGGGCACGGAGCCTCGTGGCGCTCTCAATATCGTCGATCTGCCGGAGCCGGGCGATGCCCCGTTCGAAGATGGCTCCGTGCTCTTCACCGACCTGCGCAGTGCCGACGCGAATAAGCTGGGCGACACCCTTATCCACTCGCTGACCCATCTTTACTTTAGCTCGCCTTACCCGTGGTTGCAGGAGGGCGTGGCCTCCTTTATGGAGTCCCTGTGGCTAGAGCAAAACCAAGGGAAGGACGTAGCCATTCAGCGATTGGATAACGGCCGCGGCGCACTTTCTCTGGCTGAGCCGGGCGACGCCGCTTCAGCGTCACAGGCTTTAGTGACGGCGAGGGATCCGGTGTACTACCGCACCAAGGCCACTTATGTTTTCTGGATGCTGCGCGATCTTGCCGGGGAAAATGCCCTGGCACGCGCACTGCGTGAGTATCAGCCGGGATCGGATGAGACGGGAACCGGCTTTGAGCAGGTGCTCGAACGGGCGAGCGGCAAAGACCTGAAGTGGTTCTTCGAAGACTGGGTCTACAACGACCGCGGTCTTCCAGACCTTTCGATTGCCGGCGTGTATCCCAACAAGTCCAGCGTTCCGGGCTCTTATATTGTTGCAGTGGATGTGGCCAATAGCGGGACAGCCGAGGCCGAGGTTCCGGTTTCTGTTTCTTCCGGCACAACCACGGTGACGGAGAGGCTGCGGATCCCGGCAAAGTCGAGGGTAAGCCACCGCTTCCTGCTGCAGGGAAAGCCGGAGGAGGTGGCGGTGAACGACGGCACGGTTCCGGAAGTGGAGGCTAGCGTTCACAGGCAGACCCTGGCGGTTCCAGCGGCGTCGAAGTAGTTGCGACACAATCAAGAATGGCCTCGGAAGTCCCCATTGCCGACAAAGAACGACGAGGATGCGGACGGTGTTCCCACAGCGTGCGGAACTCACTCCCGCAGAGCTTGCCCTGAGCTTGTCGAACGGGGACGACTGAGAGTCAGAGCTGTCCAAGACTCTGAGCGTTAATTCTCTACTTGCTCTTCGATGGCTTTCACTTCGGGGTGTTGTAAGGTTCCGGTGATGGCGATAGGGTGCGCAGCTGAGCCGCCTTTCATGTCTATTTCACGATTGAATGAGATTGTGCCCGACAGGGGAATGGCCTCCTGGCCGCGGGCAAGCAAGCTGTGCGTTATGGTGATGGTGCTCTCCGCAATGGCCGCATCGGCGCTCCATTGATCAAAGTGGATGAAGGGCTGAGCAGCAACAGGCAACGGCTCTTCCGCAGCTAATCCCCCTTTGGTCCAGTCCCAGCGCAAGCTACCGGTGGCAGACCGGACCAAGTCCTTCGCGTCGAAGCCGGACATGCTGATCTGGGCGGAAAAGTTGGCCACACCGCTGCCCCAATGCTCATCGAAAATATTGCCAAGCGCGCTGGGCGCGGCGTTGGTCAACTGCACATCGAGCCGATATACCGGCTGATCACCGGAAGCGTCCACCAACCCGGCGAGATGCATCGTTCCGTTCGCAAGATGGCCATTCAGCGAACGGATCTTGATCGAGTTTCCGCTGATGTCGAGGGCGCCGGTCGCGTCATGCACTACCAGCTTGCCGGTCGAAAGGGCGCCAATCCGGACGGTCCCGGAGAGATCGGGCCACTTGACGGAGTGACGGTCGATACGATCAAGAATTTCCCGTAACAACTCGCCACCTTCGCTGGTACCCAATAAGGTGGATTGAAGTGCGGCCAGATCCAACGTGGGAAGGACGAGGGAGAAGTGCCCCGCGCACGGCGTACTTAAAGTGCATAGCGTCGGATACTCCAGGGTTCCCTGGGCCTCCAGCTTCCCATAACTAATCGCTGCGTTCGTCCATTCAATCTGAGTGGGGCTGAGGATCCCCTGGGCAGAGGCGATCCTGAGCGGCTGGGACAGATAGGATGTGGTGAGTTCAGCATTCCTGATGGCGATGCTGCCCTCCGCGGTCGATGCGACCACCGGATGCTCAGAGTCGGGCACGGGCAAGATCCACTTACCGCGCACGTCAAGATCAAGAGCGGCAGTCCCCGAACCGCTCAGCAATCCGAAAGTCTTGCCGAAAGCCTTCAGACGGGCAAGCGTAGTGACGCCACCCAAGTGCAGATCGAATCCAGTAGGCGTAAAACGGCCGTCGACGGTTACCGGAACCGGCGCACCCATGGCCAGACGCACCGGTTGCAGCAGCAAGGCAGGAGAACCTGTCTCGTCGCTCTCCCCTCCCGGGCTCTCGCAACGGAACCGCACCGGACCCAGCAGGAACGGCCTGCCAGAATCAGGCGGGGTCAGGCTCAGCGAATTAAGCGTCACTTCCCCCGAAATCGAGGGTGGGTGCGCGTTTTGGGTGGCGTACTGGAAGTGGCCATTGAGGGCTCCGGCGGCCTGGATCCCCGCGCCCAGGCCGCTGCGCACTTCCTGCAGCGCGGTCAGAACCGCAGCGGCGGGAACGCGACTAATAGCCAGCGTGAGTTGGGCCTGAGGCTGAGTTTGCACTTCCCGAATCGAGCCGGCGAGTCGAAGCGCCCCATCCCCGACGGGAGAATTACAGGCAATGTCTTCCAGCGATCTCGACTCCCTGCGAAATGAAGCCCGGCAAGTACTCTCTACATCGATGGGGTGAGGGGGCGTAAATTCGGAGCGATGCAATCCTGCAACCTTCAGCCTGGTGCTGATGTGGGCCAGGTCGGCGGTGCCCTCCACCCCAGCCTCAACATCTAGCCCGCCACGCCAACCAATGTCGCTGCCCAGGGTGAGCTTGCTCAACTGGCCCAGGGGCACTCCGCTCCATTCCACCCTGAGCTGCAATGGCATCTCGCCCAGTAAGGGCGCGCGATGCAAGGTCCCGTCGATGCGTAAGGTGCCGGTGTCGGAAAGGTCGAGAACGAGATCGGTGCGCACCGGTTGCGCACGAAAGTGCAGCTCCCACGCATTCTCCGGGGCCAGCGAGATGGAGAGGTCGGAATTGAGGAACGAGAGTGGCTTCTTCTCGTTGCCTTCTTTGAAATTGATGCGCGTATTTTCCGCCTCAATATAGGGAAAGCGCGGGGCACTGCCGGCGTGACGCTGGCCCGTGGGCGCATTTGGGATGTGCGCAGCCTGCACCAGGATCGAAGCAAAGTTCCAACCCCCATTGCGCTCCCGGACGAGGTTCAAACTGGCGTCGTCGAAATGGATACGGGAGACTTCAAGCTTGCCCCGCCACAGCGACAGGAGTCGCAAGTCTGCAACCACGCTGTCGGAGTGAAGTATAGGCTCAGAGCCGAACTGAGGATCTTCTTCTATGGAAAAATCGGAGAACTCAAAGCCAGGCAGGGGCAGCAATCGCAGCTTGACAGACGAGATGTGTACCTGCCGGCCTATGCTACGGCTGATGCTGTCCGCAATCCGGTGCTGATAACGGTTGATGTTGACCAGCGGCGGCAATACAAAGGCAACCACTGATAACACCGCGGCGGCCAGCAGAATCCAGCGCCTGGGCGAAGGATGCTTCTCTTCGCCACCCATGCTAACGGACCAAATGGAAGGTTCGGCGCCAGCGGGTCTGGTCGAAGAAGTGAAGAATTACGTGGGTATAAAACTGGAGCTTATCTCCCACTCCTTCTTTCTCATACTGATTGTCGGGTTCGATGAAAGACCAATAGACGAAGAGTGGGCGTCCCACAATGTTGGCTCGTGGCACGAAGCCCCAGTAGCGACCGTCAAGGCTGACGGTGCGGTTATCGCCCATGGCGAAGTAACGGCCTGGGGGGACCACGAGGTCTTGTCCCTGAATGTAATTGGGAAGCTCGAGGGCCCAGGTTGGGGTCACATCGCCGCTCTGCGACGGGGAGACGGCGGGAAAATCGTCACGGTAGGGAAAGTAGTTGCCGTAGTCCGGCATGGCCGCAAACGGTTCGTGTTGTGGCTGTCCGTTGAGGAAGACCACGCCGTTGCGCAGGTGGATACGATCGCCAGGAATGCCGATGACCCGCTTGACAAGGTACAGATCAGGTTCGCCTGGCTTGAAGAAGACGATGATGTCGCCGCGGCGCACATCGCGATAGTAGACAAATGGAGCCCATGCGGTGGGCGGCGCCAGCGTGATGCGGTCAACCAGCACATGGTCGCCGACCAGCAGGGTCTTTTCCATGGAGGACGAGGGGATCTCGAAATTCTGAAAGATGAAGGTTAGTGCAAAAAGCCCGATGACAAGCACCGTACAGATGGAAGCGAATGCTTCCAGCGGCGTCTCTTCCGTTGCCTGCTGGTTTTTGATCTCGGTTTCTGTGGCTTCCATGGTAATGGCAACAAACCCCTAGTGAATGACGCGAAACATGCGGCTCCACCGTGCAAAGTCCATGACGGTATCGAGCGGGCTCTTCTCGTGTCCGAGTCTATCATCCGGCAGCGTGCGGTTATCGCTAGGCGAAGGCTCATGCAGCGAGAAATAAATGATGAAGGGCAAACCCACGACATTGGCGCGGGGAACAAAACCCCAGTAACGGCTATCGCGGCTGTGATTGCGGTTGTCGCCGAGCACGAAATATAAGCCGGGAGGGACGACCAAGTCGCCATTCTGAACATCGCGGCGCATCTGCATCCACCAGTGGGTATCCACTCCCGGGTCGGTGTAGAGCTTGGCGGGAAACTGATCGCGGAAATTATCCTGATACGCGCCTTCAAAAATCGCGAAGGGCTCAGTCTGTTTCTTGCCGTCAATGCAGACTACTCCATTTTGCAGACGGATCCGGTCGCCGGGGACGCCCACCACGCGCTTGACGACGTGATCCGCTGGATCGAGCGGAAAATGGAAGACGATTACATCCCCGCGGTTCACCTGCTGATAGGGCAAGAGCCAGCGCCAGACGCCCGGGGGCCCATAAACAGCCTTGTTGACCAGAAGGAAATCTCCCACCAGCAGGGTCCTCTCCATGGATTCGGAGGGAATGCGAAAAGGCTGCACGACAAACGTGAGCACAAAGAGAGCGATGACAATGATGGACAGCAGCGAGCGGAAGGTGTCGAGCAGGTTGGGGAAGATGAGGTGGGTGTGACTGTGATGGATTGCGCGTGGCGCGACAGCGGGCGCCGAGGCGGTGGCAACACTCGCTTCCTCCGTGGACACGCGGAAGAACTCCGCTGGTGGTTGCTGGGTCAAGAACCGTTACCCTCTGCCAGGTTCCGGGCAGGACTTTGCTTCCTGAGCTTGTCGAAAGCCCGGCGTGCAGCCTCCTGCTCGGCCCGCTTCTTGGTGGTGCCTACGCCGCGCGCAAGTGCCTTGGGCCCGCTTCCCTCTGCCACCCTTACTTCCACCAGGAAGCGCTTGCGATGATCGGGCCCGCTCTCTGCCTTGAGTACATAATCCGGCGGCCCGGTCTTCTGCGCCTGCAGCAGTTCTTGCAGTGCGGTCTTGTGGTCACCCAGGGAGACTCCACGATCGAGCGCCTGGCGCAGGTCATTCACATAGGGCGCGACCACGTGCTCGTTGACGAAGGCCTCCACCGGAACCAGACCACCGTCCAGATAGAGCGCGGCAATCACGGCTTCGACGCAGTTGGCCAGCAGGGTAGACTTCTTCCGCCCTCCGCCTCGTTCCTCTCCCCGCCCCAGGCGTAGATAGCTTCCCAGGTCCAGCGCTGCGGCCACTTGCGCCAGGTGACGCCGGCTAACCAGGCTGGCGCGGAGGCGTGTCCACTCGCCTTCATGGAGATCGGGAAAACGACGGAAGAGAATCTCAGCCACGACCAGGCCCAGAACTGCATCTCCCAGGAACTCCAATTGCTCGTTATCTTCTTCGCGCGCGCAAGTGGTTCCCTCGGCCTGCCGGGTCTCAGCCGTTTGCTCGTACGCCAGCGAACTATGGGTCAATGCCTTCACCAGCAGTGCCTGCTCGCGGAAGGTGTGACCCAACGCTGCCTGCAGCGTATTGGGAGCCGCCTGTGCCATCAATTTCGTTGCCCTTTCTCCTACTGTATTGCATAGCGAGAGAAATCATGCGGGTTACTGAGGAGTGCCAGTAGCCGGTTGAGCGCCTGCTTGGGGCGGAGTGTCCGGGGCGGAATTGTCGTCCTCTCCCGCGGGTGCGGTATGCTCCTGCTGCGGAACCGCATACGGCTGCTTGAGACCTTTTTCAGCTGCCAGCCTGGTGTCCGCCGCGCCGTCGCGTACAGTGAGCGCAGCCCGGTACTCGTTGACCGCCTGGTCGCGCTGGTCCTGAATGTCGTAAATCCGTCCCAGGTAGATGTGCGACCAGGCCAGCATGCGGGGATCCTTAGAGAGCCGGATCGTCTCTTCAAAGTCGTGCTGGGCGGCCGCCACATCGCGTTGCATAATGGCCACCCGGGCGAGAATGAAGTTGGCGCGCGCGGCGTCGCCGGACTTGTCGGCCATCGACTGTTGCGCCAGGGCGCCGGCCCCATCGGTGTCGCCCTTCATGAGTTTCATTTCCGCGAGATCTAGGCCTCTCAGCTGGCGGGGCGAGCGATGCACTACATCGGAGGAACTTTGCTGGTTGAAGGTAATATGCTTCGCCCGGTCCAATTCCGCGCTTACATCCATACCGTAGACCATCTCGCCGATGCTTTCCTTGAAGCTCTGCGGCGTGCGCTCAAAGGCAGCGAAGGCGTTATAGAAGTACTCCGTGAGCACGTAGCCGTCGGCCATATCCTCCTGGATGGCGTGACGACGGACCGCTTCGGCTGCCTCGACCGAGGCGTTGTGCTGGTGCGTGGCGGCTTCGAGATCGCTGCGCCGCATATCGGCCGGGATCTTGTAAATGGTCACGCCGGTGTCCATTGTCCGGACCTCGACTGCGCGAATCATGCACTCGATGGTCAGGGCCACCACGTCGCTGCGGTAGGTGTAATCGAGGGGCGCATCGCGAACCGTCTTGAGAAACGGCAGCAGCCGGTCTAGAGCCGTGGCCCGGGCGTACAACAGGGGCTCAATCTCGTAATGCAGGTAAGCGTGGCGAACATCCCGCATGTGGATGGTTCCATTGACGGGCGAGACGACCACTACATAGTCGGCGCCGTAGACCCGGGCATTGGTCTGCGCGGGGTCGAGCAGCGGCTCGACCACCACCATAAAGCGCCGGCCGTTCGTGGCCTGGGCAGACGTCTTGAGGTAGATGCCGGCATCGTCGATCATCTTGGTCAAGGGTACGTGGAGCAGGACCAGCTGCTTTTCGTATTGGGGGCGAACCTGGAGCCAGATCACGTGCAGATCGGCTAGCTGAACAAAGCGGCGCAACAAGGGCAGAATGTTTTCCACGCCGCTGGCGTCCGGAGGGATATCGGCGCCTTGGGCGCTAGGCGCAAGGTCAGGGGGCGGCGAAATGAAGAGGGCGAGCGAAATATACTGCGCCAGATCGGATCCGGTGTTAGAAAGCCGGTGCTGGGCGATGAAGGTGCAGATGTGGTCGTGAGCATCCCGAGCATCGCTCGAAGCCTGGAGCGCCTGGTTGACCCGATCGCGGACCTGCTGGCGCAACGGGTCAGAAGCTGCAAGCCCCTCATCATAGCCGCATGCGTTCAGAGCCACGGCAATGTCGAAAAGTGCCTCGCTGTTCTGCAGGCTGATATCGGGACCGGCGGCGTTCACCAATGCCGGTGAAGCGGTGCTACCGCCTGCTGAGGCTTGCGAATCGGACGAGTTTTGGGCGTACGCTTCGGGCACGCCCAAGCAGATCAGCAGGGCAAGCGAGGCGACCGCAAGGCGCGGGGAAAGAACCCTGGGTTGGATAGCGGAATGCTTGCGGTGAAACTGCATAGAGTGCGGCGATGGGCCCTCTCCAAGTCTATGCATTTGCACAAGGGAGGGTCAAACCGGGGTTCAACTGTTGGAAACAGACGGTGTTGCAGTCGTCAGCCGCAACTGCGACTTCGCATTTCAACTGGCTCTTGCAAGGGAAGCCGCATGACAGCCCAACTCGAGCCCCACGGCACGCGGGGCAGACAACGGAAGGCGTGAACCCGATTTCCTGCCACGCTGTGCTAGAGAGGTCCGCGTGTGCGCCTTTCATTAAGGAAAGGCGCGCGGGGAGATTAACCCGGTACAGAAACTCCGGAGAAGGAGAGCAGTACCGTACCCCGCACGGGCTGCCCAAAAACCTGCGCCGGGGCGAAAACGCTGAAGAGCAGCATATCTTCCACTTGGGAACGGGTCTTGCTGTCGTTGTTTCCCGAGATGATCTTATAGTCGTACACCAAGCCTTCTTCGTTCACGAAAGCCTGAACAACGACCGGGTTGTTACCATCCGCAATGCCTTCGGCCAGTACCGGTGAGCGGTAAAGGTAATGGGGGCTGGAAGCCCAGCCAAGGGGTTCGTCCCGGGCCATCGCAGGCACCGGGGAAATCCCGATGAGCAGGGCGACCCCGCCCAGCAGCGCCACGGTGCTGGCGAAACCAGCCGTAACCTGCCACACCAAGGGACGGAAGGTATTTTGCCAGCGAATTCGCCCCCGGGCGAATTTCTCCTGGGCGGTGTTGGCAGATTCCTGCGATAGGGCAACCCGAAGCCGGAGACCCAGGCCCGCAGGGGCTTTCGCCGGCCCGATGGAGCTGATCAAGGATTGCGCAGTCCGCCACTGCGCGAATTCAGCCGTGCAATCGGAACAGGCTTCGAGGTGTGCGGCGATCTCCTGCATGGCTGTACCGGTCACAGCGCCATCAAGGTATGCGGAGAACTGCTTGCGGAGATCGGCACACTTGCTCACTTGGCCCCCTTGGCACTCATCGAAAGCGCTTCCATCGGGTGAAACGCGGAGCTTGGACGTTTCGCTGCCGCTTCCGCGAAACCCGCCAGCCGCTCCTTTAGATGAGCGCGCCCACGCATAAGACGCGACTTGACGGTGCCGAGATTCACCCCGAGAATCTCCGCTACCTCCTCGTAGGAAAAGCCCTCTATATCGCGCAGGACCACGACGGCGCGAAAGGGCTCGGGAATGTGACGCAACTCTTCCTCTACCCGGGCACGCACCTCTTCCTGGGCCGCGTGATCAAAGGGCGATTCGTGAGCGTCGATCAGGGTGTCTTTGAGGCAGACGGGCTGGCCTTCGTTGTTCTGGCCGAACTCGGACTCGATGGTGACTTCCTGGCGTTTGTGGCGCCCCCACCAGCGGCGCTGGTTGCTGGCTTCGCGCAGGGCGATGCGATATATCCAGGTGCGCAGGCTGGAGTCCCCGTTGAAGCTACCGATGCCGCGGTAGATCTTGATGAAGACGTCCTGGGTAAGATCAGCGGCGTCCGTGGGGTCGGGAATGGTGCGGGCAACCAGGCTGTAGATGGGCTGATGATACTTGCCTATTAACCAGGCAAACGCCTCCTCTGAACCCGCTTTCAGTTCAGAGACAATTGCTGCTTCTTCTGACGGTAGACTGAGGACGCTGGCGATATTTCCCAAAGCAATGCCTGCCTGCATGCGAAAGTACTCCATAACATAACAGGAAGCGTCCACTTGCGTCTCCCAATAGCGCATTCGACCGAGCAGGGGGCCGCAGGCGCCGTTTGCCGCGCCAGGTTTAAGCTCTCTTCTTACTTTAGACACCGCCCGAAAGGTAAGCGGCTCGGAAAAAGAGATTACTGAGGTGCTGGGGTCGGGGGCGGTTTTTTCTTGTGTGGTTTGGTAGTGTCAGGGCCATCGTTGACCACAATCTTGTTGGGAGCCGGCGGCGGCGTGGCAGGCGGCCGGGCTGTGGCAGCGGCCCGCAAGCGGACAACCTGGGCGTCCTGGGCGCCTATGGCCTGCAGCAGCCAGGCCCCAAGCTTGCCCCTGCCATCTTCGAGGCCTGCGCGAGCATCTTCCAGGTTGCTCGCATCGGCTGCGGAACCAGCCAGCCCCGCGGTTTCTGTGACCCGAAGCAACACGTCATAGAGAGCATCCAGATTGCGGAAGACGGCGAAAGCCGGGGCAAGTGCGCCCGGACCATTGGAGGCAGCGGCGGCCTGATCCATGAGCGGCGGCAGTGTGGTGTTGAGGTCCCGCTGCATGGAGTTAATATCCTGCTGGGTTGTGGCGCGAATATCGTTGGGCGCCTTCCAGTGGGCAACATTGATGTTGGTGATGGCGGTCTGGACATTGTCCAGGGCCGGGCGCAGGTTGGTCATCACAAAGCCAGTGGCCGCGGGCGGGGCGGGGGCTTGAGCTGGGGCAGGAGCTTGATCTGCTTGCGCGCAAGCGGCTCCGGAGCCGCCGAGAAACAACAGGGTCAAAAGCGTTACTTTAGCCGAGTGAGGGGGATAGAACATTCTTTCTCCCGAAGATAACAGTGGAGGAGCAGTAGCCACATGCGGTGTGTTTGACGGATTAGGCATGCTCCAGCAGAATAAAGGATGTTCTTCCCTTTGTGGGCCTGTGGCGCAGCTGGGAGCGCGCTTCCATGGCATGGAAGAGGTCATCGGTTCGATCCCGATCAGGTCCACCACCCTAACACCTTTCTTAACAGCTGCTTGCCGGCATGACGAGGAATCTACTGCGTATCCGAGGGTGCGGAAGGGTGCTGAAATTTTTGCAGGTCCACGGGCAGCATCCATCCCACGACCTCTAGGTTCGCTTCGCGCTTTTGCTGGTCGGCCGCGCGGGTGTAACCATCAAGCGTTGTGCGACAGCTAGACTAGAGTGTCGCATCAACTCCTGAGCAACGAAGGCACCGAGAGCGCCGTGGCCAGACAACAGTAGCTGCGAAACTTTATCGGAGCGGTTTCCTTTTCTAGATCTGTTTGGAAAGGTCAAGTATTGGTTCATCGTCACCGCTAAAGGATCAGCCGAAACTCTGGTGCAATTCGGCTACATGCTGAAGCCGTGATGGGATTCACTCTGTGGCATTTCGCCCTCGGGTCTGGCGCTTTACTGCGGCAACAGGTAACCTCATAAATCTCGGCATCAACCGCACCAGAATTGGCAAGGTGATGCACACCCTAGCGGCTAAATCGGGCAGACATCAACAGGCCCCTTCGAAAGCCCTGTGCAGTGTCACGGTTTTTCCGATTTGAACCCGCGTATGCCACCCTTTGCAAAAAAGTACGTGAAGGATGGGACACCCGATCGTTGCTTGCCAGTTTAACGGTTCAGTTTGGGACAGCAGGCGCGAGCAACCTCGCCGTGGCTTCGGAGCCGTTACGATAGAGCACAACAGGTCTGCGCGGCGGAACAACCAACGTCGCCAGATTCTTGTCGCATCTGACAGATATTGCCGCCCTGTCCGCAGGGTAAACTGCAAGGGCTACTGCTGCAACTTTTGCTGGGTTCCACGTCGCCGGCAGCTTGACTGCTAACTCACCCCCCTCAACTGAGTAAAAGGCAATCCGCTCGTCATCGATAGGGCAGAAGGTACTTCCAGTTCTTGCTATTTCGATGCCATTTAGCTCTATGACATAATCCTTTGTCTTCCAATTCAATTTCGCAGCCGCCCCATTTTCAAAGCCCAACACAAGCATGTCTCCAGTTCGCTCGAATGTCTCCAGGTCTCGATGATGAAGCGCGCACCATGGGAGATGCGATAGATAGAAGAGCTCGGCCAGCCGGTCCACGGAGGCGTTAGAAGGGGGATCCTCAGAAAACCACAGATAGCCATGTCCGTTATAGAAGACCTCGCCCGCCACACCCTGGGCAATCATCAAAGGATCCGACTCCTGACCCCATATCGCGCTCTTGCGGTACAAAGCAGCTTGTAGGGGGATAGGTTCACCTCCAAAAGGACACACTCCCCCGGATACGCCATAGTGGTAAGAACTAACTTTTCCAATAAACGGGTAGCGGATCAGCTCGGAGGAGACATCGACGCCATATCCCTTATAGATATCGAGAAGTTTGTATCTTCCTTCGGTAAGGTTCTTGAAGCCGCTGGCCGGCTTCTCGACATCCCAATCGTTGCGTATGGAATAGTAGGTCACTACATCGATGTGGGCAACTTTCTCAACCTTGTAGTGCTCACACGTAAAGCGAGCGCGCTTGAGGCCGGCGCTCGCCATGTATTTTGCGGGCCCAAGCACATAGGAGGTCTCACCGGTCCAGTTTTGGCTGATCCAAAGATCCTCGTCGGGGCGCCTCGCGACCAAGGCAGGATCCCATGCCGGACTACTCTTATATGCGTCATCATAGTTGTCAGACAGGGTAACGAGGGTGTTATAGGTTTGGGCCGCTTGCTTGAAACCCATTAAATCTTCATATGTGCCCAGGCGTGGGTTGACCTTGTCGACAGCGGGATAGCCCGTGTCCTTGCCACGATATTGCCAGCCCCAGACGCGGGCAATTTGCGGCGAGCCGTCGATCAGCGCAGCGAGCTGAGCGACGCGATCTTGCGCCTGAGCAAATGTGCACACGGCAGCATGCGGACGAGGCAGATCACAGATGATGTCGTGTTGGAATTTGTCGTGAAAGTAAGGATTAGGGATAGAAGGCATGCGCTTGCGCACATACTTCATGCCGGCAAGCCAATCCATTTTAGCGCTGCCTTCCGGATCGGAAAGGAAGTCTAATCGAAGGGATGATTTCTGCCCTACCAAGAGATTTGGAGTACCGGGTTTACCCGCGATATGGCCATTTATTCCGTCCGCATTCATGTCGTACGTTAGGCTTCCATTGACTCGATATCTTTGCGTGGCGCCCAGAGTTGCTCGCTTCCCATCTTGTTGTGTCCATACGGCGAGCGCCGTGCCGTCCATGTATGCCGTGGTCTCCTGAATGCAAATGGCTTCATCGGTCCCAATCATCACTACCGGTAGTGTGGCCAGGATATCTCCCCAAAAACGGCTCGGAGCAAGGTGGCCGGGCTTGGCCTGCTTGAGGGTGGCTACGCTGCCCCCGCTTTCGCCGTGGGCAAGCCATGCTCCCTTCTGCTCCTCGAGGACCGTTGCCAGTTGCGGCAATTCCACTTGAATCAGTTCGAAGCCCTTGCTCTCTTGCACGTCTTCCAATGTAACCGAGACCGTTGCTTCGGACAGAACATAGCGGACCACGAAGCTCGCCGCCGGCTGACCGGACCATGATGCGTGAAATTGAAAGTCCGCTTGGGTGGAGGTTGCCCGGACGGCTACGGGAACAACGGAGAGGGGGCGAAATTCCCATCGGGGCACGAAGCAGATCGTGGCAACAATCTTCTCCATCAAGACACTGCCGCGTATCACCGCCGGCGATTGAGAGAAGCGATACAAGTGTGGCAAACCGTATTCACGATCCAGAGTCATTTCCAACTGAGAGGACTTGAGAACAACAGGGTCGGCCGGGGCCGAGTCAATCGGCAGGAGAGAATTGACGAGGGACGCGCGCTCCCGGGCGATGGTTGTCCAACTGACGAAACCCACGCACCCGAGTTTTATAAACTCTCTTCGTTCTATGCTGCTCTTCTCGTTGGTCAAAGGAGCTTCCTTCTTATTAGGGTCTATCTTGGGTGGCCGGACCAAGGATCTTCCAGAAGGTGAGGAAGGGTTCACATGGTGCTCTCCAATAGAATAAGAAAGCCTCTCCCTGGTTGAATCAACACTTTGTCATCCGGCTTGGCCACGAAGCCGGCTTGAAAGCCCGGGATGTCAGGCGCTCGCATGACGCTATGCCGCTCGTTCAGTCCTAAATAGGCCCAGTTGATGATGAACCGGCACTCCGCGGGTTGCTTACTCCAACTCGCGACCGCGATGAGCGATCTGCTCTCTTTTTTGTAAATGGTAACGAAGATATCCTGGTTGTCTGTTCGTATGGGACATTCCTTATCCCAATAGCCCAGCATCTTCGCCGATTCGATACCGAAGTCGTCCCAGAGCTTCCAGATATGATGTGGATCTGCCCGGTCCGCGCCTTGGTAGTAGCGTGTGGTCATTCCATAGATCATCCCTCGCCAAGGATTTGAATTATTGCCAAGCATCTCTCCAAATAAACCAAAGGGAATCCCCGAAATCTCGATCAGCCAGAAGTCCGGGCTGGCATCGTAGTTGTATCCCTCGCCAAACCAGACGCTGTTGATATATGGAAAATGTTCCAGATATTGATCGGCCGGGCTAATGCCAAACGGGGGAAAGGCGTCACCCGAATGCAAATCAATCAAACAACCGGGACGTCTTTGGTCGAGCACACGCCGAACACGCCGCATGATGGTGCGGTCATATCCGATGCCATCCAAGTACAATCCGTCAATCTCTGCGTGACGTAAAAGATAGTCCAGTCCTTCCAGGTAATAGTTATGCCAGCGTGATAGCCCGGTGGTTAAAATCGCCGAGTCCAGCACTCCAGTCGGCAGCATCTGGTGCCAGGCCGGAGTGTACCCGGTGATCAGGTGTTCTCGCAGCCAGGCGCTGCCCCCGCCGGATCCATCCTTATAAATCTCAGTACCCAGGCTTCTGAGCGCCCACAGCTCAGCTGCATGATTGGTCAGCTCGCGCACGGTATAATAGATCTTTACCTTGAGGCCGCGCTCGTGAGCCTGGTTGGAGTATGCAGCCAAGGCATCAACCGTCCAAAATGGATAATTGATAAAAGGATTCAGCTCATTGCCCTGATGGATATTGACAATATTCGCGCCGGCGCGGGCAGCAATCTCAGGATCCACATAGGCATGGTAGTAACGCTGCTCCCAATGATTTGGATCGAGCGGCTTCACCGGTGTTGCCAGCAATCCGAAGTTGAATTCAATAGTCTCGCCGGCTTGGAGCGTACGCGGTCCGCTATACGCATTACTTATCACTTTGTCCGATTCCTCGGTTATCAACCATCCACCCCGGCCATTGTTTCCCCATGACTTCGGTATACCGTTGGCACGAAGATCGGCACTGTCCCAGGTATCCACCGAGCCCTTGAGCTTGCACTGCATTCCCGCTTGTGCGTTCCCTATCCAAAGGCTATTGTCCGCTTTTTGTATATTCCACTTCCAGTGCCAGGTCGCAGGACGCAAGCCGCCTCTCTTCCCCAGTCCCATCAAGTGCGTGGCCACCTCCGCGCGATAGGGGATTTCGAGACGAATATCTCTTAAGTTGATTACCTCACCCGAAGTAAGCTTGAGGGCGTAGTTGATGTACCCGTCAAAGTCCATGGTGAACCGGCAAGTACAGTGGATTGGGCCGAAGGTACTGGCGTATTCCCTGGTCAAGGCGTCTGGACGGCTGCTGAGGATCTTCTGGCCGATGCCCTTCATCGGAAGCTGCCCCTGCTCGGACTCAACTATTAACGTGACAGCACCCGACAAGACCTCGTAGTTACTGGCGATGACGCTACGAGGCAGCCCGCTCTCCGCGAAGCTAACGTTGCGCAACAAACAACCGACCCGGTCCTGATTCACCTGGAGCGGGGTATAAGGAGTTGTGATTTTGTCATCCAGACCAATCTTCGAATCGAGCCATCGCAAACGGGAATAGCGCCACAGATCGTTATCGCCGGCTTCGGCGAGATCCCGTTGCTCGACGACGATAGAAAGGTGTAACTCCGTCTCGTTTCCAGGTTTAGGTTTCAGAATGAGGCTGCCCTCATATTTGCCAGGCTCCGCATCAGCTGGAATCTGTATCCCTATCCAAAGAACCCGTACCTCATTCTGGGGAACGCTGAAAGGTTTCTCAAAAGGCCGCCCCGCCCAATCGATCCCGCCAAGGTTGAAGCAGCGGAAGGCTTCGGCTGATACATGAGCTCCGGCATTTGTTTTCAGGGGCTTGTATTCGATGACCATGGAGTCGATTTGGGACTGCACGGCCCAAACGCCGGTCTGAAAGGTAAAGAACTCACCGCGACAGGCCTGTCCCTGAAAATGATTGGTCGGACCGTATTCCACCCAACGTAACGGAAGATGCTTGTCCATCCGGATAGCAGCCTGGCGCTCGGTCGGAAACAGCAGATATTCGCTTGCCGGATTTTGTCCCGTTAGGCTCTCCACTTCCTTGGCAGTAGCGACTAATTCCATGGGATCGCACCGATCAAAATCTGTGCGTGCTTGCACCTCTTGGAAAACAGCCTGCGGAAACCGGCCAAGCACATCATCGGATAGCTGTGCTGATGCCAGTTCATGGCGCGCCAGCCACTCAGGGGCAGCCTTTGATGGGGGCGGCAGATATTGAATCGAGTAGGCCCAGGGGCGAGTGTCCGCCGTGTATTGCATGTAGTAAACATAGTACTCGGCCGCCCCTTGAGCAGGCTGGAACACCAAGTCTCCGTATTCGTCGTTGACGTGAAACGCTACGCTGTTTTCTATAAGCTTACCGGTTTTCGCGTTGTGAACGAACAGGCCCTTGCCTTGAGGATCCGGATCCCGTCGTCGCCAAGGAATGCGGACGTGAACAGCATCAGCGAACGAAGGCACCTGAATGCGCGCCCGAAAGTTTCCCTTTTCCGAATCCCAAAATTCGACAGAGAACGGCGCTCCCGACAAGAAAGTCGTGCCGGCCTCAACTGGCATCAGCAGGAGCCCGGGGCTGAGGACCGAAGCAAGCTTCAGCAAGTCACGCCGGGTAAGTCGGCTTCTCGAATGAGACTGATTCGACATGCTGCATTCTACCTCCCGCGCCATACAGTTCTCTGGTGCTACGACGGATGCCACATCCGGTCCGCCACCTTGAACGGTCGCGAATGCTCGTTATGCCTGTGCGATCAAGATCAGGCAGCCTTGGCCTGGTTGAATTGAAATGGGCTGATCGGGAGCGAAACTACGAGCATCCTGCATGCCCTCAATTCGTGGGACCGCCAGGCTGACTCTGCGTTTATCCATGTCGAGTTTTTCCCAGTCGATTGCAAGCTGAACGGTGGTTGCGGCCTTGGCCCAGCTTGCCATAGCGACCAAGGCTTTACTATCTTTCCGATAGACCGTGGCCCGCACATCGCTGTTTCCTGTTTCGACCGGGCTGTTCCTTTCCCACCAACCAACCATGGTCGAATCCTGAATGCCAAAGGAGTCCCACAGCTCCCACAATGGACCAGGGTTTACTCCACTCCATCGTGCCCGTGCCGTCATGCCAAACAGCATCCCTCGCCACGGATTAGGCCGTTCCAACATATCCGAGCTAAGGCCGAAGGGAATTCCCGACATTTCCACCAGCCAAAATTCGGGAGACGAGTCGGGATCAAATGCTTCCCCCAGCCACAGACGGTCGATATATGGAAGGTGTTCCATGTAATAACCAATCGGACAGTTACATGACCACCATTCGCGGTTTCCATGCATATCGATCATGGCCCCCGGGCGCTCTTCCAAGACCCGCCTTACTCTTTGCATGATCTCGCGGGAGTAGCCGATTTCATCCAGATACAGCCCATCGATGAGAGCGTTTTGCAGGAGCCACTTCAATCCTTCGAGATAGAAATTTACCAAACGCGAATCCGAGTATATGCGGAGTGAAGTATCTATCTCGCCTTCACGGGTGAGCGTGATCCATCCGGGAGAGTAGTGGTCCCGGAGATGTTCTTGCAGCCAGAAATCGAGCTGGGGATTTCCTTGCCCTTGCGTTCCCCCCGAACGGTAGATCTCATTGCCCAGGGTGCGAAACGCCCACAACTCAGGGAGCCGGGTGGAAAGCTCCCGCATGGTGTAGTACAGCTTGACTTTCATTCCGAGTGCATGGGCAGAGCTGATATATGGGACCAGGAGGTCCATATTCAAGAATGGATAGTTAATGAACAGATTTGGAGGCGTTCCCTGATGAAGATTGATGACGGTAGCGCCTAACTTCTTTAACTCCTTCGGTGGCTCATAGGCCTGAACATAGCGATATTTCCAGTGGTCGGGATCTATCGGCTTCACTGGAGTCGGCAGCAGCCGAAAAGAAAAGTTCATCGTTTCGTTTGCGCGAACCGTCCTGGGACCGCTTCTGGCACGGAATGAAACTCGGCCTCCGGTCTCTGTTAGATCGACACCACCAGCCGTACCGTTTTGCCAGTCTTGCAGCGGCGACTTCAACCGGCAATAGAGTCCAGACTGCACCCCGCCAAGCCAGAGGAAGAACTCAAGATTGCTGCCTTGTTCGCTCCAACGTGGGGGTTGCTCCGACCATTTCCAGTGCCACAGCTGCGGTCTTCTTCCACCAGACAGCCCCATGCCCACCGCGTAAGGGACAGCATCCGCCGCATATGCAATCTCCAGCACGATGTCAGTAACCGAACGTGTACGGCGGCTTACCAGCTGGACTTCACAACCGATTCCACCATCAAACTCCATGGTGGTTTTTACTTCTAGAACATAGCCATCCTGTTCACTGCGAGAATCAAAAACTACTCGGTCCACATCAGCCGAGCGGATTATGCTTTTACTCTTCCACCCCACTGAAGTTGATCCCGAATACACCTTCAGAGCGACGGGAGCCGCCAAAAGTTCATGGGTGTTTGCCTTGATGCCGGCGGGAAAACCATCTTCTCCGAACCGAACTTCTCGTCCTAGACAGGCTACCGTTCGATCAGTCATCCTGAGGGCGGTGTACGGAGACGTCACACTCCCGGACGACCCTACTGTTGAGTTCAACCAGCTAAGCCGAGCCAGCCGCCAGGGCTCATCAATCCCCCCGTCACGAATAAAATCCGGCATGACTTCAAAATCACAATGCAAAACAAAGCCGCCCTCAGACGTGAATGACAGATTGACATCGCCACTGTACTTACCCGGCTTCGCGTCAAGTGGAATCTGCACGCCGCACCAGAGCACGGTCACTGCTCCGCGAGATATCTTTACGTCCTTTCGGAAAGTTTGTCCCGCTGGATTGACGCCGCCAGTGTTCAGGCACATCCAGGCGGAAGCAGGAATGCCTTCGCCGGCGGGTCCTGCCAAGTCATAGAAGCGGACGGAAATACCTGTGCTGCCAGCGCTCGGAGGACGATTGTCATATAGGCCGATTTGAAAAACGTAAAATTCTCCGCGGAGAGCCCTACCGGAAAATGAATTCGTTGGTCCGTTCCTAATCCACCGAAGCGGCAGCTTGTCGTACATTTGAATGGCGTGCGCCCGGTCTTCTGGAAAGAGGAGGATCGGTTGGGCATGGCTTGCGCACATTGCTCGCACTTCGCTGTCAGTAGCCGCAACCTCCATCGGTTGAAATGAATCCAGCTCTGTTCTCGCTTGAAACTCCATTACTCTGGCCTGCGGCCGTTGCCGCCATGCAACCTCCGATGCCTTGAACTCCTGGGTAGCAAAACGGTCCGTCCATTGGGATTGCAAAGGCTCATGTGGGGATTGGTAGCGCCCTTTAGGGCCTAATGCCGAAGCGTGCTTGGGGACGTCTTGCTGAGGGAGATAGTAGACGAAGTAGTCGCCCATATCCTTTGCCTCGAATAGAATGTCACCGTATTCCTCATTAATTTTCAGGGTGGTGGCATTAGACACCTGGGACCCCGAGCCCGAAAATACGAGCACCGCCTTATCCTCGGGTTTGTGGTCGACTCTTCGCCATGGAATGTGTGCCCACACCGCTTCCGCAGGTTTGTCGACATAGACGCGAACGCGATGGTTTCCAAGAGATCTCAACCAGGGTATTCCCGCGACAGAATAGGGGAAATCAATCTCCGGGACTTCGGCCGGAGCCTTCTCGGCCACGAGCATTGCCGGAAGCATGGTGAGAGCTCCGGCCGATCCAAGAAAGGCAAGCACATCACGCCGAGATTGATTTGCATTATCTTTTGATCGGCGCAAGAGAAGTCCCCTTTCGTGGAGTGTTCGACGGCATCCTCAAACCTGTTCCCTATTTGCTTTCCCCGCAGCGCGGATACTTTGGCGGTAGGCAATGACCGGTCGGCGGGCCAGCACATCCACCACAATGTTCCCTGATGTAATGTTGAAAGGATGGCTCTCTTGCCGGTCGAGGAATAACGCTCGTGCCTTGACAGTGTGAGCGTCCCAGTCGGCGGGAAGGGGAGCTGTGAGGCGGCGCGCCTCCTGCGCATAGAATGCGATGCGATCGCCGTCGATCGAACAGAAGGTAGCATTATTGCCGGCAATGGGAGCGCCGTTCACTACCGCAGTGTAACCGTTGGTGGCGGTATCAATCTCGATCCAGGAATTATTTTCGAGTCCGAGGCGGTGCTGTGTGCCATGGCTCTGGTAAGTTTCAACGGCCAGCCGGCGTAACTTGGTAAACGGCACTACGGTGAGAAAGTAGAAGTCAGCAATATCAGCCCGATTGGTGGTGTTGTTATACCAAGGTCCGGGCCGGCAATTCCAGAAGAGGTTTTGCTGAACGTTGGAGTCATGATCGCCACCCCAGATGGCCGACTTACGATAGATGGTCGCGACGAGAGGTATCGACACCCCGCCGAAGCTGGTGTGGCCGCCCTGGATCCCATCGACTGAAAGTGAGAGCTTTCCGATATATGGATAACGCAGCTGTTCAGAGACAACATAGACGCCGCGCTTGCGAAACTCCTCTATGATTTTGTAGCGGCCATCTATCAGGTTCTTATACCCACTGGCGGGGTGGTTTGGATCCCAATCATTGCGGATGGCGTACCAGGACAAGGCATCGATCAGAATCGCGTCGTGAATGCGATAATGGTTCAGCATAAAGTCGATTCGTTTCTTTCCCCATCCCTCTTCCATGTATTTTGCCAAACCAACAATGTACGAAGTCTCTCCGAACCATGCCCGGCTCTCCCACAATTTTCCGTCAGGACGACGAGCAATGAAAGCTGGGTCAAACTGAGGGCTGCTCTTGTAAGCGTCATCGTAATTCACATTGACGCTTACGTTGGCGTTGTATTTCGCTCCTTCCTGCTTCAGGTGCATAAAACCTTCGTAGCCGCCAAGGCTATCGTTCACCTTGTCCTCAGAGGGATATCCCGTATCTTGGCCGTCATACAACCAACCGCTCACCAGGGCCACTTGGGGAGCATGATCCGTTAACATGGCGATGTCGCGGATAAGGGTCTCGCTTTGAGCGAACGTGGTACGTGGCTTCGGTTCGGTCTTGTACTTTCCGGCAATCATGAAAAGCAATTTGTCGTCGTAATAATTGGTCGGAATGGCCGGCATCCGCTGGCGCACAATTTTGGCCCCAACCAGCCAATCAACCTGGGCGGAGCCATTACTGTGAAAAAAGTCGAAGCGGCACCGCGGGGTTTGGCCCAGGAGCAAATTGGGAGTCGTTTCGTTACCACAATTCGGGGGACCGCCATCGTTCATGTTGTAACAGCGGCCGCCATCTACCCTGAAGGTTTGCACTGTGCCGATTTTTGCACGGCGCCTACCCGTTGGCCCGCTAATCTCAGCCTCGGTGGCATCCATAAAAGCCGTGACTTCCATCACCGTCCCCACGTGGCTCCCGCCTACCATCGCAACGGGCAAGAATTTCCATAGACGCCCGAAATATGGGTCATCCGGTAGATGGGTGTCTTTCGCTTGCCGCAGCTCGACCAGTTCTCCACCGTCGTGCCCGTGGGCCATCCATGTAGCACCGTCCTCCTCACGGACGGTGGCGAGGTTCGGCAATCCTACTTCGATCAGTTCAAACTCAGGATGCTCAACCACATTTTCCATCGTTACTACCATTGTCAGGCCATCAATTGCATACCTAAGATGGAAGCTTGCCGCCGGCCGGCCATCGTGGGTGAGGTCAAATCCGAAATCGGCCATGTGCTCGGTTTTGCTGACTGAAGAGGGGGTAATTGGCAAGTCGAGGTAGGATCGCGGATGCAAGCGGCAGAGAATGGCGGAGATGGGTTGACCGGCGTCTTCGCCCCAGATATGTTCCTTAGCAATTTGATACTTGTACGGCAGGCCATCTTTCTGATCGAAAGTGACCGACATTTCAGTTGACTGAAGCACCAGCGGCAGACTCGGCGTACTGCGAATCCTCTCTTGATCCGGCTGCAAGGGAGATGCGTCGCCTTTGCTCGCTGGACCCGAGAGGCCTGGGGTTGCAGCGACTGCGGACAATGCCTTCCACCCCCCCAATCCAGCCGTTCCATATAGGAACTTCCTACGATTGATCATTGTCCGTTTCTAAGTCCCGCCCCAGGTCTCGAGGATTTTATAGGCAGCGAAGCATCAGCGACCTTGCTATACAGTTCTTTGGTTGCGACCAATGGCAGACCATAGCTCAATGAATGGCTGGGTAATATGTCCGTTTGTCTGAACCGGAGTATCCCAGGTAAATACGCCACCCTGATCCACCACCTTCCGGCTAAATCCCACCGCCTGACCTTTCGAGTACCGTGGGGCGCCCATACCCCACTCCTCGCCGAGATGGCTGAGGACATGAATCTGAGCTCCATCGGAAATGCCGTCGTCGGCTCTGTGGAATGAGATTTGATCCGCGAAGTCAATTTCACCGGCGGTGTAATCTTCATAGGGTGCGATGGAGTGAACGCGGTGAAATACACCAGGGTTGAAAGCCAACGCGCTATCAGGGTTTCCTGCGCGCGCTGCAGCGGCAAAGCTTACAAAGTTTGGAACCGGTGTGCGATACATCGTGTTCGGCCAATAAACCCCGTCAAACCACCAGCCGGAAACCTTTCGACCCCAACGCTCGGACCATTCACGAATGATCTCCTGCCACTTAACCTGGAACTCACTATTGCTGTAAGGGCCCTTCTTCCATTCCAACGCTTCGACCGCCACTGGATCCCTATCCGGAGCTCCCGACGGAAGGTAGACCATCAACTTGACGCCTCGACGGTGATGCGCCTCATAAAGATCTGCGATTAGATCTCTCTTAGAGCATTTGCTCGGGTGAATGCCAACGATTCGATCATAGGTCGCATTGGGCGACAGATAGTATCCGGAGTTCTGGCCGATGCTGATCAGGTGATATCCCGCTCCCGCAGCTTTGATCTGATCGGCCAACCCCTCAACATCGAAATGATCAATAAGATTGTTCCATCCCGCCACCGTCATCTCTTCCCCGGTCTGTTTGGGAATCCAATCCGCAAGATAGTGAGTCATCACTCCCCACTTGGCTTGCTTCATCCAGGCAGCTCTGCTTCCGGCTCGTTCCCGGGCAGCGGCCCGATTATCGTTCATCCCGGAAGCAGCGTCTTGTGCAATTGCCGGGGAACTAATTTTCAGCGCCGCTGCTGCGGGAAAGATAGAACGCAGAAACGACCGCCGAGACCAACGGTCTGACTCTTTCATTTTGATCGATCTCTCCTTGAGATGGGTGCCCAGATCTGGTTGCCAGGTTCATGTTCCGGCGCCTCGCACGACCGATGCCGGAGATGTCACATTTATCAGCCCGCCAACAATAAATTCCAGCGCCGGGGGGGAATCTACCTTGGCTTAAGCCTTAACTGCGTAAGGGGCCCTAACGGGCCTCCTCGCGCACAGGGTCAGAAGGTCAGCTTCACTGCGAACTGAAGCTGCCTTGGCGTCCCCACCAGACTACTCACCACACCTGCTGTGGTATCTCCCAGATTCGAGTCAGGTACTCCATAGTTGATGATATTAAACACATTGAACGCTTCTGCGCGGAACTGTAAAGACACCGATTCGGTGAAGGGAAAGGTCCTGAAGAGCGAAATATCATCGTCATAGGTGCTTGACGAGCGCATAGAATCCCGTCCAACGTCCCCATAAGAGAACTGAGGAGTGCTGAACGCCGCAGGGTTGTACCACTCGGTCTTCGTGGGCTTTGCAGGGGTGGGATTGGCCACCAGGTTTGGTCGGCCGTATCCACCTCCGCTTATTCCAATATTGGCGATATCTCCAGGAACTTGCATGGTGTAGACCTGACCGCTTGCAAGTTGCGCTACCGTATTGAACTGCCAGTTACCCAGCAACTGGGACGCAATCCCCGAGGTTAAGTACGTCTTTCCTTTGCCGAAAGGCAGCTGGTAAAGTGCGGAGACCGAGACAAATTGCGGCTGGTCATACGCCGATACGCTTCGATTCGATTTGGGATTATAAAAATCCTGAACTGCAGACCCTCCACCCGGACCGTTTTCCGCTCCATAGAGACCGCTGCCGCCCAAGTCAATCGACTTGGACCAGGTGTACGAGACCAGGAACTGTAGACCGTTGGTATATCGGTGTTCCAGTTCGACCTGCAGAGCGTTGTAGTTTGCATTGCCGGTAAATTCGTCCCACTCAAAAGTACTCTCATAGGGATACGGCCGACGAGCATTCACCTCGTCTACCGTTCCCGGCGCGGCTATCGTGGCGCCATTGGCAACACCGGAGTAGTCGGTACGGTGGGTTGCGCTTCCAACATAGCCAAGCTTCAGTACTGTTTGTTGGTGGAACGTCTGCTCGACCTGCAGATTGAATTGCTCCGAATAGGTTGGCTTGTTGTTCTGGCTGGAGTAGTAATTGTATTGCGTGAACGGTGAACCTGTCGTGAGCGGCGTGCCAACGGTTGTTAATGCATTGGCGACACTTACCAACGACGCGCCCGTCAGATTGTAGTTATTGTACACCGAAGCTGAACTCGGCCACGAGCCGATGCCATTCTGAAAAGTCTGGTTCCAGCCGTTGAGAGTATCGTATACGATACCGAATCCGCCGCGCACGACCGTCGTGGGTGCAGCCTGATAGGCAAATCCAAAGCGCGGTCCCCATAGTGTCCAAACCGGGTGGGGCGCATAGGTGGGATTCGGGGCAAGTATGATATGACTCCCCGCAACGGAACCATCATTGCCAAGAGTTGCTGCAAGGTTGGTTGCGGCGTCAGTCGAGCTGCCGGGGATACATGGAGCACTACCGCTAACGATACAAGCCGGCGGCAGCTTTCCGCCTCCTATCTCATAATTTCCTGTGTCGAAGTTGAAGCCGCTGTTCAAACCGGCAGTGAGATTCGGCTGATTGAGATGGTCGTAACGCAGGCCGAGGTTTATGGTCAAGCGCGGGGTCATTTTCCAGGAATCGCCCGCATAGACTGCCCAGGTCGGAATGTTGTACTTGATGGTGTTGTTCAGATCGAAATCACCCGATGAAGGGTACCCCAAAAGCGCAGAGGCGAGCGAATTCCCCGTTGTTCCCGCATTTTCTGGATCCGCTGTCTGATCGTTAGAGAAGCTCAGCGTCTGACCGGACCCATGGGAAGAGCGGTACTGGGTTAAGTAGAACTCGCCAAAAGACAAAGTATGACGGCCAAGTTGCCAGTTCAGGGTGCTGGTCACCGACCAGGATGAATTTCTCCGAAGCTGAGTGCTGGATAAGCCTGCGTCGCCGTAGGGAGAACTTAGTGATACATCCAATGGGCCATAGGTACTCAGGCCAGGAAAGCCCGCAGCCGACAGGGGACCAAAGCCGGCTTTGGGAGTGCTGTTAAACACGAATGCCCTGCTCGCACGGCCGCCAGATACATTCAACAGGAGATTGGGCCTGAATACATGCGTGATGCCGCCGCCGAGATTAAGACCATCGAACGACGTTGCTGACTGCACACTATTGGTCGTCGGCAGACGCTGGTTAACGAACATGTTATTCCAGCGGAAAAACAGATTATCGCGGCTCGTCACTGTCTGGTCAATGCGACCCTGGTAGTTATTGTTGTTGTTCACTTCCGAGGTGGTGAGTTGCTCATTGTAGCTGGAACCACTCAAATTGGGTTGATCGAAGTAGGCCTTGATATAGGATTGCATCGCCGGATTGATCCGGCTCGCGGGAATCACACTTCCGGCGAAAGGCTGGCGCGTATACCCCGTACCGCCCGCGTTGACCGTCGTGGTCGTGGGATCATAGATCTGCTTAAAACCGATTGAGTTTGAAAAATCTCCGTTCACTTCTGCCTGCGTTGGAACGTTGTATAAGGCATTCGAGGTTTGGCTATATCGCCAACCCTCATAGGCAAAGAAGAAGAAGGTCTTGTTTTTGCCTTTATAGAGCTTGGGTATCCAGACGGGCCCGCCGATGGTGCCGCCAAACTCATTTTGGCTAAAGGGAGCAGGTGGAGCGGGTGCGCCAGATCCGCTGAAGTCGGTGAATGAATTGCGCGCATCAAAGACGGCGTTGCGGGCGAACTCCCAACCTGAACCGTGAAACCGGTTGGTGCCGGACTTCGTAACCAGGTTCACCACGCCACCCAGCACAGACCCGAACGCCGGATCGTCGTCGTGGGATTGCACCTTGAACTGGCTGATTCCATCGATGATCGGCAAAATAGTATAGGTAGTCGTCCGGAAGTCAGTATTGACTACACCATCCAGCAGATACAGTGTTTCCCGGTTTTGTTGACCATTGATAGAAGGGTTTTGCGCAGAGCTTCCTGGGATAGCTACTGTGGACCCGTCGTCCACTCCGAGATTTGCGCCTTGGCTGGTACTGATCGGGGTCGCCCCCGGGGTAAGCGTCAGCAACTGGGTGAAATTCCGGCCATTCAGCGGAAGATTGTTTACCGTCTCTCCCGCAATGACTGTACCTAACACTGAATCAGATGCCTGTAGCAGCTCGGATTGGGAGCTAACAGTCACCGTTTGGCTGGTAGCGCCTACCTGGAGCTGCTCGTTTAGCGTCAAACCCTGATTCACTTCAAGCTTGATCCCGCTTATTGTTATGGTCTGGAATCCCTGCTTGGAGATGACCAGCTGATAGTTGCCGGGCGGGAGCAAAGACAAGATGTAAGACCCGGAGGCTCCCGAGGTTACGCTCCTTTCGGCTTGCGTGTCCGTGTTGATTACTTCAACGGATGCCCCTGGCTCAACAGCGCCGCTTTTGTCGGTGACGGTCCCCGATATCTGGCTCGTCGAATTTTGTGCGAAAAGGAACAGTCCTCCTTGCATCAAGGACACCAAGGCGACTGCTAAAGAAGCTTTTGCAAAACGCATTATCATGGTCTCCGGCAAGAACGCTTTTATAAGTGGATTTTGGGCCCCAGCAGTTCGGATGGGCAGACTGCTTGACTGCGTCTGGAGCGCGCATTGCAAACGGAGGAAGGTCTCCGAGGGCTCAACCAAAAGACGACGCTTTGAGCCAGCAAGGCCCAAGGTCATCGGCAGTCGAAGTCCGGGGCAGGCCCTTCCTGCAAAGTGCCGGCATACACTGGCCGCTCACGAACCAGCTCCCTTCTGACCACACTCGCGAGATCCCAAACAGCTGCTCAAGATTCGCCCGGCAGCAGAAGGAGGGAGAATTGCCACATATCCTCGATCCAGCTCAAGCAAGCCGTGCTGGAACGACAAAGACCGCACCCGTTGCTTCCCAGAGCAATACCTCTGTCCCACTGATATTCCGGATACAGCCCCTTGGGGATTGGCTTCATAAGCAATCGAGCTCCGGGGCGACTTTACGATGGAGATCGTTTGCGTACAAATGTTGCAATTAACGAATGCCAACCCCGTAAATGTAGCGCGATAGATCGTGGCGGGTCAAGGTAATTTTCACGCGCTCATAGGGAACCGTTACAAGCCACCCTACACGCCGAGGTGCCCAATCGAGCTTGCTGGATTGGCTGTAGTCCGCAAAATTACCTTCAAAGGGATCCCTGGGTCAAGCGCGCAGTCCTGGCTCGAGCGAGCGTTTTCCGGCCGAAGTTCTTATCGCCAATGGATGTTGCAGAAGTGACTTTTCTCTGAGGAGATTCTTTGGCGAAACTTTTTGAGCGGTAACAACGTCTGTAGTGTGCTCGTGTGCGGAGCCGGACGTAAAGGAAAAATCGTTCCTGGGTCTGCGCTGAGACGGGCTTGCAATCCTACGATTTTGAGAATCCGAGCAGATTTTAGCGGGAAGGGCTTGCACCGGTTTTTCGCTGATCGGCGATCCAGGTCAACGCCTGGACTGTGGTTGTATCATCGGGCTTCAACGCGAGCGCACGCCGAAGATCTTCTTCACCGCCATCAAGATTTCCCGAATGACATTCTGCCAGGCCGAGATGCTGATAGAGGTCCGCCTGCAATGCACACGACTGACAAATCTGCAGGGCTTTTCCCAGGACCGTGATCGCGGTGTTCCAATCGCCAACCTGCATCGCCGCATACGCTTGATTGCCGAGGTTTTTTGTCCTGTCAAGCCGCTCTTTCTGTGCCTGTAGATTTTTAAACCTGGCAAGAAACTCTGCCGACGCCGAGGGATCACTGTCTCGCAAGATTTGGGAGAGTGCATAGACCGCCTCCCGATCGTCAGGATTGATGGCCACCGCGCGGCGCCACATTTCGATCGCTTCCTGTGGCCGTTCTTGCAGATTCAGACTTTTACCCAACAGAAAATATGCCTCGAAATTGTTCGGCTGGCTGGAAATTACTTTCCGTAGCAGTGGTGTTGCCGCAGCAGCGCGGTGGTTATCCAGTTCAAAGGAACCCCATAAAAACGCGGTCTCTGCGTTTTGCGGATCTAGACGGCTTGCGGTTGCGAATTCTTCCCTCGCTTCTGAAATGTGTCCCAGGTCTGACAATAGACGCGCGCGATTGAGGTGCGCAGATGCGGCCCCAGGCGCCAGGTGCTCTGCATTGGTCGCTTCTTTGAGAGCACCGGGCAGGTCCTTTGCGTCAGCCAGGGCAATCGCGAGATTTAGATGGGCCTCTGCCGAACCAGGATCCGCTTCTACGACTCGCCTGAATAAGACAGCCGCATCGCCGTCTTCGCCCAGGCGAGCTTTTACTTTTCCGAGTAGCGTCAATAGTGAGACATTCTTCGGCGCGATCAACACTGCCTTTTGCAATGGAACCTCAGCTTCAGCTAGTCTGCCCTCGGCAGCCAATTGCTTGCCTCGGGCGTAAAGCGCCTCTGCAGTGCTTGCATTATCTGAATCGGCCGCGGATATGAATAGCGCCAACCCTTCGCCTGAACAGGCAAGAGCGCCGGCGAGCATCCACGATAAACAAATTGTCCCGAGCCGATAGCTTCTCATCAGATGCAACCTGCTAAACAGTATGCCGAAGATCCCGCCGGTCTGCGAGTTCGGACGCGCCCTATACTGTCAAAAGCATCCATGAAAACCACCCCATCGATGATGCAATCCATCCTGGCCACATCCGCGCTTTTGGCGCTCTCGGCGATTGCACAGTCATCCCTTCCGCTTGCCTCGGGCGCGCCCCAGCCGGGCCAGTCCGGTGCAAGCACAGGAGCTGCCAGCGCACCTATCTATGATGCTCACCACCGCCCCATCACCGCTGGGGGGTTCGTAAGTGCAGGTCCCAGGATCTTTGCCGACATTACGAAAGCCGCCGGCCTCTCCAGTTGGCGGCATGAATCAGGGTCGCCAGCCAAGCGCTACATCATCGACACCGTCGGATCAGGCGTTGCATTGCTTGATTACGATAATGACGGCTGGCTT
This sequence comes from uncultured Acidobacteriaceae bacterium, assembly GCA_963821215.1. GTDB lineage: Bacteria > Acidobacteriota > Terriglobia > Terriglobales > Acidobacteriaceae > PALSA-350. Next base: position 197,786 of record CAWGDH010000010.1, on the reverse strand, counting down.
GACATTTACCTGGTGAACGGTAGCACCTACGATGCCCAGGCCGGTAAAAGAGCAGCCCCTCAAGCTGCGCTATTTCACAACAACCACGATGGAACCTTTACCAACGTTGCCGTCAAGGCAGGTGTCACCAATGATCGGTGGGGTTTTGGAGTAGCGGTCGGTGACTACGATAACGATGGCTGGCCTGATCTTTATGTAACCAACATCGGAGAAAACAGGCTTTATCATAACAATCACGATGGCACCTTCACCGATGTTGCGGCTAGAGCTAAAGCCCAAGTAGGGGCCTGGTCAACGGGCGCGACCTTTGGTGATTACGATGGCGATGGAAGACTCGATCTCTTCGTGCCCGGCTATGTAAAGTTCGATTTCAGCCATCCTCCGCAACCGGGCACGCAATCGACATCGTTTTATACCTGCCAATTCCGTGGAATAGCGGTGTCGTGTGGCCCTCGCGGCCTGGATGGTGAAAAAGATCACTTATTCCATAATAATGGAGACGGAACGTTTACCGATGTCAGTAGTCTGGCAGGTGTGGACGATCCGCATCACTATTATGGGTTTACCAGCCTGTTCGCGGATGTGAACAACGATGGTAAGCCGGACCTGTTAGTCACCAACGATTCAACGCCGAGCTATCTTTACCTCAACGATGGGCATGGAAAATTCGTTGATACCAGCGATGCCTCGGGCTTTGCTTTCAACGGCGAAGGGCGCGAAATCGCTGGCATGGGACTAGCTGCCGGCGACTACCAGAATAACGGCCGCCTGGATTTGGCAGTGACGAATTTTTCTGATGACTACAAAGTGCTCTACCGCAACGATGGTAAAGGACAGTTTACAGATGTAAGCGCACAGGCCGGCATTGCGGACAAGTCTATGCCCTTCCTGGGGTGGGGAGTAGGTTTCATCGATTATGACAACGACGGCTGGCTCGATCTAATGATGGTTAATGGCCATATCTATCCCGCTGTTGATGCACAGAAATGGGGAACAAGTTACAAGCAGCGGCCGCTTCTTTTCCACAACCTACGAGGCCATACCTTTGCGCTGGTTCCTGCGGTCGTGGGTTCCGGGCTGGCAATCGTCGCATCAGCAAGGGGAGCTGCTTTTGGCGATCTATTTAACGACGGTAAGATCGATGTAGTCATCAACAACCTCGACGGGACGCCTAGCTTGTTACGCAACGTGAACGGTGATCACAATGCGTGGGTGGAGCTGAAGTTGATCGGTGGACCAAAGGGTCCGCGGGATGCCGTTGGAACTACAGTTCTATTGACTGCAGGGGGGATAACACACCGCCAGGATGTTCTGAGCGGGGGCAGTTTCATGTCATCCAATGACCCGCGAGTACACTTCGGCCTTGGAGAAGGGCGAAAGATTGACCAGATCGAGATTCGATGGGCAAGTGGAGCGGTCGAACAGATCAAGATGCCCGCGGTCGACGCGATCTATACCATCGGGGAGGGGAGAGGCATCCTGAGTGCTACAGAACCAAAGGACATGGCCTCTCCGGCTAACGGAAAGCTCAAGCACGCAATCCATAAAACTTCCTGATATAAGAACTGCGCGAAGCTAGCTGCAAGGATTACTTAGGCCGAAAGAAGCTCAGTAATCGCAAAACTTCCCTCGATTCGCAGGGAAAACTTCCTCACGATATGTACGCAAATTTAGGCCCACGGGCCGGATTCGCTTATCATTTGGAGGATAAGCCAGTCGTGTCGGGAGAGGCGCGTTACGCGAAAACCAAAGATCGGTGCCCCATCCTTCCGCTGCGAGAACCCCGCCCCAGGCAATGCCTCGGAGCAATTTGTCGCTTGTTAAGTATCCTGGCCCGAGGCTCCCCGATCAAAGCTAACGACACTCGCGCGCGCGTCCCCATCTCCCGAGCGTCTTCCCAGACTACCCATTCAATGGGTCCGGTCTGAGCAAGGAGTTCGTAAGAGTCTTGGCCTGCGCCGTAAAGACCGCATTCCAAAGATCGCCTCTAGTTTGTTCAAGGATTGACCTGAACAGCCGTTGCGGCATTATTGCGAAGCGCCGCTTCAATGCTCTCTTCGGCAGCATGCGCGCCCGCATCGTTCGGCGATTTTGCGAGCGCCTCATTTTCGACCCGTAAGCCATCCGCCAGCTTTCCCTCGGCGGCCAGGATCAGGCCGAGATTAACATACGCCTCGATGAAAGAAGGATCGCTTTCGATAGCACGAGTCAGGAAGCGCTCCGCTTCCGCGTTTTTTCCGGTTCTCGCCAGCAAAACCCCGAGGTTACTCAATGCTTGGGCAAAGCTCAGGTCGTTCTTAATGGCCTCTCGAAATTCAGTCTGCGCTTTCGAGGTGTCACCGGCTCGCAGGTATAAAAGACCGAGTTGATCATGAACCATCGCGAACGCCGGATCGAGGCTTTCCGCTTCAAGGAGTGACTTCTTTTCCGAAACCGTATCACCGGCCTTTGCGTAGACGAGAGATAGGTCATAGTAGAGGCGAGCATTCTTGGGATCGAGGGACAAAGCATTCTTGTAGTTCTGCAAAGCACCCCCTACGTCTCCCGCAGAGAATGCGCGCGTCCCTTCTGTGCTTAGAACGGCTGCTTTGGTTTGGTCGGTGCGGGCTGCGTTTTGCTTTTGAATGATGGCGATCTGCTCATCTTTTAGTTGGTCCTGATGGAGCGTCTTATAGGCCTTTGATAATTGAAAATGAGCCTCGAGCGAATCCGGACTGAGGGAGAGCGAGGTTTGCAGATGAGCCACCGCTTCCTGCGATTTTCCATTTTCCTGCAACACGCGGCCGAGATTGTACTGGGCATCGTAGGATCCCGGCGCGAGTTGAACCGCCTGACGCAGTTCCTGTTCGGACTCGCTCAAATTTCCCAGAAGAAGATTGGTCAAGCCCAAGATTGATAAGGCCCTGGGATCCTCGGGATGAGTTGCGACGTAGCCAGCAAGCAGCGGCCCGGCCTCCTTATAGCGAAGCAGCACCATAAGAGCTTGAGCTAACGAGAACTGGGCATCGCTATCTGTGGGGCTTAATCTCAGCGCAGTCCGATATGCATCCACCGCATCAACAAATTCGCCCTTCCCCGCATAGGCTGCGCCGAGGCTGAAGTAAGCGGGTTCAAAGTCTGGGGCCTTTTGCACCAGGGCCTTCAGGATAGCGATTGACTTGTCATATTGACCGGAATGGGTGAAAACAACCGCCATGAGGAGCTGATACCGATTATTATCGGGATCGCGCGCGATGGCTTGCTGCCAGTAATAAATAGCCGCCTGGTACTCTCCCTTCCGCGCCAGCAAGTTCGCTAAATGACTAAGAAGCAATGGAGATTGTGCGTCTAGCGCAAGACCGTCCCGATAGGTGTTTTCAGCTTCCTCGGTTTGGTTCAGCTTCTCCTGAGTTTCCGCGTAGGTGATGCGCGATGGAATATAGTCCGGCTTCAATGCAACCGCACGAGCGAGATAGCGAGATGCGGATTGTGGATCTTTTTGGGCGATAAATATCTGACCGGCATTGTAATTCGCTTCCCAGGAAGAGCCATCCTTAGCGATCGCGGATAAGACGGCTTGCAGTGCACACGCGGTTGCATTCCGATGGACGAACCAGACCGCCAATTGATTGTCGGAAGAAGCTGACCCATCGGAGGGAGCACCATCGTATTGGGTCTGAAGCGAAGCGCAATGATCGGCAGCAAAGGCGAGGGAGGCGCAAAGCGCAAGCGGAATGCTCAAGAGAAGCCGGCACCAAAACCGTGCCTCTTGCGGGCAGAGAGCCTCAGAGTGCTCAGCGTGCATGTATCCCATCCTTCTGTAAGGATATCGGATCAGCCGCCGAATTTTACAGAGTGACCGGCGGATCGCCTTAACCACTGTAGTCATGCTGGCACGGCCCGGTAGATCGGGACGGCTTGGGCGGGCAATGCAGAATCTGCGCACGTACCGCGCTTGCGCGAGCAGCAGTACCGTGATGAGCGACTATCTCGCAAACTCTATTTTGTAGACGTAGGCAAACTTCCCGGGATTCTCCCGCGGCAGAAACACATGCAGTCCGTCTTCCTGCTGGCGAAACTTCAGCTCGCCTGGCGCGCCCAACAGGGCCACAGAGGTAACTTTTTCCATGCTATTGGTGGACGCGGTGCCGAGGGAATGAATCGTGGCTTGGCCGCCAACGGGCCACCCCATTTCGATGGCAAAGAGCGTCCGATCCTTGGTTGTAAAGCGGAAATCTTCCGCCGTATAGGCAGCTCTCGTGTCGCTGAAGGGGCCGGCGACCGTGTTGTTGGGACCTTCACCAAAGATCAACCAGGGCCGCGTGCCGTAGATGGCATCGCCGTTGATCTTCAACCATCCGCCCACGGCCAACAGGGTCTGCTGGACTTCGTCCGGAATGGTGCCATCGGGGCGAGGGCCGACATTCAGCAGCAGATTTCCATTCTTGCTAACAATGTCGACCAACTGATGGACGACAAAATCAGCCGTTTTAAATTTCTCGTTGGTGTAATAGAACCAGCCACGATTACCTAAAGACGTATCGGTCTGCCAGTAAAGAGGACGTATGCCGGGTGATTGTCCACGCTCTAGATCGAGAACGGCAGAATGTTCGTCCATGGCGTAGTACTTATAGTTGATGACACCTGCTTGACCTGAGTATTTTGTGGATTCGTTGTAGTAGAAAGCGGCAAATCTGGCCAGTTCATTGCGGAGCCCCGGCTGACCGTCCCACCAGTCGAAATACATGATGTCAGGGTGGTACTTCTGCACGATCTCAGCCGAACGCGCCAACCAATCATCGGCGAATGCCTGGGAGAGGTAAGTGAAATCGAAGGCGAGCGAATTGTCGTCGTCGGCCACATGCCAATACGCATGGGCAGGCCCATAGAAGGCCGCGTATTGGGGATCGTTCACATCCGAGGGCTCCTTACGTCCCTCTCCCATGAAGAAATCATGCTCAATGCGGTGGGAGGACGCTCCGAAATGCAATCCTTCGGTACGTACAGCCTTTTCCAGTTCCCCGCCAACGTCGCGCCGCGGTCCCATCTTGGAGGAGGTCCAATCAGAGAGGTCGGAGTCATACATAGCGAACCCGTCATGATGTTCGAATACGGGAACGACGTACCTGGCTCCCGCCTGCTTGAACAAATGCGCCCACGCCTGCGGGTCAAAGCGCTCGGCCCTGAACATGGGAATGAAATCTTTGTAGCCGAATTTGGTCAGCGGTCCATAGGTCACTATATGGTGCTCATACGACTTGCTGCCTTTCATGTACATGTCGCGGGCGTACCATCCGCCGAAAGCCGGCACGGCATTGATACCCCAGTGGATGAAGATGCCGAACTTCGCATCTTTGTACCACTGCGGAACGTTGTAGGTATCCAGAGACTCGTAGTCCGCCCGAAACGGGCCGGCCTTCACGGTGCGATCCACATCCTGCAAGATGGCCCGCCGACGAGCGTCGAATTTGCTGCTCGCCACAATCCATTGCTGATCTAACAGGGCGGGATCGGTTCCCGCCGTCGGAGCCATGGGATCGATTGAGGATTGAGCCATCGACATCAGCGCCGAACACACGGCGGCCAGGGCAAGTGCTGCAGAGCAAATCCAGAGTCGCGACATAGAGACTCCCTTATGGCTCTGCCGGCGCAGTCACACGGCGCTGCAGTAGCCGCGGTGAAAGCGGAAGGGGCAGGTGGGGAGGGCGGAACGGGCCCCGAAAAAGATCCTTGCCTGCCTCTCAAGCAAGACGCGGCAGGCAAAGATGGTGCCGGGAAATGCGACCGGTTAAAAGATGAATTTCGCTCCGAGCTGCATTTCCCGGGAAGTATTTGCCGTGCCGTTGATGGTGCCGAAGGAAGATCCACTATTCAGATCGGCATTTGGAGTTCCGAGGATTGGGGTATTGAATAAGTTAAATACCTCTGCCCGGATCTCGATTTGCCGTCCTTCGCCCACAGGGAATAGTCGGAAGACTGAGGAATCGAGATTCCAATAGCCCTGTGTACGGAGAGAGTTTCTTCCTGCGGTGCCGTAGGTGTAGCCGGCGGGGACCGTATAAGCAGCGGTATTAAACCATTCGCCCGCACTTCGTTTGGCGAGATTCGGATTCCCTACCACATCCGCTGTTTCATAGTCGTTGGCATTGCCCGTGTTGGCGATATCGCTGCTGATATAGGGCGTAAAGGGCTGGCCGGAGCGGGCCAGGAAGATGTTGTTGATCTGCCAATTGCCGAGGACATAGTCAAGCGGGCCATGTCCAGTGGAAAACTTCTCCCCGCGGCCCAGAGGGACGCGATAAAGAGTATTGATGGACAGGATATTTCTGAGGTCGGTGCCGGCCACGGAGCGGCTTCCATAACCAGCAGGGTCGTAGGGATCCTGAGGCACACCGCCTTCTGATCCGAACCAGCCGTCGCCGCCGACGTTGATCGATTTCGACCAGGTGTAAGACAACGAATAGGACCAATCGTTGTGGTAACGCTTTTCCAATGCAACCTGAAGAGCGTTATAGGTCGAACTTCCGACGCTGTGGTCATAGTAAGTCGGCGCGATATAGGTGTACTCGGCACGACTCTGCGGATCGCCAGGTCCCGGTGTGCGGGCGGTGTTGTAGTAACCTCCGACGTCGAGCCGTCTTCCGACCGAACCCACATAGTTGATTGTCATCGTGGTGGATTCATTGAGCAATTGCTCTACACCGAAGTTCCACTGATACGACATCGGGTTCTTGCGGTGGGGATCGTAGAAGTAGTCCACCTGGTTGAAGGGAGTGGCCGTCGGGAACAGGCCGCTGTTGCCGAGAGGATCCTGTCCTTGAACGGTCGGCGTAGCTGAAGTAGTGCTGGGGTAGTTCAGATTGTTGGCGATGACCTGGCCGATATCAGGCCATGCACCTTCGATACCTTGAGCGACCTGTACCACGGCGGCCCAGTTGTCATAGACGATGCCGAAGGCTCCGCGGACAACCGTTTTATCTGCGGCATGGTAGGCAAAGCCGACGCGCGGTCCCAGGTTGTCGTACACGTTGTGGGCTATGGTGCCGCGGGGGTCTACCACGACGTGGGCAGGCAAGGTGCCGTTTCCAGGAATACATGGGGCGTAGCCGCGCTGAGCGCAGGTTGGCGGAACATCCTGCAGGACGTAGGTGCCGTTGCTAAAGTCCACATCTCCGGTTTCCGGGCCGCCCTGTTGACCGACCGTAGCCGCTGTTCCGTAACGAGGAATCAAGGTCAGGTCATATCGCAGGCCGGCATTCAGAGCCAGCTTCGGAGTGGCCTTCCAGGAATCTTGTACGAAGGCGCTCACCACACCGCCCGGGCGCGTCTCCTCATCGACATTGCGGCGGCTTGCATTGTCAGGGACATTGAGGATGAAGGAGGCAATGGGATCACCCGTATTGACCGTATCCGCGGGATTGGGATCGCCCGTCTCCGGGGCAGCAAAACCGAGGGTCGGGCCAGTAACTGGGCTGGCAAACAAATTCCGGGTGAAGTCTGCACCGAAGCGCAGTTCGTGGTTGCCGAGCGTTTTGGTCAAGTGAACGGCGTATTCATTGCTGTCGGTAGCCTTGGGAGTGAGGTAAACACTTTCACCAGCAGCGGTAAACCCCGTAATCGACAAATAGGGAACAAGGTCCGCTCTTCCTATGGCAGAAGCGGTGGCCGTGAAACCGCCGGTGAAGGCAGGAGAGAAGCCGACCTGGCTCAAGATGCCGCTGACCGGCTTGGTGAACGTTACCGGGTTGTTGTATTGCACGGTAGTGCGCGCAAACTGCATCTGCATGACGAAGCTGGGACTGAACACATGCACGTAACTGGCGCCATAGTTGCGGCTTGGACTGGCTGCTACGTTGGCCAAACCTGGGACGCCGCCGGAGGAATTGACCGTGCTGTTGATAAAGCTGTAGCGGAAGAATGCAGAGTCATTGACGCCGATTGTCTGATCAATGCGCACATCGAACTCATTTTGGACCTGCACAATCGGCGTGGTGTCAACGGCGTTGTCGCCATTGCTATCGAACACCGCCCCAGCCGCCGGATAGATGAAGTTAGAAAGGGCAACCATCTGCGGACTTATGCGGTTGCTGGGGATCTGATTCCCCGGGAACGGGCTGCGTATGTATTGGCCTGGATTGTTAGGATCAGGACGCGTGGTGGCCGGGTCATAGATCTGCGTGGGCCACGCGCTCTCATCGCCGGCCAGTTCCGCTGGCGTAGGTACCTTCAACGAGGTATTGCTCGTCTGGTTGTAACGGAAGCCCTGATAAGCGCCGAAGAAGAACGTCTTGTCTTTCCCGTGATAGAGCTTTGGAAGCACGACAGGACCGCCGATCGAACCGCCAAACTGGTTCTGCGTGTAAGCAGCCTTTTCGGCGGTAGTGGGCAGGAAGTAGGTACGGGCATCAAAGATATTATTGCGCGCGAACTCCCAAGCAGAGCCATGCAGACTATTCGTTCCCGACTTCGTGACCACATTGACCACACCACCCAGAACGCTACCGTACTCCGCGCTATCGGTGTGGGAGACCACTTTGAATTCCTGGATTGCATCTACGATCGGCGGCACCGCGTAGGTGCTGACCATAGCTCCGTAGTTATTCAATCCATCCGTAAGGAAGAAATCGCTGCGATTGGACTGCCCATTGATGGCGGGAAAAGAAAAGTTGGAACCAATGGCGACCGGAGCGGCAAAGCCTCCGGCGAAGCCGGCCATACTATTCTGGCTGGTGCTGACGGGAGCCACACCGGGAGTGAGTTCTAGAAGTTGGGTGAAATTGCGCCCGTTCAACGGGAGGTCGTTCACCTGCTTGGTGGTAATGGTAGTTCCCAGATTGGCGCTCGAAACCTCGAGCTCAGGCGTCGCTCCCTGCACCGTCACGACGGTGCTCGGGGAGCCAACACTGAGAGTCAAATTCAAGGTGGCTACCTGGCCCACGGTAAGAGTCATGACAGGAACCTGCGACTCGGCGAAGCCGGGGGCCGTGGCCTGAAGGAGATAGCGGCCAGGAGGAATGTTCTGCAAGAGATATGCGCCGGATCCGTTCGATACGGTGGTGTTGACGACCGAGGTCTCTACGTTGCGCAGCGTAAGGGTCGCATTGGCAATGACAGCGCCTTGCTGATCCTTGACATCACCATTGAGAGATGCCGTCGAGAGCTGAGCATAAGCCGCTGCCACAACGAGGAAAGTACAACTCATCAGGGCGACCAGGCGAATCAAGCGCTTCCACATAATCCCAAAACAATCACTCGACATCTGCAGTGACCTCCTGATCAAAATCGATTCAATGGCCCGGACTCCAGGTATTGCCTTGGAACGAAGGGACGAAGACTGCATTCAAGGGACCCGGCACTGGCCCGGCTTTTGTCTAGTGAGGCGAGGTCGCGCTTGCGAATGCACAAGCAACGAGTTGCGATTTGGAACGGCAACACTCACTCCCCCTTGCATGCCGACGAGATGAGGGAAGAGACAACACGGTGACCCGCCCATCAGGGACGCCCACATCCTGCCAGCTTTCCTAACCTATGAGTGACGACCTTGGGGTCGCAACAAACGTTGCATATCCGTGCTTACTGCGACAGTTTGTACAAATTTTCGATGAATGTCAATCGAAAGTTGTGGGCTATTGGCAAGGCGTCGGCCAAATTATGCGGCGACGCATCGTTTATTGCCAAAAAATCCCCCGAGAAATACAGCCCTCTAAACGGTTTGCGCATGAGGGTCGAGCGAGTAAATAGAACCGCCAGTCGAGCGCAGCACCGCGAGAAAGAATGGACGGGCGGAAAATGATCTTATCAGCGGATTTCACTGGCGTTCGGCGCTGTCATTTTTGCTGGGCTTCGCCACGAGAGAGAGCCCGCATCCGCCGTATCAAAGAATCCTGAGGAAAGACGTCGAGATAGCGGTCCATGGCGGCCTGCGCGTCGGTGTATCGTTTCTGGCGTATAAACAGCACTATCTCGGTTTTCTTGAAGACCGGATTGTAGGGATCGAGCTCGATGGCGCTTTGCAGCGCGGAGAGCGCTTCACTTGGGCGGCCTAGTCTGTCGAGCGCCTGCGAAAGATCCGCCTGAGTGCTGGCCTGCGGAGGACCCAACTGCAAAGCCCGCTGGAGATGTTCGACGGCCTGAGTGAGATTGCCGTCTCGCAGCCCTCTTCTGCCAAGCGCAGCCTGGACGAGCGCATTGTCAGGCTGCCTCTTTTCCAGAAGATCCAACGTTTTCAAGTAGGCAGCGGCGTATTCGGGATGATCGGGCGCCAATTCCCCATAAGCACGCAAGAGGGTGAGCAAAGGAGGAGGCACGTCTTCCTTGCCAGGAATGGGATCCAGGTTGATGAGATCGGGCAACACGGTCGTGGTCTGGGTGTAGGTCGCATCGGGAAGGGGCTCGTCGGGCCGCACGACAATGCGATGATTCGTGAGGCTGGTGTGGGCGATGAAAGGGACCCTACGCTGTGGCATATGGCAGGCAATGCAGTTATCCGGCGGAGTGCCTTGGCTACGTTTTGCAAGGGGCAAGCGACAACTGCTGTCAGTATGGCAGGTGCGGCAGCGCTGGTTATAGACAGTGGCTTTGTCGTCCGACGCTAGCTCTACATGGGGATCGTGGCAACTAATGCAGCGCAACCGGCCGCCACTCGCACGGTAGCACTTGCTCAGGATCATCGAATAGTAGTGCTGCAGATGATCCGACTGAGGCGGTGACTCGCGCGTAGGAGGCACCATCAACACAGATAACGTTTCGCCGAGCGGGGCTCCCGGACGGATGTCCTGATATGTTTTGCCCGGTTGTAGAACGCGCTCGTCCCCAATCTCATGGCACGCCAGGCAGATATTATTGGCCAGCTCAGGGGTAAGGCGCGCGGGGTTGACGATAAGCGAGTCGTGGCGTTTACGACCATCCTGCATCACCTGCACATGCGCCGCTCCCGGACCGTGGCATCGCTCACAGCCGATGGCCAGCTCAGAGAATGGAACGGCTTCATAACGCCCGTTGGTGTCAGGGACAGGATTTGCCCGTCCAGTGTGACAAGCGATGCATCCGGGCAAGATGGGGCGGTTGAACGAGTAATCAGCGAACTCGTAGCCTGGCGCATGGCCCCAGGTCATGGTGTTTGTATAAAGGGCCAGAGGGGCTTCAAACAGATAATCCCCCAACTGCACGATGCCGCCGATATTGTAAGCCCCGGAACCGACCAACCATCGTAGCGGGCGGCTGACCCGGAATACCTCATTACCAGCGGCATCTGTTTCAAACTCAGATTCATGCAAGGTTCCCTGCTGGGCATAAACCTCATAGTGCCGATTGGCTTTCTCGTCGAAGAAGCTACCGGGGAGATGAAGTTGCTGGAGGAACTGAGGAGTAATGTTGGAGATGGACCGTCCCATACCGGTTTGCATGTAGTGGTCATAGATGCTCTTGTGGCAGCGGCTACAGGTTTCTGAGCCGACGTAGCCTCCGTCAGGACTTGTCGGAGAGCTTTGCGGAGCCTTCCCAGCGGAAACAGTGCGGACGGAACCGCTGAGGAAACCTCCCACCACGAATAAGCAAAACAAGAATGCCGAGATTTTCCGCCACACAGCGCGAACGATCCGTTGTGGACCGGACCTCGATTGCAGAGCCATGAGCGTAGCTTAGCAAAGGCTTGATTTTGGCTGACCGGCATTGCGACAAGGATTGATCCCGCAGCTGGGCTCTCCCTGGCGGCTTCGCCCAGGGCGACGGAAATGATGCAACAGATAGTGTACCGAGGGAGACACGTGAGAAGAAACGGCAGGACCGAACAATTTCGATTGACACGAAATGAACGGGAAATGCATACTACGCCTACGCAACGCATCGCAACATCTGTTGCAGACCCGAGGAAAGCCAGAAGGTGGCTAAGGCGGTGGGTTGGACCGTTCGCACGCATTACTTACCAGATGGTTTGCTTCATGAAGCAAACCACGGCGCCCCTTGCCTCTTCCCGAGGCAAGTCTATTGTTGCCCTCACTCGGTTTTTATCTCTTGCATCGCGATGAATCAGGAAGCACGGTGAGCCGCCGTTCGAGAGAATCTTCTCGCGCGTGTTTCGAGTCTCGTACTCGAGAGTTTTGAGGCCCGGCGGAAACAGAGATTTGCCTCGCCGACCCGTCACCACAGCACTGGAGAGTCTATGCAATGGATGAGACCGCATCTTTTGAATGGGCCTGGAAGCGGAGCGATTCGCCGAGGCACCCCGTTCCGCCGCTTGGCAGCGATTGGTCTTCTTTTATACTCGGCCGCTTGGCAAGCGCCTGGTCAAACGGCGCCGACGGCGGGCACAGACCCGGCCGCGCTCGACCAACTCTGGAAGCAAGCCAACAGCAAATACGACCAACCACGGGAAGCTCTGCTCCGGGATGTAGATCGGGTTAGCCACGCGGGTCCATTTCGCCCGGACTACGAATCTCTCAACAAGTACCAGACGCCTGAGTGGTTCCGAGACGCGAAGTTTGGAATTTTTATTCACTGGGGCGTGTACTCGGTGCCGGCGTTTGGAAGGGAATGGTACCCGCGGGAGATGTACATCGAAGGCACTGATATCAACAGGCATCAGGTTGCGACGTACGGTCCGCTGAACAAGTTTGGCTACAAAGATTTCATTCCCATGTTCAAGGCGGAACATTTCGACGCCGTGCAATGGGCACATCTGTTCAAGGCCTCTGGAGCCAAGTATGTTGTGCCGGTGTTTGAGCACCACGACGGATTTGCCATGTACGATTCCGGCCTCTCCGATTGGACGGTTGCCAAGATGGGACCCCACCGCGATACCGGCGGAGAACTGGAAAAGGCGGTTCGTGCAGAAGGCATGTATTTCGGCGCCTCGTCTCACCGCGTCGAACATGACTTTTTTATGGGCGAGGGCCGCAAAATCGATTCCGACGTAAATGACCCGAAATATGCGGCTTTTTACGGGCCTGCACACGCATATTGGCATGAAGCGGACAGCGACAATTCCCTGGCATTCGACTTTACGTATCTGTCGAGCGACTACGCGAACGATTGGCTGGCACGTGCAGCGGAAATTGTGACCAAGTACCATCCCGACATCATGTACTTCGACTGGTGGATCGGACAGCCAGGACTGCGCAATTACCTGACAAAGTTTGCCGCCTACTATTACAACGCCTCGCTGCAGTACGGCAATCACATAGGTGTTATCAACTACAAATACTATGCGATGGACGAACCTTCGGCCGTTCTGGATGTGGAACGGGGAGAGTTTGCAGATATTCGCAGCCTGCCCTGGCAGACAGATACGTCGATCAGCAATCGCTCCTGGGGCTACATAAAGAACGATACGTTCAAAACGCCCGGAGCGATTGTGCATGAGCTGGTTGATATCGTAAGCAAGAACGGAAATCTGCTGCTCAATATCGGTCCACGGCCCGATGGGACGATCCCGGATGAAGTGCAACAGGTTCTGCTCTCCGTGGGAGGATGGTTGAAGGTCAACGGTGAGGCGATTTATGGCACGCGCCCGTGGATCATTTGCGGAGAGGGCCCGACGCGCAAGGACAACGGACCATTCAGCGATTCCCGCGATGGCAGTTACACGGCGCAGGATTTTCGCTTTACGGTGAAAAAGCAAACACTTTACGCCATCGAGCTGGGATGGCCGGAGGGCGGCGAAGCTGTAATCCAAAGTTTAGGTTCGAATGCAGCCATGAGCAAGATTTCCTCCGTATCGCTGCTCGGCTCCGCGGAGAAGCTTGAATTCCACCAGGATGCAGCCGGCCTGCACATAAGGGTTCCCGCTACTGCCCCAGGCCCTTATGCTTACAGCTACAAAATAGAGATCGCAGGGGCGCACTAAGCCTCCGGATCTGCAGCTTCCGCAGATTGTGTGACTGAATCCAACCCAAATAAGGATTGCCAGACACCGTTCCACCGGCGCCTGGCAATCTGAAGCGAAAGGGCGCGCACCACCTGTCGCAATGAGATGGTGCGCGTTCCTCATTGTCGTTCCCAAACCGCGGATCCCATTCCGATATCCGAGTATCGGTCGCGCCGAGAGCGCTGCGTCAGCGGAGAATCTTCTGCCCCGCGTTAGAGTGCAAGAGAATTTCGCCAGAGGTCGCATTCGTGCGCTTGCCGTTTTGCACGGCGATGGCTCCATTCACAAGGACAGCATCGATGCCCGAGGGATAGACAGCAGGCTTGGCGAAAGTGGCGTTGTCTTTGATCGTGGCGGGATCAAAGATAACGAGATCGGCGGCCAGCCCAATAGCAATGCGGCCACGATCATAGATTCCCAGGATATTTGCGGGGAGCGATGTCATCTTGCGCACCGCGTCCTCAAGAGTGAGGACGTGATCTTCGCGAACATACTTTGCAAAGATGCGCGGGAAGGTGCCGTAGGTTCGGGGATGTACGTGGGGATTGGTGGCGGGATTGGCCGGGCCGGCATCGCTGCTCACGCTGGCCCATGGCTGCTGATAGATGGCGCGCTTCTGCTCCTCATTCATGCTGCGCGGACTGACAACAGGGTCGCCGTTCTGCACAAGGTCGAAGAAAACGGTCCAATCGTCTTTGTGTTGCAAGAGGGCTACCTGGTGCAGAGACCGGCCTTCATATCGCTCATCCATGCCTTGCGGCACTTTTTCGATCAGCACGTTGTTCCAATCGGCCCCGATGTGCAAGTACCAATTTTCCCAGTCGCTGCGCGTCTTGATCACCGTCTCTAGCCTTTGCCTGACCGCGGGATCGGCAAGAGATTTGAGAAACAGAGCGCGGCCTTTGGAATATTCTGCGGGAGGAATGAACGAGCCCAGGTTCAAGCCGTTGTAGATATAGGGATAGGTATCGGCAGTGACATCGATGCCACGGGCTCGCGCAGCCTGGATTTTTTGGATAGCTGCTTCGATGAGATGCCAATTTTCCGCACCGGCGGCTTTCAAATGATAGATGTGCACGGGAATGCCCGCCTGCTCGCCGATGGAGAGTGCTTCGTCGATTGCGGGAAGAAGGCGTCCGCTTTCGTCCCGAATGTGGGTGAGATAAATGCCATGGTATTGCGCAGCCACCTTGGCGAGCGCGACCAGTTCCTGGGTTGTGGCGTAATTGCCCGGAGGGTAGATCAACGCGCTGGAGAGGCCATCGGCTCCCTGTTGCATTGCCTCGGCGACGAGCGCTTTCATCTTCTCCAACTCCACCGGGGACGGGACACGATTGGTATCTCCGATCACCACCTCGCGCACCTGCGCGGCCCCTACGTTGTGAATGAGATTGAGCGCGATTCCCTTGCTCCGCAACAAGGCGAAGTATTGCTGGTAGTTCTGCCAGGTCACCTTCGCATTGGGATATGCGCCGCGGAACAGGCTCGCGGTGAAAGAGTTTTGCGGAGCTTCCGAGTCACCTTCACCCACCGACAACGTTGTGCAACCTTGTTGAAGCTTGCTTTCGGCGCTGGCCGAATCGTCGATGAGCGCGTAGCTGTCTTCTCCCATCATCTCAATGAACCCGGGAGCAACGACATGGTCGTGAGCATCGATTACCCGCTTGGCCACGGAACGGGAGAGATCGCCGATCGCGGCGATAGTCTTTCCCCGAATGCCCACGTCGGCGCGGTACCAGGGATTGCCGCCGCCATCCACGATGCGCCCATTGCGAATAATCGTGTCGAACTCGAAGGATTTGGCCGCAGGGTCAGCGAACAGGGCCAAAGAGGCCGCGAGCACGCCCAGGCTCAAAGCGATGACGGCACGGGAATGGCTTCTTCCTATCTCTTGCAGACGGTAAACACCGGCTGGAATTCTCAAGGCACGCTCCTGAAGATTGATTGTTCCGCTGCGACTGCCACTCCAACGAAGGTAGTATGCAACAAATGTTGCTATAGCATAAACGAATTCTGAAGGAGGGGTGCGATGGGGCGACGGGGCGCGCATTCTCTTCAGCCGGGCCCGCCAGTATTTGCGGCTAGCCTCGGCTTATCAAGAATGGTGAATGCCGGGTCAACGTCCCGATACTATTCCTCTCCAAACCACCGGTAGCCAGTACGCTGTTCCTCTGCGGCCTCCCGCAACAGGGCCAGGCTGACATCGCGCTTGAAATTGGCGCAAGCCACAAGAATCAGGTTGGCCAAAGCCATCGGGGCCACATAGGAGTCGACGAAGGAGTTGCTCTCCACCGGCGCGACAAAGCACTCGTGGGAAAACTTGGCGACCGGGGAAACATAAGTGCCCGTGATGCCGACACAGTACGCCCCATTTTGCCGAGCACGTCTCATGCCTTCGACTGTTTGCCGCAGGCCTTTGCGGAAGCTGATGGCGATGACCAGGTCGCCCTCGCCGAAGGTCCTCGACAGGTGCACACTGCGTCCGATCGTTGTGGCGGTAAACGCCGGGAGACCGATAACCGCGAGGTGGTGTTCCATGTAGTGAACGAGATTTTCCGCCAGATCGCCGCCCAACAACAATCGCCGGTTCGCGCTGTGCATACGTTTTGCAAGCCCTTTGAGGCGGGTGACGTCCAGACTTGTGCGGATGGAGTTAAGATTGCGCAGATCCTGCTCCATTGTTGCCAGGATGGTCTCTCCAAAATCGCTCTTAGTCGCGGACGTGCTCTGCATTCCGTCGAGCGAAGTGGCGTTGGCGATCGACAGGTCATGGAGATAGTTCTGGAATGCGCGGTAAGTTTTGAAACCCATACGCTGCACGGTTCTCACTATGGTGGCGGGGTCGGTTTGAAGACGCTCCGCCGCCGCCCGGACACTTAATAGAACGTATTCGCGAGGATTTTCGAAGACATTCCGGATAAGTTCCTGGCGTCGAGGACTTAGATCAGCTATCCATTGAGCCGGGCCACCGGAAGGCACATTGGCCGCCAAGGGTTTTGTATGAGATGTCATCAAGCGGAGGATTACTCGAAAATTGTGGCGATGTCAACTTAATCTAGGAATCGGTCCTCGGAAGGACCCTGCAAAGCCCAGATGGAAGAGGTCAAACAGGGGCGTCTGGAAGATCTGGCCTGCCCTATTAATGCCGGAGGGCCTCGCTTGGTATTCTTCTCTCTCGGGCCATTCTAAAGTGGCAGACAGGAGTTGAGATGTACGGAAGCAGCAAAGCTTACTTCGCCGAGAAAATCGCGGAGATCGAGAAAGCCGGCCTCTTCAAGCGCGAACGAGTTATTGATAGTCCGCAACAGGCGGAATTGACTGTAGCTACGGGTGGCGAAGTCCTGAATCTGTGCGCAAACAATTATCTTGGCCTGGCGAACCATCCTGTTGTGGTTCAAGCCGCCCAGAGTGCTCTCACGAGATGGGGCTACGGATTAGCCAGCGTGCGGTTTATTTGTGGTACACAGTCCATTCACAAGGAACTCGAGCAACGCCTCAGCGGATTTCTCGGAACCGAAGATACGATTCTGTACGGATCATGCTTCGACGCCAATGGCGGCTTGTTCGAGACGCTTCTCGACGGAGAAGATGCAGTGATCTCGGATGAGTTGAATCATGCCAGCATCATCGATGGAATTCGGCTGTCGAAAGCAAGCAAGTTTCGCTACCGCAACGGCGACATGAATGATCTCGAGTTAAAGCTGAAGCAGGCGACTTCAGCCAGACAGAGGCTGATCGCGACCGATGGTATCTTTTCCATGGACGGTTATGTTGCTAAGCTTGACACCATTTGTGATCTGGCCGACAAGTACGGCGCCCTGGTGATGGTAGATGACTCTCACGCAGTCGGCTTCGTGGGAGAAATGGGGCGGGGAACGCCGGAGCTCTGTGGAGTCGAAGGCCGGGTCGACATCATTACCGGGACGTTGGGCAAAGCTTTAGGAGGAGCCAGCGGCGGCTACACCAGTGGCCGTAAGGAAATTATCGATTTGCTGCGGCAGCGATCGCGTCCCTACCTGTTTTCCAACTCTGTCGCGCCGCCCATTGTGGCTGCGTCTCTGAGCGTGCTTGACTTGATTACGGAAGCTTCCGAGCTGCGGGAGCGGCTACGTGAAAACACCCGCTCTTTCCGCGAGCAAATGACGTCGAAGGGCTTCGATATTCTTCCTGGTGACCACCCTATCGTGCCCATAATGCTGGGTGAAGCGCGAATGGCCGCAAAGATGGCAGAATCCATGCTCTTGAAAGGCGTGTATGTCGTTGCCTTTTCCTATCCGGTAGTTCCTCAGGGAAGGGCCCGTATCAGAACGCAGGTTTCAGCAGCCCATAGCCGTGCAGACCTGGAATTTGCGGTAGCCAAATTTGTGGAGGTCAAGGCAGAGCTTGGTCTCTAAAACTTACTCCGCTTCGAACCAGCGGAAACCCTGGCGCTGCTCCTTCGCAGCCTCACGAAGCAGCGCCAAGCTGCTCTCGCGGTCGTAATTGGCGCACGCGACAAGAATCAGATTAGCCAGCGACATAGGGGCTACATAAGAATCGATGTAGGAGCTACTCTCTACAGGCGCTACAAAAAAGTCGTCTGCCAGGCCCGCGATCGGCGAGACATAAGTGCCCGTGATGCCTATGCAATAGGCGCCATTGTTGCGGGCGCGTCGCATGGCCTCGACCGTCTGCCGCAGGCCCTTGCGGAAGCTGATGGCAATCACTACATCGCTGCAGCCGATGGATCGGGTGATGTGCAGGCTCCGGCCCGCGGTGGTAGCGACTAAAGTGGGCAGACCAATGATGGTGAGATGATGCTCAAGGTAATACACCAGGTTTTCCGCAAGGTCTCCACCCAAAATGAGCCGACGGCGCGCCTCATGAAGCCGCTTGGCTACAGCTTGCAGGCGTTTGGCGTCCAGGTTGGTGCGAATCGAGTTCAGGTTCCTGACATCCTGCTCCATGGTTGCATTCAGATATTCCGGAATGTTTGCCGAGCTTTTTGCGCTGTTTTGCATGCCGTCGAGCGAGGTGGCGTTCGCGATGGAAAGATCCCGCAGATAGTTCTGAAATGAGCGGTAACTCTCAAAACCCATTCGTTGCACGATGCGCACCATCGTGGCCGGATCGGTGTCGAGCTTGGCCGCTGTAGCCCGGACACTGAGCAAGATAAACTCTCGCGGATTTTCGATTACGAGGCGGATCAACTCCTGGCGCCGAGGGCTGAGGTTCTTCATCCAAGACATAATCGTACCGTTCGGTAGTTGGTTCCGGTTCTTTTGGGCCTTTGTCATGGGGCGCAGAACCCCTGAAAGATGCAGAGTGTCAAATCATTCCTCACGCCGGAAGTCACAAGATATACATTGTTCGCGGGCACGCGAATGATCGCCCAGACGGCCTGCATCTGTCCACTCTAGTAAGCAACGAGGGTCACTTTATCGATGGATATCGAGCAAGCCGCGCCGCAAACGACGGATCCTAGGGGCTCGCCGGCGCTAGCGGCAGGATTAATGCCGTTCTTTTCAGCCTTGGGGTAGAGAAATGTGCTCCTTTGCGTTGCCGGCAAAGATGAGATAGACCGGCAATCCGAGCAAGATCACCCCAATGCCGATCAGGGCGTGAAACCATGCACTTGCAATGGTACTGATGACAATTGCCCCTGCAGCCAGCACGAAGAGGGCCGGGAGTATCGGGAAGCCGGGGGTGGAGAACCCGCGAGGGCGCTGTGGATACCTCTTCCTCAGTACAATCACGGCTGCCACAGCGAGCCCATAAAATATCCAGGCCGTGAAGACGACGTAGGTAAACAACTGCTGAAACGTGCCGGTGAGGGTAAGTACCGCTGCCCACAAACCTTGCACCAACAGCGCGCAAGCCGGCACTTGGCTGCGCGGATTAGTCGCTCCTAGCCGCTGGAAAAATATCCCGTCGCGCGCCATTGCGTAGTAAACCCGTGGTCCGGTAACAGTCATTCCATTGATGGCTACCAAAATCGATGTGACGATCAATATGGAGATCAATCGCACGGCGGTGGATCCATACGCCAGTTGAGCTCCAGCGGCCGCGGCGCTGCCGACGCCCGCGATTTGCACTTGGCTCAATACGGCATAGTAGCCAACGTTGAGGATGAGATATATCGCGCAAACAGACAAAGTCCCGTAGATAAGGCTGCGGGGAAGGTCACGCTGGGGGTTACGAAACTCGCTCGCCGTAAACGAGACGACATGCCAACCTTCGTAAGCCCAAAGGACAGCGATTAAGGAAACCCCATAAGCCATCCATCCTCCACTTTCCGGCGCATGCCACCGAGCACGAAGTGTCGCGGAATGGCCATGGGTCAGAAGCAGGCCTGCGAGTCCGAACAGGCCGATGAGCTTTGCTGCCATGCCTACGTTTTGGATGTGCTTCGCGCGCCGCATGCTCATCAGATTTGCGGCCGTAAAAAATAACACGCTACCGACGCCAAAGAGCTTTTGCTCAGCCCGCGAAAGAGGAAGAATCTGCGCCATGTACAAAGCAAAGCCCGAAGCTAGAGTGGCTATGCTTCCGGTCTGGATCATGGTCAACAGGCCCCAGCCGTAAAGAAAAGCAACCGCTTTGCCATACGCCTCTCGCAGATACGTATATAGCCCACCAGCGGCCGGGAACATAGATCCCATCTCCCCCAGTGACAGAGCGCCGAAGATGCTGAGCGCTCCTCCAATGACCCAGATAAGCAGCACGCTGCGAAGCGAACTGAGGTGAAGTGCTATTACCCCTGGCACAAGAAAAATACCTGAGCCAATCACGGAGCCTGCCACAACCCCGAAGCCGTCCCATGCCGTCAGCTCCTGGGCCAACGGACCGGGAAGCACTCGGGATTGAGACTTACTCACGCTGCTCTCTTCCAAGTCCCTGCGCCTCCGAGAATGTCTGTTTGCTGCCCAACCGCCCGCTATCGAGCCCTCAATAGTCTTGAGAGGCAGCAGTTCTCACAGACGGAACCTCGTCCGAGGGAGTTCTTGCTCCGGCCCGTCAACCAAGCGCTATATGGCTGCTTTATCTATTTTAGCAACGAATGTTACAGCCTATCGATGCCAGTGTTCCCGTTACAGCCCGTCAATGTCAATGGAGTTTTCAGTGCTGACAAGAAAACTGAGTACAAGCAGTTGGCTGAAGCTCTTCGCCGGAAAGTCTTGATTTCTGTTGTCGCCTTCATTTCGTGTTTGACAGTGTACCGCTACTGCCCTAGAGTGACATTATCGCGTCGCATCTACCATAGATGTGCAACGTTTGTTACACCATTGCCGTAGGCCGTTGATGCCGTTATCTCCTCAGCCCGTGATTCACATCCGGCCGCTTCGCGAGCATGCGGAGCTCGACGCTGCGGTAACCTTGCAGCGCGATATTTGGCACTACGAGGATCTTGACCTCGATTCCCGCGCTTTGCTTACCGTGGCGACCCGCTTTGCCGGGCAGGTGATCGGAGCTTTCGAGGGCACCCGTCTTGTCGGTTTTACGCTGGCGTTTGCGACATTTCCTTTGGGTCGCCTGCACTCTCACCGAGTGGGTGTTCACCCAAGCTATGAGAACACCGGTATCGGCCTTAAGCTCAAACTCGCCCAGCGACAGGACGCTCTTGCCCACGGGGTTCCCGTGATTCAATGGACTTTCGACCCCCTAAAGCCGCGCAATGCGCGCTTCAACCTAGTGCGCCTTGGCGGTATTGCGAGAGCTTACCTTCCCAATCTCTACGGTGTTACCAGTAGCCCTCTTCATGGGTCGCTGCCGACCGACCGACTGTTGATCGAGTGGCACCTTGAGAGTGATCGGGTGCGTCGCATTCTTGCAGGAGAGACGCCAAATGTCAGCAAAGACTCACGCCGGCTTAACCTACCCGCGGTTGCAGAGCGCGGTTGCGCTACCCCTCAAGGTCGTATGCGTGAAGAGTTTACGGACTGCTTCGAGCAAGGGTATGTTGTGACTGGCTTTCGAGAAGAGGGTGAGAGCCAGTTCTATATTCTGGAGAGAATGTGAAGATCGAGAGCATTCACGCGCGGGAAATCGCCATGAAGTTGCGGCGTCCCTTCGAGACCAGCTTTGGATTGACGCATTCTCGGCGCATTTTGCTGATTCAGCTACAGACCGACGATGGCAGCGGTTGGGGTGAAGTTACTGCGGGAGAGGGTCCCTTTTATAATCCCGAGAACACAGACACAGCGTGGCTGATACTGCGTGATTTTCTCGCGCCTCTGGTCGTCGGCAAAGAATTCTCCGATGCCGGCGAGGTGCTGACGGCGATGGCGCCGGTTCGTGGGCACGAGATGGCGAAGGCGGCGATCGAGAGCGCCTTTTGGGATGCGCTCGCTCGGCAGCAGGGTATGCCGCTGCACCAGCTACTGGGAGGCACGCAAGCCGAGTTGAAGTGCGGAGTATCGCTCGGCATCGAAGCTGACATCCACATCTTGCTCGACAGGATCGCACAGGAGTTGGAAGCCGGTTATCGGCGCATTAAGCTCAAGATCAAGCCAGGAAAGGACGTCGCCGTTGTTACCGCAGTACGTAACCACTTTCCACACATCGCTTTGACCGTCGACGCCAATTCCGCGTACACGCTGGAGGATACGGAGCTACTCAAGCAACTCGACGATTTTGATTTGACTTATATCGAGCAGCCGCTCGAGTGGAACGAGATTTATCAACATGCCGCGCTGCAGCGCCAGCTAAAGACGCCAATCTGTCTCGACGAGTGCATCCACGGGCTGCGCGATGCGCAAGCCGCCATCGCATTGGGAGCTTGCAGGGTGATCAACATCAAGCTCGGCCGGGTGTCAGGCCATACGGAGGCGCGCCGAATTGCCCAATACTGCCTGGAACAAGGAGTTCCCGCCTGGTGCGGTGGCATGCTCGAATCCGGTATCGGCCGGGCACACAACATTGCCATGTCGTCGCTACCGGGCTTTATCCTGCCAGGGGATGTGAGTGCCAGCAAACGCTATTGGTCCGAAGATATTATTACTCCAGAAGTTACGGTCAGCCGGCATGGAACCATCAAGGCCGCCGACGGTCCTGGAATCGGGTTCTCACCGCGCCTCGACTATATCGAACAGCTCACCGTCCGGCGGGAAGACTGGTTGCCAGGTACGCCGGGCACCGGCTCTACAGTTGAACGTGCTTCCACGATGTAACCCGCACGCCGAGGCGAAGAAAGCGGAGCCACGAGACAAGCAATGCGAGCCTTAGTGAAAAGCCGATCCGCGCCAGGAATCTGGCTCGAAGATGTACCTGAGCCACAGGTAGGGCTCAACGAAGTAAAGATTCGCGTGCTGGCCACCGGTATCTGCGGAACAGATCTTCATATCTACGACTGGGACGAGTGGGCGCGCGCGACCATTCCGCTTGCGCTGGTCATTGGGCATGAATTTGTCGGAGAAATTGTAGAAGTCGGTTCGCAGGTCACAGATTTCTATGCGGGAGAAGTGGTCAGCGGCGAGGGGCATGTCGTGTGTGGACGGTGCCGCAATTGCCTGGCAGGAAGACGTCATCTCTGCGCCCACACATTGGGGGTCGGGGTAAACCGCGCGGGTGCCTTTGCTGAGTACATCGTGCTGCCGATCAATAATATCTGGCGGCATAACCCGAATGTGCCGCTGGAGACTGCCGCTATCTTCGATCCCTTCGGGAACGCTGTACACACTGCCCTAAGCTTTCCAGTTTTAGGTGAGGACGTACTGATTACTGGCGCCGGCCCTATCGGAATCATGGCGGCCGCTGTGGTTCGGCACGCCGGAGCGCGCCATGTGGTGATCACGGATGTCAATCCAAGCCGCCTGGAACTGGCCCAGCGGATGGGCGTCACGATGGCCGTCGATGCTCGCCAAACCACCCTCACCGAGGTACAGCGGACCCTGGGCATGCAGGAAGGCTTCGATGTTGGTCTGGAAATGTCTGGAAATGCGAACGCCTTCCGGGACATGCTGGCCAACATGAGTCACGGTGCAAAGATTGCACTACTCGGAATCCCCTCGCCGGCCGAGGTGGCGATCGACTGGAACCGCGTCATCTTCAACCAGCTTACGATTCGTGGCATCTACGGCAGGGAGATGTACGAGACCTGGTACAAGATGACGGTAATGCTGGAGACCGGGCTCGATATTTCACCTGTCATCACCCATCGCTATCCATGGAATGAGTATGAGCGAGGCTTCGAAGCAATGCGTTCCGGCAGTAGCGGCAAAGTCATCCTTCATTGGCACGACTTGAAGTGATCGAAGTCGTGTGGAAGTTAGCGGGAATGCTGGCCGAGTAGTGACTTTCATTAACAAAACAGAGGTACAAACGATGAGCCAGTATGACCGGCTAGCCGAGTTGAGGAGCAGCTTAGCCCTGTCGGCGGGCGAGTCATCTTCTTCCGCGATCGGACGGCCCTAAAATGAAAACTCATATCTCCATAAAAGTTTTTAGGCTTGCTCTGACCGCGCTGGTATGCGCACCAATTGCAGCGGCGCAGAATGTTGCACCCAACGCGGAATACAAACAACTCGCCCGTCAACTGGCGTCCCTCGTTCAGCATGAGCTGAAGGACAAAGGAATTCCCGCCGCCGCCATTGCCCTGGTCGATGATCAGCAGGTTGTGTGGGCGCAGGGATTTGGCTGGCAGAATGATGCGCACACAATTCCTGCCACCGCGCATACGGTATTCCGCGTCGGCTCCGTTTCTAAATTGTTCACCGACATTGGGATTATGCAGATGACAGAAAAGGGCACGCTGAATTTGGACGTTCCCGTGCAGCAATATATCCCAGACTTTTCGCCACATAACCCGTTCCGTACACCAATCACCTTGCGGCAATTGATGTCGCATCGCTCCGGTTTGCTGCGTGAGCCGCCGGTGGGCAATTACTTCGATGACAGCGGGCCATCCCTGCAGCAGACCGTTCGTAGCCTGAACAAGACTACTCTGGTCTATGCTCCTGGAACACGAACGAAATATTCCAACGCAGGCGTAGCTGCCGCCGGCTATGTTCTGCAGACGCTGAATCACGAACCCTATCCCGACTATTTGAAGAAAGCTGTCTTGCGCCCGCTCGACATGCGGGAGAGTTCATTTGCTCCGGAACCTCAACTCATGGGCGCGCTGGCTACTGGCTACATGTGGAGCTACGACGGATTGCGTTTTAAAGCACCCAGCTTCCAGCTTGGGGAAGGACCGTGCGGGGCGATGTATACCACGGTTACCGATCTAGGCAAGTTTCTCAGCGCTCTCTTCAACAACGGCAAGGCAAACGGGGTTCAGGTGGTCCAGCCAAAGACTCTACAGGAGATGTGGACTCCGCAATTCGACGCGCCGGATGCAACAACCGGTTTTGGCATTGGCTTTCAACTCAGCAAGTTCGAAGGCCACCGCGAAGTGGGCCATGGAGGCGCGATCTACGGCTTTTCGACCCAATTGGAAGCTCTGCCCGATGACAAGCTCGGTGTCATCGTCGTCACGACACTGGATAGCACGAATGCAGTGGCCAGCCATATCGCTCAGGAAGCTCTGCGAGGCTTGCTGTTGACGCGTGCCCGCAAGCCTTCGGATTGGATCGACTTCAATCACAGACTCCCCGCCGACCTCGCTGTCAGGCTAGACGGAAGCTATGCAAATGGCGGCGAGACGGTCGATCTCCAAAATCAAAATGGAGATGTGTTTCTGTCGAATCTGAGCGGTGGGTACATGGTCTCGCTCCGGGACAACCTGGGCAGCATCAGCCGCGACGGCCGGCTCGGATACTCTCCGGATGCCATCCTCAATACAATGCCGATGCCAGCAGAAATTGTCCTCAATCTGAACGGCCATGACTATCACCGCAAGCCGGATCTGGAGCCCGCTGCTCCGCCCGCGCAGTGGAACGATCTGATCGGCGAATACGGCTGGGATTACGACAAGCTTTACATCCTGGAGAAAGGCGGGCGCCTGACTGCACTGATCGAATGGTTTGAGTTTGATCCGCTGACTCCTGTCTCGGACTCTGAATTTCAATTCCCCGAGCACGGTCTTTATATGGGAGAAAAGGCGACCTTTCTTCGCGATGCCAATGGGAAAATCTCAGCGGTCCAGGTGGGCGCAGTTGTATTCCCGCGCCTGCATACCAATGCCGACGGAGAGGTCTTCCGGATCAAGCCTCTGAAGCCGGTAGACGAGTTGCGCCAGGAAGCACTGCGTCAGCGGCCTCCCATAGAGAGCGGTTATTACCGCGATCCCGACCTGGTGGATGTGACCACGCTCGACCCCACGATCCACTTGGATATACGCTACGCAACTACCCGCAATTTCCTCGGGGTACCACTCTACACCGAGGCTCGGGCATTCCTGCAGAAGCCGGCCGCAACTGCATTGGTTCGCGCGTCGCATACCTTGAATGCCCAGGGGTACGGGTTGCTGATTCATGACGCTTACCGGCCCTGGTATGTCACCAGGATGTTTTGGGATGCAACCCCCGACGACAAGAAAATCTTCGTCGCTGATCCCAGCCAGGGATCGCGGCACAACCGCGGATGCGCCGTCGATCTAACACTCTATAGCTTAGCCACAGGGAGGCCGGTCGTCATGACCGGAGGCTACGACGAAATGTCTGAGCGTTCCTATCCCTTCTATCCCGGGGGCACTTCAGTTCAACGATGGAAGCGGGATCTCCTCCGCAGGGCGATGGAGTCGGTAGGCTTTACCGTCTTCCAATACGAATGGTGGCACTTCGACTACAAGGATTGGCAGGTTTATCCGGTCATGAACCAGACTTTCGAGCAGCTTGATAAGCAGGATAAATGAGAGCAGTCCAAGCGATGGGGTTCAGCAGAAGGCGTTTCGTTGCAATGGCCGGGGCGGCCGCTCTAGCGGCCACTGATCTGTTGTCACAAAGCCACGATACGGCGGTGTTCACTCCAGAGCTTGAATCTTTGAAGAACTACAAAGCACCGGAGTGGTTTCGCGATGCCAAGCTGGGATTCTGGGCCTGCTGGGGGCCGGAATCCGTGCCGGAAATGGGTGATTGGTACGCGCGCAACATGTATATCCAGGGCCACATTCAATATGAGGAACATCTTCGTCGCTACGGTCATCCGTCGAAGGTAGGATACCGGAACATGGTCCCGCTGTGGAGAGCGGAAAACTGGGATCCGGAACGTTTGATGGGCCTATACAAAAAGGCCGGAGCAAAATACTTCTGTGCAATTGCGCAGCATCACGACAATATCGACTGCTGGAACTCAAAGTACCACCGATGGAATTCTGTAAAGATGGGGCCGAAGAAGGATGTGATCGGCTTATGGCGCGCTGCCGCCCGCAAGCATGGGCTCAAGTTTGGGGTGACCGAGCATCTCGGAGCCAGTTGGAATTGGTATGGAGTCACCAAGCGTGCAGATACGATGGGCCCCTACGCGGGGGTGCCTTATGACGGAGCTGACATCCAATATGCGGATCTGTACCACTGGGGTAACCAGAAGTCGAAGGTCCAATCGTGGTACCGCGATGTTCCCGAATCATTCCAGGTGGAGTGGTTCAACCGGATCAAGGATCTTGTGGATTCTTATCAGCCGGATCTTTTGTACAGCGACGGCAGCCTTCCGTTCGGGAGGCACGGACGCGACTTGTTAGCCCATTTCTACAATGCCAATGCCGCCCGCAATCATGGAATTCTGGAGGCTGTTTATAACTGCAAGTTCAACGATGACGGTGGCCAGTACGTCGATGGAATGTGCGTGCAGGATCTTGAAAGAGGAGTAGAAGGGCAGATAAGACCCCTCCCCTGGCAAACGGATACGTGTGTCGGAGACTGGTATTACAAGAAAGATATTGAATACAAGACAGCGACCACGGTGATCCAGATGTTGGCCGATATAGTGAGCAAAAATGGAAACCTGCTGCTGAATCTCCCCTTGCGGGCGGATGGAACTTTGGATGCAAGAGAAGAAAGCATCGTGGAAGAATTAGCCGCGTGGACTGCTATCAATGGGAAAGCGATTTTTGGGACTCGCCCGTGGAGAATTTACGGTGAGGGTTTCGAAGAGGTCGATAACCGTGACTTCGACGAGAATACTTTGGAATACACCGCCCAGGATATTCGCTTTACGACCAAGGGAAACCTTCTTTACGCAATTGCGTTGGCGTGGCCAGAATCGGGGATCATTACCATCCGGTCGCTTCCCGCTACTGCTGTTCCGGTGGTACGGATGGTTCATGGCGGAGATCTCTTGGAGACAGCCCGTACTCCGCGAGGGCTGACCATCACACTGCCTCAACAGAAACGAGGGAACCATGCTTATGTGCTTCAAATCGAAGGCGTGGTCTGAGATATTTCCACCACCGTCACTCATTCAATATATTGATAGAACTACGAAGAGCGATGACGGTCTTTTCCGCTTCCCGGCGATCGCAGTTTGGTTACCCTCCCGATGCAACCTCTTCACTTGCCATCGACACTCTTGTCCTCATCCCAGCTGGTAGATTGGAAACAATTACCCAGGAGCTTCGCCGACCAATGGGTATGCCTGGCGCACTCAGACAGCGCTCAGGCCCGGCCCCGTCAGGTTAGCCGTGTGTAGCTTGCCATCCCGGATCTCGAAGAGGCCGGGAAACTTCTGAAGCCATGCCCGGTTCCCGGAGGGAACATATTCACGTGCATTCGACTCGAGGATATCGATCTGGGAAATGTGCGAAGCAATCCCTGCAGACTGGATCAAGGAAGCTCCCGGACAGGTTAGATCCTGCACCGTCAGATACATCTTGAACTCCTGGGCCGCGGCATTCATAACCATGGACTGGCTCTGGCCTTTGCAGGCCTTCAGCGCAACGCCGGTGTAGCCGATCTTGCGGCCGCGTAATAGCGCGTCAAAGCCGGTCAGAGATTCGTCCATAACAACGGGCTTCATCCTGGATACCTGGAAGAGATATTGCTCCGGCGTAGCAACAAGGTCCCGTCGCGTCGGCTGCTCGATGAAGGTTATGCGGTCATAACAGCCAGGCGACTGCTGGCTGATCCGCCGCATGAAGTCAAGCAGATATTCAACGTTCGGACACTGCTCGTTAAAATCTAGAGAGTAATGCCAATTGCGAACGCCCGTGGGAAGCGTGACCGTTGTAGCCACCTGATCGATCTCTCTGACTCGCGAGACATCTCCTTCAAGATTGTTGCCGTCAAGCTTGATCTTGAGATGGGTGAGACCGTCCGCCACAATCCATTCGTCCAGGCTCTGCGGAAGGCCGTCATTGAGCCGCTTCTTAATCTCGGAGGCTTTGATCGGATCACCGGCACCCACCGAATGGTTGCACCAGAGCCACGGCTTGGGAGTGCGCAGGACATACTGGCCAGGAAACCTGCCTTTGAACCCCGGCCCCAGATAGCGCGCCAGGTCGTAAGTCATGAACTCCGGACCATAGGTGAGATAGCAATTCAGCCGATGAACCTTCCCGAATGCGTCGTGGATGGCGGCATCGACAGCGCTTGCTGTAACCAGAGTGCATAGCTTTGGAATAGGCTGGTCCAGATGCATCTCGCGGGTCACTTCGTCAGCAGCACGTAGGTACTCGGGCTCGAGCATGAAGTTGATCTCGATCGGATGCCCCGGCTCCGTGTAGCCTTCCGTGATTTTCGCGATACGAGTGGAAAGCCGCTTCATCGCGTCGAGAGTCGTGCCATAGGAAAGCGTCTTCGAGGGAAAAGACCATTCATTGCCCAGAGGCATTGAGCCGAATCCCTCGGCCGCATGGCCGTCGACTGTTTCCACCGTGCAGTAAACATTTAAAAGCGTGACATCATCTACGCTGCGGCCGCCAAACCTATAAGGCGTGCGATAGGCGAAGTCCTGATATTCGACTCGGATCTGCTTGATTCGTATATCAGTGGATTTTCGCTGCGGTGAGGCGAAGACTGGACCCGATGCTGTTGGCGACAAAGAAAACGCGGATGCGGCTTTCAGAAAGCTGCGCCGGCTGATTCTGTAATTCGATTGCACAATTCCCTCTCTCCCGTTCGGGCCGGTCATGCAACTCCATGGCTTTCGCGGATAAGCGATTTGAGATTAGTTAAGGTTTTCTGTTGCGGATTCCATCACCTAAGGTATCTCCGCGAGCGAAACCGTGATTCCTTGATGTTGATCTGCATTTCTATTCACTCCCGTGTCGAATACAAATCAGTGCAGCAGATCGCGAATGTAGGCGTCGTCCTGAGCATCCGCCAGATCTGTGGTATCGCCCAGCACATACCGGTAGCGAAACGAGGGCCCTGCAAAAACAACGGTGCGTATCCAGTTCGTCGGATCCGTCCACAAGACCCGGCGCGAGCCCATAGCTTTCACCAAATTGTCCAGATCCCAATGGAGCACAAATCCGGGTATGGCCGCATCCCACAGATCTGCTGCGACCGAGTTCTCGAGGGCAGCACGCAGGCTATATGGAGTCCGATCGAGCCAGATCCCTTTGATCCGGGAGTCGACGGTGGCCGCCAGCAGGAGCCAAATACCTTCGACACCACGCGCCATGCCTCGGATCGACTCGGAATCCACATCCGGACGGGCGCTCAACAGGTCAATGCCCCGCAATATGTCGTGAGCTCGCAGCGCCGGCAAGTTCAGGCCGATCAAGTTGGCTCGGGCATTGATTTCCCAGTCCCCTGTGTAGGGTCCATGTTCTTGCACAGGCATGGTGCGCGGCTGCATTTCGAGAACAACCTGCCCCTGCTCCACCATCTTTTGTGCCATTGCAGCCTGCGGGGTCACGGCAAAGAACGCCGGTCCCTTGACCATCAGAACGGCCGGTTTTCTGTTGCCCGAGAGGGGCAGGTATAGGGTTGCGTCTAGCCAGATGCCGGGATCGCTCTCAAATTGAATTTGCTCCTGCCGCCCGCCGGGTCCGGTCGTTTCATGCAGTATTTTGACCGCCGGAGTGGATCGATCCGTGGGAATTTTCAGATTTTTCAATTCGGCGAAGAGCTCCGGAATTGTCTTCCGGGTCTCCCGGGAGTGAAGGCCGGCAAGCAGGATCTGGTAGAGCTTCCTGCTGCCGGGCTCATCCTCGACATTGCCACTCGATGTCACCTGAAGCTCATGGTTGCGGTACATCCTCACCGGCTGTTCATGGGCATCTCCCTGGCCATTTTTCAGCCAGCGAATCATCCATTGGTAGATCGCTTCCCGGCTGACCAGAGGCAGGCCGTGGGAGCCGGGGCCCATCAGATAACCGAGATTTTCTTCGGCATGGTAGAGCGAATACCATCGCCGCGCTTCGTCGTAAACAAGGCGAACGCCTTCATGGCTGAAGTGGTACTGATCGGTCTCTGTTGTCTCGAGGAGCCACGGCACCGGAGCGGACTGCTCTACGAAATCGGCTGTGTCCAGTCCGCTTGCCAGAAAGTTGGGAAAGATCATCTCCGCATCCGGCCCCATGGTGGAGAACAGCGCGCGGAAGGAGGCAGGATAACAACCAGGGATGACAACTTTGAGCCGGGGATCGAGAGCTCCAATGAAGGTGGTCAACGCGCCCCCACCTGAGCAGCCTGCACCCCCTAGGTGGGAGGCATCGACGTCCGGCCGCCCGGCGAGATAATCGAGCGATCGCATCGCATCCCAGATGAAGTAGCGCGCCAGTCCCTGGTTGATCAGGAGCGTCTGCGCTGCCATTTCGATATGCTCGGGGACCGACCAGCCGGCCAGTGGCGCCTCGATTTGCCGGCTGTAGGTCTGCACACGTTCACCCTGCCCGATTGGGTCGAAGCAGAGCACGACAAATCCTTTCAGTGCAAGATTGGCTGCCACCCGCTGGTTCTCGGGCTTCCCTTCCTGGGTGTGCCCCGCCTGCAAGAGCACTCCGGGATAACGACCGGGGCGGTTGGGACGATAGACGTTTGCAGTGATGTAAAAACCAGGCAGACTCTCATAGATCACTTTCTCGACGGTGTAGGACTCATTACGAATCCGGCCGGTGATCCTGGCATGGAGCGGGCCATGGTAATCGGGCAAGCCTCCCAGATTCTCGAGGAGTTTCGCTCGAACCAGCCGCTTTCTCTCCTGCGCCTGCTCGAGTGTGGCGACGGCGAGTATGCTGTCGGCTCGCTGCTGCAATTGCTCCTGCGCGATCCGGTTCATCCAGACCAGCAGCGGGGCGTCTGCGGCCTCCTGCGCTGGTAGCGCACCGAGAAGAAGAAACATCGCCGAGACGATGACGACCATCGATCGCTTCGCCGCACGCGCTGGTAGCCGGAGGAAAGCACTTCTCCACTTACAGCGCTTGCATCGCATCGGATGGGCCTTTCTGACTTCCTCGCTTATTCCAACCTAACGGGAGCGTCCTCTCAAAGCCAGACGGCGATCTCTTGCTTGAGATCGGATCCAAAAAGTCCGACGAGACATTGTAGTTAGGCGGCCGTCCGCGGACAAATGTCAGGAGCACGGTGCGAGTGAGCCTAAGTCTCGAAAAACGGACGTGGGCTCGCCGCCTGCTCAACCGGCCTGATCGTTCACGCCTTGCGCGGTTTCCATTTACCCTGCGCTACCAGAGGCTTGAAGGATTGCAGTCCACGCGCCGGCAGCGGCAGAGTGCGACGCAACTCGGCGCTCTTGTACGCAGCCATCAGCAGCTCGACGACTTCGAGCCCATCTTCAAACGTAAGCGCCGGCTGGGTCCCCTGCAAAAATGCGCGCACAAAGTGGCGGTTCTCTCCCTCGTAACCGTAAGCCGCTGCTTCGCCTGCCAACACAGGCATCAGCCCGCTCTCCGCGTTCTGTTTCTCAACCAGGTCCTCACCCTGGTTTCCGCGCAGCTCCCGGCTAAGGAAGACTTTTAGACTCGTATCCAGCGAGTTAAAGGCCATGGAGTACTCCGGGCCGAGCACTTCGGCGGAGAGCCGTAGTCCGGCGCCTACAAAACTCCACGAAGTTGTCACTTCGCCGATCGCAATCGTTCCAGTGTCTGTTTCAAATTCCACGGTGGCGGAGGCAAAATCCTCCGAAGGCTGGGTCAGATAATTGACTCCCTTACCCATGGATTTCGCAAGCTGCCGGGCGTACTCCGGCCGCGACCATTTGAGACTGGCAATATGGGCCGTGATACTGACCGGCCGCACAGAGGAATAGGAAGCGCCCGGCTTGGTAAGCAGGTGCCGCACAACCAGCACGGAATGGCACATCATGTCGTTGAGCACGCCCCCGCCCTGCAACTCGCCCATCCAGAACCAGGGCTTGTGCGGACCCCCGTGCTCCTCCGCGGCGCGAGCGAGGTAGGGGCGCCCCGCAGATGCGGCGCCGCGCGCCCAGATGATGTTGCGGCCGGCCTCAATGGTTGGCGAGAAAACCTGGTCTTCCAAGTAGCCATGGGGTATCTTTGCCTGCTTCACCATCTGCACCATGCGCTTTGCCTCAGCAACGTTGCGGGCAAGCGGTTTTTCGCAGGCGATTCCCTTCAGGGGCACGGAGCGCTTGGCTGCCGCGGCCACGATCTCTTCCATATTCTCGATGCGTGTGTGATTCGGCCCCAACAGCCAGATGGCTTCGATGCGGGGATCAGCAACCATTTCAGTAATGGACGCCCGCGCCGTAGCCTCGCCGACATCGAGCGAACGCGCCAGCGCGGCGGCTTCGGCGGCATGTTTGCTGTTGGGGCTCCATATACCGCGGATCTCGACATCACGCACCGCTACAAACGACTGAAGGTGAAAGCGGGTGATAAATCCGCTGCCTACAATTCCAATACCCAGCACATCTTTGCCCATAAAACCTCATCTAGATTCAGACTTCATGTTGTCGCCGCATCCGGTGTCAATTCACGGCAGGACGCGGCACCGCCTAGGCCAGGTCGGCCTTCATAATCGCCACGCACTTCTTGACCTCTTCGACGCTGTTGGAACCGGGAGGAATGCGATACTCCAATTCAACCAGGGCTGGGATCGGCCATTGGTTTTTCTCAAGAAGCTGCAGTACAGCCTTGATGGGCGTATCCGCCTCGCCCCAGGGTAGAATCGGGCCGCCATTCCGCTTCACATCCTTTACATGCAGGTGGCTGACCCGGTCATGGTGCTCCTGCAGATAAGAGACCGCGTCAAAGTTCGCCTGCGTGAAGTGGCCGATATCCAGGTTGATCCTGTAGTACTTCGACATGGCCAGCGCCTTCGCGAAACTTTCCGGGGTAGCAAACTGGTTGGGATCGGTCAGGTTCGCGTGATTATGAAAGGCCACGGGAAACTGATGCTTGTCGACGATAGGGACAAGCTTTTGCGCGACCTCGAGCGTCGTAGAAGTGGAAATCACGGAGGCGCCAAGCGCCTGGGCCTGCTCAAACATCTTGTCGATTTCCTGGTCAGTAAAATCGGCCCCCATGCCGTTGACGCAGTATGCGTACACCACGATGCCGGCATCGGTGAACTTCTTGCGCATCTCCTCGAAGTGGCTCATGGGGGTAAGCAGGCGCCATTCGCGCAGTTCGTCCCGGGCTTTCAGAGCCTCCGGAGTGGGCGTCCTGTTGTTGTCTCTTTTACTCATCCCGGTGTTTGGCGCAGGGCCCGATCCACTGGCAGGTGCCGCCGCCAGCCGGGCTGCCCTCGCCTTAGCCTGCTCTATCTGAAAAGCGGTGACCGGCTCCGCATGGTTGGACATTAACTCGATCAGCCCCACGCCGCAGGCCTGGCAATTTTGAATCACCTGGTCGATGTGGTCCTGACCCAGCACATTTGGCATGTCGCTGAAGCTGTAAGTGATCAGGCCGAGCCTCACTCCGTTGACAGTCGATGCTGCATCCGCGGCCAACGCAGGGTGTGCCCGGAAGAGCGGCAGGGCCATGGGTAGGCTCATGCCGAGAAGGCGTCCGAATTCCCGTCTTGAATACATCGCCGATTCCTCTCTGTCCCTACTACGGTTATCTATTCCTGAGGTGGCCGGATCTTGGCATTGAGTTGCAACTCGCGACCCAGGGAAAATGTATGTTGCGGATCGGCATTATCTCCGGCTAGAAGTTCAGCGCGAAGGCATAGAGAGTATCGCCGGAGCCCGACAGTATGTACTGGCGCCCATCGAGCATATAGGTCTCTACCGCATTGGTCACCTGGCCCAGGTGTGTGTGCCACAGCGGTTTTCCATCCGTTGGATCGTAGGCGACCAGATTGCCGTTCGCGTCGCCGCCGAACAGCAGCTTTCCTGCGGTCGCGGTCAGCCCATCATTGCTTCCTCTTTCTGTAACGGAAGGTTGCAGATGCCGCCACACAATCTTGCCTGTCTTGTAATCGATAGCAGTGATATAGTGCCCGCCCAGCCCCACGCGCTGCTCAAAGACGCCGTTCAACCCCTGCATGGCGCGGGGGTTGGGCTCAGTGCGATAGAACTCGGAATAGATATCGTCTGTGGACACATAGAAGAGACCGGTCTGGGGATCATAAGCCGGTGGTTCCCAGTTCACGATGCCGTCGGAATCCGGAGCGACCAAAACGCCACCCGGCGAGGCTTCCTTTTCCGGATTGGGGATAGGGCGCCCCGATTTGTCGATGCCCTGCGACCAGTTGGGAGCGTCCGAGTAAGGCACAGTCAACAGATGCTCCCCGGTGACGCGATCGAGAACGAAGAAATATCCATTCCTGCTGGCGTCAAGCAAAAGTTTGCGGGGTTTTCCTTTGAATTCGCCATCGACGATCACGGGGGTTTGCGCCGCGTCCCAGTCGTGCGTGTCATGCGGTGACGGCTGGAAATACCAGGCGAGCTTACCCGTATCCACATTTAGAGCCACTATGGTGGAGGTATAGAGGTTGTCGCCTTTGCGCGTCACGCCGGAAAAGGCCGGAGTTGGGTTGGCCGTTCCGAAGTAATAGAGATGCAGTTGCGGATCGTAACTTCCCGGAAGCCACGGGCCCCCGCCGCCGTGCCGCATGGCGTCAAGGTTCGGCCATGTCTCCGATCCAGGATCGCCCATCTTTTCCGGTTCGGTATACCACTTCCACTGCAGCTCCCCTGTTTCAGGATCGAAAGACTGCAGAAAACCCGGGGCATCGAGATCGTCCGCGGTCCCTACGATCAGGTGATTGCCGATCACAATCGGTGCGGTTGTCGAGAAGTATTGTTCGTTGAAATCGGCGATTACCTTGTGCCATCGTTCCTTGCCCGTCTTTGCATCGAGCGAGACCAGATAATCGTCCGGGGTCTCGAAATAGAGCCAGTCCCGGTACATTCCCATGCCGCGATTGCCGATGTGCGTGCCGCCCTTTGTCTTCCAGAAGTAATGCCATAGCACCGTTCCGTTGCGCGCATCCACAGCCCAGGCGTTATCGGGTACGGAAACGTAGAGGATGCCGTTTACCTGCAAGACTGCGCCTGAAACGCGGCCGGCGTTGCGTACAGGCACCGGGTCGTCGGTTTCGCCGCCGACAATCGTCGGCGGGTTGCCGGGACCAGATGTTTGCGACTGTTGTCCAGACGCGCCGGGGCCGGCAGTCAGACGGGATACCCACGAAAGCCCCAGGTTCTTGATGTTTGTCTGATTTATCTGCGTCAGGGGGCTGAAGCGGCGGCCCGAATAGTCCCCGGAGTAGGTCGGCCAGGAATCCGTCGCCGGTTTGCCTATCAGGGCCGGATCGAGTCCCTGGGCCTCCGCCGCAGCAGCGCCCACCAACATACCAAGGGCGAAAAGAGCCTTCACTGTCTTCTTCATTTCAGGGTCACCAGATAGGCAGTCAGGTTGTGGATGTCTTCATCTTTGAAGTTGCGAAGCATATCAAAGTGCGGCTGCAAGGGGTTGCTGATCGTCACCTTCGGGTTGTCTCCATGTCTGACATAACTGTGATAGTTACCATCTGAATCAGTAAGAGCCACAAGGAAATCATCGATCTGGTCCAACTGGCCCTTGACAGTTTCTCCGGTTTGCATGGTCACCGTAACAGTTTTTCGAGCCGACTCCGGCAATCCGGCATAGCCTTGTCTGGCAGCAGCGCCACCAGACAGCATGGCTCCCTGCAGAGCGCGCACGTCGGCATATTTTGCTCCGACACCTGCCAGGTCCCCTGAGACGGAGTGGCAGCTGGCGCACTTTCCCGGTCCATTGAAATAGGCCTCGCCGGCCTTCGCATTGCCAACCAGCGGGTCCACTGTGCCGGTGGTCTGCGCGCGGCCGCCTACCGGCATGCTGTGAATGAATGCGGCGATGCTGGCGATCTCCTCGAGGGACAGGTCAAATTTCGGCATGCCCTTATCTGGCCGGCCGTTCTGCACAACCGTAGCGATATGTTCCCCATTTTTGTCGTTCATCACCAGCTCACTGCGGATCAGGTTCGGGCCTCCTTCTCCGCCTCGAGCATCAGATCCGTGACAGAAGCTGCAATTCGCGCTGAAGATCTGACGGCCACGTTGAACAACCGCCGGGTCGGCAGCGGCCCGCACCGGATAGGCGGAAGGACGGGCCACCGGAGCAGGTGGTGTGCCCGGCGGTTTTGCTGGTGTTTGAGGAGCCGCTTGCAGGCCTTGTTCCTGCTGGGCTGCAAGAGAAGCCAAAGGCTGCTCCGCCGCCAGAGCGACCGCGCCCAGCCCCAGCAGCACACAAAGTACGATTCTTATCCGATCCAAATGACCTCCCGGCTACCTTCTGTAGAACGTCGATGGACTTCCCCGTTCATTTATCCTCGCGTTGCTTCCCGTCCGCGTAGGGAGCATTCAAATATGTAATCGACGCAGGCACGGAATGCTTTCCTTCATCGTCTTGAGATTCAATGCAACAAAATAGCTTGTCAGACCGCTGGCCGAAGTTGATTGCGGAGGGAGAAAGTCATCGATCTGCCGCCATTGCTTTTGCGGACTCCTTCTTATCCTTCGGCCCTTGAATCCGGAAATCCTGAGCTTCCACTGCCTGCAGGGCAAGCCAGATGGCTCCATAGAGCTGGGCCTCGCCCTTTAAGCCGCTGACGATCAATCGAGGCCTTGCGAACTGGTTTCGCTCCAATCTTTTCTCGATCGCCCGCAGAAGGCCGGGATGATATCCGACTCCTCCTCCCAGCACGACCAGCGACAGATCGAGAACGAGGCTCAGATTGGTAATTGCCATGGCCAGGTGTTCCGCCACTCTGGACAGAATTTCTCTTCCCACACTGTCCCCGGTAGCAGCCAGATCGAAGATCTCGGTCGCCAGGGGCGCCTGCACGGAGGGGGCGCTGGCGGTCTGTCCTATCCAGGCCTCGCGAACTCTTTGGCCGCCCACAGCACTTTCCAGCGCTCCGGCCCCATCGATCAGAGGAGGATCGCTCTTCAAACCAGGCAGCAGCATGTATCCCACTTCGCCGGCCGACCAGTTGGCCCCGTGGTGCAACGTGCCGTTCACCACGATACCCGCACCGACGCCGGTGCCTATCGCCAGGAAAATGAAGTTGGCTACGTTGCGCGCCGCTCCACACCAGGCTTCGCCCAGGGCACTGAGGTTGACGTCGTTGTCGACCGTCGTGGAGATGCCGGTTTTCTCTTCCACCAGGTCGCGCAGCGGAACATCGTGCCAATCCGTAAGGCTGTACGCGGAAAGCACTCGCCCGGCGGCGACATCCGTAATGCCAGGGGCCCCGACCGCAATGTGCAGGATCTTGCTCATCGAGACCTTTTGCTGCTGGCTGATGCGCTTGATACCGTCGGCAATCATCTCCGTCACTGCTTTGGGCCGGCGTTCGGCGCGAAAAATCGTGGTACCGCGTCCGACGATCGTCCCGTTGAGATCGGCCATCACGATCCCCAGGTGAGATCCGCCGATATCCACGCCGACGACATAGCCGTGCCGCGCGTTGAATTCGAGCAGCCCCGGTGGACGTCCTCCATTGGAGCTTGCCCGACCCAGGGTCGTTACCAGGCCGTGACGTTGCAAGCGCAAGATGCCGGCAGACACCGTGGGAGCCGTTAAGCCAGACAGGCGGGCGAGGTCCGCGCGAGAGCACGGCGAGTGAAGACGCAGCAATCGCAACAAGTCGCGAATATTGGTTTCCCGAACGCCTGTCGAACGAATTTTCGCAGTAGATGAACCAGAAGATATGTGGTAGGGCAAAGGCAGATTCATGTCGGCTTCCTTGATATCTGAGCTGAAGGCCGGCATCGGCCCTCTTCCTCCGCTCACTGTCGATCGCACCGTGGCCGCTCCGACTCGTGACGTAATGTCCGCCAGCGATGGATAGTTTCCGTTTCTGCTCAGGTGCGCGCCGTGGCATCCCTGACGATAGTGCTCGTGCACCGCGCGCCCAGAGGTTGATCTCCACGAAGTAGTTCTTGATCCCCCCGACTTTGGCAGCCGTAAATATCTTCTTCCAGCCCAGGCCGCTTTGTCCGACGGGCGCCATCTTGTGCTCTGCCGCGACCAGTCCTGTACATGCATCGAGATAAACCGCCCCGGATACTTTGTAAAGTACGCCACCGGATCGAAACCCTTGGTGATCGTCGAGCATTGGAACTGGAGCTTGACCAGCTTCGGATCGAGCAGCTGACCCATCAACGCTCGAAAGCTCGAAGCCTTCATTGTGCAGGCCCTGTTGAATCCCCGCATTGGCCGTTGAAAGCCGGCATTTCCCAAGCCCTCTATCCCCATTTCTGCGCTACAGCGCCAGCCGGCGGGGAGCGAGTGCGGATGCAGAAGTGATGCTGAATAAAGAGAACCTAACGTTGGGCGAAATTGTTGCACACCGGCAATAGCGAATGCAATTAAAACTTTATAAATCTATTTTATAAAGAAAACAAGAAAGCCTCTTGACTTCACAACAGGAAAGATGAAATATTCCAGCAAAATTGGTATTTGATGCTGGACTTTGGAATAACTCATTCCCGGTCGCATCTTCTGCCGCCCGCAAGCGCCACGTCGCGCAAGACTGCCAAGTCTCCTCCGGGCCTCGTATCAGCTGCGCGTTTCGCTGCTGGATTGCGTTATCCCTCCTGGGTCCAGGCCCAGAAGTACAGGTACTTGTCTTTGATGCGTCAGTGCGGTTCACTTCCGGAGGCTATTCGCATGAACACATGTTCTGCCAGGTACATGTCTCAGATTATGAAATACCCCTTTATAAACTGCACCCGCATCCGCGCGGCCGGGTTTTTCCTCGACAGCAAATTCTCAATCGCCCGTAATAGCAGCGTTTGTTGAATGCTTTTACAAAGTGTGGCGATGTTGTGCGAGGACTCGCTACGTCGCACCATGCATAACGCCTTATAGCTCTTGGGAGGAGCCTTTGAATAGCAGGAATGATGGTCTCAGGATCGTGCGGAATCTTTTTTCTATTTGGATTCTTTTGCTGTGTACAGGTTCTATTGCGCTTGCTCAGGCCGGTAGAGGCACCATTAGCGGACTCGTCACCGATCCAGGTGGGGCCCTGGTTCCGGGAGCCCAAGTCGTGTTGCTCAACCGCGCTACCGGAGTGGAACAACATTCGGTGACCTCCTCCGCTGGCCTTTACACCTTCATCTCCCTCAGCCCAGGTGTCTACCAGGTGACGGTCAGCGAGAAGGGGTTTCAAAGCGTGGCCCACGACAAGATCCAGGTAACCGTCGATCAGGTTACCCAGGCCAACATCGTGCTGACCGTTGGCGCTGCCTCGGAAACGGTTACCGTGACGGGAGGGACCGAACTGATCGAGTCCAGCAACTCGACCGTCGGCCAGTTGGTTGACTCACGCACCATGGATCGCGTGCCATTGCTCTACCGCAACGTTTACGACCTGGTGCAGTTGAGTGCGGGCGTGAGCCCACCCAACGGTTCGCCCAACTCGAGTGATTCCATGCAGTCGGTTCAGAACATTTCGGTGGGGCGCCCTGGAGTCGATATCTCCTCGGCGACCATCAATGGCGCCATCGTCGGCTCGGTCTACTACATGCTCGATGGCAGCCCAATCGGGGTTGCGGAGAATAATGCCGCGGCGGTTATTCCGGCGATGAATATCCCCGAGGACGGCATCGAAGAGGTTCGGGTAGAGACGCAAAATACACCGGCCTCGTACCAGAGCGGTGCGGCCGGCGTCATCAGCCTGGTGAGCAAAACCGGCACCAATGCGTTCCATGGCGACGTTTTTGGCGTGTTCCGGCCGAACGCCCTGTCTGCAAACGAATATTTCAACAAGAACACGCAACTGAGCAGCGGCGAGCCCAACACTCCTCCCGATTTCTACCGTTACCAGGAGGGCGCGGCGATCGGCGGTCCGATTAAGAAAGACAAGCTTTTCTTCTTTGGGGATTACGAGGACACGCAGCAGGAAGAGTTCGAAGGCATCGACTACTCTACTGTTCCCACCAGCGCCGAGAGAACGGGCAATTTCTCTGCCTTCGCCAGCGGGATCTACGATCCAACGCGGCCCGACCTGCCCAATGGCAACCGGCAGCCGTTCCCCGGCGGCATCATTCCTAACCCAAACCCCATTGGGCTGCTCTTCTTGTCGAAGATGCCAAAGTGCAATCTGCCCAATCCCAATACCTGCGACGGGGCAACGAGCGACGTCCAGAATAATTACGGGGTACCAGGCCTCGATCCTTACCATGCGCACCGGTTCGACGTTCGCGTGGACTGGGCCAAGAGCGAGAAGCAACATCTCTTTACTCGCTTTTCCTACGACCGCTTGATTTTCGCCACAGCCAACGCCTTTCCCAGTGGATGGGATATCAACTATGCACAGAACACGACCAATGGGCGGAACGCTCTCGTGGCCGATGACTTTACCCTCAACAACTCCACGGTTCTCAACCTGCGGTATTCGTTTACCCGGCACTTCGAGAACCAGGGAAATCCAGCGTACAACAGCATCAACATTACCGACCTGGGGAGTGTGAATGGCAGTACGGTGGGCTTTCCGGCATCGCTGGCGGCCGCTCAGGTTTCGAAACAGCTACCCATCATGGTGTTTGGCGACGTGGGCCAGGGCGTAGGCGGCACAGGGGATGGCAACAACTTTCGCTACGCAAGCGAGAACAGCGATGTAACCGCCGCAGTGACCAAAATCCAAGGCAAACACCAACTCTCATTCGGCTTCGAGTGGATGAAGCGATATCTCAATGTCGGCCAACCCAGTGCGCCGGCGGGAGCCTACGAGTTCGACGTCAGTGCTACCGACCAATCCGTTACCAGTGCGGTTGGCGGCAGTGATTTCGCATCCATGCTGGTTGGCATGGCAGCCAACCCGAGCGGCGCCAATCCCGAGACCAATTTCTATCCCAATTTCACCAAGGATATCTTCGGGGCGGAATCGAACCCCTATTACGCGGCGTTTATTGAGGATAGCTATCACGCTTCCAAGGCGCTCACCATTACCGCCGGTCTGCGCTGGGATATTTTCGGAGGGGAAAACGAACGCTTCAATCGGCTGGAATCCTTCAACCCGACTATAACCAATACAGCTAACGGCGTTAATTACACCGGAGCGGAAATCTTCGTTAATGGCAACAATCGTTCTCCCTTTGCGACCAACTTCCACAACTTCGGCCCGAGACTGGCCTTTGCCTATCAGCCCCTCGCGCACCTGGTCGTGCGGGGCGGCGGAGGCTTTTACTACGGCCCTTCGACGCACATGGTGCAAAGCGCCGGTAACAGCAGCGACGGATTTGCTTCCCATACAAACTGGGAAGGCACCTGCTTCAACGCAGACGGCAATACAGTCTTCAACGGCAGTTCGTGTGGCGTGAATACGGGAAGTCCCGTGGACGACTTCACGGTCCCTTATTCATTAAGCAACCCATTCCCCAATGGGACGGTGCCCATCTTCACGAGCACACCCAGCGGCCTGGCGAACAACCTCGGCATCAGTCTCAGTTCCGTGCTGCGCTCCCAGCGCACTCCCACGGTGTACAACTTTAATTTCGCCGTAGAGTATGAGCTGCCGCACCAGGTCGTGGTGACTGGGGCCTACGTCGGCAGCCGCGGACTTTTTCTCCCCTTCTCGAGTGTCGATCTGAACGTTCTGAACCTGAGCACGATCGGTCAATACCAGTCGGCTCTGACGAACACCACCGTTCCCAACCAGTGGCAGGCGATTCAGCCTTCGACGAATGCTAATTACGGATCAGCCACAGTGCCGCTGTTCGTAGCGCTCCAACAATTTCCCCAATTTGGCGATGGCGTCTACGGGTCCGGCAATGGCGTAAACATTCACGGCTACCCGGCGGGCGATTCCGAGTACAGTTCCATGCAGGCTAAGGTGCAGAAGAGGTTGACGGACCACTTCACCACGCTTACCACATTTACCTGGGGTAAATTGATGACCGATGACGGCAACCCGCCTTTGGGGTTCGTCGGCACCCACAACGGCACTGTTCAGGACTGGAGAAACCTGAATCTGGAATGGTCCATTAGCCCTCAGGATGTCAAGTATCAGTTCACGGCACAGGCATCGTACGACTTGCCTGTGGGGCAGGGGCGGGCGCTTCATCTGAACGGCGTAGCGAACGCCTTTCTGGGAGGGTGGACCACGAACGGCATCCTTTATCTGAGCACGGGTGTGCCGATCAACTCTCCTCTTTCCGGAACGAGCCCCTCGTTTTTCAATCAGCGGGCTGACATAACCTGCAATCCGGGGGCGCACGCTCCGCATACCGTGGCGGCCTGGTTTAACCCGAGTTGCTTCGCCTTGCCCGGCACGGAAGCCAGCGGCAACCCGGCTAATGCGAACCCCTATATCGCAGGCACCGCTCCGGCCTATCTTAGCGGTGTCCGTACCCGGGGTGCGCGCGACCTGGATCTTTCCGCGTACAAGGCAATCAAGCTTGGCGAAACGAATACGCTCCGCTTTGATGTTTCCTCGTACAACATCACTAACACACCGCAATACGGATACCCGAGCGTGCCGAACATCGTGGCGGCCACGCAGCAGAATATTCCCTTCGGACTCATCACAAACACGATCAACACTCCGCGTCAGTTTCAATTTGGA
The DNA here is from genome assembly GCA_963821215.1 of uncultured Acidobacteriaceae bacterium. Classification (GTDB taxonomy): domain Bacteria; phylum Acidobacteriota; class Terriglobia; order Terriglobales; family Acidobacteriaceae; genus PALSA-350. The sequence goes on along the minus strand of CAWGDH010000010.1, from coordinate 154,115 downwards.
GCGAGGTTCATGTTCTGATTTGAACCTCTATGTCGCGCTGTACTGAAATCGCGGAAGATGCGGGCAAGAACGGCAGCAAGTTTGTCCCTGACTTGAATGCAAAAGTGGCGCCCCTGGGAGACCGGTTTCCCAGGCTGATCAGGGGCTCGCTTCAACACGTCAGCCCCTGATCAGCTTGCTGGCACAGCGGGAGAGGCATCAAATCGACCGAAGCCGTCGTGGTCGGATGTACAACAGGTATATCGACCGGTCTGCCATGAACGGGGAATAGGTGCGTCGCTACGGGTCGAACACCGGAATATCGTGAGCGCACTATAGGGAGACACCATCTGATTAACCGTCGGGAGTTTCTCATCGGTTCAGCGGCAGCAGTGAGTGCGGCCACAGCGTGGGGGCAGCCCACAGATCGCGCCAAATTGGATCGCATCGCGGTGATGAGCTACAGTTTTGATTCCATCGTCAAGTGGGGCGCGCATGCGGACGATTCGGGTCGCACCATCGACATCCTGGATTTTCCCGCCATAATCGCCCAACACTACGGTGTTCATCATGTAGAAATCCAGCACACTCACTTTCGTTCGACCGAGCCTGACTACCTGGAGAGGTTTCGAAATCGGCTGAAGGAAGCCCAGTCGCAGATGACTCAACTCGTCCTGGAACTCGGCAAGCTGAACATATCGTCTCCGGATCCGGTGCTCCGGCTGGAAACGATTGACTTGACGAAACGATGGATCGACCACGCGGTGACCCTCGGCTGTCCGCGGGTGATGGTGAACCAGGGCACGCTTGCGCCCGAGGTGCGTCAGACCGCGATCGACACCTTGAAGAAGATTAATGCCTACGCCAAAACCAAGAAGGTCTGGGTGACCATTGAAAACCGCGACGATCCGCCCGGAGAAGGCGGCCGTGCGGCCGCAGGCGCGGCGCCGGCAGATTGGCGTGACGAGTATGAAGTGATCAAGGCCGCCGGGATTTGGGCCAATCCCGACCCCGGTGGATTCCCCGAGAACCAGGCGCGGTGGGCGGGATTGCACGCGCTGTATCCGTTGTCGTCCGGCAGCAGCCATTTACAATACAACCCGAAACGGTGGGACGAGGCCAAGGTGATCCAGATTTCGAAGGAGGTCGGATACAAAGGGCTGTTTTCGATCGAAGCCGTACCTGCAGTTAATGGCCGCGATCCCTACAAGGCGGTGCAAAGCATTCTAGACGAGTATCTCCGGGACATTTAGCCTGAAGCGCCCGCGTGACGGCCGTGCCGCCTTCGTTGAGGCGGGGGGTGATCTTGATTCAAGTGCGACAAGCTACTTCTTTGTTCCTTGACCACGTGACTGGCGACCATTTACTAACGATGCCCTACGCGGATTCATCACGCGTTTTCACCTTCAGCCGTTCGTGGCGGTGGGTGACGTCGAGATCCGTGGCATATGGGGTCCAAACAGCAAACACGCCGGCGACGCCGCGGCGTTCGCACGGTAGCTCGACTTGGGCGATACGGTAGCGTACGCTTCGATTACTGAGATGGTTGCTGATCCGCGCGTTGAAGCAATCTGGCTATTAGGACCAAACCACAAACGCATAGAAAACCTCGAGGAGAGGCCATCTAGGTTCTTACTTCCAAGGGACTGGTCGAAGTTCGAAGGAAAGATATTCCAGAACAGGAGCAGCACCTCTGGATGAAAGCTTCCGAGTACTCTCAAACTCCGTACTAGAAACCCGGAGCTAGCGGTGCTTCGTCAGGATCATCGCTGGGTTCAGGCCGTTAGGGACTTTGCGTTTGAGGCGTGAACAAAAAGCCCTCTCCCCGGGTACCGGAGAGAGGGCCTTTTTTCAGCCTTGAAGGCGATTTAGTCGTCGTCTTCGTCGGTCTTGGTGAGTACAACTTTTTTGATGAAGTCGCTCGCCGGGCGAACCGTCTTTTCGCCTGGGAAGGGGACCTTGAACCCAGTGGCCTCGTACCAGTCGAAGTGGCTGACGGTGTCAGGGTCTAAAGAGTCGGGAATGTGATAGTGCGCGGCGAAGACCTGCGTCTTCATTTTCGTCCAGCCAGCCCGCAGAGCTTTGACCTTAGGGCTTTCCTGCAGGGCAGCGGTTGTTCCGGAGCTGCAAGTGTTGAGGCTGGGGGTGATGTTCGAGGGGGCCGTATATCCCGTAACGCCGTAACACAGCGGAACCTCATTCGGCACGTGCGCCCACGGGAGGAAGTTGTTGAGGGGTGGATTGTTGACGAAGAGCGTCGTCATCGGCGAGGCCACGAGGTCGTTCTGGTTCATGGGCTTCAGACCGAGGATTTGCTCGATCGTGCGCGTCATGTTGACCTGCGTGTAGAAGGTGCTATCCGCGGCTACCCCGGCCCCAGTACCGTCGGAGTTCACCTGCTGCTTGACGTAGGGGCTGACGACATAGCCCGGGCTGCGGTGGCCGTCCACGTGGTCGACGCCGTTCTGCGCGTCGTCTTCCTCGATGAAGATCGCCGAGTTCTTCCACACGCTGCTGTGGCTGATGATGTCGACAACGCGCCCAATGGCCAGGTCGTTATCGGCCTCTTCGGCTGTCGCGTTCGGCGGGCCGGTGGTGTGGTCGCTCATGATCCAAAGGAAGCTCAACTGGGGTACCGTACCGGCGGCCACGTCCCTGTTGAAGTCCTGTTGCCAGACATCAACGCGGTACTGGTCGGGGATGCCCAGATCGAATTGTGGGAAGTTCTGGACTGCGTACTTCATTACGTTCGGGAGCGGGGAGTACGAGCCGATCGTTTTGTAGTACTGGAGCTGCGACTCGTTGCCACTCTCATATTCCAATGTGTCGTTGTAGAACTGCTCCCAGGTGGGCTCGCAGCTGTTGGAAACAACAAACGGTAAGGTAACGGGTGGAACGTGACCGTTATAACTGTCATCTTGGGTCTGATTACTCGGAGTGCAACCCGGCACAGTGAACGTGTTGTACTCGACGTACTCGCCGTAGATCTTCATCTTGAGGCCGGCTGCGGCCGCCACATCGAACAGGTGGCCCTTCTTCTGGTAGGCAATGCCATCGCCGCCGTTGGAGGGATAGTCGCGGAGCCAGTCGGGTGACTGGATGTCGTCGGAGTAGGGCGCCATGGCCTGGAGGATCCAGTTATGACCGTCGGCCGATTGACGGCTCGGGTCGTAGAAATTGTCCAAAAGCGGGAAGCGCTTCACAATCGTGTGCGCGTTAGGCGTTACGACGGGATATGCGGCGTAGGTCGAGGCGTCACCAAAGACTGCCAGGGCCGGGTCGCCATTGCCTTCTGTCACATCGCCCAACATCTGGTCGTAGGTGCGGTTTTCACGGATGATCAGGAAGACGTGCTTGATCTTCGAGGGATCGCCGATCCTGTTCGGGATTACGACCGGCTTGGCAGACGGGCTGCCTCCAGAGGCCGACCAGATGTTTTGCGCCAGGTCCCAGTGGTTATTCTGGAAGACTTGCGTCGTCAGCGTCGTCAGAGTTCCGCTGTTCGGAATGGGAACGATGCTGACGGTGCCAAGGTCCTCGTGGGTGTTGAAGGATGTCGCGCCGTAGTAGGTTGCGTACGAATTTTCGGCCGTATTCGTCGGCGAGGGCTTGACCCCATAGCCCGTGGTGCCGATGCCCTTGTCGTTGGCAACGAGCAACGCATTGTCCGCCGTGTCCAGCACAACCGAGCTCGGCGCGTAGCCGACCGGGATCATGCCTGTGACGGGACTCCAGCCGGAGGCGTTGAGGTCGACAACCGCGACCGCGTTGGCATTGTACAGCGCGACGTAGGCGATGTTGTTCTTCGCATCGACGGCGATCGAGTTCGGGCCCGCGCCGGAGGCGGCTTTCTTGTCGCCGGGCACGGCGATCGGCAGCCCAAGGTCAATCTTCCGCACTTCCTGGTTGCTCGTGGTGTCGATGACCGAGATGTTGTCGCTATAAGTGTTGGCGACCAGCAGGTACTTGCCCCAGAATGCCATGCCGGTCGGGTGATGGCCGGCGGTGATGCTGGCGGTCACCGTAAACGAGGCTAGGTCGACCACGGAAATAGTGCCCGGGGCCGTTGTGCCGGTCGGATATTCAGCGACGACCGGGGTTCCGTTGGAGTATTCCTGGAAGTCGCTCGCGGTCGGAATCCGGCCGGCTTCATTGGAGACATAGGCGGTCTTGCCATCCGGCGAGATCACGACGCTGTGGGGGACTTGGCCGACGCGAACCTCCGGACCCTCCACTGGTGTCGTCGCGGTCAGGTCGATCTTGGTCAGCGTATCGTTGTTGTCCAGAACAGCGTAGCCGGTCTTGGCATCCGGCGAGACCGCGATGCCGGTCGGATAGGAAGTGATTGTGTTATCGGAGAAAATCGAATAGGGGTAGCCGCAAGGGATGCCAAAGCTGCCCGTGGTCCCCGAAGGGCTACCCGAGGCGGGTTTCGCCGTACCATTGTACTTGTACGGAAAGCAGGTAACGTTGGTCAGCTCTCCGGAGCTGTTGACGTCCAGCGGAACCTTGACCTGGGCATAGTTTGAGAGCAAGCCCGTGCTCGCATTGACGCTGGCGATGGAAACGTAGCTGGTTGGGCCGTAGCTACCGTCCTGGCTGAACAGCAGGTACTTGCCATCCGGCGTATAGGCGATGCCGTCCTGGCTGCCATCTGAATCCGTGCTGGCCGCGCCGGTTGAGCTGGTGTAGGGCACGCTGTAGGTCTGCAGCACGGCGCCCGTCTGGGTGTTGAAGATCGTAACGGCCTGTGGGGCTCCCATTTGAAGGACGGCGGCGGTGTGATTGCCAGTGGGGTTCAGCGCGATGGCCTTGGCGCGGGTGGTGATGCCGAGATAGACCTGGGTGCCGGCGGGAGTGATGATTGTGCCGTCGCTGACGACCCACGGGTTGGCCGAGGGCTGCGAGTAGCTCGGGCCGGTGGTCGCGTTCGTGTTCTCGCCGGGTGAGTAGGTCGGGAATGGTACGGACTGGCCTAGGAGCGCCGGAGCGCTCAGCCCTATCGCCAGCAGGCCGGCGAGTGAATGCAAGGCGTGAATCCCACGATGCTTGGGGGACGTTTTGCGGAACATGTGTCCTTCTCCTTCTCGGTTTCTTCCATCACGCGACCCGGAATCGGCCACGCACTGGAAAGTGAAACTGGCTCATGGTTTCTAATGAATTCCAGGAGGTGGCGCACCGGGCGAGCAGCGCCTACGTGCTAATGTAGGGCCGCGAAAAGGACGCCAGCATTACGCGAAAATGACAGTTTTGTAATCCATTGCAAGCGCGGGTATGCGCTTCGAAGCTTGCCTGACCGCAAATGACGGGTGGGCCCCACATCTCGCTGGTTTTTCGCGGAGATGTGGGAGACCACTGCTGTCCCGGTGTAACTCTCATCTTGCAGCAAGGCCCCATTGGCGGGGCAAGGGCTTTGGATTAGGCATTTGTGGGCCCACACAGTATTGGTGGTCTGCGCAAAAGCCTGATGCCAAAGTGATAAGCCGCTTATCGGGTGTAAATCAACGTTTGCTTTTCGCCGCCGTCGGAACGCCCGCGGACACGCTGCAGCACGGCACCGTTTTCTAACAGGGTCCAGGTTTCTTTTGAAAGCAAGATACGCCCATCCTCGTGCTCTTCAACAGCGAAGACCAGGCTAAGTCCGCTCCAGGTGATGGAAGTGTGGAACTCATCCCCGTCAGCCCCGGTGGACACAGATGTCCTGCCATCGGTGCTGTAGCGTTGCACGGCGCGCCGGGGCGGCTCGGAACTTCGGAGCACCGTAGTCTCCACAATCAAGTCAGGATCACGATGGTCGAGTTGGAGGGTGACACCGCCCGTCCGCTTGGGCACGCAACGTTCGTCGTTCTGTTTCCATGTTCCAGAGAAATTCGGGTTCGGTGGCAAGCAGATTCCACTAGAGGCCAGAAGCAGCGCCGGCAGCAAACCCAGGAACAATCGTCGTTTCATATTTGCAGGCATTGACTCTCAAAACTCCAGCCGCAGCGCCAACTGGATCTCGCGCGGCGTTCCCGAGCCCACAGGAGTGATCGGATTTACGATGGCCGTGTTCAAGTTCACGGTATTGGTAATGGCGCCAAACCCCGCCGGACAGCCCGTAGGATGTGAAGATGAAAGATCACACGTGACCTGCGGCTGGCCTAACTGCGGGTGATTGAAGATGTTGTAGAACTCCCCGCGGAATTCCAATTGCATGCCCTCTGCAAGTGGAAACGTTTTGGCGGCGCCCATATCGATCTGCCACGTGCCCGGCCCGCGAAAGAGGTCACGTGGCGCGTCGCCAAATTCTCCAGCCGGGAGAGCAAACGCCGCGGGATTAATCCACCCTCTGATGCTCCTGCCCCCTGGCGGACTGAGAGGCACGCCTGGAAGCAGATCGGGACGCTGCGTGCCGGAGTTCCCATCCGGCGCGATGTAGCTGCTGGGTAAAAGCACATTGACCGGAAAACCGGTGCGCACCAGCGCCGTCGTGGTCAGTTGCCAGTTACCCGCGATCGCGCCGACAATGCCGCGTTGGTTCAGCATCGGCCTGCCCGGGCCGAAGGGGAGCTCATAGACCGCGTTGCCATTGACCACGTGGGTGGCGTCCCAAGTGCCGCTAGCCCACTCGCAAGGCAGGCAGAATGGGTTCTGCGGCGATATCTCGTCACCATCCCCGCTGCCATTGGAGCCGTTGTCGATCTCGTGGGTATACGCGTAATTTGCCGCGACCAGGAGCCCACTCGTGAACGGACGCCGCACTGATACGGAGAGGCCATTGTAGGAGCTCGCGCCGATGGAGCCGCGCCAGCCAATGGCCGGAGCAAAGGCTGGATATTGCCCAATCCCCGTAGCCGGATTGATCAGGTTCACCACGTTGGTCTCCAGCAGATGCACGCCGTGGCTTCCCAGGTAGGTGACCGAGCCCACGATGTTCGCAGGCAACTCCCGCTGCACGGAAAGGTCCCACTGCTCAACATACGTGTCCTTGCGGTCCCGTTGTTCGGCATTGGGTGAGAGGGTTCCTCTGGTGAAATACGAGCTGGGCGGATAGGTCACATTTGTCACGGAGTAGGAGGGTATTTCATTCTTGGCGGGTAGATTCTGATCGTCCAGCTGGCCATCTTCGTGGTAGGTTCCGAATCCGGCGCGCACAATCGTTTTTCTGTCCTGCACAGGCGACCAGGCCAGGGCCACTCGTGGATCCACGTCACCGTAGTTTTGCTGGCCGAAGCTGGCGCCCACGCCGCAGAATCCCTGAGGCCCACAGGTGTCGAAGTCGAAGGGGTTGGCCTTCCCGTGCGCTTCGTGGAATATCTGGAAGACGGTGTACCGCAAGCCGAGGTTCAGTGTGAAATTGGGCCGCACCTTCCACTCGTCCTGGGCGTAGCCGACGAACCAATTCTTGCGCAAATCGTTGACCGGCAGAGCGCCAGTCAGGGTTGCTCTTTTCGCCTTATTTGTGGCCAGCGCTTGCAGCGAAGAAAACGTAACTGCACCGTGTTCCCCATAGTGCTGGTTCAATTGTATGTGGCGGATTTCCACTCCGGCTTTGAAGGTGTGCCGGCCATGGAGCCAGGTCAGGTTGTCGATCCACGAAAATGTGTTGCCTACGTAGATGCTGTTGTAATTGTAGTTCTGGATGCCAAATCCAGGCCCAGGACCCGTGGAAATCTCAATCTCGTAGATGGAGCTGGTTGGACTGGAGTTGTAGGTATTGTCGGTGGAGCGATTGTATCCAAACTTGGCCTCATTCGTCAGGGTGGGACTAAAGATGTGCAGCAACTCGAGCGCTCCATTTACCGGCGTGGTGACCCTCTGTTCCAGGTTCGTCGCGGCAGTCGAAACTGGCTGGGTATCGATCGATCGGTCGTAATTGAAGCGCATGAAGCCGGTGGTCCTGGCTGAAAAATACTGGTCGAGCCGCAGCATCGCCGAGTTCTCGTTGACCACCTGCGTGCATGAGCAGGTCAGCAGGTCATAGTCCGCGTAGTTCGGGTCGCCCGGGTCGTTTGCCGGCGTGTAGGGCGTCAGAAATGTTTTTGGACCTGCGCCCGGGTAAGCGTTTACGATCCCATAGACCGGGGATGAACTCGGAATGGACGCCTTGAAAGCCGCGCTTGGCACGTCGCCGCTCACCGGATAGCCCCAGACTTGCCGGTAGGCTTCTGAGGCGAGATAGAAGAAGGTTTTGTCGTGCACGATGGGTCCGCCCAGCCCTCCGCCGAACTGATTCAACCGAAGCGGCTGCTGCGCTTGTCCTTGGGAGGCCCAAGTGGGCTCGGGCGCGTCGAAATAGTTATTGCGCAAGAACTCAAAGAGGCGGCCGTGGAATTGGTTCGAACCCGACGGAGAAGTGACGGCCAGTTGAGCGCCGCCCGTCGAGCCTTCCTCGGCGGTTGCCAGCAGCGTATCGACACGGAACATCGCGATCGCGTCCAGCGGAATGGTGAGGCGCGCCCAGGCGCGCTGCGTTTGATTCACGACGCTGGTCGCGTCAATGCCGTCATAGGTGAAGTTGCTGTCGTCAAGGCCCCGTCCTGCGAACCGGATCGACCGCTGGTTGCTGCCACCTGTGTCGATCGCGCCGGGAATGTATGCCGTCAGCGCTGCCCAGTTGCGGCCATTCAGCGGCAGCTCGTCGGCCTGCTTCCTCTCGATCAGGCCCGTCACCGCAGCGGTGTTGCGGTCTATCAGCTCCGAACTGGCCGAGACTTCCACGCGCTCCGCGCCACCTGATACCTGCAACGTCGCATCCAGGGTGCGCGTCCTGCCAACCACCTGCTCCACATCAAGGAACGTCAGGGTCTTGAATCCGGGATGATCGAACGTGATCGTGTACCTCCCCAACGGAAGCTCAGGAATGTCATATCTTCCAGCGTTGTCCGAAACCCCTTCACGCCGCGACTGCGTCGAGTTCTCCACGACAGTGATGTGTGTTTGCCCCAGCACCCTACCCGACGGATCAGTAACCGTGCCGCTTATAGCGCTGCGATCCACTTGCGCGATGCCGGGGATTGCACAACAGGCAGCCAAGAATGTGGAAACGATCAACACAGACCAGGAGAAGAAAGAGCGGAACCTTTGCATGTTGGCCTCGAAAGGTAAGTATCGGTGACTGATAAAGCGGGATGTAGCTCGAACTCCCAAGGAGCTTTCGACGAATTCTGCTTTCTCAACGATTCTTGCGCGAATCAGCAGTCCGATCGCGCTGTCTGGCTGGCGACCAGAATCCGCTGTTTCGTACTGGCTTTAGGCAGCAGAACGCTTGTGCAACCCAACGAATCTCACGGCATGATTACGAAACTGTAATGTAGAGGGCAAATTTTTGTTAAAAAGACACACGGTTGCTGTTTGCAGCGAGGCGCGGGACAGAATTCATCTTCCATAAACACAATCCCATCGTCGGTTGACAACAATATACCTCGGGAGCCGTGACTTCTCCGGCTGATACTGAACGAACTCATTCGCGCTCGTGACAGCGATAGATACCAATAGCAGCAAGACGACGTGGAACACCTATGAGAATTCTGGTCGTAGACGATGAAGCGAAGACCGCAAAGTTTCTGAAAAAGGGTCTGGGCGAAGCAGGCTTTGTAGTCGATGTGGCGGCAAATGGCGTGGATGGACTTCAGTTGGCGCAGGATGTGGACTTCGACCTGATCATACTGGACGTAATGCTGCCCAGCCTGGATGGCTGGCAGGTTCTCATCCGCTTGCGTCAGGCAGGCCGAGCTACCCAGGTCCTTTTGCTGACCGCCCGGGACGCGGTCCACGAGCGCGTAAGAGGATTCGAACTGGGGGCCGACGACTACCTGGTGAAGCCGTTCGCATTCTCTGAATTATTGGCGCGGGTGCGATCGTTATTACGCCGGACCCCCGCTCGCCCGCAGGATACGATCCGTAGGGCCGATCTGGAAATTGATCTGTTACGCCATCGCGCGACGCGGGGCGGCCAGCGGCTCGATTTAACTGCGAAAGAATTCCTTCTGCTGTCACTCCTCGCGCGCCGTGCCGGCGAAGTCCTGTCCCGCACTCTGATCGCCGAAGCGGTCTGGGACATGAACTTCGACAGCGACACGAATGTTGTGGACGTCAACGTCAGGAGACTACGCAGCAAGGTGGACGATCCTTTCCCGCACAAACTTATCCAGACCATTCGCGGCGCCGGCTATGTGCTGGAAGCTGGCTCCTAGCCTCACGCCGATATCGCGGCTGTGGCGGACGTTGGCCTTCCGGTTGACCGCCGGGTACGCACTGGCAGGCTTGGTTCTGGTGATTTTGGCCACCGCCAGCCTCTACCTCGTGCTGGTATCGGAATTAGAGAAAAGTACGGAATTATTCCTGGGCGACAAGTTGCACGTGCTCCGCACCATGCTGCGGGAACGCCCTGATGATACGGACGGACTGCGGGAGGAAGTTGAGCTGGAGACGGCGGCGCGGCGATATGAACACTTCTATATTCGGCTGCTTGATGAGCGAAACACGCCCCTAATGACAACGCCCGGCATGGCTCAAGAAATAGATCTTTCGCAGCTCGCCCAACGGACGCGAGGACATCCCGGTGTGGCGATCCCGATGAAGGGCAGCCAAGGGCGAGCCTTTCGCGTTACCACCGCGCTAGCGCCAGTTGGCTCGTCTACTGGTCATACGGTTACGATTCAGATTGCCATCGACGTCTCGCAGAAAGAAGCCTTCCTGGCGCACTTTCGATTGGTGTTCTGGGTGATCGTATTGGGGACGCTTGCGATTTTTCCTTTGGTTGGTTATCAGATTGCGCGCCAGGGCATTCGGCCGGTGGAAGAGATGGCAGCGACTGCCCGGCGCATCAGCTCTACCCATCTTGGCGAGCGAATCCTCGCCGAAGGTTATCCCTTTGAGCTGGCATCGTTGGCCGGCACCTTCAACGAGATGTTAGACCGGCTGGAAGATTCCTTTGAGCGAATATCCAGGTTCTCCGCGGATATTGCGCATGACCTGCGCACTCCTGTTAACAACATCCGTGGTGAAGCCGAAGTTGCATTGGCGCGTGCTCGCACTATTGACGAATACCGTGATGCGCTGGAGTCGTCTCTAGAAGAATCCGTCCGCCTGTCGGACCTGATTGGCAACCTCTTGTTCCTCGCCCGCACAGAAAGTCCCTTGATGCATTTGCGTCGCGAGCGGGTTGACGTAGCCGAGTTGCTCGATGGGGTGCAGGCGTATTACGAAGCTTCTGCCGTTGACGGTGGAATTTATTTAAGCACTAGGTCCGGCGATGGGCCGGTGATCGCAGAACTGGACAGGACGCTGATACAGCGGGCGGTAGGAAACCTGGTCTCGAACGCGGTAGCACACACCCCATCAGGCGGATCGGTGGTGATGGCGGCGAGCTCCGAAAGCGCCATGGTTCGGATCGAGGTCGCCGACACGGGCATCGGCATTCCGCCGGAGGCACTGCCCCGAGTTTTTGATCGTTTCTTCCGTGTGGATCCGTCACGTTCACAAGCCTTGGGCGGCACGGGCCTCGGGCTGGCGATCGTGCAGGGCATCATGCTGCTTCACGGCGGCAAGGTGGAAATTGTTAGCCAGCCAGGGAAAGGTACTCGGGCCATTCTCAGCATGCCTGCTGCCGCCCCCACGATGACAAACGTATAATCTCGACGCTTGCCCCCATGTCAGTCGCGCAGAAGTACGAGCCTTCCGTCCAGCTGGATTCAACCCTCTGCCCGTGCGACGATCCGCCCCGCCACAATTACCTCAGACAGCGGAAAGGCTGCGAGCCGGTAGGTGCGCCAAAAACGCTTCTACTTCGGAGCGCCCGCCGATCACCAGCGGGGTCCTCTGGTGTATGCCCTTCGGAATGATGTTCAGGATCGACTCTTCCCCGCTGGTGGCGATTCCCCCTGCCTGTTCCGCGATCAATGCAAGTGGGTTGGCCTCGTAAAGCAAGCGTAGCTTGCCACTGGGGTGTGTCTCCGTTGAAGGGTACAAAAATACACCGCCCTTCAAGAGCGTTCGGTGGAAATCGGCGACCAATGAACCAATGTAGCGCGAGCTATATGCGGCTGACCGCAGTTCCTGAATATAAGCGCGGTAATGCTCCGGAAAGAGATCGATGTTGGCTTCGTTACATGAATAGTATTTGCCCCTGGCCGGCATCTTCATCTGTTCATGGCTTAAGACAAAGGCTCCAATTGTTGGATCGAGGGTGAATCCGTACACGCCGCGGCCTGCTGTATAGACAAGGACAGTCGAGGGACCGTAGAGGACGTAGCCGGCTGCAAGTTGGCAGCTCCCAGGTTGCAAGACGGATTCGACGCCAAGGGGAGAGAAGTCTCCTTTGCGTCTGTAGATAGAGAAGATTGTACCGACGTTCACGTTCACATCGATATTCGAAGACCCATCAAGGGGATCAAAGACGATTACATACTTTCCTGTGTCCGGTTCCCTGCCGAAAGAGACTGGCTCGTCGTTCTCTTCAGAGATCAGTGTCGCAACCGAGTCGCGGACGCCAAGGCAGTGAAGCAGCGCTTCGTTGGCATACACATCGAGCTTCTGCTGCGTCTCACCTTGCACATTGGTTTGCCCGGCTGTGCCCACGATGTTGCAAAGTCCCGCGCAACGGATCTTGGCTTCAATCATTTTCGCCGCCAGGGTTATTCCGGAAAGAAGCCAGGAGAAGTCCCCGGAAGCATACGGAACTTCACGCTGCTGTTGCAATATATGTTGCTGAAAGGTGGTAATCATCGAATGCCTCCTCGTGTATCAATGCGGAATTTACGAGCATTTCAGATGGTCGAGACGAGCACCACGTTTTGTACTCAAGGCCGTCGAGAGTTCAGAAGTTCTTCCTGAGGGAGGTGGTCCTGCGCCGTGGACGTTCAGCGGTAGCGCGGTGACCTATAAAGTGCGGATTACCCAAGGGAACGCGCATTCTATGGCCAGTGAGAACCGGCAGGGGCTCAGAATGAAGCGATTGGTTTCTCACCGCATCATCGATAAGCGCCCAGGCACCGGATGCGGGAGCACTGGGAAAGGTCGTTTGCCCAAACTGGGTTACAAAGTAGAAGTCATACCCGATCTGGCGCAGTCGCGCGTCGAAAGCCCGGTGGTCGAGCTCGTTCCAGCGCGCTCCGTCAAGCAACGGCATGTGACCGAAGCCCAATCTCTTGCCCGGAAACGAAGACTGAACCTCTGAAGCGAAATGCGCCGCTTCGGCAAGATCGGTACTTTGGCTGCAATAGCAAACTACCTCGGCATAGCGGGCAAACACCAGCGCGCGAGAGACGGCCGCATCCAGACCTCCGCAGTAGACGTGCGCGTTGTTCCTGGTCTTCATGCCGCTCAGGAATCTCCGGTCGCGCACATCGTCATCGTCTTCTAACGCCGCCGCGTTGCGCGCCTCCGTACAGGCGAGCAAGCACAGAGGGCGTTCGAGCAGGTTTGCCGCTTCCCGTGCAGCCGTCAATCTGCGTACCGTCTCTGCAATGGAAAGCAATGTGCGCGGGGAGCGGTCAATGTTTTCGACTGTCTGCAGTTGTCTATAGCAATTCGTAGCCAGCGCCCCGATTTCCATGAGACGCCGTGCAAGCTCGATTGAGCTGTTGAGCGCGAACAGCGCCGAGGGACTAGACACCGCCTCCTGAAGAGGCGAATCGCCTGACAATGCTTCCATCACAGTCTACCTCGCGAACTGGACTTGTATTGTTTTTGGGAAGGGAGATCAACCGCGTTGTCCGCCGAGAGCATTTCCCGGTTGACCTGCAACCACATTAGCGGGCTGATTTACACAAAACAAATACAGCTAGTCCGATTCGGACGGGTCCCTTTTGGACGTGTTGTGTAGAAGAAATCGAAAGTTTTCCGAATAAAAGGGGACATTTGAGATCTTTAGCCCGGTGGAAGGGCTGTCCGTATGACTAAATATTGCATTTACATGTCCAGAATGTCTCTGCTCAAATACGATGCATCATGACGCTTTCTCGGGGTTTGTTGGACAAACTGAACGCGGCGCTCGTCGACAGGCGCATCGCAGACGGCTTCCACTTGCTCGCCCGGGCGGAGAAAGAACTGGAGGCGCTGCAGCCGACGGACCCCCATGCTACAGCCTATCTGCTCTGCCTTGCACAGTGGGTCGATCTTGGGTTCCGCAGTGTCGACTATCTCAACGGCATCGCCGCGCGATTCGCTGATGTGCGCCGAAGCCAGATGTCCATTTGCGATTACCTGTACCTCAGGATGGTCGAGGGGCACCTGGCATTTCTTGCCGAAGACGCCGAACAGGCAATCTCGATATTCACCTTTGTGTTGCAGACAGAAACCACGATCATGGAGCCGTACCTGGTGGTGGTGGCTCACTTTTGGAAGTGCCGAGCTCACCGCAGGCAAGGAGAATACGAGCCTGCCCTACACCATATCCGGGAAGCAAAGAGGCTGGCGCGCGAAATGAAAGCTGCGAAACTTGTCGCGGTTACCAACATTCACGAAAGCTGGCTTCTGTTTCAGAGGGGCGAACGACGAGAGGCCATGCGCCTGCTGGATTTGGCGGAGAGTGAGCTGAAATCAACTGGACACGCTCTGTCCCTGGGTAATATTGAGTCCGCCAGGGGAAGGTTTGTACGGCGCGCCGGCGAATACACCAAAGCTCTTGCTCACTTTGAAAAAGCGATTGCCATTTATTCCGGCGCCGTTCCGAACCACCCCAACCTGGCCCGTGCATTGGTCAATGCCGCCTATGTTAAGCGATTGATTGCTCTGGACTTACTCCATCGTTCGAAGTCTGGCAAGGCGAGAGGGGCCGATCATGCCCGATACCTGGAAATCTGTCAGGATGCGCTGGCTCTTCTTGGCCGGGCGGGTGAAATTTACTCTCGTCACCATCACCACTCTGGAACCGGATCTGTCCTGGTGAATGCCGGACATCTCCACCTGGATAGCGGGGATATCGATCGAGCAGAGGGAGAGGCAGCTAAAGCTTACCGCCTGGGGGAAGAACACCAGGACCACATACTCATGGCCCGATCTCGCATTCTTCAGGCTACGGTTCAGAACGAGCGCGTGGAAGAGCAGGTGGGCGAGACCGCGGATTTATCCCTGCATGGTCATCTTGCCCAAAGCTACGCTGAAGATGCGATTGCTCTGGCCAAGCTAACGCAGAACAATCGTCTGCTCGCGGGGGCACATATCGCACGCAGTTCGGTGGCGGCCAATGAGTTTTTTCAGGATTGGGAAACGGCGAAGACTTACGCTGCTTTGGCCGGCGAGCTGCTGGGAAAGGACGATCTCGACCATTTATCGAAAGAACTGATTGTGCTGAAGGCTAGAATTATCAGGGCAACGGGAGTCGATGAGATGTTGCGGGCCTGGTCTGAAGGGATTACGGGAGAAAAAACTTTCCAGGAGGTTGCCGAGGAATTCGCGGAGCTGGTGATACCTAAAGTATGGATCAGAGAAGGCAGAAAGGTGTCTCGCGTGGCCGAGCGCCTCTCTATCTCTCCTAAAAAGGTGCGCCGGATCCTTGCCAACGTAGATCTACTGAAACGTCAGTGAGCGCTTAGTAGATCCGCGGCCGATCGAGCGGGAGCCGCACTTGAAAACCGGTCGCGCCGATATCGATTGCACTGATACTGAGGCGAAATGTTTACTCATGATCCGGCCCTTGGCCGACTAATTCGAAAGACCTCCATACGTCGATCCTGACGCCTCGACCGCATTTTTTGACCCCTCATTTAGAGGTCAAATCCATCCCGCACGATGGGAGGGAGACTATTCCCTGGCCGGAGCATCAAAGACACACGCATCCAACGGGGAAATCAGGGGCAAGTTATCCCGTGGGATGACTTGAAGGAGGGTGGTACGGTTGTCGATCCGCGAACAAGATCTCTCAGAGGGCTCGCAGGAAACCAATGTCAGCGCTGACGGCAAAGCCCGCGTATGGGGACTCCTGCTGAGCAATGGCAGCTTCACATTGGGCGAACGCGCCTGCACTTCTCCGATCGTCCGTGACTACAGCTCGGTTTGGGTGGCAACTCTTGTGTTGTTTCTGGTTGCTACCCTGGGCGGTTGCCGCACGCAGAAATCGCCCGGTCCGGTGATTGTGTTCACCAGGATCCCGCCAGCGGCGCAAGGAGGCCGCGAACGAACCGATTTCATCGCCGGGCGGGTCGAGGGTGCGGTTCCCGGTCAGCGGATTGTCGTCTATGCCAGGTCCGGGCCGTGGTGGGTACAGCCGTGGCCTGACAAGCCTTTTCTTCCCATACAGCCAGACCATACCTGGAGCACACCTACGCACCTTGGGTTTGAGTATGCGGCGTTGTTGGTTGATCCGGGCTATGATCCCCCACCGACCATGGACGTGGCCCCCACGCCAGGCGGCTCTGTAGCCATGGTTAAGACGGTGAAGGGCGTCGGCGCCGTCCAGCTGGCTCCTACGAAGCCGCTTAAATTCAGCGGATATGATTGGAATGTTCGCATGATTGCAGGCGATCGAGGCGGGCTGAACAATTTCTACGACGCGGATAACGCCTGGACAGATGCGAGCGGAGCACTTCACCTGCGCATGAAGAAACGGGCGGACCGCTGGGCATGTGCGGAAGTAGAGCTTTCCCGAAGTCTCGGATACGGAACTTACATCATCACGGTGGGTGACACGACTCATTTAGAACCTGCCGCGGTTCTAAGCATGAATACGTTTGACGATTGGGGAGGAGAACAACATTTTCGCGAATTGGATGTCGAGATGAGCCGTTGGGGCGACGCAACGAACAAGAACAACGCTCAGTTTGGCATTCAACCTTTCTACATTCCCGGCAATTTATCCCCCTTCGTTGTGCCCGCGGGGACCATGACGCATTCGCTCCACTGGGAAGACGGGCGCGCAAGCTTTAAGACAGTGCGGGGAGCGTCTGTGGGTCCCGGGGCGCCTGTGGTTTCTGAACATGTCTTTACCTCGGGTGTTCCCACGCCGGGCCAGGAAAAATTTCAATTTCTGTTCTACGTCGTTGCCAGCGATAAGAGTCCCCTGCAACACGAAAACGAAGTGGTCGTTGACAAGTTCCAATACCTCCCCTAAAGGAGACGTGTGCGGCGGCAGTTAGTCATTAGTGTGATTGGCGGGTTGGCTTTCATTTGTTCCCTACACCGGGCCTGTGCACTCGATCCGAGCCGAACCATGTCGCAATATATGCGCGACCAGTGGGGCAGGGACCGAGGATTTCCAGGCGGGTCGGTAACCGCGATTACACAGACCAGGGACGGCTACCTCTGGATTGGGACCAGCAAAGGATTGATTCGTTTCGACGGCTTGGATTTCCGCATATTGCAGCAGGCTGCTCCCACCACCTTTCCTATCGGCGCGGTTCAGGAATTGGTGGTGGACGGGGGCGGCAATTTGTGGGTACTTTTGCAGAACACGAAGGTTTTACGCTATCACGACGGAAAATTCGAACTCGGCCGCGAAGAAGCAGAGTTCGGAATCACCTCAGTGAGCAGGCAAAGGGACGGGACGGTACTTTTATCCTCCCTCGCCTATGGGGCGCTGCAATACCGTGCGGGGAAATATCAAAATCTCACTCCCACGGCGTATTCGGCCAGCCCAACAGCGAATCAAACCACCGCTACCAGTGACAACCTTTCCAGTCGCCTCAGTTGGGCGACGGGCGTCGTGACGCACCGCTTCGCCGAACCCAACTCAGCGGTCATCTCGACGGCCGAGACAACCGACGGCATCACTTGGCTGGGTACTCGCGATAAAGGGCTCTTCTACATGAGGGAAGGGCGAGTTTACCCGAGCGGGATGAAATTACCCGATGTCAAGATTAATTGCCTGCTCCCGGCAGAGAAGGGAGAGTTGTGGATCGGGACGGACAAAGGCATTGCGCGCTGGAACGGAGCCCGAATTATCTCAGAAGGAGTTCCGCCCTCGCTTCGTCACAGCCAGATTCTTAGCATGGTCCGTGACCGTGACTCGAACTTGTGGGTTGGTACCGCCAGCGGATTGGTGAGGTTAAGCGCTGATGGAGTTTCTGCGAAAGGAGTCAACACCCAGGACCAGGGGACGATCACGGCGCTGTTTGAAGATCGCGAAGGGAACCTATGGGTCGGAACTCCACGCGGCATTGAGTGTCTTCGCGACAGCGCATTCGTAACCTATGCAGTCACAGGCCGAGCTTCAGAAAGCAGTGGTCCGATCTACATAGACCAGGAAGACCGGGTATGGTTCGGGCCTACCGAAGGCGGCTTGAGCTGGATGCGTGATGGACAGGTTGAAAGGCTCAGCAGCGATTTGCTCAACCATGATGTGGTCTATTCAATCACCGGAAGCCAAAGTGAACTCTGGATCGGGAGGCAGCAGGGGGGATTGACCAACCTGCGAAATATCGGCCGCTCGATGATTGCCAAGACCTACACCGAGCGAGACGGGCTGGCGCAAAACAGTGTCTACACGATTCATCAAAGTGCCGATGGAACGGTGTGGGCGGGAACCCTTAGCGGCGGTGTCAGCAGGCTCAAAGACGGGAAGATCAAGACCTATACCACGTCGGATGGGATAGGAGCCAACTCTATCGCTTCGATTGCAGATGCCCCCGACGGCACTATGTGGTTTGCCACGTCGGGCGGTTTAAGCGAACTGGTGAAGGATCATTGGCGAACGTATACCGCCAGGGACGGCTTGCCTGCGAACGATGTGTCTTGCATACTGCGCGATTCGACAGGCGTGATATGGATCGGTACTACGGGCGGCCTCGCGTACCTAAAAGCAGATCACGTCTACGCGAGCGGCACGAATCGCGAGTCATTAAGCGAATCAGTGCTCGGCATTGCAGAGGACCATAACGGATCGTTATGGGTTGTTACCTTGAACCATGTATTAAGGGTCAGCCGGGCAGCACTTCTGCTGGGGGTTATACACGACGAGGATATTCGCGAATACGGTGCTCCAGATGGCCTGCACGGAACGGAGGGGGTAAGACGCGATCGGTCGGTTGCTGAAGATCTTCATGGAAATATCTGGCTATCCATGAATCGAGGCCTTTCCGTCGTCGTGCCCAGTCGCGCAGATGGGGAGTCGGTGCCTGCGATCGCGCATGTCGAGACCGTCTCGGTCGATGGCAATCCTCTTGCGATGGACCCTCCAGTTCGCATACCTGCATCCCATCGACGCATCTCCATCGATTACACCGGGCTAAGTTTCGCTGTGCCCGATCGTGTCCGTTTCCGATATCGTCTGGACGGTTTTGACCAGAGCTGGAGCGAACCGGTATCGTCCCGCCGGGCCATCTACACCAATCTCGGACCAGGCACGTACCGGTTTCGCGTGATGGCGTCGAACAGCTTCGGATTATGGAACGGCTCGGAAGCGACCGTATCCTTTCATATCGAGCCCGCATTCTGGCAGTCCTGGTGGTTTCAGTTGTCATCTATACTTGCTCTTGCATGCGTAACATGGCTTTTGTATCGCCTGCGCCTGTACCAGATCTCAAGGCAGTTTGACATGCGAGTAGAAGAACGTATCGGCGAGCGCACGCGAATTGCTCGCGAGCTCCATGACTCTTTGTTGCAAGGCTTCCAGGGACTTCTCTTCCATCTTCAGGCGGCACAGAATATGCTGCCTGAGCGCCCGCAAGAAGCGAAGCGAGCACTCGAAGGAGTTCTCGACCAGGGAGATCAGGCGCTCGCCGAGGCGCGCAATGCCGTGCAGGATTTGCGCGCCTCAACCACCGTTCATGACGATCTGTCAGAAGCGCTGGCGGTCACGGCCCAGGAACTCGCGGCGCACAATCCTTCGGTAAAATTCCGTGTGCTGGTAGAGGGTAAGCCACGCAGCCTTGATCCAATCCTGCGCGACGAAGTCTATCGCTTTGCCCGTGAGGCATTGCGCAACGCATACAGCCACGCTCACGCGCACAATATAGAGGCGGAGATCACTTACGCGGATTTACGCTTTGTGTTGCGCATCCGGGATGATGGCACCGGCATCGACCCAAAAGTACTTTTCTCAGGCAGCCGCGCAGGACATTGGGGACTACCCGGCATGCGCGAGCGGGCTAAGAACTTTGGCGGCAACATGGAAGTGTGGAGTGAAGGCGGAGCCGGCACTGAGGTAGAGTTGATCATACCTGCCTTGATTGCCTACGGAGGAGCTTCCACATCAAGCAGATTTCGCTTCACGGGCAGAAAAAGGACACCGAGTTCATGAGCATCGATCCTGAAAAAATTCGCATTCTTTCCGTGGATGACCACCCGCTCCTCCGCGCAGGAGTCGTGGCGCTCATCGAAACCCAGCCGGACATGACGATGGTCGGAGAGGCCTCGTCGGGACGTGAGGCCATCGAAATGTTTCGCACCATCCGCCCAAATATCACCTTGATGGATTTGCAAATGCCGGATATGAGCGGCATCGACGCCATTATCGCGATTCGCGGTGAATTCCCGGATGCGCGCATCATCGTCCTGACCACCTATGGCGGTGACGTACTCGCTCACCGCGCACTCAAGGCGGGAGCTCGCGCTTACATCTTGAAGGGCATGGTGCGAAAAGATCTGCTGGAGACGATCCGGGCCGTCCACACCGGGCGCAAACATGTTCAATCCGAGGTGGCTTACGATCTGGCTGACCATGCCGGAGATGACTCCTTAACCGCGCGGGAAGTCGAGGTACTGACCTTGATTGGGAGTGGTAACTCGAACAAATTCATAGCGGATAAGCTATCTATTGCGGAACATACGGTGAAAGGACACGTCAAAAGCATCCTCTCCAAACTGGGCGCGAGCGACCGAACCCACGCGGTGATGCTCGGACTGAAGCGCGGAATCATTCAACTTTAGGTAGCGCTCCCTCCAAAGGGTCGCTCTTTAATCCCTCTCTCTGGTGATTCTTCTTTCCTCAGGCATAGATACCGTTTACAGAGAGGTCGTGTCTTGCAGCGTCTATTTTCCACTTTTCCCAACGGGAGGCCGGGAGCGGGTTTGCTTCTGTTGCGTCTCGCTGTTGGTTCTTCTCTCATTCTTGAGAGAGTTTCAGCGCTTTGGGGGATTCCCCAATCTCTTGGTTTCGAGGTGCACATCGCCATGGTATGCGTAGGAATCTCCTTGCTCTGTGGCCTTTGGACACCGGTTATGGGAAGTGTCGCAGCCGCTCTCGAGCTATTGATTACTTTTTCTCCGGCAGATGGCGATGCAACTCATATCTTGCTGGCAATCCTCAGCATCAGTCTTGTACTGCTCGGCCCGGGCGCATGGTCCATCGACGCTCATATCTTCGGCAGGAAGCGTATTGATATCAAAGTTGGGTAGTCTGTGCCATAGCGGAACTCAATTCTTCTAATCCAACGATGATTCATGCACAACGAGAGCAATTTCCTGCATCCTGGTTGGAAACTCCATGGTTACTTTTTACTATTGCGCAATCCCATTTGGTAAATTCCCCTCAGCCTGGGACGCGAACCGTTGAACAAAATGGCTCTCGATTAAACTGGATGGATGGCGCTCCAATTCACCACTTCGTACATCGCGGATTCCCTGGCCTTATTCCGTCAATACAAACGGCTTGCTGAAGGTGCGATGGAGCAGGTCACCGACGAACAGCTACAGGCCACACTCGATCCGGAAACAAACTCAATTGCCATGATCGTCAAGCATCTCTCGGGTAATATGCGCTCCCGCTGGACCGATTTTCTTACCACGGATGGCGAGAAGCCGGACCGCAACCGCGACCGCGAATTCGTTGATCCACCAGCGAACCGCAAGGCGCTGATGGATGCCTGGGCAGATGGTTGGGCACGGCTCTTCTCGGCTCTTGAGCCACTTTCAGATAGTGACCTGGCACGCACCATAACCATCCGAGGCGAAGCACACTCGGTGATGCAGGCGATCAACCGGCAGGTGGCGCACTATTCGCTTCATGTGGGGCAGATTGTGATGCTGGCTAAGCATTTCGCACACGATCGCTGGCAACCGCTGACCGTGCCAAAAAATAAGTCGGCGGAGTTCAATCGTCAGGTTGCCTTGGGAGAACGGAGCCAAAGGTAAGGACGAAGGATTACCAAAGTACTAACGGCGATTCTCCTTGTAACACCTCATCGAATCCCTCCCCCGAAAGAATCGCTGAAATGTTCCGCGGAGAATCGCCGCTTGTTGATGAGAATAGCCGGTTTGCAGAAATAAGCCATCGCTCTTGAGTAACAGAAGGGCAAATTGTAGTAACCACATTACGTAATGGCGCAGAGGCACTAGAGCATTTTCACTTCCGAGTAGAAGTGGAAATCCTCTAGTGGGTCATGGCATAAACAACGTAGTTCACACCCAGGCGCATGCCGAGATCAGAAAACTTCAGGGGATATTCCGGAGTGTCTGACCATTCCCAGGAATCGCCAATGTCGGAATTCAAGGAAATTGCGACCATGATGCGGCCTTTATCGTCGTAGATGGCCTCCCAGCGAGCGACCTTTCCGTCCTTCTTGTATCCGGTGTCCAGGTGCTCCGCACCCGTGATCCGGTAGCGATCGTCCAGATCAAAGACGGTGTGAAATATAGGATCATTGTTGGGGATATCAACAATAGGGCGCTCGGGGAAGACCATCTTCATGGTTTTTTCGAAGTAGGCTTGTTCCTCCGAGCCGTGAAAATCGTCGGCCATGAAAAAGCCGCCACGCAGCAGGTAATCACGCAGCTTCTTCGCCTGGGCTTGGGTCAAGCCCCACTCCCCTACCTGGACGGCGTAGAGCCAAGGCCAGTTGTAGACTTCATCGCCATCGTCCAGATTCACTGCCTCCTCTACTGACCGGGCATCGACACGAGTGAGACGCCTGACCGCTTGGGCAAACGCCCGATCGGCTCGCGGATAATCCTGCGTCCAAAGCGAGAGCCCCTTTCGCCAGTCGCCGGTATCGTAACGGTAACCGTCCAAAGGCCCCTGGGGATACATCAACCGCGCGAAGGTCCACTCGGCCGGCCGGCGCCAGTCACTTGGTAAAGCCACGGATTCGCCGTACTCGATGGAAGGGTACTCGCGGAAGGGCCGTTGTGCGTAAAGTACCCCCAATACGGTTCCGGCGAAAACGAGCGCGCAGCCTGATCGCCAGAGGGCCCGCCTGGAAATCATTTGAGACCACCAACCAAGGCTCCAAAGAAAAAGACTGAGGCGACTGCCACTGCAACCACACTCCACCACCCCACCAACAGTACGCCCTTGACCCAAGGGAGCAATTCTTCGGAGGGCTCAGAGACATCGTCCTCGTCCTTGGGAGCGGTCCAGATCTGCCATCGCAGCGTAATTCGCTCCCAGGCCCACGCCAGCGGACCGCATTCCTGCTGCGCGAATTCCGGCTCAGATTTCTCTGCCTTGGTTGATGCGACTTTCTCTTTTTCCCCTGATCCGAAACGCCTGGCGGCCTCCCGTTTACCCAGGCGCCAAGCCAGCGCCACTTCAGCCGAGGGCGCGGCGCGGCCGGGGAACTTCTTCTCGTACTCATCGATTGCCGATTGAATCTCCAGCATGTCCGTTGGCTTGAGAGTCATCGCATTACCGTCCTTCTCGTGGGTGACCGCTTCAAACGGATCAAATCGCCCACGTCACCATGGTAATAGTCTCCGCGCGCCGAAAGCGAGCGCCGCGGGGCCGATACAAATTAGACTTCCCTGATTTTTGGCCGTAACTGCACTGAAGATTAGGCATCCTCTTCAGGCGTCTGTTCGGGCCCGCGAATCACGATTTCATTGTTAGAAGCAAATTCCAGCCCACGAGAGGCGCTTCCATCCATTTTTCCGCCAGTTTCGATTCTCATGTACCCTTTTGTGGTCCAGAGGACTGATTCGTTACAGGAGATAACCCGTGAAATGTGCCAGAGATGCGAATAGTGCAGCAGAAATCATCATGTTGGTTGCGGTGTTGGCGGTCAGCCTTACGTTCAGCGTAAACGATGCCGTCGCCCAGTCTCCACCCAACCCGCGATCCGCTGCGTTCACCGGCGGCTGGTGCGCCCAGGGAGACCCCACGAAGCAGGCCTCAATCAGTGACAACGGCGCGTTTCTCACGTTAACCAATGAGAACGGCGATACCTCTACAGGGCAATACCAGGGCCAGAACGGAATTGTTGCGCCGGGATGGCAGTTCGTAACCGGCACACTCAGCCCCAACGGTAGCCAGATTAATTGGTCGAATGGTACGTTCTGGGCGCGATGCGACACAGGAGGTGGAGGAGGTTATCAACGGCTGAATCTGACCGGAATCTGGAATCCCCAGGGGAACGGCAACCAGAAATGTTCCATCAAGCAGCATGGCAGCCATCTGCAGTTGAGCAACGAATCGGGCGACGAGGCCACCGGCCAGATCACCGGAAAACGCAAAGTGACCACCAACTGGAATGGGACCAGCATCGTGGGGACCGTCACCGCCAATGGCAACCGCATCAACTGGGATAACGGAACCTACTGGACGCGCATTCGCGTCTACTCAGCACCGAGTTATTGAGTGGGATCTCCGGCAAGCGAAAAAGTCGCTGCTGGGTGCGTCCGTGCCTTCGCAGGACTGAAAAGGAATAGGACGATTGCCTCTGGTTCCCTCACCAAGGACGGGTGGGCGGGTACAAACTCCAAATGCAACGAAACCGGTTTGAATTGATTTATAGCACTCCAGTAGCAGGGGCTGTTGGAAAGTGGGAAGCGCGGTTTGCTTTCCACTTTTCAACGGCCCGCCGAGGGAACGAAAGTTGGACGTGCGCCCTTGCCGATGTTTGACCAGTAGTGGCCAAAATCGAAAGTGCCTTCTGGAAGGAACAGTTCCGCAGGAGCTTTCCAGCCGAGTGTCTTTCTCGGTCGGGTATTGAGTTTCCATGCGATCTGATCGAGCTGTTTTTGGGAAAACAGAGACAGGTCGGTTGCCTTAGGGAGGTATTGGCGGAGTAAGCCGTTAATGTTTTCGCAGATGCCTCTTTCCCAGGGAGCATGGGGATGAGCGAAATAGACAGTGACTCCAGTGTTTTTAGTCAGGGTTTTGTGTTTGCTCATCTCACTGCCCTGGTCAAAGGTCATGGAAAGGCGCATCTGGCTTTCAAAGCGTTTGAAAATCTTGGTAAAGCGCTTCGCGACCGTGTCGGCCTTGCCGTTGGGCAACTTCACCAGGGCGACAAAGAGGCTCTTTCGCTCCACCAGGGTGCCCACCTGAGAAAGGTTTCCCTTGCCAATAATGAGGTCTCCTTCCCAGTGGCCAGGAATCAGTCGCTCGGTCACTTCCATAGGCCTTCGGTCGATCAAGGTCATGTCAGCAATGGAGTGACTGCGCCCGTTTTTGCCACGCGCCGGTCTGCGCGCCTTGTGTCTGCGGCGCAACAGATCCAGCAGGCTGGCGCGGAGCTGTCCCCGTGGCATGGCATACAGTGCGGTGTAGATGGCCTCATGGGAAAGACGGACCGGATCAGCCATACGTGCCAGTGTGCTCGCAATCTGCACAGGACTCAAGCCTCGGCGAAGATGCCTCACCATGGTCATCCAAAGCTGGTTGCCGGCCTTCAGCTTGCGAGGGCGGCGAGCCTTAACGGATAACACACGGGCTCTTCGATCAGCTGCCACACTGCGGTAGCCTCCAGCAATGCTGCCCTTGCGCAGCTTCGCTCTCCATCCGTTGCGCTGAATCTCACGGGTTATGGTCGACCGGGCTCGCTTCAGCTCGGCAGCGATCCTTGCCGGTCTCCTCCCATGGCTTAACTGCGTTTCAAGAAACACCCGCTCAGACAAATCAAGATGACGAAAACTTCTTGGCATATTGCAACTATCTCCTATTCCGGAAATGTTGCACTTGTAAGCTGAATCCGCCGTGCCCCATATCTCGCTCGTTTTTCGCGAGATGTGGGATACCAATGCTCTCTCCCCCTGGCTCTCGATTCATCCGATGCACTTGGCGGTCAACATCGGTGGTATCCCATCTCTCGCAAAAAACGAGCGAGATATGGGGCACCCGTCCTTGGTGAGGGAACCAGAGCTTAGAGGCTGGAGATTTTCCGCACCCTGCTAGGCCTTGACCCGCTCCAACTTGGTCACGCGTCCAGACTGATTCCAATCCGATACGTAGATGTTGGCATCTTTATCGATAAAGCATCCGTGGGCCGCACTGAAGTTGGCGAGTGCGATATCGGCCGGCGGCAATTTGTAGTTGGCCCACTGATCATGGTGTGGATTGTCTCCCAGGAACGCGACGGGCACATTGTCTTTATCGAGAATGGTGACGCGGCCCTCCAACTCCGAAACCACAGCATAGTCACCCCAAAAACTCACCTGGCAAGGACGACGCAGGTGCAGGGTCACATTGCTTACAAACTTGCCATCGAAATCATAGTGGGTGAGACGCCGGTTTTCGCGGTCGCACACCAACAGCATGGGCTGACCGTAACGCACGTCCATCGCCATCCCGTGGCTGCAGTTGCATAAGCCGTTTGCACTTCCCTTCCCGGAATAAGCCGCCTGATAATTGCCGGCCTTGTCGAACTTGAAGATGCGTGAGTCTCCGTATCCATTGGCGATGTAGATGGAGCCGTCGGGTGCGGGCAAGGCGGCAGTCAGGCGCCATTCATTCGGCTGGTGAAAGCCGGCCTCCGGCGGAGCCGTGATTTTCTGGACCACGGTCCCATCAGTCTTCATCTTGACGAAGAGCCAGTTCTCTTTAGGCGTACCCTTCTGCACCGTGACGTAGAAATACTCTTCATTGTTCTCATCCGCGTAAACCAGCGAGTGAATCTCTGGATACTCATTCGCTATGGTCTTCACCAGCTTGCCGTCCTGGTCATAGACCAGTACGCCGGTGGTGCTCTGGGTGCTGACGTAAAGAAGTCCGGCTTTGTCGGTGGCGATGCCGCCGTGGGTTCCGCCGAAGGCTTTTCCATCCGGCAATTGTCCCCAGTTCGAAACCACGCGATAGGTCCATTCGCCATTTCCGGTTTGAAGCTGTGATGAGTTCAAAGGACGCTCCTCTGATTTTGTATCCGCGTGCGCTTTTGAGCCCAGCAGGCTCCCCAACGCAGCAACGGATGTTATGGCACAAAAATCACGACGTTTCATGGTTCTTTCCTCGTGGTGGACTGCCCCTCGGCCACAGTCGCTATTGGCTGGGCCGGCGTGTTGTAGAGATAAAGATGACGCAGGCTCTTCATCGAAGACAGTGGAGCAACCGCTGCCTGCGTCACCTGGGTCCCACTCAGGTTGATATAACGTAACTGCTGCAGTTTTGTTAGCGTAGCCAAACCTGTTCCGGTCACTGCGGTCCCTTCCAGGTGGATCGCGCGCAGTTGGCTAAACTTCGCGAGCGTGGCAAAACAGGCATCGGTCACGGATGTACGTCCCAGTTCTACCTCGACGATATAAGGCGCAAATTTGTCCAGGCTCGCGAGTTGCGCATCGCCAAACTTCGCTCCGGCATCGACGGTATTCAAAATGAGGCCATCTCCCAGCTTCTTTGACACCGGCATAAGTGTAACTCCGGCAGCCTTGGCTGCCTGTGAGATTTGCGGCATCATTCTACTGTAGTCACCCACCGGCGGCGGAGGCGGCTCCTCTTCGCGCACTGAGATGCCGGCCAGGGTCTTCAGTTCAGGAGAGGCTCCCTGAGCGATCCAGGCTTTGATCCAGGCAATTTGCTCCGCCTTCAAGGGGGGCTTGCCTTCGGAGGGCATGAAGTGCTTATCGTCCGGCGGGAGGGTGATGCGCTTGAACAAAGTACTTCTTTCGGGGACTCCTGGGATGACGACGGCGCCGTCCTCTCCGCCCCTCATCAGGCGGTCATAGGAGTCAAGTCGAAGATGCCCCTTGACCTTCGCCTCGCCGTGGCAGGCGACGCAATTGGCATCGAATACCGGGTAAATGTGCTTGGCATAAAACGAGTCGGGATAAGCGAACGTCTTCGCCTGCACCGTGCCCAAGCCCGTCAAACGCTTTAGGGGTGAAGGAAGATACTCGGTCAAATAGTTGTTTCCGTGGGTGAGCGTACCACCCTGGTGGGCCGTCCACGCCAGCAGAAGCATCACGCAACCCAGCATCCATGGATAGGCTTCCCGCAAGCTTCCGGATGCCCCGCGAACCAACGCGCACGCCAGTACGCCGATGGTGAGCGCAATGGCGCCCCACATGTGGCGCGACACAACCGCCCCGGCCTCCCCGCTGCCGTAAGCCAGCAGGTAGCCCAGGGTCAATGCCAGCAGGCAACCTATAACGCTCAACGATAGAACGAAGGATGCCGCTTCCAGCAAGGCGGGGCGAGCCTTGCCGGCGATCTCGAGCACGGGAACAAGCAGGATCAAGCCGATCGGAAGATGCACCACCAGGGGATGGAACCGCCCCAGGAACTGCTGCCAGTCCGCATGCGTCTTTCCGTCCAGCCTGAATACTAAAGGCAGCAGCAGCAATAAGACGCTTGTCAGCAGTGATGCAATCCAGACCGGCTTGATCGCCCGCCCATTCGAAAGAACTTCGCTAAGTCGCACTGCCGAGGCCTTTATTCATCATGCGAGCAGACCGTCGACCACACTGGCAGGAGTGGTCCCGGTCAACTTCTGATCTAATCCTTGAAATTTATACGTAAGCTTATTGTGGTCAATGCCCAGGCAGTGCAGGAGCGTGGCATTGAAGTCGCGGACGGGCACCGGATCTCTCACCACGTTATAGCTGTATTCATCGGTCTCGCCATAGGTGATTCCCGGCCTCACGCCTCCGCCGGCCATCCAGGTGGTAAAGCAGCGAGGATGGTGGTCGCGGCCGTAGTTCTCCGGCGTTAGCCCACCCTGACTATAAACAGTGCGCCCAAATTCTCCTCCCCAGATCACCAGCGTATCGTCCAGCAGACCACGTTGCTTAAGATCGGTGATCAGAGCGTAGGCTGCGCGGTCAGTTTCCTGGCACAGTACGGGTAATATGCCGGTGACGTTCGAGTGCACATCCCAGCCACGCTTATATATCTGGGTAAAGCGCACGTCACGCTCTGCCATGCGACGTGCCATGAGGCAATTGTAGGCAAACGTTCCCGGCTCTTTGGCGTCGGGGCCGTAGAGATCCCAGGTGGACTGCGGCTCTTTGCTCATATCGGTGAGCTCAGGCACGGAGGTCTGCATCCGGTAAGCCATTTCGTATTGGGAAATACGCGAATTGGTTTCGGGATCGCCCAGCTCCTGGTAGGTTTGGCGATTGATCTCGTTCACCGCGTCGAGCATCTTGCGCCGCACATCGCTGTTCACTCCCTTGGGGTCGGTCAAGTACAGAACGGGATCGCCCGCGGAACGCAACCCGACGCCTGCGTACTCCGAGGAAAGGAAGCCGCTGCTCCACAGGCGCGAAGATACCGGCTGATTATTTTCCTTCGCGTTCAACTTGCTCAACAGCACCATGAAGGTGGGCAAGTTGTCGTTCATGCTACCCAAACCGTAGGAGAGCCACGCACCGAGACATGGTTTGCCCGCATTCATGTTTCCCGTATTCAGAAGCATGATGGCCGGTTCGTGATTGATGGCATCAGTGTTGGTCGATTTGATAATGGTAAGGTCGTCGACCATCCGAGCCGTATACGGCATCAGATCAGAAACCCACGTCCCTGACTTGCCGTACTGCTTGAACGGCCAGTGGGAAGGCGCTATGGGAAAGCGCGCCTGGCCTGCAGTCATCCCCGTGAGCTGCTGCGCCCCGCGGACGGAGTCGGGAATGTCTTTGTCGTAGAGCGCAGCGAGCTTCGGTTTGTAATCCAACAGATCCATCTGCGGTGGGCCGCCGGACATGAAGAGGTAGATCGCTCGCTTGGCCTTGGGGGAAAAATTGGGCAGCCTGAGGCTTTGCGGAGAGGGCGGAACAGCCGCATTTGCCGCCGCATTTACATTGGCGGCGCGTGCCGTAAGCATGCGATCGCCGGATAGACTTGCCAGCGCGGCCCAGCCAAGCACCTTCCCTGCCTTGCCTAAGAAGTGGCGGCGTGTCTCGAGTTCGGCCCACTCTTTCTTCATACCTTCCGCAATGGGAAGGTCCATGATCGTTGGGCCATTATCAGGATCGGTGCAAAGCGGATGTTGCTTCACGGTGTTTCTCCTATTTATTCAAAGTCTCATCGAGGTTCATTACCTCGCTCACCACCATGGTCCAGGCAGCGAGTTCCGGCGGGGGAATTGCCGGGTCCCGAGGTTTCTCCCCGACTGCGATCAAGTCACGGGCCGCGGCGGGATCGGCCTTGTAGTGCTGCTCCATCTGGTTCAGAGATTGTTGCAATACAGATTCCATCTGCGGCGAGGGGTCGTGAGAAAGCATCAGGTCGCTGAGATACTTGATCCGCTGGTCCGACTGCTTCCCACCTTGCTCAATGAGGCGTTGCGCAAGGGCACGCGACGCTTCCACCCATTGCGGATCATTCATGGTTACCAATGCCTGCAGCGGCGTGTCGGTCCTTTGCCGCCGGGTACAGACCGTGTCGCGCGTAGGAGCATCGAAGGCATCCATATCCGGCGGCATCGCCATGCGCTTCCAGTACGTGTACAAACTGCGGCGGTAGAGCGCGTCTCCATGGTCCTGTTTGTAATGTGTCGTGTCGCTGGTTGGGTACCCGACCGACTCCCACACATTTTCAGGCTGATAGGGCTTCACGCTCGGACCGCCGATCTTGTTCACCAGTAATCCGCTGGATTCGAGAGCGATGTCACGCAGCATCTCGGCATCCATGCGGAAGCGCGGACCATGAGCCAGGAGAAGATTCTTGGGATCGCGCGTCAACTGACCGGGATATGATTGTGCGCTCTGCCGGTAGGTTTCCGACATCACCATGAGCTTGTACATATGCTTCATGTCCCATCCGCTTTCACGAAATTCGACGGCCAGCCAGTCGAGCAGCTGGGGATGCGAGGGGCGCGAGCCCATGATGCCGAAATCCTCTGTAGTTTCGACCAAGCCGGTGCCGAAGAGCTCATTCCACATACGATTGACTGTCACCCGCGCCGTTAAAGGATTCTCCGGGCTGACCGTCCAGTCCGCCAGCGCCAGGCGATTGTGGGGCACGCCGGCGGGCAAGGGCGGGAGAAAATGCGGCGTATTGGCCTCGACTCTCTCTTTGCGCGCGGTGTAGATGCCGCGAGTCAAAACATTCGCATAGGCCAGCGAAGGCCGCTCCGCCGCCACTAGCGAAAGATCGCCGCCCTTGGAAAGCTTATCCAGCTCGCCATCCATTTCCTCCAGTTGGCTGCGGAGAGCCTTCGACTGTTCATCCACATTCGTGAAATAAAAATTGCTCACCGCATGCCACTGATCCTGATTCCACTGGCTGGCAGGCTTGCTGGTGATTTCCGCGACGTAGTCTTCGAAGGGAAGTCTCTTCGCTTCCTCTGCGCTCAGTGCCCGCCCATAAACACGGAAATCCTGATAGCGCGTGTCGCGAGCCGGTTGCTCATCAGGGGATTCCCTCCCCAGCTGCAGCGGCGCGGCGGTGCGGATGCTGTTGTGAGCAAGCGTGTCGGAGATGGTTTTTGTGGCAACAGGCGCTCCGTTAACGTAGATCTTGACGCCCGCCGCCCTGCCGGATCCATCGTAGGTAAAGAAGAGGTGATCCCAGTGACCATCCGTCGGTAGAGGCTTGACGATCGCGACCTTGATGGCCCGCATCGGCGTTCGATCCTTGGGCGTGATCACCTTCGGGGCTTCGGCCTTGGATACTTCCTTCTTGGGGGCGCCCTTTTTAGGCTTGTCGGGATGCGGTTCTTCCTTCGGCGCCTGGTCGGCCAGTTCGACGCTGATGATGCCTTTCTCCGTGGTTATGGCCCAGCCGCGATTGTGTTGGGTCGAATCCATCTTCGAGACCAACACACCCGCCACACTCGACGAGGTGAAATTGGGCGCGGAGCGCAGCATGAACCACCCGCCGCTGGAAAAAGGCTGGTTCCATTCAAAGTCTCCCGTCTGCCCCAGCACCACCCGGGTGCTGGTATCCATGCGGAAATCCGGCCACAGCCAGGTCGTTTCTCCCCACTCCGGCTTGAACTTGCCGATAGGAAAGCTCTTCGGATTGGCATTGGGCGCGCTGTTCTTCAGCACCTCGCCGCCGCCTTCATCCAACCGCAAGCGCAGCTGCAAGGCTTCTGTAGAGACCGGCTGCGCAGGGTTCTGTTTCGAAGCCAGCCAATGCTGAATCAACGCTTGTTCTTGTAAGCGCTCGGCATCCATCTGCCGGAGAAGTACTGCGCGCTTCGCCATGACTTGGTTGTAAGCTTCCAGATTCTGCGGCTTGGGTAGCTGGACGACCGGCGCCCAATTAGGCTTATCGCCGTTGAACGGCTGCTCATCGATATTGTTGAAGAAGGCGGTGAGCTGATAAAAATCCTTTTGCGTCGTGGGATCGTACTTATGGTCGTGGCAGACCGCACAACCAACAGTCAGGCCCAGGAATGTTGCTCCGTAGGCCTCGGTCCGCTCCCTGGCGATATTGACTCGCAGCTCTTCGGGAATAGTTCCGCCTTCGTTGCTGCTCACTCCGGAGCGAATATATCCTGTGGCCACGACCTGATCGAGGTTGGTTGGAGGCAGCAGGTCTCCGGCAATTTGCTCTTTGGCAAACTGATCGAAGGGCTTGTTGCTGTTAAACGACTTGATCAGATAGTCACGGTACGCCCAGATATAGCGGTTATTGTCGAAGTGCAATCCATAGGTATCGGCATAGCGCGCATAGTCGAGCCAGTAGCGCGCTCGCTGTTCGCCGTAAGCTGGACTGGCAAGGAGCCGGTCGACCACATGCTCGTAGGCCTGCGGTGAGTTGTCCGCAACAAAAGCATCAACTTCCTGCGGAGTAGGAAGCAAACCAGTCAGGTCGAGGGTCACGCGACGGATGAGGGTGCGTTTATCCGCCTCGGGCGAGGGATGCAGACCTTCCAGATTGATGCGCCGCAGAACGAATCCATCGATCGGATTTTGTGCCCAGCCTGCTACCTTCACCTGCGGCACGGGGGCACGTACCGGCTTTTCAAAAGCCCAGTGGGGACGGTAATGCGCGCCTTCCGCTATCCATTCTCTTAGAATCGCGATGTCGTGGGGTTTCATCGGCTTCGCCTCGCCCAGCGAAGTCTGCGGCATCAAGTAGTGTGGATCCTTGGACTCAATCCGCCGAATCAATTCGCTCTGTTCAGGGTGTCCGGGCACAATGGCGTCCGGTTTCCCTGGCCGCTTCTTGAAAGCAGACTCTTCCAGGTCGAGCCTCAAGTTGGCCTTCCGCATCTCCGGATCGGGACCGTGGCAACTAAAACAATTGCTGGCCAGGATTGGCTGCACATCCTGGTTGAAGTCAAGATGATGCTGCGACGAAGCGGAGCCGGAGGGCTTGCCGTTGCAACCCGCTGTGGTTCCTAGCAACGCTGTGCCCATTACCAATGAGCCAGCCCAACGGAAGAATTTCGGTTTCAACGAGGATAGGTTCCGGGCCAAGTACGGGTACTCCACACCAAAGGTCGGACCTTTAAACGCTAGTCCCCCGTGCTAGCTGCTGTCAACGCGGATTGTTCACCCTATGCTAAGTCCGCGCCTGCCTTTCTCCTCGTTAAGCGATTGATATTGCATGGCTTACAGGATCGCGAAGAAATAATCCATGGGATCAAAGGAAATTTCTGGTATGCGGCCCAGCTCCCGCGCGCAACGTAACGTCTTTCGAAACGGCGGGCGACGGCCGCAAGAACGCGGGTATAAGATCAAAATCACTCTTTTGTACGAGGGTTGAACTATGGTCAATCGACGTGAGTTTCTCGATGCGCTTGCGGTAGGGGCCGCGGGGCTGGCCATCCGGGCCAACGCCAAGAGCTACGGCCAGATTATGGGCTCCAATAACCGGCTTAATTTTGCCGTTATCGGCCTCCATAGTCGCGGCTATGCGCACCTGTCCGCGCTGAAGGCCAATGAGAAGGACGCCTGCATCACCCATGTGTGCGATGTAGACAGCAATACCCTGAATAAATTTGCTGCCAAGACGCTGCAGGCGATGGGATCGGCGCCCACCGCGGAGAAGGATTTCCGCAAGATTCTCGACCAGAAGGACGTGGACGCCATCAGCATTGCAACTCCGGACCATTGGCATACTCCGATGGCCATCGACGGCTTGGAGGCGGGCAAGCATGTTTATGTAGAAAAGCCCTGTAGCCACAACCCCGCCGAAGGCGCTCTGCTGGTAGAGGCACAGAAGAAATATGGCAAGTTGGTGCAAATGGGCACCCAACAGCGCTCCTCGCCCCACACCATCGAGATTGTCGACAAGATTCACAACGGCCTGATTGGCCGCGCCTACTATGCCAAAGCCTGGTACAGCAACACCAGAAAGTCGATTGGCTATGGCAAGCCGGCGCCCGTACCGCCCCAGTTGGATTGGGATCTGTGGCAAGGCCCGGCGCCGCGGAGGCCCTATACAGACAACGTGCAGCCCTATAACTGGCACTGGTTCAGGATTTACGGCACTGGCGAGGCGCTCAACAATGGAACCCACGAAGTCGATGTATGCCGCTGGGCGCTCGATGTTGACTACCCCCAACGCGTTACCTCGACCGGCGGCAGATATCAGTTCAAGGATGATTGGCAGTTCTACGACACCCTGGTGACCAGTTTCGGCTACAAGGACAAGATGCTTTCCTGGGAGGGCAAGAGCTGCCAGGGAATGAAGTTTTACAATCGCGATCGCGGCTCCGCAATTATGGGCACCACGGGCACGGTGGTAGTGGACCGCGATGGCTATGAAATCTACGATCTCAAGGGAACGAAGACGAGCGAATACAAGACCGGGACCAAGACATCGTCTTATGACTTGCTCGGCGCCGATTCGATGACCGATGCGCATTTCGCAAACTTTATCGCCGGCATCCGCACGGGAGAAAAGCTGAACGCTCCGATTGCTGTTGGAAACGTCTCCGTCACCATCCTGCAGCTTTCCAACATTGCCTGGGAAGTAAATCGGGAATTACTGCTCGACGAGAAAGATGGAAAGGTCCAGGACGATGCACAGGCCATGAAACTGTGGGGCCGGGAGTATGAGAAGGGCTGGGCTCCGCACGTTTAGAGCAGATTCGCTTATGAAAAATATCCTTTCCCGCCGTACTTTCATTGGCTCCGGCGCACTGGCCGCGGCTGCGTATGCAACCTCGAGCATGCCGGCTGCGGCACGTGCCATTGCATCACCAGTAAATTTGGGTTTGTGCAGTTACACGTTTCGCAATTTCGACCGCGCGCAATTGATCGGCTTTATGAAGCAGCTCAACATGCTCAAGCTGAATGCGAAGGACGTGAAGGACCATCTCCCGATGGATCCGGCGGGCGAGGCGAAAGCGCTCGATGACTATCACGCCGCCGGTATCCAGCTGCATGCCGTCGGGACTGTTTACTTTACCAAAGACGAAGATGACGACATTCGCAGTAAGTTCGAATATGCCAAGCGCGCGGGTGTCTCGGTGATTGTTGCTGGAGACCCCGCCGTGGCCACGCTTCCTCGTATTGAGAAATTTGTGAAGGAGTACGACATACGGTTCGCGATCCACAATCACGGACCGGAGGATAAGTTGTGGCATTCGCCGTTAGATGTCCTAAAGGCCGTGAGAAGTATGGATCCACGCATGGGATGCTGCATCGATGTGGGGCACACGGTGCGTGCCGGCACCGACGTAGTGGAGGCGATCAAGCGGGTGGGTCCGCGGCTGTTCGATATGCACATCAAGGACCTTACCAACTTCACGGCCAAGGATAGCCAGGTCCCTGTCGGTGAGGGCGCGATGCCCATCCGGCGCATCTTTGAAACCCTGATCGCGATCAAGTACAAAGGCTTTGTCGACCTGGAGTACGAGGTTCACGCTGACGATCCAATGCCCGGCGTGATCGCCAGCTTCGCGTATATGCGCGGAGTGCTGGCGGGCATGGGTTACGCAGGATAGTTGCGATACGGGCGCCCCTGCAGCAGCTTTCTGCCATCCGTCTGGTAAGCGCCCGGGCATTCTTCGGAGTCTTTATAGTTAGCTCTGAAATACTCTTTCCTACAACGTAGGAGAGGTTTGAACATGGCCGAGCTCGCTCAGGACTTCCGCATCGCCCTTCGACAACTGGGTCGCGCTCCCGGGTTTGCAGCGACCGCCATTTTGACCCTGGCTCTAGGAATCGGCGCCAACACCGCGATATTCAGCGCATTGAACGCCACGCTGCTGAAAATGCTTCCCGTCCGCGATCCGCAGGAGCTTTACACCGTCCGGCTGATAAACGGCGGCACCCAGCCCCCGAACACTTCGGGCACGGGCCATGGCAATACATCCTTTTCCTATCCTGTCTTCCAGGCACTCCGGCAAAACACAAATGTTTTAGCCGACGTGATGGCGCACATTCCGCTCGGCTACGGCAAGGTTCCGGTTCGCCTGGGCGACATGCCCACAGAGAAGGCCGGAGAGGAAGTCAGCGGAAACTACTTCTCTGGTTTAGGAGTTCCGATGGCCCTGGGGAGGGGCTTGAACGACGCGGAGGAGCGCGAGCATAGCCCGGTAACTGTTATCAGCTACCGTTTCTGGCAGGAAGCGTTTGCACGCGACCCGCAAGCACTCGGCAAGACGCTCTACATTAAAGGCGATGCCTTCACGATCGTCGGCGTCACAGCGCCCTCGTTCTTTGGAGTGAGCTACAGCGGGGCAATGGATTTTTGGATTCCCCTGCAAACCCGTCCGGAACTGAATGCCTGGGGAGAGCCTGCAACCGACAATGCGCGGCTCGGATCGCCGAGATGGTGGGATATTCCAATGCTGGCGCGGCTGCGTCCCGGCATTCTTCCGGATCAGGCGCAACGCATCTTACAACCCACGTTCTGGCAGGCAGCGACCGAGGGTATCGGCAGGTTGGATCCCAAGCGTTGGCCGGCCCATCTCGGCTTTGAACCTGTCCGTGGAATTCCCGGCGCTGCCGACCATTATCGAACGTCACTTGAGATCATGATGGCCTTGGTCGGCCTGGTCCTTCTGATCGCTTGCACTAATGTGGCCCTGCTGATCATAGCCAGGAACAGCGTTCGCCAGCGGGAGTTCGCGGTACGCATGGCTGTAGGCGCGCGCGCCTCGCGCATCTTCCGCCAACTGCTTAGCGAGAGTGTGTTGCTGGTGAGCGCAGGAGGGGTGTTGGGTTGGGTGCTGGCCGTAGGAGCAACGCGTGTTTTGGCAGCTTGGGCCCGGATCGATGCCGGTCTTTCTCCAGACTGGCGTGTGTTGTTTTTTACCGTCGCCGCCGCATCGTTGTCGGCTCTCACCTTCTCGCTTGTTCCCCTGCGGGGCACCATGCGCATCGCCATCGAACAGGAACTGAAGAGCAGCAGCCAGAACATGAGCCAAAGCCGCGGCCGGGTCCGGGGCGGCAACGCCGCCATGGCGTTGCAAATCGCCATGTGCCTCGCACTGCTGGCGGCCTCGTCGCTCACCGTGCGCAGCCTCTTGAACTACGAGCGGCAGGACCTGGGAATGCAGGCGCAAAGCCTGTTGGTCTTCGACGTAACTCCGCAAAACATTTCGAGCGATGCCGAGGCACTCGTCTTCTATCGCCGTCTGCTCGATCGCATCCAGGCGATTCCCGGCGTCCAGGCAGCATCGCTGGTCCGCAGCCGGCCTGGCTTGAGTTGGAACGCCACCGAAGGCTTTACCCTGGACGGAGTCGAGCCGCGCGACGCGTCCGGCTCACGTTTGGAGACCCACTACAACGATGTCAGCCCCGGATTCTTTCAGACCATGGGCATCCCCTTGCTGCAAGGCCGCGGCTTTACCGGCGCGGACACTGCGGACAGGCCAGGTGTTGTGGTGGTCAATGAGGAGTTCGTTCGGCGCTTCCTCAAAAACGGAGCGTTAGGACACCGGATCGACGATCATCCAGGCTCAGAGATCGTAGGCGTTGTAAAGAACAGCAAATACGCGCGCGTGGCCGAGGGCGCCGTGCCCATGGTCTTCTATGCCCTCGCCCAGCGCGGTATGACGGGACAGATCACAGTCGAGGTGCGCGCCGCAGGTTCCCCGACGGCTTTATTGCCGGCCATTGAGCGCGCCACGCGCGAGCTGGATCCCAACATGCCGCTGCAAAAGCCCCTGACCCAGGCCGCTCAATTCGAAGAGTCCTACCTCGCACCCCGGCTGTTTTCACGACTGGCACTCGGCTTTGGCCTGCTGGCCGCTTTCCTGGTGGCCACCGGGATCTATGGGACCCTCGCCTATCGCGTGCAGCGCAGGACAGGAGAGATCGGCGTGCGTATGGCGGTCGG
Organism: uncultured Acidobacteriaceae bacterium; assembly: GCA_963821215.1. Lineage (GTDB taxonomy): Bacteria > Acidobacteriota > Terriglobia > Terriglobales > Acidobacteriaceae > PALSA-350. Next base: position 115,939 of record CAWGDH010000010.1, on the reverse strand, counting down.
AGCCACTCGTGCGATCGTACTGGGCATGGTTCTGCGCGAGAGCCTATGGATTGCCTTGGCCGGTTTCGCCGTAGGGCTGCCCTTATGCTTTGCTGTCTCGCGCCTGCTGCGCACGCAGGTCTACGGCTTCAACGCTCTCGACCCTGCCAGCTTCCTCGTGGCCATGGCGGTTACGGGTTTTGTCGTTCTCGGCGCAGCGCTTCTGCCTGCAAGAAGAGCGGCTTCCGTAAACCCGACGGAGGCGCTGCGGGCGGAGTGAGCGGTTGCAGATGCGCGGAGAGAATGCATGTTAGCGGACGAACGTCTTCGGAACAGAGCAACTTGTTGAATGCGTTAAAAAGAACGCGGGCCAAGGTGGCCGCCCCCTCAGATTCCCTCACGAAGGCCGGGTGCCCCATATCTCGCTCGTTTTTCGCGAGATGTGGGATTCCACCGATGTTGACCGCTAAGTGCATCGGATGAATCGAGAGTTAGAGGGAGAAAGCATTGGCATCCCACATCTCGCGAAAAACGAGCGAGATATGGGGCACCCGGCCTTCGCGAGAGAACGAGGGGTACTCGTCCAATTCTTTTTGGGTTCTACCGCGGCATAGACTCTGCCGGGCTCCTTCTCGATCGGTGGTCTCACGCAGGCATCGGAATGACAAGGTGTATGGAGAGGGTCAACCAAAGAGAATTCCCACACTTAACAAACTGCCCTCGATCGAGCACCGACCAAAAGGCTAATTTGCAACCCTGTTGGACTGTAGAGACGAACGTGCGATAAAACTGCAAGCGATGCAGACGCAGATCGCAAGAGACCGAACCAAGTGGCTGCTTCTGAGTTTTGCGTTTTTAGCGACAGTTATCAATTACCTCGACCGGCAGACTTTGTCGGTGATGGCGCCCGTGCTGCTGGAAGAATTCCACATCTCTGCGGAGCGCTATTCCTACATTGTTTCTGCGTTCATGCTCGCATACACGGTGGCGAATGGCATCTCCGGCCGCTTGTTGGACCGGCTGGGAACCAAGACCGGCTATGCATGCACCATGGCCTGGTGGTCGGCGGCAGAGATGCTGTGTGCACTTTCCGCTGGAGCTCTCAGCCTGGGCATCTTCCGCTTCCTGCTCGGCATGGGAGAGGCAGGCAACTATCCGGCCGGGGTGAAGCTGGTCGCGGAGTGGTTTCCCGCAGAAGAGCGATCGCTCGCGTCAGGCATCTTCAACAGCGGCTCATCCGTGGGAGCGATTCTTGCGCCTCCCTTGCTGGCGTGGATCCTGCTGAGTTCCGGGTGGAGAACAGCATTTCTTGCCGTGGGGTTACTCGGGTTCCTCTGGCTGGCGGCATTTCTCCGCTTCTATCCAGGACGGAAAGGCCTGAAGGCCCTCGGGCAATCCGACACAACAGACCGTCTACCGCTTAAAACTCTATTGCAATCCAAATTTCTTTGGCAGTTCACTCTCTCCAAGGTTTTCAGCGATCCAGCCTGGTACTTCTATATTTTCTGGGTCCCGCAATACTTGAAGGTCGTGCACGGCTTCTCCATGCGGCAGATTGGCGAGACGGCCTGGATACCCTTCCTCACCGCGGCCATCGGCAACCTGGCGGGAGGAGTCGTGTTCACTACCTTGCTCCGCTTTGGTAGAACAGCAGCCACCACACGGCGCGTTGCCATTCTCATCTTTTCTTTGCTGATGACGTCTGCTGTCTTCGTGGGCGAAAGCAAGAGCGCTGCCGGGTGCATCGCGCTGATATCGGTCGCGACCTTCGGCTACACCGGCGCACTTGCGAATTTGCTCGCCGTTCCCGGAGATGTGTTTCCCAAAGGAGCGGTCGCCTCCATTTGGGGCTTCGCCAGCATGGGCGCAGGCTTCGGAGGCATGCTCTTCAGCCTGGTCACCGGTTGGCTGGTGCAGCGGTATTCCTTTGAGCCAACGTTCGTACTATTCGGAATCATTCCATTGCTCTCCGCATGGCTGGTATGGACGCTGCCGAAAACCGAAGAGCTCGCACCGGCATTACCTTAGACGATGCGCATGGTCATTCCCCCATCGATGACCATGTTCTCGCCGGTGATGAAGTCATTTTCCACCACGCTGGTGATCAGCTCCGCAACATCCTCTGGCTTGCCTTCTTTATGCAACGGGATGCGATTCTCGATGTTGTTCCTCGCCTGCTCAGGGGAAAGAGAATCATGAAAAGGAGTGCGAATTACACCCGGAGAGATGCAGTTGACACGAATGCGCTGCTCGGCAAGTTCACGGGCGAGGACGCGGGCGAACTGCGGCAAAGCGCCTTTCACCACGCCGTAAGCAGCCGCACCCAGGCAACCGCGCAGGCCGGCGGCCGATCCTAGCAGAATGATCGCTCCCCCGCCCTGCTGCGCCATGTGCGGCGCGGCAGCCCGGGCAAGGTGAAAGATGGAGTGCACGTGAACCGCGAAGGCGTTCATCCAGCTCTCATCCGTGACCGCATAAAAGCTTCCCGGCACGGGCCCTCCGGCGGAGTGCACGAGCACATCGAGGCGGCCAAAGTCTTTGACTACCTGCTCGACACTTTTACGGCAAGCTGCAGGGTCAGCGACGTCTGCTTCGAGTGAGCGTGCCGTCGTGCCGTGTCTCTCGATAGCAGAGAGAAGATCCTCCGGCAGCGGCGCGAGCCTTCTGGCCACGACTGCGACGTGAGCGCCCTTGCGTGCGAGTGTGAGCGCAGTGGCGGCGCCGATACCGCTGGTTCCCCCGGTGACTAGACAAACCTTTCCTTTTAAATCCATGCGAGCCTTTTTCTAATGGAAGCTATTGAAATGTCGGCAGCACCTGCATCTCCGGCACCGACGCATGGGCTGGCAATTTCGCGACAAATAAAATCACTTGCGCAACATCTTCCGCCTGCAAAGCCTTCGCCAGCACTTCGGGGGACGGCTTCACCGGCCTCTTGTCCAGCAATTCCGTATTGATGAGACCAGGACAGATAGCGCACGTTCTGATGCCGTTCTGCTTCTCTTCCATGCGAATCGCATGGGCCAGGGCGACAACTCCGCGCTTGGAGGCTTGATAAGCAGCGCCGGACACATCCGGCAATAGCCCGCTGATCGATGAGATGTAGATCAGATGACCCGAACCCGCCTTGCGCATGGAGGGTAAAATTGCATGTGTGGCGTAGAAGGCTCCATTGAGATTTGTATCGATGAGCGAGTTCCATATTTCCGGGGTGAGCCGCTCCATCGCCCGCTCCTTGGTATTGGTCCCGCTGGCGAAGACCAGGATATCGATCCTTCCGAATTTTTCCAGCGCTGTTTGCGCCAGCTGCTGCATGTCTTCTACTTTGGAGGCGTCAGCTCGGCGCACGATAATGTCGAGCTGTTCACTCGCCAGTTCGTCCTGGAGAGATTCCAAACGGTCTTCGCGGCGAGCACCAGCCACGACCTTCGCCCCCTCGCGCGCGAAGAGCACTGCCGCCGCACGGCCTGTACCGCTCGACGCACCAACAATCACGACCACTTGGCCGCTTAGGGAAACAAGCATTCTTTACCCCGCCATTGCTATGCAATTTGGATAGTGATAATACTCCATATGTTTTATACACCTCTGCTGCTGACGTAACGCCTCCATGAGGACCTCACATGATGAGCGATTCCGAACCAAATATGATGTCGCGCCGCACGCTTCTGATGGGCGCAGCTATGTCCGGCGCCTTCCGCGCACTCGCCAAAGACACGGCCCTACCCACGGACGGAGCGCCAGAAAAACTGAAGATCTGTGTCTTCTCCAAACATTTGCAGTGGACCACCGTCGCTGAGGCCGCTGCCATCGCAAGAGATATTGGATTTGACGGCGTTGATCTTACCGTTCGCACCGGCGGTCACGTTTTACCCGAACGCGTGGAGGCCGACCTTCCGGCAGCAGTGGAGGCGGTTCGCCGCGTCGGCCTAACGGTCCCGATGGTCTCGACCGAGATTACCAGCATGCAAACACCGCATGCCGAGGCCATTTTGAAAACAGCCAGGCAGCTGGGCATCCGTCATTACCGCTGGGGAGGGTTAACCTATCCGGCCAACCAGGGTATCAGTGAAAGGCTCGATGAATTAAAGCCGCAGGCGAAAGCGCTGGCCGAACTAAACCAGGAACATCAGATTTGCGGCATGTACCACACCCATTCCGGACCGGGACTCGTGGGCGCTCCTATTTGGGATCTTTGGACGCTCTTCCAGGGGCTCGACCCACAATGGATTGGAGTCAACTACGACATCGGCCACGCGACCGTCGAAGGCGGCTATGGTGGTTGGATCGCAAGCTCTCGCCTGGTTAAGCATCAAATGCGAGGAATCGCTCTCAAGGACTTTACCTGGCAACAGAACAGGGGGAAGAATATCCATCACGACCCCTATGACAAGTCGCTCGGTATCGAAAATGCCTGGGTTCCGCACTGGTGCCCCATGGGCGACGGCATGGTTAATTTCTCCGGGTTCTTCGCCATTGTCAAAGCGAACGGCTTCTCCGGACCGGTGCAACTCCACTTTGAGTATTCCGGGCTTGGGGGCGCCGAGAACGGCAACAAGACACTTACCATTCCCAAGCAGGAGTTAATTGCAGCCATGCGCAGAGACTTGACCTACGCCAGGCGAGTCATGCGCGAACACCAGTTGGTCTGACGAAAAAGCTAAGGTGCGGCGACAACCTGAAGCCGCAGCACATATGCGTACTGGCCAGGAAGGGATGTTGGCAGCTCGACCTTGAGGTTCTCGCCTTCCGCATTCCACTTGAGCGGTTGCGTGTCACCCAGCAGGTGGAGTGCACTTCCAGGCTTGGCCTTCACGTTCAGCAGCGTAACTTCGGGATGCTGGGGTTTGCCCAGGAGGATGGCATAGAGGTTGCCGTTCTTTCGCGTAAAGCGCACGTCGATGCCTTCGCTGCTTTTGCCGGTCGCCCGGGTCCACGGTCGCGTGCCGTAGATCGCTTCGCCGTTCTGGTGCAACCATGCGCCCAGTGCGCGCAATCGTTCCATCTGTACCGGTGGGATGGTTCCATCCACCTCGGGGCCAACATCCAACAGCAGATTGCCGTTCTTGCTGACAATATCCGCCAGCAGATAAATCAGTGCGTCGGGGGCGATGGTCTCTGCCTCGCCCTCAGCGCGATTGTAGCCAAAGGAACGGCCAAGACCGCGGCACTCTTCCCACTTTGTCGGCTGAATTTTATCCACCTTCTCGTACTCCGGTGAAGTGAAGTCGGAATGCTTGACGCCGAAACGGTCGTCCACTACCCCATCCGGCACGGTGTTGTAATAGTCGGCCATGATTTCGAGCGGGTGGCCGGACTTGGGCCAGTCAATGTCGTTCCACAAAACCGCCGGATGATAGCGCACGATCAGCTCTTTAATCTGCGCGTCAGCATATTTTCCGTAGGCCTCGCTCTGGGGCTTCACCGTCTGATAGTCCGCGGGCGTTCGGATGGGGCCCGGAACAAACGTCCAATCATAACCACCGGAATAGTAGAGTCCCATGCGCATGCCGTCCTTGCGAACCGCGCTCGTGAGTTCGCCCACGATATCGCGTGTGGCATGCTGCCGGTCTTTGGGAAGCGTAGGGTTCGGAATGGAGCTGGGCCACAACGTAAATCCTTCATGGTGCTTGGTGGTGAGCACCACGTACTTTGCGCCGGCATCGTGGAAAATGCTTGCCCATTGCTCCGGCTTCCACTTCATGCTCTCCTGGTCGAAGATCGGAGCGAAGTTGTAGTAGTTGTAGTTGGCGCCGTAGTGTTCGCGATGGTAAGCCTGGGTGGGCGAGCCATCAATGCGCATCACGTTGTAGTACCACTCGGCGTAGGGGTTGTACTTGATGTAGTCGACGTTGCGGAAGTCGTGTTCGGGGTGCGATAAGGGAGCCCATCCTGGAACCGAGTACAGACCCCAATGGACAAAGATACCCAGCTTGGCATCGGCATACCACTGTGGCAGCGGGTGTTGGTTGAGCGACTCAAGCGTCGGCTCATAGTGAACCTGCGCATAACCCTGCGAAGTCAATAACCCAAACAACAACGTTTTGATCAAGGGTTTCTTAAAGCTGCCCGCCATTTCCCACACCATTCCCATCGCCTCGCATCTGCGCTCTGATCCATTCATTAATATAAGCCCCCGGCAGCGGGGGCCCCGAGTTAATGCTTTGGTGCTTTTTGGGAGAGCGACGCTCAAGCTCTAAAGCGTCTGCGTGAGAACCGTCCCTCTAGCCGAACCCAATAGGAACTGGACGGGTGCCCCACGTTCGCCTCAGCGTACGTGGGCTGAACAAGACGGGCGAAGCCCACCATAGCTTTTTGCGAATCGATCAGTTAAAGCTCTTTGGCCAATTGCTCAATCCATGCCGCCTCATCTTGAAGCGCGCGGGCGGCCTGCACAATCTGCTCATCTGCTTCGGGGTAGCGGCCCTGCTCGATGGCTTCTCGTACGCCGGGCAACGTCTTGGCGCTGTAGCCCGTATACCACCCAGGAGCATAGAGCACGTGCTGCATCCACGGCCGGCGCGGCAAACCTTGCCCGTTGGTAAGCTTCCTCTCCGCCAAGGCAAGGTTCTGATTCAATATATTCAACCGATCCTGCGCCAGCGGCTTGCCCTGCGCGCTGGCGAGCGCCTTGCTGTAATGCGCGGCCGCCTGCCTCAGAGCGGTGGCGGCATTATCAAGCGGAGCGAAGTTGAGGTACGGCGGAATCTCTTCCGCCGGCGGTGCGATCGTGGGATCTCGCGGATCGTTGGCCGCCTGGTACACGCCATCCTTCAGATTCTGTTTGATCTCTTCCGCTTGCTTGCGACGGGTCTCGAGCAGCGCTTTCACCTCGTCGATGTACTGCGCCACGGTATGCGAAAGGCCCTCAAAATCATAGGGCATGATGTCGGCATCAGCCATGCGCAAGACGGCTATACCCGCGGTCTGCGCGAGCGCGCGGCCATACACAAAATCGTAATCGGAGAAATGCGAGTACCAGTAGAAGTCGTCGTAGATGGAGTGATAGTTGCCCGACGGATCTTCTCCTGTGAATTCAAGATTGATGGTGGCCACGCCGACATGGTCAATAAAGGGACTGAAGTCCGAACCCGAACCGAGAGCGCCGATGCTCAGGTCGCCGCCGGCCCGCGCCTCGGCATGCTGCGCCGGTGTCCCATGCAGCAGAAAATAAGCCTGCTGACGCTTGAAGACAGAGACCTTCGATTCAGGGTCTTCGACATCTTTGGCGACGCCGTTCATGAACGACTGCAGTGAATGCGACCCCTCCACATCAAGATAGCCGCGCTCATTGTCGTCGCTGTTGATGTAAACGGCAGCATGCTGCCGCAGTTCGTCCGCATGCTCTTCTACCCACTCGGTAGAACCGAGAAGCATGGGTTCTTCACCGTCCCAGGAGGCGTAAATGATCGTGCGTTTCGGCTTCCATCCTTGTTTGGCAAGTTCCCCAAGCGCACGCGCCTCTTCCAGCAATGCAACCTGACCGGAAACCGGATCATCCGCGCCATTCACCCACGCATCGTGATGGTTGCCACGCAGCACCCAAAGATCGGGCTCCTCCGATCCGCGCATGGTAGCGATCACGTCGTAAACGGGTTTTAGGTCCCAGTTGAATGCCAGCTTCAAATGAACCTTGGCTGGACCAGGTCCCAAGCGATAGGTAATGGGCAGGGCTCCACGCCAATTTGCCGGTGCGACCGGACCTCCGAGAGCAGCAAGCAGCGGCTGCGCGTCACCGTAAGAAATGGGAAGAACAGGAATCTTGGCAATGGATTGGGCGTCCTTCAGCTTGAGGCGCTTGGCCTCCTTGGTCGCCCCGACTCCAGGGGTGAGCGGGTCACCCGGGTAGAGCGGTGCGTCCATCACACTGCCCCGCTGCACCCCTTCAGGCGGGCGCATAGGACCCTTGGGAAAAACCACTTGCTCGCTGTACCCGTCGTCGGCGGGGTCGGAATAAATGATGCAGCCAATGGCGCCGTGCTCCGCGGCAATTTTAGGCTTGATGCCTCTCCAGGATTCACCATACCGGGCAATGACGATCGCTCCTTTGACCGAGACGCCGTGCCGGGCAAGCTCCTCGTAATCGGCCACCAGACCGTAGTTCACGTAAACCAGGGGCGCGGTCACATCCCCGTCGGGGGAATAAGCGTTATACGTGGGTAGCTGCTCATCCTTTTGCTTCGAGGTTGGATCGATGGCTACCGCGGGCTCCTCCAGCTTCGCTGTGAAGGGAGTGGGTGCGACCATCTCCAGCAGCCGCAATTTGGGAGTAGGAAAGAGAACCTGAAATTCTTCAATGTGGGCATCCCATCCCCACTGCTTATATTGCGCCAGTATCCACTCCGCATTCTCTTTGTCATACGGCGACCCAACATGATGGGGACGCGCGCTGAGGCGCTCCATGTTGGCGCGCATGCGCTGCGGATCGGGCAACGATTTGAAACGCTGCTCCCAGCTTGCTTCGTCCGGCGCACTCTGGGTAGTAAAACCAGCAAGCGCGGTAGCGGCCTGTTGCGCATTCAGTGTATTGGTAAGGCTAAAGATGAGTAGCGCAGCAACGGCTCGGCCCACGTTTCTCCTCCGGCGATGGTCAACATTGGTAGAGCTAGCTATACATCGGACTTCGTTCTGGTTGCTAATTAAGCATGGCCTGAAACTGCGTGAACAGATGCCGGGTGGTTCCACGCTTCTGGTTTGATCCGCATGCCGAAGCCACTCTCCTCCGGAACCTGCACTGCGCCCTCTTTGGGAACAATAGGATTCTCCAGCATTAAAGGCCAGTCGTGCTCATAAAACCTCTGGCAGCTTTCCTGGATCCATACATTGGGTGACGCGGTCGTGAGATGCGTCGACGCATAGAACAGCAGTGGTCCTCCGGCCGTATGCGGAGCAATCGGCAACTCCTGGGCATCGGCGAGCGCAGCGATCTTGCGTGCCTCGGTCAAACCGCCGCACCAAGTCACATCGAACATCACATACTTCGGCGTCCGCGACTCCAGTAATCGCTCAAACTGCATCTTGCCCGCCATGCGTTCGCCAACAGTGAGCGGTAGAGAGGTTGCGATCGCGAGCTGATGATATTGGTCGTAGTTACCCGGCATCAGCATATCTTCCAGCCACATGGGCTTATAAGGTTCGAGAGCGTGGGCGATGCGGATGGCGGAAGTCAGATTCCATTGCCCGTGAAACTCGATGGCAATCTCGATCTCGTCACCGAAGCCATCACGCAGCTTTTTTACCGGAACCAGTGCCTCGTCGATATCCTGCCAGGTAATGTACTCGTTCCTATTGCGCAAGGCGGCGCCGTCGAAGGGCCAGATCTTGATGCCCTTGATGCCTCGCGTATCAATCAGCTCGCGCATGATCTTCTCCGGCTCGCGATTGAAATCGTACTTATAGGGGAAGCAGGTGTTGTACAGGCGGATCTGGGGATTCGCTTTGCCGCCGATCAGCCGGTAGACCGGCGCGTTCAGCGATTTTCCCAGCAAATCCCAGAAGGCCAGATCCAGGGCGCTCAACACACGCATCTCAGTGCCCCCGGCAATCTGGAAATCGAATGCGCGGTAGAGGTCGGCCCAAATCCGTTCAATATCCCGAGGGTCACGGCCAATCAACGAAGGGGCAATGGTGTGCACCATCGCAGCTTCTACCGCGTTTCGTGGATAGGTTTCTCCTATGCCGGAGATCCCCGCATCAGTATCGATCTTAAGCCAGGTCCAATTCGGCCTAAAAGGAGCATCTTCCGGAGACTTCCAGTAAACCGTCTCAATCCGCGTGATCTTCATCGGCGCAGCAGTTGCGGCAAACGACGCATAGGCGGCTGCGAGTGGAGTGGCAAGCATTCCAGAAACGAAAGCTCTTCTGCTCAAAGGCATTCCGGAATTATAGTCACCGGCGAAGGCCGCGAATCCTGCATCGTGGCGAGATGCCACCCGCTGTCTTGTCTTGCCAGTTGCCTCAAATGGGACCTCAACTAGTCTCATTTGGTACAATTAAGCGAATGATGCAGGCATCCATAGATCAGGTCTTTGAACAGTTGGGTGGTAAAGACGCGATTGGCGTAAAGGTACGCTCCGAAAGCGAGATGGAGCGGCTGCTTCGCGAAGGTCTTCCTGCTTCTGTCCTCAAGAATTTTCGCGAGAACTGGGGCTTCACGGTTATGGAGTTGGCGGGCAGCCTTGCCATACCCAAAAGCACACTGATGCGCATGCTGGAACGCCGCAACCGCTTGGCTCCGGGAGATTCCGATCGGGTCTACCGTTTCGCCTCGATTTTGGCATTGGCGGAAGTGGCGATCGGTGATCGTAAGAAGGCCCAGCGTTGGCTCAGAGAGGCGAATCAAGTTCTTGGCAACCAAACCCCGCTCCGAGCGCTGGAGACCGAGATTGGCGTGCGCCGGGTCGAGCAGGTTCTAGGACGCATAGCCTACGGCGGTGTGAGTTAGGTGGAGGTCTACCGGGTTACTCGCCGGAAATTTGCCGGCAAGGACCCCTTTGATGGAGAAGGATCCTTCCTCTTTGGAGGCCGCTGGTCGAGCATCGGCACGCGTCTTTGCTACGCGGCAACGCACCGCTCTCTCGCAATTCTTGAATATCGAGTGCACATCGAATTGGCGCTCATGCCAGATGACCTCGTCATCGCAACACTGGAAATTCCGGACGAGCTAGCGATTACGCCCACCCCCGCACTCCCTGAAAATTGGAAAGAATATCCTGAGCCAGCCGCACTCAGGAGGATAGGCGATCGCTTCATTGCGGAAGGCCGGGCTGCGGTCATGCTTATCCCTTCGGTGCTAGTGCCACAAGAGAACAACGTCATGCTGAACCCGTTACATCCCGATGCCGCGAGAATGGTTCGGCAGCGACGGCTAGTGCCCTTCCTCTACGATCGCAGACTACTCTAAACACAGTCTCACACTGCATACAGGTCCACGTACTCCTGCACCGGCATACGCTCAAGTGCCTGCTGGTTAAGCGAGGCCTCAAGTATTGCCTGCTGCCGCTGCGGTGAAAACCGGCGTCCGAGGTTGGTGCGGAACTTTGCTTCGAGCAGAGGGATCCCCTCGCTTCTACGGCGGCGGTGGCCCAGGGGATACTCGACTGTCTCAGTAAACGTGCTCCCATCGCTGAGTGAAAGCGTAAGCGAATTGGCGATCGAACGCTTCTCCGGATCGTGGTAGTCGGCGGTAAAGGCGGCTTCTTCTCTGCACTGCATCTTCTCCCGCAACGCATCGATGCGCGGATCGGCGGCAAAGGAATCCTCATAATCCGAGGCGGTCAAATGCCCAAAGATGATAGGCACAGAAACCATGTATTGCACGCAGTGGTCGCGGTCGGCAGGGTTATTGAGCGGTCCCTTCTTATCGATGATGCGCAGGCAAGCTTCGTGGGTGCGCAGCTCGATCGATCTGATATCCTCTGCGGACTTGCCGGCAGCAAGCAGCCTGGCTCGCAGCGCCATGGCGGCCTCGACGGCAGTCTGCGCATGGAACTCCGCCGGGTAACTGATCTTGAAGAGGACATTCTCCATCACATAAGAGCCATAAGGCCGCTGGAACGCGAAGGGGCGCCCGCGAAAGAGCACATCGTAAAATCCCCAGCCCTTCGCAGTCAGCACCGAGGGATAGCCCATCTCTCCGGCACGCACCATGAGCGCAAGGCGAACGGCACGGCTGGTGGCGTCGCCGGCCGCCCAGCTCTTGCGCGAGCCGGTATTCGGTGCATGGCGATACGTCCGCAGGCTTTGGCCGTCGACCCAGGCCAGCGATAACGCATCGAGGATCTGGTCGTGACTAAGACCGAGCATCTGAGCGACCACAGCGGTCGAGGCCACTTTGACCAGAACCACGTGGTCAAGGCCAACTTTGTTGAACGAGTTCTCGAGCGCGAGGCAGCCCTGGATCTCATGTGCCTTAATCATGGCCGTGAGCACCGCGCGCATGGTTAGCGGAGTTTTGCCGTCGGCAATGGCAGTGCGTGAGAGCCAGTCGGCAACGGCGAGGATGCCGCCCAGGTTGTCAGACGGGTGACCCCACTCGGCGGCCAGCCAGGTGTCGTTGAAATCCAGCCAGCGAATCATGGCCCCGATGTCGAAGGCAGCCTGGACCGGGTCAAGCTGAAAAGCCGTCCCTGGAACCTTGGCGCCGTTGGGCACGACGGTTCCCGGCACCACTGGCCCCAGCAGTTTGGTGCAAGCCGGATACTCAAGCGCCTCAAGGCCGCAGCCCAGAGTGTCGATCAGGCAGTTGCGCGCGGTGACGTAAGCCAGCTCGCTCTCGATGGTGTAACTACAAACATACTCGGCAATATCGACCAGAACCTGGTCATAAGGGGGACGCTCCCCGGTGGCATGGACGGACATTCTTATCTCCGGGAGAAATCCCTAGGCTCGTTTTGCAATGGGAATGAACGGAAGATCCTCAGGCCCGGTGTAGTTCGCTGCAGGGCGGATGATCTTGCCATCGGCTCTCTGCTCGAGGATATGAGCGCTCCAACCGGAGGTACGGGCCAGCACAAAGAGCGGGGTGAACATCGCCGTCGGCACACCCATCAGGTGATAGGACACAGCGCTGAACCAATCCAGGTTGGGGAACATGCGCTTGGCCTCCCACATCACGGCTTCGAGGCGCTCGGCAATGCGGTACATGGCGAAGTCGCCGGTGGATTCAGCTAGTTCCAGAGCAATCTTCTTGATGATGGCATTGCGTGGATCGCTGACCGTATAGACGGGATGACCGAAGCCAATTACGACCTCTTTTTTTTCCAGGCGGGCGCGTACATCCCGCTCCGCCTCATCGGGAGAGATGTAGCGCTGCTGAATCTCCAGGGCAACCTCATTGGCTCCCCCATGCTTGGGCCCGCGCAGCGCGCCGATGGCGCCGGTAATGCAGGAGTACATATCGGAGCCGGTGCCGGCAATGACGCGGGCGGTAAACGTGGAGGCATTGAACTCGTGCTCGGCATAAAGGACGAGCGAGACCTGCATGGCGCGAATCCATTGCTCACTAGGGGCTTCCCCATGAAGCAGCTCGAGAAAGTGCCCGGCCAGCGTGTCTTGTCCCGACTCCACATCGATGCTTCGTCCGTTGCGGCTGAAGTGATGCCAGTAAAGCAGCATGGAGCCCAAGGTGGCGAGCAGTATATCCGCGCACTCAATAGCGCCGGCGGGGTTATGGTCGTCTTTTTCCGGCAGCGTGCAGCCCAAGGCAGAGACGCCGGTACGCAGCACATCCATGGGGTGAGTCGCGGCGGGAAGCTGTTCCAGCACCATGCAGACGTTGGCCGGCAGGCCTCGCAGCCGCTTCAGCTTTTGCTTGTAAGCCGCCAGCTCGGTGGCGTTCGGCAGCTTGCCCCGCAGCAATAAGTAAGCCACCTCTTCAAACTCGCAGTGGGCGGCCAGGTCGGCGATGTCATATCCGCGATAGTGCAGATCGTTGCCGGTTCGTCCTACGGTGCACAGGGCCGTATTGCCGGCCGGCGTTCCGGAGAGGGCAACAGATTTTTTCGGTTTGAAAGCTGCTTGCTGCTGGTCAACGGTGGTGGCCATAATTGGTCGCTTCTCCCTGGCGTTCAACTGCGCTTAGTTTCTTCAAAGAGCTGATCGAGCTTCTGCTCGTAGGCATAGTAGCCGAGAAACTCGTAGAGTTCGGCGCGGGTCTGCATCAGGCTGAGCACATTGCTCTGCGTGCCCTCTGTCCGGATGGCATGGTACACCTTAAGCGCCGCGGCATTCATGGCCCGGTAAGCGGAGCAGCAGAATAGGACAATGTCCACTCCAGAGGCGCCCAGCTGCTGCGTGGTGTAAAGCGGTGTTTGTCCGAACTCAGTGATGTTGGCCAGGATAGGCGCGCCCACCCTCTCTTTGAAGCGTGGGTACAGGGCCAAATCCGTGACCGCCTCGGCAAAGATCATATCCGCGCCGGCGGCGACGTAAGCGGAACAGCGATCGAGCGCAGCCGCCAGCCCCTCTCCTGCCAGCGCGTCGGTACGCGCCATGATCACGAAGTCCTGATCGGTGCGGGCATCGACCGCGGCCTTGATGCGATCGACCATTTCCTCCGCCGGAACCACTTCCTTCCCCGGCCGGTGGCCGCAGCGCTTGGCGCCTACCTGGTCTTCGATATGCACCGCGGCGACTCCAGCACGCTCCATCGAGCGGATCGTACGGGCGATGTTGAAGGCGCTTCCCCAACCCGTGTCAATGTCGACTAGCAACGGCAGGGTGGTGACGTCGGTAATGCGGCGAGCGTCGATCAGCACATCTTCCATATTGCTGATACCGAGGTCGGGCATTCCGAGGGAGTTGGCCGCCACTCCTCCACCCGAAAGGTAGAGGGCACGAAAGCCCGTCGCCTGCGCCATGCGCGCCGTGTAGGCGTTAATGGCGCCGATCACCTGCAATGGATGCTCCTGCTTGACAGCGGACCGGAAGCGCTCTCCCGGGGAGGCTTGACGTTCAGTACCCACGTGGTTCCCTTCGTGACAAGCTAAATCCTAAATGGTCGCGGCCAGGCTTGGCTGAGCAAGACATTTTTGTGGTGGAATGGGTAGACTCACCGTGCGCATCTATGAATAAGGTCTTCGCCACTCCCGACGCAGCCGTTGCCGACATTCCCTCAGGCGCAACCGTAATGTTAGGGGGATTTGGGCTTTGCGGCATTCCAGAAAACGCAATTGCCGCCCTGGTGCACCGCGGAGTGACCGGCCTGCACACCATCTCCAACAATATGGGTGTCGATGGCTTCGGCCTCGGCCTGCTGCTGGAGGCAGGTATGGTCGCCTCGCACACCGGCAGCTACGTGGGCGAAAACATGCTGCTGGAAAAGCTGGTGATCGCCGGCACCCTCAAGGTGTCATTGGTCCCGCAAGGCACGCTGGCGGAGCGGATCCGTGCCGGCGGAGCGGGCATTCCAGCTTTCTATACCCCCGCCGGAGTGGGCACGCTGGTCGCCGAGGGCAAAGAGCAGCGCACCTTCGATGGGCGTGACTACCTGCTGGAGAGCGCGCTCAAAGCAGACTTCGCGTTGGTTAAGGCGTGGAAGGGAGATCGTTTAGGCAACCTGATCTACCGCCGGACAGCGCGCAATTTCAACCCCATGATGGCCACGGCTGCGCGTATCACCATCGCCGAGGTGGAAGAGCTGGTAGAGCCGGGCGAACTGGATCCTGACGCGATTGTGACCCCTGGCATCTACGTCAAACGCATTTTCCAGTGCACATCCTGCGAAAAACGCATTGAACGCCGGACGGTGAGGAGACCGAATGCAGGAGATTGAGAAGCGTAATCGCATCGTCAAGCGGGTCGCACAGGAACTCCGCGACGGCTACTACGTGAACCTCGGCATCGGCATGCCCACTCTGGTCGCCAACCATGTTCCACCGGGTGTCGAAGTAGTCCTGCAATCGGAAAACGGTATGTTGGGCATCGGGCCCTATCCTCTGGAAGAAGAAGTGGACCCCGACCTGATCAACGCCGGCAAGGAGACGGTCTCGGTGCTGCCTGGAACGTCCTTTTTTTCCAGCGCCGATGCCTTCGCCATGATCCGCGGAGGTCACATCGACCTCAGCATCCTGGGCGCCATGGAGGTCGACGCCCACGGGAGCCTGGCCAACTGGATTATTCCCGGCAAAATGGTCAAAGGCATGGGCGGCGCGATGGATCTGGTAGCCAGTGCACGGCGTGTCATCGTGGCCATGGAGCACACCACGCGTGATGGCCGGCCTAAAATCCTCAATGCTTGCCGATTGCCACTGACCGGGGTCGGCGTGGTCGATTTCATCGCCACCGAGTTGGCCTGGATCAGCGTAACTCCGGACGGGCTGGTGCTCGATGAGATCGCTCCCGGCGTTTCCGTTGCCGAGGTTGAGGCGTTGACTGAGGCTCCTTTGATCGTCAGCCCGACGCTCCACACGATGGCCTGAAGCTACTCCACAGTATTGCCGCCGTTCACCGAGATCTTCTGCCCGGTAATGAATCTGCCTGCATCGCTGGCCAGGAAAGCCACCGTATTGGCCACGTCTTCGGCAGTACCCATGTGCTTCATCGGAACCTTCTCGGTATAGGAATGGATCTCCGCTTGGGTGGAATGCAAATGGCGCTCGGTGGGAATCCAGCCTGGAGCGACCAGGTTTACCGTGATGCCGGTTGGACCAAGTTCGCGGGCCCAAGACCGTGTTTGGCCCAACTGCGCAGCTTTGGCCGCGACATAATGAGCGAACATCGGGTTGCCGAGTTCGAATACTTCGCTCCCGATTTGTATGATTCGTCCGAAGCCGCGGCTTTTCATGCCGGCTACGACGCGCTGCAAGATAAGCAGCGGGGACTTCACAAAGAACTCCAGTTGGTCGAGGTATCTCCCCCAGGTCTGTTGTTCGATGGTCAGGAACGGTTGCGGACCGGTGGCATTGATCACGGCGATGTCGATCTGCTGATAAGTCTGCTCAACTGCGCGGATCATCTGCTCGACATCCGCCTCCAGGCGGACATCGGCATAGTAAGCAGTGGCTTCCCCGCCCTGTTGCTTGATCTGCGCGCATAGTTGCTCGGCGCGGTCTCGCTTGGCAAAGTAATTGACAGCGACCTTAGCCCCCCTTGCGCCCAACTCCAAAGCAATGGCCGCGCCCAGCCCGCGCGAAGCGCCGGTAACCAGCGCAGTTCGTCCCTTAAGTGTTTCCATATTGACCTCAGTTCGATTCGTCCCGACCAATGCAAAACCCTAAGGGAGCAGCGGAGTTCTGTCAAACCACGTTGGGATTCTTCCCGGCCACCGCCTGCCGGGTGCCCCACATCTCGCTCGTATTTCGCGAGATGTGGGATGCCACGGCGCTAGACCGGAAGATTTCCAAACCTATTGGCAAAGAAACATCGAGGTCCGCCCACCCATCGGTCCGTGGTTCGGATAGATTCCCGCACGGATGGTTTGTTCTTAGCCTTTGGAAGGCACTGCTCGGATACACTGCCCCTATTGAAGAAGGAGCAGCTCTTGACATTCTTGCGTTACCTGGCCGTTGTGTCTTTGCTGTTCGCCCAATGTATTTGTGCGCGCGCCGAAAGCCTGGGTGAGTTGAGCAAAAGCTTCTGGCAATGGAGAGCGCAAGAGCAGCCGTTCAGCGACGACGACATCCCGCGCATTGAGCGCCCGGCCGGCTTGGTTGTCGATTGGTCGCCCCAGACCATCACCCAGCGGCTGCACCATCTCGATGGTTTTGAGCAACGATGGAAATCTCTCGCCCCCTCGGCTCAAATCCCGGTACATGATCAAGTGGACTACCGGCTCCTCGGCTCAGCAGTGGCCCGCGTACGCTGGGAGCTATCCATCGAGCAGAGCTGGAAGCGTAACCCGCAATTCTACGTCGACCAGACGCTGGGTTCGGTCTTCATTCTTCTATTGCCGCCGCCACCGTTCTCTGAAGCGCGACAGCAGGAGATTGTGGCTCGCGTTAAGCAGATCCCGGCAACGCTTCAAGCTGCCCAGGAGAACCTGACTGATCTAAGACAGCCTTTTGTGCAGCTGGCTATCGACTCCATGGATCAGGTCGGCGACCGCCTACAACGCACCGGAAAGGCGCTCGCACCGCAGCTTACTGCGGCCAACAACCAGGCGCTGCAAGGAGCGATCCCCGCCGCGGTAATAGCGCTCACGCAATACCGCGCGTGGCTCACGGCCAAATTACCCACCGCCCGCAAAGACACGGCCATCGGACGCGATAACTTCCTATTTTTCCTGCGCAAGGTTGCGCTGATGCCCTACACGCCCGAGCAGTTGCTGGCGATGAGCCAACAGGAGTGGAGCAGGGCGGTCGCCTTCGAAGCCTACCAGCACACCCGTCTTGCCGGCGCCTCGCCCGCGCCCCTGTTTCCCAACGCAGCGGCACAGATAGAAGCAGAAAAAGTCGATGAAAAAAAGGTTCGTGCCTTTCTCGTCGATCAGAAGATCCTCAATGTGCCTGGATGGATGAAGCACTACCGTAATCTTCAGCTCCCGCCTTACCTCGAACCCTTCGAGGACATGGGAGAAAACGACGACCTCACAGGCCCTTCGCGTCTCGACCAGGATGGGACCAGTTACATTCATGTGCCGGGGCCGGACCTCGGGTTCTTTAAACTTTCCCAGGCACACGATCCGCGGCCCATCCTGGTTCATGAGGGCGTGCCAGGGCACTATTTCCAGCTGTGCCTTGGTTGGCACAACCCGGATCCGATACGGCGCCACTACTACGACTCCGGCGCCAACGAAGGTCTGGGTTTTTACGCCGAAGAGATGATGTTGCAGGCTGGGTTTTTCGACGACAATCCGCATACCCGCGAAACCATCTACAGCTTCATGCGTCTACGGGCGCTTCGCGTGGAGGTTGACGTGAAGCTTGCGCTAGGCGAGTTCACGCTGCAGCAGGGCGCCGATTATCTCGCTCGCACAGTCCCTATGGACCGGGCGACCGCACTCGACGAGGCAGCCTTCTTCGCCAGCACGCCTGGGCAAGGCATCTCCTACCAGATCGGCAAGCTCCAGATCACGCAGCTGCTCTCCGATGCCCGCCTTACCCAAGGCAAAAATTTCTCCATCTTGCAATTCAACGACTTTGTCTGGAACAACGGAAATGTCCCCATCGCACTGCAACGTTGGGAGCTGCTTCAGGACGTGAGCGAACTTCCCTGACTTAACCGGTCAAGAACGACGCGGATTCGCCAGAGGGTAGCCGCCAACGCGGCGAGTCCGGCGCTCCACACCACGAATGTAATATGCACCACCCACATGGGCGCCACTCCGACTCGCCGCAGAACGAAGGGCAGAAAATTCCATGTGGTGATGTGGACGTAATCCCATGGATCTTCCGTCATGGCATGGTTGTTCAGACCCCAGGCGTCCATCTTTCCCAACGCGAAGGCAACGATGTTCTTCGCGCGCAGAAGGATCACGAAAGTCGGATGGCCAAGGGTCTCCATCTGGTAGATCTCCAGCGGCAACCAGAAGGCCAGCGACATCACTTGAATCACCGTGCTGATTGCCAGCAGCGCCAATCCAATGAACCAAATCGGCTTTGCCAGTTGCGAGCGATGACGGAGCAGTAGAGGCACTGCGAGCAGCGACGCCAACTCAACAGTAGTCGAGACGTAGCGATCGCCCCAAGCGAAGTCGCCGCTCCAAACCGTATAACGGGCGTAAAAACTCAGGTACGCCAACAGCAGCGGACAACTCATGATGGCGTACGCCTTAACATCCGGGCTGAATCGTTTCCAGGCGACGACGCATAGAAGAATCATCAGCACGATCAAAGGATCAAAAAGGAAAATCGACTTCTCCGGCGTGAAGAGCGCCCCGAAGAACCCGACGTGCCAGGGAGTCTCAAAGGGATAATTCGGAGGCAGCGAAGGATTGCGCATTCTGGTTTCGCGGCCGATGATCGTGATGTAGGTAACAAATACTGATTTGAATCCAAAGCGGTAGACTTGATAGAGGCGATCGAGCAATGCAAAAAATAAATAAACCGGGAGAGCGATTGCGACGTAGGCTTTGCATCGTTCCCAAAGCGCGTGCCCCCGTACCCCTTCGAGCCACAGGACCAGCAGCAGGAACAGAGCTCCGCACAGAAGATCTAATCCCGTCGGCAGGCGGGTCAGCAGATTGAGGCCGAACGCGCCTGATCCAATCAACAGAGCGCGCCGGTTGCTGGTGCGCAACCACTCGTACTGATAGGAGAAGCCTGTCATCGTCAACAGGAAGATATAGTTGTTCTCCATCATGTTCTGCGTGTAATGGAGATGCGTAGTGGCAAGCAGCAGAGCCAGAACCCCCACCACGGACTGCGTCACAGCGAAATTCAATTGCCGCAGGAAGCGAAAACAAACCAAAGCCGTCAACACCGTTACCAGGATGTTGATGCTGTAGCTGACGATGATGTCGCGCACACTGGGGTCCGTGTCGTCATATTCGGCAAAGATGGGAAGGCGTGCGACATAAGTCCCCACCACATCCGCCGGCAACAACAATAGCGGCTGGCCGATGCTATACCAGCTCTGCAGTTTCCCCCCGCGCCCGTGTACGCCGAATTCGGGAAATTCGTTGGGAAACACCTCCGGTTCGCCAGTCCAAAAGGAATGCGCGGTTTGCAGGCGATGGGTCGTATCAGCAGAGCCCAGCTCACCCGATTGCACTACGAAGGCGATGAGGCCGGCAGCTAATGCCAGCAGGAAAAGCGGGTCCCGAAACCAGGCTCGAAGATTCAATACAGTCATTATGACTTAATGCGGCTGTTTCCCGCCAAGATCGGTAATCAATACCACATCGGAGCTCCGGCGCGATTGCAACACGGCCAGCTTGCTGGCTGACGGTGACCACGCAAAACCCGTTTGCATATCGTGCGTGGGGTCGGTAAGCAAGTGCGTGAGCGAACCATCGATCGGCTGATACTGGAGGCTATTGCTACCCTTGGAGACAACAGTCACAACCGCTGCCTTCCCATCGGGAGAAAAGATAGGAAAGGTGCCCTCCAGGTCGCTCGTATCCCAAGGAAGCTGGCGCAGCATCTGGTGGGTCGAAACGTCCCAAATTTGAAGGAAGTAAAGCAGGTTTTTGTTAAAGAGCGACATAGCAGACTTGGTGTCGCGAGTAAGCGCGATGGCGCCGAAGCTCTCGACGTCGAGCTCTTTCCTGGGAGCCCCTCCCGATAACGGAATAGACCACAGGGAAACCGCGGGGATGTTCTCCTTGGGGCGAATAGTGAAATAAACCGTCTGGTTGTCCTGAGCACAATAAGAGCCGCGCGCTATGCCCGACGTGGTCAGCTGAGTAATACCGCTCCCGTCTCCATCCATGCGGAACAGGCGCGACTCCCCTCCGCCCTTGGGGATTGCGATAAACAGAATATGGCCATCCGGGCAGGTATTAATGAACGCGCCGATATCCAGTGTCCCGGTATCGATGGGCTGCAGGGTTCCCGATGCCCGATCCAGTTTGCTAATCCCCGTACCACGTGTGATCAGCCACAAATGGTCCTCGTCCGCCCAGGCCAGTGAGGTGGGAGTGATGCGCAGCGGTGTAATCGAGATCATGGCACCGCCGTCTCCCTTGTAGTAGGCAATACTCGAGTCCTTGGACTGGAGCCCGGTCCACTCGCGCTTGCCGGGGAGCTGGTACTCCCGGTCGCAATCGGCCGTGTTACAGCACCGCCGCTGCTCTTGCGCTGCAGTCGTTTCAGTTCGGCGCGCAGCTCGGCTGCCGATTGCAGGCGCAGCTCCCGGTCCTTTTCCAGAGTCCTGTTGAGCGTCTCCTCCAATTCCGGCGGCAGCTCAGGATTGAGGGTAATCGGGGCTGTCGGGGCGTAGTTGAGAATGCGATCGAAGGTCACCGCCGTGGTCGAACCGCTAAAGGGATGTTGTCCTGTCGCCAGCTCATACAACACCACCCCCAGCGAGAAAACATCGCTGCGTGCATCCAGGGTTTCGCCCCGCGCCTGCTCGGGAGACATGTAGGCGATGGTGCCCACCGATGCTCCCGGGCTGGTGAGCAGATCCTTCGCGTATGGCTCGGCCAGGGTCGCATTTCCGTTATCTCCGCGGGCGTCGCCCGAAGAGGAGTATCCTTCTTCGATTTTGGCCAGGCCGAAGTCCAGAATCTTCACCTGTCCGGAGGACAGGAAGATATTGCCGGGCTTGATGTCGCGGTGCAGGATGCCCTTGCGATGCGCCGCATCCAGCGCGTCCGCCACCTGTACTCCCAGGTCCAGCAGCTTGGGGAACGGCATGGAACGCCGGTAGTAGAGCTTGTCCAGGCTTTGGCCCTCCAACAGCTCCATCACGATGAAGGGCTGATCACCGCCTTCATTCAGTTCGTAAATGGTGCAGATGCCGGGATGGTTCAATGAAGATGCGGTGCGCGCTTCACGCCAGAAGCATTCCAGCGCCGCCGGGTCCTGGCGCGTTGTTTCGGGCAGCAGCTTAATGGCGACAGACCGGCCAAGCTTTTGGTCCGTAGCCTCATAGACCACCCCCATTCCGCACTGGCCCAGGCGACGGACGATCTTATAGTGGCCTTTCAGCGTACCCGTCGTCAGTTCTTGCACCCAACCATCATGCAGCCCGGGGCGAGACACGGCAAGCGAGAAACGAAGGCCGGATCCAGGCGGCATTGTTATCTTGGTGAGAGTGACCGCCACGCTTCAGACCAAGCGACTTTTGCTCCAGCCGCTCCAACTCGCAGATGCGGAGCAGACGCAACGCCTTTTTCCCCAGTGGGAGATAGTCAAATTCCTGAACACGCGGATTCCTTGGCCGTACCCCCCAGATGGAGCATTCACCTATTATCGGGACGTCGCGCTGCCCGCAGTTGAGCGGGGGCAGCAGTGGGTGTGGACCTTGAGGCTACGGCGATCGCCGGAAGAACATATCGGATCGATCGGCCTGATTTCCAAGGATGGCCACGCCACGCGCGGGTTCTGGTTGGGACTGCCGTGGCAAGGCCAAGGCCTGATGACGGAGGCGGCGATCGCCGTGAATGATTATTGCTTTGATGTTCTCGGTTTCAGCCTTCTGCGTGTTCCTAAGGCAGTGGTGAATATCGCGTCGCGGCGCGTATCAGAGAAGACCGGCATGCGCGTGATTGCCACCGAGGAACGTGAGTATGTCTCCGGCAGATTGCTCACCGAGATATGGGAGATTACCGCCGGCGAGTGGCGGGAGAAGAGGCTGCTTATCCGGGCCAACGAGGAACTGTCTTGAACCGTCGTGAATTTCAACTTTCTCTTATTAAGTTCTCTGCCGCGGCGCTCGCTCCTCGCTTATTGCTCGGTCCGCAAGCCAGTGCGGCCCCTGATATTACGGCACTCTACCAACGTGCGATCGTAATTGATTCCCTATGTTCCCCGTTTCTCGACCAGGTGACCGCTCCCAGCCCGGCATTAGTTGCGGTGGTACGGCAGTCGGGAATTACTGCCGTCAATTACACGGTCTCAGATACCACCTTCGAGGGCACGATCAGCACCCTCGCCTGGCTAGACGCGTTAGTGGAGAAATATCCCGATGCCTTCACTATCATTCGCAGATATTCAGATATCGCACGTGCCAAGCGCGAGAACAAAATCGGCATCATTCCAGGTTTCCAGTACACCGGCTTTCTGGAGGAGAATCCCCAACGCATTGAGGTCTTCCGCAATCTCGGTGTCCGCATTATGCAGCTCACCTACAACGTGCGCACAGCTTTTGGCGATGGCTGTTTAGAGCCGGGCAATGCCGGGTTGAGCCGAGCCGGGGTCACCGCCGTTAGGAAAATGAACGAGATCGGAGTGGCCGTTGACCTGAGCCACAGCGGCTATCGGACTACCTCCGAGGCTATCGCCGCCTCCTCCAAGCCGGTGCTGATCTCACACTCCGGATGCGCTGCCGTGTATGCGCATCCCCGCAACAAGCCCGACGACATTCTCAAGTCCCTGGCTGATCGCGGAGGGTACTTCGGCGTCTATCTCATGCCCTACCTTGTGGCCTCGCCCACCATTCCCACACGCCGGCACGTACTCGACCACCTGGTCCACGCCATCGATGTATGCGGCACGGATCACGTCGGCATCGGCTCCGACGGCTCCATTCAGGAGACGGTTCTGACCCCCGCGCAGAAAGCCGACTTCGAGGCCGACATTGCTCAGCGCAAGAAGCTCGGCATCGGGGCGCCGGGTGAGGACCGCTTTCCCTATGTGCCCGATCTGAACGGGCCGGATCATATGCAGATCATCGCAGCAGAGTTGGCCCGTCGCGGCCAGCCTTCATCCGTAATTGAGAAAGTGCTGGGTGCGAATTTCCAGCGGGTGTGCGGTGAGATCTGGGGAACGGCCTAAACAAAAGAACAGGGGAACTGTCATGCGAGACATTCATGCATCGTGAGCTGGAACTGGACGTGCAGGCCGGCATCCCCGCCAATAAAGTCCTGCAGGACGCCACGCTCAACGCCGCCCGCATCATGAAGCTGGACCGCGACCTGGGCTCGATCGAACCCGGCAAGCTCGCCGGCCTCACGCTAGTAAGTGGTGATCCCGTGCAGAACATCAGCGACATTAGAAAGACTTCGCCGGTGGTGAAAAATGGAATCGTCTATAAGCCGCAAGAGCTCTACTCTTCGCTTGGCGTCGCGCCTTAACGGAATATACTGGATATGGCAGGAGTATTCGTGAAACGGGACGCAATCGCTCTGACCAAGTCTGTGGTCTTTGGAATGTTTTTATGCTGCGTTTCTGTGCCGTGTTACGCGCAGCAAGCGGCTCCTCAGGCACCGGCGCAACACGCCCAATATCCCGAACTGCCTGCGGGCGCGGGAAAAGACACGTTGATTCGTGTGTGCAGCAAGTGTCACTCCCCGGATAACGTGATTGCGAATGGGCAAGACCGCGCCGGTTGGGAAAATACCATCACCAAAATGGCGGGTTTCGGTGCCGAAGCGAGCGATGAAGAATTCACCGAGATCCTGGACTACCTGGTAAAGAATTTTCCTGCTGTAACCACCATCCACGTGAACCAGGCCACGGCGGCGCAGCTAGAAAGCGGACTAGGGCTTTCCGCGACTGAGGCTGAGGCCGTCATTGAGTATCGAAAGAAGAACGGGGATTTCAAGTCGATCGACGACCTCAAGAAGGTTCCCGATGTGGATGCCAAAAAGCTGGACGCCAAAAAGGACCAATTGGCTTTCTAACCTGCGGCTCTTCCCTTCCCCCCCACAAAAACTGTCATCCCGACCGGAGCGCAGCGCAGTGGAGGGACCTGCTGTTTCTCCCCGGTTCCCACGCAATCTCTGAAGCTCAATTCTCTTAGCCGCCAAGACGTTCCGATCTGTTCATTCCGGCCACTCGATTGATTCCGGAATATGATCAGCACCTAGCGTGAAAGCCCAGTACTCCACCTCTGCTCGCCCCTTGGCAGGAATCCAGCGGTAACCAGGCACATCGAACAACCGGCCACGCTCCACCATTTGGCGGCGTGATTCCGGCACAGGAGAAACCCCAAACTCCAGACCCAGGGTGACGGTGCGGCCATTCCAGGGTGGGCTCGTGCGGCTGCAGTTTTCCTGCCACATCCCTAACCACGGGAAGTCCGCGCGCTTCCAGATATACGCGAGCGCCAGACGAAACGCGGGGGAATAGGCAACGAAGAATTCATCCTGGCGCTGTCTATCCGCGAGATGTGAACTGTATTCACTCGAAGCCGGAGCAGCGCTCAGCGTGCGCAGGTCGGCGACACCTCCCGCGGAAAGAGGGGCCATTGGCCAATCGAACTCCGCCGCCTGTTTCAGATGCATATTAGCTCCGAAATGAACCTCGGAGACCTTGGACCGAGTAACGGAAGCCCGCAGCTGCGTTGTCCCCTTCTCGATAAACGGCGGACCCAGGGTGACATGCTCCGTCCATCCAATAGGACGATCCCAAGCAGCAAGATTCTCCACATATTCCCGAATCTTCAACCCACGACCGCGGAGTTCGATGCAACGCTCGAAATTAAGTTGAGCGAGCGGGAGGTGAGCCTTTGCGATGAGGATTCCGTCGCGTTCCGTTATCTCATACGGGACCACCGACCCCTCGCCATGCACGGTCAACCCAGCCGCAGCTTCTTCAGCGGACGGTCCGCCGAAAAAATCGAGACACAGATTGTGGCCCATGATGCCGGCCAGAAGCTTGGCTTCTGAGTCCGATCCATACTCCGGATGCTTGTTGAAGTCATAGCCGGATGGCTCAATCGAAGGCCACGGGGGGATCCAGAGAGGACTTACGCCGGCCTGCTTGTCAAAGATCTCAGCGACGTGACCACCCTCTCGCAACACGGTCACGCGCAGATGGTCATTTTCAATCGCCGCCGCTTGGCGGCCTCTGAAGATCGTCGCAGGCACGATAGACTCCCACAGTGAAACGGCTCTAAGGCAATGTCTTCAACCACACGTTGCGGTGCGAGATCTTTACCACTCCAGGGCCTTCAATCTCAAAGCCGATCAGACCTTTGGACTGGCTGAACGTGGGGTCGTTGTCGACCAGAATCGCCATCACGTGTCCGTTGACGATATGGATGAGGGTGTTTCCATCGGCGATCACCTCGAACTGATTCCAATCGCCTATCTTGATGAACGACTTCAGCTCGTCGGAACTCCCCAGCGTTGCCAGCAGACGCGGCTTCTGGCCCTGATTGGTAATGACCATCTGGCCCCGCCATGCGACAATCCCGCGAGGGCTGCTCTGCTCGTACAGCTGCCCGGTGTATTTATTGCCATAATCGAAATCGGCCTGGTAGCCCTTCATGTTCCACTTGGCAAATTTCCGCGCCAGCGGGTTCCGCAGTTGCGCCGGAGTCGGTGGAACGTTGAGACTGCGATATTGGATTCCGCCATTGGCCCCCTCTCCCTCAAGCTTCATCTCCACTCTTAGGTCGAAGTTCGCAGGCTGGCCTCCGCGCCAGATGATGTTCGTTGTCCCCGAAGGATGCTCGGGGCTCGACTCAGCCACCAGGGCGCCATCTTCCACGTGCCATACTTCAGGGGAGCCATCCCAACCCTTCAAAGTCTTGCCATCGAAAATCTGCGTGAATCCCTCGTGATCGTTGAAGTCGATGGGATCCGGTTGGGTGAAGCCGCCGCCGGCATGATGTGCGGGGGCCTGCTGAGCAGCGACCCGGCACCCGGAGACTGGATACATCAGTAACAGACCGATCAAAGCCACGACGGGCGGTTTCACAGATCCGGGCACCATACTTCCTCCTCACACTCCAGCAACCTTCTCCCATTGCCTGGTCTTGGCCGATTTCAACACTGCGTCGGTTACGTAATCCGTGGCCGTGCCGTCCGCGAAGGTGGGTGCGACGCGTTCCCCCTTACCGGTTCCCTGAAGAAAGTCCGCTACCTGGTGAATGAACGTGTGTTCGTAGCCGATTTGCACCCCGGGCACCCACCAACTCTTCATGTAGGGATGATCGCTGTCGCTGATGTGCACACTCCTCCATCCCCGCAGCTGCCCTTCATCGCGGTAATCGAAATACTCCAGCCGGTGCAGGTCATGGAGATTCCAACCGGCAGAGGCCTTCTCACCATTCACTTCCAGGCTAAACAGCGCCTTGTGACCGCGAGCATAGCGAGTGGCCTCAAAGATAGCCAATGAGCCGTTGGCGAAGCGGCATAGGAAGGCAGACGCATCGTCAATCCCCACCGGCTCAACTTTGCCGGTGAGATTGTGCTTGCGCTCCTTGACGAACGTTTCCGTCATCGCCGTCACTTCCACGATGGGTCCGTTCAGCCACAAGGCCATATCGATGTTATGGGCCAGCAGGTCGCCGGTGACGCCGCTGCCCGCGACGGATACATCCAGGCGCCACAGCCCCTCGCCGCCTTGCGGCAGGTCACTCGAGATGGTCCAATCCTGCAGAAAATTGGAGCGGTAGTGAAAGATACGTCCGAAGCGTCCTTCCTCAAGCAGCTGCTTCAGCAGAACGACCGCCGGCACGCGGCGATAGTTGTACCAAACCATGTTGGGAACATTGGCGGCCTCGACCGCGTCCGTCATGGCTTTCGCTTCCGCCCCAGTGCGCCCCAGCGGCTTTTCGCACATCACCATCTTGCCCGCCTTGGCGGCAGCAATGGCAATCTCGGCGTGGGTATTGTTGGGGCTGGCGATATCGATCAGGTCGATATCTTTTCGCTCTATCAGGGCGCGCCAGTCGGTTTCCACGGATTGATAGCCCCAGTTTTCAGCGAAGCCTTTCACGCGCTCCGCGCTGCGCGCGCACACGGCCTTGAGTACAGGCTGGTAGGGTACATCGAAAAAGCGTGGCGCTTGCAGGAAGGCGTTGGAATGTGTCCGCCCCATGAAGCCGTACCCAATCAGGCCAACATTCAGATTCTTTCGCGCCATATCCCTTTAGTCCCAACCGTGGGCATCGCGTACAGCGATCAGCGTTCCCAGTATGTCTTTCCATGTCTTCGGGGCCATCATGGTGGCATTGGGGAACATGCAACCATCCCAGCAGATGTGCTCATACGCGCGGGTCGGTACTCCCGTTTCATCGCGCATCCAGAGACCGGCCACGGCGATGATATCCATCTTGCCTTTCGGATCGCCGACCACACAGTGGCGTCCGGTCTTATCGTGCGAACCCGAGCCGCTCACCGTGCCGTCGTTCTGGGCCACGTGAAAGTCGATCGTCCAGGGCCGCAGCGCGTGCGTCACCTTGCGTAGCGCCTCCATCAGGACGTCCTGCTGCGTCCAATCGAAGTTCTCCGGCAACAGACGGTCCTCCGCAGCGTTGTATCCCAACGTATACAAGAGAGAGTGCGCCATGTCCGCCTGAAAGCCTAAGGTCTTGGGCCGGTTCACCATCTCCAGCAGTTCGACCATTCGCTTCCAGCTATGCATCCCGCCCCAGCAGATCTCACCCTCGGCGGCGAGGCGCTCCCCGAAGTCCTCAGCGATGATGCAGGCATCACGAAACGTCTGTGCGATGAGCTTGCTATTAGCAACAGGATCTTTGGCCCAATCCGCAGGCGAGGCTGCGGAATCAATGCGAATCACCCCGTAGCGGCGAATGCCAAGTTGGCGCAGCTTCCCGGCAATGCCACAGGCCTTCTTAACCTGGGTCAGAAACGCTTTTCGCTCCTGCTCCGAACCCATGGCAGATCCGCCACCCGTCGGTGGCCACACGGGGGCAACCACCGAGCCAACAACCAGGTTGCGCTTCGCTATCTTCTCGACCAGCTGCTTCAGCTCGTCGTCGGTGGAATCGATGCTGATGTGCGGCAAGGACAAGAACAGATCGACCCCGTCGAAGCGGATGCCGTCGACCTCGGCCTGCGCCGTCAGGTCCAGCATGGTTTCAAGGTCAATGAACGGTTCCGAATCCGGCCCCTTACCCACCAGGCCGGGCCACATCGCATTATGGATTGCCGGGTATTTGTGTTGATTCGGTGTGCTCACGGTCGCTAGCCTACTTTTTGATCAGAGGTTTTGCATCCGGATTACCAGGCCCGAAATGCTTAAGCATAACGAGCGGATCCGATGCGCTGGGGTTCTCGATACGGACCCCCGCCTTAGCAACATCCGCAGTGACGAATATCTCGTCTTCCGTCATTTCTCCGAAACGGATCATGGAGGGAGTCGACACCGCCTGGCCGGCCACCGTTCCGTAGCCCTGGGTCACGATCACGCCGTAGGCCGCGCTGTCCACGATGGTCGCGCTCCGCTTGGGCAGGATAGTCAATTCCTTGGCCGAGTAGTCGGGGATGCCGTAGGTAATCCACTTCTCCACGTAACCCTCCGCATTCATGGATTCGACCGGGTTCACCGGGCGCGGGAAGGTCTTGTTGCTCTCCCCGAAGCGGGGGTTCACGTTGGCCTCCCAATCGAGCATGCTGATCAGGAAATCCAGGTCCTTCTTATGCTCGTCGGGGACGTCCTTGGTCAGCAGATCCCAACCCACGATGCGGCCTTCCACTTCGGACTGAAACATGGCAAATACATCGCTATTCACCTGCGGCTCGTAGGTCACCAGTGATCCTGGAGCGTGCAGAATGCCGGGATTGATTTGCCAGCCTGCCCCGGGCTCCAGACGGTAGGCGCGGGCGTGAAAAATAATTCCGTTGTCGCCCTGATTCCATTTTTCCAGGCAACGCCGGATGTCTTCCTTGGTCGTGCCCGGCTCCAGCCCCATATACGTGTGGGGAAAATTGTTTTGCACCTGGTTGTATTGCGGAGGGAAGTAATAGGCCTCCGGCTTTCCCTTCTGCCCCACGAGCTTGGCGAAGGGGTCACTCTGGTGCATGTGGTGCGGAATGGGGCCCATGTTGTCGAAAAACTTGCACAGAAGGTTCCAGCCACCTTCACGCGCCATCACGTCGGCGCCCAGCAACAGATCCCCGGCAACCTCGACCGCCTCCTTGAGCAGGAACTTGCCGCCGCTTTTAGGCCGGACGTAACTCAGGCCCTCATCGGGCAGCGTGTCTGGCCCATTCGAAGCCTTGGTGGTCGAGGAAAACCAGCGCTCATTGATGCCGCCACGGTGGCCGCCGAAGGCATAGAGATCGTCCGGGTGGAGCTTCAGCCTGCGTCCGGGGATCATGAACGATCGGGGCACCCAGCAGGGTTCCAATCGCAATATGCCTGCGCCGGCTTCGATGGCTTCCTGTATTTGGGCTCTGGTGCGCATTGCCTGCCTTATCTCGCCCTACTAGTGCTCCAGCGGAATGCCGAAGGAGTAGAGCGTGTTGTCGTGGGTAGTAAAGAATACATGACCGTCGCCAACCGACATACCGGCCAGGTGCGTATAGGTCTCGATTGCGTCGCCGCTCGAGTACAGTTCCTTGCCGGTAGCGGCATCGAGAGCGTAGAGGGTGGCATGCGCGGAGCTGTTGCCCCCGTCGAGAGCAAAGACCACTCCGTTGGCGATCGCCGGCGGCGCCGGGTTCTTCAGATCGCGAGAGATCCAACTGGGAGTCAGCACCGTATGCCCGTCTTTGTCTTCTACCTTAAAGGCTACGATGCTGCCATGCGGGGCGCTGCCGTTGGTGGTGGCAAATTTCGCATCCGGCGCCACCGGGCCTGCGATCGATGCAAAGACCCAGGTGGCGCCGGTTTTATCCTGCCAACTAGCCAGGCTCTCCCAGGCGCCGCGCTTGGCTGACTTGACCACCTTATCCGTCTGCGCCAGGGGAGTGTGGTGATCGGCTCCGCCTAACGAGGCGCTATCCAGCAAAACCAGAGTGCCATCTTTACCGGGTGCGGCGATCAGTTCCTTCTCCTTTAGGGTAAAGACCACCGGCGAGGCATGAATCGTTATACTTTTCCCGGCGTCGGCAGGGGTATACCAGTCCTTCACCTTCAGGTCCTTTGCGTTAAGGGCCACGACGCTATTGGCATAGAGGCCGGCAGCGGGATCATCCGCGCCGCTTCCGGTCGTGACATAGGCGGTGCCGTCCTCGCCGATGGCCGGCCCGGTCAAACCAGACAGGCTCAGTTTCTGAGCTTTATAGCTGCTGACGGGGTAGTCCGGCGCATTCAGGTCGATGGACCAAATGGCATTGGCAACATTCCGGCAACCAGAACCCGAAGCGGTCGAGACAATTTTGTCGTTGATGTTGAGTCCAAAGGAGCTTCCACCGGGCGCGGGGAAAAACTTTACTGGTGGAGCATAGTCCAGCCCGGTGGCCATGATTTGTTCATGCAGGTAGCCATCGCCGGTCAAAACGTAGACTCCCCTCAATCCGAAATATCCACCTCCAGCAGCCATGCCCAGGCGGCGCGCGGAAGGAGCGAGGGGTTCCTCAGGAGGGGGAGGTGCAGCCGGACGACGAGTCGCGGGCCTGGGGGCGCCGAAATGAATGACCGGCGGGGCTTCGGCGGCGACCTGAATGTTCGACCCGCCGCAAGCCTGGTGCGCGATCTTGAAGTCCTTCTGCCAAACCAGTTGTCCCAGTTCGGAATCCACGGCGTACAAGGTGTTTGCGTCGGCCCAGAGCGCAAGGTCTTTAAATCCGCGGCCGGTAATCAGGCCGGGATAGAGAATCGGCTCGCCGAAAGACGACGCTTTCGAGGACCCGCTACCAAGCTTGAGCTTCCACAAAAACTTGAAATCTTTGCCCACCGTCTCGGGAGTGATTTCTGTTTCGGCCTTCTGCCAGCTATTGTGCGCCGCATCGGCATCCGGCACGGTCCAGAACCCACGAGGAGCGCCTTGCGCGCGGGCCACGCCAGACGTTAATATCGCGCCCGCGAACGCAACGGTCATGGGCATGGCGAGCAATCTAGGCATCAATCTCTTGTCCCCAAAGCATCTTCCCTGAGTTCTCATGGAGTGTTCACTCCAAGCCAAAACAGTAAATGGTCCCGTCGAAGGTGCCAAAGATCACCCGCCCCCCAGCGACAGCGATGCCGGCCTGATGCAGGAACGAAGCCACCTGGTCTCCGCTGGAGTAGAGCTCCTTCCCGGTCATGGCATCGAGCGCGTAGAGCTTGGCCGGAATGGAGCGCTTGATCCTCTCTTCGTAGCTGAACAGACCGCCTAGAACGTCATCTGCCTGGGCGGTGAACTCACCGGCTGCGAGCACAAAGACGACCCCATTGGCGACAACCGGAGGCTCGGCGGTCATCATGTCGCGCGAAAGCCAGGCGGGAACCAGCTCCAGCTTTCCGGCTGTGTCCTTCAACTTCATCGCGATCACGCCGCCGTTGGGCGTTGGACCGTACGAAACGGGAAAGTCCACGGCCACCGGTCCGCCAATCGGCGCCAGCACCCAGCGCGTGCCATCCGGGCTCTCCCAGCTGGCGAAGCTTCCCCAGGTGCCTTCGGTCTGAAAATTCACATTCTTGTTGGAAACCAGGGGGCTCCGATAGAGAGGCGTTTCGTGGTCGGGCCCGCCCAGCGATTTGCTGTCCATCAGGAAGTAGCGGCCTTCCTTGCCCGAGCCAACCAGAAGATCCCGTCCCTGGTAGGGAAAGACGACGGGAGTGGTGTTCATGTCCAGGTCTCGCTTGGTCAGCCACTCGTGGTTGGTGGGGGTGTAATAGTCCTTGAGCGTCAACTCGTCGTTGGCAGAAGTGTAGGCCTGCACAGTGGTCGATAGTTTTCCAGCCGCGACGTCGTAAGCACCATCTCCGGTCTCGAAATAAATGGTCCCGTCGTTGCCGATCGCGGGACCGGCGGTGCCGAAAATCCCACCCTGCGGAGGAGTGGAATGAAAAGCCTTCTTGTTGCCGAGGTCGACGGCGTACAGCTCATTGGGAACCCCGTGGCACGCCTGCCCGCTCACCGTGTAGACAATGTTGTTCACCAGGTTGAGACCATACGCTTTGCCGTAGGGCGCCGGCATCATTTCGATGGGCGCATCCGGTTCATCGCCGGTCGTCACATCCATGGTGTGCAGGTAGCCGTCGTTAGCGAGCACATACACAAAGCGCTGTGCAGCCCCGGCCGGGGTAACCACGGGGGTCGCGGTCAAGGCATTGTTGCAAATAAAGCCTGCGCCCTGGCCCGGCAGCTCTGGCTTGTCTGACGACCACTTCAGGTGCTTTTGCCAGACCAGCGCGCCACTCGCCGCATCGACCGCGTAGACGTCATCGGCGGAGCCGGCCAAAATTGCCAGCGTTTTGACCCCACCAGCCGTATTCACGCCGGCCACGATGACCGGTTCGCGGAAAGACTGCATCCCCATCGGCTTGTTGTCGGTCTTCAGCTTCCAAAGCAGGCGGATGTTCTTGGCGTTGTCGACGGTAATTTTGCTTTCGTTTCTCTGCCACCCGTCGCGCTGGTGGTCGAAACTGCCAGTTGGCCATTCAGCAGCACCGGTGGTTTGAGCGTGGGATTGAAACTGAGCCGCGGTCAGCCCTGAAGCTGCCAAACCGAGGCAAATGCGTGCCACAAGAGAAAGCACCTTCACGCTGGGAACAATATCAATAAGGAAACAATGTGTCAAAACGCCAAGGGAACTTCGCCATGCAGAGCGTCGTATTATGGCCCTGTGCATTGAATTGGAGGAAGCGTGTCCACAGCTGCCAAGGGCCCGCCCGTTTTCGCCTCTCCTTCGACCGTCGCCGGCACCGAGGTTCAGGCTCGCCGCGCCGCCGTCCCCTGGTACATCTGGGCAGGTGTGCTGGCCATCACCTCCTCCGCCATTGGGGGCGCCTGGGACGTCTCCTGGCACCGCTCCATCGGGCGCGATACTTTCTGGACCCCGGCGCACATGGCCATCCAGGCCTGCGCCGTGGTCGCCGCCATCATCTGCGCCTGGCTGGTGGTCAAGTGCACTTTTTTTCGCGACCCTGAGCTGACGGCCGCCTCGGTCAGTGTTTTTGGACTGCGCGCCCCGCTGGGCGTCTTCCTCGCCGGCTGGGGAGGCATCGCCATGCTCACCTCCGCGCCTTTCGATAACTGGTGGCATAACGCTTATGGCCTCGACGTGAAAATTGTCAGCCCTCCTCATGCGTTGCTCATCCTCGGTCTGCGCGGTATTTCTACTGGCGTCATGTTTCTCATTCTGGCAGCGATGAATCGTGCCGTCGATGTGGATGCAGGCGGCTTCAAGCGCCTCCAGCGGCTCTTTCTCTATGTTGCAGGCCTCGCGATCATCGGCCAGATGTTCTTTCTGCAGGAGTACACCTGG
This sequence comes from uncultured Acidobacteriaceae bacterium, assembly GCA_963821215.1. Taxonomy (GTDB): domain Bacteria; phylum Acidobacteriota; class Terriglobia; order Terriglobales; family Acidobacteriaceae; genus PALSA-350. Next base: position 81,861 of record CAWGDH010000010.1, on the reverse strand, counting down.
GACGTGGAGCTGCACCAGGCGGCTGCCTATATCGCCATGGGGATCGCGCTGCCCTTCTTCTTTGCTGCATTCTGGCAGGCATCAAGGTCGCGCTGGGCTGCGACTTCAACGGCTACGGTGTATACCGTCTTTCTTATTGCCGAGATCCTCATCCTTCCGCTCTTTCCCGCTCAGCCCAAGCTTGGCCCGGTCTTCTATCCAGTGACGCATTTCGTTCCCGCGAAGTTCCCTATCCTGATCGTAGTGCCCGCCCTGGCGCTCGATCTACTCTGGCAGCGGGTGAAGAACTGGAGGCCGTGGCAGATTGCCCTGATCTCGGGCGTCGTTTTTATCGCTGTCCTCACGGTCGTCGAATGGAACTTTGCCAAGTTCCTGCTCTCTGACGCCAGCAAGAACCGCTTCTTCGGCACCATCTACTTCCAGTACAACGCGCGTGCCGATGGCTTTGATCGCTTGCGACAGTGGTTTCATCCCAATCATGGGTTGGTTCTCTACGCAGGGCTGCTGCGAGCCGCTATCTACGCTTCCATATCCGCCTGGCTGGGTCTGCTCTTCGGCCGCTGGATGCGTGGGGTGCAGCGATGAGCGTTCTGCGCCCCGTTTTCATCTTGCTTCTTTCGCTTGGGCTTGCCCTGCCGGCGCACGCGCACATCGGGAGCAAGGATGTGTACGAGCAGGTGAACGCGGGACCGTACAAGCTCTTTGTCACCATCCGCCCGCCCAATGTAATACCGGGCGTGGCCACAATTGAGGTGCGAAGCTCCGGCGCGGCGGTTAGCTCCATCCGCATCACACCAACCCCGCTCACCGGCGAAGCCTCAAAACACCCACCCAGCTCAGACGCCATGAAGCCCTCGGCTGAGGATCAAGCATTCTTCACCGGCTCGCTTTGGCTTATGGCTCCCGGCTCCTGGCAGGTGCACTTCGATCTCGATGGGGCAGCAGGGAAGGCCGGCAGCAGTATTCCGGTGCCTGCGATGCCGCTTTCCATTCTCCCCATGCAGCGCCCACTGGGTATCGCTCTGGCATTGCTGGGCATCCTGCTGGTGGTTGGGATCGTGGGCATCGTTGCGGCTGCGGTCGGCCAGTCGCGTCTCGACCCTGGCGTGGCTCCCGACCCACCCGCGCGCCGCCGGGCGCTCGTCGCCGGCCTCATCACCCTGGCGGTGACAGCCCTGATCGTCTACGGCGGTTACAAATGGTGGAACGTGGAAGCGACCGCCTATGCTGCGGACATTTACCATCCGCTTAGCCTGAGCGCAGTACTCTCCGGCAACACCCTGGATCTTGAGATAGGGAGCTACGACAACGACCGGCAACACGCATTCCGGGCGCGTTCCAACGTGGACCTGCTGCCCGATCACGGCCACCTGATGCATCTCTACGCCATTCGACAGCCGGAGATGGACGCCGTCTTCCATCTGCACCCTGCTCTGGTCTCGGCTAAACATCTGCGGATGACGCTGCCATCGATGCCGGCGGGTACCTATCGGCTCTACGCCGACATTGTTCACGCCAACGGCTTTCCGGAGACCCTTACCACCGAGCTGGTCGTTCCGTCGAATATGCCGCCCGCTCCGCTGGGTTCGGAAGACGCTTCGGGCGCACCACCCCCGCTGTCGCAGGGTGAGCTCGGGACGGTCTACAAGCTGCCTGACGGCTACACCATGGTGTGGGACCGCCCCGTCGAACTCAGCGCCAATACCGGCTACAGCTTTCGCTTCCGGCTGCTCGACGCGGCCGGTCAGCCTGCCGCGGATGTGCGGCCCTACCTGGGGATGGCGGGGCACGCAGCTTTCGTCAAGACGGACGGCACGGTTTTTGCCCACACCCATCCTGAGGGCTCTGCTGCCATGGCGGCGATGATGCTCGCCAATGGTGATTCAGGGGAGATGGCAGACGCCGGCCCGATGGGGGGCATGGACATGGCGGTGGCTGGACACCACGCCGCCGATCAGACCCAGGAAAACATCCCACCCACGGTCGAGTTCCCCTACGGCTTTCCCTCGCCGGGCCGGTATCGCGTCTTCATCCAGATGAAGCACGCGAACACGGTCGAGACGGGTGTCTTCGACGCAGAAGTGCACTGAGTCTCAACTTGAAAGCGGCGTATCGTTCAAGCGCGCACCCGGTTGGCCCGGACCGCAAGCCAACGTAGCCGTCGGGGCGAACCGAGGTCGTATTTCTTTGCTCAAGAAGACTATTATTCTGCCCAAGGCTGTGCGGCATTCTTTCCCTTGTGCGGGATTTAGACGGGCGAGTTCGGCAGTCCACCAGGTAACCGCAATTCCGAAGGAAATACTATGCCAACCTTTGAAACTCAGATATGGAAGAGCGCAAGACTCACCATCGAACGCGGCAAAAGCGAAACGCTGGATACGATCTTTAGATTTTCCGGACCGTTCACCGGGCGGGATATGTACAACTCCCTGTCTCCCGACGCCTTTCGCAACATCTTCGAATCCTCGCCAGACCACGAGCAGCCGCCCGCACACATCTTTGACCTGACTGAGGTTCCATACATGGATTCGACCGGCCTTGGTATGTTGGCCAGCCATTACGTCCGGTGTCAGAGCAAAGGGATTCGGTTGAGCATCACAGGCGTGAGCCCTCGTGTTCAGGAATTGTTCAAGCTCACGGGAATGTCTACCGTGCTGCCGATCGCCTCAACGTCAGACAAATCATGATTCTCAAACAGTACTACCTGGGGTGCCTGGCCCATGCCTCTTACCTGCTGGGAGATGAGGCTAGCTCGACTGCCATCGTCGTCGATCCGCAGCGTGATATCGAACAGTACGTCGCGGACGCGGAGAGACTCGGCCTGAAGATCCGCCACGTCTTTTTGACTCACTTCCATGCCGACTTTATTGCCGGGCATCTGGAGCTGCGCGACCGCTGCGGCGCAACCATTTATTTAGGCAGCCGCGCCAAAGCGGAGTACGCCTTTGTGCCCATGGCAGACGGAGACACACTCGACTTTCCCGGCCTGCGCCTGGTGGTTCTGGAAACGCCGGGCCACACCATCGAGTCCATCTCGATCCTGGTGTTTGATCTGAAGAAGGACCCCGCAAAGCCGCATGCCGTTCTTACCGGAGACACGTTATTCATCGGCGACGTTGGCCGGCCTGACCTGCGGGCCTCGCTCGGCTGGACTGCCAACGATCTTGGCGCTCATCTTTACGACTCGCTGCACAACAAGCTGATGACGCTGCCCGATGAGACGCTGGTCTACCCCGCGCATGGAGCAGGCTCTCTTTGTGGCAAGAAGCTTTCGTCCGACACGGTGTCTTCGCTGGGCGATCAGCGGCATACGAATTACGCGCTGCAGCCGATGTTGAAGGAAGAATTCATTCGCCTGGTTACCGCCGACCAGCCGGAAGCACCGCAGTACTTTACTTACGACGCCATACTGAACACGCAAGAGCGGGTCACCCTGGACAGCAACCTGGAGAGGGTTCTGCAGCCTGTTTCGCTCGACGAGGTGATCCGGCTGGGAGACGCGGGCGCGCAGTTGCTGGATGTGCGGGATGCAGCGGAATTTGCTAAGGGGCATCTGGTTGGGAGCATCAACATTGGGTTGGGCGGCCAGTACGCCACCTGGGCCGGCACACTGTTGGATCGCGTCCGGCCGATTGTGATTATTGCCGAGCCGGGACGGGAGCAGGAAGCAGCCTTACGCCTCGGCCGCATCGGATTCGATCACCTGAGAGGTTATCTGGACGGGGGCATGGCCGCGCTCGCGGAAAGGCCGGATTTGGTGTGGCCGACAGAACGGGTCAGCGCTGCGATGCTGGCGGAAGAGCTGGCGGGCGGCGAACCGCCCATGGTGCTGGATATCCGGAATCCCGGCGAGTGGAAAGCTAAACATATACCGGAGAGCCTGAACATTCCCCTCAACCAAATGCAGGAGCGCATCGCGGAACTTCCCCGCGATCGCCGCGTCGCTGTGCACTGTGCGGGCGGCTACCGCTCTTCCATTGCCACCAGCATTCTGCACCAGTACGGAATTACGAATCTGATCGAGATGGCGGGCGGCCTCGCCGCCTGGGACGCCGCCAAACTTCCAGTTGTTTCGGAGACGTGAGCATTCGGATAGCGGCTAGCGATAATAGCCACGTTCCGAGCGGACGATACGGGACGCGCTAAAACCTGGTCTTTTCCAAAATTGGCGGATGGAAGAGCGTGTCTCTCGAACTAAGCCCGTGTTCATCACTATTCCAATGTAGATCATGCAAAACCAGGACACGTAACTGCCCAAGCTATGCCCAATCTGTCTAGTCTTTTCTGAGAGATTTAAACGGCCAACAGATGATAGTTGTCCGAAGAGTTGTTTTCTCGTCCGATCCCGGACACATTGTTGTGAGCGCAGGTTCATGGCAGGCCTTTCGGATGATCCTCTTCCGCTTTAAGTCTGATGCCAATATGCACTTGATGGCATATGCACTCTAAGACATAATGCTGTTATGCTGTGGGTGGAGGAAATCGTGGCACGTAATTTCAAAGACCTACAGCTGAAGATTTCACCTGAGCGCCGGGCTCGCGTTGAGGAGCGGGTTCAGAAAGCGATCCGGGAGATGGCACTCGACGAGTTGCGCGCAGCACGTGAGTTTACGCAGGCGGAATTGTCCCAAGTGCTAAAGGTCGACCAGGGCTCCATTTCAAAGCTCGAACGTCGTACCGATATGTATATCGGCACGCTTCGCCGTTACATCGAGGCGATGGGCGGGAGCCTGCAAATCCGCGCAGTATTTCCGGATGGAGAGGTTCAAATCAAACAATTTCAAGACGCTCCGTAAAACGGCGGTTCAGGCACCAGAGCTGCAAGCAAAGATATTCGTTTTTACATCTCCCTTTGGCGAAAAATTCCCGTATCCTTGTCCGGCAAAGAATTCCGGAGGATGCCGATGGATATACAAGCTGAATTGATAGCCGAATACGATCGCGAGCTTGCCTCGACACGAAAGATGCTGGATGCGATCCCTTCCGATGCCAACATGGACTGGAAAGCCAATCCGAAGTCCATGCCGCTAGGCCGCCTTGCCGCTCATGTCGCGGAAACCGCGGGAGCCTGGGGCATCGACACTCTATCCAAAGACGGCTTGAATTTCGATATGGCTAGCTACAAGCCCTGGCAGCCGGCAAGCAAAGCTGAAGTCCTGGAGAAATTCGATAAAGATACGCCACAAGTAAAGCAGATTCTCGCCAACCTCGATCCAGCCAAATGGCAGGACAACTGGAAGATGACGGCCGGCGAGCAGGTCTGGATCGACGATTCGCGCTATGCGGTCTTTCGCACCTGGGTACTGAATCACCTCATCCATCATCGTGCCCAGTTGGGCCGTGACCTGCGCACGCTCGGTGCTCCGATCCCGGGCATGTACGGTCCCTCGGCCGACGAGGGCTGAGAAAGAAGCACAGCGGAATTTGCCGGCCGGTTGACGATACACGGCGTTGCTACTCGCCTCGTAGGGCCAGCATGGGATCGGTTCTGGCCGCCCGTTTGGCCGGTAGAGCCGAGGAAGCAAGCCCCAACAACAGCATGACGACGGCAGACAGGGAAAGCACAACCGGATCGAATGGGCTGACCCCAAACAGAAAAGAACGTAGCAGACGGGACGCGCCCAGTGCTCCCAACAACCCTAAGACGCAACCAACGGCCGCAAGTTTTACACCGGAAGTCAGTATGAGCGTGCGCACCCCCGAGGGCTGACAGCCAAGCGCCATGCGGAGCGCCATTTCCTGTTCGCGCAAGGCGACGGTGAAGCCGATCACGCTATAGATCCCGAGGACACTGAGCAGCACGGCAACGATGGCGAAGCATGAAATCAGTACAGTGTTGAAACGCCGCGGTGCTTCGCTACCCGAGATTGCATGCTCCATGGTCTGCATCTGGTAGAGCGGCAACTGCGGGTCAAGGCTCTGCATCACGGCGCGCAGCGAATTCTCCATCTGCTCGGGAGCTTCGCTGGTGCGCAAAACGATCCACCCCTCGGTCCCACTTAACTCTCCGGCTGCGGCAAAGACTCCCTCGGTGGCGACTGTCTGCGTGAGAGGCTGGTATACCTGCAGCGCCGTTTCCCCATCGGGTGAGCCCAACTTCACGTCGTCTACCTCGCCCACTATCGTCATCCATGGAGTCGCGGTTTCCGGCATACCCCGGCGCAGGCGTTTGCCGATAGGGTCCTGGCCGGGCCAATAGCGTTCGGCCATCTTGTGGTTCACGATGGCTACTAACTGTGAGCCCGTCTTGTCTGACTCATTGAACAGACGCCCACGCAGCAGACGTATGCCCAGCGCCTGAAAGGGATCGCCGTGCACCATCGACATCGCAGCCATGTTGAGACCAGCACCCTTTGCAGGAACATAGTCCTCCAGAGTAAAAGCGATGCCGAACTCATTGCCGGCGGCGGGCAGCAGCGAAGTAATGCCGGCCGCTTCGACGCCCGGCAACTGGCGAAGCTTTCGCAGCAAGTCTTCAGCGAATTGGTCGATTGTCGGCTGAGCTGAGTACTGGTTCTGGGGCAGAACGTAGACCGCAGCAAGCGTATGATCGGGGCGGAACCCCATATCGACTGCACGCATTTTTTCGAAGCTGCGTAGTAGCAGGCCGGAGGCGGTGAGCAGCACCAGCGCCACGGCGATCTCGGCCACCACGAGCGCCGAGCGCAGCCTGCCATGGCCGCTGCCCGAGGTGCCGGTGCGTCCACTTTCTTTGAGCGTCTCATTGACGCTGGTGCGGATTGCGGCGAATGCCGGCGCCAGTCCGCAAAGAAAGCCGGTCAGCAGCGCGAGTCCCAGGGCGAAGGCCACGACCGGCCAATCCAAGCCAATCTCATGGATGCGCGGCAGCGTCTCCGGCAACAGGCTCACGCCCAGGCGCAGAGCGACCGCCGCCAGCGCCAAGCCCACCACACCTCCGGCGATGCTCAATACCAGGCTTTCCACGATGGCCTGCCGGAGCAACGTCGCCGCGCGCGCGCCCAAGGCCAGACGGACTGCGATTTCCCGTCTCCTACGGATAGAACGCAGCAGCAGAAGGCCCGCCAAGTTGGCGCAGGCGATCAGCAGGACTACGACTACAGCAAACAATAACGTGCGCACCAGCAGAAGGGCCTGTTCTACCGTATCTTCCTCGAGCGGGGTTACGACGGACCGAATGCGAAGGCTGCGCATGAAGGCTGGATAGTTGCGCATCGTTTCCTGGGCGACTCGCTGAGCGTCGCTCTGGGCTTGCGCGGCAGTGACGCCGGGCTTTAACCGCCCTACCATACGAAAAGTCCACGATGCTGCGCTACCCGCCGTGAATTCCTCCGGTTGAAGGCTGAGCGGGACCCAGAGCTCGCTGTGGTCTAAATAACCGCCGAGGTTGATAAAGCTTTGCGTGTCGCGCAGGTAGCTACGGATGTCGGGAGCGGTTACGTGCGAGTGAGTGCAGAAGGCGCAGTTCGAACCCTCAAGGATGTCGCCAAGAACGACCAGGCGATCCGGGTCGGGAAACGGCAGCGGCCGCAGCAATACTCCCTCGACGATGGAAAAAATCGCCGTCGTAGTGCCGATTCCCAAAGCCAACATCAGGATCGCGGCAGCCGTGAACCCCGGCGCCTTGCGCAGTTGGCGCAAAGTATAGCGAGCATCTTGTACAGCCTGCGCCAACCCTTGATACGAGCGCTCGTTGCGATGCAGCTGCTTGGCCTGCTCCACTCCTCCATAGGCGCGCCTGGCGGCCAGCCGTGCGTCGTCGGGGCTCATGCCTTGGCTCAGGTATTGGTCTTCTAACAACACCAGATGAGCGGCAATCTCTCTTTCCAGTTCTGCTTCTGCCCTGGAGTTGGTAAAGAGCCTGAAAAACTTCACGAATGCGCGTCTCAACTGCTTCATGGCTCAAACCTCCTCAAGCAAGAGCCGCTCCACCAGAGCCGCCATTTGTTTCCATTTCTCCGTCTCCTTACCCAGAGCCTTCTGTCCTGCTTTGGTGATGTCGTAGTATTTGGCTCCCCGGTTGTTCTCGGTCTTTCCCCACGTTCCCTTGATCCACCCATACTGCTCGAGCCGGACCAATGCCGGATAGAGCGTGCCCTGGTTGAGATTGAGAAGGCGATCGGAGACTTGCTGGAGACGCGTGGCAATTTGATAAGCGTGTTGCGAACCCATCGTGGCAAGGGTCCGCAGGACGATGAGATCAAGCGTGCCCTGAAGCAGTTGGATCGGCTCTTTTTCTTTACTAGACATTCAAGTGGTATCTCCAGAAACAGAATGCCTCGGCTTTCACTATGTCAAGTGAAGCAGTGCGGACTGCCCCGCTGCGTTCGACACAACTCGGCGGCCGGCCAACCGGAAGCCGTGCGGGGCCACAGAAGCGGCCCCCAATATTCGTTGACAATTCACCTGGAGGGCGCATAATCTCTCCCCTAAGAGGATTATGGAAGATAAAAACGAAGCGGGAGAACTGATTCAGGGCACGCTGGAGATGCTGATTCTGAAGGCGCTGGCCCGTGGCCCGATGCACGGGTACGCGGTGGCGGAGTGGATCCAGCAGACTTCGCAGCAGGTGTTGAAGGTGGAGGAGGGAGCGCTCTATCCAGCGCTGCACCGGCTCGAACTTCGCGGGGTGCTCAAGGCCGGGTGGGGAACATCAGAGAACAATCGGCGGGCAAAATTTTATCAACTGACACCTCAAGGTAAGAAGAGGCTGAATACGGAATCGCAGCGCTGGATGCGGCTGTCGGCGGCGGTTGCTTTCGTGATGCAGGCCTCCTGAGGAACATCCCTATGATTCCCGGTCTTCATCAGTTTCTCGAACGATTGCGAGCACTCTTTCACCAACGGCGCATGGCTCGGGAGATGGCCGAAGAACTGGAGTTTCACCAGCAGCTGTTGCGTGAGAGGCTGTTGCGGCAGGGTCTGCAGCCGCCTGATGTCGATTTGGCGGCCAGACGGGCGTTTGGCAACGCCAGCCGCTGGCAGGAAAGGCTCCGCGAGTTATGGCAGTTTAAGACCCTGGAAAACTTTCTGCGCGACCTTGGATTTTCAGCGCGCCTACTGTCGAAGTCTCCCGGGTTTGCGCTGGTCGCGATTCTAACCCTGGCTGTCGGCATGGGAGCCAACACGGCCGTGTTCTCATTGATCAATGGGTTGCTGCTAAGGCCGCTTCCTGTGCCGCACGCCGAACAGCTGGCCGTCCTTCGCATAGACGAGAACGGTGCCCAACCCAACTACGCGTTTTGTACCCCGTTTTTCCGCGGCCTGGAGGAAAGGCGCGACCTCTTCGCGAATGTCTTTGCCTTCAACGGCGATAGCCTTCAGGTACAGGGCCCGACGGGCAACGAAAATATCCAGGGAATGCTGGTGAGCGGGCAATTCTTCCAGGCATTGCAGACGCCGCCATTGCTGGGGCGTTACCTGACGCCGCTGGACGACCAGCCGGGAGGCAATCCGGACGGGCTCGCAGTTGTGATCAGCGAAGTTTTTTGGAACAACTGGTTCAACCGCGCACCAGACGTAGTGGGGCGCAAGATGGTCATCGCCAACAAGCCATTCACAGTGGTTGGGGTAATGCCTAAGCGGTTTATTGGAGCCGACCCGACGCAAAGGCCGATGATCTTCGCTCCGCTGTCGGCCGATCCGATCATTGACGCGCCCAGAGACCATATCTCTGCCGGAATTCACACGTTTTGGATTACGGTTGTCGCACGGCTGCGACCCGGCGTGACACTGGACCAGACGAATGCGGCCTTATTTACGGTATCTGGCCCTATCCTGCGCCAAACGGCTGCCGATGCGGCTTACATTGCCAATGAAGAAAGGGCCCATTTCCATTTCGTGGCCGAACCGGGATCGCGCGGATATGCCTATGTCCGCTCTCTGTTCCATAAGCCGCTGGTGGCGATGTTTGCCATGTGCGGAGGAATTCTGTTGCTGGGATGTCTGAATCTGGCAAGCCTGCTCATGGCGCGCGGCGCCGCCCGGGAGCGGGAGTTGGCCACGCGTCTGGCCATGGGCGCCACCCGGCTCCGGCTGATTCAGCAATTACTGACCGAGAGCCTCTTGATTGCGCTTCTGGGGACGGTCTGCGGAATGGCGTCGGCCTCGATAGTAAGCCGTTCGCTGGCCGCGCTTATGTTGCGCAGCAATAGCTTTATACAAAACGGCCAGATCGATACCTCGCTCGACCTCAGAGTGTTTGCCTTCGCCGCAATCATTGCCCTTGTTTCGACAGTGTTGATTGGAGTGATTCCTGCTCTGCAAGCCACGTCGGGCAACCCGAGCGATCACATCAAGAGTGGCCAGCATGCTCGGCAGGCCCACGGTAAGGTTCTTGCTCCGGTGCTGCTGGCATCAGAGGTCGCGTTGGCGACGACGCTGGTGGTCGGCGCCGGGTTGCTGGCCACCAGCCTGGTGCGGCTCTTCGAGTCAGGAATCGGCTTCGACCCCAAGGGACTTTACAATATCGCGTTCCACATGGACAAGCAGCCACTCACAGGCGATGGTCTGATGCAGATTTATCGGCAGTTAGGCGAGGAACTGAGCCATCTACCGGGTGTCACGAATGTGAGCTTCCAGTTCGTCGTACCGCTTTCTCACCGGCATTGGACCGGACTCTACGCTGCGCCGGGTGGAAGCCCCCACAGATTCAACATGAATAGCGTGGCGCCAAACTACTTCGAGACGATGCGCATTCCGCTTTACCTGGGACGTGAATTCACCTGGAACGATACCAGGGCTTCGGGGATGAAGATGATCCTGAACCGATCGGCGGCCAAGCTGCTCTTTCCCGGCCGCGACGCCTTGGGACAGCAGGTAATGAATGCTTGGGAGAAAACCTCGTATGAGGTAGTGGCCGTGGTGGGCGATACGAAGTATCAGGATCTGCGTGAACCCCCGGAGCCAGATGCTTATGTGCCAATCATGGAAGACCCGCAGGAGAAGCCATCCCTGAGTGCGGTGGTTAGGATGGATGGACCGCAAGCGCCGCTAGCAAGGGCCGCGCGCGAGGTGGCGTCGCGACTGGCTCCTGGCATTCCTGCACCGGTATTAACAACGATGGACGATGTGCTCAATTCATCCATCAGCGCGGAGCGAATGATGGCGCTGCTGGCGGTGTTCTTTGCCGGGTGCGCGCTGCTTGTAACCGGAATTGGCCTTTACGGGACTCTGGCCTATTCAACGGCCCGGCGAACCAGCGAAATCGGCATCCGCATGGCCCTGGGAGCGCGGCGCGCAGGCGTCATGGCGATGGTCTTCAAAGAAAACGCCGTGATCGTGGCTGTTGGCTCGGTGGCAGGACTGATCGCGGCCATTCTGGCGTCGCGAACGCTGGCAAGTTTCCTGTACGCGACGTCGCCACGCGATCCGTGGGTGCTGTTTGCATCCCTGGCTGCACTGGCTGGAATCGCCTGTGCAGCTACTCTTCTGCCCGCACTGCGAGCGGCGCGGATTGAGCCAATGGCGGCTATCCGCTACGAATAGCGCAGCGGATAGCCGCTTGAGAAACAGGCTCCGCTGAGTGACCTATTCAGATTTGGGGGCACCCGGAACCTCGAGGTCGTTGTCGACGCTGAAGACTCCAGGAGTGGAGTTGGCCTGCATGTAAGCAATGGCCGCATCGCCCTGGTTGTTGACCACCCCATAGAGAGTAACGTTTCCATTTTTCACGATGATATGGATGGCATGGAAGCCTCGTGGCGGATCATTGGTGATGCCACCAGCCATCATTGCGACGCTGCGGCCACCGGGTCCAAGCGCCTGGGCGACGCTGCCCTGGTTGGCGTTATATATCCGCAGGGCGGACTGGGTATAGATGCGGTTGTAGACGGCGGCGCGAATACGGTCGTCGTTAGGAGAATTCGGGAGCACTTCGATCTGGTTGTCGACCGATTCGACTCCTGGTATGCGCTTGACAACGTTGGCTGCGCTGCTCTTCAGAGTCGGACGAGAGGCGTAGCCTTTGAGAACGACCGTTTTGCCACGGAAGCCGAAGGTGAGCCAGTCGAAAACCCCGTAGCTGGAGAGGCTGGCGAGCTTCTTCTGCACCTCTTTGGCGATGCGGAGCGTGTCGTCTTGCGACCATGTAGGGGATGGACTCTGGGCAACGAGGGCTGGCACAGCCAGGCTGAGGGTGAGTGCGGCGATAACGGCAGGCAATATACGGCGGGTCACAGCAGGCAAGACTTTCATTGGCGACTCCGTGCGCTGAAAAGAGTTGGGCCTTGGTCCGAACGATACGCCTAAGCGAAATTGGAGTCTACTTTTTAGAATGCGACGCTGCAAGAGCATTTTCACTTTTCCTATGCGCCGGCGATGAGCTATGCTCCGGCTCATGCAAATGACACTCGCATTGCTCTTACTGGGCGCTGCTCTGGCTCCTATCCCGACCGCTCCTTCGGCAGTGTTGTTTGATAACAATGAGGTGAAGGTCGCCCGCGCACTCGAGAAATATCAAGTGGTGGGAAAGTTCCACCAGCACGAGATGAACCGGGTGATGATCTACCTGCAGTCGGGGCGGCAACGATTCACCTATCAGGACGGGCGCAAGCCGGCAGTGTTCGATTGGAAGGCCGGTCAGGTAGTGTGGAGCGCGCCAAGCGGGATGCACTCGCCGGAGGCCCTGGATGATGATTTCAATATCATCGAGATCGAATTGAAGACACCAGGGACAGGCGAGCCAATCAATGCCAGCCTCGATCCACTTAAAGTAGATCCCGGCCACTATAAGCTGGAATTTGAGAACCCTCAAGTACGGGTTCTGCGGGTCAGGATTCCGCCCCACGGAGTGGCTCCCATGCACTCGCATTCGACGGATCGCGTAACCGTCTTTCTCACCGACCAGAACTTTCGTACCAAAGACCCTACGGGCAAGGTCGAGACGGTAGAACACAAAGCCGGTGACGTCGCCTGGGGAACACCCATCGAGCATACGGAACAGAACCTCAGCGACCAGCCTTTCGAAGCGGTGACCGTCGAAATTAAGCGATGAGGTACTAAAGAAGAAGTTTTTCGGCATCCTGTTCGAGCTAGCCAGGATCCTCGCTAAGCCGAAATAAGGTTTTGCAAAGCACACGCTTTTAGAGGGGTCAATGATCCAAGAGCCGGCTCACGCCGAGAAACCGCACGCCAGCAACCTCCTTTTGACACTGGACCTGTTGGGGACCTTTGTCTTTGCGCTTGAGGGCGCATTGGCGGCGGTCGACGGCGATCTCGATCTACTCGGGCTCATGGTGTTATCTTTCGCTACCGCGCTCGGCGGCGGAATTATCCGCGATCTCCTCATCGGTGCTATTCCCCCAGGTTCGATTCGCGATTGGCGTCTGGGGTCGGTCGCCTTCCTCGGGGGCGGCATCGTCTTCCTTTTCCATCATTTCATTCGCCAAATTCCCGACCCGTTGATTCTTGGTCTGGACGCTGCGGGTCTGGCCTTATTCGCCGTATCCGGCGCCGGCAAAGCGCTCGCCTATGAGATCCATCCGTTAATCGCTGTTCTCATGGGCGGCATCACGGGTGTAGGAGGCGGAACGATAAGGGATGTGCTCCTGAGACAGGTTCCTACTGTTCTTCGCGCGGATGTATACGCAACCGCGGCTTTGGCGGGCGCGGCTGTCATGGTTCTTGCCATTCGAATGAGGGTTCCAAAAACTCTGGCTGCGATTTGCGGAGCGATTGTCTGCTTCACGCTGCGCATCGTAAGTTTATGGCGCCATTGGAATCTCCCTCATGTGCATGTCCACTGAAGTCTTCAGCAGCAAGACGATCATGGCCAACGCCGGCTCATCGGCCATAGGCAAATGTGCCGCATAGATCCGTTGAGTTCGAGATCGCTTCGGGAGTAAACACGGGCATTTTTTGTCCGGAGAAGAACGCAAGGTGCAAGTAGCGCCCGGCAACGAATGCGGCCACCCACTGCGTGTCCTCTGACCCGCAAATCGTATTGTGGTGCATAAATTTCTTTGCCGCCGGAATGCTCAGCCGGTAGAGACTGCCGCGCCCACCGGCACTGCTGTCTACATCGAAGACCGCGCTTACCTCGCCCGGCTCGAGATCGCGTATGCGAGCAATCGGAAAACTGGAAAAGTCGATCGACAGCCTGCTATCAGAAAATGCCACGTCGCCGGTGATGGTCTGGGCTGGAGAGTTCGCCGCACGCCAAGGTCCTAATTCCTGTGCTGTAGCCGGCACACAGCAGGCCAACACCGCTCCCATAACCACACCGAATAACCTGTCTTGATTCATGACTGAGGATGACATTCCTCGGATCTTTGAGCAACCCCGGCCGTATGTTTCAATGATGGTGGCACAGCCCAGAAGCCCACCATGGGAGAGCAATGATGGCAACGATCCAGGAATTCAGGTGTGAAGTATGTGGAATCGTGAGCAGTCGCCCCACGCACTGGTTCGTGATTCGCTGTGGAGAAACCGAACTTAGTGTGTACCGATGGAACACTGAAGCCGCGAACGCTGCAGGAGCCCGGCACTACTGCGGTGAAGCTCACGCCCAGGTGTACATCAGCCGTTGGTTTGAGTCGGTGTGCGCCCCGCCGAAACCAACCTTCAAGTAGTGTCCAACCGGGCGAATCGCATGTTGCTCTCACTCACTCTTAATGTCGTGCCCACGGCGTGGGCTCCATCACAACCTCAGCGTGTGACGGCGCTTCAAGCGAGAGAGTATAGCAAGGGACCCGGTCGGACCAATGTACGGAGGGGGTGAACCGGTGGGGATGACCTAAGAGCTGAATCAGAACGACGAAAATCAACGAAAACGTCATTCCGCCTTGAAGAAGGCGTAGTGGGCCCATTCCGGGACTGGTAATAATCGTTCCGGAAGTAATGGATAACTGACCACGATCAGGCTGCATCCTGCAGCGCTGACGTAGCAGAGAAATCGCTCCATCGAGTAATACGCGGGGACCTCTGCCCTGTTGCTGTTCCTCGTCGAAGATCCACAACATCTCGGCGCCAAATTCTTCCTGAAACGAGGCGGGATGCAGCCGGAGCAAAAGACGATAGGCAAACCGGGGGACCATTCTGTTCATGCTCTTCCTGACCTCGCTTCCCGAAGACGCGATCTGGCTTGGCTTACGACGCTTTGTAAGCGATCCACCTCGGTGGCCAGAACGTCCTTTCCCTCCTTCGTGAGCGTATAGAAACGCCGCTCATCTTCTTTCGTAGAGACAGACTTGCGTTTCGCTAAGGAAGAGGACGGGACATCAGAGACCAAACCAGCGTCCATCAATTTCTTGAGGTTGTCGTACAACGTGCCTGGGCCCAACCTGTAGTGGCCGTCCGAATTGCGGGCGACCTCCTTGATAATTCCGTAGCCGTGCAAATTACCACCAGCCAGCGCTAAGAGAATATGCAGGGTAGCGGACGATAAAGGAGGGTTCTTGGCAGCCTTCAATTTCATATCGGATTCCGACTATATCGGAGAACGACTATGGTCGTCAACAGGAACTGTCCGTGACGGCCTCCCTTCTCACGTCAGTTTGCGGAGTGAAATCTTTTCCGGGCCGGGAAAATTTGGCGGTATGGGTATCGTCACAGTTCCGGTTGCGGCCCATTGGACGCCCCGCGCCAGCAGCGTTTGAAAGCCCACGCATTCAAGATTCGGATTTGGCTCACCGGCCCAGGTATGGCCAAGCATGGTGGTATAGACACGGCCTTTACCGTAGCTCCGGACCCAGTCCATCGGCTCGTTCAGGTGCGACACCGGCGAATGAGCATAGGTAAGAATCGTCAAGCCTTGCGCTGGACCATGTTGACCGTGGGTGAGCTGTTCGGAAGGATGCATCCACACCCTTGGCATCCCTGCCGTGATGGGATGGTGAGTATCGCGGACGTGGATTTGGAAGTCCAGCCGGGGAGGATGGCCGGGCTCCAACCCTGTTCCCTGGGGAATGACTACGATTTTGTCGTCATCGGATACGGCCAAGCCCGGTCCAAAAGACGGCGACCGCCAACCTAGCCCGATCATTTCGTTGTAGGCTTTCCAATTCAGAAAGGCGTTGTTGGCTGCGTGGTAAACGACCAGGCCGCCCCCTCCCGAGACAAACTTCTCCAGGGATTGCTGAACCCTGAGAGGCCACTCGATTCCATCTGCCAGATGACCCCCATTGAAGTTATTGATCACCACGTCATAGCGCGAGAAATCGGGCTTCCACGAGTTCCAGGCATCCTGGGGAGCGCCCCGTGGCGGGGTGGTGGATACCTCGACTGAAAATAGCTTGGTCATCGTCAAGATCTCGGTGATGGCGTGAGTCGCCGTTGCCCAATCATGATTGTTGATGCCATCCACGATGAGGACCCGCACTGGTGCTGGCCGGGCGTGCGCGTCTCGAGACGATATTGCCAGAAGCGCGAGGGAATGTAGCGTGAACTGCCTTCGGGAAATGATCATGAGATTTAAGTAGGCCTACTCCTTTATACATTTCCCAAGTCAGGTCCTGATTTTTCCTCGGAAATAGACGGTGCTGAGCGTTCCCATAAGAAGCAGCGCGGCAAAACAATAGGGAAGGTAGCGCCAGGGCGCGTCAGGGATCGGGATCAGGCTCAAAAATAGAACCGCACCAATGACCAGCAGCGTGACGACCGCCACAAGAAGTTGGATCGCCGTCAACGTGTGCTGGCGCGCAAGGTAAAAGGGCGCCGCCACGCAGACGGAGAAATACCCGCCCCAAGTGCTCCCGGCACCTGGAAGGTGGTCACTATAGTACCCTCGTAGGTAATCTCAGCCTTCAGGAGGATGCCCCTCTTTAAGCAAAAGCTGTGCGTGGGATGATGCAGCCAGGCGATAACCCGTTACATGAGCTAGTGGTCCTTGGCTTCGGCTGCAGGGGGAAATCTTCTCCAAGAGAAGTGAGAACGTATTGAAATTGGGGGCAGGTGGAGGCAGGATGTTCAGGCGAACAGCCGCGGCGCCGCTTCTTGAAGCGGTTATGCGCGGTCGATGGGTGACTCGAGTGAGCTGCCGGCGTTTCCTAGAGCGATTGAGCTACACTCACCTTGGTCAGCGTCCCGATCATGGCTTCTTCAGCCTCGGTGAGCTGAACAACCAAGCCGTCCTGACACCGGAAGCGACCGAAATACTTCTCTCCCAGGGTCCAAATTTCTTCAACAACGGCAGCGCCAGAGCCGGTCAGGCGGACGATCTGGCCTCGTTTCAAGTCGGATAATTTACGAATACCGTTCACATAGGCAGATTTCAAGGAACCCCCAAAGGCAGCTTGGAGCGCTGCCAAATATACTGATTATCGTTGACCTAAATAGCACAGTCAATGTGACGTGTTGGCTATCGACGTTACCTTTTTGCACAAGCGTCCCGCTGCGGTACCCGGATTGTGGAGTTGACGTTCATCGTTCCCATTATCGGTTATCAATCTGACACGGAAAGGGGATTGCAAAGGGAATCGCCAGTTCAATTCCCATATTTGCCCGCCCGTACCAGATCGAAGAAAGCCTGAGGAGAAGGCCCTGGAATGAAGAGCTATACGGAATACCTTGTTTTCGAAACCAAGAAGCGCAAAGAGATGGTGCATATCACGGACCAGGTGGAACAAGTGGTGCGGAAGAGCGGAGTGAAGGATGGACTGTGCTTTGTCTCGCCGATGCACATTACCGCCGCCATCTACGTGAACGATCTGGAGAACGGGCTGATCGAGGACATCAGCAAGTGGTTGGAGGAGCTTGCCCCGGCGCGGCCGGACTACAAGCATCACCACACCGGTGAGGACAACGGCGACGCCCACTTGAAGGCACTCCTGCTGCACCATGAAACCACCCTGCCGGTAACCAAAGGAAAGCTCGACCTCGGAACCTGGCAGAGGGTGTTCTATGCGGAGTTTGATGGGCAGCGGCCGAAACGGGTAATCGTGAAGGTGCTCGGAGTCGAGTGAGGGCGAGCGCGAAGCGCTTTTGTGCCTAGGAACTACGGCGGAGCCTCTACCGCGCGTGATAGCGGCGGCTGGCTCGCGCCGCTCAGAGGCGCGGCTTTCTCCCCCCGTCTTCTTGAGAGGAATCCGCACCGGTATCCAGCGCAGGCTGTAGATCGGGGGGCAACATGCCGTGCCGCGGCGTTCCACAAACCGGACACGCTTCGGCTTTCAATTTGATCTCGGCGCCACAGCAAGCGCAAAAAGCCGCCATCTCATCTACTCTCCACAATTGCCTTTGTTTCGTTGGATGAGCCTAGGATCGGCGAAGATTCAGGACGGATCCGTACGTGAACTCCGCTGTTCGGCACCGAATCCTTGAGAGACACAAGGAAGCGAATGAGATGGAGTGTCTCGAGGTGCCGGACAAACTTCGGCCAGCTCCCGAAGCCATGCTCGCGAGCGCATCAGGACTGCCCAAGCCGCAATCCCTCGCCAGATCTTTGGCCTGCTTCTTGTATTGTTCGAGGTTAGGACGGACGGGTAGTTCTTTGTCAGGCATGAACCCGCCGGCACAACGGAATGGGCCCGGTCAGGGCTGCTTTGGCTTCAATTTGAAGAGCTTTAGGTCGATGGCGTCGCCCATCAATTTGTAGCCTGCGTCGTTGGGATGGAGGTGATCGCCCGGGTCGTCAGCGGGCAGGATGGTGTCGGGATGGTTTGGATCCCGGACTGCGGCCTCGAAGTCGACGAAGCCATCGAAGGCGCCGCTGGTGCGAATCCAGTCATTCACGGCCTTGCGGATCGCTTCGCCGTTCTCCGTGTAGTAGCCGGCGCCATGGTACGGCGTCAGCGTGCAGCCGATGACTACGATGCCATGAGTGTGGGCACGCACAATCATCTGATCGAGAGCGAAGATCAGATCGGCGGCGGTGACGCCGTTGGGAACGCTGTGCAGCCGGCCAATGTCATTGATGCCTTCGAGGATGAGCAGATATTTCGCTCCGCTCTGGGCGATCACGTCGCGATCGAAGCGCGCCAGCGCGTTGGGGCCGGCTCCATCCAGCAGTATTTTGTTGCCGCTGATGCCTTCATTCAAGACCGCAAGGTGGCGATACTTGGGATCAGCCTGCAGGCGCCGCGCCAGCTCATCAGGCCATCGCTGGTTGGTATCGATAGTCGATCTCGCGCCATCCGTGATCGAATCGCCGATCGTGATCACGGCTCCCGCATCGGCGGAAGCCAGGGTGTCGATTCCGTTGAGGTATTCCCAGCTGGTCAGCGTGGAGGGCGTCTCCAGGGTATCGTTGGCAACCACATTGCCTGGCGCGTCATAGCTGGTGGCATTGCCGAGTTGATGCTCGGTAATCGGTCCCGATGGGCTGGGCAGATAGAAGCTGACCGTCAGGTCAGCGAGGGGCGCGAACTTGAACGGGACGCCATCGCTGACAGCCAGGGCGCCGGGGGGTATAGAAACCGATGGCTGCCCATGAAAGGTGAGCAGTTTGCCAGAACCCGGAACCACCGCCGCGCCCTTGGCGGTCTGTGCGATTTGCGCCGCGCCAATCACCAGCGGATCGGTGCCGTAAAGATTCGAAAAGCGCACCCGCACCATCTCTCCACCGATACTCACGTGGACGACTTCGCGCAGGGTGACGCCGGTTGTACCCGGGGTCACCAGCTGGTCTGCAGGCTTGGCATGAGCGTTCAGCAGGGGAGCAGACGCCCAGGTGCCGACCCACTGTTGATGGTCCGATTTTGCCCGCAACGGCTGCACGCACAACGCTGTGGTCAACGCTAAAAACAGTGTCGCGGCCGCCAACTTGCTTCGACCCATCATCATTCCTTCTCCTGCTCAGAACCGGACGTAGAGGCCCGCGCTCGGTTCTGAGGTGGTTCGCCTGGCGCCCGTAGTCAGCAGGGTCGCATTGAAGTCCGGCGTCTTGTAGTTCAGCCCCCGATACTGCAGCCGTAGCCCAAGGTGGGAGGTGAGGATCGGATAGTTGACACCGATCTCATAAAGCAGCGGTACACGCGCCTGCTGGTTGTATTTTTGACCGCCTACCGTGGTGGGTAGAAAGATGAGGGCGCCGAAGCCGACGGCGCCGAAAGGCTGAAGGCCGAGGAGTGGAAGCTTCGGTCCTTGCACAAGATACGCACCGGTGACCTCGTGCACGTTGTTCTGCACTCCGAACGGAATCGTAGAGTATCTCTCACTAAAGCGGGTATAGCTGTAATTGATCTCGTAGCCTAACCAGGGATGGAAAGACTGCCGGGCGGTTGCTAATACGCCCATCGAGTCGGTCGGGCTGTCCTGGACGTTGTCGCCATTGCTGGTCCCGGAAAATTGCCCGAAGACACTGAGCGCGCCTTCGAAGTTCTTCAATGTCTGGGCCGTTGCCCGGTTGCTGAGACCTGCAATAAGAAAAAGCAAAAACAGAAAAGAAAGGGACCTGCGAATAACCATCAGTTTGCCCACGCTCCTGCGCCTGAGAGGAAATAAAGCTTCGATATCATCTTTCAACCCAAAGAGATAGCATACGCCAGCGAGCCGTCATGCTCTGCCGGTGCCGGCGGGCGCGTTATGCTCATCGAGATATTCCTCGATGCACTGGTCCAGAACCCCGTGCGCCTGGAGAACGAAATCGACGGCGTCGCGGCCCGCTCCCTCGCCACCGGCATTGGGAGTGATGTAGTGGGCCGCGGCCTTGACCTGGTCGCGGGCGTTGGCGACCGCAATGGCCAGTCCGCAAACCCGCATTACGGGCAGGTCAATCACGTCGTCGCCCACGTAGGCGATCTGGTCGAGCGTAAACGATCCCCGCTGCATGATTTCGCGCACGGCTTGTATCTTGTAGTCCTGTCCCATATAGACGTAGTCCAGGCGCAGGGCGCGAGCGCGCTGCGCAACCGCTTCCGAAGTGCGCTTGGTGATGACGCCGCAGTGGATGCCACCGATGCGGGCCAGTGAAATGCCTATTCCGTCATGTGCATGGAATCCCTTGGGTTCGAAGGTCTTCTCCATGGAGCCAAGGGGCAGCGTCCATATCTTGCCATCGGTGAGGACGCCATCGACGTCGAAGAGGATCAGGCGGACGCGGCGGGCGCGTTCAACGGCAGTAAAATCCATAGCATTATTCATACAACTTTCGTTTTCTCACTGCATCTTGCCTTCACCTCCGCCCAGCGCAATGATGTTAGCGTTATGAGAAGCACCCGATATTCCCGCTTGCATCTTGCAGTAGCCGGCGCCGCGATTGTACTGGCGCTGGTCGCGGTTCCTGCTTTTGCCTCCTCAAAGTATGCCGGTATCTACAGTTCCGAAGCGCCTGATTCCAGCGAGCCGAACGGGCCCGCCGGGCCCGCGTTCAGCATAAGCCTTGGGCCGGATGGATCGGCTACGGTGACCCAGGATCTCGGCAAAGGCGCGGTCACTACCTTTGGACACTGGACTGACTCGGGAAGCCAGGTCACCATCAAGTTTGATGATGTGGACGGCAAACCCACCGACCCACCGATGGTCCTTCAGCCCAGCCACGATGGACTGCAGGCGGTCTCCTGGAACCATACCCTGTGGGGAAAGACGACTCCTCCTCCGCTCAAGAAGGAAGAGTCCAACTGGCACGCCAACAAGAAGCACGGCTTCCTCTGAGTAGCAACGCCGGTTCGCGGCGATGCTGAAGCTCCCTGGCGCATCTAGATGGTAACTGCTGGCTCGGGATAGATTCTTGTCTCTTAGCTGTCCAAATCAGCCGATAGACCAGCCCCATAGGCCCTGGTTCCCAGACGAAGGACGGGTGGGAAACCAGAGCCTATGGGGCGTACCTCAGCGGCTTCTAAAGCCGTTCCGCGTTCAACTCCAATAAGAGAAGTCCTCCCTCGATGCTTCATGTCGTACCCAAATTGGGAAGTCGTCCCGATCTCCCCGCCCGCCGAGTCCGATCCAAAATACTGGGCCTAAAATGGACGAATGCCTCCTCTCCAAGCCACGTTCCTTGAAGTCGATAATGCCCCTGCGCTGGCTTGGGCGCATCCCGTGGTGCGGGAGTGGTTCACGGCCAAGTTCGGTACTCCCACCTCACCCCAGGAGCTAGGCTGGCCCCCCATCCTCGCCGGCAGACCGACGTTAATCTCCGCTCCAACCGGCTCGGGCAAGACACTAGCCGCCTTCCTCATCTGTATCGACAAACTGATCCGCCAGGCGATCGACGGCTCGCTCGCGCCAACCACCGCCGTGGTTTACGTTTCCCCTCTCAAAGCGCTCAGCAACGACGTGCAAAAGAACCTGGAGCAGCCGCTGCGGGAGATCCAACAACTCGCCCTGGAGCGCGGCTACTTGTGCGCACCCATCCGCACTGCCGTGCGCACCGGCGATACCCTGCCTGCGGAGCGCCGCGCCATGCTGAAGCGGCCGCCACACATCCTCGTCACCACACCAGAGTCGCTTTATATCCTGTTGACCGCAGAGAAGAGCCGCAACAATCTTTGCGCGGTCGAAACCGTGATTGTCGACGAGATCCATGCCGTAGCGGATGACAAACGCGGCGCCCATCTCACGCTAACCCTGGAACGGCTCGATGCGCTGGTCTGCGGAGAAAACCGGCTGAGCCCAGGAGCCCTGATCCGCGGGCGATCGCAGCCTCCGCTGCGCATCGGGCTCTCCGCCACTCAGAACCCGATCGAGTTGGTAGCCAGCTTCCTGGGAGGACGGCGCGGGCCCGAAGTGGAGATCGTGCAGCTGGGCCAACACCGCGCACTGGACCTGAGCATTGAGGTGCCACGCGACGAACTGGGAGCCGTCGCAACCAATGCCATCTGGGACAACATCTACGAGCGCATGACAGAGTTGGCCCTGCAGCATCGCTCGACGCTGGTCTTTGTCAACACGCGGCGCATGGTAGAACGGATGGCCTTTTGCCTAGGCGAGCGCCTGGGAGCGGAGAACGTCGCCGCACACCATGGCAGCCTTTCCCGGAAACTCCGCTTCGAAGCGGAGCGCAAACTCAAGAATGGTGAGATTCGGCTGCTGGTCGCCACGGCTTCCTTAGAATTGGGCATCGATATCGGCAGCATCGACCTGGTGTGCCAGGTAAGTTCACCTCGTGCCATCGCCGCCGCGATGCAGCGCGTAGGCCGCGCCGGGCATTGGCGCGGGGCCATTCCCAAGGGACGATTCTTCGTCACCACACGTGACGACCTGGTAGAGTCCGCGGCGCTGATCCGCGCCATGCGCGCGGGGGTGCTGGACCGGCTGGAGATTCCAAAGTGTCCGATCGATGTGCTGATGCAGCAGATTGTCGCCGCGTGCGCGGCTGAACCGTGGGAAGAAGACTCGCTCTTTGAGGTCCTGCGCCGCGCCCATCCCTACAGCCAGCTCACCCGCAAAGAATATGACGAGATCCTCTGCCTGCTGGCAGAAGGAATCGAAGCCGGCCGCGGGCGTTACGGGTCGTACCTGCTGCGCGACCGGGTGAATGGGCGCATGCAGTCCCGCCGGGGTGCGCGGACGATCGCGGTTTCAAATGGCGGCACCATTCCCGACACCGCGCTCTACTCCGTCATCGTGCAGCCGGAAGGGGTGCAGATCGCCACTCTGGATGAAGACTTCGCCGTCGAATCGTCCGCCGGAGACATCATCCTGCTGGGCAACACCAGCTGGCGCATCCAGCGCGTGGAGAGCGCGGGCCGGGTGCTGGTGGAGGATGCCCACGGCCAGCCGCCCAATGTGCCTTTCTGGCGGGGCGAGGCTCCGCAACGAACCATCGAGCTTTCTCAGTTCGTCTCCTCCTTGCGCCAGGAGATCAGCACCCGGACCGGAAATGTGCTCCCGGGGTACATCAGCCAATCGAATCCCGAGGTAGCAGAGACCGTGGCCTGGCTCAAGCAGGAGTGTTCTGTGGACGATGCGGGCGCAGAACAGATGATTGGCTATATCGTCGCCGGCCGCGCAGTGCTCGGAGCCGTGCCCACACTCGAGACCATCATTGCCGAGCGCTTCTTCGATGAAGGCGGCGGCATGCAATTGATTCTGCATGCGCCCTTCGGTGGCCGCATCAATAAGGCATGGGGCCTGGCGCTGAGAAAGCGTTTCTGCCGGGGATTCAACTTTGAGTTGCAGGCAGCAGCCACCGATAACGGCCTCAACATTTCGCTGGCCGAGCAGCACAGCTTCCCCCTGGGCGACGTCTTCGATTTTCTTACCGAACAGACGGTTACCGGCCTGCTGGAGCAGGCCTCGCTCGACTCACCCATCTTCCGCGCGCGCTGGCGTTGGGATGCGGGCCGCAGTCTGCAACTGTTACGGTTTTATAACGGCAAACGCATCGCGCCCCAGGTGCAGCGGACCCGCTCTGATGACCTGTTGGCCAGCGTCTTTCCCCAGGTGGCCGCGTGCCAGGAGAACATCGAAGGCGATATCCAAATACCCGACCATCCACTCATCCAGGAAGTGATGAAGGACGTACTGACCGAGGCCATGGATCTGGAAGGGTTGATCGGGCTGCTGGCAGGCATACGGACCGGCTCCATTCGCTGTCTCG
The DNA here is from genome assembly GCA_963821215.1 of uncultured Acidobacteriaceae bacterium. Taxonomy (GTDB): domain Bacteria; phylum Acidobacteriota; class Terriglobia; order Terriglobales; family Acidobacteriaceae; genus PALSA-350. Next base: position 57,467 of record CAWGDH010000010.1, on the reverse strand, counting down.
CGGTCGACACTGCGACCCCCTCAGCCTTTGCGCATGAACTGCTGAACGCCAACCCTTATGCCTTCCTCGACGATGCGCCGCTCGAAGAGCGCCGCGCCCGCGCAGTCAGCATGCGTGGGATGGTTCCAGAGAAATTGCTGGGCGAGGCAGGCCGGCTCGACCCGGCGGCAATTGCCGAGTTACGCGATGAGTGCTGGCCCGATGTGCGCGATGAACACGAGCTGCATGACCTGCTCTGTTCGCTGATCGTGGTGCCGGTGGAGATTCAATCCTGCGCAGGCCCCCTCCACTGGCCTGTGTTCTTTGAGCGGCTTGCGGCCCAAGGCAGGGCCACGGTGGCAGAGCACGCCGGACAGCAATACATGGTTGCGGCGGAAAGAACGCAACACCTGCGCCTTTTGTGGCCGGACGTCCGGTTTGAGCGCCCACTTCCCTGCCCCCCGGAAACAAAGGAATTGCTCTTCGGCGATGTGGTTCGCAAGGCCGTGCAGGGATGGATGGCGCTGCTCGGCCCGGTTACTTCGCGGACCCTGGGCGTGCGCCTGGGGATGGAGCCGGCGGCGATCTGGGCTGCAATGCTGGTGATGGAGATGCAGGGCACCATCCTCCGAGGTGTATTCGAGGGCGCCGCTCAGGCCGCCCAAGACGAGGACGTGGAATGGTGCGAGCGCAGGCTACTGCAGCGGATTCATAAGAGGACCCTGGCCGGATTGCGCAAGCAGATCGAGCCGGTTACGCCGGCGATTTACTTGCAGTGGTTGATGCGCTGGCAGCGGGTTACTCCGCGGGCCCAGCTCAGTGGAGAATCGGGGGTGCTGGAGGCGCTGCGCTTGCTCGAGGGCTTCGAGGCGCCGGCCATCGAATGGGAGCGGACGCTCTTGCCCCAACGCGTTGCCGGCTACGATCCGCGATGGCTCGATACTCTGTGCCTGGAGGGCGTGGTGGGGTGGGGACGGATCTCCCCGCACCCGGCATTTGCTACCCATGGCGACTTCGCCGCCCCCAAGCGGGTGGTGCCCACCAGCATGGCGCCGGTGACCTTCTTCCTGCGCGAGGACGCGCTGTGGATGGATCGCTGCCTGGCGGAGCGCGCGATTCCAGAACCCGCCCTGCAGGGTTGCCTGAGCGAGTTGGCCTGGCAGGCCCGGGCCCATTTGTCGCAATACGGAGCAGTCTTCGCCGGCGACCTGGTACGCGGCATGGGCTCTCCGGCAGAACAGGTGAACCGTGCCCTGTGGGAGCTGGTGGCCGCCGGCCTGGTGACCGCCGACGGATTCGATAGCTTGCGGGTGCTGATCGACCCCCGGCGCAAAGCCATTCAGAGCGTGCGGCGGACACGCAACACCGTGGGGCGATGGAGTCTGCTCAATCCGGCGGCCGGAGCAGTTGAGAGCGTGGGAGCCCAGGCGGAGCGGCGTGAGGCTGAGCTTGAGTCCGCCTGCTGGATGCTTCTGCGGCGTTACGGAGTAGTATTCCGCGACCTGCTGCAGCGCGAAACCACCATACCCCGCTGGCGCGAGCTGGTGGGCATGTTCCGCCGGCTCGAGGCCCGCGGCAGCGTGCGCGGAGGGCGATTCGTCAATGGCTTTGGCGGCGAGCAATTCGCTGTGCCGGAGGCAGTTGCCTCCCTGCGCGAAACCCGCCTCAAGGGGAACGAGGAGGAGGCCATCACCGTAGCCGCCGCTGACCCGCTCAACCTGGCAGGGATTGTCGTTCCCGGGGAACGGCCGGCCGCTATTCCGGGAAAGACGGTCACTTTCCTGGCCGGCGCCGTGAGGGTGGAAGAACCCGGCCTGGCTGCAACGGCGTTGTGACGTTGATAACAGTCTCGAATCATTTACCCCGGCTTGCTAATCTAAACAGCACTAAGCTTTATGCAAAGGAGGCTGGTAGATGAACCTGATCCTCACCATCATTGCAATCGCCATCTGGGGTCTGTTGGCTGTGATATGGATCCGGCGAATCAAGCAGAGGCGTGAGTGGGAGCGGCTTAGCATCACGCCAGAAGCGCTCCACGACCTGCTTGCTGGCCGCCAAAACATCCTGATTCTGGACGTTCGCCAGCCGCTGGATTTGTTGGCTGACTCCGAGATCATAGAAGGAGCGCAGAGGATTTCGCCCGAGGACGCGGCAAAGAACCCGTCCCTGATCCCGACCGACAAAGAGCTGGTTGTCTACTGCACCTGCCCCAGCGATAAGACCAGTCGAGCTATCGCTGCAAAAGCCCAGCAACTGGCGCCGAACATAGATGTATCGCGGGTGAAGTTCCTCAAGGGCGGCCTAGCGGCCTGGAAGGCAAAGGGCTACCCGGTGATGCCGTACGACAAAACCTTTCACCTCGACACCGGCACTTAAGCACAACGCGAAAGATGGGGTGCCCTTCAGGTTCGGAACGTCTGTCTGAGTTGCGGGTAGTTTTTTTTGGCGGCGGAAACCCAGTCGGCGTTGGAATCGGCAACGCTGGAGAACCTGCTCGGCCTGGCCGCGTCGAATTAGGCATCGCCTGAAGCCCGTGCGATCGCGCGCTTTGAGGTGACCGGGTTGAAAACGCAACTCACCTCCGCCAGTGCTCTGCCGCGCGAGAGGCAGGCGCATCGCGCAGCGGCGCTGGCGCGGATTAGCGAATTCGAACGGGACCCGGCGAAGTTCGTGCCCGCGCCTCCGGTCGAGGCGCCGCCAGGCATGCCGATTGGCGAAGACTACTAACCTGAATTTCTCGCAAACCTGCCCCTCTCTACCGGTAACAAATGACGGGTGCCCCATATCTGCCCGGTTTTGGCAGATGTGGGATTCCACGGACCTCGACCGCTGGCTCTACAGGGTGTAGAGGATCATGGACCGTGGGGATCGGTTGCAGCAGAGAAAGCTGCCGGACCAGCGCGGCGGAATCCCACATCTGCCAAAACCGGGCAGATATGGGGCACCCGTCATTTGTTACCGGTAGAGAGAGGCAGCTTTGTGAGAAATTCAGGCTGCGAACCTTGAAGGAATACCGGGCGCTCCCGGAGGAAATCCGTGAGCTAGCTAAATCCCTACTGCATTGCGTTACATGCCTTTGCTTGGTGTGGCGTTGATCAACCAGACCTCAGAGACTTGGCAGCCTCGTCCGTTGCCTCCTAAACCAGGCTCGCACGTCCAGGAGAGGTTCAGCTCGCCGCCCGCCGTTGCGGCAGCAGGAACATCGAATTCCTGGGGCGCAGGAGGCCAGGGCCGCAACTGGTAGGGTTGGATCTCGAAATGATCGTTGGCCACCAGGCGCATTTTCTTTTTCGGTTGATCTCCGCTGTAAACCGCGCGCAGCCGGTAGGGGGCTCTCGTGTCCAAACCGGTGTAGCGCATCTTTAACGGCGCGTCGAAGAGTGACTCAGCCCATCGCTTCCAGGCGATCGGCGCATGGCTTCCCAGAAGGTCGGGATAACGAAATCCGGTGAGCGGCGTAGCGCGAAACTCCGGATCGCGTTCTGCTCCTTCGCCAGGCAGAAGATGGGGACGATTGCTCACATTTCCCAGCTCGTCGTAGAAACCGCCAGGACCGGGATCGGTGCGGCTCAGCAGCGCATGAATCGCAACCATCTGCTTTACCATGTCGGGCTCACGGCCGATCTCTGCCAGCCTGGCCAGCAGCCAAGGCGCATCGCTCACCGGGTAATCAAGCGTATCCAGATTGGCTCCCCGCACCACCGCCTCACCCCGATACATCTCCACCGCAAGCTGCATCCGGATGCTCTGGAAGAGCGCCTCACCCAACTCGAGAACCCGAGCCCGCAGGCTGCCGCTAGCCGCTTGTAGGAGCGTTTGTTGCAAAATCCTGGTCGCCTCATCCACCAGCAGCATAGGGTCCGCCCCGTTGGGTGGAAAGGTGCTGGGTGCAGCGCCAATTTCCAGCGGAGCCGGCGCCCAGCCAACTTCGTTTATGCGGCGCAGCACGGCCATGGCGCGGGTGACCTGGGCGGTCTCCTCAACCAGCCGGCTCTGGATGTACGCATCGTAGTAGGCGCGGTAGAGAGCCTGTTGGAATCTCCAGTTGCCGATGACTGCAGGCGCTGCACGCCGCTCCAGATCCTGAAACTGCGATAACGTCACCGCCACGGATGTATTACTCGCCAGGGGTCCGATCCAGTTGTCTTCCAGGCTCATCAATCCCTGGCTTAGACCTTCCTTTTGTTCGCTGCCCGCGAAGTAGTGAGAGAAATCGCGCAGAACGTCGATGACCTTACGCTGCGGGTCCCAACCCAGCCCGCTCCACAGAAACTTATTCACATCATCGTTGCAGCCCTCGGAGTAGGTGATGAAGCCGATGGTTTCGGGCAAGTACTTGCGCAGGATGTTGGCCTGGCTCTGCGGTCGTGGGTTGATGGTCTCGCGCCCTTCGGTCAGAGCATAGGCAACATCCCAGTCAGGGACGGGAAACTGGCAGCTCACGCTGTGCGTGATGTCGGGATAAAAGCGAATTGGGTATTGCGCCGGCAGGCGTTGGCGAATCCCGTTCAGCGTGAGCCGCGATTGTGGTCCAACGACAACGCCGTCGAGCCAGCCTTTTGTCTCCGTGGTAGAGACAATGCTGAAGAACTCGTCCATCCAATCCGCCGGGAAGGATTGTGGAGATACCCACATCTGGGCCCTGGGGTGGTATTGGCGCAGGCTCACCTTTTGCTTTTGCAGCAGGCTGAGCAGGTATTTGGGTTCGGAGTGACCGGGGTCCCCGCCAGGAACGAAGACCGCATCCACACGAGGAAGCATTTTGAAGATAGCCGCCCACTCGTCGATCGCTTTGGCCACGGTTTGCGGGTCGCCGTAGTCGCGATCCATGGCCGGATACCAAAGCCAGACATCCAATCCATAGTCATCCGCAATACGCGACATCTCTACCATCATTTGCGCCGGCGGAAGCGGAAAGAGAGGACTGTCCGGCTCGTCGTCGGACCGCGGAGGAATGATCTCAATGGCATTGCTTCCAAAGATGGCCAGCTCGCGAATGTACTGGTCCCATACCTCAACTGTCCAAGCATCGTACGCATTCGTCTTGGGGCGGTAGCCCAGCTGATGGCCGCGCAAAGGGTACTTGGGCCCACTGGTGACCGGCAGGTGATCACTCGCGAGCATCGCTTCCTGGCGGCCAAAATCGACCAGGCGCAGCAGTTGGCCCACGCCAAAGAGGACTCCGCGTTCATCGCTGCCGGCGACTGTAATCCATCGTCCGGCGCTGTCGCTTCCAGTGCGTATGGAGTAGCTCTCGGGAGCATGGGTGTTGACGGATGCAGCAGTTGCTCGCGTCCGGGCTCCCAGCTTCGCCAGGCCTGGGGCCAGTCCGGCGTAGATGGTGACAGAGGCAGTGCCCTGAGTCTTCCATCTGAGACCGCTGCGCTTCGCCACTTCCTCGGTCAGCACTGTCAGGGCTTTGACTTCGCGCCGGGTTGGATTTTGCGACGTGATCAGGACACAGTCTTTGAGATCGATGAGCTCACTCGAAGCTGCGCCCTGAAACCAACGCCCCCGCGTTCCCGCGAGCGCAATCGATCCATTTTTGAAAAAGTCTCTGCGGGAGTACCAATGCTGCATGACGGATAACCCCAGGGCGTGACGTAATAAGAGGATATTCGCTCCCTGGTTCCCTCACAGCTGCGAGAATAGGTATATGCGGGATGAATCCTCACCAGCCAAGCCGCGCCTGGCTCCGCCGGCCGAAGAACTCCGGCCAGGAGAGGATTACTACTACGACGGCCCCTACCTCGTATTTACCGAGCAATACCACTTGAAGCGCGGGACCTGCTGTAACTCGGGATGCCGGCATTGTCCATACCGGAGCTCCACCGGAGAAGCCTCAACAGGCGATTAGGCCGGGCATCATGGCGTCAGCAACACCTTCCCTGCCGCTCCTTTTTCCGCCAGCTCCTGCGCCTGGCGAATCTCCGCAAGCCTGAACCGCTTGGCGATGGGGATGCTAAATTCACCGCTCGCTATCTCCTGGGCAAGCTGTTCCAGGCGATGCGCATCCGGTCCCGTCCACACCTCATGGACCTGAACGTCGCGCCCAGCAGCCGACTTTGGCGCGCCAACCACCGTGGCCAGGACTCCGTTTTTTCTAATGTGGGGGATGAGGCGATCGATCACGTCCCGCCCGACAGTATCTGCAACCGCGTCCAAATCCTTCAGATCGCCGAGATCCTCGTCCACGGCGACGACCTCGTCTGCCCCCAGCTTTTCCGCTTCAGCCCGCTGGCTGCCGCGAACCCCGGCAATGACGTAGGCTCCATGCTTCCTGGCAATGTGGACCGCAGTGCGCCCCACACCGCCCAGCGCACCGGTAACCAGCACCCTCTCGCCGGAACTCGGGCGTACTCCCGACTCAATCAATTGCGTGCCGGTCAAGAGCACCAGGGGCAAAACGCCGGCCTCGACGGGGTTGAGGCCCTCCGGCATATGCGACAGGCCTTCTGCTTTGCAAGTGACATACTCCGCATAGGTCCGCTCCGCCAGCGCCAACACCATGGCATCCACTTTGACCGCGGTGACACCCTCGCCCAGGGCTACCACCTGGCCTGCAAGGTCGTACCCCAGGATGGCGGGGAGCTGCAGCGGCATGATGTCTTTCATGTCTCCGCGCCGGATCTTGTAATCGATTGGGTTGATGCCGGTGGCAAAGAGTTTTACCAGCACTTCGCCGGCGCCGGCCATCGGGATTGGCACTTCCTCGTAGACGAGTTGGTCAACGCCTCCGTAACCATGCAGCAATACTGCCTTCATCGCGCACCCCCGCGCATAGGATACGCGTCCGCCCGGGAACGATTGAATTTCACAGTCTGATTACATGGACGGCGCGCGAGCGGCGCTGGGGGAAGCTGCGGGCGCCGAAGGAGTAGAAGGAGTTGGGACCGGGGGCGGTGCTGCGGCGGCGCGGACCAGCAGAGCCTGCCGCGGAAAGCTGAAGCTGCCGCCTGTGTCATCGATGACATTGACCTGGCAGATGTACAGTCCAGCCTTCAGCTTGTCCAGCGGGATGTCGAAGGCGAAGGCGACAGCGCCGCGACCGGGTTCATTCAAGCTGTTGGCTTCCACCAAAGGCGTTTCAAACACCTTCGTAGTCCCCTGCAAAAACTCGATGCTGGTCAGCACCTGCATGCCGGCCTTGCCCGCCGGCGGTGCGGCAGAAGCAGCGCCTGTCTTGGCAGCGCTCCCGGCAGCCTGCGCGGACGCCGGGTCGTAGACCTCGTAGAGCATATAGAGGTGCTGATCGGTGCGGAAGACATGGACCACATTCGGTACCCAGGTGAACCCGCCGTTGGAGAGCGGATTGCTCGCGTCCTTTTTGGGAGCTGGAACACGCTGGCTGGAAAGCACGACCGAGCTGAGCTTCAGGGGGAACTTCTTCAGGTCAGGTAGATTGATGTCGGTCTCGAACGAGCCCATGCGGCCGGTTTGATTTTCGCGGACTACAAACTTCAGATGGTACTTGCCCAAAGGCAGGCTGAAATTGGTCGTGTACTGGATGTTCTTGCGCGAAACCTGTTGTGAGTCATCGATCGAGAGCTTGACTGTTTGGCGTATCTCAGCCATGTCCTGCCCGGCAGTGTTCTTGAGTTCACCAATGATGTCGAGGGTGGCCTTGCTGCGATCCCCTCCCTTGACGAAAGGAATCTGCGAGCCGGGCACGATCAAAGATACAGGCACGTTAAAGCGGGGTGCTCCGGAACCGTTGTCGCTGCGGAAGTAATAAGCCTGCAGATAGACCTCGACGTCGGTGGCGGGCAGGTCGCTGGCCAGTTGCTCCTGCAGTTGACGCTCGCGCTCATCATGGTTGGCATGACGATAATCGGCCGGAGCGTAGTAGCCGGGGCGGTATTCGAGCTTGACGTTGGGACGGTTGATCTTGATCGTGAGCTTGCGGTAACGGCCGTCGAGCCGGGGGTCGGTGGAGCGGAAACCGATCACGTAGTACGCCGAAGTGTCCTGCTGGATGCGCTGAAAGGCCGGGGAAAAGTCATTGGAATCGAAGAAGGCCTTGCCCCCGGTGTCTGAGGAAAGCGTGGCCATGACCTCCTGGGTATTGAAGTTGGAATCGAGATTGTTCTGCAGAGCCGCGCCGTTGTAGGCGGAGGTGCCGCGCAGGCTGCCGGTGGTCGCGTCGCCTAGCGGAGAGATCGCCTCCAGGCCGCGCGCGTCGACTGAGTAGATGGATAGATTCGCGCGCACGGATGCATTGATAGCAGCGTGCAGCGACGCCTGGTTCTCGATGCCATCGCGCTGGATACCGCCGGAAAAATAGAGCAGCGATTTTTTCTCGTTGATGTACGCCAGCGAATGGGCGATGTCTTCGAAGGCGAAGAGCTCGCGGTCGGTATTGACATCGTTGTACTCTTCTTCATCGGGAGTGAAGGCGGTCGTGTCTTCCACCTGGTTCGTAGTACTGGTCGCTCCCGATTGAAATCCTGAACCCTGGGTTCCGGAGTAGGCGTTGACAGCGTTCAGTATGAGTTGCTTATTCGCGGTAAAGTCCTGATCGAGCGAAAGGGACTGGTCGAGCGATACCACAGCCACCAGGTCCGCCGGATGCATCTGCTTGTTGACGTAGTTGCGGGCCGCATCCTGCGCCCGTTCCAGGTCTTCCGGCTGCATAGAGGTGATGTCGAAGAACATCACGATCAGGCGATGGTTGCGCAACTGCTCCGATGTACCGTGCCGGTTCATGCTGCCCATAATCGTAGTGGGAGCTTTGCCGTTTATTGTGGCCTCGTTGAGAGGCGCGGCCTGGTCGACACTCTGAAAATCGAAGCTGATGATCTTCTGCGGCTTGCCATTCTCGAGGATCTGAAAATCGTTTTCGGTCAGGCCGCGAACCACTTCTCCAGTCTTCTTATCGCGGACCACGACATTGGTGAGCACCAGGTCGCTATTGACCTTCATGGTGTACGCGGTTTGCGCATCGGGCTGCGGCGGATTCTGGTCCTGCGCTGTGATCGGAGTGGCAGCCAGAGCCGCTAAACCGAACAGGGCAACGAAACTGCGCAAGCGGCCTTTTACGTTCATCAGAATCCTCTCGTCCTCCCTAGAACCGAAACCGGCCCAGGAAGGTGAATTGACGCATGCCGGCGGCGGAAGTCACCTGGCCGTAAGTTCCCGACCCCAGGGTCGAGTCAACGCCTGAGTATTGGACGGTGTTGAAGGGATTACTGGCAGTGGCGCGCATCTCGAATGTACGAGTTTCGGAGAACCGCATCGTCTTAGAGAGCGACGAAGCGATGGTTATGGTACCCGGACCCGGGATCGAGTACCGGGACGCCGTGCCGTAAACGTCCGTCGGGGTGGTAAATGCGGCCTTATTGAACCAGTTATCCAGCGAACCGCCGCCGGCGGTAAACGAAGCTCCGGGTACGAAGTCGGGCCGAAGCGATCCGGTGCTCCCGCGGGCTACGTCGGCCACAGCGGCTTCGTAGTGGGGTGTTAACGCAGTTCCGCTGGCTATCGTGAAGGTGCCGGAGATGGAAATTCCGTTGAGGGTATGCGCCAGCCACCCGGTACTGATCCATTGCGCGTCCGGCCCGAAGGGCAACTCGTAAAGAAAGTTGCCGGCCAGCTTGTTGCGCACGTCGAAGCTGGAGTTCGATTCTTCGGCCAGCAGGTCCTGCCAGTTTTGCGCCACCACCGTCGCGCTCCCGCCGCTGCCTCCAATGGAGCTGGCGTTGTCGATGGAATGGCTATAAGTGTAGGTCGCCCCCAGGGCAATCCCCTTCTGCAGGCGCTTGCGGGCACTAAACGTCAGCGCGTTGTAATTGGAGAAGGCGATGGAATCCTCATAGTCATAGAGAACTCCACTTAGTGATTCGGTGGCTGAGCGGCCCGGCGCATCGACAATGTCCAGCCGGGTGCCCTTGGAGCCGTTGTAGCCGATATTGAGCACAATGCCCAGGGGTAGCGTGCGCTGCACATTGAGGTTCCATACCTGGACATAGGGCAGCCGGTAGTACTTATTGACTGCGTAGTTGCCCTGCTGGTCTTGTGGAGGTGTGGGAAAGCCATTGGCCAAACTGATCAGTGCTCCGGTAGTAGTTTCATTGGTCTGAACGTCGGCATAGGGCGGTTGGAAGGCGAACTGCTGGATAAACTTCACATATTGCCCGACGGCGTAGTTGATGCCATATCCGGCGCGCACCACCGTATCTTTCGCCGCCCGCACGGCAATGCCCAGCCGGGGAGAAAAGTTGTTGCGCTCCGGGTAGACCAGGTCGCGCGGATATTTCCCCGTATACTTGCCGATTCCTCCGGAGAGAACTGTCGCCACAGAAGCGAAATCGTTGCCCGTATCCAGGGTGGAAAGGCGATCGTACTTTTCCGAGTAAGGCGAAAAATACTCGTAGCGCAAACCAAAGAGCAGGGTCAGGTTCGCCATGGCTCGCCAGCTGTCCTGGGCATAGGCGTCCCACGCATTCTCGCGCAAATAGGACTTCTGGTAGGGCGACTGAAGCGAACTCTGTTGCGGCAAGCCAAGCAGCAGGTCGGCCAGCGAAGAGCCGGTATCAGCAGTGCCCCCGGGTAGGGTGGTGCTGGTGCCGGGCTTTTCCGTGAACACGCCGGTAAAGGTAAAGGTTCCGGTGATATCGCCAGTGTTGCCGAAGAGGTCGTTATGGACACGGCGAAAGTCTCCGCCAAAACGGATATTGTGCTTCTTGTGAATCCACGAGGTGGAGTCGGAGGCGGCGATGGTCTGGTTAACCTGAAAGTTCGGCTGCTGTTCCGTGAAGCTGGTGAACTGGTTCAAGGTGACGTTAGGCAGTCCGTAGAGTAGTGGGTTCTCCGGTAGTCCGCCGATGCCTATCTGGCTGGCAATATCTGTGTTGCCGGTGAAATAGTTGGAAAGCTGCGTATTGCTGCGGTTCCAGTTGAGGCCGGGATTCGTAGTCAGCCTGCCTTTACCAATGGAATAGCCAAGCGCCAGCGAATATTGATGGCTCTGCTGCTTACCGCCGAGCTCGGGGAAGACATCGAGCTCATCGGCCGCTGCGTGACTGTAGTTGAAATTCACATTCACGCTCTGGCGCAAGGCGGAGCCGCCCTGTCCCAGGTATTGCCGAATCAGCCCCCCGATGGGTGAACCTCCCGTACTAGGCCCGAAGCTGTGCAGAAAACGTACGCCGACGCGGGTGCTGTTCGATTCCTCAGAAGTAAGGCGCTGGTAGTTTTGAAACTGCCCGGGCAGGTTTGGTTCCGGAATGAAACTGAGCAGAGCGGTCGCCTGGCTGACAACCCGCGCTGCAGGGATGGTGTTGTTGGGGAAGGGCTGGCCGGTGTTTGGATCATAGATCGTAATCGGGGTACCTGCCTGGGTAGTGAGGCCAGACAAATCTCCATCGCGCTCGGACGCCAACGGCACGCTGGCGTATTGGCTGAACGGAGAAGACGAGCGCTGCCCGGTGACGTTAAAGAAAATCACGTCTTTGGTGTCGTGCTCTATCAGATGGGGGATATAGGGTTGCCCCATAAACGTGAGTCCAAACTGATTTGCCGCGTAGCTGGGATTCGGCTCCATTTCCGACTTGATGGGGAAAGGAGTGGCGTTCAACGCACTGTTTCCGCCGGTCCAGAAGAAAGCGCCGTGGGGTTGATTCGGCTTGAAATTGCGGAAGTTGCCGAATCCGCCGAAACCGCGGCCCCCACCCCCGCCACCAAAACCGCGCCCGCCGCCCCCACGACCCCCACCCCCGCCGCCAAAACCGCCTCCACCGCCTCCAAAGCCTCCCCCGCCGCCTCCAGGCCCACCGCCTCCGGGTCCACCACCACCAGGACCTCCGCCGCCCGGGCCACCCTGGCCACCGCCAAGGGACGGATTCAGCTCAGCGTTCTCGCGAAGCTGTTCCATATCCACTCCGGCAAAGGGATTAGTCGATCCCGCCTGGCCGGTGACAGCGACCGAGTCGGCGGAGAAATCCGTGTTGTTGGCAATCGAAGGCAGAGCTGCCCCTGTGGCGCCGCTGTTAACCCCTGCATCCTCCGTGCCCGCGAGCTGGGCCAGCAAGGCCAGGCTTTGGGCGCCGCCGGCGTTATTGCGCCGCACCGTGCCCCTTGGCCGGCCGCTGCCGCCCTGACCAAACTGACCCGGGGCGCGCGCCACGTTCTGCTGCGGGCTCTCCGGCGGAACTCGAGACGCCAGGGTCAGGGCGAAATCGGCTTGTTCGTTAAGCGGAGTCGTTCTTGTGGGCCTAAGAAGCACGGACTTCGTTTCCGGAGCGAAGGCTGCGAGTTCGGTCCTGAGCACATAGCGGCCACTCGTGGGAATCGTCATCGAATAGTTGCCGTTAATGTCGGTGACGGTGGCGTAGCGTTGGCCGGTGAGGGTATTGGTGGCGACCACGCTCACCCCGGGCAGGGGGACGTTCCCGGCCTTCACTGTGCCGTGCACCAGCCCGCCGGCGACCGTGGCAGGGGCAGGCGTCGCGGAAGGCGGTGCCGCAGGCTCCGCAACGGGGGGAGATTGCGACCACGCGGACGCGATGAGAGAGCCACTCAATAAGCAGAGGATTATAGAGATGCGCCGCATCAAATCGGATTTCCTATGGCTATGCACACAGCTTAGACCTTCCTCGCGTCCGGGCGTATTTCGATTCCCTTGCAGATTCCACCGGCTTTGCCAACCCGCGGGGATGAGACGGGTATGCACTTTGCCGGGAACGCAATGGATGGAACACCTGGAGATTCGTTGCGCTTCCTGAGCCGCCAAACAGTCGTGGATCCATTCAGAGGCCGGGGGGCGGTTGGCCAGGCACCCGGCCAGACCCACGCGGATGTCCCGTTTCAGGATCCATGATCCGCAGGTTGGTCGCCAGAAAAGTGTCCGCGTGCAGCGCTCCCTCGGCGCTGATCGTGTCTCCCACCTTTACGTCGGCCAGGGTCACGTCTTCCCGGTGCTTGCGAAACAATGTGTTTTCGTCCACCGCCACTATCTGCGCTTGCTTGTCGCCGGCCCGCTCGATGGTAATCCGGAGCGCATGGACCGCGGTCACTTTTCCCATCACCCACGTCTTGCCGAAGGCCGCGCGAGCTTTGCGCACTTCCTGGGCGTCGATGTCGAGGAGCAAAACTGCGCCTACGGTTTTGGCTTTGGCGTCGACGATCCCCCCGGCCAGCAACATATCCCCTACGTGGATGTCAGCGGCCTCAATTGGCTGCCGATCCTTCATCAGGCGCGTATTGGGACTGTAGAAGACCTTGTAGGTGTCCCCCTCGTCGGTGTGGATGGTAAAGCTATCGGCTGCGGCGGCGGTAACCGTTCCGCGAACGCCGTTTCCCTGGCCAAAGACCTGGCCCATGCCCCCGCCGCCGTCCGGCGGACCCATGCCATTGCCTTCCTGGGCATGGGCAACGGGTCCTGCCACCATCGCCGCCCCTAAAGCCAAAATCATGAGTCTTGACGAACGTTTCATCCCTTGGCCCAAAAGCTGGCTGGCCATCGCTCCATTTGACGGCAGCGGTATAACTAAGGACGCAGATAGGAGCTCAACCGTTGTCGCCCGGCCGCACTGAGGTAAACTGCCGTGATGCCGACCGACGCCCGCCCTACCCCCACGCCGCACGCTCCCCCGGCTCATGTGGAAGGACATTTCGAGTCGACCGCGCTGGTGCGCGATGTGGTAATCGGGATGTCCGATGGCTTGACAGTTCCTTTTGCCCTGGCGGCGGGACTCTCCGGTGCGGTGAACTCCTCCCACGTGGTGGTGTTGGCTGGGCTGGCCGAAATAGCTGCCGGGTCGATCGCCATGGGCCTGGGTGGATTTCTCGCCGCCCAGGGCGATGCCGAGCACTACGCCAGCGAGCGGCTGCGCGAAGAGCGCGAGATTGTCGAGCGGACCCGGGACGAAGAAGAAGAGATCTACGAGATCTTTGAGCAGTATGGCGTGAAACGAAGTGAGAGCATGCCGGTGCTCGAAGCCTTGAAGCGCAAACCCCAGGCATGGGTGGACTTCATGATGCGCTTTGAGCTGGGGCTGGAAGAGCCGCAGCGGAACCGGGCCAGCCGCAGCGCAATCACCATCGCTCTCTCCTATGTGGTTGGGGGCCTCATACCGCTGGCGCCCTACATGGTAGGGAAGAGTTTGCCTACAGCGCTCAGCGCCTCGGTAGCCATCACCCTGGTGGCGCTGCTGGTTTTTGGCGGGGTCAAGGGCAAGCTAACCGGGGCCGGTACGGTGCGCAGCGCAGTGCAGACCGTCTTGATTGGCGGATTGGCGGCTGGAGCAGCCTACCTTCTGGCCCGCTTGCTGAACGCCCATTGAAGCTCTACCAAAAGATAAACGGGCGGTTTATGCCAAACGCGAAAAATTTTAGGCAACATCGAGCCGCTTTCGGTCTCTAAGGTAGAGGGAGAAACGGATATCTTATGACGCCAGTGACGACGAGCACGGAAGCCAGTTCCCGGCTGTTCGAGGATTTTTTGCGTGTGCGGCGCCAAAGCGAGGACCTTTGTCGTCCGCTGACACCGGAAGACATGATGGTGCAATCCTGTGCCGAGGCGAGCCCTGCCAAGTGGCACCTGGCTCATACCACATGGTTTTTCGAGACATTTCTGCTGCAGGAGTTTCTTGCCGGCTATTGTGAATTTCATCCCGATTTTCGCTGGCTGTTCAACAGCTATTACAACTCGGTATCAGACCAGCCGGAGAAGAAGCTGCGTTCCTCGTTCTCGCGTCCGCCGGCGGAGACGATCTTCCACTATCGCGAGCATGTGCAGGAAGGCATGCAACGATTGCTGGCTTCGCGGCCGGAGGAAGAGGTGGTGCGGAGGGTCGTGCTCGGCCTCCACCACGAGCAGCAGCACCAGGAACTGCTGGCTTACGACATCAAGCACGCTTTTTGGACCAATCCTCTTCGTCCGCCCTATCTGAACGAACCGGTGGTGTTTGGCGCGCCACCGCTGAGCAAGCCCGATTGGATTGAATATCCAGGGGGGATGTGCGAGATCGGATTTGAGGGCGAGGGTTTTTCCTTCGATAACGAAATGCCTCGTCATCCGGAATACCTGAGTCCGTTTGCCCTCGCGTCGAGGCTGGTTTCCTGTGCCGAGTACCTGGAATTCATGGAAGATGGGGGGTATCGGCGTCCTGAGCTTTGGCTTTCCGCGGGATGGGACACGGTGAAGGCAGAAGGCTGGAAGGCTCCGCTTTACTGGCGCCAGCACGACGGCGAGTGGCAGGTATATACGCTTTACGGCGAGCTGCCGCTGACTGAGCTGCTGCAGACGCCGGTCTGCCACGTGAGCTACTACGAAGCCAACGCTTTTGCGCATTGGTCAGGAAAGCGTCTGCCGATGGAGGCGGAGTGGGAAGTTGCGGCTCAGGGATTGCCGGCCACGGGGAATTTTCTGGAAGACGGAATGCTGCATCCTGTGGCCCTGGGCGCCGGGCCGGCGGAAGGTCCGGCGCAGATGTTTGGCGATGTGTGGGAGTGGACCCAGAGCGCTTATCTCGGCTACCCGGGGTTTCGCGCCGTACCCGGCGCTCTAGGCGAGTACAACGGGAAATTCATGTCCAACCAGATGGTGCTGCGCGGTGGATCGGTGGTCACGCCACTCTCCCATATCCGTGCCACCTACCGTAATTTCTTCTCCCCTGCGACACGCTGGCAGTTTTCCGGCATTCGTTTGGCGAACATCTAACCGGAAGCGCGCGGAGATCCCATGTCTGCTATTTCGTTACCCAAGTTGCCGGCGATTGCCTCCAGCGCCATCGCAATGGAAGTTTTTAACGGGCTCACGGAGCGGCCCAAGACACTGTCACCGTGGCTGTTCTATGACGAGGCGGGATCTCGCCTCTTTGAGGCGATCACCGAGCTGCCGGAGTATTACGTTACCCGGACGGAGAGACAGATTCTGGCCAGGCACGCGGCGGAGATCATTGCCGCGGCGGCCGGAGGGCGCCATCTATCGATCACCGAACTGGGTGCGGGGACGGCCACCAAGACAGGTTTGCTGCTCAACGCTGCCGTCGCCCAGCAGGGGAGTGTGACTTACTACCCCATCGATGTATCGGAGACGGCCCTGCAGGACGCACGAACCCGGCTGGAGTCTGAGATGCCTGAGGTGACGGTGGAACCCATCGTCGCTGATTACACAGAAGGCATGCGGCAGAACAACGCACCCGGCGCCGGAAGGCGGCTGGTGTTGTACATCGGCTCCAGCATTGGGAATTTTTCGCCTGCGGATGCGATCCAAGTGTTGCGCGGCGTGCGCGCTCAGTTGTCGCCGGGGGACAGCCTGCTGCTGGGCACTGACATGGTGAAGGACACGAGGATGTTGCTCGCTGCCTACGACGATGCGGCGGGAGTTACGGCCAAGTTCAACATGAATGTGCTGGTCCGCATCAATCGCGAACTGGACGCCAGCTTCAATCCTCAGTTATTTCGCCACCAGGCGCGCTGGAATGAGCAACACTCACGGATCGAGATGCACCTGGAGAGTTTGCTGGCCCAGAAGGTCACGGTGCGCGCGCTGGATCTGCAGGTGCGTTTTGGCCTGGGTGAGACGATCCACACCGAAAACAGCTACAAATTTACGGATCAACGCGCAGTGGCTTTGCTGACGCGCGCCGGATTCAAAGTACAGCAGCAGTGGAGCGACCCGAATAAGTGGTTCACTGTGTACCTGGCGGCTGCGAATTAATCTGGGAGCTTCTCAGAGAAACAGAACGGGTGCCCCAGGTTCGCGCCAGTGTACCTGGGGCGAAAACGGCTATTTCGATTGCTTTTACTCGGAGGACTCAGCCGCTTTAGAGTCTGTGTGCGTACGGGGAAAGACTCTAAAGACCGACGTATTCTGGGTCCCGCACCATAGTCGTGCCCTGATACCAAACTTACTTTGTCAGACGCAGCAGAACCACTCCGTGACGAGGTACGCTTACGGTGTAGCTGCCTTGGATCCTTCCCAGATCCTTTGCTGCCCAAATGTCGCGTGCCTTTGCGCCGCCGCCAAAACCTACATCGCTCAATTTCAACGTCACGGGCAGCGGAGTGTCATCGCGGTTAAAGAGCCCTACCGCCTTATCTCCGCCCTTGAGCGGCTTGGCCCAGATCTCCACGGGCCCCACTTCGGAGACACGATCACCCTGCTTGCCCAGCGGATCCTGATCGATGGCAATCACTTCTTTATTGGTTAGGATCGCGGCCGTCTCCGGCGGCATTTTGGAGAGATCGTTGCCGGCCAGCAACGGTGCCGCGAGCAGGACCCAAAGGCTCATATGGGTGCGGTTTTCGTCCAGCGTAAGCTTGCCGTTGCCCACCTCTAACATGTCGGGATCATTCCAGTGACCGGGGCCCGCGTACTTCGCCAGGCCGGCCTGAGAAAAGCCGATCAACGTTATGCGATCCCACGTGGGATTGATATCTCCAGTGGTCCGCCACAGATTCGCTCCAAGACTCGGTCCCCATTCCCAAACTGCGTCCCATCCGTACTGGCAGAAGCTGTAGACGATAGGGCGTCCTGTTGCCAGCAGAGCCTTGTGCATCTTTTCATAGGCGTCCTTCATCATCTGCGTGGCTTTCGCGGGATCGTTCGGGGCTTCCTGATTCATGATCTTGCGAAAGCCGCAAAGATCGTACTTGAGATAATCGATGCCCCACGCCGCATAGGTCTTCGCATCTTGCGCCTCGTGCTGATAGCTGCCTGCGTACTTGGCGCAGGTTGTCGGACCAGGCGAAGAGTAGATGCCGATCTTGAGGCCCTTGGAGTGAACGTAATCGGCAAGCCCCTTCATGTCGGGAAATTTGCTGTTGGCGTGGATGTTGCCCTGCGCATCCCGATCGCCCTGCCAGGTGTCGTCAATATTCACGTAGATGTACCCGGCATCCTTCATGCCGGAGGAGACCATGGCGTCCGCTGCTGCGCGGACATCCTTATCCGTGACCCTGCCTGCGAATAGATTCCAACTATTCCAACCCATCGGTGGAGTGGCGGCCAATATACCGGTCTGCGCGAACAGCGCAGAGGGAAGGAGGAAGGCAGCAAGCAGCAGGGCGCGGAATCCGTTGAGCATAGTCTCTCCGATACGACGATCCACTATAGGCCACTACCCTTGCCCGGGGCCAGTGGCTTGAGTATCTCGTCCAGTAGATCGGGAGCACCCTCAACTCGCTCCAGCCGCGGATACTTCTCGCCGTCGTGGTAGTTCAGCCGCACGGTGCGAAATTCATTGTCATTGGAGACGATGAGCTCAATCGGCTCCGTGGTCCCTTTAGCCCCGCGGATGGCTTGCTTCAGCACATCTGCCGTGTAGCCGTGGCTGTTAACAGCAACTACCTTGGTGCCCGGGCCGAGCCCGGCCTGGAAGGCCGGTGAGCCCATCCTGACGTCCTCAATGATGCCGGTTGTACTGACGGTGAGGCCCGTCGAAAACCACGCGTCGACTTGATGGCGATGATCGAGGTAGGCTTGCTCGAACTCCGAGGGCTCGGTGGCATAAACAAGCCGGTACCCTCCGTGATCGATGCCTCCCAGCGGCGCCTGGGCGGCGTGGCTATTGAGGCGCTGGGTGAGGAAGGCGCGCCAGTCGTAGGGCACAACCGCATTCAGGTCGGCTACGATCTCGTCAAAATCATAAGGCACGACCTTGGGCGGCGTATTGCCGCCCACAGCGAGAAACTTCACGCAGAAGTCATTCAATGACTTCTTGTCATGGGTCAACTGACGGATAGTCGTATCCGCGTCCAGCCAAATCAACTCGCCTTCGTTGTAGTAGTCCTGCCCGCGCCGCCAATTGGCCCAGTATGGGCTGCCTTCGCGCAAGATCTGCGAGGAGATGGCTGTGTCTTCCAGGTTGCGCCAGGTACGGCCGGGTTTGACGTCGAGGTTAGCGGCGTTCCAGGCCAACGCCTCGCGGTAGATCTCTGGCGTCCAAAAGGCAGAGCGCGCCGCCAGCACGTCACCCCAGTATTGCGTCATCCCTTCATAGACCCAGAGCAGATCGCCCTTCATCGGGGTGGCGTAGTCCGGAGTGGCCAAGCCGGCGGGGCGGCGGTACTTGCCGTTCCAGGAGTGGGTAAATTCATGCGGCAGCAAATCCGCGTTGAGCATAGCCAGCTTGGGATCGGAATAGCCGTTTTTCTCCACCCCATTGTCACTCGACTCATGGTGCTCCAGTCCTTCCTCGCGAACAACGTCACTCAGGCTGAGAAGAAAATGGTAGGTCTCATAATGGCGCGAGGCATACAGCGCGCCCGTTTCCCGCACCAGCTGGCTGAGCGAGGCGAGAAACGCCGGCTTTAGATCGATATCTTCCGCGGCGTCGCCGGCCACATCGAGGTAGTGCTTGGGTGTCACCTCCGGAGCTAGCGGAAACTCGCGGAAATATCTGCCGGTGATGAGCGGTGAATCCACCAGCCGCTCCACCGAAACCGGCGCAAACGAAACCTCCGCCCCCTGCTGGCCGGCGACGGTCAGGGCGGTGCCAAACTTCCAGCCCGGCGGCATGGTCAACGACGCAACGATAGGAATTTGCGCCACCGGAATGTGCGCCGGATACATGACCACCGAATTCCACTCCAGCACCGCCATGTTGGCGCTGGTGGCCCTATCTTCATCGGAGCCGGTGTCGCCGGGGGTGGCAAGAAAGTCGAGCGAAACCTCCAACCGGCTCACGCCACCCGGTACCTCGACGTGGATACCGTACATGTCCACATCGTCACGGCGCCAGGGCAGATCCTGGCCGTTGGCGCGAATGAACACACCGGCGAGATTGTCGATTGGCCCGGTAGGGCGATGGTCTCCGGGAATCCACTGCGGATATTCAAGGGTCAACGGACCGGCGCTCACCGGTATCTCCAAATGAGCATGCAGCAGCCGGCGCGGCGCATCGCTAAAATCCACATGCAGCACGATCGGGCCGGTAGGTCGCTGTGCGCTGCAACGGCTACCCGGCAACAACAGCAGGGGGATGCATAGGATCAGGCCCAAACTACTTTTCTTCATCTCCTCATCATTTCACAGCGGGTAGGCAAGCCGAGACACGCACTGGCGCGAACGCACTGAAACAAGCATGATGGATTGATTCCGAAGGAGGCTTTCCGATGGCAGATACGACACCGCAGTCCTACGCAAATCACGCGAGGATGGACCCGCCCTTCCATTACTTTCTTGCTCCGTTACTGATCATTGCGATCATTCTGAGCATTATTTCCCTGGTGCGGCATCCTGGACTGGACTCAACCCTGTGGTTCCTGCTTTCCATCGGATTGTTCTTGACCGCCGGAAAAGCCAGGAGCTACGCACTGAAGGCTCAGGACCGGGTCATCCGGCTGGAAGAGCGGCTGCGCCTCTCCATGCTGCTGACGGAGGCGGCCAGACCACGCATCGCAGAGCTCACAGAACCGCAACTGATCGCGCTGCGCTTTGCCTCCGATGCGGAACTGCCAGCACTCGCTATGCGCGCACTGAACGAAGGCCTGACCAGGAAGCAGATAAAAACCGCCATCCAATCGTGGCGCGCTGACACCTTCCGTGTTTGAAGGATTGCTTATGCGCCAAGACGGCCGAGGCCGAGGCCAATCACGTAAGTAACGACCCCCTCGACCGCTCCGACCAGCGTCATCTCGAAGCCGCTGCTCCACCAGGAGCGCACGGTAACCAGTGACTTGGCCGCGCCCACGGCGAAGTGCGCCACCAGCGATACCACGGCCGACACAATGACGGCTCCGTAACCGCTAAGAAAGAAAAAGGGCACGATGGGGATGAATGCTCCGGCCGCCGTCGAAAGCGCGCCCGAAATCGCCGAGGTGAGCGGATTGCTGAGCGCTTCTTCAGTCGAGTTGAGCCGTTCCGCAGCGAGCGCGCGCAGCATCTGCTCCGGATCACTGGCGATGTGCTCTACCATGTGATCGGCGTCCGCTTGAGGAAGGCCCTTGACCTGGTAGTAGAGCGAGAGCAGCTCGCGGGCCTCGGCACCGTTCATGGCAATGGCCTCGCGCTCGCGAGCGAGTTCCGCCTCGTAGATTTCGCGCTCGCTCTTGGACGCGAGGTAAGCTCCCGAACCCATAGAGAGCGCGCTGGCGATCATACCGGCGAGGCCGGACAGCAGCACCCACTTGCTGTTTCCCAGCGTCGCGCCCGAGACACCGGAGACGATGCCGAAGATGGAGCCCAATCCATCGTTGACCCCGTAGATGGCATCGCCGATCCAGCCGGCGGCGTGAGCACGGCCCTTGTTTCGCTTGGCCAGCATCTGGTCCAAGAGGGTTTGCGGATTGGCTGCCGCCCGCACTCCGCTCAGGGGCTTCTGCCTGCGGATCAGGCCGCTGAGCTCGCGATAGTGATCCTGCTCGTCTTCGATGACGCGGTTCAGGATGGCCAGGCTGGGCGCATCGCCGAGCTCTTTGAGCTGCTGGCTGTACTTGGCGATGTCGCGGCTCTCATCGATCTCCAGGCGGCGCAAGGCCAGGTCGTCGCCCCCGACGCGGGTCTTGAGGCTGTCAGCATCACCGCCCGGGCTTCCCCGGTAGACCGGCTCCGGCTCCCCCAGTTCACGCAAGCGGCCGGCCCACAGTGCGGCGTGCTCCTTTTCCGCCAGGGCCATGTTTTCGAGAGTCTGCTTACGCATCGCCTCGGGCTCCCGCTCGGCGAGAGCCCGATAGGTGTAATAGCCCGCCATCTCGGCTTGCCAGTTCTTTTCCAGAATCTGGCTTAGCCGCGGGTGGCGGGGCAAATCGAGTTCGGCTGTCGAGTCAGAGTCCAAAGCTTCGTCTCTTTCACAGTGGCTCAGAGCACAGCGTAGCATCCCCCAGTTATTTTTTTTGCTTGAACGGAATTCGGTCTGGAAGACGGATGGTGTGTTGGAAAGGAAGCATACATGGCAGCCAGAGTAGCCAATGCGAAATGCTGAGACAAAGCGCTCAACCTCCCGCTATGACTCATTCTCTTTCGTCATAGCAACTGTGTAATAGCAGGAGCGGATCGATCCGATGGATGCTTTGTGATCCATTCAGGAGGTGCGATTGTGGGGGCTACGCCCCGTCGTTTTCGGCCCAGGTACGCTTTGGCGAACCTGGGGCACCCGTCCTATTCCTTCCGACCTTGTTATGACACAGACTCCGCTAGGGACGGCTGAAAATCAGACTTGTCCAAATTGGAGGTGGGAGCCTCCGCATTCATGCGGGGGAAAGAGCGCTTTAGCGCTGGCAATGCCAAAGCCTTATGAGTCCTTGCGTGAGAGAACCGCACACACTGGATGCACGCGGGAAAGTAGCCCACGGCCTCAGTCCTGAGTAGACTCAGACTCAAAAGGATCCCCGATATGGTTGGCAATCATGAAGTTTGAACACCTGTTAACGGAGGCGCGCCATCCGGATACGGCCCTCATCGACCAGCTTTCTACGCGCGAAATGCTGGAGGTAATCAACGCCGCCGATCGCTCCGTAGCCGACGCCGTCCACGCAGAGCTGGCCCGGATCACGCAAGCCGTCGATGGCATAGCGGAGCGCCTGCAGCAGGGCGGCCGCCTTTTCTACATGGGAGCGGGCACCTCCGGGCGGCTTGGCGTGCTCGATGCCTCTGAGTGTCCACCAACCTTCAACGTAGACCCTGGGCTGGTGGTAGGCCTGATCGCCGGCGGCGATTATGCCCTGCGCCATTCGATCGAGGGCGCGGAAGACGATGCCCGGCAGGGTGCAGAGGACTTGAAGGCCAAAGGCCTGGAAGCAGGGGATAGTCTGGTCGGCATCGCCGCCAGCGGACGCACACCTTATGTGTTGGGAGGCATGCTATACGCCAACCAATTGGGCGCACTCACCATAGGGCTGAGCTGTGTCCCGGGCTCCGAAGTGGAGTGCCGGGCGAAGATTGCCATCACGCCGGCAGTTGGGCCTGAAGTGATTACCGGTTCCACCCGCATGCGCGCCGGCACGGCCACCAAGCTGGTGCTGAATATGTTGAGCACCGGCGCAATGATCCGCACCGGCATGGTCTACGGCAACCTGATGGTGAACGTGCAGCCGACCAATGAAAAGCTACGGAACCGGGCTATACGGATCATTGCAGCGGCAACCGGGGTCGACGAAGCGCAGGCCGAGGCGCTCCTGGACGAGTCGGGCGCGGTGCGGGTGGCGATCGTAATGCAGAAGCTGGGAATTGGGCGGGAGCAGGCCGCGCAACGGTTGGACGCAGCCCATGGGCGGCTCCGCGCAGCTTTGGGAGATGGGCCGGAATAGCCGCTCGGCGGCCGGCCTACGTCTATAAGAGAGACGGCGCCCGCGAGGCGCATAATACTGTTATGTCCGGCAGACGGAATGGGAGGATACGCCGTGGGTAAAGGTTTGGTGAAGTTGCTGATTTTATTGGCGCTTGTGCCCCTTCCGGCACTGCCGCTGCTGGCCCAGTCGGTAGATCGGCCCGACTCGGGCTACGGGCCCATCGACACCAGTGCGCCCGCGACGCCGCCGGACCAGATTGTAAAAGAGTTTGCCGCCAAGGAAAGCGAGTTCCGGCGCGCCCTGGACAATTACACCTATCAGCGTGACGTGCGCATCCAGACCATCGACGATGACGGCAAGGTAGATGGGGAGTACCGGCAAGTGGTTCAGATCACCTTCGACAGCCAGGGGCGCAAGTCGGAGCATGTGACCTTCGCGCCGCAAAATACCCTGGAACGGATTCAGATGAGTCCCGCCGACGTTTCGGATATTGAGCAGCGCCTGCCCTTCGTCTTGACCACTGAGGATGTGGGGCAATACAACCTGACCTACGTGGGACGGCAGAAGGTGGACGAGGTAAACTGCTACGTTTTTGACGTGGCGCCGAAAGTGATGGAAAAGGGCAAGCGCTACTTAAAGGGACGCATCTGGGTGGACCAGAAGGATCTGCAAATTGTGATCACCAGCGCGAAGAATGTTCCTGATGATACGCGCAAGGGTCACGAGGATCTTTCGCCGCCCTTTACTACGTACCGCGAGCAGGTGGATGGCAAATATTGGTTCCCTGTCTACACCAAGGCCGATGCCGAGCTCCACTTTTCGGGCGGGACCGGGTACATGGCGCAGGATGTCCACATTCGGCAGATTGTGCGCTACACCGACTACAAGCAATTCCGTTCGACGGTCAAGCTGATCTTCCAGGGGCAGGATGTAACCAACAATTCGGGACAGCCCCAGACAAACGGACAACCAGCCAACGGGCAACAGTCGCAGCAGACCCAGCCTGCTGCGACCGCGCCGCACTAGATTTAGGCGTTGTAGGTTGAGGAGGACACGCGGCCTCCTCGGCCGGTCCAGTTGGTATGGAAAAATTCGCCGCGGGGTTTATCGACACGCTCATAGGTGTGTGCGCCAAAGAAATCCCGTTGCGCCTGCAATAGATTCGCCGGCAGCCGGGCTGTGCGGTAGCCATCGTAAAACGCTAACGCCGTTGAGAACGCAGGCATAGGCACGCCAACCCTGGTCCCGTAGATGATCGCCCTCCGCCACGACGGATGGTACTTGTTCATCGCTGTCGAGAAAAATTTATCCAGCAGCAGATTTTCGAGCTTCGGGTTGCGATCGAAAGCCGCCTTGATGTCGCCCAGAAAAATGCTGCGGATGATGCAACCGCCGCGCCACATCAGCGCCACGCCGCCCATGTTCAGGTTCCAGCCCTGGTCCTTCTCCGCCGCGCGCAGCAGCATGTAACCCTGCGCATAACTCACCATCTTGGAGCAGTAGAGAGCCAGCCGCACTTCCTCGATGAATTCCTTCTTGCCATTCGCTACCTTGCGTTTGCGTGGTCCTTTCAGCACCTTGGCTGCTGCGACGCGCTCGCTCTTCAAAGCGGAGAGGCAGCGGGCAAAGACACTCTCTCCGATCAAGGTCACCGGCTGTCCCAGGTCGAGGGCTGAGATCGCGGTCCATTTGCCCGTGCCCTTCTGTCCGGCGGCATCGAGAATCTTGTCCACCATCGGCTGCCCATCGTCATCCTTTTTGGCGAAGATGGTGGCCGAGATATCAATCAGAAAGCTATCCAACTCGCCTTTATTCCACTCGGCAAAGACTTCGGCAAGTTCATCGGCTGTGAGCCCCAGACCATCCTTCAACAACTGGTATGCCTCGCCAATCAATTGCATATCGCCGTACTCAATGCCGTTGTGCACCATCTTGACGTAATGGCCCGCGCCGTCTTCTCCAACCCAGTCGCAGCACGGAGTGCCATCCTCGACCTTGGCCGCGATGGCCTGGAAAATTTCCTTCACATGCGGCCAGGCTTCTTTATTTCCTCCGGGCATGATCGACGGACCAAAGCGCGCACCCTCTTCGCCACCCGAAACACCGGTCCCGATAAAGAGAATGCCTTTTGCCGCCAGGTCTTTGGTGCGCCGGGTCGAGTCGGTGTACAACGAGTTGCCGCCATCGATAAGGATGTCGCCCTTTTCGAGGTATGGAAGCACTTGTTCGATGGTCTGATCGACTACCTCACCGGCCTTCACCATGATCATCACGCGCCGCGGCTTCTTGAGCTGGCCGCACATCTCCTCGATTGAGTGAGCCCCCACTACCTGCGTCCCTTTGGCTTCGTTCCCGACAAAATCGTCCACCTTGGAGACGGTACGATTGAAGACCGCGACCTTGTACCCATGGTCGTTCATGTTCAACACCAGGTTCTGGCCCATCACTGCCAGTCCAATCAATCCAATATCGCAATTCGCTTCCGTCATGTTGGTCTACCCCTTTTTATTCACCCGGCCACGAGCACATTCGACAAGACCCGGTCAGTTCGCGCGATGATACCTGATCTCGGTGAGGGGAGCAAAGAGAGGGAGTAGCACTAAGCTCTTGGCCGCGCTCAGATCTTTTTAATCGTATCTTCAATCGCTGTTCACAAGGCGCAGGGAGCCTCTCAGTAAGGCTCCATATGCACAATTTCGACCTTCCGCGGACGATCAAAATTCTGCTGGCACTTGCGCTTTGCTGGTCTCCGGTGGGCGCGCAGCAGTCGGTTCCTGGTTCGCGCACAGTGATGGATGCGCATAACTGCTAGCTTTCAGCAATCATCACGACGGTCAACATGCCCGGTTGGAGCCGGCACTCCTCGCCAGATCCAGTTTCTGCTGCGCCTGGAGTTTCTAACTTGTTTGTTCTGCGCAGTGAATGATGGGGTTTCGAGGCTAGAGCATTTTTGCTAATGGTGTAGACCAGGCAACCGAACCCGACGGGGCCATTCCGTTAACAATGGCGGCACATAACTGATCCCACCGGACCACAGTATTAGCAAAAATGCGTTAGCTGGAAGCTGTCTTCAATTCTGTGACCAACGACCCCACAGGGTTGGTCACGGTTTGCGCTGCAATCATTCCCAGTGACTCGCCGCGACGATACATCATATATGCCGCCACTGCTCCAGCAAGCAGTGTTCCCCAAAACAAGGCTCTCTTCATTTTGACCCCTTCGTGCGCATGCCTACCGGCGTATGTGCTTTCGCTTTATTGGATGCAGAAGTTCGGATCATGAGTGGAGAGGCTCGAAAAACACGCGGATGAACTCCTAAGCAGTATTTCAGAACGTACCAATAGCACCGCCGCAGCTGCATAAAGACAGCCCGAAGCGGGAGAAAACGCTCGACGGGGCGGTTACCATAGCCCCCGTCTGCTGCGCTAGTTGATGGCTTTGTCTTTGATATACCGCCAGCCCGTAATCTTAGGTTTTAGGAGCTGACGGGCTTCAGAGACCAGTTTGAGAAAATCTCCTTCGAACCTGGCACCTACAGCATCCCTGACCTGTACAGGGGAATTCACCTTCGGATAGGTGCTGCGATCGCCTGGATCGAAATGGTGCCATTGGCCGATGTGCGCCATGCGCCATATTACGCCATAAGGCTCTGGACGGGCAGAGAAACTTTATGGAGCCAAGTAACTGGGATTGGCCCGTCGGGGTGGCCCGCAAGGCCTTGGTATAAGTGGCGCTAAGTCTGTAGTTTGGGAGTAAGGAGCCGGACAAGTGCGAACCAGTTGTTGTGCTTAGTGCTGGGTTTCCTTTAGCGCGCGGTGGCTCTCGACGGCGCGATTGATCTGATCTGAATTGACAAGAGACGCGAGAAACCGCATTCTTCCATAGACAACTATAGGAGATGGCTGGGATGGTCAGGGCAAAGAGCGATAATCTCCAGGGAGCCCTGGATCTGCTGGTGCTGAAAGCCCTGGAGGACGGCCCCATGCATGGCTGGGGGATCACTCTGCACATCGAGCGCGTCTCCGATGAAGTGCTGCGTATCGAAGAAGGCTCCCTCTATCCAGCCCTTCATCGCATGGAGCAGGAGCGCTGGATCGCAGCCGAATGGGGCCGCAGCGAAAACAACCGCCGCGCCCGCTTCTACCGCCTCACCAGTTCGGGGCGCAGGCGGTTAGCTGCCGAGCGCGAACACTGGCGGAAGATTACCAACGCGATTGCCGTTGTGCTGGAGTTCGGCAGGGCAACGGTCTAGAGGATTTGCCATGGCATGGATCCGCCGCTTGCGTGCCCTCTTTCGCAAAGAAGAGCTGGAAAGTGATTTCGAGGAAGAGCTGCAATTTCACCTTTCGATGCGCGAGCAGCGGAATGCAGAACAGGGAATGTCGAATGCTGAAGCGCGGCGCTCCGCACGGCTCCGTTTTGGCAATCCGACACTGTGGCGGGAGCGAATGAGAGAGATCGACCTGATGACCTTTCCGCAAACCGTGATGCAGGATCTACGTTTCGGCTGCCGGATGCTGCTCCGCAATGCCGGATTCACGGCGATAGCAGCGTTTGCTCTCGCGGTTGGTATTGGCCTCGACACCGCGGCTTTCACCGCGTACCAGGCTTTCTTTGAGAGGAAACTCGATGCGCGCAGTCCCCTGTCGATGGTCAATCTAGCGCTCATCGAACATACGGGCGCAACCGCATCTATATTCAGCTACCCCGACTACGAGACATACCGGGATCATGTTCGTTCGTTCAGCGGAGTGATCGCGGCGAGCCTGCCCCAGTACCTCCCGGTTTCAGTGCCCGGTGGTGTGGTTCAGCAGCACAATGAGGGCGGCAGCTCGCTGATCGGAAAGCTTTTAATGCCTCAGATCGGCAACAGCGAGACTGCAATGACGCTGGTGGTCTCCGAAAATTACTTCTCGGTTCTGGGAGTCGCGGCCCTGCGCGGGCGCACATTCGGGTCAGCAGATAACGCGGAACTGGCTGCGTCGCCCTCGGTCGTCATCAGCGAGAACTACTGGCGAAAGCGATTTAAGGGCGACCCCGCCATTCTGGGCAAAGCGGTCCGGCTCAATGGCGCGGCGTTCACGATCGTCGGCGTGGCGCCTCATAACTTTGTCGGCACATACATTGGGGCGCCCGACTTCTGGCTTCCGCTCAGCCTTGAGCCTCTTGTTCATCCCGGGGATAACTGGCTGTGGGATCGTGAAAAGGCCTGCTGCCGTCTTTTCGCCCGTCTCGCTCCCGGCGCAGGCATGCGCGAAGCGCAGGCAGAAATGACGTTGGTCGCCGATCACCTCCGCTCTCTTCACCATCCTGGTTCCAATCTTGCCCAGCCGGTGAGCGCAATGGTCTGGCCGGGCTCGCCCTTCCCCGTTCCGATTGAGCAGCTTCATGAGTTGAGGATATGCATTTTGTTCGTCATGGCCGCCGTCGGAATGGTGCTGTTGGTGGCCTGCGCCAATGTTGCCAGCCTGCAACTGGCCCGCGCCACCTCGCGCCAGAATGAACTGTCCATGCGGCTCTCACTTGGCGCCAGCCGGTTGCGTCTCATTCGCCAGCTGCTCACAGAGAGCGCTCTGCTCGGCCTGATCGCTGGAGTGCTCGCGTTCTTATTCAGCTGGGCGCTGCTCCAGGCAGCGGTGGTAATGATTGCGGATGCTTTCCCCGATCAGTACGGCACATTTATTTTTCACGTCACTCCCGACCTCAAGATATTTTCGTTCGTATTCCTCATTTCCATCTTCGCCGGCATTCTGTTCGGGCTGGCGCCTGCGTTGGAAGGCTCTCGCTCGGCTGTTGCCTCTGCGCTCAAATCGAATGCCGCCACATCACCCATCCGCAGCCGGCGTCTTCGCAATTTCCTCATCGCCACCCAGGTCGCGGTCTCGGCCATGCTGGTAATTGCCGGCAGCACGCTCATCCACAGTGCCATTCGTGCACTTTCGATGGACACAGGCTATGACGATGCACATGTCATCGATCTCGGCCTGCAGTTTCCTGAGAGCGCTGAGTATACAGCGGACCGCAAGACTGCTCTCATCCGCGAACTCCGCGCCCGCCTTGCCGCAATCCCCGGCGTGCTTGATGTGACCACGGCGCGCGCGCCGGACGACAACGAGTTTCGTTCTGCCGCAGTCTCGCTTAACGCCCAGCAACCTTCACCCCGAAACATGAAGGCGTATCTCTACTACACATGGATCCAGCCAAACTATTTCCAGACCCTTGGGATTCCGATGCTTCTCGGCCGCGGCTTCACGGCGCAGACTGGCCAGGGGGAACCGTCCATCGTCGTGAGCCAGTCGGCGGCCAATCAGTTATGGCCCGGACAAAGTCCAGTTGGCCGCACTCTCCGGCTAGGTACCGAAGGCCAGTTCCATAGCGCCGATGAGGCCCTGCCGGACGGCCCGGTCTGGCGCGTCATCGGCGTTGCTCGCGATACGCGGGGCGTCCTGCTCGATGGCAGCGACTCTGCGCAGATTTTCCTTCCGCTCTCCGATCGTTATCTGCAGAATTACCCGATCCTGGTGCGCACCCGTTCTGACCCGGCGCAGTTGATCGCCTCTCTTGCCCCGGTGATGGCCTCGGTTGATCCCAACCTGGCCGCACGCTCGTCCACACTCGAGCAGATGCTGCGCGAAACGGAACCTTTCCTCGCTTCTACATTGGCGGCGGTCATCGCTTCGACCACCGGCATCCTCGGACTGTTGCTGGCTGCGATCGGCATCTACGGCACGGTCAGCTACATCGTTGTCCTGCGCAGGCGCGAAGTCGGTATCCGCGTGGCCCTGGGCGCAAAGAAGCACGACATTCTGGCGCTCATTCTGAGTGAAAGCACCCGTCCGGTTCTGGCAGGGTTATCTGTCGGGGTGGTGCTCGCCGGCGGTGTCGCGTACCTGCTCCGCCACGTGCTGTACGGTATCCACACCATCGACGGCATCTCCTTCGGCGGCGTCTCACTCCTGTTCCTGGCAGTTGCGCTAATGGCGGCCCTTATCCCTTCGCAGCGGGCCCTGCGCGTGGAACCTGTCGCCGCTCTCCGATGCGAATAAGCATTGCTGCAGCTCGGGCTAATGCACAGGCTTTTCGTCTTGCTTGCAGTGACGTTACTATTCCGGAGCAAGGGCCTGAGGGTGATCTTTACAATGTGTCATAAACGGAAATGCCGGAATGGCATTCCAGGGAGGGTGCTGATTTGTCCCGTATGCGTCGCTTTGCAAGCATTTCGTTGTTGGCCATTGCCTCCATGTGCTATGGCCAGGCCCCATCCCCGTCTGTGCCCCCCGATTCGGCTACAAGCAGCCCTTCCGTCAACCGCCGGGTTGAAGTCCTCATCCGCTCGCAGTTTTCAGTGCCGTCGGGTTACGCCATTGTTTTCGGTGACAAGACCAAGAGCGATATCCCGGGTTACGACACCCTGCCGGTTACATTTATCAATGGCAGCAAACAGACAACCGCGACCTTTTTGATCTCGAAGGATTGCAACACGCTCGCTCGTCTGGAAAAATTTGATATCAGCAAAGACCCAGCTCTCATCATCCAAGTGGATGGCCGGCCCATCCGGGGCGACGACGCGGCCAAGGTGGAGATAATCAACTTCGACGATCTGGAATGCCCTTACTGCGCGCGCCTGAACAGCGAACTTTCCAGAGAAACGCTCGAGCATTACAAGGGCCTAATCAAGATCGTATACAAAGACTACCCGATGGAAGAAATTCATCCTTGGGCCATGCATGCTGCTGTCAATGCCAACTGCCTTGCCGATCAGAACGCGAAGGCATACTGGGCCTATGTCGATTTTGTACATGCCCACGGTCCGGATATCACCGGCGCAAGGTTTGAGCCCGCGAAGTCGTTTCTGGCGCTCGACCATATCGCAGATACCTTTGGCACGGAGAATAAGGTAGATGAGGCTAAACTAGGGATTTGCCTGAAAAAGCAGGATGAAACCATGGTCAGATCGTCCCGCAAATTGGGAGAGTCCCTGGGGGTTAACGCAACACCTCAGATGTTCGTCAATGGAGAACGCCTTCTAAGCGGCGCACGCCCGGCAGATGAGTTGTGGCCCGCAATAGACCGCGCACTCAAGGCGGAAGGGATTCAACCTCCTGCAAAGTGAAACGATTTGAAGGAAAGATCGCTAAAACTGTAGACTCTGGGCAGGGTATCCATCTCGCGGACTATAGCGTTGGTAGCCATCCGGTGCCGGCGTGTTCTGCCATGTGGGCACAAGCTAAGTTTTTTGCGGGCCTATAGCTCAATTGGTTAGAGCAGCGGACTCATAATCCGTTGGTTCCAGGTTCAAGTCCTGGTGGGCCCACCATCTAATAGCTATTGCGCTTTGCGCTGTGAGGGATTACACCGCCAACAAAAGGTTTGAGGGAGTTTAGTGGACGGAGCTGGCACTTTGATCGTCGCCGGAAGGCAAAAGTGGGAGCCCACTAAACTTCGGGGAAAGTGTGCGCCTTAAGCGCCCTATGCGCCATAAGTCTCCGGGCCGACGGCTTTCGGGTTTTCCAGGTTGGCCCAGAGGGTTGCGGGCCGTCCCCGTCCGGCAGAGGTTTTGCAATTGATGAGGCCGAGGGTCATCAGTTGTTCGAGAGCGAGGTCGATGCGCTCCTTGCTTACATGGCGATTGAAGAGGGCCCTGATTTGGACCCTGGATAGGCCCTGCGGGGCGACGTCGAGGGCCTGGCTGATGCGCCGGGCGGTGGGATCGATGGGAGCAGTGTCGAAAAGGAGACAGGCACTGGCGCAGCAGTATTCCCATACGGCCAAGGCGGCTTGGAGATGGCAAGCGTCGATAAGCGGGCTGCTGTCGAGGGCGGCATAGATGGCGCTAAGGCGCAGGACCTGGGCTTCGGCGCGGCTCGTTGCAGCGCCGAATGCATCCTCGCGACCCTGGCTCAACGCAGCATAGCGATCGTTCCACAGCTCTCCCGCGGCTGAGGTGCGCGAGAAAAGGATTTCATTTTGAGCGTGCACCCAGTCGAGGGCGCAGCGCAGCTCGGCGGCCAGGGCGGCCTGCTGTTCGGAGGGGAGGCTGCCGCCATCGGGTAAAGATTTGCCGCGACGCACGCTGGTCCACAGACAGCGATTGGCGAAGCCGTTGGCTGATTCGGTGCGGCTGAGATGATGGGCGAGCGCGGCTTGTGTGACGTGACCGACCAGACTGCTATGAGCCGCAGCGGCTTGAACAGGGCGGCGGCCGTCGTGGGCGCAAACTTTCAAGACCGCGGCAGCACCGGCAATAATACGCAATTTCGTGGAACAAGGGAATTTTCTGACTTGTTCATGAGGAAGCTTCGGTGGAGTCTCGGGACAGAGAGCGCCCAGTCTGCTGAAGACAGCCGGAAGTCTCCAGCGCCGGCAATTTTCATGGTGTGCTCCGGAGTGGAAGCTTACGATTCCGGCAGCCGAAGATGAAATTCGGTGTCCACAGTAAGTTCTCAGTCATATCGTTAAGCCGACCCGTTTCTCTTCCACAGTCTGATTAGAAACGTGAAGTGGATCGAAACCGGTGCAATTCACTCATCTGGTACTCGTCGCTCGATGAACTGAAGAAGTGATCTTTCATTGAGGGATATCAGGGGGTGGAGATTGCTGGAGCAATTCCTCGTGAGGATGAACACGGCTTCAGGAAGGTTCTTAGGAGGCGTTCCGCCAGAGGCCGACTCTGCTATACGACTTGCAGTTACCGCAAGACCGTTCACTGTGTCGCGAAGTTTCGTTTCTCTGCTCGGCCTCCATGCGTTGAAGACCCCTCTACCCGCGGCTAATATGTTCAGTGGCACTTACGAATGGACTCTTCGATGCGTCAAATCGCGACATGCTCTTGTTACTTGCAAGATACAAGAGACTGCGACGAGCAGTCGGCGCAAAACTGTCGTATTCTGTTTTCGGCGCGTGCTTATCCGCCGTTTTGTTCTCAGTAACACCGCGGGAGATCGTATCCTCCCAGCTAATTTGTTTTCTGTGTTCTTTCGCGCAGGCCACGTGAAATGCCGCGAGGTGCACGATGCAATACTTGAAGGCACTTTTCTCTTCCACGCCGTACATGCCTCATGGGTACTGTTACATGTGGAACCCTGGGCTGGTGAGTCTGCATGTTATTTCTGACTCGTTGATAGCTCTGTCTTATCTTTCGATATCCTTCACGCTGGCTTACTTTGTCCGCAAGCGCCGGGATCTTCCATTTCATTGGATGTTTGTCTGCTTTGGGGTTTTCATTCTAGCCTGCGGCGCCACCCACGGGATGGAAGTATGGACTCTGTGGCATGCAAACTACTGGATTTCCGGATCTGTCAAGGCGATCACGGCTTTGGTTTCTGTCCCCACGGCAATATTGCTGGTGAAGCTGGTTCCCCATGCCGTCGCACTTCCAAGTCCTGCAGCCATGCGGCTTGAAATCGCGGAACGCAGACGCGCTGAGGACGCGCTCCATGTGGTCAATATGCAACTGGAAGTTCGGGTCCAGGAGCGGACTTCAAAGTTGCAAGCAGTCAATGAAGACTTGATCCGCGAGATTGAACAGCGCAAGCAGCTGGAGCAAACGTTAAAGGATAGTGAAGAGCAGCTTCGGCTGGCCCAGGAGGCCTCAGGCCTGGGGGTGTGGGATTTGGATACGCGTGCGGACAAGGCTGTATGGTCGGCTCAGCATTTTCGAATTTTTGGCTTCGAGCCAAGCTTGCGGACGTTTGATCAGATGAGCTTCTTGTCGCTGGTGCACCCCGACGACCGCTCGGATGTGCGACTGGGCATCCGCGAGGCTCTTCGACCCGGTGGGGCATTTGACGCTGAGTACCGGATTCAGCGCCAGGACGGTCAGCTTCGCTGGGTGATGAGCAAGGGGCAGACTCATTGCGACAGCACAGGCCAGCCCATCCGGATGATCGGCGTGACTTTGGATGTAACAGAGCGCAGGCAGACGGCGGAAGAGCTGCGTCGAAGCGAAGAACGGTTCCGCCTGCTGATTGAAGGCATCGCGGACTATGCGATTTTCATGCTGGACCCGGCCGGATTCGTCACCAGCTGGAACAGCGGAGTGGAACGTATCAAGGGGTACGGGAGCCAGGAAATCATCGGACAACACTTCTCCTGTTTCTATTCGGACGAAGATCTGCGCGGAGGAAAGCCAGCCATGGCTTTGCGGAAAGCGGCGGCGGAAGGCCGGTTCGCAGACGAGGGATGGCGGGTGCGCAAAGACGGGTCTCAATTCCGGGCGAATTCCATATTAACGTCATTGCACGATCAGCAGGGAAAATTGATGGGTTTCGCCAAAGTTACCCGGGATCTGACGGAAAGCCGGAAGGCAGAGGAGGCAGTGCAGGCAGCGCAAGCTGAGCTGGCGCGGGTAGTCCGAGCGACTACTCTGGGAGAACTGACGGCTTCGATCGCGCACGAGATCAACCAGCCGCTGGCCGCAATCGTCAACAATGCCAACGCAAGTAGAAGAATTCTTTCCGGGCCGGCACCGGATCTGGAAGAAGTGCGACAGGCGGTAACCGAGATTGCCGAGGCGGGTACACGCACAGGCGAAATCGTTTCCCGCGTCCGCTCGTTGTTGAAAAAGACTGCTCCGGAGAGACGCCCGTTGGATATCAACCAGGTCATTCATGAAGTCCTGACCCTCATCCCCAATGAGCTGGAAAAGCAACACGTTTCGGTGGAGATGGAATTGGAAGCTGCACCGCCATCAGTGCTGGGCGATCGAGTACAGCTACAGCAGGTTTTACTGAACCTGATAATGAACGGAATGGAGGCAATGCATTCCGTCTCTGACCGGCCGCGAGTGCTGACGCTGCAGTCTCACGCGCGTGCGTCAGGCCTGGAGGTCACGGTGCAGGACTCCGGCACCGGTCTTGATCCCCGGCATGTTCCCCACCTCTTCGATACGTTTTTTACCACCAAGACAACCGGCATGGGCATGGGATTGTCCATCAGCCGCTCGATCATTGAGGCTCACAGTGGCCGCCTTTGGGCCAGCCCTAATCCCGCGGCTCAAGGGGCGGCCTTCCACTTTTCTTTGCCTGCTATCGCGTAGGCACAGCCATGAACGAGACTCCTCCTATTGTGTATGTCGTGGACGATGAGCCTGCGGTGAGTATCTCGCTCAAGCGGCTGTTGCGATCTGTAGGCCTCGAGGCGCGGACCTACGCTTCAGCACAGGAGTTCCTGCGCAGCGAACGTCCGGACGCACCGGGATGTCTAATACTGGACGTCCGGCTTCCTGGATTGAGCGGGCTCGACCTTCAACAAGAACTTACTGCGGCGAAAATTCACCTTCCTGTCATTTTCATCACTGGACACGGCGACATCCCAATGTCGGTTCGAGCCATGAAGGCGGGTGCGGTCGAATTCCTTACCAAGCCCTTCCGCGAACAAGACCTGCTGGAAGCGATCCAGCGCGCGATCGAACAAAATCGCATTACCAGAATGCACAACGCTGAAATACGCATACTCCAACGGCGCTATGCATTGCTGACGCCGCGGGAGCGGGAGGTCTTTCCTCGAGTAACCAGCGGTTTGTTAAACAAGCAGATTGCAGCGCAGCTTGGCGCCAGCGAGAAAACGATCAAGGTGCATCGCGGCCAGGTGATGCAGAAGATGAAGGCCGAATCTCTGGCTCACCTAATCCAAATGGCCGAGAAGCTGCGGCTTTCCTCCAATTGATCCCTGCCCTATGGGACCAAGGTCCAATATGCAAAACAGAGTGCCGAAGTTATTGTCGATTCATGGCAACACGTCGTAAAGCGAGCGATTCTGCTATTGGTTCTTACCCAAGTACGGCGGGAAACCCGCTGGCCGTGAACTGGATCTGAGGCCATGGGACGCGATGCTCGAAGCCGGAGGACGGGCATGAATGAACGACCTTTGATAGCGATTGTCGATGATGACAGATGGATACGGAGGTCGCTCGAAAGGCTCCTCAAATCCGCTGGATTCCGGGCGGAAACTTTCGTTTCAGCGGAGGACTATCTGGCAGCCGGCAATCACGAGGAAACCGGTTGCATCATCCTGGATATCGGGCTGCCCGGCATGAGCGGGTTTGAGCTGGAACGCCGCCTGACAGCAGACAGTAACCGGCGGCCGATCGTGTTTGTTTCGGCGCGCGACGAACCCGAGGTACGGGACGAGGCAACGCTTGCCGGAGCTGTCGCTTTCCTAGGCAAGCCGTTTGACGACAACACCTTGCTGAATGCAATTTCTTCGGCGCTCGCGTAACCACAAACAAGACTTCATGACGCGTCGTGCCCAACCTCTGCATCGCTGCAGATGCAGTGCCCTTGCTTTCCAATATCGTTCACCACTTTGCTTGACATAGCCGCTGAGTGCAGTTGCGGCATACCTCGGAGGATAACGTGCAGACCACGAACATATTCGTCAAGGATCAGGTGAGGTATGCGGAGCCTCTCCTCAAGCTTCATACAGTGTTGATTGCCGATGACCTTCCCATCGTGCGAGAGGGATTGGTAACGCTGATTAATAGCAGATCGGACATGCGCGTCGTTGCTGAGGCGGCGAATGGGCGGGAGGCAGTAGAGAAATTTATTGCACATTCTCCCGACATCGCCCTTTTCGAACTGCGGCTGCCTCTGATGGATGGAGTTGAGGCGGTCATTTCCATCTGCAAGAAAGTGCCGTCTGCGCGCGTCGTGATCTTCACCACATGTCAGGGTGAAGAGGATATTTATCGCGCCATCAGAGCAGGTGCTTATGGATACCTGCTCAAGGACGCACCGCTGAGTGAACTGGTGGAGTGTATTCGTTCCGTGGCGGAGGGGAGGAGATGGGTACCACCCGCGGTGGCGGCAAGACTGGGAAAGCGAGTGGCTGATAGAGCATTGACGGCAAGAGAACTGGAAGTGATTCGCGCGTTGAGCAGCGGCAAAAGCAATAAAGAGATCGGTACCTTGCTTGACATCAGCGAAGCGACTGTCAAGGTACACATCACACACATTCTGGAAAAGCTCAAGGTTACCGGGCGCACAGAAGCGATCAATGTAGCCATGAGACGCGGTTTGGTGCATATGGATCCACTCGCGGTTGCGTGAAGGCAATAGAGCTCCAGTTCGAAAGCAGAGAAACGCCCATCCTGCATCGTCACGAGATCTGGTTACTTGTTCTGTTCGCGCCAGGCAGGTGAGATGCCGCGAGGTACACAATGCATACACCGGTCGCGCCTT
Source organism: uncultured Acidobacteriaceae bacterium (assembly GCA_963821215.1). Classification (GTDB taxonomy): domain Bacteria; phylum Acidobacteriota; class Terriglobia; order Terriglobales; family Acidobacteriaceae; genus PALSA-350. The sequence continues at coordinate 20,133 of CAWGDH010000010.1, read as the reverse complement.
GTGGGGGCTATGGGGGTCACTACTCCGAAGGTCGTATAGGATCGTAAGAACACGAGCTAGGCCCGTTCTAGGGCCGTCTTCAGATCGCATATTTATCCTCATGTGTAATTGTTATTGTGGCACGCGATGGCTAGCATCCTTGCAATGCATCTTGAGGAGCTGGAGATGACAATTGCTGCTTCAACCATATTGACTGTTCCTGTAACGAGCCGTGACCATCTTCGGGGGTCCGCTGTCCGCAGAGGTCACTCTCGTTCAGTACGGGGACTATGCCTGTCCCCGCTGCAACCAAGCCCGCTTGGTCGTGAAGCAGCTTCAGGCGGCCCTGGGGAATCGACTACGGTATGTTTTTCGCAACTTCCCGATGTCACACTTACATTCGAACTATGCGGCGGAAGCCGCAGAAGCGGCAGGCGCGCAGAAAAAGTTCTGGGAGATGCACGACGTTCTCTATGACCACCAGAGCGCGCTTTCTGACAAGCACCTCAAGGTATACGCCACGTGGGTCGGTCTGGACATGGAACGCTTCAATGAGGACATGGCCTACCACACTCACGCTGTGCGCGTGCGCGAGGACGCTCTCGCTGCCAAGCGGAGCGGCGTAAGCGACACTCCAGCCTTCTTTATCAACGATAGCCGGCACCTGGGACCACCCGATTTCGAAGCCCTTTTATCCGGCATTGGAGAGGCTTCCTGAAAGCAGTTTTCCTGGAATCGCCAAACTGCAATTGGATGGGACGATTGAATTGGTCGCCTTAGGTTCGATGTCTCGTGGCCAAATGCTTGGAGGTTCTACGATGGCGCGAGCCGATAGCCACTAACCGGGAGAGGAGTTTCTATGGCAACCGAGAATGAACCTGGCAGCGCAACTCAACAGGCTGGCAAAGAACAAGAGACTAGTCCATCCAAAACGGGGATGGTTCGGAGACCCCATGATGGTGGAATCGCGACATCTCACCGAATGAGCGGGTTGGGGTTTCCGTTCGCCCCTCACGAGATGCTCCGTATGTCTCCATTTGCGCTTTTCAGGAGGATGACGGAAGAGTTCGATCGTGTCCTCCAGCCATTTATGCCCGGAGGTGACGCGAGTGCCAATGTCGTTTGGACGCCGCCGATCGAGGTCTTCGAACGTGATGGAAAGTACCATGTCGTGGCCGAGCTTCCAGGGCTATCGTCGAATGACGTCCGAGTTGAAGTGGAGAACGACGAGCTCGTTATCCAAGGAGAACGTCAAGTGGAGCGTGACAGAAACGAAGGTGGAGTGCACCTCAGTGAACGCCAGTTCGGATACTTTTACCGGCGCATTCCGTTGCCGGAAGGAGCAGATCCAGGACAAGCGAAAGCGACGTTTCGCGATGGAGTACTGGAGATCATGATGCCGGCCCCAAAGCAGGAAACTGAAAAGCGGCAGATCCAGATAGAGCCGGACTCGAAGGCCTCTTCGGGCGAAACGAAACAAGCCGCCGCCTGACAGGATAGTGAAAAAGGACAATTTCTAAAAAGCGAAATGAAAAAGCTTGCCTCTGATTGGCCTAAAGGCCAATTGTTTGCTGGTATGTACGGGCTGAAGCCCGTACATACCAGCCCATACGCTCCGCCGTTGAATTTTTCAGCAACCTGTTGAACCAGCCTGGCCGGCTAGCCGCCTTCGGAGACGCCCGCTGGCTGGTTGCTGACTGAGTTGAGACTCTACGGTGTGGGATGAGGATCCAGGTACACGCTGACAGGAGAACACTATGAGCAACGAGAAGAGGTCCGGCAGGTCAGTTTCGAAAGTCGAGTTCGTTATCTTCATCATGTCATGTGTGCTCGCGGTAACCGGCTGTCGCTCGAGTACGACAAGCGCGACTACGGAGAGAGCCGAACCTACTAAAGGATCGTCGTCCCCCCCTTCCAGTTTCCAGAAACGGCAACAGGAAGCAGAAGAGCAACTCCGACCTGAGATCGAGAGGCAACGGCAGCAAGATCAGAGAGAAGCGGCAAAGACGCTCGACCAGGATGCGATCAGCTCGATCCAGCAGACGGAGGGAGCGATCCAATGCATTGCAGAGAATAGAAAAGACGATGCCCTGGCTGAGATCGAGCGTGCTACCGGAAAAATCAACATTCTGCTGGCAAGAAACCCCGCTTCGGCGTTGATTCCTGTTGACGTGCAGGTCGTGGTCATCGACGCTGCTCCTACCGATCTCAAGCAGATCGATCAGACCGTCCAACTGGCCACGGATGCAACAAAGGACAAGGATCTGCCGGCAGCCCGGGTACTGCTTGCCTCTGTAATAAGCGAGCTACGCATTCGGACGACTTCCCTGCCGCTGGCAACATATCCCGAAGCCTTGAAGCGGGCAGCCCAGCTCTTGGACCAAGGGAAAAATCGGGACGCAGGCGACGTACTGCTCACTGCGCTTAACACTCTGGTGATTGTCGACCATGTGCTACCACTCCCCCTGGTGCTGGCTCAGGCGGCGATCGATGATGCTAACTCTCAGCGCCAGAACAAGGAGCTAGTGCTCACGCTGCTGGAGGCCGCTAAGAACGAGATCATCCGGTCCCGGCATCTAGGTTATCTAGGGGAGGACGCGGAATACAAAGCGCTGGACGATGAAATCTCGAGCCTCGAATCCGCGGTCAAGGGTACGGGCAACACGACTTCGCTGTTCGCGCAGCTTCGGGAAAGAATTGCCGCATTTATTAACCGACAGAAAGAACACGCGAACCGGTGACTCAACGTTAGCGCCTAAAGTTAGCCGCAGATCACAACCCTCCGCCGGGCTCCGCGGAGAGATCTGCGGCTTCTTTCTTTGTGCCAAGATGGATTTGCTCTCCCAGTTCGCCACCAGGGAACGGTGCACGCGCGGTCGTATCAATGTCCGCCCACTGCCTGGGACGTCCGCGGAAATCAAGTATAGGTCCATCTAAGACTATTGAAGTATGCCGATGTTTTACGAAGGGCAATGCAGGTCCTACTCAGCAGATGGGATGTCGTTCTCCATCCTCTGATGAATTGTTTTCGAGATCAGCGGCACCTAATATGCTCCCAGCACGCAAACCTTGCACTACCTTAAGCGTGCAAATCAGAAGGAGAGTTGAGATGACGACAGCAACAGTCATTCGTACGGATCAAGAGATCCAGAAGGACGTTATCGCGGAACTACGCTGGGAGCAAGGCGTGGATGCCGGTGATATCGGGGTGGCCGTGAAGGAAGGTGTGGTTACCCTGACAGGCAAGGTGGACACCTATCTCAAGAAATGGAGGGCCGAGGAGGCCACACATCGAGTAAGTGGAGTTACGGCGGTAGCCAATGACATAGAGGTACGCACGATTGGGGAGCGTACCGATAGCGATATTGCAGCCGCCGCGGTCCACGCGCTGAAGTGGAACGCGAGCTTGCCTGCCGAAAAGGTTCACGTGACAGTCGACAAAGGTTGGATAACCCTGAAGGGTGAAGTGGAGTGGCAGTTTCAAAAGCAAGAAGCTGAACGCGTTGTGCGCCGGCTCTGGGGGGTGAAGGGGGTAAGCAATCTGATTACGTTGAAACCGACGGCTTCGCCCACCGACCTGAAAAAGAAGATTGAAGATGCCCTGGTGCGCAGCGCAGAGATCGACGCCAAGGGAATCACGGTTGAGGTTCAAGGAACCAAAGCAATTCTCAAGGGCACGGTGCGGTCCTGGGCGGAGAGACAAGAGGCAGAGAGAACAGCATGGCTGGCTCCCGGGATCACTGCCGTCGATAACCGAATCAATCTTGCTTAGCGTTTCCCGGGCCAGCCCGGCGAAGCACAACAAAACAGGTAGCGACGGTTGACGACGCAGACTGCCAATGGTCGCTGCGATACTCGAAGCAGAAATGAGGCACGATATGCGAATCACATTCACGAAAAAGAACCAATTGCCCGCATTCGTTCTGGTGGCGCTCCTCTTTCTTCCAGTATTGGGGCGACCTGCTGGATTAAGGGAAGAAAGTCCACAGCTGGCACAGACCCTCGCTCAAGCCGGAATAGAGGCTAGCGAACTGGCAAAAGACGCCGATGAAACCGAATCGCTGATCCGGAGCGACGTAAGTTGGCAGACGCATGCAGACATGCTCAACCGAGTCAAAGAACACGTCAATAACATGGCGCGCATCATTCAAAATCTCGAATCAAATCGCTCTTCGGGTTCTGAGTTGCAGGAACAGGCAGTAGACCGCATATTGCCTCTATTGAAGGAGCTGGCGGCGAACACCACGGCCGCGATCAATTACCTGAACCAAAACAAGACTCGTCCTCTGGGTGAGCCGTACACCCAATACCTCAAAGACAATGCGGATACTGCGCATGAACTCTCGTCTACAGTTTCGTCGCTCTATGAATATGAGAAAAGCATGGCCAAAATCGGCACCCTAAAGAACAAGCTCGAACTGAGCGGGCAGTAAGCAGGTATGTGACTTTGTGAGTCGATAGAAACAATTGTGATCCAACCAAGCAGGCCAAGGAGGTTGAAATGCGTTCCCTGAAACGAGCTTTCGTCGTCGCGGCGGTCTTAGCGGGTGTTTTCTTCTCGCTTCCAGCATTGGCACAGAAGGTGGTAACCGACTATGACCATTCCGTCCAGTTTGAGAAATATCACACCTATTCCTGGGGGCATGTCCACTCCACGGACCCACTCTATGAGGACCGTATTCGCTCGGCGGTGGACCGCGAGCTTCAGTCGAAGGGCTGGCAGGCGGTTGAAACAGGCGGGGATACCATGCTTACCGCTGTTCTCATTTCGAAACACCAGCCTGAGTACACCACCTTCTACGATGGATTGGGCGGCCGCTGGGGATGGCACGGGTGGGGCGGGATGGGTTTGTCCACCACAACGGTAGAGAAGGTTCCTGTAGGAACCCTGATCGTCGACATGTACGACTGTTCCACCGAGCATCTCATATGGCGCGGCGAGGCGTACGATCAGCTTTCCGACAAGCCGGAGAAAGATACCAAAAAGCTGGATAAAGCGGTGGCCAAGATGTTCGCCAAATTTCCACCTCGACCAGAGTAGGCCGGTCGAGGCGGGAGACCAACGCTTTGATCTGCGAGCGACGTGATGGCAAGGATTCCGTTGCAACGCAGGGCATTCTGTCGCCAACGAGGATGTTAATCCCAGTTTCAGAGGAGGAAGCCTTGAATCCGTTCACTATGCATATGCCTTCGACGACCCGGTCCATCGCCATAGGGATTGTGCTTCTTCTCGTTGGCGTGGTGGCTATCGCGGTGCCGTTTATAGCCGGGATTGCCGCCAGCGTTGTCTTTGGATGGTTGCTCTTGATTGCCGCGATCGCTCACCTGGTGTATGCATGGTCAGAGCGAAGGGCGGGGGCCATTCTCTGGCAGGTTCTCATTGGAATTGCGTACCTGGTGGCCTCGCTGTACATGCTGTTCTTTCCCATCGCCGGAGTAGTCACGCTCACGCTGGTGGTGGCCTTCTACATCCTGGCGGAGGGAGCCTTCGCAGTTGTACTTTTCTTCCGTCTGCGGCGGCTGCGCGGTGCAGGCTGGTTCCTTGCCAATGGAATCATTTCGTTGCTGCTAGCCGGCCTGATCCTTATTTATTGGCCGCTAAGCTCGTTGTGGGCGGTAGGCACACTGATGGGAGTCAGCCTGCTTCTGGGCGGAATCGCAAGGATTACTTTGCCTATGAGCTTACCGCAAATCTATAGGGAGACAGGAGCGGGAGGAAGTCTGGCATGAGCATCCGGCGTTTGCAAACTGTGTCTTCTGCAATAGTCACTCTCAGTGTCCTGCTTGCATTGCACGTGCCCGTCTATGGATACGCAAGCAGGCCGGAGAGCCCTGAGTTGACACAGCTTCTCTCAGCCGCAAACGACGAAGCCACTGAATTGGCCGGCGATGCGGATGAAATGCAGATCCTCGTCTTCAGTGATGCAAATTGGCTATCCCACGCGTTGTTACTCGCCAAAATTAAGGCACACGTGGACAATATGGCCCTCATCATCGATAAGTTGAGCAAAGCGCAAAAGTCCGGATCTGCTTTGCAGGAAGAGGCGGCGAACCAGATGCTGTCGTTAGTGAGACAGCTTTCGGCCAACACAACAGCAGCGATGAACTATCTGAACCAAAACAAGACCAGGCCGACCTCTGAGGTATACGTAGAATATTTGAAGAGTAATACGGAAGCAGCTCACCAGCTCTCTTCCATGATCTCATCTCTGTTCGATTATGAAACGAGCATGAAAGAAATTGAAAAGCTAAAGAGCAAGCTTGAAGCTAACAGCGACTAAGGCATTTTTGACTTGTGGTGTGTACAAGGCTACCGAAGCCAGATGGCTACCAAAATGCTTACTTTGAGAACAGAATTCAAGGATCTGCGCTTCAAATGGCAAACACTCTCGATCTACGAAAAATTCGAGCAGACAGTGGTTGCGATCCTCACGATAGTGATCGCGACCATCGTGGCCCTTACCACCTGGCAGCTCCTGCTACGAGCGCTCACGCTTGCTGGAGGGATGGCTAATCCCGCCGATCCGCAGATTTTTCAAGGCGTGTTTGGCATGGTGCTGACGGTACTGATCGCACTGGAATTCAAGCACACGCTCCTGGTGGTCAAGCATCATCGCCGCGCTATCGTTCAGGTGCGAGCGGTTGTGCTGATTGCGCTGCTCGCACTGGTTCGCAGGTTTATTATTCTCGATCTTTATAAAACCAGTCCGAGCGCCATCGCCGCCTTGGCCGGGGCAGCTCTGGCGCTTGGCGTTGTTTTCTGGCTTGTGGGCGATCACGCACCCATGGAGGATGATGCGGTGCAGGAGTAGGCACAACCCGCGGAGGTGCCGGATGTTGAACCCACGATCGTTTTGAAGAACCTGATATCGAGGAGGATGCATGAATAACACTAAGGAGCGATCACCGAGCAGGATATCTTTGCCAAGCAACAATCTGTTTCTTAGTAACCGGAGTGTTTTCCGGCGAGGTTTTCGGATTCGTTGGTCGACCGTGGCCTGCCTGGTTCTGGTACTTGTGGTTACTTCCGCCGGATCTCTTGCGCAACCGGCGCCGCCTCCTCCGCCACCACCCGCGCCCCTCAGCCCTCCCCAATTAGACCAATTAGTGTCGCGGATCGCGCTCTATCCTGATCCGCTACTGGCACAGGTCCTCACCGCTTCCACTTACTGGAGCGAGATTCCGGATGCCGCACGCTGGGCCGATGAGCACAGCTACCTGAAAGGAGATGCGCTGGCCCAGGCTATCCAGGCGGATCACTTGCAGTGGGATCCCAGCATCTTGGGCTTGCTTGCTTTCCCTTCGGTTCTCGATACGATGGCCAGCGACCCCTATTGGACGCAACAACTTGGCGATGCAGTCCTGACGCAGAGAGCGGACGTGATGGATGCGGTGCAACGGATGCGCCGGAAGGCCAGAAACTACGGCTATCTGACGCCGAGCAGCTACTGTAACGTGGTCGATGAGGGAGGGTATATCCAGATCCTTCCAGTCAATCCAAGTGTGATTTACGTACCGGCTTACGATCCGTTCATTGTCTTTGCACCGCCGCGGCCAGGGTTCGCAATTGCGGGGGCAATCCGGTTCGGTCCAGCGATCACGATTGGCGCAACATTCGGTGCATGGGGATGGTGGCTCGGCTCAGGATTTGCATGGCCTTCGCACACGATCCTCATCGATCGGCGTCCGTGGACGCGAGTGTGGGCCGGCCGGGTTGGATACGTTCATCCTTACGTGCACCCATGGGTGCGCCCGGTGGGACCGCGAGTGGAGGTCCACCGCTTGCACAGGTGATATGTTGATTCGACATACAAGGGATCTGCGGTTGCTCTTCTAGACCTAAGGTCGTACGAAGGGGTCCTACCACGGACTTGGGTATTTCTATTCGCTGTTAGGAATTGTGCCCGGTTGTGTCCGGGCGCTAGTATCGGCATCTATATAGGCATGAGCGTGAGAATTTCTATTTTGGGATTGGGTATCATGGGCGCGGCTATGGCCCGTAGCGCTGCTCGCGCCGGTTTGAATACTACGGCGTGGGATCGGTCGCCCGAACGCGCCTCCGGATTTGCTTCCGACAAGGTCCAGATTGCACAACGCGCGCGGGATGCGGTTCAGGATGCGGACATCGTCGTCACCATGGTGTCGAACGCCGATGCGGTTCTGAGCATCATGAAGGAACGAGAGGTCCTGCCGGCCATGAAGCCGGGCGCGGTCTGGATACAGATGTCGACCATTGGGGTGGAGGGGACGGAACGCGCCTGGCGCCTGGCCGGCACACGACCCGAGATCGGGTTCCTGGATGCGCCGGTTTCGGGCAGCAAAGCTGCGGCGGAACAAGGGAAACTCGTCATTCTTGCGTCGGGCGACCAAGTTCGCACGGGCGCGACCGCACAACCATTCTTCGATGCAATCGCTGCCAGACACATTGGCTCGGTGATGTGGGACAGGGAACGCGCATGAAACTCCTGTTCAACGCCTGGATAGCGGTCCTCATGGAAGGGGTCGCGGAAGTGTCTATCCTTGGCGATGCACTCGGGATCGACCTGAGCTGTTTCGCGTCACTGGTCTCAGGCGGTCCCCTCGTTCCGCCGTGGGCAGTGGCTAAATTGCAGAAGATAAAAGAAGGGCGCACCGCAGAAACGGAGTTTCCGCTCCGCTGGGCACACAAGGATGTTCAGCTTGCACTCGCAGCGGCCGGAGAAGAGCGTGCCCAGCTTCCGATCCTCAACCAGATCGACGCTACCTGGGCAGAAGCCGAACCCGGCTTCGGAGCAGACGATCTTAGCGCTATCTACCTGGCGCTTAGCAATGGAGTTAAGCGATGACCACCTTATCAATCCTTCCAAAGGTCATGAAAGCTGCGGTTGTGGATACGGCGGGGCCGCCCGAAGCCATTCACATCAAAGAGGTGCCCGTACCCGCCCTGCCGTCTAACCACGTCCTTATCGCGCTCGAGTATGTGGGTGTGGGCATATGGGACGCTGAGCAGCGCGCCGGATCCTGGGGATCGGTCAAGCCGGGAACCATCATGGGTGCAGATGGGAGCGGGACAATTGCTGGCGTTGGCAGCCGTGTGACAAAGTTCGAAGTGGGCGATCGCGTCTACTCTTACAGCTATGGCAACGGCGGCGGCGGATTCTACGCGCAATATGTCAGCGTTCCGGCTGACAGGGTAGCCCCAGTTCCCGCACACCTGGAAATGAAGATCGCGGGGGCGATGCCGTGCATTGCATTGACAGCTCAATCCGGCCTGGAAACTCTGAAAGCGAGCCGCGGGCAAACCGTATTGGTGTTCGGTGCGAGCGGCGGCGTGGGTTCATGCGCGGTCTGGCTGGGCAGCGAGAAAGGGGCAACGGTCGTGGGCACAGCGCGGCCCGACGCGCAAGAATATGTTCGGTCGCTGGGAGCTGCGCACACCATCGATCCAAATTCCACGGAACGGGAGCGCGTAATCAAGCGCGCGGCCAAGGATGGGTTCGACGCGGCCCTGGTCACGGCCAACAGTGACGCGTTGGCTTACGTCCTTTCGCATCTGAAGCCGAAGGCGCCGATCGCCTTTCCGAATGGCGTTGAGCCCCAACCACGCTTCAACGGCCATCCGGTTTCAGCATTCGATGGTGCTATGTCGCATGAGGCTTTCGAAAAGCTAAATGCAGCGATCGGCACACGCACCCTCCCGTTGAAGACCCACGTTTTTTCATTCAAAGACGTGGTTGCAGCCCACCACAGGATCGAAGAAGGGCACGTTGTCGGAAAGATCGTCCTGCACATCGACTTATAGGTTTGCCCGCGCACGGTGACGCGGGATCCATTGGTCCACGTCATCCAGTATGACACCATCAACATAGCACCAGCCCCAACTCTCACCGCGCTCGAAGGAGCGCATGATGGGATGGCTGGTGCGATGGAAATGTTTGGTGGCGTGTTGAAGCGAGCTCACGAACACACACAACTGGACATCAATAACCTCATTCAGAAAGTTCTCGACCTTATGCAAAACGAAATAACCAGTAACCACATCTCCCTTCGGACCAACCTGGCCGCGGACTTACCCTTGGTGCGAGCGGATCCCATACAGTTGCAGCAGGTCCTGATCAATCTGGTCACGAACAGCATCGATGCGATGCGCGGGGTAACTAACAGGCCGCGGGAGCTTCTCATTCGGTCGGCCAAGAGTCCCGATGGTGTGCTCATCGAAGTTCAGGATTCCGGACCCGGAATCGATCCGGACGAACTAGAGCACATCTTCGAGCCATTTTTTACGACAAAGCAGGAAGGCCTCGGTATGGGATTGTCGATCAGCCGTTCCGTCGTTGAATCACATGGTGGCCGTATTTGGACCGTACCGGGTTCCCAGGGTGCGCTCTTCGCAATTTCACTCCCTCTCAACTACGATTGATGCTGATGGATTCTCCTCCAGTCGTTTTTGTCATCGATGACGACCGATCGGTTCGCAGAGCGATCGAGCGTCTCATTGGAACCGTGGGGCTCGACGTTGAGCTTTTTGCATCTTCCGAGGAATTTCTGAGTGCAAAGCGCCGCGATGCAGTGAGCTGCCTGGTTCTGGATGTGCGATTGCCTGACCGTAGTGGGTTGGATCTCCAGCGTGAACTGGCGGCAGCGCAGATTCCGATTCCCATCATATTCATTACTTGCTATGGCGATATCCGGATGAGCGTGCAGGCGATGAAAGCCGGCGCAGTGGAATTTCTCCCCAAGCCATTTCGCGATCAGGACCTTCTGGATTCAATTCGCACCGCTCTGAACCGGGACCGGGTCAGACGAAGGCAGGAGACGCAAGACAGCATCTTGCGAAAGCGATTTGAATCGCTCACAGCTCGTGAACAGGAGATTTTACCCTGGATCGTTTCCGGTCTCTTGACCAAGCAAATCGCCTCGGAGATCGGGACCAGCGAAACCACAGTGAAAGTGCATCGGGGCCAACTGATCCGAAAAATGGGATCTAACTCACTGGCAGATTTAGTGAGGATGGCGGAAAGATTGAAAATTCCCCTGCCCAATCTTGATAAACCTTCGTAAAGGCGTAAAGGTAAGCCTTACGAAGGTAAGGCTTACCTTACCCAACCCACAAACGGTCGCCGGGGCTGGATTCAGGAATTTACTCTCCAGAAAGACCGCTCTGCTGCTGGGCGCAGCGGGCCCAGCTGGAGTCTCGAGCGAACAGGGACGGTGAGCGGGCAGCTTTCGGAGTCTTCCCTCTCTCGGCCATCCACGGCTACCAGGGATGGCTAGGGATGGCTCTCGAGTACATGGCATATCCTCCGTGAGTCACAGGACCTGTCCCTATGGGTTAGGGGTTTGCTTTGCGACTATGGATCACCATTCTCCCTGCCAGGTATTGCCTATCGAACCGATGCGTGAAGGCTTGAACTGAATGTGCTTTTCTCCACCCTTTTCCCTGGATTCGATTGCCCGTCCGATAGCAGGGCTTTGCACGCGATGACGCGGGGTCATCCGCCCAACCAAACTCATCGCCTACGTCCAGAAGTGACAACCACGTAATCAGTATGCTCGTTGACGGAAATAGTGTCGACGCCATTTGGTCTACAGCAACAAGGCCGGACGCCCATAGACCTCGCTCAAATTCAACCCTACAAAAGTAATGGGCACCTTTACCGTTGCACAATAGATTCTCCATCCCTACAGCGAGTAGGTTGAGGATATAGTTTCTTGGCGTGAACCTGATCTGTAGAGCGGTTGCGTGCGAACCGCGATGGTAGTTGCAGAAACTGGGACGATTCTGTTTCACCTTAGGTTTCCGTTGGAAGTACATGCTAGACTCCGCAAGCGCTTAGGACGGCGTGGAAGGCTCGCCGCGTTGATCATCGTAATTCTCAATACGATTGATTTCGCGACCGTTCCTGAGACTCGTTGCGAGCTGCGTCAGACTTCTATGAACGCGCTGATGAATAGTGCGATCTGGACCTAAACCGAAGAGAAGTCCAAGAAGACGGACAAACTACAGCGTGGATGCGGTTTTGCCACGACATAAGTTCACGGGACAATAGATCGATACAGTGAGGCAGAATGTCTCGTTCGCCACAACTCTGTGCGGCGCAAAAGTGGCCGAGGGCTCCTGATGGACGGATTTTGCGGGATATGCAGTGATGAGGGCGGCTCTAGTTGCGGCTCGCAGTCTCTTCGTGGCGGGCACGATCCTGGTGGCCGCTCATGTGACTTTACTCGTCCTTGATCCCCGTGCAATATTCGAGTCCAACCTGTTCATTCTCATGTATCCCCTTCTGGGGGTTACAGTGTGTCTGCTTGGCGCTCATACACAATCTCCGGAGACAAGGCCATCGTGGCTCCTATTCGGATGCGGTCTGCTCATCGCAGCGCTTGGTCAGCTTGGATTGACTTACTACGACTTCGGGACGCAGATACACACGCAGACCCAGGCCATCAACTCGGACTTCTTCTTTTTTGCATACGGAATTCCTGTTATGCTGGCTATCTGCTCCCGAAGTGCGGATGCTGGCCTGAAAATCTTCGGATGGCTTGATGGGGCTCAAGCGCTCATCGCAGCCATGCTCGCATACTTGCAGCTCTTCTCCGTATTGCCCTCTCATGCCGGCCCCGAGGCCATCTCCGCGACCAATCTCACGCATTTGAACAATGCGGAGAATTTGATTTTGGTTGGAGCTGTGACCTTGCGCTTCTTTTCCAATCCGAGCCCGGCAAGAAGACGCTTTTATCGCATCCTCTCCTTGTATCTGTGGGTCAATGTGATCGTGGTGATTATCCTGGGCCACCTCGAGCTGAAGGCCGGGTGGCATAGCGGAGTGCAAGACGCCGGATGGGGGATCCCTTACCTCGCCCTCATAGGCTCGTTTGCCTTGCAACAACACAAGACCCCTACGGACAAGACTGAACGGAGCAGCGGCCAGCGGACCGTAGGACTACTGATTGATAGCCTCAGCCCAGTATTATTCACACTGGCTATCACCCTCATGGGAGTTGAGATTGCTCCGGAGCACCCATGGTTGGGATTTGTCTGCATTTCGGCGGCGGTTGCGATCTATGGAGTAAGAGCAGCAATCCTTCAAGTCAGGTATGCCAGGTCGCAAAAGGAGTTGACCAAGGCGATGGTTGCGGCCGAGCAGGCAAGCCGTGCCAAGAGCCAATTCCTGGCCAACATGAGCCATGAAATACGGACCCCGATGAATGGCATTCTCGGTATGACGGAACTTGCTCTGAGCACGACTTTGAGTGAGGAGCAGCGCGGATTTCTGGTGACTGTGAAGTCCTCAGCAGATCGGCTGTTGACCATCATTAATGAGATCCTCGATTACTCGAAGATGGAAGCAGGTAAGACGGTTCTGGATTCGGTTACCTTCCATTTACCCGGCGTGGTCAAGGATGTGTTGAGGAGCCTCGCCTTCGCCGCCCACCAAAAGGGTCTGGAACTCACCGTGCACATCGCGCCGGATGTACCTGCTGACCTGACCGGTGACCCGATCCGTCTTGGTCAGGTCCTGATCAACGTGGTGGGGAATGCGATTAAATTTACGGACCACGGCGAAGTTTGCGTAGATGTATCTGTGGAATCGGTTACGAATGACCGCGCTTGTCTACAGTTCATAATCCGCGACACCGGGATCGGAATCGCACTGGACCAGCAGGAAGGGCTCTTCCAGGAGTTTCAGCAAGCGCACACTTCAGCCCATCGGCTATACGGTGGTACGGGACTGGGGCTGGCCGTCTCCAAGAGCATTGTGACTTTGATGGGTGGCGCGATCGGCCTCAAGAGCATGCCCGGGGAGGGCACAACCATAACCTTTGATGTTTACTTTGACGTGTCACCTGGATCGCAACCAGCCCCGCCCATCCCGAGTGAAGAAGATTTGCACGGGATGCCCACCCTGATCATTGATGACAACGCCACGAATCGAAGGATACTCTTCGAGCTTACTCGTCAATGGAAGATGAACCCGCACACGTGTGATTCCGGGGAGTCTGGGCTTGCCGAGCTCTCCAGAGCCGCCTCCGAGGGAAGTCCCTATCGCTTGCTTCTGCTCGACGAACGGCTACCCGGGATGGATGGAATAGAAGTGCTCGGCCGCATTCGCCGAGATCCAGTGCTCGAAAGTGTAGTAATCATGATGTTGACCTCGTGCGACTTAGTTGAGAGTGCAGCACTCTGCCGGCAGATGGGAGTCGAGACTTATCTGATCAAACCCATAAGCTCCTCCGACCTGCTTAGATCTATTCGTCTTGCGATTGGAGTGCATATACCAGCGAGTACGGTCACTGCCGCCGGTGTTTCCCCTTCGTCACGATCGCTAAGGATCCTGTTGGCCGAAGACAACCTGGTGAATCAAAGAGTGGCCATGACTATCCTGGGCAAGATGGGACATCGGATTACCCTGGCAACCAATGGCCTGGAAGCTCTGGAGCAATGGAGACAAAGTGACTTCGATTTGATTCTCATGGATGTGCAGATGCCTGAGATGACCGGCCTGCAGGCCACCATGCAAATCCGCCGGGAAGAGGCTATCGGTACTCACGTACCCATTGTTGCCATGACCGCATCTGCGATGAGCGAGGATCGGGACCGCTGCTTGGCGGCTGGGATGGATGATTTCGTTTCCAAACCAGTGAGTTCCAAAGTCATCGAACAGATGATCACGGCTACATTTTCAGATCGGAAATAGAGAGTACCGGTTGAAGCTCCTGGGTCCCACTTTGACTGGCGCGATTTGCGTGCGCGACGGCACACGGACTCTCCCACTGAGGACCCAAATTTTTTCATTTAAAGACGTGGCTGCAGCCCACCACAGGATCGAGTAGGGACACGGTGTCGGAAAGATCGTCCTGCACATCGACTTATAGGCTTGCCCGCGCACGGTGACGCGGGATCCATTGGTCCACGTCATCCAGTATGACATCATCAACATAGCACCAGCCCCAACTCTCACCGGGCTCGAAGGAGCGCATGATGGGATGGCTGGTGCGATGGAAATGTTTGGTGGCGTGTTTACCGGGAGACTGGTCGCAACAGCCTACGTGGCCGCACTCCAGGCATAAGCGAAGGTGAACCCAGTAACTCCCAGTCTTTAAGCACTCTTCACAGCCTTCGGGAGTGCGAGGGGATACGGGTAGAATCTGGTCCAAATGGGAACAAGCTGGCATGGTTTCCATCCTTTTAGTGGCTGGATAAATAACGGTGAATAAAGGTAACAGCCATTGCGCCTTCTCCGACAGCCGAGGCGCATCGTTTGACAGACCCATGGCGAACATCGCCGGCAGCGAACATTCCCGGAAAGCTGGTTTCCAGATAGTAGGGTTCGCGATCGAGCGGCCATGTTCTGTCAAAGCCACTGTACTGTCGTAAATCCGGACCGGTCACGAGATAACATTGTTCGTCGCGCACCAAGCCGGCTTCTGCAGCCCAGCTCGTGTTGGGGAGACCGCCGAGGCATAGGAAAAGCCAGCACGCGCCGATCGTTTCCTGCCGGCCGGTCAAATTATCGATGAGAGTAATGGCTTCCAGGTGATTGTCGCCATGCAGCTCAAGGACTTCAGTATGCGGTCTTACCTCGATCTTAGGCGAGGCCGATATGCGATCGATCAAATACTGGGAGAGCGTTTCCTTCAGGCCATCTCCACGGATCAGGATGTAGACCCTTTGCGCATAGCGGGAGAAGTGTATGGCCGCCTGTCCGGCGGAGTTGCCGCCACCGACCACGAAGACCTCCTGGCTGCTGCACAGCTCCGCTTCGCTGGTGCTGGCGCCGTAGTAGACGCCCGCGCCGCGCAGCCGTTCTTCGTTCCAGAGGTTGAGGCGGCGGTACTCAACACCGGAGGCACAGATCGCGGCGTGCATCACAAAGCTGGTGCCATCCGCCAAGTGGCCGATCGACTTTCCGGGCACGAGCTCGGCACGCACCCCCTCATGCAGGAGAAGGATTTCTGCTCCAAAGCGGTTGGCTTGGTCACGGGCACGTTTCGCGAGGTCAGAGCCGCTGATGCCATCCGGGAATCCAAGGTAATTCTCAATCCTGGAACTGGTACCCGCCTGTCCGCCTACTGCGTAGCGCTCGATCAGTAGGGTTTTGAGGCCCTCGGAGGCCCCGTAAACTGCAGCGCTGAGCCCGGCGGGCCCCCCGCCCAGGATGGCCAGATCGTATTCTGCGCTGGATGGCTTCTGGAACCAACCTAACTTCTCCGCGATCTGGCGAACGGTAGGACTGTCCAGCCTAGCGCCGTCGGGAAAGAGGCAAACCGGCAGGCGGCGGTCGTGGAGATCGTTGACCTGGGCCAACTCCCGCGCCTGCTTATCAGAGGTCAGCTCGATCCATTCGAAAGGAACATTGCTGCGGTACAGAAAATCACGCAGGCTGTAACTGGTGGACGAACTGTGGGTGCCCAAAAGCCGTAGCCGTAACGAATGTTGAGGAGGGGACGCGCTCATTTTATCTGCCTCACAAGATCTACAACATCGGAAGCCTCGCAGGACGCGGACCCAGGGGGAAGGCCTTGTCGATGCGGGCGACGTCTGCTGCAGACAACTGGAAATCTCCTGCACCCGCATTTTCCGCGGCGTGCTCGGGAGTGGAAGCTTTGGGAATGGTAAAGAGTCCGGGGCAGCGCACGAGAAACTGAAGCGCCACCTGGCGAGGGGTGGCATGCTGTAGTTCGGCTATTTCGCGCAAAACTCGCTCGCCCGGTGAGTGTGGCGCGGGGAATGCTCCATGACCCAGTGGACTGTATCCCACCACAGCCACTTTGTGTTTCTGACACCAGGGAATGACAGCATGTTCAATGGCCCGCTCCTGGAGGTGATAAAGGACCTGGTTACAGGCGAGCAGACCTTCGCCGGCGATGGTCCAGATTTCTTCCAAATCGTCGACGTCGAAATTGCTCACACCCCAGGAAAGTATTTTTCCTTCGTCATGCAGCTGCTCGAAGGCGGCGACCGTTTCCTCCAGCGGATAGCGCCCACGCCAGTGCAGAAGGTAGCAATCCAAGCGGTTGGTCTTGAGGCGAAGCAGAGATTTCTCACATGCCTTGATGGTTGTGCGCCGCCCAGCATTCTGGGGGAGAACTTTTGAAACCAGAAACACTTCGTCGCGCCGCCCGGCAATCGCCTGGCCAACCAGCTTTTCGGCGGCTCCGGAGCCGTACATCTCAGCGGTATCAATGTGCTTCATGCCCCGATCAAGGCCGAGGCGCAAAGCGGCGATGGCTGAAGCAGGGTCTTCGTTTTCGTCGTACCAGGTGCCTTGGCCAATCACAGCAACCTGACGCTGAGTGGATCCGAAATACCGTTGTTCCATTGCTGCCCCCAAGAGGTGGGGGCGGTATTCGCCCCCCACTTACCAAGAACCAAGGCAACAAGATCAGGCTGCTGGCTTTAGAACAACTTTCGTCCACCCATTGTCGCGCGCGTCAAAATGCTGGTAGGCATTGGGCGCCTGTTCGAGAGGCAATCGATGCGAAATGATCCAGGACGGTTTTGCGCGGCCGGCGTGAATCAGATTGCGCAGGTGCCGGTTGTAGTGCTTGATGTTGGCTTGCCCGGTGCCAATCGACTGCCCTTTGAACCAAAAGAGTCCCATGTCAAAAGCAATCTCACCTTGCTTGGCGAGTTGGTCGGCACCGCCAGGGTCTTTGGGCAGGAAAATGCCGACGACGCCGATTCCGCCGGTGAAGCGTACGGAGCCCACAAGATTATTCATCGTGAGATTGGGTATCTCGCGGCCGTGTGGCTCGTGACATTGATAGCCCACGCATTCACAACCTCTGTCGGCGCCCTCTCCGCGGGTTTGCGCTAACACCTGTTCCACGGGGGAAGCTTTCGAGTCGTCGATGGGAATGCAACCGATCTTTTCTGCCAGGGCAAGCCTGTCGGGATGGCGATCGACGACCATAACCTTACTGGCGCCCTGGATCGTTGCAGACAAGGCGGCCATCAAACCAACCGGGCCGGCGCCATAAATCACGATGGACTCGCCGGGTTGGAGACCTGCAAGGCGGGTGCAGTGCCAACCGGTGGGAAATATATCGGACAGAAAAGCATAATCGTCCTGCTTTTCCCGGGCGTCCTCAGGAAGGCGCAAGCAGTTGAAGTCGCCGTAGGGGACGCGGAGGTATTCCGCTTGTCCGCCCGGAAAAGGCCCCATGCCGGCAAAGCCATAAGCAGCCCCGGCCATTCCCGGATAAACAGTGAGGCAATACGCGGTGAGACCGGCTTCACAGTTTTTGCAGAAGCCACAACCGATGTTGAATGGCAGGCTGACCTGGTCACCTTTTTTAATGCGGCTGATTCCAGGACCTACCTCGACGACTTCACCGGTGTTCTCGTGACCGAAAACGCCTCCCGGTTTGAAATCGGTCCGGCCCTCGTACATGTGCAGGTCAGAACCGCAAATGTTGGTGGTGATGATCTTGACGATCACATCGTTGGGCTGCTCAATTCTGGCGTCAGGAACATTTTTCACGCTGACGTCGCGGGGTCCGTTGTAAACGACTGCTTTCATGGTCCTGGTCCTTCTGCTGATACGTGTCTGCTGCTAGAAGCATCATGCAAGCCGCTGGTTCCTGATGCGGAGCCCGGCAGTGCCTGGAAGCCCTGAGATAACAACCGAACCGGTGGCGATGGCGGGAGCCTACTCGATTCGATAACGTAAGTTTGCGTTGGCTGCATTTTGTGTGGCCCACCCCCTTGTGGTGACATGGTTTCGAGTGAGTAGGGAACCTGGCGTCCGCAATCGAGGCACACCTCATAGGTCCGGCGCGAGCAAGTGAAAGGCCGACTTAGGTTACGATGCCGGCAGCCGAAGATAAAATTGAGTGTCCATAGTAAGTTCCCATTCATATGATCAGGCCCACCCGTTTCTCTAGCACAGTCTGGCTTGCGGGATGAAGTGACCGAACGAAGCGATCTTCACTAGGCATGTTAGTGGGCGGAACTTGCTGGAACAATTCCTCGTGAGGAGGAACACTGCTTCAGTGGAAATTCCTAGGAGGGGGTTCACCACAGGTGAAAGCCCGCTGTACGACTTGCGGTTTAGATGGGCGCAAGCACGCCATTTCGCGATATTAGCCTTACAAGAAACAGCGATGCACCCGGCCGCAGAACTGTCGTACACTGTTAGCTCTGCGAGCCGGGTAACTCGGGGATGGACTGGAAGTTTCCTGGGATAACTCGGCGACGGACGGGAAGGTCCTGAGTAAACACGTCGGCCGGATCTCGGTGAGAATTAACGATGCCCGCGAACACAATGGTTCCGTCTTCAGTTTGTTCCTACCGTTTCTAGCGCAGGTGATCTATGTCTCTTTCTGCCAACGTGGAGATGTCATCCGGATCTCCGCCCACCAAGCAATACTTCACCGATAGCTACGTTTTTAACTGGAATAATCAGACCTTTCGGGCAGATCTCATTCTCATTCTGCCCGTCGCCATTTGTCTCGCCGCGGGGCTATGCATTGGTCGCCCTGGTGTTGGAATGATCGCTGCCGGCGGCGCAATGACGGCAGGGTTCGGCGCTAAACAGAGTATCGACGGCTCCCGTCTGTTACCCATGGTGTTTGTTTCCTTAATGCACGGCATTAGGAGGTTCGATTGCTCTGGGCGTGAGGTTAATCGTGATCTCGCTGCGGAAGGATATTTGGAAGAGGGCCGCTGCCGCGGCTCGGCAGAGCGTATAAAGTTTGGAGTGAGTCCTGACAAGGTGACGGTGATTTCGCGTGAGCGGTCCTGATAAAGCCTTCTGACGTTGCAGCACAGGGGCAGCAGTTATAAAGTACCTTTTCCGCCCAACGAGAAACCCTGTCCCCGCACTCAAAAAGATGCTGGGTCGTGACCATCCGGGCACCAATCGTAATTGATCGGATTTTGAAACAGCGGCTCCGAATGGATCTCGCCTCGGAGGCTGTGATTTTTTTGATTTCTGTTAGGTTTTGGTGGCCGGAAAGCTATGAAGAGCATCGGCAAACAAGCATCGTCGGGGTCCTTCGACTGCGCGCCATAAACCCTCTGTTAAGCGATAGATCTGCGAGGCGCTTCGCTCAGGATGACGGCTTTGTGGGAGGTTTGAAAAATCCTCTGGTTGGGTGTGTCAAAACCACAAAGATCAAAAAAGTCACAACCTCTCGGCTGAACAGATGGTCACCGCTAGCCCAAAACTC
>CAWGDH010000009.1:0-283866 GCA_963821215.1 uncultured Acidobacteriaceae bacterium | reverse complement strand
GGAGCCGACGATCGGACTTGAACCGATGACCTGCTGATTACGAATCAGCTGCTCTACCAACTGAGCTACGTCGGCGCGCTCCGTTGCACGTACCTTGTCGGATTGTAACTACGTCATCGCTACGCGTAAAGACGAGCGCCACAGGTCGCCCGGGGACAGCTGCAGACGCGAGTCCGCGAAACGAAAAGGCCACCCGGCAACAGGGCGGCCTTTCCTCTAGGGAGAATAGTTCCAACGGAGGCAAAGCCATCAGAACTTTCTGGCGAAATCTTATGGTCGGCTCCCGAGGGTGTCAAGGCAAAATCAAGACGCACTTAAGTTGTTATTTATGAAAGACTTAAAT
The DNA here is from genome assembly GCA_963821215.1 of uncultured Acidobacteriaceae bacterium. Classification (GTDB taxonomy): domain Bacteria; phylum Acidobacteriota; class Terriglobia; order Terriglobales; family Acidobacteriaceae; genus PALSA-350. The sequence goes on along the minus strand of CAWGDH010000009.1, from coordinate 283,523 downwards.
GGATCATTGTTTTGATACGATGCAACCATCGGCCAGCTCGCTGCAAGCCTAAAAACGTCCCAAGCCGCTGGAATCTGAGCACTTAGTGGCTTGCCTGCACCACGGTTAGTTCAATTCGCCAAGTGAAATTCTCTGCGGAAAGGGTAACCCCCCCAGGCAATTGGTTGAACCGCTCAGTCCTCGAGGTTGAGACTGATGAACTCTGTCTCTTCCTGAAAGGCGGATGCGGGCTTGCCACGAAGAACCCGGTAAAGCGCACGGCCACCGCCGAGAAAGAGGCCGAGCAAGATGGCTGCGCCACCCAGGATGCCGGTCAGGGCGAAGATACCCAGGATCAGCCGAGCGACCTTGGAGCCATCGCCGATGTAGCCATTGGGGTTGTTCCAGACAATGTCAGCCTGATAGTTAACCTGATTCAGGAGCTTGTGCGCTACGGCCTCTGGGAGCGATCCGCTGACCATCGCAATGATGGGACCACTGCGCCGGGTGAGTATGGAGCTTGGACGGCTCTCTGCCAACGGCTGCGGCCACGTAGCCTGGGTGTTGCCCGCCTTGAGGAAGGCGTCTATGACGCGCAGGCGGGCTGCGGCTAGCTGCGGGGTGGGGTAGATGAACAGGGTCAGCTGTCCGTCGCCATCGCGGTCAGAGTAAAGCGCGGTGACCGCCTCCGCACTGAAATCAAAGCCCACCAGGGGCGCAGGCAGCACACCGCCGCTACGAGCATAGGCTTCCGGCCCGAGAGAGTAGTGGGTGAGACCAAGTTCAAGACCCTGGCGGGGGAGATAGCCCGGCAAAGGAGGAGCAATATTAGCCGAGCCCGAAGGCTGAGGCAGATCTTTGGCTAGCTCACGCAGCTCGGCCGCCGTCATGGGGGTCACGTGATCAAGCGTGGCGTCGACCACGGTGGCGCCGTTCCAGAACAATACATGACTGCCATCCCAGGCAGCACTGCGACCGATCTGCTCCGGGATGCTACCGGGGCGGCGGTAGAAAGTGAACGCGCCATAGGCTCCGCTTGCATCCTGAAAACGGATGGCGCGGACGTTGAGCTTGTTATCTCCGTTGGCATAGTGCGCAGAGGCGAACTGCTGAAATCCGTATTCTTTGAGTACGGAGGCGTTGGCAGCATCCGCAGCTTCGGGTGCGGTGCTTTCTTGTGCGGGTGCACTCAAACTCCAACCAGCAAAGTCCGTCGGTAGCAAAGAGGCAGCGGCAGGGGTCTTGGCAGACGGCTGGGCCGAAGCCGGCAACGCCAACGCAGACAGCAAAAGAACCGAGGCCGGGAGCGCGCGAAGGAGTAGGAAAGAAGACGGACAGCGCAGGGCATGAAGCATACGCACCTATTCAGAGACTAGAGCATTTCTCCAGTAGGTGTCGAATGAGGAGTCAGTTGCCGTTGGGATGGCCGGTGCTCTGCGCCAAGCGGACGCCGCTGAGGCCGCTGATGTATCTCGAAACGCCGCTATAGAGGGATTCAGCGATCCGCTGGCGATACGCGGGCTGTTGCAGCTCGCGCGCATCGTCGGAGTTGGTAAGGAAGGATATTTCGGCCAGGATGGACGGCATGTTGGCGCCGATCAACACCACGAACGGAGCCTTTTTGATGCCGCGGTCACGCAGCCCCGGATTGCCCTCTTCCAGGTCGGTATAGAGCGACCTCTGCACATCGGCGGCGAACTCGCGCGATTCGTCGATCTTGTCTTTGAGGGTAATTTTCTTCACCAGGTCGGAGAGCTCGTGGATGGATTCGTCAGAGACAGCATTTTCACGGGCAGCCACTTCCAGCGCATCGGGCGACGTAGTGAAGTTGAGGTAATAGGTTTCTACCCCGCGCGCAGAGGGGTCGGGGCTGGAGTTGGCGTGGATGGAAAGGAAGAGATCGGCCTGCGCCTTATTGGCGATAGCCGTGCGGGTCTCTAGCGGTATGAAGGTATCGTCGTCACGGGTGAAGATGACATCGGCTCCCAGGCGCTGTCTAAGTAACTTGCCAAGACGCAATGCGACGTCGAGCACCACCTGCTTTTCTTCAATGCCACCCGGTCCGATGGTGCCGGAGTCATGGCCTCCGTGGCCGGGATCGATGACGATGCGGCCGATCTTGAGGCCTAGGGTACGCACCAGGGAACGTTCGCCGGCGGCCGTGGGCTCGGCCTCGCGCATGGGGGGAGAGACATTGTCATCGTTATCCGCAATGCTGGGGGATGCGGTATGCATGGGACTTGGCTTCTTGCGGCTGCTACCCGGCGGGGGCGTGGTGGAGGCTAGGGAGCCATCGTCCGGCTGCGGCGCGGGAACAGTCCCGGCCACCGAGGCCGCAATGGGACGGGTAGTGGGGAAATCCGTCGCTTGGACGCGATTCGGCTGCTGGCCAAGGGATGCGATGTCCTGGGTGCCGCTACGGCGCGCTACTGACGGATTTACCGAAGTCTGCTGCTGGTTGAAGACAGGCGGTTGGGTGGGGAGAGGGCTTGAGCCAGCGCTTGCCCTGCGTGGGGCTTGCGCCGGAGGGAGACTGGCCAAATTGGTAGTTGGCGTGGTTCCTGGCTTAAGACCATGAATGTCGATGATGAGGCGCCACGGATTGGGCAGCAGAAAGGCTGAGTAGTCAGAGACGGAGCTTACATCGAGCACAATCCGGGTCACGTTATTGGAGAATTGCGCCGCACGAATGCGCTTGAGAAAGCCGTCGTCGATCACTTCGACGGACCTGCCGTTCAACGACGGATCCAGGTGCGCGCCGTAAAGGTCAAAGTAGATGCGGTCAGGGTTGGGTACGCGGGCGGCCTGATAGGCCACCTGATCCTGCAGGTCAATGGCGATGCGGGTATAGACGGGTGTGGACCAGTGGCGAATTCCGCTCACCAGGGCGACCTGCCCGGGGTGCAGCGCTGAGAATGCGCTGTATTGGGCTACCTCCGGTGCGAGATACCGTGGCGCCGACTGGATGGCGGGCGACGTCACGACTGGAGGGGGACGCGACGACATGGCCGTCTGCTGTGGTTGACTGACCGGCGGGCTCATGGCGGGCGCAGAATGCGGCTCCTGCGACTCGATGGCGGCGGCCAGCACGGCGTTCCGTTCCGCGGGGTGATGGGCTCGGCGGGTTGGATGTTCTTCCTGGTGGATTTCGTTCAGCTCGAGCCTGGCTTGCTGTGCCAGCGGGCTCTGTGGGTAGATTTTGAGGAACTGCTGGAATCTCTTTTTGGCCTCATCGCGATCAACGAGATCGCGGTGGTAGATCTCACCCTCGGCAAAGAGGGCGGAGAAGCGGTATCCGCTGGCGGGATATTGCATACGCAGGAATTCGTATTGTTCGATGGCGTCGAGGAGCAGCCTTTGATCGGAAAAGTGGCGGCCTTCTTCGGTAAGGAGTTCGGCCACCGCGAACACACTGGCATCGGCTTTGGGCGAAGCCGGATTGCCATGGTAAATGGCGCGATACGCGTCGAGAACCCGGTTGTAGGCGACCTGGGTACGCTGCGACTCAGGACGGGCTTCCAGGGCCGCACGGAGGTGCTGCGCGCGGTCAAAAGGGCTGGAAGTACGGGCGTGGGCGGAAAGGAGGCCGAGGAAAAGGGTGGCGCAAGCAAGACTGGAGACCGCGCGTCTCCGCCGAGCCGGCGTTATGCGACTTTGAGAGCAAAACGCACGGAGCAAACGCGCGGCAGGGTGCATAGTTGCGGAAGCGGATCAACCGTTCCTCCGCCAGAGCTAACCCGATTATAGGTCGGCTAGTTGCGAGCAGCAACGAATGGATGGCGGGGAAGTACATAGGGGTACAGCGACTTCGGTTTGAATTCTGTCCCGCCCACAATTGACGGGTGCCCCATATCTCGCTCGTTTTTCGCGAGATGTGGGATACCACTGCCGTGAACTGTTAAGTTTCGTACCCTCGCGGGTGAGGGAAAGCCTCGTGGTATCCCACATCTCGCGAAAAACGAGCGAGATATGGGGCACGTCAATTGTGGGCGCGACAGAATTCAAACCGATTGGGGACCGAGCTCGTCTGCGCTTTTTGCCCGTTAAGGCATAGCAGGCGCGCCTAAAGCCGTGCCCTGATACAAAGCAGACTTTTCCAGCCGCCTGTTTAGGCGCTAAGGGCTGTTCCCCCAAGTAGATGGCGCACTACATCGGGCGCGCTGGCCAAAGCTGAGTTGAGCGCGGATGCGTCTTTACCGCCAGCCTCCGCCATGTCTGGGCGGCCACCGCCAGAGCCACCCACCTTCTGGGCCAGGGGGCCGATGATTTTGCCCGCGGAGAGGCGGCCGGTGAGATCGCGCGTCACTCCGGCGATGAGTGCGACCTTTCCGTCTTCCTGTGCTGAGCCCAGAATCACTACCCCGGAGCCGAGCTTGTTACGGAGATTGTCGACCAGAGTCCGCAATTGCCCGCGATCAAGCGAGTCAACCCGCTGCGCAAGCACCTGAATTCCTTCAACCACGACCGCCTGGCTGGCTGCCGACGCGACCGAGGTAGATGCTGACTTCATCCGTACCTGGTCGAGCTCGCGGCGTAACTTCTTGATTTCTTCTTCCTGAGTGGAGAGCTTGCTGCGCAATTCCTCCGCCCGCTGCTCGCGGCGAAACTCATCCAGTGCGCCGAGGCCGGTTACCGCCTCCACACGACGAACACCAGAGGATACCCCGCCTTCACTGAGCAGCTTGACTAGCCCGATTTCCCCGCTGGCTCCGGTGTGGGTGCCACCACAGAGCTCAGTGGAGAAGTCGCCGATTCTTACCACCCGGACCTTCTCACCGTACTTCTCACCGAACAAGGCCATGGCGTGGTATTCGTTCACCGCGACGTCGATGGGGACGTCTTCCAGCGTCTCCACCTTGTTGTTGGCGAGCACCTGGCGGTTGATCAGCTCTTCTATGTCGGCAAGCTCTTCCTCGGCAACCCCGGTGAAGTGGGAAAAATCGAAGCGCAGATGTTCCGGATCGACCCGCGATCCGGCCTGTTTGACGTGCTTGCCCAGAACCTCGCGCAGGGCAGCGTGCAAAAGATGGGTGCCGGTGTGGTTGCGGCGAATGGCAGAACGGGTTTCTGTATCCACCACGGTATCCACGTAGTTGCCCAGTTCGATAGGCTGGCGCAGGTAGACCTTGTGCGCGCGAACGCCCTGCACCGGTTGCACGCAACCCAGAACATCGCCAACGGCCACGTTGTGGTCATCGGAATAGAGCCAACCGGTATCCCCAACCTGGCCGCCCGAGTCGGCGTAAAACGAGGTGTGATCGAGTACGATCTCGACACTCTCACCGGCGTTCGCCTGAGGCACGCCAACGCCGTCCCTGACGATGGCCAGCACTTCACAATGCTGCGAGGTGAGCTGGCGATAGCCTTCGAAGATGGTCTTGGGCAAGGAGCGGAAGGCCGGGCTGGCAGAGGCCTTTGCGCCTCCCTTCCAGGAAGCACGCGCCCGGGTCTGTTCTTCACTGCGACCTTGCTCAAAGCCGGTGAGATCGAAGTTGATGCCCTGATCGCGGGCTGCATCGACCATGAAGTCAAGCGGTAGACCGTAGGTCTCATAGAGATGAAAAGCGGTCGCACCCGGCAACGTTCCATCTTTGCGAATCAGCTCGATGGCGGCATCTAGTTGCTTTGATCCCAGGGCAAGCGTCCTGCCGAAGCGCTCTTCTTCGGCGCGTACCACCCTGGCGACACGGTCTGCGCTCTCGACCAGCTCCGGATAGGCATCCTTCATCTCGTCACGCACCGCTTCCACCATCCGGTACATGAAAGGATCTTCCTGCCCCAGCATTCGTCCATGGCGGATACCCCGGCGGAGGATCTTGCGCAAGACATAACCGCGGCCTTCGTTGGCGGGGAGAACTCCGTCGGAGATGAGAAAGGTCGCGGCACGCGAATGGTCGGCGATGATGCGCAGCGACGCATCCGTGGTGGCGCCCCCATCCTGGTAGCGGGTATGGGTCAGTTCGCCGGCGCGGGCAATCAGCGGTGTAAAGAGATCCGTTTCGAAATTGGAGATCTTGCCTTGGAGCACGGCAGCCATCCGCTCCAACCCGGCTCCGGTGTCAATGGAAGGCCGGGGCAACAGGTTGAGCTCCCCTTGCTGATCGCGATCGAATTGCATGAAGACCAGGTTCCAGATCTCCACGTAGCGGGCGTCGTCCTGGCCGAAGGGCTTATCCTCCCCGGCCTCCGACGCGGCCAGGCCCATGTCGTAGAAAATCTCCGAGCACGGCCCGCAAGGGCCGGTGTCGCCCATGGCCCAGAAATTGTCCTTCATGCCCAGCTCGTGGATGCGCTCCGGAGGCAGGCCCTGACCGCGCCAAAGCTCGTAAGCCTCTTCGTCCCGCGGAACGCCTTCTTCCCCTTTGAAGATGGTGACGTAGAGCTTGTCTTTGGGGATCCCGAGCCACTCCGGAGACGTGACCAGCTCCCAGGCGAAGGCGATCGCTTCGCGCTTGAAGTAATCGCCAAAGCTGAAGTTGCCCAGCATCTCGAAGAAGGTATGGTGGCGGCGGGTGAAGCCGACGTTCTCCAGATCGTTATGTTTGCCGCCTGCGCGCACGCACTTCTGTGAAGTAGTGGCGCGGTTGTAGTCGCGGCGCTCCACGCCTAGGAATACATCTTTGAACTGGTTCATGCCCGCATTGGTAAACAGCAATGTGGGGTCATTCGCCGGGACCAGCGAAGAGGAGTGCACACGACGGTGCTGCTTCGAGGCGAAAAAGCGCAGGAAGGTTTCCCGTATCTCAGAACCAGAGCGATAGTGCATGGCTTAAGTCTAGAGCATTTCTTCTGTTCACTGGCCGGTTACGGGAGTGTTGGCGGCACGGTAAACGACCTGGCCGTTGTAAATCGTCATCTCGCACTTCAGGTCGCGCAGCTCAGCGGAAGGGATGGTGTACATGTCTTTGTCCCAAACGGCGATGTCCGCCTCTTTGCCAGGTTCGATGGAGCCTATCTTGTTTTCCAGGAACAATTGCCAGGCGGCCCAGGCGGTGTAAGAGCGAAGCGCGGTATGCACATCGACGGCTTCGGCCGTTCCAAAGGGCTGCTTTCCGTAAACGCCCTTTGCAGTCTCGCGCTCTACCGATGCCCAGAGCCCAAAGCGTGCCGGTAAAGGGGTCACAGAGTAGTCCGAGCCCGCGGCCCAGAGAATCGCATGGGTTTCGTAGGTGTGGTAGGGATTTAAGCGAAGTGCGCGTTGGGGTCCGAAGTTGCCGGCATAAGTATCGCCGATCCACCAGGTGAAGGCCGGCTGCGTCTCCGGAAAGCCCGCGTCATACTCTTTCTGAAGGAAGGCCATGGTGTCGATGGCGTGGTCGGTCGGTATGTTGGCATGGATGATGCTGTGGCGCAGTCCGGAGGTAGGCTTTTCCTTCAGCACCAGTGCATAGGTATCTACCACCCAGTCGATGGCGCGATCGCCGATGGCATGCGTTCCCACGGAAACGCCGGCCTGGTGAAAGAGGCGCACCATCTGGCGGTAGACTTCAGGATCGATTAAGGGATAGCCGTAATTGCCCTGGTCGATCCCGGTGGAGTTCTTATTCCACTCCTTGTAGACCCAGCCGGTCCTGGCGCCTCCGCTTCCATCCATATACAGCTTGGCTCCGCAAGAGACGAGGTTGCCGTCGCCTAACGAATCCGGCGGGCGGGGGAGCGCCTGAATGCGGGCAAGCGCGGCCTGGGCAGATTCGAGGGTCGTGCCGCCGTGCCACAGCACGCAGACGTGCACGGTCAGTTTCTTGTCTTCCAGCAGTTGACGATAGGCATCCCATATCGGCGGTTCGATATCAGGGTCTTTCACCGCGGTCATTCCTTCGCGGTGCATGGTATCGACCATGCGGAGAATTCCGTTGCGCCACTGCTCCGGCGTTGGCGGCGGAATGAGCACGACCACCGCATCCATAGCCGACTCCTTCAAGACACCCGTGGGTACACCCTGCGGATCACGGTCAATGGTCCCAGCCGGGGGATCCTTGGACGCGGCGGTAATGTGCGCCAGCTGCAATGCCGCATGATTGGCGACACCATAGTGTCCGGTGGTGTGCATCAGCCAGACGGGATTGTTGGGCGCAATCTCGTCCAGGTCGGAAGCGACGATGTAGCGGCGCTCTGCCAGCTTGCCTTCGTCCCAGCCAGCGCCGGTAAGCCATTCGCCCGGCTTTAGCTTGACGGCCGCCGCCTGCACCCGGCGTTTTACTTCATCCACAGTTGCGGCATCGCTCAGACTCACGGAGTAGAGTTCATCGACTCCACCGGTCGCGATATGGGCGTGGCTGTCGATTAATCCGGGCGTTGCGGTTCTGCCATGCAGATCGATCACTCGTGCCTTGGATCCGGCGAGTTGCAGAATTTTCTTGTTGGAGCCGACGGCTATGATTTTTCCCTGGCGAATGGCAACCGCCTGGGCGATCGAGTCCTTGGCATCTACGGTCAGGATTTTTCCGTGGACCAGAATCAGATCGGGCGCCTGAGCGAATGCTGAAAGGCCTGACAGGAGACATCCGAGGGCTATCATCTTGAGCATGAGAGTGAGTTCACTCTAACGAATCTTCGTTCGCGACGAAACAGGACGCCGCTGCTTTCTGCGTGCCAACCAACTCTGGGGTGGGCCTTTTCTTCACGACCGGCCTAGAAAGGGCTCATACAGCAGCAGAGCACGCACTTCTTCATGTATTTCATGGGGTATCCGCATTCGAGAGTGACGACGCTGACCCGCCGCGGGGGCGCGTCCTGACCAATCGACGCAAGAAACCGCTTAGGACTCTTCAGCCGAGCCATCCTCGGGCAGGACCAGATCAAGCTCCCAGCTCTTCAGCAGGGTAGAAATGATGGCATAAGAAAAGCCCGCACCTACCAGGCGGCGGACCATACGCGCCGTCTCTTTCTCGTCTTGCGGCTTTTTGATTCGCTTGCGGGCAACGTAACGCCGAACAAGATCCTCTTCGCTGACCTGCGAGTAGGCGCTCTCAAGCGCGCTGCTGACCAGCTCAGCTTGCACCCCCTTGCGGGTCAGCTCCTGTTGCACCCGGCGCTTGCCGAAGCTCTGGTTCTCCTGGCGCAGACGGGTGTAGGTAGAGGCAAAGGCGCCATCGTCGAGATAGTGCTGGTCAGCAAGGCGCGCGACCACGGCCGCCATTTTGCTCTCACCCGCCTCTCCCGGCTCGACGCGGCGACTCATCAGGCGTTTGAGTTCCGCCACCGTGCGCATCTGCCGGGCGAGCGCGCCTACCGCGTATTGGTAGAGAGCAGCCTCGTCGAGCGGCTCAGGCCTACGGCGCGAACGGAAAGGCATACACGCTCAAAGGCCGAGCAGTTTCCGATTGGTTTCACGGTCCGCCTGGCCGCCTGCAAAGTCATCGAAGGCATGCTCGGTGACGCGGATGATGTGGTCGCGGATGAAAGGCGCGCCCTCGCGTGCTCCATCTTCAGGATGCTTTAGCGCACACTCCCACTCCATGACCGCCCATCCAGGAAAGTCGTACTGCGCCAGCTTGCTGAAGATGCCGCCGAAGTCAACCTGGCCATCACCAAGCGAACGAAAGCGCCCGGGACGGTCGACCCAGTTCTGATACCCGCCATAGACGCCCGATCGGCCGGTGGGATTGAACTCGGCGTCCTTCACGTGGAAGGCGCGGATGCGTTCATGGTAGATGTCGATGAAGGCCAGGTAGTCCAGCTGCTGCAGCACGAAGTGGCTGGGATCGTAGAGAATATTCGCCCGCGAATGGCCCCCGACCGCAGCCAGGAAGCGTTCGAAAGTGACCCCATCGTGCAGATCTTCTCCGGGGTGGATTTCAAAGCACAGGTCGACTCCATGCTCTTCAAAGACATTGAGAATTGGCGTCCACCTGCGCCCCAACTCAGCAAAGGCCTCGTCGATCAGCCCTCCAGGCCGCTGGGGCCAGGGATAGACGTATGGCCACGCCAATGCTCCGGAGAAGGTGGCGTGCGCCTTGAGCTTCAGGTTGCGGCTGGCCTTTGCCCCGAACAGCACCTGTTGTACCGCCCACTCTTGCCGGGCTTTCGGATTCCCTGCCACCTCCGGCGGAGCAAAGCCGTCGAACTGCAGGTCATACGCCGGATGGACCGCGACCAGTTGCCCCTGCAGATGGGTGGAGATCTCGGTTAACTGCAATCCCAAGCCATGCAGCATGCCCAATAGTTGGTCGCAATACGCCTGGCTCTCGGCGGCCAGCTTCAGATCGAAGAAACGCTTGTCCCAACTTGGGATCTGGATGCCCTTGAAGCCCAGACCCGCGGCCCATTTGGAGATGTCTTCCAGTGTGTTGAAGGGTTTCTGATCGGCGGCGAATTGGGCCAGGAATATTGCCGGCCCCTTAACAGTTTTCATAGGTTCACCCATCCGGCCCGGGTCCGGCTGCTGGTTACTGCTCTCTCCACAAAGGTCATGCTGCGCAGTCCCTCATGGATGCCAGGGACCAGGTCACTCAGTTGCGCAGCAGGGTCGCTAAAGCGAGCGCGAACCGCAGTCGCGAAGTCGCGATAGATATTAGCAAATGCTTCCAGCAAGCCCTCGGGATGGCCCATGGGCAAGCGAAAGTCGCTCCGCACTGAGGGCGCCAGATAATCCCCGGCTGCGTGCAGGGTTTGACTCGGCTGCCCCGTCCAGTTCAGGTGCAGGTAATTAGGATTTTCCTGCCACCAGTGGAGTCCGCCTTTTTCGCCATAGAGATGAAGCTGCAGGTCGTTGCGATCGCCGGCTGCGATCTGGGATACAAAGAGAACGCCTGGAGCTCCGTTGTCGAGCTTGAGCAGCACGTTGCAGTCGTCGTCGAGCGAGCGGCCGGCTACCACCTTACTAAGATCCGCGCAGATTTCCGCCACCTGGCGTCCGCTCACGTACTCCAGCAGATTGAATGCATGGACGCCGATGTCGCCGATCGCTCCACCCAAGCCCGATTGCGCAGGGTCAGATCGCCACGCTGCCTGTTTGTGACCCGTTGTCTCGAGCGAGGTGCTTAGCCAGCCTTGCGAATATTGCACCACCGCTTTGCGGATCTTGCCTAACTGGCCGCTGCGTGCCATCAGGCGCGCTTCGCGCACAAGTGGGTATCCGGTGTAGGTGAAGGTCAACCCATAAAGAAGCCCGGTGCGGCGGACGATCCCCGCCAACGTCTGCGCCTCTTCGAGGGTAGCGGTGGCCGGCTTGTCGCTCATCACATGGAAACCATGCTCCAAGGCAGCCGCCGCGATGGGCAGGTGGAGATGATTCGGGGTAACGATGCAGACAAAGTCAATGGCATCTTCCCGCTTGCTCTCCCGCTCCATCATCTCTTCGAAATTGCTATAGGCACGGTCGGGGCTGATGCCGTAGGTCACACCGGCCTGCCGCGATCGTGCCGCATCCTGGCTGAAAGCTCCCGCCACCAGTTCGATGGTTCCATCCAGCTCGGCCGCCATGCGATGTACCGGGCCGATAAAAGAGCCCGCGCCACCACCCACCATCCCCATACGGAGACGTCTACTCATCTGATCCATCTTGATCTTTCGCCCTCCTACCGCCGGGCTCCATGCTAAAGCATTTGTCAGGGTTGAATAAAACCGCGTTGGGCGACGGCGATGTTGCCCCGGGAGGAATTCTTGACCAGGTACATCATCTGGTCGGCGGCGCCGATGATCTCCTGGATGGTGGTGCCGTCCTCCGGGTAACTGGCAATGCCGAAGCTGGCCATCATGCGCACTTCGAGACCTTCGGCCAACAAATACCGGGTATCGCGCAACGCGTGCAATAGGCGCTGGGTGACCTCAAGCGCCGCATCTTTTCCGGTCTGCGGCAGCAGAACGATGAACTCGTCTCCTCCGTAGCGGAAGGCCGAATCGATTCCCCGGACATTGTGCTTGATGGTCCGGGCAATCTCGGCCAGCAGCCGGCTGCCGGTCAGGTGCCCGTGGAGGTCGTTGACGCGCTTGAAATGATCCAGGTCGATAAAGATGAGGCTGAAGGGAAGACTAAACCGGCGAGAACGCTCGAGCTCGACCTCGGTGATGGAAAACAGGTGCCGCGAGTTGAAGAGGCCGGTGCAGTCATCAGTGATGGTCAACTCCTGAATGCGCTCGACGGCCCGCACATTCTGAATGGCGATCGCCGCGTAGTCGCACAACACCTGGAGAAAGGCCATGGTTTCCCCGGTCAAGGTGGGCACGCGATAGTTAAGCAGCTCGATCACGCCCAGGGTCCGATTCCGCCAGCGCAGTGGTATGCAGATCGCGGATCGTACCGGGGAGAGCAGCGACAGGTCACCGTCTACTGCGAAACGAGGATCGTTGCCCGGCTCCGACACAATCACCGGTTCGCCATGCTGAGCCACCCAGCCGGCGATTCCCTCGCCCATGCCAACGCGCAGAGTGCGATTCCCGGGCGACTTGCCGGCCGCGACCGCGTAGTAGAGATTCTGCTGCTCCTCGTCGACGATGAGCAGGGACCATGATTCGGGCTCAAAGAACTGCTCCATCTGGAGCATGATGGCGCCCAAAATCGAATCCAGGTCCAGGGAGGAGGTCAGCGCACGAGCCACGTCGTGGAAGACCATCAGGTCCTTTGGGAGCGTCTGACGTTCTGGGAAGGCTCGATCGACCATTCCAGCGGCTAGCCTCCGATATGAACCATGCTACGAGAGGGCTTAAGAAAGCCTGGCTCGCCAATATGGTGGCGCGCTTCCTTGGTCTCAACCGTCTTCTGAATAAACTCTGCGAGATCGTCATCGGAGCCGCCACGTGCCAGCACACCGTACAGATCGTGGTCGAAGTGGGAGAAGAGACAGGTGCGTATTTTGCCATCAGAGGTAAGGCGGATGCGGCTGCAGGCTCCGCAAAAGGCCTGCGATACGGGGGCGATAATGCCGATTTCACCGATGCCGTCGTCAAAGGTGTAACGGCGCGCGGTTTCACCAGGACTGTTGGCGGGCAGGGGAACTAGCGGGCGAAAGCTGTTGAGCTCGCTCACTACCTCGCGCAGCGGCACGACAACGGCGGGGGTCCACAAGCGGTCCTCTTCCAGAGGCATGAACTCGATAAAGCGAACGATCACGCCCTCGTCGCGCGAGAAGCGGGCGAAGGGGACGACCTGATCGTCGTTAAATCCGCGCAACAGCACACAATTCACCTTGACCGGACCCAGTCCCACGCGCGAGGCGGCGCGCACCCCGGCCAGCACCTTGTCGAAACTGCCGGGAACCCGCGTGATGCGCTCGAAGATCGCCGCGTCGACCGCATCCATGCTGACCGTGATGCGGCTGAGCCCGGCATGTGCAAGGGGAGCGGCCATCTCTGCCAGAAGGTGTCCATTGGTAGTGACGGCAAGGTCCAGCGGCTTCGGGTTACCAGGTGTGTTGGTGCGCAGCTGGGCCAGCTCGGTCAGAAGGGGGACAAGGCCCTTGCGCAGCAGCGGCTCGCCCCCGGTCAGGCGGACTTTTTCAATACCCAGGGAAACGAAGATGCGGATGATCCGCAGGTAGTCTTCCATGGCGAGCTCGGCAAATTGAGCACCCTGAGAACCGGTACGGCAGTAGACGCACTTATAATTGCATCGGTCGGTAATAGAGACACGGAGGTCGGTGATGGTGCGTCCGAACTTGTCGGTCAATCGAACAGCGGGCAGCATGCTCGCGGCCGGGGCGGGCGGGTTGAGTACAGCGGCCGGAGTGTGCGGACTATTCGAAGACATGGTGAAATCTCCAACGTACCCCTTCAAGCTGGTTAGATGCACGCGCTAACATCGGTCCAAACCGCTAGGGCTAGGCCGGGCAGGCTCAGTTCTCTACCACAATTAGAGCATTTTTGTGTCTTTACGCCGCTTTTCCATCAAGAAAGTTACACTTGACCGCCCGCGGCACCGGTCGAGAGGGGAAAAGAAAAAGGTCTAAACCGTGCCGGGACAGCAACTCCAGGCTTCCCAATGCCCCAATCCTGCACTATAGTCAGTTAAATCAATGGATACTCCGATAGAGACGAAATCACAAGTTCGCCAGGGAACAGTAGGATTTCCTTCTTCTTCCGGCAAGTCTTTCAACGGATATTTCAGCGCCGACAAGCGTTGGAATTTCCGCAAAAACGACCTCATCGACGCGCGCGCCCGGCGGCTCTTCGAAACAACCGCCCTGGCCTGCGATCACGATGCCTATCCGTTTCAGATTCCGCTGGAAGGAAGAACCGGTCCCCAGGTGAAGGCGGACGGCCATTCGATGTTGATGCTGTCGTCCTACGACTACCTGGGACTGATCGGCGATCCGCGGATCGACGCGGCTGCAATCGAAGCGATCCGGAAGTACGGCACCGGCACCGGCGGCGCCCGCCTGCTGACCGGAACCACCGACCAGCATATCCTGATGGAGCGCGACCTCGCTGCCTACAAGGGCACGGAAGCGGCTATCACTTTCAGCTCCGGCTACTTAGCAAATGTTGCCGTGCTCGGTGCGCTGCTCGGACCGGCCGATCGCGTGATTATGGATTCGCTTTGCCACCGCAGCCTGACGGACGCCTGCCGCTTCGCCGGGGTGCAGTTGCAGCGCTTCCGGCATAATGACGCCTCATCCTTGCGCCAGGAGCTGCAAAACGGATCCCAGGCCAATCGCACGCTGGTTATCTCGGATGGTGTTTTTTCCATGGATGGCGACGTTTGCCATCTGCCCGAGATCCTCGAAGTCAAAGAGGAATTTGGGTTTTTCCTGCTGGTCGACGAATCGCATGCTTCCGGAGTGCTGGGGGCTTGTGGCCGCGGCACCGATGAACACTTTGGCATACCCACGGACGCGGTCGACATCTGGACCGGTTCCCTGGCCAAGTCGATTCCTTCCACCGGCGGCTTCGCTGCCGTTTCGCAGGAACTTGCAATATATCTCCAACATGGTGCATCTCCGTTCATTTTTTCAGCGGCGCTGAGTCCGGCCGCGGTGGCTGCTATTCGCGAGGGACTGGCGATTCTGAAGAGCGAACCGGAGCGGGTGGCCAAGATCAAGCACAATGCAGACTTTCTGCGCAGCGGCCTCTGCTCGCTGGGCTATGACACCGGGCTATCGGAGACGGCGGTCATTCCGGTGATTCTCAACGACGAGACAACCACTGGCCTGTTCGCCCGGCGGCTCCGGGATCACGGCGTTCTGGCGACGCCTGTGCTGTTTCCAGCCGTTCCCCAGGATTCAGCACGGCTACGGCTCTGTGTGACCGCCGCGCACACGCAGAGCGACCTGGAATACGCACTCGACGTCTTTGAAAAGATGGCTCGCAGCTAAACCAGTCAGGCTTCTTGGTTGGGACAGACTCCAAAAAGTGGTGGGTCAAGTTAGGGCCAAGCACGAAAAGCCAGCACCGCGTTCAAGCCCCCAAAGGCGAAGGATTGCGACAGAGCGACCTCTACGCTTGCGGCCCGGGCGTGGTTGGGAATCACGTCGAGCGCGCACCCCGGATCTGGCTCGGTGAAATTGGCAGTGGGGGGCAGCACTCCCTTGCCCAGCGCCAGCACCGTGGCTACCGCTTCGATCGCTCCCGCCGCACCCAGCGTGTGCCCGTGCATGGACTTGGTGGAACTAACCGGGAGCGCAGAAGCGCGGCCCCCGAAGACGGCATGGATGGCCGCTGCCTCCATACGGTCATTGGCCTCAGTCGCGGTCCCGTGCGCATTGATGTAGCCCACTTGCTCTGGAGTTAACCCACCATCGCGCAACGCGGCACGAATCGCCCGAGCCGCGCCTTCGGCGGATGGCTGGGTGACGTGGCAGGCATCCGCCGACATGCCGAAACCCACGATCTCAGCAAGTGGCTTGGCGCCGCGCGCCAGAGCGCGCTCCAGGGGCTCCAGAACCAGCATAGCCGCGCCTTCCCCCAGAATCATTCCGGTGCGTTTGGCAGAAAAGGGACGGCAGGTGTCGGGGCTGACCACGCGCATCGCCTCCCACGCTTTCAATCCGCCCAGGAAAAGTGGCGCTTCACTGCCCCCGGCAATGGCCAGAGGAACAGCTCCAGAACGCACCATCCAGAGTGCATTGCCGATGGCATGAGCCGACGAGGAACAGGCGGTGGAGAACGTATATGCCGGCCCATGTAGGCCGTACTCCATAGAAATGTGGCTTGCTCCCGCGTTACTCATTCCCAGCGGGATGGTCAGTGGGTGGACGCGATGCCTGCCATGGTGGAAGAGCTCCCAATAACCGATTTCGTCTGTATATCTGCCGCCCATGCAGGAGCCCGTGATGACCGCGGCGCCCTCGCGCAGTTCCTCGGTCCATTCGATTCCGGCCATGGTCACCGCCTCGCGGGCAGCGATGACTGAAAACTGCGCGAAGCGATCCATGAAGCTGAGTGTCTTGCGGGGAAAGTACGTTTCGGCTTCATAACCGAGCACGGCGGCGCCGTTCTTGAAACGGACCTGATTCATGCCCATGTCGGGGACGGGTCCGACGTTTTGTGGTATCGGCCCGATTCCCGACTGACCATTGGCGAGTGACCGCCAGAACCCTTCGTGGTCAAGGCCTAGAGCGCTGATGACGCCCATTCCTGATATGACGACTCGCATCTACACCGTTTTCATAGAAGACTGTTGCTGGACCGAGGGTAACAAACTCCTGCTTAACTCCGATACAGTACCGCTTTATTCGGTTGCGGTTTGGGCAGATGGGTTTTGTTTAGAATCCACCAGGTAAGTGACGCCGTCGATCATTTCGCGGATGGTCTGGATCTTCTTAGCGTCTTCGTCTTTGATTTCGATGTCGAATTCACTTTCGAGGTCGAAGAGGATATTGATGCTGTCCATCGAATCGATACCCAGCTCTTCGAAGGTGCTGTCGGGCTTGACCTTCTCCAGAGGAATCCGCTGGGTGGTAGCAATCACTCGGAGAACACGTGCTTGGATCGTCTCGGACATAAAGGCCTTCGTAGAACCGCAGTGCTGCCCCGAGGACATGCCTTCAGGGCGAGGGGGTTAACTGTTTCAGTAACGTTAAACTGGGAGCAAAGTACTGGCAATAGTTTGTCATTGAACGCGAAATTTTCAAACCTTTGCCCTTCCAGGGAAGTTTTTACTGAGCCTCGGCGATAGCAAGACGCCGGGCGGTACGCCAGGCGTAATGCAAGGCGGAGACGATGGTCAACGCAGCAGTGGCATAAAGAGCTACGGTGCGCAGCATGATCAGCGGTACAGGAGCGTAGATCTGGCAGAGCAGGACTGCGAGCAAGGCCAGGATCTGGGCGCAGGTACTCGCCTTGCCATAGATGCTGGGACGGAAATCGCGCATGCCCAGACTGATATAGAGCAGCGTGGCGACGATGAGAATGCCGAGGTCGCGGCTAAAAACCAGGACAGTGACTCGCCGCGGCACGAGCTGCTGGTGCATGAGGACCAGGAACAGGGTGCTGAGCAGAAGCTTGTCGGTCACGGGATCGAGGTATTGACCAATCTGGGTTTGCTGCTTGAGCAATCGGGCGGCCAGGCCATCGAGGCCGTCACTGAGTCCGGCGACGACGAAGAGGCAAAGCGCGGTCTTGTAGTGGGACTCGAGAACCGCGAGTACAAGAAAAGGTATGAGGCAAAGGCGCAGGAAAGTAAGCAGGTTAGGAGCTGCGCGCAATTCTTTCAGCAAGGGTTTCCCGTCTTCCTGGGTATAGCCCAGAACCTTGATGGTACATGAGCATTTGGTATGATAGCGAGATGCACAACGCAGGCGCGTGGCTCAGTTGGTTAGAGCGTCCCGGCAAGCCGGGAAGGTCAGATTTTGATGTCGAATGCAACAACGCAGGCGCGTGGCTCAGTTGGTTAGAGCGTCCCGGCAAGCCGGGAAGGTCAGATTTTGATGTCGAATGCAACAACGCAGGCGCGTAGCTCAGTTGGTTAGAGCGTCCCGGCAAGCCGGGAAGGTCAGATTTTGATGTCGAATGCAACAACGCAGGCGCGTAGCTCAGTTGGTTAGAGCGTCCCGGCAAGCCGGGAAGGTCAGATTTTGATGTCGAATGCAACAACGCAGGCGCGTAGCTCAGTTGGTTAGAGCGTCCCGGCAAGCCGGGAAGGTCAGATTTTGATGTCGAATGCAACAACGCAGGCGCGTAGCTCAGTTGGTTAGAGCGTCCCGGCAAGCCGGGAAGGTCAGATTTTGATGTCGAATGCAACAACGCAGGCGCGTAGCTCAGTTGGTTAGAGCGCTACCTTGACACGGTAGAGGTCAGGAGTTCGAGTCTCCTCGTGCCTACCATATTTTCAATAATGCCAACCACGTACATTCTCAAAAGCGAATCTACGGGCGGATTCTACATTGGCTCGGCGCTGCATCTGGATCAGCGACTCGCGGAACACGCCCGTGGCCACAGCCCGTACACTAGGGGCCGCGGGCCTTGGGTCTTAACCTATAGCGAGAATTACGCAACACTGTCAGAAGCTCGTCGGCGAGAACGCCAAATCAAATCCTGGAAATCCAGCCGCTCCGTGCAGGACTTGATCGACGCAGCAGCTGGTTAGAACCTACGCGGCACTTTTCGCAGACGTTGATTTACCTTTACTGGCAGATCTTTTCTCCTTGTCCCTGGCTGCTGCGATTCGTTCATGCAAAAGCTGCTTGGCATTTTCGAGAACCTTCAGCCGCTTCGGCGGCAGGTTCTTACCGGCGCGATTGATGTAGAAGTTCAACATGCGCATCCCGGACGAAGGTCCTTTGGGAGAAACCTTCTTTGACGCCAGTTCGCGCGCGATTGTCTTCGCATCCTTGTTGAACAAACCAGAACGCGGATGGGTGGAATCCGTGTCCACCGCTGCCGACCACTTACGCGCTCCGTGGGAGCTGCCATGAGCGGCGCTTTTGCTGGAATTTTTTGCAACCATTGCATTTCTCCTTATCCTCTCGGATGCAGTCCAAACAAGTACGGGGTGGATCGAGCGAGCTTTTCTGTTGAACCGTTGAGCAGATCTCCGGCATCAAAAGCCCGTAACTTTGACCGACAAAGGCAATCGAGAAATGGGCAGAGTAAGAGCGCACTTTTTCTGGGTCGGGATACTTGCGCTTTCGTTCTCAACGGTGCACGCACAAACCCCTCAACAGATCATCCAACAGGCCGTCAACACTGAACGTACAGCAGACGAAAACGACCACTCCAACTGGATCTACCTGGAAGAGAGCGACACGCCGAAGGTACACATTTTGCAGTGGGTCGCCGGAACCCAACGGGGCAACGTCGAACGCGTTCTTGAAAAAGACGCGCGCGAGCTGCCGGAGACAGAACAGCGGGCACTCATTCAAAAATACTTGCACGATCCACGAGCCCAGAAGAAACAGATCGAAGAGGGCAATCACGATAATCAGCAAATCGTCGATCTGCTTAAGCTTCTGCCCGCTGCCTTTATCTGGACCCAAACAGGCGCAACGGCAACCACCACGTCACTGCACTTTGACCCCGCACCGAACTTCCATCCGCCCACGCGCGAGGCTCGGGTCTTCAGCAGCATGACCGGCGACCTGGTAGTCGATAACCAGCAACACCGCATCTATAAAATCAAGGGACATCTGATCCACGACGTCACCTTTGGCGGAGGGCTCCTAGGAAGATTGAAGGAACGCAGCTCCTTTGCCCTCGAACAACAACAGGTCGGGCCATCGCTTTGGGAATTGACGGCAATCCACGTCCATCTCGAAGGCAACGCTCTTCTCTTCAAAAGCGTATCTCTTCAGCAAGACGACAAACGTTCCAGGTTTCAGCCCGAAGGGGCAGACATAACTTTGGAGCAAGCCGCCGCTTCGGTTATGAACGAGCCGAAACTGTTCGCCTGCAGCGAATCCCTCAACAGTGGACCGGTATCCGGGGAGCAAGCTGTATGCGCCGAAAAGCTCACCACCAGCACAGGGCTGAAGCCTTAGCCCGGGTGGCACGGAAAGCGAACCGCAGACCTCTCCCAGTGCACTGAGCCTCGTTCCAGTCCCCCGGCGAACACGCTACTTCTGGACGGACTCCGCTTCCAACTCACCTGAGTTGGCCGCAGAGTGGGCCTGTTGCAGGCGGTATCCCGCACGGGTTCGCACGTGGTACTTCTGCAGATCCTTCCCTACCAGCTTGACAGTAATGGCGCGCCATCCGGTGCTGGGGTTGGGCTGAGGATAGTAGCTGAGCGAGTAGAGATGCGCCAAATCCTCCTGGATAAAGGCGAAGGCCTTCTTTTCATCGCTCCAGCTTCGTGCGAAATACGCCTTGCCACCCGTGGCCTTGCTCATGCGCTCGAAGACGGCGGTCGAGATCGGCTCCAACTGCGCCTCCCGGGTACTGATCATGTAGATGATCGTGCCCGTGGATTGAGCGAGTTCCGCTACATCTTCCGGAGGCACCAGGCTGGCGTTGTCAGGACCATTGGAGAAGACCACGACCACCTTCCGTCCGGTGTAGCGGGAGGCGTCCTTGACGGTCAACAACAGGCAGTTATAGAGCGCGGCATCGTCGCCGGCAACTGTGCTCCTCACCCCGCGCAGTACCTGCGCCCGATCGGTGGTAAGTGCTGAATTGCGGGAAAGGTCGCGACTGTACGAATAAAAGGCCACCTTGTTCGCCGCTTCCAGGGAGCGAATAAAATCGGTAATAGCATCCTGGGCAAAAACAAAGCCCCGGTACATGTAGTTACTGGTATCGAAAAGAACAAAGACGTTGGCGCCGGCAACCCGGGAGGGCAAGGTCGTAATATCCTCTCCGGCCACAGCGGGATGGGACGGCGCCGCAGTCACCACGGTGGCTTTCGTTTTCGCAGCCGACTGCGGGCTGGGCGTACCCGGTTTACCGGAAGCCACATTCGACGGCGGCTGAATTACCTGTCGAGCCGGCTCGTTGCCTTCTTCAAAAGTGGCGATTCTTTCCGGGATCTTGTCCTCGGTAATAGCAAAGTTCTCCGGGCCCAGGCCGGAAATGTAATTACCTTTGCTATCAGTCACAGCGACGTTTAGCTGCACCAGATCCACATTTACGCGGATGTTTGCCGTGTCATCCTGGGCGCCTGTTATGCGGCCGCCAAGGAACAAGAAGCCAACTGCGATAGGAAGGAAGAGAAGAGGTCGCTTTGCCATTGTGTGTCCTGTATCCCATTTAGTTGTGGCCGGCCGCAGCCGAGCTTGCTGGAGAATGTTCTTGCTGCACACCCATTTCCTGGTTGGAAGAGGCAGAGGAGGCAGATTCCGTCAATTGGGGTAAAACAATCTTGCCCTCACGGAACTCTTCGCCGGTCTCCCGCATAGCGCGAGTCAGCGCCACCCAGTCTTCAATGTCGGTCGCGAAAATGTTTGCCACCATGTGGCGGGTCAACTCGGGGACCAGGCGATTGAGCATGACCGGCGAGTAACCCTTCTCATCCGCCAGCCTCGCCCAATACAGATTGGTTGAGTCCCACGACTCCCCCAACAAGCGGCTGGAACTCCCACCGAAGGCGGGGAACGGGGGCACGTTCAGGAGCTCGCAGGCGTAGTTCTGGGCCAGCACTGGATGAGGAGTACCAAAGTCGCGGGAGATGCGCTGCAGGCTGACTTCGGCCGGAGACTGCCGGCTGAGCGCATCCAATTCTTCGCCCGACCTTCCCCAGGACGCGGCCTCCTGGGGAAACTTACGGCGAAACTCCGCGGCAAGATGAAAGGTGTCTGCCGGGGTGACGCGAGCGAGAGCGGCGCTGGAGTCGCCGGCCGCCAGGGCCTGCTCCAGTTGTCCCAACCGCTGCGGAAGCAGACGATCGGAGAGAATGGCGATCACTTTGCCGCGCAGCTCCTGGTTCGCCACCGCCGCAGTGACAAGTTCTTCCCCGGATCGTTGATAGAGGGTAACGGCATGGAGTTCGTTGCTGGACACGTTCCACCAGCGCGGCAGGGTCGCGCTCACCAGCAGGTCTGCCGTCACCTCCTTCCAGATCAGAGCCTGGACGTTCTTCGGAGCGATGAAGTCCTCCTCGGTGGTTGCCAGTACATAAGGCAACTCGGCGAGCGAGCCCACCAGATAGGCGCCCCCACCGGCCGGCGATCCCTGGTTGAACAGTTCAGGAGCCTGCCAGAGCTGGGTCACCCCCATAATGGTCTCTCCCGAAAAATCGTGCGAACGCACAAAGAGCGGGTTGCTGTGCAGAAGCTGGGAACCGGGCGGCTCGTAGTAGGCGTAATTCAAACCGACCAGAGAGTCCCGGAGAAACGGTGTAAGTTGACCGCGGGCGGCTTCCAGTTGGGCACGCGAACCAGGTGCCTTTATCACTTTCGTAATATCGACGTGCACCTGCAGTTCGCTATGCCGGTTGGCGTAGACTCCCGGCGCCCACTCTGTCTTCTCGCTCTCGGTAAAGATGGGGCGAGGTAACTCGAATTCCCTGAGTTCGTTGGCTAAGGGAACTAAATTGCTGCCTGCCGGTGCCCCCTGCGCCATACGCGCAAGCCCGTCGCCCAGTGTGAACAAGGTATCGAGCGACACCAGGCGCTGATCATCGAGCACCGCCCGTATTCTGTCGGCCAGTTCCTGGCGGATACGTTGAGCCTCGGCAGACTGCTGGGGAGGACCAGCCAGCAGCTCAATGAATTCGCCTTGGGAGAGATCGGACTTGCCGCTCGCGGCCAGCATGACCGTTCCCAGAGACGCGTGGCCAGCGTCGAAGAGCTGAGCAGAAGAATTCAGGACCGCGAAGGGCGCGATTGCCCCCTGCCAGGATCGGTTTAGATCGGGATCCTTGATCTCCCCCTGGCGAGCGAGAATCTGCCAGAGCCCCAGATTCGCCTGAAAAACACCCATGGCGTTTCCGCGCAGGCTGTGGTCGTGGATTGCGTCGATGGCGTCGGTCACCTTTACGAACTGTGTAATGGAGGCGTCGTTCAGCTCGGGAAATTCAGAAAACACCAGGTACCAGCTGCTGAGCTGCGAGAACTTGGTGGCCAAAAGAAGCACCGTCTGCGGGCTCAGGCGCTTATCAGCCGCGCGGCCCCTGTCCACTTCATTCAGCATGAGATAGACCTGCAGCGGACCCTCGTCGGTATCGCTACGGGACAACGCAGCCATGCCTTCGAGCAGTTGTTCGGGGCGCTTCCACGAACGAGCGCGCCTACCCCAATCGCGGACGATTTTCGAGTCCGTTTTCTGGGCCAGGATCTGCTTCCAAACCTCAAGATTACCGGGAATGCGTGGTTCACCATCCGGTCCCCACTGCAGGCGGGTAAAAAGCATCAGCAGCGCAGGGGCCTTACGAAATACGGCCCGGGCGGGATAAGCAGTTGGCTCCGGCTCGCGAAACGCCTCGTAGAGACGTCGCAGGCGCGGCGATGCAGTCAAGTACGCCTGCTGGGAGGCGCTGACCCGCGACAGGGTGTCGAAATAGACGGCCAGCCAACCGTTGTCTGTACCGGCCAGACCAAGGACAAAATCCCCTGGCAACCTTGGGCTGGCGCCCGCCAGCTCCCTCCAACCGGTTTCGGCGGAGGGCCCTCCGGGGACGACCACCCGGCCGCCGCGAATGCAGATATGGGATCCGTAGAAGTCAAGAACCGGGCCATAGGGCAGGAGTCGCGCGAGGCCGGGAGAGCGTGCGAGCGCATTCCTCGTTTCAGCATCGCTCTTGGCGAGAGCCCAATAGAGGCGGTCGACGGCCGGCTCGTGCAACAGGATGTCCACCAGCGATTGCGCGCCCCTGCTCTTAGCACTACTGAGGTTCCGCCACTCAGCTTCGCTAAAAAGCACAGGAACCCGGGAGTTTGGGAATGCATAGGTAAAGGGCGTGCCCTTTTCGAGCGCCTCTTCCAGTGCGGTCAGAGGAAAACCGGAATCCGTGGTGAGGAAGGCGCGTTCCGGGTCCGCGGTCATCAGAGTGGAGTCCTTTTGCCCGCAACCGGGGCGCGCGTGGTAGCCAAGGATACTCAACAGCGGTTCCGCCTCCGCGCAGTTGGCGACGCGTATCGTGCCGCTGGACCCGGCCAGCATCTCAAGCTCTCTCGCCTGGTGAAGATAGCGGTCGACCAAGCGCAGAAACTCGGTTGGCACGCCGTTCAGATAGCCCGTCGCGTACGCGTTGCGCGCGAGCAGAGGCAATACATCCTCGGGAGCAATCTGTTGGCTGATTCCGGCCATGCGCAGGAAAGATCGCAGGGGGCCGGGAATGATGACCGTATTTTGCTGGGGGGAGATGTAGCCCACAGCGTGGGCAGGCTTTGTAGCCGCCGGCTGCGAATGGGAAGTGGTGGAACGACCCTCGCTGTTCGCTTGCGCCCAGGAAACTGAGCACTGGCAGAAGATGCCGAGGGAAAGAAGAGCGGACAAACAGGTTGCTGACTTCACGGCGAACGCCTCTCAGGGAAACTTCGAGACTTAGGGGCAACCACTATTTCCAATAAAACTAAACCTGGATATGGCCCGTTTGAGCGACAGAACCCCGAGATTGGTCACAACTTTCCAGTTAGGTCATTCCCTGTTTTGCGACGTCCCCCTGGTCCACTGCTTTCGTGTGAGACAAGATACACCACCCGGGAAGGCAATATGTGAATATCTATTCGGGGTATCAAATAGTGCGTGACCTGAATAGACGTTGCAACGTGAGTAGTGCAGATGGACCGGTTCCAAAGGTAACCGGATTGCTACGATCGCGCGCATAGAGGTTGTCTAAATGATTATCGAAATGCGGACATACAAAACGACGCCGGGCATGCGACCCCGATTCCTTGAGATATTTCACTCCAAAACTATTCCGGCGCACAGAGAAATCGGAATGAAAATATTGGGTCCGTTTAATTCCGTCGAAGATCCGGACACTTTTTTTTGGATGCGGGGCTTTCCTGACTTTCCTTCGCGCGACCCGATGAAAGCCAAGTTCTATGAAAGCTCTCTGTGGAAGGAGGATCTCGAGAACGTCCTGCTGCCAATGTTGGAGAAGTATGAAGTGGTGCTGGTGGAAGACAACGAGCATCTGATTCATTGGTAAAGGGATACCCCTGTCTTCAACTTGCAGGTCGCGCGCTGCGGCAGGTATTGTGGCAAAGTCGGTCGCGGCAACTTTCGCTTGGCTTCCGCCGGAGAGTAACCATGCGCACTCTGCGTCTTTTGCTAATCTGCACGCTCTATTCCCTTGCACTTCCGCTGACTGCCGCGGCAGCTGTGCAGTTACCGAATCTCTTCTCCGATCACGCAGTGCTGCAGCGCGACCACCCAGTCCGTATCTGGGGTTGGGGCTACGCGGGGGAAAACGTCACCGTCCGCTTCCATCGTCAAACCGTCACCACGCAAACCGATCCATCCGGCTATTGGGAAGCGTGGCTCAAACCGGAGCCGGCCGGAGGCCCCTACACGTTAACGGTAAGCGGCGACTCCACCCCGACTCCATTGGAGCGTAAGGACATTTTGGTCGGGGATGTGTGGCTGGCTTCGGGACAGTCGAATATGGAGTTTCCTCTTGCCGGCTTTACCGGCACCGTCCCCGCACCGCTGAAGAACGGAGAAAAAGAGATCGCCGCAGCTAATCATCCGCGGATTCGCCTGCTTATCCAGAAAAAAGCGACATCCCCTGTCCCTCTCTACGAAGCGTCCGACGCGTGGACGGAATGCACGCCGGATACGGCTCGGCACTTTTCCGCTGTCGCTTACTTCTTCGGCCGGGAGATCTCAGAGCGCGAAAACGTCCCCGTCGGGCTCATCGACACCACCTGGGGCGGAACCCCAGCCCACTCCTGGATCAGCCCTGAGGCGTTAGCAAGCGCCAACCTCACCTCAGTCTTTGAAGATGCAGGAAGGATCGCCGAGGACCAGGGACGAGCCGACCAGATCAGGGCCAATAACGCGCGCGAAGATGCCGCTCTGCAAGCAGAAGGTAAGCCGCCCGCCTCTCACCCACGCATCACTTATGACCGTGGGGGAGCGTGGACGCCGGGAACGCTGTTCAACGCCATGATCTCACCCTATACGCGCTTCACCATCAAAGGTGTCCTTTGGTACCAGGGTGAAACCGACAGCGACGCCAAGCGCGCGCCCTACTATTTTCGAGTTTTCTCCACCCTCATCTCCGACTGGAGACGCCAATGGGGCGAAGGGAACTTTCCCTTCCTATACGTGCAGATCTCGAGCTTCAATTCAACCGCGCCGGGATGGCCGCTGGTCCGGGATGCCCAGCGACGTACCCTGATCTTGCGTAATACCGGCATGGCGGTCACGCTCGATGTGGGCACGCCGGATAATGTTCATCCACCCGACAAGCAAACCGTCGCCAACCGCCTGGCGCTGGCCGCTCGCGCCATGGTGTATGGGGAGAAGATCGAATACAGCTCACCGGAATTTCTGCAAGCGACCACCGAGCCGAACGCCATGCGGGTGTGGTTTACCCACGGCGAAGAACTCACGACACATGGTCAGGAAGTGGGCGGCTTTGAACTGGCTGGAGACGACCACAACTTCATACCGGCTACGGCAAAGATCGAAAAAATCGGGGAGAGCGATACGGTCCTGGTATCGTCTCCGAAGATCGCCTTTCCTCGTTTTGTGCGTTATGACTGGTCGGGCGTAGTGACGACCTTTCTCTACAATCGCGCGGGTCTGCCGGCCGGGACATTCACCTCGGAATAATCGCGCCCGATGAGTGCGATGCCGCGCTGTGTCAATCTTTCGTGAATCGCGTGGAGTCCCATTGACGATGTGCAGACGCTGCCATAGATTCACTGGACATGGACGATACAAATTTCGATCAACTTTTGATTGATTACCGGCGGGCAATTGACAACTGGGTAAACGCGCTTCGAGCCGAAGAGGCTTTGGCCAACGACGATCACTCCATGGTTGAGATGGAAAAGTGGGATGCGGCCGGCTTCACCGCCCACGACGCCGAAGCTGTGGCCAAAAAAGCACGTGACCGGTATAAGAACGCGCTGCGAAAGAAGAACTACGGCTTCTGACGGCCTTTACAAATCCCTAACAACTCCACATCGCATTCTTTATGAAAAAAGTCCTCTCATAGAGACATTGGCTGCTATGGCCAATGGAGGACTTGATGAGTACATTCCGTACACTTCGACCGCTCGTCGTAGATGCCACACAGTGCGAACAAGGCAAAACGATTGCCACCGATACCGGTTTCTGCAACGTGTCAAAAGGCGACTGGATTGTGAAGGGCGAGAACGGCGAAACCTACGTACTCGACGACGCTTTCTTTCAACGGACTTTTACGCCCCTGCAATCGTACCCGTGGGAATCGCCGACAGAAGAGGGCCGTCATTACGGCGCCTGACTTCCACCTGGAAGGCCTGCCTGGTCTCGTTGCCGAAAATATCGATCACTCGTACGAGGATGCTGTGATTCCCGGCTTCTTCGTACGAGTGCACGGCAGAGACGAGCGGGAGCTTCCTCTCTTTACGTGTCCGGTACGCCGCCCAACCCTGCATGAACGTATCGTTCTGAGAATCCCAATCCACCGCCCAGTAGTCGATATAGTCCGACCACGTCTTCACCCTGCCACCCACATCCTCGGGAAGCAGTTCGGGATGCAGCATCACAAAATCGTTGAGCGTCACTCGCGCGGTGAGATGGTCCGGCTGGGTAATTTCCGCTTCCAAATAGGCCAGTGGGAAGAAGCGCACATCGCCGTTGCCGGTCGCCTGCTGCTCCATCACCTCTCGCTGGATCTGCAAGAGAAGAAGCTTGACTCCTTTTTTGCGGGCACTCTCGACCATCAGGTCGCATCGCCCGGTTTCCCAGTCCCAGGCGAGAACGTGTAATTCCCGCTGCTTCAAGATTGCACACTCGTCCACCGCGGCTTCGATCGCGGGTGTGGTCAGCGGCGCATCCACGGCTCCGACGTGCACCAGTGCCTCACTCTTGTGACCGTGGATGCAGGCACGGCCGGCAATCGGCTCGGCGCCGTAGAGCTTTAGTATGAATGCGACGTATGCCCTCTGGCCGCATTCACCGAAGGTAACTCCCTGCCAGTATCGGCGCTCATCCTTGCCCAGGCTGAGCATCTCGAAGGGACGGCAGTCCTTGATCCCAAGCAGGCGCTTCCTGGTGGCGTGAATGCCCCAGCGGCCCTGGTCGCAGCCAATCCAACGGCGATGGAGCTTCTCGGCAACCGAAAGCATGGTGCCGGAGCCGCAAAAAAAATCGGCCACGAGATCGCCCTCGCACGACGCGGCTTCTACGATCCGCTGCAGCAGAGCCTCGGGCTTCTGGGTGGGGAATCCGCAGTTCTCCGTGCGGTCAGCGGGCTGGAGCATCGAGATTCGCCACACGTCGTCCACGGTCCGCTCGTCCGTCTCGCGGTACATCACTTTCCCGTCTGCGCCCTTCGCGTTAACAATTGCTCCCTTCTGTTTGTCCCACTGGCGGGCCAGCTGCTTCACTTTCCCTTCCGCCCGCTTCTCAAGTTGTGGCCTGAATTGGTACGACGTTCCCTTGCGATACCAGAACACAACATCGTGATTGGAGGCAAAGCGTTTCACATTGCCTTGAAATTTGTTGTAGTAGTACCACACGATTTCGTTGAGGAAGTTGTCCGCTCCGAATACTTCGTCGGCGGTCGTGCGTAGCAGGTGACCCACGTGCCAGTCGCAGTGCAGGAACAGGCTCCCGTTGGGAGAAAGCAGATCCCGAATCAGCCGCAGACGTTCTGCCATCATCGTCAGGTAGGAGCCTACCCCGATCTTCCAAGTATCCCGATATGCAGTCTCGCCCGCGGCCGACGATTGCCGGGTTGTTTCCTGTTCGCCAATTTGCGCAGTGAAGGAGAAATCTGTGCCCGTGCCAAACGGCGGGTCGATGTAGATAAGGTCGACCTTACCAGCAAACTCTTTGAGCAACGACCCCATTGCGAGCAGGTTGTCACCCCATATAAGCTTGTTCCGCCACTCCGCCTCATGGGTGCGCTGGGATTGGTTGAAGACCTCGATCAGCTGAAAGGGCAGGTCGGCCCGCGGCACTTGAGTCAATGTGCCGTCCTCGTTGTACTTGCCGGGCCATACCAACTCTGTCTTGGTGATTTGAATCTTTGCCATCGCTTGCCGCCTAGTCATCTCACCCGTCCCGCCGGCCCGGTTTGCCCTGGGGGGCGCCGGAAGCATAGCGTAACAGACGGATAACTAGTCGGAGTCGATCAGCTTAGCGGCAGGTCCATGCGGACGGTTCGTGTTCACTTCCGCGCGGTCTTCTGCAACCCAGGACGCGTGAGCTTGCAACAGCGAAACTGCGTGTTCTATAGACCGGTAGCCACACTCAATGTCGTGCCTTACCAGTTCCTCAAGCTCGGAACGACTCTGAATCTCCATAGCCATAGGCTACCCCAATTTCATGGCGTCTCACCCGGAACTGTAGGACGTGGTACCGCCTTGACAAATGGCTGGATCCGGACTCATATCAGTCGAAATGCTCTGGTCAGGGACGCAGCTCACAGAAAATACTTGGTTTAACTCGTAATCATGGTGGAGACATATATGCACTTGCGGTGGATGAGGGTGTTCTTCGGCCTGGCTTTATGTGCCATTCCTTTTCGCGCTATAGGTCAAACTGGTATCCGGAATACCCAGGTGAGGATTTCCTTTTCCTGCGGACAAGGGTGTCTTTGGGAGTATGGCGCAATCCAACCAGGCCCCGCTTACCGCTTTTCTCCGCCAACTTTTTCCGTCGATGGAAAGCAGATTTCTGCGGCAGTACGCCATTTCAGTCCTGTCGGAACTCCAACCCATCTCGACAATGGTGCAACCGAATATATCTTTGCGGGCACGCTCGTGCACGACCCTCATTTGCAGCTGCGTGTTCAATTCCAGATCAATGACAGAACTCCGGCCATTCGCTTTCGTTACCTACTTGAAGCGGATCAACGGCGAGCACTCAGTGGTGCGAACAAGCTCATCTACCTGCAAACTTCACTGAAGCAATTACCGCAGGTGGAGGAAGTGACGCTCTCAAACTTTGCGCAACTGACACACAGTTACACCCTCTACGAACAACCGATCGAAGACCGATACTTCCAGGATAGCGGCGCCTTTATGGGCCCAATCATTGCGGCTAGCGACGGCCATCGCAGCTTCCTGCTCGCGTATGAGCACGGTTCCCAGGTTCCGGATGCATTTCTGCGCTACCAGCTCGGGCCTGATCGAAGCGTTCGCCTATCTGCCGTTAAGGGCAACTATGTCTCCGGTCAAAGGCTGGATGGCGGGCATCCCTTTCAAACCATTTGGATGGAGACTGCCGCGACGCAGGGCGGGATCGATCAACTCGCTTCTACCTATCGCCAGTTCGTGTTGAAGTGTATGACGCAGAACACCGCGACGCGGAAACCCTACATTTTTTATAACACCTGGAATTTTCAGGAACGCAACAAGTGGTGGAATGGCAGGCCCTATCTCGAGTCGATGAATGAAGATCGCATCCTCAAAGAGATCGACGTGGCACACCGGATGGGGGTGGATGTCTTTGTGCTGGATACGGGCTGGTACGAGAAGACCGGGGACTGGACTGTGAGCAGCAAGCGCTTCCCGGACGGGCTGAGATCGGTGAAACAGAAGCTGGATGGCTACGGTATGAAACTCGGGTTATGGTTTGGACCGACGACAGCGGCCGCATCCAGCCGGGTGGTGCGCGAGCATCCTGAGTGGCGCAGGTCCTGGAATGGAAAAGTAGCCGAGCCCCAGGAAGTGTGGGAGACGGAGAAGAGCTATAAGATGTGCATGGTCAGCGGATACGCCGATGTCTTCGCAGATGAGCTGATCCGCCTTGCGAAGGAGGTCGGTGTTACTTATTTCAAGTGGGACGCGATTGCCCAGTATGGATGCAATGACCCCCATCACAATCACGGTGACGAAAGCAACACGCCGCAAGAGCGGTCGGACTCCTATGGATTCCAACTCGTTCAATACATGAGCCGGGTGGCAGATAAGGTTGCCGCTGCGGTACCCGGTGCGATTGTGGACTTCGACGTGACGGAGGGTGGCCGGGCTATGGGGCTGGCGTTTCTTTCTTCCGGGAAGTACTTCCTGGTCAACAATGGGCCCTATTACCAGAACTATGACATTCCTATCGATTTGGCGCACAGGAACTCAAACCTGTTTTTCTACCAGGGACCCGCGCGCACATGGATCGCGCGCTCACCATTGACGTTTGATAAATGGATCCCATCCACTTTGTTTCTCACCCACTATTTTCCTGATGATCCACAGCAGTGGCAGGAAGTGGATGTTGCGTCCCTCATCCTTGGGCAGAACGGAATATGGGGCGATTTGCTCCACGTTTCGGACTCCGGAATCGCCTTCATTGGTAGTACGCTCGCGAGGTACAAACAAGTCCGCGATGATATTACGGAGAGCGACCCTGTGGTAAGCGGTATTGTTTCCGCGAGCCCGGAGATTCACGAAAAGATCTCTGCTGCTACCGGCCGGGGAGCGGTCGTCATCTTTGCTACAGAGCGCGGCACATACCAGTACATTACGAGCCATCGAGTGGCCGGCGAGCATTGGGTAAGCGACGGAGTCACGGTTACACAAGACACGGCTGGGCGGGCGAAGATCGAGGCAACATTCGAGAAACCGGGAGCGAAGATACTCTTCTTCGGCGTCCACTAGAGAAGGTGGTCAGGGATTTGTCAGCGGAATTTCCGAATCAAACACGATGTTGCCGCTCTGCTCCTGAATCTTTTTCGCATCCACGCCGGGCGCCTTCAGCAGATCATTACGTCTCACATGCGATGGCTCGTGCCAAGTTAAAGGCAGCAATCGCGCTGTACACTGGCATTGTTCCGGGTATAGTTCGAAAGGTCTTAAAAATACCATGACTCGACGCGAGGTAATCGGATCGGCAGTCTTTTGCATCGGTGGCGGAGGGGGTTTTCGTGGCTTAACGGAAGCATTCGCGCCTACGCCCGGAAAACCACCGCAGCCGCCTCCAGTAACCAGCTACGTGGCCGACTTCATCACCAATACAGGTTACCCGGATCTCCCTCCCGAGGTTATCGAATTAGCCAAGAAGTCGATCCTCGATGGCATAGGGTTAGCACTGTGCGGATCGGTTGCGAAGACCGGCGAGATCGTTCGCACTTACCTTAGATCCAATGGTTTTGTATCAAGCGGTGAGCATGGGGCCACCGTGATTGGCTCCTCGCTGAGAGCTCCAGTGCGCTTTGCCGCCTTTGCCAATGCGATCGGTATCCACGCTGACGATTACGACGATACCCAGCTCGCCGTGGCGGAGGATCGAGTCTATGGCCTGTTGACCCACCCCACAGCGCCTGTGCTGCCCGCGGCGCTGGCGGCCGGAGAGGTCAAATCGATCTCTGGAAAGGATCTCCTGGTCGCCTATAACGTTGGGGTGGAAGTAGAGTGCAAGATTGCAGAAGCAATTGCCCCGCGGCACTACGAAGACGGTTTCCATAGCACCGGAACCATTGGTACGCTCGGCGCTACAGCGGCCACGGTCAAGGTCTACGGATTTGATCGGCCGCGTGTGCTGACCGCACTGGGAATCGGGGCCAGCGAAGCCGCCGGCCTGCGCGAAAATTTCGGCACCATGACCAAGCCGCTGCATGCCGGACGCGCTGCCGAAAGTGGCGTAGTTGCCGCGGACCTCACCGGCCTGGGGTGGACCGCGGCGAACCAAATATTGGAAGCACCTCGTGGATTCTTCCAGGCGGAGGGCGGAGGGTTCGACTCCACGGCCATCATGGATAAGCTCGGCAAGCCCTGGGCGTTCGTTTCTCCCGGCGTTTCCATCAAGCCATTCCCATCTGGATCCCTTACGCATCCTGGTATGACAGAGATGCTTCTTTTGATCCAGCAGCACCACATCGTAGCGGACCAGGTGGAACGCGTTCGAGTCGGCGCCAATCGAAATTTTCCCAACGCTCTCATTCACCACCACCCCACGGATAGCCTGGCAGCTAAGTTCAGCATGGAATTCTGCATGGCCGTACTTCTGCTTTATGGGAAGGCCGGCCTGACCGAATTTACTGACGAGGTTGTCAACCGTCCTGAGGTTCAGGAAATGATCCGCCGAGTCGACTTCGGCGTGGATCCGGATGCGGAGGCCGCCGGATACAACAAGATGACAACGATCATCGAGATAAAGCTGAAAGACGGCAGCCTTATTTCCGGGCGTGCTGATGTGGCCAGGGGAAATCCGGCGAATCCGATGTCCTACGATGAGGTGGCGGCCAAGTTTCTCGATTGCGCTGCTTATGCGAAATGGCCGGTGGCTAAGAGCAAAGCCATTGTGGAGATGGTGCGCGGTCTTGAAGATGCGCACTCACTCAATGCTCTGACTGCCCTCTGCGCTAGCTGACGGTTCTATTGTTGCCGTGGCTGATACAAGTGGTTGCCGTTAGGATAGGAACCTTCGATCCCGGACCGGCTGACGATCTCTGAGCATGCGCGGTCGCGATAAGACAAGCGATCACTCCCACAAGGCATGTTTTCACGCTATCCAGGATACTCGTTGGTTTGATCGCTCGGTAGCTACTTAAGGGCGATCGGCTGGAGATAAGCGCCATCTCCGGCCGAATCCCATACGGCAAAACGAATCCACTTTTTCCCGGTCGCATCGAAAGGTATCTTAAAATTCTTCGTTCCAAACGGAGTCGTATCTTTTAGATCGATGATCTTCCGTTCGACCTTGCTGCCATCACCCCAAACCAGCTCTGCGAAATCGAGCGGAAAAGTGTATTCGATGCTGGCTGTGTATGTGCTCTTCGCGCCCGTGCCTTCTATTCCCCAGTTATGAAAGAGTATTTCGCCGGTGGTACCGAAGAAGTTCCCCGCTCGTATCCCCTCGACAATCGGAGCCCAACTTTCGTTATACAAAGGGACGCGGTCGAGTTTGAGATAGTTGATCGTCAGCTGGGGATAGGTTTCGTCATCGGGCCACTTGGTATAGGTATCGCCTTCTGCGATCAGGTACTTCGGCTTGGGAGCCCAGTTGCTCATATCGTCTCCGGTGCCGAAACAGCGGACCTCGCAGAGCCTCTTCTCCGACAAGTCCACGGGCAGAGACTCCCAGGATGCGCCGATGAACCGGTCGCTGAGGAAAAAGTCTTTATCCTTGTACTCCTCGGGATATCCCTCAGAGCTCTTGGTCCTGGGATGCGCGGTCCAGATTATTCCTTGCTCGCGATTGACCATATTCAGAACATCCTCGGCTGACCCCAGATGGTAGACCTGACCATAGGTCGGGTCATTTTCAATGAACTGCTGGCCTGCGGGTCGCGGGACAGCGTGGGAGAAGTAGACCGGCTTGGGCGTCAATAGATACCAGTGGCCGCCAAGAAAGACGTTGGGCTCTTCCGCAGGCATGACCAGAAAATCCTTGTCAGAAACGCGTTGAGCGCCTTCGAAATAGACTTTTTGTTCCGCAAACCGTTTTGGACCAGGATCGCTCGGGTCGGAATCGTCGTGAAAGTCGCCGAGGTACACAATATTGATCCCAAGGCCGCGGAAGACTTGAACCCATGGGGGCCGATAGTCCAGGTTGTCTCGGTCACGAAGCATCTCATTGAAATCCAGGTGGAAGTGGCCGGTCAGCACTTTGAACCCGGGCACAGGCTTGAACATGTCGTTGTGCGTGTACGCCAGCAAAGCTTCTTGGGTCGCGCGATCGCCGTGCGCGTTCAAGTAGTAGTAGACCGCCATGTGCTGCATGGTTCCGGGAGGCGCGTTGTATAAGGCATAATTGTCCCACTCGCCGCGCGCCGTCCCGGTTCGGCGTTTCCACTCCGCGTCGGTGACACCCCATGGATGGTATCCCTCGCCCTTTTCCGGCTGCATCGCTCCCAGGGAGAAGGAGCTGTCGCTATCTTTCCGGTAGTAGACGTAGCCGAGGTTCACCTCATTTTCGCGAGCGAAGAAGAATTTGTGCGGAGGAGGAAAGACGGCCAGTGAACCCACGCCCGCATCGAGAATGAGCAAACGATTGCGAGCCCGCAGGTTCACCGGGTTGGTGTTGGGAGCACCTCCGAGCCCGGTCTCCTGCGGCTGTCGAGCTGTATCACGCCATACCAGCCTGGTGTCATTCCGGAGGGCAAAGCCCTTCAGTCCGGCCTTATAGATAAAGGCTACGGAGTCTTCATCCGTCTTG
Organism: uncultured Acidobacteriaceae bacterium; assembly: GCA_963821215.1. Classification (GTDB taxonomy): domain Bacteria; phylum Acidobacteriota; class Terriglobia; order Terriglobales; family Acidobacteriaceae; genus PALSA-350. Next base: position 248,531 of record CAWGDH010000009.1, on the reverse strand, counting down.
GCAATCGCCTCCTGGCGGAGCAGGTTCGACCCTTTGTACACGGTAAATTGCAAGGTACCGGAGAACTGTCCCAGGGTAAGGCCATTGAAGGAGATGCTTTCGCGTGCTCCGTCGCTGACCACACTGCAACTATCCGACCTGTAGCTGACCGAGCCGCGGTGGATCTCATCCGCCTTGCGGGGCAGGTCTGTGGTGTCGCCTCCGCCCGGCACCTGGAGAGGTGCATCCCAGAATGTATTCCACTTCCTTATGTTTTCCTGTTCGGGCGTATCCACACCCTGCCGCTTGATCAGCTCCAGCTGGGTGTGCGAGATGCGCCGCCTTCCGGTCGTCACCTCAAAGTCGGGCAGCAAGTCCCTACCTAAGACGACCCACTGACCACCGGCGGGCCGAGCTGCAAGTTCCTGCACCATGGGCTGACCGTCGCGGATGGTGAACTGCGCTCTGAGCTGTTGCCCTGATTCACCAGACCAGGTGAGGGTCGCAGCGCGCGCATTTGCTTCTGCCTTCAATCCCTCGAGGGGCTTGTATCCTTGGAGGTTACAGTTCAATGTATGGCCAGCGGCGGCGGCAGAAACCAACGCCAGGAACAACAGCACTCCACGACCCTTCATCCGATTCCTCCCTACGGCTACATTCGTTTTCCCGCCGGCACTGCGGCGACTTTCGAGAATATCGCACCCGTCGCCGGTCTCGGCAAACATTGCCTTTCGCAGGCCGTTCCGGATCTACCGATTTGCGCGAGAACCCTAGCAGCACCAATTAAAACAGGACGGGTGCCCCACGTTCGCCTGAGCGTACGTGGGCGAAAACGATATGTTTCGAATGCTTTTACTTACCCAGCCTGGATTTGCCGGTCAACATAGCACAACTATGATGGGCTTCCCTCGGATTTCCTGTGAAGTTTGGTGGCGTTGGCCCACCTCATGCGGCTTTCCTTGCTGAAAGCCGCACACGCGAACCTGTTTGGAGCCGCTTGCAGGAAATCCGAGTCGCCCGTCCTTTTCGGCCCACGTACGCTTAGGCGAACGTGGGGCACCCGTCCTGTTTTGATTGGTTTTGCTGCAACCCAGGGGTCCAAGGCTCCATGCACCAACTACCGCAATGGCGACACGAGCACAAAGACTGTAGAAATACATATTGGAGGATCGATGGTTAAGCCTTGGCTGAAAATCTGGATATGCATGCTGCTGCTTTTCCCGGCAAGCTGCGTATGGGCCGCAGCCAACCCCGACTGGACGACGCCGATCGCGCCGTTCCGGATTGCGGACAATCTGTATTACGTGGGCAGCAAGGATCTGGCATCGTACCTGGTGGTGACCCCCAAGGGCGACATCCTGATCAATTCAAGCCTGGAAAGTTCGCCTCCATTGATTCAAAAAAGCGTGGAGCAGCTTGGGTTTCACTTCAACGACATCAAGATTCTGCTGATCAGCCATGCACATGCTGACCATGACGCGGGCAGCGCAGAGGTCAAACGGCTGACGGGCGCAAAGTACATGGTCATGGATGGCGATGTGCCGGTGGTGGAGAGTGGAGGCGCCAAGGACTTCTACTACTCCAAAGATCTCTATCCACCGGTGAAGGTAGACCGCGTGTTGCACGACGGCGATGAAGTGCGGCTCGGCGGCGTAGTGCTGGTGGCACATAAGACGGCAGGCCATACCCGCGGTTGCACCACCTGGACGATGCGGGCGCCCGTGGGCGGACAGCTTCGCAATGTGGTGATTGTGGGAAGCTGGAATGTGAACCCCGGCTTTCGCCTGGTCGATCAGCCGGGGCGACCCGCTTCTTATCCTGGCATTGCGGCAGATTATCAGCGAACCTTTGTTACCTTGAAGGCCCTGCCGTGCGATGTGTTCCTCGGGGCCCACGGGGCCTACTTTGGAATGCTCGAAAAACTGCAACAAGCGCAGGCTGGAGGCGGGGAGAAAGTCTGGATTGACCCGGAGGGTTATCGGGCAGCCGTGACGGAGCGGCAACAGGCCTTTGAGACGGAATTGAAGCGCCAGCAGGGTGGAGGCTAGCGGCCACGCTCGTTACGACTGCAGTCGGTCGAGCGTGGCCTGATCTGGTATCCCGTTGAAGTATTTGGTCAGGGCATCGGCGAAGACATGGTTTCCAAGTATCTGAAACCGAGGGCCATGCCCGACCACCCAGGCAAAGAGTGTGACCGAGGAGTGAAACTTCAGATCGTCGGGATAGCCGAAGATGTCGTGGACGGAGCGGCCCTCCACAGCGTTGACCAGGGCGGTGCAGTCGCGAAGGCGGTGGCCAAGGACGGGGTGAACAAGGTACGCATCGGCTTCGGCGGATCCTGAAATGGCAAAGCGCTTCGCCATCGGACTCGAACCCAGACCGCTTATCTGGGGGAAGATGAACCACATCCAGTGGGATTGCTTTTGTCCAGCCAATAGCTCGGAGCGCACTTGCGCAAAGCAGGAGGCTTGTGCGTCGACGAAACGCTGCAGACGATAAGGATCGTTGGCTTCCCCATTCGCTTCAGTCATCATTGCACTTCCTTCACGCCATCTTATGATCGCGCCGGGGATGCTGAAAGGTTACTCCCGGCATAGAGGCCCGCGCCATCACACTTGACTGCCTCTTGCAGGCTGATACAGCTAACATTCCAATTAGGATGGCGATGATCGGGAAAGCGGTACGCGAGGGCAAGCAGTATATGAATCCGGTGCCCACTTCGGTGGGTGGGTGGTCAACGTTTTTTTACGTGTTGTGGGCCTATCTGACTAACCGGGAAGAGCGCACGCCAAAGCGAAGCTTGGGGCCATTCCGCACGGATGCTCGGGTCTATAACAATCCACCGGCGAGTGGCCTGCGGGTGACGTGGATGGGGCATTCGTCCACGCTGCTGGAGATCGATGGGGTAAGGGTGCTGATCGACCCCGTGTGGGAGCAGCGGGTCGCGCCGTACGAGTGGGCAGGGCCAAAGCGCTTCTTCGCCCCTCCTCTTCGCCTGGAGGAGATGCCTCGGATCGATGTGGTGCTTCTCTCCCACGACCACTACGACCATCTTGGGGCGCACACCATTAAGCACCTGGCGCAGAGCGAAGCGACCGCTGGGGCGAAGTGGGTGACGACGCTTGGCGTGGGCGACGTCCTCAGGAAGCTGGGCGTGAAGGATGTCCGCGAGTTGGACTGGACAGAGGGCCTGCAGGTCGGGGAGCTGGAGGTGACCGCGCTGCCGTCGCGCCACTTCTCGGGCCGCAGTCTCCTGACCCGATTCGAGACGCTGTGGGCTTCGTTTGTGCTCGCCGGCCCCAGGCACTGTGTCTACTATGGGGCCGATTCAGGGGAGTGGGAGGGATTTAAGGAGATTGGGCAAGCGTATGGGCCATTCGATCTGACAATGTTGGAGATTGGAGCTTTCAATCCCCTGTGGGCCGATATTCACATGGGACCGGATGGAGCGGTGAGAACTTTTCGGGCCATGGGCGCCACGGGGTTGATGATGCCCATTCACTGGGGACTGTTCTCGCTTGCGCTGCATGCCTGGCGGCAGCCGATCGAGCGGGTATTTGCCACTGAGGGTCTGAAGATCTGGGCGCCCGAGCCGGGAAAGCCGACGGAAGTAGTCCCGGGGATTGAGTTACGGTCGGAGTGGTGGCGGCTATAAACTCTGCCCGCTCATGGTTAACTACCAACGCTATGTTAGCCAAGTTCTCTTTTGATCGCTCTAGCCCTTTGGCCACTCGACCCGGAATATATCAGCGACGGGTACAATAAATTCCTCGACATAGACGGCTATCCGGCGATTCAGCCGCCTTGGGGCACTTTAACCGCAATCGATCTGAATAGCGGCAAGACGGCGTGGAAGATTCCCCTCGGCGAGTATCCGGAGCTGGCCGCCAAGGGTCTCACCGGCACGGGCAGCGAGAACTACGGCCGCCCGGTAGCCTGGTGGCATTCGCGCTACCCAAATAGCCTCGCCTGCGAGTGCCGTGCATGCGGACGGGGTTCTCTGCTACCATGCAGCGCATGCTCACTCGCAGGACTCTCGTAGGTATGGCAGCAGCATCTTTAGCTGGCACGGCCCTTGCTTCCCAAAACCTCGTCGCGCAGGCTGTGGCCGAATCGGGCGATCCAACCGGCCAGGCAAGCGCACAGTTCTCCATCATGATGTGGACGTTGAACAAACAGGGCACCTTCGAAGAAAACCTGGAGCGCGTTGCGCAGGCCGGCTACCACCACGTAGAACTGGTCGGGGAATTCAAGAAATGGTCAGAGGATGATTATCGCCGGATCCTTGCACGTATGGAGACATTGAAGATCTCTGTGGATGCAACCTCTGGCGTGAGCGCGGGCTTCGCCGATCCCTCCGGAGGGGATGCGTTCCTCTCCGCGCTGAAGGGTCTCATCCCAGCCGCCAAACGATTGCAGTGCAAACAGATCATTCTGCTCTCGGGTAAGATCATCGACGGGGCCCCCGCGGGAAGCCAGCATGCAGCGTCCATCGAGGCGCTCAAACGCGCCGCGGATGTCCTCGGCAGCGCGGACCTGGTGGCGGTCATCGAGCCCATCGACCGGATTGAGAACCCGACCATCTACCTGGACGGCGTGACCGAGGCCTTTGAAATCGTGAAATCTGTGAACAGCCCCAACGTTAGAGTGCTGTATGACGTCTATCACGAGCAGCGGCAGTTCGGAAATCTGATCGAAAAATTCGAGACCCACATCGACCAGGTGGGCTTGATTCACATTGCCGACGTCCCCGGACGTCATGAACCCGGCACCGGAGAGATCAACTACCTTAATATCTACCGCAAGCTGGCACAGTTGGGTTACAAGCGCACGATCGCCATGGAGTTCTACCCCACTGGCGATATTGTGGAGACGCTCCGGCGCGCACGGGACCAGGCTCGGTCGCTGATTTCTTAACGGCGTCTCATGGGCCGATCTTCGCTTGGTGAGGTGCTATGGCGGCCGGATTACGCGTTGTACCCTTCGTCTTACCGCCCTTACCGTTTTTCTCTAACCGTAGTTTCCACGCAGCGTGCAGTGCACCGGCCAGTACATCCTCGTTAGCAGCCGCCAGGCGGATGTGAGTAGCTCCCATTCTGCCCCATCCACCGGGAACCGGTAAAAATACTTCCGGCTGCTCTTCGACGAACGTTGCTTGCTGCTGCGGTGACAGCATCAAGTTGCCGTAGCCCTGGTGCTGGTGCGCGAGCGTAGCGAATATTCTGCCCCCTACCCGAAAGTCGGGCGAGCCCATGTGCGAACCTTCCTCCGCACCATCCAGGAGCAGCGCCAGGCGGCGAAAATCGGCAGCGTTCATCTCCTTAATCCTTCAACGAACCAAGGTCAAATAGAGGGCCATAGCGATACCAACCGCGGAAAGCAAGAGCCCCAGGATGACAGCATCGGTAGAGACTCGCCCCGGTCTCCATGATCCTGAACGCAGCTCACGCACCAGTTGAAAATGCCGCACCACGGCGGAAAGGGTCACAATGACGCCTAACGCTACCAGCATCACTCCCGACCAGAGCGAGAGGCCGGTAGTTTGGGCGGGGAGGTGACCCGCGCCGGCACTAAGCTCGCGAAGAAACAGCCCGAAACGGCTAACAGCGAAACCAACGCCCATCAAACCCAACCCGGTACGAATCCAGGCGAGAAAGGTTCTTTCTGCAGCGAAGTAAACCCTGGGGTCCTGTTCTGCAGGCTTCTCCATGGGGGGAATTGTATCTGCAGGGTGGGAAAAATGCTCTAGCGGTCCTCTCGACTCCGGGCGAGCAAATTATCGACGCGATCACGCAGCTGTGCGGCATCGAACGGCGCCCGGACCTTCATGTCATTGTCGAAATAGACAAAGACGTCGCGACGCGTGCGTTTTAAAGCGTCGCGTTCACTTGCTCTTCTGCCATCGTAAACTTCGCCGCCCGATGCCCAGGTCACGATGCGGCGCGCCCAGATGTCGAGCGCCTCAGCGTCATAGCCGCTGGAGTACAGCTCTTTGCTGCCATGAAGACGGCAATAAACAAAGCTGGAAGTCAGGTCCATCAACAAGGGCCATTCCACTGTGTCCGCCACCACCAAACCCATACCGTGGCGCCTGAGCAGCTTAATAAACTTCTCGTTGACAAAACTTTCATGGCGAATCTCAATGGCGTGACGCAGAGCAGCATCGTGGTCGACTTGGAACCAGGATCGCTGGTCCAGGCGCTCATCATGTTTGCGCGCCAACTCTGCCGCCTGCTTTCGCGTCCGAGGTAGAAGAGCGAAGAATAGCTCGAGCCGCTCGGGCTCGAATTCGAAGTTTGGCGGCAACTGCCAGAGAATAGGGCCCAGTTTAGACCCGAATCGCAGCAACCCCTGGGCAAAGAAGTTCGCCAGCGGTCCTTCGATATTCCGCAGCCGAAGCATGTGAGTGATATACCGCGAACCCTTGATGGCAAAAGTAAAGTCTTGCGGTGTCTCGGTATGCCATTGAGAAAAACTTTCAGGTCGCTGTAGCGAGTAGAACGATCCATTCAGCTCGATGGTATCGAACTGGCGCGACGCAAACTCCAGCTCTCGCCTTTGAGGCAGTCTCTCCGGGTAAAAGACGCCACGCCAGCCTTTATATCTCCAGCCCGAAATTCCGATATGTACGTTGCCCGGAGATCCCCCGGATTGGCTGTTTGGGCTCCTACTGCGGAGCAACACGGCCCCGCGCCCGGCGGCGATCCTCAGCGCTTGTCCGGATCTTTTCGTAGGTCTTGGCCAGCTCGTCGAGCTCGAGATCAGACAGGTTTTCTACATCGATCATTTTATTCTTGGCTTTGTCTATCGCATGAATCAACTCGTTCAGCTTCAAATGAATGGCTTTTGCATCGCGGTTCTGAGTGTTCTGGATGAGGAAGACCATGAGGAACGTGACAATCGTCGTGCCTGTATTGATGATGAGCTGCCAGGTATCTGAATAATGAAAAACTGGTCCCGTGACTCCCCACACAACAATGACCCCAATCGCGGCGACAAATGCCCACCGGGAGCCGAGATAGTGCGAGCTTCGTGCGGCAAACTTTCCGAACCGGTCCGAACCGGTCACGACGACTGTCGAGTTAGTGTTAGGAGTCGCTTCAGCCGGTTCTTTGGTTACTTTTACGGTTACTTTGGCAGGCTTCACAAAGGCCTCCGGTGCTTTGTTAAGACTCTAGCGCAAATTCTCCCACCAGATCATCGCCGAAGCTGTGACACATATCCTAAGGCAAACCTGAGATCCGCAACCAGGCCGGCGATCTCCGCTTCCTTCGCGGCAGGCTCAGGCATGCGGAGGATCGCGGAGGGATGAATCGTGGCGGTTACAGGGCCATTCGGTGTCGGAAACACCTCTCCGCGGTGCTTCGTAAGTCGAAATTGCCGGCCTAAGAGATCCTGTGCTGCAGTCGCTCCCAGACAAACAATCACCTGGGGACGGACCGCTGCGATCTCCTTCTCGAGCCAAGGGCGGCAAGCCGCGATTTCGAGCGAGTTAGGCTTCTTATGCAGCCGGATTTTGCCCCGCGGTTCCCACTTAAAGTGCTTCACCGCGTTGGTGACATAAACCATGGAGCGATCGATACCTGCCGTCTCGAGACACTTATCCAGCAGTTGGCCGGCCGGCCCCACGAATGGCCTCCCTAGCTGATCTTCGCGATCGCCAGGTTGTTCGCCCACAAGAAACATCCTGGCCTGCGTTCGGCCCTCGCCGAATACTACTTGGGTCGCGTGCAGATAAAGATCGCACCCATGGCAATGGGCGGCCGCCTCCCTCAAGCTGGCAAGATCGTGGCCGGCAGGCAAAAACTCCGAGGCTGACCTGGGACTCCGGTCAAAGATTTTCATCGCTGTTTTAGGATGCAATATATGGCGGCGGCGGCAAGGCGGGGCCGAAGCATTCTTCACTCTTGATTATCTATTCGATTCAAGGCGGGAGCGCCAGAGCGCGCTTGGTGTAGGTAGGGGTCGTTGTCTGCGCGTCTATGTTGTTTTCTTTTTTGGTACTTTAGCGCCCTTTTTGCGTGCTTCGGAAAGTCCAATCGCGATCGCTTGCTTTCGGCTCTTGACTTTGCCACCCTTACCGGCCTTGCCGGACTTGAGGGTGCCGCTTTTCTCGCGGCGCACTGCACTCTTGACGCTCTTGCCTGCTGCGCTTCCGTACTTTGCCATGGTCTTTCCTTTGGGACTTCCATCGCGTAGGGATTCTTGATGAGGCGGCCCACGCCGTGAAAGCGCGGGCCGCCCCAGGTTAGGCGGCGGCCTGGAAATTGACTCGGTCAGCTATCCCGCTGAGCAGTTCGTCAGCATGGCCTTCCTCTTCTTCAATGGCTTCCAAAACCATCGCATCCTCTGGCAGACCCAGGATCGTGGCCCACCGGCGCAGAGTTCCATAAACAGCGATCTCGTGGTGTTCGACTTGTTGGGCAGCGCCGATGAGGGCAATGTCCCTGATCGATGAGTCGGTGACGTCCGTGATCGTGTCGGAGGCTTCGGTGGTGAGCCCGTTGATTACCTTGCAGGTTTCGCTCTTGCTCTCGCCGATATTGCGCTGCAGCAGGCTCTCCACCATGGAGACGTGTCCCTTGGTTTCTTCCAGGTGGGTTCGGAACGCCGTAATCAGTTCGGGGTCTGTGGCCTTTTCAATAAGATCGGGAAGGGCCTTCGTGATCTTCTGCTCCATATCGAGCGCTTTCTTCAAGTTGCTCACATAGAGGCTGCGTAAGTCCTGGATATTTGCTGAAAATACCTTCATTGATAACTCCTTCGATGGAAACTTGGGGTGTACTACGATTTGTCGCTCGGAAGAGGCGCCGAAAGCACCTCCATTGGCAGCACTCATAGCTAGGATGCGCCGCCTCGATGCGGGTTGCTGTGTGCGAGACATTTGGACGTGCCACCTTTTAACTGGCAAGGACGTCTACTTATCAAGTCAGAAGCATCTGGATGACCCAAAAGTGGATCTACCAGTGCCTCCGCTGAAGTTACCCTGGGGGTTTATAATCGCTTATCGTGAGGAAAGATCAGATGAACCTCCCGGAAGAATCCGCAGTACTGTCCTCGTGGAAAGATATTGCCAGGTACATGGGCAAGGGCGTCCGCACAGTACAACGCTGGGAACATCACCTTGGACTTCCGGTTCGACGACCCAACGGTGCTGCGCATAAGAGTGCGGTCTTGCTCGATCGCGGTGACCTGGAAGCCTGGCTGGCAACGCGTTTCTCGGCCCGCAGCACGGTGAAGGATCTAGCAGCGAAGGGATGCGAACCTTCGGAGTCCGCGCGCAACAGCCTTAAAGAAAGCATCCGGAAAGCCCGTACCCTGCGGGACGCCAATTACGCCCTGACCCAGGAGCTTTCCGAATCCATTCGTCAGCTCGCCGAGCGATGCGATCGGCTAAGCAACCGTGCAATCGAACTTCCCTGGTCTCTTCCAGCTTTGGCGCCTCCGGAACCGCCAGCGAGCTCGTTGGCAAGAGAATCGAAGCGGATCGCCTGAGCCCGAGCCCTTTGGCTCTCCCCCCTGGTCCAGGCAAACGCCGGCTTTTGATCGCGGCTCCGTCCTATAAGAGCAGAGACACGGCGCTGCACGCGAGGAGGAGTATGCTCTCTGCAAGAGAAGCCCCACCCGGCATTCGTGATCCAAATTTTCCTGCCTTATGACAGCCGTGAAGAGAAATCCCAAAACGCCGGCCACAAAGCAGCCCCTTCCCAAAGCGGACAAAGCTGCCTCACTGGCCGGCGCCGGCCCGGATCGCTCTCATCGATTCCCTATTGTCGGGATTGGCGCCTCGGCTGGAGGCCTGGAAGCGGCGTCGATCCTGTTCACGGAGCTTTCGCCTGGGCTCGGTATGGCATACGTCCTGGTGCTTCATCTGGACCCCGCACGGGAAAGCGCAGTGACCGAAATATTGGCCCGGGCCACCCGGATGAAGGTTCTGCAAGTCACAGATGGTACAGTCGTTGAGCACGATCACGTCTACGTAATCCCGCCTAATTGCGAAATGACGATCGCGGGATGGGTGCTTCAACTGGGGAGCCGGCCGGAGCGAAGATCCTCCATCACAACCATCGACACTTTCCTGCGATCACTGGGTATCGCACATGGCAGCGACGCCATCGGCGTGATCCTTTCCGGAACCGGTTCGGATGGCACTCTTGGTCTTGCGGCCATCAAGGGGGAAGGGGGCATCACCTTCGCACAGGAACCAAGCTCGGCTAAATACGATGGCATGCCGGTGAGCGCGATCGCTTCCGGCTGTGTGGATTTCGTGATGCCGCCGGCGCGCATAGCGGCGGAGATCGCTCGCATTCGCCATCATCCCTATATCGCCGACGGGCACAAGCAGCATCCAGAGCACCTGGGCGACGAAAGCGATCTGGACCTCATCTTTCGCTTGCTGCGGCGTAAGACCAGGGTCGATTTTTCGGGATATAAATCGCCTACCATCACGCGTCGTATCCAGCGCCGCATGGCGCTGAAAAAAATCGAGAAGCTCCAGTATTACGGTGATTTCCTGCAGCGCGAACCCCAGGAAATCGACGCTCTCTATCACGACCTTCTGATCAATGTGACCAGTTTCTTCCGCAACCCGGAGGCCTTCGAAGCCCTGCAGAGTGTGGTCTATCCGGCCATTCTGCAGGCACGAAACTCCGTTTCGGGACCAATCCGTATCTGGGTTCCCGGATGTTCTACGGGCGAAGAGGCTTACTCGCACGCGATTTCTCTCTTTGAGTACCTCGGGGAAGAGCGAGCCGATATTCCCATCCAGATCTTTGGCACCGACCTGAGCGAAAGCGCAATCCAGCGTGCCCGGGCGGCCGTATACAAGGAGAATATCGAGGCCGACGTGACCCCGGTACGCCTGCGTCGGTTTTTTCTCAAAGCCGATGGCGGCTATCAGATTCGCAAGAGAATCCGGGATCTTTGCATTTTCTCCACGCAGAACGTCTTCAACGATCCTCCCTTTTCTCGCATCGATCTGCTCAGTTGCCGCAACGTAATGATCTACTTAAGCCAACTTCTGCAGAGAAGGGTTATCCCGATTTTTCACTACGCCTTGAATCCCACCGGGTTCCTTATGCTGGGAAGCACCGAGGGGCTATTGGGAGCGGGTTCGGAGCTTTTCGAAATGGTAGACAAGAAGCAGAAAATCTTTCGTAAGAAATTGGTGTCGACGCCGCTGGCCGCCGGCTTTTCTGTCGGCGAGCCTGAACCAGAACCGGGGGGGGAGCAAACATTGGCCACCTCGAAGCCTACAGAAGCACTTAAGGTTCCGATGGAGTTGCAGCGAGAAGCCGACCGGCTACTCTTGTCAAGATACGTGCCACCGGCTGTGTTGATTAATCATCAGCTCGACATTCTCCAGACTAGGGGGCATACGGCTTCGTTTTTGGAACTCCCTCCGGGAAAAGCGAGCCTCAACCTGCTGAAGATGGCGCGGCCCGGGTTGCTGTTTGAGCTGCGAAGCGCGATCGAAGAAGCACGAGAGAAAGGGTTTGAAGCCGTACGGCAGGATGTGCGAGCGGACGAGGATGGAAAAAGCAATGCTGTCACCGTCCGGGTTATTCCCTTCAAGGTTTCCAGCCAGGAGCAGTACAGCTTCCTGATTATCTTCGAAAGTAGTTCCTCCGCTAGCGATCGGCTGCCCGCGCCAGGAATGTTGAATGACCCGGCCAACTCCCGGGCGCTTGACCCGTTGACTGAGGAACAGTCTTCGCTGGCGAGACATATCATCCATTTGGGGCAGGAATTAGCAGCAACCCGAGAGTATCTGCAGTCAATTATCGAGTCTCAGGAAGGTACCAACGAGGAACTGCAATCAGCCAATGAAGAGATTCAATCGGGCAACGAAGAGCTGCAGAGCGCAAACGAGGAGCTACAGACTTCAAAAGAAGAATTGGAATCGGCCAACGAGGAACTGCATACTGTCAACGAGGAGATGCAGCATCGCAACGAACTCCTCACCCAACTGAACAATGACCTTACCAACCTGCTATATAGCGTAAATCTGCCGATTGTTATGCTGAGCGCCGATCTGAGTGTTCGCCGTTTCACGCCTCAGGCGGGCGCAGCGCTCGGTCTTAACTCCCATGATATCGGCCGCCCCATGCCGAGGTTAAGGCTCAAAATCGACATGGGCGACCTGGAACAGAATCTGCTCGACGTCATCCAACAAGTCCAGTCCAAACAATTCAGTGTTCAGGACAATGAAGGAAAGTGGTGTATCCTCCGTATCGTTCCCTACAGAACTATAGATAACCGAATCGACGGCGTGGTGCTCAGCGTGGTGAGTGAGGTGGGGAATACCTCCGGCCAGCCGGATGGAGCAGACGGGCGAGTGGCAGTCAGCGCTCCGGCGCCTCTAAAGAAGGGCCGGAGCAAAACTTCTGGAGGATCACGACGTAAGTGACATTTCGAGCCGCGGCTCTTTGATAACAACCCTTTTCACTGCGTCCGGCCAACCCCCCCACCCCTCAAGGCCTTCTACATAATCATGCTGCAGCGGAGGCGAGTCGCTATGAAGGAGATACTACCGGTTACACCCACACGCGACCCTCCCGGCGACGAGCGAACGTTGCGCCTGGAAAACGCCTTACGCCGTTCGGAAAAGCTTGCCATGGCAGGCCGGCTCGCCGCTTCGGTGATGCACGAAATCAACAATCCTTCGCAGGCGATCGCTGACCTTGTCTACCTCATCGGAAAGGAAGCAGATCACCCTGAATTGGTCCGCGCCCACGCTGCGCAAATCGAAGAACAACTGGTTCGTATCCAGTACATCGCCCGCCAAACCCTTTCCTTTTTTCGAGATACGCCACAGATGCAGACCAAGGATTTGGTTCCCCTGGTGGAGACGGCGTTGCGCTACCACTCCGCTTTGCTGGAGGAGAAACGGATCCAGGTGCGGAAGGAGCTGCCGGATATGCTGGTGGCCATGATCTATCCGGGTGACTTTCTTCAGCTGGTTTCCAACTTGGTGCGCAATTCCGCCGAGGCGCTTCCCGCTGGCGGCATGCTCTGCTTGCGCCTTCGGGCATCGGGGAAAAACAGCCGTTTGACGGTCGCGGACAACGGGCGAGGCATCCCAGTGGGCATACGGGCGCGCTTGTTCGAAGCCTTTCAAAGCGATAAGGCCGAAGCAGGCAACGGCCTGGGTCTGTGGATATGCAAAACCATCGTGGAAAAACACGGGGGCAAAATTCGTTGGCGTAGCTCTACGGAGGGTAAAGCTCGGGGGACGGCCTTTTCCGTGTCGATGCCTTTAAGCGGTCCGATCAATGAAATCAGCCAGCATGGTCCTGTTTACGCCTCCGGATGACCGGGCGGCTACTGTTTGGCCAAATCGTCGATCATCCTGAGCAGATCATCGACCCCCTTGACCGGTTCCAGCAATTTGTCAAAGAGCCCGGGCACTTGCCGGACATCGTTAAGGCCGGTCAGCCGGAGGAGCTTATCCCCAGGCCGGGCCTTGCGAATGGCGGCTGCCAAGAGGGCCAGTTCGAAGAACTCGAGCGTGTGACAAAAAACCCAGACGCAAACCTCTTGCGCCTTCTTGAGTTCTGCGGTTGCCTGGTCCGGAGTCATGGAGTGAACGGTATATCCCGCAGAACTGATGACCATGGCCCGCAGCCGCAAAAGCTCCTCATCCCGGCCAATCTGGACCACGATATGCGGCTGCTTGGCAGCGGCGTAGGGATGATCAACAGGGGGTGAAAACGGGATTACTCTTCCTGATAGCAATCGGCCACTCATTTCTTTACTCGAGCTCTGTGCGCCTAGGTTAGGGATCGAAAGCTTAATTGCCGGCCCTCTGAAAAAGGCGGCTGTCACCGCCTGATAATAGATGTCTACTATCGCGAGGGTACTGGAGGGTACTCGGTCAGAAAAGCGTCAAATGACGCCACATTCTTTTGCCATCTAAAGAGCGGAAGCTCCAGCCAAGGCTCGACTGCACTCATGCGCGATCTGCAACCCTTCTTCGGTAACAACGACCAGGACCTCAAGAGGAGAGTTTTCGGTGGAGAGCTTGCCCTCGCCGTCGATGAGCGCGCTATTCTTTTCGGCGTCCATCTCCAAACCACACCAGCGCAGGGCCGCGCACACCCTTTCCCGGACAAGCGGCGTGTTTTCGCCGATTCCGCCTCCAAAAACTACCGTATCCGCGCCGCCCCGGGGCACAGAGATATGCCCCGACAGCCTTGACCACCCGATACGAGAACATATCCATGGCCAGTCTCACTCGAGGATCTTTGCCGTAATCCTTCATCAGAACCCGGGTATCGAGAGATTTTTCCGATATCCCAAGAAGTCCCGGAGCGCTTGATGTGTGCCTGGATTCATTACCAGCACATTCATCGAATAAGCCTTCTTTATAGAGATGCGGGAGAGGGAGATGCAAACACTGGCCAGTGTCCGTTTGCACGAAACCAGATCAGCGCTTACCTGGCTTCATCCTATAAACGCGACATTTGCTGCCAGACGCCATCGCCCAAAAAAAAGCGGCGAAAATCGAATGGCAACGCATCTATGGGATGGTGAGTTCGATGATCCCCCTCCGCAACTTCGGTAAAACAGACGTGAAGATTTCCGCCCTGGGGCTCGGCGGCCATCACCTGGGTGCAGCCAAAGACGAGGCCACCGCGGTCGAAATTGTCCATCGCGCATTCGATGGTGGCATAACCTTCTACGATTGCTGCTGGGAATACAACCGGGGCAAGTCGGAAGACTGGCTGGGCAAGGGCCTGCGCGGCTTGCGCGATCGCGCATTCCTCATGACCAAGGTGTGCACGCACGGCCGCGATGCATCGCTGGCCATGCAGATGCTGGAGCAGTCGCTGCGACGGCTACAAACAGACCACCTCGACCTGTGGCAAATTCATGGAGTGTCCTTCCAGAACGATCCTCGGGAATTTATCAGGCCGAATGGCGCAGCCGAAGCGCTACACAAAGCCAAAGAGGCAGGTAAGGTACGCTTCGTAGGCTTTAGTGGGCATAAGGATCCTGACATTCATCTCGCCATGCTGAACACGGGCTTCCCCTTCGATGCTGTGCAAATGCCGCTCAATCCCTTCGACGCCAATTTCTTTTCTTTCGAGCAGAAGGTGCTGCCCGTGCTGAACAGCCGCGGGATCGCGCCGCTGGGCATGAAACCGATCGGAGGGCATGGGGAGCCGGTGCAAAAGGGCGTATTCACGGCCAGGGAGCTGCTTCAATATGCCATGAGCCTCCCGGTAGCGACCACGATCTCAGGTGTTTCAGAGATGCCGATCCTGGAACAGAATCTGGCGATCGCCCGGGGTTTCACCCCGCTCTCATCCTCGGAAATGCAGTCCCTGCGCGACCGGGCAAAGCCGTATGCCGGCGATGGCCATTTTGAGCTTTATAAGACTTCCATCAAGTTTGACAACCCCGAAGCGCGCTTGGCCCACGAGTTTCCCCTCGATATGGAGCAGATCGAGGTGAAGCAACTGGTTTACGCCACCCAGAACACAGGGCGGCCGTTCCCGCAGGTGTCAGATTAATTTCCGTACATAGGTAAAAGGGCTCACGATTGAAGAGCAATGCTGAAGGCAGGGAAAGCCGCCGAGGGTTTTTGAAAGGTGTCGCGATGACTGGTGCAGTTTCCATGATCTCCGCAGCGGCCGCCAAGGGACAGAGCAATGCGCCGCAAGGACAAGCGAATCCTATCGTGCCCAACGCGCCGGGAGAGAGCGAAGGAGAGGTTGCGGAGTTCCAGGCGCCGCAACGCCCGATGGGGAAGACCGGGCTTCGGGTTTCCATTCTCGGTGTCGGTGGATTCCACCTGGGCGCCGTGGCTGGACAACCGGAAGTCAACAGCATGGTTGCGAAGGCCCTGGATCATGGAATCAATTTTTTTGACAACGCGTGGGAGTACTACAAAGGCGCCAGCGAAGAGCGCCTTGGCGCAGCGCTCAAGGGCAAGCGTGATAAAGCAATCGTGATGACCAAGGTCTGCACACATGGCCGGAAGAAGGACGTCGCCATGCGAATGCTGGAGGAGTCGCTGACTCGCCTGCAGACGGATCACCTGGATGTATGGCAGGTTCACGAGGTGGTGTACTATAACGATCCGGAAAAGTGTTATGCGCCGGACGGCGTTCTGGAGGCGCTGGCCGCAGCCAAGCAGCAGGGCAAAGTTCGCTTCGTTGGCTTCACCGGCCACAAGAATCCTTCCATCCACCTCGCCATGCTCAATGGCGGCTTTCCCTTTGACACGATACAGATGCCTTTGAATCCCTTCGACTACAGCTATCGAAGTTTTCAGCAGGAAGTCTTGCCCGTGGCCGCGCAGCGCGGACTGGCGGTCTTCGGCATGAAAAGCATGGGTGGGTCGGGGGAAATGATCTCGCAAGGCGCGCTGACTCCCACCGAGGCGTTGACGTTTGCCATGAGCCTGCCCGGCGTGTCGACCACCATCAGCGGCATGGATTCCATGCGTGTTCTGGATCAGAACCTTGAGATCCTGCGCAATTTCAAACCGCTGTCTGAACAACAGATCAGTGAGCTGCGCTCCTATGCGAAACAGTTCGATGACGGCCGCTATGAACTCTTCAAAAGCAGTGTGAAGTACGATGGCGACCTTGGGCGGCAGCAGCACGACTTTCCCAGCGCGGCCGAGCTCCCTGCATAGGAGACGGATAGCGGGGAAAAAGTGCCTGCGTGAGAACCAGCCGGTCCAGAATTAAGTCCCGAAGGGACGGCTGAGGGTAGCCCAGCACGCAGTGCTGGGTAGGTATGGGAACTAAGTCCAGTCCCGCAGGGACGACCGAGAATTACACTTGTCCCAATAAGCTTTCGGGGGCGCTCCTGTTTTGCCTTTATCAGCAACAACGCTTCATGGCGAGGGAGAGAAACCGCAGGTCCCTCCACTACGCTGCGCTCCGGTCGGGATGACAATTTTGTTGTGCCACCGGCTGCTAGTTCCGTTGACCGGGGCCAAGGCCAATTCCCTCAACAAAATTGTCATCCCGACCGGAGCGTACCCGGATTTCCTACCACGCGGCACTCATCAACAACCACGTATGCGGCTTTCCGTAGGGAAAGCCGCATGAAATTCGCCAATGCCATCAATCTCGACAGGAAATCCGGGGGAGCGTAGTGGAGGGACCTGCGGTTTCTCTCCCTCGCCATGAAGCGTTGTTGCTGATAAAGACGCAGATCGCAATATGCTTCGTGATGACTTGGCAACCCGCTTTCCTTCGCTCTGGCTCCTCTCGAATCTTTCCAGCGAATTACATGGCTCAACCGCCATCTCTGCCGCTAATTTGGACAGCCATGACTGAGGAATTTCCCAGGACGCCAGTCCTGGGTGAACCGGACCGCACGCGATGCTGACGGGTGACCGTCAAAACCGACCGATTCTCTTTTGAGACTAACACTGTTTCATATAATCAACGCCCGAAGAAAAGCCCGATTTATTCGCTATTTGGACAGCTGGGTGATGAGAATGTCCAGGACTGGCGTCCTGGGAAATTTTCAGCCGTCCTTCGGGACTCACTTCCCCCACGCCTACTTAGCACTTTGCAACGGCGAAGAAATCGTTTCCAGCGACTTGCCCGCTGCTTCTATTCCGATAAAGTGCTCGCAGACTGCTCCGGCGACCATAAGCACTCCCCCTACTAGATATCCCAGGCCTACGTATGTTCGGGAGCCACTGGCAATGAGAAAACCAAACAGGAGTGGCGCGCCCACGCCCCCGACCAGCGTTCCCATAGAGTAGAAAACGGCAATAGCGAAGGCACGTATCTCGAGCGGAAAAATTTCGCTCACCGTCAAATAAGCGGCACTGGCTGCGGAGGACGCAATGAAGAAAATCAGGGTGAAGCAAATACCCAATCCACGGGTGCCGATCATGCCATGAGCGAATGGGTAGATTACACCTAGAAGGAGAAGTCCGGCGGTCCCATAGGTCGCGGTAATCATTGGTTTGCGTCCGATCTTGTCGAACAGAGGCCCGAGGATCATAGGACCAAGGAAACTGCCGATCGCGAATGGCAATAGGTATCGTGGCAGATCGTCGTTGCTTACGTGAAAGAACTTCTTCACCACCAGCGCATAGGTAAAAAAGACGGCATTGAAAAAGAAGGCTTGACCCACCATGAGCGTCAAAGCCAGAAACGATCTCTGACGGTTATCGCCCATCATATTGCGAAAAATCTCTTTGAGCGGCGTGTGATCGCGGACGATGATTTTGAGTTTCTTTCCCTCTGGCGGGGGCAGGCTGCCGGGGTTGCCTTTCGATACCTTGTCTTCGATCTCTTTGACTACCTTGTTAGCCTGTTCCTCATAACCGCGCAGCATTAGCCAGCGGGGGCTTTCCGGAACATAGAGTCGCAGGATCAGTACCGCCGCACCCAGGCTGCCGCCGACCCCGAATGCATAGCGCCAGCTGGTGTCGGGGGATAGCCCATGGCCATGAAGCAGGAACATCGCTGCGAGTGAGCCCGTAGTCGCACCGACCCAAAACGTTCCATTGACTACCAGATCTACAGTGCCGCGCACCTTGCCGGGAATAAGCTCGTCCACCGCCGAGTTGATGGCGGAGTATTCTCCTCCGATCCCACAACCCGTGAAGAATCGGAAAATGGCAAAGCTCAGAAAATTCCAGGAGAATGCACTGGCGATGGTGGCGAGTGAATAGGTAGCCAACGTAACCAGAAAGAGCTTCTTGCGGCCTAGCCGGTCTGTGAGGTAGCCGAAGAGAATGGCTCCCATTACGGCTCCGGCAAGATAGAACGTGGCTGCCGAGGTGACCTGCGGATCGGTGAGGGAGAGTCCGTTCTTGCTTTCCAGAACACCGGAGAGCGAGCCGACCAGGGTCACCTCCAGGCCATCCAGCAGCCAGGAGGTTCCGAGCGCAAAGATGATGCGTGTGTGCCAGCGGCTCCAGGGAAGGCGATCCAGGCGAGCAGGTACATCGGTTTCGACGGTTTGGTTTTCGGAGGTTCGGGGGCCTTTGTTCGTACTTACTTTCGCCATGGACTCGTTCCGCAACGCCGATTAGAGGTTGCAGCGCCGCAAACTACTTCTCGTTTTTTATGATGCTGATGGCTCCATTGCGTTCGAGAATCGCGTAGGCAACGTCGTAGATAGAGGTGACTCCTTTTGTGCGGGCGGCTGCCATTACGTCCTCTCGATCAATGCGCATGCCCTTCATCACCTCAAGCTGCCACTCGCCATTCTTCAGCAAGGTGAGCGGGGTACCGTCGACTGCGGCCCCAAAACGGGGATACTTCTCTTTGATGCTGGCTACCAGCCAATGCATAAGTCCCACAGTGAGGATGGCAGTGGCGCAATTTGTAATCGAGCGATCTTTCCCAACAGTGCTCAGAATGATGACCCCGCCGATCAGGAAGACGATGACGAACTCGAAGAGTGTCAGTTGTCCGCCGGGGCGCCGGCTAAGCAAGCGCACAATGAGCAGCAGGAAAATATATCCAAAAACCGCGTGGATGATGGTAGACATGCTAAACCCTCAAGGAACGACGACAATCCTCGCGTGTACGGGCTGGCCGCCTACGACACCGACAGTGAAGTCATAAATGCCTGGGCCAGATGGCTGCAGTGCGAGATCTACGCTGGCCGGAGGCTTGGTGGCGGGAAAGGTATAAGTTAGTCCTCCTTCCCCGATAACGGTATTTTGCGGAGCAGGGATAACCCGCTGAGTTCCTAACGATTTGACCAGGCTACTGCTGACGTATAGTTGGATCTTGCCCTGTTGAATCGCCGATGGTCCAAATTCGATACTCATGATGGATGGAGAGTCCGTGCGTTCTATACGTTCATATTTCACATCCATGGTTCCGTCCGCGGTGCGGCGCTCAGCCTTGGCGATAGGACCTCGCCCGAATAGACCGGCTAAGTCGAGAATGATGATCAGAGTGAAAATGACCCAGGCAGCATTCTCGAAACGCCACCACTTCCTTTGAAAGTCGAGGTCTTCGCCGACCGCGACCTCATTATCGACTTTGGCGACCGTGTCATCAACCGGTTTGGTAAAGGGTTTTGTAGCCATAACTGTATCCTGGGTGAACAGCCCTGCATGCTGTGGTTTACGAGCCTGGTTGCAACTGAGAAACGCTGATTTCCCCATTGCGCTCAAGAACCGCGCGGTCAATTTCTTGCAGGGTTTTTATCCCCGAGTCGCGCGCTGAGGCCATCACATCATCGTCTTTGATACGCATCTGCCTCAATGTCTCGGCGCGCCAGGTTTGGTTCTCAAGAAGAATCAGTGGAGTTCCATCCACTAGCCTGGCAAAGCGTGACGACTTCGATCGAGCCCAAGCCAAGCTATAGTGTCCTAAACCCACCGTAATGATCTGGCATAAGGCATTGGTAAAAGAGACTTCATCCCCTACGATCGCGGTAAGCGCAAGCCCACCGATGAAGAAGATCAGCACAAACTCAAAAGGCGTCATTTGTTTGCCGGGCCGCCGCCCTACGATGCGGACAACCATGACCAAAAACAAGTAACCAAAAAACGCCCGTAGAACTGCAGCCATCGAAAATAACCTTTAGAGAAGTATTGCGAGAAGGGACACCGCTCCAATATCGGAGGACTTGCGAGCTCAATTGGTTGCCAGTCGTCCGCGAGTCGGCATCACGAGGCGCACCCATTTGTGCGGCGCACATCGGGTAGGAGGCGGGGTCACCCCCGCCGTCCTCCCACACCACCGGACGTGCGGTTCCGCATCCGGCGGTTCATGAAGCAGACGAGAAGCGCTGTTGAGTATCCAACAGCGAAACCAGCCCCAAACGGTCGAACCAAGACTTGGGGTAAGCCAAGTGCATATGCGAGGCATCTCCATTCCACCATGGGCCGTGCCCATTGGTGGCCGATTGCCACGCCTGCACCCTGCGAAGCCCGGCTCGCATCAGGTGCTGAGCCCGTGTACAAACGCGCTTCCATTGCCGCCACAGCCGGGTCCGCAGCTTGTGCCTGATCCAGCCATCGAGGTCTTCCAACACACCCTTTTGTTCCGTGAGCCGGAAGTACACGGCCCAGCCTCGCAAGACGGGATTGAGTCGCTCGATGGTTTGTTTCAAGCTTTGCCCACGGGTCGCCCGCAACGTCTGGCGAATCTTCTCCGCCAAGCGCTCGCGGCTGGGTTGCGCGATTTTGAGTTTCGGTTTACTGTGCCGTGTCATGCTGTAGCCCAAGAACTTACGCTCCCACGGTGGCGCCACCGCGCTCTTGGCCGCATTGACCTGCAACTTCAGTCTCCGCTCCAGAAACGCCGTGATCGCTTGCATCACCCGCTGCCCACTCCGCTGGCAGCCGACGTAAATGTTGCAGTCGTCCGCATAGCGGCAAAAGCGATGCCCACGCTTTTCCAGTTCGCGGTCCAGATCGTCGAGCAGGATATTGGAGAGTAGCGGAGAGAGAGGACCCCCTTGGGGCGTCCCTTCGCTCCGCGCACTCGCTACCCCGCCTTCCATCAGTCCCGCTTCCAGATAGCGTCGGATCAGCTTGCTGACCCGTTCGTCCTTTACCTTGCGTCCCACGCGTGCCATCAGCACATCATGATTCACACGGTCGAAGAACTTCTCCAAGTCCATATCCACGACCCATCGCTTGCCCTCCGCAACGTAGCTCCTTGCCGCCTGCACGGCTTGGTGCGCGTTGCGTCCAGCTCGAAAGCCATAGCTCGACGGAGAGAACTCCGGGTCGAACAGCGGTTGAAGTACCTGATTGAGTGCCTGTTGTATCAGCCGGTCTAACACCGTCGGGATGCCCAGCGTCCGTACCCCGCCTTGCGGCTTCGGTATGTCCACCGTGCGCACCGCCGCCGGCATATACTCGCCCGCCAACAGCGCCTGTCTTACTTTCGACCAGTGTGCCTGTAGCCATGGCTTCAGTCCGGCCACCGTCAGTCCATCGACTCCCGGTGCGCCTTGGTTCTTCACCACCCGCTCATAAGCACACAGCATGTTGCTGCGTTCTACCACGGCTTCCATCAGCCGTAGCTCCTCCGGTTTCGTTCCCCCATCAGCCGCCGTCCGAGCCTCAGCACCAGAGGCGATTCCCGGCAAGTTCCGCTTGCCTACTTCCGCCCTGGCCACACTTGCGTATGCTCCTGCTTCTTCGTCTCGCATCGAGGTCTGCTGTCCTACTCCCGTACTTCACGTTCCGCCCTTCGCTCTGCTTGCGCAGAACTAATATGGCCTCTGCTGACTTCTGGCAGTTCTTCCCGGCGCCTCTCGACGCCGGTAGCCCAGAGGCAAACCGCCAGATCTCCCCGGGTATTACGCACTCACCTTCACGCTTATGCCTGTCGGATTTACGTCACAGCCTTCCGTGCAAGTAGTGGGCTTTGCGTCTATTGGCCCGCTCACCCTGCTGTGCCGCCTCATATCCGCTTCCTGTTCGTCAGGCCAGCGCTTTGCTTACAGCTTCCTCCAGATTCCGCCTCGCGACGGACACCCTTGCCGTTCAGCTAACACTTCCCCTTGCCGGGTGTGTAGGGGACTTGCACCCCCAAGTGAGCGCGCCCTGCCGGGCGCACCAAGGAAAAGGCCGGCTTCAGCCGGCCCTGGTTTCCCCACCCCTCCATGATTCGAGGGGTCAACGTCGCGTGTTCGTGAATTGCCGGGAAAGGTCCGTCGGTTGCTGCGATTCTCCTTGGCCGACGGCAAGCGGAGGAAATCGCGAAAACCCGCTCCCCTCCCCAGCCAATTCTTTTCGCCCGCGAACCTATTCGCGGGTCACTTTGTATAAAGATGCCTCTTGAGGGGCAGTGGCTGCCCTGCCTCATAATGAAAGGGCTGAACTGAACGGTGACATGACGAGCATCCACGATGGAAACAACGACTTAGCAGCAAAGCTTCCCGCTCACGAATGGGAAAGCTTTCTCAATCGCGCCCCGGTCGCTCTCGAACGAGCACAGGCGGCCACTTCGCTGCAAGGCAAACGGATTCTGATCACCGGGGCCGGCGGCTGGATCGGCTCTGCCTTGACCCGCGGCATCGCTGAGTTTGCTCCGAAGCAGTTGGTGTTGCTGGAAGCTGCGGAGCGGAATCTTTATGAAATCGACACCGCCCTGCGGCAGCTGTCCCGCCCGATCCAGCATGTGTCTGTCCTGGGCAGCGTCTCTCAGCCCGCCCTGCTGGTTGAACTATTCAGCCGTTACCGTCCCCAGATTGTTTATCACGCAGCCGCTTTCAAGCATGTTCCTCTGATGGAGCAAAATCCCTTTGCTGCGATCGAGAACAATGCGATCGGCACTCACCTGCTGGTGGAGGCTGCCATTGCCAATACTGAGACTGAGCTGTTGATTCTGCTCTCTACCGACAAGGCCGTTGACCCGGTCAGCATCATGGGCGCGTCCAAGAGGATCGCCGAGTTGGTTATGCTGGCGCCGCGCGCTGCGTCCGCCCGGATGAAGGCAGTGCGCCTGGGCAATGTGCTCGGTTCAGAAGGGAGTATCGTTCCTCTCTTTCTAAAGCAAATGCTCTCCGGGCAGCCCATAACCGTTACCCATCCCGAGGTCCGGCGCTACTTCCTCACCACCGCCGACGCGGTTAGCCTGCTGCTGCACGCGGCTTCAGCGAAGACCCCACAAGGCATACTGGTGCCGGAGTTAGGGAGGCCCGTGCCGGTGGAAGCGCTGGCGCAGCATCTGATGGACGGCGCTGGTCAGGTGCCCATTGTCTTTACCCAACTGCGTCCGGGCGACAAGATGTGTGAGGCACTCCTCTCTGACCGCGAATCCTACGTTGCCCATGCGGAATCCGGGCAACTGCTGCGAGCGGTCGAAAGCCCCTGTCTGCCTGCCACAGCTTTAGATGAGATTCTGCGACAACTGCAGCAGGCCTGCCGGCAACGTTCCCTGGAGCAACTATTGGCAGCGGTTTTGCGCGCGGTGCCCGAGTATCGGCCGAGCGCGCTCATGCTGGCAGCGGCTGGAGAAACGGCATGAAGCGGACGATTGCGGTAGTGACCAGTTCCCGCGCCGACTATAGCCACCTTTATTGGCCTTTGCATGACCTCGCGCAGCATGAAGACGTCGACCTGAAACTGATCGTCCTGGGAGCACATCTCTCTCCCCAGTTCGGTGAGACGGTAAAAGAGATTGAGAAGGATGGTTTCCCCATCGCCGCCCGGCTCGAGTGCCTGCTCAGCTCAGATACCGATGTGGGCATGGCAAAGACGCTGGGCGTGGCTGTGCTTTCCCTGGCCGATCTGTTGGGGCAGATGCGGCCTGATCTGCTGCTCCTGATCGCGGATCGCTATGAAATGCTCGCCCCCGCGGCTGTGGCTCTCACGCTGCGTATTCCCATCGCACATATTGAAGGTGGTGAGATCAGCGAGGGGGCCATCGACGATGCAGTGAGAAACGCGCTCACCAAAATGAGCCATATCCACTTCACTTCAACCGAAACAGCGCGGGCGCGCGTGATCGCGATGGGTGAGGAACCCTGGAGGGTCCACCGCGCCGGCGCTCCCTCGCTCGACCATCTTCGCCGCAGCCGCTTGCTCGGCATCCACGAACTTGAAGGACGACTTGAACTTGATCTCCAACGCCCTACGGTCGTGGTCGCATATCATCCGGTGACCATCCTGCGCGATACAACCCAGGAGGCCGATTCCCTCTTTGCCGCCTTGCGAGAAGTAGACGCGCAAATACTCTTTTGCTACCCCAATGCTGATGCGGGCAGCCATGCGCTGCTGGAGCGGACGCGAGCCTTCCTCTCCACCCGCAGCGACGCCAGGGTCTTCGTCAATCTGGACTCGGTGACTTACTGGAGCCTGCTGCGCCAGGTTGCGCTGCTCATCGGTAACTCCAGCAGTGGCATTATGGAGGCTGCATCGTTTCGTTTGCCGGTGGTGAATGTGGGTTTCCGGCAGAGGGGCCGCGAACGGGCCCGCAATGTGCTGGATGCCGAGCCGGAGACTAGCGCCATCCTGGCAAAAATTGCCCAGGCCATGAGCCGTGACTTTCACGAGTCGCTCGCGGGCATGACCAATCCATATGGGGATGGGGTTGCATCGGAGAAGATCGTGCAGGTGCTCACAACCGTTCCCCTCTCTGCAGAGTTGCTGGTGAAGCACGCAAACACGACTCCATGAAGATACCCTTGTCCGCACCCGACATAACTGAGGCTGAGATTGAAGCAGTGGTTGCTGTGCTCCGTACCCCGCGGCTCAGTCTCGGCCCGGTCAGCGAACAATTTGAGGCGGCGGTTGCCACATACGTTTCCGTGCCCCACGCCGTGGCCGTCAGTTCCGGAACAGCGGGGCTGCATCTTTGCTTCCGCGCTCTGGACATCGGTGAGGGGGACGAGGTCATCGTTCCTTCATTCGCGTTTATCGCTGCCGCAAACGCCATTCGTTATGAGCGTGCCACCCCGGTCTTTGCCGATATCGATCCGGCCACGCTGAATATCGACCCGCAGAGGGTTGAAGAAGCCATCACCCCCAGGACGCGAGCTATCCTGGTCGTCCACAACTTTGGGGTCCCCGCGGATATTTCGACCATACTCGAGATCGCCGAAAGACGCGGGCTGTTGGTGATTGAGGATGCCTGCGAGGCGATCGGGGCCGAGCACCGCGGCCGCAAGGCCGGCTCCATGGGACATGCCGGTGTCTTCGCCTTTTACCCCAACAAGCAAATCACCACCGGCGAGGGCGGCATGGTGGTGACGCGAGATGAAGCGCTCGCCCGGCGCATCCGAGCCCTGCGCAACCAGGGACGGTATGAAACCGAGGACTGGTTTCAACATACGGAGCTGGGGTACAACTATCGCATTTCCGAGATTAATTGCGCGTTAGGGCTGGCGCAGATGTCGAGACTGGAAGAGATCCTGCAGAAGAGAGAGGCCGCTGCCTCGGCATATGACCAGCGGCTCAGCCGGTATCAGGAGCTTACTCTTCCACCCCTTTCGGTCTCTGAGGGCCGCGTCAGTTGGTTTGTCTACGTCGTACGCTTGAATAACGGCGCTGGCATAAAACGGGAGACGGTGATGCGCGGATTGGCCGACGCCGGCGTCGCCTCCGGGCGGTACTTCGCTCCCATTCACTTACAGCCCAGCTATGCGGCGTGGCGAAATTCCGCCAACCTGCCGGTTACTGAGGCCGAAGCTTTACGCACCATTGCGCTTCCCTTCTTCAACAACATCGAAACAGGAGCAGTGGAGACGGTTTGTAAGACCCTGGGCCGCCTACTGTTACCCGGTCAAGCTCCTTGAGCTGATTTGCGACTTTGCTAAAGCGAATTGAATCTGCCATTTCCAACCCTAACGCCGTGTTCTATAGTCGAGGATGGATTCTCTAGCGACAATTTGATCGCAGCCGGAGCAGAATGCGTCCCCCAGCCGTAGCTTCATCGTCCCGCAGCGCCCTGTCGGGCCTGGTACTCTTCGCCGTACTTCTTATCGCCGTAACCGCCGGCAACGCGGACGTTACCCCGTCCAAGCAGGCCCAAGCAGCGAAGATAAACAACTTCGGCACTGCCCTGATGAATCAGCAGTTGCTGGATAAGGCGCAGGCGAAATTCGCTGAGGCCTACCAGCTTGATCCCTCGCTGGTCCATGCCGAGGTGAACCGCGGCATCGCGCTGATCTACCTGCAGAGAATGCCGGAAGCCAAGCAGGCGCTTGAACAAGCTGCCGCCCAGGACCCGAAGGATCCTCACATCTGGTACGCGCTGGGCATTTTGTACCGCATCGAAGCCGATTATCCGCACTCCCTGGAAAGCTTTCAAAAGGCGGCGGCCCTTGATCCGGACGACGCGGACACGCACTACTTCCTGGGTTCCGTCCTGCTCGAACTGCATCAACCGGAGCAGGCTCTGACAGAATTCCAAACTGCTTTGCGGCTGAGCCCCATTCATGCATCGGCTCAGTTTGGCTTGGCCAAAGCACTACAGCGCCTGGGCCGGCGAGATGAGGCCGCCGCTGCTTTCAAGCGCTTCGAAACGCTGAACCAGAAGAAGATCGGCTCTCCCTTGGCACACACCTATGGCGATGAGGGGCACTACTCGCTGGTACAGGATGCGCCGACCGTGAACCCGCAAGTGGGTCCGATGATTCCTGTCACCTTCACCGCGCAGACCATCGACCACACAGCAGCTGTCGGGGCTAAGCCAAGCGATCGCCCGCAAGGCGGAGCATGCCTCGTTATGCCGGCGGGAGAACAGTCGTACCTCCTGGTGATGGCATCCGGCCCGGATGCCATCCGGACTTATGCGAAATCCGGGAGCGGAAGCTTCACCCTGGTGCCCAGTTCGCAGACCGGCCTGGTCGCCAGCGGGACCGGCGTGGCCTGCACGGTCGGCGACTTCGACAACGACGGTCTGCCCGATGTCGCCGTGGCTATGAGCGATCGCGTGCTGCTGTTCAAAAACCATGGCGGTGGCAAATTCACCGATGTAACCGCGGCCGCGGGTGTGCAACCGGCCAACCAGCCTGCGGGCATCACCTTCGTTGATTACGACCACGACGGCGACCTGGACCTCTTTGTGACCGGCCAACCATCAGCGGCTGGAGCCAAGCCCAACGTTTTGTGGCGCAACAATGGCAACGGCACCTTCACCAACTGGACGGAGCAAACGGGCCTCGGGGGCGAAGGCACGACCGTATCCGCAACCCTGTCTGACCTTAATAACGATCGCGCGGTTGATCTGCTGGTCACCGGATCAGGCCAGGCACCCACATTCTTCGCCAACCCTCGCGAGGGACAGTTCAAGTCTTCTCCGCTCTTTGCCGACACTGGCCTTTCGCCAACGGTGGGCGCTGTAGTGCTCGACTTCAACAAGGATGGGTGGATGGATGTAGCCCTCACCCACTCCGGCAGCCCGGGCATTTCGCTGTGGCGCAACGTGCAGGGCAAGCGCTTTGAACGCGTCCCTTTACCGGTGCAGAACCTGACTGCGGGTTGGGGCCTGACCGCCATCGATCTCGACAACGATGGCTGGCTCGACCTGGTGGCCGCGGTCGAAACACCCCATGGGCCGGAGTTGCGCGCATTGCGGAATCGCGGGCCGGCGGGCTTTGAGGATGTGACCGCGCAAGTGAAGCTCGACCAGGTGAAGCTGGTTCAGCCGCGAGCCCTGATTGCCGCTGATGTAGACGGCGACGGTGTTGCCGACCTGATCGTTACCCAGCCAAACGGGGACCCCTTGCTCCTGCACAACCAGGGCGGCAATCGAAATCACTCCGTGCTGATTTCGATGAAGGGCGTTGCCGACAACAAAACGGCAATCGGCGCCAAGGTAGAAGTCTTTGCCGATGGCGTCTGGCAAAAGTTCGAGATCGCTGGAGCCTCCGGTTATCTCAGCCAGGGAGCGCAGCAGCTACTTGCCGGCATTGGCAGTGCGGAACACGCCGACATGGTGAGAATTCTGTGGCCCACGGGTGTTCCTCAGGACGAAACAGAGCTGGCCACAAAGACATCTATTTCCATCACCGAACTGGACCGCCGGGGAAGCTCCTGCCCCACTCTGTTTGCCTGGAATGGAACCCACTACGAATTCATCTCCGACGTGATCGGCGCCGCAGTGGTTGGCCACTGGGTTTCGCCCACGGCAAAGAACAATGCCGATCCCGATGAGTGGATCAAGGTCGAAGGTTCGCAGCTTCGGCCGCGTGGGGGATATCTCAGCCTGCGCTTTGGTGAGCCGATGGAAGAGGTCAATTATCTTGACCAGGTTCGCCTGGTAGCAGTCGATCATCCTGCGGGCACGGAGGTATATCCCAACGAGCGCTTTCTCAATGAAGCTCCTTTTGCTGACGGCCGCGCGGTGTTGAGTGCCAACGCGCATCCTGTTGCCGGAGCATGGGGTGATAAGGGCCGCGATGTGACCGCACTGCTGCGCACCAGCGATCACCAGTACGTACGCGACTTTACTAACCTGCCCTTCGCCGGCTTTGCCAACCAGCACACGCTTACGCTTGATATAGGCGAGTGGACAGCCGCCAATCCGCTGCGGCTGTTCCTACACGGCTTCATCGAGTATTTCTCGGCCAGTTCCATGTACGCCGCGTGGCAGTCGAACCTGCAGCCGATGCCGCCCTATGTGGAAGCGCAGTTGCCGAACGGCAGTTGGAAGCGGATCATCAACGAGATGGGCTTCCCCGCCGGGCTGCCGCGCACCATCGTGGTGGATCTAACCGGCAAACTTCCGCCGGGCACTCGCCGCATCCGGCTCACGACCAATTTGCAGATCTTCTGGGACCAGGCGCTGATCGACAACGGGCCGGACGAGCCGCAGCGCATACGCCAGACCGAGCTATCCCTGGCTTCCGCGCAGCTTGCCTTTCGCGGTTACCCGGAGCAGATCGATGGCAAGACGCCCGGCGATTTGACGTACAACTATCAGCACATCAGCCAGACCGGCCCGTTTACGCGCTCTCGCGGCAGCTATACCCGCTACGGAGAAGTCACGCCCTTGCTCAAGTCAATCGACGAAGACTTCGTGATCTTCGGCAGCGGTGAAGATATTGACCTGGAATTCGGCACTGCTTCCCTGCCTCCGTTGGCGCCCGGCTGGAAGCGTGATTACTTTTTCTACGCCAACGGCTTCGTCAAGGATATGGATTTCTACGAGGCAAGCCCGTTCACTGTTGCCGACATCCCGTTCCACGGCATGAGCACTTATCCCTATCCGGCAAGCGAGCATTATCCGCAGGACGAACAGCGCATGCAATACGAGATGGAGTGGAACGACCGCTTCGACTCCGGCCGCGGGGTGCAGCAATATGCATTTCACTACGAGCCGCGCGTGATGCTGCCGCCGGTGGTCAAGCCGGCGCAGTGAACGGCCTCACGGTAATGCCCGCGGTCGAGCTGCTCTCCATGCTCAGGCGGGGACAAATCTCTCCGCTGGAACTGGCCGGCGAATACATCCAGCAGATCGAACGTTTGAATCACGACCTACACGCGCTGGTCGATTTCGACGCCGATCGGGTGCGTGCACAGGCCCGTGCCCTCGAGAACTCCAGCGGCTCGCGCGGCCCTCTCTTCGGGTTGCCGGTCACCATCAAGTCCTCGATCGCCACCGCCGGATACCGCTGCGAGACCGGCAGCCTGCTGCACCGTGGCTATGTTCCCCATGAAAACGCAACCGTGGTAGAGCGCATGAAGCGGGCCGGGGCGGTGGTTCTGGGAACCACCAACTGTCCTGAGTTCCTGATGGCTTACGAGAGCGACAACCGGCTGTACGGGCCCACGGCTAACCCGTGGGACGTGAAGCGAACTGCCGGCGGATCAAGCGGCGGCGAATCGGCGGCGATCGCTGCCGGCCTTTCCGCGGGTGGACTGGGCAGCGATAGTGGAGGCTCGGTGCGCGAGCCGGCTCACTTTACCGGGATATGCTCACTCAAGCCCACGCCAGGCCGCATCCCCGCACGTGGTCATCTGCCATCGTGCGATGGGCCCTTTGCCATTCTTGGCGCGATCGGCCCCATGGCACGCACCATCCGCGATGTCACTCTGCTCTTCATCACTCTCTCCGGGCAGGATGCTCTGGATCCGGTGAGCCCGCCGGTCGGCCTCAGAAATGAGTCGCTGGAAGATTTACGGCGCGTTCCCATCGCCTTCTTTGAAGACGACGGCCTCATCCCGGTTACGCCGGAGACTCGCCAGGCAGTGCAGGATGCAGCGCGGACGCTCGAAAGCCAGGGCTTCAACGTCCGGCCGTTTCGGCCCCGCGCGCTGGAGGAGGCGCGGCAATTGTGGTGGAAGTTTTTTGTCCGCGGCGGGGCTATGCTTCTCGATCCGTTGGTCCATGGGCGGCAGTCGGAGCTGAGCCCAACGTTCCTTGACTTCCTCTCGATCGCGCACAGCGAGCCGCCGCTATCCGCGCAGGAACTGCTTACGGCCTGGATGGATTGCGATCACGTGCGGCGTAAGCTGCTGGCTGAGATGGAAAGCTGTCCCATTCTCCTTTGTCCTGTATGCGCCATTCCCGCCTTTCGCCACGGGGAACGGGCCTGGGAAGTGGAAGGCAAGCAAGTGAAGTATCTCGATGCCATGCGCTATACCCAGTGGTTCAATTTGCTGGGTGCGCCCGCAGCGGCTGTACCGGTAGGTTGGTCGCCCGAGGGCCTGCCGATCGGCGTGCAGATTGTAGGCCGTCCCTTCGAAGACGAACGGGTTCTCGGCATCGCAGCCGCGGTAGAGGCGAACTACGGGTATAAGCCTCCGCCTCTGAGTGTTGCTTGACAGACCATCCGGCTTGACGACTTCACATATTGTGAAGTATCCTTGCATGAGTGTACATCGTCACTCGAAAGCATCTGAGTGAAGCCATTCATCACTATCCGGATGCGGCAAATGAAATCAAAGCGTGGACGATGATAGTGGAAGCTGTCCGATGGCACAATTTCCCGGAAGTTCGCGGCCTATTCAAAGATGCAGATCATGTCGATGGCTATGTGGTGTTCAACTTCCGACAGAATCGATACAGGCTTATCACCGTCATCCATTATGCAAAGACCAGGGATAAGAAACAGACCGAAGGTCACGTCTACATCCGATCCTTCCTGACGCACAAGGAGTATGACAATCCCGGAAATTGGGATAGGAGGTTTGGGACGAAATGAAGAAGGTTCTCGCAAACCCGGCGGAAATGATTGCCCACGGCGCTCCTCGCCTCATCCACAATGATCGGGAGCTTGCAGCGTATACCGAGTCTCTCTTTGAGCTAAGCGCTCTTGAGAACCCCTCTCGCTCTGAAGCGGAGGCAATCGAACTGCTGACTCTTCTGGTGAACCGTTATGAGCAGGCGCACTACTCAGTCCCGGCCGCGGACGCGGTTTCAGTCGTACGCTTTCTCATTGAACAGCAGGGCCTTACACAGCGCGATTTGATCCCGCAATTCGGATCGGAGAGCGCAGTTTCAATGTTCCTGGCTGGGCAACGAAAGCTCACCCTGGATCAGGTGCGGAAATTGAGTGCCCGGTTCAAGCTTCCATCTGACGTTTTCATCGCCACTGAATAGAGCGATCCTCTGTTAAGTTACGGCTGGCTGACAAAGAGGACGGCTTCCCAATCCTCTTCCTCTGCAGCTCACCTCGGTACGGCTAGAAGCCTCTCGCGTGCAGATAGAAAACGACCCCTGAAGCTAGCACACAGTAGATCCCAAACAGGTACCACCGGCCGCTCTCAAGCCAACTGCTCAGCCATTTGAGGGCGAGCAGGCCTGCCAGGAAAGAAAACACCATCCCCAACAGACTGAAGAGTAGCGACCCTTTCAGGTCGATCGGCGATCCAGCCAGCAACGCAGCGTGCGACGCCTTTTGCAGCCGTAGCGCCTCGATGCCGACGACTGCCGGCGTGATTACCACGGCCATGGCGAAGCTGAACCGTTCCGCGCGCTCCTTGGTCGCGCCCACCAACATGGCAGTCGAAATCGTAGAGCCGGAGCGGGAAAATCCTCGAAATGGCAGCGCCAAGCCCTGCACGACGCCCATCCAACCGGCCTGGTAAAAGGTCACGGGATGACCTCCATCTCCGCTGCCCGAGTGTCCGGCGGTCTGGCGTCTCTCCACCAGGCCGGCGATGAGGATCAGCACTCCGGCGGCGGCAAGCGCAGGTGCAATCAGCTCAAGATGACTGAACAGTTGTTCGATTTCCGCCTTCTCTGCGCCCCGAAACAAGGTCTTCTCGATGACCTTTTTGATCGCTTCTCCAACAATCCCCGTAAGCAATGTCGCCCATAGCACGTGAACCGCAAATTGCTTGAATGCTTCCGTGCTTGCGAAGTACTCCTTCTTCCACGTGTTCCAGAAGAATGCGATCACCGCGAACATGGTCCCGGTATGCAGCATGACAAGAAGCAGAGTCATCTGCGGAGAAGAGGGATCGAGCCCCATAAGCTTCTCGGCCACGACGACATGGGCAGAGCTTGAAACCGGAAGGAGTTCGGCAAGACCCTGCACTACCGCAAGGACGATTACTTTCAAGAGGGACATTGGGCCAGCCTAAGGGAGAAGTGGAATGCTTTCGCGAATGCGAAGACCGCTGCCGAGCAGTACTAGCTTTTACGCGCTTGGTTCAGTCTTTGGTGCTCAGGTGGTGGCGAACGTCGGCGCCGCGGACCCAGAAAATGACGTCCTCTGCGATGTTGGTCGCGTGGTCGGCAACCCGCTCCAGGTTGCGGGCGATCATCAGCGCATGCAGGGCCTGGGGAGTGTAGCGGGGCTGCTCTTTGATCAGGTTGGAAAGCGCAAAAAAAGCCGCATCATTGAGTTTGTCCACATTGTCGTCCATGGTCAACACGGAGGTGGCCAGGTCCGCATTGGCCTCGATGAACGCTTGCAGCGCCTTACGTACCATGGCCGAGGCGAGCGACGCCATGCGTGGAATGTCGACTGGCAGATCCACTACCGGGAAGGCCTGAAGATCCCGCACCCGGTCGCTGATGCTCACCGCCTGGTCGCCCACACGTTCCAGATCTGCGTTGA
The DNA here is from genome assembly GCA_963821215.1 of uncultured Acidobacteriaceae bacterium. Classification (GTDB taxonomy): domain Bacteria; phylum Acidobacteriota; class Terriglobia; order Terriglobales; family Acidobacteriaceae; genus PALSA-350. Next base: position 215,129 of record CAWGDH010000009.1, on the reverse strand, counting down.
TCTTGATGACCGCCAGGATGAAGCGCAAATCGATCGCCATGGGCTGCTCCATGGCAAGCAAGTCAAGCGCCATCTGGTCGATCTCGCGCTCGAAACTGTTGATTGAAATCTCGCTACGGACAACCAGGTCGCAAAGGGAAAGGTCGCGCACGCGGTAGGCCTCAACGGCCCGCTGGATAGCCTGCTCCGCCATGCCCGCCATGACCAGAAGCCGTTCTTTCAAATCGTCGAGTTTCCGGTGAAATCGAATCCGCATCATCCAAATCTACCTGTTATGTAGTCCTCAGTCCGTTTATCGGTAGGATTGGTGAAGATCTTGTGCGTTGCGTCGAATTCCACCAGTTTGCCATTGAGGAAGAAACCAGTGTTCTCCGCGACCCGCGCCGCTTGTTGCATGTTGTGGGTCACGATCACAATGGTGTACTGCGACTTGAGCTGAAAGATAAGATCTTCGATCTTCGCCGTGGAGACGGGGTCCAGCGCCGAGGCCGGCTCGTCCATCAGCATTACCTCCGGATCCACAGCCAAAGCGCGCGCGATGCAAAGACGCTGCTGCTGGCCGCCGGATAGGCTGGCGCCAGACTTCTTCTTAAGATCGTCTTTCACCTCGTCCCAAAGAGCGGCCTGCTGCAGCGAGCGCTCGACTACTTCATCGAGGATCTTGCGATTTCGGAATCCATTGAGACGCAGACCGGACGCCACGTTGTCGTATATCGACATGGTCGGAAATGGGTTCGGCCGCTGAAAGACCATCCCGATCCGGCGGCGAATCTCCACCGGCGAGGCTTGGGCATAGATATCTACCGGACCGACGCGCACCGTCCCGGTGACGCGGCCAATCGGGTTGGTCTCGTGCATACGATTGAGGCAGCGCACGAACGTAGACTTACCGCAGCCGGAAGGGCCGATGAGAGCCGTGGCGTGGTTCGCCGGAATCCGCAGGCTGATGCTCTGAAGGGTGTGATTGGCGCCGTACCACGCATTCAGGTCAGACACTTCGATTTCTACGCCCACTAGCTTGCCCCTTTCAGAACTCCGCGGCCCGCTACGTAACGGACGAGTGCGACGGATAGCACGATCAGCACAATCAACACCAGTGCGCCGGCCCAGGCAAGACGGTGCCATTCGTCATAGGGCGAGATCGCATAGACGAAAATCTGCAGCGGAAGCGCGGCGATCGGCTGATCGAGGCTCACGCTCCAAAACTGATTCCCGAAAGCGGTAAAGAGCAACGGCGCTGTCTCCCCGGCGACCCGGGCAAAGGCCAGCATGCAGCCGGTAATGACACCCGGGGAGGCAGTGCGCAGAGTAATGGAGAGGACCGAACGCCAGTTCGGGACGCCTAGCCCGAGAGCGGCCTCGCGCACATTGAGAGGCACCATCAGCAGCATCTCTTCGGTGGTTCGGGTGATGGTGGGGATCATCATAATACCCAGCGCCACCCCGCCGGAAAACGCGGAAAAACCCTTTTGTGGCAACACGATAAGGGTGAACACGGCGATGCCCATGACGATCGAAGGCACGCCGTTGAGCACGTCGGCGGTAAACCTGACCATGTTGGCCAAACGCTTGTTGCGGCCAAACTCGGCGATGTAGATGCCGCCGGCAATGCCGATAGGCACGCCCATAAGACTGGCAATCGCCAACAGGACACCCGACCCAACGATGGCATTGGCCATCCCGCCCCCAACCTCACCCACCGGCTTAGGTATCTGGGTAAAGAAAGCCAGGTTGAGGGAACTGGCGCCTTTGTAGATGAGGTAGAAAAAGATGGCGATCAGGGGCGCCATGACCAGAATGGTGGCGCCCACGGCCGCAGCCGTGGCCAGATGATTGGCGAAGACCCGCCATAGCCGGTTGGAGGTTCGGGCGCGCCGCAGCGGCATAACCACATTGGAAGCCATTCGCTAAGTTCCTCTGACCGGCGCGCCGCGAGTAACCGCCCAAACCAGCACCCGGGCCAACGCATTCACAATGATGGTCACGATAAACAGCGCCAACCCGATTTCGATCAAGGCACTGCGGGAAAGATCATCAGCGGCTTCACTGAACTCATTGGCGATCACGCTGGCCATGCTGTAGGCCGGGGCCAGCAGAGAGCGTGCAATCTCCGGCCGGTTGCCAATGACCATAGTGACCGCCATGGTTTCACCCAAGGCGCGGCCAAGGCCGAGAATGACCGCTCCGACGATGCCGATGCGTGCATTGCGCAACACCCCCATGCGGATCATCTCCCAGCGCGTGGCGCCCAGGGCCAGCACCGCTTCCCGCTGGGCATGGGGAACCGCCGACATGACTTCGCGGGTCAGCGAGGAGATGATGGGCAGAATCATGATCGCCAGAATCACGCCGGCTGAGAACATCGAATAGCCGTAGTTCGGACCGGAAAAAATCCCCGACCAACTCAGGGTCTTGATGAGGTAGGGATACAGGTACTGGCGCAGCAAGGGAACCATGACAAAAACTGCCCACAGGCCATAAACCACGCTGGGAATAGCGGCTAGCAACTCGGTAAAGAAGGCCAGGAAACCGCGCAGGAATTCCGGACACATCTCGGTGAGAAAGATGGCTACGCCCACTGCGAGCGGCACTGCGATGATGAGCGACAGGATCGAAGAAACCACGGTGCCGTAGATAAACGGCAGCGCGCCGAAGTTGCCGTTAACCGGATCCCAGGCGGACCCGAAGAAAAACGGCACGCCGAATTTTTGAATGGTCAACTTCGAGCCCGAAATGAGCTCGACCAGGATCAACACCACGATGGCGAAGATGCTGAGTGCGCACAGGAGCATGAGGGTGCTGAAGGCGCGGTCGGCAAACGAGGAGCTGCCGCAGTTAAGAAGATATGTGCGGACAGGCGAGGGCGACGGCTCAGCGCCGGGTGACGAACCGCTTTCTATTCGCTGGGTCACGTCAGCCTGGCCAGCCACTCGCGGCACCTGAGTCTCTGATTTCACCACTCATACCGTAGCGGGCTTTAGTGAATTTCAGGTTAAACCAGCCCGCGTCCAAACCTTTTGAAATGAAAAAGATTATGCTGCGCGGACCGAAGGGAAAGATCATTTCCGGGCCAGAATAACATCAGGCACACAAAGGTGGCGCGTGCCTGATGTTATCGAATTGTCTATTTGAGCGTGTTGATGGTGGCGCTCACCTTCTGCGCTACCGAAGCAGGAAGCGGAGCGTAGTAGAGCGAACTAGCCTCATTCTGATGCTGCAGCATCCACTTGAGAAAATCGATCAGGACCTTGCCATTGGTGGAATCCTTGGGTGGTTGCGGAATGAGCAGCCAGGTGAAGCTGGAAATAGGGTAGGCATTCCCGGGTGCGTTGGTAATGGAGACGCGGTAGTCGGCCGGTATGTTCTTGACGCTCGCGGCCGCTTCCGACACTCCCTCTATGGATGCCTTGACCCAGCTTCCACCCGCGGTCTTTACATAGGCGAAGGGAATCTTGTTCTGCAAAGCGTAGATCAGCTCTACGTAGCCGATCGCACCAGGCGATTGACGAACAAAGCCGGCAACGCCTTCGTTGCCCTTGGCACCAATTCCGCGCGGCCAAGCCGGAGACGCACCCTTACCGGGACCGCCTGCCCAATCCTTGCTGATCTTGGACAAATAATCAGTGAAGATAAAAGTGGTGCCGCTTCCTTCGGAACGGTGGACGACAAAAATATCCTGCGAGGGCAGCTTGACTCCCGGATTGTCCTTGGCTATGCGTGCATCGTCCCAGTTGGAGATCTTGCCCAGATAGATATCGGCCATAACATCCGGCCCAATGCGCAGGTCATTCACGCCCGGGAGGTTGAAAATTGGGACCACGGCGCCCAGCACGGTAGGAATGGCTTGAATCTTGACCTTGGAGGCGGCCAATTGTTCATCTGTCATGGTGACGTCGCTGGCGCCGAAATCAACCGTTCCCGCCGTGACCTGCCGGATGCCGCCGCCGCTGCCGATCGACTGGTAGTTGATCGAGACTCCGGGATGGGAGGCCATGTACTCACTAAACCACTTGGAATAAATCGGATAGGGGAAGGTAGCTCCCGCCCCATTGAGCTTTTGCGCGTGGCCCACGCAAACCGTTGCGCTCATGGCAGCGGCCAACAACCAGATTGTCTTTCTCACGTTCCACCTCAGGAAAAGTATCCTGATTCTCGGTTCTGTCTGTGAACGAGTCTTTACAAGACCATGAATATGGCAAGAAAAGCCTTCCCCAGAGAAGGCCGCAAGCATTTATTTTTCAACGGTTTGCGTAGATACCTGCGGATTAGGCCCGGCTGCCGGCAAGACCGCCGCGATGGGCTCCGCAACGCACGGCAGGCGAAAGAGAAAGGTGGCGCCAAACCCCAGTTCGCTCTCCACGCGAATGTGTCCGCCATGAGCCTGGACAATGTGTTTGGCGATCGCCAGTCCCAGCCCAGTCCCGCCGGATTCGCGTGAGCGGGCCTTATCGACGCGGTAGAAGCGCTCAAAAATACGAGGCAGGTGCTCATAGGCGATGCCGGGGCCGAAGTCCTGAACGTAGAATTCGACCATTGCCTCCTGCTTGCGGGCCCCCACTCTTACCCGGCCCCCTGACTTGCCGTATTTCATCGCATTTTCGACCAGGTTTCCGAAGACCTGACTCAGTGCATCGAGATCGGCCATCACTGACTCGTCGGTGATCTCGCCCACTTCGAGGACGGCCGCTGAATCCAGCACCAACCCGGCCAGCGAGCCGACAGCTTCTTCTACCAGCCTGGAAGCCTGGATTTTTTGCAAACGCAGCTTGTAGTCGCCGGACTCTACGGAGGCCAAGGCCAGCAAGTCTTCCGTCAAGCGGTTCATGCGGGCCGCATTCTTGAGAATGATCTGCAGGAACTCTCGCGCCTGGTTGCTGAGGCCGCCGTCATCGAGCAGGGTCTCCACGTATCCTGTGATGCAGGTGAGCGGAGTGCGCAATTCGTGGGAAACATTGGCCACGAAGTCCCTGCGCGTGGTCTCAGAACGCTCGATTTCAGAGACGTCATGCAACACCGCGACCGCGCCCCCGCCGGGCATCGGAGCAGCGTTGACCTCAAAGATCTTGCCCGGGGAAACGGAGGTGGCACGCCGCCGGCTGGCTTGGCGCAGGGTAAGGGCCGAACCCACCGCGGAGAGGACCTCGGGATCGCGAACGGAATGCACCAGGGTACGCCCTTCCTGCACCGGAGTCAGTGCGATGCGCTGCATGACGGCATTGCACCAGCTCACCTGTCCCTGGGGGTTAATGGCGATGACCGCCTCCTGCATGCTGTCTAGGAGTGCCGCCAATTCGCTGCGGCTGCTCTCCAAGGCATGGAAGCTGTGTTCCAAGCGGCTGGCAGTAACGTCGAGGGCATGGGCGACGGCAGAAATCTCATCCAGATTGCCCTCTTCCACCCGGGCCGAGAGGTCGCCGGCGGCGATGCGGTTGGCGAAGACCACGATGCGGGCCAGGCGTTTGGCGGCCCGCTGCGCCAGCCATGCCGCCAGCAGAGTCGCCACCACCAACGAGAGCAGCGAGGCCAGCACAATACCCCGCCGCAGCACGTGCACCGCTGCAGGAATGCTGGTAAAGGGGTAGGCCAGGCGCACTACCAGCGGGCCGGCGGGAACAGCAACGTACAGCGTTCGCCCGCGCCGGGAGCGGCCCACGGACTGGTGGTGATTGACGACCGCAGCGACCTCGGGAGCCACAGCCTCGGGCGCCGCATTGTCTTGAGAGGAGGTAACCAGCCGGCCCTGGGCATCGAAGATGGTGACTTCCGCACCGGTGGCGGCGGCATCCAGGCGAGCGATCCGCTGCAATGACTGAGCATCGAGGGATGCCGGACCCGAGGCGCTAAAATGCGCTGCCAGCAGACGGGCTTCACCAACCAGGGACTCCTCTGCCTGAGCGCGTAGCGACTCCTCCATGACTTGGCGCAGGGAGAAGTCGAGCACCACCATACCGAGGAACAGCACCACCACGAAAGAGAAGAACAGCTTGGTGAAGACCCTGCCGGTCACGAGGCTATCCTCTTTTAGATCTGGAACCTAAGAAGCTGACTTGCGCGGTTCCTCTGCCAGCCGGGGGACTTCAAAACGATACCCCGCGCCGCGCACAGTCTTGAGGTAACGCGGGCTCTCGGGATCAGTCTCAATTTTCTCACGTATGCGCCGCACGTAGACGTCCACAGAGCGTGGGGTCACAAAGCGGGCATCTCCCCAGACGGCGTCGAGCAGGTGATCGCGACTGAAGACGCGGCCGGGATGCCGGGCCAGGTAGTCCAGCAGCCGAAATTCGGTCGCAGTCGTAGTGGTGAGCTCGCCCCGCACCTTCAATTGCATGGCGCTGGCATCGATGACCACTTCTTCGAAACTGATGAGGGAGGGTGCTGTAGGCCGTTCAAAGCGGCGCAGCACAGCCTTGACCCGGGCGATCAATTCCCGAGTGGCGAAGGGTTTGGTGATGTAGTCGTCAGCCCCTAGTTCCAGGCCCAGGACGCGATCGTTTTCCCCCGCCCGGGCGGTGAGAAAGATGATCGGAATGGTGCTTAGAGCCGGATTGCTGCGCAGGCGGCGGCACACATCCAGGCCGTCTCCGCCAGGAACCATGATGTCCAGCAGGAAGAGCACGGGCGCCTGACGCTCGGCGTCAGGGACGAGGTTTGCGGGGGTGCTGTATACACGTACAGCAAAACCTGCGGCTTCCAGATGATGTTGTACCAAGCGGGATATATCCGGATCATCTTCGAGGACGCATACGGTTTGACTCAACTCGATCTCCCTGTTCTTCGTGCCGCCCAGGATACGCCCACTTAAGTGGCACGACAGAATACTCTGCGCGGATGCGTTTAGCGTAACCTAACTTGATAGGGGGAATGCAAAACTACGGTGAATCCTTGTCCCTTTGGCAAAAATCCCGGTATCCCCCGGATTTCCTGTCAATAGCAAGTTCCATATATGGTGTTCACCGGCCGCGTTGTGGCAGTTATAGAGTAGACCTTTGCCGAGGACGGTAACCCGTGTCGCGTCCAGTCATCTTGTGTATCGACGATGAAGATCTCGGCCTTGAGATCCGGAAGATGGTTCTCGAGCGCGAGGGCTTCTCCGTGCTGACGGCGAAGGACGGGGCGTCCGGTTTATCGATCTTCGACACCCAGGAGATTGATGCGGTAGTGGTGGATTACGCGATGCCGGGGATGGACGGAGGACAGGTGGCCGCCATTCTGCGCAAGCGAAAGCCCCACATTCCCATCCTGATGCTTTCGGCGTACGTGGCCCTCCCCGAAGAGGTGATGCGCGTGGTGAGTGTCTCTGCTACCAAAGGGGATGGCGCGTTTACGCTGGTCGAAAAGCTGAAGGAACTCCTGCAGGCGAATGCTCCCGATGCACGAGGCGGCCCCCGGTGAATCTTCATCAGTTCCGGCAAATCCTGGTTACTACGGTGCTGCTGCCTCTGGTCCTGCTCTTGCTCCTGGCCTTGGTATTGGCTTGGCAATTCCAACGCACTCTGCGGGAGCAGCGGCGTATTGACCACACCGATCGCATCACTGCCCTGTTAAATGAGTTGGAAAGGCTGGTGGTCGATCAGGAGACCGGCCTTCGGGATTATCAGCTCACCCACGATCCAACCACTCTCGAACCCTATCAAAATGCGGAAGGCGCGTTGCACGGAACCTTGGACCGCCTGCTGTCCCTGGTCCGGGAAGATCCTAACCAACTAGCGCGGCTGCGCCTGATTCGTGAGAGCCATGAGCAGTGGATGGGATTTGCCGGAAAGGCGCTGGACAATCTGCGCGCAGGAAAGATATTCGGGGACACGGCGCTCGACCTGAACGGGGGCCAACTGATGGCCACCCTAAGGACCCGGATCGGAGCCATGACCCAGATCGAGGTCAAGCGACGCGACGAGGAGGTAGAGTCCACCAACTCGCAGGTTCGCACGCTGATGGCGATCCTGATTTTGTCCTCCATCGGAACCGGTATCGTCCTGGGCATTTACACCCAGAGGAATATGAGGAAAGTCTCCCAGGCGTTCGGGGCATCGCTCGAAGAAGCACATGAGCGTGCGGATGAGCTCATTGAGAGCCGGCAATGGCTGCAAACGACTCTGGAGTCGGTGGGCGACGCCCTGATTGCCTGCAATCACCATCGCCGCGTGGAACTCATGAATCCGGTGGCTCAGCAACTGACGGGCTGGACGCTGGAAGACGCGAAAGGCAGGCGCCTCGAAACCGTCTTTCGGACCGTTGATGAGGAAACTCGGGAAGAGGTAAAGAATCCCGGTTCGTGGGCGGAAACCAAAGACCCGGCAGCGACGAACCATTCGCTGCTGCTCTCCAAGGACGGCACCGAGTACCTGATCGATCAAAGCGCGGCCCCGATTCGCGATGCCAAGGGCGAGGTGTCGGGCGTGGTGCTGGTCTTCCGCGATATTACCGATTTGCGGCGAAGAGACGAGGCCCTGATGGCGCATGAGAAGCTGGCCGTTGCCGGGCGTCTTTCCGCCAGCATCGCCCATGAAATTCATAATCCGCTGGACTCCGTTGCCAATCTTCATTACCTGATGGCGAACGAGAACGATGGCGCCCTGCAGCAGCGATACCTTGCCATGGCTCAACAGGAACTGAACCGTACCCTGCAGATCAGCCGGGCCATGCTCGGGCTTTATCGCGAGCCGAAAGCCCCGGTGGAAGTGGATCTGCGCGAGTTACTGGAAAGCGTGCTGCTGCTGCTTGACCGGCAATTGAAAGACCAGTCCATCGCGATCGACCGCCGGCTGGGCGACGGGGTATCCGTCCAGGGGTTTCCCGGGGAATTGCGGCAGGTTTTCACCAACCTGATCACCAATGGAGCCGAAGCATCGGGGCGGGGCGGACGGGTGCAGATCATGGTCGGGTCGTCGTTTCCCGCGGATAGCCGTCCCGGCGCCCTGGTGACGATTACTGACAGCGGTCCCGGCATCGAAGCAGCTCATCAGGCCAAACTCTTCAAGCCCTTCTTCACTACCAAAGGGGAGCAGGGCACCGGTCTTGGTTTGTGGGTGAGCCGGGGAATCGTGGAGAAGCACGGCGGCAAAATAGAGCTGACCAACAGCACGGACCCCATTTTTCCCGGAGCGGCGGCGCAGGTTTATCTTCCCGCGCTGGGACCGGCAGCGGCCTTGGCGGGCGCGGGAAACTACCGCGGTCAACAGCCACTCTCCTAAGGGATACTCAAAATTTTCATATAGGGTGCGGCAAGCAGAGGCTTCTGAGAACCGGAGAGAAACCGCAGGTCCCTCCACTACGCTACGCTCCGGTCGGGATGACAATTCTGTTGCGCCCACAAGAGCTTCAGCGAGAAATACCTGGTCCTGCAAGAGAATTGTCATCCCGACCGGAGCGTAGCGTAGTGGAGGGACCTGCGGTTTCTCTTCCGGTTTACAACCCTCTTTCCCTCTTTAGCCTCAATTTCTCGCGGCTTGGTCCGCAACGAAAGACGAGTGCCCCATATCTGCCCGGTTTGAGATCTCACTACGGGACCTCGCTTACCCAGGGGGCCTGGTAGAAATTCAGGCTACTGGCGGCGCGCTTTAAAGCGCAGCCGCACGTAGTCGGCAGTCCAGTGCCCCTCGTGATCACATAGAACCGGCTTGAGCAGGCCGACGATCTGCTCAATGGCGGCCGGCCGCTCCGAGGCAGGCAATTGTTCGAGCACGCTGCTACGAAAGGTCTGAAGCCAGTCGGCCATGCCCGAGGGGAGTGGCGTAGGACGCGGCGTCAGCGTGATTTCCTCAACCACAAAGCCCTGGCTCTCTAACCGGGCGCGATACTCGGTGCTACTAAAGAAGCAATTGTTTTCGATGCGCTCCGCCGCTATTCCGCGGCCAGTCAAAACTGCCAGCAGGGCTACGCGAATCGCAGCGATGTTCCCCTGGCCGCCACATTCGGCCACGAAGCGTCCCCCTGGCTTCAGCGCCTTGTATACGCCCTGGAGAACCGCATCCTGATCGCGCATCCAGTGCAGCGCTGCATTGGAAAAGACGGCGTCAAATTCCTGGTCAAAGGGCAGCGTTTCCCCGCTGCTGTAGCGCGCGTCCAATCCCCGCTCTTTGGCTGCGGCAATCATCTCCGGCGAAGAGTCAACTCCGACCATCGTCGCTCCTGCTTCGCCAATCCGGCTGGTAAGGAAGCCGTCGCCACATCCCAAGTCAAGGATGCGCTCGCCCGCTTTGGGCTGCAGCAGCTCCACCAGCGGGTCGGCGAGCAAGGCCACGAAGCGCCCATTGCCCGCATAAAGGGATGTATCCCAGGTTTGCTGCATGGCTCTATTTTAGAGCTTCTAAATCGATGAAACCGGGAGCAGGGTGAGGTCGTCGACCAAGCCCACTTCCTTCTGCACGAAGGGCTCCGCATAGCGGACGCCTCCCAGCAGACCGTAGTGGCGGGCGAGCGAGAAGGTGCGTTCCCGGATCTCGTCGTGGGGGACAAATAGAGTTCCACCAGTGGGTTGATCGGCATATTGCGACCGATAAGCGAGCAAGGCGCGAAAGCGCTCCTCTATGAAGGGCGTGATGTCGACAACAAAGCTGGGCCGTACGTCGGCATAGAGGCTGGCATAGACGATCTTGAAGGGCCTGAACGGCGGATCGCCGGTCTCGATTTTGGCCAGACCGGCAAGAAAGCAGGCCTCATAGCCCAGGTCGGAGCTGTTGTAGTGGTCGGGATGCCGCCCCTGCCAGTAGGGCAGAATCACCACCCGGGGCCGCAACTGGCGCAGTTTACGAACAATCTTGATGCGGTTCTCCCAGGTGTTTTCCACCCGGCCGTCAGGGATGTCGAGCGCTCCCCGCCAAGCGACACAGAGGATGCGCGCAGCCTCCTCGGCCTCCGCGGCGCGCTCTTCCGCGGAACCACGGGTGCCGGCCTCGCCCTGGGTCAGATCGAGAATGGCTGTACGCAGCTGCAGCGAATGCATGCGCAAGAGCGTGCCCCCGCAGGACTGCTCCACATCGTCCCGGTGGGCGGCGATGGCCAGAACGTCGACCGGGGACGGCTCTCTCATGCCCCCAAAAGCTTAATAAGTGGTGTTGTTGTCATCGGATAGCCCGTCCATGTAGGCCACATCGTACGCTGTGCCCACCACGGTCACCTGGGAGTTGTCCATCGCCGCGCCAGTGAGGGTGTTGTAGATGTAAACCTGCCCACCCTCGGCGGTATAGACCTTTTCCAGACCGGTCACGGCGGCGATGCCAGTCGCATCGCCCTTGTAAGAGTCGATCATAGTAACCGTGTTGGTCGAGGTGTTGAACATGGTGAGGCAACCGAGGTTCGTGGTCGCGCCTTCGTGATAGCGCTGGCCCTGGGTGCAGAGCTGCGACCCGATCCAAAGCGTATTGTTGTCGGCGAACAGCATCTTCAAATGTGTCCCATCGCTGATGGAGTAAGGACCCGTGACCTGCCCAGTGCCGACGTTGAGTATCGAAAGGTACCCGGCGAAATAGCCATCTGATTGCAACTGCTGGCCGGCGAGATACAAGAGACTTCCATTCTGGATGGCGTCGGTGTCGCCGCCGGGAACGGGTACCGTGGCGGTCACAGCGGTGGGGGCGCCCGGGGGTATCGGCGAACCGCTCTGGATGATGATCCCGGCGACCGGCAGGAAACTGACGCTGGCCTGGACGCCACCGCACTCCGGTCCGCAGTTGAGTACAAACGCCGTTGCGCCATCCGCGGAAAATACCGCCTTCGTCGGCCGGTCAAAGTTACCCGGCACAGGCAGCAGACAGTACACCGGCAAATTTTGCGGTTCGCAATCCTCCGCATTGGCGGGCGTGTGCTGATTCGCCTGCAATTTATAGACGCTGTAGACCAGGTTGCTATCCTGCACGAAGGCCAAGGCAGCGGTGCCACTGGGGTTGATGGAGACGCGGTAGACGTTGGGCAAATTCAACCCATAGCTGGTGCCGAGACCCCGGTCCTGTACGGTGACTGTGTGCGCCTGCTGGCTGGCGGCAAACACATACCTCTGGTCACGCGAGATAAAGACGCTGGAGGACGCTCCGGGCAAACTGACGGTGGTGGTTTGCTTTTCGGAGGCGTAACTTATCAGGGCAAAGCTCCCGTCGCCGGCGCCGTAGACCGCTCCGACTTGCTCCTCAGGCATATTCTGGATGGTCTCCGGGTCCGCCCCCGCGTATCCCGAGACGCTGAAGGAGCCAACTTTGTTGTTAAAGCTGTGGCGAATGTCGTAGTAGGCGTCCACGATCTCGAGCGTACCCTTGGTGAGCGCCCCAGGATTTTGGACCGCGATCAAAACGCGGTTGAGGATTCCGCTGGGGGGCAGAGACCGGCCAGCGTAGTAATAGCTCTGACCACATCCGGCCAGAAGTACAAAAACGAAGCAGGCTAGCGTAGAACGGGCACACAAAGACGGGAGACTTCTTTTGTTCAACTAAGACCTCACCAGAATCACCACGTGGCGGACATGCGGGAAAGGCCAAGTATAACAAAGCGGTCGGCTGGCATTCGCATCTCGGGTGGCTTAGCATAGTTAGACTTACTCTATGAAGAATCGGCTTACGGAGATCTTCGGAACTCGAACCGTGCTTTGCGATGGCGCCATGGGGACCAGCCTGTACGCTCGCGGGATCTTTATCAACCGCTGCTACGACGAGTTAAACCTGTCCCAGCCAGAAGTGGTGCGAACCGTTCACGAGGAGTACCTGCAGGCAGGCGCGGAGATTATCGAGACCAATACTTTTGGCGCCAATGCCCTGCGTTTGCAGCGCTATGGCCTGGCGGATAAGGTGATCGAGATCAACCGGGCCGGGGTCGAGATAGCACGCAAGGCAGTGAACCAGCGGGGCGACAAGCAAAGCGGAAAGGTCTGGATTGCGGGAGCCGTTGGACCGCTGGGGGCGCGGCTGGAGCCGTTGGGAAAGATCGGCCTCGATGAGGCGCGGGCAGCCTTTGCGGAGCAGATTCGCGGCTTGGCGGAAGGCGGGGTCGATCTGCTGCTGATTGAGACCGTTTCGGCGTTGAACGAGGCGGAGCAGGCCATTCTTGCGGCAAAATCCACCGCTCCGTCGCTGCCGATTTTGGTGATGGTGACGGTCGATGAGGAAGCAAACTGCCTGGATGGCTCTTCCCCGGAGACGGCCGCCGCGCGACTGACCGAATGGGGTGCGGACGCCATCGGTTGCAACTGCAGCGTAGGACCGGCGACGGTGCTGACCGCAATTGAGCGCATGGCCGCGGCCACCAACCTGCCCTTGGTAGCCATGCCCAACGCCGGCATGCCGCGCGCCGTCGAAGGGCGGAACATTTACCTCTGCTCGCCGGAATACATGGCGAGCTTCGCCCGCAAGCTGGTCAAGGCTGGAGTGCAATTTGTTGGCGGCTGCTGCGGCACGACGCCCAGTCATATCCGATCGATGAAGTCTTCCCTGCGCGCGATGGACGCGATGGAGGTCGCCCATCACCCGGTCAAGGAGGCGCCGGTTACCTCCGAGATCGTGCCCGCGCCACTGGCCGAGCGATCGCGCCTCGGCGGGCTGATTGCCAGCGGCACCTTTGTCACCATGGTGGAGATGGTGCCCCCCAAGGGCATCGCCTGCGAGCGCGAGCTCGCGGCCGCCCGGATGCTGGCGCAAAACGGGATCCACATTATCAATGTGCCCGATCTGTCTCGAGCGGCGCCGCGCATGAGCGCGCAAAGTCTGTGTATCCAGATTCAGCAGACCGGCATGGAGACGCTGCTGCACTATACCTGTCGCGACCGCAACCTACTGAGCATCCAATCCGACCTGCTAGGTGCGTCTTCGATCGGGTTGAAGAATATTCTTTGCCTCACCGGCGATCCGCCCAAGCTAGGCAATTACCCGGATGCCACGGCGGTTTTCGATGTCGATGCCATTGGACTGGTGAACATCGTACGGCGCTTGAACCACGGATTGGATCTGGGAAGCAATCCCGTCGGTGTCTCCAGCGGCTTGACCATTGGCGTGGCTGCCAATCCCGGCTTGCCGGATATGGAGACCGAGATTCGCCGTTTCGCCTACAAGGTAGAAGCGGGAGCCGAATATGCGATTACCCAACCGGTCTTCGACTTGAAGCTGCTGGAGGCTTTTCTCAAGCGTATTGAGGGCTTTCGCATCCCGGTCATAGCGGGGATCTGGCCGCTGAGCAGCCTGCGCAATGCAGAATTCATGAAGAACGATCTGCGCGTTTCCATGCCGGACGAGATCATGCTGCGCATGCAAAAGGCGGACACTCCTGATCGAGCTCGTGCGGAAGGAATTCTTATCGCGCGGGAGATGCTGGCTGCGGTGCGCCCGATGATTCAAGGAGTGCAGGTGAGCGCACCATTTGGCCGCTACAACTGCGCGGTCGAGATTCTCGAGTCGGTTCTAACGCAGGAAAGGGCCGCCGTTGGCAACGTTTGAGGAATCGCTGAAACAGTTGGAGAGCATCGTTGCTCAACTGGAGCGCGGTGATCTGCCGCTCGAAGACTCGATCAAGATGTTCGAGGAGGGCATGCGCCTCTCGGCGCAATGCAAGCAAGAGCTGGATAGCGCGGAGAGCAAGGTGCAGATCCTGCTCAAGCAACGCGATGGCTCCATCAAGGCGGAGCCTTTCCCGCTGAAGTAGACTCTTGCAGAAGATGTGCGAAAAAAGCGAACGAAGCGAACTAACCTGTATTTCTCATAGCTCAATCCGTAACGAATGCCGGGTGCCCCATATCTGCCCGGTTTTGGCAGATGTGGGATTCCAAGGACCTCGGCCCCTGAGTGTCCAGGGTGTAGCTGACCATGGACTTGAAGACCTGTTGCCAGTAGAGAGTGACCGGGGGACCGCCTTGGAATCCCACATCTGCCAAAACCGGGCAGATATGGGGCGCCCGGCATTCGTTACGGCACGGACCGTGAGAAATCGAGGCTAAGCATTTTATTTTAAAGTACTTGCATTGATCGAATGCTGCACAAAGGCGACCAGATCGTCGCCGATCAAATCGGGTGGAGTAATCAGGAAGCGCGGCTTGCCTGCCAGCAGCCGCAGAGATACCTGGTTCCACCGCGGTATGAGTTCCTGTCCCGAGGAACGCAACAACACCGCATCGGCACGATCCAGAAACAGCCGCGCGGAGTCTTTGAAGTCAGCCGTGGCATGGTCCAGGACCGTCAGATACAGATCAGGACGCAGAAACTGCAGCAAGCTGTTGGACTCGAAGATGATGTTCTCAGCCGCGTCGATCTCCTGCCGGATGCGCGGCATGGCGTCAGCCAGGCGGCCGATGCGGGTGCGGACCCAGAGCGAGCGCCTGGCCCCGGCGGCTAAGAAGCGGGCGCTGTCGGTGCCGGTGTTGGGATCGCGCTCAGCGCTGATGGCGATGGTGTGCTCATCCGTCTCGCAATCACAGGGCTCACCATTGGCGCTGCAAAAACCATGACCAAACTGGGTTATCTTGCAGGCGGTCCAGTTGCGCTCGGGCATGCGGGCGATCAAAGCGGCCACCACCGAGGTCTTGCCCACACTGCGCGAGTGCCCGCCCACCACCACAACAGCCATCTACTTTTCCCCGCTTCTGGAGGACAGCCGGGCCAGGGTCGCCAATTCCTTCAGGTATTGCCTGACCGGCTTGGCCGGGGTTCCCCAAAAAACGATTCCCGGTCCGAGAAGTTTTTTCTTGGGCAAGATGCCGCCCTGTCCGCCAACGATGACCCCGGGGCCGATCAGAGCATGATCGCCCATGCCCACCTGGCCGCCGAGCACTGCGCCGTCGCCCACCACACTTGAACCTGAGATGCCGGTCTGGGCTGCGATGACGACGTCGCGGCCGATGCTGCAGTTGTGGCCGATGTGAATCAGGTTGTCGAGTTTAGTCCCGCGAGCAATCCGGGTTTCTTCCAGAGCACCGCGGTCGATGGTGGTGTTGGCGCCCACCTCCACATCGTCCTCGATGATCAGCGTCCCCTGTTGGGGAAACTGGGTGTACGCTCCATTGGTCCGATCGCGGACGTAGCCAAAGCCGTCCGCCCCCAGGACTGCACCGGCGTGAATCACCACCCGATCGCCCAGGGTGACGCCGGAGTAGATAACCACTCGGGGGTAGATGCGGCAATGGCTCCCGATGGACACGCCGGCGCCGACCACAACGCCGCTGCCGATGGTGGTGGCTGCGCCGATGCTGGCTCCTTCTTCGATGAAGGCATGGGGCCCAATCGAGACGTCCGCGGCAATCTGCGCCCCAGGAGCAACCACAGCCGTAGCGTGGATGGAGGGCGAGGGTGGCGCGCCACGCAGCAACACTGCCGCTTGGGCGAAGGCCAGCCGTGGCTGGGGAACGCGCAGGACCGGCTTGCTGCCGCTGGGGGCTGCAACCTGCTGGGATACCAGAACCGCAGCCGCCGAAGACGCGAGCGCGGCAGCCAAGGAGACTTCTTCTTCAGCAAAGACCAGGGATCCTGGTCCCGCCGCCGCTATGCTGGAGACTCCGGTGATGACCGGATCCGGCCCGTGGTCAGCAGAGCCACGATCGACGACTGCTCCGAGGTTTACAGCCAGTTGACTCAGCGTGAGGGTCGCGGGCAAGTTGTGACTCCTGTTCCGGCTGTCCGGACTCAAGTGTAGATGGCAGCATCACCCTGTGGCCGCGTCTTCCAACGGCGGTGTACCCAAAGCCATTGGTCGGGATATTGCCGAATGTAGTCCTCAATCACCTTGGTAAACAAGGCAGTATTGGCGACAGCGTCCGCCTCTACATCGCCGCTGCTTGCCAGATTAAGGGGCGGGCCGAAGCGCAGCACATACTGCTGGGTTGACTCTTGCCAGAGCAGAAATCCGGGCAACACCTGAGCCCCGGTCTTCATGGCGACGCGCGCCATTCCCGATCCCGTACAGGCGGGATGGCCAAAGAAATCGACGAACGCCCCCTGGGGCGGGGTCATGTTGGTATCCATCAGGATGCCTACCGTCTCGCCGCGGCGCATGGAGGCCAGCAGTCCACGGGCAAAGTCATCCTTGTGCAAGACGTGATTGCCGTGAAGGCAACGGATCTGGTTGACAAGGTGGTCGACCAGCGGATTATCCAGTCGGCGGATGACGATGCTCATGGGATATCCCATCAGCGAGTGATAGAAACTCGATAATTCCCACGCGCCCAGATGGCCGGTTAGGATGAGAACCCCTTTCCCCTGATCGCGCGCCGCGAGATAGTGTTCCAGCCCCTCGTAGCGAATAAATCTGTTAGTCATTCCCGGGGTATAACGCGGCATCTGGCAGAACTCGGCCAGCAGCCAGCCCAGATTGCGGTAGAGTTTGCGCAAGATCTGTTGCCGCTCGGCTGCCGTCTTTTCGGGGAAGGCCAGGGCCAGATTACGATGTCCGGCGCGGCACAGACGCGGAGTGAGGAGCAGGGCGACCCGGCCGACCAGCGCTCCGGCTCCCCGGGCAATGCCCCTCGGGGGCAAGCCAAGAAGCTTCACCAGCGTCCACACCAGTACGAATTCCAGTCGTTTTCGCATCCGCTTTCACAGCGGCCCCCGGGCACGGTCTACAGCAGTTACTCTAGTTTAAACGGGGCACACCAAAAAAAACTGCCCGGGATCACCGGGCAGTTCTCAAAAACAAGGGAGACGGAAGAAAGGCTATTTCCTAACCTCCGAGAAGTACTTTGCCACCGTGCGCACAAATGGGCGGGCATCCTCCGGGGTTGCCACTTCGCCCTTCAGGATCTGTGCAGTGGGGTGGGGGACGCCATAGAACGTCCGCGTGGCATCCGTATTTTCGGTCACCACCGCTCCGGTGAGGTCGACTCCGGCAAAAAGTCCCTTGGCGCGGGAGTAGGTAAGCAACTCGGCGTTGAGCTTCCAGTCCGTGGCAGCCTGGGAGTCTCGGCCTACCGGACCGGCAGCAGCCGAGGCGTCGCCGCCGATCTTGAACTTGTTCTTCAGCAGGTCCTGAAACCCCTTATCGTTGACCGCCACGAGAACCAGGTCCGTGGATTGGCCGCCGATCTGAAAACCGAAGCTTCCCCCCGCGATCACGATAAAGGCAGGAGCGCTCCAGCCGTGCCCGGTGCGGCACGTAACCACGCCCTGACCATACTCCGCACCCACAAGAAAGGCACCCTTCTTCACACTGGGAACAACAGCTACGCAAGTGGCCTGGGACATGATCTGGTTCGGGATCGCCTTATCCGGGGTGGCCATGATCGCGTCCAGGACGTCTTTCGCGCTGGCGATGCGCGCCTCGATCGTTGCCTTATCGTCGGCTGCAGAGGCAGACAGCGTAGTGAGGGCCATTCCAAGGGCACAAAAAATTGCACAAATCTGTTTCATGGTCTTTCAAATCTCCAGGTGGGACATTGGTCCGCACGTTACCGGGTTCACTACTGTGGATGCGGCTTTTCTCTATGAAAAGCCATCCTCATTATCGTTTAGCAAGAGGAAATCCCGCTTCGATGGACATCTTCCGAGGCATTCTTCACCCTCCAGCCTACTGTGGAACGAAAGAAGCCTGGGACGCGGACAGTTGCTAGGATGCGGAAATTGCGTCAGGAATTGAGCCAATTGCGGAATATAGCAGAAATGCGGTCCAGTCCGAAGGGCGCGGAGCAAAAAAATGGGGGCTGGTGATTGCAGAGTTCGCCATCAGAAGCCCCGTCCCCAGATCTGCGTTGTTTCTAAAGTAACTGTCGTCCAAGACGGGTAACCGAGCAATGTCACTAAGGTACCCTGACCTAAAGTACCGCGCTGGCATGAAGGGTTATTCCTGGTTCGGTGTGACGATGGAGTTGGTCACGGCGTAGATGGAGAGGGCGATGCGGTTCTCTACACCCACCTTGCGCATGAGTTTGGCCACATGGGCCTTTACCGTTCGCTCCTCGATGCCCAATGTTCTGGCAATCTCGCGGTTGGATCGAGCGGCGACCAGCAGCTTGAGCACCTCGGTCTCGCGAGCCGTGAACTGCGTCGAAACGGGAGCGGCAGCGCGGGAAGGCCTGGTCGCACGATCGACGAAGACAGACAACACCCGTCTGGGAGCCCAGATGGACCCCTGGCTGACAATCTCTATCGCCTGCTCGACCTGCTGGGGCGTGGCGTTGGCCTCGAGGTAGGCCTTGGCCCCTGAGGTGATCGCCTGCAATATGACTTCATCGTTGGCTTCCGGGCCCATCACGACGAGGCGGACATCGGGGCGCAAACCGTGGATGGTGCCCACCAGGGGCAGCGGGAGCTTGTCTCCGTGGAGACCGACCAAGGCCAGCTTGAATTCCTGATCAGCCAGAAACTGCGCCAGCTCGAAGACCACAAATTCGATGCGGGGATGATCCTGGAAGAGGGTGACAAAACCCTGCACGCGGATGGGCTCAGGTTCGAGCAGCGCCACGCGCAAGCGGGAAGATGATTTTGCCGGCTCAGTCATCACGACTTTGGCAGCACAATTGGATTGGGAGGGTTGAGAACCGAGGTGGCAGTGATGATGATGAAAGTCTGCTCTCGAACCCCGGATTTCCTGTGCAGTTCGGCGGCTTTGATGTACTTCATGCGGCTTTCCTTAATGAAAGCCGCACGCGTGGGCGATGGTTGGAGCCGCGTACAGGAAATCCGGGCAATCCACCGTTCGGACGGAACTGACATAGCACTCCTTCAGAAAGGCCGGCTCGGCAGAACCGAACGCGGCGTGAGGGGTGGAAGGGCCTGATGCTGGAAACTGCATCTTACGGCAGCAGGGAGTCATTGACAATCATTTGCATCGCCCCAGCCGCTTGAAGCTGCTGGACCATAGAGGAAACACGCTATACGATGAGGACGTAGCTCCGGCATTGCAGTTACCTATACATCCCTCGGGGTAAAGGCATTGATTAAACAGGACATCATCCATCAAGTAATCGCCAAGACCGGACTACCGCGCAACAAGGCGGAAGCTGCTGTCGACACGGTTTTCGAAAGCCTGAAGAAAGCTCTTGCTTCGGGCGACCGGATTGAGCTCCGAGGTTTTGGGGTCTTCAATGTGCGGCCGCGCAAGACAGGTATTGGCCGCAATCCGCGGACCGGTGCGGAAGTCACCATCACTCCAGGCAAGGCTGTTCGCTTTAAGCCGGGCAAGGAGCTTCACCTGCTGGATTCATAGCCCCGGCCCATGGCAGCACCGACCACTGCGGACCGGATTTCCTGTCGAGCTCGTTGGCGTTGGCGAACTTAATGCGGCTTTCCTTAATGAAAGCCGCACACGCTAACCTGTTTGGAGCCTCGTGCAGGAAATCCGGGGACAGTCCGCTTCTCCCGCGTTCTCAAGAGCACCCGGATTTTTCTCAGCAGGCCAAGCGCCACTTCGCCTGGCTGCCGCTATTGCTGCTGGTGGTGAGTGTCTTCACCACTGCGAGCACAGGCGCGCTGCTCATGCGCAACTTCCGCCTCGACCAGCCGCCGTTGGCCAACGAGGGCGATCTTTTCCCGTTGCACTGGATCTGGAATCATCCCTCGGCGCTGGCCAGTGGCTGGTCTTTTTCGCTGGCGCTCTTAGGGATCTTGCTGGCCCACGAGGCGGGACACTACTTCTTCTGTCGGCGGCACGGCATTAGCGCTTCGTGGCCTTACGTATTACCTGCGCCCACGCTGAGTGGAACCGCCGGGGCGGTTATCCGCATCCGCTCGCACATTCCTTCGCGCCGGGCGCTGATCGAAGTGGGCATCGCGGGCCCAATTGCCGGATACCTGGTAGCGCTCCCTACCTCGATCTTGGGCATCCTGCTCTCCCGGCCAGTCGACGCCAGAACGGCTCCGGCGTTGGTTCAGTTTCATCAGCCATTGACCATCGCGCTCCTGGATCGGATCCTCGCCGCTTGGGTTCCCGGCGTGCCTGAACTGGCCAACCTGCTTCCCCACCCCATCCTCATCGCGAGTTGGGTAGGTCTCTTTGTCACCTCGCTGAACCTCATTCCCGCGGGCCAGCTGGATGGTGGGCATATTCTGTATGCGGTCTCGCCTAAATGGCATCGCCGGCTGACGTTCGTCGTACCCGTGTTGTTGCTGGCTATGGGCGTAACTTTGTGGACCGGGTGGGTGCTGTGGGGAGCGATCCTTCTGCTACCGGCGATGCGTCATCCCCATGTTCCCTATTTCCCGCGCTTGCACGGAAAGCATCGCTGGCTTTGCCTGCTGGCGCTCGCGCTTCTGCTGCTGACGTTCCTGCCCGCTCCCTTTGTGGGAACGAGCATTCTTGACTTGTTCCGGTAGGCTTCTTTGCTGGATCTTTCCCCGCTGCAGACGATGGGTGCCCCACATCTCGCGAAAAACGAGCGAGATGTGGGGCACCCATCGTCTGCAGCGGGGAAAGATCCAGCCGACTACATCAGGTTTACGGCGTCGACGTCGACAATGACGTTGCGGCGGGGAATGCCCATCGCCTCCGCCTGCGCCAGGCCTGCCCGCAGCGTTCGAGCCAGGGCCTGACGCTGGTCTGCCTTGAGCAGGAGATGAAAACGGTAGATACGCTTGATGCGCACAATGGGCGCGCTCGCGGGTCCCAGCACACGCACGTGTTCCAGCGGCATGGCGGCGAAAGACTTGCCCAGGCTGGTGGCCCAGCCGGCGGCCTCCTCCAGGCGGGGGCTCTGGATGATGATGTTGGCCAACACCGCGTGGGGCGGGTAGTGCATCCACTTGCGGTACTGCATCTCCCTTTTTGCAAATGCCCTGAAGTCATGCGCGGCCGCACACTGGATAGCGTAGTGCTCGGGGTAATAGCTCTGCACCAGGACGTTGCCGGGCAGATCTCCGCGGCCGGCGCGGCCGGAGACCTGGGTAAGCAGCTGGAAGACGCGTTCGGCGGCGCGGAAGTCGGGCAAGCCGAGCGCATGGTCCGCTCCCACCACCCCGACGAAGGTGACTCCATGAATATCGTGTCCCTTGGCGATCATCTGCGTGCCCACCAGCAGGTTGATATGCCCGCTGTGCAAGCGCTCGAGAAGGTGTTCCATGTCAAAGCGGTTGCGGATGGTGTCGCGGTCCATGCGGCCGATGCGGGCCTGGGGAAAGAGTTCCTGCAGGCGCTCTTCGCCTTGCTGCGAACCGGCGCCCAGATAAAACAGGTGCTCGCTCTCGCATTTCGGGCACCGCTTGGGGACGGTTTTAACGTATCCGCAATAGTGGCACTTGAGCCGCTGACCCGACGGGCTGGCAATAGTCTCTCCAGGGATGATGGGCTTGTGATGAGTGAGAGCGATGGCGCAGTTCTCGCATTGCATCTTCTCCCCACACGCGCGGCATAGCACGGCAAAGGAATAGCCGCGCCGGTTGAGGAGGATAATGGCCTGCTCCCCCCGATCCAGGGCGGCCTTGGCCTTTTCCAGCAGAACGCGGGAAAAAATACTTTCCTGGCCCGTCTGCTGGAACTCCTGCCGCATGTCCACCAGCTCAACCACTGGCAGCGGCCGCTGGTTGACTCGCTCCTTCATCTCGATCAATGCGTACTTTCCCATCTCCGCATTGCGCCAGGACTCGAGTGACGGGGTGGCGGAGCCCAGAACGACAGCAGCTCGGGTGATCTTGGCCCGCATTACGGCAACATCGCGGGCGTGGTAGCGGGGGATCTCCTCCTGCTTGTATGAGGTGTCATGCTCCTCATCGACGATGAGGAGACCCAGGTTCTGGACCGGCGCGAAGACGGCCGAGCGAGTGCCCACCACAATACGCGCTTCCCCGCGCCGGATGCGGTACCACTGCTCGGCGCGCTCATCCGGCGTGAGCGCGGAGTGCAGGAGGGCCACGCTGGCGCCAAAGGATGAGTGCAATTGAGCCGCCATGGCTGGGGTCAGACCGATCTCCGGGACCAGCAGAATCGCGGAGCGGCCGGCGAGCAGCACGCGCTGCATGGCGGCCAGATACACCGCCGTCTTGCCTGAACCCGTCACGCCGTGTAAGAGGCAGGAGCTAAAGGCGTCGCTCTCAAGCGCGGCCACGATATGCTCGAGCGCTGCCTGCTGGGCATGGTTGAGCACGTGTTGGATTTGCGGCACCGCCCGGGCCAGATGAAACGCCTCTGGCCGCTCTTCGATGGTCACCAAACCGCGCTTCACCAGGGTCTGCAATGTGGTCGCAGGCAGATCCAGCCGGCGCAGGACAGGAAGCGGCAGTTCACCGCCCGCGCCGGCAAGTTCGGCCAGAATCGCAAGTTGATTGTTATTCAGCTTGGGCGGCCGCGCATCCGCCACCAGCACCGCGTAGCGCAGCATACGGCGGGCATCGCGCGGAGCGGCTTCAGTTTCGCGCAGGAGCCACTTCTTGCGCAACATGCCGGTCAACAGCTCGGCTGTGGCTCCGGTGGCATGGCGCAGGGTTCCGCTCTTTGCCGGCTGCCCGTCGGACAGATAGTCCAGCACCGTGTATTCGATGTTCTGTTCGTCCGCAGTGCGGCGCGAGCGGCGCGAAGAACCTTGCTGGGCGCCATCGAACAGAATGGCTTGGCCAGTTTCGCTGATGCGGTAGCTGGTGGTGCGGCGCACCTCGGCCATGAGCGGCAGCATGCTGCGCAGCACCTCGCCCAGCGGCACGACGTAGTACTGCGCAATCCACGCGGCCAGCTCCATCAGCTCGGGGGTGAGGATCGGCTCCTGGTCAAGCACCGCTTCGATCAGCCGCGTCTCGACCGGCGGCGCTTCATCGTGCAGCCGGGTAACCACCCCGATCAGCTTTTCATTGCGGAAGGGCACAACCACGCGGCCGCCTACGGGTGGATCGTCTTCGGCTTTTAATTTGTAGGTGAAGGCACGGTCGATCGGTACCGGCAACACAACGTCACAGAAGATTTTCATTAACGGGATGGAACGGACAATCCCAGCTCCGCCATGGCCAGCTTGAGGTCCTGCCATGCTTCCTTTTTCTGCCGCGGATCGCGCAACAGATATGCCGGGTGATAGGTCACGACCAGTTTGGCGCCGCGGCAGGCATGGATGCGCCCGCGCAGACCGCTCAGCGAGGACTTGACTCCCAACAGATACGTAGCCGCGGTCGAACCCAGGGCAACAATGATCTCCGGCCTGACGACGTCAATCTGCTGAAAAAGAAAAGGGGAACAGGTGTTAGCTTCTTCTGGCTCGGGAACGCGGTTCTGAGGCGGCCTGCACTTAACAATGTTGGCAATGTAGACCTGCTCTCGTTTCAGTCCGGTGGCAGCAATCATGTTGTTGAGCAGTTGGCCGGCACGGCCGACAAATGGCAGGCCCTGCGCATCTTCGTCTGCTCCCGGCCCTTCGCCCACAAACATGAGACGCGCATTAGGGTCGCCGTCGCCAAAGACGATCTTGTTGCGGAAGGCGCTGAGTGCACAACGGGTACAGTCGCCGATTTCATGCTGGACCGCGCGTAGCGCTTGGGCACGGCTTTCGGGAGCGACAAACGAGCCGACAATCGGCTGCAAAGGGACGGGCTTGCGTGGGGGAATGATGGGCTCCTGTGCGGTGAGTGAGATTGCGGCGGGAGCGTCCTCCGTCGTCTCATCTGCTATCTCGACAATGCTGCGACGATAAAAATCGAAGATACCAAGATCGCGCAGGTACTGCATGTGCGCGGCAATGGCTTGCTGCAATTGGGGATCGAACGGCATGGTGAACCGGATTTCCTATAGGTTACATCCATGGAGGGGAACAGCAGGTCCCCTTACTCTTGCAACTTGGAGTTGCTCGATACCAGGCCGGTCTCGGCCACCAGCGATGCTGGCCGGCGCAGGGCAATGACTTCGTCCAGGATGCGACCTGCCAGTTCGCGCTTGGTCATTTCCGGCAGCTCAATAGCGGTTTTGGGGGTCAGAAAGGTGGCGGCATTGCGATCGGAGTCAAATCCCAGCCCAGGGCGCGAGACGTCGTTCAACACGATCGCGTCGGCTCCCTTGCGCGAGAGCTTGTCGCGGCCATGCACTAAAAGGTTTTCGGTTTCCGCGGCAAAGCCGACCACCAGGGTACCCGGCCGTTTGGAGAGCACCACTTCGCGCAGAATGTCTTCCGTCGGCTCGAACTCGAGGGTGATCGGCCCCGTCCGCTTCATCTTTTGTTCGGCCAATACCCGCGGACGGTAGTCGGCAACTGCGGCTGCTTTGATGACGATGGTGGCCTGATCGAGGCGGCTGAGAACGGCCCGGCGCATCTCGTCCGCGCTGACGACAGGAACCAGCTCGCAATTGGCCGGCGGACGGAGCGACGAGGGACCACTCACCAAAACGACGCGCGCTCCCCGGCGCTGCGCCTCCTCGGCCACGGCATAGCCCATCTTCCCGCTGGAGCGATTGCCGATAAATCGCACCGGATCGATGGCTTCGCGGGTTCCGGCGGCGGTTACCAGAACTGTCTCTCCGGTCAGATCGTTGCGATGGTGGAGTTGGCCCAGCACAGCCTCGACGATCGTTTCCGGTTCGGCCAAGCGTCCGCTGCCCGTCATGCCACAGGCCAGGGGGCCCTTCTCAGGCGCCACAACCAGGACGCCGCGCCCTTCAAGAATCTCCATGTTGGCCCGGGTGGCCGGATGCTCCCACATATTTACGTTCATCGCCGGGGCCACAATTACCGGTGCATGGGTGGCCAAAAACAGGGTGGTCAGGAAATCGTCGGCCAGCCCGTGGGCGAATTTTGCGAGTATGTTGGCGGTCGCCGGGGCAACCACCAGGACTTCGGTCGACTGCGCCTCGCCAATGTGCTCAATGGAGGAGTCGAGATCGCCTTCTTCGCTGCCGGGCGAAGGCCATAACCCGGTAATCACTTTATGGCCGGTGAGGGAGGCAAAGGTCAACGGAGTGATGAACTTCTGGGCCGCCTCGGTCATTACTACGTGCACATCCAGCGCTTGTCGCTGCAAGGCTCGCACCAATTCAGCCGCCTTATACGCGGCAATGCCTCCAGAGACCCCGACCGTGACCTTCATAGCGTTGATTGTACGACGGGTCCTGCGGGAGGCACATCAAGTGCCGGGATCCCACTCAGACAAAGAAGGTTTTGCATGGGCCACCCAGCCTGCCCTTTGCAGCAGTGAGTCCCGAAGGGACGGCTGAGAATAGCCCAGGACGTACCGGGATTTCCTGTGCAGCTCGATGGGGCCAATGATCCTAGCGCGGCTTTCCGTAGAAAGCCGCATACGCAGACGTATCCAGAGCAGCGTACAGGAAATCCGGGGTAGTCCTGGGGGAGATTCGAGAGACGAAACAGTCCCGCAGGGACGGCTGAAAATGACCCAGGATGCAATCCTGGGGTACTTCTGCCTCCGAAATGGACTATTCATTCGATTCGCGCCAGCCAACCCAGGACCATGTCCTGGGTTACTTTCAGCCGTCCCTACGGGACTACTCCTTGGCACGGGTTAACCCAGGACTCACGTCCTGGGCTACTCTCAGCCGTCCCTCCGGGACTTTAAGTAGTTCACGCAGACTCTTTAGACCATGCCCTGCTGGGCCTCAACGGCCCGACTTAAATTCGGGCCCTGATACAAGCACTCAGAACGGTGGATTCCAGAAAACTCTCGCACTCCGAGAATTTGGTCCACCCTCAGCGGTTTGCAAACGGCTTAGGCGTCCGCGTCGTGCGGATCGTGGGGTTCCACTACCAGTTCCTCCAGCAGTTCCGCGCGGGGCGGAGCTGCCGTGACTTTGCCCGCGGCGATCTCTTCCTGGGCTACGCGGCAGGCCTTGTTGGAGCGGGAATCAATCAACGGCTGGGATCCATTTTGAAGCTGCCGGGCGCGGCGGGCTGCCATGACCACGTAGCGAAAATTGCTGTCAAGTCCGTTCTCTGGCGTCATTTTGGCTCCTGTCCAGGGTTGGTCGCCGACAGTCACGCGCGCGTGGCGTGCATGTCAAGCAAGCCGAACGAGGCAAGCACCGGTTCCAAGCGGTCGGTGGCGTTCGCCTGCCGGCATTTATCGGCGAGCTGTATCATACGGGCGGTCTCAGGGTCTGTTGGCGCTTCATGACGCCTCGCCCTCTCCGCGATCACGACTGCTTTCAACGACTCAACCGCATAATCGAGCTTATCGTTTACCAGGATATAGCGGTATCGGCGGTAGGCTTCAATCTCTCCTCTGGCCTTGGCTAACCGCCGGGCGATCTCATCCTCGTCGAGGCTTCCTTCGGCGACGCTCCGGTTGCGTAGGCGCATCTGCAGCTCTTCCGGGGTGGGAGGAAGAACAAAGATGCTCACCGCATCCGGAATCTTCTCCTGCACCTGGCCGGCCCCTTGAACGTCGATGTCCAGTAGCAAATCCTTGCCTGCTGCCTGGGCGTCGGTAAGGGAGCGGCAGGCCGTGCCATAGTAGTTGCCGAAGACACTGGCCCACTCCAGAAATTCTCCCTGATCGATCATTTCCTGGAACCGCGGGCGGGAAATGTAGTGATACTCGCGATCCTGCTGTTCAGAGCCGCGCGGGGCGCGTGTGGTGTAGGAGACGGAAAATTCGATATCCGTCACCAGCGAACGCAGCTGGTTCACCAACGTCGATTTGCCGGAGCCGGAGGGAGCCGAGATGATGAACAGAATGCCTGCCAAGGTGTTTTCCTGATGATACAGTGGTCCGCTACGTGCGCAGTCCCGCACAAGTGTTACTCAAGATTCTGCACCTGTTCGCGGGCTTTTTCGATCTCCGATTTCATTCCCAGGCCCAAATCAGTAATTCGCTGGCCATTTCCACTTACGCCGCCGGTCTTGGAGAGCAGGGTGTTGGCTTCGCGATTCATCTCCTGCAGCAGAAAATCAAGCTTCTTGCCCATCTCCCCGCCCGCCTCCAGCAGCGAGTGAAAGTGCTGGATATGGGTGCGCAGGCGGGCGACTTCCTCTTCTACGTCGCTGCGCTCGGCGAGCATGGCCGCCTCCTGCAACACGCGGTCGCGATCGATGCCGGCGTTGCCGTTCAGCAGGCCGGAGATGCGCTGGCTGATACGTTCAAAATAGGCCTTCTGCACCTCCTGCCGCATATGCGCGACCTGGGATACGGCCTTCTCGAGCCGTTCCATGGTGGCGCCCAGCTCCTGCGCCAACGACGCGCCCTCCTGGCCTCGCATGCGATTCAAAGCCTCCACCAGGGGGCCGATCTGCGCGGCGACATCCTCCTCCAGCGCCTGCACCTCCTGGTCGGTGAAGCGGGCTTCCCCGGTCAAGACTCCGGGGAGGCGAAAGATGGCATTCAGATCAGGCTCCTGCTTGAGCGCAGTTTCGGTTGCGGCGGCGCGAAAGGCAGAGATGTACCCCTGCAGCAGATCACGGTCAAAGTGCGCGTTGGGACGCAGGCCGCGTTCCACCGTCAAGGTGACCTCCAGATGACCGCGCAGCACCTTTTCCTTGAGCAAGCGGCGCAAACGCATCTCCAGTGGTTCTGCACCAGCCGGCATGCGCATGTGGAGATCCAGAAACCGGTGATTGACACTCTTCAGGCTGAGATTCCAGGACAAGACATCGTTTACCCGGCCGCTGACACGGGCAAAGCCAGTCATCGAATATATGGGGGGAGCTTTGCTGGAGGATGCGCTCAAAGCTCGACCTCGGCGCTCAAAGCAGGCTCGAGATTCGCCGGGAGAACACTCCCTGGAAACTCGGCTGGATCCATGAACTGCAACTGGTAAAGACGCTGATAGGTGGCAGAAATGCGGAGCAACTCTTCGTGAGGACCGATGGCGGTGATGCGCCCATCTTCGATGACGGCGATGCGCGAAGCGCGGCGCACGGTGGATAGGCGATGGGCGATGACGAAGACGGTGCGGCCGGCAATCAGATTGGAAAGCGCGATCTGCACCAGCGACTCGCTCTCGGAATCGAGCGATGAAGTGGCTTCATCAAGTATGAGAATGGGCGCGTTCTTGAGCAATGCCCGCGCAATGGCGATGCGCTGGCGCTCTCCGCCTGAGAGACGAAAGCCTTTTTCGCCAATCACGGTATCGTATTTTTCCGGCAGCCGCTCGATAAAGTCGTGCGCC
This sequence comes from uncultured Acidobacteriaceae bacterium, assembly GCA_963821215.1. GTDB lineage: Bacteria > Acidobacteriota > Terriglobia > Terriglobales > Acidobacteriaceae > PALSA-350. Next base: position 186,215 of record CAWGDH010000009.1, on the reverse strand, counting down.
AGGGCAGCCTGGGCCGATGCGATCACCCGGCTCAGGGGAATGCCAGCCTCACCGTAGGCGATGTTGTTGCGGACCGTATCGTTGAAGAGAATCGTTTCCTGGGTCACGTTTCCAATCTGGCGGCGGAGAGAAGCCAGGCTCACATCCCGCAGGTCGTGGCCGTCGATGCAAATGCTGCCAGCGGTCACGTCGAAGAAGCGGGGGATCAAGTTCACCAGGGTCGACTTGCCGGCGCCGCTGGGGCCAACCAGCGCTACCACCTCCCCGCGGGGGACCACCAGGTTGATGTCTCTGAGGACCTGGCGTTCGCCTTCTTCATTGCGGTAGTCGAAGCAGACATTGTCAAGCCGGATCTCCTGCCGGAACTCCTTCAGTACGTGAGCGCCGGGCTTCTCCCTCACCTCGTCCTGGGTATCCATGAAGCGAAAGATCTCCGAGGATGCGCCCAGCGCCTGTTGGAAGTTGTTGTAGAAGAGAGCGAATTTGCGCACCGGATCGTAGAGTTTGAAAACCGCGATGATAAAGGCCAAGAAGGTTCCGGCGGTGAACACGTGGGCCCTGATTTCGTTGCGGCCAAGCAGCAGCAACAAGGCGATCGCCACCGCGCCAATCGAATCCATGAGCGGCGAACTGATGGCCTGCGCCCGCACCGAACGAAGGTTGGCTTGGAAGAGCCGGCGGGCTGCTTGCTTGAACCGCGTCATCTCCCAAAGCTCCATATTGAAGGCTTTGACAATGCGATTCCCGGTGATGGTCTCGTGCAGGATGTTCTGTATCTCAGCCAGCTTGTCTTGTCCCCGGCGTGTCGTCTGCCGCACTTCGCGCCCAATCCTGCGCGCCGAGACCAAGACGACGGGAACAAAGAGCAGTAGGACCCAGGCCAGCTTGCCGCCCAAAACCACCACCACACAGGCGGTGAAGATCAAGGTAAAAAACTGCTGCAAAAGCTCCGCCAGCGCCGAGGACATGGCGAATTGCACCCGTTCAATATCGTTGATCAGCGTGGAAACAATGGTGCCGGTGGCGTGCTGTTGGAAAAAGGAGACGGAGCGCCGCAGGATGGCGTCGTACAGATCGTCGCGCAGGTCCGTGATCATGCCGAAGCCGGCATAGTTCACCAGGTAGGTTCCGCAATAATCGAAGATCCCCTTGAGCAGAGTAGAAGCGACCAGGGCGAAAGCGACGATCGCCCATTCATTGTGGAAGTGCGCCGGAACAATCTGTTGCAGGCTTATGCTGAAGCGGGGACCGAAGAGGGGAATCTTCCGGTCGGGCGCATTGGGGTTGAGCACGCGTTCGAAAATGGGGCCGACCAGGAGGAGACGGAAGGCGTCCAGGAGACCCACACCGGCCATCAGGATGACCGACGAAAACGCCTGCAGCCAATACGGCCGCACATAACGCATCAGGCGCAGCAGCTTCTTCACGCGGAAACCTCGGAAGCGTGGTGCTGCATGGAATGCATCCAGGTATTGTAATCGCCCGGCCTAGCGATGGTCTTTCCCCCAGCCCTGCAACGAAAGTCAGGGTAACCCGATACGTGTAGGTTCCCAGACAGAGGACGGGTGGGCCCCATATCTCGCTCGTTTTTCGCGAGATGTGGGATACCACCGAGGTTGACCGCTAAGTGTGTCGGTTGATTCGAGAGTCAGAGGGAAAGAGCAGCGGTATCCCACATCTCGCGAAAAACGAGCGAGATGTGGGGCACCCGTCCTTTGTCTGGGAACCACAGACCCGAGCTACTTGCCTCAGTGGGGCATATCGCGGTGGACGGCCTTGACGCGGTAGCCCTCCTTGGCCAGCCGTTTGCGCACTTCTTCGGCAATCATCACCGAGCGGTGCTGGCCTCCGGTACAGCCGAAGGCCACAGTCAGATAACTCTTTCCTTCCTCGATGTAATAGGGCAGCAGAAAGAGCAGCAGCTGCGTGATCCGGTCCAGAAACTCGGCCGTCTGGGGAAATTCACGAATGTATTTGGCTACCTTGGGGTGGCGGCCGGTCAGGTGCCTAAACTCGGGCACGAAGTGGGGATTGGGCAAAAACCTCACATCGAAGACCAGATCCGCCTCCAGCGGCACGCCGTTCTTATAGCCAAAACTGATGGAAGAAACCAGAAGGTTCTTGTCCGTGTCGCCGCGCTCAAACTTCTGCAGGATGTAGGCGCGCAACTCGTGGACGTTGTAACTGGAGGTATCGACGCTGATGTCCGCCAGGTTGCGGATTGGATCAAGCAGCTTTCGCTCGGCATGAATTGCGCGCACCACGGTTTCCGTTCGACCCAGCGGATGAGGACGCCGGGTTTCAGAAAATCGCCGCACCAAAGATGGGTCGGAGGCATCGAGAAAGACCACCGTGGTCGAAAGCACCTTCCTGACCTGGCGAAGGATCGCCGGAAAACGGTCGAGATGCTGGCCCTCGCGAACGTCGACTACCAGCGCCGCACGGGTGATCTCCGCCGATTGCCGAACCAGGTCGGCAAATGCGGGGATCAACTCCAGGGGCATGTTGTCGACGGCATAGAAACCCAAATCCTCAAATGCCTTGAGCGCGGAAGCCTTGCCGGAACCGGAAAGGCCGGTCAGGATCACTAGCTCCGAAGCCACCGCGGGCGCCACGGCAGCCTTCTTCTTGGGGGATTTACCAGCGCCGGTCCTGGTCGCTTTAACCTTCTCTGCGGAAGCGCGTCTGCGTGGCATGGGGCCATCGTAGCATTCACGAGAGCCTCTGCAGGTTCAGAGGGAATCCAGATTTGACACAGGCACTAAATGGACCAGCGGCCGTCCTGCAGCAGCGCCTGCGCCTTTTCCGTCGTCACCGGGGCGGAGAACAGATGCCCCTGGCCCAGATCGCAGCCGTACTTAAGCAGCGCATCCAACTGCTCCCTGCGTTCGATGCCCTCGGCTAGCATGCCTACCTCAAGCATGCGTCCAAGGTCGAAGATGGTTTGCAAAATCGCAGCCTGCTTACCCGGAATCGGCAGGTAGGCGATCAAACGACGGTCGACCTTCACCAAGTCAATGGGCAAGCGGATGAAGTGGTTCATCGAGGCCAGACCGGCGCCGAAGTTATCCAGGGCGGCTCTTATTTTCAGATCAGCCAGGCCCTCAAAAACTGCAAGCGCTGCCTCCGGATCCTGATTCACCGCTGCCTCGGTCACTTCGAGGCGCAACTGTTCAGGGGAAAACTTCCATTTGGCCAGCAGTTCAGCCAGGCATTCCAATAGTTGGGGATCCCTGAACTGGCGCAACGACAGATTCACATCGATTTTCGGCTTGGCGTCGGGCAGCGTTTGTGCCCAGGAACTCAGTTGCCGCCCTACCTGCTCCAGCACAAACAGACCGATGGGAATAATGGTTCCCGTCTCCTCGGCCGTGGGCAGGAAATCCTGCAGGGGCACGAACTCGCCGTTGGGCCGCCGCCAGCGCAGCAGCGCCTCAAAGCCGTCGATTTCTCCATTGGCCAGCCGGTAGATGGGCTGATACCACACCTCGAACTCCTGGTTTTCCAGGGCCTCCTTCAGGTCCCGTTCCCTCTTCATCTGCGCTGCCACATGCACATGCATAGAACCGTCAAAGACTTCGTGCCGTGCATTGCCGTTGGATTTGGCCTGATACATGGCATAGTCCGCATCGCGCAAGACCTGCTCCGGGCTGGTGTGGTCCAGAGTGCCAAAGGCGATACCGATACTGGCGGAGACGAAGACCTCCTGGCCGTTCAGCTCAACCGGCAAGCCAATGTCGTGCTGGGCGCGTTCGGCGATGGTGGTCACATCGGAAACATTGGTGACGTTCTCCAGGAGAACGGCGAATTCGTCTCCTCCGAAGCGCGCCACTGTATCTTGGGGGCGAAAGCAGGCCCGCAGGCGATCCGCTATGTGCACCAGCAATTCGTCGCCACTGGCGTGACCCAGGTTATCGTTCACCGCCTTGAAGCGGTCCAGATCGAGAAACATCACCGCAAAATTGAGCTGGGAATGCCGTTGCTGCCGGGCCATGGTGAGCTGCAGGCGGTCGAGAAACAACGCCCGGTTGGCTAAACCCGTCAGAGGATCATGCAGGGCGTCATGCTGCAGGCGGGCGTCGGTCTGCTTCTTATCGCGGATGTCACGGTAACTGACAAAATTGCCCACTTCCACCCCCGCCATGCTAATAGGAGCCACCAGGATCGACACATCGATGAGCTCGCCTGACTTATGCAGGCGCACCGTCTCCATCGACGCCCGGCCGTGAAGCTGCATGGTGTGTTCGAGCATGTCGAACTCATGCCGGCGCGTTTCCGGAATGAGAATATCGTACGTATTCTGGCCCAGGGCTTCATCAGCATTGAAACCGAAGAGAGCCTCGAACTCGCGATTGATATGCAGGATCTTCGAACCGCGCGTGATCATGATAGCTTCCGGCGCGGCATTCAAGAGTTGTTCCAGGAAGTTCGAGGGTGAACCGTGCTCGGAAGCTTTCTCCGGGTCCCTTTCCGGAATGCGCTGGGAACGCAGGGCGACGATCAACAGCTCCGGTTCGGGTTCCACGTGCAACATGCGGAAGCTGCCGCGCACCGGCACCGACGAATCCAGGGGGGTGCGCATCTGGCAATTGAAATCAGAGGAATAGGATAGGTTACCGGAGCCGAATACATGGGTCGACCCACGCAATGCCGTTCCCGGATGGGCATACGCAAAACCCGGGAACTGCCCCCGAAAGAGGTCGTCCACCGCAAGCACGGCGCCTTCTTCGAGGTGCAGAATCTCACGGGCGATACGGTTGGCGTAGACCACGCTGCTGCCGCGCTGGATGAAGACGTAGCAGGGTAAAGCTTCGAGGAGTGACTTTTGCTGGGCCGTGAGTACGGCAACATCAGCTTCTGAATTCATATTTGGATCGCCGCAGCGGAGAGCCCCCACAGGGTTGAGTATCAAGGCCGCTTTCCAAGCAGGAGTATCCCCTGAAAGAAGTACCGGCAAACTCCGAGGTCGCAGTTACTTAGGTCTTGAAAATCCGCAAGCGTCCGCGTCGCTGATATGTGATCCCATCCTGGGCAGTGCAGTGGAAGGACGACCTGTGGTTGGAGGAATTTAGCACTGCGTTTGCGACGAATGGGTCAGGGGGCTTCGATCAATTCCATCTTGCCATCACGCTTCCGATGCAGGACTTTCACATTACCTTCGTTATCCCGAAAAACAAAAACGTCCCGGTCGCGAAACTCTGCTTCCTTGACCGCCTCCTCGAGAGTCATGGGCCGCAGCGCTACCGAGTCGAGCGAGCGGGTGACATGGGGCTCGGTGATGGGCACGCGCGCCGGAAAGGAGTGTACGGTCACGGGAATCGCGGGCTGGGCATGGCTCTTGCCGTTGGTTGCTCCGTTGGTATTTGCAGCCTTGGCAGCTTTGCTCTCGGCCACAGGTCCCCGGCCGCTGCGCGCGACACCGGTTTCCTCAACCTGTTTTTCCTGCTTGGGCTGACGCTTGCGCGTGCGCTGCCTATCTTTAAAGCGCGTTGCCTGAGATTCGGCTTTGACCAGCGCATCGCGCAGTGCAGTCTCCATGCTGGCGCTGGATTCGCAGAGGGCGACCAGGGTGCAAGCCCGCGTCTTGACCGTGACTTCGGCGATTTGCCGGTATTTCTCCGCAGTCAGAACCACGTGGGCGCTGGTGATCTTACCGAGAATCCTGGCGATGCGCTCGATTCCCTCTTCTGCTAATGTGCGCAGTGGCTTGGTGATGGTCACCTGCCTGCCCGTGCATTCAACCGCCATGCTGATACTCCCTCGAGCGATTCCGCGAACCGCAAGATGACCGATTCTATAGCATTTTGGAATCGCGGTCTTGTTGAGAGGTTCGCTAGGTGCAGCCCTCCATGCCAAAAGGCCGCCTACATCTAAGTGTACTCGCGTACACCATTGTAGAAATGCTTAACTCAATCCCGGACTCGGCGTTGGTGGGTGCTGGGTATGCGCAAATCTTCGCGGTATTTGGCTACCGTGCGGCGGGTTACGTCAATGCCCTGAGCCTCCAGCATACTGGCAATTAAATCATCGGTCAGGGGCTTGCGCGGATCTTCTTCATCGATCAACTTCTTGACCTTGCGTTTAAGCAACATCAGAGGAGTGCTGCCTCCCTCCGGCCCATGGACACCCTCGGAGAAAAAGAAGCGCAGCTCAAATACGCCCTGCGAAGTGTGCACATACTTGCTGGAAACCGCGCGGCTGACAGTCGACGGATGGACGCCAATTTCTTCGGCAACGTCCTTGATCATCATCGGTTTGAGCGCGTCCACGCCACGCTCCAGGAACTCTCCCTGGCGGCGCACGATCGCTTCGCAGGTTCTGAGGATGGTGTTCTTGCGCTGCTCGATGTTGCGCATCAGTTGCAGAGCCGAGCGGTAACGCTCTTTGACGTATTCCTTTACGTCTCTCTCCGTGCCTTCCTGGGACAGCAACTTGCGATAGCCATGATTGAGGCGCAGGGTGGGCAGGTCTTCTTCATTCATGACCACGACGAACTCGCCACCACGTTTGACAAAGGCCACGTCCGGCTCGATCAGCCGCGCATCGGAGCGGTTAAATCGCTGCCCGGGACGGGGATCGAGACTGCGAATAAAGTCGATGGCGTGCTGGATCAATTCCGGCTGCGTGCCCAGCACCTTGGTCATCTCCCGCAGGTCGCGCTTCTGCAACAGCGACAAATGCTGATCCACAACACGAGCCGCAAGCGCGAACACCGCCAATTTGTCTTCGTGCCCGGCGCAGGCGTGGGCCGCTTCGACTTCTCCCCCGCCATTGACCGCTTCCGGCGCAGCGGACTCCGCCGGTGCGGCGCGGTGACGCGTTAGCGCGAGCTGAAATTCACGGCGCTGGGCCTCTATCTGCACCAGCAGGCACTCGCGCAAGCTGCGCGTGGCTACGCCCACAGGATCAAGGTTCTGTACCAGGTGCACGGCTTCAGCCAGCAGATCGGAGGCGGCAGAGGGTGCGGCGCCCGGAGCAGGTTCATACTCACGCACAAACCCGGCCAACAATTCCTCGTCCTCGGCCAACAAATAACCGTCTTCGTCCAGGTTGCCAACCACATATTCGGCGGCGGCTCGCAGGTCGCCGCTGAGGTTCAGAGAACCCAGTTGCCAGAAAAGGTGATCGGTGAGGGTACTGGGCTGGGAAAGGAAATTTTCAAACGATGGCTTGTCGGTTTGCTCAAAACCGTTGGGCGTGCGGAAGCCCGGATCCAGATAATCCTGAAAGTAGGATCCAAAATCGATCTCATCGAAAGGGTCGCGCTTGTCGCGCTCGGCCTGAGCTGCCACTTCTTCTACACTGCGATCCCGTTCAGCTTCCCTGAGGGCGATGTCATCGATGAGGGGAACGCTCTCTTCCAACTCTTCCAGCACCGGATTCTCAACAATTTCGGTGTTGATCAACTCCTTCAGCTCCAGCTTGTTGAGCGCCAGCACACTGACCATCTGCATCAGGCCAGGCGTCAATATCTGACGCTGCGCAACCTTCAAGCTTAGCTTTGGTTGTAAAAGAGCCATGGCCTCTCACCGCATCAAGTGCTTGAGCATTTTCACTTCTACTCCACAAAGTCAAGTTCAGCAAAGTGCGGTTTTTCCTGAGGAAAAGCCACCTCTGAAGCGGTCACTCTGTTTACACCAGAAGTGAAAATGCTCCTGCGGCCTTAGTTTACCTTTTCTGAGCCTTTGTGGTGGAAGGCTTTTCCGTTGCGCGGCCCTATGTGACCTAACTCGGGTCCAGGAGGGCCGCCGAACTCGCTGGGACGTGGGGCACGGCTGAAGGCGTGTCCCACGTAGCCGTCACAGAATTCGTTTTCCGCCGCCCGCTGCAAGAAGATGAGTCGCTACGGTTACGTTGGTGCAACCTGGGAGAGAGGTACGGGTGCCCATCCCTCCTAGTTCAGGGAAAACCCCTCGCCCAGATAAACCCGGCGTACTTCAGGATCTTTGCCCAGCTGCTCGGGGGTCCCGGTGCGGAAGATCCGTCCTTCATTGATGATGTAAGCACGATCGGTTACGGAGAGGGTTTCACGGACATTGTGATCCGTGATCAACACCCCGATTCCGCTTGCTTTCAAATCGAAGATGATCTCCTGCAAATCCAGGACGGCGATGGGATCAATACCGGAAAACGGCTCATCGAGCAGGATGAAGGATGGCTGGATGCAGAGGCAACGGGCAATCTCCACCCGCCGCCGTTCGCCGCCGGAAAGGGCGTAGCCGCGGGTCTTGCGTATATGGCCCAGATTCAACTGATCCAGTAGCTTTTCTGTCCGGGCGCGGCGCACTTCAAGGGAAATCGACTGCACCTCGAGCACGGCGAGGATGTTCTCTTCTACCGATAGCTTGCGAAAAACCGAGGGTTCCTGGGGCAGATAGCTGATGCCGTATTGCCGCGCCCGCATGTACATGGGAACGCGCGTGATATCGATGTCGTCGACGAAAACCTGTCCCGAATCGGGGGCGATGAGGCCTACAATCATGTAGAAGCTGGTGGTTTTGCCGGCGCCATTCGGACCCAGCAGCCCAACCACCTCGCCTTGGCAGACTTCAAGGTTTACCCCCCGAACCACCTGCCGGCCCTTATAAGACTTGCCGATTTCGTCTGTACTAAGCTTTTGCATTCATCTCGCAACGCGGGTGCGAGTCACGGCTTTGGAAGCACCGCCACTCACCACGACGCTATCATCGCGATCATTGAAAATCAACGCAGCCCCGGTTACCGTGCCGTGCACCTGATCGGTGAGGCGCGGAGGCGCGGCACTCGTTCCCGTGAGCACAAACTTGCCGTCCTCCGCGGTATAGGTGAGATCCTCGCCGGTCCCCTTGCGGCCAGGCTGCTGAATTTCCACATCGCCGCGGGCGACGATCTTCGAGACCTGGCTACCCTGCAGCTCGGGCGTCTTGGCGGACGACGGCGATGCAGCAGGCCCATGAGTGGCCGGCGCGGGCGCCGGGGTGAAGTAGACATCCATGAAACTCGAATGCAAGACGCCAGAGACAGTCTGCGCCACCACCCCGCCACTGAAAACCGCCTTGTGCTCTGCGTCGGCGTAGAGGAGAGTTCGGCTCTGAAGACGAACCACGGAGGGTTGAGCCGGCGCCGTGCGGGCAGGCGCGGCCGGTGGACCCTTGGCGCTGCTGGGGGCACTGGTGAAGACGGCGTTCACCGCCCCAGCTTCGCCGGCAGGACCGTGCGCAGCCAGGGTTGCCCGCGCCCGGGAGAGCTCCAGCACCGGTGCAGAAACAGAATCGCTTCCCTGCCACAGACGGGCCTGTTCACCGGGCTTGCCGTAGAACGTGGTGAGATCCGTTGCGTGATCGAGGTGTGCGTGGTCGGCGACCACATGGATCGGACCAGCTCCAGTAAAGGCCATGGCCGGCTGCTGTCCACTCGACTGGCGATAGGTCGCCTTGACGCCACCGGTGGCGTTGGCATTGCCAGTCGTGCGTTCCATTTCAATGGACCCCGCGCTCAATTCTCCGCTGGCGTCGCGGATGCGCGGGTCTCCTGACAACTGCACCACCTGGGTGGCTGCGTCATATTCCGCTCGCTGGGCGACGGCGGTGGTCACAGTGGGAGCTCCCGCACCGGGCCGGGCGGTGGCATCGGCTGGTTTCGCCGGCGTTTCCTGGATTAAGGTCACGTTTCCCACCTGCACCGCTGATTGCAACTGGGCGGCCGGCTGCGGAGTAGGTGTATTGGTCTTTCCTTTGGCCGCGTTCGCCGTTGGCTTCGCGGGAGGAGCATGCGGTGGAGCGAAGGTGAGGAGCAAGTTGTCGCCGGTGCTGGTCTGCTTTACCCCGCTGGGGCTTATATCGACCAGGCTGGTATGGCCGGTCCCGCGCACGCTGGAGAGAACCTCTCCGTCCACAAGCGTGGCAAAGAGTTGATCGCCTTTTACAGTCGTGTCCTCGGGCGGTGTTTTGGCATAGATGGTGTGCACGTTCAGCTGCGCGCCTCCTACGGCGAGAATGTGCTCGGCCATGGGCTGGCCATCGGGGCCGGAGGCGAAGTCGACGTCGACCGTGGTGGCTCCCACCTGACGCGTCGTCGACTCGGTCGTGTTCTGCTTGGACCTGCCCGGCGTACTGGCAACCGGCGCTAACTTCTCCTCGTCAACCACGGAAACAGCGTCGCGTAACTGCGCGTGTTTGACGGTGGATTGCGGGCCAAACAACAGTGTCCCCGATGAGGCCGACCCGTGCAGCAGGCGGGCTGCATTGTTGGCCACGTAGAGCAGGCCGCCATCCAAAACCGCCTGCTGCGGTTCGCTCTTAGGGCCGAGGTCGATGTGCGCCTTGCGGGTATTGATCTGCTGACCGTCGCTGCCGGTGATAATCACATTGCCTTCCGCTTCCACCAGGTATGCCGATCCGTCGGCGCGGAAGGAAACCGTTGCCTGGTCTGAGGAGCTGTGACTGTCGGCATAGTCGGTTACGTCCTGAAGCAGATAAAGCAGGTGGCTGGCGCGGTCGAACTGCGCATGATGGGCATGCACGGCCAGCGGGCTTCCCCCGACGCTGGAGTTGAAAGCCACGTCGGCGTTCAGAATCATGATTCCTGACTGCGAATCGAAGCTGGCTCCAGTTGCGCTGCCGGCTGCTTCGGCGAGGCGGAATTCGATTCTTTCCGTTGTGCTGGCGAGCCCCGTTTGTTTGTTGAACACCAGGTTCGAGGTCTTGATATGCACGATATTCTTGTCTTCGGCCTCATCCTCCGGGGCCTTGCCGGCTGGTGCAGCCGGAGCGGGGGATCCCTGAAAATCGATCTGGACCTCACCCATGGCGCGCGCCGTGCCGTGAACGGGATCCCAATCGAAGTCACTGCCATAGATGCGGCTGGAGGCTGCTCCCTGTGGGTTAAAGAGCGTGATGCTTACGTCGTGTAGCTCAAGATGGCCGCCGCTCTTGTACTGCACGGCCTTAGAGGCGTGCAGATTGTATATTGTGTGACCGCCCCGCGACTCCGAGTAGGTGAAGCCATTGGTGGACTGCTGGATAGATGTTCCCAATCCAACCGGCACGTCGTGGCCGAGGTGACGGCCCTGCCATCGATCGTACACAAAAAATCCCACGATGGCGGCGACCAGCACGCCAGCAATCACGGCGATCCAGGTGCGCAAACTCGCCAGCGTCACACCCATCATCTTAATCTTCTCATCGGCCGTTTCTCCCTGCGGGGCAGTTTTGGGAAAGCATAAAATGATGAAATGGCTGACCGGCTGTACCTGAGTCTATGGTTTCCTAATTTTCGCCTTCCGGCCCTCGCTCCTGCGATCGTCTCGGTGCTCAAGCAATTTTCCGCAGCAGGGCATCCGTTGCGGGTGCATGCTGCGGCCGCTTACCCAATCTCCTGGAATGAAGCCCCCTTTTACCAGAGAATCTATCAGGAAGATGAGGTGAAAGAGTCTGCGCCGGAGCAGGCAGTAGCCGAGGCCACAGAGATACTCCATGACGATTTTGCTTATGAATTCGAGCTCGAGTGGGATCTGTGGGTGCCGGAGAGCGTAGGTGGACTCGATCCGGTCTGGAAACAAGAACCCGTAACGGTGCACGTAGTTGGCTTCGGGCCGCAATTCGACGAAGGGGCCTACGAGCAGAACGGCCAGGTGCGGGTAGATTTCGGCTTGGACTCGCCCTTTCTGCTGGAAGATATGGAACTGGACCAGGTAGGCGCCGAGCACGTGAAGCGCAACGTTCAGAAGCTGGTAGAGGTCACCAACGCCATCCAGGAGAACTGCGGGATCAGCAGCCGCTTGTTGTGGTCCGACTCGGGGGAAAACCTAGCCCAAAAGCTGATTGCCAGGTTGCAGCGTGTGAACTGACTGGGCTTGCAGAGCGTGGCCGTGACGAACATCTGCTCCGCGCAGCCAGAAGATGACGTCTTCGGCCATGTTGGTGGCGTGGTCGGCTATGCGCTCCAGGCTGCGGGAAATAAACAGCAGGTTGACGGCGGAGCGGGCAGCGCTGGAATCCCGCGCGATGCAATCAAGCAGCACGGCCTTGGCCCGGCGGTTCATCTCATCGACCGCGTCGTCCATGGCCAATACGCTGGTGGCCAACTCAGCATCCCGATCGGTGAGGGCCTGTAGCGCCTTTCGGACCATGGTCATGGATAGTTCCGCCATGTAGGGAATGTCGACCGGAAACTCGCACGGCTGGCTGCCCGCGAGCTCTTCGGCCAGCAAAGCAATCGTCATCGATTGATCGCCAACCCGCTCCAGGTCGGAGTTGATCTTGATGGCGGCGAGGACAAAGCGCAGGTCCACAGCCATGGGCTGTTCCATCGCCAGCAGATCCAAGGCCATCTGATCGATCTCCCGCTCTGAGCGGTTAATGATGACCTCGTTCAAGCGCACCTTGGAGCACGCGGAAAGTTCCCCGCGGCAGTGCGCGTCAAGGGCAAAGGTGAGTGTCTGTTCTGCCACACCGGCCATTTGAAGCAGGCGTTCGCGAAGGCTATCAAGTTTCTGATGAAACGATATCCGGGTCATTGATCAAGCCTCCTGAATGAATCTCTCCCTTTTGTCGTGTGTCAGGTGGTCGTCCTGCTAAGAAACGAGCCAACTCGAGGAGGGTTCGCACCGCAGGATGAGCCGTCAGTGGTTCGAAAACCTGCGATCCGTTGAGTCAATATACCTTTTTTAACACTCTATTAACATATCTGTTTGGGTGCCTTTGCTTCCCCCACAAGTTGTAGCGGAGTGTGCTCATATCTCCACACATTCGCACCCGCTGAGGACATGATGCCGATCTCCATATGGCATAATGGCCCCATGGGACAAGCAAGCACCATCGACCCACAGATCCCGCTCATGACGTCGCTTCATGTCGATTTAGAGACGGTCGAAGCCGGCGTACCCTTATCGACGGTGGCGGAGTTTGTAACCGCTTCAGGGCTGCAACTCAAGGACCTCTACGAGGTCGTCATTCCGGCGCGAACGCTCAAGCATCGCAAAGCTCGGAAGGAGCCCCTGACATCGGACGAGTCCGATAAGCTCGTCCGGCTGATCCGCGTTTATGACCAGGCGATTCGAGTTCTGGGCGAGAAGGAAAAAGCTCTGTACTGGTTAAGCGAACCCAAGAAGCGCTTTGAGGGCCGCACACCAATTCAGATGTTGCGCACCGATCTTGGCGGCCGGATGGTGGAGGAGATGCTTGGGCAGATCTATTACGGCATGTTTGCTTGATACGGAATCTATGGCGCATCAGCGGTTTCAATTCGCTTTCTGGTGAAGGCGGCCTGAGATTCTCTGCCCGCTGGCATACGGCCGGTCGTAGGGTTGTTTATTTGGCCGAAACGCCTGCCGGCGCCCTGATCGAACACCTCGTCCATTTAGAGCTGAACGAGAAGAGCTGGCCCAGGTTCTACGACCTGATGCAGATAGCCGCTCCTGACGGTATAGGAGTGGAAACACTGAGCCCGCCGGCCGGGGATGAATGGAGAAGATTGCCTGGCGTCACCAGGAGTCTTGGGGATGAATGGTTACGCTCGCAGCGTACTTCCTTAGCCCGAGTACCTTCGGCAATCATGCCCAACACATGGAATTTTTTGCTTAACCCTGATCATCCTGAAGCGGCAGGAATTCGAATCATCGAAGTCACGAGAGCTGAATATGACCCTCGCCTCTTTGCGAAGCATTAGTTTGACGCAATCCGCTGGTGGCGCCCGCGCTAACCGGGGACGATCTCGGAAAAGTCCGCGATGCGGGAAAAATCGCTGAGCACGGAGGCAATCAGGGCCAGGCGGTTTCTTCGCAGATGAGGCTCGGGAGCCATGACCATGACTTGGTCAAAAAAGCCATCGATGGCAGGTCGCAACGTGGCAATACACTCCAACGCCTCCACATACTGCTGCCGGGCGCGAAGAGCCTCCACCTGGGGCGCGACTCTGGCCGTCTCTGCGTATAGGTGTCGCTCGGCGGGCTCGGTGAGATCGTCGAGCGCAATGGATTCGCCATACTGGTCCTGCTTCTCCGCTGCCTGGCGGAGGATATTTTTGATCCGCTTGAATGCGGTGGAGATGGCGACCAGATCGTCCGATCCGCGGACCTGGCTGAGAGCCTGCGCCCGCGCCATGGCATCAGTTACCGTGGCTAGCCCGGTCGAGAGCACAGCGTTCACTACGTCATAGGCGTATCCGCGCACCTCACGCAGGTAAAAGTCCAGGCGCTCCTTGAGAAACACCACCAGGGCACCGGCGCCCGACGCGGAGCGGGCCCGGGGCAAAGATTCCAATGCGATGGTTTCAAGTGCCGGCAGGGTGAGGGGCAGGCCCGATTCAGCGAGGATTTTGATGATCCCATTAGCGGCGCGGCGCAGGGCAAAAGGGTCTTTGGATCCGCTGGGCTCGAGGCCGATGGCGAACATCTCCGCAATGGTCGCCATCCGATCGGCCAAGCCCAGAATCTGGCCTTCCACTGTGACCGGAATGGGATCGTCTGTCGAAGCCGGCATGTACTGCGCGTAGATGGCTTGAGCCACCGTTTCGCCCAGCCCTTGGGCCCGGGCGTAGAGTCCCCCAACGATGCCCTGCAGCTCGGTAAATTCCTTTACCAGCTCGGTGGTGAGGTCCGTCTTGGCCAGCAGAACTGCCTGCTCGAGTCCTGCATGGTCAAGCGGGATGGACTGGGCAGCGACCGCAACGGCCACGGCTTTCGCCATGAGCACGTTGCTTTCGGTCTTGCTGAAGTAGCTGCCGAGATCCCTTTGAAAAGTGACGGTCTTGAGCCTTTCCAGACGGCTGAGGAGGGGAATCTTCTGATCGTAATTCCAGAAGAAGCGCGCATCGCTGAAGCGGGCGCGGAGCACTCGCTCGTTGCCATGGCGGATGATCGCCATACCCACGGCATCCACTTCAGTATTGAGCACGGTCAGAAAATGAGACGCCAGCGCGTGCTGCTGGCCCTCGACCGCGAAGTATTTCTGATGGTCGCGCATCACCGTGACCAAAACTTCTTCCGGCAGGGCCAAGTATTCGGGCTCGAAGTTTCCGGCGAGCACGGTTGGCCACTCGGTAAGATGGGTGACCTGGTCCACCAGGGGCTCGTCTTCGCGCCAGCGAGCGCCCGGGAAAGTCCGGGTAGCGGCGTCGAGCGACTTGCGGATGCGATGGCGGCGCGCGGCTACGTCGGCCACCACAAAGGCTGCCTCTAGGTTTGCGAGGTAGTCGGCAGGGCGAGCAATGGGAACAGGCTGGTCTCCATAGAGGACGCGATGGCCATAGCTGAAATTGGCGGCTCGGATGCCGGCAAACTCCAGCGGAATCACGCTTGCATCGAGCAGGCAAAGCAGCCAGCGCAGCGGGCGGACGAAGCGTTCCGGCTTGTTGCGGCGCCAGTACATGGTCTTGGGCCAGGAGAGCGCGCCAATTTCCTGGGGCAGTGAGCCGCTGAGAACCTTTTCAGCGCTTTGCCCTGGCCGCTGAACGGTGGCGGCAGCGTATTCGCCTTTGGGCGTAGTGATCTTGTTGAGCGCGGTGACCGCGACGCCGGCCTTTTTGGCGAAGGCCTGCGCCGCCGGGCCAGGCTGCCCGTCGGGAAAGGCCGCTTTCCAGGAAGGGCCGGTAAGCTGTTCCTGCATGTCGAGCTGCTGGGCAAGAACGCCTTCGACGCGCACCGCAAGCCGGCGTGGGGTGGAGTAGCTGGTAACGACAGCAGCAGCGTCCAGTAAACGCTCGCGAGTCAGCAAGGCCTCTACCCGCCGTGCAAGTTCGGCCTGCGCCGCCGCGATCATGCGCGCCGGGATCTCTTCCAGGCCTATTTCCAATAACAGCTCAGGCATACGATTCCCATTGATCTTTAAGTAGCCGCGCAATCATGCGCGAGAGGTAGTCTGCGCGATCATGCGCGAGTAGGCCTTGGCAATGCCGACGGCGAGGACCCGGATGCGGGCGATGATGCCGACGCGCTCCGTGACCGAAATCGCGCCGCGAGCATCGAGCAGATTGAAAAGATGCGAGCACTTGAGACAAAGGTCATACGCAGCCAGCACGGGAAAGCGGCGCCGCTCGGCCAGAGAGAGATCTTCCGCTTGCTGCGCGGCCCGGCTCAGGAGTTGCTGGCACTCCGACTCGTAGAGGCGCAGATGCTCCCACAGCTTCTCCACGTCGGCTTCCTCGAAGTTGTAGACGGAAAACTGCACCTCCTCCAGATGGCGAACCTCCCCGTAGGTGACGGGCTCAGGATTGCGCGCCCAGACCACGTCGTAAAGGGAATCAACGTCTTGCAGAAAGGCGGCGATACGCTCCAGACCGTAGGTGATTTCCGCCGAAATGGGATCCAGATCGAGGCCGCCACACTGCTGGAAATAGGTGAACTGGGTGATTTCCAGACCATCCAGCATGACCTGCCAGCCGATGCCCCAGGCTCCAAGCGTGGGCGCTTCCCAATTGTCTTCTTCGAACTTGAGGTCGTGCTGGCGTAGATCAACGCCGATGGCGGCGAGGGATTCCAGATAGATCTCCTGTACATTGGCGGGTGGGGGCTTCAGCACCACCTGAAACTGCGTGTGTTTGAAAAGGCGGTTGGGGTTCTCACCATAACGGCCGTCGGCGGGCCGGCGGGATGGCTGAGCATAGGCCACGGAGAAGGGACGCGGGTCAAGCACGCGCAGAAAGGTCTCCGGCGACATGGTGCCGGCGCCCACCTCCACGTCATAGGGTTGTTGCAGTACGCATCCACGCTCGGCCCAAAAGGTTTGCAGACGAAAGAGGAGCTCCTGGAAGGTAAGAGCGCTGGTTACTTGCAGAGCCACGGTTGGATTCTAAATCAAACCCCCGATTTGCCTTAGCGGAGCCATGCGGGAGAGCATTTCGCTTCTTTTGTAACGAAAGACGCACCTCGCCGCACTTACCTGTGCAGCGTAGAAGGGATAATGCTCTAAACTGGTTGCCCATTCATTCGAGGAGGAGTCTGCCATGCAAAGCCGTATCGTCGGCACCACCCTGCCGGTTCTCGAGTTCACCCTGGAGCCGAACGAGTCCGTGATCTCAGAAGCCGGAGAGCTCTCCTGGATGAGCAGCTCGATCCAGATGCAGACCCACACTCAGTTTGGTGGAGGAGGAGGGTTCTTCGGGGCGTTGAAAAGAGTGGCGGGCGGAGGAAGCCTGTTCATGACCGAATATCGCGCCATGGGCGCCCGTGGGGAAATTGCCTTTGCCACCCGCGTTCCCGGGCACATCCAGCCGGTCCAGGTCGGCCCCGGGATGGAGTATCTGATCCATCGTCATGGCTTTCTCTGCGCCACCTCTCAGGTGCAGCTGGGGGTTGGCTTTCAGCAATCCCTGGGCGCCGGGGTTTTTGGCGGAGACGGGTTTCTGCTGCAAAAAGTGACCGGGCAAGGTGCTTGCTGGATCGAGTTGTCTGGCGAACTGGTAGTCAAGGACCTGGTTGCAGGAGAGACGCTGCGTGTACACCCGGGGCACGTGGGAGCCTTCCAAGCCAGCGTTGGTTTTCAGATCACTCGGATCGCAGGCATCAAGAACATGATCTTCGGCGGAGACGGCATCTTTCTCGCCGCCCTGACGGGTCCGGGCCGGGTTTGGCTGCAAACTCTACCGATTTCCAAACTGGCTCACCAGCTAATGCAATACATGCCTTCCGGCGCCAGAGAGCGGACCGAGGGTGGAGTTGTGGGTGGCATCGTTGGCTCGCTTCTGAGCGGGTCTTGAAGACTAAGAAACAGCAGGTCCCTCCACTCCGCTACGCTCCGGTCGGGATGACAGTTCTGTTGTGCCCGCAAGAGCTTCAGCGAGAAATGCTTGGCTCTGCAACAGAATTGTCATCCCGACCGGAGCGTAGCGGAGTGGAGGGACCTGCTGTTTCTTAGTCGCCTTAGCCACCAGCTAGCCGTGACAATGCTGCGGCGGTGGTGAGTTTTCGCTCCAGGTGGCGCTCCAGGCTTTGAATGGCGAAGCGGCGAAGGTCGGCGCCGCGACTGCGGGGCCATGATTCGGCTGCAAAGGCAGACGCCGGAGAGCGGAAGATACGCACCGCCAGTAACTGAGAATCCGGTGTCAGCGTGGCGCCATGCGCACTGTTGTCGCCCATCTGTTTGTGCTCCACGCAAACTAGCCCATCCGAAAAAAAATGAAAATAGGCAGGCTGCCCGGCAAGCGAGGCGCCGCAAAAAAGACAGCGGCTCAGATCCGGAAGCCAGCCCATAAGTCGGGTCGTCCAAAGAGCAAAGTAGGTGATCGGCATCCAGATGTGATCGACGCGGGTCTGTTCCAGCACCGAGAGCAGCAGGCGGAAGACCACATCGTGCGGATCGTGGTCGGGGAGGGTCTGCTCCAGAACCTCGGCGAAAAAGGCGAGGGCGGTGGCCCGCGCATAATCGACCGGCTCGGCCAGCGGGGAGTGGAGAATTTCGAAAGAGTCGAGACGCACCAGCTCCTGGCTCGGCTTCTCTGCGTAATGGGCGCGCACATGGGTCATGGGCTCGAGCGCGCCGCCGAAACGACGGCGCGATCTTGCCGCTGACTTGGCAACACCCTTTATCTTTCCAAAGTCCCGGGTGAAGAGGGAAACGATCTGGTCGGCTTCATGAACGGGCCAGGTGCGGAGAACAACGGCTTCGACCTGGTGAGCGATCATGGCTGCGCAACAGCGCCCGTAAGGCTAGCGGCCGAAGTGGGCAGAGTTCTTGTCAGCAAAGCCTGCCCACTTTTCGGGCAGATCATCGCCGGCGAAAATTGCCGACACCGGGCAGACCGGAACACAGGCGCCGCAGTCGATGCACTCCACCGGATCGATAAAGAGCTGGTCGGTTTCGGCATATTTCGCTTCATCTTTCTTGGGATGAATACAATCTACCGGGCAGGCATCGACGCAGGCTGTGTCCTTAGTTCCAATGCAGGGTTCTGCGATCACATAAGTCATAATTACCGTTCTCCGGAGGGCGAATAAAGTGAAACCAAATTGTACAGCAGGAATGGGAATCGCTACTGCCGCGCCAAGCGTCGTGCGGCGAACTCAGCGGCTGTAGGCACCGGTTCGATCTCGCGGCCCGCGAACATATCGTTGAAAAAGCCCAGGATCTCCTCGCTGAGCAAACCGTTGGTGGCCAGAACTTCCTGGCTATCGAGACGAAAAGGCGTGCCGTCAAAGCGGAGCATGGCGCCACCCGCCTCCAGCACCAGCAGTGCTCCGGCCGCAGTATCCCAGGGGTTCAGATTGAATTCCCAGTAGCCGTCCACGCGGCCGGCCGCGCAATATGCCAGATCGAGCGCCGCCGCGCCGGCCCGGCGCACGCCGTGAGAACGCAATGTCAGTTGCTGGTAAAAGTGAATGTTCGGGTTGGCATGGCGTTTGTGGCTGGGAAAGCCGGTGGAGAGCAAACTTTCCTGCAAGTAGCGAACAGGCGAGACATGCAGGCGGCGAACATCACCTGCCGGCCCTTGCAGCCACGCTCCCTTGCCTTTTTCCGCGGCGAAGAGTTCACCGTGAACAGGATCGTACACCACTCCCGCTACCAGCTCCCCATCCTGATCCGGCGCCAGCCCCGCCCGGCGATGTTCCAGGCCCAGCGAGATATTGAAGAAGGGAAAGCCGTGGGCGAAATTGGTGGTGCCGTCGAGCGGATCGACATACCACCGGTAAGCGCGCTCCAGGCCGGAGCGGGTCCCTTCTTCGCCATAGATGCCGTGATCGGGAAACTTTTCACCGAGCCGGCTACCGATGAGTTTTTCCGATGCCCGGTCGGCTTCGGTCACCAGATCTACGTCGCCTTTGTATTCCGCTGTCACGCCGCGATTGAAGTAGCCGCGAAGCAGTTCCCCGGCCTCGATCGCAATGCCTGCTGCTCCCGCGGCAAAACCAAGATCAAGTTGTTGCGGAAAGTCGCTCAACGTGAACTTCTCTCGACCAGGCCGCTGCCGCTGCGCGCGTTTCCTTCGTCGCCACGACCTTCATCGCGGCGGCCGCGCTCGCTGATGGTCCGGATCTGATGCTTATAGATGAAAAGATTGGGCTGCCCTTCGCGGGTGACCCGAATCATGGTGTCGTCAAAATACTCGATCCACCCGGAAA
Source organism: uncultured Acidobacteriaceae bacterium (assembly GCA_963821215.1). GTDB lineage: Bacteria > Acidobacteriota > Terriglobia > Terriglobales > Acidobacteriaceae > PALSA-350. Next base: position 166,183 of record CAWGDH010000009.1, on the reverse strand, counting down.
CGCTCTCGCCGTCACGGAGTTTGACCGTCACTCTCACCTGCTTCTCGCTGAGAAACCGCAGGTAGAGGGTCTCCTGGCCGGTTTCCCCGAGAGGAGGAGCCTTCTTGCCCCGCCGGGATGGATTCTGGGTTGCCATATTGTGAATGATAGCTGCATACAGAGATGCCGTAATCGTGCCTGGTGGATGCACTCAAAAATCCACGTGCGCCCTGACCCCGGGAACGACCACCGGACCCCGGTCCCGATTGTAGCCCGGATTGTTGATGAAGGAGAGTTGCACTGCCATGTAAAGGCCGCTCACCACGTGCAAATTGTAATAAGTCTCGCTGACGGCTTCGCGGCCGTAGTTGAGGTGGCCATCGCCGAGGATGAACCCCAGGCCGCCGAGGGCCAGGTACTCCTGGTGCTTGGTACTGATACCGCCTGTTTCAAAGGCGCTGCCGATCTGGTCTTCTTTTCTGCCCCACGAGTCGCCGGGGAGTTCGAAACCGAACGACACGGTGCTGTTCATCTCCGTATATGCGAAGGACTCTTTATGCCCCTCATTCCATCCGGCACGGAAATAGACGCGGAAATTGGCCGGCAGTTCCTGCTCCAGATTGATACCGAAGCCCTGCTTCAGCGAACCCTGGTGACGGTGCAGGGTTATGTCAGGAACCTTGTCTACGCCCTGTTGATAGGCTGCAATGGCCTGTCCATAGTCACCCATATTGGCATGGTTTAGATAAGCCAGGGGCCGGATATGTGTTTCCAGGCCCTGAAACCATTGCGGCTTCCATTCCAATTCCAGGTTGTCGGCGCGGGCTTTGCGCAGATCGGCCTCGAGGTTAATGCCGTTGGCCACGGTCGGCATCAGTGCTTCCGCATAGCGGACTTCAAATTTCGGTCCGGCATAACTGAGCATGGCAGCGACGGTATAGCCACGCGTGTTGGCAGCATAATCGTAAGCGCCATTGTTATCGATCGCCCAATTGGTGAACTGCAGGTGGCTGTCGCTACCCACGGCATTAAGGTCAAAGAAGTCGACCATGGACATCTTGCCCATGGTGAACTCGATGCGCTGCCTGGGAATCGATCTCTGCAGATAGAAAGGGTTGGGCTGTTCCTCAACGCGATCCGCGGTCAAAGGAACGGTGTAGTGGAGAAAATAGCGGGCAGCGTAGACACCCTGGCCCAGGGATGGGTTGCGCACCACGTCGAGGTTAGGAAACGCCGCAATTCCGAGAGCGTTGCTCAAGCCCTTGCCTCCCGCCTCCTCCGCATCAAAGATAAATTCGGTCCAGCGAGTGAGCTTGATTCCCGTGTAGAGAGTAAGCACGCGAGAAAGCGCAGTCATTTCCACCCGGCTTTGGAAGCTGTTGGTCCCGGCGTAGGGGGAGTGAAATGGATTGTGGGCCTGGAAAATGAAGTTTGCCTGACCGGAGATCCAAATGCGATCGGCGATGAGGTGGTGCAGAAAGACAGCCGGATTCTCCTGGTCGTCAGACTGATCGGCCTCTCGCTGGTTGATTTGAGGTAACGATTCCCGGTTGATGGACGTGGGCTTGGCCAGTGGAATTTGCTGGACGGGACTTTGCTGCTGGGGAGCATCCGCCGGCTCACTCACTGCTCCCGACTGTGTCGTGGCAGCTCCGGCGGGAGGCGCCGGCAGACACAGCAGCAGGGCAGAAAGCAAAAGCCAAAGACGCATCAAAACCCCGCGGCGGAATAGGAACCTCGATCGAGGTTAATTGACAGGACGTTAACAAATGTAACGGGCTCTTGAATTCTTCAGTTTGGCGGATATCAGAGCTACGGCAGCGGGGAGGGATAGTACCCGGGCCTATTGCGGATGACGTAACCCGCCCCGCTGGCCGGGCTGCGCAGCTTGACCGAGATGCTGCGATAGCCGCTGCCGCCCGATCGGTTCGACGGATAGTAGCCGAGCAGGTATTGGGTCCGCAGGTCTTCCGATAGCTGGGCAAACGTCTTGTCCAGCGAAGAGGCATCGGCGTAGTAGTACTTGCCCCCGGTTTCCTGGGCAAGCGTAATCAGGGCGTGTTCGCCGGCGAGATCGCGGCCGGCGCTGGCTTCGATGGGAACATCGATGATGGGGTAGACCATGACCTCGCCGCGCAGAGCCTGCTCGAGCGCCATGTCATAGGTCGTGCCTTTGACGGTATTGCCTCCGTCGGAAATGATGACCAGCACCTTGCGGCCGGATCGCTGCGCCAGGATCTGCGAAGCAAGATAGACGCCGCTATAGAGTGCGGTGGCGGCGCCTCGCCCCATGTTGTTCAGTCCGCGATCGACGCGGCCCGGGTTGTTGGTAAAGTACACCACCTCGCGCACACTGTCGGCAAACTCCATCAGGTCGAGATGATCAACCGGCCGCAAGAGGGAATGCACAAAACGTCTTGCCGCATCCTGCTCCAGGCTGAGGTCCTTATGCACGCTGCCGCTGGTGTCAATGGCCAGGACAATCTCCAGCGGAAGCTCAGACTGGCGCTCGAATACGGCGATCTTCTGCGGGTGGTTATCCTCGGAGAGCAGAAACTCGTCCCGAGTGAGGCCGGGCACCGGAGCTCCTTTGTCATCGGTAACGTTGACAAAGACATTCACCAGGCGAACATTCACGCTGATGGTGGGCGGGTCCGTCTTCGCGGCCGGAGGCGGCGCTCCCTGCGCCTGGCAGGCAATGGAGCCAAAAGCAAGCGCGCAGCAAACCGCCCCATAGCGAAGTGCTTTCACGCGCCGGCCGTTCCCTTCTGCAGCAGCTCCGATGGGAACGGCTCGCCATCGGCCCAGACCGCTCCATCTTCGAAGTGCTCCTTCTTCCAGATGGGGACCGTCTTCTTCAGCGTATCGATGAGCCAACGGCAGGCTTCGAAGGCCTGGGCGCGGTGCGCGGAAGCTACGGCAATCAGGACGCTGGTTTCCCCAACCTCGAGCCGGCCGAGGCGGTGCACGATGGCCACCTGGCGGACGCCGTGTGCAGCGATGGCCTCATCGGCGAGGCTCTGCATCTGCTGTAGAGCCATGTCCTGGTAGGCCTCGTAGACCAGGAAGAGAGTGCGCCGCCCGCGGGTGTTGTTGCGGACAATGCCATCGAAGACCACCACGGCTCCGTCCTCCCCCTGCTTTATGGCGGCGACTAACGGCGCAGCATCGATAGGCTCCGTGACCAAGGCGACGGCCGGGGCGGGAGAGCCGCCGCTGACCGGCGGAAGAAGCGCCACTTCATCTCCATCGCTCAGCCCGCAACCGCGCGCGACGTAGCTCCGGTTGACGGCAATTGCCAGCGCGGGCCATAGCTTTGTCTGCTGGGGCAGCAACTGGCGGTAATGCTCGAGCACCGCATCCACCGTCGCGCCTGAGGGTAGATTGAGCGTCTGGGTCTCGCACGCCAACATCTCTTTCAGCACGCCAAAGAACAGGACCGTGACCCGCATGGGAAGAGCATATCCGAAGGCCATCGACATGAGGTTAGACTCGGCCGTGAGCAAAATGGGGGTGGCCCGGCCAGACTTCGAAGGGTTCAGACCAGGACGGGCGTATCGGCCACTCCCGCGGCGCCGAAAACTCTGCGATAGCGGGCTATTTCCGACTTGAGACCGGTCGCTTTGGCAAAGTTATCCGAGAGTTTCACCGCCGGGCGACCGTCGGCCTCAGTCATCTTGCAGATCAGGGCGGCAGGATGGAATCCATTGCGGCCATTGGGATGGCAGCCGCGGAAGTCGTTGGTCAGCAGCGTGCCCCATCCAGCGCTGAAGCGGATGCGTCTCCCGGGAGTCCATTTCGCCGGGTCGTTGAGATCTGCCCCGCTGTGAAAGTCCTGGGGTCTCAAGCCGGGCGCCATGGTGCCCATGAAATAGGCGTACAGCCCCAGGATGTCTTCCACATCCATGGCGTCTGAGGCGATGATCAGCTTTTGCTTGGGGTCCCTCCCCCGCTGCTTCAGCCAGGTGATGTATTCGTCACCCGCGATGTAGGGGTCCTTGCTGTCGATGCGCTGCCCGGTCCAGTCCGCCGTCCAATCCGGAGCATCGGCCAGGAACTGCGTGGTTCCGTAGGTGTCCGGCAGCATGATACGAATCTCGTGGCCGTAGGTGCTTTGCCACAGTTCGAGAATGCGGTACTGCGAACTCTTCAACTCGGCGTCGCTGCTGGCCATGGCAGCCAGCGCCATGGGTAGTTCATGGGCATTGGTGCCCACCGCCTCCAGGTTGTGCTTGTAGGCCAAATAGGTATTCGATGTGCCGGTAAAATGCTCCGCCAGCGCCGTGTTCATGGCGTTGACGACGTATTCCTGCCACAGGAAGCTGTGCCGGCGCCGGGTGCCGAAGTCCGCCACCCTTAGTTCAGGAATCCCGGTCAGCCGCTCAATTTTGCCCCACAGCTTGGCCTTGGCTTGGGCGTAAAGAATGTCCAGCTCGAATTCGCTCATGCCCTTAAAGGCGGCGCGCGACTTCAGCTCGTTGAGGATGGAGAGGGCATAGATCTCCCACATCGTCGCTTCCGTCCAGAGACCGTCGAACTCCAGGTGAAATTCTCCATCTCTGACGGTGAGGCGGTAGCTGGAGAGGCGGAAACCATGCCCCAGCCACTCGATAAAGTCCGGTTCGAAGATACCGCGACGGCCAAAAAATGTGTTGCCCGCCAGCCAGATCAGCTCCGATTTCAGAAAGCGCAGGCTGCGCACGTGCTCCAGCTGTTGCAACACCTCTTCGCGCGCAATCACATCCGCCAGGCGCAGGGACGAGGACCGGTTGCTCACCGAAAACGATACCTGTGTCGTGGGGAAATGCTTCCAGATGAACTGGAGCATCAGCAGCTTGTAGAAATCCGTATCCAGCAGGGACCGCACAATCGGGTCCAGATCCCAGTTATGGTTATGCGCCCGCTCCGCAAAATCAATGATCATCGATGTCCTTGAAAATATCCTCTCTGGGGCAGCTCCCGGTTAGATGATCAAGCAATGTCCTCGGAGGCTATAGGCTAATGCGCATCTCGAACTTTTCGGCGGCGGGCTCGACGATCTGCACTACCCCATGTCCGGGATTTACCTCTTCACGCAGACGCACGAGGCCAAACTTCTTGAGCTTGTTCACATCCCTGGTGACTGAGCCGCGATTGCGGCCCAGTTCCTCAGCCAGCGCAGAAATACTCAGCCGCTTCTTCCGCACTACTTGGCAAAGCCGAATGCGCTGCACTGTGAGGCATTCGATCATCAGGAGGGGGTCTTCGAAGGTGATGATCCTCTGTGCTTCCACCCGCTCACCCTTCGACATTTTCTCCGCGCGCTCCAGTGAACGCCGCACATGACCTTCGAATCCGTCAAAGAAAACCTTAGTCTTCATAACTTCTCCTGAGTTCTCGAACTTCCCGATAAAAACGTTCCGCTGTTGCCGCATAGTCTGTAAAGAAGACTGGCCTCACATCACCCATGTAATGACGCTCATGGACACCGTGTGCGTTGTCGAAGCCAAGCACGCGGCCGTTATCGGTTGCGAACCGATGGGGCAAAAGAAAGGCAAGATTGTAGCGAATGACCATATCATCTTCGTCGACCCAAACCTCCTCGCGCAATACACCGGCCCCACCCGCACACCAAAACTCATTTTCGTCGTCCGTCCTCTTACGCAGGTGAATCTTTCTTCCCACCATAGAATTCTAGTTCAGGTGATGCATGTAAAGCAACATCTGCGTCGGGCTCTGAGTCCTGCCAAAAGCAAAAGGCCCGCTGGTTGGCGAGCCTTCTTGAGCATATGGAGCAGCAGATCTTAGACCTCGGCGTGTTCGATAATCGTTTCCCGAACTGCCTCGTCTTTCTTCTCTTCGCTGGCAGACTTGGGTAGCGCCACAGCCAGCACGTCTTCGATACGGCTGGCGTAGTGAATGCGCACCCCTTCGATTTGATCTGCGGTCAGATCCTCGTCGACGTTCTGACGGTTTTCCGCCGGCAGGATGACATCCTGCACGCCGGCGCGCTTGGCGGCGAGAAACTTCTCCTTGATGCCGCCCACCGGCAGAACATTGCCGCTCAGCGTAATCTCACCGGTCATCGCCGTAAGCGGACGAACCGGAGTATCGGTCATGAGTGAAACCAGGGTGGTTGCCATGGTGACACCGGCCGACGGACCGTCCTTGGGGATCGCCCCCGCGGGAACGTGGATATGAATATCCAGGTCCTTGGTGAAGTCCTCTTCCAGCCCCAGCGAGGCGGCGTTGGAACGTACCCAGGTAAGCGCAGCCTGCATGGACTCCTGCATGACCTCGCCGATCTGCCCGGTCATCTTGAAGCCGCCCTTGCCCTTCATGCGGTTGGCTTCTATGAAGAGCACATCGCCGCCGGCCGGGGTCCAGGCTAGACCGACTGCTACGCCGGCACGCCGGGTGCGCTCGGCCAACTCAGTATCGACCCGCACCTTGATGCCGCCGAGGAACTCCTGGATCACTGCCCGGTCCACAACCAGCGTGCCGGTCTTGCCTTCGGCAATGCGGCGCGCCTGTTTGCGGCAGACGGTACCGATCAGCTGTTCCAGTTTGCGCACACCCGCTTCGCGCGTGTAGTGGCGCACGATGTAACGAACGCCTTCTTCTGGAAACTCGATCTCGGGAACGCCACCTTCTTTGGGCTCGATACCGTTCTCCTTGATCTGCCGCGGGATGAGGTAACGAAACGCAATATGGGTCTTCTCGTCCTCGGTATAGCCCGAAAGGTCGATGATCTCCATCCGGTCGCGCAGCGGCTCCGGAATGGGATCGAGCATGTTCGCGGTGCAGATAAAGAGCACTTTGGACAGATCGAAGGGCACATCCAGGTAGTTGTCCCGGAAGGTATTGTTCTGCTCCGGATCCAGCGTTTCCAGCAAGGCCGAGGCCGGGTCGCCACGGAAGTCGCGTCCCAGCTTGTCGATCTCGTCCAGCATAAAGACCGGATCGTTGGTCTCCGCGCGGCGCAGTGCCTGCATAATCTGCCCCGGCAGAGCTCCGATGTAGGTACGGCGATGACCGCGGATCTCGGCTTCGTCGTGCATGCCGCCGAGCGAGATACGCTGGAATTTGCGGCCCAGCGCGCGCGCAATGCTGCGCCCGAGCGAGGTTTTGCCTACACCTGGAGGTCCAACAAAGCAGAGGATGGGCCCCTTCATATCGGGCTTGAGACGGCGCACGCTCAGGTAGTCGAGGATGCGGTCCTTTACCCGCTGCAGATCGTAATGATCGAGGTCAAGAATCTCCTTCGCCTTGGCGATGTCTACTTCGCCCCCGGTGGACTTAGCCCAAGGCAGTACCGCCAACCACTCAACGTAGTTGCGCGTGAGGGAGTAGTCGGCGGCCATGGGAGACATCCGCGAGAGCCGGTTGAGCTCCTTGGTGGCTTCCTTCTTGACCTCGGCCGGCATGCCTGCAGCTTCGATCTTCTGCCGCAATTCCTCGATGTCCTTCTGCCCCTCGTCCAGTTCGCCGATTTCCTTCTGGATGGCCTTCAGCTGTTCACGCAGATAGTAATCGCGCTGCGATTGCTGCACCTGGTCCTGGACCTCGGTCTGGATCTTGTTGCGCAGCTGCTGGACTTCGGCTTCCTTGGCCAGATGCTTGTTGATGCGCTCCATGCGCAACATGACGTCCGGCGTCTCCAGCAGTTCCTGTTTGTCGGTGGTGGCCAGGAACGGCAGTGAGGAAGCAATGAAGTCAACCAAACGCCCGGGATCTTCAATATTGAGCGCGATGGTCTGCAACTCGTCGGAGAGGGTGGGCGAGGTGGTGACGATTTGCTGGAATTGGGCAATCACATTCCTCTGCAGCGCCTCCAGTTCGGCGCTCTTGCCCGGATCCACTTCCGGTAGATGATCGACCGCGGCCATCATGAATGGCTCAAGTTGGGTAAACTCGCCCAATTTGACGCGCTCGGTGCCCTCAGTAAAGACGAAAAGGCTCTGGTTGGGCATTTTGACGACTTTGTGCACCGTCGCCAGGGTGCCTACGGAATACAAGTCGCTGGGTTGCGGAGTGTCCAAGCGTTCGTCGCGCTGTGCGACCACCACAATGGTCTTTAGCTCTCCCAAGGACTGAATGAGTTGAATGGAGCTCTCCCGCCCGACGGTCAGGGGCAGCACAGCATGGGGAAACAAAACCGTGCTGCGAACAGGCAAAATAGGCAACACCCTACCCTCAGAGCTGCCCTGCTCCCGCCGGTTGGGATCGCTTGGATTAATGATGCTTAAGAAATCGCTCGCCATGAGTATCCTTTTATCAGATTATCGACTATAAGATGCCGCAGATCCTATAAGGTCGCAAAAGGCCCGGCTGCTGCCTGGTTGGATGCCAAATTCGGGACTCTTTCCGCCCGGGGAGGAGTTTTTTTTCGGCTGCCTCTGTTTCATCGGTCCTGCTTGCCCCCTCGATTATCTGATCCGAGCGTTGCCCGCTCCTCAAGATGGCGGCAGAGCCGACGGATAATGGCCTAACTCTTTGACCAGCATGCATTTCTGGCGAAGCTGATGAAGAGCGGCGCTGGTCGCGGCCGGATCGGAGACCTGATAGTCGACGTAGAAGACGTATTGCCAGGGTTGGCCCTGTACCGGACGGGATTCCACCTTGCACAGGTTGGTATTGTGCTCGGCAAATGCCTGCAGCGCCGCGACCAGGGTCCCTGGGCGATTGGCGACGGTAAAGGCAATGCTGACTTTGTCTGCGTCGGGTGCGGGCCGGACCTTAGCGCGGCTCCGAATCAGGAAAAAACGAGTGTAATTGGCCGCATTGTCTTCGATGCCGGCGGCCAGCACCTCTCCCCCATAGGCTAGGGCGGCCTGCTCGCTGGCAATAGCGCCGGCCTCTTTGTCGCCCAGGCCGGTTATATGCTTCACGCTGCCCGCGGTGTCATAGAAGGGGGTAGGCGTCATCTTCGGATGCTGCTCGAAAAATCGCCGGCATTGGGCTAATGCGATGGGATGGGATAAGACTTGGCGAATATCTTCGATTTTGCTGCCCGGGACGGCAATGAGATTATGGCGGATGCGCAGCAGGGATTCCCGTTCGATTTGCACATCGGATTGAAAGAGAAGATCGAAGTGTTCGACGACGGATCCGGCGAGGGAGTTCTCGATGGGGATGACTGCGGCGCAAACCTCAGCGTTCTCCACTCGTTTGAAAACCTCTGCGGAGAGTGCACAGGGAACAATGGTTGCCTGCGGTTCCATCTTAAGTGCGGCTTCGTGGCTAAAAGATCCGAGCTCTCCCTGAATGGCGATTCGCATCTCTGCCCCGAGGACTTAATTTCGATCATACGGCAACCCACTGGAAGGAGGACGCACCAAAGTACAGCGTAGCAAGACTTTTAGTAAGGAGAAATACGCATGCTCTGGACAATTTTTCTGGTGTTGCTTGTACTTTGGCTGGTCGGCTTTGTTGGGTTCCACGTGGTTGCGTGGTACATCCACATCTTGCTAGTCATTGCGCTAGTGGTTCTGGTAATCCAATTGATCGGGGGGAGACGGGCGATTTGAACTCAGCTTCCTTTTTCCGTCCCAGCAGGTGTCCGGGAATGGTGAGGGAAGCATCTCACTGAATTAGGTGCCTGTGCCATCGCAGGCAAAGGAGCAGACCATGAACAAGGACCAAGTAACCGGCAAAGTGGAACAGGCAGCAGGGCGAGTGAAGCAAGGCGTGGGCGAGACTTTGGGCAACCAGAAATTGGCCAATCAAGGTGTGGCTGACCAAGTGAAGGGCGCCGCGAAGGAAACCTGGGGCAACGCGAAGGATGCTGCCGCTGTAACTGCGGATCGTCATCAGAAGGAAGCAGAGCGCAACGCAGATGACGCGCGGGCCGGCGTCCGGGAAAAGGTTGACGAAATGCGCGAAAACGTCAACGAGAGGATCGATGCGCACAAGGCAAGCGAACGCCAGAAAGCGAAGACGGCCTGATCCTATATTGAGTAGATGGAAGATGAGACGCACCCGGCTGCCGCCGGGTGCGTTTTGTCATTTAGGAAGGATCATTCAGCGTACCGGACGTACCAGAAGAGCCGCCGCGACGAAAAAGAAGAAGACCATGGAGATGATCCCATTCATGGTAAAAAACGCGGCGTTCAAGCGGCGCAGATCCGTAGGGGAAATGATGAGATGCTCGTAAAGCAGCAGCATGGCGACCGCTGCTACCCCCACCCAGGCGATGGCATTAAGTCCGAATAGCTGCAGCAGCCAACACAGCAGGCCCAGCATGGCCAAATGCATGAAGCGCGCAATCCAAAAAGCGGTCTTGATTCCCCAGGTTCCGGGGATGCTCTTCAGGCCCACCTCCCGGTCGTGCGCCATATCCTGGCAGGCGTAGAGCACATCAAAACCTCCTACCCAAAAAAGGACCGCCGCGGTGAGCACGACGATGCGCGGATCCAGCGATCCGCGGATAGCGACCCAGGCGGCGGCAGGGGCTATCCCCAGCGCCAGGCCGAGGACCAGGTGAGACCAGCGGGTAAACCGCTTGGTGTAGGAGTACAGCAGGAGCACCGCGAGGACCACAGGGGAGAGGAATAAGGTCTCCCGGTTCAGCTGGGCGGCGGCCAGAATAAAAGCCAGCGACATCACCACGGTGAAGCCGGCGACGAAGCCGCGGCTGAGTATGCCGGCCGGAATCGCGCGCCCGGCAGTGCGGGGATTGGCAGCATCCAGACGGGCATCGGCCCATCGATTGAACGCCATGGCGGCGGACCGCGCAGTGACCATGCAGACGACAATCCAGAAGACTTTGCGCCATTCCGGCCACCCGGCAGCGGCCAGCATCGCGCCGGCGAGAGCAAAGGGAAGGGCAAAAATCGAATGCTCCCACTTGATCATTTCCAGCGTGGTGCCTACATTGCGCAGCAAAGCCATGCATTCAGTGTAACGGGACGCAGGATTCGAAGGGCTCTTGTTCCCTCGCAAAGGACGGGTGCAATAGCTAGGCGGGCCGCGTTTCCGTGAGGATCCGAACGAATATGGCCCGCCGTTCGCAAAAGCGAAAGCGGGCCACCGGTGTCCATCGTTCGACGAGAAATTACTTCTCGTTCGATCCGTTGGCTACCTGAAGGTCGTTGGTCACCTTAAACACTCCCGGAACACTATTGGCGCGGATGCCTGCGATATTTTTATCCGCCTGGCTAAGCACCACGCCGTTTAGAGTAACGTTGCCATTCACGACCGTGATGCGGATGGGTTGCGCCGGGTCAATAGCGTACTTGTTCAGGCTTGGATATCCGTAAACGGCCCGATAGACTGCGAACCGTATGCGATCATCCATGGGCGAGAGGGGATCGACCTGAATGTTGTCGATGACATCTTGCACGCCGGGGAAGTGGCTGACTAACGACACCGCGGAGTCGGCGGCCACCGGTCCCAGCGCGTGGCCAGAAAGAGTGACCACACCATTCTGCACATTGACGCTGATGGCGTTAAATGCATTGCCATAGCCCACGCGATCATACTGCAGCTTCTTCACGATGGCCTGCTGCAGTTGGGCGTCCGAAACCTCGCCGGCTCCGGCAACTGTTAGCTTGTTGCGAACCGCAACGACGTTTTTAATGCGGTGCACTTTCTTATCAACTTGTTCCTTGGTCGCATAGTCCTTGACGGTGCCTTCCAGATCGACGATTCCGTTCTTGACCGATACCTGTACGCCTTGGAACTTCTTCAGTTGGTTCTGCACCTCTGCCTGAATGTTGTTATCGGTTTGCGCGTTCTGCCCTGCCGCATACGACACCCGGGGAAGCAAAACCTGAGAACCTAGAACCAGAACAGCAGCCAGCGCCAAAGTTAAACCATGAGATACCTTTTTCATTTTTTTCTCCTGTTTGATGGCTCGGTGTTAAAAGCTTCACCAGTAAGTCCGTTGATTAGGAACGCATAAGATAGCCCTGGGTTGCACACTCTGTTTACTACGAGTACCAGACGCCGTCAACGATAGCGTTTGCGAACTCTGAGGACCATGCTGAAGACACCCGCTTCGTCGCGCACGGCCAGGATAGAAAGGCTTTGCGAGAGATCCACCTGAGCCTGAATGAGCTGTTGCGCAGTGGCGTTGACGTTAGTGGCGTAGGTAACCTGGACATTGCGGGAGATATTCTGCTGCACAGTAATTCGGGCACTCGAGCTGCCGATAGTTCCCACATAAGTCGGATCGATCTTAACGCTACCCCCGCCGAAGAGCTTTTGTACGCGGCTGTCGACCGCTGCATTGAGCGCGCCTCCCAGCAGCGCGTTGGTGGTCGAGTTCACGCCGACCGATTGCTCCTGCTGCGAATACAGCGCCTGTTCTTCCTGCGTACGGCCCAGCGCCAGCAGGGAAATAACGTCGGCTTGGGGCAGCGGGGGCTCCGAACGGAAGGTCGGTCTGAGCTGGCTGATGTTTCCGTGCAGACCGATGGTCACATCGTATTCCTCCACCCGCGTGGTGGCATCGATGTCAATGATGGGCTCGATTTTCACCGGATTAGTGAAAAAGATTTCGCCGCGCTGCAGATTGTAGGTCGTTCCCGCAAACGTGGCCGTGCCATCAGTGACGTTGATGCGGCCGAGAATAGCAGGCTGGGCGACCGTTCCGCGAATGCGCAGATCGACGCTGCCCGCCAACTGCGCGTAGGAATTCTGAAAATCCAGCTGCGGCGCAGAGAAGATGTGCACATCCAACCGTACATGGCTGGAGGGCGCGGTAGGATCCGGCGGCGCACTCAGCCCCGGAGTGCCGGTAAAGCTGGCGAAGTCCACATTGCGACCGATGATGAAGCGGGTGATCTGTACATTGCCGCTCAACAGCATGTTGGCCTGTGAGCCCTGCAGGTGCAGGGTGGTGTCGGCAGTGGCGCTGATACCTAAGTAGCGAACCCGAATCTCTTTCCCAGTAGCCGTGAAGTCTCCGTAAATGCCTTGCTGATAGGTTAAGAAGCCGCCGAATTTTAGCTGGCCGCCGCCGGTCGTGCCCACCAGGTCCTGCACCTGGAGACGGTTCTGGTCGAAGACCAGATTGCCATTCAATTTGCTGATGCCGTTGGGTAGGTCCTTGAGGGCGAGGGCTACGTTGCTGACGCGGACCCGGCCCGAGAACGACGGTTGGGTGAGCGTACCTCTGGCGTTGACGTTGAAATCGAGGTGACCGGAGGAGGTGATGTCGGGATCGAAGGTCTGCGCCAGCTTCATGTTGATACCGCCGTTACCGGTAACCGCCAGCGCCTGGTCACCCATGAGAGCCGCCGTGCCGGTAACCGACACATCAGTCTCCGGACCGATGATGTGAGCCTGGGTGAGACGAAGGATCCCGTCATGCAACGATGCCCGCAGCGGCCCCGTTGCCTGGAGCGGGATGCCCTGTAGGGTGACGGAGAACTGGCTGATCTCGGCGTCGCCGCTGAACTGCTTGGGCTCCCGCAGCGGACCGGCCACCTGGACTGTGCCCCCGATCGACGAGTTTCCGGTGACACTCTGTACACGAAAGGCGCGGAGAACGGGCGCGATGTTGAGGTTGGTTAACAGAACATTGGCCTGGGTCTGAAAATTGCCGTGCAGATCCGTCTGGCCTTTGACCTCTAGCCCCGCCGATGCCAAGCTGTTTTGAGCGGTGAAATATGCCGTGCTTCCCTGGGTGTGCACGACCACTTCCAGAGCGCCGGCCGGCTGGCCTCCCAGGACCACGTTGCGCAGATGAAACCCCGCCAGAATGGAAGGCGAATCCGTGGTTCCTGATGCGTGGACATCAAACTTCAAGGCACCGGCTACGGAGAGCCTGGGATCCTTTGGTTGAGGAAAATGAGCCAGTTCAAAATTGGTCCCGTCCAGATTGCCGAGGAATTTTTCGTTCTTCAGGTTGTAAGTCCCGTTGCCGACGACCGTGCCACCATCCAGGAGCAAGGTGAGCTTGGTCAGATTGATGTCTTGCCCGGAGAAGTTCAGAGTTGCGGCCAAATTGCGATAGGGCTGGCCGTCGATGGCGCCGTCCTCGACGGTTAGATTAGCTCCCCCGTTCAGATCGCCCAGCGTTCCCCCGGCATGAGCCTGGAGGTTCAGAGTGCCGGTGACCGGCAGATCCTGACCTGCCATTCCCAGAACGTCAGTCAGCGAGGCTTTCTGCACTTGGGCGGTCGCAGTGAGGGGAGATTCAGCATCGAAATCCTGGCGCCGCCGGTTGATGCGATGAGCCTGCAGTTGACCGGAGGCGTGAATCACCGTCGCGCCCCGCGTGAGCACCGCATGATCCACGAAGATGAGGCTGGACGAGTAGCCGCCGGTGGCATCCAGATGATCCCAGTCGAGAGTGGACACGGTGGGCACTGAAGTCGCCGGTTCCATCGTCGACGAGCTGGAGCCGGCAGCGGGCAACGCGACCGGTCCGACAGCAGGTTGTGGCGCGTGCTGTGGCGTGCCTGCCGCACCAGCAGCCGGGAAGACAAATACAGTGGCGAACTGGGTAGCGGTCAGATGCCCGTGGAACGCGGGATCGTCCAGAGAGCCGTCCCCCGTGCCATCGAAGGTAGCTTCTCCATGCAAGCGGACGGGAACGCCAGAGATGCCCTTCTTTTCGCCGATGCCCAGGTCCAGAACCTTGAGCACACGGTCAAACTCACTCAGATTGCGGGTGGCCAGATGAACCGACAGGTTGGAAGCCTCATTGAGCGGATACACGCCAAGGGAGCCGGTGGTGTTAAGGGTCGTTGCCGGACTATGCGCCTGCAGCTGATTGATCTGGACCCGGCCGCTGCGTTGGAAGTACTTGGCATCCACAGTGCCACTGAGGGGAACCTGGCCGGGGGCAACCGATGGCGGAGCACTCATCACCAGGTTGGCTGCGACTGTGAGGTCGTCGACGGAGCCCGTCCAATCAATATTCACGGGACCTTCACCTAAGGTATCGAAGCCATAATCCCGATATCCGGGATCGGCGACAGCCTGCAATACAGCACTCAAACGCACTCCGTGCACCCGGGCATGTATGCCCATGACTTGCCGATTGGGTGCCGACTGCGGCAGGTTGTCGGGCGAACGCCAGTTGAGGAAACGAATGTCGGCATTGACGATCCCACCCTGGCGCGGGCGGGCGACCACGCCGGGGAGTGATATCTCATCCGGGGTGATGTGCAGGCGAGTGATGGCGTTGAGTCCGTCAATCCTCTGCACATAAGGAATGGCATAGCCGGCGTTGATCAGCTTCGCCGTGCCGTCCAGCACATATTGACTGGCCCCGCTTCCCTGCCCCGTAAAGGCGAGCTCCACGCTCCCGCGGCTAAAACCGTCGACCGCGCCCAGCGCCGACACCTCTGCCAACTCCACCGTTCCGCCGGCGGAGAGCTTCCACTGTGGGTTGGCGTAGTGGAGGAGACTACCGGAGGCCTGGATACTGGTTTTGCCGGTGGTGAAGTGCAGCGTCTTGAGATCGACCGCATCGTCGGCCGCTTCTACACTCAGGTCCAGTTTGCTGTGGATGACCGCGGCCTTGCCCTCTAGGGCGGTGAGATCGGAGCAAACGAGTTGGCCAAGATAGTGGCCGCTGGCCGGCGCGTAAGTGACCACCACGCCCACATCGTTGGCGGCTAGCTGGAAGGGAATGGCGCGCTCATTCAGCAAGGCCATGCCGTCGTGGACTTCCACCCGGTTGGCCTGCAGATCGAAGATCGTCCTGATCGTCGCCGGCCCGCTGCTGCTTTCCTTCGCCTTGGGCGTGGGCTGGTTGGTGGTGCCATCGGGATAGATGATGAGATGAACGGAAGGGCGATCGACCTCAAGAAAATCGAGCCCAAGCCTGGCGTTCACGAAGGAGAGGATTTTGACCCGCGCGTAAAGCCGATCCACATGAGCATAGGGCAGTTCGCCCGGACCCTCCAGCCCGTGAATCGTCAGGCCCTCCACTTCCACGGCGAGATGGCCCAGGCTCCAGTGCAAAGACTGCAGATCCACGCGCCCCCCGGTGGCGTCTTCGAGAACATTGATGACCCTCTGCCGCACGAAGTTGGAAAAGTGTGGAGTCGAAGCATAGAACAGCAAGCCGCCAATGACCAGAACCAGTAGCAGCAGCAGTGCGCCCCCAACTCTCCAGAAGTAACCCCAGGCGCTGATGGGCGTGGCTGCCATGGGCGGCGGGGAAGGCGCGGGAGAGGAAGGCGGCAGACTGCTCATGGCTGCCCTCCGGAAGCAGAGTCGTCGTCGCCGGCACCCGTAGTTCCAACCCGTCCGTAGGCGGGATCCAGGATGCTGACACTGCCTTCACTCTTGAGGCTCTGTAACCATTCCAGCAGCAGGGAGCTAACCCGCTGTTGCAGCAGGATCTCCTCGATACGGCTGGAGACCGCCGCCAGAGGTGGTGGCTTCACCGTCTTGTCATGGAACTGGGGAAGCAGGGTTTTGTTGTAGTAGCCGGCAATCTCGGCCGGGGTGATGCGAACGCCGGAGCCAAAGCGCGACTGAATGAAAGAAAGAATGAGCAAGCGTTGGCTCCAGTGCGCCTCCACCTCCTTCTCCGTCAAGCCTTTCGCCTTGAGAAACTCCTGCCAGCCGGCCTCAGTTTCGCAGTGGTAACGGGCGCATTCGGGAATGATGCCGCGCAGTTCGGTGATGCGCTGTTGCACCGCATCCGGAGTGGGAGGCGTAACCGTCTGTGCGGTCTGCATTTGTTGCAGAATGAGATCGCGGTCGATGAGACGCTGCAGAGCTCGTTGTGGCGTGTTGTTTGCCCTGGCGACGCCGAATGGCTGCAAAACAGCGAAGCCCATTTCTTCTTGCACATCGCTCTGCAGGATAACGGTGCCGTTAATGACCGCGACCACGTGATCGAGGACCACAGCTCCCTTGGGCAAGGGCGCGGTTGGTATGGAGGCAACGGGAGCTACGGCGGGAGCCGGCGGCGCGGCAGTGCTCTGCTGGCTCCACGCGGTTGCGCCCATCATTGCCCACGGCACGGCCCAGGGAAAGAGAAAAGCCGCCATCAAATGCCGCGGCCTGCCAACGATCGCAATCTGCTTCGCTCGACCGGATTTCCTGTAAAGCTTGTTGGCGCTGACGAAGTTCATGCGGCTTTCCTTATTGAAAGCCGCACACGCGGTCGTGTCCAGCGCATCGTACAGGAAACCCGGGTCATCATCAGAAGCTCTGCCCGATGCTGAAGAAAAAGTTGAAGTGGCCCGCCTGGCCGACGTGCGGGTTGGGGGCCGTGTTTGCCGTGGTGTAGTCGTAAATAACAGGGTAAATGGGCGGGTTGAGGTTGTAGCTGAAGTCGCCCCGCACCGGCCCGATGGGTGTGTGATAGCGGAGACCTAGCCCCACGGCATGGGAGAAGTCGTTGAAGTCGCAGGTATCGGCCGTGTTGTAGGTGGTGTAGGGCACGGAAACATTGCGGCAGGTGTAGCTATGTGGCTGCTTGATGCGCAGGGCTGCGGGCCAGACCTGGGAAGACGTCTCAAAGGCGTTGCCCATGTCGTGGAAGAGAACAAAACTAAGGTCGGTACCCACCCAACGCAATTCCGGCGCCGGCGTGCGCAGCTCCAGGGTATTCACGAAGACACCAGCGCCACCAACCGGATAACCGGTCTGGGGATCACGCGGCCCGGCGGAATTGATAGGAAAGCCGCGATGCGAGACGGCGCCGCCGGCATAAAGCCGCTCGGGTAACGGAATCAGTTGCGCATCGCCGTTGCCAAAGGAACGTTCCTGCCCGTACCGGGTCTGCCGCGCAATGACCCAATGATCCCGGCCAAAATCGTAATACGAGGAATTGCTGAGGTCGACGCGGGCAAAGTTGGCTTGCGAACCGAATTTGCCGTCGGCAAAAAATACCTCCCCGGTGTTGAAGGTGCCGTGGTGGGCATCGAGCGGGTCGTCGCGGGTATCGCGAACGAACGTTATTCCCGGCCCCCCCACCCGCACTGGTTGCGCGAGCAAGGGGATCTCCGACAGGCTGACTTGCAGGGTGCTGGAATTCACGGAAACCCGGCGGTAAGAGAAGGAATAGATCAAGGTAATGGGTTTGTTCACGCGCTGCGAAACGCGCAGCGCCCCGGAAAGAATCGAGGCCTTGTAGGTGCTGATCACGGCGCTGTTGTTATAGCCACCGGAGAGGGTCAGGTTGAACGATGGTTTATTCCAAAGATGCGGATCCTGATAACTGAGCATGGCAACCTGCTCCAGCGATCCATAGTTGGTACGCAAGGTAATGGATTGGTCGGTGCCCCGCAGGTTGGTGCGGCTTACATTGAATAGAACGCGTTCACTGGCCCCGGTCTCACCGTTGGGATTGCATTTATAGCTGTTGGAGATTCCCAGCAGTATCTGTTCGGCCAGGGAGAGACAGCCCTGCGTGGGCTGTCCGGTCTGCACCTCAAAACCGAAGCCATAGCTGATATCCCAGCGTTTAGCCTCGGTCAGATTCAGCAGGACGTTCTTATAGTCCTCTGCCCCGGTTGGATTCTGGATGGCGGTATCAACCTCGTTGAACAGGGCAAGGTCATAGAGCTTGCGCTGCATTTCGAGCAGGGCGGTCTGATTGAGCGGGTCGCCCGGATGCAGCAGAATCCGTTGATTCACCACCGCCGGCCTGGTCCGGACCAAACCGGAGACAATCACCTTGCGCACGAAGAACTGCCTGCCGGGCACCACTTTCATGGTGAAATCAACCGCGTCCGGGTAATCCGGTTCATTTTGCTGGAACAGGCTTACCTGGGCGTTGTCATAGCCCTTGCTCAGATAGTAGGTCTGGACCAGATCGCGGTCCTGGTTGATGTTCACCGTTGAGTACGGTTGGCCCACCTGAGCATTCAAGTAAGGGCGAAGATCATTCAATTGTTCCGCCGTGGCTCCTTCAATGTCGTATTTGCCGATACGACGTTGAATTCCTTCGTCGATAACGTAGGTGATCTTGAAGTGGGAAATCTTAGTGGCTTTCCCTGTGCCGGTGTCGCTGTCCACATAATTTGGGGTGACCGTAACCGCGCTGAAGCCGTTGCTCTGGTAGAGCGCCTTGATGCGGGAGACATCCTGAGTGACCAGTTGCTGGCTGAATGCACCGTAGTGGTCCAACAGATTAGCTGGACGTACGCTCAGGCGCTCAAGAATCAGCGGCGTCGCGAAATACTTGTTACCGGTAACGCTGACCGAGTCGACCACGTGGCGCTTACCCAGCTCAACACTGTAAAGCGCAGTCAGATGCTGAGGATCGGATTGCACCGGCTGGTGCGAGACCTTTACATCGAAGTACCCCTGGCCCTCAAAGTAGTTGCGCAGATTCTGGGTGCCTTCGTTAAGCAGATCCTGATCGACCGTACCTTCCTCGTAGACGGGCACCAGTTTCTCCACCTGGCTGCGGCTGATTTTCGCGCCTTCTACCTTCACCTCCACCAGCGGTCCCTGGTGGGCAAGAAAGGTATAGTTCAACCGGTTCACGGGAGGCACGTACTCTTTAGAAGTAAGGCTTACAGTTGCCGCCAGCCGTTCTCGCTTGTTGTAGTGCTTGCGCAGGTCACGGAGCGCGCGGCTGACGGTGTTGCGATTGACCTTGGAGTTTCGCTTGAGTTTGCCCTGCTTGCGGAACTGAGCTTCGGTCAGGCCGCTGTCGCCGGTCAACTCCACGTCGCCCACCCGGGCTGGATTACCGGGAAAGATCTCGAAGTTGAGATCGACCAGCGAGTTTGCCCGGTCGATGACCGTGGTCCGTGCAATTTGTCCCCGGTAGAAGCCATTGTTCTGGAGTGCCGTGTTCACCTCTGGCTCCGCCAGTGCCGCCTTGCTTTCAGAATAGGCGGTTCCCGCCTGGAGCTGGGTGGCGCTCTGCAGCACGGCGGCGAGGCGATCGTCTCTCACCCCGTCCACATTGACGCGGCCCACAAACAGGCGTGGGACCCCGGTGAAGATGATGGACACGTCGTTCCCTGCGCGCACTCCGGCTACTTCAATGGTTTCGTAGAGACCGGTGGCATAGAGACTGCGCAGACTTTCCCGCACCTTGGCCGGGTCGAGGGGAGCACCCGCCTGCTGCGGAAGGTGACTGGGCAGTGGCGTCAGCAGAGATTCGTTCACACCCTCAAAGGCGATGCTCACCACCTGCAAACCGGCCCAGTCCAGCAACAGGCCCTGGCGGGGACTCTGCGGCGCGCTGGGAAGGGCGGGCGGTGCGACGGGGGCCGCCTGGGCGCTGCAGGCTGGGGAGGAGGTGGCCACCATCCCCAGCACCAGCGAAGCGTACAGCGCTAGAGCAGAAACCGGAATGAGGTGGCTTCGAACGATGACGGCGCCCGGGTTTTTTCTCGAGAAAGGTGGTAGGGGGGAGCGGCTTCGTGTATCGCTATCCGGTGTCTGCTGTCCGCGCACGGATGGTAGCAATGGGGTCAAAGCCAACAAAGATCCTCTCAAGCAGGCATCGCGCTCGCCCATCGAACACTGTACGTGGTATATCGACGGCTCGGAATTGCCGCCGCAGCACTCGCTCTCTCCGAATCTCTATACTAAGACGTGGTCATGGTGTACGGGAGAGCGCAGTGGAACTGATTGAGGAGCGTTACTCGCGCCAGGTGCTCTATCCCGGGATTGGGGAGGGAGGCCAGAGACGGCTGGCCGCCAGCCATGTAGCGGTGGTGGGCTGTGGGGCGACCGGGGCCGCGGCAGCGGCGCTGCTGGCGCGTGCCGGGGTGGGTACCCTGACCCTGGTTGACCGCGACTTCGTGGAGGAGAGTAATCTCCAGCGGCAAGTCCTTTTCGATGAGGCGGATGCCCGTGAAGCACTGCCCAAGGCGGAAGCCGCCCGGCGCAAGATTGCGCAATTTAACAGCCGGATTGAGGTGCAGGCGCAGGTGGCCGACCTGGTGCCGTCCAATATTCACGCCCTGCTCGGCCAGGCGGCGATTGTGCTCGACGCCACGGATAATTTCGAGACCCGCTACCTGCTAAACGACTACTCCATAGAGCAGCACCGCCCCTGGATTTATGCGGCAGCGGTTGGAGCTTACGCGGCCACCATGAATATTCTGCCGGGAGAGACTGCGTGCCTGGCCTGTCTCTTTCCCAAGCCGCCCGCGGGCATGGTAGCCACATGCGACACGGCCGGCATTCTCAACACGGCCGTCAATTTCGCCGCCTCGGTGGAGGTTACCGAGGCGTTGAAGTTTCTGGTGGGGGCGCAGGACAAAATGCGCCGTACTCTGTTAGGCCGCGACCTTTGGACGAATGACCAGGCCGAGATCAGCGCGGCCGCGCCCCGGGCGCGATGCGCGGTTTGCCAGCTGCGCGATTTTACCCATCTGCGGGGAGAGGATCGCCCCCAGATCACGCTTTGCGGGCGGAACTCGGTGCAGATTCATGAACACCATCGCCCGGTTGATTTTGCCGAGATGCAGCGCCGCCTGGAGCCACACGGAAAGGTCAACTTCAACCGGCTCTTGTTGCGTTTCGAACGCGGAGAGTACACCGTTACTGTATTTGCAGACGGACGGGCGCTGGTGCAAGGGACCACCGACGTGAGCCTCGCGCGCAGCCTCTATGCCCGCTTTATCGGCAGCTAGGAGGACGTGCGATCTGCGCCTTTATCCGCAACGACGCTTCCTGCCGAGGGAAAGAAACCGCAGGTCCCTCCACTCCGCTGCGCTCCGGTCGTTGCTGAAAACGGCAAAACAGGAACTCCCCGAAAGCTAATCTGGACAAGTGTGACTCTCAACCGTCCCTTACGAACCTTCAAACGCTCTTTTCATATGTTCAGCGCAGACTGCTGATTCTATATTGGAAGCAACTTCTACCCCACATTCTGCTTCCCAGAGCAAGGCCCCTTTATTGATATGAGTGTGTTCCATGCTAAAAGCGAACATCCGCCCGCAAACGTGGGTTAGCAATCGTCGAACTTCTCTCCTAGAGGTATCAATGTCTATACCCAGCAAGGACTTGGCGACAACACCCGGACCTACAGCGCCGGCTAAGGCGCCCAACCAGCATTTGCGCCGCAATCCACCGATTGCGGGCGAAGCAGACGCCATCCAGAAAGCACAGGCCGGCGACGCGGCATCCTTCGAAATGCTGTACGCCCTGCACAAGCGGCGCGTCTATTCTCTGTGCCTTCGCATGCTGGGCAACGTGGCCGAGGCTGAAGACCTTACGCAAGAGGCCTTTCTGCAGCTCTATCGCAAGATTGGCACTTTTCGCGGGGACTCGGCGTTTTCCACCTGGCTGCATCGGCTGGCGGTGAACGTCGTGCTCATGCACCTGCGCAAGAAGGGCTTGCCTCAGGTATCGCTCGAAGAGACGCTTGAACCTGCGCAGGAAGACGGGCCACGCAAGGACATCGGCGCCCGTGATTTGACGCTTTCCGGTTCGGTGGACCGCGTGACCCTGGAGCGAGCGATCGAAAATTTGCCTCCTGGGTACCGGCTGGTTTTCGTATTGCACGATGTCGAGGGTTATGAACACAATGAAATCGCGGGGATGTTGGAGTGTTCCATTGGAAACAGCAAATCGCAGCTGCATAAGGCGCGCATGAAGCTGCGCGACCTTCTGAGGTCGGGCCAAAGGAAAGAGGCTGTTCTATGAGCAATGTCCGGAAAGCAGCGAACGGGACCACCGTCGATTGCGCCGTTTTTCAGGACCAACTGCCCAGCTTGTTCGAGTCGGGCGAAGATCTGAACACGCAACCACACCTGAAGACCTGCGAGAATTGCAGCGCGCTGGTGCGCGATCTCGAATACATTGCGCAACAGGCCAAGCTGCTACTGCCGATTCACGATCCCAGCCCTGAAGTCTGGGAGAACATCCAGACGGCGCTCAAAAAGGAGCCGTCCCGCATCAAATAGGACCCTTGCTCTGGTTCCCTATCGGGTACCCCATGGCCCGGTTGCTTTCGCCGTCATCGCCGTTGGCACCCGATATAATCCGCAGATGGTATGAGCAAGCAGGCGCAGCAAGGGATGGCAAGCGACCCGCGGGCGCGACAGCGCCTCTCCCGGTTGATCCTGACCGGCTTCATGGGCGCCGGGAAATCCACCGTCGGCGCCATCCTGGCCGGCCAGCTGGGCTGGCGATTCATCGATCTGGACGACGTCATTGAGGCCTCCAGCCAGCGTACCGTGGCAGAGATATTCCGCGATTATGGCGAAGCGGATTTTCGCCGGCGGGAACGGGAGGCAGTAGAGCAGTTAAGCACCCAGGAGCAGATCGTGCTGGCGCTCGGCGGCGGCGCGGTGGAGGACGAGTGCACACGTTCGCTATTGATTCATTCGCCGCAAAACTGCCTGGTTTTCCTGGACGCCCCACTGCCTGAACTGCTGGCGCGCTGCACTGTCGAAGGAAAAGTACGCCCGCTACTGGCTGCGCCGGAATCTTTAGCGGCCCGTCACACTCGTCGCCTGCCGCATTACCGTACTGCACACGTCACCGTGGCCACCAACGGCCTGGCTCCGCAAGCAGTGGCTGACCGGGTGCTCGAGCAGGTATTCACACTTTGGCAGGTTGAGGTTGGAAAGAGGCAAGAAGCGCATGGCAAGTCCTGAAGCAGCCGTGGAAGTGGTGACTCCCACCCCTGTCCAGACAGCACGGACGCGCTCCATGCGCGGCAACATTATCTTCGCCTTTGCCATCGCCTTGGTCCTGTTGGTCGCGTACCTGATGCGCGAGATTCTGTTGCTGCTTTATGTCAGCGTTCTCTTCGCCGTGGTGCTCAGCCCCGTGATCCAAGGCATTATGCGGCTCCACATCCGGAGCTGGCATCCCGGCAAGGGACTGGCTATCTTTCTCCTGATGCTGAGCGTGGGGGCCACCGCCGCTCTCTTCTTCTCCTTTGCCTTGCCGCCGGTCTTACATGACGTGCAAGAATTGATCAGCGAATTGCCAAGGCGTGGGCCCGAACTGCTGAATAAGCTGCATGAATTCCCGCTTGCTTCCCATGCCAATTTCTCCGGTTTGAGTGCCCGCTTGCAGGGATTCGCGTCCAACTTCGCGGAATATCTTTTTCTCTCCATCAGCTCATGGGCCAGCAAGCTGGCTGATGTGGGAGCGGTGATCTTTCTCACCATCTATTTCATGCTGGACGGAGACGACGCCTATCATTGGGTGCTTTCGTTCTTCCCTAAATCCGCCCGGGGACGGCTGAACGACACCCTCTTGCGCGCCGATGTGCGCATGGGCAAATGGCTTCTCGGGCAGGGCGGACTCATGCTCATCCTGGGCCTCTCCAGCCTCATCGTCTTCGAGCTGCTCCACATCCGTTACGCATACGCTCTGGCGGTGTTGATGGGGGCATTAAACATCGTTCCCATCGTGGGGGCGATGGTATCGATGGCCCTGGTGCTGCTGGCGGCGGCCACTGACTCCTGGGAGAAGGTAGTGGGCGCGCTGATCTTCTATGCCATCTACGCCCAGGTGGAGACTTCCTACCTGACGCCGCGCATCATGAAGAGCAGCGTAGACCTTCCCGCGCTGGGGGTCCTGGTCGCGCTGCTGATGGGTTCGAAGCTGGCCGGGGTGATTGGGGCCATGATCGCGGTGCCCACCGCTGTACTGGTCTCGGTGCTAATCCAGGAGTACCTGGTCCAGCATGATGAAGCCATTCCTTCCGAGACCGCATCTTAACCTCGTTGCACGCCAGCAAAGCACGCACCGGCAGCAGGGCCAAGCGCTTGCTATCATGAAGGCTGTAACCGTCGGCAATCCATGCCAAAGAATCAGACCCATCCCGCCCAACCGCGAACCAGGACTGTGCTGTGACCCCAACCGCCCACGCCGCAACCAGCTTGGCTGGCCCTGTGGTAAACCACGTACCCGGATTGGCTCCGGTCGTCGCAGCCCAGGAAAAGACGCGGCATTCGTGGATCGCCGACTACCAGGAGCTGTTCAAGGTCCGGGTAACCTCCATGGCCGTTCTGACGGCATGGGCCGGCTTCTATCTGGGATCGATGCGCTCCGGCATCACCAGCATGCATTGGGGTCTGTTCGAGTCGCTGGCCGGCATTGCGCTGGTGTCCTGCGGGGCCAGCGTGATGAACCAGGTGATCGAGCGCAGGATCGATGCCCGGATGGTAAGGACAGCACAACGGCCGCTAGCCGCCGGCCGCTTCAGCCTGCTGCACGGCTTGGCCCTGGGGATGGCATGCTTCGCTGCCGGCGCCCTGGTGCTGGCGTGGTTTACCAACCCGGTCACCGTCGTGCTCACACTGCTGACAGGCTTTACCTACGTCGCGGTCTATACTCCGCTCAAGCGCTACACCACGCTGGCAACGTTTATCGGCGCATTTCCCGGCGCCATGCCGCCTCTGCTGGGCTGGACCGCCGCCCGCGGCGTCATCGAATGGCCGGCCGTGGCTCTCTTCGCCATTCTTTTCGTGTGGCAATTTCCCCACTTCATGGCCATCGCGTGGCTCTACCGCGATGACTACGCCAAGGCCGGCATCCGTATGCTGCCGGTGGTTCAGCCGGATGGCTGGTCCACGGTGTGCGAAGCATTGATTTATGCCGTACTCATGATCCCAGTAAGCGCCGTTCCCTATTATCTGCACCTGACCGGGGCCGTTTACCTGGTCGCGGCGGTGCTGTTGGGGTTGGGCTACCTGGCCTACACAATTCGCTTTGCCCGTATCACCCGGGCGCTCACTACGGCCGAGTCGCGTGGATACGCGCGTGATTTGTTGCGCGCCAGCGTCATCTACCTGCCGCTGCTGCTCACCGTGATGATGCTGAACGCGACCGGAAGGAGATAATTCCATGGCGACTCTGAGCCAACATCCCACGGCAAAGGTTCCGGCTGGCAATGTGCCGGAACCTTTGCCCATTCAGCTCGACCGCCTCTCTCATAACTATGGCAACCGCCTGGCGCTCGATGATCTGAGCTTTACCGTCCAGCCGGCAGAGATTTTCGGGCTGCTCGGTCCCAACGGCAGCGGCAAGACTACGCTTTTTCGCATCCTTTCCACGCTCATGGTGCCCAGCGGCGGGACGGCCAAGATCCAGGGCTTTGACGTCGCCCGGGAACCGAACCAGGCACGGCAGCAGACCGGAATCGTCTTTCAGGCCAGGAGCCTGGACCTCAAGTTGACCGTGGCGGAAAACTTGAAGCACCAGGGCCACTTGTACGGACTACGCGGCGACACGCTCAAGAAGCGAAGCGAAGAGGTGCTGCGGCGGGTTGGGCTAAGCGACCGGGCCAAAGATTATGTCGAGACCCTTTCCGGCGGTATGCAACGGCGGGTCGAACTGGCCAAGGGTCTCATCCACTCGCCGGGGGTGCTACTGCTGGACGAGCCCTCAACCGGTCTCGATCCGGGCGCACGCCGGGATATGTGGCAGTACCTGCGCACGCTGCGCGATCAGGAGGGTGTCTCGATTCTGGTGACCACCCACCTGATGGAAGAGGCGGAGCATTGCGACCGGCTGGCGATTCTGAACCAGGGCAATCTGGTCGCGCTGGGCTCTCCGGCGCAGTTGAAGTCGGCCATCGGCGGCGATGTAGTGCTCTTTGAGACCGCCAGCCCGGAGTTGGCGCGCTCCCTGGCGGAACGCATGGCCACGCGCTTGACGATGCAGCCGACTGTGCTGGGCAGGACCGTAAGGCTAGAGCGTCCCGAGGGCCATCGCCTGGTGACCACCGTGGTGGAGGCTTTTCCCGGCGAGATTGACGGCATCTCAGTGGCTCGTCCCTCGCTCGAGGATGTATTTATTCAACGCACTGGCCATCGCTTCTGGGAAGATGCCGCCACCCTGGAGAAGGAGAAGGAGGCACCATGGCAACCCTAGCCGCAACCGCTCCCCGCACCCGCCAAACCGTATCCCCCGGCATCTGGCTGCCGGCCTATTCTCTGTGGCTGCGCGAGCTGGTCCGGTTCTATCGCCAGAAGGCACGGGTGGCGGGCGTGATTGCCTCGCCGCTGATCTTCTGGGTGGTCCTGGGCGCGGGCTTCGCCCATAGCTTCCGCACCGGAGAGGGCAGCGGAACCTCGGCCCACTACCTGAGCTACTTTTTCCCTGGATCGGTAGCCATGATCGTGCTCTTTACCGCCATCTTCAGCATGATGTCGCTGATCCAGGACCGCAACGAGGGTTTTCTGCTCTCGGTGCTGGCGGCGCCGGTCAGCCGCTCGTCCATTGTTCTTGGCAAGGTGTTGGGCGGGGCGACACTGGCTGCGGTGCAGGGGATCATCTTCCTTGTCTTCGGGCCTTTGGTTGGAGTGCGCATGACCCCGTCCGCGATCGGGTTGAGCATGCTAGTGATCGTGATGATCAGCTTCGAACTGACGGCATTGGGCTTTGCCATTGCCTGGCCGATGGATTCTACTCAAGCCTTTCACGCGATCGTGAACCTGCTGCTGATACCCCTGTGGCTGCTCTCCGGCGCCCTGTTTCCGCTGAGCGGAGCGGCCGGCTGGATGCGCTTCTGCATGATGCTCAATCCTCTGACCTATGGAGTGGAAGCACTGCGCGGCAGCTTGTTTCCCGACTCTCCGACGCTACTTTCCCTGCCCGTCAACCTGGCGGTGACCGCCGGTTTTTGCCTGCTGACCTTTGTTGCGGCCTGGGCGATCGTGAACCGGCGCACCAATCGTCCGTCGGCTTGAGCCGCCGCCAGTAAAGGAACGAAGATGTTTGTAGCAGAAACCAACCAGCGCCCTTCCGTCGCCCTTCCGGTGGCTCTCATTGTCGCGGTGAGCGCGGCGGCGGTTTGCTTTTTGCTGTGGCTGCTTTACCTGCACCATCCGCTCGACGCTTCGGTGGCCCGGCTGCGCTTTCTACCCACGCTCAATGCAGTGCTCAACGGCCTGTGCACTGTCGCCCTGTTAACCGGGTTTTACTTTATTCGCCGGCGCAATATTCCCGCCCACCGGGTGTCGATGATCATTGCGTTTGTTTTCTCTTCTCTCTTTTTGGTCAGCTACATCGTCAATCATGCGCTGCACGGGGACACGATCTTTCCCAACGTCGGCACGGTGAAGACAATTTATCTGTGGATTTTATTCAGCCACATCACGCTATCGATCGTGGCGCTGCCGATGGTGCTGACCACTTTCTTTTTTTCTCTCAGCGGCCGCTTCAAGCAGCACCGCAAGCTCGCCCGGTATACGCTGCCCATCTGGCTCTACGTCTCCGTGACCGGGGTTGTGGTGCACGCCATGCTCGCTGCATGGCGGTAAGCTGATGCCGGACGACGGCACACGGCAACTCCTGCACGCCGGCATCTGGATTTTGCTGGTAGGCGTCTTGGCTGCGCTATTGACGGCGACGGTTTTTGGCGGCATCGGTATACACGGTCCGCACACCAACTCTGGCTGGCTCTCGCTGCTGCTGGCTCTGATGTGCCTTCCCTTCGGCATCATGCTGACGCTGCTGGGAGCGGCCAAGTGGCTGCGCAACCGGCGCCTGGCACGGGGTCGCCTGAAGATATGACAAGCAGGGTGGGCACCGTGCTCTGTTGCCACGCGCAAGTTTCGGTTAAGTTTTTTTCATAATCTCCGCTCCGGCAACGCTGCGGAGCGAGTTCTGCTATGCTTCACCCTTACCCAAAATAGAAGGAACATCATGGCAAAGAGCGTTAACAAAGTCATTCTCCTGGGCAACGTAGGCAAAGACCCGGAAGTCAAGTTTTTGCCCAGCGGGTTGCCGGTCGCCAACCTCA
The DNA here is from genome assembly GCA_963821215.1 of uncultured Acidobacteriaceae bacterium. Taxonomy (GTDB): domain Bacteria; phylum Acidobacteriota; class Terriglobia; order Terriglobales; family Acidobacteriaceae; genus PALSA-350. The sequence continues at coordinate 137,622 of CAWGDH010000009.1, read as the reverse complement.
CCCTGGCAACCTCGGATCGCTTCAAAGACAAAGCGGGCGAGTGGCAGGACCGGACTGAGTGGCACAACCTGACCGCCTACCAAAGGACGGCGGAAATCATCCGTGACTACGTGAAGAAGGGTTCGAAACTGTACGTCGAAGGCCGGATCCAGACTCGCTCGTGGGATGACCAGGCGTCGGGACAGAAAAAATACCGCACCGAAATCATTGTCAACGATGTGGTCTTGCTGTCGGGCCGCGGCGAGGGAGAGAGTGGCGGTGGTGGTCCGCGCTCGAATACCAGTTCGTTCGATCAACGGCCGCCGGTGCACCACGAAGAGTTTGCCGGCACGGAAATCACAGATGACGATATTCCCTTCTGAGCTGGCATTCAGGAATCGCTTGCGGGGAGCGTGGAGTTAGCGGGCTCGAGCATTTCCCCAAGAAAAGAGCGCCTTTGCGCTTGAGCGCGCTCCCTTTGTTTGGGTTCTCCTTATAAGGTGCCTGGATTAGACTGCTACCAACGGGGTCATAGATGGCAACCTCAACGCGTCTCTCGCTGTCGGAGTACTCGAAGACGAGCTATCGGCCCGACAGGGAATATGTCGACGGGGAGCTTCTGGAGCGGAACGTGGGAAAGTGGGAGCATGCGCGGCTTCAGGCTCTCCTGCCCGCTTGGCTCCGGTCGCAGGAAAAGACCTGGTCGGTTAAGGTCGCAACCGAGCAGAGAGTAAAGGTTTCCGCCCTCCGCGTCCGCATTCCAGACCTCATGCTCGTGTCGCGAGGTCCTCAACCGGAGATAATCGTCGAGCCGCCAGTGCTGGTGGTGGAGATCCTATCGCCGGACGACACCTATACTGAGATCCAATCTCGTTCCGCAGACTACCTGCACATGGGCGTTCCGTGCGTTTGGATCATCGATCGAACCTCCCGGACAGGCCGCCAGTGCGTCGGAGACGCCTGGACAGCCGCTGACGTACTAGCGGTTCCCGAGACAGAGATCCGGGTAAGCCTGTTGCAACTCTTTGCCGACCTTGATGAGGACTAAGAGCCAGCCGCACGAATCATATACGTCGGCGCGCTCACGGATACAGCCTTGTTCTGATCCATTCACCGGACTCGCGGGTAAATAAGAACCGGTCATGCAGCCGGTCCGCTCCATGCAGCCAAAACTCGATCCGCTCAGCATGCACGCAGAAACCGCACCAGTGCGGCGGACGCGGCACTTCTCCTGGATGCTCCTGGGCGAATCTCCGGAAGCGTTCTTCCAGCGCTTCACGGCTGGCGAGCGGACGGCTCTGCTGCGAGACGGCCGCGCCGATTTGGCTGTTGCGCGATCGACTGTGGAAGTATGCGTCCACAGCAGCCGCCTCCATCTGCGCTACCTGCCCCTCCACCCGTACCTGGCGGCGAAGCGTCTTCCAGTGAAAACAAAGCGCCGCCTGGGGATTGCTTTGCAACTCTGTCCCTTTCCTGCTTTCGGCATTGGTAAAGAAACAGAAGCCGCGCTCGTCCGTGCGTTTCACCAGCACCATGCGGACGCTGGGCTGACCTGCCAAGGTGGAGGTGGCCAACGCCGCAGCGTTGGGGTCGTTCGGTTCGCTCGCCTGCGCCTCCTGAAGCCACAGACGGAAGAGTTCGAATGGGTCACCATAGTCCTGAGGATTCAGGTCGTTCATAGTTCGATGGTAGCCTCGATGGTTGTTACCATGCCCACAAGAGGCGCGCCGCGTGCAGTCGCATCAATAATGAGGTTCCGTGGTCACGAATAAACTAGTTTTCCTTGATGAAAACAAAGTGCGCGCGGTGCTCTCTTACCAAGAGCTGATCCCTGCGATCCGGCAGGCGCTTATGGATTTCTCCGCCGGGCGTGTGCAACAGCCGGTGCGCGCCATCATTCCAGTCTCATCCTATGGAGGCTGGTTCGGAGTCATGCCGGCCGTGTACGGCACGGTGATGGGGGCCAAGATGGTTACTTTCTATCCGCGCAATGCGGAGCTCGAAAAGCACACCCACATGGCGATGATCCAACTCTTCCGCGCCGACACCGGCGAGCCCCTGGCGACCATGGACGGGCGATTGATCACCGAGATGCGAACTGCCGCCGTATCCGCGGTGGCCGTTGACCATCTGGCATCTCCTGGGGCCAAGGTGCTTGGCATATTGGGCAGCGGAGTGCAAGCTCGCTCGCACTTCCGCGCGCTGGCCGGGATCCGTTCCTTTGCCGAGGTCAGGGTCTGGAGCCGAACGCTGGATCATGCCCAGCAATTCGCGGCTGAGGTCGGCGCACGCGTGACCACCGCGGAAGAAGCTGTCTCCGGCGCCGATGTTGTTCTGGCTCTCACCAGTTCACCGCAACCGATTCTCAGCAGAAAATGGCTGCGCGAGGATGCCATGGTGTGCGCTATCGGCGCCGCCACCCCGGATCGGCGCGAACTGGATGACGAGACCATGCGCGGCGCGGTGGTCGTTGAATCCCGCGAGTCTGCCATGCGGGAAGCAGGAGATATTGTTCTCGCCCATGCAGAGGTGAGCGCGGAGATTGGCCAACTGTTGAACGGCGCGCAGCTTGATCGCGCGAATAAGCCCGTGGTCTTCAAATCGGTTGGCATCGCAGTCGAGGATATCGCTGCCGCAAAGCTCGTTTACGAAAAATTCATTGAGCAGGCGGATCAATAGTGTTCAAGCACGCCATCGTTCGTCTGCCAGGAATTAATTTTGCTCAGGGACTTACCACTGTTCAGCGGGGAGTTCCGCTGTATGACAAAGTGCTGCAGCAGCATGCACGCTACTGCGAAGCCCTGAAGGAGTGCGGACTCACACTCACCACGCTGGATGCGGACCTTGATCATCCAGACTCCACGTTTGTGGAGGACACAGCCGTGGTGACTGCGCGCAGCGCCGTCCTGACTCGGCCCGGCGCGCGCAGCCGCGAGGGCGAGGTGGCTGCGATGCGCACCGCCCTGCGCAGCTTCTTTCCCGCCATGGGAGAGATTGAGGCCCCGGGAACGCTGGATGGTGGCGATATCTGCGAGGCCGACGATCGATTCTTCCTCGGCCTGTCACACCGCACCAATGAAGAGGGAGCCCGTCAGCTGGCGGCCCATCTGGTTCGGGAAGGCTATACCTGTGCCGTGATCGATGTGCGGGGGATGAGCAGCATTCTCCATCTCAAGAGCGGGATCTCTTATATCGGCGAAAACACCCTGGTGGTGATGGAAGAGATGGCAAGTCATAAGCTGTTCGAAGGCTACGAATTGATTCGAGTCACGGAGCAGGAGAGCTATGCCGCCAACTGCGTGCGGGTCAATGAACGGGTGCTGGTGGCAGCCGGGTATCCGATGCTCACGGCCGAACTCAAAGCTCGCGGATTCCATCCCCTGGAGCTCGAAATGTCAGAGTTTCAAAAGATGGACGGCGGACTCAGTTGTCTTTCTTTGCGCTTTTAGGGAAGTGAGGCCTGTCTCTCGTTCCCTCGCAAAGGCCGGGTGCCCCATATCTCGCTCGTTTTTCGCGAGATGTGGGAATCCAATGCTCTTTCCATCTGAGTCTCGATTCATCCGATACGCTTAGCGGTCAACCTCGGTGGCATCCCACATCTCGCGAAAAACGAGCGAGATGTGGGACCCGTCCTTCGTGAGGGAACCGCGGATATTAAAGCCCGAGGTATTCTCGATCATTTACGGCCCGGCTAAAGCCGGCCCCGGATAAAAACATCAGAGCGTGACTCGCAAAAACAAGTCAGTCCACCGGCGACTCTTTCTTCCAGTTGAAGTGGCGGCCGAGAATCCCTTTGATAATCCAGTGGTCTGTGGACGCCGTGGGACCGACGCCCACACCTATATTGATTTCCCACTTGGGTGAGACATTCAAATCAGTGACCACAAAGATCTGCTGCTGTTGATTATGCAAAGAATAAAAATCTCCCAACTGGCCGTAATCAGCGTAGTATTCGACGCCGCCGCTGATCGCTTTCGTGAAGTCATAGCTAACCTTCGCCGCGGGGGAAAAACCCACACCATGGGCGGCGTCAGGACCGTGCCAGGTACGTTCGAGCGCCGGGTTGAACGCCAGGTACCAGCGGCCAAGGTACTTGTCGACGATCGGCCGTATCTCCCAGGTCCAGGTATCGGGCGAATACACCGCTCGCTGATAGCCGATCTCTGTCGACAGGCTGACGCCCACCGGCCAATGCCAGGAGTCGGGCACCCGCACCCGGGGCCGGATATGATCCCCCACCCACTGCACGCCATGGCCGTTTTGTTCGCTGGTAAAAACATAAAAACCCACTTCCGACCAGCTGGTCAGCCCCTGCGTGATCTCGAGAGTCTCGTGTTCCTGGTGGTTGGTGGGATACACGCCGTCGATCACGTATTTTTCTCCATCCGGCGTGTAGTTGGAATGAAGCTCAACCATGGTGCTCTTTGGCTCTACAGTGGCCGCGCCATAAACCTGAATCTCGTAATTACCCTGGGCGCAAGCCGGCAGCACACCGCATAGCGCAGCGAAGATCCAGATGCACCACTTCAGATCACGCATAGCGAAAGAGCATCATGAAGCCGGCATCCATGTGGTTCTGCTGGTGGCAATGAAACAGTGTTGACCCGGGATCGTTGGCGGTGAACTCGACATCCACCTGGGTCTTCGCGTCCACCAGGACGGTATCTTTCACGACGCCATGGGTTTCCGGCTGACCAGGCAAACGGCGCAACTCGAAAATGTGCCGGTGCAGGTGGACCGGGTGATTGTTGGTGCTGTGGTTGATGAAGGAGAGACGATAGCGCTGCCCCGCGGTCAGCGTGGGGATATCCGTCTCGGGATAGGACTTTCCATTGATAGTCCAACGATCCATCGCGCCGTGTCCGGCAAACTTGGATGCGAAGACCAGGGGAATCGTAACCGCATCGGTTGCCGGCGCGTGACCGGGCGCGGCAAAGCGGAGGTAGTCCCAGGAGAGTTCTTCGGGCTGCTCCCATCGCGGCTGGCCGCTGCTGCCCGCGTATTCCACCGCGATCCCCATGCCCGCCGCCATGATGTGCTTGCGCACTTCGCCCATGACCCACGCGCCGGGATGGTTCATTTCTACCAGCGCACTAACCCGCTCCGCGGGGGCCAGGCGAAGCATAGGCACCAGCTGCGGCTGAGCTACTTGGTTCCCATCGAGCGCGATCACCTTCATTTGATGCCCGGCAAGAGCGATCCAGTGCACTTCCGTGGGACTCGAGTTCAGAATTTGGAAGAGAACGTGCTCGCCGGCCTTTACCCGCAGCGGCTCCCCGAAGCCCAGCACGCGGCCATTGATGGTGGAGAAGTTATAGGCTGGATCCATGGAACCGTCGGCGCTGGCGAGTAGCGCGGCGTCCCAATCGTGCAGCGCCAGAAAGATCTCCTGGTCATAGCGCCCCGGGTTGTCACGCGGTTCAACGAGCAAAAATCCGTGCTCGCCGGTGTATTGGCCGCGATGCAGATCTTTGCCGGCAAAGACGTGGGTGTGGTACCAGCGAAAGCCGGCGGGACGAGGGGTAAAGGTGTAGCGCGCGTGGCCGCCTGGTGGGATCGCAGGCGTACCCTCTTCGAGGGCCCCATCCACCTGTGGGGGCAGGAAGAGACCATGCCAGTGCACCACTTCGTTCTTGTCTGTCTGGTTGGTCACATCGATGGTGACTGGCCGGCCTTCTTTGAAACGCAACAAGGGACCGGGCACCTGGCGGTTATACGCAATGGTTTTGAAGGTGCGCCGGGGAGCGAACTCGAGGGCATAGTCTGCGATGTCGATGGTGTAGTCAGCGGGAGCAATTTGCTGAGCGTGTCCGCCCAGCGCCGCGGCAGCGACGGTCATGCTGGAGAGCTTGAGCAACTCACGCCGGGTAACCAAACCCTAGCTTAACAAATTAAGAGCGACCGAATCTCTAGCGGAGAAGACCATCGTTGCCGGGCACAACGGCTCGGCGGCTTGCATCTGTTTAATCTGAATAGGTGAGAATGCTCTGTAGAGAGCAGGATCGAGAGAGCACAGGAAAGGGCCGATAGAGGAAATATGCAGTCGAAAGATATACGGGATGTACACAAGATTTATTCGCGGCCTAAGCCGGCATTGCTTTTGTTGGCACTTGCGCTGCTGGCCGCAGTGGCGCTTCCCGCGGTTACGGCGCAGACGTCGGGCGGCCTGCGCGGGGACGCGATCCTCGATCATCTGAACGCGGTCATTGACTGGTACCGGCATTCCATGACCGGGGTGCAGACCGTGGGCCTGCCCAGCGACGCGATGTACCAGTTCAATGCGCAAACGATGGCCGCCGAAGTGGCGAAACTGGCCTTTCAATCTGCCCAGGCAGAAGCTGCGCTGGTGCCCGCCGCCAGTAAGACCGGGGGCGGGGGCAACACCAGCTCGCAGCAGAATCTGGCCAAACTGCAGAACGACGTGAACGCCCGCATCACTGCGCTGCAGGCACAGATCGGCACGTTGAACCAGCAGATCGCCGGGGCGCGCAAGGCGAAGTTGCAGGATCTTTTGGCGCAGAAAGAGCGGGCACAAGGAGAGTTGGACCTGAACAACGCCATGCACCAGACCTTCGAGCAAATGTCGCAGTTCATGACCACGAATGGCGAGAAAGGCACGGGCGGGCTCCAAGGCAGCATCAACGAACTGCAGCGTTCGGTTCCCGAACTTACCAGCGCAGGGGCCAAGACGGCCCTTAAGCCGCCCAGCACGCCGGTGGCGGCGCCTGCCTCGACGGGCTTGATTGGCGAGGTGGTACAGCTTTACGAACAGCTTCAGAGCATGCACTCGATCAGCCTGATGATGGCGGAAACCGCGCACGTGAAGGACGTGGCGCAAAGACTGCGCACCCCGCTTCAGGCCACGCTGCGCGCCACTATTCAACAAGGGCAGCAACTGGCCAGCCAAAGCCCGAATACGCCCTCTGCGGCGCAAACGCAGCCGGCTCAACCAGCTCAACCAGCTCAGCCAGCTCAGGATCGGCGGCAATTCGATGTGCTGGCGGCACGCTTCAAGCAGATCGCCAGTGCTGCGGTTCCCTTGCGAGAGGAGACCATCCTGCTCGACCAGAGCAGCGCCAATTTTCTCGAGTGGCGACAATCCGTAGCCCACGAATCGAATCGCATTTTGCGATCCATTCTCATTCGCGTGGTCAGTATTGCCATCGCCATCGGCGTCATCCTGTTGCTCTCCGAAATATGGCGCAGGATCACCTTCCGCTACGTCGCCGATGTGCGCCGGCGGCGGCAATTTCTCCTGCTGCGCCGCATCGTGATCGGCTTTTGCATGGGCATCGTGCTCATCCTTGGCTTCGTCAGCGAGTTCAGTTCGTTGGCCACCTTTGCCGGCTTCATCACCGCCGGCCTGGCGGTTGGTCTGCAGACCATTCTGCTCTCCGTCGCGGCCTATTTCTTCCTGGTGGGGCGATGGGGTATCCGCGTGGGCGATCGCATCAGCGTCGCCGGGGTGACCGGCGATGTGGTCGACGTGGGGTTGGTCCGTATGTACCTGATGGAGCTGGCTGGAACGGGCGTGGATCTCTATCCCACCGGGCGCATCGTGGTCTTTTCCAACTCCGTTCTCTTCCAGCCGACGACTCCGCTCTTCAAACAGCTGCCGGGCGCGGAGTACACCTGGCACGAGGTCGCGGTGGGGTTAAGCCCGGGTGGCAAGTACGACCTGGTGGAGAAGCAACTGCTGGATGCTGTGCACTCGGTGCATTCCACCTATGGCGAGGAACTGCAGCGGCAATTGGGAGCCACGGAACGGCGCATCGATTTTCAAATGAAGGTACCGGAGCCGCAGGGGCAGCTGCAGTACACGGATACCGGCCTGGAGTACGTGGTGCGCTATCCGGTAGGGTTGCACCACGTTTCCGAGGCGGACGAGAAGATCACGCGTAAGCTGCTGGAACTGCTGCAGCAGCCCGATCTGCAGGCGAGCGTCTCCGGCCTGCCCAAGATTCGCGCCGCCGTCAAAGGATGAGGCCAGGGTTAGGGGAACGTCACCGCATTCAGGATTGCGACCGCGCCGGGGACCCCAAGGTCGGATGGAACCGGTTGGAAACTCGAGCGCACCTCGTGTTGATCCTTGTTGATGGCTTTGAAGAAGACCACGCGCCCGGAGATGTGGACGTCCAGGAGAGTGGTCTTCCAGCGGTTTGGGGCCACATGCGCGCGCTCGATCTGAAAGCTGCCCCCCTTCTCGATACGGCCAAACAGGCCGTAGCCGAAGTCGATCTCGCTCACGATATGCGCGTCTATTTTCACCAGCCGCTTCAGTTGCGGCTGGATCCAGATCTCCCCTGCTAACCCGTGATACACGCGAGCCTCGTAGGTCTGGGGAGTGTAAGCCGGATTGGGAACGAACTTTAGCCGCAGGTTGCCGTCCGTCATGCCATCGTAGGTATAGGAGAAGGCCTCGGGCATGGCGGTCATGAGCCGCTGCAAGCGTTGCTCCTCAACCTGGGCATCCTGTTTCATCCGCGCCTGCTCGGCGGAGTTTCGCACTAGATTGTTGAGCCGCTCGGTTTCCTTCTTTTGTGCCGCCGGGTCGAGGGGCCGGCCCTGGCGTGCCAGCACCCGGTAAACAATCCCTGAGCGGGTCTCGACATCCTGCCGGATCATGGTTTGGGAGGCCACCCGCTTCTCCTCCCGGTATTGCCACAAGCTGACCTGGCGGCGTTCCTGCAGCTCGTTGTAGACCACGTCTTTGACCAGGTCATGCGGGGATTCCTGCGGACTTTGCGCCCGGAGGGGGGACACGGCACACAACAGCAAAGCCCCGGCGAGGGGGAGGATGGATCTCGTCATGCGCCTTGTTACACTCAACTCATGCTAGATGAGACTACATTCCGCCGCCACTGTGATGCGGCGATGGATGCCCTCAAGAAGAGCCTCATCGACGCCGAGGAAGAGGGCGGCTTTGAAGTAGAAGAACAAAATGGCGTGCTCAATATCTTGTTCGAGGAGCCGCCAGGAAAGTTTGTGATTACCCCAAACACCCCGGCCCGCCAGGTGTGGATCTCAGCGCTTTCCACCAGCTTCAAGCTCGACTGGTCGGACGCGGCAGCGAACTTTGTGCTCCCCAAGACCGGGGAAACACTGCCTGCGGTAGTGGAGCGGGTCATCAAGGAACATCTGGGCTCTGAATCAGCAACCATGCCCTAATGCGTAAGACGCTCTCCGTCGCCATTATCACGCGTAATGAAGAAGCCAATCTCGGACGCACCCTGGGCAGTGTGGCTTGGGCAGACGAGATCGTGGTGGTGGATTCCGGCTCCAACGACCGAACCGAGGAAATCGCACGCAGCTTTCGCTCCCGGTTTTTTGTGGAGGAGTGGAAGGGTTTCGCGGCACAGAAAAACTCGGCACTCGATAAATGCAGCTGCGACTGGGTGCTCTCGCTTGATGCGGACGAGGTTCTGAGCGACGAGCTGGCCAAAGAGGTCTGGGAGTTGCTGGAGGGGGATCCGCCCTTCGATGGGTACGCTCTGCCGCGGCGGAATCTCTTTCTCGGGCGATGGATGCGCTTTGGCGGGTTTTATCCCGACCCCAAGCTGCGGCTCTTCCGGCGCGGAGCAGCCGAGTTTGAAGCGCGCCCGGTGCATGAAACCGTCCACTTTGTGGGCCAAGCCGGCCGGCTCAAGGGAGACATGGTGCATGATGCCTATCCCACGCTGGCCGCTTATATCGAACACATGGATCGCTACAGCACGCTAGGGGCGGAGCAGGCGGTGAGCATGGGCAAGGCCGGGCGCTCGCTGCCGGAGTTTGTGGCCAACGTGGTTTTGAACCCCATGGCCACCTTCGTCTACAACTACTTTTTTCGTCTCGGCTTTCTCGATGGCCGCGAGGGTCTGTTGCTGCACCTGTATCACTCGGTCTACGTCAGTTGGAAGTACTCCAAGGGCTGGGAACAGGCGCGAGGACACTAGTACCGAAGAGAAACCGCAGGTCCCTCCACTACGCTACGCTCCGGTCGGGATGACAATTCTGTGGGACGACAAGCACCCATTCTTCTGACCGTTTTGGGGAACCCCAGCGTTTTGGGGAACCACCAGCGTTTCGGGGGACCATTTCCATGCAACAGAATTGTCATCCCGACCGGAGCGTAGCGTAGTGGAGGGACCTGCGGTTTCTCTTCCCCTTTTCACACAAACTCTTTTTGCTCCTGCGTCTTTTTACCGGCAAAATGGCAAAAAGCCAAAGCAACTGAAGGGCTTCGACGTCTTTTTCGTCCCAGGTACGCCGCTGCGAACCTGGGGCGCCCGTCCACCTCTACCTACGCTTAGTTGCTCTGCCCGAAGGCGCACGCCTATGCTGATCTGTTCGCTTCTGGGTGAGGTGCATGCATGACGCAGGGTGACGGCAAGCCAGCGGAAGCCAACGACGCAATCTCTGCCGATCTTTTCCGCGACCGTCATCCATCGCCGGCGGAGCAAGAGTGGGCCGAGACCACCCTCGCCGCCGCACTCCGGAGCCACCAGGAGCAGCCCATCGGGGCCCCCGGGGGCAGCAATCGCGATGAACTGGGCCAGGCGCGCTTTACTAGCGTCTCCGGAGTTCCGGTGCGCCGGCTCTATACTCAGGCCGACCTGCCGCCGGACTGGGAGGCCACTCACCTCGGTCTTCCCGGCGAGCCCCCCTACACCCGCGGTATTCACAGTACCGGCTACCGCGGCAAACTCTGGACCATGCGCCAGTTCTCCGGCTTTGCCACCCCGGAGGAGACCAACGCGCGCTACCGCTACCTGCTGGCAAATGGCGGCGGAGGACTCTCCGTCGCCTTCGACCTGCCCACCCTGATGGGTTACGACTCTGACGCCACGGAGAGTGAAGGCGAGGTGGGTAAGTGCGGGGTGGCCATCGATTCGCTCGAAGACATGGAAACGCTCTTCTCCGGCATCGACCTGGAAAAAACCAGCGTGTCCATGACCATCAACTCGCCCGCCAATGTGCTCTGGGCCATGTACCTGGTGGCCATCGAAAAGCAGGGCGGCGACTGGAAAAAGATAGCGGGCACGCTGCAGAACGACATCCTCAAGGAATACATCGCACAGAAGGAGTACATCTTTCCTCCCGCACCCTCCATGCGGCTGGTGGTCGACACCATCGAGTTCGGATCGCTCTTCACCCCGCGCTTCAACCCTATTTCCATCAGCGGCTATCACATCCGCGAGGCTGGTTCGACGGCGCTGCAGGAGCTGGCCTTCACGCTCTATGACGGAGTGGAGTATGTGGAGTGGGCGTTGCGCCGTGGGCTGCAGATCGACGATTTCGCTCCCCGGCTGAGTTTTTTCTTCAATGCGCACAACGATTTCTTCGAAGAGATCGGCAAGTTCCGGGCCGCGCGCAAGGTCTGGTATCGCCTGATGACGGAGCGCTTTGGCGCCCAGGATCCGCGCTCGCACCGGATGCGCTTTCACACCCAGACCGCGGGCGTCTCGCTGACCGCGCAACAACCCAAGAACAATATTGCGCGAGTAGCCATCCAGGCCTTGGCCGCTGTGCTGGGAGGCACGCAAAGCCTGCATACCGACGGCTTCGACGAGGCACTGGCCTTACCGACGGAAGATGCGGCCCGCATTGCCTTGCGCACACAGCAGATCCTGGCCTACGAATCCGGAGTCGCCAACACCGTCGACCCGCTGGGCGGGTCGTATTTTGTTGAGCGGCTGACCCTCAATTTGGAAAAAGGCGCTTTCGACTACTTCGAGAAACTGGACGCGATGGGTGGCATGGTGCGGGCCATTGAACGCGGCTTTCCTCAGAAAGAAGTGGCCGACGCCAGCTATGCCTATCAGCGGGCCGTAGAAAGCCGGGAAAAGATTATTGTGGGCGTCAACGACTACGTGATCGAGGAGGAGCCTCAGGAAATCCTGCACATCGGCGAATCGGTACGCGACTGGCAGTGCGCAAAGCTGGAGAGGCTTCGCTCCAGGCGCTCCAACCAGGCGGTTGCCCATAGTCTGAACGCGCTCCGCCATGTACTCAGCCTTGAGCCGGCCTTGGACCCGGCCTCGGGCCGCGGCGCCCTCTCCGCCGCCAACACCATGCCCTGCCTACTGGAATGCGTCCGTGCCTACGCCACGTTGGGCGAGATCTGCGACGCAATGCGTGGAGTTTTGGGCACTTACCAGGAAGTCAGCATCTCATAAGCAACCCGACCGCGGCATCGTTACTCAAAAACGGGAAAGTGGTGACCCGAAAGGGTACTCACATACCACCAAAGAGTGATGCCCCTACAACTTCTTCTTTCGTCCCGGCCCGGGAACGTGTTTTTCTAGGTCTATCGAGATTGTCGCTAACGCACAACCAATGAACGACAAGGACACTATGTTCTATTCATTAGAGATGCGCCTGGTGAAGGACCTGCCGGGCGACTCGGCCAGCGAAAAGGTTGAGCTGATTGCCCTGCCCGAGGGGCCAGGCGAGCCACGCCGAGCCCACTTCGAACATTGGGAGCCGTTGTCGCACCGCCTGTCCGCGGTGGCTAGCAGCACCCCTTTCCACCTGAAAGTCATGTACCGGACCATATATGCCGGTCTGACCGCATCTCTGATCGATCGGGTCACGGGCGCCCGGCAAATCTTTTCCCTTGAACAACTGAAGGAACTTGGCCTGGCCAGCTAACGCATTTTCCCGTCTGTTGAGTACAGAGCGACTGCCCACGCGGCCTTCCCTCAAGAAAAGCCGCACTTTGCTGAATTTGACCCTGCAGCGTAGAACTGAAAATACTCGAACCGCCTCGTAGATATTGTTTCAATCCTCCCTGTAAACTCCGTGCACGCCACCATTTCCCCTGCGCTCCGGCACCAGTAGGCAAAAGCTGCTTTACGTCGGCTTCAGGACAGATTATGGTGGCACAATTACCTCGGAAGCCTCACAGGAAAGAGCAGATGCCAGAGAATCAGCAAGCGGTGCTGGAGTACGAGGCAGCCGGTGCGTCCGATCAAGGGCGAACCCGGAAATCCAACGAGGACGCTTATGGTCTGAGTCTCCGCAACAGCGAGGGGGCGTGCAATTTCGTGGTTTGCGATGGCATGGGAGGCGCGGCAGCAGGAGAAGTAGCCAGCCGGCTCGCGGTCGACGCCATGCTTCGCGCCATGGACGAAGGCGTGCTGACGCTCGAAACCTTCCAGCATGCCGTGGACGCGGCCAACCACAGCGTTCATCGCAGCGCAGCCCAGGACCCATCGCGAGCGGGCATGGGGACGACGCTGGTGGCCATGGCCACCCGCGGAAATCGTGCCTGGGTCGCCCACGTAGGGGACAGCCGCTGCTATCGCCTGCGGGATAGCAAGCTGGAGCGCCTTACCCATGACCATTCGCTGGTCGACGAGCAGGTGCGGCTGGGCCAGCTAACCCCGGCGCAAGCCGAGACCTCTCCCATGCGCAACGTGATCACCCGGGCAGTGGGCACGCAGGACGAGGTCGATGCGGACCTGATCGAGTTTGTGGTCATGCCCGGAGACTTGTACCTGCTGGCCTCCGATGGCCTGATGCGCGAGGTGAATGATGAGCAGATTGCGGCCATTCTGCGCCGCGCTGGAGAGCTGGAAGAGACCCTGACGCAACTGATCGGAGCTGCCAACGAGGCTGGAGGCCACGACAACATCACGTGCGTGCTGGCCCGGGCGCGGTAAGGCGCATGGGCACGATCCAGGTAGTGGGAGTAGTGGGAGCGGGGACCATGGGCAATGGAATTGCCCACGTCTTCGCCCGCAGCGGGTTTCAGGTGGTGCTGTGTGAGGTCGAACAGCGCTTTCTCGATCGCGGGTTGGAAGCGATTCGCAGGAATATGGAGCGCGAGGCGGCCAAGGGCAAAGTGACCGCGGCGGAGGCAGAGAAAGCCCTGGGATTGATCCGCGGCACCCTGCAGGGACAAGACCTGGGGATATGCGACTTTGTCATCGAGGCGGCTCCGGAGCGCTTCGCCCTGAAACAGGAACTCTTCATGGAGCTGGACTCGGTGTTAAAGCCGGGGGTGATTCTGGCTTCCAACACCTCTTCCATTTCCATCACCCGGCTGGCGGCCCAGACCCAGAGGCCGGGCCAAGTCATCGGTATGCACTTTTTTAATCCTGTCCCGGTGATGAAGCTGGTGGAGGTGATCCGGGGACTGGAGACGACCGATGAGACCTTCGCCCGGGTCAAAGCCCTGGCCGAAACGCTGGGCAAATCGCCGGTCGAGGTCCAGGACGCACCTGGGTTTGTCTCCAATCGGGTCTTGATGCCACTGCTCAACGAGGCCATGTACGCGGTGATGGAAGGGGTGGCCACGCCCGCTGCCGTGGACCAGGTCTTCCACTTGGGCATGGCCCACCCCATGGGTCCGCTGGCGCTGGCCGACTTTATCGGACTCGATGTCTGTCTGGACATCATGCGGGTCATGGTCGAAGGGCTGGGCGACCCCAAGTACCGGCCGTGCCCACTGCTCATTCGCATGGTGGATGCGGGCTGGCTGGGACGGAAATCCGGGCGCGGATTCTACCAGTACTGAGCCAGCCATGCCCAGATTGAGCCGCGGGAGTGCCGCGGGTGGCACCTCTCACCTACAACTGCCCTTAAATCAACAGCCAGGGAGCGTATGCTTTTCGCATGATGAGGATGACGGTGCTGGCCTCAGGCTCCAAGGGGAACAGCACACTGGTGTCCAGCAGCCGGACCCGCATCCTGGTGGATGCGGGGCTCTCCTGCCGGGAGCTGCTCAAACGCATGCAAATGGCGGATGAGGATCCGGCGGCCATCGATGCTCTGCTGATTACCCACGAACATCAGGACCACGTGCAGGGGGTCGCGGTACTGGCCCGCAAGCTGGGTGTGCCGGTCTACTTTACCCAAGCCACCCATCGGGCCTGGATGCGTTGGATGATGCCCCACAAGCGAATCACCTACGCGGCCTGGCTGGCGCAGCGGCAGCAGGACTTGGCCCAGCAGCAGGCGGCGGTTTTGCCCGCCGATGAGCGTGCATCGTGTACAGAGGACACTCCGCGCGCAGAGGATAGTCAGGAGGAGGCCAAGGCGGAAGATCCGTGCCGCCTTCCTGGGGTGGAGTACTTCGCGGCCGGCAGCGGATTCCAGATTGGCGACATCGCCATCACTCCGTTCACCATTCCCCACGACGCGGCCGACCCGGTGGGTTTTGTCTTTGAGGCCGACGGAGTCCGTATGGCCATCGCAACCGACCTGGGATACATGCCACCCAACGTGAAGATGGCGCTCCGCAACTGTGACGTTCTTATGCTGGAAAGTAACCACGATCTTGAGATGCTGCGCGACGGACCCTACCCCTGGTCAGTTAAGCAGCGTGTCATGTCTCGTGTAGGTCACTTATCCAATGAAGCCGCATCCGACTTTTTAGAGAAGAATTACGATGGAAACGCTTCTTACGTCGTTTTAGCGCATCTATCAGAGTGTAACAACCTGCCCGAGCTGGCACGAGTTACGGCGGAAAGGGCGTTACGAGACCGTATGAGCCTGCTGGCCAACAAGCTGATTCTGGCAGAGCAGGATAGGCCGCTCGAGGCTATTTGTTTATAATTAGATAGGCGTATGGCCGGGGTTCCGGCCAAGCGAATTAACTGGCCAGACCGGGCGATGATGGTTACTATGGTGTACAGCGGCTAAATATAACAATGCAAACGACAGCATGCACTGATCGAGTGGTAGGCGACATACTTTCCAGCTGGAGATATGACATCTCCGGGATTACTCCCGAGATGCGCCGTGATTACGAACAGCATCTGGTAGAGTGCGCGCATTGCCGCTCCCGTCAGCGGCTGCATCGCACCATTGATATGGTTCTGATCGGCTTGAGCAGCGTGTCGATCGCGGCTTTCTTATTAGGGTTAGCGGTCATTCACCGGGTGCAGCCTTTACAACACTGGGCACTGCTGGATCTGCACGTGTGGCAGATGTCATTTGTGTTGAGCCTGCAAGCGGCAGCGATCGCCGGCCTGCTGTTTTCGCTGCTCATCTGGGTCTTGACTGCGGTGGCCACCCCCGCGCCTGTTTATCTTGCCGAAGTAGCGATGGCCCAAGCCCGCGTCCTCCAGGATCGTATCCCTGAAGAATTGCGCGAGCGGCTGATGCGCAACGTCGCCTAAACCAAATTTGATATTGAAAAAGCCCCCTGGCTCAGGGGGCTTTTTCTTTTGCGGCGGGTCCCTCATTCATCTGCAGGCCCCCGGTCAGGTCCGCGACCCGGGTGATGTGATGGCGGGCGCACCAGCGCTCGAGAGATTCCGCGATCCGCTGCACGGCGCGCGGATCGGCATAGCTGGCCGTGCCCACTTGAACGGCGGTCGCTCCCGCAAGCAGGAACTCAACTGCATCTTCCCCGGTGGTGATGCCGCCCAGTCCGCAGATGGGAATGGAAACGGCCTTTGCAGCCTCATAGACCATGCGCACGGCAATGGGCTTGATCGCCGGCCCGGAAAGTCCGCCCGTGTTGTTGGCGATGCGCGGGCGGCGGGTTTCCACGTCGATGGAGAGAGATAAGAAGGTGTTCACCAGGGAAAGCGCGTCGGCCCCGGCGTTCTCAGCGCATTTTGCCATCTGTGCGATCGAGGTGACGTTGGGCGAGAGCTTCACGATCAGGGGGCGCCGCGAAACTGCCTTGGCGCGCGTGACTAGCTGGTCGAGAATCCCCGTGTCGGTGCCAAAGACCATTCCCCCATGCTGGGTATTGGGGCAGGAGGCATTCAACTCATAGGCGACGATGCCGGGCGCATGGTTGAGCGCTTCGATTACGGCAACGTAGTCGCGTATCTCGTAACCGAAGACATTGGCGATGCAGGCAGTGCCGGAGTGAGGGCGCAGCGCGGGAAGCTTTTTCTCGATGAAGGCCTTGACCCCAATGTTCTGCAGTCCAATGGCATTGATCATGCCCCCCGGAGTCTCGATCAGCCGCGGCGCCTGGTTGCCCGCCATGGGCTCCCGGGATAGGCCTTTGGTGATAAAGCCGCCGATCCGGTTGAGGGAGACCACATCTTCAAATTCAACACCATAGCCGAAAGTTCCGCTGGCAGCGATGACCGGGTTGCGAAGCAGAATACCGGCGAAGCGAACGCTCATATCGGGCTTCACTGGCTGGCCGCGCCCTCCTGCTGGGCCCGGCGTCGCGTGGCCGGGAGAACGGGCGGAGTGCGGATCGCCTGGGTGAGCACATTTCCGACCGAAGCCGATGGTTGATTCACCCCCAGCAGGGAGGCCAGGGTAGCGGCCAGATCGACCGGCTGCACCCGGCCGTGATAGATGCCGGGAGTGAAGGGCGCTCCATAAAACGCCAGCGGAACGTGGCGGTCGTAGGACCAGGGCGTGAAGTGGGTGGTGCCGGCCGCAAGCGTCTGCATCTGGTAGGCGGCCGGAATCACCATGACGTACCACCCGCCATTGGGGCTATAACTGTGGGCCAGCAGCAATCCCCACTCCGATGGAGGCAGTTGACCCGAGGCTAGCTGATCGCGGGTGTAGGTGTGCACCACGATAGGAGTCGCAGCCAGGCGAACCGGGGGCGGCGGTGGTGGGGCGCTGTTGGCCTTGGCCGCAAGCGCGGCGGCGGCAGCAGCGGCGCGACTTCTGGAGTGTGGTCTGGAGCTGGAGGCAGAGCCAGCCGCCGGGGTGGTTCGGGACAGAGGCGGTGGCGCAGGGGTTGGGGGCTGGGGAACCGCTTCGCTGGCGGGCGGGGGCGCTGGCTTGGCCGCTTCGCTGCCCGGGGTTGGAGCAAGCGCTGCGATCGCAGCCGGGATCGCCTGCTGAACGGCCTGCTCTGCCTCCTGCTCGTTGATTCCTGCCACTTCAAACGAGGGCTGATTGAGCGCCAGGTAAGGCAGCTCCTGGTGGGGCAGCAGATACTCGATTTTCTCTCCCGGAGAAAATTTGGCATTCATGGTGTCGTTGACGTTGGCGGTGAACTTGGCCATGTCGATGGTGGCCGCCGGCATGCCCAACGCGACAGCCTGGGCGGGAACGGGCGCGACCCCATGGTCGGCGGAAAGCGCAATCCATGTGCTCGCCAGGCCGCCCGGTATGTTCTTGTCCAGCCAGGTGAAGAAGCTGTCGAGCTGCTGGTCAAGGCTGTCGACCATTTGCCGTGACTGGGGTGAGTCCGGTCCAAAATGGTGGCCAACGATGTCGTTGGCGGAAAGGCTGACCACCAGCAAGTCAGTCACCGGATGGCTGCCCAGTTGTTCGCCGGTGATCAGGGCGCGGGCGAAGTCGAGTTCGTAGGAATTGGCCGCCGGCGTGGATCCGACTGCGTCATAGAACGGCCGGGTACCCGGGTCGCCCGCTTCCTGCTCCGCCTGGGCGATACGGTCCCCGGAGTTGAAGGTTGTGGCCCAATCGGGAAGCGCGTCCATGTAATAGCTGGAGGTGATAAAGGAGCCGGAGACGGGATCAATCCAGTACGCGCCGTTGGCCGAATACCCGGCGGGCAGAATAGCGGCGCGATCCTTCAGCGAGACGCCAAAGACTCTGGCTTGGCCCATAGTCGCCAGGCGCAGCGAATCGCCCACTGTCGAGGCGCGAAGATTGAGCGGGGAGGCCCCTCCGGTCTTGCTGGGATGGATCTCACCCACGATGCGATAGCGATCGTCTTCGACGGAGGAGATCGGGCGCTTCTTGTTGCGGGTCAGGTCCCACCACTCGTTGGACGCGATCCCATGGCCGTCGGTGTAGGCTCCGGTGCCCAGGGTGGCATGGCCGGGGGCGGTTTTGGTGTTGGCGTAGTCGTAGTAGCAATCTTCGAAATAAGCGCCGTGATCGAGAAAGAGGCGAAAGCCCCGGCCTTTAAAATCGGCGCGGTACCGGTCCAGGTAGTCAGCGCGAAACTGGTCGACCACCAGGATGATGACCAGCCTGGGATGCGCATCGTAGGCGCTGGCCCTGGCCAGTGGCATTCCCGGAAGCACCAGTAAAGCAACCAGCAACCGGCAGATACTGCACGTGAACTTGGACATGGCAACCCTGATTAGTATCGCAAAACATCAGCCCAACGGGAGCCGGCGCTCCCCATTCGATACGGGGGCGGGTGGCGAAAACGTGAACCTTCGGGCTCGCTATACTCTCACCTATGCTGCGCAACCTCGTCTTCCTGCTCACTGCATTGGTGGCGATGGGCCCTCGCCTCACTGCCCAAATCACAGTCAGCTTTCCCGCCGGCGTTTCGTCCAGGCCGCTGGACGGCCGGGTATTACTGCTGCTCTCGTCCGATCCTGCGCAAGAGCCGCGCATGCAGATTGATGACAGCCCTCGTTCGCAGATCGTCTTCGGCACCACCGTCGATGGGCTGGCCCCCGATCAGGCGGTCACCATCACCAACCAGGCCGCCGGTTATCCCATCCGCTCGCTCGACCAGGTGCCTGCGGGCGACTACTACGTGCAGGCGGTGCTCAACATCTACCAGACCTTCCACCGCTCCAATGGCACCACGGTGAAGCTGGCGCCGGACCGTGGCGAAGGCCAGCACTGGAACCTCGCTCCAGGCAATCTTTATTCCAAGCCGGTTAAGGTCCATATCGACGAGCATGCCAAAGTTGCCATCCGGCTCACTGAGACCATTCCGCCCATCCCGCCCGAGCCAGACTCCAAGTACATTCGCCACATCCGTATCCAGAGCCCGCTGTTGACTAAATTTTGGGGTACGCCGATGTATCTCTCCGCCATCGTCCTGGTGCCTGAGGGCTTCGACGAGCACCCTAATGCCCACTTCCCCATCGCCATCTTTCACGATCACTTTGTCAGCGGTATGGACGAGTTTCGTACCACCCCTCCTGATCCTGACCTCAAGCCCGATTACTCGGAGCGCTTCCACCTGGCTGGTTACAACCGCATCCAGCAACAGCAAGCCTACGACGAGTACAAGAAATGGATCAGCCCTGGTTTTCCCCGCATCCTGGTGGTCAAGATCCAGCATGCCAACCCGTTTTATGACGATTCGTATGCGGTGAACTCCGCCAACCTCGGCCCCTACGGCGATGCCATCGAGACCGAGCTGCTGCCTGCCGTCGAAAAGCAGTTTCGCGGCCTAACGGCCGGCTGGGCGCATTTTGTTTATGGCGGATCCACCGGCGGCTGGGAATCGTTGGCCGTGCAGATGTTCTATCCCAACGACTACAACGGCGCCTTCGTCGCCTGTCCTGACCCAGTCGACTTTCATGCCTTCATGACTGCCGACCTCTACCAGCAGGCGAATTTCTTCTACCTCGAGGGCGCGCATAAGCAAATCGAGCAGCCCACCATGCGCAATTACCTCGGTCAAACGCTGATGTCGGCGCGCGACAACGCCGCCTACGAGGCTGCTTTGGGCGACCACGGGCGCTCGGGAGACCAGTTAGACATTTGGCAGGCGGTCTACGGCCCGGTGGGGCCGGATGGCTACCCGGCGCAGATCTTCGACAAGCAGACCGGGGTCATCGATCACCAGGTGGCTGCCTATTGGCACGATCACTATGATCTGGACGCAATTCTCCAGCGCGACTGGAACAAGCTCGGTCCCCTGCTCCAGGGCAAGCTCCATCTTTACGTCGGCTCCGCCGACACCTACTTTCTCAACGACGCCGTCTACCTGATGCAGGCCTTTCTCGACAAAACGGGCACTCCTGGCTACGGGGTTCCCTACGAGGGCGAAGTGAAATATGGAGAACGGGCCGAGCACTGTTGGAATGGCGACCCCAACCTGCCCAATGCGCTCTCGCGCCTGCACTACAACACCATGTACATGCCCAAGATCATGGAGCGTATTCAGAAGACGGCTCCGCCCGATGCGGACATGAGCTGGAAGTATTAAGTTCCGATAAAGCATTTTCACTTCTGGTGTTTAGGCCGGTATGTCCCAAAACCTCAGGGGCTTTAGAGTCTGCGTGAGAACTCCTCGTAGGACTCAATCCCACAGGGCCCAACCTCTGGTTCCCTCACGAAGGGCGGGTGCCCCATATCTCGCTCGTTTTTTGCGAGATGTGGGATTCCACTGATCTTTCCCTCTGACTCTCGATTCATCCGACGGACCTAGCGGTCAACATCGGTGGAATCCCATATCTCGCAAAAAACGAGCGAGATATGGGGCACCCGCCCTTCGTGAGGGAACCAGAGGTTGAGCCCTGTGGGACTGAGCCCTAGGAAGGCTCTAAACCCTCAATAAGCGTAGCTTTGTACGACACGGCTGAAGCCCAACTGCACTTCGCCGAACGCACCTACGCGGGCAAAGAAGTGAAAATGCTCTAAACTTGAGTCTTATGCTCGATTTGAATTTTGTGCGGGCCAACCTGGAGCTGGTGGAAGAGAAGCTCCGTGCCCGGGGCCTGGATCCGGCAACCCTGCTGGGCAACTTTCGCGAGCTCGATCGAGAGCGGCGCGCCCGCATTACCCAGGCGGAAAGCCTGCAAGCGCAGCGCAACAAGCTTAGCCAGGAGGTGGCGCGCAGCCGCAAGGCCGGCGTGGACGCGGCGCAGGTAGCCGCGGTGATGGACCAGACCCGGGAGCTCAAGCAGGAGACCGAGGACTTGGAACGCAGTGCCGCCCAAGCGGAAGAGGCCATGCGCGCGCTCTTGATTGCCATCCCCAATCTGCCCCAGGACAGCGTGCCCCCGGGCAAGAGCGAAGCAGACAATGTGGAGGTTTTGCGCTGGGGCCAACAGCCGGCATTTGATTTTCCTCCCAAGCCGCATTGGGAGCTGGGCGAGAAGCTGGGTATCCTGGACTTTGCCCGGGCGGCGAAGATCTCTGGAGCGCGCTTTGCCGTCTACTGGGGCCTGGGCGCTCGCCTGGAGCGAGCCTTGGCCAGCTTCATGCTGGATATCCACACCCGGGAGCACGGCTACCTCGAAGTGCTGCCCCCCTTCCTGGTCAACAGCGACTCCCTGTTTGGCACCGGCCAGCTGCCCAAATTCAAAGAGGATCTCTTCAAGTGCGAGGAGGTCGACCTTTACCTGATTCCTACCGCCGAAGTGCCGGTGACAAACCTGTACCGCGAAGAATTGCTGGAAGAGGCGCAATTGCCCATAAGCCTGGTGGCTTACACTCCGTGCTTCCGTTCAGAGGCGGGTTCTTACGGCAAAGATGTGCGGGGGATCATCCGCCAGCACCAGTTTCAAAAAGTCGAGCTGGTCAAGTTTGCCCGTCCCGATCAGTCGTACGAAGAACACGAGAGACTTACCAGCCACGCGGAGGCAATCCTGCAGCGACTGGAGCTGCCCTACCGCAAGATGCTGCTCTGCGCCGGAGACACCGGCGCGGCCTCGTCCAAGACCTACGACCTGGAGGTTTGGCTCCCCGGGCAGGGCTTGTACCGCGAGATCTCTTCCTGCTCCAACTTCGAGGCGTACCAGGCGCGCCGCGCCAATATTCGCTACAAGCCTCAGGGCAGGAACAAGACTGAGTTGGTTCATACTCTCAACGGGAGTGGTCTGGCCATCGGGCGTACCTGGCTGGCGCTCCTGGAGAATTATCAACAAGCCGACGGTTCGGTGCGGATACCGAAGGCCCTGCAGCCCTATATGGGCGGCGAAGAAGTGATCCGGAAATAACGACTATGCAGCGAATTGTAAAAAGCTACTTGTTCTGGACATATCCGCGAGGCAGTTTTCATTACGACGTGATGGTGACCCTCATCCTGATTTTTCTTTTCGTTTCCCCGCGGCTGATCAACTACCGCGATCGGCCTCAGGAAACCCTCACCTCCACCAAGGACATCCTCGTCCGGGCGAATGGACCGAATGCCTTGACCTACCAGATTGGCGCGGACCAGCTCGCCGACACCAGCAACTCCGCCAAGTTGCAGGCAGAGTTGCTGCAGCGCATTCAAGCCATTTCCGGCAACGTGCAGATCGACCGCTACCGGGAGGAGAAAGACGCCAGCGGCCACGTGACTCAGTATCGAGTCTGGGCCCATCGCTGAATTTCACCCAACCAGCACAAAAGGAAACCCCCAAGGGGTTCCGCGTCGTCCAACAGCCGGTAAGGAAACCTATGCTTGATACAAAGAAGAAGATGATTCCGCTGTTCTTCCTGGGTTTGCTGTTTCTGCTGCCATGCCATTCTCCCGCCCAAACCGCTCAGCCGGCCAGCAGCGCTGATCTGCAAAAGGTCATCACCCAGCTGAATACAGCCGCCGGCAAGTTTCTGAGCGCGCAGGCAGATTTCACCTGGGACCAGTACCAGGCTGTGGTCGACGACCACGATATACAGACGGGTACCATCTATTACGAGCGCAAGAAGGGTGTCACCCGCACGGCCGCTTACATCAAGCAGGACAATGGCAACCCAGCGCCTAAGACGGTGGTCTACGACAACGGCGAAGCCCAATATTATGTGCCCAACATCAAGCAGTTGACCATCATCCGGGCAGGAGCCAACCGTGCCCAGTGGGAGAGCTTTCTGACCCTGGGTTTCGGCGGCAGCGGAACCGATCTCGAAGCCAACTGGAAAGTAAGCTTGCTCGGCACCGAACCCATGAACGGAGTCACGGTGGCCAAGCTCGACTTGGTCCCGTTGCAACAGAAAGTCCTGGACATGTTCCCCCATGTGACTATCTGGATCGATCCAACCGAAGGCATCAGCTACAAGCAAATCTTCTACGAGACGGGCGGAGACAAGCGGACCGCCACCTTCACAAACATTCGCTACAACCAACCCATCGCCAGCGATATTTTCGAAATCAAGCCGCTGCCCGGCACCAACCGCGTAGTCAAATAGTCTTCCCCGGTAGCCGGTCGCAACGAGCCAGGGCAACCGCTGCCAGCACGATCACCAGCGGAAAGCATTCCAGGGTATAGCGCGGTTCGGGTGCCTCCAGGGTGACCAGCAACAGACTGCGCAAGGCAATGAGTCCCACCATGGCGCCGGCCAGAGGCGGCCAACGAAGAGCCCCGAAAAAAGCGGCTATCAGATAGGCCAGGTTCAGTGCGCCATAGAAGATAGCCAGGCGCGTCTCTGCAGGATGCTGGGAGTACTGCCACCAGCGCAGTTGTACGTTCAGCGTCTCCACCCGCGGGCGCAGCCACATGTCCGCCAAGCGCAGGAGAGGCAGGCCGATGTAATACCGGATGGGATGGGCACGGACCCGCTCGGCAGCCAGTCGGGCGAAGCCGGCATCGAGTTCGGGCGTCAACGTAGTGGTGCCGTTGTACTCCTCCAGGAGGCGCTGCGTCTCGCGATACTGACCGGCGTTGTCAAAGGCGCGCGCGGGCAGACTGCCGGGATCGATGCGGTCGCTGTTCCCGTTCCAGTAGACCTCGCTGGTCGTGGTAAAGTCGGCAGCCAGGCTCCTGACCCAGCGGACAAAGCCGGGAAAGGCAAACTCTCCCGGGTCGTTAGCGTAGCGCGGCGCCAGCGGCTCAAAGACATGGAACGTGCGTTCGTTGCGCAGCGTCCAGGCGGCAAAGGGAAGCAGCGCAAGCAGCGTGCCAAGCATGGCGAGGCGCAGAGCAGCGACCCAACCCAGGGAGCGGCGGCCATAGACAATGAGCGCGATCCACAACACCACGGCCAACAGCGCACCATCGGGACGAAGCAGCGCAGCATAGCTCCAGGAAAAGACGAGCAAGGCCGTCCAGACCAAGCGGGGCTCCTCCAGCACCCCCGCCAACGCGCGAAAACCCAGCGCGACGCAGAAGATGGAGAGGGTTTCGGTCAGCGGCGCGGCGGCATAAAGCGCGGTGAAGGGGCAGAGCGCCGCCAGCAGCAGCGCCACCCGGCCTGCCCGTTGCCCGCAGATCTTCGCCGCCAGGCCGGCAATAAGCAGGCAGGTGCCCAAGTCGATGATCGCCTGCAGGTACAGGACAGCGTGATAGTTGGCCACGCCGAAGAGAGCAAAACCGAGGGCCAGAAACGCCGGGTAGCCGGGCAGACGGACCAGTGTTGGCTCAATGGTAGAGGGACCGGACGCGTGGCCCACAGTGTGGCCATAGATGCCATGGGTGAGCCAATTGGTGGCGATGTCCCCGTAGACCAGCGAATCGCCCTGGATTTGCGGATGCGCGTGGATGGCCCACAAGCGCAGGACGGCGCCGGCTGCCAGCACAACCAGCGGAAACAGCCATCCGCCGCGACCTCGTAAACGCATGTAACAGCATCATACAGGGGTTGGGGGGCGGCTCTGTCCCCAAAGCGGACCCTGGGCACCCCAGGATAAGAGAGTCCGAAAGTGGCACTCCCAGAGTTCCTGTAAGCTTTCAACAGGCATGAATCGCCAGATTTTCTTCGATCCGCAGCGGAAACGCTGGAAACGCCTCCGGCGTATTCTGGACGCGGTGGCGGTACTGTCCACCGTGATTCTGGTGCTGTTTTTTTTGAACGTGGTAAAGAATCAGCACTTGCCGGAACTTTTGCTGCCCACGCCCAAGCGGAACTACCGGGCCATCCAGGACCAGGCCGCTGCGATCAAAGCCAAGTACCTGAAGCCGGCGCGGCGCAAGACCAGCCGCAAGCCTTCGGAGATCCCATTCAATTCCGGCGAAGGCCTGCGCGCCGCCTACTACGTGGATGATGACGCCGGCAGTTATGCCTCGCTGAAGAATCACATCCACCAGATCGATATCCTCTTCCCGGTATGGCTGTACGCGAGCACCACGGACGGCACGCTGCAGGGGGCCCAGATAGCGGCGGCTCCTTTGCGCGTCTACAACGTGGTGGACGCGCACGGAGGCGTGCACAGCGTTGACCCGCAGAACAAGGTGCACGATCTGATTGCTGCGGCCCATGAGGACACGGAAATTGTTCCTCTGCTCAAGAACTACAACGTGCTCACCCAGCAGTGGGACCAGAGTGTGGTCGCCATGCTGAAGAATCCCGCGGCGCGCAGCAACCTGGAGCGGCAGTTAGGCACATTTCTCGCCGCCAACCCGAGCTACCGCGGCATCAGCCTCGATTTCGAGGATCTGCCCGACGATGCGCAGGATGACTACAACTCCCTGATCCAGGAGTTGTACAGCCAGATGCACCCTAAACATCTGCAGCTCTTTGTTAACCAGACCGTGAGCGCGGATGATGCGGAGTTCGCCTTTCTGGCCCAGTACACCGACGGCATCCTGTTGATGAACTACGACCAGCACGAGGAGACGAGCGACCCCGGACCTATCGCGGCGCAGGATTGGTTTGAAAGCAACCTCAAGCGCGTGCTCCAGATTGTGCCCAAGGAGAAGGTGATCTGCTCCATCGGCAACTACGGCTACAACTGGACGATGTCGCTGGCCAGCAAGCACCACCCGGCCAAGGTGCTAGATACGGAAGACATCTCGGTGCAGGACGGATGGCAGGCCGCGTCGGATGCGAACGCCGACCTGCGCATGGCAGGCGATGAGCTAAACCCGCACTTTACCTACGACGACGAGGATGAACACGTCCGCCACCAGGTGTGGATGCTGGATGCGGTGACGGCGTTGAATGAACTGCGGGCCGCGCGGCAGATGGGGCTGCAGACCTTCGCCCTGTGGTGCCTGGGTGAGGAGGATCCGTCGCTGTGGTCCATCTGGGATCACCCCAGCAATATCACGGCGCCCCTCTCGCTCAAACAGATACCGCCGGGCAATGATGTCGTCACCGATGGGGAGGGAGACATCCTGCACATTACCGGAGAACCCCATCCGGGCTCGCGCACCATCGACATGGACTCCTACAACTGGACCGTGACCGACGAGCACATGCTCACCTATCCTTCGCCCTACACCATCGAGTATTACGGGTATAAGCCGGGAGTGGTGGCGCTGAGCTTCGATGACGGACCAGATCCGAACTGGACACCGAAGATCCTGGACATCCTTAAGGAAAAAGGGGTTCACGCGACCTTCATGATGATCGGCGAACAGGCCCAGGACAATGTGAGCCTGATGAAGCGGGTGATGGACGAAGGGCACGAGATCGGTAATCACACCTGGACCCATCCCGACATCAGCGAGATTTCGCCCGGCCAGGTGCAACTCGAGCTAAACCTTACCGAGCGCTTGTTCAGCAGCAAGCTGGGGGTGAAGCCGCTCTTCTTCCGGCCTCCCTACTCCATCGATCAGGAGCCCGATACCAATGACCAGGCGGCGCCGGCCTATCTGATACAGAAGATGGGCTACACCATCGTTGGCAACAAGATCGACACCGGCGATTGGGATGAGCGGCAGAAGAAGACGCCGCAAGGCATCCTGGATGACGTACTGGAACAGTTGCAAACGATGAAAACCAAGCCGCAGTTTCGCGGCAGCATCATCCTGATGCACGACGGAGGCGGCAACCGCAGCGTGACCGTCGCCGCACTGCCGGTACTGATCGACGGGCTGCGGGCACATGGTTACGCCTTCGAGCAGGTCTCCGACCTGATGGGGAAAACCCGAGCGGAGGTGATGCCGCCCCTGAACGCGCACGAACGATGGCAGGCGCGAGTGGACTCGGTCGCCTTCTTCGCCTGGGCTTTCTTCAATCACTTTGTAGTCACGCTGTTCTTCGCGGGCGATGTCCTGATGAGCGGCCGCCTCATCCTGGTGGGTATTTTCGCCTTGATCGACCGCCTGCGCACACGGCACGTGCCTGAAGTGGCGGGCGGCTTTCTGCCCCGGGTGGCGGTATTAATCCCCGCCTACAACGAAGAAAAAGTCATCGTGCGCACCATCCGGTCGGTGCTGAATTCCGACTATCCCCACCTGCGCATAGTCGTGATTGACGATGGGTCATCGGATCGCACCTCTGATGTGGCGCGTGAAGCCTATCCCGGCGAAATCGCAGCCGGCATGTTGACCGTGCTGCGTAAAGCGAATGAGGGCAAGGCGGAGGCGCTCAACTTTGCCGTTGCCGATTTGCGAGAAGAGTTCTATGTGGGCATTGACGCCGATACGGTGATCGCCGCGGACGCAGTATCCAAGCTGGTCTGCCATTTCGCCGACCCCAGGATCGGCGCGGTTGCGGGCAACGCCAAGGTGGGCAACCGGGTGAACCTGTGGACCCGCTGGCAGGCTCTCGAGTACATCACCAGCCAGAACTTTGAGCGCCGGGCTTTAGACCTTTTTGACGTGGTCACGGTGGTTCCGGGGGCCATTGGCGCCTGGCGGACCGAGGCCGTGCAGCAAGGCGGATGCTACCCGGTCAATACCGTCGCCGAGGATGCCGACCTGACCATGAATCTGCTGGAGCAGGGTTACAAAGTGATCTACGAAGATCGCGCCCTGGCCTTTACCGAGGCGCCGGCCACCGCGCGCGGCCTCATGCGGCAGCGCTTCCGTTGGTCGTTTGGCACCCTGCAAGCGGTCTACAAGCACCAGGCCGCCTTCCTCAAGAACCGGGCGATGGGGTTGTTTGCCTTGCCCAACATCCTGGTCTTCCAGATCCTGCTGCCGTTGGTCTCGCCCTTTATCGACCTGATGTTTGTCGCCGGCGTGGTTCACTACCTGCTCGACCGCCATTTCCACCCGGAGGCGGCAAACGCCGCCAACTTCGAAAAGCTGCTGACTTTCTTCCTCGCCTTTTTGATTATCGACTTCGTCACTTCCGCCCTGGCTTTCAGCCTGGAGCGGCGCCACCCGGCCAACAAGGGCGATGGCTGGCTGCTCTTCCATATCTGGCTGCAACGCTTTGCCTATCGCCAACTCTTTTCGCTGGTGCTCTTTAAGACCGTGAAGCGGGCGATCGATGGGCGGCCCTTCAACTGGGACAAGCTGGAGCGCACGGCCAAACTGTCAGCCCACACGGAGCGCCTCACCGTCACGCGGTAGGTAAATGCTCTGGGGAGTAAAATTGGCATTGTTATGCCAACCGCACAGATCAGCACTGTCATTCAGCCCGTTGCTCCTCATGGGACGTTCCGCAACGAACCTTTCATCGATTTCAGCGACTCGGAAAATGTGCATGCGATGCAAACTGCGCTGACCCGCGTGGGCGACATGCTCGGTCACGAGTATGAGCTCATCATCGGTGGACAGCGGACGCGCACGGCGGACAAGATCGAGTCGTTGAATCCAGCCAAGCCATCGCAAGTGGTGGGAGTGCACCAGAAGGCGGGTCTGGAACATGCCGACAGGGCCATGACGGCGGCGCTCGAAGCATTCGCGATCTGGCAGTACGTGGCGGTGGAGGAGCGCGCGGCGTTGCTGCTGCAGGCGGCTGAATTGATTCGCAAGCGCAAATTTGAGTTCTGCGCCTGGCTGACTTACGAGGTGGGCAAGAACTGGGTTGAGGCCGATGCCGATGTGGCCGAGACCATCGACTTTCTGGAGTTCTATGCGCGGGAGGCGTTGCGCCTGGCCCAGGCGACGACGCCCATCCAGTTGCCGGGAGAGCGCAATCAACTGCTGTATATCCCGCTCGGCGTCTGCGCCGTGATTCCGCCCTGGAATTTTCCCTTTGCCATTATGGCGGGCATGACCGCTGCCGCTATCGTGACTGGCAATACCGTGATCTTGAAGCCTTCGAGCGAGTCGCCGACGATTGCCGCGCGCTTTCTCGATGTACTGGAAGAGGCGGGTATGCCCCCCGGGGTGGTGAACTTCTGTCCCGGCTCGGGCAGCACCTTCGGCAATGCGATCGTAGAACACCCGAAGACACGCCTGATCGCTTTTACCGGCTCCAAGGATGTGGGGCTCGATATCCACGCCCGCGCCGCGCAGACAAAGAAGGGACAGATCTGGATCAAGCGCACCATCCTGGAGATGGGCGGCAAGGATTCGATCATCGTGAGCGCGGATTGCGATCTGGACGCGGCAGTGCAAGGCGTCGTCGCGGCGGCCTTCGGCTTCAGCGGGCAGAAGTGCTCGGCATGTTCGCGCGCCATTGTGGAGGATTCGCTGTATGACGTTTTTCTGGAGCGGGTACGGGCGCGAGTGGAAAGGCTGCGGGTAGGCGATCCGGCGGGAAATGCAAACATGGGGCCGGTCGTAAATCGCTCAGCGATGGATGCAATCCTCTCCTACATCGAGATCGGCAAGGGTGAGGGACGTCTGTTAACGGGTGGCCGCGCGGTTGCGACCCCGGAAGGCGGCTATTATTTGGAACCGACCGTAATTGCGGACGTGGCGCCCACGGCGCGCATCGCGCAGGAAGAGATTTTTGGGCCGGTGTTGGCGGTGATCCGGGCCCGTGACTTCGACCACGCCCTGGCGATTGCCAACAACACGGAGTATGGGCTGACCGGCGCGTTGTATTCGAGATCCCATGAAAAGCTGGAGCACGCGCGGCGCGTGTTTCATGTGGGCAACCTGTACTTGAATCGCAAGTGCACCGGAGCCATGGTGGGCGCACATCCCTTTGGCGGGTTCAACATGTCTGGAACCGACTCCAAGGCCGGCGGCCCGGACTACCTGTTGCTATTCACCCAGGCGAAGTCGATCGCGGAAAAGCTTTAGGGGATCTTTCCAAATCTCGGACTGCGATTTGGGCGGCATCGGTTGCTCATGCAGAGAACTGCAGATCCCTCGGCTGCGCTCGGGATGACAAAGGTCAGCGTGGCGCTTCCATGGAGAATTAGCTAGTGCTGAGAAACAGCAGGTCCCTACGGAGTGGAGGGACCTGCTGTTTCTCTTCCCCCTAACTCACGGTAGCGTTGCGGCGCGGTCTCCGGTTTGCCTGCAGAATTTTCTTCCGCAGACGCAAGGACTTGGGCGTAACCTCCACCAACTCGTCTTCCGCAATGAACTCGATCGCCTGCTCCAGGTTCATGGGCTTGAAAGGCACCAGGCGAATCGCATCGTCGGCGCTTGAAGCGCGCATGTTGGTGAGCTTCTTCTCGCGCACCACATTCACGTCCAGATCGTTGTCCCGCGAGTGCTCGCCAATCACCATGCCCTCGTAGACCTCAAGCCCGGCGGTCACAAAGAGAACTCCGCGGTCCTGCAACCCGTTGAGCGCGTAGGCTGTGGTGGTCCCATTGCGATCAGAAATCAGCGCTCCACTGGGCCGCTGCGGTATCTCCCCCTGGTAAGGCATGTAACCGTCAAAGAGCGCATTCATCACGATGGTGCCGCGCGTCTCGGTGAGCATCTCGCTGCGCAGGCCGATCAGGCCGCGGCTGGGAACACGGAACTCCAAGCGCACCCGTCCGTAACCGTGATTGTGCATCTTCACCATTTCTCCACGCCGGGGCCCCAACCGCTCGATCACCGTGCCGACAAAATTGTCGGGAACGTCGATGGTGAGGTGTTCGACTGGTTCCAGCACTTTGCCATCGACCGTTTTGGTAACAATCTCCGGTCTCCCCACCATCAGCTCAAAACCTTCGCGGCGCATCATCTCGATCAGGATGGCAAGCTGCAGCTCTCCACGGCCAAGAACCTTGAAGCTGTCGGGACTGCCGGTCTCTTCCACGCGAATGGAGACGTTGGTAAGCAATTCCTTATCCAGGCGCTCGCGCAGATTGCGGGAGGTCACATACTGACCTTCCCTGCCCGCCATGGGCGAATTGTTGACCGAAAACTGCATGGCGATGGTCGGCTCATCAATGACAATCAGCGGCAGCGGTGCGGGATTTTCAAGACTGGTGATGGTCTCACCGATGGTGATGCCGGTCACCCCGGCGATGGCGACAATATCGCCCACCTGGGTTACCTCGGTATCGGTGCGCTTCAGCCCGTTGAAGGTAAACAGCTTGGTGATCTTGGTCTTCGACAGCGATCCGTCGCGCCGGGAGATGTTCACCTCGTCCCCGTTGTGCAGGGTGCCGTTGAACACCCGTGCAATGGCCAGGCGCCCAAGGTAGTCGGAGTAATCGAGGTTGGTGACCAGGATCTGCAGCGCCCCGTCAGGGTCTCCACTGGCCGGCGGAATGGTGGAAAGAATGGTTTCAAAGAGCGGCTGCAGGTTCTCTCCGGGCTCAGTCAGAGAGGTGCTTGCCGTGCCCAGCTTGGCGTTGGTGTACAACACCGGGAAGTCCAGTTGGTCTTCGGCCGCGTCCAGGTCAATGAACAGGTCGTACACCTCGTCGAGGACCTCTTTGGGGCGCGCGTCGGGACGATCGATTTTATTGATGACCAGGATGGGCAGGAGCTTGGCCTCGAGCGCCTTGGAGAGAACGTAGCGGGTTTGCGGCAGGGGGCCTTCGGAAGCATCGACCAGCAGCATGACCCCGTCGACCATCTTCAGGGCACGCTCCACCTCGCCTCCAAAATCTGCGTGGCCCGGGGTATCGACAATGTTGATCTTGGTGTCCTGGAACTGGATAGCGGTGTTTTTGGCCAGAATGGTAATGCCGCGCTCCTTCTCCAGCTCGTTCGAATCCATTACCCGCTCGGTAAGGGCTTCGTTGGCGCGGAAGGTGCCGGCCTGGCGCAACATGGCATCCACGAGTGTCGTCTTGCCATGGTCGACGTGGGCAATGATGGCGATATTTCTGATGGGCGTGCTCACGGGCGCAGAATTCCTATTCTTCCGGTTCGCGGAAAGCGGTTGGTTGAGATGATTAGCCGGTTTCACGATTGGTGTAGCCGGATGTGGTTTCCACGGGGCTTCTCACCAGGAAAAGCCCCACCTCGCTGAGGTCGGATGGGACACAATAACCGTGAATCCGGCTAGCCGTCGTTGACGTGCTGGCTGGAAATGACAGGCAGGACAACCGGGCAAAGTCTTCCCTATAGTCTAACAGCCCGTCGCCCGGCGGGATGCCGGTCAGGTTTCTATATGCCGCCCAAGAAGCGGCCAGGATTAAGGACAGCCTCGGGATCGAACCTGCGCTTGATCTCCCGCATCAAGGGAAGGCTATCGGGCACGGTTCCCCAACAATCGAGCTTGGTCTCTGCCGGCTGCTTGAGGACCATCAACGATCCGCCGGCGGCTTCCAATTCACGCCGCAATTGCGGTAGCTGCCCGGCAGCCGCAGTCGGGAAGCCGGCTGTCATAATCCCGGTCGCTTGGGTCACGGACTCGCCACCCAGGCTACGAACCCGTTCGGCAAACGGCGCGATCTCTGAGGGAAGCATGGTCGCTTTGCAGACGAAATCATTGCCATGGGCGAGCTGTTGTTGCCGCGCATCCCAGACCGCTGCGCTCGCACCCTCTATAGAAAGGCCTTCGACGCGCGCCAACGATTCCAACAAATCGGCTTGAGTGTGCAGAACCTCGGGCAAAGAGGCAAGTTGGATATCGAGATGGAATCCCTCCGCCATGGCCCGGAGTTGTATCGCCAAAGTACAGAGCTGCTGGTGCAGCAGCTTGAGCAAAAACGCGCCCAGCGGTTCAGCAGCCGGTGCAGAGAAGGTAAAGCTCTGCGTGGATTGCGGGATGGAGTGCAAACGAAAATTTACCGAGGTAATGACGCCAAGGGTGCCGAAAGCCCCAATCATTAATTTATGCAGATCATATCCGGCAACGTTTTTGACTACTTTCCCGCCGGTGTGGGCAACGGTCCCGTCGGCCAGCACAATGGTCATACCGATGACCAGGTCACGGAGGCTTCCGTAGCGCAGCCGGAGCACACCCGAGTCGTTGGTGGCGACGATGCCGCCCACCGTCGCGCGGGCTGGCCAAAGCGGATCGAGCGCAACACACTGGCCATGTTGCGCCAAGGCCGACTGCAAAGACGCCCAGGTGCAGCCGGCTTCGACGGTGCAGGTCATGTCCTGCCAGGTATGTTCCCGGATTACATTCAGGCGATGCGTCTCCAAGATCACCATCGGCGCCACGGGATAGCCCCAGCCTTGTTTCGTGCCACCGCCCCACGGAACCACGGCGAAGTGGTTATCCTGCGCCAAGCGAAGGATGGCTGCGACCTCTTCGCTGTTGGCCGGAGCGACGACGGTCGCGCCGTTCAAGGCCCGAAGATGCTCGGGCCCGGTTATGGACGCCAAAGAAGCAGTGATGGTTTGCGAATTGGTAGAGGCAGCATTCATGGTGGCGAAATAAGAAAATGTCTCAGAGGCAGATCAAAAGAACTCTGCGACGCCTGCTGTCTCCAGTGGATGGGGGGAATACTTGCCCGTTTTCTCGCCACACAGCCGGGGGCGGGGGAAAACCTTGTCCGGGTTGGCGATATTTGCCGGGTCGAAGCTGCAGCGCACCCGCTGCATCGTATCCAGGTCAGGCTCGGAAAACATATAGCCCATGGCCTGCTGCTTCTCCCGGCCCACTCCATGTTCTCCGGTGATGGAGCCTCCATGATCGACGCAGCGATACAGTATGCGCATCGAAAGGTCGATGGCAATCTCCTCCTGGCCGGGGATCGAGCGGTCATAAAGCACCAGGGGATGCAGGTTGCCATCGCCGGCGTGGAAGACGTTCGAGACCCGCAGCCCGGCAGCGGCCGCCATTTCTGCAATTTCTGTGAGCACAATGGGGAGCTTGGTGCGTGGGATGACTCCATCCTGCACGATGTAGTCGGGGGAAAGGCGGCCGGCAGCGGCAAAGGCTGCCTTGCGGCCTTTCCACACCAGGATCCGTTCCTGCTCGCTCTGCGCCAACCGATCCTCCCATGCGCCATTGGCTTTGCACAACGCACGAACCTGCTGCATATGCAGATCGACCTCGGCGGAAGGGCCATCGAGCTCCACCAGCAACAGCGCTTCGCATTCGGGATAATGCGGGTGCACGGCGGCTTCGGCGGCCTGGATGGAGAGGCGATCCATAATCTCCATGGCCGCAGGCAGAATGGAGGCGGCAATAATGTCGGAGACGGTCTGTCCGGCGGCCGAGATTGAATCGAAGGCGGCGAGCAGAACCTGAACGGTTTCCGGGCGGCG
Source organism: uncultured Acidobacteriaceae bacterium (assembly GCA_963821215.1). Classification (GTDB taxonomy): domain Bacteria; phylum Acidobacteriota; class Terriglobia; order Terriglobales; family Acidobacteriaceae; genus PALSA-350. The sequence continues at coordinate 103,006 of CAWGDH010000009.1, read as the reverse complement.
CACAATGCGCAGCGTCATGGAACTGGCGACCCCCAGTGTTCCCTCAGAGCCGACGAATACGCCCGCCAGATCGTAACCGGGAGGGTCGAGCGTGGGCGAGCCGAGGTGGACCAATTCGCCTGTGGGCAGAACCACTTCAAGGGCCAGCACGTGGGTGGTGGTAAAGCCATACTTCAAGCAATGCGCTCCGCCGGAGTTTTCCGCTACATTGCCTCCGATCGTGCACACCGTCTGCGAAGAAGGGTCCGGCGCATAAAAGTGACCGGAGGACGCCACGCGTTGAGTGACGTGGGCATTGATCACGCCGGCTTCGACCGTGATGCGCTGGTTGGGAATATCCGTGGCGAGGAATTTGGTCATGCGGGCAAGACTGATCACGATGCCCCGGTCATCGGGCATCGCTCCTCCCGAGAGGCCGGTGCCGGCGCCGCGGCCTACGAAGGGTATGTGATGCCGGGCGCAGATGCCCACTGCCTTCTGCAGTTGTGCGGTGGAGCGAGGCAGAATCACGGCCGCCGGCAGGCTACGCAGCATGGCAAGACCATCGCACTCGTAGGTCTGGAGTTGGTTGCGCTCAATGATCAGGCCTTCGGCGCCCACGGCATCGCGTAACTCGGCGAGGATGGCGGCAGAGAGCATGTAGCTATTATCCTAATTCACTCACTATTCACACGCTCAGAGGGTTCGCATAGACTGAGCCCGGATGCCGCAAGTAGAATTCGTACACTTGACTCCAAGAGAGAGCCCGCCTAGATGAGCCCAGCGTGGTCCCAAAGCTACACCCTCTTCGGGCGTGGCCTAGCATTCTCCGCGGTCATTGCTTCTTTACCTATCCTTACGTTGCTTTTCCTGCTGGGGGTGAGGCGTAAGGCGGCATGGTTCGCGGCCCTTTGCGCGTTGGCCGTGGCGCTGGTGGTCGCGCTCTTTGCCTACAAGTTAACCCCCACGCTCACCTTGAGTGCCGCATCCTACGGCGCTGCTTTTGGATTATTTCCCATCTCCTGGATCGTCTTTTGGGCCATCACCCTCTACCGGGTTACGGTGGAAACGGGCAAATTCGAAATCATCAAGTCGTCCATGGGCAATCTGACCAGCGATGCCCGTCTGCAAGCGCTCTTGATCGCCTTCGCCTTTGGAGCATTTGTGGAAGGCGCAGCCGGCTTCGGCACCCCGGTGGCGGTCGCGGCGGCCATGTTGGTTGGCCTCGGCTTCTCTCCCTTTTACGCCTCGGCGCTTTGCCTGGTAGCCAATACCGCTCCGGTCGCTTTTGGCTCAATCGGCATTCCTGTGGTCACCCTGGCTGGGATCACCGGCTTGCCGCTGGATAAGCTGAGCGGTGCGGTGGGACGTCTCTGTGCTCCGCTGTCCTTATTCGTTCCCACTTACCTGGTCTGCATCATGGTGGGGTGGCGCGGCATGCTGGAGGTGTGGCCCGCCGTGGTGGTGGTGGGCGGCGTCTTCGCCTCAGTACAGTTCCTGATGTCGAATTTTGTGGGCCCGCAACTGACCGACATCATGAGCTCGCTTTGTGCCTTGGGCGCGTTGTTGGTGCTGCTACGCTTTTGGCGCCCGGCGGCTATGTGGGACCGGGAATTGGAGAAGGTGGATCCGAAAGCGGTAGAGCCCACCGCCGGCATGATGGAGTTTCCCCCTCCGTATAACCCAGCAGAGCATAAATACGCGCCCCTCGCTCCTGGATCGGTCAATCGGAAGCATGGGACGGGGGAGCTTTTGGGCGCCTGGATGCCCTACGGTCTGCTGGTGATCCTGGTATTGCTTTGGGGATTCAAGCCCTTCCAGGCCGTGCTGAACTCCGTCACCCTCAGCGTCGGCTGGCCGCTCTTGCACAATCAAGTCATGGTGATGCCGCCGGTAGTCGCCAAGCCAACCCTGTACAAGGCGCTCTACCAGCTCAACTTTCTCTCCGCCGCCGGCACTGCCTGCATGTTCGCGACCCTGCTATCGGCTCTGCTATTGCGCATGCCACTGGCCGCCTTCGCGCGCCTCCTGGTTGCGGTATGCCGCCAGCTCTTTTTGCCCACCGTAACGGTCACCGCCGTGCTCGCCATGGCCTTCGTGATGAACTATTGCGGCGCAACCGCCACGCTGGGGCTGGCATTTGCTGCGTCCGGGACGCTCTTTCCCTTCTTCAGCCCCTTGCTCGGCTGGCTGGGCGTCTTCCTGACCGGCTCGGACACGTCAGCCAACGCGCTCTTCGGCAATCTGCAGGTGGTGACCGCCGGCCGTCTGGGCTTTGAGCCCGCGCTCATGGCGGCTGCCAACTCCGCCGGTGGCGTTGTAGGTAAGATGATCAGCGTGCAGAACATCGCGGTCGCGGCGGCGGCTACCGCGATGTCGGTTTCCGACCAGGCGAAGCTCTTTCGTTTTACTCTAAGACATAGCATCATCATGGCGACAGCCATCGGCGTAGAAGTCATGCTGTACGCCTACCTCTTCCATACTCGCTAGCAAACCCTACCAGGAGTGGTCACATGGCAAAGTTAGGATTTTTAGGACTCGGCATCATGGGCGGTCCCATGGCCCGTCATCTCGTTTCGGGCGGTCACGACGTGGCGGTCTGGTCCCATAACCAGAAGAAGGCAAAGGAACTCGCCGACTCCGCAGGCGCGCTGTTCTGCGCCACGCCCGCGGAGGTGGCCCAGAACAGTGAATGTGCTTTTCTCTGTGTCGGTGACACAGCCATGTCCCGGGGAGTCATCCTGGGCGAGAAGGGGCTGGTCAAAGGAGCAAAAAAAGGATTTGTTATCGCGGATTGCAGCACCGTCTCGCCCCTCGAGAGCAGCCGCATAGCGGAGGAACTCGCAGCTCTGGGCATTGAATTTCTGGATGCTCCCTGTACCGGCTCGAAAGCCGGCGCGGAGGGGGGAACACTCACCTTCATGATTGGCGGCAAGCAGGAGGTCTTTGCCCACGTCAAGCCCTTCTTCGAAGCCATGGGCAAGACGCTTTATTACTGCGGCAAGTCAGGCATGGGGTTGCGCGCCAAGCTGACGCAGAACCTGATCCTCGGCAACCTGCTGCAGGCGTTCAATGAGGGCCTGGTGCTGAGCACCAAGGCGGGGGTCGATCCCGAGCTCATGCTCGACATTCTGAATAACAGCGCGGCGCGATCGGGATTGATTGCCATCAAGGCGCCGATGGTCTTCAAGCGCGACTTCTCGACGAACTTCTCCGTCAAGTGGCTGGAGAAGGATATCGGGCTTGCGGTCGAGCTGGGTGGCGAGATTGGTGTTCCGTTGATGCTCACCGGACTGACACAACAGCTTTTTCGAGCCGCGATGGCCAAGGGCTATGGGGAAGAAGATATTTGCGGGTCGATTCGCGTGCTGGAAGAGGTGGCGGGATGCGAGGTCAGCGCGGCGAAGGAAACTGTGGGCAAGGCTTGAGAGTTGCGTTCACGAAAGGCGCACAGCAGGTCCCGACCGGAGCGTAGCGCAGTGGAGGGACCTGCTGTTTTCTCTCCAGTCCTCGGCTTCGTCCCAGGAGTAGTACATGGCAAATAGCAGAAGAACTTTTCTCAAGCAGGCGGCGGGCGTAACCGCCGCCCATTTTTTTGGTGCTCCGACCCTCGCTGGCGCGGAAACCAACAGCGTGGTCGGCAACCCCGGATGGTACGACCGTCCAATGCGCTGGGCGCAACTGGCCTTTGTTGAAGACGACCCGGGGAATTACGACCTCGCCTTTTGGCTTGAGTATTTTCAGAAGATCCATGCCGATGCGGCCTGCCTCAGCGCCGGAGGCAGCGTCGCTTTCTACCCCACAGAGATTCCTCTGCACTACCGCAGCAAGTGGCTGGGCAACACAGACGCCTTCGGAGACATCCTGAAGGGATGCCGCAAGCAGGGCATGAACGTCGTGGCCCGCACCGATGCGCACGCTGCCCGCCAGGACGTCTATGACGCGCACCCAGATTGGATCGCCGTCGACGCCCAGGGCAACAAGCGCCGCCATCCCTCCGATCCGGACTTTTGGCTCACCTGCGCATTAGGGCCTTACAACTTCGAATTCATGACCCAGGTCCATGTGGAGATCATGACCAAGTACACGCCCGACGGTATCTTTACCAACCGCTGGGCGGGCTCCGGCATGTGTTATTGCGTCCACTGCCAGGAAAACTTCCGTGCCTTCTCCGGCCTGAGCCTGCCGCGCACGCTCAATCCCCAGGATCCATCGCGGCGGCAATACATCGTATGGCGCCAGCAGCGGCTCTTTGAGCTTTGGCGGCTGTGGAACGAAAAAATACGCGCCATCAATCCCAATGCCAGCTACCTGGCCAACGCCGGCGGCGGAGCGCTCAGCGAGCTCGATATGAAGACCATCGGCGAGCTGGCCCCCACTCTCTTCGCCGACCGCCAGGCAAGAAGCGGACTGATGGCTCCCTGGGCCAACGGAAAAAATGGCAAGGAGTATCGCGCCACCCTGGGGCAAAAGGCCATCGCCGGCATCTTCAGCGTGGGTTTGGAAGAGAAATATCGCTGGAAAGACTCGGTGCAGAATGGCGATGAAATTCGGCTCTGGGTGGCCGATGGAATGGCCCAGGATCTTCGTCCCTGGTTCGTCAAGTTCAACGCCAAGCCGATCGACCGGCGCTGGCTGCCGGTAGTGGAAGAGATTTATCAATGGCACTATGCCAACCAGGGCTATCTGCGCAATGAGAAATCGTTCGCGCGCGTAGCCATGGTCTACTCCCAGCAGACGGCCTCGTTTTACGGCGGAGAGGACGCGCGCGCCAAAGTGGAAGAGCCCGCGCTGGGCTTTTACCAGGCGCTGGTCGAAGCCAGAATCCCCTTTGAAATGGTGCACGATCATCTGCTCGACCCGGAGCACATCAACCGCTTCAAGACGCTGATCCTGCCCAACATCGCGGCGCTTTCGACGCAACAGTGCGATCAGATTCGCGCCTTCGTGGAGCAGGGAGGCAGCATAGTCGCCACCTACGAAACCTCGCTTTACGACGAGTGGGGTGTCCGGCGCAACGACTTCGGACTGGCGTCGCTCTTCGGCACCTCGTTCACGGGCAAGGAAGAGGGCCCGCTGCTCAATTCGTATCTGACGCTAGAAAAAGATCCAGCAACCGGCCAATTCCCTTCGCTGCTGGCTGGTTTTGAAGATGCGACGCGGATTATCAACGGCACGCATTGCGTGACCGTCACGCCCTTGGGCAGCGGTGCATATTCACCGCTCCTCCTAGTCCCGCCTTATCCTGACCTGCCCATGGAGGAGGTATTTACCCGGCCGCCAAAGACGCGAGAGCCTGGCGTTTTGCTACGCGAGATCGGCCGCAGCCGCGTGGTTTATTTCCCCGGGGATATCGATCGCACCTTCTGGGAGGTGCTCGATGTCGACCACGCGAAGCTGCTGCGCAATGCGGTCCTCTGGGCCACCAACGAGCCTGCTCCGGTGACGGTGGAGGGCAAGGGGGTTTTGGATATCTCTGTTTGGAGCCAGAAAAATTCGATGACGGTGCACCTGGTCAACCTCACCAACCCCATGATGATGAAGGGGCCGTTGCGCGAAGTGATCCCGCTTCCCAACCAGGACGTCGGCATCCGTATCCCGGAGGGCCGGCGCGTGAGCGCTGTGCGTTTTCTGGTAGCGGGCGGAAATGCGCACTACCGTAAGGATGGCTCGTCGATTCGGCTCACGGTGCCTTCGATCGGAGTGCATGAAGTCATAGCGCTGGACCTTAGCTGACCGCTTCGACTCCAACGAAATCGCTCATCTTGCTCTTAGCGGCGGCCCGTTCTTTGCGTTCCACCTTCTCGGCCTCTTCCTCGAGGTGGTCGATCACCACTTTGGAGTAAAGGACGAAATGCTGTGCGGAGAGCAACAGCGAGAAGCCCACCCACAGTTTTGCCGGTGAGCGCCAAAAGGAGGTAACCGTCCTGAAGAGGAATTTCCAATAGCTGCTGCGGTAACTGGAGCGGATGCCCTGCCGCCATATAGAGGCAGAGAGGCAACGCACGTTGTAGACCATTCCCAAGTCAGGCGGTTTCTGCGTCGCTATGGGCTTCCACATCTTCAAGGAGTTATAAGCACGCTCAAAAAAGGCATCTGGTTTGTATAGGCCCGTGAGCAGGGTGCAGAGGCCGCGCAGCAGGATGGGCAGCGGCAGCACGGTGCGGAAATTCGGGAGGCCAAACTGGGTGATGGATTGGCTGTCCTCGATCAGTCGCCCTTCCCGTTTCATGCGATCGAACAGGGCGGTGGTCGGTGGCGCCATCAATATACCGGCCATAGCCCAGGGGATCGCTGTCCGGTCGATAAACTCCAGCTGCCGGGCAAAGATGGTCTCGTCGTCGGAGTCGAAACCGACAATGAAACCGGCCAGCACCCACAAACCCTTCTCCTGGATGATGCGTACCTGATCGACATTGTTCTTGCGCAGATTCTGAAACTTGTGCGTCTCTTTCAGTGCTTCGGCAGACGGGGTCTCGATGCCGATGAAGACCATCATGAAATTCGCGGCGACCATGGTATCCAGAAGTTCTGTCTTCGATGCCAGGTCGATCGACGCCTCGGTACTGAACGCGAATGGGTAATCGTGTTGCTTTTGCCACTCGACGAGTTCCAGCGAAAGCGCCATCGCTTGATGACTGTTGCCGATGAAGTTGTCATCGACAATGAACACCTCGTTGCGCCAGCCCAGGTTGAGCAATGTTTCCAGCTCGCGAATGACTTGCTTGGGCGTTTTCGCGCGCGGCCGGCGACCGTAAATGGTGATGATGTCGCAGAATTCACACTGGAAGGGGCATCCGCGGGAAAACTGGATGGGCATGGAGGTGTATTTGTTCCGCTGCAGCAGGTCGAAGCGAGGCACCGGGCTGCGGGTCATGTCGGGTTTGTCGATAACGTGGTACAAGGCGTGTGCGGTCCCTTGTTCGAGTGCAGTAGCGATTCCAGGAAAGACCTCGTCCGCCTCACCGACCAACACATGATCGGCCACTTCCAACACCACCTCGGGTTGTGTACTCGCCCAGGGGCCGCCCACGAAGGTGCGCTTACCCATGGCCCGAGCCCGGGCCAGAGTGGTCAATGCGTCCGCACGTTGCGCGTGCATGGCGCTTACCATCACCAGGTCAGCCCAAGCGAAATCCTCATCCAGCAACTCTTCGAAGGCATGATCCTTCAATCGCAACTGCCAGGTCGCGGGACAAAGAGCCGCGACAGTGACCAGACCCAGCGGAGGCGTCATGGCCTGCTCGGGAATCATCTCCAGCACGCCCTCAAAGCCCCAGAACGACGGCGGGAAACTGGGCCACACCATCAAAACCTTGAGATTCGAGCCCAGCGGCGGGAAAGAAGGGCGGGCTGCCTCATCGGAGAGCTTGGGTTCAGAAGTGGGAACTGGAAGAGGCGATGCCGCTTGAGGCTGGTTGGGGAGGACGTTGAGTCGAGGATCTGGTAGTGAGGGCATAGCGCCCCTTTCTCAATGGGTCACAACATGGCGCAAGGTCGGGAGTCATCCTTGACGCCAAAGGTACAGAGGGCCCATGGCACAGCTGGACAGAACACTAACCGGGAGGTCAGCCGCGATGCCCGGAGCGTCGATGAGGTTTCGGCCTATGGCGCGATTTGGCGCAGTGGGCTTGAGTCTACGCCAAAGCCTTAGCCATGTCATCTGAATGATGCATCGTCCGATGAAGTGGACTCTTACCGCATCAGATGAATCGGAGTCAGGGGGTGCTGGTCTTGAGGAGACTGGAATATGGCCGTTCCGGGCGGAACGGCCACTCGTTTTGTTATTTTCCGTCGTGCTTGTCGCGGTAGATGCGCCGTGATTCCTGGTTCTGCTGTGCGTGGATGGTTTGGCGATCCTGTTTTGTCAGGTGACCATTATCCTGCGCCCGCATACCGCGCTCTTCCTTGTTGATGCCGGCTTCCTGGTGTTCCAGGCGCCCGGTCTGGCCTGCGGTGAGTTTTCCGTTCTTGACGCCGTTTGCGATCCGGCCCTGCTGATCGGCCTTGCGCTGGTTGATGTTATAGTCATGTGCGCCAGGGGTGGGTGTGGTTTGGGCTATCATCGCCGCGGGCGCGATGACCAGAGTAGATGCAAGCACAGCCGTGACAAATCTCATCGAAGTCTCCTCTTTCTGGCGGCTGCTGCTTGACATCAAATTCTTGCCGCTCGCCCCAGATAGACACGAGGTAGCAGAACGAGTTGCCTGATCTTTGGTACCTTAACTTCTGGGGACCTACCGCAACTTATTCCGAGCTGTCACCGGAACAACCTCATTACAAAGGAACCCGTCACCCGTGCTGAACTCCCGCCCATCGCTTACCCTCGTCAGCTCCTTCCTGTTGCTTCTGTTCACCCTGGGCCTCGGCTCCGCCACTGCGCAAGAAGCCGGCAAAGATACCCCAGCAAAAGACGCCGGCAAGGACGCGGCTAAGGCCGATAATGAGCCAACCATCCCCAAGGACTCCACCACTCAAGGCTCCGTCAACGTCGGAGGCCAAACCATCAATTACCAGGCGGTCGCCGGAACCATCCTGGTAGCAGCAACCAACGATGCCGACGCCTCCCTGGGCATAAATCCGGCTGCCGGCAAAGAAACTCCCGACTCGCCGCCCACTGCGCGCATGTTCTATGTGGCTTATTTCAAGAAAGATGTTCCGCCAGAATCGCGGCCGGTGACCTTTATCTACAACGGCGGCCCGGGCAGCTCCACCATGTGGCTGCACATGGGCGCCTTCGGCCCGCGGCGGATTGTTACCGCTGACGACCAGCACACCAGCCCCGCGCCCTATGAACTGGTCGATAATACCTACAGCCTGCTCGATGCCAGCGATCTGGTTTTTATCGACGCACCCGGCACCGGCTTCGGCCGGCTCTTCGGCAAGGACAAGGAGAAGGCCTTTTGGGGAGTCGATCCCGATGGCCATGCCTTTGCCCGCTTTATCGCACGCTTCCTTTCTACTTACCAGCGCTGGAACTCGCCCAAATACCTCTTCGGAGAGAGCTACGGAACCACCCGCTCAGCGGTGCTCGCGGGCATTCTTGAGACGGAGAACCACATCGACCTCAATGGCGTCATTCTGCTTTCGCAAATCCTCAACTTCGACGACAGCGCCGACGCACCGCAGTGGAACCCAGGCATTGATCTTCCGTATGAGCTCGCTCTGCCCACCTTCGCTGCCACCGCCTACTATCACAAGCGGCTACCCACCCAACCCGCGGCCCTTCTGCCCTTCCTCGCTGAGGTAGAGCAATTTGCCATGGGCGACTATGCTGCGGCCCTGGCCCAGGGCTCGCAGCTGCCCGACGCTACCCGCCAGACCATCGCCGAAAAGCTGCACCAGTACACCGGGCTGCCCGTGGCCTACATTCTCAAGGCCGACCTGCGCGTCAACACTGGTGAATTCAACCTTAACCTGCAAGGAAATGACGATCTCACCACAGGCCGGCTGGACAGCCGCTTCTCCGGACCAACCATCGACCCGCTGGCTGAGGAAGCGGCTTACGACCCGCAGGCCGCCGCTATCTCATCCGCTTATATCGCGGCGTTCAATGACTATACCCGCCGCCAGCTCAAATTCGGAGAAGGCCTGACCTACCTGCCGGAGTCGGATGCCGCCAACAATGCCTGGGAGTTTAAGCACAAGGCTCCCGGTGCTCCGGGCGACTCCTGGGGGGTCAACGTCATGCCGGATCTTGCCACCGCGATGAAGTACAACCCGCGCCTTAAGGTCATGCTGAACGGCGGTTATTTCGACTTGGCCACACCGTACTTCGCCGCCCGGTACGAGATGTCTCATCTCACGCTCCCGGCCAATTTGAGGCAGAACATCGAATTCGCCTGGTATCAATCTGGACACATGGTGTACCTCCACGAAGACTCGCTCAAGCAACTGCACGACAAGGTAGCCGCCTTTATCGCCAGCACCTACAAACCGCTTAAGTGAGTTTTTTCTTCAGGAAAGGCTGCCGCCGGATGCGTCACTTTGTATTTCTCACGGCCCCCTGGGTAAGCGAGGTCCGGTAGTGAGATCTCAAACCGTAACGAATGACGGGTGCCCCATATCTGCCCGGTCTTGGCAGATGTGGGATTCCACGGCCATCCACCGGTCACTCTCTACCGGCAACAGGTATTCATGCCATGATCAGCTACACCCTGTAGACGCAGGGGGCGAAGTTTGTGGAATCCCACATCTGCCAAGACCGGGCAGATATGGGGCACCCGTCATTCGTTACGGACCCGGCCGTGAGAAATTGAGGTTAACCACCTGGCCTTACAATGGCCACGCACTTCTGGAGGGATTTCATGGCGAAAATGCGCGCAGTTCAAGTCGCTAAAGTAGGCGGTCCATTGGAGTTGGTAGAACAGGAGATTCCCGAGCCCGAGTCCGGTGAGGTACGCATCAAGGTGCAGGCATGCGGGGTCTGTCATAGCGATAGCGTGACCAAGGATGGATTGTTTCCAGGAATTCAGTATCCGCGCGTCCCCGGCCACGAGGTCATCGGGATCATCGATGCAGTTGGCCCAAGCGTTCCCCGATGGAAGGCCGGTCAACGCGTCGGTGTGGGTTGGAACGGCGGCTACTGCGGCTACTGCGATAGCTGCCGCCGGGGGAACTTTTTTGCCTGCGAGACCAGCACCCTGGTCACCGGTCTCACCCGGGACGGCGGCTACGCAGAATATATGGTCGCGCCCGCCACGGCTGTTGCCGTGGTGCCCGAAGCACTGTCGTCGGAAGAAGCCGCACCGCTGATGTGCGCCGGGGTCACCACCTTCAATTGCCTGCGCAACAGCGGCGCTCGCCCAGGCGATGTGGTCGCAGTGATCGGCTTAGGTGGATTGGGCCATCTCGGCATTCAGTTCGCGGCCAAGAGTGGATTCAATACCGTTGCCATCGGACGCGGCCAGGACAAAGAGGCACTCGCCAGGAAACTTGGAGCGTCGCACTACGTCGATAATGCGGTGCAAGATCCGGCAGCGGAGTTGCAGAAGCTGGGAGGCGCCAAGGTGATCCTCGCCACGGTGACCAGCGCGGACGCGATGAAGGCCGTGATCGGCGGTCTCGCGACTGCCGGGACATTCATGATCGTGGGCGCCGTACCCGCATTGGAGGTGCCCGCGCTCCAGCTGCTTTTGAAATCGCAGCAGGTCAAAGGGTGGTATTCGGGAACGTCGCTCGATTCGCAGGAGACGCTGGCGTTCAGTGTGCTCTCCGGCGTGCGCTCGATGAACGAAAGCTACCCATTGGAGCGGGCGAGCGAAGCTTACGAGCGCATGATGTCGGGAAAGGCAAGGTTCCGGGTCGTGCTCACGATGGAGAAGTAAGTCTTGCTGCGTTAGTGCTTCCAGGTATTGACGATTCTTCCGTCGATGCTTTTCATGTCCCCCGGTTGCAAGTCCGCGGGGCAATTGCCGAGATACTTCTGGTCCATGATCATCGTCGACTCGCTCACACCGTACAAGGGTGGGGTATAGGTGGCGTGAGTCTCCGAGTGGACGGCTGTATCGGCCTGGAAAGTGGTGGTCTCCCTGGTATCGATAACAGTATTCCCCACGGTGCATCGCAGGGCGCTGGTATGGGTATGGCCGCGTACGCTCTCGTTTAGCTTCTTGCACCCCGGCATCTTGGCTGCCATGTCTTTCACATATTGGTCGTAAGCGTGGCTGCGGCAGATGGTGACTGCGCCACCGCCTCGCTTGTTTCCAGGGTTGTCGATGGTTTGCGTCTGGCTCGACCACAGACCCTCTTTTACGTCCGGTGAATCGGCTGCATGGGCCGGCCCAAAAGAAAGCAACACTGTGGCGCTCACGCAAAAAAGCATTTGCTTCATTCCCGCTTCTCCAATTCAAGCGTATCCGCCATCCCGGTAGGTGCTTGCGGTGGCGGTTTCGGTGTTGATCTTCCAGTCTTCCAGTTGCGGCCCTTTCAGTTTCGCCACCTTCTCGCGGATCTGATCGAGCTGTGCTTCGTTTAACGGCGTAAACTCCTGCGCAATGCGCACATCGTCTTCGATCTGTCCGATAGTGGTACAGCCGAGGGCAACGCAGTGCACCGGCAGACTGAGAGCGTAGGAGAGGCACTCCTTCAACGCAATCGCCTGCAACAGCTTGGCATTGGCGGTGCTCTTCATCCCCTGGATGCCCATGCCTCGGGCAACGGCTACCGGCAGCACGTTTTTCTCGAAGCTCTCGTACCCGGGATCAGCGGCATGCAAGGGCATCAGGATGGTGTCGTAGTGATCGTACTTCTTTAGCATCGCCAGGTGGACCTGGGGATCATGGTGGCCGGTGAATCCAATGAACCTGCACTTACCCGCTTTCTTGGCGGCTTCGAAGGCTTCGATCGCGCCCCCGGGGGCGAAGATCTGCTCCACTTCGTCGTGCGTACTGACCTGGTGCATCTGCCACAGATCCACGTGATCGGTCTTGAGCGCACGCAGCGACATCTCCAGATCCGCTTCGGCGCCCTGGCGCGTACGCTGCGCAGATTTCGTGGTCAGGAAGATATTCTTGCGAAACGGCGGCAGCACCGCGCCATAGACCTCTTCTGATTTGCCGTCCCAGTAAAGGCGCGCGCAATCGAAATAGTTGATGCCGAGCTCATAAGCGCGCAGGGTAACGGCTTTCGCATCCTCGAAGCTGCATAAGGGGAAGCGGCCGCCGGCCTGGCCGACGATCGTCAGGCGCTCGCCGGTTTTTCCGAAGGTACGCTTCGGTATGTCTCCCGCCTTGGCCTGTAGGGTACGGCCGCCCAAGGCAAAAACGCCAAGACCTGCTGCAGCCGAAGTGGAGAGAAAGGTCCTGCGTCGCATAGTCGATCCTCGTGCACCAGTATGCTACCGTTGCCCGTGGCCTTCAAGATCCATCCCTTTGCTCATTTTCGGTCTTTGCGTCAGCTTCGCTGGGCCGCATTCGTCGTACTACTGTTAACCCTCCCGGCCGCGGAGGCACAGAAGAACGTGGGCTTTCGGCTTATAAGCTGGTCTCCGCAGCAGCTGGAAAGTGGTTCGCCCGTGCTCTTCCGGATCCAACTCGACCAGCCCGCGGATTCACTGCACGGCACATGGCTCGATCACCCATTGGTGTTTACCCGTTCTCACCAGGGCAACACCTGGTACGCGCTTGCCGGTATAGACGTGGAGCAGGCGCCGGGAACTTATCCCCTGGCGCTTACCGCGACCGAAGCCACTGGCGGAGAGTTGCATGCCAGCCAACAAGTGACTGTCCTGCCCGGAAGCTATAAGACCACGACACTGCGCGTAGAGGAAAAGTATGTTGCGCCGGATGCCGCAACACTGGCGCGCATCGCAGCGGATAAAGTGGTGAAGGACGCGGCGTTCGCGCACCGGATCAGCGAGCCCTTATGGAACGGCAGCTTTCGATCACCCGTGCCCTTCACACCGACCGATTCTTTTGGGACCCGCCGCATGTTCAACGGTGAGCTGGCCAGCATCCATCGCGGAACCGACTTCCATGCCCCTTCCGGAACGCCTGTGGTAGCCGCCAACGACGGAGTGGTCATCATCGCACAAGGCATGTTCTACGAGGGCAACATGGTGGTTATCGATCACGGGCAGCAGTTCTCGACGCTTTACATGCACCTGTCCAAAATAGAGGTGAAAGTGGGAGATCGCGTTCACAAAGGAGAACGCCTTGGCCTCAGCGGGGCTACAGGCCGTGTGACCGGCCCCCATCTCCACTTTGGAGTCCGCTGGCAAGGCATGTATGTGGACGCCGTTAAGCTGCTGAAAATAACGCTGCCGACACATTAGGACCACTATTTGTTGGTGTCTTCAAACGCGAACTTTCCCAGCTCGAACGGATGCGAGACGGGCGGCTTGTTATGCTGCATGCCGCCGAGGGGGTACGGCTGCGGTGCATTCGTAGGGAAGCCCCAGATTTTTCCCGTGCTCAGGTCGACCACTACCTTCCCATAGACCTGTTTGCTGCCATCGGGCGCCCGCAACATCTGGGAGCCGGGCTCAATGTAAAACGGGTAGGGATTACCGGATTGCGCCTCCGCTGGGCGCGGGGCAAAGATCGGCTGCACGGCGATCATCACCAGGGCAACGGCGATGATCGACAACAAAACGATAGTCAGGTTTTCTCGGCGCATGGTTCTTCCTCTCAGGCTGCGGCCCAAGTGTATCGCCGCCTGTTTTACCGTGTTGCAGGCGGCGTAGCGGGCGCTGTGGCAGGAGGGATAGCAGGCGGTATAGCCGGAGCGGCCGGTGGGCTACTCGGCTGGATAGATTGCAACTCCACCTCGAAGACCAGCGTGGCGTTGGGGCCGATGGGGCCCTGGCCGCGCTCGCCATAGGCGAGGTCAGGGGGAATGAACAACTGCCATTTTGAGCCCACGGGCATCAATTGCAGGGCCTCGCTCCAGCCCTTGATGACTCTTCCGACAACAAAGGTCGCCGGCTGGCCACGCTTGTAGGAACTATCAAACTCCGTATTGTCGAGCAGTGTTCCCCGGTAGTTGCAAACGACAGAATCGGTAATGGAAGGCTTGGGACCCGTCCCCGCCACCAGGACCTTGTATTGCAGGCCGCTGGGTAAGGTGACCACGCCCTCTTTAGAAGCATTCGCAGCCAGGAATGCCGCGCCGTCCTTCTTGTTACTTTCCGCCAGGGCCAGCCTCTTCTCTTCCTGCATTTGCCGCACTTGACTCTGCAGGTCGGTCAGCACCGTCTTGACCTGATCATCGGTCAAGAGGACCTTGCCCCCGGCCAGGGCATCCTCAATTCCCTGGAGCATGATTTTAGGTTCGATGTCGATGGAGTCCCGGTGCAGGCTCTTGCCCACGTTAAGACCGATGGCGTAGCTCTGCTTGTCTTTGTCTGTCACCAGCGCCAATGGTTTAGGCTTGGCCGCCGCCGCCGTCCTCTTGTGCGGGGTCGTGGTGCTCTGCTTGGCTTGCGTATTTGCCGTCGGCGTCTGCTGGGCCGCGGCGCTCCCCATGAGAAGTACACAGGTAGCCAGCAGATTTAAATTCGTTGCACGTGATCTTTGCATTAAGCCATTCTCGCATTGTCGCTTGATGCTCGGCAAACCCGCCGATATGGAACCATTAATGTTCCAGATAGCGACGTTACAGCATTTTCACTTCTGGTGTATAAAGAGCGACCGCTCCCGACGTGGCTTTTCCTCAAGAAAAGCCGCACATCGCTGAACTTGACTGTGCCGAGTAGAAGTGAAAATGCTCTAGTGCGCCTGCATGGATGGCGCCTGGGCGATGGATCGCGCACCCGATAGCTCGGCATCGATCAGCGATGCTGCTTCTGCCCATACGCGCGGATCGTTCTCAATTTCAATGTGAGGTTTGGTGAAGGTCCGGGCGAACCAGGGAAAGTTGTCGCAATTCACAGGATGGTCTTTATAGGTCATGTGAAAGTTGCCCAGGATATTGGTGCGTTCCGGATCCGTCACGGAAATCTCCGAGCGGCCATGAAGCAAGCCGCTCGACTGATAAAAATTAACCGCATGGGCAACGTTCGCGGGAATGCTGATATCTCCCTCGCCCGGCTTGCCAATACTGTCCACCTGGATGGTGAGCAACACGGGGATATGCTGCCGCTGCAACGCGCGCGCCAACAAGACGGTTTCGGTTCCACCCCAGCTATGGCCAAAGATGATGATTCTCGCTTGTGCCTTCTCGAACGCGCTGAGCATGCCATCACGGTTGGTATCCAGCATGCGGACGACGTGGTGGAGAGCCTCTTGTCCAGAGTGATTGCCAAACACTTTCGCGTCGATAGCCGAGGCATATCGATCGCGCAGATACGCGGCAAATTGCACTTCCGCGTGCTTGGCATCGTCGTGCTTCACGAAGCCGCCAACGAATCCAATCACGATCACCTTGTGAAGGGGAGAGTCCGCTACTGCAAGAGGCGCCGCCAGGGCGCGCGCAGAGCTCAATGGTGCAAGAGCGGCCGCGGCCAGGAGAAGCAAACGCGGGATAAGCTTCCGATACTGTCGTCCTTTCATGCGACTGCCCTCCCCACCATGATAGCTCTCCGGGATCCAAAGGTCGTGTCAAGAGTGTGTCCGGGCACCGGGTGCGGAATAATGGGAAGAATGCGGCAAGCGCAAGACCAGGTTCCTGCGATCGGTATTGACTTCGGCACCACCAACAGCACGGTTGCGCGCGCCTTCGGCAATGGGCATGTGGAACTGGTTGCCTTCCCCACCAACGCCGGCGAAACGTTTTCCTCTCGCTCAGTGCTCTACCTGCAGCAGATCAAACACGGGGGGCGGAAACAAACGCATACCTGGACCGGCCCATCTGCGATCGAACACTACCTGGCCGCGGAGAACAAAGGCCGGCTCATTCAGTCGCTCAAATCCTACCTCTCTGATCGCACGCTCACGGGGACGGCAGTATTCGGCCGCCATTGCACGCTCGAGGATCTGATCTCTCGCATACTCGCTGAGCTGCGCCATCATGCTGAACGCAAGTTCCAGACTCCGATTGCTTATGCCATGGTGGGGCGCCCGGTGCGGTTTGTCGGCGCGGAGACCGAAGCGGATCAGGAGTATGCTCTCTCCCGTCTGCGCCAGGCGTTTGCGGAGGCGGGCTTCGAGCGGGTTGATTTTGAAATGGAGCCGGTCGCGGCAGCTTACGCCTATGAATCCACCCTCGATCACGACGAGCTCATCCTGATCGGTGATTTTGGAGGCGGCACCAGTGACTTCTCCTTGCTCCATGTTGGCCCTGGAGTTCGCCAGCGCGGCCGCAAGCCGCAGGATCTGCTCGGCAACAGCGGTGTCGGTTTGGCCGGCGACGCTTTCGACGCCAGGATCGTGCGCAAGCTGGTCTCCCCTGCTTTAGGGTCGGAGTCGTTTGCGCGTTCCCTCAACAAGATTTTGCCGGCTGTGCCGGCGTGGATCTATGCCAACCTGGAGCGCTGGCATTACTTGTCTTTTTTGCGCACAGCAAACGTAGTGGAGATTTTGAAGAGTGCCCGGCTGCGCGCTTTGGAACCGGAAAAGATCGAAGCTTTGATCACTCTGATCGACGAAGATCTTGGTTACCACCTTCACCAGGCCGTCCAGCGGGTCAAGTTCGAGCTTTCCCATTCCGAAGTAGCGGACTTCCATTTTCGCGACGGCAGCATGGACTTGCAAATCGCTGTCACGCGCGCAGAGTTTGAAGGTTGGATTGCCGATGAGCTGCAGGCGATTGAGCAGTGTGTTGATTCGCTGCTGGAAAACTCGGGTATCAGCCGCCGCCAGGTCGACCGGGTCTTTCTCACCGGTGGCAGTTCGCTGGTGCCCGCTGTCCGTCACCTCTTCAAGGAGCGGTTTGGTGAGGAGCGCATTCGCACCGGCGACGAATTTATCTCGGTCGCTCGCGGCCTGGCGCTGCGCGCGGAAGAGGTGCTCGGTGGATCGCGTTAAAAAGAAACCGCAGGTCCCTCCACTGCGCTGCGCTCCGGTCGGGATGACAAATCTGTTGTACCCGAAAGAGGTTCAGCGAGAAATACCTGACCCAGTAACAGAATTGTCATCCCGACCGGAGCGTAGCGCAGTGGAGGGACCTGCGGTTCCCTCAATCAGCAACCGTCAGTCAGCGGCATGACAACAGCTGGCGGTGTTTCTTATTGGCGGCAGATCGATCACCGGATTCTGGTCGAAAAATCCGGAGGGCGCGAGCGTGAAGCCACAGAAAACGCAAGACTGTACCGGATGATCTTCCGGACGCGGCAGATGATGCACCCCGAAGCTATGCCAAAGCACAACGTCGGTGTTCTCGATAGCCCGGTCCTTGGCCGTCCATGCCGGCAAACCATCGTCCCCGGTCGATTGGTTCACGAACTCGCCCGCGGGGTAGCGCTCATTCTCATCAAAAGGCGTCACCCATAGCTGATGTTGCAGAAAGCGCCCCCGCTTACCGGACGGACTATGCGGATGCGTATACGGGTGCACCGCTGACTTGGCTTCGAGTTTGTACGCGGTCGGCTTGCCTACCCAGTTGGTGGTGTTGGGGTTGATGATTCTCCAGTAGCGCATCCTGGAAAAATCGAAGTCGCGTTGCGCTTCCGCTTCCGTTTTCAGTGCTGTCTCCTGCACATAGTAGGCATTGCCGTAGGGGTTCTCCGGCCCCATCGGCAGGGCAATCGTGTCGCACTCCGTCACGGTATTGTTCGGCCCGTCCACCTCCATATCCAGCCGGGCAGAAAAAATATGCTGATGGATGTGGCCGACGATACCCGGCGCCACCTCGGTGCCAAATTTTCCCGGCTCGCCAGGACGGCAACCCGCGGTATTGATAATCCCCGTCGCCTTCATCTCATATTCAATGCGCCCATCCTGATGCAAATACCAATAGGACGCATATTCGTAATTGCCAATGGTTGAAATCGAGGAGATCACCAGGCGCCGCGCCCTACGCACCTCGGTGCGGCCGGTACGCAGATCGAAATGTTTCCACGACATGCCGGCGTCTTCCTCGTGCAGGCAAATGCACCTCTCGATGGTGCGCGGATGGCCAAAGAGATCCGATACCACGGCATCGAAATAATGGATCACGCCCAGACAATCGCAACCGAGAGTGAGCGAATTTGCCATGCGGCCGAATCCCAGTTCGCCGCTATCGAAAACGTTCTTGCGATAGTGGCTTCTCTCCGGCGTGCCGTAAGGCACCACCATTTCAGCAATGGACGCGCGATAGACAATAGGCCGCCGTTTCCCCTCCTGGGTATAGCCAATGGTGTAAAGCACCAATCCCTCGCGCCCATTGAAGCCCACGCGAAAGTCCCAGTTTTCCCATGTCACTTGGTTGCCCTGGACCACGAATCCAGCGCCATCGGGCTGCACCACGTCGAGGCGGGACGACGGCTTGCGAAACTTGTGCAAAAGCTCCGCATCGTAATTCAGTGGCGTGCGCGGGACCGGAATGTAATCTCCGTCGGCTGCAAAATGATCATGGACATCCAGCACCTCCAGCGTGCTCACATCAATCAGCGCGTGCAGCCCCTCGACCGGGTGGGCGTAATAGTTGTCGAGAGGAAACATGCGCATCCAGATGAAGCAGTTGAGCACCCGGCGCCCTTGCTCGATGGGGATGTTGAAGTCGCCAGTCGTCCACGGATCGACGCAGATGTACTCGAGCTCGGCGAGCAGGCCGCGGCGGCGCAGCGCTTCCTGAAAACGAGCATCGGCCTTGACCGTCGCTTCAATATCCAGAATCTCCTGGACGGCGAGCATCGGCCGCGCACTTTCTCGAAAGGTTTTGGAGAGAAGCTTGGCGCTGCCCAGATCCACCAGCCCCTGCCACACCCCCAAGACGCCATGCTTGTAGACATTGAAACGCGCCACGCGCGGCGGCGGGTTTTTGAAGTCGTAGTGGCGCACCACATCCTTGGCGGGCTCATTGATGTCGATAGTCTCGACCCGCAGGTCCTTGCCCCACTGGAAGTGGTCCTCAAGAATCCGTGTGACCTCTGTGATCTCACCCGCGGTGAGAGGATCCAGAGGATGGTGGACCACGACACCGGACCCATTCAAGGAAACATCTTCTGTCTTCAAAGGCATTTTGTCATTCCTCTCGAGTTATTCGCCCAGCGACGTGCCCAGGCGAGGGGCGAAATCCGGCTGGCCGCTCATCAGGCGACAGCCGCCGATGAGGACCCATGTGATCACGATATAAGGTGCGAGGTTGTAGGGAAAGCTGAGCACCGGCCAAATGGTGCCGCAGAGCGGTGGCAGCAGCAGTAGCACGCAGATGACCGGGACCAGCAGATGCCGGATGCGCGAAAATTCACTGCGGTGTTGGCGCAGAAAGTAAGAAGGAAGAGCTACGGAAACCAGCGCGTAGACCAGGATGAGTCCGATCGACATGATGGTGGCGAGCAGCTTGAATGCTCCCCAGGCGCCCAGCCAGATTCCCATAGACAGGCCGATCAGCATACATAAAGCAAGGTCGAACGCGATGGCGGCCCAGGGCACGCCGGAGCGAAGGGTGCGTCCCAGGATGCCCGGCAACACACCGGCACGGCCCAGCGCGAAGAGGTTGCGCACCATCGAAACCTGGCCCGCGATGGCGTTGGCAAAGACGCTGTTGAGCACCGTCAAATCGAGTACCCAGACCCAACGGTTGCCCCAAAAACGGCGGCAAATCGCATCGTAGGGGGCTGCGTTGTTGGCAATTGCCTCAGCGTTGTTATGGAAGGCGATGTCGCCGGCATAAGCGCCGGCGATATAGAACAGACCAATGAAGATGACGGAGAAGGCGACGGCGCGGGGAATGTTGTGCGCGGCATTCTGCGTTTCTTCGCCCAGATTGGCGGCGGCTTCAAAGCCGGTAAACGAGAGAATGCCGAAGATCATGCCGGCGCCCAGAGAACTGATGCCATGGGGCGTGTTGCGATACAGGAATGGTTGCACTGAATTCTGTGCTCCGCCAAAGATGACGGAGCCGAATAGCGCACTCAGCACGACGATTTCAAGCACCAGGAAGATCAGGGTGGCTTGGGTCGAGTGGCTGATGCCGAAACACGAAAGCAGGCTCGCCGCCAGGCTGGCCGCGATGAAGAACCAGATCCACGACACCTGCACTGCGAATTGCCGCTGCATGAATTCTGAAATCATGATCCCGAATCCGGCGTAATTCAGGGGAGCGGCCATGGCATAGGCGAGCAGCGCGATCCAGCCGGTCATGAAGCCGAATTTCGGCCCTAGCCCTTGGGAAGCGTAGGCAAACGCGAAGTTAGCGCTCTGGATTTTGCGGGAGAAGGCGATGACGCTGGATGCGACGAAGAGCACCGCAATCATGGAAAAGACGAAAGAGAGCGGGAAGGCAGCACCCGCAACCCCTGCTGCGGGTACGGTATTGTAGAAGACGCTGACCGAAGGACCCATGAAGGCAGCCGACAGGGCCACGGCTCCAGCCAACGAGACGCTATTCTGCTTTAACTCGTTGGCGCCGGGAGTCGGTTTCGAGTCTTCCATCGCGGTGCGTCTCTGGGTACAGCGCTATTAAACTCACCGGGAAATTTGTGCTTTTCTCAACCATACCTCAAGTTCGTGCCCCATTTTTCATCCGCGTGGGTGAGAGGGCCAGGAAAGAAAATCCATACCTCACGGCCTAAAGGCCAACGAACTTGACTCCGTTGATGTCCGTGCTGAACAGGCTGCGGAAAAACTCCGCACTGGGCAGGAAAGAGGGTGGACCGGAAGAGAAACCGCGGGTCCCTCCACTACGCTGCGCTCCGGTCGGGATGACAATTCTATTGCAAGGCCAAGTATTTCTCGCTGAAGCTCTTGCGGGTACCACAGAATTGTCATCCCGACCGGAGCGTACCCGGATTTCCTGCCACGCAGCACTGGACATGGCCGCGTCTGCGGCTTTCCGTAAAGAAAGCCGCATGAAGTTTGCCAACGCCACCAACCTCGACAGGAAATCCGGGGTAGCGGAGTGGAGGGACCTGCTGTTTCTCTTCCCCTTCCCACAACCTCTTTAGCCCTCATCAGCATTAGGCAAGTGCGGCACGGCTGAACAGGCTTCAGAAAAACTCATGCTTTGTATCAGGGCACGACTTTAGTCGGGCCGTAAACGATTGGGAATACGTCGGGCTTTAGCCCCTGGGGTGTTGCTTTCCCGCTCGGTACAGACTTTTTCCGCAAGCTGTGAAGCCGTGCCCTTCGTGCAGAGTTTTTCCGCAGCCTGCTAGAAGTGGAAGGCGAGTTCCGCCGTCAGCGCACGCGGTGTGACATAGTGCGTACCGCTAAAGGTAGACAGGAAGTTGTAAAGTGCGGTCTTGTTCGCCATATTCACGCCCGTCACCTGGAGACTCCACTTGAAGCGATCGCCATTGAAGAGGTTGTCGTCTCCAATGGAGGCGTCAAAGAGACTCCGCTGCTGAATGCGGGGCGGATTATGGTCGTTATCCCCCGTGCCTGGGGCAGGAATCCTAAGCAGCGTAGAGCCATACTCAGACGCCAGGCATGGTGACGGCAAAGGGGTTGTCAAAGTCGCTTTGACTCCGCCGCAGAAGAGACCCGCTTCAAACTGCTCGTCGGCAGTCAAGCCGCTGAGCACAACCGCCGGCTGCCCGTTGAGCGTAGTCGATGTGCCGGCGCACGCACTGTTTGGATCGTTGGAGAGCGGGTTGTAACAGGGCGCCGATCCGGCGACCAGGCCGCTGTCGTAACGCCAGTTGAAGCCAACCCACGGGCTCCAGTGAAAAGGCATTTGATATTGCACGTGGGTGGTCTGGTTGAACCGTTCATCATGATCGATGCGGAACGGCAATCCGGGCTGCCCGACCGTGGCGCCCGCTCCGGCAACCTGCGGGGGAAAGAAGCGAGCGGCCACCGAGGACATCACCACAAACGCCGAGAGATGATGATAGTTCGGCACATCCGTGCGCAAGGCGAAGCCAGGGACCTTTGAATTGTGCCAATCGATGGGAAAGGTGATGGGAGTATTGCCCAGAACGCTGAAGTCGAATGCATTATGCGTGTACTTCCAGATATATTCGCCGCTGAAGACCACATTTCTTCCGAAAGCCTGTTGCAGTCCGGCGTGGAATTCGTTGCGAAAACCAGGCTGCAGCGTGCCCTGCACCCCGGCTGTGCAAGCAAGTAAGGGAGACAGCACTTCGTTGGCACAACCCTGGCTCGAGAGCACGAGATTTTCGTTGAACGGCGTCTCCAGGGTACGAGCATAGGAGATGCGCAGAACGGTGTTGGTAGGCTTCACGCTATAGGAAACACCTAGCCGCGGCTCTGCCTGAGAAGCCCTGGCCAATCCGTTGTAGAGGTCGCCCCGTATGCCTAAGTTCATTAGCCAGTTGCCGGCCTTGATCGAATCCTCGATATAGAGGGCCAGTTCTTTAACATCCGTGTGACCAAAGTAGTTGTAATCGCCGCCTTCCCGGGTTAGGTCGTAGGGCAACAAGACCGGGTTGAAGGCGGCGTTGGGCACGTATCCTGCAGCTGCGCATTCCGCTGGGTTGGTGAATCCGTTCACGCCATTTCCTGCGCTATCCAGGCAGGGTGCATTGAAGCTTGGATTCACGATGCTGAGGCTGTCACGTTCGCGGAGAAAGGTCTGGTTGTAAAACACTCCACCCTTGATGCTGTGGATCCCTTTGGTGTACGTCAGATCAGAATGAACCCCGGCATTGGTGAGCGTCCGGTACTGAGCGATGGTCTGGTTCTGCAGATTTGGGGGGCCGCGGTCCGCCAGCGGGTTCTCGCTGGGAAAGTACTGGTAGGTATCTTTCCGGATGTAAGGACCGAAATTAAAGACCGCGTCCTTGCCCATGATCCGGGTGTAGGTGGGCGCTATATCAAACGTCTCGATCTTGGATTTCTGATCGGTATTGCCCACGTCGTTACCAAATTGATCGAGGACATTCAAGTTGTCGTAGCTGTTGGGAGTCTGAAACCAGGATCGGCTGTAGTTCAGGTTAAGGTGCAGGGCATCGACCGGCGTGAACTGATAGTCCAGGCGGTCAAAGGTATTCTCTTCGTTTCCTTTGTCGTGGAAGACCGAAAACTCCGGAGTATCCAGAAAGCGGCCGGTATTCAATCCATCGAGCTCAAAGAAGTTGCCCCAGGTTTGCGAACCATATCCGATATCAACGCTCCCCGTGGCTGAGCCGAACGACCCGTAGGAGGAGCTAATACTGCCGGTGGGTTTGGTAAGCCCTTGCCCGGATCGCGTGGTGACTTCAATGACGAGGCTGGTCTTGTCCCCATACTCGGCGGGCGGCGCACCAGCAATGACCTGAATCGACTGAATGGAATTGGACGGAATCTGATTGGAGAAAACCTTGCTTTGCTGATCGGTGATCGGTTGGCCGTCGACGGAAAACGAATTGGAGGCATGGTCGCCAAGCCCATGGAAGAGACCATTGGAGTCCGCGGCTACTCCGGGAGTTGAGAGCGTCACCAGCGAGCTCACGGAGGAGGAAGAGCTTTCCAGCGGTAGCTTCTCGATCAGGTTGCGATCGATGTCGGTGTGGAGTGAGGTGTCATTCTCCAACAAGTCCTCTCCCGTGACCGTAACCGTCGTGGAGGCGCCTCCCACCTGCAATTTGACGATGGGTGTGACGGCGACTGAGGAACGAACCTGTACATCCGTGGTGAACGGTGAAAAGCCGGAGGCGCGTGCAACGAGGTGATAGGGGTTAAATGGCAGATTAGTGAAATGATATTGGCCCGACGCGTCGGTCTTGGCAGTCCGCGATAGCCCGCTGACCGGGTTTTCGATCGTGACTGTCGCTCCAGGTATCACTGCGCCCGAGGCATCAGTAACCGTTCCTGTGATGGTGCCGGCGGCCGTCTGGGCACGAAGATGAATCGCTGGCGATAGCAGAAGAAATGGCAAAAAAAGAAAGACGAAGCGTCTTGCAAACGAGCACATATACCGACCCCCGGGCCACCCTGATAATTAGTTGCTGAAACTGCCTTAGGAGAAAGCAACGTCAACGGGAGGGGGTCTGGTATAGAGCGAAGAATCCAGGAATCGGCGAGCGAAGGTAGGTTGCAGATCGACGACTAGCGCCGCCATCTGTCTCGCCGGAAGAGGCACCGTTACCGGCACAGCTGGAGAGATAACAGCGTGCGCGGTTACACAAAGAGCGCAACCGGCGTGTGACACATCTGCAGAGTTATGAACGTGCGCGATCTGAACCGTCGCGCCGAAAATCAGGAGTAAGGCGCAGCAAAGAGCAAGGGCGAGCTTCCAAGGGTGCCGCACGTGCTCTTTTGCTTGCTTATAGTGCATCACTCCCACTATAACCTACCCTCTAACCCGGAAAGGTGAACGCGACCTGTATGTGGTCAAAAAGAACCCCATTGCGCGGCATTCGGAGACATTGAGACTTATTTGCAGGATAAGTTTGACCAGCCACAGAAAATTAACTCTAGCCTGAATTTCTCACAGGCCCCTTGGGTAAGCGAGGTCCGGTAGTGAGATCTCAAACCGTAACGAACGACGGGTGCCCCATATCTGCCCGGTTTTGCCTGCCCCGGCGTGCCGTGGGGCAGATGTGGGATTCCACGACCGTCCACCGGTCACTCTCTACCGGCAACAGGTCTTCATGCCATGGTCATCCCACATCTGCCCCACGGCACGCCGGGGCAGGCAAAACCGGGCAGATACCCGTATTTCGTTACGTACCAGGCCGTGAGAAATTGAGCCTAGGCGATCGCCCGAGGAATTGCTTCTTCCCATCTTCCCTGGGCTTTCAGGATAAGTTCCACGACCTCCCGTGCTGAGCCATCTCCGCCCCCTCTGATGGTTACGTAGTGGCTGATAGCCTTTAGCTCCGGCGCCGCGTTGGCCACAGCAACTGCCAGGCCGGCGCGCTTGGCCACCGGCATGTCCGGCAGGTCGTCGCCCATATACGCTACCTCGTCTGCCTGCACGTTGGCCTTCTGCACACACTCGTCAAAGGCGGCCATCTTTGTTGCCTGGCCCAGGTAGACGAACTCCACTGCCAACTCCTGGGCACGCTGGGAAACTGCGGGAGATTTCCTTCCCGTAATGAAGCCGGTGCGGATGCCCATGATGTGTGCAAGTTTCAATCCCGCGCCATCCTGGGAATTGAAGGCCTTCATCTCGGCCACGCCGCCGCCGTTGGGCAGGGAAATAAGGTTGACGCTGCCGTCGGTCAGCGTGCCGTCCACATCCATCAGGAATAGCTTGATTTTCCGGGCGCGGTTGAGAATCT
Source organism: uncultured Acidobacteriaceae bacterium (assembly GCA_963821215.1). Taxonomy (GTDB): domain Bacteria; phylum Acidobacteriota; class Terriglobia; order Terriglobales; family Acidobacteriaceae; genus PALSA-350. The sequence continues at coordinate 77,334 of CAWGDH010000009.1, read as the reverse complement.
CGGGGGCAACGGGCGTCGTCATTGACATGAAAACATCATACCGGCGAAAGGCAGTATCCCTGTACGCTACAAAGAACTCGAGCGATAAGTAAGGGTCGCCAACAGAACCACCGCAAAAGCGCATGTAATCTATAGGAACTCCGCCATATGGCAATTAACATTGCGCTGAATCACAAGACTCACTATCGCTACGACCGTCCAGTCCTACTGGGGCCGCAAACTATCCGGCTGCGCCCGGCTCCTCATTGCCGTACGCCGATCCTGGCCTACTCGCTCAAAGTGCTTCCCCAGAAGCACTTCATCAACTGGCAACAAGACCCACAGGCCAACTACCTCGCCCGGCTGGTATTCCCGGAAAAAACCACCGAGTTTTCGGTTGAGGTGGATCTGGTTGCCGAGATGGCAATCTTCAATCCCTTTGATTTTTTTCTGGAGCCCTACGCGGAGAAAACCCCGTTTGTCTACGAGAGCTCCCTGGCCCGTGAACTGCGCCCTTATCTCGAAGCCGAGACGCCCGGCCCCAAGCTGGCCGCGTTTCTCACCCAGGTGCCGCGGATCAGCACGCCCACATTGGACTTTCTGGTCAGCCTCAATCAACGCCTCCAGAGCGAGATCAGGTACGTCATCCGCCTGGAGCAGGGAGTGCAGAGTTGCCAGGAAACTCTAACCCTGGGTACCGGTTCCTGCCGCGATTCTGCCTGGCTGCTGGTGCAGATCCTGCGCAACCTGGGGCTGGCGGCGCGTTTTGTCTCTGGCTATCTCATCCAGCTCACCCCCGACATAAAACCGCTTGAGGGCCCGGGCGGCGCCTCCAGCGACTTTACCGATCTGCACGCATGGACCGAGGTCTATCTCCCCGGCGCGGGCTGGGTGGGCTTCGATCCCACTTCAGGGCTGTTGGCCGGCGAAGGACACATCCCGCTTGCCTGCACACCTGACGTGGGCAGCGCCGCTCCCATCTCCGGTCCTCTGGAATTTTGCAAGACGGATTTCAGCTACTCGATGACCGTGCAGCGGATTTACGAATCCCCTCGGGTCACCAAGCCGTACAGCGACGAACAGTGGCGGCAGATCGAGGCGCTTGGCCACCAGGTGGATGTCGATCTGCAAGTAGGAGACGTGCGCCTGACCATGGGCGGCGAGCCCACCTTCGTCTCCCTCGACGATCGCAACGGCAGCGAGTGGTCGACCACCGCCATGAGCCCGGCCAAGCGCAAGCTCGCAGTGGAACTGCTGTACAAAATGCGCGACCGTTTCTCCAAGGGCGCGCTGCTCCATATCGGGCAGGGCAAGTGGTATCCGGGCGAAGAGCTGCCTCGATGGGCGCTGGGCTGTTACTGGCGAAAAGATGGCGTTCCGATTTGGGAAAACCAAAGCCTCTTCGCCGAAGACGGCAAAGATTACGGCTACAGCGCACCCGAAGCGGCCAAATTTCTCGAGGCCCTCACCCGCCGCTTGCAAGTGAGTCCCGCCTTCACCATCACCGCCTATGAAGACATCTTCTTCAACCTGTGGAGGGAGCGGCGGCTTCCGGAAATCATCGATCCTCTCGATCCCAAGCTCAAGGACTCGTCCGAGCGAGTGAAGCTCGCGCAAATCTTTGAACAAGGCGCGGAGCAGCCGATCGGCTATGTGCTTCCTTTGCGCCGTATCCCCACCCGGACCGGTACTCCACGATGGACCAGCCAACCATGGTTCCCGCTGTCAAAGCGCATGTTCCTGACTCCCGGCGACTCGCCCATGGGGTATCGTCTGCCGCTCGAATCGCTGCCCTGGACCAAGCCGGAAGACGTGACCTACGCTTTCGATACCGATCCTTTCCAGCGGCGAGACAAGCTGCCGCCGCGGCCCGAACGACAGATGGGCCGGTTCTTCAATCCGTCGTTTGCGGATGAGCCGGAATCACCCGCCGATAAGGCCAAGCCCAAAAAGGATGACCAAAAAGCGGTGACGCTTACCCGGCCGGCGCTTTGCGTCCAGGCGCGCGCGGGCAAGCTCTTTATCTTTATGCCGCCGGTTGACTACCTTGCGGACTACCTTGATCTGGTCGCCGCTATCGAAGACACCGCCGCGCATCTCTCCATGCCTGTGGTCTTCGAAGGCTACACACCACCCAACGACACCCGAATCTCGGCCTTCAAGGTCACTCCCGATCCAGGCGTGATCGAGGTGAACATCCAACCCGCCGCTAGCTGGGACGCTCTGGTCGAGAACATCACGTCGGTCTATGAGCTGGCGCGCGAAACGCGCCTGGGAAGCGAGAAGTTCATGCTCGACGGGCAGCACACCGGGACCGGCGGTGGAAACCACCTGGTGATTGGGGGCCCCACTGCCGACGACAGCCCGTTTCTTCGCCGCCCCGACCTGCTGCGCAGCATGGTCAATTACTGGCAAAACCATCCTTCGCTCTCGTATCTGCTCTCCGGCTTGTTCATTGGTCCCACCAGCCAGCACCCGAGGATTGATGAGGGCCGTGTCGAATCGCTTTATGAGTTGGAAATTGCCTTCGACCAGATTCCCGAACGCGGTGGAACCCCAGTGTCGTCGCGAATGGCCGACCGTCTCTTCCGCCATCTGCTCACCGACGTCACTGGGAGCACCCATCGTGCCGAGTTCTGCATCGACAAGCTCGACCCCCCGGAAGGCAGCGGATCGCGCCTCGGCCTGCTCGAGCTGCGCGCCTTTGAGATGCCGCCGCACGCGCGCATGAGCCTAACCCAACAGTTGCTGGTGCGGGCCCTGATTGCCCTCTTCTGGCGCAAGCCTTACCGGCAAAAATTGATTCCCTGGGGAACCAGCCTGCACGACCGCTTCATGCTGCCCCACTTCGTGCAGCTCGATTGGGAAGACGTGGTGAGCGATCTTGCCCGGGCCGGATATGGCTTTCGCAGCGAATGGTTCGCTCCGCACTTCGAGTTTCGCTTTCCTCTCATCGGTTCGGTGAGCGCGCGCGGCATCCAGCTCGAGCTGCGGCATGCGCTCGAACCCTGGAACGTCTTAGGCGAGGAAGCCTCTAGCGGCGGCACCGCCCGCAGTGTGGACTCCTCAGTGGAGCGCTTGCAAGTCAAGGTGACGGGGATGATCGCTCCCCGCTACGCGGTGCTTTGCAATGGCCGGCCGGTGCCGCTGCATCCTACCGGGGAAGCCGGCGAGTTCGTCGCCGGTGTGCGCTACCGGGCCTGGCAGCCGGCCTCGTGCCTGCATCCCGACATTCCCATCCACAGCCCGCTGGTCTTTGACATCGTGGATACCTGGTCGGGACATGCGATCGGTGGCTGCACCTACCACGTAGTGCATCCCGGTGGACGAGCCAACGAGCACTTTCCTGTAAACGCGTATGAAGCCGAGAGCCGCCGCCTGGCAAGGTTCACCAGTTTTGGCCACACCCCGGGCCCCATTACCGTTCCCCCGCAAGAGCGTAACCTGGAGTTTCCCTTAACCCTGGATTTACGCCGGAGCCCGCAAGCCCTATAGCATGCCGGAAATGTTGGACGACCCGCTACTGACCGCCGACTATCGCCAGGCCCCTGGCGTTTACGACGAGATGTGCGTGGAGCCGGGCGTGCTTCGTCCCCATTGGGATCGCTACATCGCTTCCCTATCTTCACTCGGCGGCAAGGAGCTGGCTCACCGCTGGCAGACCGCACGCCAGCGCATCCGCGAAAACGGAGTCAGCTACAACGTCTATGGCGATCCCCTGGGAACCGACCGCCCATGGAGTCTGGATGCGATCCCGCTGCTCATCCCGGCTTCGGAATGGAGCTATCTGGAAGCGGGCCTGATCCAGCGCGCTCGCCTGCTCAACATCATTCTTGCCGATCTTTACGGTCCCCAGAAGCTGCTCCTCAATGGGGATCTTCCGTCCCCGCTGGTGTTCGGCAACCCGGCCTTCTGGCGCGCCTGCCATGGCATACCCGTCCCCGCGTCGACCTACCTCCACCTACTGGCCGTCGACTTGGCGCGCTCGCCCGATGGCCAATGGTGGGTAATCTCCGACCGCACCCAGGCCCCGTCCGGCGCCGGTTATGCCCTGGAAAACCGCATCGTCATGGCGGAGACTTTTCCCGACCTCTTTCGCGAGTCCCAGGTGCACCGGCTGGCTGGGTTTTTCCGCGCCTTTCGCGATACCCTGCTGCGCCTTTCGCCCTCCCCGCGCTCCCAACCTCGGGTGGTGCTGCTCACCCCCGGCCCGCTGAACGAGACCTACTTCGAGCATTCCTACCTGGCCCGTTACCTCGGTTTCACCCTCGTCCAGGGGGGAGACCTGACGGTGCGGGAGAACCAGGTCTTTCTCAAGTCCCTCGAAGGGCTCAGGCCGGTGGACGTAGTTTTGCGGCGCATGGACGATGGCTTTTGCGATCCCCTTGAGTTGCGCTCCGACTCCTATCTTGGAGTGCCTGGCCTGGTGGAGGCGGTTCGCGCCGGCAACGTAGCAGTCGCCAATGCGTTGGGCAGCGGGCTGCTGGAAACCTCGGCGTTTATTCCCTTTCTCCCTGGCCTCAGCCGGAGCCTGCTGGGTGAGCGTCTGGCCCTGCCCTCGGTAGCGACCTGGTGGTGCGGCCAGCCGGCGGCTCGGCAGTATGTGCGCGAGAACCTGGATTTTCTGGTAATCAAGCCGGCTTTTCCCGCCAAGGGCATGGAGCCGGTCTTCGGCGGCAGACTCGACCCCGTGGAACGGACACGCATCCTGGCCCAATTGGATGAGCGGCCCAATGAGTTTGTCGGACAGGAGCTGCTGAACCTATCCAGTGTGCCGGTATGGTCAGAGAGCGCCTTGATGCCGCGCAGGGTGGTGCTGCGGGTTTACATCGCGGCCGCGGGAGATAGCTGGATCGTGATGCCGGGAGGACTAACCCGGGTTTCCCCGTCCCCTGACTCCCCCATCGTTTCCATGCAGCACGGCGGCGGCAGCAAGGACACGTGGGTGCTTTCGCGTCATCCGGTCGACCCGTTCTCCATGCGGCGTCCTCGGGATTTGCCGGTAGAGCTCCATCGCGGGGTCAGCAGCGATCTGCCCAGCCGCGCTGCCGAACATCTTTTCTGGCTGGGCCGCTATGCCGAGCGGTGTGAGCATCTGTCCCGCGTCCTGCGTTGCATCCTGGTGCGCATGACCGGCGAATCCTGGGCTCCGGAGACCGCCGGCTGGCGATCGATGATGCAGTTGTACGAGTGTCTGGACTCCCCAAACTCGCGCCTGGCGAAGGACGATCCGCAAGGCAAGCTCGACCAGCAGGGAGATTTGGAAAAAGAGATACTCTCGCTCATCTTTGAAGAGCAGCGCAGCGACAGCCTCAACGCCAATCTCAGCCGGGCAACGCGCGCTGCTGCCCAGGTACGAGACCGCCTTTCCGCCGACTTGCTGCGCATCGTGAGCCAGATGGGTAGCCTTGCCCGGGCCTCGGACCGCGTCGCCTGGGGCTATGTTTCGGCGGCGGACGCGCTGGCGGTGCTCAACAGCTGCATCCTGACACTGGCCGCCTTGCGTGGCATTGAAGCGGGCAACATTACCCGCGGGCCGGGCTGGCACTTTCTCAACATCGGCCGGCGTATCGAGCGTTCTGTGCAGGTGATCGAGCTGCTGCGGGGGATCGTGGTCCCGGTTGACCCGGAGAACTGGCCTTCGCTCGAGATGCTGCTGGAAGTGGCTGACAGCTCGATTACCTACCGCTCGCGCTACTTCACCGCCCTGCAGGCTGCGCCGGTGGTCGATCTGCTCATGAATGACGAGGCCAACCCGCGGTCTCTCGCGTTCCAGCTCAAGGATCTGGCCCGGCACTGCGCCGGCCTCTCCAGCATGCCATCGGGAACCGGTTGGCCGCTCTTGAAGCAGAGGCAGATGGAGGCGGCTGCAGCCAGGCTGCTCAATGCGGATGTCGAGTTGCTCTGCGAAGCGCGCGTCGGAAATACCCGCGCCCGTTTGGATGGCTTGCTTGAAGAGCTGGAGGATGCTTTGCCCGCCTTCTCGGAAGCCATTGCAAACACTTATTTCAGCCATGCGGAAATGGAGCGCGCCACGTGATTTACCGTGTCCGGCACCAAACCATTTACGACTATGTACAGCCGGTCTCGGTCTCTCATCACGTGGTTCGTCTTACGCCCCGCGATCTTCCCGGGCAGAGGCGCCGGAGCAGTGAATTATCCGTCTGGCCTGTGCCCCCTTTCCACGCCACCTCCCACACCGACTATTTCGGCAACACGGTCAGCTCGTTTACGCTGCCTGAGTCGCATACCCGCATGACCGTGGAAGCGAGCAGCGAGTTGGAGGTGAATGCCGTGCCGCACCCTCCCTTCGCTGAATCTCCAGCCTGGGAGATGGTGCGTGACACCGTGCCCGGCGATCACAGCCAGGAGGGGCTCAACGCTTACCAGTTCGTCTTCGATTCGGTCCGTGTCTCCGCCAGGCCGGACTTGGCCGCCTACGCCCAGGCCTCTTTTCCCCAGGGACGGCCGCTGCTTGAGGCGGCATTCGACCTTACCACCCGTATCCATCAGGATTTCCGCTTTGACGCCAAAGCGACCGAAGTGACGACCCCAGTCGAGACCTTCTTCGAAAAACGGCGCGGCGTTTGCCAGGATTTCTCTCATCTGCAGATTGCCTGCATGCGCTCGCTTGGACTCCCCGCGCGTTACGTCAGCGGCTATCTGCGCACGCTGCCTCCGGCCGGCGGCCCCCGCCTGGTGGGCTCCGACGCCTCGCATGCCTGGTGTGCAGCCTGGTGTCCCCGTTTTGGTTGGGTAGACTTTGATCCCACCAACAACTGTGTACCCTCCGGCGGCCACATCACACTGGCCTGGGGAAGGGACTACAGCGACGTCAGCCCCATTCGCGGGGTTCTGCTTGGTGGCGCAAAGCACAGCCTGAAGGTGGGAGTCGATGTCCTGCCGTTGGAGTAAGCAAAAGCCGTCGAACCAACAGTAGAACAGCAGGTCCCCCACGACGGCTCCTCTTAAGAGCAACCCCGCCCCCCTTGTCATCCCGACCGAAGCGAAGCGAAGTGGAGGGATCTGCTGTTTCTCACCAACCCACAGCAAGCACCGCAAGTAGTCGAGCGCCCCTCCGGCGTGCAAAACTGAGAGTAGCGCGTCTAAAGAAGGCCACCGGCGAGAATCCCCCATCGGAGAAATGAACGTGAAGTTTAAAGTTTTGCTGCCTTTGCTGTTTCTGCTTACCGCCGGCGCATCGCGTCTGAACGCTGCGGACCCTAACTCTGTTACCCGCGCCACTCTAACTAACGGTTTGCAGGTCGTCATTGTGCGCAATGCTCTGGCGCCCGTGGTCACGGTCGAGCTGAACTTCAAAGTCGGCGGGGATGAGACGCCGCCCGGATTTCCCGGGTCGGCTCATGCCGAGGAACACATGGCATTTCGCGGCTGCACCGGCATGACTGCGGATCAAACCGCGGCCATCTACGCCCAGCTGGGAGGCCGGGATAACGCCGATACGCAGCAAAATATTACCCAGTATTTCACCACTGTTCCTGCCGCCGACCTGGACGTGGCGCTGCAGGCCCAGGCGGCCTGTCTGCGAGGCGTAGACGACTCCGAAGCCGAGTGGGCGCACGAACGTGGGGCCATCGAGCAGGAGGTATCCCGCGACCTCTCCAATCCCACCTATAAATTTATCGATCGTCTGAACGCAGACATGTTTGCCGGCACCCCGTACGCCCATGACCCCCTGGGCACGAGGCCCTCCTTCGATGCCACCACCGGCGCCATGCTGCATGCCTTCTACAAGAAGTGGTACACGCCGGGAAATGCCATCCTGGTGATCGTCGGCGACGTGGACCCCGCGACCACCCTGGCCAAAATCAAGCAGTTGTACGGTGACATTCCCAACCACCCGATACCGGCGCACCCCGCCATTAACCTCACCCCGGTCAAGCCGGAGACCTTCACCCTGGACAGTAATCTCCCCTACGTGCTGGGCTTCATCGCTTATCGCATGCCGGGAACTGATGCGACCCAAGATTACGCAGCCACCCAAATCCTGTCGGACATACTGGCTAGCCAGCGCGGCGACATCTACGGAATGGTGCCCGCGGGCAAAGCTCTGTACGCATCTTTCGGCGTAGCCGAGAGCTATCCCAAGGCCAGCGTTGGCTTTGCCGAGATTGCTCTGCCCGCCGGCTCAGATGCCACAGGCCCCATGAACGAGATGCGTCAGATCATTGAGAACTACGCCCAGAAGGGTTTGCCCCAGGACCTCTTCGATGCTGCCAAGCGCAGCGAAATTGCCTCCGCCGAGTTTGAGCGTAACTCCATTCCCGGCTTGGCTTCAGTGTGGTCGGAGGCGCTTACCGCCGAAGGCCGCCATTCTCCCGATGACGATATCGAGGCAATCCGCAAGGTCACCTTGGCTGATGTGAACCGGCTGGCCAAGCAATACCTGGTGAACAGCAACTCCATTACCGCGACGCTGAAGCCGTCGCCCTCGGGCGCGGCTGTTGCCGCCAAGGGCTTCGGCGGCGAAGAGAAGATGACCTCCGCTCCCACCAAGCCGGTCGTGCTGCCTGCGTGGGCGGCCGCGTCGCTCTCCATGCTGAAGGTCCCTTCCAACTACATCGTCGCCTCCGATACGACACTGCCCAACGGTCTGCGCCTGATCGTGAAGTCCGACCCAACCAGTCCAACCGTAACCGTCGTGGGTACGGTTAAGAACAACGGAGACCTGCAAACACCCAAGGGGCAGGAAGGCGTCTCCGATATACTCGACGGCCTCTATTCCTACGGCACGCAGACCCTCGACCGCCTGGCTTTTCAGAAGGCGCTGGATGACATCGCGGCCAATGAGACCGCGGGCTTCGACTTCTCGGTGCAGGTGCTGAAGGACCACTTCTCCCGCGGAGTGGAATTGCTGGCGGACAACGAACTGCATCCCGCGTTTCCGGCGGAGGCATTCGGCGTAGTCAAGGATCAGACCATTCAGTTTGTTACCGGCAATTTGAAGAGCCCCGGCTACCGCACTTCGCGTGCCCTTGATATAGGCCTGCTGCCTCCCGGGGATCCGGTGCTGCGCGAGGCGACCCCGGCGACGCTGGGTACGGTAACGCTCGATGACGTGAAGCAATATCATGCCGCCACCGTGCGTCCCGATCTGACCACCATCGTAGTCATCGGCGATGTCAGCCCGGACGAGGCCAAGGCAGTGATCGCTAAGTGGTTTGGGGATTGGAAGGCTGTTGGCCCCAAGCCGGAAACGACGCTACCGCCGGTTCCAGTGAACAAGGCTTCGGCCGCCAACGTCCCCGATCCGCAGGCAGTACAGGACTCCGTGATCCTGGCCCAGCAGTTGAACCTGAACCGGTTCGATCCTGATTACTACCCCTTGCAATTGGGCAATCACGTGCTCGGTGGCGGCTTCTATGCCACTCGGCTCTACCATGACCTTCGCCAGGTGGCGGGCTACGTTTACAACGTGGACGTGAGCATGGAAGCATCGAAGACCCGGGCCAGTTATTCGGTCACTTACGGTTGCGATCCGGACAAGGTCTCAAAAGCCAGGGCTTTGATCCAGCGCGACCTGGACCAGATGAAGACCCAGGACGTTACGCCAGACGAACTGCACCTGGCCAAAGCGCTGCTGCTGCGTGCGATTCCGCTCGGCGAGTCGAGTGAGGAAGGGGTGGCGCAGGGTCTGCTGCGCCGGGCCGTGATTGGCCTGCCGCTCGATGAGCCCATCATCGCCGCCAAGAAGTACTACGAGCTCACCGCCGATCAGGTCAAGGAAGCCTTTGCCCGCCACTTGCACCTCGACGATTTCGTGCAGGTGGTGAGGGGCCCTGCTCCGCAGTAGAAATAACCTATGGCCCAGCTCACCCAGCTCGAACCCGCAAATCCCTCCAACTTCGACGCCCACAAGCCGCCGGAAACGGCGCTCATTGAGGACTGCGTTCACTGCGGCTTCTGCCTTCCCGCTTGCCCCACGTACGTGCTCTGGGGCGAGGAAATGGATTCGCCGCGCGGCCGTATCTACATGATGAAGAAGTCCGCCCAGGGTGACGCTCCGCTCGACCAGCGCTTCCGCCTGCACATGGACAATTGCCTGGGCTGCATGGCCTGCATGACCGCCTGCCCATCCGGGGTGCAGTACAACAAGCTGATCGAAGACACGCGCGCCCAGGTGGAACGCAATATCCCGCGCACCACCACGGATAGCCTCTTTCGCAAGCTCCTCTTCGCTACCTTCCCTTACGTGAAACGCCTGCGCCTGCTGGCTCTGCCCATGCTGATCTACCAGCGTTCCGGCCTGCAAAAGCTGGTGCGCGCCTCCGGCCTGCTGCGGCTACTGCCGAAACGGCTGGCCCAAATGGAGGCCCTGCTTCCCCGCGTGCCCACACGCTTTATGCAAGGTTTACCCGCCAAGGTGTCCCCCGTCGCAGAGCCCCGGCGGCGAGTGGGCATGCTCTCTGGTTGTGTGCAGCAAGTCTTCTTCCAGCATGTGAACCAGGCCACCGCCCGGGTGCTCGCCGCGGAAGGCTGCGAGGTGGTCATCCCCCAAGGGCAGCAGTGTTGCGGCGCCCTCATGCTGCATTCCGGTCTGGACGAACAGGCCTCCGCGCTTGCCCGCAAGATGATCGCCGCCTTCGAAGCGGCCAACGTAGACACCATCGTGATCAACGCCGCCGGCTGCGGTTCGACCATGAAGGAATACGGCCATCTGCTGCGCGATGATCCTGCATGGGCCGCGCGCGCAGTTGCCTTCAGCGCCAAGTGCAAAGATATCTCAGAGATTCTGTGCGAACTACCCGCCCGTTCGCCGCGCCACCCGCTGCCCATGCGCGTGGCCTACCACGACGCTTGCCACCTGCGCCACGCACAGGCCATCCACGCCGAGCCGCGACGTCTGCTGGCCACGATTCCCGAACTCGAAGTCGCGGAGATTGAAGAGGCTTCTCTCTGTTGTGGCTCCGCCGGCGTCTATAACCTGCTCCACCCTGAGCCGGCCAATCAGTTAGGCGACCGCAAGGTAGAAAACCTGCTCGCTACCAAGGCCGACGCGGTCATCTCCGCGAACCCCGGCTGCCTGCTGCAGCTGATGAGTTCGCTGCGCCGGCGCGGGCTCGCGGACATGCCCGCCTTCCACATGGTTGAGCTGCTGGACGCATCGATCCGTAACATTCCCCTGGCGGGCGTAAAATAGCACCCTGCGGAGACATCATGACCAACTCGACGGTAACGCCCCCCTCGGTGACGATCACAGGTTCACAAGGTGCGGCGGAAGCGGAAATCCTAACTCCGAAAGCGCTTGAGTTCCTGGGCGCATTGGCAAGCAATTTCGAGGCCGAGCGGCAGCGTTTATTAGCCGCCCGCGTGACCAGGGCAGAGGCACTGCGCGCTGGAAAACTCTACGACTTTCTGCCCGAAACGGTCTCCATCCGGCAGAGCGAGTGGCGCGTCGCGCCTATCCCGGCTGATCTAGAGGACCGCCGCACCGAGATTACCGGCCCCGTCGATCGCAAGATGGTGATCAACGCGCTCAACTCCGGCGCCAAAGTCTTCATGGCTGATTTTGAAGATTCCACCTCGCCCACCTGGCGCAACGTAATCGATGGCCAGGTGAACCTGCGGGATGCTATACGGCGTGAGATCAGCTTCGCCAGCCCCGAAGGCAAGCAATACAAACTCAACGACGAGACCGCTACGCTTTTCGTGCGTCCGCGCGGATGGCACCTGCCGGAGAAACACCTCCTGGTGCAAGGCCAGCCCATCTCCGCTTCGCTCGTCGATTTCGGTTTGTACTTCTTTCACAACGTCGCCGCTCTCAGAGCGCGCGGTACAGCTCCTTACTTCTACCTACCCAAACTGGAGAGCCACCGCGAAGCACGCTTGTGGAACAGCGTCTTCAACTTCGCCCAGGATGCGCTCGGCATACCGCGCGGCACCATCCGCGCCACTGTGCTCATTGAAACCTTGCCCGCGGCGTTCGAGATGGACGAGATTCTCTTTGAGCTAAAGGACCACTCCGCCGGCTTGAACTGCGGTCGCTGGGATTACATCTTCAGTTTCATCAAGAAGTTCAGTTATCGCGAGGACCTGGCGCTTCCCGACCGCTCCACCATCACCATGGACCGGCATTTCCTCAGATCCTACGTCGAGCTGCTGATCGAGACCTGTCACCGGCGCGGCATCCACGCCATGGGCGGCATGGCTGCGCAGATCCCCATCAAACGCGATGCCGAGGCCAACGAACGCGCCATGGAGCGCGTGCGCCAGGACAAGCTGCGCGAAGTAAAGGCCGGCCACGATGGAACCTGGGTGGCACATCCTGGCTTGGTGCCGGTGGCCAAGGCGGTCTTTGACGAATACATGCCAGGACCCAACCAGATCGCGCGCCGCAATCCCGGCATCCATATCCAAGCCTTGGACCTTCTGGCCGTACCCGAAGGCGAGATCACGCGCAAGGGTCTGGAGATGAACATCGACATCGGCTTGCGTTATCTCGCGGCCTGGCTCGATGGGCTGGGGTGCGTGCCCATCTACGATCTGATGGAAGATGCAGCCACGGCGGAAATTTCGCGTGCACAGCTTTGGCAATGGGCGCACCATGGCGGTCACATGACCGATGGCGTCACGCTCGATGTGCCCGTGGTGCTGGCTACCATTCCGGTGGTTCTGGACCGCATCAAGCAGGAACTAGGGGAACAGCGTTTTGCCGCCAGCAAGTTTACTGCAGCCGCGAAACTCTTCGAGCAGATGATCGAGGCGAAGGAAATGCCCGAATTTCTCACTTCGATAGCCTACGCATCGATCGACTGAAATTCAGACATGCTCGAAGCTTTCAAATTGCTTGCTCGTTACAACAGAATCGCCAACCAGCGACTCTACGAGCAGTGTGGCAAGCTCGACCTCGCCGAGTATCGCGCCCAACGACAAGGATCCTTTGGCAGTATCCATGCCTTGCTGAACCATATCCTGTTGGGTGACCGCATCTGGATGTCCAGGTTTGCCGGAGGCGGCAAGACGACACCCCCGTTGAATACTGTCCTGTTCGAGTCCTTCGCCGAACTCAGCACCGCGCGGAGAGAAGAAGATGCTGGGATAGAAGCGTTCTTCGACCACGTAGACAGCGATTTTCTCACCCGGCCGCTCACCTACACCAACAGCCTGGGTAAGGCACGCGCGGACTCGGCACCCATCGCCGTGCTTCATTTCTTTAACCACCAGACACATCATCGAGGTCAGGTTCATGTGATGCTCAGCCAAACTGCTGTGCAGCCACCCTCGCTTGATGTCCATAGGATTTTGATTCCGTAAGCCCTCCCCATAGGCGAGCTATTCGGTCCGCAGAGCCTTCGCCGGATCGATGGACGCGGCTCGGCGCGCTGGAATGAAGCTGGCGAGCAACGCTGACGCAGCGAGTACGCACACCACGGAAATCGCCGTGCCCGCATCCCGTGGGCTGACGCCAAAGAGCATGCTGCGAAGAAGGCGCGTGGCGACAAACGAGCAGACGATGCCGCCCACGATGCCCAACATCGCCAGCCAGCACGCCTCGCGCAGAATGAGCCGATAGACCGATGCGCGTTGTGCGCCCAGAGCCATGCGCACTCCAATCTCCCGCGTGCGCTGGCCGACCGAATAAGAGATGACCCCGTAGAGCCCGACCGTGCCCAGCAGGAGTGCAAGAGCAGCAAAGCCCGCGACCAGCGCCGCGACAGAACGATGGAGATAGGCCGACTGGGAATTATCGATGTGCTCCGACATCGTCTCTTCTTCATCCGCGATCAGCCCACGATCGATCTGATGAACTGCCTGGACCATGGAAGGAAGGACGCTCGCCGCAGACTGACTGGTGCGCACCGTCACATAGAAATCGCTCAAGGGACTCTGATTGAACGCCTCGTAGACGCCCGCGACAGGCTTCGTATCCAGCGGCCCTTCCTTAATGTCATCGACGACGCCGATAATCTCGAGGCGTGGGTCTTTGTCGAATTCGCTGATTAGCTGCTTGCCCAGCGGATCCTTTCCGGAAAACACCTGTTCCGCCATGGTCCGATTGATGATGGCTACATGGGTCCGAGAGGCGTCATCCGACTCAGTGAAGTATCGGCCTCGAAGAAGCCGGGCACGAAGGGTTTCAAAGTAGCCCACGCTCGCGATCTGGTCGGTCGCCTCATCACCCTCGCCAACGTAGGGCCTGCCGGCAACCCTGAAATAGTTGAACAAAACCGCGAATGCTTCTCCGCCGCCAATGGCGAGTTGCCGCGATACACCGGCCGAAGTGACTCCGGGCAGGGCCGACATGCGGGCAATGACTTGGCGCTCCAAGGCAATACTTTCCGGGTCTGTAACCGAGCCCATCACCGAGCCCATCTTGGAGACATGCAACACCGCCAGATGATCGGCAGAGATGCCGAGGTCTTCGTGCAATAACCGGTAGAAGCTCTTGGCCAGTAAACCGGCGCTTACCAGCAGCACCACCGTGACCGCTAACTCAACTACCATCAGGCTTGCGCCAACTCTGCGCCAGCTCCTGCCTGCAGCAGTGCGGCCACCCTCCATGAGCCCTTCTTGCATGTCCGATAGAAAGAGCTGCAACGCCGGTCCCGCGGAGAAGAGGAGGCCACCGAAGAAGGAAACGCTCCAGGCAAAGACCAGGAGATGCAGATTGAAATGGAGGCCTTCCAGGTACGGCATACTCTCGAGCAAGACAGGTGGTATCAGTCCGGGAAGGATCCTGATCGCACACCATGCCAGCATCAGGCCGAGGAAGCATCCGGAGCCCGCGAGCAAGAAACCTTCGACTGCGAACTGCAGAACAAGCCGAGCACGCCCGGCTCCGAGCGCTCCGCGAACGGCAATCTCTCGCCTCCGGCTTTCTGCCCTCACCAGCAGCAGACTCGAAACATTGACAAAGCCGATGAGAGACAGGAGTCCCGCTCCGGCGAGCAGTGCGATCAAGGTCGGCCGGATATCTCCCAGAATTGCATCGACCAGGGGAATCACCAACGCGCTTCGATCACGGTTGGAGTGAGGATATTGCACCGCGATCTGCCCCGCAATGGAAGCCAGGTCCACACCGGCGGCCGCAGCAGAAACCCCTTCCCTCAGTCGTCCAACGCCGTAAAGGGCATGGCAATCATGAGGCATATCCTCACAGAACCCATGCAGCGTGGTCCAGAATTCAGCCGGTTCTACCGGCGCAAAATGAAAACCGCGAGGCAAGACGCCAACCACAACCAACGGAAGCCCATCCAGCGTGACTCTTTGGCCCAATACGCTCTTGCTTGCTGCGAAGCGCTTCTGCCATGTTTGGTAGCTCAGGATCGCCACCGGCTGGGAGCTTTTCTCATCTTCGCCCGGCCGGAAATCCCGGCCGAGAAACGGAACCACGCCCAGGGTGCGGAAGAAGCCGTCGCTTACCCGTGCGCCCGATACCTCCTCTGGAGTGGTCGCCGACGTGAGCTCGAAGCCCTCGGGCCGATACACGTCGAGCGACGACAAACTGCGATTCAGCCGCTTCCATTCGAGATAGTCAAAGTCAGACAGATGGTACCGGTCGCCGACCGGAATGCGCTCATAGAGGGCCACCAGCCGCGACGGGTCGCGATAAGGCAGCGGCTTGACCAAAGCCGCATCGACAAAGGCGAAGATCGCGGTGCTGGCGCCAATGCCCAAGGCGAAGATGACCACGGCGGTAAAAGTAAAGCCTGGATGCTTGCGCAGCTGGCGAAGCGCGAAACGCAGGTCCTGCAGGATCGTCCCCATGGCAAGAGCTTCCCACAGCCCCCGCTATTTGGCCTCCAGGGAATTGTCGGCGCGATCATCATCCGGCAACACGTGATCGGGATCCACTTTCACCGAAGCCACCGGTTTATCGCCAGTCCATATCACCTCGCTCTTTGCTTCCCAGGTCTCGACCGGCAGGCGGAAGCGCGTGGTCGTACCGTCGGTATAGCGCACCTCCACGGTTGCCGGTAGCACCAACTGGTCTTTGTTCACGAACGTCACCTGGTCGCCGTCGATCTTGGTGACCGCTAGGTCGAAGCGCCAGTTGTTCATGTACCAGCCGCGCCAGAACCAATCCAGATCCTCTCCACCCTCGCTGCTCATCTCGCGGAAGAAATCCGAAGGAGCGGGATGCTTGAATGCCCAGTCTCGTATGTACTTGCGAAAGGCCCAATCGAAACGCTGCTTGCCCAGAATCTGTTCCCGCAGCAACACCATTCCATACGCTCCCTTGAAGTAGCTAACCGGATGCAGGATCGGCCCGGTGTAGGCGTCAGCCGGCATCAACAGCACTGGCAAAGCCGGATCATCCAGCACTTTGAGGATCGTGTCGGGCGGCTCGCCCCCCGCTGAGTACTCCGAGTCGCGCTTTGGTCCATAGACGCCGCCCTGAAACCCGGCCGACTCGCCGATGTCGATGAAGGTGTTGAAACCCTCATCCATAAAGGCATTCCGGCGCTCGTTCGACCCCACGATCATGGGGAACCACGAATGCCCAATCTCGTGCGCGGTAATCCAGAAAAGCGTCTTGCCCTTGTCGTCGATGCCGTCGAAGACGATGCCCGGATACTCCATGCCTTCCGAAAAGCCCGCTACGTTGATTGCTGCAGGGTACGGATAGGGGAACCAGTCGCGGGAAAAACGCTCCACAGTATCCTTCACGTATTCTGTCGAGCGCCCCCACGCAGCATCGCCGCCGCTCTGCGGCGGGTATACGCTCTCCGCCAGGCTCTTCTTCCCGTCCGGCAGATTGATGCGCGCGGCATCCCACACAAACGCCGGGCTCGCGCTCCAGACCGCATCGCGGGTGTGGTCCATATGGAAATGCCAGGTGAGCGTGCCGCCTACCTTTGGCCGGCTGGCAGGATCGTTCACCTCAGCCGCGGTGCGGATGAACACCGTCTTGTCGCTATTACGGGCCTCTTCCAGTCGCGCTATCTGCGTGCTGGTAAGTACCTCTTTAGGATTCACCAGCTCCCCCGAGCCGGCCACGATCATCGCGCTAGGCACGGTTACGTAATAGTCAAAGTGACCATATTCCAGGTAAAACTCGCTGCCGATATAGGGCAGCGTGTCCCAACCGCGAAGATCGTCATAGACGCACATCCGCGGATACCATTGCGCGATGTCGTAGATATCTCCTTGTTTCGAGGAACCCCACGACGTGCGCCCGCCCCATACGCCTGGGATCTGGTAGTGATACTTGATATGGATCTTGAGCACGCTGCCTTTCGGCGCCATGGGCTGCGGCAGCCGGATCTGCATCCGCGTATCCTCTACCAGGTAGTCAGCCTTCTGCAATTCCTTGCCGTGCTCGATCGAGACCGACTCCAGCACAAACCCTTCCGTCGTGCGCCCGTTGGGATTGTCTTCGGTGTCGGGCTCCGGCGTTTTTTTCCGGGGTCCGCTGTTCACTATCCACGCGCGTGCATCTTTGCGATAGATGTTCTGCTCCATGTGGATCCAGAGGCTGGTCAGCGAATCGGGGCTATTGTTGGTATAGGTAATAACCTCGTCGTTTTTGAGTACCTTGGCAGCAGTATCCAGCGTTGCGTGCATCTCGTAATCCGCCTCGTTCTGCCAGTACGCAGGCCCAGGGGCGCCATCGCTTGAGCGGTATACATTCACCGGATCGGGCAGGGTTAGCGGCGCAAAGGTCACCCGGGGATCATAGGTTGCCGATCCTGCCGCGGCAGACGCTTGCAACCGCGTAACAGGCAGGAAAACAGAGACAGCCATCAGCAGACAGAGAGAGCGCATCGATTCAAAACTCCTCGTTCTCTCAGCATACTCACACACCCCGGGAAACGCCGGGTTTTCGCTAAGGCTCGTTCTGCATCCCTTCCAGGATGTGGGCCGGCGCTGCTGCCGATAAGGCATGCTCTAACTCGTTCATCATCGCTCCCGATCAGGGATGTATTTTCTCGTGCTTTTCCAGCATGGCAACGAATTGGCTGATCTTGCGCGCCCGCGTCTCCGCTTTCTTCACTGTTTGAATACGGAACAGAATCGCATAGCGGTTTCGGCTTTCCAGGGTGGCAAAGAATGCCTTCGCCCTCGCGCTCTTGTCCAGCGCAGCCTGAAAATCCTCCGGCACAGTCGCGTTGCGCGGTGAGTCGTAGGCCTGCTCCCACCGTCCATCCTCTTTAGCACGCAGTATCTCTTTGAGCCCACTGTCTCTCATCCGGCCGCATTCTATTAACGCCGTCGCCTTCTGCCGATTGAGCTTCGACCAGATGCTTCGCTTGCCGCGCGGAGTAAATCGCTCCAGCCATGCGCCGGCGCTCTCCGGTTTCTTCTGTGCGTCGATCCATCCAAAACAGAGCGCGATGTCTAACGCCTCAGCGTGGGTCAACGAGCGAATCGTTGATCCTTTCTTCGCGATCCGCAACCACACGCCGGTTGCCTCGCGATGGTTCCGCGACAACCAGTCCTCCCATGCTTGCTGGTGCTCGAAGAGGAGAGCATCTTCATCTCTAGCGGTTTTTACCTTCATGCGATCCAAACTAGCTACTCCAGCTCCGCCTCGAAGTGCCTGTATACTCCAGCCATTTCCTTCGGGCCAGGTTAAGAACGGGTCATTCAAATTTCCAAGGAGTTCCCCCATGGTTTTACTCCGCTACTTACAGCACGCGCTACTCTTCGGTCTGCTGATGATCCTGGCCCTCAGTGGCCTATCGGGTCCCGCCCTCGCCGCCACTCCCGCGGGATCGCCGGCCGCCGCTCCACATATCTCAGATGCTGTCGATGAAACTAATTTAGTCCGTCTTGCCGGCCACACCCATCCGCTTGCGGTTGCAAAATACGATCAGGGAGCGGTCGATGACAGCTTCCCCATGCCGCATATGTTCCTGCAGCTGCGCCGCGGGCCGGAGGAAGAGCAGGCGTTGGAACGTTCTATCGACGAACGTCAGGATCCCCATTCCGCCAGCTATCACCAATGGCTTACGGCCGAGGAGCTGGGCACGAACTTCGGCCCGGCGCAGCAGGATATCGAGACGGTTTCCCGCTGGCTAAGCTCGCACGGGCTTCAAGTAAACGCGGTTTCCAAGAATGGGCTAACCATCGATGTATCCGGCACGGCCGGCCAGGTACGGGAAGCGTTTCATACTGAGATCCATAAGTACGGGGTGAACGGCAAGCAGCATATTGCCAATGCCAGCGATCCTATGATCCCGGCAGCCCTCACACCGGTGGTGGTGGGTGTTGTCTCGCTGCATAACTTCCTGCCCAAGCCGGCGGTGATCAAATCGAACAAGGGCTTTACTTTCCCCTGTACTGGATGTCCCGATGGCCTTAACGGCATCCCGCAGTATGACGAAGCACCGGCGGATTTCGCCACAATCTATAACGTGGGCCCGCTCTACAAAGCGACCAAGCCGATCACCGGCAAAGGACAGACCGTGGTGGTTCTTGAAGACACCGATATCAATCGAGCCGACGTAGCCACATTTCGCACAACCTTCGGCCTGGCATCGTATTCCGGAACGTTCACCGAGATTCATCCTGGCGCCGGGTGCACCGATCCGGGAATAAATGGCGCGGAAATGGAAGCCGCTCTTGATGCCGAGTGGGCAGGTGCTGTAGCTGCTGACGCGGCGGTCGATCTAGCCTCGTGCGCGGATACTACGACTAACTTCGGGGGCTTTATCGCTGCCCAAAACCTGCTCGACAGCGCCAGCCCTCCACCCATTATGAGTTTGAGTTACATTGGCTGCGAGGCCGAGGAAGGGCCGAGCGGAAACGCATATTTAAACGGTTTGTGGCAACAGGCAGCCGGTGAAGGAGTGTCGGTCTTCGTGGCTGCCGGCGACGGCGGCGCAGCCGGTTGCGACCCCTTCGATCTGCCCTCTCCCAACTGGTCAACGGGCGGAATTGCGGCCAACGCCCTTGCCTCCACGCCCTACAATGTCGCTACCGGCGGCACAGATTTTCTGGATACCTACGAGAGCGCCAATAGCCAATACTGGAACTCAACCAACGACCCCATCGGAAGGTCCGCGAAGTCGTACATCCCAGAGATGCCCTGGAACGATTCATGTGCCAGCAGCATGCTTTACCGGTACTTTGGTTACAAAAGCAGCGTAGCGTTCTGCAACAGCGAGACAGGGTCGAGTTTCCTGAACATTGTTGCCGGCAGCGGCGCTCCGAGCCTCGTGTACGCCAAACCTGCGTGGCAGGACGGAGTTTTGGGTATTCCTAACGATGGCAAGCGCGACTTGCCGGATGTTTCCTTATTTGCCGCGAACGGGGCGTGGTCGCACGAGATCCTCTACTGTATGTCAGATGTCGCCGAGGGAGGAGCTCCCTGTGATTACACAAACGACACCTATATCCTGTTGTATAACAGTGCCGGTGGCACTTCCTTTTCGGCTCCTCAATTTGCCAGTATCCAGGCCTTGATCAATCAGAAAGCCGGCGGCCCGCAGGGGAACCCCGATCCGATCTTTTACGCACTGGCAAAGGGTGAGTACGGAACCGCCTCCAAGCCAGATACAGCCAATCTTTCTGTATGCAATGCCTCCAGGGGGAACAGAGTGTCGTCTTCCTGCATCTTCCACGACATAACTGTGGGCAATAACGTGGTTCCGTGTTTTGGCACTAATGACTGTTACGATCCTTCGCCGGCCGGATACGGCATCCTTTCTACGTCCGATATGTACGCGATCGAAGCGTATCCTGCTACCACCGGTTGGGACTTTGCTACCGGCCTCGGCAGTATCAACGTCACTAACCTTATAAACAACTGGCCAAAAGGCAACTGAGCAGCTCCTGCCCGGGCCGAGTCCACGGAATACGATCGACGCAAAGACAAAACGCTCCTTTCACATCAGGCGCTGGCAGACTTCCGGCCCAAACGAGCTGCTGTTTTGCCTTTATCCGCAGCGACGCTTCCTGACGAGGGAAAGAAACCGCAGGTCCCTCCACTCCGCTGCGCTCCGGTCGGGATGACAATTTTGTTGTGGGAATTGGCTTTGGCTCTGGTCAACGGAACTAGCAGCCGTGCCAATTCGCGAAATTGATCAACCCGCATCTTCCAGCGGCGAGCACCACCTTGAACGCGCCTGAGATCTGGTTCTCCACTACGCTGCGCTTCGGTCGGGATGACAATTTTGTTATGCCACCGGCTGCTAGTTCCGTTGACCAGAGCCAAAGCCAATTCCCACAACAAAATTGTCATCCCGACCGGAGCGTAGCGGAGTGGAGGGACCTGCGGTTTCTTTCCCTCGTCAAGAAGCGTCGTTGCGGATAAAGGCGCAGAGCGCAATATGCTTCCTGATGACTTGGCGACCCGCTTTCGTTCGCTCTGACTCCTCTCCAATCCTGGCAACCAATTACATAGCCCCGCCCGATGGGATTTGTACATCCCGTGTATGCTGAGCACCAAGCTGCCGTGCCAATTCACAACATGGATTACCCCGGATCTTCCGGCGACGACCATCACCTTGAACGCCGCCTGAGACTGCGCGATCTGGTTCTGGCGCAGGTCCTATGCGTTGTCGGCAGTTCGTGGGTTGGAGTCGCCGCGGGACTTGGCCGGGCACAGGCTCTCACCTGGATCGCAGCCATGCTGGTCTTCTACATCCCTATGGCCGCCTCCGTCATCTGTCTCAACCGAGTCTGGCCGCTGGAGGGTGGCCTCTACGTCTGGGCGCACAAGGCATTCGGAGATCTGGGAGGATTCCTTACTGCCTGGAACATCTGGGTCTACGGTATTTCCATCACCGCCGCCATCCTCTACGCCATTCCAACGGAACTTTCCTACCTGATCGGCCCTTCCGCAGCCGGACTTCCGGAGAACCATCTTGCCTCGCTTGCGATCTTCTCCGTGGTGATCGCAGCGATCACAGTCTCTGCCCTGCGCGGGTTGGAGGTAGGCAAGTGGATTCATAATCTTGGCGCCATCGCCATACTGCTGGCTTATGGCGGACTGATTCTACTTCCGCTGTGGGCGCTTTCGCGGCATGTTCCCATCCATTGGCCGGAGTTGGCGGTGAAGCTTCCGCCTCCCAACCTGCGTTCGCTCGCGCTCTTCGGACAAATGATTTTCGGTGCGCTCTGCGGTCTGGAATACATCGCGATCCTGGCCGGAGAAAGCAAGCATGCGGCGCGAAGCATCGGGCAGTCGGTATGGATCTCTTCGCCCGTCATCTGTGCCATGTTCATTCTCGGCACCAGCTCTGTGGTTGCCTTTCACCAGCGCGGGCAGATCGACTTTATTGCTCCCATTCCACAGACCGTTCGCTTAGCCCTGGGAAATACCGGCATAGGCAGCCTGTTTGCCGTGACCGCCATTCTTCTCATCCAGATGCGTTTGCTCGCAGCGGCCAGCCTTCTATTTACGGGAGTCACTCGCCTTCCCATGGCCGTGGGCTGGGATGAGCTCGTCCCAGCCTGGTTTACGCGTCTCCACCCGCGCTGGCGGACGCCGGCGAACTCCATTCTCTGCACATCGGTCCTTATATTTCTGCTGCTCGTGCTGGCCAGTATCGGGGTGCACGCGCAGGAGGCCTACCAGCTGCTCTCCAACGCCGGCCTTGCTGAATACGAGCTCGCCTATCTGGCGATGTTCGCCATCCCGCTAGTGGGAGTAAGTGCTCTTCGCGGGTCTATGCCCTGGTGGCTAAAGTTCACATCGCTAATTGGCTTTTGTGCCACGCTCTTTAGCCTGCTGATCTCGGCCTATCCCTTCGTCGACGTGGCCAGTCCACTTGTCTATGCTGCCAAGATTCTAGGCGCATGTGCTCTCAGCAACTTGATCGGCTTCGCCTTCTACAAGCTGCGCACTCAGGAACAGACACTGAAGCCAGCGTCGCGTCTCTCGAGAACTACTCGTAGCGCAAAGCGTTCTGCGGATCAATCCTGGTTGCGCGCCACGCCGGAACCCAGCAGGCGGCCAAGGCAACCCCGGCGAGAAAAAGAGGCGCCATGGTGAAGGTCATGGTGTCGTGTGGGCGGATGCCATAGAGGAAACTACTCAACAATCCCGCTACTGCAAAGGCGGCGGGAAGGCCAAGCGCCATGGCGATGACGGTGAGCATCATACCCTGGCGAAGAATGAGTCGATGGACTGCGCGGAGTTGCGCCCCTAACGCGATGCGGATGCCAATCTCGCGCGTGCGGCGGCTGACCGAGTAGCTCATGACGCCGTATAGGCCGATGGCAGCGAGCACCAACCCGATGAAGCCAAAGATGCCAAAGAGAGTGCCTGCCAAGCGGGGTAGAAAGAGCGCCTGCCGCAGATGTTCCTGCATGGTTTCTGGATTGTATGCGGCCATGGTGGAATCGAGATCGTGAATCTGGCCGCGCACGGCACTCGCGACGGCTGTCGCATTGCCCGCAAAATGAACGACCAATTCATATCCCAGGAACGAGGGATCGCTTCCCGTGCTTTGAGCGAGGGAACGGAAAAGGACATAGCGTGTGTCCTCGCCCAGGGTCCGCGACTTGATGTTCTCGACGACGCCGATAATCTCGTAAGAAACTCCGCCCCCGGTGACACGTTGGCCGATAGGATTCTCCTTAGGAAAGAATCGTTCCGCAAAGGCGCGATTGACGATGGCGACTTTGGGCGCGTTGGCTGCTTCATGAGCGAAGTCGCGGCCCGCGACCCGCGGAATCCCCATGGTCTCGAAATATCCGGGGGTCGCCATATAAAGCTCGACGTCTGGATCGGGGCCGGTGGAATTGGAATCCCGTTCCCCATGGAAAGCATCGCTCCGATGTCCCCCGGAGAGTGGAACAGTGTCTGTTGCAGCAACCGAAACCACGCCCGGAAGAGCTGCGACCCGCTCCCGCAGTTGCTCGAGAAATTGCGTGGTGCGCTCCGGCGTATAACCGTGGACGCGAGGATCGACAGACAGCATCAACAGATCGCGCGAGCGAAAGCCGACGTCGATACCCGCCGCTCGTTCGAGGCTGCGTAGGAAGAGCCCGGTGGTACAGAGCAGAACGAGGGACATGAAAATCTGGGCCACGACCAGGACGTTGCGTAGGGTAAGCCGGCGGCCGGGACGCACCAGTCCATCCTCGCCCTTCAGGGCACTGGCCAGAATGGGCCGCGAGGCGATCCACGCTGGCGGCACGCCAAACAACAGCCCGGTCCCCACACTGAGAACGAAGGTGTACAGCAGAACCCGCCAATCGACATGGATGCTCAAGTCAAGCGGGACAGGCGCAGGAATCCGAAACGCGGAGAGTGCCGATGTGGACCACAAAGTCAAAAACGTGCCCAACAACCCGCCGCCCAGAGCGAGCAACAGGCTCTCCAACAGCATCTGCCGCACCAGCTGACCCTGGGTGGCTCCAACCGCAATGCGAACCGCCATTTCGCGTTGCCGGCTGGCCGATTGCGCGAGCAGAAGATTGGCGACATTAGCGCAGGCAATGCCTAGAACGAGCAACACGACAATCGACAGGGTTGCGATAAACAGCAGCACCGTCGATTTATCTCGCGGGGGAAGCGACCCAGCCGCTTCCAAGCGGAAGCCTCCGCCTTTATCGGTATCGGGATACTCCTTGGCGAAGCGTTGAGCGAGGGCAGCCAGCTCGGCAGCAGCCTGAGACTGGGTAACGCCAAGTTTGAGGCGCCCGACCACCGAAACCCAATGGAAGCCGCGTGCGCTTCGGCTGGGAACACTTGACGCAAGTTGCTCTACGTTGCCCAGCGGCACCCAGAATTCAGGATCGAGTATCAGATCCAAACCGCGAAAGCCCGGAGGCGCCACCCCGACGACCGTGAATGGGCGGCCGGAGATGGGAATAGCCTTACCCAGAATGCCGGGGTCGGAAGCAAAGCGCCGCTGCCAGAGACGGTGGCTAAGGACAATCACTGGGGCCTTCTCTTCGCCGGGCAAGAAGCCGCGGCCGAGGCTCATGCGAATCTGCGATACGGTGAAGAAGTTGGAGGTGGCGGACTGGCCCCAGACGCGTTCCGGCTCCCCGTAGCCGCCAATGGACGCGGGTAACAGCTCATAGTAAGCCGCGACTCCGGAGAAAGAGCTGCTTTGGTCGCGCAGGTCCGTGTACAGCGGCCAGGAAAAATTATTGCAGCAACGATCGCCATCATGCGTCGTATGGACCACCATGAGCGTTCCCGGATCGCCGACAGGAGCGGGCCAGAACACAAAGCGACTGACCATGGAAAAGATGGTGGAGTTGGCAGCGATGCCCAATCCTATGGAAAGTATGACCGCGAAGACCACCCCGGGTGACCGGGAGAGTCGCCTGAAGCTATAGCTCAAATCTTGCCGTAGGGCCGCCATGGTGCTTTCTCCAGGTGAGGCAGATTGGCTCTCATCGCTTCCTTACGGCGCGGCAGGTGTCCTGGTTCCGGGGTTTGGGAGAAATGATCGCAGCGGCCTTCAGGCGGTCTGCAGCTTCTGCATCAGCGCTTGAAGGTCCATATAGTTCCAACCTTCGACGATTTGTTTGTCTTTGACGATGACAAAGGTTGAGCCTCCCATTGCCACCTTCTTTCCACTGGCAGGAAAGCCGAGATGATCGCCGAGATGGGTCATGGAGACCCGCCAGCGAACGGCAGCCCGATCCCCTTCCGTGACTACCTCCTCCACGTCAACGTGCACGTCGGGGAAAGCGCCGCAAAAGGTGCGGTGCACAGCCTTGAAGGCTTCAGGTCCAACCAGGACTGCATCCGCTTCAGGAAAGCCGTAAGACTTGCCTTGCCGGCTAAACATTTCGTCGATGGCTGTTTCGCTCTTCTGGTTCCAGACTTGCTCAAACCAGCGTCTCAACAGGAGTTTGTTCGCCTCGGACATAAACGCCTCTCCATTTCGCGGAGAAGCTTAGTGCATCTGCTATCCAGATGTATACGTCCTCTTGTTACAAACAACAGCCAGCGTTTCGTAGGGAAAGGTCACCTGGGCTTTTCCGGCGAGTTCCGGAGCGGTAGCGATAACTTCACGGATCTCCTCCTTCACACGCTCCTGCTCGTCCGGCGGGAGGGCCGCCATGAAGCTTACCGATAAGATACGGTCGACGATCACCCGCTCGGGAAAGCCGGTATGCGGGTTAGGAAATCGCTTCTCGCGGAGGGGACCAAACCCGTCAGCAGGAAACATGCCTCGCCATTTCTGACTATGGAAACGGGGAACATCACCCTCAAAGCGCTTCATGATCCGGGTAAGGGCCGCGACCCATGCGACGTTGTTGTCGCGGACGTTCCAGACCAAACCCAGAGCACCGCCGGGCTTAAGCACGCGATGGATCTCATGAAGCGCTTCGGGTGTGGCAAACCAGTGAAAGGATTGCGCGCACACGACCGCGTCCACCGATGCATCGCCCAGCGGAATGGCTCCGGCAGAGCCGCTTCTGGCTTCGACCTCGGGATAGTGCCGCACCAGCTGGTCCAACATCGCCGGTACCGGCTCGACGGCGATAACCTTCGCTCCCGTGGCCAGAAGGCTGCGCGAGAACTTCCCTGTGCCGGCGCCCAAATCGAGCACGGTTTTGCCGCTATGCAGCCCTAGCTCGCCGCTAAGCCACGCTTCGATTTCATGCGGATATTCAGGCCGCCCGGCAACGTAGCTGGCCGCACCCGCGGCAAAGCCCTCGGCCGCAGCGTGATGAATCTTTGCCATGGGTTCTCGCTTTTTGAGGTCGGCAAACGTTCCATCATTTGCCGGTATAGAAGCTATATTTTGCAGTATACGGAACCGCGTTTTCGCCGCTGACACACGCCGCACTAGGAGCGGCGCCCCCATGCGTTTCGGTCCGGCGGATGTAGAGCACATTCGCCAGTTTGCCGCTGCCGCTCCCGGGAACGGCCTGTACCAACAACCAGGCCGCAGAGGAACCATCTTCCGCAGGCCGGCTAGCAATTGCTTTGCCCTTTATTTCGCTTCCATCCTGGAGCCGCCAGGTGGGACCGGCAAAATGGGCGCCGATCACCTGCCTGTGTTCGTCGAGGAGTTTAGCGTCGGGAGCCTTGAGTGTCCAATGTCCATCAGTACAGCTGTAGATCTGCGAGCCTTCTCCTTTAGCTTCGAATAGCAACTCGGTTCCAGCGGGAGCCGCCACCGAAGACGATGGTTGTTTCCCCTGGAGCAACACAATCGAGTAAGCAATAAGACTGAGAGCAATCACTCTGCGCAACATCCTGGCTACCTCTTGTTGATCCGCCTATTCAGGAAAAAACGTAAACGCTCCTTCACCTGGAGATAAGGCACGCAGGGGACCAAAGCCTGGCCTCGCATCTATGCTGTGTTTCTTCAACTTACAAACGATTGGAAGCGCGAACTGTCCACAAACCCAGTTCGATGTCCGTCAGCGGACACTTATAAACATCGCTTAACCTGGTAGCTGGGAAAAGGTGGCTGGTCGAGTGCGCCGCTGACCACCCGACCAAAAGTAACCTCGAAAACGATAACCGTTGACTCAAGAAAAGAGTCTCGGTAGCCAAACCCGCTTCCGGAACCGTTATATCCTGTTAGCAGACGATTTCGGCAGGAGCAGCTTCTCGGCGGACGCCACCTGACCGGCAGTTTCCGGTAATTCACGGACTAAGCCCGAGCGAAGGACAGTTTTACCGCTGTCCGGTGTCACACTTGATCCCTGTCAAAAAATAAGGCAATCCAAGCATCCCGCCGCGGCGGGATTTTTTATGTGTCCCACCCTGCTTCCCATAGCTTTTCCCAAATTCCATCTCTTCTCAAACTTCCGGAGCCACCTATGTCCAAAAATGAAGTCAGCGACCCTATCACCGATCAGGAAATAGCCTTTGCCCACCTGATCCTCTCTGGCGCCATGACCGACCGTCATGCCGCCGAAGCGGTCGGCCTCAACCCCGACTCCGCCGCCTACACCAAAGCCAAGCCCTGTGTCTGCGCCTACATGCTCGAGCGCCGTGCCGCAGTGCAGCAACATCTCGTCCAGCAGGAGGCCGACGGAATCCGCCGCCTGAGCCCCGACCGCGAACAAGTACTGAACCGCCTCTGGGAAATCGCCAACCTCAGCCCCCAAATGACCCGAGGCAGCGTTACCGGCCAGGTCAAGGCCCTCTCCATAATCGTGGCCATGGAAAACTTCATCCCCGACCGTCGCGCCCTCTCCTCCGAGAAGAAATCCGCTCCCAACGCGCAAATCTATACCGCCGAATGGCTTCGCCGGCAGCAGGCCACAGCGAATGACCCGCAACCAAGCCCTGCCCCCGACCACCAACAAGATTCGCCCGCCGCCAACTCGGCCGCGGAGGCGTCTCCGGACCCAACAGAATTGTCATCCCGCTTGCCCCGCCTGTCCCGGCTTGCCGTGGAGCCTGCCGTGGGACCGGAGCGACCTGTCCCGGCGAGCCGTGGAAGCGAAGTGGAGGGACCTGCTGTTTCTCCTGGTCCCGGCCGGCCCACCGTCGCCAACCGCTTTACCCCCTCGGAAACCCCCGGACCTTATGTCCCCCTGTTCAATTCTGTTCCAGACTTGGGAGTTCCTTTCTCTATAAAAAAGAACCCATTGAACCCCTTCGTCCGCCCCCGCTGAATTACTAATCCTAAAAAGGACCCAAAAATATCGAATTTTACAAAAACCTGAACCCAGCCTGAATTTCTGCCGGTAGTGAGATCTCAATCCGTAACGAAACACGGGTGCCCCATATCTGCCCGGTTTTGGCAGATGTGGGATTCCACGGCCGTCCACCGGTCACTCTCTACCAACAACAGGTCTTCAGGTCCATGGTCAGCTACACTCTGTAGACTCTGGGGCTGAAGTTTGTGGAATCCCGAATCTGCCAAAACCGGGCAGACATAGGGGCACCTGAACCTAGTGTCTTTGCGAAGTGGGTGGCGGAGCGGCCCCGGACACGGGAGTGTCGCGTGGAACGCCCGTGCCAGCGGGCGCAGCTTGGCTCAGATAAAAGGCGATGTCCTTAGCTGCCTTGGTTTCCACGCCGGGCTTCTGCAAAAAGCCCAGATCGCGAAACCAATCGATGAAGCGGAATTGCCAGGTGCCGAAGGGTATCCCGTTGCGATCCGTCAGTCCGCCGGTCATGTGGCTGCCATCGCGCAGCAGATCCCCGGGATGCCGGCCATTGGCATAAATGTGCATCTCGAGGTTGGGCACGCGGAGAGCCAGCATGGCGGCAAAGTACTCATCGGCCCAAACGGCATGCACCTGGTCATCGGAGCCGGCAGAGGCGATAAACGAGGGAGGCACGTTACGCGGGATGGGCGGGGCAACGCGGCTGGGAGCGAAGGGGGTGGGACCGGGATAGATGACGCCCACAAAGTCCGGACGCGAAGAGATACCTGCGAGGGGATCGCCCGGAGCGCTGTTCTTCTGGTCAAAGTCGTTGTACAGCACGGCCGCGGCGGTAGCCAACTCCGCGCCTGCGGAAAAACCCATGATGCCGATCTTGTTGGGATCGATATTCCATTCCTTGGCGTGCGCCCGCACCACGCGAATGGACTGCTGGGCGTCGTAGACCTCATCGGTCCGGGGGTTGTATCCGTCGCGGCGCAGGCGGCTCCGCAGGATGATGGTATTGACCCCATAGTTATAGAAAAAGGGAACGAAGTCCGCGCCCTCTGAGCCCACGTTCAGCGTGTTGTGTCCGCCGCCCGGCACCAGGATCACGGCAGCACCGGTATTCAGTCCGCGGTCGACCGTGTGCACTTCAATCGACGGGTTGTGTATGTTGACGATGCTGTTGATTCGTCCCGGCACCGATTGGCTCATGTTGTACTGCTCGGCCTCGTGCACACGGTCCTTATCAAGGAAGGGGGAGCCGGGGGGATAAAGCGTGACCACGATTCCGCCGGGGAGGATAGGCTGCGGAGCATAGGGAGCCTCCGTGGATGGTCCTGGCTTGGGCACTCCCAGAGGAACAGCAGTGTTCTGTGCGAGGCAAACGGCCAGAAGCGCTAAGAACATAGGAGAAAGAAAGGCGGATTTCTTCATTGTTCTCAGCTGCTCACTTGACCGGGTAACTAGAGGCGCCGGAATCGGGCAAAATGTGAATGGTGTGCAGCCATATCTCCGCGGTCTGGGGCCAGGTAGTCACGGGCAGTGCGGTCCGGCGCAGGCCGTAACCATGCCCGCCCTGGGCGTAAATGTGCAGTTCAGCCGGAACCTTGGCATTCTTCAGGGCAAGGAAATAGACCACGGCATTCTCTACATGAACTGGATCATCCTCAGCCTGCACCAGGAACGTCGGCGGAGTTTGAGCGGTCGGATGGATGTCTGGATTGAGTGCGTAGTTCTGATCCGCGAGCGCAAGATAGGCGGGATAGATAATGATCGCAAAATCGGGGCGGCAACTAAGCTTGTCGGCCGCGTCCACCGGCTCGTAAAGTCTTTGGTCGAAGTGAGTGCTCAAGGCGGCGGCCAGGTGCGCGCCGGCAGAGAATCCCAGGACTCCGATGCGGTTTGTATCGATGTGCCACTCGGCGGCGTGAGAGCGCACGATGCCGAGGGCGCGCTGAGCATCCTGTAGAGGCGCTGAAGACTTGGGGTATGGGCCTGGCTCGGGCACGCGGTACTTAACCAGAATGCAGCTGACGCCAATCGAATTGAGCCAGTCGCATACTTCAGTCCCTTCGATGTCGATGGCCAGGATGCGATAACCGCCCCCAGGAAACACAAGCACGGCGGCGCCGGTGTTCTTTCCTTTAGGCGTGTAGAGCGTAAGCGTGGGATTGGAGACATTGCCGATACGGATAACCGGCTTTCCGCCGGGGCGGCCATCCTTGGCAGTCGTCATGTCGCCTTCGGGCCCGGCAGCCGGCTGCGCGCCCGGCGCTCCGTTGGGCCACAGAGGCATGGTCAGATGATCGGGAGAGGGCGGCCAAGCGGGCGTCGTTTGTGCGAACAGGCTCGTGGAAGCTGCCGCCAGGGCGGCGATGATAAAGAAACGATTGCGCATGAAGGAACCTTTCGCATCGCAGCCATGATCGCAGCCGCAAGGGTTATGGTGCAAGACTGCGTCAGGGCAGGTACACAGTCGTGAGGTACGGATTTCGTTGAAATTTCTGCAGCTACATGAAGGGGAAAAACGTATCTCGGGCCTAAAGGCCATAGAACTTGACCGGTCGATGTCGGGCTAAACAGGCTGCGGAAAATTCTCTACGAAGGGCACGGCTTCAGCCGTGCCGCACTTGGCTAGGATTGATGAGGGCTACCTCGCCGCAGCGAGCATTAGCCCCTGAGGTACGGCTTTCCAACGGTTCATTGTCTAATGTGGCCACCCTATGCAACCTGGTTTCGACTGGCAAAATGGATACATTTCAGCTTGGGTGTCTTGAAAACCGTACCTCAGGGGTTGTTTAAAACTCCAACAAGGCGTCATCCTGAGCGAAGCGCCTCGCAGATCTATCGTTTAACAGAGGGTTTATGGCGCGCAGTCGAAGGACCCCGACGATGCTTGTCAGCCGATGCTCTTCAGAGCTTTCCGGCCACCAAAACCTAACAGAAACCAAAAAAGTCACAGCCTCCGACCGGAGCGCAGCGTAGTGGAGCGACCTGCTGTTTCTTTCTCTCGCCACGAAGCGTCGTTGCTGAAAAAGGCAAAACAGCAGCTCCCCGAAAGCTAATTTGGACAAGTGTGGCTGAGTGTAGCCCAGGACGTTAGTCCTGGGTCAGCATGTGCCACCGAGCAGTCCCGCAGGGACGGCTGAAAGCTACCCTGGACATGGTCCTGGGTTGGTTGCCCGCACGAATAGTCCATTTCAGACGTACCCCAGGATTGCATCCTGGGTATTTTCAGCCGTTCCTCCGGGACTGCGGCTTGTTCAGCCGTACCTTCTGAGACCAGAGTTTCTGCGCAGCCTGCTAAACCCGCAGCGATGGGCTAAGCAGGTTTTCAATGCGCACCGGGAGTTTACGCACCCGCACACCGGTGGCGTGATAAACCGCATTGGTGATCGCTGGTGCAATGCCGGCCAAGCCGATCTCCCCCACCCCGCGTGCGCCCAAAGGATTTATTACCTTGTCCGGATAGTCGAGGAAGATGACATCGATCTCCGGGCAATCGGCATTGGTGGTCACAATGTAATCAGCAAGGTTGTTGTTAATCGGAGCGCCGAAACGCGGGTCATAGACCGTCTCTTCGAAGAGCGCCATGCCGACACCCATCACGACCGCGCCCTCAATCTGGTTGCGGGCGGGCTTGGGATTAATGATGCGGCCGGCGTCAATCACAGTCACCACCCGAGAAACGCGGAGACGCGCAGTCTCAGGCTGCCAAGTCACCTCCGCGAACTGGGCTCCGAAAGAGTGCTTGGAGTACTTGCTATTGGGATCGCCAAGGGTGCCCTCGGACTTCCCCTGGCCCGAGGCGGAGCGGATGTTGCCGGCAGTAAGGATCTGCTCATACCTGACCCCAGTGTCAGGTGATTTGTCCTTAAGATGCACGCACCCGTTAGTAAAAGCCATCAGCTCCGGCTTCTGCCCGGCCAGTCCCGGTTCTTGGCTTTGACTGGCG
Source organism: uncultured Acidobacteriaceae bacterium (assembly GCA_963821215.1). Classification (GTDB taxonomy): domain Bacteria; phylum Acidobacteriota; class Terriglobia; order Terriglobales; family Acidobacteriaceae; genus PALSA-350. Next base: position 44,954 of record CAWGDH010000009.1, on the reverse strand, counting down.
ATCAGAAAGAGAAGTTGTTGCGCCTTCTCAATCGCGTCGAGGACGGCCGGAATAACCGACGCAGTAGCCCACGAGCCGCCGGAGATAGGCCCGGGCGGGAGATCCGAATCGCCCAGAACGACCTCGATCTTATCGTGCGGGATGCCGACCCTTTCGGAAACAATTTGCGAAAGGACGGTGTAGGTGCCGGTACCAACATCCTGAGTGCCGCAGGAGACCCGAGCGGTGCCATCGTCATGCAGGTCCACAGCGGCTGCAGTCGCCATGCGCTCGGCGATCCAGGAGCAGCCGGCAACCCCCCAGCCCAGAATCAAGCCGTCCTTCTTCATCGAGCCGACCTGGGGCGTGCGCTGCGACCAGCCGAATTTTTCTGCCCCGACGTTGAGACACTCGACGAAGTGGCGCGAAGAGAAAGGCATGTTCTTGCCCTCGTCGATTTGAGGCTCATTCAGGAGACGGAGCTTGATCGGATCCATGCTGAGCTTGATGGCCAGTTCATCCATCGCCGACTCCAGCGCGAAAAGCCCAGGTACAGCGCCAGGCCCACGCATGGAGGTTGGGGTGCCGACGTTGCGCCGGACCAGGCCAGACGCAGCGCGAAGATTGGGCGTGCTGTAGCTGTAGCTGGTGGCCTCGCTGCAACCCTCGGAGTAGTCGTCAAGGATGGAGGTGTGATTGAGCGAGTCATGCGTAAGAGAAACAAGTTTGCCGTCGGGCGTGGCGCCAAGGCGGATTCGCTGCTGGGTACGCGGCCGATGCCCAACGGTTTGAAACATCATGTCCCGGGTCACGACCAGCTTGACCGGGCGGTTCAGGTTGCGCGCCGCGGAGGCAGCGATCAGGCAGTGTGTCCAGGGCCAAAGCTTGCCGCCGAAGCCGGAGCCCAGAAAGCGAGAGATGATGCGGACGTTCTCTGGCTGCACCCCGAGCATCTGGGCTAACACGTCGCGATGGTTCATGACCGCCTGCGTGGTCTCGTAGAGGGTAAAGTTCTGTCCATCCCAGCTGGCGACACTGGCGTGCAGTTCAATCGGGTTGTGGGTCTCGGTCGGCGTGACGTAGGTCTCGTCCACCTTGACCGGGGCGGATTGGAAGGCCTCGTCTGGATTCCCGCGATGGCTGTCGACGTTGAGCTTGTCATTTGTTTCGAGGTCATGGCGCACATCAGGCTTTTCCGCCTTGTAGCTCACCTTGACAGCATTGGCGGCGGCGACAGCCTGTTCATAGGTAAGTGCCACCACCGCAGCGACGTATTGTCCGTAGTAGCGGATGACGTCGTCATCGAAAGGCGGACGGCGCTCGTCGAGATACCCCGACAAGCCATCTGGGGACGGAGCAGACCGGAAGAGCTTTCCCAGGTTCTGGCGCGTATACACGGCTTTGACTCCCGGCATCCGCTGGGCGCCGCTGGTGTCGATGGCTGTGACGGTTCCCTTGGCGATCGTGGCGCACACCGGCACAGCGTAAAGCATGCCTGGCAGATTGTGATCCGACGTATACATGGCGACGCCGCTGACTTTGAGCGGACCATCGACGCGGGGCAGCCCGGCGTTGGTTCGGGGAGGAAGGTTGAGTATAGATGCCATGGGTCTTTCTCCTCTGGTCGTCTTACGCCTGTTTGGTGGCGAGGGTGAGAGCGTGGGTGATGCAGCGCTTGGCGAGTTCGACCTTGAATCCATTTTCGCTTTGCGGCTGCGCACCGTGCAGAGCCGCCTCGGCCGCCTGGCGGAATGTTTTCTCGTCCGCAGCTTTGCCATGTAATGCCCTCTCTGCCTCGAGCGAGCGCCAGGGCTTGGTGCCCACGCCTCCCAGGGCAACGCGGACAAAGACCAGTTTTCCGCCGCTGACCTCAGCCACAACAGCCGCCGAGGAAAGGGCAAATTCGTAAGAGGCTCGGTCGCGTAGTTTCAGGTAGACCTGTTTGCTATTGGCCCTGGGCGCCGGCAAAGTGACGAAGGTGATCAGGTCACCCGGCTCAAGCACGTTTTCCCGCTGCGGGGTGTTGCCGGGAACCAGGAAGAACTCGCCGATGGGAACCTCGCGCTCGCCCTTCGAGCCCTGAATATGAATGGTCGCTTCCAGAGCAGTGAGGGCGACGTTCATGTCCGAGGGGTTGGTCGCGATGCAGTCTTTGCTGGCGCCCAGGATGGCGAGGGTGCGGTTGTCGCCTTCGATGGCGGAGCAGCCGGAGCCGGGCTCGCGCTTATTGCAAGCCATGGCTTCGTTGCGGAAGTACATGCAACGAGTACGTTGCAGAAGATTGCCGCCCGTGGTCGCCATGTTGCGAAGCTGCGCGGAAGCCCCCGAGAGCAGGGCCTGGGAGAGAACCGAGTAGTCGCTCGAAACCGTGGGATCATGAGCCAGATCGGAGTTACGCACCAGCGCGCCGATTTTCAGGCGGCCGTCCGAAAGTTTTTCCACCTTATCGAGCGGCAGGCGATTGATATCGACGACCTGGGTGGGCCGCTCGACATTCAACTTCATGAGATCGAGCAAGGTTGTTCCCCCAGCGATGAACCTGACCTGCGCGCCCTGTTGCGCGGTGCTGGATTGGGCCGCGGCCTGAATGGCCTGCGGTATGCCGGCAGCCTGGGTGTACTTGAACATTTCCATGTGCGATCTCCTATGCCTGCCGGCGGACGTCTTGAATGGCCGCAACGATGTTGGGGTAGGCTCCGCAGCGGCAAATGTTGCCGCTCATGAGCTCCTTGACATCAGCATCGGAGGGTCCGCACTTCTCCTTGAGCAGGGCCGCGGCGGACATAATCTGGCCCGAGGTACAGTAACCGCATTGGTAGCCGTCGTGCTTGACGAAGGATGCTTGCATGGGGTGCAGGTTGCCGGGCTGGCCGAGTCCTTCGATGGTAGTGATCTCGTCTCCCTGGTGCATGGCCGCCAGGGTCAAACAGGAGTTGATACGGCGGCCATTCACGTGTACGGTGCAGGCTCCGCATTGTCCGTGATCGCAACCCTTCTTGGTGCCGGTGAGGCTGATGGTCTCGCGCAGGCAGTCCAGGAGCGTGGTGCGCGGGTCGATTTCGAGTTCAAGCTCCTTGCCGTTGACACGCAGACTGACAGGGATTGCGCCCTCGATTGTTTCCGCGGCGGTGTCGCTAGCCGTGGGCGCCATGGGCGGTGCTGTTTGCGCCCCCGCCGCTATGGGGACGGCAGTCGCAGCGACGCCGACGGCGCCCAGCGACGAGAGGAATGAGCGGCGGCTAACCGGGCCAGTTAAGGGATTTTGCGTCTCCCGAAGGTGCAGTCTTTTCTTCTCGCTATTCATGCGGGTCTCCACCTGCTCTAAGAAAGCCATTTCCATGATAACGTTCTCGGACCGAACTTTGCTTGTACCGTACACCCCAGGCGCGATCATCCGAAGCTGGCCTTCGCGGGCCCTGCGTTGCTAGCGGAAGATAGCATGAATACAGAATAAGAGGCGATCTTCATGGTTCTAAGGCACACCCTGGTCTTTACCGCGGCCCTCGTGCTGCTAACCGTGGGCTCCCCCGCAGCCGATGTACAGCAGCCCACCACCGAGTCAATCGACCTGAATGCGTACAACGCCATACGCGAGGAGGGACTGCAGCACTCCCACGTGATGGACTACGCCGGAGGCCTGATAGACGGCATCGGACCCCGTCTGACCGGTTCGCCCAACATGGCCAAGGCCAACGCGTGGACGCGAGACCAGCTCACCAGGATGGGCTGCGTCAACGCGCACCTGGAAGACTGGGGCGAGTTCGGCATGGGCTGGCAGCAGCTCAACACCTGGGTCCGTATGACAGAACCGGATACGGCTGTCTTCGTAGCCCAGGCCACGCCGTGGTCGCCCTCTACCAACGGGCCCGTGACCGCGCAGGCCGTCTCGGTTGTGGTCAACGAGACGGCCGACATAGCCAAATACAAAGGAAAACTTTCCGGCAAGATTGTCTTGCTCGGCGCAATGCGTAATGTACCGGTACCCGATAAGCCTTTCTTTGTGCGCTATTCCGACCAGGATCTTAAGGAGCTCGAATCCCTTCCTCTGGAAGGAAATGACGAGGCAGCGGCGCGCGAACGCTATATCAAGCGCACAAAACTTCTCCAGGAGCTCATTCCGTTTCTGGCCGAGGAGAAAGTAGCAGGCGTGATCGTACCCAGTCGCGATGGCAAAGACGGTGGGGGCACGGGGATCATCTTCGACGACAACGGAGCCGCGCTGGGGCGCACTCCTTATCACAAAGATACTGCTGTCTCATTTCCGGTAGTGGTGACGCAGATTGAGAGCTATGGCCGGGTCTTTCGACTACTCCAAAACCACGTTCCTGTCTCGATTGAGATGGACGTCGAGACGAAGTTCACGGGAGACCACGAGCATGGCTTCGACACGGTTGCCGAAATTCCCGGAACTGATCCCAAGCTGAAGGACCAGGTAGTGATGGTCGGCGGGCATCTGGATAGCTGGATCTCGGGCTCAGGCGCTACGGATAACGGTGCGGGCTCGATCGTTGCAATGGAGGTGATGCGCATTCTGAATGCGATCCAGTTCAAGCCCAGGCGGACCGTCCGCATAGCCTTATGGTCCGGCGAGGAGCAAGGACTCTTTGGAAGCATGGGATACGCCACCCAACACTTCGGCAGCTTCCCGCTGTCCACGGCTCCGGATCAGATGGAACTGCCGGAGTTCCTGAGGAAGCCGGCGGGGCCGCTCACGCTAAAACCCGAGCAGAAGCTCATCTCCGCTTATTTCAACGTCGACAACGGAACAGGCAGGATTCGCGGCATCTATACGCAGGGCAATGCCGCGGTGGATTCGATCTTTGCGCAATGGATGGCCCCGTTGAAGGACTTGGGGGTAACGACAATCAGCAACCGGGACACAGGGGGCACAGACCATCTATCGTTTGACGCCGTGGGCATCCCTGGATTTCAGTTCATCCAGGATCCCATGGACTACGGGACGCGCACCCACCATTCCAATATGGACACCTATGAGCGTTTGCAGTCCGCGGATCTGAAGCAGATGGCTGTGGTGGAAGCCATCTTCGTCTATAACGCCGCCATGCGCGAACAGATGATCCCGCGCAAGCCCTTGCCTCGTCCCGAACTGCTGGAGCAACAGAACAAGCCGCTCCCCGACCTCTACCCCACGGCTGTTCCTCCGCAGTAAGGCGTCTGTGAGCCGAAAAGGAGGGCGATTAGCCTGAATTTCTCACAGGCCCCCTGGGTAAGCGATGGCCGGTAGTGAGATCTCAATCCGTAACGAATGACGGGTGCCCCATATCTGCCCGGTTTTGGCAGATATGGGGCACCCGTCATTCGTTACGGACCAGGCCGTGAGAAATTGAGGCTAGTGCGCTGGCCAGTTATAGCTGGTGATCAGCTTCCCTTCATCGCTGATCAACAGCAAAGCTGCGCGGCCATTTTCAAGCTGGCCGGAGAAGTCCTTACCGCTGCGTTCATCGTGAAAAGAGATCGCCTTCTGGTTGGATTCGGATGTGAGTACATAAAGGGTGGCTTTAGGCAGGCGGGTAGGACAGATCAACATACCCGGATCGGCCAAGGTCGTGGTGTAGGTTGGCGAAATGTTCGCCGCCCTCATCGCATAGCGATAAACATCTCCCACGGCCTGCAGATTTTGGTTGAGCTCGATGGGAAGCGCGGCGAACAGGATTCTTCCCTTCCCCAGAGGCTGCTCTGCCCAGTCCTTGTCTCCGTACATTTGTGCGCGGCTCAGAATCGTGGTCGTATTGCCGGCAAAGGTTAACTCCTCTTCGCCACCAGGCCACTTAAAGAGGTTGCTGCGCAGAGTAAGTGGAGCGTTCACGTAAGCCAGCCCGACCGGATCCTGCCTTCCCGTCGGGTGGAAGTGTGCGTCTTCAGCGAACGGGCCGGTCACCAGTAATATGGCTCCGGCTTTCACTCGGGCTACGATTGCCTGCCAGGCAGTTTCGGTCAGCGCAAACGATGAGGGCAAAATGATGAGCTTGGGCGACCCCAGGGATGCAATCTGGTACTCGCCGACTGCGTAAGCTTCCCCACGCGCGTAGTGATAGAGTGCACGGACGGCATTCTGCTGCGCCTGAATGGCCAACCCGTTGTAGACAGAGAGCTGCAAGGACTGAGGCAGGATGAGAGCGATATCCGGTTTGAGGAAGCCGGTTGCATACGGCGCCGCGCGCTCAGCGAACTCTCCCAATCTTTGCATCATGGGCTCCCATAACTTGGCCGAACCGTCGCTGCGCTGCATGCCGAAATCGACTTCGCGAGCCCAATCCCATTGCACGGCTCCGGAGCTGCCGGCGGCGAAGCCCAGTGCCCACTTACGTTCAGTGAGCGGCAGCCCGGTGAGCTCGTCGTAGCGCCATGTTCCATCGGGAGCCCAGACGGGTTGATAACCGGTTTCGCCGGTAATGTTCGGCATGCCGGGAAGCTTGGCCGCGATCGAGTCCCATAACAGGGCATCGTCTTGCCAATAGGTGTGATTGGTGGTGAAGGAAACACCGGCCAAGCCATAGAACTGATTAAGGACGCGATTGGTGACGCCGCCTTCATCCTGCCCGACGTCGACGAGCTGGCTGCTGCCGGACTGGCGAATGACGGCCACCATGGATTGCACCCAGCGGCTGAACATATCCTGCGCGAAGAGGTTGTAGTCGACGGCGCGCACCTCTCGTGGATCTCCATGGCGCGCATAGGTCAGGTCCGCGACACTAGGCAGCGGGATAGTTTCAAAGCTGCCCAGCTGTTCCGGCGTCTCTGCCCATGCGTCTGCGAGGGCGTTCAGATCTTTGTACCGGCCTTGCAGCCACGCATGCCAGGCGCTTACTTCCGCCGCATCTCCGTTGGGTATGTTTCCTCTGAATATCTGTTGCGGATTGGAGAAGCTTGGCTCATTGATCAGGTCCCAGCAAAGCCATGGGACTTTAGCGAATCTCGTCACCACGGCGCGTACGTAGGCCTGCTGCGCGCGTAGCGCATCTTCATCGATGTAGGGATTCTTTTGCGGCGTATCGACTGGTTGGGCAGCCGCGCCGGAAACTGGAGAAAATGCGAAGAAGGTGAAGTTGACCGCGATGCCGTGGTGATGTGCGCAGATGAGAAAGGCCTCCAGGTTGCGAAGGAAACGTTCGTTCGGCTCGCCTGTTGCAGACTCTATGAATTTGGCATTCTTCATCCAGACGCCGGTACGGACAAAAGTGACACCGTGCGCAGCCATCTCGGTGAAATCCTTCTCCCACACGGAAGCATTGCGCGGACCGGAGAAATCCCAGCCATTCTCTTCGGTGGTGAAGTAATTGGTGCCGACAGGAAAGAAGGGCTTTCCGGCGCGGGTAAGGAAATTGCCATTGACTCCCAGGGCTTCGCCTTGATCCACGGAAGCGCGTTCCGCGACCCAGAAACCATTTTCGTAGAACTCACGAAAACTGCCGTGCTGAAGATAAGTAGCGCGGACCATGTAGAACCCCGCGGGGAGCGGCGTACGGAAAGGCGCCGGGAGATCGGCGATCTGGCCCTTCTCAACTGCCAGGGTAGCGGTGGCAAGGACCTTATCCGCGGATAAGAGCTCCACCCGCACTTCGCCCTTTTCCGGGGTGAGCTGGAGCAGATGCACAGTGATCTGCGGAGGCTCGTTCGGTCTGATGACAGAGAAAAGGGTCTCGATCGAGAGGCTAGTGGATCCCTGCCGCGCATAAGCGGCAGACTGGCGAATGAGAGCCATTCCGTCCTGACTCTCCCAGTATCCGGTTTCCGGTTGAAAGTCGAGGCAAACGATGCGGCTTCCGGCCATCGCCCCACCCGGTGGGTGGTCGATAACAATCACGGGCGCTGCGACCAGCAAGCCGGTCGAGTCGACCATGTAGCCAAGCCCGTTCAGACGACCCTCCACGGTGAAGAACTTCCCGGCCTGCACCTTGGGAGTTGTGGCAAATGAGTAGCCCGGCTTCCAGGCAAAGTGAGCATCCTGCGGTACGGGGACTTGGTAGCTGTGGCTCAGATCCAGCACGCGGGCGTAGGTATCCTGCGGACGGCCCTGGACGAAAGTTCCGTTAGATTGCGTAACGGGTACGCGCAATGGCTGCCCGCCGAGGACGAGAAGATTTCCGCCGTGGTGCAAATATTTGTCGATTGCCGTCCAGGCATCGGCGGGAACAGCAGAGCCGTAAGGGAGCACCAGGAGTTCGGTGTTGGCCAGAGCATCGGGAGCCTGCAAAGCCTTCAGGTCCAAGAAGGAGAGATGGAAGGAGAGATGCGTATCTTTCAGCGCGGCGGAGAGGGTGGAGCGATCCAGCGGCTGGCTGGAAACGGCCGGGAATCCCGGCTGCCAGAAGACGGCTACCTGGGCCACAAGAGGGGAGGTGAGCAGCGAGAGCAGTACGATGACGCGAAGGATTGTGTGCATGAGGATGCTTGGTCATTCATGGGTGCGTCCGCGCTGAAATTGTACATCCGGCCTTTGCCGAGAATGCACCTTGGTCCAGTGGAAGCAAAAGATGATTAAATACGTGCGTGCACTCACCAAGATCCGAAAGGCTGTCCATATGTCTTCCATCTCTCGTCGCAAGATGCTTAAAAGTACAATCGCCGGCACGGCGCTAGCCTCTAGTTCCTCGATTTCCTGGGCCCAGGAGAAAGCCGCAACTCCGGCAGAAGGTCCGATCCAGCGCAAGGGCAACATCCGGCAGTCGGTCTGCCGGTGGTGCTACAAAGACATGAGCGTGGACGAGTTGTGCGCCTATGCGGCGCAGATCGGATTGAAGGGAGTCGACCTTCTGGAACCCGCGGAGTATGAAACGCCGAAGAAGTATGGATTGATCTGTACCATGGCCTACGTCGAGGCGGGAACGATTCCTGATGCCCTCAACGTAGTTGCCAATCACGACATGATCGAGGCAGGACTGCGTAAGAACGTCCCGCTGGCCGCAAAAGCGGCCGTGCCCAATGTCATTACGTTTTCTGGAAATCGCCGTGGAATGTCCGATGAAGAGGGCGCCAAAAACGTAATTCTGGGGTTGAACCGGATGAAGAAAATTGCCGAAGACAATAACGTGGTCCTTTGCCTTGAGCTTTTGAACAGCAAGGTTAACCATAAGGACTACATGGCGGACCACACCGCCTGGGGTGTGGCGGTGATGCAGGAAGTAAATTCCCCCCATGTGAAGCTGCTCTACGACATCTATCACATGCAGATCATGGAAGGGGATTTGATTGCAACCATCCAGGCGAACATTCAATGGCTGGGCCACTTCCACACCGGCGGTGTCCCGGGGCGCCACGAGCTGAACGATAAGCAGGAGGTGCAATGGGATGGAGTGATGCGGGGGATTGTGGAATCCGGCTACAAAGGATATGTTGCCCATGAGTTCCTCCCTACCGGCGATCCCAAAGCCTCGCTCCTGCAGGCTGCCGACCTTTGCGACGTTTAGTGACAATAGATTGACAATCGATTAAAGCGGGTGCTGTATCATCGGGACATATTGGGAGGCTTCTGTGCGCAAATTAGCCCTTATTGTCACGTTGTTGGCTGCCGGGGTCTGCATGGCCATACCGGCGAAAAGCGTTTACAGCTTTACCTTGAAGTCCATCGATGGCCCGCCGGTCAGCCTGCGCAGTTACCGGGGCAAGGTTCTTCTTCTGGTGAACGTCGCCAGCAAATGCGGCTACACTCCGCAATACGCCGGCCTGGAATCGCTCTATAAGAAGTACAAGGACCGCGGTCTGGTGATCGTCGGCATTCCGGCCAATAATTTCGCCTCGCAGGAGCCGGGCACCAATGCGGAGATCAAGACGTTCTGCCACAACAAGTACGATGTAACTTTTCCCATGATGGCCAAGGTCAGTGTGCTGGGTGAAGATAAGGCGCCGCTCTACGCCTTCTTGACGGATAAGTCAGTGAACCCGCAGATTGGCGGCGACATCAAGTGGAACTTTACCAAGTTTCTCTTCGACCGCAATGGCAAGCCGGTGGAACGCTTCGAGCCGGCGGTCACTCCAGACTCTCCCCAGGTTACCGCTGCCATTGAAGCCGCGCTGGCACAATAGAGCAGACCTGCTTACGTCGCGCAGTACGAGGGGACGATGCGGCCCAAGCCCTCATCGTCTTGCTTAACGCACCAGAAGAGACTGCCTGACCCTGGCATCAAGGCCGGTTGAAGAACATACTCCGCTTCTTGCCACCAGGATATACAAACGATGTCGACTCCAATTGCCGTAGCTTGACATCTCGGCCGCAGGCAGCGGCGGATAAACCAGTTCGGTATAGATTGATCTGTCGGAACTCTTCAAGAGTGATTGCGCAAACACATCGTAGCTCACGATTACGTCAGGGCGCATTTCGCTAACAAAGCCAGTAGGAATCGCCCCCAGATCGCCGGAACTTCTCTCATCGGGAACTCGCATGGGGTGATACTTGATTGCCGACGGCGTCGCCAGACCGACTGCATCAAGGATCTCGCCTTCGAAGCCCTCTCCGAGGCCTCCGATTTCAGAGCTCATTAGCCTGGCGCCTGGACACTCTTGATAAATGGAGTGTCCGACAGACAGGTACTCTATCGTTCGAATATCGAACCGGTCAGCACCATCCAACGATGCATTATTAAGAGCGTAGGCTGCAAGTTCCTTCCCTGAAGTGATGGGATCCATAAATACCAGAAGGGCCGCGATAGCAACGTACCTTCTCCAACCCCTGCCCTCGAAGGCAGGGACGCTTAAGATAAGCCCTAGCACGATGAGCGTAGATGCGAGAGGGCGGTACCAAGGGAATATCATGGTTCTCTTCAATACGTAGCAAAGGTCCAGGAGCGCGCCCGCCGAAACCATAACGCCAGGAACCATGAGCCTTCGCTGCAGTTTGCCGGTTGCAAGCGCTATCAGGGCGGTCAACAGCAGACAGGTGCGCAATACAGCCAGAGGCTTGTAAAGTCCGAGGCCTAAGGACGCAGCTGTACGGGCGTAAGAGCCTACATACACGGCCGCTTTTGCCCTTAGTGTGTTTGGCACTAAAGTTCCATATTGATAAAGGAGATATAAAGCGATAACCGAAAAGACTATAGCTGCGATGACGGTGGGCGCCGGTTTTAGGCGCTTTGCAGCAAAAGCTGCACCGGCAACCACTAATAGCACCGCGAAGTATTCGTAGCGAGTAAAGCCTGCAAGTACCAACAGGCTTAGCCACCAAACATTCCCGGCCTCGAACAAGTAAATCGAGGCCAGGACCAGCCCAACTGCCAGGGACGATTCCATTTGCTGGATGGTGCTTTGAAGCAGGATGAGGAAAACCGCCGCTGGCGGAATAAGAGATAGAACGATAGTTCGAAGACTGTCCAGATGTAGATTCCGGGAAATCATCAGGAAACTCATGGTGCACGCGAGGCCCATGCTGGCTGTCTCAAGTGCGAGAGCCGCTGGAAAACCATGACAAAGCCACGCACTCACACCCAGCAGGACTGTCCAGACGGGTGAAGAGGTTACCATTACCCTTTCGCCCAGATTGAAGTATCCGTGGCCAGTAGTCATGAGGTGGGTTGCTATGCGCAGATGGATATAGGAGTCGTCGGACGCTAGAATGCGAAGCCGGTAATCGATGGAGAGGCAGATTAGAGAAGATGCGAATAGTACGATCCACGCCAGGACACTCTTGTACCTACGGTAAGACGCGGAATCAAACGATGTTGGTAAGGGAGAGGACATTACTGATAACCTCGGGTGTTTCAATGCCGCGTGCTGCCGCGCTTGCTGTAGAGCAACTCGATATCGCGCCAGGTCCGAGCCAGTTTTTCGCCGATGTCCCACCTGTTCGCGGAGAATCTGCCTTTGCTCTGGACTGGCATATCGACGATCGGCCGAAAGTCCGGCAATGACTTGTGCGGATATGCCTTCAGACCTTCGACCCAATGCGCGTCTGCTGCATACTCCAGAATATCCGGCCAACGGGCAATGTCTCTTCGCACTACCACATTCGCCGTATCGGTCACCTTCAGCCCGGGAGGATCATGGAAGAACAGCTTTCCACGGCGGAGGATGGGAAAGAGTGCCCAATGCGGACGGTCTTCGAGATTTGCTGCTACATCCTCAAGTATGTTGTCGTCGGTTAAGTGGTTGTCATCATCAAGCATCAGACAATAATCCCCTGTAGCCAGTTCCCACGCATTATGCCGGCAGGTATTGCCGTAGTTATGGTGAGGTACAGGGCATTTGATCACAGAGCGTTGGGGGTGATCGATCTCCGCTAACAATGCGCGGTTGAGCTTTGCTCGATCGACCATGACGATGTGCTGCCAATCAGAAAAGGATTGCCGGTCAACCGAGTTGCATGCCCTAACCAGGCTATCTCTCTGGAGCGTGGGGGTGATGATGGTAAATCTCATGATTCCGTTACCAGACCAGGAACGAGCGAGCAAGGTTAGATGACGACAGAACGTAAGATCTGGTTATCTGCCAGGGGAACTTCGAGCACGAGTTTGGCGGGACAGTTGAACGGCGAAGACTCCAGGAAGACGCCGGATCGTCGCGGGATGCGGGTCCCCGGACCCTGCGGCTTGTCACGATTACGACGCAAACCCGCGCCTGCATATACATGCTCGGTCGCGATGACGTAGCGGTAGCGGCGCAGAGACTTCAGAGTTTGCAGAATCTGCGCATTGGAAAGATGCTGAAGCACCTGCCGCAGCAGGCAAAGATCGCCATGGGGCAGCTGGTCTTCGATGATATTGATGCAGCGGAACTCGACCCCAGGGGCGCCGAAGTGTTCCTGGTTGTAGCGAATGAGGTCGGGCACCACATCAACGCCCAGATAGTGAACTGCTGGTCCTATGAATCGCGAACCCACGGCAAAGTCTCCGCAGCCAAGATCCACCACGCGCCTTATATTGTTGGCCGCAATGAATTCACGAATCATTGCGCAGTATGGGCCGACGGCTTCCTCGCGAATCGATCCATCTCCGGAGCAGAAGGGCCGATCCTCAAAGGATCCCCAGGCGTGCGACCGGTAGATGTCCGAAAAGGCTTCGCTGACGGATAGCCGCTTATAGTAACCGGCTTTCTGCCATCTCTGCCAACGGTTACTCACTGCCCGGACGATGCGGTTGGTTCGGATTCTGGACGTGTACATCATGCGCTGCCTCTCAACTTTCCTGATTAAGGTGGAAGAGTTCTCCCAAGGCAAAAGCCACGTCATGGTTCTGCCGCATGCTCGGACGCGATTTGAAACCAGAATTCATCAACCTGGCGGTGCACGATCTGTGGATGGAATTTTGCTGCTTGCACGTGTCCCTTCCTCACCTTCTCTATCGACAGCGACGGGTTCTCACTTAATTCAAAAATCGAGGCGGCGATCGACCCCTCATCGATGGGGTCACAATATTGAACTGCTTCCCCACCGACCTCGGACAGCGAGCTGCCGCGCGAGGCAATCACCGGGGTTCCCGAGGCCATGCCCTCGAGCACCGGAATACCAAAACCTTCCATCAGCGATGGAACCAGAACTGCTTTGGCACGGCGGTAAAGCCACTGGAGGGTAGCGGTGGAAACGAATGGCTCGAACGTTACTTTCTCGTTTAACCCAAGCTCCCGCACGATTGCAGGGTACGATTCTCCGGCGCCGGCCAGTCCAACGACGCGCAGGTTCGCGGCGCCGGCGCCCGCCATGCTGACGTAGCGGGCATAGGCTCTGAAGGCGCGCACAGTATTCTTGTGGGGTGCGGGGGCTGTGACCAGCAGGATATAGTTGTCGCGCTGCTCCACGTTGCCCGGCCCCACAAACCACGACTCCGGAATGGTACAAGGAATTACGATGACGCGAGCTTTCGGAAAATATTCCAGGATGCGATCGCGGGAGAATTCCGATACCGTGAGCACGTAACTGGAGCGGGCAACGGAAAGCGGAATAAGACGCCGGCGGTAGCTGTTCAAGATCCTCGCCCGGGTGGTGGTGGCCCCGAAGCTCTCGAGCAGGATCAGATCGTGCAGCACCAGCACCATCTGGATGCCGCGCGGTAAGAAAAGAGGCGCCGTATTGTAGGGAGCGAGAAACACATCCGGCTTCCACGGTTTGAGCAGTCGGGGTAAGGAGGCTTGTTGCCAGATGAGATAGCGGCCGTTGCCGCCTTGCACGATGCCCGCGATTGATTTCTGCCTGCCGGCAGGCGGGGCATAACCCTGAAATTGAGCCCATCGGCTATCTATCAGGTTGCGCAGTTGCATGCCTTTTCCCGTTCCCCCATCGCCGGATACAAGTGCCCGGGCGTCATAAGCAACGCGCAGGGGAGCGCCAGCCAGCGCTGCCAAGGATTGCGAAGTGGGCTCGGCGCTCATGGACGGTCCTTTCTCAAACCGGGAGCAGCGACTATGGACGTACAGGCATTCAATCAGCGGGCCCCATCGGCCTGAGACGCAGCCGAGGCCCGCAGACGCAGCCACTCCTGCTTCAGGCCCACGCAGGCAATCACAAAGAGCATCGAGCCCAGATGCTTGGGTTCAAAGAGGAAGCTTTCGTCGAAGTTGCAGATGAGGGTCAGGATGACGATGGCAAGGTACCACTCCACGGCGCGAAGCTGCGCATGGTCGCGAGAGCGGAAAAGACAAACCGCGGCATCACGGAAGGCGAAGCCGAAGATCAGCAGTACGATGGCCAACCCTGCCGCACCCATCTCCAGCGTGACGTCAAGAAATCCGTTCTGCGCCTGGGCCAGAAGCCACGACACCGCCAGGATCACGCGATAGGATTCGCCCTCGAGGCCAAGCCAGAACGCCTGGTAACCGTAGCCGAACAGCGGGCGCCGGGAGATTGAATCGATGGCCGCACTCCATATTCCCGTGCGCCCGGTTAGAGTCGAATCTTTTCCCAGCAGGCTGAACAGCAGATCCGGCGCAGCCACCATCATCACGACCGCGACGGAGAGAGCACCGAGCATGAGGATGCATAGGACAAAGTAGTCCTTCTTGCGAAAGCGATGCAGCGTCTTCATGATCAAAAAATAGACAACGTAGATAGCGGTCAGCAGGTACGCGGTCGCCGCTCGCGAAAAGGCAATGGCAATCAGGCAGAAGACGATCTGTGAAGCGCGAACGGAACGGAGAAACGAAGTGCGCCCACGGTAAGACACCGCCACGGCCAGGAAAAAGACTGCCAGATCGCCGAGGTAGTTCTTGGCGCTGAAGACACCTTTCCATGCCGTGGAATGCCCACCCATCCGATCCAGTCCGTACTGAGGCAGAGCCAGGGCAAACACGATACTGGCTACGATCGTCCCCGTGCCCAGAATAAGTAACAGTTCGAGTACCTCATCGAATGAGTAGCGGCACATGATGTAGTACATGAGCAGAATGCCGGCCAGAAGCAAGGCGCCGGAGCTGATGGTCCGGGTTGCCAGTTGCGAGACGGGAAAAAGCAGAAGAGCGAGGATAGGGAAACCGGTCACCAGCTTCATCTGCATGCTCAAGCGGCGAACGGCCTGGTGACGCTGAGCGACAAACATCATGCACAGCACGAACATCCATAGCTTGCTGAGCCGCTCCCCAAGAACCCCGCCCTCGGAACTGGTGGCGACCGCGCGCAGGGCGGTAGGGGCATTGACAAACGGCGAGACGCCGTCCAGGGCGAAATAAAGCAGAACCAGCAGCAGACCCCAGGTTGAAGCACGGCTCCATATATCTGACGACTGTGCGGCGCCGCCTTCGATTTTTTTCCGGTCATCTCTGAGCGTGATTTGACCGAGCGGTGCGGCAGTTGCCAAAACAGACTCCCGATGCGGAAAGAGGATCGAATCCATTAGTGGAGGTATATGGCAGCGGAAGTAACAGAAGCGAGAATCCCCTGGCTGTTGACTTCCAGGTTGCGCATGAAGCTGAAGGGGACATAGACCACATCGTCGGGCAGCAAGGCAACATCCGGAAGCTTGCCCTTCTGCATCGCACCCACGGGTAAGTTGATCTCCTTCACCCCGTCGGCCGTTTCGCGCACCAGCCTCGACTTACTGACGGCCGCCGAATGGTTGGCGTAGCCGGCCAACGCGATGGCCTGCAACGCGGTCATTTTCGAGTTATTGGTATTTATCGGATAGCCGCCCGGCTTCAACACATCGCCCAGCACATACACCACCGCAACCTTGGAAACGACCACCGAATCGCCGGGGTAGACCATAGGATCGCTGGCCAAGGCTGCTTCGCCCGCATTGGAATAGTAGTAATCGACCTTTTGTTTGCCCGGGCCGGAGCGTTGAATGGTAATGTGGCGATCCGCGATATAGGTCAGTCCGCCGGCCATAGCCAGGACGTCCACCACTCGGTGGGGAGTGTCGATCTCGTAGCTCCCCGGCTTCTGCACTTCTCCCATTACCGACGCATTCCCGGTTGCGTAGGCTTCTACGCATACCGAAACCTGGGGGTGCAGCATGATACCGGCCGTCTGGAGTTTATGTTCGATTTGCTCAGCTGCCTGCTCCGGCGTCAATCCGGATACGTTGACGTTGCCCAGAAAGCTGAAGGGAATGTTCCCGGCATCGGTTACCCGGGCGTGCTGTTCCATTTCCGGAGTGTCGTAGACCTCAAGGTGCAGCAGATCGCCCGGTCCGATCAGCAGGCTCTCCTTCTGGGCCGGTGAAGTGGCCGCAAGCGAAAAAAGCAGCAGCAAGAGGGTGCAGAACCGCAGTGGATTTTTCATCAGGCTTTCGCAGCCTCCCTTTCACGTTGTGGATATGGAACGAATCCTTCCGGCGGCGCTTTTACGCCGTTGACGACAATATTGATCTTGCGTCCGCTGGCGGACTGCACGTCTTCAAGCATGCGGTAACTTTTTTCCAGTGCGGGCAATGGCGTCTTGCCATGGCGGGCGAGGAGCAGCACCGAGTTGACCATGGAGCTGAGCACCACCGAGTCAGTGAACTGTAGCAGAGGCGGCCCGTCCAGAAGCACAAGGTCGTATTGCATCTCCCATACTTTGACCAGGTCTGCCATTTGACTGGAGGCGAGAAGCTCCGCCGGATACGGGGGCAGGGGTCCGGCGGGTATGAGAAACAGCCCGGGAACTTCGAGTACCGGAATCACCACGGATGCGCCGTGGTCGTACGAGAGACCGGCGAGCACCGTACTTAACCCGGTGCATGGGTGAACCTCCAGGTTGCGATGAAGAAATGGATGACGAAGATTGGCATCGCACAACAAGACCCGCTTTCCCTGCTGGGCAAAAAGAATGGCCAGGTTCCAGCTGAGAAAGCTCTTTCCCTCTCCTGCCAGTGAACTGGTCACGAGTACCGAGCGGGGAGGCGCTCCACTGCGCGACAGCAGCAGAGAAGTGCGTAGTGAGCGCAGCGACTCGACAAACAGGGACTGCGGGCGGTCTAACGCCGGCAAGGGCGATTTTTCGCCCCGGCTCGCTTCAGCAGACAGGGCAGGCAGCTCTTTTTGATAGGGCAGCACGCACAGCGGCAAGGGGCCCAGCTCACGGGAGATCTCGCGCAGATCGTGGATTTTGGTGTCAGTCACATCGCGCAGCAGCGCGGCCACGACCCCGAAGACCAAACCGGCGAGGATCGATCCCAACAGGTAGAGCGGAACCACAGGCTTGGCCGGACTATCGCTGGCCTCGGCCCAGTCGACGATGGAAATGTTGGTAGAGTGCAGACCAGCTAAGAGTCCCGACTCTTTCAGGTGGCGCAGCATATCGTCATAGAGCGAGCGGGTCTGGTCCGCCTCCTGGCGGACCATCTGGTATTCAATGGTCTTGTTGTTGAGGGCTTCCGCCTCACTTTTGTCGGCGTTAAAATCGCGACGCGTCTTCTCTTCTGTCTGCTCGGCCACTATGAAGTCGTTGTGCGCCCGCCCCGCCACGCGCGCCACCTCCGCATCAATGGCCGCCTGGACCGCGTTCACGTTGCCCCGCAGCTCGGCGAGTTTGGGATAGGCTGGACCGAACTTGGCGGAGAGCTCCTGCAGCTGCCCTTCGAGGGTCGCCTCCTGCAAACGAAGGTTCTGAATCAAGCTGAGGGAAGTGGCGACGCCAGCGGAAGAGGCGCCGCCGATCGCGCTTCCGCCCAACCCGGAAATCAGCTCCGCGTTGCCGCTCTTCACGACATCGTTGATCGCACCCTTGAGGATGCGGTTGGACTGCGCTTGCGCTTCGGCCTGGGTCGCCATCTGCAGCTTCTCGAGGGTTGGGCTATACACCTGATCCCGGCCCTCGCGATCCACCTCGCCCAAGGCGAAGACACCCGACTCCTGCTGCAGCTTCACCACCTTCGCCTGTAACTCCTGGGTCCTGGCACGCAGCTCTCCCAGCTGTCCGCTCAACCAGGAAGATGCCTGCATGGTGGCGTCGTAGCGCGCCCGATAACCCTTCTCGATCAAGCCTTGCAGCAGGTGGTTGACGACCGTTGCCGCCAGCTGCCGATCGGGACTCAGATAGGACACGTCGATCAGGCGCGTTCCGGCTACCGGCTTCACCGTCAGCCGGCGATGAAAAATACTCAGCGCCCGCATGCGGCGATGGGGTGAGTTCTCAAGCGTTGCACCCGGTGAGTCGGCAACGCCTCGCGGCCCCAGCAGCCCGAACAACCAACCAAGCGGCGACCATTTCGGCCGATAGTCCTCAGTCTGCTCCAGGTTAAGATCTTCGATCACGCGCAGGGCAAGCGAATCGGATTGCAGGATCTGCGCCTGGGTTTGGATAATCATGTTGACTTCAAGGGCGTCGGACGGCGTATCCGCGCTATCCGTCTGGATGCCTAGAGCACTGGTCGACTCTTTCTGCACTTCGATCTCTCCCATCGACCGATAGCGGCGGGTCGAAGCGGCGAGCGCCAGGATGGCAAGCACAAAAAAGGCGCAGAGGCTGACGTAGATGATGGTTCGCCGGCGAATCAGCATCATGCCGACTTCGCGCAGCGTGAGCTCGGGAGGCGGCGTGGGCGCGGCAATGACGAGGTGCGAGGGTTGAAACGGTAACCTATCCAGGATATGAAACCTCCGCCCGGCAGCAGGAGACAAATTCGCCTGCTATCGAAACCTGCTTGAACACAAATGCGTTGCGTGTCATCATCCGTCGATCGTCGATCCCCGGCTGATAGAAGCGTCGCGGCTGATGCGCGGTCGAGGGAGGAAGCTCACCTGGCGCCTGAGCCAGTTGCGCCATCTCCTCACCCTCCTCCCAGCAAATGGCTAAAAACGTTTTCCAGTCGCTCCGTCTGCTGCAGTAGATTGAACTGAGCTACCGCCCGTGTCCTGCCGGCGGCGCTGTAACGCTGCCACAATTCATCGTTCTCCAGCAGCACCAGCAGTGCTGCGGCCAGCCCCCTGGAGTCGCGCTCCGTTACCAGTAGGCCCGTCTCTCCGTGCTTTACCGCTTCCGGAATTCCCCCGCTCACGGTGCTGACCACCGGTAAGCCCATTGCCTGCGCCTCGATGAACACCATGCCAAAGCCCTCGGTATCGCCGGAAGCGGCGACCACGCTGGGCACGCAGAAGACGGTCGCCCGCGCCATCCATTCCCGCACTGTGGCAGGGGACTGGGTGCCTAAGAAGCGGCACCGTACCCGCAGCCCGGCGGCCCGCGCCTCGTATTTCGCGCGCAATGGGCCGCCACCGATCACCACCAGTTCGACCGCCGGGCTGCGCTGCTGCACCTCGGCCATGGCCTCGAGCAGACTGGCGCAACCCTTCTTCTCCACCAGGCGCCCGACAAACAAGACCATCTTTCCTCGCTGCCGGACCAGGGGCGGCTTAAAGCGATCGATATCGACTCCGATGGAATGCACAATGGTGCGATCGGCTGGATAACCCATCTCCAGCCCTCGCCTGCGGACATAGGCCGAGCAGCTCACGAAAAGCGCACCCTTTTTCTGCAGCGCCGCCCGTCCGCGTACATACTCACGACCCAGCCGGGTTGCGCCCAAGGCCTTGTCGCTCATGGTCACGTCAAATCCGTGCAAGGCCGTCACCAGCGGCACACCGAGTTGCTCGGCCAACTGCATCGCGGCGTAGCCGTCGGGCGCGAAGTGCGCATAGACCAGACGTGGAGCGCGCGCCCGCAGCCGCGCCAGCTGCTCGCGGGTGGGGCCCATGTAGCGAAAGCGAAGCTCGCGCAGCTTTCCCCGCAGGCCTCCGCCATCGACCGTCCAGCTGGCCTCATCCGGCAACGCGAGCCCAGCCGTTCTGCGCCAGCCGACGAAGAATGGCGAGAACCGCCGCATGGCTGCAGCCTGGGCCACGATGAAGGTCTCGGAGGGCGCCAGGAGCTGGATGCGGAAGACCACAATCGTCCCCTGGTTCATGGCAGTTGGGCCGCGGAACGGTTTTGCACGTCTAGAACCTCGCGGTAGAGTTGCTCGTATTGGGGTGCGATCTGACTCCAGGAAAAGCGCTTGGTGGCGGCGCGCGCCGCCTCCCCCATCTCCGCCAGCTTTTCTGGCGGCATGCCCAGAACGCGTTCCATGGCGGCTGCAAGCCCAGTCGCATCCTGGTCGATCAGCCAACCACTTACACCATTTCGAACCACATCAGGGTGCGCTCCCACCGCGGTGACCACGACCACTGTGGCCGCGCTCATGGCCTCGATGGTCGACAACCCAAAGCCCTCGTAACTGGAAGCGGAGACGAACAGGTGCGCTCGCTCCAGCAACCTGCGTAACTCTTCGCCACCGACGGCGCCATGGAACTGCACCCGGCCCTCCAGGCCCAGCTCGACCACGCGGCGCTCGAGCGTAGTGCGGAGGCGGCCGAAATCGGCTCCTATCCACTCCAGCCGCAGCTGCGGATAGCGGGCACTCAGCGCCGCCATCGCCTGTAGCACTTTGTCTATCCGCTTGTTTTCAGCCAGCCGCGAGATGCCCAACATCAGACCGCGCTCTACGTGCTTGTTCAGGCTCCAGAAGCGCTCGAGATTGGCTCCGTTCTCAATCACCCGGATGCGTTCCCGGGGCACAATCCCGGCAAACATCTCGCGATCGTGCTGGCTTACACAAACCACTGCCCCCACCCCGCCCAGCGACTGCCGGGTAACAGTCTTGAAGTACCATTCTTTGAACGCCTGGGCGCGCTGGGTATGGAAAAACCCGCCGTGCGTACTGACCACCAGCGGGATGCGATGAACCCAGCGCAGCAGGCTCAGGTAGTCAACAAAGAAATCGATGGCGTGGATGTGGACAAGGTCGTAGCCCCGGATCGCCCGCAGTGCGGCCGGCGCCACGGGGTAGCGGCGCGGACCCCAGTGCCGCATGCGGCGCACCGGAACCCCGGCCTCCAGGGACTGCGCCGGGGCCAGCGCACCGCTCGCAAAGAGCAGGCGAAGGGTCGCCACCTGGACGGTGTGCCCGCTGTGCTGCAGGGCAATGCTTAAACCTTCGACCACACTCTCCATGCCCCCCTGAGCTGGAAGAAATTGCCGTGTGAGCTGCAGAATCCTCATAGCGAATGCACCAGCGCATGGAGCGCGGGGCTACGCGCCATCCAATCGCGCAAGCGACGGCGGTGGCGGCGAGGCAGCAGCCAGATCGCCAGGAAGATGGCATAGTCGCGAGGCGTGCTGCTGCCGTGGCGCAAAGCTTCGCCCAACAGCATTGGGAAGGCGCGCCATTGCCCCTGGTCCGAGGCCTCGGAAGCAATCTGGCACAGGACAAAACCGGATAAAGCCCGGGGCGTGAACAAGTGCCGATCGCGTCGCACCCAGGCCAGCGAATACTGCCAGTTGGACTTGCTGCTTACCGTGACCCGCTCCTCTTCTATGTTGTGAATCGCCAGCACCTGCTCGGCAAATACCACCTCGGCCCCGGGCACGCGGCCCATGCGCAGCACCCACTCGGTGTCCTGATGTTTTAACTGGCCACTCTTGAACGGCTGCATCAACATCAAGGAACGGCGGACAAAGAAAGTCGACGTCTGGATGTATCCTTCGCCCCGGGTCAGCGAGCGCCGTGCCAGCAGATACTCACCAATCTGTTCACCGCCGGCCGGCATGCGCCGGGGCCAAACATAGTCTCTGCCCGGAGTGCGCGCAATCATCCTGCAGGTCCCGATCAACACCGGCGCCGTCGATGCGCAAACGGCATCCAGTTGCGCCTGGAGCTTACCCGGAAGCCATTCGTCGTCGTCATCCAGGAACGCAATCCATTCTCCCGCCGCGGCATCCACACCCCGGTTGCGTGCGTCCGATCCACCTACGCTGCATGGGAGCGCGAGCACGCGCAGCCGTCCGTCCTGCTGCACCAGCTCTTGCAAGACGACATGGGTGTCCGGGTCCGGGCCATCGATGACCACCACCACCTCAATCTCACGCAAAGTCTGCGCCAGCGCGCTGCGCACTGCGCGCCGCAGCAGTTCAGGCCTTCCTCGCGTTGGAATCACGGCAGAGACAGTAACCATGGTTGATTCCTTCATCGTCAAACCCAACCAATGATCGAGTGAGATGTGAAAAACTGCGTGATGCTTATCTCGCCCATGAACCCAAAATGGTTTCGAGGATGGGATAGAGCGCCGGCTCGCGGTTGTAGTCAACCTCTGGGCGGCGCGGACTGCAGTGATTCCGCGATGGCGTAATACGCGGCTTTGGGCTGGTAGTTGGCGTCGAAGGGAAGCGGGCGCACCGGCAACCGATCCGGACGTGGGCGGTATCCAGCAATCCAGGTGAAGCGATCCGCCAGACCCCAGGTGACAATCCCTCGCACCGCAGGCTGGCGCAGGGTCGCGGTTAGAAATTTGCTATAGATTGCGGCCACCGCCCGATCGCGTACTCCAGGATCCGCGGGCAAGGTTACATCCTGTACATCCAGCTCGGTGATAAAGATCTTCATTCCGCGCCGCGCCAACTGGCTCAGAAACGCCTCATAGCTCGCGTCGCCCAGGACCGCTCCCTGCTCTGCCCGCAGATGGGCCTCGAGCCCAATGCCCTGGATGGGAACGCCGCGGGCCAGCATGCGATCGAGCAATGCCAGCATGGCGGTGCGCTTGTTCTGCCCAAAGCCATTCGACACCTCGAGATAAGTCTCATTCCATACCAGCAAAGCCTTTGCATCCGCGGCGGCGGCGGCGCGGAAGGCCAACTCCAGGTAATCGGCGCCGCAACTCTGCAGCCAGGGAGTCTCTCGCAGTCCATCGGGGCGCGGACTTGCGGGATCGAGCACCTCGTTCACCACATCCCAGGAATACAGCTTGCCGGCAAAATGTCCGGCGACCCTGGCGATGTGGTCTGTCATGATCGCGCGGCCGTTTCCCGCATTCAGCTGCGGCGCCACCCACGCCGGCAATGCTTCATGCCAGATGAGCGTGTGTCCCCGCACCTGGAGATGATTGGTAGCGCAGAAGTACACGAGTCTATCTGCAGTCGCAAAATCGTATACTCCGGGTTGGCTGCTCAACGAACTCCACTTCATATTCACTTCCGGAGTAGCGATGCCGCATTGCGCCAGGAACAGCTGCTGATACTCAGGGGCCTGCACGCAATACTTCAGCGCCAGGCAGGAGCCGAACAGTAGACCTTTTTGCCCGGCCAACTGTTGCAGCGAGCGGGTTGCCGGCTGGGCCCTTGCTCCTGGCTGGAAACACTGGACCAAGCCCAGACTGCTGAGCGCTGCGATAAAGTCTCTACGATTGATAGACACCCCCGATTAACTTAGTCCCTGCGCGCCGGTTCTAAGCTTGCCCGCGTTGCGGTGGCTCGGATAATCCATCAGCAACAGCAGCAGAATGTACCAGGGCTCGAGGAAATACCGCTTGAAGAGCCGAGTCGGATCATGCGCCAGGCGGAAAACCCATTCCAGTCCGATCTGACCAGACCAGCGCGGCGGAGTCGGTACAACACCGGCAACGTAGTCGAACGCTGCGCCGATCGACGACAGGATCACCGGCGCCTTCAACCGGGCACAATTTTCCTGGGTCCAAAACTCCTGCCGCGGCATGCCCATTCCGACCATCAACAGATCAGGCCCGTAGGCATTGATACGCTGCACCAGGGCCTCATTGTCGGCACTACCGTAGCGCGCGTCAAAATATCCTTCATTCACTTCTATCTGTAGCGTTGGGTACAGCTTGCGCAACCTCGACGCCCCCTTCTCCGCGGAGCCCTTCGACGATCCAACATGGAAAACGCGCCAGCCTTTGCGAGCGGCAAGCTCCATCAGGGGATAGGTCCAATCCACCAAAGTCACACGGTGCCGGCGTTCCAGGCGATAGCCATAGAGCCGTCCCAGGGCGACCAGGGGCATGCCGTCGATATGCGTCCAGCGAACCCGCGAATAGAATTCGCGTAGCTTGGCGTGGCGGTGGAAAAGGTAGAGACTGTGCAGGTTATGGTTGGCGATGATCCATTTACGCTGCTCGCTAATCCCTTGCTCCACTAACCTATTCATTTCCGGCATCGACCGGGGCTGTAGTGTCAACCCCAGGAACGAAACTGTATCGGTGACTTGTTTGTGGTGCCTACTTAGGACGCTCATGCGGGGGAGGGTCTCCTAGTCAAGATGCCGCGGTTCAATGGGTGCGTCTAACTTCACAAGCCTGGAAGCCAACACGGGAGATAGTGCGAAGGACAATAGTGCTATCGGGTGATTACGATTGTTCTTTAATCTAGGCAGAAGGTGACAGAACAACTGGCGGAAAGCAACTTTGGTCTTTGAGAAAGACTGTACTGACCATGAACCACGTTTTAAGTTGCAACTGGGGTGTCGCACTTTGAACATATCTGATTACCGCTGAGGCCTCACCCAAGCGTTTATTGCCCTCCGTTCACTTAGACAAGGGAGCGTGTTTTCTCGCTGGCTAGCTGCTTCGCGGTGCTGCCCACCCTTCGGCAGATGCTGTGCCAAAGTCGAACAGTAGGGGAATTCTGAAGCGTAATCTGCTCAACCCTGCGACGATGTTTGCCGAAGAACGCAGCACTTACCCCCCATCATGTTGGATAGGAACAGTGTGAGACTAAGCCGGCGCCGCCTCCTTGAGGGAGCGGCTTCGTGGGCCGCGCTCACAATGGTTCAGGGTTGCGGCTACACTTCCAACTACATCTACACTCCACCTTCCGGCAACCCCCTGCCCGAACCTGACGGTCCTACCGTGCAAGCTTCGCTGACGGTAACGTCGACCCCCAGCGGGACAATTCCGCCGCGCTTCATGGGTTTGAGTTATGAGAAGACAGCGATGACTTATTCCTATTTTCATGTGTCCAATAGCCACCTGATTGCACTCTTTCGGCGCCTTGGGGACGGCGTTCTTCGCATTGGCGGCGGATCGGTCGACCTGGTAATGTGGGCGCCTGAAGCTACAGGAACTCACTTACAGGTCACGCCCGTGGAGATCAAGGCTCTGGCCGGTTTTTTGCAAGCGACCGGTTGGCTGTGTCTCTACGGGGTCAATTTTGCTACCTCCACTCCCGCTCAGGCTGCCGAAGAAGTAGCTTATGCAGTCTCGGTTCTCGGTTCCAATCTTCTCGGCATCGAAATCGGCAATGAGCCAGATGAGTACGGCATATCGGGCAATTTCTTTGCTGGTAACTGGACCTTCGAGGACTACCTTGCCCGCTGGAACATGTTTCGTGCCGCCATCCTCCAGTCTGCGCCCAATGTGGCGTTCACCGGCCCAGCAGCAGCCGGAGGGAACCACATCACTACCTGGACCTTGCCTTTCGGCCAGGCGACTAGTGCGGCCGAGATCACATTGCTGACCCAGCACTACTATCGCGACTACTATAGCGCCGGCGGATCCCCGACTGCCGCTTTCCTGATCAGTCCCGACAGCCAACTCACCGGCGAGTTGACCGTACTGAACGCGGGGGCCCAGCAGCTGGGCATTCCCTACCGAATAAGCGAATGCAACTCCTTTGACAACGGCGGCGTTCCCGGCGTCAGCAACAGTTACGCTTCCTCCCTGTGGGTGATTGATTTTCTGTTTGACGTGGCTTTGGGTGGCTCGACCGGAGTGAACATGCACGGGGGCGGCCGCTCGCCCGGCTATACCCCGATCGCCGACGACTCGGGGGGCGTGATCGAAGCCCGGCCGGAATACTATGGTCTGCTGCTTTTTGCGCTCGCAGGTCCCGGGACACTGTTCGAAACACAGCTGGCGGCCGGGACCGTCGACGCCACGGCTTATGCTGTGGGGACTGCCAGCGGAGGGCTGAACCTCATCGTGGTTAACAAAGACACCCTACAAAATCTAACGCTCACCATCGCTACCAACCAGAACATCCAGTCAGCGACGGTGCAAACAATGACGGGTGCGAGTCTGGCGGCAACTTCCGGAGTTACCATTCAAGGCGCCACCGTGAACCCCGACGGTACCTTCTTCCCCACCGTCGCGGGCACGCTGACGCCGGCGGGTACGCAGACGACTTGCTTCATCCCCGCACTGACCGCAGCGCTGATCAAAATCACCTGATCCGGCGGGAGCCTATGGCCGCAGTTGCCTATGAGGCTCATTTTGTTGTCGTGTCTTTTTGGGAATTCAAGGTTGTGTTCTTTGGGAAATTTGTGGACACTCCGCGCCACCTCTCCTAGATTTGTCTGGGAGAGTTCGCCCCTCTCGCTCGAATGGATACGGGCCAGCGACGAAGTGCTTTCATCCTCGGCGCTGCATGGCGGCCCGGCAAATTTTCCGGCCATCTCAACATCTGGAAGAACAATATGCCAAGTCGCATCGCTCACAACGCACCTTTGATTTCGCGCGCGCCATCGGCCTCGCTGTTAGACCGCGCCGCGGTTGGTTCCGGGCGACGACCTGGGGCAAAGCAGCCGAGCCTAACCAAGCACATCCTGTTGATGACCGCGACGGTCACGCCTCACAATGCGCGGAACCTGGCCCGCACCGATCCCGTTGCCCGGTTGAAGGACTACGATGACGCCCTCGGCTTCTACCTTGGCTTGATTGATCGTCCGCTGCACGGGATTGTCTTCGTCGAAAACTCCGACAGCGACGTAGCCACTCTGCGCCAGCTGGTTGCCTCCCGCGGGTTGACGGAGCGGGTAGAGTTCCTGTGCAACTACGGGGTTCACCTTTATTCAGAAAAGGGTCGCGCCCACGGTGAGTTCAAGCTGCTGGATTACGCCATGACGACCTCGATCATGGTGATCGAGGCTGGAGTGAACCATGTGGTGTGGAAGATTACCGGTCGATATATGGTGAAAAATCTGGCCTCGATCATCGCCAGTGCACCGCATGCCTTTGACGCATACGTGGACATGAAGGACCATCCCAGGCGCTGGATGGACATGCGCCTGATGGCCTGGACTTCGACCGGCTACGACCGCATCTTTCGCGGCGTTGCTGACGACCTCGACTCCAGGACACACGAGGTGCTCATGCGAGATTATTTGCCTAAGCGAGCTCAGGGCGCGCGTCTGATTCCGCGCTTCTCGAAAGAACCCTTTATCGACGGCGTTCGCGGCTGGGACAACGGCAATTACTCCAAGGGTAAAGAACTTCTCAAGTGTTATGTGCGCAGTGTAGGCCGCGTACTCGCTCCCTGGTACTGGATCTAAAGCGGTTTCGCAATTACTGTGTTCTCATAAAGGTCGCGAGGAGTGGTTTTCCTTGGGAGAAAACCACGAAGAGCTTTTTCGCTTCGGTCTACACCAATTGCGAAACCGCTGTGATCCCTGCCTGCGGGGGTCAACAGGAGAGCACCGGTGGTTGAGCCATTTGTCGATCCGCCGGGAGCTGATGAGATGACTAGAGGCCCTTCATGGAGAAGAACAAGGTGTGCAGAAGAATCGCGAAATCCAGAAAGATGCCGCGGTTCTCGATGTAGTACAAGTCATACTCGACCGCCTCATGGATGATGAACTTGCGGTCGCCGCTCAGTTGCCACAAGCCGGTCAGGCCCTGAGGAACGGAGAGCCTGCGGCGCTCGAGTGGTGTATAGGTGTCGGTAATATAGGGCATCTCCGGACGAGGCCCGACCAGAGACATCTCTCCCATCAGGACGTTCAGTAGCTGCGGGAGCTCATCGAGACTGGTTCTTCTTAGAAACCTTCCCGCGGGCGTAATGCGCGTGTCGTTCGAGCTTTCCGGAGAGCGCCCGTATTTTGGCGTATCTACATACATGCTGCGGAACTTGAGCATGACAAATCGTCTGCCGGATTGACCCGTCCGTTCCTGGCGAAAGAAGACGGGTCCGCGGGAAGTGGCTTTGACCATGATGGCGGCAACCAGCCACATAGGGAGGGTGAGCAGAATGAGCAGAGAGGACAAAAGCAGATCAAGCGCTCGCTTGAAAATGATGTAAGGCAGCGGGTGGTCACCATCGCCATCGAACGTAGTGACCATAAGACCGTCAATCATCTGCACGGAAGAGCAGCGCTCGGCAAAGTTGGGATGACCTGCGCCGACCAGCGAGACCTTGACCCCGGCTGCGGCCGCTAGAGCGAGCAGTTCGTGCATGCGCGGCTGGGAAACCGTTTGTGTCACGAAGATCTCTTGCACGTCCAGAGAGCGCAGGAGAGCCTGCGAAAGTGGTTCAGAAATGACCGGTGCGTGGTGTTTCAGCTTGTAATCGTGGCTATAGATGACGCGGCGGTTATCAAAGCCGCTTTCATCCAGGAATCCAACCGGTATTTGGCCCAGGTGGGGAGAGTGCAGCAGGTAAGAAAAGAGGCGGCGCGTCTCGCGATTCGTGCCACAGATGAGTACTCGGCGCTGGTGGGCCGCAAACGAACTCCAATCGCGAATGATTCTGCTGGTTGAGTACTTCTGCATGACCAGCAGGAGCGTGGAAGACACCCAGAAATAGGTTAGGAGCAAGCGCGGCATATCAGCCTTGGTGAAGTAATTGCCGACCGAGAGAAGGGTAAGACCGTAGATGGAAACCCGGAGCACGCGTGCCGTATCTGCTACCTGGAGCAGGGTGGCGCGCTGGGCATAGAGGTGATGGGCCTGGGCGAGAATAACGAAGGCCAACCCGTACTTGAGCGAGAGCTCTGCCCACAACAACCAAGCACCCCGTCCGTCTAACGGCCGATGCAGCTCATAGAGTAAGATGCCGGCGATGCACGCAATCGCGATGCAACCGAAATCGAGCAACGCGGGAATCGCTGCCCCCATTGCGCCGCGCAGAATCATGAAAGGCTGCGTGGGGCCTGAAGGAGGACGGAACCCCATCTGCTCTGCAGCGGGTAGAGGAAAGTCGGTCGCCATGAACTGCCGCCTGTAGTTTCAGTAGACTTCGATCAATTGCAGCCGCCCGTGAGTCCGTAGCTGGCTGCCGCTGCGGTTCCACGAGGACCCGAACGTTGAAGATTCTTCGCGCTGGCGACCAAGGAACAACAGGGCTCCCGTGCGCAGGCAGAAACAGCTAGTCCCGCGGATGTGAGCCTGACTAATATCAGCTGATTCTTAGTCTCTATCTTGAAGAACTCATCTTATTTCTAATAGACCAACATCGGTCGAGCGCAGAAAGTATCTATGCACGACTTACTACAACTTTCTGCTGATCCAAGCCAAACGGTGACAGAATGTCCGGTGGAAATCAACTTTAGTTTGCTGGAAGTAAGATGCCGGCAAACATTAATTTCCTTATTTGAAGCTCATCCGTCCTAACAAGAAACACTTTCATTACCACAGGTAGTTGTGGTGGCGATTGTTTGTCGGATCAAGGTAACGCCCTGGCTCAGCAAATCCGGTTACGCAGCCTTTGATCCCAGACGCTGCGAGTGTGCGGGCGGGCCCGAGGACTTATGCTTCCCGTGCCCTGCCACTGGGGCGGAGAAAAATGAAGTTGGCGCACCATCCGTTTTCAGCCGATGGAGGTGTATATCCCGATACAAAGAAGGACTTGATGCGCGATCTGCTGCGAAGCCAGCTGGCTAAGAACGCCAGCTGGATGTTTCTTGGCCAGGGCCTCAACTTCGTGGTGCAGGCATGTTACTTCATCTTGCTCGCTCGCCTGCTCGGGGCCAACCAGTATGGAATCCTTGTGGGCGCGGCAGCCGCCGTTGCGTTACTGAGCCAGTACAGTACGCTCGGCTCAGGGTTGGTTATGCTCCGCCAGGTGAGCCGCCATAAAAGCGAATTCCCACAATATTGGGGCAACGTGCTCATCACCACTCTGAGCGTTGGTTTTCTTGTGATCCTGACCCTGGCCCGCTTCGGCAAGTGGATGGTCGGGCCGGCAAGCGCGTCGATCATCGTTTTCGTTGCCGTGGGCGAGTGCACCTGCGCGCGCATCGCGGAGGGCGCCGGCCAGGCTTTCCAGGCCTTCGAACAGCTCAAGCTTACGGCCGCGCTCACCTCGCTCACAAACATCGCGCGCCTGCTGACTGCTGCCGGCATGGTGCTCGTTCTGCACCGTGCGACCGTGCGCCAGTGGGCGATGGCTTCGCTCTTTGTCTCTTGCCTCTCTGCCGCTATGGCTCTGGTCCTGGTGACCATCCATCTCGGGCGGCCCAAGTTCGACTTTCGCCTGCTTCGCGAGCGAGCTCTGGAGGGCCTTGGTTTCTCCGTCGCCGCCAGCACCACTTCGGTTTACAACGATATCGATAAGACTATGCTCAGCCGCTACGGCATGCTTGCGGCGAATGGGACTTACAGTATGGCCTATCGGGTTATCGACATCAGCTGCACTCCCATCCGCGCGCTCCAGTCGGCCGCCTTCCCGCGTTTTTGCCAGATGGGCCACGACGGTGCCCGGGGGTCGATTGCGTTCACCCGCAAACTGCTGGGCAAGACCTTTCCCTTTGGCCTGCTGGCTGCTGCCATCATGTTTCTGGCCGCTCCCATTATTCCTCACGTGGTGGGCCGCAGCTTTGCCAATAGTGTCTCCGCGCTGCAATGGCTGTGCCTGCTGCCGGTCTTCCGCAGCCTCCACCTGGGTGCCGGAGACACGCTTACCGGCGCGGGATACCAGCGTTACCGCACCGCCGCGCAGCTCAGCGCCGCGGCACTGAACTTTGGCCTCAATCTCTGGCTCATCCCCGCCTACTCCTGGCACGGAGCGGCCTGGTCAAGCCTGGTAACAGACGGCAGCCTGGCCGCCGCCAACTGGATCCTTCTCGGTCTGCTGATTCGGCGGGAGAACCACCCCTGCCTCGAACCACAGGCCGCTGCCGCGATCTAAACCACCAGAAAACGCCGATCAGTATGATATGGGGATGTTCCCTGGATGCTTTCCAGGAGAGGTTGCATAGTATGCGCACGTGCTTGATCATGGCGGCACTTTTATTCAGTGTTTGTGCCCACGGGGAGACGGTACAACAGAGGGCAGCCGAGAAGACTCTGGCGCGCAAGGCGCAAGCCGATTGCGATGCTCAGACCGCAAGGGTTGGCAGGACCTTTACCGCAGTGGTGAAGGAAACCCGGGTCTACTCTGTTTTCTATTCGCCCAAATATACAAAATGCCTGGCAGCAGTCTATCTTCCCCTCAGTAAGGACCTCATCGCGGCGAGCGTGATCAACCTGGATAGTGCAGCGGGAACGCAGCATATCGTTTGGGAAAATCTGTTTGCCAAGCCATTTGACGCGATCTCCGAACTTGATCGGCAGATCGACAAACTAAGCAAATGAGACGGGGGCGAGGGGCGTGTTCCCGCTGAGACGGCTCGGCGTACTCGCGATCCAGGGCAGCTGTTTGGCGGCGCTGGGCCTGGGCATCGTCTGGAACGTGCGCTTTGCCGTGGCTGACCTTGCGGCGCGCCGGAATCAGCCGGACAGCACGCGTTTGGCTATGCGGTGGATGCCCGTGAATGGGGCGTATCCGGCGCAACTGGCCGATGAGATCTACGCTCTCGATCCGGCATCGGCAAAATCGCTGCTGCAGCGGGCGGTGCAACTCAATCGCTATAATGCGGCCAGCTGGATCCAGCTGGGACTCTTATCCGAGGCTGGGAACGATCTACCAGGGGCCGAAAAGGCTCTGTTGCAGGCAGTGAGCGTGGATGCAACCTTTCTCCCCAGCTGGTCGTTGGCCAACTTTTATTTTCGCCGGGAGAACACTGCGCGTTTCTGGTTTTGGGCCCAGAAGGCCGCGCAGATGGATCCGGAAGACGCTACCCCCTTATTCCGCCTGGCCTGGTATGTGAGTCCAAATGCTGGAGAGATTGCCAGCCGTCTGCAGATAAAAAGGCAGCTCATCGCAGTTCAATTCGTGAATTTTCTCATGGCTCAGGGTGATCCAAAGGCAGTGACGGAGGCTGCATCGCGCTTGTTGCCGGCAAACAGCAGGGGCAATACGCAAACTCTGCTGGGGGTATGCGACTGGCTGATCGCGAACAAGCGTCCGGATCTGGCGTTGCCACTGTGGAACGGGCTTGCGGCAAGCGGTCAGATAGCTTTTACCCCGCTTACGGCGGACTCCACTAACGCAATCACCAATGGCGGATTTGGCAAATCTCCCATTTCCCGAGGCTTCGACTGGCACCTCAGGACGGTCGAGGGGGTGAGTTCTTTTCTGAACGCCAGCCCGAATGCGCTGGGCTTTGAATTCTCCGGCGACGAGCCGGACGGTTTTGTGCTCATGGACCAGACTGCCCCGGTACAAGAGCGAGAAAATTATGCCTTGGCCGTCAACTACGGGACAAACGGCATTGCTCCGGGCAGCGGACTGGATTGGACGGTGACGGACGACCGATCGGGCACCGTGCTGGCCAGGACAGGGAGCCTTTCCGCCGAGCAAGGAGGAGAAGCGTACGCTTGTTTTGCGGCCCCTGCTGGAGCCGCGTTCGTACATCTATCACTGGTCTACCAACGCCAGCCGGGCACGGTGCGGGTGGAGGGAAAGCTGGCGCTCAAGAAGGTCAAGCTCACGCGTGCCACGGCAGGAGTTTGTCCGGAGCAGAAAATCTCCACTTCCGGGGCTCATTCTCCTGCGCTCTGAGACTACACTCAAGAAACAGCGAATGGAGGGTGATCGATCGTCTACCTGGCAGACGGACCAAGAGATGACATTCGAGACCATGAGGCGTATAACAGCGCCAACCGGTACCGGCAACTTGGCAGCCGGCCGCCCAGAAACTGGATTAGACGTTCTTCCACATCCGTCATGACGCAGCACATGATTGCCCCAATCCAATTTCCGTTTGCGCAAGCGGGTCCACGCCATTGGGGTCGCGCTGTGGCCCACATCGGTGTGTGCCTACTCGGTGTGTGCTGTCTCACCCTGACCGGAACCGTTTACGCTCAACAGGCTGAACGAGCCATTTCCCCGGTCCCGAATCTCG
This sequence comes from uncultured Acidobacteriaceae bacterium, assembly GCA_963821215.1. GTDB lineage: Bacteria > Acidobacteriota > Terriglobia > Terriglobales > Acidobacteriaceae > PALSA-350. The sequence continues at coordinate 11,853 of CAWGDH010000009.1, read as the reverse complement.
ATTACGGCTACTCCAATTTACCTACGCAACCGGTTGGACCCGACGATCTGCTGGCTCTTTCCGTCTACGATTCGCCGGAACTGACTCGCACCGTGCGGGTGGATGCCGATGGCAATATCCGTCTGCCCATGCTCAAAGACCCCATTCAGGTGCGGGGAATGGTTCCATCCCAGCTGGAATCGGCGATTGCCAAGGCGCTGACCAAGGGAAATGTGCTGGTCGATCCCATTGTGACCGTGACCATCGTCGAATACCAAAGCCGGCCGGTTAATGTGGTTGGGGCGGTGAAGAATCCGCTGGTCTTTCAGGCGACGCGGCCCATTCCGCTGCTGGATGCGATCGCGCGCGCAGGCGGCATGAGAGAAGACGCCGGCTCGGATATTATCGTCAGCAAGGAAGTCGTGCGGAATGGAAAGCCTGTCAGGATCAAGCAGACCATCCCGGTGCGAAAACTGATCGACAATGCGGACCCCACGCTCAACGTGATGCTGCATGGCGGGGAGGAAGTGCTGGTCCCCGAGGCGCTCAAGATCTACGTAGTGGGCGACGTCAAGAAACCCGGAGCGTACCCGGTAAAAAATGATGAAGAGACCACCATTCTGCAGCTGCTGGCTCTCTCGGAAGGCCTGACCCCATACTCTGCCAAGGTGGCCTATGTGTACCGCAGGTCGCCGGGCGGCACAAAGACGGAAGTGCCCGTCCCCCTGGCGAAGATCATGAAGCGCAAGGCGCCAGATGTGCTCCTGCAGGCGAACGACATACTTTACATCCCGGATAACAACGGAAAACGTCTCACGGCAGAAACCATAGACCGGATCGCCGGGTTGGGGACCGCAACCGCTACCGACTACATTATCTGGCACTGAGATCATGCGTAAAGAAGAGATTGCGATCCCAAATGAGAGAGCGGATGAGAGCGCAAACGGTTTAGATCGCAGGCCGTTCTCGCCTCGTGTTGTTATCCCGGCGCTCGAGAAGGAGGGGCCGCTTCACGGGCCCTCGCTTTCGCAGTATTTGTGGATCGTCAAGCGCCACCGCTGGAAACTGGTGTCGTTCATCATCTTCTCCGTCATCGCCACAGTGATTGTTTCCAAACGTTTGACCCCGATGTATGAGTCGACGGCGGTCATTGATATAGACCGCCAGACGCCGGCGGCAGTGCTGGGCGCTGAGAGTACGACCGCGGTCAACTCAGTGGATGTGGAGAACTATCTCACCACACAGGAGCAGATCGTGCAATCGGACGCCGTTCTGCGTCCAGTGGTCGAGAAGTACCATCTCATGACGCCGGCTCTGCGCAAGCTGGCAAAGGATAAACTGCTATCGTCGCGGATTAAGGACGCGCCGACGGAACTCCCCGACCTGAAAGTCACCCGCCCGCTGCACACCTTTCTGCTGCTTATCAGCTACCGGTCTCCGGATCCGCAGCTTTCCGCCGATGTGGTCAATGAAATCGCCCGCAGCTACATACGCCACACGTACGATATTCGTTTTCAGGCCGCCTCCCAGATGACGGGGTACATGGAGAAGCAGCTGGAAGAGCTGAAGGCCCAGATGGAGCGCTCCGCGGGGGCCTTGGCTAACCTCGAGAAAGATCTCGATGTGATCAATCCGGAGGAAAAAACCAATATATTTTCCGCCCGGCTGCTGCACCTGGATAACGACCTGACGGCGGCCGAGGTGGACAGGGCAAGTAAGGAAGCTGCGTACAACGCGGTGAAAGACGGCTCGTTGCCGGCAGCGGAAGCATCCGACCAGGGGGAGCAGTTGCGGACGCTGGAAGCGAAGCTGAACGAGGCGACAGAGAGGTTCGCCGAGACGCAGACACAGTTCGGCTCCTCCCATCCCGTATACAAGAAGGCGGCCAGCGAGGTTAACGAATTGCAACGGGAAATCGACGTGCTTCGGCGCCGGATCGTGCAAAGAGTGGGCATCGATTACCAGCAGGCGGTGAATCGGGAAAGCCTATTGCGCCAGGATATGACCCAGGCCAAAGCGCAATTCGACCAGATGAACGCGCGGTCCTTTGAGTACAAGTCGCTGAAGCAGGAAGCGGATACAGACAAGGCGCTCTATGAGGAGCTCATCCGCAAAATTCGTGAAGCCGGCATCAACGCCAGTTTCGAAAGCAGTTCGATCCGTCTGGCCGATGTCGCTCGTCCCGCTTTGTACCCCTCCTTCCCCAAGACCAAGCTGAATGCTTTGCTGGCCTTACTGGGCTCCACCATCATCGGCTTAAGCATTATCTTCCTCATGGATGCTTTGGATACGACCGTGGTGGACAGCGAGCACCTGCAGCGGGAACTGCGCGTCCCTCTGCTTCCGTCACTGCCGGTAGGTAAATTCAGTCTGGGAACACTGCCCATGCAAGCGCTGCCGGATGACCCGGATGCGAGGTTCAACGGAGTCTCGACAAAGGAGGTGCTGGCCACGCCGAATGCCGCCTTTGATGAGGCCATTCGTACGTTGAGAAGCTCGATCCTGCTCTCTGCCGGCCTGGAGCACCACCCCAGGAGCATTCTGGTGACGTCTGCCTCGCCCGGCGAAGGAAAGTCGACCATCGCACTCTATCTGGCCGCGGCGCACAGCCAACAGCAAAGAAGGACGCTGCTGATTGATGGTGACATGCGCCGGCCGGTCATCAAACTGGGCGTGTCGAACGACCGTGGCCTGTCCGATGTGGTCAATGGCACCATGCATTGGCGCGAGGCCGTGCAGACTCCGTATGCCTATCCGGATCTGGATATTTTGTCGGCTGGTCCCTCATCGCGCCGGGTCGCGGACCGGATCGGGATCGTGCTGCGGTCGATTCTCGATGAGGCTGAGCGGGAGTACGACCTGGTGGTGATTGATTCGCCGCCGTTGCTTGGATTTGCCGAACCCCTGGAAATTGCCGCGTTGGCAGATAGCGTAATTATCGTGGCCCGCGCCGGGCGCACCAACCGCGGCGCGGTGGGCAGCGTGGTGGAACAGCTGAAGCGCGTGCGCGCCAACATCATTGGCATTGTTCTCAACGGGGTCCGGGCTGAGATGAGTGCGCAGTATTACTACTACAGCCCGCAGTACTACAGTCATTACACCAAGTCCGATCGATAGAACTGATCCCCTCCCCGTAGTGTGCAAAGTGAAGCTCATGGCAAAGAACGGTCTCGTTTATCTGTACGTGTGGTCGGGAGATGCGCAGCGAGCGCGCGATCTTGTGAGCAGCCGTTATCCGGGGATCGAGATCAGAGAGTTTCCTCATCGGCGGCTAAGGGAAAGCAGGTTTATGGAGCGGGTTCGTTTGCTTCGCGGCTTTCGCGGCCGGGCCCTCGTCTTTTACTTTCAAACCCTCAGCGACCAAAAGTACAGGCAAATTCTGGAGTGCATCCATTTCCTGCATCGCTGCCGTGAAAGTGTGTTCTGTGATAGCGGCGGCTGTTGGGAGTCGCGGCGAACGATCCAGATCCTCGGGTCGGCTCCCGGCGTCTTTTTCAATATCCTGCTGGACATGAATATCCTGCTTTTCTGGTGGTGGTATCTCCAATTCCTGCTGGTGCGCACGCTACCCGCTAGCGGGCAGCCAAGCAGCGGTGAGCTGGCGTATCTGATCCCGAGTCCCGCGGATCTGGGGTTCCAGGGCGGCGCAATCAGCCATATTCGCGGTTTTCTGTACGCCCTGAAGGCCGGCGGGGAAACTTGCCGTGTCTTTAGCGGCACCGCACTGGCGCAGGATGCTTTTGAGAACGAGATCGTCGCGGCGCCGAAGCGCCGCTACTTCTTCTGGGAAGCCGCCCTGCTGTCCTATAACTTTCTCTTCGTCCGGGGCGTTGAAGAGCATCTGGCAACGGCTGTTCCGCGGGCGTTTTATCAACGGCATTGTCGTTTTTCGATCGCCGGAGCGCTGCTCGCTAGACGATTCCAGGCCCCATTGATTCTTGAATACAACGGTCCGGAAGTTTGGATTGCGGATCACTGGGATCCAACTACTTTTCGCAGCTGGGTCAAATTGTGCGAGGAGTTGACGCTGCGAAGCGCGGCCAGGATCCTTGTCGTTTCCGAAGTACTGAGAGACGGATTGATCGAGCGGGGTATTCCGCCCGATCGTATTCGAGTGAATCCTAATGGCGTTGATCCAGATTATTTCTGTCCCGGCCGCGGCAGAGAAGGGGGACGCAGCGAGTTGGGAGTAGAGCCCGATGATGTGCTGGTTGGTTTTGTGGGATCCTTCAGCCTGTGGCACGGAATTGAGATATTGCAGCAGGCAATCGTTAGGTTGCTGAGAACTCGACCGCCCCGTCGATTGCGTTTTGTTCTCATGGGCCATGGCTTGCTCCAGGAAGAAATGCGCTCTGCCCTGGCAGCGTACGAGAGGTCGGGTGAGGTTATTTTTACCGGATTGCTGCCGCGCGATAAGGTTGCCCAGTATCTGGATGCTTCAGACATCCTGGTTTCGCCGCATATTCCCATGCCGGATGGCAGCAGGTTCTTCGGGTCGCCTACAAAGATTTTTGAATACATGGCGATGAGCAAGGGTATCGTCGCCAGCCGCCTCGATCAGCTGGCGGAGGTTCTTGAGCATAACCAGACCGCCTTGCTGGTAACGCCGGGCAACGCTGAAGAGCTTGCGGAGGCAATTTTGTGTTTGGCCTTGGATCCGAAGAAGCGTCAGGCGCTTGGACTCGCTGCGCGGCGTGCCGCGGTCGAGCGCCATTGCTGGTCGCATAATGTTGCCTGCGCCCTGAGCGGCCTGAGCGCTAGGACAGGCAATAGCTTAGAGCGGCCATTACTGACGCTTCCACGCTCCAGAGGAACTCCGGAGTGAAGCTGCACAAAGTAGCGAGCGCGTTACGCGACGAGCCCCTCCGGGTACTGGCGGGGGAAGCAGGATGGCGCGGCCTGCGGTCTCTTCGCCGATCGATTTTCAAGTTTCGCGGACCGGATGGCCGGTGCCCGGTTCGCTTTCATCCCATCGGCTATGACCAGTTGCTGAGCCCGCTCGCTTCTGAGCACGCCAGCGAGGCCATGACGACTTATGCTGACGCGATCCTGCGTGGAGATTATCCGCTGCTGGGTTACGGGAGCCCCCATCTCGGGGTGAACCCCGACTGGCATTGCGACTGGGTCTCCGGCAAGCGCTGGCCGCTCGAAGCTTCTGAAAAGATACAGATCGTCGGCCACGACGGATCGGACGTCAAAGCCCCGTGGGAGCTCTCCCGCTTGCAGTTCGCGCCGATCGTAGCCAAGGCTTCCGTTTTGACGGGTGATCTAAGGTACCGTGAATTTCTTCAGGCTCTGCTCAGCCATTGGATCGTGAACAACCCCGTCGGAAAAGGTGTGAATTGGACCATCGCGATGGAAGCGGCACTGCGTGGGGTAAGCCTCTGCCTGACCATGGACCTGTTGTGGCCCTATAGCGAACAGGAAAAGACGTGGATGGATCAGGTGACCGCTTCTCTCTGGCAGCATCTTCGTTTCATCGAGGCCCATAACGAGTTCTCGTTCCGATTGCGCAGCAATCACTACCTGAGCAACCTTGCCGGCTTGACCACCCTGTCTGCGTATCTTCGCGGCCCTGGCCAGCAGCGGCGGCTGAGAAAATACGCCCGCGCCGTTCAGCGCGAGCTTTTGCTGCAGACCTATGCAGACGGAGGCGATAGCGAGGCTTCTACCGGCTATCACGTTTTAGTGGCACAGATGGGTTTACATTCCTTCATGGTGCAGCAACGAAGCGGATGCTCGATCGCACAGGCATTCGAGGCTCGCTTGCGCCGGATGTTCGCGTGGATCGCGACCCTGGCTGATGGCGCGGGAAAATTGCCGCACCTTGGAGATTGTGATAATGGGAGGGTCGAACTGCTGCCCGAAGATATAGCGCAGGCGACGCGGCCGGCCTGCCAGCGGCACTCGCTGCGAACTGGGTCCATCTATACCCTCGCATCCCATCTGCTGCAATTGCCGGCGGGTGCGGGCGGACCACAGAAACCAATCTCAATGCTGCGTGAATCCGGGCTTGCTGTGCTTCGCGCAGGGGACGCATCGGTGGTTTTTTCCGCGATGCCCAACGGACTTGGAGGAAAGGGCAGCCATACCCATTGCGACAAATTATCCGTTGTCTTGCGCCTTGGAGTAAACGAGCTTTTCTGTGATAGCGGCAGCCGGTGCTACACGCGTTCAGCGGACCGGCGAAATCTTGATCGCTCCACGCAGGCGCACAACACTCTGGTGATCGATGGAGCGGATCAGAACGTGATTCCCAGCGATCCTGAAATGCTCTTCCAATGCGGCAACGAAGCGGTGGTGTCAGATATCACGATCACGCAAGGCGATGAGACCTCGGTGCGGGCGTCGCATGAGGGCTATGCGCGGTTGGGCATTGGGCACCAGAGGACGGTGCAACTGAGCGAGCAGTGGCTGCTGATCACCGATGAGGTGAGCGGGGCCGCCCAGCACGCGCTCGATCTGCGCTTTGTGCTCGGCCCCGAGTGGCGCGCCTCTTCTGAGGTGAGCAGTGGCGAGACCGTCAGCTGTGTAATCGCTGGACCGCGCCGGGTGACGCTGGTGTGTGAGACAGAGTGCCGGTTGGCGCTGAGCATCCTACCTGCGGAGATCTCGCGAGAATACGGCGCCGGGCTACCCGCGAGCTGTATCCTAATCCACACTACAACTTGTTTGCCGGCAAAACTGCGGACGAGAGTGCAATGGGACTGAGAGCATGAGTAATCGACTCGAAGGAGAAAGTATTGTTTGCTTCGCGGGCGAGGACTGGTGGTACCACCACCCTCACTCCAAGACTCATCTGCTCAAGCGCTATGCGCGTGGCAACAAGGTGCTCTTCGTCAACTCCATCACCATGGGGCTGCCCTCCATGGCGAACCCCGACTTCTTCCTCAAGATCAGGCGGAAGCTCAAGAGCTACATACGCTGGTTGCGGAAGGTTCCCGAAGGCCTGTGGGTGATGACGCCAGTCAACTTGCCGCTCTATGGATGGAGAGCGGGTCGGTGGCTCAACCGGATTCTGCTGGTCGCACAACTGCGCCTGGCGATGTTGCTGCTGCGCATGTCGCGGCCGATTCTCTGGGTGGCCATCCCCACAGCAGCCGAGATGGCGGGTCGTTTGGGTGAAAAGCTGCTTCTCTACCAGGTATCGGATAAATACGATGCGAACGAGGATAGCGCTTTATCGGTGCAGGTCATCCGCGAATACGACCGTCAGTTGAAAGATGCCGCTGATGTGGTGTTGTACTCGGGGCGCAAATTATTTCAAGAAGCGACGGAGAACCATCGATTCTTTCTGGAGCAGGCAGTGGATTTTGCACATTTCTCCGATCTGAATGTCGAACCTGCGGCGGAGCTTGATGGCATCCCGCGTCCGATTCTGGGTTACTTTGGCGCCATGGATTATGTGATGGACACTGAACTGATCGCGGAGGTGGCGCGGCTACGCCCCGGCTGGCATTGGGTGCTGCTCGGCTTGAAATCGAACCTGGTGCGGATCTCAGCTCCAAATATCCATTTCCTCGGCTCAAAACCCTATAGCAGCCTGCCGCGATACATCCGGCGATTCGACGTGTGTGTTCTGCCCTGGCGTGCGAACAACGCTTTTACCAGCTACGGGAGCGCGATCAAGGTACGCGAATATCTGGCCACAGGAAAGCCGGTGGTGATGGCGCCTCTTTACGAATATCTCCAAACTCCCTGCCTGCGTTTTTACCGCGGCACAGAGGAGTTCATCGAGCAAGTTGAGAACGCGCTCGAACAGGATACCCTGGCGCTGGCGGCACAGCGCCAGGCGGTGGTAAGGAATGGCACCTGGGATGAAAGGGCGCGGCAGCTGGCGGCGGTGATCAATTCCCTGCTGCAAGGGCAACCGTATTCGCAGCCCGGCACAGAGCGAAGGGAGGCACAGTGCGCGCTTTGCTCGAAGACATGAAGTCGGGGCAGGTCGCGGCTCATGATGTGCCTGCTCCCGAGCTTCAGCAGGGAGGCATCCTTGTCCGCACGGCTTTTTCCGCAATCAGCGCCGGCACGGAGAAAGCGTCAGTGGAGGCGGGCCGCAAATCTCTGCTCGGGAAAGCGATGGCTCGCCCCGATCTGGTGAAGCAAGTGCTCGAGTACGCGCGATCGAATGGCGTGAAAGCTGCCCGGCAGAAAGTGCAGGCGCGCCTGGAGACCCTCTCCGCCCTGGGATACTCCTGCTCCGGCTTTGTGCTAGAGGCGGAAGCGGACGGCTTTAGGCCGGGCGACCGCGTAGCCTGCGCAGGGGTCGGATATGCCAGCCACAGCGAGATTAACTTTGTGCCCGCAAATCTCGCCGTCCGCATTCCCGACGGAGTCAGCCTGGAGGCCGCCTCGCTGACAACGATTGGGTCCATCGCCATCCAAGGCGTGCGCCAGGCCAACGTCACCTTCGGAGAAACGGTTGCCGTGATCGGTGTAGGGCTGGTGGGCGTTCTGGCGATTCAGGTTTTGCGCGCCGCCGGCTGCCGGGTGGTCGCCATCGACCTTTCCAGCGAGCGGGCTGCGAAGGCGATAGAACTCGGAGCGCACCTGGGGCTGAGCACCGGAGATCCCGCACTGGAACGCGCCGTTGCTTCCTTTTCGCGCTACGGAGTGGACGCGGCGCTGATCACAGCCGCTACCAAATCTGCCGAGCCGCTGGAACTAGCGGCCAGGCTGTTACGCGACCGCGGCCGGATTTCCGTAATTGGGGACGTAGGCATGGGTGTGTCGCGAGCCAACATGTACAGGAAAGAAATCTCCTTAGCGATGTCGCGCTCCTACGGTCCGGGCCGCTACGATGCGCGTTATGAAGAAGGGGGCCAGGATTATCCGATCGGCTTTGTGCGCTGGACCGAGAAGCGGAATATGGAGGCCTTTCTGGACCTGCTCTCCGCCGGCTCCCTTCAGATAGAGCCGCTGCTGGCGCATCGTTTCGCAGTCGAGGAAGGTCGCAAGGCGTACGCGGCGGTGGAGGCAGGCGCCTATACCGGGATCATCGATTACCATGCGCCTGGCGATGGGTTGCCGGTTGCCCTGCCGGCCCGTGCTCCGCAGCCGCGACCGGTAGACAAATTGCGGGTGGGATGCATCGGCGCTGGAGGCTTCGCGCGCGGAATCATCTTTCCCCTGCTCCGTTCGTCATCCCGGCTGGTGCTGGAATCTGTGGCCACCAGCACGGGCGCGGCCGCCGCATCCGCGCGCACAGGCATTGGTTTCACCATGGCTGAATCACCATCGAGCCTGCTCGACAACCCCAATGTCGATGCCGTCTTCATTCTTACGCGCCACAACAGCCATGGCGCCTATGTGAAGAGCGCTCTGGAGCGCGGTAAGAGAGTCTTTGTCGAAAAACCACTGGCAGTCAATCGCGAGCAACTGGAGATGGTGCGAACGGCCCACGCAAAATTGTTGGCAGAGAACCAATCACCTTTTCTCATGGTGGGCTTCAACCGGCGCTTCGCACCGCTTACGGAAAAGCTGATGGGCTTCTTCACCAGCCGCACCGAGCCCATGCTTGTGCATATCCGCTGCAACGCTGGGTTCATCCCCCGCGACAGTTGGATCCAGGATCCGGAGAATGGCGGCAGGATCATTGGCGAGTTGTGTCATTTTCTGGATTGGGCCCGTGCGGTGGTGGGCTGCCCCATGCAGACGGTCACCGCGGCGGCCCTGCCGGATGCCGGACGCTACAACCGGGATAACCTTTCGGCCACGATCTCCTTTCGCGACGGATCCTTGGCAAATCTGCTGTATCTCGCCAATGGGGACCGTGCCGTGGCCAAGGAATATTTCGAGGTATTCTGCGCAGGTAGTATCGCGCGTATGGATGATTTCAAGACTCTCTCTCTGTCACGCAACGGCAAGACGGAGACATTCAAAGGCGGCCGAGACAAAGGCCATCGCCGGGAGATGGAGATGACGATTGAGGGGATGGAGCAGGGAAAAAATGCGCCAATTCCGTTCGCGGAGCTCCTCGAGGTTACAGAAGCGGCTTTCGCCGTCGAAGAAGCTATCAGGACGCAAAGAACAGTGGGGCTGGATGCCCGGCCGGCACGTAAACAAGAGCGAAAATAAAATGAGGTATTCGCGAATCGCAATCTTCTTCATGGAACAATTCCGCAGACGGCGGATCCAGTTTTTCTGCTCCTCCTTTCCACCGTCTGCTTGCCGCACGGTATTGGATGTTGGAGGAACGCCACAAATCTGGCGCATGCTCGACACGCCCTACGAGGTCACGATGCTCAACGAGGACCCGCAAGAAATGGGGACGGGAAACAATAGGTGTGTAATCGGAGACGGACGCAACCTCCAGTTTCCAGATAAATCGTTTGATGTGGCTTTCTCTAATTCTGTGATCGAACATGTTGGGAATTGGGAGGACATGCAACGCTTCGCCTCTGAGCTGCGCCGTGTAGGAAACTCCTTCTACTGTCAAACACCAAACAAATGGTTTCCCGTCGAGCCGCACCTTGGCACGCTGTTTCTCCATTGGTGGCCACGACTCCTGAATTTCTATTTCGTGACTCGTTACTTTACTTTATGGGGACTGCTGAACAGACCGAGCCGAGCGCAAGCGAAAAAATCTTTAGCAAGTATCCACCTGCTTACCCGTCGAGATCTGGAACATCTCTTCCCGGGAGCGACCATCGTCACGGAACGCTTTCTTCTCCTTTCGAAGTCCTACGTCATCATGGACAGAGCAGGCAAATGTTTGTGACTATCCTGTACGCTGCAAATGGGGATCGAGCCGTTGCGAGGGAGTATTTCGAGGTATTCTGCGGAGGCAGTATCGCGCGTATGGATGATTTCAAGACTCTCTCGCTGTCGCGCGACGGCAAGACGGAGACATTCAAAGGCGGCCGGGACAAAGGCCATCGCCGGGAGATGGAGCTGACGATCGAGGCGATGGAGCGGGGAAAAGATGCCCCGATCCCCTTTGCGGAGCTGATCGAGGTCACAGAAGCGACTTTCGCTGTTGAAGAGGCCATCAGGACACAAAGAACAGTGTGCTCGGATGCCGGGGCGGCGGATTCCAGCGGCGCGCGTTGAAGCCAATCTCTATGGAATTGTTTAGCAACCAATCATGGGCAGCAGATGTGGGGCCGTCGGGCACGATGCGTGCGCTGTCCTGGTTGCTTGGCTTGCTTTCTTTCTTAGCGATCGCGATCTTGCTTCCCATGTCTGCTACGCCGGTAGGTATCGCTATCCTTGGCGGGTGGATCCTGCTGATGTGGGTTGCGATCAGCTTCATACGGGGGCATTTCGATTATGTCGTTCTTGTTTGGGTGGCCGTATTTCCCTACTGCTACTACTTCTTTTCGTACCCGGCGGAACGAGCCATCTTTACCATTGACCGCGCATTCATAGTGCTGCTGGCAATTGAGTTGTTTGTCCTCTCGCGGAGAACCGGAGCGGCGCCACTCATACGCGACGTGCGCATCAGCGGATATTTTTGGGGGCTTTATCTCCTGGTCTGCTTTCGATCGCTTGCGGGCCATCCTGTCTTCGATGTATTGAGTTCTTATCGGCTCCTCCTGGATGGGATGTTGATGCCCGCGCTGCTAGGTCTGTATGCGATCAGGCTTTTTCCAATCACTCGCAATTTGACCAGGCTTCACGGTTGCGTTTGCGTCCTGATGCTGGGTATTGCTGTCGTTTGTGGAAGTGAGCTGGTAAGCGGCAAGAACCTTCTTCCGTGGCCCGGAGCGGCCGAAACCTGGGTCTACACCCAAGATGCCAAGATCCTTCGAGTAGATGGCCCTTTCGAAAACTCCAGCGTGCTGTCGGTCATTGGAGTTGTGGGATTCTTTTTCATTATCTATTGCCGACGTCTTATCGGCGGCTCTCTGACGAGCATGCAGCACCTGTTGC
>CAWGDH010000008.1:0-501962 GCA_963821215.1 uncultured Acidobacteriaceae bacterium | reverse complement strand
GCAGCTAGATAAGAAGCCGTACCTGGGAATTGGGGCTGATAGGCATGTCTGGGATGGGCGGGAGCCGCTGAGAGCCTATACGGCAGCTTGGGAGGCACCGAAGCAGTGAGCCCTCCGGGCCTTCGCTGTGCTGATAGGACCTACCCGGGCTCCTGCGGGGTGCCGTGCTAGAAGCATGTTTTACCGATACGCCGATCCTCCTGGCGAGACAACACAGCTACCAAAAGATACGTTGTCCTCCCACAGGACCTTGTGGTACACACAATCATCGCGATTCTGCTTCCCCCACCCGAACCGCAACAGGGCCCAGCACAGACTTCTCACCCGTCTACCAGCCAGCCGCTGACTCAGCAGCCGCACGGATCGACCTGTTGCGAAGTTTATCTTCGCCTGGTGTTTATCCCGGAGCAAACTGCCCAGGAGGCAGCGTGAAATGACCCAGCGTTACAGAGTAACGGTAGCCCTATTAGCCTTGATTTTCTCTGCCTTCGCTTCTGCCACAGCCGCAACGACAGCGAAAGCCGCCACGACTCCCAAAGTCGTCTTCATCGGCGACTACATTACCTACCAATGGGCCAGCGCATTCGCTGCCAATCCCAACTGGATTAATGAAGGAAGTCCAAACACTGATGCGTTCGGTGGAGGAGGTGTTGGCTTAACCGGCAACTTTCAAACCGATGTTGTCGACCAACATCCGGCTGTTGTCCCTGGTCTGCAATTGAAGCCGCTTTCGCCTGCTTGTGTTTTCCGCAGCAAAGCGCCTGTTTGTTCCTGCGGTTTTCTAAACTACCTGACTCCATGGTGAAGCAAGCGCAAGCCGCCAACATCAAGGTGATCCTGGGTACGTCCCCGCCATTAAGTGTTGTTGATGGTAATGATGGATACTTGCCAGAAATAAACTCAGTTACCGCAGCCTACGGGGCCGCACACAACATTCCAGTAATAGACTACGCGGACGCTATGTGTGGTTGTCCCAGTCTGAGTACAAATTGGTTTGGAATACTTAACGTTAATGGGACGATGAATCCACCTGTGCCTCCTGTATTGCCTGGGCAAGTACAACTTCCAAGTACGGCTGGGTATGCTGTGATGACACAGTTGGCAGAAAACGTTATTCCTACAGTGGGTCTGAAGCTGGTAACAGGATGGCTTTCGAACACGGTGCGGGGGAAGGCAGTGCTTACCCCCCGATCAATGTTAATACTGCATCGCCGCCCCAAATGGTTCTATTCACACCGATTGGATACTACAGTGACGGAAGTCAGCACCCCATGATTAACACAAATATGCAAGACGCCACCGGTACCTGGACATCAAGTGACCCGACGGTGATGTATATCAACCAGCAGGGATTTGGTGTGGGCGAATCTCAAAACGGCACCACCATCATTCGCTATACCTCTCCTACCGGGGTTTCCTTCGTCGAATGGGTGATGAACGTTATCGCGCCTACTGGTTGAAGCATTGAAGATGGCTCGGAATTAGAACCAGGAGGAACCCGACGTTCTGGTCTCCCGTCGCGCCTTTGCCTGTCCTAATAGAACCTACCCCGGGGGCTCCTGCCGGGTGGCCTAAAGGAAGCATGCTTTTCCAGAGGGGACCTAGGGCAGTCCGGGTCGTGTCCTACCCTGCAATATGGCGCCACGATGGCCCGTAATCGTGCCAGGATCGGTCTGGTGGCTTCGCTTGCCGATAAGTAGTCCGGGGGACAGAGTGCATAGATTGAGAGGCGAAGCTAATGTCAAGTACTGAAGTTGTGACATTCATTCTGGCCATGTTGATGTTGGGCTCGCTTTGGTCTATCAGTCGAACTCTTAATCAGCTAGTGGATCAACTGAAGTCGATCGTTTGGCAGGTCACCCCGGCAGTACACACAACATCAACAGTAGCGCCAGGATAGCCGCAGCAGATGGACGGTAGAGCCCTATAGACACACAACATGGACGGTAGCGCCCGCTATCACCAGCGTGGGAAGTATAGCCAAACAGTGGCAGCACATGGGGGGTAAAGCCGGACAGTGGCAGCACATGGACTGTAGAGCCGGATATTACCAGCACGTGGGAAGTAAAGCCTGATCCCTTTAGCAAGTGGACGGTGAAGCCTGATCCCTCCAGCAAGTGAAGAACAAAGGACCAGACGCCAAGGAAACGCCCCTCCGTGCTCGAACGGATTAGCAAGAATTACCATCGAGAATACATGCGCCTGTTATGTCCAACAGGGTATAGCCATACCTGACACTGCGCAGGATGCTGAATCGGTGTCTTTTTTCTTGGGTTATCACGGATTTAGAGAATGCTTCCTATTTTCGTCAGTGGTGAAGCGCGAGGGCGGTTTATGGCCTGGTCCAGCGGCTGCAGACAGGAGGAAACTTCCTGCTACAACGTGGTTCGTCCACGTCGATCACCCAAGCAGAGTCGATAAACTGATTGGTGATGGTGAAGGGTTTATATCCGCATGTGTGCCACGCAACCACCCATCAGCGATCTCGCGGCTCTGGACGCGGCCATTTCCGGCTTCGACCCGATCGACCTTCTGTCTGCGGTTGCCGGACTTCAGCTCCTGCCCGAGAACGCAGAACGGGTCGTTCGGCTTGAGGCTCTGGCGTATCGTGTTGCGTCCCGACAATCCACACGTTCTCGCAGGATCGCGCCTCACTCGCTCCGTGAACTTTGCAACTCGCCTGCGCTGGGAGCCATTGCCCATGCCGAAGACCCCTTCGACGGCGTGTTCTGTGAAGAAATGTGCTTTCACAGCGGCTCGTACAGGATCCTGCCTGGGATCAACGAGCATGCCACGTTCATCCTGAAACGGCTTCTGGAATCGCTCTTCTTTCACCGTGACAACTTCCCCGACCGGGAATACGTGAGAATGGCGACCAGTCTGATACATGGAACACTGGCGCTCAGCGAGCGAATCTGTGCTGCTGCAGGAATTACAAGGAACCCGCAGATCGAAAGCCGTTTCCACGAAGCATCGTGGTTCCGGATGGAACGGTGCTGACGCGATTGAAAGGCGCGGTGCGGTTCAGCCGTGAGGGGTTCGGTCTCTTCCTCTTGAATCTGGGTCTGCCGGTCGGCTGCTTACGGCCCTTAACGGCGACGGCGCAAGACTTACAACCCGATGCAGACTTCCAAATTACCGGGTTGCTCTCCCGGAACCCCATCGTCGCAACGGGAACGGATGTGGTCGTGGCTTCACCGACCGAGCTGTTGCCAGCACTCCGCAACGCGCTCATCGCACTCGCTCAGGATCGGGGCGTGACGGACAACTTGCAGACCGGTTCGGAAGCGCGACTTGGCAAGCCGTGGCGGCACACTTGAGCTACGTGGATTGCGATGCCATTCCCTTGCGCGTACCGGACTGGAATGATCGCCCAAGAGTCGTTCATGACGGTTTCTTTTCCCTCGACACGGATAAGATTGTCTACTGTCTTGCCGTGACCGACTCGTTGTCCGGCTATGACCGGCAGAATCCGTTTTCCCTTTGGGAAACGCCTGGGTTGAACGACGCGCTTAGCGCCCGCCTCGACCGTCGTCGCCCAGCATATCTATGCGGAACAGCCTCATGTGAACGAGATTTTTCTGATCCTGCTGACCCAGTCGGTTGGCCGATTTGTCGCCCTCGGAATTGCCGGACCGGACCTCACAACATTCATGTTGCCTGCAGCGGACTTATGCACTTTATGTCTGCTGGAGGGCGGGAAGGACCTTGCGTTCTGGAAGTTCGCGCTGGTTCGCTCCTCAATGCGGGAGCAAGCCTTCATCACACCGACTGGCGTGATAGACGAATACGAGTTCTACCGGAAGAATCGCTACACGTATTACGCGACCGACGAGTATCGCCCGAACGCGATCTGGATTATTCCGGGAGGTGCAGGCGTTCTCCGGCGCGAAGTGTTTCGACAGCGAGATTGGCACGGTGTCCAATCCTATGAGGCCAATCAGATCGTCGAGGTCACATGCTTTATGTCTCCCGACGTTCCAGTGTACGCGCCGTCGGAACGCTTAGGATCGGAGCTGGCATTACTGGTTGAAGGGCTACCCATGCCGGTGTGGGTTGTCGGGCCTGAAAAACTCCATCACCGCGAACTGCGGCGTGTGTACGCCGAGTTTGTCGATGCGATCGCTTACTGGCTGTGGCAGTTCGCGGTGCCGATCTCGCCGGTCCTGCAAGACATTCGCAGGAAGCACGAAATGCTCCGCGTTATTGTGGAACTGAATTGGGCGAGCGATGGTCCGGGCGAAGTCCGTCGGGTGACGGGTGCCACACAGCCGCCGGTAACAGCCGAGACCAACCAGACGGGTGTAATTGGTCCGGTTCGAAGAGGCGATCAAAGACGCCATCGCGACGGCGGACAACGCTGGTGAACGGCTCTTCATGCGCGAGATCCTGCTCGCTATACGGAGGTTGACGGAACACGATGTTGCGCGGGCGTTGCGCGATCATGCGCTGGCAAATACCGTCGACACCTTTGCACCGCTGGGGACCGGGACTAAAGAAGAAGGTCTTCTTCTTGAATGCCGCGATACTACCGCAGCTCGACGGTCGGGGCCTCCCGCACCCGCGCCCTGTGCAGGAGGTCGACAAGAACCTGCTGCTTGATCCCATCGGGGACCACTTCCGCAATAACCAGCATTTCGCCGTCGGCTCCATCGATCCGGCACGTGTTCCGGCTGTCATCAACGAGATCGTGTCGTTTTGCTTCCAGCAGTTCACGGAAATGGTGGCCTCGCTTTCGCCCGAAGGCCTGCTGAAGTGGATCGTCCTGCGTCACGAGTCGAATGTGAGGATTGCGGCCAGAGCCAAGTTTCTAATGGCGACGCGAGTTGCATGTTTCGGTCAATCGCCGGAGTTTCTTAAGGAGGTCTCGGACGATCTTGAGGAACATTCAGAAGCGGCCATCGCAGGACGATTCCTCATCGAGTACGTGGCAGCTCGTCCTCCCAAGGGCCTTCGCCCTATAAGCTTGAGTATCTACGACGCGCTGTTGGCGCCGGCGGCAATCATCACAACATATGGGATGCTCAGCGACATCGTCCACTTTGAGATCGCTCGCGTCGAAGTCGATATGCTTGGTGCTGGACGTTTCGGGATTCCGTCCAGATCAATATCGTGCGGCCATGCAGGATACCGAATGCGTTTCGCAGCGGCACAAGCAACACAGGCCGCCGACCGGTTCCGCAGGCATTGGCAGCAGCCCGCACCCGCGAACGACGAGTGGCGGCAGGAGGTTGAGGTGGCAACGAAAGCCGAGTTCGGCTTCCCGCTCTCGAAGCTGGTCGAACTGCTTTCGTTCGCCATCGAGATGGGGTTACACCATCCGCCCATCGTACGGATGAGGTATGAGGACGCAGTCGCCGCATTCGCGGCGCAGGATGGATGGGATCGGCAACAGGTCGAGGCCGCATTGGAGATATTCCTATACCGGCCACGGGGCAATTTCCTGAGGCCGGGCAACGGATATCGAGCTGAGGACGTGTCCCCGTGGAGGTACGGGAGGCGGTTGTCCTATCTCCGGCGACCATTCCTTGTGGAGGAGTTGGATGGGACATGGCTTATCTGGGGCCATCGCCATGAAGAAAGCTCACCTGTACCTCTTGCAGACGTGTTTCGGCGGGCGCATGCAAGCGACGAGCGATGCGATGAAGGCGCTGGTCAGCCGCCACGCCAACCGGGAAGGGGGAGCGTTTAACGACCACGTCGCTGACCAACTCGCCGGAGAAGACGGCGCTCGTTGTGCATCGCCAGCTCAAGAAGATCGGGACGGGCAAGGGATCGATCCAGCCGCCCGGCGACATCGACGTTATGGTTATCGATGAGGAACGAGGCAGAATCTACGTTCTGGAATGCAAGAACCTTGCTTTCGCCCGGACGCCGTTTGAACTGGCAGCGGAACTCCGTGCACTGACCGAAACAACGCCTCAACGCCGGTCGATGATCGAGAAGCATCAACGTCGCGTGGTTGGCTCAAGGCAAATCTGGGTACTCGAGTTCCTGGGCGAAGCTCGATCCAGCCACGCATTGGGAGGTTCTTTCGGCGGTCGTCGTGGACGAACATGCGATGAGCCCGAAGCTGCAGGATGTCGGCGAATCCGTCTTCTCGCTCGATGAGTTACGTGAGGACCAAGCGGACTTCGGATTGGGAGCGCTCTGCACGGCAACCTACACGCAATATCCGACAGATGGGGCCGACGCCTAACAGTAGAGAGCAGTGGAGTACCATCACAGATCGGTGCCGCACGGGGCAGGCGAACATGGCAGAATGAGACGCTCGGGAGAGCGCTGTGTCGTAGCATCAAGATCAACACGATTCGGCCATACGGGCGTTGTTTGCGGTGGATGAGGGACCTTCTTGTCCTGCGGCCCGCCGATCCAATCATCCACGAGTTCTTGCATCCACCTGGACGCGCAACGAAAAACAGATGTGGTCACCCCTCGCCACCATGGTGGAAGGGCGACCATCACGGCAACCGCCGGAACGATCTCGGCCACCCGGGTCGTCGACCTGATTGGAAACTTCCGGCCTGCGTCAGTTCGGCCAGGGTAGTCGGTACAGCCTTGGCGGCTGGCGTGGGCACTACCGCCGACACCACGTTCACCGTTCGCCTGGCCCATCATTCGCTGATAGAACTTCACCGGAGTGACCATGACGAAGGTGGCAACGGGTCTGTGGTGCTGGTGGCCTACAACCAGGCCACAAACACGGGGGCCACGGCCAGCAGCACGGGTGCTTTGCTGGACTCAATGTTTTGGCAGAAACGCTTTCAGACCCTCAGGTCTCTCTATGTATCTTCTAACTGCCGCAAGGGTGTCTTTAGCTGTGTTACCCCATAGCGCGGCCCGCCGAGGAGGTCCTGCGATGTATAGGCCAAAACCACGCTCCAATGAAAAAGACTGAGTACCCAACGTCGCCGCTTCAGCCAGGAGTCGTTTTGTCACGCTGTTCGCTCTTTCGCTTCCAATGCTAATTGCCGGAGATCGCTCGACGTAGTTCTTTAGTGATTCGTGCTCTCGCGATGCATGTGCACCGACGATCACAGACCCTACGAAAAGGGCGTCTGTCCCCAAGCGAGTCAATGGCATCTCTCAGCAACCCCGCAGCATGACGGTCCAGCAATTCGTTAACCAAGTCATCCCCTACAACTACAAACACCGTTTCCGCGCTTACTAGAGTTGCGATATTGAAAGTCAAGTCCAGTCTCGCCAGATCATCTTCGTATCGCGGGTTGATGACTGGAAACCGCGCCGCATCCTGTACCCTTTTGATCGCTTGTTCCTCTGCTGCGGATTTGGCATTCTGATAAGAGATGAAATTGCGATTCATCTCCTCCACTTCGGCCATAAGGTCCGGCGGAAACAGGTCAACCTGAATGCCGCCCTGACGAAGGCGCTGGATTCCCTTGCCACAGATTCGCTGATTGGGATCGAGCATCCCGATTACTACACGAGAGATTTTTCGATCAAGAACTCTTTCGGCACACGGTTGCTTTGGGGGGTTGCGTACGGTACACGGCTCTAACGTCGTATAGAGCGTGGACCCAGCGGCCGCCGCGTTTGGCAATTTTTTCTCAAGAAGTACGAATTCTGCGTGATCCCCAGGCGCACTTTCCCCTCGAAATGCACTGGCTACAAACTTACCCCGCGCGGACAGAACGGCACCCACCTTGGGGCGAGGTTCACCTTCCTCGGGAACCGATCGACGAGCCGCTTCCACCGCTTGTTGCATAAATTCCAGATCGTTCGCGTCAACGGTCACACGTCGCTCAATTCACCGAAATGATACCCTCAATCCCTTCATAATGGAGCGGCCAGTCCATCAGACTATGGGCGCACGGCGAGCAGCGGCAGTCTGCCAGATCGCAGCCTACGCATCAGTGCGCCAAGCTCGTTCAGGTCCAGCGGTGCGATAACCGGCCAAGTGACTTCTGTCCTGGTCGAAAACAAGACTGGCTTCGCCGCGTTCGAAGCGGGAGCAGGCTCAGTACGAGCTGGGTCGGCAGGCCCCCGCAAGCTGGCTGGTTCGGCCAGGTGATTCACGCGCGGATATTCGCCCACACGGTCGCGAACAACCGCCACTGGGATACGACGCCGGTCGTCGTGGGGCTCAGGCCGATGATGGCTCCCCTCGTTTATCCGGCCCGTCGTCAGCCGGTTGGTAGAATTCGAGGTATGTCAGATCACCACATTCAGGCCTGCATGCTCTTCGTCCAGTTTGCTGGACTGTTAGGTTTGATCTGGTATGCGATTGAAACGTATCGGTTGCGTAAGGTCGCGATGGATCAGGTCGAGGGTCTTTCGAAACCGTGCCTGACATTATGTTCGGAGCCGCGAGACGCGAGGCAGGTTATTCTTGAAAGATTCGAGGGAGTTATAGGTAGCACCGTAGTACGTGACAATGGCGGCGCTTTCATAGTTCAAAACATCGGGAACGGGGTTGCTTTGAACATAAGTTACCAGTTCATCCTAGTGTCGCCCCCAGCGGGTCACCTGGACTTTGAGCCCCGGTACATTCAGAACATTCTCGCCGCTCAACCTCTAACAATCGCCGAACCCGTGAGCGCATATCCGGGTCACTATAAATTGATCTTTCACTACGAGAGCATAGGTGGGCGGAAATACGAGACCGTCGTAGCGATGAATAGGCACGTTCTGACAGGATTCAAGTTCACTCCGTTTGGAGGCCGACGAGCCCTCGACCGGTTCAAGGGCGAGGTGACGGTCTCCTCTCTTCGATCATAGGGGACCAAAACCAAGCCTCCTGCTTACCGGGTAATTGGGACCGGGTCGGAGTCCAAAATCCTCTCCTCCCCGGCGAACGGTGATTTTCTCTCCTTCTCGCGTTACCTGTGGCACAATTGCAGCCGCCATGACACCTGACATTGTCGCGAACGCTTTCGTCGCAGCTCTCTCCGCCGGGGCAGTAGCTGGTGCCACCGATACCGCCAAGTTGGCCATCGCTGACGCCTACCAACTTGAGAGCCACTGAGCAGCTTCCCAGCCATGGGCGTTTCAACCTCTCGCTCAAACTGATTCCTTAGCGGAGCGTATTTAAGGGTGCATGTAGTGGTGCATGTTGGCTCCCGACCTTCCGGCAGGGAAGTGCAGTGCCATGCAGACGTCAGATCGCCTTCAAGTTGCTGAACAGTTAGCACTTGTGCGGTAGCGTGCCGTGGTGTGCATTCTTATGCAATACGCCAAAAAACGGACTCAAAATCTGCCGGGCTTTGGCCCCTGGGATTCGACCCCTCCCAGCACCGAAAAAAGAGATTTAAGATGTGCCGCTGCACTTCCGCTCTCGCTTGCTCAAACGATGGGAGGGGATGTGGCGGACATAAAGCGGACAAGATACTGTAAGCTGAGGTCGATATCGCTGATTACAAGCATGTTGTCCATCGAAACATAAGGGTCTGCAAAACCTTTATGCGTCGGTTCGATTCCGACCCGCGCCTCCAAATCCTCAAGTGGCTCTAAAGAAGTAATATTGCTCATTGCGATAGCGAGCAAAACCCACCATCCAACCAGGAACGATGCTAGCCGTGCCGTAAAAGCCACAACTATGAGGGCTTTTAGAGTCGGCGTGAGAACCGCCGGTTCAGAATTGAGTCCCGAAAGGAGACTGTGTCACAGCAGAACCCAATAGGGATAGGACGGGTGCCCCAGGTTCGCCAAGGCGTACCCGGGCCGAAGACGACGGGCGTAGCCCTCACGATCGCATTTGCTGGATCCCGCAAATCGAGCGTTGGATAGCTAAGGCATTCAACCGGATCTATCCGCTCCGGCTATGAAATTGTGATTGAGAGTAGCTCTCTCATGTCCTTGATCAAGGAAATCTCACGGAGTAGCCTGTTTACGTCAGGCTTACCAACCCGGAGGCAGACATGAAATCCGCTGGCATTCTCCCGCTTGCCATCATGCTCGCAACCACATCAATGTTCGGACAGGGTTTCACGCTGCCCCCACGCATAGATCCTTCCAAGTGTCCCGTCGGACTGCAAGTGGAGCGTAGCAGCGGCCTCTTCGCGTACCAGAATGCTAGAGCCGTGCCAGAAGACGATGCTGCTCCGAGAACGGAGCAATGGTTTGATTTGAGAATGACGAATTTCTTGCCTCGCGAGATAGTGACCGCGCAAATCACAGCTCATGGGCTCAGTTACAAATGGAGAGTTATCCCTGTCTCCGCTGCAACACCTGACATCTGGAAGACGGTGGATGTCGCCTTGGACGTGAAGGGAAATAGCAGCACTTCCCATGAACTTTCGTTTGCCCATTTCTCTACTATCAGAACCATCGACGTGAACTCAGTAACCTATGCTGATGGCTCCACTTGGCACGCCTCTTCACCTGGAGCCTGTAGCGTAGCGCCCAGTCTCTTCATGCGCGTCAGTGCTCAATGATCCGTGTGAAAGATTACCCCGGTAGTGAGGTGTGATATGCGAGAACAAGACCTGATCAACAAAGTAAAAGTCGCTGGTTATAGCCTCGGCCTGGTCGTCTTTCTTGCGGTTGCAGCATGGAAGTTGCTCGTTCGCTGATCGACCCACTAGTGCTTTCTCACCTTCGGTGACTTTTTCCCCAGCCTCTTCAGTCCGGCGAGCGGGTTTTCAAACCGGGCATCACGGGCTACGGAAAACTCGCCAGCATGTGCGAACGAAGGGCACGGCTTCAGCCGTGCCACCCAGCCACAGCTACGAGGAGAACCGCCGGTTCAGAATGTGAGTCCCGGAGTCTGACGCAGACTCCGAAAGGGACGGCTGAGAGTCACACTTGTCCAAATTAGCTTTCGGGAGCCGCTGCTTTACCTTTATCAGCAATGACGCTTGGTGCCCAGGGAAAGAAACCGCAGGTCCCTCCACTACGCTGCCCCGGATTTCCTGTTGAGAGTGGTGGCGTTGGCGGAGTTCATGCGGCTTTCTCTACGGAAAGCCGCATACGTGGTTGTTGATGAGTGCCGCGTGGTAGGAAATCCGGGTACGCTCCGGTCGGGATGACAATTTTGTTGTGGGAATTGGCCTTGGCCCCGGTCAACGGAGTTAGCAGCCGGTGGCACAACAAAATTGTCATCCCGACCGAAGCGCAGCGTAGTGGAGGGACCTGCGGTTTCTTTCCCTCGGCACCAAGCGTTGGTGCTGATAAAGGCGCAGATGGCAATATGCTTGGTGATGAATTGGCAACCCGCTTTGGTTCGTTCTGACTCCACTCCAATCTTTTCAACAAATTACATAGCCAAAACCTCATCCCTCCCGCTATTTGGACAGCTATGGCTGAGAGTAGCCCACAACGTAGTGCTGGGTAGGGGTATGGGGAACTACGTCAGTCCCGGAGGGACGGCTGAATGTTACCCCGGCCGCACACGACCGAGACTCTTTAGGCCCCTGAGGTACGTATCTCCAACGGACGACTCTATGCCTGACCCCGGCCGCAGATTAAGAATCTAAGCGAAGCCCCGAGTATCTCTCAACCGCGTCCAAGTCAATGGAAACTCCAAGACCAGGCTCGTTCGGCACTGCGAGCATTCCAGAAGAGTCCAGCTTCCAAGGAGTCGCCACAATATCGTCGACAAACGGAGATCCGCTAATATATTCGACCATTTTGGTATTTTGCATTGCAGACGCCAAGTGAAGATCAGCAGCGAGACCTAGCGCTGTGTTCCATCCGTGAGGAACAAAGCGAATCCCATGATCCTCAGCCATCCAAGCGATTCGGCGCTCCTCGCTGATGCCTCCAACCTTGGTTACATCCGGCTGCACGATGTCGAACGCGCCCTCGCGAAGCCACGGAAAAAATGATTGGCGCCGAGTCAATACTTCACCTCCTGCAATTGGCAACGGTGACTGTCTTCGCAGCAGTACATAGTCAGCTAGATTGTCCGGCGGTAAAGGCTCCTCAAACCATTCCACACCGTAGTTAGCCAGCATGTCTGCTGTTCGCACAGCCCACTTATATCCCTGCGGCCAAAAAGCATCGCTCGCTCCGGCATCCACCATGAGCAATGCCTCATCCCCAACCGCTTCGCGCGCGCTGCGAACGATCTGCTCATCGAGAGCATTGTTCCGGCGGCCAAACGGACCCCAACCGATCTTGAATGCCCTAAACCCCTGCGCGGAGATCGCATGCAAATGATCCGCCAGTGGTGCGGGCTCTTCCATCAAAAGCGAAGCATAGGGTAGAACGCGATCGCGATAGCGGCCGCCTAAAAGGCTCCCGATTGGTTGCCCCAGGACGTTTCCACGAATATCCCACAGCGCTATATCGATGCCGCTGATCGTGTGGGTAATGCTTCCTCCGCGGCCCAGCCAGAACGTATTGGCGTGCAGCTTCTCGCTAACCCGCTCCGGCTCGAGGGGATTTTCACCTATCAACAGAGGTTCCAATACCTGCAGAGCCGCCAGTACCAGGGCATCGTTGGTAAATGACGAGCCCCAACCAGTCGCCCCTTCGTCGGTATGTACGACGATGAGCGTTTGCACGCAATCGTCAGGCTGGATTTCATTGGACCAGCCTCCTGGCGGCGTTGCGCCGCGCAATCCCGCTGCTCTTACCTTCGTGATTTTCAAAGATTCTCCTCATTTAAAAGAATTAGCTTCATGAACTAAGCTCACGTCCGGTGAGGTCCAATGAACTTATACGCTGAAGGACGCCTTCGCGAGAGAACCTCCATCACAAACCAGATGAGATCCGGTCATATAGGAAGATTCTTCAGAAAGCAGCCAGGCCACGGCTCGTGCCGGATCTTCGGGTTGGGCCAATCGGCCTAAAGGAATCTCTTTCGAGAGCTGTTGACGCATGCGCGCTATATCTGTTGGGGAAACGTTGTTCCACATCAAACTGGTTTCTGTTGACCCAGGGACCACGGCATTGACCCTGATGCCGCAGTGCGCGTAATCAATCGCCATGCAGCGCGTGAGCGACGAGATGCCACCCTTGGTCGCGCTGTAGGCGCCGCCGCCGCCGGCGGCAAGAGCAACGAACCCTGTCGGGGATGAGGTGCAAACAATCGAGCCTGGCATCCTGGCTTTTATCATTTGCCGAATGCCATGCTTGCACGAGAGGAAAATGCCGGTAAGGTTCGTCTCCATAACCAGCCGCCAGGTTTCCAGCGGAAGTTCGTGGATCAACCCGCCTTGATCAATACCCGCGTTAGCGAATAGCCCATAAGGTACCCCTAGCTGGGTAGTGATGTTCTCGAACGACTCCTCGACCTGCTCCTCCACCGTAACGTCACAGGGCAATCCAAGCGCGTACTTGGCCCCGCGTGCCACCGCTTCAACCGCTGTGCTCTTTGCAGCCTCTGCATCCTTGTCCAGGACTGCAATGCTGTCGCCGCGCGCCGCGCAAATGAGCGCTGCGGCACGTCCGATGCCTGCGCCTCCGCCTGTTATCACGATGGTGCGCTGCTGTGCGGAAGTAATCGTCATGCTCCCCCCGAAAACAACAAATTGTCGTGTTGCTCGAAACTGGTCGACGGTTTTGCCCAGGCAAATCCGGCTTTGATAGCCACAAAGAATGGACCCAATATATAGGGTCAATTGTTTCATTTATAAAGTAAAGCGATGGCTGAGAATAGCCCAGCAAGTAGTGCTGGGTAGGGTAGGGGGAACTAGGTTTAGTCCCTGCAGGAGCCTGTGTCATAGCAAAGTCCGAAGGAATAGGACGGGTGCCCCAGGTACGCTTTGGCGAACCTGGGGCACCCGTCCCTATTCCTTCGGACCTGGCTATGACACAGATTCCGCAGGGACGGCTGAAAGTTTCCAAGGACACCAGTCCTGGGTTCCCTCACGCAGGCTCTTTAGCCCCTGCGGCTCTACTGAATCGGCTGTTACAGACCACTCAAAGGTAGCCGGCCGCCTCGCAGCTCAGCTTCTGAATTGGCGCATCCTGGATTTCCGGATAGTCTGCAAATACAGTTCTTCCAGGGCTCGCTCCGCGATCATTCTGGAAGCCCCGAGAGCGCCTGCTTCTTCCCCCAGCGGAGTGGTGCTCAAGTGCACATCGTTGGCGGATATCTCAAGGGAACGCTGCCGGATTACCCGTCGTAGAGGGTCGCTCAAAAGCTGCGGAGCCGCGCGAAACAATGCCCCTCCGAAGATGATGAGCCGTGGATTCAGAAGATTCACCAGGTCGGCGAGTCCGATCGCGATATAGGACGCGGCTTCCTGCAGTACGCGAAAGGCAAGACTGTCGTTTTCAGAGGCCGCGTGGGCAATCACTTCGATGCTGATTTGGTTCAAGTCACCATGAGCGAGATCCCGAATCCTCGAATCCACTCCACGTTCCATGGCGGCCCGCACCGCCTGGATGATCGCCGCACAAGAAGCGACACTCTCCAGGCAGCCGTTGTTGCCGCAAGAGCACAGAGGGCCATTTTCATCGACTGTAATATGTCCGAACTCCCCGGCTTTGCCCCCTCCGCCGCGATACAACTTCCCCTCGAAGAAGATGGCTGCTCCAATCCCCATACCTACCTCGATGTATAGGAAATCGTCGACGTCGCGGCCCAGCCCGAAGGACTGTTCCGCGGTGGCCATGGTGCGGACGCTATCTTCTAACACGCATGGCAACCCGAACTCTTGCTCGCAAATGTTCTTCAGCGGCACATTCTTCCACTCCGCCATCTGACCGGGCCGGGGATACGAAAGCACCAGGCCCTTTTCTGTGTCGATCACTCCAGAATGAGCAACGCCGATGCCCAGAATCGCCTCTCGGGTCACGGCCACAGATCGTATCGCCGTGTGCACTGCCTCAAAGACCCGTTGCAGTACCCGCGCGCGCCCATCGTGTAGACAGGTCTCGAGCTGGCGTTTGTAAGCCACTTGGCCGTTGAGGTCAGTGATGACGACCCGCGTGAAGAAGGTGCCCATGTCGACCCCCACCAGGTAGCCCGCCTCACCGCGAATCCTCAGCGGTATCGGCTTCCGTCCCACCATGGAAGAGAGTCCTTCTGCTTCGGTGACCAGTCCCCTTGCGATCAGGACGCGCACAATAGACGTGATCGATGCAGCACTTAAGCCGGTTTTTCGTGCTACATCCAGCCGTGAGTAGTTGGATCCCGAATGGATCAATTTGAGGACTGATAGTTCCCGTTGCTCTGGCCTATCCAGGGCGTGAGAATTGTTCGATGGAAGCGGTCTACGCGGCATGACTTCGGCTCTCTAGTAAGAATTGCAAGATTGATCGGCTCGCAGGTTGTTCACCGGATTTGTCTATCTGGACAAAAGCCGGCATTGGCTTTTTAAAACAGTCTTGACATTCTGAATTAAGGACGCTACGTTAGCTCAACAATTATGCCATATTAATTCAATATTGAATTAATAGATCGGCAATCGGGCCCCTTCCGGGTGTGCAAAAAGCAACATGGCTCCGAGCAGGTAAAACACTGTTCCCTGTTGAACCTACAAATCAGAAAAGTAACTGTAGGGAAAACTCAACAAACGAGTAGGAGGGCTGTCATGAAGAAGGCTTTTTTTCTCTTCGGCATCTGTTTTGTTGCCATCGGCGCTTCCGCGAGCATTACAGGAAGCGTTTCAGGGACGGTCAAAGATACTACCGGCAGCGTTCTCCCTGGAGTTGTGGTGACGGCCCGCAATGTAGACACCGGAGTGGCCACAACCACCAGGACGAACCGCGACGGTTCTTATTCCTTTCCTGACCTGCCGATTGGTCACTATAACCTGCAGGTAGAGTCCAAGGGCTTCGCTGTGACACAAGAGACAGGCATCGTTCTGGACGTGAATACAGCGCTGCGCCTGGACGTGGCACTGCAATTGAGCTCCGTCAATGAGAACGTCGAGGTGCAAGCCAATGCTGTTCAGGTGGACACCATCAGCACGCAATTAGGAGACGTGATCGGCAGCACGGCGATGACGAGTCTGCCGCTCAACGGGCGCGCGTATACCGATCTGCTTGCGCTTCAACCTGGTGTGGTGCCGCAGTCGAATGAGAGCACCAATGGCCTGAACAGTTATAGCAATGCGCCTCCCTCGGGAGGGCTGAATGACGGCACGCTGTCTATCAGCGGCGCGCGCGGCAGTTCCAACGGGTTCATGGTGAACGGGGGCAATGTTCAGGAACAGATGGCGAATGGAACGGCGATCATTCCCAACGTAGATTCTATCGATGAGTTTAGAATCATCACCAACAATTTCGACGCTGAATATGGTCACTACAGCGGCGGGTTGGTCAACGTCATCACCAAATCCGGTACCAACCGGTTTCATGGCAACGCCTTCGACTTCCTGCGCAATACGAACCTGGATGCGCGCAATTATTTCTCGCCCACGCGCGGCGTTTATCACCAGAATCAATTTGGCGGAACCTTCGGTGGACCGATCATCCACAACAAGCTGTTCTTCTTTGCCGACTACCAGGGAACCCGGCAAACCATTGGGGAAAGCACAGGCCTGATCCCTGTTCCTTCGGCTGCTGACAGGACAGGCGATCTACTGGATCAGGCCGGTTCGCTGACGGGAACCGTGGTGGGGCCTGCGGTGGCGGCGACGCTCTCCCAGGGTTTGGGATATCCGGTGAGCGTGGGAGAAACCTTTTATGCCCCGGGCTGTACCTCCGCGACCTGTGTGTTTCCCAATGCCGTTATTCCGAAGAGTGTCTGGTCGGCCCCGGTGGCCAATCTATTTCAGTTCATCCCCATGCCCAACCTTGCGCCGTCGGCCAATTTTCCCACCGGCGCTTATAGCAGCGCAGACAACACAGCCCCGCTGCAGGACGATAAAGCGGGTTTCCGGCTCGACACGCAGTCGCGTTTTGGATTGTTGTCAGGTTATTACTTTGTGGACAAGTATTCGCTGGTTAATCCGCTGGCGGGAGGTTCGTTTGGAAATTTTGGCGGAGCTACCTCCGGACTTGCTCAGCTCATAACGTTCAGCGATACGAAATCGATTGGTGCTTCGAGTGTGAACGAATTCAGGCTTGCCTACACGCGCAACACCTCGTTTGCCAATACTCCCACGGGCCCGGCTGTAAACCTGGCATCGCTGGGTTTCACCACCGGCTGCAATACACTGGGAATCTGCCCCCAGAGTGCAAGTTACAAGACCTTACCCCCCATCAGCTTGAACAACTTCTCGATTGGCGGTCCGGCCGGCTCAGAGGGTCTCTGGGAAAATACCTACCAGGTGCAAGACAATTACTCCTGGACGCTGGGAACGCACAACGTAAAGTTCGGCGGCATTTTCTCCTTCAGTGAAGTGAACATGCAGACCTTCTTCGGGAACAACGGACTATTTGGTTTTAATGGCGGTGCAGAGACCGGGCTTGATTTCGCCGACCTTTTGCTGGGTGCGACCAATTCCTATAACCAGGGCGTTCAATTGCCCCTCTACACTCGCGCTGAATATTACGGTCTTTTCGTGCAGGATAGCTGGAGAGTACGGCAAAATCTGACCGTCAACTATGGCTTGCGATGGGATGTAACCACACCATGGTGGGAAAAATACAACCGCATGGAAGCGCTGGTGCCCGGCCGGCAATCGGTGGTCTTTCCCGGCTCACCGGTAGGTTGGCTGGTGGCCGGCGATCCTTCCATACCGAGAACGGTTGCGCCCGTGCAATACGGGAACGTAGCTCCGCGGATCGGGTTTGCCTATTCTCCCGACCCACAGGGAGGACTCCTCCGGCGGCTGTTAGGCGGCGGGGGAAAGTCGAGCATCCGTGCCTCGTTTGGCATGTTCTATAACGACCTTGAAGACTACACCAATGCCAATGGCAACGGCGACGCACCGTACGGGCTGTACTGGGTAAGTCCGACTCCTGCCATGTTTGCGACGCCGTTCGTAGACCTTTACACGGGAAATCAGGAAGGGCAGCGTTTTCCGGTTCCTGCCGGAGTCGGCAACGCCACTCCGTCTAATCCGGACTCCAACGTGAACTGGGCGCAATACGAGCCCATCAGCAGTTCCCCGACCTACTACTACAAGAACGTGACTCCCTACACCGAGAGCTGGATGGCGTCTGTCCAGCGTCAACTGGCGAAGAATGCAGTGATGACGGTGAATTATGTAGGTAATGTCGGTCGTCACAACATGGTTATCGATGAAGCGAATCCGGCGACTCCCTCCCTGTGCCTGGCCTTAAGCCAGCCGAGCGCAGTCGCTCCAACCAGCAATGTCTGTGGCCCCTTTGCCGAAACTGGTCTGTTTACAACCGCATCCGGCCAGACGGTCGAAGCTCGCCAACAGCTCGGTCCATCGGGTGGGGTGAATTTTGGCAGCACCGGCTGGTACCGCACCATGGGTAGTTCTGCTTACAACGCGCTCGAAGGCAGTCTGCAATACACCGCCGGCCGCACGTCCGTGTTGGTTTCCTATACCTACAGCAAATCCCTGGATAACTCTTCGGCAGCCACAGAGCAGATACAGCCCTTCGATCCAGGACTGGAATGGGCGCTCTCCGCGTTTAACGTGACCCACAATTTCGTCACCAGCTACTCCTACCAGATCCCCTTCGAAAAAGCGTACAGCCATGCCGACGCACTTACCAAGGGCTGGACATTTTCAGGAATTGCCAGGTTTGCTACGGGATTTCCAGTCACCATTGCGGAAAACGACGATCGTTCCCTGATTGGCAATACTTCGGTGGGCCCGACCGGCTCCGCGGACGAGCCCGATGTCGCACCAGGCAAGATCCTGATGCAAACCAACCCAAGGCAGGGAGGGACTTATTTCAACACCGCCTTATTTACTCCGGAAATCCTGGGACAGTTTGGCAATGCCAAGCGCCGCTTCTTCGGCGGGCCGGGCACTAACAACTGGGATATGGCGATCGCCAAGAACCTCCCTCTGCGTGAGTCGATGTCGCTTGAATTCAGGGCAGAGTTCTTCAACATTTTCAATCACGCCCAGTTCCAAACGCCGACCGGCTTGATCAACAGCAGCAGCTTTGGCGTCGTGACCAATGCCAACGATCCACGCATCGGGCAGGTAGCGGCCAAATTCAACTTTTAGATGATGAAGATCACTGCATGCATGGGGATAGAGACTTGATGAAGTGCGGCGGAGTATTAGTCTTTTACTTGGGTGCCAGCATTTGCGGCGCGATCGCGGCGGTGGCACAAACGGCTCCTTCCACCCCCTTGTATCTCGATGCGAGCCAACCGATCGCAGTGCGCGTCGACGATCTGATGGCACGTATGACGCTCAAGGAAAAGATAGGACAGCTTAATCTTCCTTGTGCCTACGTGAAAGAACTCGGAAGTACGAGCCAAGAAAAGATGGCGGCGGCGAGAAAGTTTGCCGCGGGCACTTATACCAACGAGATTGGTCCTGGATCGGGATTCTTTACTCTCGCAGACACCATCCGAATCAACGATACCAAGCGGCAGGTGGAGTTCTTTAATGAACTGCAGAGAATCGCGCTGACCCAGACGCGGTTGAAGATACCTCTTATGGAGGACGAAGAAGGTACGCATGGTGCAATGTTTCCCGGGGCAACGGTCTTTCCGGAAGGGCTGTCAATCGGCAGTACATTTGACCTGCCCTTGGTAAAAGAGATCTATGCCGCCTCTGCCCAGGAGGCGAGGTCTTCCGGGATCCATATACTTTCCACGCTGGTTCTGGAAACCGACCGTGATCCGCGTATGGGGCGGAACATGGAGGCGTACACGGAAGATCCGTACCTGTACTCTCGTATAGCGGAAAATATTGTGCGCGGCGCGCAGGGGACGAACGTGAGCGCGCCCGACAAAGTTGTGGCGCTGATGACTGATTTTCCCACCCAGAGCCAGCCGGCCAGCGGGCTGGAACGGGGCGCAATCGAAGTCTCGGAACGAAGCATCCGGGAAAACTTCCTGCCTCCATGGATTGCGGCATTCAAGGCTGGAGCGCTGGGGGTGATGGCGGGCTATCCGGAGATTGATGACGTTCCCGAACACTCCTCAGAAAAATGGAATACCCAGATCCTGCGCCAGGAGCTTGGATTCCGGGGGATTGTGCAAAGCGAGGGTGGCGGTTTCGGCACCCTGCTCTATGAACACATCGTGCCCACGCAGAAAGAAGCAGGAGCCTTGGCCCTGTGGGCCGGTGTCGATATGGACATCACTTACGAGCCCGCTTACATGGGGCCGCTGGTCGAAAACGTCGAAGAGGGCAAGGTCTCCGAGGCCCTGGTAGACCGCGCCTTGCGACGGGTCCTCGAGTTGAAATTCCGTTTGGGACTTTTTGAACATCCCTACGCAGATCCGGCACAAGCGCTGAGGGATGTTCACTCCGCCGAGCATCAGCAGCTGGCGCTGCAGGTGGCGCAGGAGAGCATCGTTCTGCTGAAGAACGAAAAGAATGCCCTTCCGTTGAGGAAGGATCTGAAGTCCATTGCGGTAATTGGCCCCAATGCGGATGACAAATGGAGCGAATTGGGCGACTATTCACCGTCCGTTGTGCCGCAGAAGGTGAGCACGGTTCTCGATGGTATCCGGCAAAAGGTTTCTCCAGCAACACGCGTGGATTACGTTCGTGGGTGCGACGTTATCGGGGGGAAGGCTGATATTCCCGCTGCCGTGGCGGCCGCCCGCAAAGCGAGTGTCGCCGTGTTGGTGGTGGGTGAGCACCCGGGCAATGCGGGCCGGGACACTCCGCCGACCGACGGTGAAGGACACGACGTCGCCAGCCTGGATTTGACCGGGTCACAGGAAGATCTGATCGAGGCCGTCCAGGCCACCGGCACTCCCACCGTCCTGGTTCTGCTGAACGGCCGCCCACTCTCCATTCGCTGGGAAGCTGAACATATCCCGGCGATTGTGGAGGCATGGGAACCCGGCGAACGGGGCGGCGAAGCGGTAGCCGATGTGATTTTCGGCGATTACAACCCGGCCGGACGCCTGGCGATTACCATTCCGCGCAGCTCAGGACAGCTCCCCGCCTACTACAACTACAAGCCTTCCAAACAGTACTGGATTGAGATCCGTCGTCCTGATCGCGGGTATGCTGATATGCCCGCCACCCCGCTTTATCCATTCGGGTTTGGGCTTAGCTACACGAATTTCAAGTACAGCAACCTGCACATCGGTCCGTCGGAAATCTACACCGGCGGAACGACGAAAGTAAGCGTTGATGTGACGAATACCGGGACGCGGCCGGGGGTGGAAACGGTCCAATTATATGTGCATGAGCAGTACACGCCGGTGGCCATTCCTGTGAAACAGCTTCGCGGGTTCGACCGGGTGAGCCTCAGCCCGGGTGAAACCAAGACAGTTACGATGGAACTAGGCCCTGAAGATTTCATGTTGCTGGATCGGGATCTGCACTGGACGGTTGTTCCGGGCGCCTTCGATCTGATGGTAGGCAAATCGTCAGCCGACATTGAGCTGACCGGCACGCTTCATGTGCAGGGGGCCAACCCTCTCACCGGCCAGGGATTGAGCCGATAAGAAAACAGGCCGGTCCGGAGATTGCGAAGGATGTGCGTTGGGAGGGGTATGAACGGCAAACTGGCGGGTGGAGCGATCTTGCTCATCGCAATGCTATACAACGGCTTTCCCGCGGTGGCCCAGGAGCAACCCCCGGCCCAGGAGCCTAAGCCGCTCTACCTCGACGCGAGCCAACCCATCGATATTAGGGTCGACGATCTCATGGGCCGGATGACGCTCAAAGAGAAGGCCGGGCAGCTCAATCTTCCTTGCGCCTATGTCGATGGACTTGGCAAAACCATCCCGGAAAAGATCGATGCTGCGAGAAAGTTTGTTGCCGGAACCTATACCAACGAGATCGGTCCCGGGTCAGGTTTTTTTACTCTGGCGGATACTCTCAAGCAAAAGGACCTTGCACGGGAGGTGAATTACTTCAATGAGCTGCAGAAAATCGCCTTGACCAATACCCGGCTGAAGATTCCTCTTCTGGAGGATGAAGAGGGAACCCATGGAGCCATGTTCCCCGGAGCCACGGTGTTTCCAGAAGGTCTGACCATCGGCTCCACCTTCGATATGCCACTGGTGAATCGCATCTACGCGGCGGCCGCGGAAGAGGCGAGGGCTGTAGGCATTCATGTGCTCTCCACGCTGGTGCTGGAATTGGATCGCGACCCGAGGATGGGACGTAACATGGAAGCCTATACCGAGGATCCGTACCTGTATGCGCAGATTGCGAAGAACATCGTTCGTGGTGCTCAGGGCGGGAACATCGATGCCCCTGATAAAGTAATCGCGCTGATGACCGACTTCCCCACGCAGAGTGTGCCGGCGAGCGGAATGGAGCGGGGCGCTATTGAAATCTCCGAGCGCAGTCTGCGAGAGAACTTTCTTCCCCCATGGGTTTCTGCCTTCAATGCCGGCGCCTTGGGCGTAATGGCCGGCTATCCGGAGATTGACGATATCCCGGAGCACTCGTCGGAGAAGTGGAACACCGACATCCTGCGCCATGAACTGGGCTTCAAGGGCATTGTTGAGAGTGAAGGGGATGGCTTCGACTCCATCATCTATGAAAACGTCGCTGCTAATCAGCAGCAGGCGGGAGCGATGGCCCTGCGCTCCGGCGTGGATATGGATATCACCTACGAGCCGGCGTATATGGGACCACTGGTGGAAGGTGTTGAGAATGGCCTGATCCCGGAGGCGCTGGTGGATCGGGCGGTGAGGAGGGTCCTGGAACTCAAATTTCGTCTGGGGCTGTTCGATCATCCCTATGCGGACCTGAGCCA
This sequence comes from uncultured Acidobacteriaceae bacterium, assembly GCA_963821215.1. Taxonomy (GTDB): domain Bacteria; phylum Acidobacteriota; class Terriglobia; order Terriglobales; family Acidobacteriaceae; genus PALSA-350. The sequence goes on along the minus strand of CAWGDH010000008.1, from coordinate 479,324 downwards.
TGCGCAGCAGGTGATGCATGACCAGGCACATCAAGACCTGGCCCTTCAAGTAGCCCAGGAAGGGATTGTTCTGCTAAAGAACGAGAAGAGTGTTCTGCCGCTGCGTAAAGATCTGAAATCGATTGCCGTCATCGGACCAGATGCGAACGACGCCTGGAGCCAACTGGGAGATTATTCGCCCTCGGTCGTGCCCCATGCGATGACGACCATTCTGGATGGTATCCGGCAGAAAGTGTCGCCCCAGACGAAGGTGGTTTACGCGCGAGGATGCGACGTAATCGGCGGCAAGGAGAATTTCACCGAGGCGGTTGCGGCGGCGAGAAAAGCAGACGTAGCCGTGGTGGCTGTAGGGGAAAGGCCCGACAACGCTGGAAAGGGCAACTCCCAGGCTACGGACGGAGAAGGTTTCGACGTGGCGAGCCTGGACCTTACTGGTGCGCAGGAAGACCTGGTTAAAGCCGTTCAGGCGACAGGAACTCCGGTGGTTCTGGTGCTGGTGAACGGTAGACCGCTTTCCATTCGCTGGGAGGCGGAGCATCTTCCTGCCATTGTCGAGGCCTGGGAACCTGGCGAGCGGGGCGGGGAAGCGGTCGCCGATGTGTTGTTTGGCGATACCAATCCCAGCGGCAGGCTGGCGATCACCATTCCGCGCAGCTCCGGGCAGCTGCCCGCATACCACGACTACAAGCCGTCGAAGGAGTACTGGATGAAGAAGGGCTGGTCGCATGACGGCGGTTACGTCGACATGCCGGGCACTCCTCTTTACCCATTCGGATACGGATTGAGCTACACCAGCTTTCGCTACAGCAATCTGCACATCGATACACCCCAGACGAACGTAAGCGGCAAGGTCAAGGTCACAGTCGATGTGCAGAATACAGGCGAGCGGCCGGGAACAGAGACAGTCCAGTTGTACCTGCATGAGCGCTACGCTCCGGTATCGCTGGCAGTGAATCAACTCAGGGGATTCGAAAGGGTCAGTCTCAACCCCGGCGAGACCAAGACGGCCACATTCACCATCCGGCCCGAAGACATGATGTTGCTGGACCGCGACATGTTATGGAAGGTCGCGCCTGGGACGTTCGATGTACTAATTGGAACTTCAGCAGAGGACATCGTGCTGCGTGATTCCTATGAAGTGAAGGCTGCTCCGGACTCATGGTTAAGCCGCGGGATCAGTACACAGCCGGATCTTGCTCGATAGCACTCGAGTACGAGTACTCACGGTCGGCAAGCTGCAGCCTGCTGATAACTCGATGCACCCCGTTTATGCTCGTGTTCCCGACGCTTATTAGGGGAAATTCCGTCCACGAAGCTTCTATTAGGGATGTCCCGCCGTTCGCCCGCAATTGTTGACACCCCAACTGTCGACACTGGTGTACTGTCAATAGGACGCATGGCCACCAAGACCGTCCTAGGGATCATACTGTTGCTTGTTGCCGGCCTGGGCTCGCATGCGCAAACGCCCGCTCAGGACCGAATCGTGCTGGGCCAGTCCATCGTCACCACTCAATGGTCCGTGGAAGGTCCACATCCCCAAGCGTCGGAGGCTTCCGCATGTTAAAGGAGCTGTTGACTCGTCTGCGCTTTTTCTTCTCGTCTCGGCCAAGCGGTGAATTGGACGAAGAGCTGCGGTTTCACGCCGAGCAGTCAACGCAGGCGAACATGGCTGCGGGAATGACATTGCAGGAAGCGCGCAGGCAAGCGTTGATCACGTTGGCAGGAGTCGAGCGCACCCGGGAAGAAACTCATGAGCAGCGCCCCGGATGGTTGCTGGGTACAGTACTTCAGGATATCCGCTATGCGCTGCGCGGATTTCGCCGCAATCCAGTCTTCACCGTCACGGTGATTGCAACACTGGGTTTGGGTATCGGCGCCACTACGGCGGTCTTCAGCGTTGTGGACCGGATTCTATTTCGTAGCCTGCCATATGACCACGCTGACCGTCTTGTGTCGGTGGGCATGAAGCAGTCGTTAGAACCGCAGGAGTTCACGCTAGGCGCGTTCTATTACTTATGGCGCGAAAATCAGAAACCCTTTGAGGCTCTTACTTCAGAAAATGCTGTATCGCATGAGTGCGACCTGACGGATAGGAAGTCTGCGCAACTGAACTGTATGAGGGCAGAGGCTAACTTCTTGCCTACGCTCGGGATCGTGCCCGTCTTGGGTCGTAATTTTCTACCGGAAGAAGACCGTCCGAATGGTCCTGATGTAGCTCTTATTTCGTATGGGTTATGGCTCAACCACTACGGCCGCGAGCGTGGCATCTTGAATACGCTCATTGAAATCGATGGCAAGCCGGTCCGCGTAATTGGGGTGCTTCCCAAAGGCTTCGAGATGCCGGATCTGCAGCCCGCCGATGTGCTGTTTCCATTGGCTCTGGCGGATGAGAGTACGGAACGCTCCGGTAATTCCGGCTTGGGGACGCCAATGCGCACCTTCGCCCGGCTTAAGCCCGGGGTGAGTGTTGAACAGGCAAGAGCCTCGCTTCAACCGCTATTCCCCTATGCGCAGGAGTTGATACCTCCGGACCTTCGCAAGGATTTTCATCTTGAGGTTCGCTCCCTGCGCGACCGGCAGATGCAGGGTGCGCGCTTGATAGCTTGGGTACTGTTTGCAGGTGTCCTCGTGATGTTGCTCATTGCGTGTGCCAACGTCGCGAGTTTGTTGATAGCCCGTGGTGTCACGAGAGAACGGGAGCTGGCGGTTCGGTCCGCACTCGGCGCGACACGAGGCAGGCTGATTCGCCAGGCGCTGACAGAGGCATGGCTCTTGTCCATTACGGGAGCCACAGCTGGATGTGTAATAGCGGAAATACTTCTGCGGATTTTTGTATCGATTGCGCCAGCGGGGATTCCTTTCCTCGACCGGGCACATCTCGACCTCCGGATCATGCTGTTTACGAGCCTTCTTTCCTTCTTATGCGGGGCGATGTTCGGACTTGTCCCAGCTTTGCATACGCCACGCTTGACTGCACTTACCGTTCGCTCGACACACTCCGGTGCTTACGCCGCCTTGCGCAGATGCCTGGTGGTGGGTCAAATTGCCGCGAGCATGATTCTGTTGGCAGCAGGGATTTTGCTGCTCCGCAGTTTTTGGATTCTGCAGAATCAGCAACTGGGATTTCAGACGGAAAGCGCAATCGCGGTCAGCATCTCGTTGGGACAACGCCGCTACGCAACGCCAGAACCGAGGCTGGCCTTCTTCCAGCAGTTGATGAGACGGTTGCAATTTGGCCCGGGGGTTCGTTCGTTGGCAATGAGCAACTCGCTGCCGCCAGCTGGGGGTGGGCGTTCCTTTTACTCCGATCTGGTTGTTCCCGGAAGACCATCTTTACCCGCACGGACAGGAGGAATGATCACATCACGCCTGGTCTCGCCCGGCTATTTCAGGTCACTGGATATTCCCATTCTGCAAGGGCGAAGCTTCACGGAAGAAGAGCAGAACTCCAATGAGCATCTGGTCATTCTGAGCAAGCAATTAGCTGCTCGGCTGTTCCCAGGAAAAAATCCGATCGGCGAGCATTGCCGGTTGGACAGCGAGGATCAGAACACTCCCTGGTACACAGTCATTGGCATTGCCGCTAACGTAAAGAACAATGGACTAACCGGTGAGGAACAGCCGGAGTATTACGCCCTCAGACACAATCGGGCCGAAGACTGGGATTCCAATTTTGATCGGAAAGCCATACTCATCGTGAAAACATCGCTGCCTTCCGGCTCCATGTCGCGATGGATTCGCTCACAAGTCGAGGCACTGGATCCAACCGTATTGGTCAGTGTTGAAACACTCCGTCAACGAGTCGGCAAGATGGCCGATCAGCCAAGATTCGAAACCGTTCTTGTTGGGTTCTTCGCCGCAACGGGACTCTTGCTGTCCATGATTGGACTGTATGGAGTCATCGCATTCAGCGCAAACCAGCGCACCCAGGAGATTGGTGTCCGCATGGCATTAGGGGCTAGCAGGTTCGATATTCTTTGTCTTGTATCGCGGGAAGGCGTGCGCCTTATTGCACTGGGAAGCGCAATGGGACTAGGTCTCGCGCTCGGAATCTCCAGGCTGTTCAAGAGTATGCTGTTCAGCATCGGCCCATACGATCCGATGACTTTCATTGGCGTCACCCTGCTGCTGGTTCTGGTGGCACTCGCGGCGACGTTGATTCCCGCGCGGGCCGCCATGAAAGTCGAGCCGGTCGAAGCGCTTCGCTATGAATAGACGGGAATGAGGAGCCAGTCGAGCTCGATTAGAGCAGTTTCGCAATTACTGCGGCCTTCAGAAGATCGCGAGGTGTGCTTTTCCGGGCATCAGGCACACGGCCAAGGGGTCCTTCCGCACTCCGAGATACGCATGTTGATCTCTTTCTCACTCCACGTTGAGGCTGATGTTGGTGGAGTGCGCGAGCCCGCCTGTGGTTACGGTGATGGTTAAATCGTAGCTCTGTGCCTCCGCGATGCGGCGAGCTGCGCGACCTTGCCTCCCATCGAATGTCCAACCAGGACATATTGTTTGATTACCAGCGCTTTGACCAGTGAGAGAGCTTCGTCCGCAAGGTCTGCCAGTTTGTAGCCAGCTAATGTCTTGTCGGACTTCCCCCAGCCACGCGCGTCATAGGCCACTGTCTTGAACTGTCCCTCAAGTTCGGCGGTAACCTTGCGCCAGGTGCGTGAAGTTCCACCCCAGTAATGGAGAAATACGAGAGCCGGCTCCGCAGTCCCGTGCACCTCCGCATGGATGGAAAGTCCTTGAATTTGGTAGTTCATGTTGTCCCCTTCTTTAGCCGCGCTGACACGCGTGCACAATTCGATGATCGGGAGGTCGTCTATTCGGAAAATGGTGCATTCGCGACGACATCGGCAAAGTTGGGAGATGTGTACCCCTCGACATATCGAACACCGAAATCCCGAACGATGTTGTCAAAGGTGGTCGCCGGCTTCCGCCGAACGATGTTGCAAAGGCAATCTTTGAGTCCGTTTTTTAGTTTCAGCCGCGGAAATTCGGTTAGGATCGCGCCTTGTTTGTCCTGCGGAATTCGATCAAGGCCTGCCCCCAGAACATCCACCGTTATTCCCGAATGGGTCATGGCGACTTCGGGCTCTTTGTGAAGAGCGATGGATCGTGTGGTATGAAGCGCGATGGCATCCCAAACAACTTGCATCTGCTGCGTCGAGATGCCTCGCCCCTTCAGAAACGAGCGCGCCGCATTGGCGCCATCCACCTCGAAACGATTTTCCGCCGTATAGCGGTCAGTCAAGCCCAGATCATGCAGAATCGTGGCTACTGCCAACAACTCGGCATCCGGAGCACGTTCAGCGCTTTCTGAAAGCAATACGCCGAATAGCCAGGAGCGCATCGCATGGTTGAAGAGAAATGGCTCTGACGCGCTCCGTGACAAGTCAATCGCATCGCGAACCAGAACTGTGTCGGGTACTTTGATTCCTGCTAAAACCATTCCCTACCTCTCTCGCTTTCATATAGTCACGTGGTCGGCGATCTTTACCGAGTCGGAATTTGCCGGTGCGTTCGTCGGGAGCAAACAAGTAGGATGGAGATAAGAACGTCCAATCGAGTTCCTTCTCCCCACGCAAGACATTCAGGAACTCCACGCCGGCGAGCGTCTCAGGCTTGTACTCAGCGGGAAAGTCTGGGGTGTTCACAAGCGTAAGTCCGGGGCTAACTTCCAGACTCCCAGCGCCCCCGACCACGAGCAGCCGTGGCACTTTCGCCGCCTTGGTTGCGGCGATGATCTTCGAGGCATTCGTACTGAGGAACTTCACGCTGTGTATCACGACATCCTGCCCAGCAAGCACCGCGGCAAGTGCGTTCTCGTTTTGCACGTCCCCTGAAACCGGGCTCACGGAGGCTTGTCCTTGAAGTTTTTCGGGATGACGAGCGATCGCCGTTACGTGGTGACCACGACGCGTCAGTTCTGAAATGAGGCGAGCGCCAACGTTTCCGGTTGCTCCTACTAGTGCGATTTTCATTGAGCTCTCCTTCTGCAGCTGCCGGGTATCAATTCCCTTTCATCTCTATCCTCCTTTGGGGTCGCTTATGTCGGGGATCTTGTGCCCTAGTATTCAAACCACTGGCTGAGCGCTTTGACCTTCTCCTCCGTATACGGCGGGAACAAGTGCTCAATGGCTACGTCGGGCGGCGAAATCAGAACTGATTTCGCGTGCGTGAGAGCGTCAAACCCGGCCTTGCCGTAGTAGTGACCGATACCGGAATATCCGACCCCGCCAAAGGGCATGGTTTCGATAAACAGGTGAATGTTTACCTGATTGATCGCGCCGCCGCCGAAGGACAAGCTTGCGAGGAAGTGATCGATCGCCTGCTGATCTCGGCTGAAGAGGAAGCCGGAAAGAGGCTTCGGATGCTTCTTCACCTCGCAAATGGCCGCATCCATGTCCTTGTAGGTGAGGATTGGAAGAAGCGGCCCAAAGATCTCGTCCTCCATGATCGGATCGTCCCAAGTCACTGGATAGATGACCGTAGGATCGAGATAGCGTGCCTCCGGGTCGGAGGCCCCGCCTATGACGACTTTTTTTTGATCGATGAGGCCCGCCAAGCGTTCGGTGGCCTTTGGGCTGATGATGCGGGAATAGTCGTCGGGCCTGCTCTTAGGGTCGGCCCCGTACAGCTCAATCACAGCTTTCTTGCACTCTGCAACGAACTCCTCTGCAATTGATTCGTGCACGTAGGCGTAGCCGGGCGAGGTGCACCATTGGCCGCCCCAAGCCGTCGCACCCCAGACGATCTTCTTGGCTGCATCCGGAATATTTGCGGTCGCGTCAACGAAAGCCGGATTCTGCCCGCCTAGTTCGAGAAGAACGGGAGTCAGATTCTTTGCGGCCGCCTCCATGACGATCTTGCCAACCTTGACGCTGCCGGTGAAGAAGATGAAGTCGAAGGGCAGCTTGAGAAGCTCCGTCACCTCGTCTTTGCTGCCGGTGACGGCAGTGATGGCCCGAGGATCGAAATATTTTGGAATGAGATCGAGCAAGACCTTACTGGTGGCGGGCAAACCCTCGGAGAGTTTGAGGATGCATGGGTTGCCAGCCGCAATAACCTGGACAGCGGGGTCGAAGAGCAGCGTCAGTGGTCCATTGAATGGCCCGATAACCAAGGTGACGCCGTAAGGTTCCCGATAGACTTTAGCAGTATGCCCGCTCTCCCGAAGGGCCTTGGGCACAACCACATCTACGGGCTTCATCCACTCCTTCAAATCTTGCTTCGCGAAGGCGACGGTTCCTACAGGCGCCATAATCTCGAAGACTTTCTCTTGGCTGGCCGTCTTGAAGTCGCTGCTCATCGCAGCCTCAAGAACCTCGGCGTTCTCATTGCACAAGTTCTCAAGGCGTGTCAGTTGGTCGATGCGCCACTCGTAAGACTTAGTCGCATCCGAATCGAAATATGCTTTCTGCTTATCGAAGATTTCCTGGAACTGATTCATCTGAGTTTCCTTCGCACTTCGGTTGTCGAAGCCGCTTTGCAGCAGCGTGGCGAGCCCTTTAGGCCATCGTGAGGACCATGCGGAATCGCGCGTCACCAGACATCATGCGCCGATACGCTTCTTCGGCACTTTCCAACGGAAGAGTTTCGATCATGGGCCGAACGTCGGTGAGTACGCTGAAATCAAGAGCGTCCTGGGTCTCGATCGCTCTTCCTGTCAGGCTTCCTATGACAGAGCGGCCACCAAAAATCAGCGGCACGCCGTTGACCGGAATTGGATCGCCTGAGACGCCAACGACAACGAGCCTGCCGCGAACGGAGAGGCCAGGAAGCAGGCCGGCGATTGCGGCTCCGCTGGGGGCGGTCGCCAGGATGACGTCGGCACCTCCCAGCTTCTGCAGTGCTGCTCCCGCATCCTCGGCCTTGGCGTCGATGTAAATGTGCGCTCCCAGCTTGAGCGCGAGATGTTCTTTGTCTGGACCGAAGCCGATCGCAACGGTGCGGAAGCCCATCTTTTTGGCGTACTGCACGCCGAGATGCCCCAGACCGCCGATACCCTGGATAGCAACGGTATCGCCAGCTCGTCCGGTGTTGCGGAGCGCATTGAATGTGGTGATGCCGGCGCAGACCAACGGGGCCGCATCTTCTGATTTGAGCTCTTCAGGTATGAGAGCCAGTGCGCGTGCCTCTGCGATCATCACTTCCGCATAGCCGCCATCACTCGTCACGCCAGTGATAATGGGGTTCTGGCAATATGCCGTGTCGCCGCGGCGACAGGTTTCGCAGGTTCCGTCTTCACCTCCAAAGAACCCGACTCCTACACGCTGGCCGACCTTCCAGGTCGTAACACGCCGGCCAACCTCCTCGATGCGGCCAATTGCTTCATGGCCCGGCACACGCGGATACACGACGCCGGGCAGTTGCCCCTCAACGGTGCCCGCGTCTGAGTGACATACACCGCAAGCCTCTACCCGGATACGTACTTGTTCCTCACCCGGCCCGACAACAGGCTTCTCGACGAGGCGAAAAGTCCCGGGTTTGGTTATCTCGACCGCCTTATATGTTTTTCCCATTTTCGTCTCCTATCGATCTGGAAGAACTCATGCGTCGTCGTTCAAAAGGATTGCGGACAAGCGGCAGGTTGAAAATTCGCCGTTGCTCGCGATCCTGGCTCTATGTCGCGAGACAGAGCCGGCTCAGAGGACGCCTTTGTGACCAACTACGCCTCTCCCATTGTTTTGGCAGTTTCAATCCTTGTCTTGATTGAAAGTGCCGCAGTTTGGCGTTTCTGTTGGGCTTTAGTGGGGAAATGCGAGTGACGACCTTTACTTCTCTTCAGGCGCGGGGAGGTTGAACGCCTTCGGCATCGGTGCGTTTGCTCTTCGCCACCGTCCTGGCGAAGTTCCAACAATCTTACGGAAGCTTCGATTGAAAGCTGGCTGGTCAGTGAATCCGACTTCCAACGCGACTGTTAGTAAAGAATCGTTCGAGTGCAACAAGAGAGACTTTGCGGCTTCAACTCGCTTATAGAGCAAGTAGCGCCGGACGGGAACACCAAACGACCTTTTGAATGCGCGCATGAAACGACCCGCCGATAGCGCACACTCTTTTGCAAGATCGGCAAGCGCCAGATCACCATCCAGATGTTCGTTCAACACCTCGATCGCTCGATCCTGTTGCCAGATCGTCAACCCCCCGGTAACAACCTCCGGCGGTTGGCTCCGGCCCTGGTATGTGCGGCTCAGATGAGCGCAGAACATCATGATCATTTCGTCGATAACCAAGCGTGGAAGCTGAAGCGGACGATCAGAGAACGGCAACATCATCCGGACCCAATGAAGAATCACATCATCCTTGGTTCCCGGGGTGCAATACAGGTTGCGAATCCGCTTTTGCTCGTTCTCGTCACTGAATCGATTGATAACTGACCGGGGTATATAGACGTGAACCGAGTCGAAACCTGAAGTTCGCAGTGCGACCGGCTCCGACTCCATATCGAATATCTGAATCCCGCCGGCATCCCATTCGGTGACACGATGAAAGCGTCCGTCAAGCCACGTTCCCCAGCCCTTAATGCTGTCGGGACGGCGCAGGTGCACGGATATCGAAAAAGCCTTTTCTGGTGGAATGTGTGGAGTGGGTCCAGGAAAGCCGTTCGGCATTCGCATACGTGTCAACGCAACATGAGAGTTTCCCTTGGGACCAAGCACAAGTGAGGAAGACTCGAGCAGAGAAAAATGCTCCGCCAACCTTTTTCCAAACATACCTTGAAGCATATGTTCTGCCTCACACCGCACTAGAACTTACCGTTGCTGTTTTTCCATTGATCGCGAGGTGGAATCGCTTCGAGCGTATCCCAGTGCTCGGCGATCCTACCCTTTTCAATGCGGAAGATGTCAAATCCGATGCGTGGTCCGAAGAAGTTGTACTGCGTGTGAGCGAAGACATAGTCGCCATCTTCAAAGACGCGGTTCGTATTGACGGACGCATCGGGCGGCATGTTCTTGATGAGGGCGGCGACACCTACCGGACCGGGTCCCACCTGCAAGTTGTGCTGGATATACTTATTGGGGTTGACATATGCGAGCGCAACCGGATCTTTGGTCTCAAGCGACTTCAGCAGATCGATGACCTGTTGTTTACGGCTGGGCGCCATTGGCCCTCCGGGACAATCTCTCTCTCTGCAATAATGGACCATTCGGTCCTTTATTTGCAAGCCTGGCAGTCGAATTGACCGATAATGTCGCAATGGGACGACGAAAACTGTTCACCAGAGAAGATGTCCTCAACAAAACGATTCCCGTCTTCTGGAAGCATGGCCTTGCCGAGACGAGTGTTCAGGACCTTGAGCAGGCCACGGGGGTGCGCAAATCCGGCTTATATGCAGAGTTCAAAGACAAAGAGGACTTATTTGTCGCGAGCATACGCCAATATTTTGACATGCTGAAGGCACGCGGAACCCTAAGGAAGCAGCCTTTGGGTTGGAACAACGTCGAGGGCTTTCTGAAGGTCTGTTACGGGAGTTGGGGACAGAAGGGGTGCTTTTCGGTGAACTCCATGCGCGAGTTTGCGGATCTTCCCCCCAAAGCCCGCCAGATCATGATTGCGAATATGACGAAAGCCCATCAGCTCCTGATCGACAATCTAGCCGCAGCACGTGGAGGGACCGACAACAATGAATCCCTGGCTGATCTAATCATCACGTTCTTTTGCGGAATTTGCCTGGAGCAGAATCTCGGCCCCGAGCGCACTCAGATTACGAAGAAGATTGAAGCCTTCATGCAGTTGATTCGGGGAAAGGGATGAATGTGCCTACGACGAAGTCGCTGAAAAGCGCCACGAAACAGCTTCGGAGATGTTGGCGATAGCATCCTTTATCATGCACTATCTGAGTCGGCAAGCCCACAACGGGTTTTGACGGGTTTGAGTGCTTTGGTCCGATAGGCAGGTTTTATCCACGTTAGGCGGTCGGTTTAGTAAACGCTGGCCGACTTCCGGTATTAATCTGGCTCGATGAGCGAGTTGATGAATTGGCACCCATCAACGTCCAATTCGCTCTTTCGGGTTCAGGGATACATGATCGCAGAACACCGGGGATAAGCTATGCGTAGGGTTCGATGCTGGCGAAGAATTTGTACGCAGCGATGGAGGCACGACCGGGGTGAGGACTGAGACGAGAATTGCCCAGCCGCAGGAATTTACCGCGGTATCGGTGAAGGGCGCATTGTGGCTGGCGGTAGGGTTTGGCCTGCTGAGGTATGTTCTGTCAACGCTGGGCCAGATAACGATCCAACATGCAGGGTACGGCATTTTTCGTGACGAGTTGTATTTCATCGTGTGCGGCCGGCATCTGGCCTGGGGGTATGTGGATCAGCCGCCCTTTATTCCTTTGGTCGCGCGCATTTCGAAGTTGCTGTTTGGCTTGCAATCGCTGGCCCTGTTCCGGACCTTTGCCTCGCTGGCGGGCGCCGCGGAAGTTGCGATGACGGGGCTGCTGGCATGGCGGATGGGCGCTTCGCTCTGGGCGCAAGCGCTGGCAATGACGGGGATTCTGCTGGCGCCCATGGTGATGGGCATCGATGCGACCTTTTCGACGAGCACCTTTGAGCCGGTCTTCTGGATGACGGTGGCGCTGGCGACAATCGAGCTGGCACGGCTGGCCGGTCGCGGCATTCGCAGTGGCCGTACAGTGGCGTTGTGGTGGGTGGTGCTGGGCGTGACGGCTGGCCTGGGCCTGGAAAACAAGTGGAACGAGGTTTTCTTCCTCACCTGTCTGCTGGCGGCGCTGTTGATGACCAGCCAGAGAAAGTTACTGGCTTCGAAATGGTTCCCGATCGGCCTTGCGCTCCTGGTGGTGCTGATTCTGCCCAATCTGCTGTGGGAGATGCACCACCACTGGGCAACGCTCGAGCTGCTGCACAACGATCAGATTAACGGCAAGAACGTTCGTGTGGGCCCGCTCGCGTTTGTGCTGGAACAGATGCTCGACTTCGGTCCTCTGATGGCGCCGTTGTGGGTGGGAGGCATTCTGTGGCTGCTCTTCAGCCGGGCGGCTCAGGCGTTCCGCTTCCTGGGCGTGACCTATCTGCTGTATCTGCCCCTGATGATGATTCTGCATGCCAAGGGCTATTACCTTGCGGCCATTTATCCGCTCTATTTTGCCGCGGGGGCGGCCGCCTGGGATCTTCTCTTCCGCAAGGCCTGGTTGCGGCGCGGGCTCACGCCCGTTTACGTGGCGATGAACGTGCTTGTCATCGCGATTCTGTTGCCAATCATTCTCCCGGTACTGCCACCGGCAAAAATTCTTGCATATCAGCAGCGGCTGCATCTGCAGCCTCCGAAAATGGAGAATGGCGCCACCGCGCCGCTGCCGCAGTACTTCGCCGACATGCTGGATTGGCGTCAGAAGGCGGACTTGCTGGCCGCTGCCTGGTGCTCGCTGCCGCAGGCGGAGCGCGCACAGGCCGTGATCTACACGGAAAACTATGGCGACGCGAGCGCGGTGAACGTGTACCGGCCGGATGTGCCGGAGGCCATCAGCGGCCACCAGAACTACTTCTTCTGGGGACCGCGCACTTATACGGGTAGCGTGATGATCGTGTTTGGCGAAAGCCGCAGGAAGCTCGAAACCAACTTCGACTCGGTAGTGGAATTTACACAGGATGCAAATCCGTATTTGGAGCCGTATGAGCGTGGGCCGGTTTTCATCTGTAGAGGCCTCCATGAAAATCTCCAGGCGCTGTGGCCAAAGGTGAAGAACTGGGAGTGAGGCCACGGCGAAGGCGTCCGGCCCGTCTCAACTGACGATTTCAGACCAACGCACTCATTGAGCTCTATTTGCGCCCGAAAATCAGGATCGGTATTGAAAAACGCCCATGGGACATGTCAACGACACAGTCCAACACGGTTCTGGGAAACCTGGACACATGCCGACTTTTCGTTACCAAAACTTGAGAAGAGATCGATGGCTTCCGCGTTGTTGCTCAAGTAGTAATTGACGGATAGGTGGTGACTCGCCCGAGACTCGAAAAGTTGGGTTTCCGCCGGCCGTTATTCTCGATGAATGCATGAGCAGATTGTGCGCCAGCGTTCGTCGTCTTCTTGGCTACGCGGCCCGAAGCGCCTCCATGGAATCGAACCGCGCTGCGCGTACAGCGGGCAAAAGGGAGGTCGCACTCGCAACGGAAAAGCGAGACGAACGCCAGAGCTGATGCGGTAACTTGCTCTGCCTGGCCCCTCCTGCTGGGCAACTTATCGATAAGCACGACTTCGCAGGCAGTTCATTGCCTTCGGGGGTACGTGGGATTTCGAATCTGTTGGTTTGAGCCTCCGAAGACGGGGCTGAAGCGTCGTCAAATCGTCAAATCGACATAAATCCGTGTTCAAACGCAGGCAATTCTTCTGCGTCATGTTTAGCAAATGGAAGAGCCCAGCTGTGTTATCAAGGACGTCGAAATCGATGATCGCAACTGTCGAATCGTTCAACTGGAAGGCTTGGTCTCTCGCGCGAGACGTTCGAGAGCTTCTCGAATCGGAGCGCTGGACACTCTCAGCACGCCACTGAAGGGTGTATACATTTCTTCGATCATGAAAAATCCGCTGGACACCGCAGACGCAAATAACGCCAGACTGATAATAGCCTTTAGGCCTGCTGGAGCTAACAGTCCGAAGCTAACAAAAACGATGGTCGACCATGCGGTCTCGACGATCATCAATGGTAGCGCGGTGGAGCTTCTTATCCTAATGGCGGTTTGCCAACGCGTCTGCTGTAGGTCTATCGCCATCCTGAGAGCCAGCGTCCTTTTTGATCGCTGGTCCTCATCTCTTGGTGACAACTCTTCAATCTTATCGAAAACCCCAATCTCATCGGGCGGAGACCATGTTGATGTTGCGGACCGTTCTTTCGGCCAAGCGCGCGTTAACACGTCCGCCACTTTGTCTCGCAGCATTTTGCGGGCTTCTCTGGCCTCAGGACCGTAGTGAGCCAAGAGATTATCCAGGAGAACCACTCTTGACGACATCAGAACCACATCTTGTTCTTGGTTGTCGAAGTAGGTCTTTCCAGCAGACAACTGCAAACTAAGGAGAAGGCCGAACATCGAGGTCAGCAGCCCGACACCTAACTGGACACCTCTAAGGTGCTCGATGGAGAGAAATGAGCTGAAATACTTGCCCAACAAGGCACCACCGAACAACAAAGAGAAAACCACAATGCTCGTTTTAACAGAGTTCATTCGTCACCGACTTTCCATGCCTGTTTTTGTTACCGGTATCGAGCGACAAAATTCCGCATAGCTGAGTCTAGTCTGCAAAAGATCGAGACCCCGGTCTAGTCATAGTTTGTCACTTAAAGACTGATACTTTTACCAATTCCAACAAGTCGCTCCGGGCCGCTATTATCTTGCGGGGCGGACATGCATCCGCCTGCTTCAGACGTTCCAAGAAGCCCCTACAAGTTCAGGCGGGTTACGTCCGGTTAGTCCGTCCACAACGATTCCCGGACGGGGATGCAGCTAATCTTTTGCGGGGCGACTAGGAAAACTGCTAGTCGACCCGCAACTTGCGACAAACATATTCTTACGTCAGAAATAAATGCCCTCCAAGCCCGAGGAGAATTTCGCGTTTGCAAACCAAATGGTCTTGGTGCCAGCCTGACCCAGGGTTTAAAGGAAATCCCAGATGAAACAAGACGAGAGACTTGCGGAACAAAAGCCCAACATTGTCTTTATCCTGACGGACAACTTGGGGTACGGCGAATTGGGCGTTTATGGAGGGGGCGTTCTCCGTGGCGCGCCTACGCCGTGCCTTGACAAGCTAGCCAGCGAGGGGCTGCGCCTCACTAACATGAACATGGAGGCGCAGTGCACGCCGAGCCGCTCCAGCATCCTGACCGGCCGATTCTCCATGCGCTCGGGTACTTATGCAGTGCCGCTTGGTGGCGTTCCCGAGGGATTGACCCAGTGGGAGATCACGATTGCTCAGTCGCTGTCGAATGAGGGCTACGCCACCGGTATGTGGGGCAAATGGCACCTCGGCAGTCAGGAGGGACGGCTGCCGAACGATCGGGGCTTCGACGAGTGGTACGGCATCCCGCGTACTACGGACGAGGCCAGATGGCCATCCTCGGCCGGCTACTCACCACAGCTTGTCCCAATGCAAAAAATCATGGAGGGCAAAAGGGGAGAAAGAAGCCGTGCCATAAAAGACTACGACCTTGAGCAACGTCGGCTGATGGATGCTGAGATCACTAAGCGCTCGGTCGCGTTCATCGAGCGGCAAGCCAAGACGGGCAAGCCGTTCTTCGCCTACTTGGCTCTCACCCAGCCACACTTGCCCACTCTGCCCAACCCTGCCTTCGCCGGCAAAACCGGCAACGGCGATTGGGCGGACATGCTGGCCGAGATGGACCACAACGTCGGGCAGGTGCTCAACGCCGTAGACCAAGGCGGTATTCGTGACAGCACCATTGTCATCTTCACCAGCGACAACGGCGCGGAATTCTTCAAGCCCTGGAACGGTTGGGCAGGCCCATGGCGCGGCACGTATGTCACCGCACTCGAAGGCGGTCTTCGTGTGCCCTTCATTGCACGCTGGCCCGGGAAGATTCCAGCTGGCCGCACCAGCGACGAGATCGCGCACGGAGTAGATATCTTCGCGACCCTTGCCAGGTTCACTGGCGCCAAAGTGCCAGAGGACCGTCCCATAGACAGTCTGGATCAGTCTGATTTCTTCCTCGGAAAATCTGAGAAATCAGCCCGCGAAGGGTTCCCCATCTGGAATTCAAATATCCTGATGGCCGTGAAATGGCGTAACTGGAAAGTGCATTTTGTTAAGCAGGACACGCCAATCGATCCGCCTCTGAAGCTTTTAGTCCCCTTCATCATCAACCTCTACAGCGATCCGCTCGAAGAGACACCAACACTCGACACATGGGTGCTGCATGCGGCGCTAAAAATCATCGGCGGCTTTGAGCAGAGCGTGAAACAGTATCCGCTCATCCCGATGGGCACACCCGATCCTTACACGCCTACGGTGAACGAACAAAAAGCCCAGGATTTGGGTTAACGCAGCGCGGGCGGCGAGCCAGGACCAGCTGAACGTCGACTTTGCATAAAGAGGACGAAAACAATGGAGCTCAAGGACCAGACTAGCACCCCGCTCACATCACCGATGAGCGGGTCCCAGACATTTGTGCAACCTGGCGCCGCCGCGCCAGTGTTGGCGCAAGATCTTCAGAATCGACCAACGCGGTCCATGAAAATCTCAACCAAAGAGGTCACTGATCCCGACGTGGGGGTGTCCTCTGACGGAAGCTGGCTGGTCTTCACCGCGCTGGGCCACCTGTTTCAGCTGCTTACAAAAGGGGGTGTGGCCAAGCAACTGACCTTCGGTCCTTACTACGACTCAGCGCCCGCAATCTCACCTGATGGCACGCGAGTGTCTTTCATATCCGACCGCGATGTGAGCAGCCAGGGCAACGTCTTTGTGCTTGATCTCGCGAGTGGTCAGATTCACCAACTCACCAACGAGGCGTGGGTTGACCGGCCAGTCTGGTCGCCGGACGGAAAGAGCCTTGTCTTTCTGAGCTATCAGATCACTGGCCCGGCGGGCAACTTCAAGTTCGTCGGCCCCATGACCATGAACACCCAGGTTCGCAGGATCAGGCTCTCTGACAAAGCGCTGGAGACTTTGACCGAGCCCGGCTTTGTGTCCGCCGCCTCTTTTCTCGCCAATGGGCAGCCCGTGTGGTCGGTGCTGGCCATGGAGACCAAAGAGAGGCCCGCCATGAGCCAACTTAAGGTGTCGAACGAAAAGGGCGACGTAACGACTGCGCTAACGGTTGAAGGTGTCGTGGACTCCATTGCGGCTGACCCCGGAGATTTTCGTGGTATCTATCTCCGACTCTACAAGTCCGCCTCACCAATGGCAGGGATTATCCCGCAGCCCGAATACTTCGCTTACGTCACGCTGCCCCACAGCGGCGAGGCCACCGTCAAAGGACTGTTGGGCCGTCCAACAGACTTGACGCAGACAGTTGAAAGCCGCGGCCCAGGCACCCGCGTCTATTTGTCGCAGCTTGCCAATCCCAAGCCCCGCCCTCTGTTCGGCGTCGCAAAGGACGCGATCTACTTCGGTGAAAAGGGCAAGCTCTGGCGCATCGATGCAGCGACAGGCAAACGTGATGAGGTGAAGTTCTCTGCGGAGATTGCCTTTGAGTTCTACCCGGGTTCGCCGCTACCAGTGTATTCAGAAAAGCGCACCGCCTCCCCCAAAAGCATCTTGACCCCGCGTCTCACTCCCGATGGCAAAAGCGTCATCTTCACCGCCGCAGGCTATCTCTGGCGGCAGCCCATCTCAGGAGGCGCGGCCGAGCGAGTGCTCGACACCGACGGGTTTGAGTGGGGACCGGCGGCACTTTCGCCCGACGGCAAGAGGCTCGCCTATCAAGTCAGCGAAGGGGAAACGCAGCAGCTTAGGATCCTAGACCTCGCAACCGGCCAAAGCTCCACCTTGATATCGGAAGGGCGTACCGGACGGTACGAGCCTGCCTGGAGCCCCGATGGAACGAAGCTCGTTTACACATATTTCGAGCCGCCCGCAGGACCTTTGAAGCCAAAGATGCCCTGTGTCTACCTGGCCGATCTGGTTAGCGGCAAACAGCAGAAGCTTGTTGAAGGTTCCCCTCGCTGGCAGCCAGCCGCCCAGTTTTCGGGCGATGGCAAGTGGGTGTACTTCACCGCCAACGGACAGGTCCATCGCTACCCGACCGAAACAACCGGCCCCAGCGAACCGATCACCGCGCTTACAGCCTTCGCTGCCAATGGAAAGGTTTCGCCGGACGGCAAGTGGCTTGCCTTCCGTCGCAACGACGAGATCTGGCTAGCGCCGCTTACCTCGCAACCAATAAAGGAAGAGACGCCGTTTCGCTTCTCCCCTTTGGGCGGGCACAATTTCAGCTTCACGCCGGACGGTGCCTCGCTCATTTACTCGACGGGAGCCGACGTGTGGCTCCATCCGCTTAAGGATGGCGGGCAAAGACAAGTGCCTATCCAGCTTAAATTGTCGACAGAACCGCCACCACCGGTATTGCTCCGCAACGTGCGCATTCTCGATTTCAAGACTGGTGGTTTCACTGAGGACACCTCGCTCCTGATCGAGGACGGACGAATCAAGTGGATCGGAACCGAGGCCAGTCACGCGCTACCGGGAAACCTGAAGGTGGTAGACGGCGGCGGCCGGTTCGCTATTCCGGGCTTGTTCGACATGCACACGCACACCGCAACTCCCATCCATTCCCAGTCGGCCCGTGATGTCAGCCAGATGGAGCTCTGGATTGCGTACGGCGTCACCTCGGTGGCAGACATGGGGAGCGACACTGGGACGCTCCAGGCCTGGGCGGACCGCCGCAATGGGTTCGGGGCGCCTGTACCACGGGTGTTCCATTACGGCAGCATGATTGAGGCAACACCCTTCATCTGGGGCGGCTCGGCCTATGGCGCCTCAAATGAACAACTGCGAGACATTGTTCACCTGGAGAAAAAAGAGGGTGTGGTGGGCGTGAAGTCTTACTTCACGTTGTCGTGGCCGCTCCACCGTGCCCTTGCTTCGGAGGCGTTCAAGCAGGGGCTGCCGGTGTCGGCTCACGGTCTTTTCAGTGAGGAGATTATCCGGGGGGCTCTCATCGGCCACGCGATGAAGGCGCACATGCTCCCCGTTAACGTTTACTATGACGATCTCCTGCAACTGCTTGCCGCAACTGGGACTTATTGGACCCCAACCCTAGCCGTCGTGTTCGGGCTGTTCCCGGACGGGTCACCGCTTCGCATGGCTATGATTGCCGAACTGAAGCGTGCCTATCAAGCGGGCGTACCTCTGCTTGCGGGCACCGATTCACTCAATCCCAAAGACAACTACGGCCAATCGCTGCATGCCGAACTCCAGTATTTCGTGCGAGCCGGCATTTCACCGATCGAGGTACTACATATCGCCACGCAGCGCAGCGCCTCAGCGGTGGGCGCGGGAGATCTGTTGGGTAGCCTAGAACTCGGCAAAGTAGCTGATGTCGTGCTTCTCGACGCAAACCCTCTGGATGACATTGCGAACACTCTGACCACCTGGCGAGTTGTCGTGGGCGGGCGGGTGTTCGCCGAACCTCAGCCACTCACCACAACCGATGAACACGTGCACAACCCTGTGCATTGAAGCGAGCAGGTAAATAATGAGCAGGAGTCATCGCGTTGTTGTGGAGCGTCGCGTGCATAACGAGTGCCCGAAAAACGTTAGGACTAAACGGGATTTTAGGTAACTTGCTCCTCCCGGCCCTGCCCCGGCTGGGAAATTTCTAGGGTCGAGCCAATTGGACGGAGCCTTCCTCTTTGGTCATGAGCGGATCGTCGCTCACTCGTCAGTTATATGGAAGTAAACACTTTCTGGTTCGGTCCGGCAAACGCCCATAGGACATGTTTAGCGGAGGATGCCTTCCCACCCCTGTTTCCTGACACCTGCCGACATTCGGGTACGGATCGGGTGACCGCATCTCAGGTTTCCGGAAGGATGAGCACACAAAATCCTCAGCAGGCGGTCAGGCGGAACGCTCATGTTTGAGATGCTCTCTGCCCCATGTGCAGAGAACTTCCAAAACGGGTACCAACGTCATCCCGTACGGCGTTAGGGAATACCGCACTCGCAGGGGCAAACCTTGCTCCTGGTGACGTTCGAGAATTCCAGCACCCGTCATTTCCCGCAGGTGACGGAGGAGCATTCGCTCTGTGATCTCGGGAATACTCTTCCGCAGTTCGTTCGTTCTCATCGGCCCATCCAATAATCGCCAAAGGATGGTGCCCTTCCATCTCCCGTCGATAACGCTCAGCGTGACATCGATCGGGCATGGCGAGATCTCCTTCTTTGAGACGCCCATAGCTTTGCCTCCCCTGACAAATTTGTCAGTGCTCCTTTTTGCATCAGTGCCAATTGAACGGCGTCTGAAGGCAAGGAGTCAATAGGAGCCGCTCATGCACTTGTTCAACATTGCCACCGTCTTTTTCGTCGTCACGCTGCTAGGCGTCGAGTTCTCTGCCTCTGCCTTCGTAAACCCCGCCGCATGGCGACTTGAACCCGAACCACAGTTGAAGATGCTTGGCCGTTGCGCTTTCGTCGGCGGAAGAGTGATGCCGGTCTGGTATCCAGCGTGTGCCTTGATGCTCGGTATTCAGACCTGGCTTCATTGGCGCGCGCCAGGCCGTGGACTCTTGCTTGGAGCGGACGCGATCTGGGTCCTTATTTCCCTGGCATCGATCTTTATCCTGGTTCCACTGAATAACCGCGTGGTAGAAGGAGTTGCCGATTGGCAGCGGATACATCGGACCTGGGACAAACTACATCGCGTGCGGATCGCCGCTCTCGCCATCGCAGCCATCCTGCTCACAGACGTGCTAGTGTGCTGAGCGGGTTTTGAGTCAGAGCAGTACCTGCAGACAGAAGCTGTTAATGCTTTGAGGCACTGGATCGGCCCGATCGCTTGGTGATTGCGCTCTTCGGCAATCGCGGAACAGCCTGAACGCCCGCCCAAAGCGTGGCGATCGTTTGCTCGACCACGAGAGTCTGGTCAGGCAAGTCAGGCACAACACCTTGGATGACCATGAGCGTGGCGAGGCCGAAGATCGTGTACCACCAGGTGTGGGCTACCACTATGTCATCCTTACTTGGCAATCCTTCATCCTTGGCAACATCGAAAAAGAGCTGTACGAAACGTTGGAACAAAGGCGCGCCAATGTCGTTGATATATTGTCCAGCGCGGACGCCGTCGCGGTTCTCCGGCCCGAAGAAGACGTTGCGGAACTGCTGTGGATGGGCAGTGCAGAACTGAATCAAGCCGCGTGAAGTCGCAAAAAGACGCTCTTTCGGTGCATGATGTTTAGCGGCAATCGCGTCGAAGTTCTGAATCAGCAGCCCGATCGTCTCCCTGCTCAACTCGGCGAGAATATGCCATTTGTCAGGGAAGTGCTGGTAGATTACGGCGTGCGTATAGCCGATCTCTTTAGCGATCGCGCGAAGCGTCACGGCTTCATAACCGCGATCGGCAAACATTTTGCTGGCAGCCGCAAGGATTTCGCCCCGCAACCTCTCCTTGCGCTCTCCCCGGCGACTTGGTGATGTGGATGTCACTTCAACAGCTTAGTCCCTTTTGACGATTATTGCGACCGGTTGTTGATTTACAACCAGTGGTTTTGTTACCACTGATTATTTTGCAACCATTGGTTTTTAAGAGCCTCTAATCGTCAGGTCGCTCATTTGCATGGGCGGCCAAATACGAGGCAAAAGGAGAAAACGAGCATGTATTTAGTCATGGGAATTACTGGAAACGTTGGGGGCCGCACCGCGCGGCATCTGCTGAAGCAAGGCAAACAGGTGCGAGCACTTGTGCGCAATCGCGAGAAAGCGGCGACGTGGGCAGACCAGGGCGTGGAGTTGGTGGATGGAGACTGGAACGATGCGACAGCCATAGCGGCGGCGCTCAAAGGTGTTGAGGGCGCGTTTGTTATGTTGCCGGCTGTATGGGCGCCCTCGCCTGATTACAGCGAAGCAAAGGGCGTGGTTGCGAACTATGTCGAGGCGCTGACCGAGGTAGTGCCCCCGCGGGTGGTAGCGCTCTCGTCGATGGGTGCGAATAGAACAAGCGGGGTGGGGATGATCACGGCCTTATCACTCTTGGAGCAAGGTTTTCGCAGCCTGACATCTCCGGTCGCATTTGTGCGCGCAGGCGGCTTTTTCGAAAACTTTCTTTTCGGCTTACAGGCCGCCCAGGGCGGAACACTACCGGTCTTCTACAATCCTACAAACCGGAAATCGACAATGGTCGCGTCAGACGACATCGGCGCAGAGGTGGCAACGCTTCTGACCGGGCCGGCGTGGTCAGGGCATCGCGTCATCGAGCTGGGTTCGATGGTAAGCGCGGATGAAGTGGCCGGACAATTGGGTGAAGTCCTGACACTCGGTGTAAAAGCCTTTGCAGTCCCGCGCCCAGGGTGGGCGGAAGCGTTCGAGCAGTTCGGCATCCCGAAGGGCCACACTGGACCTGCAGAAGAAATGTTTGACAGCGTTAACGCGGGATGGATGGACCTGGGAGTCGCGGGTACGGAGCACGTAGCGGGTACGACGTCCGCACGCGCCGTGTTTGCGGCTGCACAGAACGCCGTCAAGGCGTAAGTCCGGGGCAAGCTGAATCAGCCCGGTTCCTTGGGAACCGCGGCGCTGACGTCAAGAAAGATCGAGGTCAAACATGAAAGTTCTTGTTTTGGCTGCAACGGGCGGAGCCGGGCGGCTAATCGTCCGGTTCCGTTCTGGCGAAAGGCCATTCCGTCGTGGCCCTGGTTTGCTTCGGAGGCGAGCGCCGATCTGCCGGGAGTAGACAGGATCGAGGGCGATGCTCGTTGCGAGGGCGCCCTCACCTGTTCTCTTGTGGTGAAGGGTGCAGAAAGCCCTCCTTGAATGCACGACCCGGAGGCCGTCCCGCCCATGCAGCGCGTTGATTTCAGTCGCGTACAAGAGCCGGCTTATTGCGGAACGATTTAAACCATTTAAACCGCAAGAGGAGGATCGCTTTTAATATGAAAGCCGAACACACAATAGATAAATCCGCGCGGGCAGGTCGAGCAACTCAAATAGCCGCGATGGTAATAACCGGCCTTCTCGCCTTCATCTGGGTGTACTTCGGAAGGTTATATCTAATTCACGATCCCGGCGAATGGAGGATCGCCAATCAGCAACTCGGATACCCGTTCTATATCATCCCGCTGATTGGTGTGACCCACATCCTTGGTGGCGTGAGCCTTCTGATTCCCAATCTGCCTCGACTGACTGAGTGGGCTTATGCTGGTCTCGCGATCGATCTTTTACTCGCGTTCTATTCACAACTGAATGGCGGTGGCAGTACTTGGGATAAATTTGATCCGATTCTCGTCATGGCGTTCGTCTTTGCTTCGTATGTATTAAGACGCTGCATGCGCGCAAACAGGTGGTCGATATGAAGAACACGCTCGGCGGACGGTTTTACTTTTTCCAGGCACGCGGCGAATCACGGGCTACCCGTGCAAGATGACGCTGATATCGATCAGCGGACAAGAGGCAATTTACACCTACGGGCTTGAGGAAGATAACAGCTTCAGCACTCAACTCGGACGGTTGATCGGCGAGTACATGGCTAAAACACCGTGAGGCACATTCACCGGCTTAACTTGCTCGGCGGCTCGAAACGATAGGGCAGGGGCCCTAAATATCCACCCCAATTTTTCAAGCTCCGCGCAAATTACCCGGCCGGTGGAATGCGTGACAAAAAGGCTTAACTGCTTTATCCTTAAAACGATAGCCCGGTAAGATAAAGACCATGACACTGATTCTTGAACTTCCCGATAGCAAGGAAGCCGCCCTGAAGGCCAAGGCGCTTTCGCAGGGCGTCTCGGTGGAACAGTTGGTACAGCGGATCGTTGATCGCATATTGGAGCAACCGGAAACCGATGCGGCCCCTCCGGCCAAGCGGCGGATTTCTCAGCGCATTGCCGAGATTATGGCGGATGTACCACCGGAAGAATTTGCGAAGCTTCCCAGGGATGGCGCGCGCCAGGTTGACCACTACATTTACGGCTTGCCCAAGAGAGATTAGTGCAGCCGGTTTTCGTCGATACCTTTTACTGGATTGCTCTTCTCAATCCTGACGATCCAGACCATGATCGCGTTACCGCCTTCGATCTCGCCCCGGAACGGCCGCCTCTTGTTACGACCGAAGAGGTGCTGACCGAGTTCCTGACGTATTTCAGCGCCAGGGGAACGCTTTTTCGCAGGAAAGCCGCTGCGGTCGCATACGCTTTACGGGATGACTCGGACGTCCGTCTTTTACCCCAGACATCCAGAAGCTTTGCTGCCGGGTTACAGCTCTACGCCGAGCGCCTGGATAAGGAATACAGCCTGACCGATT
Organism: uncultured Acidobacteriaceae bacterium; assembly: GCA_963821215.1. Classification (GTDB taxonomy): domain Bacteria; phylum Acidobacteriota; class Terriglobia; order Terriglobales; family Acidobacteriaceae; genus PALSA-350. The sequence goes on along the minus strand of CAWGDH010000008.1, from coordinate 455,404 downwards.
GCATCTCGCTGGCAACGATGAAGGCCGAGGGAATGACGGAAAGTGCCACGGGCGACCAGCATTTCGCTGCAGGAAGGCTTCCGGGCGCTGTTCCGCTTCTGACGCGCAGCTCCGTGGCATCACTCCATTCTGATCTTCAATCCCACGGGTTTCAGACGCTGTGCTGGTATCGGCGTCTTTGACCCGAGGTGACGCCTTTTTGGCGGTTATGTGGCCTCAGGTATTGAGATCGTCGTGACTACGTTTCGTGCATTGCTTAAAGTCAGAACTGCACCACACGGGCTAGCGGAATATTGCCGCTAGCCCGCAAGCCAGAATGGCACCGCAGCGGGGGTACAACCTCTGCATAAACTTTCCTGATCCGATTTCGATCAACGCTCTCACTCGCCCGGTACAAAAACTCCACCCGGTCAGATGGTCATCTTTATGATTGAAAAATCATCATCCAGGTCTTTTGAGCCGTTGACGTTTCGAGCAAAATGGAGGAGTTCTTCCAGTTCCGATGTGCCTTCCGGAACCGCGCGGGTCAGAACTTCTTCGAAATCTTCGAATTCCAGCATGGTCCCGTCCGGCCGCGTGATTTCGTAAGCGCCGTCGCTGAAAAGGAACAGACGGGCAGGGCCGGCTAGAGTGCACTCGTTGCTCTCGTAAGAGAAGTCCGGCAGGATACCCACAGGACAACCAACGGCCGCCAGCGACTCCGCTCTGCCGCGCTGTTCTCTTGCACCGCTCACCAGAATGGGTGGTGGGTGCCCGGCGCTCGCATAGCGCAGCGTTCCTGTAGGGCGGTGGTAGACGCCGTACCAGATGGTGAAATAGAGACCATTTTGATTTTCCATCTGGAAAGCCTGATTCAACGAGCTCAGTACCTCTTCAGGCCTACGGAAATCGGTGTTCTGCAATGCGCCGGAGCGCAGCGTATTCGCTACCGTTATTGACAGCAAAGCCGAACCGACGCCGTGCCCGCAAACGTCGAGCAGATAAAGGGCGTAGTGCTCACCATCGATCCATTGATAACCAAAGGAATCTCCTCCCAGTTCGGTGGAAGGAACGAAGAGCCACTCAACTGCGATAGGTTCTACGACCGGCGCCGGCAAGATCGCAAGAACATAGTGTTGGGCAGCGTGCAATTCCTGCCGCAGCCGGTTGTGGACCCGTAGAAGCTCATCACGGGATTCGGCCAAGTCGCGGTGGGCCAGCGTCAGCTCCTTGTGCGCGGCCTCGAGCTTGGCAATGAGGCGTGCCTCGCGCTGGCTCAACAAGGTCATGTCGTACGCCTTCTGCTGGATCTTCCTTGCATGGTCATGTTCCACGGTCACGTCGAGGAGCACGACCCACGTCGTATCTTCGTCGGCAAAAAGATGAACGTCCGCCACACTTCCGCCAGGCATTCCCACGGACTGCAAAAGAAAAGGCGTTTCCACTAAGGGCAGCAGACCCTCCAGGAATGGCAATTGATCGGAGGCGGAATGCTGCTGCTTTAGATCAGCCAGTCCGTAGTATTCCAACTCCCCGCCTGCTTCGATCAGGACCAGTTCGTCGTTGATGTGAAGATAGGCTATGGAACGCTGGGACTTAACGAGGAGCAGCAGCCATTCTGAAATGCGGTCCGGTATGTCTAGCATCGGTCACAACACCATGCGCTTCGCCAGCGTCTGAAATGCTTCTTCGACTCCTTCACCGGTCTTGGCGCTGGTCCGGAGAACTTCGTGTCCCGCGTCCTTCAAGTCTTCGAGCGACTGTTCCGGGATGTCCCATTCCTCCTTCAGATCCGTCTTGTTGAAAAGGAACAGGAAAGGAACCGAACCTATCTCCGAAGTTACCCGGGCCTGTATCGACTTGCTGACTTCGAGGGTTTCACCCCGCGTGACATCGACGACCAGGAGATATCCCGCAGAGCCGCGAAGATAGCTTGTGCGTATTCCACTGACGTCGTCCTCGCCCGCAATATCCCAGAGGATAAGAGCGACTTCTGCGGCGCCAACGTTCACCATCCTCTTCTCGATCTTGACGCCAACCGTAGTCAAGTATGCGTCCGAAAAGATACTTTGCACATAGCGCCGAACCAGGCTGGTCTTGCCGACGCCGAAGCCCCCCAACAGACAAACTTTCTTTTGCAGCATAAAGATCTCACTCGCTGGTAATCACGGTGAATGTCACTCTCCGATTCATCGCGGCGGTTGCTTTGCCGTTGGGAGTCGACAGGGGTTCCAGTGGACCGGCGCTGCGCACAGTCAGCAGCTCCGGAGCGATGCCCCGCGCCTTGAGCATGGAGCGGACGACCTCGGCTCGAGCCGCGCTGAGGGATAGGTTCGCCGTTTCGTTGCCGAGGGCATCCGCGTGGCCGGAAATCATCACGCGGACAGAGAAACCAAGGCGCTTGGTCACCCCCATCAGTTGACGGAACTCGTCAGCAACAGCATCCAGGGTGGCGTCCTCGCCCCGCGCGGGTCTGTCTGCATTGGAATCGAAACTAATAATATGCCCCTGGATAGCATCGCGCAGGCGAATGAATTCTGGATCCCGAATGTCGCGGAGGGCGCTGAAATCGACCTTAGGGGAACCCGCGGGGAGCGCCGCGACCAGCATTTTCGCCCGCTCGACCCAGTACTCTGGAACGCTTCCTGTGACTTCGACCGTGTCGCCCTTCAAGGACAAAGAGACTGAGGGCGGAGGATTCAGACTGACGGCAAGACGCCGCAAAACGATCGCCGGGTTCAGCGCCTGGTACGACTCCCAGTGAAAGGCGACACGTTTGGAATTCAGACCCGAGTGCGACAGCAACACGGCGGGATCGGCGGCCAGGGGATCACGCAAACCGAAAATCTCCCATCTTCCGTTGCGCAATTCGGCGTTGGCGACCACGATGCCCGGCTCCACACGCAGCCGCTGGACATAAGCGTCCACGCGAAGCCGGACAATTGTCCGCTGAATCACCCACGCGCCGGCCAGAAGCACTAACACCAGGGGCAAGATCCAGAGCCAGGGAGACAACTGCTTTTCGCGCAGCCGTTCCTGTTGCTGCAGGTCACGTTGCAGTGGCGTGACCAAGTCCCCCAGAGTTGCGGAGTCACCTTGGAATTCTTCCAACTGACTCCGGTATTGGTCGTGAATGTTGGTCAGCGTTTCGCGCAGTGCCGCATGCAGCGATTCGGGCGGATTGCCCCGAATGACGGCGGCAAGGAAGGCAAAGGGTCCCTCTTCGCACCATAACAGCACGTCGCCAAGCCGCAGGGTGTCGATGCCGCCTCCCCCGTCCTTATCGGTTCCCTCGAACGAGTCGCGCACGAAGTCCTGGATGGCCGACAGCATACCGGACACCAACTGGGGATCCTGCGAGGTCACCTCCGGCGCGGCTACGTGCTCGATGAGAAGGCCGGTCTTGCGGTGGATTAAGAAGACGTGCTCGACGCGGAACTGCACCGTGTGCTTGAGCACCACGTCGGCGAAGCTGCTTCCGCTGCGCAGCGCCTCCAGGCGCCACTTCAATCCCTGTAATGAGAAGCTGTGCTTGAACGCCTGGTTCAGGCGCTGCAGCGTACCGTCAAGAGACTCGGCGATGGATTTACGGACCACCGATCCCATCAGGGGGTAGAGGATGCCAACCAGGGTGCCTGGATTTTTGCGGATCGATGCCTGGGTCGCCAGCTCCAGGATTGGCGCCAGCGCCTTTGCCAGTTGTTCGTCCCTCGCTCCTGCAAGGACGAAGGCGTCAGCGAGGACGGAGCTGACGGCTTCAGCGAACTGCCGCGGATCATCAAACTTCTGCTGCAGCTTGGCGATCGCGGCTCGATCCTCCTCGAGAATCAAGCTCCGCAGCGCCTCCAGTTTCGGATCCCCCTCGAGCCTGGGGAGCGCCGTCGCCAGGTCGTGATCCAGGCTGCGCGCTACCTCGAATAGCAGCACGGCGAGCCGCTTGGCACGGGCATCATCGGGCTGTAAGAACGGGGGATCCGAACTGTCCCTGTCGAGCAGGGAAACACTGGAAATCACGGTGTCTCCGATCGCTTATATTCCTTTCAAAGCCGGCGTTGGGGGCCCACTCGGTTCAGGATCGCTGGGTGCTGCCTCCGTTCGCTTTCGGCGTCGTGTCCTGATTCAGGCACCGGGCAATTTCAACGAATAGACCGGCCAGCAGACTGCGGTCGGTTTTCACATGCATCAATTCAGCAAGCATCCGCTCGATGGCCGCGCGCGTGTCGTCGGTCCGCCGCCGGCTCTCTTCGCGCAACGTTTGCGATTCGTGGCTTAATCTCTCAGTGAAGTCCCGGTCCTGGCTGGCCAGCTGGTCGGCAACCTTGCTGAGGTGCTTCTCCAATCCCTGGATCTGTTCCCGAAGGCCGCGGCCCAACTCCTTGTCCGCCTCCCCGCGAAGATCCTGTTCCTGGCGAATCTGGCTGGCAAGCGATTCCAGCTGTTTCTTCACCGAGGACTCCATGCTCTGAATGGCGCGAGTGGACTCTGCTTCCATATCGCGCATCTTTTGTAGAAAGCGCTCTTCCATGACCGAGAAACGGCGGTCGTAGTCCTGCATCTGGTTGCCGAAAAGCAACTCGCGGATTTTGTCGACTCCCGGTGCGTCGCTCATTGACGGGGCGTTGTTGAGTGCTTCCTGTGCAGCTTTGATCGTCTGCGCAGTGATGGTCGGTGCTAATTCAGCTTTTGCAGCCATGTCCTTCTTCCCCTTAAATGACGTTTTTAACGTCGAATGCAAAGATTGCTTGTTCAACTTATTCTGCAGCTTGCTGGTCTGTACTTTCTTCATAGGTAGTGGCAAGAGCTGGAATGCAAAGTCCAAGGTTGGGGGTGCCCTGAAAGTGGTGCAATTCGTGCGGAAACTGGCGAGCCGCTCTATACCCCAGGCGCTGGTCCTAGCGTCTTCAGGACTGGCAGCCGCCGTCACTCCGAGCCTCTAGTTTTCGCAAGGGGCGAGTATAAAGCGCTTATTTTCGAATGTCAAGGCTTGATTCCAACCTGCATTTCACAGGGGTAGAACTCATAAAATTCACTTCAAAAAATCACAAGGGATGCGACGATAGAACTCGAGTACTTACAGTTGCTTGCGGGAGAGTAGGGAACTGACTACGCGGGAGCGACGCCCAAACTCGGTCCCCGAAAATTGAGAGAGAGAAAACCGGCCACATCGGCAATCACTTGCTGGCGCGATGATGAAGTAACCACGGCTGCCTGGTTACCAAAAAAACCTTCAACTGCTCTCGACGCGGCGCAAAAAGCGCACTACTGTGTGAGTAAGAATCGGCAAAGGATCGGCAAGCCGGCACAGGAGAAGGAGACCTGTAGCGCACTTTGATTCGCACCGCGTCGCGGGAACATAGTTCGCTTAGTTCGCTTAGTTCGCACATTTTCTGCACAAGAACGAGAGACGCCAAACCTTTCAGGGCGTGGCTGCCTCGGTTCGTGTATCGCTAATGGATGGGTCTTTGATCGTCGACCCTGGCTGGCTGGACAATCGTCAGGTTACGACGACACGTCTTGCATTTTTGCTGATGCATGAGGAGCCGATTCTTGGCAGCGTTCCTGTCGGTCAGGACCCTGAGCCGAACCTCATCTGTAACCAACGTTGGTTGACCAAACAATTGAGAAGACGCCGCTATTTGCGCCCAACGTCGAACTGAAACCTCATAAAGCTGTTGCAGTCTGAGTCTCTCTGGACAGTTCATGGTGGTTGCTCGCTCCGGATACAATACTCAAGGACTGAGACCAACGACCAGCGACATATTGCGCCACCGAGCTAGGGTATTTCGATAGTCAGCGAGCTTGCCGTTGCTGCTCTGACGAAGATTCCACCGAGCGGAGCAGCCTATCGCAGAATAGGCCTGCCATCCTAAATAAATGAACCAAGATGCGATGCATTGACTTCATGACCGGCCTTCCGCCCGATAGCGAGAAGTGTTTCCATGTTTTCCACGGCGTCCATTTTCTGGATGCTGACAGGATTTACATGTTCGAACCCAGCCGCCTTTAGGCCTTTTGCGCTGAGATCAGCGTTGTAGCGCGCATAAAGGAAATGCCGCCCCAGATCCGTTGTCAGGGGAATCGGCGGTGCCGAATCTCGTCGATCGGCCGTCACATCCGCATCAAGCTCACGAGGCACCATGTCAAGCATCTCGCGGTCGAGTCGCGAGCCAAAGGTGCAACGGCCAATGGTTCGGCAGTTGATGTCTTGCTCCACCAGGATCCCGTACATCAGTTCGCTGGGAAGCCCGGCAACCGTCGAAACAATATTCTTGTTGGCGGTACCCGCGGTCGCCCCTGTCGCTTCCGCCGCGCCCGTCCCCACCGAAACGATGAGCAGGTTTCGTTCTCCCGTCTTCCAATTGAGATGGTAGGCAGGATTGGTCGCCATACGATAGAGCAGGAACGCTGGATTGTTATGCGGCGTGACGCCCCCATCCACAAAAACGAACGACTTGCTCTTGTCATTCGGGTCCCAGTGCAAAACCTCGGGGGGAAAATAAATAGGCGCAGCGGTGCTGGCGCGAACCAGCTGCCAAAGCGGTATTTGCAGATTGCAGTCTTTGCGCGCAGGATCGTTGTACCTGGCATCCGGGTTACTGCTGATCGGCCAGGGAGAATCAGTCGTGACATTCTTCGTCACGATCAGCAGAAGACACTGCAGCGTGTCCGAAGATAGATTCGTATCCCGGCCAAACGTTTCTTGTAGCTGAAGCTTCAACGGATCCGCTGTATAGAAGGTTTTCAGGCGTTTTATCAGAGACGAGGGCTCAAACATCTGTTTCCCGCAAGACTCGTAGAAGTTGATGATCTCTCTCACCTTCATGCCGCGTGCCAGGGTCGCAGCGATGATCGCGCCCGTGCTGGTTCCTGCGATGTAATCGAAGTAGTCGCAGAGTCTTTGGCCGGCCCGGTCGGCAACCAGTCGTTCAAGATGCTCCAGGATCCCAAGCGTCACCAGGCCACGAATGCCGCCTCCATCCAGCGCGAGCATACGGCGCGGCCGGTCTTCCCGAAAACGCTCCGGCATAAACTTCCACCTCTCAGGGTGAATCAGCATTCCGCAAACCTCCCGCAATCGTGCACGCTATTCATAGGCCGATCGGCATTCAGAGCGTGGGTACTTGAATCACTTCCAATTTTCTGTCCATGGCAAGCCTTCTGAATCCGTCGGTCAGGTCAGTTGCACCTCGACTGAACCCGTTCCAAACAACCATCGCCAGCGCGCGACCGCCGGTCATCGATACCCACCCCGAGGCCTCGTCTATGATTTTGGAGTTCGTGGTCGCATAGGCCTCAGTGTTGCCGCCCTGAAGGTTCAGTTCCACAATGTCTTTGCTTTGCATCCCTTGCAGAATCGTGTCAAAGCGGCGGCCCCAGTCTTCACCGCGATCAGCAACAGAAGTTGCGCGAAACTGCTGCCTCGAGAATGGAAGCACCACGCGGCGCCCGAGACCCAGTTGTGCTGCGCCCTCAAGCGCCAGAATATCCGCACCACAGGCGGCCGAACACACCACCGCCCGGCTTGCCGCGGAGACCATCATATTACGGATGCGAACCGCTACGACGGCTTCATTTTCGGCAGGAAATCTAGGTTCGTCTGCGCCCGGCGCGTCGATTCGTCTGCCTGCCAGGGCGAGGACTGTTCCTTTTGGGTCCAGTAATCGCTGAAAGCCGGCGAGTACCGAAGCCAATGCGGAGCTCGTCCTGAAATCAGTGAGAAGCGATAGGGATCTGCGCAAATCCGGAATGGTTTTCTGAAGAACCAGAGTTGGGATGGCCTGCTCATTCATCTCCCCCAGCAGTCTCTCTGCAGACGAGATATCTCCCGCGTCAAAGGCGGCGCGAAGCAGTATGGGAACCACCATCGGATCGAGCGTTTTCCCCTGCGGCATGACCATGAATCATACTGGAATCGGCCTGGATTGGCCTCCCGTCTTCGGTTTTGGCGTATAGGAGGCTAGCGGTGGTACTAATGCAAGTATCTTACCCGGCCCGGCGCACTGGGCGTAAACTCAACCAGGATTCCCGTACCGGCCGTTTGCATCGAAAACGAAGGGGACTTACTCCCCGGGAGATGTGTCCTGCAGACTATCTTCATCAGCTATCGCCGCGATGATTCTGAGGGTGAGGCAGGACGCCTTTCTGACGACCTGGCGCACACTTTCCAGGAAGGATCTGTGTTTATGGACGTGAATGCGATTCAGCCGGGTCGTGATTTCAGAAAGGCGATTGACGAATCCATTCACCAGTGCAGTGTGCTGCTGGCGGTATTAGGGCGGGATTGGCTGGAGTCGAAGGACGCATTGGGTCAGAGACGTCTTGACGATGAAACTGACTTTGTTCGGCTGGAGATCGCCTCGGCTCTCCAACGCGATATTCCTGTGGTTCCGGTCTTGGTTCGGGGCGCCAGGATGCCAAGAGCGGAGCAGCTTCCCGCCGACCTGCGGGAGCTGGCTTACAGAAACGCGGTTGAGTTAACCCATGCCCGCTGGAAGTCGGACGTCCGGGTGCTGATCCAGGCACTGCGGCCTTATCTGCAAGCCTCCGGGGAAGAGGTTCTCCCCCAAGTCGCCTTTTCCGGCGACACCCCTCTGGCAACCGGTCTGATGAAGCCTGTTGTGGAAGCCAGGCCGGCCGCGACTTCAAATGGGATCGAGACCGCTATCCTCGAACGAGTCGGCCGCGAGCTTGCAGGCTATATCGGTCCCATCGCCGAAATTGTGGTCAAGCGGGCCGCGAAACGCTGCGCCTCTGTGGCCGATCTTTGTGCCATGGTCGCACAGGAGATTGAGTCAGGCGCGGATAGAGCTAAGTTCCTGGCTTCCTGCCGGCGCTAAAGCTGCTCTTAACTCTCGTCCAGCATGGCCAGGGCCTTGGTGAGGCTTACCCGCATACGATTGAAAGATGCGGTCACACTGGCGATCTCATCCTTTCCTGACACCACCAGCGGGGGTACGTTCTTATCGCCCTTGCTGATGCGGTCGCCACTCTCCGAGACAATCCTGAGCGGGCGAATAACCAACCAGTAAACACCTGCATCGAGCGCGAGAATGGCCAGCAGCAAGGTGAGAATGAGCACCACCACCAGGCTGTGAAAAGCCTGGTTTGCAATCGCGACCGGCACGGACATGGGTACAGAGATGATCTGCGCGCCGACGATCTCGTTTGGCTTCCAGCCGAAGCCATTGGCGGAACCATAGACGGTGAGCATAGCGTGCGGTGCGGCCGAGGGAGTGCTGTGACATTCAAGGCACGGAGGATCCACTTTAATCGGGTGGGCTAGAAAAAGTGCCGGGCCGGTGGGGGTGTCCCGTTCGCCCACCACCTGTTGCTGCTCAGGATGATCGCGTAGGTCACGAATGACATCGGCCTCCCAATCCGAGGCGCGGTCTTCGAGGTTTGTGGGGTTGAGTGTGGCTTCCTTATAGGAATACTCCGGGTAACTCTTACGCACCTTGTTGAACATGGTTGTGGCGGCAAAGAAGGGAATGGTTTCGGCCAGAAATCTCACTTTATGGTGAGGATTCTGCTGCAGCAACGGGGAGAGATCGTCAGCCGTGTAATCGCGCACGGCCCGGGTACTGGCTACCATGAGCTCAGCTTGCGCAAGCACCTCGCGCCGTGCGTTGCGGCTCAGGAAGCTGTAAGCGAGCTGGCAGATGAGAAGGCCGCCCGCCCCAAAGATAACCACCAGGATGAGATTAAACTTGGTCAACAGCTTCATGAAGGGTGTCTCCCGCGCCATTCTCTTCCGACCGAGAGTATCACCACGCCGATAGGATGTAAGCTCTCAGCAACGACGCTTCTTGCCGAGGGACCTGCTGTTTCTGTCCCTCGGCAAGAAGCGTCGTTTGCTGATAAAGGCAAATTAGCAGCTCCCCGAAAGCCAATTTGGACAAGTGTGGCTGAGTGTAGCCCAGCACGTTAGTCCTGGGTTTGGTGCTCGCGCAGACTCTTTCAAACCTCGGGAGTGGTCGCGGCCGGCGGAGAGATGAGCAGGAACAGGCACACGGTGGCAACGATCGGGAGCAGCCCGGCGACCAGGAACGCGGGTCTATAGGAAAACCGATCCACCAGGACCCCTACCGCGAAGGTGAAAACCGCGCTCGCCAACCCGGCTGCGAATCCGCTTAAACCGGTCACCGTGGCCACTACTTCCTGGGGGAAAAGATCGGAGGGCAATGTCAGCCCCATCGTGGACCAACTCGCATACCCCCAGAGAGCCACGCAAATCAGAGCCAACGCGGAGTACGCACTGTGTACACGAGCCGCGGGAATACCGGCGAGGATGGGCAGGCAACTGATGGCACACACCCACATGCGGGCGCGGATTACAGGAATCCCGCGCCGAATGCAATACCCGGAGATGAAGCCGCCCGTGAAATTACCCAGGTCGGCGGCCACAAAGGGTATCCATGCGAAGAGCGCGATTTTCTTCAGGCTGAATCCTCGTGCATCGCTCAGATACTGCGGCAGCCAGAAAATATAGAACCACCAGATTGGATCGGTGAGCCCGCGCCCCAGCACGATGGCCCAAACATTCGAACTCTTCAACAACGCAAGCCATCGTGCAACCCCCCGCGTCTCGAATCTGAGTGTCGCCTCCTGGCCGGCGCGAATAAGCGCCACCTCCTCCGGACTGACCCTGGGGTGACGATCAAGCGGATGGTAGACACGCAACCACATCACCAGCCAAACCAACCCCAGCGCTCCGGAAAACGCGAACGACCAGCGCCAGCCAAAGGCGATTGCAATCCAGGGAATGACCAGGGCGGCCAAGGCGCCGCCTACGCTCGAGCCGCTGTCGAAGATAGCCACCGCAACGCTGCGCTCCTGGCTGGGAAACCACTCGGCGACTGTCTTGCTGGCGCCGGGCCAGTTGAGGCCTTCTCCAATCCCCAGCAGAAATCGAAATGCCGCAAAACCGGAAACAGAACTTGCGAAACCGGTGAAGATGTTCACCACCGACCAGAAGCTCACCGCCAGAGCCAAGCCCAGCCGGGTACCCACGGCATCGAGGAAGATCCCTCCCAGCAGCCACATAATCGCGTAGGAAATCTGAAAAGTACCGAGAATCCTGCCCAGATCTGAATGGCTGAAGTGGTACTGGCTGGCCAGCATAGGTGCCAGCACGGAGAAGGTCTGCCGGCTGATGTAATTGGTGACCGTCGAAAAGAAGAGTGTCCAGACAATCCACCAACGCGTTCCGCCGGAAGTCCGAACTCGATGCGGGGCTACCTCTATCTCTCGCGGCATTGCGTTCATCTTATCCATTTGGCTCGCTATCTGAGCCGGTCATTTAAGTGCCGCTTTTGCTTCCTATACGCGTACGCCGCCCACATCCCTCAGTGCGATCGCACAAATCCGTTCAATTCAGACGCCGACTCCTCGTCCAGGTAAATGGTCACGTCCGGATGAGAGCGGAGGATGGTAGCAGGGCAAGCTGTCGATATCGGCTCCTCGAGCGTACGCCGCATAATCTTGGCCTTGCGGCGTCCGGGAACCGAAACAATCAGTTTGGGCACCTTGAACAAGGTCGGAATCGTCAGGGTGAGCGCCCGCTCCGGAACATCTTCAAGCCTTGCAAACCAGCCTTCCGCGAGCTGCTGCTGCCGGCATGCCGCATCCAGCGTGACCACCTTCATCGCGTCGGGATCATCGAAGTGTGCCTCGGAGGGATCGTTGAATGCCAGGTGCCCGTTTTCGCCGATCCCGAGCAAGCAGAGTTGTGGATTGGCCTCACGCAGCGCTTGAACATAATTGAGTCGCACACGATCGGAATCGGGCGAGCTCCCATCGATCTCAAAGAATTCTGCCATGGGCACACGATCGGTCAAGTTTTCGCGCAGATAGCGGCGGAAGGAAGCGGGATGATTCTCATCCAAGCCTACATACTCATCCAGATGAAAACCATGAACTTTCTTCCAGGGCAGATCAGGCATGGAAGTCAGCGCGCGTAACGTTTCCAGCTGCGAAGCGCCGGTCGCAAAAATAACGCCTATCGCACTACGGCTCTGGTCCAGCTGCTTAAGCGCCTGCGCAGCAGATCGGGCAGCGGCTTCGCCCGCAGCCTTTTGACTGGCGTGGATCTCCAGCTTCATGGTTCCTACTTCAAAGTGCTTCATTTCGATAGGCTCGATACTCATAAGTTCTCCTTATCTGGAACAAGCTGGGACAATCGGGAGCCTTTCGCGGGTTTTTGACCCACATGCGTTTCCCCACATGCATTGCGGGTGATCGCCGGCTCTTGATAGCGCTGGCGATCAATATGCATGCATGCCAAAGCAGTTTTCGATCATTTGATCGTGGCCCGCTGCACGGTTTCGCTGACGGTTTTGACACGAGAAGCACGAGGCGGCCCGCACGAGTCTCTCTTGATGAATTCGGTCGGAATCATCACGCACTGCGGGTCCTGTTCGGGTTGGGCAATACGCTTCAGAACCAATTCCACCAGCTGCTTCCCTAATTGCTCAGGAAACTCACGAGTAGTGCTCAAAGCGGGAGATAGCCACGTGCCCACGGTGTCGTCGCAGCCGACCACACTAATGTCGTCCGGGACCTTCAGGCCCCTGTCTCGCAATGCCTTATAGACTCCGTGCGCAGTAGGATCATTGCCGGCCAGGATTGCTGTGACTGGTTCGTCGCGGGCCAGCAGCGATTTAGTACCCAAGAATCCAATCTCTGTTTCATCTTCGGAGTCGGTGCTGCTTTCGCGGGCGACCAGCCCATTCTCTTCCATGGCGCGCCGGTAGCCTTCGAAGCAGCGCGCAAACCACGGCAGGCGTGTATTGCCGACAAACCAGATATGCCGGTGGCCCAGACCGATCAGATAGCGGGTCGCATCCTTGCCGCCCTGGATATCATCCGCAAAGACCACATCGCTACGCTTCAAATCCCGCTGCTCGCCGACTACGTTGTTGCCCAGAACAACAAAAGCGATGCCCTTGTGGACCAGAAGTTTGATCAGATTCTCTGAGTTCGTACCCGCCAGGATGACCGCTCGGATTACATCGTGACGCTGCAGCACTTTTGGCAAGTGAAGCTCTGTCCACGGAACGTGCGGCGAGTAATTGAACGAGAGAAACACCATGTCCCAGCCGTTCGCGGTACAGTGTGCCTCCGCGCCACTCAGAATCCGTGAGTGGAATGCGTGCAGCATGGCGCGGTTACTGAGGAGAAAAGCTAGCGTCTTGGTCTTGTTTCGCTGCGCAGGATCGATCCCGAGTTTCTTCGCCTGATCCAAAACGATCTTTTGAATATCGCGATCGACGCGTGTATTTCCGCTCAAAACCCGGGAAGCCGTTGCCACGCTCACGTTTGCGGCGGATGCGATTTCTCGCAGCCCTACTTTGCCTTTTTTAGGGGTTATCTCTTTCATGCACTTAATTCGATCAGCCTATTGGCCACATGGATTCGCCCAGCAGCCCAGCTTAGATAAATTTCAAGCCTCATTTCATTCAGCAAGACAATAAAGAAATATTTCACGATTAGCAAGAAAATAAGCAGGATTCCGCCTTGGGAATCATTGTCGTCTTACAAGCCGCCTTAGTTGCTCAACGCTATGTCCGGAGTCCTGCTAGTGCAGTGCTTGCGATTCCAGGCCTAAAACCGGGGCGGAACGATCGTTCTCACGAAAGATGCTTGAGGGTGCATCATGTCGGCTGTTTTGGCCCGTGCTCGCCTCCACGGTGGCGTCGACGCCGCTCAGTCTTCCGGCACAATTTTCTTGCATTAAGATAAATTTCTCTTGACGTGGATAATTTTCTTGATTATTTTATTTTTCAAGCTGGCTAACCATGAAACCTTCGCGAATGGGAGTTGGAGGTTCCAACGCCGGAACCGAAATGACCCGGAGAGCAACATTCCAAGCAAGGTCCGCCTCGGTCGAAGCATCGCCTGGAAGGCGAATAACTGCCTCGACCGCCCGTTGAGCATTCTTCACCGGTGAACTCCGGGCACATCGATGCGAATAAGGGGCGCCTCGCAAGCATCGTGATCACTGCCGGCTCGTCCGGATCGTCGGTTCCAAATGCACTCGTCACCGCGACAGATCGTCTCGACCTCCATTGACAACAAGATGACTCAGCAGTTGCCGTTAAACGGCGGCATTCCGGGTGACTCTGATTTTTTTCCCTGCCGGCACTGATAAATGTGTCCAACAAGATTATTCTTCAAGAACGCACATAGAAAAGGCTGCAATGGGGGATCGATGACGCGAGCTTGGTTGACGTTAGTTTTATTTGTGGCTTCTACGTCCGCATTAGCGCAGACGCATACCCCAAAACTTATAGATGTTCATATGCACTATAACGGCGAACCGGGGATGCTGGACAAAGTCCTCGTGAAACTGGAAGCTGCGGATGGCATGGCCTTCTTGCTGACAACTCCAAAGGGCTTTCCTCAGGCCAATAAGTTTATTCACGAACATCCGGACCGCTTCATAGGTTTTGGCGATATCAAGCTGGATGATCCGGACGTTCTCCATCAGATCGATCGTTTTCATGCTGCGGGATTTCGCGGCCTGGGCGAGATCACCATGACGCGCAAGCCCTATGACGATCCGGCATACTGGCCGATCTACGATCGTGCCGACAAGTATCACATGATGCTTCTTTTTCATACGGGGATCGTGAATCGACTGCACCCTGAAGTGCCTGCGGATGTCAGCTTTGATCGAAGCCGGGTCACGAGGCTTGACTTGATTGCGCGGCACTGGCCGAACCTGTTCATTATTGGCGCCCATCTCGGAAATCCGGATTATGCAGAAGCAGGTGAAATAGGACGTTGGAACCCAAATCTCTACTTCGATGCTTCGGGCACGACCCTCATCAAGAAGAAGAACGACTATCGTTTTTTTCAGTCCATTTTCTGGTGGACCGCGGTTGTCAGTCCCCATACGCCGGCCAGCGGCGCCAGTGCTTTTGAAAAACTCGTCTTTGGCTCGGATGTCTTCGGTGGGGAACTGGACGAGTTCGATAGTGGGCAGGCGCGCTACCACGCGATGTTGGATGCCTGTGAGGTACCGCAAAGTGTGCAAGCCAAGATTTTTTCCGGAACGATGTGGCATATTTTGCAGCTTCAACAGGCTCAGGGGCACGGTAAGCAGTGAACCCGTGGGTCCGGATAGACTCGTTGCCCGTCATTCCATTGCAGGACTAAAGTCAGTGAGGAGCAGATTCGGTGCTACGTAAAAGGGTAACCTGCATTGCTATGCTCGGGCTCATAACGCTTATCAGTCTTCCGGGCCGCGGGCAGTCGGAAGCAGTGAGCTTCCAGCGACAAGGGGATTCGATTCAGATCCTCATCGGTGGCAAGCTTTTTTCCACCTACAACTTTGATCCCAAAATCGCCAAGGCCTTCTTGCAGCCCCTGCGGGACGCGAATGGTGTTGTCATTACGCGAGGCTTTCCCACCGGGGATACAGTTCCCGCCGGGCATGAGCATGATAAAAGCATCGAGCCTCACCAGCGTGACATGTACTTTGGACATGGCAGCATCAACGGCTACGACTTCTGGAGCGAGGAAGTATTTGCCAAGTATTATGGTCCATCGCATCCATCGAACTTTGGCCGAATGGTTTTTCGCAAAATTGAGGAGATGCAAGGTGGTCCGTCTTCCGGCACCATTCGCGCCGCTTTTGATCTCGAGGGGCCGGACCGGAAGCCATTTGCCGAGGAAATACAAGAGTACACGTTCAGCGGCAACCGTAACTCACGCGTGATCGACTGTGTGATCACATTCCGTGCCTCCCATGGCCCGGTTAAGTTTGGCGACACAAAGGAAGGCTCGTTCGCCCTTCGTCTTGCTCCTGAACTGGACGCGCCCACGGGCACGATGGTCAATTCCGAGGGTGGCGTGGGGGAGCCCCAGATATGGGGTAAGCGCGCCAACTGGGTCGATGTCGACGGCGTCATCGATGGACACTCACTGGGCGTGGCTGTCTTCGACAGCCCGAAAAGCTTTCGTCATCCTACCTACTGGCACGCTCGTGGCTATGGATTGCTGGCTGCGAATCCTTTTGGCCTTAGCTTCTTCTTTAATGATCCCCACCAGGATGGCAGCTATACAATTCCCGCAGGAAAGTCGATCCAGTTTCGCTATCGTGTCTTTATTCACGACGGCAACTACCAGCAGGCGCATGTGGCGGACAAATACCGTGAGTATGCCGCGGCGCAGTAAAGGCTATGAAATATGCAGCAGTCTAGGAAACGGGGGATGAGGCAGATATGGACGAGAGCAGGCGAGAGTTTCTGAAGACGGGCGCAAAGGTGGTGGCCGTGGCGACGGCTGCCGAGCGCCTCCGGACATGGAGCACGCCGGGGAACGTTCTGGGTGCTAACGACAGGGTACGGGTGGCGATCGTCGGGCTCCGTGGCCGAGGTGAGAACCACATTCAGGGGTATGGAGCACTGCCGAACGTGGAGATAGCGGCACTGTGCGATGTGGATGACAACGTAATGCGGGAGCGCCTTCCCCAGGTGCAGAAGCTTGGATTTCAACCCAAGACCTATACCGACGTTCGCAAGTTGCTTGACGACAAATCCATCGACGCCGTGTCCATTGCCACACCGCACCACTGGCATGCGCTCATTGCCATTTGGGCGTGCCAGGCGGGGAAAGACGTGTATGTCGAGAAGCCCTGTTCTCACAATTTATGGGAGGGTCAGCAACTGGTGCGTGCCGCTCAAAAATACAACCGCATCGTGCAGCATGGCACGCAGACGCGCTCAGATCCCGAGGTGATGCAGGCGGTGCAACAGATGCGGGACGGCGTTGTCGGAGATGTATATTTGTCCCGCGGCCTTTGTTTCAAGTGGCGAGACACCATCGGCCACACCCCGGTGTCGCCGGTTCCCGCAGGTGTCGACTACAACCTCTGGACAGGACCGGCGCCCTTGCAGCCTTTCACCAAAAATCACTTCCACTATAACTGGCACTGGTTCTGGGACTATGGCAACGGCGATCTTGGGAATCAGGGTATCCACCAGTTGGATATCGCGCGCTGGGGTTTGGGGTTGGGCTTCCCCAACAAAATATCAGCGGTTGGCGGCCACTTCATGTTCGACGATGACCAGCAGACGCCGAATACTTTGAACTCTGCCTTTCAATACGATTTGCCCAATGGGAAACGAGTCCTGCTCGAGTTTGAGGTTCGACATTGGATAACCAACCACGAGGCGGAAATTGGAAATCATGTTCGTGCCGCCAAGTCCGCAGCCGAAACGGCACACGGAGGTCTGGGGCCGGCGGAAGGAAGCTACAACTCAGTGGGCAATATTTTCTACGGCCCCAAGGGCTATCTCGCCATTGACAACGTGAGTGGCTACCGAACCTGGTTGGGGAAGAGCCAACAACCGGGTCCTTCCGCTCCAGAGGCCAAAGAAGACCACTTCGCAAATTTTATTTCCTGCGTGATCAGCCGCAAGAAGGAAGATCTTAGAGCGCCCATCGAGGAAGGCCACTTCTCTGCCGGCTTGGCCCACCTGGCAAACGCTTCTTACAGGTTGGGCCGAACGCTCAACTTCGATCCGCAGACTGAGCAGGTGAAAAACGACGCTGAGGCCAATAGTCTTCTATGTGGAGAGGAGCGAGGATATCGTCCACCATTTGTCATTCCGCAACAGGTCTGATGGGGAATAGGCGGAGCGCCCTGCGCTCCAGGCGAAAGAATTTCACTATAAGTGGGCGTTATCGTCTAAAGGCGAGGGTTCCTTTCCTACGACTCGCCGATGCTGCGAACACGCCAGTAGGTCGAGGTGTGCATGAGTCTTTCTCGTCGTGACGTTCTCTGGCAGCTATCTCTGGTAGCTCTGGCTCCTCGTTTCGCTCTGGGCGGAGTTTCAGCCGAACCGAGCTTGTCCTTCCCCAAACGGCCGCGCGACCGGCTAGCTGTTACTTCGTGGCCCTTTCGAAGCTACATTAACAGCCCGGGAAACAAGGCCTTCGACCGCGGCAAAGAGGGCTTTGATCTCAAAGAATTTGCCTCCGTGGTCGTTCAGCGTTTCGGAGTTCATAACATCAATCCCTTGGCGGCACACTTCAGCTCAACCGACCATGCCTACCTCGTGGCCTTCCGCGAAGCGGTCGAAAAAGCTGGTTCCCACGTCGTCGACCTTGGGTTAAGCGGCGGGAAATTCTATGACTCTGACGCTTCAAAGCGGCAGGCCGGAGTGGACTACGGCCGTCAATGGATCGACATTGCGGTTCTGCTCGGGTCCCCGAGCGTCCGCCAGCATGTTTCCGGAGCGCCAGGAGAGAAACCTGATGTTGCCCTCGCCGCCGAGAGCCTTGGCCAGCTCGCCGAATACGGCGCCAAGCGAAACATCGTCGTCAATCTCGAAAATGACAATCCGGTCGCCGAAGACCCTTTTTTTCTCATTGCGGTCATCGAAAAGGTGAATAGCCCTTATCTGCGGGCTCTTCCGGATTTCGGCAATTCGCTACTCCATCACGATGCCGAGTTCAACCGTAGAGCGGTCGCAGCCATGCTCGCCCACGCATTCAACATGTGTCACGTGAAAGACACCGTCAACGACGCGGCAGGTCAGGTTCACCACGTCGATCTGAAAACCATGTTTCAACTAGCCAAACAAGCTCGATATCCAGGCTACTATTCGATGGAGTACGATACCGCCTCAGGCGATCCATTTCCTGGCACTGAACGCCTGGTCAAAGAGACGCTGCTGTACTTGAGCTGACGGCCGGCTCTCTTACCCTTAGCGCTTCCCACCAGCCGCTGGCACAGTGTGTCTGAAAAAGATGAGCGCACGTATACTAGGTTTCCGGATCTTGCGGCGACCTTGCTACGTTGGAGTGCATGGAATCCTCAATCTTCCTTACCTCTCCCGGCCTTCTAGAGGACACCTATGAATAAGATTGTGTGTTTGCTCATGTTCGCTGCTCTTCCCGCATTGGGAGATGATTTTTCCGGTGTGTGGAAGATAGATGGCTCGATTGCCGACCACCCAATTAGCCCCACTTGCACGCTGAAGCAGGTGGACACCCAGGTTTCCGGAAGCTGCCAAGTGGACGCTGATCACGCTCCAAGCATTGCCGGAAGCGTGAAGGACAAACAGGTGACATGGAAATACGATCAGGAGTATGAGGGTAACGTTTATACCCTTACGTACACAGGAACGTTGGACTCGAATACGTCGATCAAGGGAACAGTAACCGCAGACCCCTCGGACTCGACGGGAGACTTCACTGCCAAAAAGCAGTAATGCGATGCGCTCTGCGCCTGGAGTAAAAGATGACAGATCATGAAGACGTGGGAATCGACCGCCGAACGTTTGTGAAGCAGGCGGCGGGAGCGCTGCTGGCGACGGGAATGGACGCCCGCTCCTACGCGCGGGTGCTGGGAGCGAACGACCGGATTCGCTTAGGCCAACTTGGCTGCGGAGACCGCAGTCAGGGCCACGTCCACATGACTCAATTGGCGGCCAAACAGATGCCGGTTGAAACGGTTGCTGTTTGTGACCTGTGGACATTCGCCCGGGAGCACCGCGCCGCCCAGGTAAAGCGCGTCTTCAACCTCGAGCCGCAAACCTATAAGTATGCGGAAGAGATGCTGGCCCGCAAAGATATCGACGGCGTGATGATCGCGACCGGCGATTTTCAGCACGCCAAACTCTGCATGGAAGTGGTACAGGCGGGCAAGGATTGCTATGTGGAGAAGCCGTTTGCCAATGTGCTCTCAGAGGCTATCGAGGCACGCGACACTGTGAAGCAATCCAAGCAGATCGTCCAGGTGGGGACGCAGCATCGCAGCCAACCCTATCCCTTGGCAATA
Source organism: uncultured Acidobacteriaceae bacterium (assembly GCA_963821215.1). Classification (GTDB taxonomy): domain Bacteria; phylum Acidobacteriota; class Terriglobia; order Terriglobales; family Acidobacteriaceae; genus PALSA-350. The sequence goes on along the minus strand of CAWGDH010000008.1, from coordinate 435,633 downwards.
CGCGACGTCATCCGTTCGGGGCGAATCGGCAAAGTCGTCCACATCGAGCAGGAATGGAATGCGAATGAAGAGCGCTGGAGGTTCACTCCGCCAGACACCGGGCAAAACCGCGCGATGCTGATGGATGTCAACCTGGAGTGGAAGCAATGGCTCTACGGAAGAAAATCGAAGCTTCGCGAAGAAGACACGGATTGGAACCGTTGGCTCCTGGGGAAGCCGCAACGTCCCTTCGATCCCCACGTCTACCTGGAGTTCCGGCTTTATAAGGATTTTTCGTCGGGGATCTTCGATCAGTGGCTAAGCCATGGATCCGACCTGGTCCATCTTTGGACGGATGAGACGTATCCCACGAGCGTGATGGCCACCGGCGGAATCTTCACATGGCCGGATGGTCGCGAGAATCCCGATACTGCAGTTGCGGCGGTTACCTATCCAAAGGGATTTCTCTATACGTACAAGACGATCTTTGGCAACAGCTATCGCAGCTTTGCCCGCATTCAAGGCCGCGATGGCACGATCGAGAACTACGGGGGCGAGGGTGCGTCTTTGTTCACCGTCACCAGGGAAGGAGGCAGAAACGAATTTGATCCGTTCGACGTAGGGCCGATTTACTCCAAACTACCTATCGTTGGACCGTCAGCCGACGGCGAAGAGATTGTCCGCGTTCCCAACGCACCGGCCCCTAATTCGCTTGGTCCGGACGATGACGACGTTACGCACCTGGTGAACTGGCTGCAGGCGATGCAGGCGCGTAAACAGCCGAATGCCACCGTGGACAATGGCTTCTCCCACGCCATCGTGTGCATCATGGCTGCCCAGTCGTACTGGAGTGGTAGGCGGTTGTACTGGGACCCGACGCGCGAGCAGATTAGCGATCAGCCCGTCTGATTCCAGGGTACGGGTGGCCGATTCAAGACGCCTCCGCGATGCAGCCCGCCGTGCTTAGCGAGGCGGGCCGTCCAGCGCGATCCGGAAAGCATAGGCGTAGCCCTCCGCTGGTTGCGACGGCAGCACTATATGCAGACCGTCTGCCCGCAGATCATAAGTGAGCTGAGCATCGGAACCGAGCAGCGCGATGCTGCGGATCTGCTTGCCCTTGAGCGCGCCTTCGGTCAGGGTATGAATCACTGCTTCCTTACCTGTGGGCCACGCCAGCTCGATTGCATAAAGATTGTTGCCCTTGGTGGTGAAGCGGAAGTCCTCCGCCGTATATTCCTGTGTCTTGGTGTCCTGGAAGGATCCCGCAGCGACCTTGGTGGGCCCTTCCCCATAGCTCACCCAGGGCCGGGTTCCGTAGATCGCTTCTCCGTTGACCTTCAGCCAGCCACCTACGGCCAGCAGCACCTGCTGTACTTCGTCCGGAATGGTGCCGTCGGAACGGGGCCCGATATTCAACAGAAGGTTGCCATTCTTGCTCACCACGTCGGCGAGTTGGTGCACGATGAATGCCGGTGTCTTGAAGGTGTCGTGCTCAATATATCCCCACGACTTGTCGCTGACTGAGGTGTCGGTCTGCCAAACGCGGTCGTGTAAGCTGTCCAGTTGGCCGCGTTCAATGTCGAGCACGGCTGAATCCTTCTGCATATCGACGAGTTTGTAAGTGATGATGCCGACCGGCCCACGTTTGCTCGATTCGTTGTAATAGTACGCAGCGAACTTGGCTAAGTAGCGACGGACGTCAGGTTGCCCAATCCACCAGTCGAAAAAGATGATGTCGGGGTGGTATTTTTGGACAATTTCTGCGTCCCGGGCAAGCCAATCGTTGGCATAGGCGGGGCTGACATAGGTCCAGTTGTCCTGCAGACTGTCCTGTTTGTCCTCCAGCTGGATCTGGGCCGGTCCATAGAATGCGGCGTACTTCGGATCATTTACGTCGGAGGGCATGCTGCGCCCGCCGTCCATAAACCAATCATGCTCGATGCGATGCGACGAAGCCCCAAAGTGAAGGCCTTCGGCGCGAGTTGCCTTCTCCAGATCGCCCACCAGGTCACGGTGCGGCCCCATCTTCACCGCGGTCCAGTCGGAAAGATTGCTGTCGTACATCTGAAAGCCGTCATGGTGTTCAAAAACCGGGACCACGTATCGCGCGCCGGCCTCCTTGAAAAGGTGCGCCCAGGCTTGCGGATCATAATGCTGGGCCTTGAACATGGGGATGAAGTCCTTGTAGCCGAATTTCGTCACCGGACCATAGACGCTCACATGATGCTTGTTCTCCTCCGATCCTGCTAGATACATTTGCCGCGGATACCATTCGCTCCCGAACGCAGGAACGGAATACACGCCCCAGTGAATGAAGATTCCGAACTTCGCATCCCGGTACCAGTCAGGGACTCGGTATTGTGACAGTGAATCCCAGTCCGGGTGAAACGGTCCCTGGTTGGCCCCGCGCTCTACGTCCGCGAGAATTGCGTTGCGGGGGGCATCATACTTTGCGCTCGCCTTTTGCCAGACCTCGGCCAGCGACTCAGGGCTATTCGCTGCTGTTGGCGCGGTGGACGACTGGGCGATTGCCGGCAATGACAGAAATGCGATGCTACCCAGCCCGGCGAGTAAGGCAAAGGATCTTAGAGCACTTTGAAGAGGCATATGGTTCACCATCGTACACACATTTGCGTCAGGTCCAATGAGTTATGTGATGGCATCCAGATCCGGCGTGCTCCAATCGAAAGGGTTGACGAACTCGGGTAGTCGCTCAACGGCATCATCGATCAGCTGCGCACGTATTTATTGAACCAGTCAATCGTGCGCTGCCAGGCTAGATCGGCTGCGGCTTTGTTGTAGCGTTCCGGCGTCGCATCGCAATTGAAGCCATGAACGGCGCCCGGGTAGATATAACCCTCGTGCGGAACGTTTGCCGCCGTCAGGGCCTGGTCGTACGCCGGCCACGTCCCCGCCAACCGCGTGTCAAGTTCCCCGTGGTGGACCAGAATGGCTGCCTTAATTTTCGGGACGTCCTCTGCGGCGGGAGGAGCGCCATAGAACGGCACCGCTGCCCCTAAATCGGCTCCCAACCGGACCGCCAGTATGTTGGCGACGCCCCCCCCGTAACAGAAACCGGTGGTGCCGATCTTTCCCGTGCAGTCGGAGCGCGCTTTGAGCCACAGGGCGGCGCCCACCATGTCTTCGCCCATTTTGTTGCGATCGATCTTGGCGAACAACAGGCCGCCTTTGTAGTCATCCCCGGGATAGCCGCCCACGGAAGTGAGTCCGTCGGGGGCAAAGGCCATGAAGTTGGCGAGCGCCAACCGCCGCGCGATGTCCTCGATATGAGGGTTAAGACCTCGATTCTCGTGGACCACAAGAATGCCGGGCAATTGCGTCACCGTCGCAGACCGTGTGTCGGCGCTGATTGGACGCACGAGATATCCTTTAATACTCCCGTTGCCCTGAGGTGACGGGACGGTCTCGTATGTGGCCTTAATACGGTCATCGGTCCGCGACACCTGCTGCCCTAGAGCGTAATTTGGCATCAACGCGTCGATAATCGTCGCCGCCGCCAGACCGCCTACCGCAAGTCGCTGCACACCTTCCATAAAGGCACGGCGAGTAATCTCGCCGTGAATAAAGAGGTTGTAGAGTTCTACAGCCTCGCTCGGCAGTTTGGGTTTTTCCATCGGCTGACCCCTTGCGGGGAGGATATCACCTCTCCAGGGCGCGTTAGCACGACCAGATAGGTTGCGGCGGTGCGGGGAAAGTGTGCGCCCTAAGCGCCCTATGCGCCTTAAATCCCTCAGCGAGAACGAGCCGGTTCAGATTGAGTCCAACGGGCGAAGCCCGCCATAGTTTTTGCCACACCGGTAAGAAATGCCGGGCGGCCCATTCAAGCCTTCTTTTGGCCTGAGTGGGATCCCGGCCTTTCTCGCGGGAGGGGAAATGAAAGCCCGTGCAGAAAATGTGCGAAAAAAGCGAACTAAGAGAACTAAGTCTGCTCGTTTTCCCTGGACGGACATCCCCTAAGACTGGACTGAGGCTTTGGGTCCACAGTTTCCGAAAAAAGAGCGCGAAAAGCGCGAAAAGCGCGATAAGTCTTCTTCTCACGCGTAGGGTTGCTGATCCTTCGCCTTTCACCCGGTCAGTCCGGTGGCAGACAAACGGGACGATCATTCTGCCTATGCGCCAGGTATTGATGAACGCCCCGTCTATCCTCCGGCGTCCGAGCCATCTGGCCTCGGGCTGGTGCGGCGGGTCTGGTGTTCTCCAAGTTGTCAAAACTGCTCTATCAAGAGGACGCACTGAGCGCACCCTGTTTAAAGCACTTTCGCAGTTACGGTGGCCCGATAAAGGTGGCGAGGCGTGGTTTTCGTTGGGGGAAAACCACGAAAAGGCCTGTTGCTTCGGTCTACAGCAATTACGAAACTGCTTACGCGATGATTTCTGCTCTTCGCAGGCGCGCCTCGCGGGGGCGCAGGAATGCTGAGGAAAGGCGTAATCCGTCACTGTCACATTATCGTTTGCTACACCCAAGTCACAATGGCGAGCGCTCGTAACCTCCCAGTGGTTGGCGGCAGATGCAGGGGCAGGGTGCGCCGGTGCAAGGCCAGGCAGGGCCGTCGTGGCAAAACGGCGCTGATGTATGGATACTTGACCCCACAGTAGTACGGTTTTTGAGCGGCGTCCAGATCGGAAGAGGAATTCTTTGGTAACCATGGCTGCGCTGTTTTTCTTCATCTTCGCGGCAAGGAAGCCAGGTATATCTCCCGATCCGCATGGCAATCCAGGATGAAACGCGGAGCGTTTCCAAGTTGCGCTACATGGTGCGCAACATCCCGACGCTCGTTGTTACGGGCAGCTTCGACGGCACCGGCGGCGGGGAAGCCGGGTACGAGTGGGGTGACTGCCCCAAGAGCAGCAACAGGTGGAGCAAGATCCTGGAACCCCATGGCATCCTCAGCATTTCTATGAAAGACGCCATGGGGTTTAGGGGCAGTTTCGCGGGATGGCAAAATCGGCCGGAGGATCGAGACAGAATACTTTGCGAATTGGTCAAGGCGGCCGTAGACAACATCGAGTTTTTTGTCGCCTTTACTATGACTACAGACGAGTTTGCCTCGCTAGGCGCTGAAGAGCGAGAGCGGTTTGGTGATCCCATCTACTGCGGGTTTGCCGCATGCATGAAACAGTTGCTAAAGCGGTCCAGCAAGTTCGAGCCAATTCAGATATGCTGCGACAACTCGGAGACGCACTCGAAGAAATTCTTGAGCCTCTATCATGATCTACGGAGGGACAACCCAGAATTCAAAAGACGTTGCGGGAACATAACGTTTGGGGAAGACGAGTCATTCACTGGGCTCCAGCTTGCAGATATTCACGTTTACTGCGTCAGGCATACGCAGTGGAACGCAAGCAAGATCGATCTATTGGTGGCGAAGCTAATGGCCATAATTGAACCGCAGGGATACGTTGAGGATATCTTCGTGCCCCACCCTAAACGCGGGCTCGCCTCCGGGATCGTTGAGTCGGGCGGCCGTATCATAAAGCCATGAAGACGAAGACGCCCAAGCCAGAATTGCCGTACACGCGCTCGGACTTCCACTCTCTTTTGCGCAGGGCTGCTATTCCGCTTTCACCGAAACCTGATCCAAAAGGGCAACGAACATCGGGCGAGAAACCAGCCGGTGATTATAGCGGAAGGAGTACTCGTTCAAGTAAGACTGAAGATACTTCTGGCTGACCGAGTGGTATACGCCACCGATCCCGCGCTTTACTAGGCTCCAAAAGCCTTCGATGGTGTTGGTGTGGATATCTCCCACCACGTACACCTTTGCAGTGTGGTTGATGCGGCGATGGCGATATCCCTTCTCCGGCATGTGGGTAATGCCGTCATAGCTGGGGTATTCATCGGTGTAGATGGTGGTTGCTGGAAGAATGCGTTCGTGAACGATTCCAAGCAAGGTAGAACCTTTAGCATCAGGTGCGACTAAGCAACGACGCGGCCTTTACGCTCAGCCATGCCAACTACAGGAGTTTTTTTCTTGTCCCCAGACATGGGGCGACCGCTTGCACCTTTGCGACGTCCGCCAAAGTACATGTCGTCCATTTCCACCGTCGATCCCTCCGGTCTAATGTCCTCCGACATTAGGGTTCGGATCTGCTTGAACATGCGCCATGCGGTCTTGTAGGTAACGCCAGTCTCACGCTGAATCTGTTTTGCACTCACTCCGCAACGGGTAGAGCCCATGAGGTACATGGCATAGAACCAAGTGCGCAAAGAGGTAGTGGACTTCTCAAGGATGGTGCCTGCAAGCGGGTAGATGTGATTACCGCAGTAGTCGCAGGCATAGGCAGTACGGCCGGTTACGCGGTGATGTTTGCGGGGTTCACCACACTTTGAGCATTCGGCGCGGCCATCGGGCCAGCGCTCTTCCATGATGAAGTTTAGGCAGGCATCGCTGTCCGGAAACTCAGCGCTGAAGTCTTGGATGGTATAGCGCTGATTGCCGGGAATGCTCTGCTTTGGCTTGATTTGCTCTTCCATAACAAGAAGATCATCTCGAAAAGTCTTACTTGTTGTCAAGGGATAATTACCTCACAGGACTGCGCGGCCTAGATGGACCACCGGCTGGCCGGATCAAACCGGCCTGGCTGGCAGCCTGACTGTGGTCATCCTGCAATGGGCAATCCCTCTGCCTATCATGCGACCCCTGTCGTGACGTACATGATTGTTGAATTTCACTCACCCAGCAAAGGGCGCTCCCACATACATGATCCACTCGTTCCACACGCCGTTCGGTAGAGTGAACTTAACGATGGTTGTCCCCTCGTTGAAGGCCCAGAACTGTCCGGACTGGTTAACTAATCCCGCTAGCGGGTTGCTTGAGGTCCAGGTTCCGTTCGATCCCGTGAGGAAATTACTGTTGAACCCAACCTGTCCGGATACACCGTTGGTGTAGCTTATCACCGGGTAGAACTGCACGGTGTTTCCCGGGCTTACAGTGTTGACGTTAGACAGCGTACCCTGACCCTCGGGAGTGGCAAACTCCTCATCTTGCAGGTAGACGGACTTGGGCTGGGCGTTCAAAGTGGAAAAGGCCGTTTGCGCCATCATGGTCATGATCGCGTATCCGGCGGATGAGGGAACATTAGGTGAGTAAATAGGTAATGGTCCGGGAGCTGGTTGGAAAAAATTCGCGACTCCGCCGAATAATTGCGCGGTTCCGCCGGTTCCAAGAGCGTTTCCACCATAACCAGTCGTAGCATTACTGAAGGCGCCGCTGTAGTTGATGATAGGGACACCGTACTTGGTTGCCACGGCGTTCACTTCGAGGTCCGCCTGTTGCACGGCAAAGAAACCGGTGAGTTGTAGCGGTTCAATACCAATAATTACGGGAATACCGGCGGCTTGCGCCTGCGTAATATCCCGTATCAGGTCCTCCTCGAGCAGACCGGTTACAAGGTTGTAACTCGCATCATCATCCCAGTATTGCAATCCGATCATGATGTGAATAATGGACGGCTTTGCCGCTATCGCCGCTGCTATCTCTGACGGAGGGGGAAAACCTCCGGGTTGGTCATAGTCGGTCCAGTTGGCTGGGAAAGTGGCGCTCCAACTGTCAGTCAGCCAGTCGCCGATGAAAGCTACTTTGGGCGGAGCGGTTGCGGCAGCTGGTGTAGTTGAGAAGAAGGCAGAAAGAAGCAGGGCGAACGTGGCTAGCGTTAGCTTGTAGTGCTTGGTCATTTCACGCTGCCTCCTGGGCAGCATGCTGGGATAAACGTCGCGAGACGATGGACATGCCAGCAGGTCGACACGCGTTGCTGGGAAGTCAGCGGGCTTAGCCGTCTAGAAGACTGATAAATGGAGGGCCCTTGCGGTTCAGGTGGGGGGAAGGCAGAATCGCGATGTGGCAAGTCTAACGATCAAAATACAGAAGCGACCACGCCATATCGCGCCACGGCCTAGTGTTGAATTGCTGGCTTCTGCGTCTTCTCCTGGGGGAAAAAGAGATTAAACAGAGTGGCCCGCATCGGAATAGTCAAATGTAGGAGTGCCGGGCTCCCGTGGCTAACTATCGTCGACCTCAGAGACGCCGCGGATTCCATCCAGCACCAGGCTCTGGCTCGGTTGATGCACGACTTCGGTCTTGCCCGGCGCGGTCCCGAAACGCTGAGGCCGGCGCAGTTCTCCATAACGTCCGCGCTACCCTTGGGCGGCCTGAAACGCATGGTTGAGGATCGAATCAAGGCCGAGTTGCAAGCCAACGTCTTCGTGGATGCGTATGAAATAAAACAGCTCGGCTCACTCGACTGATCCATAAGTCCTAAGAATCGGATAGCCTTCGCAAGGCCCGTCCCCACTCAGGGATTTATCTGGATCCAGGTTTCGACGATCTTCATCGGGAACGAGGCAGCTAGATTACCTCTTGAGTCCAGGAACACCAGATGCTCGCCATGCACTTCAAGGCTGGCAGCTTCGACGACCTGGCTGCTTTGTTTTGGCGTTTTCAGCCGCACGAGATAGAAATTGTCAGGGCATCGCCGTTCACCCCTATGGAGATCAGATGCGGGCGGGTAAAAAAGACCGCAAGGGTTTTTTGAACGCCCCATGCGGCCGAGGGGAGGGTAGGGATCTTCATTGGATCGAGATAACTCCGTAGCCGGGGCGTCGCACTGGGTCCCGTGCTACTCTGTCCTTCAATGATGAAGAACTCCGCGTTGCTCCCTGCGTCACGAGAGGTACGTGAATGGTGCTCGATTCTTGCACAAGAGGTGAAGCACTGGCCTGGAGTAAAGATGAATCATGTATTTGGAACACAGGCTTTTTATCACCGAAAAGTGATGTTTGCTATGCTTCCTGACAAACGCACTTTGAAAGGCCCTACCTCGATTTCGTTCATAGCATCGCCGAAGGACGACGACAACAAAGACCCAAGTTGGCAGACATTCGAGCTGACGGATCGCAATATCAATAATGCCCTTGGGTTGCTGGACAAAGCATACAGGCAGAGCATCCTGCATCCTTTTTCGGATGGCCCGAGCCTGCACAAATCAGTCGGTTCTTCTGGCTGGCTCCAAAAATAGTCGCAATCCTTACTCGCTGTGGTGATTCCCGTAAGTCCGCCCGGACGGCAGCGCATGAACGCGAGTCCCTTTACCTTCCCCCTTGGTTCGGGGACTCTCGTCTTGCAGTCTGGAATCACCCGCTTCCAGTCTCAGGGAATTAAGACACGTGTGCCTTAGCGTGGGTTGCCGTAGCCAGCGCCATCTTTGGTAACCATGAATAATACGTCTCGATCGCTCCCGAAGCGCTGGCTCAGGCTGAACAGATGCCAGCTCCTGCGAGCCAGTTAGCCACCTCTGACTGTTAGCAACGATGGGTAGAGATGTGCTGCTCAAGGGCTAGCCTCGCTTGTTCTGACCTTGCGTGAGCCTCGTTCGCGGTTTGCTCAAGCCGCTTGTGCTCCTCTTTTGGAGACCTCGTCGCTATTCTTTGGCGCATTTCCTTCACGGCTTCGGAGAACCCAGACATGGCCGCCTTGTATTCCATCAGGAGCCGACTTTTTTCTTCGCAGCTCATAGCAACCGCTTCGCACTGAGCAAAACGATACAGCCCGGAGGCTTACCTTTCGCTTAAATCTTTCCTATGGTCGAACCGATAAAAATACTGAGCGTGGAACGCGACGGCGAGGATGGTTTGCTGGTGATATTTTCAGACGGAACAACTACCGGGTACGTGACGGAAGAACTTTTGGAGTTGAGGCCGTTCCGTGAACCTACCGCGAGCCGCTCAAGGATTGACACTCGCTCGCGGCCTGAGGCTTCGAAGATTCTCTGACAGGAAGAGAGGCTCTTTATTATCGCACTGGTGAGCCGCCTCGCGTTCCCGGAGGTCAGATCCGATATCAGCTCTTGCAGTGGTCAGGAAGCAGCGTAAACAAATAGAGTCAATCGTGCCGTCAGCGTTTACGCGGTGATGGAACTTGTCTTTCTTCATCTTCTCTTCGAGCGAGCCGAAGGTGGCGGGAGCGATACGCTTGGAGTCTCCCAGCAATCGGGGCAACGACCCTTACACCGGTTGCTGTGAAGTGTACACAGCAGGTTTGGGCAGCCTTCTTTGGAGCACTTCTCGAGATTCTGTATAGTCCAACAGATCGAACATCTCGTCTGCATGAGTATCCTCAGAGGGCCAAGTGTAAGACGGGAGCGGTCAATTGCTTCGATGACAAATTGCGCCATAACTCCCATGTGGCGTCTGCCTGGAGGAAATTCGGGCGCTACTTACCGGCCATACAGCTCCACTTAAGCGCGGGGGTTCCCTGCCGGCGCTCGGAAGTGCAGTACGATGGGTGCCGAGGGGCGAGCAAGGATCGCAGCTCTGTCAGGATGGAGGGCTCTTTGTCGTCGCACTGGTGAGCCGCCTCAGGTCCCTGGAGGTCAGGTCCGATATCGGCTCTTGCGATGGTCAGAAAGCATCTACAAGTAGAGTCAATCGTGCCGTCAGTGTTTGCGCGATGGTAAAACTTACTGCCTTCAGCGTCTTCCCCAGTCATAGCCCATAGTCTAGAGGCGAAACCATCCTCGTCGGCACCTCGATGCCGACTGTCGTTAAATGGCGCTCTGCTCGCCATGCCGACTAAGAAACCCATTCAGCTTAAGCTGCGTCAATTTGAGTTCAAGTCTTCCTAAACGTTGCCCGGGCCCCGTGGTTCGACTGTGAGGAGGATAGGACGTGAAAGAGCGAATCTTCTTAGTGGGGGATGATCCGGTTCTGGTCAAAACTCGGGTCTACATGCTGAAGGATTGGCAAACTACAACAGCCAGCGCGAGAGAAGCAGAAGCGGCAATCAAGGCACAAGCGTTCGATCTGCTGATCATCGGTCAGACGGTACCGGATGAAGCGGCAAAGAACCTCATCGCTTTAGCGAATAAGCTGCATCCACCAGCGACCAGCCTGGTGATTTGTGCGATAGGCGGCGCTGATCGTCACTTCGGTACAGCAACCTACACAGTTGACCTGAACAATCCAGGAGGTTTCAGATCCGCGGTTACGAGGCTGTTGGACTCTCGGCCAAATACCGGCTCCTTACGTCCTTGAAGGCATGTCGGGAAGGGCGGGCTCACGGGCGGCCTCAGTTTTCGATACTGCTCTGGCGTGAGCTGCAGGTAGCAGCCACCGCGCCCCGTATCTTTTCGTTACCGATTGACCCCTCAAGGAGCGCATTGGAGATTTAGATTTGGCGTCAATTGACCGGTCGATGGGACCCAACTTCCGAGTTGCGACAATCTGAGAGCTACGAGAAAAGCATCAGAACCTTCGTCGATTCAAGTCGAACCAGGAATTGTTGACTTGACAGCTGTGAGCTAATTTCCTGCCATAAGGTGCTAAGTATGGCCAAGCTTGCACCAATCACGATACTCACCGAGCCAATTGGCAGTATCCTAAGACTCGCGGAACTTACCGACAGGGCGACTGTTCCCCATAGCAGTCGGATGGAGTCAAATCGCTGCCGTGAACTTGATTGGCTCGTACAACTATGCGCTGGTGGCGCTTTCGGTGTTGATTGCCATGTTTGCGTCGTACGCCGCTCTTGATCTCGCAGGTCGAGTAACGGCCGCGGGCGGTTGGACTCGCGCGGTTTGGCTGCTGGGCGGGGCCGGCGCGATGGGGACTGGCATTTGGTCCATGCACTACATTGGGATGCTGGCGTTCGTCCTGCCGGTTCCCGTGGCCTACCATTGGCCGACCGTTCTGCTGTCACTGCTTGCGGCCATTCTCGCTTCGGTCGTTGCCCTGGGCGTGGTGAGCCGACAGAAAATGAGTGCCTCCCGAGCGGTCGCTGGAAGTGTCCTGATGGGTGCGGGTATTGCGGGTATGCATTACATCGGCATGGCCGCGATGCGTTTACCGGCCATATGCCGCTTTAATTCCTCCCTCGTCGTCATGTCCGTCGTGTTCGCGGTTCTGATTTCTTTCGCAGCGCTATGGATTACCTTTCACTTCCGGGATGAGAAAAAGGGGCTCGGCTGGGAAAAGTTGACCGGAGCCGTCGTGATGGGTGCCGCGATTCCCGTCATGCATTACACCGGTATGGCCGCCGCCAGTTTCACGTCCTCAGGCACACCGGCGGACCTGTCTCACGCGGTGAGCATCTCCACCCTTGGCACCGCCGGAATTGCCGCCGTCACTTTTGTCGTCCTCGGGCTGGCCTTACTGACGTCCTGGCTGGATAGGCGATTCGCTGATCAGACATTGGAACTGCAGGAAGAGAAGCTGCAGCGAAGCGAAGCGTACCTGGCGGAGGCGCAGCGGCTCACGCACACAGGGAGTTGGGCCTGGCGGGTAGCGGAAAAGGACGCCTTGCATCTATCCGAGGAGTGGTACCGCATTTATGGCTTCGATCCAGAAAATGGGCCGCCTGCTTTTGAACAACTTCTGCAGCGCACTCATCCGGAGGATCGAGCCAAGTGGAAAGGGGCAATCGACCGAGCAATCGATGAAAAGTCGGATTACGAAGTGGAATTCCAAATCCTTCTCCCGGACGCCACAACCAAATACATTCACACCGTCGGCCATCCTGTTTTGAACGCATCCGGAGATTTAGTGCAATTTGTGGGTAGCTCGACGGACATCACCGAGCGCAAGCGGGCAGAGCAGGCAACCCGTTTGCTGGCTGCGATTGTGGAATCGTCGCACGATGCAATTGTGAGCAAACGTCTGAATGGCGTCATTACCAGTTGGAATAAGGGCGCAGAACGGCTGTTCGGCTACACTGCGGAAGAAGCGGTTGGCCAGAACATCACACTGATTATTCCTCCTGAGCGTCGTGACGAAGAAAGAACGATTGTTGAGCAGCTCACGCGCGGCGAGCGGATCGACCACTTCGAGACGGTGCGCATGCGCAAGGATGGCAGCCTGCTCGAAGTTTCCCTGACGATTTCCCCGATGAAAGATGCCTTGGGCCGCGTGGTTGGGGCATCGAAACTGGCGCGGGACATAACCGAACGCAAAAGTGCCGAAGAAGTGCTGCGTCAGGCGCAGACGGATCTCGCGTACGCCAGCAGGCTGACCACCATGGGAGAGTTCACTGCCTCTCTGGCGCACGAAGTGAAACAACCGATCGCCGCAATAGTCACAGACGCCAATACCTGCGTTCGATGGATTATGCGCGATGAACCCGATCTTAAAGAGGCGCGCGAGGCTGCGTGGAGAATTGTCAAAGACGCAAAGCGTGCCTCCGAAATCATCAACCGGGTCGGCCTGCTGTTCAAGAAGGGTACTCCGCAACGGGAGTTGGTTGACGTAAACGAAGTTGCTCGAGAAATGATCGTCCTCCTGGGAGACGAGGCATCGCGGCACTCCATATCAATTCGCACAGAGCTGGCGGAAGATCTTCCCCATGTCATAGGAGATCGCGTGCAATTGCAGCAGGTGCTGATGAACCTCATCGTGAATGGCGTCGAAGCGATGCACGGCGTGGATGGGCCGCGTGAGCTAACCATCAAGTCGCAGCCAACCGAAAACAATGAATTGCTGCTGTCGGTCAGCGATACCGGCATGGGACTGCCCCGACAGCAGGCAGATGAGATCTTTAACGCCTTCTTTACCACCAAGACTCACGGCACCGGCATGGGACTTCGCATCAGCCGCTCGATTGTCGAATCGCATAGTGGCCGCTTGTGGGCTGCCGACAACTCTCCGCGCGGCGCAAGTTTTTGTTTCACCCTACCCGCCGAAGCTGAGGCAATGAATGACACACGAAGTCGCTCCCGCAATGTTGGTCATTCATGAGGTTAGAGGCGACTATCGTATCTGCACGTTTCTGATCTCTCCCAATCAATCTAAAGATCGATGAAAAGCCTCTCCGCGTGGACGCAAACGCGCCAAATAGCCGTTTTTTGCATGGAGAGTTCTACGGTCGGCAGCGTTAGTTCCTAGTTCGCAGGTTGGTACCCCCACCAGAACCCCGTACCAGGTTCATCGAATATCTCAACCCTGTCGCCACGTCTGAGCGATAGGGTCTTTATCCATGCGTGGTTTCGTGGCCTGGTTTCGTGGCCAGACGCAACTGGGACTTTGAATTACAGCGAGATCGCAAAAGTATCAGTTCCGTCCGCCACAAAACTTCATTTAAGAGCGGAGTATCTCTCTCCCGATGCACATCGCGCATGTGTTCCTAACGAGTAGTCTTTCCGGGCGTCGCTTGACCTGGTTTGATGTTGTGGTTCAGACGGAAGAAGTTCGTCGGATCGTACTTGATTTTTAGAGCGACAAGACGATCGTAGTTGCAACCGTAGGCCTCTCGCGCTATGGCTTCTCCCTCATCAGTCACATAATTGCCGTACGCCCCTGAAACCAGATAAGGCCGCAAGCCCTCCCAGCATTCGCGCGTCCAGCGAATGTTCTTGTCGGTCTCGGCAGGATCGGTCCAGATGGACCATGCAAAAAAGTTCCACGTATATTGCCGGTGGGGAAAAGCGGTGTCGCCGGGCGATACGCGCGTGGCTGCGCCGTGCCAATGTTCGACAAATGGCGCAAACGTATAAGGCGAGGGACTCTTGCCCACGTATTGTGCGAGCACCTCAATAGCATCATCGGTCAGGTCGCGCAGAAAATTTGATTTGGTATAGACCAGCCGCCCGGGCGGAAATAGCGGTTCGAACATACTTTGGATTTGCAGGTACGTCATGGGGCCAAGTTGGTCCGCAATCGGGACTGCAAACTTCTTCAGCGGTCGCAGTACCCGTTCTCCATCGGCAACAGGTCCGCAGTAACAAGCGGCAAGACCGAAGGCCGGAGTGCCGTCCGGAAGAGTGATGGACGTAGCCTGGTTCACCAATTCGTCGGGACTTTCTGCGGCAAATTCGCGCCACAAATGCAATATTTCCTTGGCCTTTGCTGCTGGAAAAAAAATTGCGCCTCCGTAAATCGGGCCGACCTGGTGCAATCGATATTCAAGAGAAGTAACAATCCCAAAGTTCCCGCTACCGCCACGGATTCCCCAGAACAGATCGGCATTTTCCGATGCGTTCGCGGTCAGAAATTGTCCCTCCGCCGTCACCACGTCTGCTGCAATGAGATTGTCAATAGCCAACCCGAATTTGGCATGAAGATTTCCCCAGCCGCCGCCTAGCGTCAATCCGGCGATGCCGACTGCTGGCACCACCCCTTGTGTTGTGGCTAGCCCAAATGCTTGCGTTTCACGGTCGAACTCGCCTAGTTTCAGACCCGTTTGGGCGCGCACCGTTTGCCTTACCGGATCGACGCGGATTCCTTTCATTTGAGACAGGTCAATCATCAAGCCGTCCTCGCAGACGGCCTTGCCTGCGATGCTATGTCCGCCCCCGCGAACCGAAACGAGAAGGTCGTGATCGCGAGCCTCGCGCACACACGCAATGACATCTGCCGCACCTGCGCAGCGAGCGATCATTGCCGGACGTCGATCGATCATGGCGTTCGGGATTGTTCGAGCTTCATCGTATCCGGGCTCGCCCGGGCAAAAAGTCTGACCGCGTAGTGAAGTCATGAGCTTCTGAGCAACAGATTTTGGAATCATCAGGGTTCCCCAATATCGTTAGAGGCCGGCAAAACTGGCGGTCCTGGACGGGTGACGATGCGCGATCATGACATGCGGACGCTCAAAAATCCTCAAGGAATAATCAAATTTCGGGTAGAATTTTTGCCGTGCTGACCCTCCGATCATCAGCTTACGAGTTCGGCCCGTACAGGGTGGATCCGCTCGCGCGAAGCCTTATGCGGAACCGTGAGCTGATTGCCCTACCACCCAAGGCAGTCGAAGTCCTGGTTGAACTCGTTAAGCGCCCCGGAGTAGTTATCAGCAAGAAACAACTGATGGAAGCAGTTTGGCCAGAGATCTTCGTCGGGGAAGCCAATCTCAACCAAATGATTTTCCTACTCCGACGGGCACTGGGGACGACGCAGGAACGAGAGTACATCGCAACTGTCCCGAAGCGGGGATACCGTTTTACCGACTCAGTGCGCAGTGTCGACGTTCCGTGCCGTTTCGAATCGATAGCGGTATTGCCTCTAGCCAACCTCAGCGGGGACCCCGCGCAAGAGTATTTCGCGGATGGAGTCACGGAGGCTCTCATCACAGAATTGGCCAAGATCGCGAGTTTGCGCGTGGTTTCGCGTACCTCAGCGATGCGGTTCAAAGGTACAGGTGAGGCGGTGGCTCAAATTGCGCGTGCGTTGCGCGTGCAAGCTGTGCTGCAAGGATCGGTGATGAAATCGGATGATCGCTTGCGGATTACTGTTCAGCTAATCCATGCCGCCAGCGACCAGCACCTTTGGGCCGAGTCGTACGAGGGCACATTCTCCGACATTCTTGGGCTGCAGAGTAGAGTCGCGCGAGACGTTGCCGTCGGCATTCGCGCGGACCTTAGCCGGAAGGAAGAAGCGCTCCTCAGCGTTTCGCGTGCAGTTCATCCCCAGGCCTACTCGCTTTATCTCAATGGGCGATTTTTCGCGCGGCAATTAACGGACCAGGGACAACGAAAAGCGATCCAGTATTTTCGCCAATCCTTGCAGATCGATGCCGGGTATGCTGCCGCCTACGCCGGCTTAGCCGAGTGTTTCATCGAACTCGCTTATTTCTTTGGCATGGAGCCAAAGAAGGCGTTCGCCGAGGCTGAACCAGCGGCAGTAAAAGCGGTGGAGCTAGACGAAAATTTGGCTGAAGGACATGCTGTGCTAAGTCTGTTACGGTTGCTCAATGATTGGAATTGGGATGCAGCAGATCGGGAGTCGCAGCGCGCGATTGAACTGGCGCCCGGTGATCCGTACGTGTACTGGAAGCGCGGCGTTTATTTGAGATATGCCGGCCGAGGCGACGAAGCGGTCGCCGCTCATCGCCGTGCGGAGTCGCTCGACCCATTCTCCCTTATAGCGATCGAGGAAGTCGGCTGGCCATTTTATTACGCACGCCGATTTGGCGAAGCCGTTGATCAGTTTGGCCGGGCCGTTGAGCTCGAACCAAAGTGGGACCAACTGTACTTTGGTCTCGGATTGGCGCTGGCGCAGCAACAGCGATACGAGGAAGCGATAGCTGCGATGCGGACAGCAACCCAACTCGGGCCAGATAATCCATTCAACCAGGCATCGCTCATTTACATATTAGGACGAGCAGGCTGCACACACGAGGCCCAGCAACTTTTAGATCAGCTTTCCGCTGCTTACGCTTACGTGCCACGCTGGTTTCTCTCCATCATTTGGGTCGGGCTGAATGACAACGAGCGTGCGCTGCAAGCTCTGGAAGAAGCATTCGGCGATCGGGAACCCTGCCTTGTAAGTCTCAAAGTGGAACCCATTTTTGATCCGCTGCGAGACGATAATAGGTTCACTGATATGATCCGACGAGTCGGCCTGAAACCGTAATCTACAGCGCGAGATCGCTCCCGGATGGTTAGCGATCCGGACGTAATCCAGATGGGCGGCGAGCGAATCAGTCCGGAAAGGCACGCTTGCGTTTACCAATGTATCCGCTTCACACGGCGGTGAAACCGGCTGCTCGGAGAAGTGGCCGCCGGATGGGGACTATTCGGCCAGGTGATGTGACCGGCAACTTAGAGCGGCTAGGCAGACAGATCGGACGCGTTTTACTTGAGCCTCCCGACCGTGAAAGGGTACGTCCCGTCTGTCCCGCCCAAGCTTCCGCCCAAGCTTGACTCTACGGCCATGTGGTCTGCTGCACTCTGCGTTGCTAGCACCGGACCCCAGTTTATCCGGTACAATTCGGTCGTTCTTCAGGTGGACAATCCGGTAGGCCCCGCACCTGAAAAATGTGACCATGGTACGATGACCATGGTGAGGTGCTATTTTTGAAAACGATCGCGGCGGGAGCGTTCAAAGCTAAGTGCCTGGCAATTATGGATGAAGTGCAGGCCAGGAAGACAAAATTCGTTATCACAAAAAACGGAAAGCCCGTTGCCCAATTGGTCCCAGTCGAAGAAGTTGAGGATAGCCTGTTCGGTTTTTATGCGGGAAAGCTGGCTATCTCCGGCGATATCGAGTCCCCTTCGGTCCCGCCTGAGCATTGGAAACGCCTCAAATGATCGTTGTCGATACGTGTGTAGTGATCTGGCTTGCTTCGGATCCCAGTTTGCTCTCGGCGGCGGCAATCGATGCGATTCGAACTGCTCGAGAGAACGGCGGGGTAGGTATTTCCTGCATCTCCCTGTTTGAATTGGGGTGGCTGGCCAGGAATCAGCGAATCGTGCTAAAGACTTCGCTTGAGGCTTTTCTGGTTGAGGTGGAGGCTCGCTTCGTTATCCTGCCGATCACAGCGGCCGTCACGCGCATCGCCGTGGAGTTTCCTTCGCCCTACCCTCTCGATCCTATGGACAGAATCATCGGAGCGACCGCGCTGAATCGTGGCGTTCCTCTGGTGACCAAAGACAAGATGATTCGAAAAGCAAAAGCATTATCGGTCATCTGGTAAGGTCTTGTCCGGATAGCCGACTGCTCGGACAAGTGCCGGATTGGGGATGTGACGGACGAGGTAACTCGCAGAATCGGTGCCCGCGGACTTGGAGGTTATTTCGTCTGTTTGAATGTATAGGCAATCAGAGAGGCGACATGAGAAAGGGTTCTCCCCGAGATTACACTGCTGAAATCGACTGTTCGCAGCAGCCGATTCAGAAATCTCAATTAGGAGAACCCCATGAATGCTATTCACTATATCGGATTCGACGTTCACAAGAAAACCATTGCTTATTGCGTAAAGACCGCAGACGGCCAGATTGTGGAAGAAGGCACACTGCAGGCGCAGCGTATGGAGTTGCGCCGCTGGGCGAAGCGGCGCCAAGTAGTCTGGCAAGGAGCGATGGAAGCCACCCTCTTCAGTGCCTGGATCTACGACACCTTGAAGCCGTACGCCCAGCAATTGTCGATGGGCCATCCGGCCAAGATGAAGGCCATCACGGCGGGCAAGAAGAAGAGCGATTGTCTGGATGCACGTACCATTGCCGACCTGCTGCGGTGCAATCTGTTGCCTGCCTGCTACGTGCTGCCCCCGCATTTGCGCGATCTCAGACGTCTGCTGCGTTATCGAAACCTGGTGGTGCGGCAATCGGTGCGTATGCAGAACAGGATGGCCGGTCTGCTGATGGAAAGCGGCGCTCCGTTCGACAGAGAGCGGCTGCATCGGAAGAAGTACTTCGCCGACCTGATGAAGAGCCTGCGGGAAGTACCGGAATCGGTCAAAGATCTCCTACGTATGAGTCGCGGTTCTATGGAGATGTTCGAGTCCACGCAGAAACAGTTGATCAAGAGACTGCTTTGCGATCCCGTCCTGGAGCAGCGGCTCGAGCGATTGATGAGCATCGACGGAGTCGGTCCCATCACGGCACTAACATGGGCATTGGAAGTCGCCGATCCACACCGCTTCTCCTCTGTAGCAGATGCAGTCAGCTACTGTGGCTTAACGGCGGCGTTTCGATCCTCTGCGGGCAAACAGCAACGGGGTCCAATTTCCAAGCAGCGCAATGCCTGGCTGCAGACGGCACTGATCGAAGCCGCCAAACTGGCGCCGCGCTGGAATCCACAACTGGCAGCACTGCATGCTCAGCAACGAGAGCGCGGTCACGCCAATCGTGCGACCTTACAAGTGGCGCGCAAGCTGGTGGCTTACCTGCTGGCAGTGGACAAGAACGGCCAGCCCTTTCAGGTGCGCACTCCGCCTCCGCCGCCAAAAGCAAAGCCGAGAAAGAGAAAACAGCCAGCAGCTCTGGCGTCAGCCGCTTAAGGGAAAAGATACGGACGGTTCGGGCCTGCTGGAGTTTTCTCAGGCATGCCGATCTATCGCCCGATGGTCACTCCAAGCTAGTCAACATAAAGGGGAATCCTCCAAAGAGAATCCCCCTGCTGACACATCGGTCCGATGAGTCGGGTCGAGTATCCCTGGCAGGGTGCTCTCCAGCAGAGCCTGCTTCCGTTTCCTCGACCCACTCAGGCTACCAAAGTTCTTATGTTCCATCTGTCAGCGATCCACCGGCCGGTCCTCGCGTATTTCGTGGCTGTGCACGGGGGCTTCGGCTCCCAATACATCTCACCGTCTGTTTCGAGGCCGGCCGGTTTACTCTAACTCAATCTTCGTGGACGGCGTCTGCTCGGCGTTGTTCCCGCAAATGGATGTCTGGCCACGCTGGCAAAGCGTTGGTCCTGATAAGCGGTCGAGGACAGCCAAAAACTAGAACCCTTTGCTCGCTCGGGGAACCTGCTTCGCCGGGTCAACGGGAATCTCCGTTTCCCCTTGACCATTACCTATCATGGATGTCACGGATCTCTGTCACGGATCTCCTGTCACGGATCTCCGTCCGGATCTCCGTCACGGATCTCCACGGATCTCCTGTCACGGATCTCCCGTGTGGGAGCGGTCTGCGTATCATTGGTATCCGGTCCGCCGTTCGAACAGCATTCAATACAGTTTTCGGCGCGCTTTCACTTTAACCGGCACAGCATGGGCTTCCAGAGTAACCGCCATGGTTAGGTAAACGTGGTGAACGTCCCCGTATTTCCCCTGGCCCAAGAGACCGATCCATTTGGGAGCAAGCTTGCTGCGAAGGACAACGGGTCGCGCCCGAATGTCTGCGAGCGCGTTTTCTATATACATTACGGTGGGATTCTATCCATAATGAACGGGACGCGGGGGCGTGTTTCTATACGCTCCCGCACATGCCTTGAGATGAAATACTTCGGTTGCCTCCATCGGCTGTTGCTCTCAGCTGCCTTAGGTTGCTGCAGTATTTCTGCGATCGCACAGAATGGCTCCATGCTGGGCCAAAGCATTACATGGAAGCCCGTTCAGTCACCTTTTACGCCAGACCAGTCGAACGGGGCAATCGCAGGCGGGCCGGGCTCCGACCCCAATCCAGATACTCCGATGTTTATCTGCCGCGCGCGGATCCAGGGGAGTGTTGTTCCCGGCAAGTGGGTTCAGGGTAATTGCAACGTGGCGTATGGCGGGGCGGAGCAGATCATGCGCTCCTATGAAGTCGCGTACGGGAGCGCTCGCTGGGGCCCGTATCAGGGCGGGGTCTATGGTCTTGCGCAGACAGGAAGCAACGCAGACGGGAGCCCACTCTATTCGTGCCGCGTTCACTACTCTCCCAATTCCGGAACTGATTACGGCTACCAGCCCGGCAAACTGGTCTCCGACGGAACGTGTCATATCCCGGTGGGCGGAGGCGAGGTCGTGCAGGGTCCGCCGTTTGATGTGCTCTATGCTACCGGTGGCGGACGGCCGCCTTATCCTTATCCGCCGTATCCATACCCTAATCCTTACCCGGTGCAGCCAGTTCAGCCGGCGCAGCCCTATCCACCGTGCCGCGCTAGCGATCCAACGGTAAAGCGCGAGATACAGGGAGGGTTAAACTGGTGGGTTGGTCCGCGCTGCTCTTCGACCGATGGTTTTGGTCACGTTCAGCCCAAGTACCCCCAACCCGGAGATGACGCGCCCCCTCCTCCGTATGAGCCAGGACCAAGCTCAGTGATCTGGCAACCGGCACAAACGCCCTTTGTTCCGGGAGACAACGCGGTTAAGGGAGGTCCAGGCAACGGTGGCAAGCCGGATGCGCCGCTTTACGTCTGCCGCGTCTACGATAACAACGCTCTCTTGCCCGGCAAGTGGGTCGAGGGGGCGTGCAATTATGTCAACGACGCTGGGAAGGAAGACGCAGCGAAGACCTATGAAGTGGCTACTGGCCCCGCGGAATGGCGCAATTTCGATGGCAACATAGGAGCCCTGGTGCCTGGCGGTTACCTTGTCGACGGCACCCATCTTTACATCTGCCGCAAGCAGATCAGCTACTTCGGCAGCAAGAAGGGATATCAGCCAGGATTTCTCGTCAACGGCAAGTGCCACATTCCTTATGGCGTCGATAATGTCGAGGGCACTCCTTTTGATGCCTTGTACAACGCCGGTTCCGCGCCGCCTGAGGCGGGTCAGCAAGGGCAGGGAGCGTCAGCAGCAGTTGCTGCAGGGCCGGCTCAACAGCATGGGATTCTGATTTCATTTGCCAGCGGGACCGGCGCCACCGAGGGCACGGTTAGTGTGACCAACGGATCCACGAACAGCACGGTCACCAGGCCGTTGCCGGCCAACTCTACTCCACAGCAATGCATGCAGATCGTGCAGCAAGCTGCTTTTCAGGCGGGTCTTCAAATTCAGGCCCAGCCGGATGGCGGTCTGCGGGTCTTTGGGACTAACAATGCGGTCAATGTTACGCAGGCTTCGATTTCGGTGAGCCAGTTTTAAGCCGATTGTGCAAGGTGGATCATCTCCGTCACAGTGAACAATGAAGCCGCCCGGCGCTGCTCGACATTCATCAGATCCGCCGTGATCGTATCCTTTCGCGATCGAGCATCCTTTCCTAATTCAGGGCCTCATAGTTCTCCCTTGGTTGGCTGGCAGGCCGGCATCGTTGAAAAAACTTCGGAGAGCGGAAATCCAAGATCAAGTTGACGACTAGCCGACTATTCGGCCGTGCGGCTAGCTCTCAGTTTTCTTTGAGCGAGAAGTACGACTTTTCCGTCAACTGAGCTGGTGGAAACGAGATTCAGCGTAACTTCCCGCTTGCCGGCTGTCTGGACCTTGGCGAGGGCACGTTGAACTGATCGATTATGGGCTGAGCGCCTCTCGGAACAGAATGGATTGGCGTCGTGACATTTCCACCTGCGAACCCCCTCTTAGGCGGATCAGGAGTCCACCTCGGAAGCTTGCCTCAACGCCTTCCACCCACTTGAGATTCACGATATGCTTTCGACCTGCACGAAAAAAGACCGCAGGATCGAGGCGTTCCTGCAGCTTCGACAGTGAACGCGGAATGAGCGGCCGTTCCTTCCCGAAGTAGAGTCTCGTATAATTTCCTTCCGATTCCAAAAGATAAATATCCAAAACCTGGACTAGCCAGCAATGCTCATTGTCTTTCACAAAGACTTGGTTCAGACGGCGGGAGGGCGCCATGAGTGGCCGCAACTTCGCCACCGCCGCCGCAAGCCGCTTTGGCGCGACCGGCTTAACGAGATAATCGAGCGCTCCTGCATCGAATGCCTTCAGCGCATAGGTGTCGTACGCTGTCGTGAAGATCACTTGCGGAACATCTTCAAGCTTCTGAAGAAGATCGAATGCGCTCATTCCCGGCATATGTATGTCGAGGAAAAGCACATCTGGCAAGTACCGGTCAATAAAGGCTAACGCTTCCTCTCCGGTTCGAGCCTCACCCACAACTTCAATCTCCGGATGCGACGCGAGCAGGCGTTGCAGTTCCTGACGGGCAATTCGTTCGTCGTCGACGATGAGCGCTTTCACTGGCTGGCCGGAATCAAAAGTGTCGCCGTGACTCGCCCTTGTCCCGACGCAGCGAGACTCAAACTGGCGCGCTCCGCGTAAAGAATACGGAGACGCTCTCGAGCATTCGCCAGTCCGATCCGCGTCGAGTTCGGAAGCGGACTATGCAAGCTGCCAGGGTTCTCGACTTCAATGCGCAATAGCGCCCCGTTTAACTGTGCTCGTATGGAAAGCACTCCTCCCTCGGGAACTCGTTCTATCCCATGCTTAATAGCATTTTCCACCAGTGTCTGCAAAAGCATAGCCGGTATCTCGATCCGGCGTACTTCATCAGCCAACTCTACACGGAGTCGCAGGCGATCTTCGAAGCGAATTGACTCCAGTGCCAGATAGTCTGACACCGCCTCGACCTCGGTCTCCAGTGTGACGGTATGGCTCCGGTCCCGCTGAAGGCTGTAGCGGAGGATGTTGGCCAGCTTCGTAACCATGTCCTGGGCCTGAACGGCGTCTTCAACGATCATCCCGCGGATCGAGTTGAGACAGTTGAACAGGAAATGAGGGTTGATCTGGGCTTCGAGGGCGCGCAGCTCAGAATCGCTTAGCGCCAACTTCATCACCATCTGATTGCGACGGACTTCCCTGGAATGCCGCATTGTGGTGATGGTCAGGTAGAGGATCGTCCAGATTGTCGTTGCAATCGAGACGCCCATAAACAGAAAAGCGATCGCGCTCCTCTCGCTCCATACACCAAGCGAACCTTCGATCGCCGTATACACACCAACTACGAGGATTGTTTGAACGACACCAATCAAGATGCTCGCCAGCGCAAGACGCAACAGAACTCTCGGCAGCGGCAGACCGGTCCAGTTCCGGCGACGGATTACGATGCGCAGAAGGTGCGTCAGGGCAATGTTGTACAAGAAAAAGAGGATGTAGCCAAACACCGCGCTTGGCTTCCAACCGTGATCCAGTACGGCAGTCCAAAGCCCAATCGCGCTATAGGCTCCCCATCCGCAGATCTGGCAAAGCCAATAGAATTTGTTCGCTTCTCTCATGGGCCTAGTATCCACATTAGGTCACTCGCCGACCCGCAATTGTGATGAGCGGTTCTGCCTCTTGATGAACGGCATGGCCGATTCAATTGCAGTCACGCTCTCACTTCGAGGCCAAGCGAACAGCCACGGCAGTTCACTCAGAGTGGCTGGCACAAGGAACATCCGGCTCCACTCGGCCACCTTGTCCGCTCCGCCGTTTGTCGCCGCCAGCGACTTGTAGTATCCGAGCGTGTCAAGCGGTGAGGGAGCCGGTATCCACGTCCGGACCACGATCTTCCTGGTGTTGCGTCATTCGCCAGCATCGTGGCCAAAGCCAGAAGACTGCGACGACTCGGTGGTTAAACCAATATTCTTTTGTTGCTTTCCATGAGCGTTTTCGACGTGTTCATAGACTTCATGAGAGCGGATAGGAGGAGGCTAGCAGAGGAAGGGGGATTGGCAACACCCTGCTCCTAGTGTGACCGATTATTCATGTTGGGTGGTCTGGGTCGTCACCTTTCCCAGGGAGCGGCGAAGCCGAAAAGCCCACGAACCCCCCCGTACAGCCTCAGTGGGTAAAATATCATCCCATGAGACGGGTATCTGCCTAAATGAGCGCGAGACCTACAGTCTCAACAGTAGCCGCGAAGACGATTCTGCATCGAGGATGGAAGCTGTGCCTGGCATGTGCCCTCCTGGTCGGTGTGGTGTTCGCCATTGCTTTTGTTAACCAGCACTGGCCATATCGTTACCGGAATGTCCAGCCTGTTCTCGAGAAGGTGTTTGCTAGCGAGATCAAGATCGACCATTATCACCGCACTTACTTTCCCGATCCCGGCTTCGTAGCTGACGGTCTCACGTTGCGCCGCAATTCCGCGCCAAACCTGCCTCCTGTCGGTTTGGTCACGCATCTTGAAGTGCAGGGACGATGGATCGATCTGCTCCTGCTGAGGAACCGCATACGGCTTGTCAGCGCCGATGGACTCCATGTGATCATTCCTCCGGTGGGAAGCGCGGCCAACAAAGAGGACTTTCCCCCTGGAAGCAGCAACGACTTCACCGGCCCGACAACGATCGTGGAGCAACTTGATCTGCAGAATGCAACGTTGGACATTCTGCGTGTGGACGGAGGCCGCTATCGCTTTCCCATCCGGCGCCTGCTGATCGGCAATCTCCATGCAGGTGAGACCATCTCCTACCTCGTGGAGATGCGGAACGCGAAGCCTTCGGGACGCATTCAGGCGCATGGAAGCTTCGGACCGCTGCTCGCCAACCAGTTAGACAAGACCCCGGTTTCCGGGGAATTCACTTTTACTTCGGTTAACCTGTCCGAAATCCAGGGAATTACTGGTACCTTTTCCGCAACGGGTCACTTCACTGGGCGGCTTGCCGACATCGAAGCTCGGGCACAGTCCACAACGCCTGACTTTGCGGTCGGCAACGGGCATCGCACATCGGTAGATGCGATCGCCAATTGCGCAGTCGATGCGCTGAACGGGGATCTGATCCTGCACGCAGTGGATCTTCACACGGGCAGAACCGTCACTCGCGTAGAAGGCGCTATCTCGGGTGCACCGAAGATTACGAACATCAACTTCCTGGTAAGGCATGGCCGCGTCGAAGATCTGTTGCGCCCATTCATCACCGGTCAAAGTCCTGTCACGGGAACGGTGGCGTTGCACGGGCATGCCGTTCTTGCGCCTGCCACCCGTGGGGCAACCTTCTTTGAAAGGCTAAAAGCGGAGGGGGCAATCGATGTGCCCGGCGAACGTTTTACAGATCCTGGAAACGAAAATAACCTGACGGCGTTCAGTGAGCGCGCACAAGGCAAAAGTGCAAACCGGGATTCACCGCCGGCTGCGGGCGTCCTCTCTAATGTGACGGCTACTGTATCCATACGCAATGGAGTAGCGCATATGTCTCCTCTGACATTTCAGGTGCCCGGAGCTGTCGTTCGCCTCAAGGGAACCTTCGATCTGCAGAGCCAGGACGTCCACATGTCAGGTGATCTGCGGATGCATTCGGATATTTCGCACGTAACGACGGGTTTTAAATCCCTGCTTCTCAAACCGCTCGCCCCGTTCTTCAAGAAGAAGAATGCAGGCGCTGTGGTGGCAATTGCCGTGACCGGATCCCCGCAACACTACAAAGTGAGCCAGAACATCATTCCCCATTAAGCGCTGGTCGTGGCTTGATCCGTACTCATGTCCGCGAAAGAAGGCAGCCCTAATCTGAAAAGATGTGTTGCCACTGCCGAACCCGCGGCGTCATCCACACATGAGGTGGGACGCCTTTGTATATGTGGGCTGGTATTAGAGAATCACCAAGCCCCGTAGAGCACAAATGCTCCCCAGTAGGCCTCGTCCTGAAACGGCGCTTCTCCCCCGAAATAAAGTCGGCGCTTTAAAATAGCTTCGCACTCCCATCGCTTGGATTCGCGGAGCTTTTTCGTGGCCCGTCGGAGACTCTCGAGCCTCCCTAACCCCTCTAATAGCCACCCCTCATAGAACCAGTGTGCAACCAGCGCGGCAGCAGCACTTTCTACCGGCCATAAAGAGCAGATGACGGTGGCGGCCCCCGCCTCCAGGAGCGAACTGACGATCCCGCGCGAACTGGTTCTTCGACCGGTCGTACCTCGTTTGCCCGTGTCGCAAGCGGCTAGAAACACCAAGGCGCCCGGCGTAAAGCTCAAGCCTCGCAGTTCATCCAATCCCAACTTTTGATCGCCCGCGACGCTCAAGTAGGCGCCTAATGGATTAGCCCATTCGAAGCTCGCGTGCCCTGTGAAGTGCAACACGCCCGCGGTGGCGCATTCCTGCTTAATGCGGGCTGCTGTTGCTTCATGCCCTTTGATCAGCAGCGCTCGCGAGCCAGCAGCCGCGGCGACGTGCTGACACTCCCACTCGGAGAATCCGACATTCTCGTTCGGATCTTGAACAATCACGAAACGTTGTTTCGACAGGTCAGAGCCTCTACTGTCGAGTACAGCCAACACTCCACTGAGATTGGGCGCATAGCTCACCGCGAACTTATCCCCGATTCGGTTACCCTGCGAATCGCGGATCAGGTGATGCGGAACACCAGTCAAAGATCCATCCGGACTGATAATCAGATGGCGAATACCCTCCTTCTCAGCCAGAGAAAGCGCCTCAGCGAAGGCTATGTCGTAGATGGTCTTCCACAGATTCTCCTCAAAAGTCGGATACCAGGTCTGCCACTGATATTCCCAGGAACAGGATTCATCCTGCCCAAATATCTGTAATGTCTGAAAATGGGATCTCCAACGGATGGCATCCGAGTAATGGGCTTGAGGAGTCTGAGAATAAGAGGCTTGCATCAAGTTGTCGCGAACCAGCTCCTGGGGACCGATACTGGGCTCTAGGACGACGCTCAATGGCGTAATTAGGAACTCGCCACGAGGGTCCATTCCTTTCGGAACTGGCCTGGGCACCATAGGTAGTTCGTTTCGGATCTGCCGGGTGGATTGCCCGCGCGTGTACCGGTTGATGAGAAATCGGTCGGTGACGATCAGATCCATGAACGCGCCCTCGTTACCGAGATATGCAAACGCGCGCCGCCAATCATCCCCCGCGAAGGACATATTAAAATCCAATTTCAATCGCTTACTGCCTGCCGGTCCCGGAGCCCGAGAAACAACAAATGGAGGCTTTACGCGATACCGTCCGATCTTAAGGTCCTTCAACAGTACACTTGCCGTAGTCCGGAATAATTCCAGAGATTGTTCCCCGGCGGGCTCGAGAATCGCATATAAAGACCGCAGGAAGTCCCCGTACCGTCGTCGCGCAACGTCTGTATAGCCAAGCTCTTCGGCTGAAGCGTACCAGCCGATAACGAAGAGGAATCGCTTCGCGGCTTCTTGCAGGTTGCGGACTGCATAGGCTGCCCAGCCAGCCACGAATTCAATGCGAATGAGCGCATCGATCCATTCATCCTCCGTCAGTTGCTCCGGAAGCAGAAGCTTTCCGGCACGATTCGCTAATTCGCCGGCACTTAGGAAGGCGGAGATGGGCAGCTCCGGCCGATTGCCGAGATCTATGTGCCACATGAGAAACTGCATTCTGCCGTACGCCTGAGCGGCGCATGCCGCACATTCCAGCATTGGAGGCAATTTCGTTTGTGTCAGGGATCGGAGGCTCGTCTCGGCTGCGTCCAGTAAGGCGACGCGCCGGCCTTGAAACAGGATGGAGTCGAGTAACTGGGCATCTTCCTGAGAGGCGACACCGAAAGAGGAAAATCCGGCCGTTCTCCAAGGCGGAAACACTCTATCGAGAGCCTGTGCGAGCGCCTTGGGCACGCGGTCACGTTCCCTAGGCAACTGGTACTCCCGTTTTACATGCACGGCAGGCGGTCGCGTTCGCACCCACTCGTCGATTTTCTCCTTCGCCTGGCGGATTGTCTCGCGGGCGTCCATGTTAATGACCTTGCAAATCGTCGATCTTTTTGACAGCGGTCTGCTGGTCTTGCGGAAGGACGTATGTGAATACATTGATGTTGAACGTAATGGCCGGCGTGGGTTTACTCTTTGCACTTTCGCAGAGCCGGTTGATGATTTTCTTGATGCTCTCGCTGACGGCTGTTGTGATACCTGTCGAAACCAGGAGGGAGATGATAAGAGCGGTGGTGACCGGTTCGGCGCGGCGGTCGTGTTCCTCATATTCCACTCCACCCGCAGCCAACTCGTCTGCATATTCCCGCAGAATGCGGACGTAATCGTCATGTCGCTCGCTCCCAGTCGTGGTGACAGCCAATAGGTTCTTTGCCATGTCTGTTCTCCGAGAGAATTTTCCTCAATCGTCTTATCGGTTGCTAGGGTACTTGATCCAAGGACAACGGGAAAGTCCCGAAATGCAGATTAGCAACCTAACGGCTCGTCGGTAGCGACTGCCCGCAAACGGGGGGGAACAGAAAACCTGGCCACCAACCGGTTATCTTTGCCGGCTGGAGCAGATGGAAGCAATTCAGGATCAGGTGGTATACGTATTCCCGACAGAGAATTCGAAAAAATTGGGCCGCAAAACCGAGGGGAAGGCGTCTCTGCGGAATGCCCAACAGAATTCTTCACAGCAGACAGGACAGGAATGAAAACGAGAATCGATTTCGCGCTTAGGCTCTCACTTGTGTTTACGGTGGTTGGCGCCACCTTGGCGATGGCGCAGCAGGCTCCCACGGGAGGTGGTGTTCCTCCACACAGGCCTCAAGGCCCGTGCGACATCTATGCTGCTGCCGGTGATCCCTGTGTCGCCGCACATAGCACGACACGCGCGTTATATGCGACCTATAACGGTCCCCTGTACCAGGTATTGCGTCAATCGGACGGCAAGACTCTGGACATTCGTGTTGTCCAGCCTGCTGCCTCGCCATTTCCGGATGCGGGCGGATACGCCGACGCAGCCGCACAGGAAAGGTTCTGCGCCGGCACCTATTGCTGGATCAGCATCATCTACGATCAATCTCCCAAACACAACGATCTCACTCAGGCTCCCCGTGGCGGGTTCAGCGGCCCGGCGTTGGGAGGCTTCAACAACCTTCCGATTGCCGATATGGCGCCGATTATGATCACGGGGCACAAGGTCTACGGTGTGTTCATCGAACCGGGCATGGGACTGCGCCATAACGATGCGAAAGGCACCGCAGTCGACGACCAGGCGGAGGGGCAATACTGGGTCGTCAATGGTAAGCATTTCAACTCCGGTTGCTGTTTCGACTACGGCAATGCCGAGATCGACAGCCGCGATGATGATAACGGCACCATGGAAACCCTCTACTTCGGCAACGCCACGCCGTGGTATAGCGGCAATGGTAACGGTCCGTGGATTATGACCGACCAGGAGAACAATCTCGTTGGTTGCGTCAACCAGGATGGTTCCAAAGGCTGTCCAAATCTACCCAGCATCCCGTGGCGTTTCGTGACCGCGATTGGCAAAGGAGAACCGCACCATTGGGCATCCCTGGGCGGCGACGCGCAAAAGGGCGCTCTGTCGGTCATGTTCGATGGAATGCGCGTGAATCCTACCTATGACCCGATGCGCAAGCAGGGGGCAATTCTGTTGGGCAACGGCGGCGACAACAGTGACGGCGCGCAAGGAACGTTCTATGAGGGGGCGATGACGGCCGCCGGCACATTTCCATCGAACGCTACCGACCAGCTTGTTCAAGCCAACATTGTGGCTGCTGGTTACGGCGTGACTCCACTGACTGTGTCCTCCGGGGCGACAGCATCAGCGCCGGGACGTGGGTCGGAGGGCGTGCAGACGTTCACTCCGGAGTCTTCGCGGGACATCACCGTGACGTTCACGAATACGACAGGAGCGCCTGCAGCGGGCATTACGTTGAGTATTGCTGTACCCAGCAAGCAGTGGGCCTCTGTCGTTTCAGGCACAACCGAGACATCCAAGACGTTCGCTCAGCAGGTCGCACCGGGTGCGACCGTGAGCGCGACCTTCAAAGTCACTTCCGGATTAGAATCCTCCAGCGGCGATCTCGTCGGCAATGCATCATGGACGAACCCGGCCAGCGGCAGAAAGCAAGTCGAGACAGCGGTTGAAAAGGTGCGCAATGCCCAGCCTGTCAAGATCAACGAGTTTAGAGTCACTTCAGGCGCTCCAGCTTCCGGCGCCTCAGACAACCTGACGAACTCATTTATCGAGCTCTACAATGCAGGTTCCCAAAGCGTCGATATTTCCAACTGGACGTTGACCGAGCACCCGGCCGGCCAGGCTATCTTCTCGACGATAAAGATCCCGGCTGGAAGGAAGCTTGCGGCCAGCGGCTTCTATCTGCTCGGTCTCTCCAACTCCGGGCTTGCGGCCCCTGCGCGCGCGGGCGACAGCATCCTCTATGTCAGGAACACGGATGGAATGTCGATTGGCGATACGATAACCATCGATACTGGCTCCAGCATGGAAACGCGCAAGATCGCAAGCCTGGGGACGGCTGCCACCAACCACACCACGCTGTGGCAACCGCTTCCCGATGGGCCGGTGATCACAATTCCTGCCGGCTCGACCAATGTGCCTGTAGAGAGTGCATCCGGCTTCGTTGCCGGCCAGAAGGTCGCGCTCGGCTATGGTTCTACCTACCCGGTCGCCGCCAATCCTGTGGAGCGGTACGAGATAGCCACGGTGACCGCAGCCGGCAAGCCGGGCACACAAGCCTATCTCGCGATGAGTGCGCCTGCCGGAGCCACCAACATCAAGGTGACATCCGTCTCCGATATATCCACCGGTGACAAGATCAGGTTGGACATCGACAGCGTTGGCCATGGAATCGAAACCGTTACTGTGGCGCATGTGGGCACAGCAGCAGGCCGGAGCAATCTCACGGCTCTTGCGAGCCCCGGGGCAACCCGGATCAGCATAGGGCGGGCGGAGGGTTTCGCTGTAGGCGACAGGATCACGGTCGGCACGCCTGCAAGCCAGGAGGCCGTTACCGTCACAGCCGTGGGCAGCCGGGGGCCGGATGGTGTCCCCATCGACTTTACACCCGCCCTCGCCAAACCTCATGTGGTCAGTGAATGGGTGGTATCTCCGGGCACGGGCCTGGATCTGGCAGCTCCCCTACGGTTCAGTCATGCGGCCAATCTCCCGTTCAGCGATCGCGGGACAGGAATCAGCTTCCAGCCGGCGACTGCCTTTGCCCATTCGAGCAACGAGCCAGTCCAGGCGCTTGGCGCCGGTATAGCACTCGACAGACCACTGGCTAACGACCACGGGATCCACGAGGTTGTACGTGATGCATCCGTAAAGACTGCGGGGTACCAAGGACCGCCGGAGGCCAACCAGTGGTTTGGAGGACCTGAATTGACCACCCGGTCCCCTCAATTCGGTCACATCATTACGGTGGAAGAAGGTAGCATGGTGCTACGAGACGCCTCGGGAGTGATTGCCGACAGCCTCAACTATGGCGGTCTTGTCGACCCATGGGCCGCCGAAGGCGACCAGGCCGCCTCAGGAGCACGGCTAAGCGGCTGCTACGCCCCGGCACCCGGCTCAGTATTCGATCCATGGTCAACGGTTCTGGCGCCGGTTGCCACAAATACCAGCGCGGGACGGTTTCCCGACGGCGCCGATACCGACAGCAACTGTACCGACTTTCTGACGCAGGCGGCTGCGACTTTGTCGGCCACTTCAACCGCGGGTGCAACCAACCTCAAGGTCACCAGTGTGGAAGGCTTCCGCCCGGGCCAGACGATCCTTATTGATTCTGGTGCAGATCTTGAAACCGCAGTCATCTCTACGGTTGGTACAGCAGGCGCCACTACGTTGAGTACCTCCACCGGCGCGGGAGCAACTGTTCTCCATACTGGAAACGTGGTCGGCTTCAGTAAAGGTCAAACAATCTCAATCGACGGCGGAGCAAACTCCGAAACGGCCGTCGTCTTTTCGATCAGGGTCCGCGGCGGCGCGACCATCACGCTCGCCGCACCACTTGCTCGTGCGCACGCGTCAGGCGAACAGATTTCGGGCAGCGGTATCAGCCTCACCACTCCATTAAGCCGCACACATACCAGTGGAGCGCAGGTCTCCGACAACGTTCCAACTCCTGGCGCGCCGAACCGATACAGCAATTAAAGCAGTTTCGGAATTACTGTGGTTAGCCCTGGTGCGCAGCGCTCGAATCACTTGGGAATGACAGGCCTGTCCGTTTCCGCATACCCGGTCATCTCCAGGTACCCGACTCCTCGTAATGGTGACTGATCGCTGGTGCCAACCGCGCCAATGGCTCCCTCCCAATAGCTGGTTCCCAATTTACTGGCCAGTTCCTGACTCCTGAGCGGCGTCGTTACATCCAGCTGCATGTTCAAGCGCGGAATGGAGACGTGCCAGCGCATTGGATACTTCGCCTTGGTCTCCGGGCTGGTCCAGGTATCTGCCCCCGGGGTCATTGCGAAATCCCCGGCGGACAAAAATTGAGACTTCCCGCTCGCATCCACGTAGCTGCCCGAAGAAGACTGATCGATGCTGCCATCCTTGTGTCGCAGCCGGTACAGCATGAGTTCGGCCCCGTCTGCAAGTTGCACGCTCAACCAGTCCCACCCGCTTTCATTCGTGGCCATGGAGCCGGTAAAGAACTCGTGATCCATCCAGGACGTTCCCTCTACCTGGTAGGTTTTGTTGTTGAGCGCGATGGATCCTGTGGTCAAAAGACGGGTCAGCGAAAAGTAGTGGGAAGCATGCCCGGCACCCTCAGCCTTCCGGCTCACGCCGTTCTGGCCCTGAATCACGGGCTGCTTGACGGGCCTGAGCTGCAGCGCAAGGCTAAACTTGTCAGCAACGCCGCGCAGCTCCTCACTTTGATCCGATATGTGCGCCTGCCAATTGCCGTTCCACACCACCCCGTTCTGGGCATCCACACCGGCAAGACCGGGGCCGGATCGATTCAGCCGTTCGTCACTATAAAAGCGCTGCCCGGTAATATCGCTCAGCGCCATGTGTGCCATCCACAGGTCGTGCACAAACCAGGGGCCGCTGCCCGCGGCGCGCGAAACGCCTTGCCGGAAGAAGGTCAGCTCAAAGCCGAACCGGTGACCATCTGCTGCCTTCACGTTCCCGGTGTAGTACCACCACTCAGTCTGATAGTCCTCATGATTGAAGTAGTCTCGCGGAAACGCGAACGTATAACCAGGCTGTGCCGTGCGGTAATCCTGCGCGCTGGCGCGGGCGGCGATGAGCAGAGCAGGGAGGAGCAGTAGTGCAAGCCATTTATTCCTCATGCACCACCTCCACGGGATCCAACCGGACCGCGAGCCGCGCCGGAAACAACCCTGCCAGCACGGTGGCAACATACACAATGGTCAGCGAACCCAGTATCACCGCCACCGGCCAATGGAATTGAATCGTCCATCCGAATGATTGCTTGTTGATCACATACACCAGGACCAGCGACAGCACGTAGCCGAGTACCAGGCCTAACGCATTAGCCAGGATGCCAATCAGGCCCGCCTCGACCAGGATCAGCTTGCGAATTTGCGCACTCGTGCCCCCGAGGTACCGCAGCACCCCGAACTCGCGCCTGCGGTCGATCACAATGGAAATCAGCGCGCCCGCAACTCCACCAATCGCCACCAGGATCGAGATGGCCTCCACCGCATAGGTAATGGCAAATGTCTGGTCGAAGACTCGTATGGCCTGCTGCCGTATCTCGCCGTTGGAAAGCATCATCAGGCTCTCGTTGGCGATGACCTTATGAATTGCGCCGCGGGTTCGCTCGAGGTTTGCTCCTGGGGCAAGGTAGACAGCAAGGTTGGTGGGTGCGGTTTCGGGGAGATATCGACGCAGAGTGCGCCAATCGAGCACGATGTAGCCGGCTTCGTGGCCATAGTCGTAGAAGATGTCGATCACCCGGAAGGTGACTCGTTGTTCGCCCAGCGGGAGTGTGATGGCGTCGCCAACCTTGACATGGTGCTTATTGGCGAAGGGCTCGCTGACGACCGCATTGTTGCCTGCGGCCAGCTCTCGCAGAATGTCCGCACTGGGTCTGCGCGAGAGGAAGGTCAGGTTTTGGCGAGGTGCATGGCGACCCTGGCTCGCGCCGGCCAGGGAGGCGGGGAGCCCCTGGTACTGAATCTCGTAGGCGCGCAGGCGGCTCACGCTCTCCACCCCGGGCGTGGCCGCGATACGGTCAGCCACCTCCGGCGCTATGGTGGGATGCAGGTCGCCACCCATCGCTCCGGCGGGCGCCAAATACAGGTCGGCTGGGAGCTCACTGTCCAACCAGGTCAACACCGTCTGCCGAAAGCTGCCCACCATGATGCCCACAGACGTCATCATTGCGACGGCCGTGGCTAGCGCCGCCACCAGCACGGATGTTCTGCGCAACGATCCGCCCAGGCTGCGCGAGGCAAGGAGTGCCTCGACTCCAAGCAGGCGGCGAAGCTCCATCGACCCTGCCAAAGTCGCGCGGTACACCACCAGCGGAGCGAGCAACGCGGCGGAAGCGACAAAGAGCAATGCCGACAGGTAACCGAGCAAAGGCTTGCCGCCGATGGGCGGAGCCTGTGCGGCGAGAGTGCCCAATGACGCCAGCACCAGCGCAATCACAGCATCGCGCTTGCGATGGACGCGCACTTCGAATTCGCGCCGGCCGCGGGCCATTGCTTCTGTCGGAGGCACCATGCTGGCTTCGCGTGCGGGAGCCAACGCAGAGCCTAGCGCCACGCCAATGCCTGCCACCAGGGCAAGCGTCACGGATCCCGCGGAAAGGCTCATGGCGCCTGGGCTGCTGGAGACATAGAGCGCATTGACTGTGGTCGAAAGCATCCCCACGGCGCCGGCGGCGAGCACGCGGCCCAAGGGCAACGCAGCCAGGGAACCTGCTATGCCAAACAGCGCAGCCTCAAACAGAAATGCCACCATGACGGCAGCGCGGCTTGCGCCCAGGGCGCGCATGGTGCCGATATCGGCGCGCCGGCGTACCACGGAAACGGAGACCGCGTTGTAAATGAGGAAGGCCCCCACCAGCAGCGCAATGCCGCTGAGCATGAGAAGATTCCAGCGGAAAGCCGCCAGCATTCGCCGATTGGCAGCAGTCTCCGTCCCCTGGGCATTCAGCAGCACGCCCGCAGGCAGCGCCTGCCGCAGCTTGCTCTCCCACAAGTCGAAATTGCTGGCGTCGTTCGCCGCGACAGGAGCCTTAATGAGGATGCGGTCGACACGCCCGGATTTTCCAGTCGCCAGTTGCGCAGCCCCGATGTCCATCAGGATGGCGTCTGTACCGATCTGCGCCGAGTTAGGGATCAAGCCGCGAACCACGTATGGCCGGGAGCGGTCGTTGATCAGCAGTTGAATGCTGTCTCCAACAGCCTTTCCCAATCCACGTGTCACCCATACCGCATCCGGGTCATTGATGTGCTCAAGACCTTCGCCTGCCGTCGCATCGCCGATGATCGTGTTCGCGTTGTTTGCCTCGGCAACTACATCCACCCCGATCAAAGGGACGGTTTGGGGCACGGTGTGGTCGGTGGCGACCACCATTGCGTGATCTTCGATGCGGGGGCTCACGCGCAAGGCGTAGGGCAGCGCGGCGAGGCGGGAAACGATCGCCTCGGGCAGCCCGCCTGCCGCGGTGACTTCAAAATCATCCTTCCCGGCCAGCGTTTCCATAGACGAATGGAAGGATCCTGCCGCAGCATCGCCCGCCAAATCGATGGCCACGACTGCGGCGTCGCCCAGCGCCACGGCAAAGAGGATCACGAGAGCACGTCCGGGCTGGCGGAACAGGGGCCTTAGAATGAGCCTATAGAGGAGAGCCAGGCGTCCCATTTCAGACCCGTTCTTCGGCGATCCGCCCGTCGCGCATGCGCACGATGGTGTCGGCCACGGCCGATGCCTCTTCGCTGTGCGTCGCCATCAGGACGGTCACTTGCTGTTCTACGCACACCCGCTGCAACAGCTGGAGAATGGCGTTCCCGGTTACGGTGTCCAGATTGCCCGTTGGCTCGTCAGCGAGGATCAGGCG
Organism: uncultured Acidobacteriaceae bacterium; assembly: GCA_963821215.1. GTDB lineage: Bacteria > Acidobacteriota > Terriglobia > Terriglobales > Acidobacteriaceae > PALSA-350. Next base: position 398,882 of record CAWGDH010000008.1, on the reverse strand, counting down.
AGGCCCGTGGACCAGCGCGCGCGCTATCGCCACGCGCTGCATTTGTCCGCCCGAAAGCTGGTGCGTCATGCGATGCGCAAGTGGGGCCAATCCAACGTCGGCAAGCCGCTCCATGGCCCTGGAACGAGCGTTCCCCTCGCCTGCCAGCAGCAAGGGAACCTCAACATTCTCGACCACGCTTAAGGTATTCAGCAATTGAAACGACTGGAAAACGAAACCGATCTTCTCGCGCCGCAACCTGGTCAGGCCGGCCTCCGTGAGCTGATCGGTCGCAACACCTTCCAGCCGCACATGCCCGGTGGTGGGGAAATCAAGAGCACCGGCCAGGTTAAGGAGCGTTGACTTGCCGCATCCGCTGCGACCCATCACCACAACAAATTGGCCGAAGCCGATCTCGAACGAAACATCGTCGAGCGCGCGCACTTGTTCGCCTGCATTGGTGTAGTGCTTACCCGCGTGGTCAAACGAAAGCAACGGAGCGGCTGTCTCGGATGGATTCTGCAACAGGGTTCCAGTTCAATATTTATTCTACGCACTAAGGATTAACCAGGACGAGCGCTACTGATGCCGCGCAATGACTACCTGCTTTACCGCATCAAAACCGGCGGATGAAGCGCAACTGTTATACACCGAACTGTCGTAGAGGATGGTCGAGGTGTTTGTACATGAGAATAGCCCACTGCTGCGGTTTGAGCGGACCAAAGAAAGGATGTGGGTGCCGGGAGCAGCAGGCTGCGCCCGGGGTGACAAAGCTATCGATAGCTCTGATGAGATGGACGCGTTCGCGCTCTAAGTCGCGCGGTGTGGGTCCGCCGAGAAGAGTTCCGGCGACGACGGTGAATTGCGGCGCATGGGCTTGTGGTTGCCGAAGACCAGCGGCTTTATGAGCGCGCCGATGACGTTGGCAGGAAAGGACGCACGTTTAGGGTGGATGACGCCTGTCGCCATCTGCAAGCCGGACGTACAATGCGCCAGGGTCTGGGCAAGGGTCATGTTGCCCCATTGCCGCTCACTCTCAGGATGGAGGCGCATGATTCGATGCTTTATGTCTTCCGCCAGAGTGGGGTTAAAGAGATCTTTCATCTTCAGGTACTCTCCGTCTCCGGGGGATTGTATGCCATCGTCGCCGCAGCCCCGGTTTGACTGATGAAGCCCGATCTGCTTTTCGTGACGGCTTTTCGTGACGGTAACTCTCTTGCCATTGCTGTATGAAAATTGGCTAAATCAAAGCGTTAGTTTTTCTGCAGTTTAGCTTCAGCCATCCTCACTGCGGTTTGCAGTGCGTTCGCTGCTTTCACCTTCACGTCCGGCTCCACGCCCACCCCCTCCCAATCGGCATTTCCGAAGGGATTGATCGATTTAACCTGACGCTACGCCAGCGACTGTTTTGTAACGCAAGTGCTAAGTACACTCAGACCGAAGCGTGAAGAGAACTGCTGAGTTTATCCGTGACACCGAGTTGCTCGCGGCCTGCTTCCGTCAGATCCTGGACCGTAGCGCGTCCGACGAAATCTACTTCGAAATCGTCGGGGGCAAAGTCAGGCGGCGTCTTCCCGGCGATGAATGCGGGAGCCTGCTTGCCGAGGTAGGCCGAATTCTTGGGGCAACCAGGTGCTGACGCGATGTAAAGCACATTGCTGTAACCAGTGCCCTTGTGTTCGTTTTCAACAGCGTGCACAACGTCGGAATGCCAGAAGACCGTATCGCCGGGTTCCATGAGCGGAATCGAGGAAACCGCTTCCAGGAGGAGGCTGTGATACTCCGCATTCACCGAGAGTGCCCGTCCTGGCTTGGCGCCACAGAGGTCATCCGCGGGTACATCGTCCTCGAGAGCGCGCAGCAGGACATAAACCATGGCGTCCGAGATCGGGATCAGTTGCAAGGTGCCATCCCCCTTCCCTTGCCGCGTCAAAGCCGTCCAGCCCTGGAAAGTGCGGAACATGGAGCAGACAGCCGGTGAAGGCACCTCCTGGACATCGGTGCGGTACGCTGTGTCGTACGCGTTGTACTTCTCCCAATCTCCAGAAAATACGTGCCGGTAGACTTTCCGGAAATTCGGTTCGAGCCAACGTTCAACGGAACCGCCGTCCACGTGAGGCGACAGGCCGAGGGAGGCCGACTGCGGCGGCCGGCGCCGCATGCGATCCGCATAGACCGGCGCCTGATCCGGGTCGACGTGACGGATGCCGTTGCTTTCGGTTTGCCATAACCGATTGAGAAAGACGCGTACACGGGTGTGCTGCTCCGACTGCCGCGCCTCAACCTGTGGTTTCGACCAGTAGACGCCATAGATCTGGGGCTTAGCGGAGGCCAGAGTGCCGAAGTATTTGTCCTCGGCCGCGTTAGCCAACTTTGCGTCCAGATGGTTTTCATCAACATATTGCGCTACCTGCTGATCCCAAGCAATGGCTTGTTCCTTGGGAAACGTACCGCGGATCACACATGCGCCGCGTGACTTGACCTTTTCGATATGATCCGGTGCGACGCGGTTGTTGGCGATGTCGGCGTATTGAACAATTGGGATGACCTCGTCACCCGAATTGCGCTCTCTGACGATCTCGTCGACGCGCTTCCGCATAGCCGCTTCGACACCGCGAAAAACCTCCTTGTACTGAGGCAAGGCGGCCCGCAGTTCCGCTTTTGCTGCTTTGATTGATTTGGGAAGGTTTTCGATGATGAATGACATTCTTCCTCCTTAGAGGTTGTGACTTTTTGATTTCTTTCATAATTTTGGTGGCTGGAAAGCTATGAAGATTATCGGCTGATAAGCATCGTCGGGGTCCTTCGACTGCGCGCCATAAACCCTCTGTTAAGCGATAGATCTGCGAGGCGCTTCGCTCAGGATGACGCCTTTGTGGGAGGTTTGAAAACTCCTCTGGTTGGGTGTGTCAAAACCACAAAGATCAAAAAAGTCACAACCTCTCAGGACGAGTCCAGCTCAAGAAGCGCCAGAATCGCAAACAACTGATCCGCACTGCTTGCGCCCTCAAGGCCGCACTGCCCAGGCAAGCCCATCCGGTTCGCCGCCGACGTCGATGTGACCGGTCACTTTGAGGGTTTTCAGGTCCAGAATGGCGATATAGTTATCAGGAGAGCAGCCAATGAAGGCTCTCCCACCCTCGGGATCCATCAGGATGCCGGCCGCTCCATGGCCGATCTTTACCCGCTTGAATTCCTTGCGCGACGCGGCATCGTAAATCACAAGATCGCCGTTGCCCAACATCGAAATCACGACAAGCTTTCCATCCGGAGTGAATTTCAGCCGGTTAGCGCTGAAGACCTTGGCATCCAGCGTGGCCGTCACCTTCTTGCTTGCGATGTCTATAATCGACAGCGTGCCGTCTTGTGCATTGGCTGTCCACAATTCGCGGCCGTCCGGGGAGACGTCGAAACCCTCATCGCCCCTGCCCACCGGAATGACGGTCTCATTCCAGTCCGTGCGTCGCTGCGCGCCCGGCGGAGGAGGCATAGCGCCCGGGGGCGGTTTCATCCCGGGCGGAGGTCCCGGCGGTGGGAGAGTCACTTGTTGCAAAATGGTGACTGTTCCAGAACTGACGTTGGTTGTGTAAATCTGCTTCTCGTCAGGCCTGACATAGATCATGTGCGTCCGGTTCTGCCCCGTGCCCATGATCCAATCAATCTTCGCCGCGGCCGGATCATAGCGGGCAATAGCTTTCGCTCCTTCGGCAGTGAACCACACCTTGCCGCCAACAAAGGCCAGGCCGTGTGGACCATTCAGGGGCCCAGTATCGATATCGGGTAGCGCTTTCTGTGCCACGAGGTCAATGACAGAAAGCGCATGATACCGCCCGCCTCCGTAGATGGACACATAAGCCGTTCTTCCATCCGAGGAGGCTATGACTTCATGCGGGTCCGGCCCAACGGGAGCGCGCGCGATGACCTTTAGTGTCGCCGGATCCACAATGGCCAAGGTATGGTTTCGCTTCGAAAGCGCCAGTAGTGACCGCTGCGGCGTGGACTGGGCGGCAGCCACGAGCGCGCCCAAAAAGAATGCCCCGCATGCAGTACCCGCAATAAGTAATTTGATCGACCTTGATCGCATTTTCCTGCTCCATTCCTTCAGTGTTCTGCCCCCAGCGTTGCTCGATTCACACCGAGCCTTCGGAATCATAAGAAATTTTAAGCTTGAAATATACGCCACTCCAGTTCCGTAATGAACTGTTACGGCTGGCTTGCCATCTAGCTAAGAAACAATACAATCTGGCTAACAAACATGCGATTCAGCAAAGAAGTATCTTCTGCCCGGTGGAGGCACAATGAGCTTGACACGTAGGACGCTGCTCTCTCTTCCAGTTGCTGTCCCTCTACTCAACCTGGCAGCGCGCGTTGCTGTGGGCGACGATCTCTACTTTCCACCTCCTGACGCCCAGGGCGGCTGGCGGACGTTGAACCAGCCTTCGGAAGTCCGCACGCGTGTTGGCATAGATAAAAGTAGACTCGATGAAGCCTTCCAATATACGCAGACCACCAGCCAACACGGAGGTTTATTGGTGCTCCGCCATGGATACCTGGTCTACGAGAAATACTTCGGCAGAGCAAACCGGGAAGCCAATCCCAATATGTATTCCATCGCTAAGATGTTTACCAGCGCCTCATGCGGCATTATGCTGTCGGAGCATAGCAGCCGTTTTCCCGACGGATTGTCGCAGAAGGTCTTCACTCAGGAATATCTACCCCAAGCCTTTCCCTTGAGCTACCCGGAGATGGCAGACATCCGCCTCGGCAACCTGCTCACTATGACCTCGGGCCTTCAGAACTCACGGCCCCCTCTTCCGCCCCAGGCCACGAGTTCCGGGCACCTGACGGGAATTATCCACGGCGAGAACGTGAACATACCCTATTGGACCTCGCCCGACCCGGTGCTCGATCAGGACGGGAGCACGCTTCATGGAAAGATGTGGGCGCTGCCGGGGGGCGGATATCTCTACGATCAGGATCCGCACATAGCCTCCATCGTTCTGCGCGAGGTGGTAGGCATGGAGCTGCAGGAATACATCAAGCAGAAACTGGCAGCACCGATGGGCTGGGGCGCATGGGGATATGCGTTGCATCACGATGGTGTGACCCTGCCTCATACTCCTGGCGCGGCCGGCATAGCTCTCCATTCCACCGACGCGCTCCGCTTTGGATATCTGCTGCTCAAGCAAGGCAAGTGGAAGAACCAGCAAGTTGTGCCGCGGGAGTATGTCGAACTGTTGAGCAGGCCGTCACCCTTCAATCCACATTCGCCCTTCAGCCTGCAGCACGAGGTGAATGCGGACGGTCACGTAGCCGGCGCGCCGCGCGATACATTCTTCAAGTCGGGTGCGGGCGGTTTCGGCCTCTACATGATTCCTTCGCTGGACATGGTGATTTACAAGATGTCCAGCCTCAATGCGGAGACCTATGATCCCGCCGCCACCGGCCTGCCTTTGACCTACACGCCGGATACCTCACGCGACGACTGGAAACCGCATCCGTTCAACCAGTTTGTCGATGGTCCGATCGAAGGCGATACCGGTGTGCGCAGAACCCTCGAGATGGTGGTGGCAGCGACGGTGGCGTGAGCCTGGCCAGCGGATCATTTCCCCAAGCGATATGATGCATAGTGCTACGCGGGGTACGGCGACTGGGCTTTGTATCAGGGCACAGCTAAAGGATGGATGACATGGGACAGAGAGAAAACGATCAGAGATCATCGGATGTAGCGAATACCGGCTTTGCACCGGATCGAAGAGAATTCGTCAAACTGGCTGTCGGTGGCGCCCTGAGCGCCGCCGGGGTGTTTGTTTCGGCCCGAACCGCCTCAGCCACCGTGCACCAGAGTGCGCCGGGCATCAAACTATGCGCACAAACTACGGCCAAGCCCAGCGACGATGATCTGCTTTTTCTCAAGCAGATGGGCGCCGAGTACGTAAGTGTGGCGTCCACTCCCGATCTGAGGACCGCTGAAGGCTTCCTGCAGATCAAGAAGCGCTACGCGGATGCAGGCATCACGGTGTGGAACATCGGCAACTCCAGCGTGCACAACATGCCTGAGGTCACGCTCAATCTGCCCGGCCGCGATCAGAAGATCGAGGAATACAAGCAGTACCTTCGCAACCTGGGCCAGGCCGGCATCTACTACACCACCTACGCTCACATGGGCAACGGCATCTGGAGTAGCGGCCGAGCCACCATTCGCGGCGCCTCCGCCAGAGAATTTGATATGGCCAGCCCCAACAAGGTGGGTGTTTGGGGAGATAAGAAGTTCTATGAGCCGCTTTCCCATGGCCGCGTATTTTCGAAGGAGGAGATTTGGGAAAACTACACCTACTTCATCAAGCAGGTTGCGCCGGTAGCCGAAGAAAACAGCGTTCGCATCGGAATCCACCCCGATGATCCACCGGAGCCCATCCTGGCCGGCGTTCCCCGATGCATCTTCGCCAACTTCGAAGGCTATAAGCGAGCGATGGAGATCGCCAACAGCCCCAACGTCGGTATCTGTCTCTGTTGCGGATGCTGGAACGAAGGCGGTCCTGCGCTCATGCACAAAGACCCGGCGGAGATGATCCGTTATTTCGGTCCGGAAAAGATCTGGAAGATCCATTTCCGCAATGTCAGCGCGCCGCTGCCGCACTTCATCGAGACCTTCATGGACAATGGATATTACGATATGTCCAAGATCATGACCGCTCTCGTGGAAGTGAAGTTTGACGGCATCGTGATCCTTGACCACACACCGGACGTCGTGGGCGGACATTATCCTGAACAAGCCTACGGCTTCGCGTATATGAAAGCACTGAAGAATCGGGCGCAAGCGGAAGCCAGATCTGCTTAAGGAGATTGCATTGCAAGCACGCAACCGAAAGTCTTTGCTTCTGGCCGCCCTGCTAGTTTCCCTAGTTGCACTGCCAACCGCAGAGGCCCAGGTTGCCAAGGACTCTTCTTCCCCTTGCGCCTCTTTCATCAACAGCGATTTTCCCAAAGCCGTCATCTCCAACGGATCGGTCCAGGCAGTTGTTTATCTGCCCGATACACAGAAGGGCTACTATCGTTCGACGCGCTTCGATTGGTCGGGCGTCGTTCCTTGCCTTACCTATAAGGGCCACACCTATTTTGGAGTTTGGTTCAATCACTACGATCCGTTGATCAACGATGCGATCACCGGCCCGGTAGAAGAATTCCGATCGAGTGACGGCCTCAGCTCGATCAACTACAACGAAGCAAAACCGGGCGAACTCTTCATCAAGCCTGGAGTCGGGGTCCTGCGCAAGGTAGATGATTCGCCTTATAGGTTTGGGTTCCGCTATCCCATTGTGGACCTGGGAAAATGGAAGGTTCGGGTCAAGAAAGACCAGGTGACCTTTACCCAAACTCTGCAATCGCCCCTGGGTTTCGCATACGTCTACGAGAAGACGCTCAAGCTCGATAAACACCAGCCGATCCTCATCCTCGAGCACCACCTCAGGAATACGGGTACCAAGGCAATCGATACAGAGGTCTACGACCATGACTTCTTCATGCTCGATAACGTTCCGACGGGCCCTGGAATGGCTGTTCATTTTCCCTTTGAGCCTCAGGCAAAGCGGCCCCTGGGGCCGCGCGCCAAGATCGACGGCAAAGACATTGTCTACGTGCAGGAAGTGGGGACCGGGCCCGGACAGGCAGTTTCCAGCTATCTGACCGGTTATTCAGATAGCCCGGCCGACTACGATTTCACGGTTGAGAATCGCAATACCGGGGTCGGGGTCGAGCAAACCTCCGACTCTCCTATTGCGCAGCTTAACTTCTGGTCGATCCCCACCACTATTTGTCCGGAAGCTTACATTCACGTGAATGTGCAACCCGGCGGGACGGGGCACTGGAGTATTCACTACCGTTTCTTCGCCAAATAAAATTTTCGTCAATCGTCGCTTCCCCCTCGAAAACAAGCTTCTAACTACTTGACATTCGTGAGGCTTGGGTTAAGAGGCCCAGGAAACTTACAGCGCGGCCGGCGCGTCAATCTCATAAGCTGTTAGGCCGTTGTTACACCTTTTGTTCCGGTCCCAAGCGCAGGATAGGCCACGGCTCCCTAACCCCTGTGTCATCAGAGGTTTCAGCTTTACGCAATGATGAAACGTGCAAAGTACTTGTTGATTCTTATGGTGGTCCTGCTGGGTGCTCTTATCGCGCCGACAATGGTTTTCGGACAAAAGTCAACCGGCACACTCCAAGGCAGAGTGTTGGATCCGACCGGCGCGGTCATCCCACAGGCACAGGTCACCGTCACCCCGCCTTCGGGAAAAGGCTTCAGCGCGGTTTCAGATGGCACGGGTTCTTACCAGGTGCGGGGTTTGCCGGCCGGCGCTTATACCGTCAATGCCACTACGGCTGGATTTGCCCCCTTCACATCTACGGTCACTGTTACCGCCGGGCAGACGAAGACGCTGAACATCGCCATGCAAATTCAAATGGAGCAGCAGCGGGTGCAGGTCGAGGCCGAGGCGCCAACGGTCGATACGAGTCCTGATCAAAATGCCAACGCGATTGTGCTCAAGGGTAAAGACCTCGATGCGCTTTCCGACGATCCCGATGAACTGGAGAACCAGTTGCAGGCTCTCGCCGGCCCGTCCGCCGGTCCGAATGGAGGCGAGATCTACATCGACGGGTTTACCGGGGGACAGATCCCGCCCAAGTCTTCCATCCGTGAGATCCGTATCAATCAGAACCCGTTTTCGGCGGAATTTGATCGCCTCGGTTACGGACGGATAGAAATCCTCACCAAGCCGGGCACGGATAAGCTGCACGGCCAGGTCGAAGCGCGCGGCAACGACTCCGCCTTCAACTCGCGCAACCCGATCCTGCAGACGGCGGAACCGCCCTACTATTCCTATAACATGCAGGGAAGTGTAGGCGGTCCCATTTCCAAGACCGCTTCGTACTTCGTCAGTGCCTTCGGGCGCAATACTCAGAATGTTAGCGTGATCGATGCAGTGGATCCGAACAGCGTCACCGCGGCGGATCCCACTGGAACGCGCTTGAACGAAGCCTATCCTAACCCGAGCTCGCGACTCGACATCAGTCCTCGGCTGGACCTGCAGCTCGGCCAAGCGAATACCTTGACCCTCCGTTACGATTTCTACCGCGCGGTCACCACCAACGGAGGTGTCGGTCCCCTGGGCCTTCCAACCCAAGCCTTCGACACACAAAGCTTGGAGAACACGCTGCAGGCGAGTGACAGCCTGGTGCTGAGCAAGAACGTCGTCGATGACATCCGTTTTCAATATCGCCGGTTTCGCTATCAGGATATCGCCCAAAACACCTCACCCACGATCGCCGTTCAGGGCTCCTTTACGGACGGCGGCAGCAACGGTGGAACCGTGCGCGACAACCAGGATATTTATGAATTGCAGAACTACTTCGCGGCGTCCGAGGGCAACCATTCGTTAAACTTCGGCACGCGACTGCGTGCCTACCGCGACGCGGACTACACCAACGGGGGTACGAACGGCCAATATACTTTTCAGTCCCTGGGCGACTATCTGAACAAGACGCCGCAGACGTACCAGGTGACGGTAGTCAATAAATACACCGCGCGCGCGATCCTGTTTGATGGTGCGCTCTTTTACCAGGATGACTGGAAAGTGAACCAGCGCTTCACCTTCAGCTACGGGCTGCGTTGGGAAACGCAGAACCGGATCAGCGATAAGAGTGACTGGGGGCCGCGGTTATCGTTTGCCTACGCCCTGGGGCACAGCGATGCAAAGCACCCACCGAAGACAGTGCTGCGAGGAGGGTATGGTTGGTTCTACCAGCGGTTTACTGTGCCCAATAGTTTCGGCTCCAACGCAGGCACTCCGTATGTGATCCAGGCCATTCACCAGAATGGAATCAACCAGAAAGTCTCCGTCACCACCGATCCGACCTATCCGGTGAATCCAACCTCAGTGGCGGATACTAATTCGGCACAGACCCTCTACACCATCGACCCACACTTCCATGCCGCCACCGACATGCAGGCGGCTGTAGGCCTTGACCGGCAGCTGGCTAAGAGGATCACCGGAAACGTGACCTATCTTTACAGCCGGGGCGTGCATGATTACTTAACCAACAATATTGGAGCTCCTGAGTTTGCGACTGCGCCTCTCAATATCTATCCTGACTCCCCGCTACCGCCTGCACAGGAGAACAACCTGCAATACCAGTCCGGAGGCGTCTACCGGCAAAATCAGATCATTGTTTCAGCCAGGGCCAGTTATCCCCACTTCAGTTTCTTCAGCTTCTATACGTACAGCAACGCGAAGGCTGATACCAGCGGGGTCACCTACACTCCTTCCGTTGCTCAGGATCCAGGGCTTGATTATGGCCGAAGCAGCTTCGATGTACACAACCGTTTCCTGATCCTGGGGAATTTTGAAGTGCCCTACGGTTTCTCGCTGACTCCTTTTTTCGCCTACAACTCCGGCACACCGTATAACGTGATCATTGGCAGCGATCTGACCCAGAACATCCAGTACAACGCACGGCCTACGTTCGCCGCCAGCTGCAGTGAAGCTGGTGTGGTGAGCACCAAGTATGGCTGCCTGAATACGAATCCCTTCGGTACTAACGAAAAAATCATCCCCTACGGAATCGGCACGGGGCCTTCGAATGCCAGCTTGAACATGCGTGTGAGCAAAGTGATCGGCATTGGCCCCAAGGTAGAAGGCGGCCGCGCAGCACGGGTTGGCGGCGGTGGAGGAGGACACGGAGGCGGCGGTCTCGGCGCGGGTGGCCTGAGCGGAAGCCGTGGGGGGCCTGGGCGCCTCGACCAGGCAACTTCGCGCAGGTACAACCTGACCCTCACCGCCTACGCAACTAACCTGTTCAACCATCAGAACCTGGGAACACCGAACGGGACGCTTTCGTCACCGTTCTTCGGCGAGTCACAATCCCTTGCGGGCGGATTCTTTGGCGCTTCCACTGCCGGCAACCGCAGCGTCTTTCTTCAGGCTGTCTTCCACTTCTAAAGAATCGGCTTTGCCGCTGGATTGGATTACTTGAAATGGATGGTGATACCGGAAGAAATCCGCAGCAGGTTTTGGTCGTTGCCGGCAAGGTTGGGCAAGCGAGTATAGCCGTAGTCGGCCTGGATTAGGCGGAAGGATAGATGTCTGCGGTACTTGTAATCGACGCCGATGCCCGCGAGCAACGCAAGGGAATTTGCCGAGGATTGAATGAATCCCGCCTTGTCGGGAAAAGCCGAATCAAAGCCATGGGCAAAACCCGCCAACCCTTGTACGAAAGGCTTGAAGTTGTGAAATGAATCCCATCCGTCGGTCCGCTGGCGGCCGAACCTGAAATTGAGGCGGATCCCACCGGTTGCCATGAGCAGCGAAAAAGGCTGACCCGTGTTATTGATTTGCCCGGTGTGGGCTGCGGTCACATCGACCACCGCGGTGTATCCGCGATAGGCGCGAAAGTTTCCCTCGGCGCTGGCGCCGTTCATGAAAAAACAACCGCATTGGCCCGGTCCGGAGTTCGATTCTATCGGACTGTAGGACAGCGAGACTTCCGCCCGCGGCAGGGAAAAATCTCTTCCTCCCGGCGCGACCTGGCCATGGAGGCTTGGCGCGCTCAGTCCCAACATCGTTGCCATAAAGGCTAAAACTAAAGATCTATGCATACCCTCTCCCACGCCGCGCAGCGTACCCCGCCTACTGGATCGCAAGGGGCACCTCGGTTGTGCGCTGAACCGTTCCTTCGGTGGCGATAACGGTGATGGAGTAAGGAACTTTTCGCGCCGCGAAAAGGCCCGCACCCGAGCACCCGCTCAGTCCCGCAACTGCGGTCAAGCTGAGCGCCGCCAACAGCGCTACTCCCAGGAATGGGGGAATCTGCCGCAACCGTCTTCGCACCGCCCTTGAACCGAAGAGAGGAACGAGAAGTCCCAGGGCGAGCGGCAGGCGTCCGAAGGGAGACGGCGGTGGTGTGTTCGAGGCGGTCGTTGCTGTCTTGACCGTCATGGTGATGTTCGTTGTTGGCCCGCCCGCGGCTAGCGTCGTTGGAGTGAAGGTCGCGGTAGCGCCCGCCGGCAGGCCGGTTGTGGTGAAGCTCACGTTGTACAGGAACGTCGTCGCCACCTGCGGCTGCACCTGGAGCGCATACACCACCGTGGTGCCGGGCAGTATGGTCGTATTGTTGTTTCCTACCCGAAAGAGGCGCATCTCGTCGATCTGGACCGAGACTGTATTCGAGCTGGTGGCGGGGAAGCTGGGACCTCCGCTATAGGTTGCGATAATGCTGTGGACTCCGGGACCTATGCTGGTGACGGTCAACACCGCCTGCCCGCTCGCGTTCATGGGCGCGGTTCCCAGGTTTTGGTTACTTACGCTCTGATCGTAGAAGGTGACGGTGCCGCTCGGATTTCCATAGAGCGGTTGGTTTGAAGCGGTTCCCAGCTGGGCCGTAAACGTCACCGGCATAGTGATCATTTGCTGCGTCGGGGTGGCGGTCAGCGTCAAGGTTGTAACGACAGTGGAGCCCTGCAACGGGATGGTAGAAGAGGTACTGGTGGCAAAAGAATTGTCTCCCTCATAAACAGCATCCACATAGTGGGTGCCGGTGCCGGCGATGGTGATATTCGGCACACTTGCGGTTGCGGTTTGTGTGAATTGGTTCAGCAGGACGCTGACGTCGAAGTCGGCTATGTTGGGAACCGCCAGGTCGAGAGTGCCATCTTCGTTGTAGTCTGCCGCCACCAGGGCGTTGGGTGAGTCTGCCAGTTGGGTCGGTGTTCCGGCGGACGTGAAGCCACCGCTTCCATTGCCCAGCAACAGGGTCAAGGTCTGGGTCGAGGGGTCAGTGATGAGTCCATAGTTAGCCACCGCCAGGTCGGTTTTGCCGTCCTGGTTGAAGTCCCCGGCAACCATGGCGAAGGGGTCTACTCCCACCGAGACCGGCGATCCGGGGGCAGGGTTGAAGGTGCCGTCTCCTTTGCCCAGCAGGACGGATACGGTGCCTAGGGTGCTGGGCGGGACCGCGGTGAAGTTGGTTACGGCTATATCGGGGATCCCGTCTCCATTGAAATCTGCAGCGGCGATTTGGGCGGGGTTGTAGTTGAACCCGGAAATCGGTGAGCCGTTGGCCTGCGTGAAGGTACCGTCTCCATTGCCGAGCAGGATGCTCACCGTGCTGTCGCTCTCGTTGCTGACCGCTATGTCGGCTGTGCCGTTTTGGTCGAAGTCAGCAATCGCCAGAAAGAACGGAAACCCGCCCACGGGAACTGGTGAGCCGTTGGCGGGGGTGAAGGTGCCATCTCCATTGCCCAACAGGATGCTCACAGTGTTGTCGTTGCCATTCGCGACTGCCAGATCCAGACGGCCGTCGTTATTGAAATCTCCAATGCTTACCCATTGGGGGAAGTTGCCCACGGAGAACGGGGAGCCATTGGCGGGGGTGAAGGTGCCGTCTCCGTTGCCCATGAGAATAAACACTTCATTGTCGAAGCCACTGGTTATTGCCAGATCAGCCGTTCCGTTATGGTCAAAATCCCCGGCCGCGATGGAGCAGTTTGAAATCTGCAGGTTGTCGACACAAGGAATGGTGCCGACTCCGACGATCGGGGAGCCGTTGGCTGCAGTGAAGGTACCGTCTCCATTGCCCAGCAGTATGGCGACCGAATTATCATACGAATTCATGATGGCCAGGTCTGGTTTTCCATCCCCGTTGAAGTCTGCCGTGGCGCCGGCAGCTGGTTGGTTGCCGGTTTGGATCGGGGAATTCGGCGCTGCGTTGAAACTCTCGGTGAAGGATGTTGGAGTGCCGAGGGACGCTGTTCCCAGTACGTAGTTGCCGGCGGTCGTATCTTGAAAAGACACCGTGCCTGCCAGCAGCGGCGGATGATTCGCGAAGCCGACCACTGTTGCCGTTAGGTCATAGCCGCTGGGGTTGCCGGTTGCCGCAATCGATGTAGTCGTGGGATAGAGGCCGGTCACCGTCAGGCTTTGCGCGCTGGAGGTGCTGGCTGCGGCAGCCGTCGTGCCATCGAACTTCGCTGTATATTTATGGATTCCGGGCGCAGGGAAAAATGTGAACGTCGCCGTCCCTGCGACCACCTGTCCGCTGCCCACGATGGCCGAGTCCTCGCAGTGAGCGTAAAGCCCTGATGCATCGCAGAAGGTGACGAAGCCTGTTGACACCGGCGTCCCGCCGGCTGCGACCTGTGCACTGAGAGTCACCGGCGTGTGCCAGGTTATCGATGACGAAGAAAGCGTGAGTGTCGTCGTCGTGACCAGCGGAGCCGCTTGCGCCGCTGTCGCCACCGTACAGGCAGCCGTCAGCAGCAACCTGGAAATCAGGCGGCTAGAGGATACGATTCTTCTACCGGCAGACAAAGATACATTCCACATTTAAACAGTCCTTGGTTCGCACTCACGGAGCTTCTATCTTCTTTCTTATGCGTGAAGCCAACCTAATACTAAGCACGAACGTAGAATAGATACCCAGTACAGCGCCATCCTAAACATATCGGTTGCCCGCCAAGTAACATTACTCAGTTGGTACCCGAGGTGGCATCACATCATTTGCAACCACACTAGTGGCGCAAAAATGGGCGGCCCATAAGCTAACGCGGAGATCTCGCCATCAGCGCCCAATCATCACAATTGCTGTGGGTTAGGAAGGTTTGGTTTCGTCGACACTTAGCTTTAAGTAGCCCAAAACCTATCCCGCTTTTCACTAATTAGAAAGTAGCACTCGACAGATCGCTCACTAGATGTGAGGAGCTACAACTTTTGTGGTGGGCAATTGGAAAGGATTCTGCCAGCAACGGCGGATACAACGATGGCGTGAACCAAGTTTGTAACTAACGTAGTTCCATCGCGTTCTTCCAATTCAGCGTTATCCCTATTGGCTATCGGCTAGCCAGTTCCAGAGCATGAGATTACCTTGTTGATCATACGGGATCATGGGAGGGAAGACAGCTCAGGCCTGGAGCATGGTGATTTTTCCGCTGCCAACATCGTAGATGGCTGCACCGATGCCCAGCTTCTTCTGCTTTACCATGTCGGCTAAAACCGGTGAGGTCTCACGCAAGACCGACGCTTGCAGACTGGCATTTTGCCGGCTGGCGGTTGTCAAGTCGCCGTTGGCCCCGGCGATCGCTGGGTGTATGTACTGATAAAGTGTGCTGATCTGCCCCGGTACTGCCTTGCCGGCCAAGGTAGCCTTGACGGCGCCGCAATTGGTATGTCCCAGTACCAGAATGGCTTTCACTCCCAACACCGCCGCACCATATTCCAGGCTGGCGATGGTGTCCGGGGTAGCAATATTGCCGGCCACACGCACCACGAATAGATGACCAATGCTCTGGTCGAAAACCAACTCCACCGGCACGCGCGAGTCGGCGCAGGAAAGCACGGCAGCGAAAGGTTCCTGGTGCTCCTCGGAGTGCGCTTTGAGAATGTCCAGATCTTCGCGAAACGAGACCAAGTTCTGGGCCACGAAACGGTGGTTGCCCTCGACCAGCAGATTCATGGCGCGCTCCGGAGTCTCCGGCCGCTGGATCACGTCCCGTTGAGCCTGGTACAAGCCTCGCGCCGAAGGAGTGGTGACTCCCGCCAGGCTGAATGCCGCAAGCTTTAGAAACTCTCTACGCCCGTTACCCGCTTCCCAGATCATCGATCCTCCTGGCAGTCTCAAATCTGCATAAGAGTATCGTCTTCCGGGCTTGCGTATACACCGATTTTTTCGCCAGTGTCTTACTTACCATCGCCGCAAACGCTACAGCGACCGCAAGAAATTCAGCAAGTCCTGTTGCTGCTGAGCATTCAATAGCTGAAACAGGCTGATTACGCGGTTGGCCTCTGAACCGGAACCAGCATGGTCCTCAATGGCCTTGAGCAGGCCGCCATTGGAGGAGTCAGCGCGCCCATCGTGGAGAAAGAACAGGCGCTGCCCCAATCCCCACAAAGGCGCCGTGCGGAACTCATCCGGCCCCGCGGTGCCCTGAGAAATGTTGTCAGCCAGCCCGGATCCCATGTGGTGCACCAATAAATCTGAATAGAGCGCCGCGCTTTGATTGCTCAAGCCTGCAGTCAGGGACGAGGTGCTTGTCTGCAGAACCGGGGTATGGCACAGGCTGCACTGGACACTCTTGAACAGGGACTGGCCGTTGGCGATGGATTGAGCAGAAGGATTGCCGGGGATGCCTTGCAGTGAGGGCGCTGCCGGCGCCAGGAAACGTATGAAATTCGAAAAGGCCACGACATCGCTCAGGATCTCCGCTCCGGAAGCGGGAAAGTTGGTCGTATCCTCCGGCGGCGGGTTGAAGAGACATGAGGCAGGGGGCAGGGAACGCTCGTCCGGAAATAGTTCGTTGGTCACGCCCATTTCGACGTTATAGGCTTCTCCCGCAAAGATCTCGACCGACTTGTTCTGCGCTTTCCATCCGAAGCGCGTGACCGTACCATCGTTGCCGCTGATGTTGGGATGGCCGGAAATTCCCAGACTCTGCTTGAGCTGCGCGTTCGCGGCCATGTTGGCATAAATGGTTGCTTCCGGAATATTCTCGATTAATCCCGCGCCGAACAACGGCGTCGGCATGCGAAAGGTCAGGTTTCCCAGTTCCTGCATTCGGGCAAAGTCGGGCTGCGTCATGTTGCAGCCGGGTGCGTCCGTCCGCCCGGCGATGGTGAAGAGATCGTGAACACCACCATCCGGAGTTTGACTCAAGCTGCCGTTGGAGTTAAGCAGGAAGGAAAATCGTGCCTCGCGCACCGGCCCGCCGGCAGAGAGGAAGTCCGGGATCGAGTTGGTGGCGCCATTCGCGGTAGCTGCTGCAATCTGAGGATTCGTACCCGGGCTTGTCCCGCCGGCCGCTGGCTGCGCATGGCAGCTCCCGCAGCTATTTGAATTGTAAGCCGGTCCGAGTCCAGAGTCGGTCTCGCCCGGAATGGTTCCGCCGACAGAATCTACCGCCAAAAAGCGAGACAAGCCGTCCTGAAAGTATGCCAGCTGATCTGCGCTGAGACCCGAGAGTGGAGCGCCGGCGCCCGCGCTCGCCGCACGTACTCCGGGGTCTTTGGCCGCCCGGCTGTTGGCCGCACCTGCATTCGCCGGGAGGCCGATGGAGATCAGTAATGCCAGACAGGCCGATGCTCCGGCGCATAAGAGTGAAGTTACAAGTTCCCTGCCCATACTCACCTGCAGACCTCATCGGAAAAGCGGCGGCAGGCAAGAGAGGTGTGGAAAACGTATGTATCCGAAGCATCATAGGGGCTGATGGTTTCAGAACCGGGCACTCCATCCGGCCGGTGCTTGCTTGGACGACTATCAGGATGTGTCAGACTACGTTTCCACCCGGCCAGCCGGTACGGCTTCCAGCAAAGCAAGAGCTTCCTTCGACCAGCGGTGTGCTTCGGTACTCCATTTCGGTTACCAAGGGCAACCACGCCGGACAAATGGTGTAGTCTTCCACAGCAAAATGGATCTAAAGTTACCTCACACCAAAGAACTGACCGCCTGTACTAGCAGGCAGTCACTCAGAATGGCGCGGAACCCAAGCGGTCAGGGGAAGGTCTGCAAAGCCTTTTAATGCTGGTTCGATTCCGGCCCGCGCCTCCACCTTCCTGGCTCATCTCTCCGAGTAGCGATATCCTTTCCGTCGGCGGCCTCAGCGGCCGCGCATGGAGGGGAGAACCACGTGGAGAAGAGGCTGTTGGTAGTCGGTAGCATCAATATCGACCTGGTGGCATGTGCGAACCGCCTGCCCACGCCGGGCGAGACGATTCTCGGTAGCAGCTTCGATGTATTCAACGGAGGCAAGGGCGCCAACCAGGCGGTAGCCATCGCCAAGCTGGGGGCGCAAGTGGAAATGATTGCGTCTCTCGGCACCGACCTTTTCACCGAGCGGCTGCTGTCTGGCCTGAAGACCGCCGGCGTTGATACCCACGCGGTTCAGATGGTGGCCGGACCCTGCGGAGTGGCCCACATCTCGCGGGCAGACAACGGGGAGAACTCCATCATCGTGGTCTCAGGTGCGAACCGTTTGCTTTCTGCCGCGTATATCGATGCTCACCTGGAGATCGTGCAGCAAGCCAAAATGATCCTGGTGCAGTTGGAGACTTCACTGGAAGCAGTCATACGCCTGGCAGAACAAGCCGGGGAGGCGAAGACTCCCTTGATGCTGGACCCTGCTCCCGCGATACCCCTGCCGGAAGCTTTGCTGCGTCGTACCACCTGGCTCACCCCCAACGAGACCGAGGCGCAAATCCTGTTGGGTCGCGTCAGTATCGATCCCCCAGCGGCCGCAGAAAAATTGCTGGCGATGGGGGTGCGGAATGTAGCCCTTAAGCTCGGGTCGCAGGGAGTCTTTCTCGCCGGACGCGATTGCGCTGCACAGCAGATTCCCGCCTTTCCCGTGAAGGTTGTCGACACCACTGCAGCCGGGGACTGCTTCAACGCGGCCTTCGCCGTTGCCCTAACGCGGGGAAAACCACCCGCCGACGCCGCCCGTTACGCCTCTGCTGCCGCAGCGATCTCCGTAACCCGGGCCGGCGCTCAACCCTCACTACCGTCAGCTGCTGAAGTTGAAGCTTTTCTAGCCTGTCAATGAAGAAGATCGTTTACGCACTCAGTCCCACAGGGAGTTTGTCTCTGGTTCCCTCGCATCACGCCACACCCCGGGCGTGCCGGGGAAGGCTAGCCTGGAAGACCACCAAATCCTCGGCCTGCGTCTCCATGACAAATTGCGTACCGCAGGGCACAAAAGCAATGGATCCCCGCCCGAGGGATAAGCGTTTCCCGGCCGAACTCAACGTGGCCGTCCCATCCAATACCAGCAGTGCTTTTGGGCCGTAAGGCGCATCGCCGGCATAGCGACTGTGTGGCATGAGCCCGATGCGGCTCAATTCGAACTCCTCCGCCGGGGTTCGATAGACACGTTCCTGGCTGCTCACCGGTTCTCCACCGACGACATTGGGAGTACCGCCCTCGAAGGTGAGGATACTGAGCAGTTCCGGAACGTCCACGTGCTTGGTTGTCAGCCCTCCGCGCAGCACGTTGTCAGAGTTGGCCATCAGCTCAACATTGACTCCTTCCAGATATGCGTGCAGAACTCCCGCCGGCTGGAAGGTGCCTTGCCCTGGCAAGAGGTGGACCAAGTTCAGGAGGTAGACGCTGAAGATTCCGCGATCACGGTGTCCCCCGGGCAAGGGAAAATTCTCCGCCGCCCGCAATGCCCAGTAGTCCGCGCTGTTCTTATCCGAGATTGGATTGGCCTGCAGCCGGGCAAGCAGCCCATTAAGGAGCAGGTCCACCTGCTCCTGAGGCATCGTCATGAGCGTGCTATAGAGTTCGCGCAGCAATCGGCGGCGAGCCTCATGATCATGTTCGGCCTCGATCAGCCGCTGCGCCAAGCCAGGCATCAGCGCACCCAGCTCAGGCGTTTGCGTGAAAGTCGCTGCGATCTGCTCCAGCGGCCGAAAACCGTGCAGCATCCAGAACTCGGTCAGCGCCACGCCGATTTCCGGCTTATGGTTATTGTCTTTGTAGTTCCTGCAGCTGGCCTCGAGCCCAATGCCCTCGGCGTTCTCGCGCGCAAAGCCGCGGCGCGCCTGCTCCAGCGTAGGATGCGCCTGAATGGAGAGCATCTTGCGCACGTCGAGAATCTTGAAAAGGTACGGCAGCCGGCCGCCGAAGCGCGCCTTCGCAGCCTGCCCCAGGATGGCATCCGGCGCCTCGGCGATCAGCTTGTCGAGCGGCTCCAAGGCTCCCGCAACATCAGCCAGGGAAGGCGCCTTCGCATGGGCGCCGATCCACAGTTCGGCAAACGGTCTGCGGGTCGCGTTTTCCACGCCCAGCAAATCGGGGATGAAGTTGTAGCCGCCCCAGTCGTAGTGCTGGACCACACCCTGCAGCCTCACAACGCCGGCTTCAACCATCGACGGCCTTCTCCATCTTGCGCAGGATACCCGCAGGCTCAGCCACTCCCATGGCGGCAATCGCGTCGGCACGGCTCTGCGTATCAGCGACCGCATAGATGCGCAACTCATCCGCGTTCCCCGAGGGTCGCACATGCGCCACCTCGCCGTTGGCGAAGAGAATGCGCACACCGTCGGTGTAATCCACGTGGTTGATATCGGCAAAACCTTGCGCCGGTGTAAAAAACTGCGCCAGATCTTTTCGAATTGCTTCCGCATCGCCGTTCGGAGCAGAGAATCGGTCCACGATCTTCAACGCCGTCGCCCGAGGGAACTGCTTCAACAGGGCGGCGCGGCTGAAGCGCTTGGGCAGACGGGCGAACAGGTCCACCAGCGAGAGCCCATCCTGCTCGGCGGCGAACAGCACGCCCAGGATAGGCAAGCCCGCGTCCCGGGTCAGCAGCGGTGGCAGGATAACGCCGTTGCGGGCAATCGGTGAGCCGGTCAAGAAGCCTCCATTCGGCTCCCATCCACAGACGCGCTTTTTTCCTTTAGCGAGTGCGGCCTCCATGCCGGCGATCACGAAGGGTGAGCCGATGCGCGTCTTCGGCTCTACCACGGACGCGAGCTTTCCCCGGTCGATAGCGTCGTTACAGCTGATGGGTACCACCACCGCGTCCGCCTGCAAATACTCCGCCACCACCATTCCGACCAGGTCACCGCCGAAGAAATGCACCCGGCCTGTGAGCGGATCCACACCCAGAACCAGCGGGCGATCACTATCGCCGTCGGTGGAGACCACCGCGTGGAGCGGCCCACAGCTTGCGGCGGCCGCATCGGCCAGCCCCTGGATCACCGCCAGTTGTGCCGCATCGATATTCTCCGTGTCGATGGGGACGAAGGTATCGCTGCGTCCCCCTTTCGCCACCTGCGCGCCGAGACGCTCCAGAATCTCCACCAGCAAATCCCGCCCCACAGCCGAGTGTTGATAGACAAGGATGCGTTTGCCGTTGAGCGTGGAGCCCGAGAAAAAATGGGTGAAGCGTTCGATATACGCGGCGCGCGCGTCGCCATGCTCTTGCGGAAGATCCTGATGGCCGCACTTGAGCATGCCATGCTGATCGAATAAGGATTGCTCCCAGGGCTGCTCGTACAGCCTCTGCCGTAGCTGCCGTACCTGTTCGTTGATCGGTGCTTCCTGTTGCTTGAGCAGTTCGCCCCGGCTGCTGTTGGTCTTGTAACCGTTGCGTTCAAAGGGAATGTGGCTGCCGGTGACCATGATGCTGCCCTTGTTTCGCGACAACGCGAAGCTGGCCAGCGCGGGCGTAGGTATGCGGCCCAGGTTCACCGCTTGCATGCCCGCATCGACGATGGCCTTGACGATGGCCTGGGCAATCTCTCCCCGGCCTTCCTCTTGGGCAACGAACTCGGTGGAGCTGGGCCGCAGATCATAGGCAAAATAAAAATCTTCGCCGCGCCGGATGCCGCCCTCCGTGAGCGGCAACGACTGCAGATATTCCAACTCGGCCAGCGCGTTGAGATAGATCTCCAGTTGCGTGAGGTCCACCACCTTGCCCCGGCGGCCGCTGGTTCCAAATCCCAAGACTTGCGGCTCGTAGTTCAGCCGCGATCGCAGCGAATCCACGTTCGTGACCACGCTCATGCTCGATCCCTATTCCGCACCATGTCCATCATATCCGCTGCGTCGGATCGGGGCGGCATTCCCCAATCGTCGTATAAACCGTTTGCCCACAACAAGTTCGCCCAAAAAGACTCGCAACATGGACGGGTTGGGCATGCGGCGTGTCATTTTCCTGGCAGTGGCCAAGTCACTCTGGCGTATTTTGACGTCTTTTGGGGGTAATCAAACTCTGTCAAGCTTGCGTCCTATAGCTTAGCGGGTCCCCGGCCGGGGCTGTTGATCGTAGAAGGCATCGCAACCCAACACGGAACTCTGACAGGGCCAATTTGGCAATGCATATTTCCTTACGCTTCAAAATATTACTCAGCATCTACTTCTTTGTCTGTTTCGGCATCTTTGTTCTCTGCACCGCCCATTGGAAGCTGGTGAACGATCCCGTCCAGCTGAATTACCTGTGCTTCCTGATGGATCACGGAATGGCGCCTTACCGCGACCTGCTGGAGATCAACATGCCGGGCAGCTACCTGGTGAACTGGAGCGTGATGCATACTCTGGGCGAGGGTGCCGTCGCCTGGCGAGTCTTCGACTTCAGTCTGATCGGCGCCGCCGCCTGGGCCATGATCGTTATCGCGCGGCCCTATGACTGGTTTGCCGGGGTTTTCGGCGCCACGCTCTTTGCGTTGTACCACGGCAGAGATGGAGCAGGGCAGGCGGGTCAGCGGGACTTCATCATCGCGGTGCTGCTCTTGTGCGCGTATGCCTTCCTCTTTGAATTCTTTCGCCGCCGCCGCGGCGAGTGGGCCGTCTTTGCTTTTGGCCTGTGCGCCGGCATGGCGTCAACCATCAAGCCGACGCCCTTACCTTTTTTCTTCCTCCTCCTGGTGTTGGCCGGGATGCGGTTGAAACGGACGGGCGAGCCAATTCTGCGGCCTTCGCTTTACGCGCTGCTGGGCTTTCTCATTCCGCTTGCCGTCGTCGGCGCCTTTCTGGTCTCCAAACATTCTCTGGGCTCGTTCTGGTACCTCTTGCGCGTGGAGATGCCTTTCTATCAGAGCCTCGGGCGTCTTCCTTTCCTCAAGCTGATGACGATGGCCGCCTCGGCGTCGGTGCGCTTTCTGGCGCTGATTGCTTTGGCGATTGCGGTGTTGCAGTGGCGGGGGTGGAATTGGGAAAGTAATTTGCTTGCCGCCGGAATCATCTTCGGCATCGCATCGTTCGTCGCCCAGGGAAAAGGCTTTCCCTATCATCGATATCCGATGTTGGCATTTCTCTTCCTGTGGGTAGGATTGGAAATCGTCAGCGGTCTACGAAGCCACGGAACGGTGCGCATTCTGGCCACCAGCGGCTTGGCCTTCGCATTGATCCTGCTCCCCATGTACGTGAGAGAGGCTAGTCACAAGGCGTGGGATACTCGATTCTCCGACTCTCTGGCTGCTGATTTAAATCATTTGGGGGGTCATGACCTCTCGGGTCATGTGCAGTGCATCTCTATGCCGGCAGAATGCGCCGATGCGCTTTACCGCTTGCGGCTGGTGCAATCCACCGGGCTGTTCTATGACTACCTCATCTTTGGATCGCCTCAGCAACGAGTCATCCGCGATGCACGCGAAGAATTCTGGCAACAATTTCAGAAGAACTCTCCGCGGGTAGTGGTCGTTGGCGCCGGGTTGTACCCGGATGGCTTTGGTTATGGAAAGCTGGCTTCGTGGCCGCTCTTTCAGCAAGAGCTCGCCAGGAATTACTACTTGTACGACGAGCGATGGTTCCCGCCCGCCGAAACGGGGCAAAGGGCCTATCGCATTTATGTACAGAAGAACAGCCTCGTGGCGTCCAACGCGTACTAACCAATTCTGCTGAAGGCACTACGTAACTGGTTCGAAATGAAATTGGCTTTGGCCGCTGGGGGACGATTTCTCAGATCTCATGGATCGGATCCTTCACCATGAACCAATACGACAGTGCGCCCAGCGTGGTGGCCAACGAGCAGATCAGCAACGCAATATGGAAGGAGTGGGTGTGGTCGAGCAGCCAGCCGGTAATGATGGGCGCCAGCGAGGCGCAGACAAAGCTGCCGAAGTTTTGAATCGCGCTGACCGAGGCGACCATGTGCGCAGGGGACATTGCCTGCACCAGCCCCCATCCCGCGTTGCCGCCAAAGTAGATGAAAAAAAGTGCGCTGCTGACGCAGATCACGGCGCCTGTGGCAGTGGGCGCGTAAGCCACCCCGAGCGTGCTCAGCGCTGAGCAAAACATTCCGCCCACAATCAAGATCTTGCTCGCAGCAATGGGAGCGATGCCCCGCCGGATCAACCGGTTGGACGCTCCTCCGCTCACGATCGAGCCCAGGGTGCCAAACAGGTAGGGAATGATCGCCACCCAGCCGGTCCTGGCGATCGTCAGGTGACGTTCCGCCTGCAGATAGCCGGGCAGCCACGACAGGTAGAGCCAGGTGGTGTAGTTGACCCCGCCGAAACCCAGCATCATGCCCCAGATGGTGCGCAAGCGAAATAGCTGTTTCCAGACGCGCAGCGACATTTCTGTCCGCGGTTGCTCCGGCTCCAGGCCCAGTAACTCTGCCTCGGCAGGACTCAATACGACCCGCTCGCGATCGCGATAGAGCGGATACCAGGCGAGAGAGAGCAGCAGGCTGAAGAGGCCTACGCTCACAAACATGGCTCGCCAGCCAAAGGAGAGCATGATCACGGTCAACACTGGAGGGGCGATTGTGACTCCGAGGGTGTTTGAAGCCGTCAGCAGTCCGGTCGGCAGTCCACGATCGCGCACGCCGAACCAATCATTCATCACCTTCACGCCACAAGGCATCATCGGCGCTTCCCCAGCGCCAAGCGAGATGCGGGTCGCCATAAAGCCGCCGAAGCTGCTGACCATGCCGGTGGCCATCTGCGCCAGCGACCAGACAAACATGCCTGCGGCCAGAATCACCCGGGAGCCCAGGCGATCGAGCATCAGGCCGATGGGCAGCTGGGCTATCCCGTAGGCCAACGAAAAGGCGGAGAGCAACGCGCCGATCCGGGTGGCTGAGAGGCCCAGGTCGGCACGTATGCTGGTATTTGCAATGGAGAAAGAGGTGCGGTCGAGATAGTTGACGATGCCGGCAACAAACAGGAAGGAGACAGCAAAAAATCGCATTCGGCGAACACGAGATGGTCTGGAGTGCGCAACCTCAGAAGCTGTTGTCTCCACGCACCCTCCAGCCCCGTTATGATCGCAGACGGCGAGCCGAATGGTCTATTTCGTTACCACCTCAAGTTTGATGATTACCTTGGCCCTGTGTGTTCTTGTGGGCCGCGGAGGCCGGGCTTCCTTTGGCCGGAAGCAGTGGGTTCTACGCGTGATTGTGGCGCTGCCGTTGCTGGCCTCCGGGCCGCTTCACTTTATCCGAACGGCTTTGCTGGCGACCATCATTCCGCCTTTTTTCCCCTACCGCCCGCAGCTTGTGTTGTTCACGGGGGGGCTGGAACTTGCCGGGGCGATTGGCCTCTTATTGCCCAGGTTCACCCGCTTAGCCTCCGCCTGTCTTGCCGTTTTAATGATTGCGATCTTCCCGGCAAATGTGTACGGCGCCAATCAGACCGTGGGCGGCCTGCACCTGCCCAGCGTACCGGTTCGCTTAGCCATGCAGGTTGTCTACATCGTGCTACTGCTCATGGCCGGTTGGGGAATCCCGCGAAGATCCTAGTATCAGGATCTAGACATGCAGAAGGAACCGGGTGCCCCATATCTGCCCGGTTTTGGCAGATGTGGGATTCCACAAACTTCGGTTCCAGAGTCTACAGAGTATAGCTGACCATGGACCTGAAGACCCGTTGTTGGTAGAGAGTGACCGGTGGACGGCCGTGGAATCCCACATCTGCCAAAACCGGGCAGATATGGGGCACCCGTGTTTCGTTACGGATCAAGCCGTGAGAAATTGAGGCTAGCTCCCCTTAGGCATGAACTGCATTGTGTAAGCAATCGCCGGATCAAAAGGCTTGGAGATCACCTTCAACTGCAGAAGTTGCTGATACATACTCGTCCACCGCGCCGGATCGAACCGGCCCAAATCAGCTCCGCCAGGATCCTCGCCGGCGATGAAGTGTTGATCCCGCAAAGCCTCGTAGCTGAACTTCATCTGCGGCACGCTCATCGCCGGGTTGAGTTTGGCAATTGCCGCATTGATGTCATCCGGGTGGATCAGATAATCGCGCCACCCCCGCACCGAAGCGCGCACGAATTTAGCCACCGTCTCCGGATGCTGTTGCAGGAAGGCACGCGAAGTCACCACCACACGGTAAGGGTTGTATCCCGTTTCGCTGATGAGCATGGTGCGCACCGGCACTCCCTCCTGGCGCGCGAAGAAAGGTTCCGAGGTCACAAAGATCTGCTGGATATATCCGGGGTCCTGGATAAAGTTGGCGACGCTGTAGGTTGCCGGAATCTCCCGCACATCCTTTAGCTGGTACCGTTTGACCAGATACTCAAACCACGTCGATGCGCCGAGCCTGACAGCTACCGCGTGACCATCCAGATCCTTGAAGCTATGTACAGGCGAGTCCTGATGCACCATCACCGCCTGCGGATCGCTTTGCATGGTCGCCATCACTGCGACCAATGGCGCACCGTTGCCCACGGACTCCAGAACATTATCCGAAGACCCCATGGCGAACTGCACCGCATTCACTGAGACCTCCTGGGTGGAGTTCACATAGGGGCCATTGGGAAGAATGGTTACGTCCAGACCTTCGTCTTTGTAGTAGCCACGAATCTGGGCGTCGTAAAAGCCACCATGCTCCGGCTGGGGATACCAGTCCGTTTGCAGTTTTACCGGCGTGAGCCCGTCCGAAGCCTGCTTCCGCTCGCAGCCCCCAAGCACCAGGCAAATGCCCAGCAAGCACACGGTAATCGCACTATGCAGTCGTAGAGGCGCCCTCATGCTTTGCAGCGTAGCACTCTCGTCTTCATTACTGGATGGCAATTTTCTCGCCCAGGCTGGCTGCGAAAGCGAGCAGCCGGGCGTCGCTGCCCCGTGCCGCAACTAACTGCACACCGCCGCATTTTGCCGACAGCGTGACCGCAGGCGTACCGGCCAAACTGATCGGGGTGGTGTAGCGCAAGATCTTAAGCCGCGTGGCCGAGTGATCTGCGCCGACTGGCAGTGTGGTCATCGGTGCGCACGGCAGCATGAGAAAGTCATGCTGTTGCAGCAACTGATCCATGAGCCCGCGAAACACCACGTGGCGCTTGCGCAAATCCTCGATGGTCGCGTCGGAGAGCGAAGCGCCCCAAGCGAGCCGATCCCTGATCGTGGGTTCGAAGTGTTCGAAATATCCGCGGTGCACCGCAGCCGCCTCGTGTGCCTGGATGCCACCAAATATCTCGCGCGAATCGTTCCAGAAATCGGGCTCGAAGACGCGGATCTGGGCGCCATGCCGCAGTAGCTCCGTCTGCCAGCCACGGTACATCTCTAGCACCGCCGGTTCACAGTCGTGCAGATAAGCCTCGCCCACGGCAGCGATGGTTACCGCTTGCGGCGCCGCAACCACCGGCACATCGAGCAGCGCCGCAGCCAACGCCGGCCCGTCGCGCAGATCGCGGAAAAGCCATCCCAAAGTGTCGAAGGAGACAGCCAGATGGAACCCGCCCTCCCACGCCGGCGCGCCCCCGAGCCCGAGCGTAGAGCGATAGCCGGCTAACCCGCACAGTGCCGCCGGCACGCGGATAGAGCCGCCGGTATCCGTCCCGATGGAGGCCACCGCCGAGCCCTCCTGCACGCTGGCAGAGCTTCCGCTGGACGAGCCTCCGGTGAGTGCCTGCGGATTCTCAGGTTGCACGCAATCGCCGTACTCGCTGTTCTCGCCGGTGATGCCATACGCCAGCTGATGCAGATGGGTCTTGCCCATGATCACAGCGCCGGCTTGTCGCAGCCTCGCAGCCACGGCGGAGTCGGCCGCTACGATGCCGTTCTTCTCCGCATAAAAATGGGAGCCGCACGTGGTTGGGTAGCCCGCGACATCGAAGCAATCTTTAACCCCGATGGGAACGCCGAACAGCGGCGGCCGCTGCGCCGGATCAGGAAAGCGGGTAGTAAGAGCCGTCGCTTCCGCCAGTACCCGCTCGGGATCCAGTGCGAGGTACACATTATGGCCGGCGTTGCTATTAGCGCGCGCCAGCGCTTCCTTCGCCGGTAAGGCCGGCTCGCGTGCAGACAAGGCTGTTTGAAGTGGAGTCAGGAGAGACATATCGGTTTGTGTATACCATGCCCTACCTGCACCCGATCGCCGGAAAATGATTTAAACTTTCCCATGACCGTTGAGATCGTCGAACAATCCTCCGTCCGTGACGTGTCTGCGGCGGATGAATCCCACCTCAAAGCACTGGTCAAATTTACCGCCCTTAGTTTCAAGACCCCGCGTCCCGTGCCCTTCGGCGCCCTGATCGTCGACAGCCAAAGCGGAGAGACGCTGATGCGTGCCCGCAATGCGGTGGCCATAGAAAACGACCCATCTGCCCATGCCGAGCTGCGCACCGTGCGCCTGGCATGCAAAAAACGCAAGAGCTACGGGCTCCAGGGCTATACACTTTATTCCACCTGTGAGCCTTGCCCCATGTGCATGGCCAATGCTCTCTGGGCAGGGCTCGATCGTGTGGTCTATGGCGCCACCATCGAGGATGCCAACCGGCATTGCCGCCAGATCCACATTCCCGCCGCCGAGCTTGCCCGGCGCAGCGACATGCGATGCAACGTAACCGGGCCCATCCTGCGGGAACTTTGCTATACCCTATTTACCCACCCCCGGATGCTGGAGGCCTTCGCCACCTGGAGCACCCGTAAGGAATAAGAAAGAAAGGAGCAGCCACATGACAACGCCGCTTGAAGTGTCCCTGGCAACCATCCTGGGCGATCCTGCGCGGGTCTCGACCGTTCCCCAGGTGGTCAATCGCCTGTCACGCGACTTCTACTGGTACTCTCCCGTGCTGCGCAAGCGGCTGGATGGCAAGGTCGCCGACGTGGTTGTTCACCCGCTGAACGTGAAGGAAATTCAGGACGTCCTTCGCTACTGCTATGCCCACGACATTCCGGTTACACCGCGGGGGGCGGGGACAGGAAACTATGGCCAGGCGGTCCCGCTCCAGGGCGGAGTGCTGCTCGATCTCTCGCGCCTCGATCAGATCGAATCCATCACCGCTGATGGAGTCGCGGTTTGCCAGCCTGGTGTGCGCCTGGGCGTGCTCGAAGCAGAGGCGCGCAAGGTGGGATGGGAGCTTCGTTGCTATCCCTCCACCATAGTGAAGGCCTCGGTGGGAGGCTTCCTGGCCGGCGGTTCGGGAGGTATCGGCTCGGTGGCTCACGGTGGCCTGCGAGACTTCGCCACTGTGCGCGCCATCGACGTCGTCACCATGGAAGAGGAACCCCGCCTCGTCCATCATGAAGGAGAAGCCATTCACGAGATCCTGCACGCCTGGGGCACCAACGGAATCATTACCCGCGTATGGCTGGCGCTGGCCCCAAGTGTCGAGTGGGGGCAATGTGCCGTGGCGTTCGATACCTTCGACCAGGCATTTGATTTTAGTGAGCGCGTGGCGACCGCAGACGATTGGACCAAGCGCCTGGTCACCACCTTCGAGTGGCCGATCCCTTCGTTCTTCAGCCCGATAAGCACACTCGCCCCCGAGGGCCAGGCGCTCATTTTTTTCCTGATCGCGGAGGATCAGCGCACCAGCCTCGAAGCGGCCGTGCGCGAGGCCGGAGGAGTGATGACTCACTCCGCGCCTTACAAGGGTCTGCGCACCTTGCCCCTGCTCTCCGATTACACCTGGAACCACACCACCCTCTGGGCCATGAAGGCCGATCCTGCGTACACCTACCTGCAATGCGCCTTCGACGCAGTGATCGCTCGCAGCCAGTTTTCCCGGCTCAAGCAGCGCTTCGGCGACGAATTTTTATTGCACCTCGAATTTATAAAGAACGCCCAGGGCGTGGTCTTTCCTGGCTCCATCCCTGTGGTCCGCTTCAGCACCGAAGAACGGTTGAATGAAATGATCAACTACTGCTGGGAGATCGGGGTGAGCGTGGCCAATCCCCATGTGAACAATGTCGAGGGAGGAGGCCGCTATCGCAGTGACAATGTGCAGTTGCTGGCCAAACACAAGTACGACACCAAGGGGCTGCTGAATCCGGGCAAGATGGTCACCTTCGAAAAGGCCCCCGCCGGAGCCTCCATAGCATGAAGAGCTGGATCCCCGATAGCCGCAACTTCGCCTATCTCACCTGGAAGCAAGTCGACGCTTTATCCCGCGACAGTACGCTCCTGGTACTGCCCACGGCTGCCATCGAGCAGCATGGCCCGCACCTTCCGCTGGCCACAGACACGCTCATCAACAGCATTCTTCTTGGCGCGGCGCTGGCGAGGCTACCGGAGGAAACATCGGTGTACGCCCTACCCGCTGTGTGTTACGGCAAGAGCAACGAGCACGTTGGTTTTCCCGGAACGCTCTCCGTATCTTCCACCACCTTCATGGCTGTGTTGCGCGATTTGGGGGCCAGCATCGCCGCCTCCGGTTTCAAAAAACTAGTCCTCTTTAACACCCATGGGGGCAACTCGTCTCTGGTCGACGTGATGGCGCGCGACCTACGGGCAGAATTCGGGCTCCGTCTGTTCTCGCTCTTTGGCTCCGGAGGCGCGGCCTTCACCGGCCTCGGCGCGCAGGAGCGAGCCTACGGCTTCCACGCCGGCGAAGTAGAAACATCATTCCTGCTCAGCGCCATACCAGAGCTGGTACACACTGGCGAGTACACCGTGAACTACATCGCGGATATTGAAAAGCCCGAGCTGCTGCGTCCGGAGAATTCGCCTGCGAACTTCGCCTGGCTCACCCGTGACATTGCGCCCAGCGGAGTGATGGGCGATCCCAATCCCGCGACAGCAGAGAAGGGCGCGCTCTGGATCGAAGAAGCAGCTACCAGAATCGCGGCTGCCCTGACCGCCATGGCGGCTTACGAAAACTGGCATAAGCCCTGACGCCTGCATACTTAAGTACTCTGGCAAGCCCTGAGCTTGAGACCATAAAAGTCCCGACGGGCTGAGAGTCAGAAGTGTCCAAATTAGGGGGATAGATGAGGGTTGGGCTATTTAATTCCTTGAAAAGATTGGAGAGGAGTCAGAGCGAACGAAAGCGGCAACAACGCTTTCTGCCGAGGGAAAGAAACCGCAGGTCCCTCCACTCCGCTCCCCCGGATTTCCTGTTGAGACTGGTGGCGTCGGCGGAGTTCATGCGGCTTTCTCTACGGAAAGCCGCATAAGTGGTTGTTGATGAGTGCCGCGTGGTAGGAAATCCGGGTACGCTCCGGTCGGGATGACAATTTTGTTGCGGGAATTGGCCTTGGGCCCGGTCAACGGAACTAGCAGCCGGTGGCACAACAAAATTGTCATCCCGACCGGAGCGCAGCGTAGTGGAGGGACCTGCGGTTTCTTTCCCTCGGCAGGAAGCGTCGTTGCTGATAAAGGCAAAACAACAGCCCCCCAAGAGCTAATTTGGACAAGTGTGGCTGAGAGTAGCCTAGGACGGTAGTCCTGGGTTAGCTCGACCAAGGACGACCAGTCCCGCAGAGCCTGCCCTGAGCTTGTCGAACGGGGACGACTGAAAATTACCCAGGATGGAATCCTGGGTTTACTGGAGCGCGATTCATGAGCGAGGGCCAATAAACCATGATCGACTGCGGCTCCGGAGTTCGTCTCGAACGCGCCCAGCATTGCACCATTTCAGACGGAGTAGTACTGGTCTCCGACCACTACTACCCACCGGCGCCGGGACCGCACCCAACCCTGCTCATGCGTCAACCCTACGGTAGGGATATAGCCTCGACCGTGGTCTACGCCCACCCGGTCTGGTTCGCCTCCCATGGCTACAACGTAGTCATCCAGGATGTGCGTGGTCGCGGCGATTCCGAAGGCGACTTCTATCCCTTCCGCACGGAAGGCCGTGATGGAGCGGAAACCATCCGCTGGCTGCGCACGCGCAGCGAATCAAACGGCAAGATAGGCATGTACGGCTTCTCCTACCAGGGCCTCACCCAGCTGTTAGCTGCAGCCGAGCAGCCAGAAGGCCTGATCTGCATAGCTCCTGCGCAGACCGCATGCGATCTTTACCACGGGTGGTTCTACCGTCAAGGCGCCTTACGCCTAGCCTCAAGCCTCGGTTGGGGCCTGCAGATGTTGAAAGCCGATGCGCGCCGCCGCAAACTCCGCGCTGCTAGCGACGGTCTGGAGAAAGCATGGACTGATCTCCGCAGCCAGCCTCTCGTTACGCCTTACGGCTTGCATCCACAACTGCAACACGAGGGCCTGCCCACTTATGTGCACGACTGGATCACCCACGACACCCCGGGCCCCTACTGGGCGGCCCTCGACGTAAGCGAATCGCTCGATCGGATCACCGTCCCCGCCCTCCACCTCTCCGGCTGGTTCGACACCTACCTGGGCGGCAGCGTAGCTGGCTTTCTAGCCATGTCCGCGCACCTCGACCAATATCTGGTAGCCGGTCCCTGGGTGCACATCCCATGGGGAGAAATAATCGGCGAGCACAATCTCGGCCCCGAGGCTCTACTCGACACCGACGCGCTCCTGCTGCGTTGGTTCAATCACTGGCTCAAAGGCAGCGGGGAATTCGCCCACGAGCCCCGCATTCGCCACTTCGCGCTGGGCGCCAATCGCTGGTGCGTGGCAGAGAGCTTTCCCCCACTCAGCCTCTCTCTCTATCTGCACAGCGCAGGCCGCGCCGATTCGCGCAAAGGCGACGGCGCTCTCTCGACCACACCTCCCGCCTCTGCCGAACCGCGCGACGTTTTCATCTACGATCCTGAGGTCCCGGTCCTCGGCCCAGGAGGTGCGGCTGCGCTGCCGGGTCCCATCAATCAAGCCCAGATGGAATTGGGCAACAACGTCCTGGTCTACACCGGTCCTACCCTGTCCGAACCAATCCACATATTCGGATCGCCGCGGCTCAAGCTCTACGCGGTCACCTCTGCCGGCCACGCCGACTTCACCGCCAAACTGGTGCGTCTGCGCCCCAATGGTCAAGCCGATTTTGTCTGCATAGGCATCGCGCGCTCTTCGTATCTATTCCGCGAAGAAGGCTACACCGCGGATGCCATTCACCACTGGCAAATCGAGCTCGAGCCCACCTCCTGTGTCTTTGCCGCCGGCGATGCCATCCGTCTGGAAATAGCCAGCAGCGCCTTTCCCTTGTACGACCGCAATCCATCCACCGAAGTGAAGCCCTGGCTTGCGGATTCGTGGAATTGGCAGCGCTCCACCCAAATGGTGTTGCATGACGCAGACCGTTCCTCCCGGCTCGAACTGCCATTGGCGGAAACCTCATGAGCAGGGAACTGCGAGTACCGCAAGTCGAACTCTCCGCCGTAAGCAAGAGCTATGGCAGCACCACGGTGCTGCAACAAATCGATCTCACCATTGCCAAGGGAGAATTTGTCAGCCTGATCGGCCCCTCCGGCTGCGGCAAGTCAACCTTGCTCAAGCTCATTTCCGGCCTTACCAGCGCGACCTCCGGCGCCATCCTGGTGGACGGCATGACCCCAGTCAACGCGAGAGAGACCATCTCCTACATCTTTCAAGACGCGACCCTGTTGCCCTGGAGAACCGTAACCAGCAATGTCGGCCTGGGCCTGGAGCTGGAGCGCGTCGCCCGCGAAGTCCGCAAACGAAAAGTGGACACCTTGTTGGAGCTGGTAGGCCTCACCCACGTGGCGCGCGCCTACCCGCGGCAGCTCTCGGGAGGAATGAAGATGCGCGTTTCCGTTGCCCGCGCCCTTGCCACCACCCCGCGCTTGCTGCTGATGGACGAGCCTTTCGGCGCCCTCGACGAGATGACCCGCGATCGTCTCAACGAAGAGCTGCTGCGTCTGCGGGCGGAACAAAATTGGACCGCGGTCTTCGTCACTCACTCCGTCTCCGAGGCTGTTTTTCTCTCCACCCGCATCATTGTGCTGGCGCCATCGCCGGGCCGCATCGCGCAGGAAATAGAAATTAACCTCCCCTTTCCCCGCACCAGCCTCACGCGGGAGAGTCCGGAGTTCGAATCCTACGTGACCCGTGTCTCCCGTTCGCTGCGCGGAGTACACAGCGCATGAAGAAGTATGCTCTCACCCTGCTCAACGCGCTGGCCGTCTTTGCCGGGCTTCTGTTGCTGTGGCAGGGCCTGGGCCTGCTCTTGCATCTGCCGCCCTACATGCTGCCGCCGCCTTTGGCCGTGGGCAGGTCAGTGGTCGCCCGTTTCCCTTCGCTGGTGGCCTCGCTGGCCATCACCTCTGAGGAGGCGGCAGGAGGCCTGATAGCCAGTATTGTTGTCGGGGTACTGGTCGCGTTGCTCTTCGCGCAATCCCGCTGGATACGCCGCATGCTCTATCCCTACACCATCCTGTTACAGACCGTGCCCATCGTCGCCGTGGCGCCCTTGATTTTGATGTGGGTAGGCCCGGGCATATTATCGGTCACGCTGGTGGCTTTTATCATCTGCCTGGCGCCGATTATCGCCAACACCACCCAAGGTCTGATCAGCGTAGAGCCGAATCTCATCCATCTCTTCCTCATGCACAATGCTTCGCGCTTACAGATCCTCACCCGGCTACGTCTGCCCCATGCCGTGCCATCGCTCTTTGTGGGGATCCGCATAGCCGCCGGCATCTCTGTGATCGGCGCGATTACCGGGGAACTCTTTGCCGGCTCCAGCAGGGTAGGGGAGGGTGGTCTGGGCTACTCTATTCTGTACGCCAGCGCCCAGCTGCAGACGGATTATCTTTTCGCCCTGGTGCTGGCCGCGACCGTGTTAGGCTTTGCCTTCTTCTTCCTGGTCATGTTTTTAGAATGGTATTTTCTGCACAACTGGCATGAGTCCGCGCGCACCATGACGGATGAATAGAGTTGAACGAAGGGCACGGCTTCAGCCGTGACGCTGAGGGAGGAACGATGCTTCGCCTTGAATCGAAAACCGGCTGGTGGTTGGTAACCCACGTGGACCACGCCCACTTGGCAGGAGCCTTCGCCGAGCAATGGGGCAACGAACTTTTCCTTGCCCCTGAACCGCGCGAGCAGGTGCTGCATGGTGTCACCGCCCACGACGACGGCTGGGCAGCGCGCGATCAACAACCCCAAATCACCCGTCAGGGAAAGCCGAGCGCCTTTTCCGTCGAGCTGGTAGGCAAATACTCAGCCTTTGAAGAAATAGACCTGGCCGACTATCTCGCCGTGCGCGAGCGCGCCGTCCGCATGGTCGCCGAGAGAGATCCCTACGCCGCCCTGCTGGTCTCCATGCACACCTACAATCTGCTGACAGCCCGAGCCGACCGAACCACCATCCAACCGGACCAACTCCCGCTGCTCGACGCATTTCTAGCCAAGCAGGCGGAGTTTCAAGAGGAACTGCGGGCCCGGCTGGCAACGGATAAGCGCCTTACGCCAGAAGAGACTTCGCCGTCGCGGATTGAAAAACACTTCCGCCTGCTGCAAGCCTGCGACACTCTCTCCCTGCTGAGTTGCGTCGACTACCCGCAACCCGGGGATCTGCAACATGCGCTGCCTCAGCACGAAGGCGGCGAGAGCCGGGTCGCGGTCGAGCGCCTGGGCGAGCGTCACTTCCGCCTCGCCCCTTATCCATTTGCCGAGTCGCCGCTGGTCTTCGACCTTCCCGCGCGCCACGTGGAAGGCAAACACTTTGACAGTGTCGAGGAACTCCAGCAAAAATTTTACGCCGCCGCCCCGGTGCAGCTGCCGGTCACGATCACACGCTAACTACGGGGAGAAGAGAGTGAAGCGAACGAAGAACTTCTTGTTAGCAGCCATACTGTTCACGACATCCCTCGGGCTAGCCCAGCAAACAGCAGCCCGGCAACTGGTAGAACGCCAGGCAAGAGCCTGGGAGCAACAGGACTTCACCTTGGCGGCCTCAGACTGGCTGCCAACCGCGGTATTGATGTCCCCTGAGGGAAACACGCCCGCCGCCCAAATGCCCACCTCCATGAAGGGCTACTTCAAAGAGTTCACCGATCTGCACGTCACCATAAAAAATGTCTTCGCCTCTCCCGATGGCAAGAAATTAGCCATTGAGTGGGACTGGGCGATCACTCGAAAGAAAGACGGCAAGCGTGGTGTCTCACACGACGCCATCATCGTAGACCTGCAGGGCGGTAAGATCTCCTCCTGGCGCGAATACTACGACCCCGCCGCTTCGGGCGAAGCGAATCCGTAAGTCTCCCGGACACATTGGTTTTGTAGAAGGCTTCCGCTTCACACACCCTCGTTAGCCCTGAGTTATTGCTTCCCTGCCCAGTGTGGACTCTGTGGCCTGGCAAAACCCAATAGATCTGGACGCCTGGGCGTACCTGGGCCGAAAATGATATGTTTCGATTGCTTTTCCTTGCCACAGCTCAGATCTGCAGGTCGATCAGGCTCCTTCGGGACTCATATGAGCAGGCCTGTTTTCACTGTGGGACTGTCTGCGCTTGCATGACGGCTTCTCTCGTCATCTCGCCATCCACCATGCGCCAGATGTGAAGAGGATTTTCATTCCTCAACTCCGCCGGTAGTGCAGCGTCGGGAAAATTCTGATAACAGATGAGCCGCGTGAAACGGAAGATCGCCTGGCTGCCCACCGAGGTGGAACGGCCATCGGAAGTCGATGGGTAGGGTCCGCCATGCACCATGGCATGGGAAACCTCTACTCCGGTTGGAAAACCATTGATCAAAAGTCTGCCCGCTTTGTTCTCGAGGATCGCAATCAAATCGCCATAACTGCGCAGGTCCTCCTCGGTACCGTGGATGGTTGCCGTGAGGTGGCCTTCAAAATTACGTGCGGCCTCCAGCATTTGCTCGCGGTTGGCGTGGCGGACCAACAAGGTTGCCGGGCCGAAAATCTCCTCCTCCAGTACCCCGTCCTTCAGGAAAGTCTGGCCATCTGTTTCGAACAGCGCTGCCCCGACACCGAGTTCCCGGCCATTACTGGCGATGGACTTCTCGGCAACCACGCTCACACCATGCCGCTTCTTGCGATCGGCAACGCTGCTTTGATAAGCCGAACGAATGCCCCCGGTGAGCAAGTAGAATGGCGCCGACTCATCCACTGATTGCCGCAGTTGGTCAACGAACTTCGGAGCGTCAGTCCCTTCGGGCAAAAATACCATTCCGGGTTTGGTGCAAAACTGACCCGCTCCCAGGGTGAACGACGCATGCAGTCCGCTGGCGATGCCGGCGGCACGTTCCTTCAACGCACCGGGAAGGATGAACACCGGGTTGGTGCTGCTCATCTCGGCATAAAACGGGATTGGTTCCGGCCGCGCCGCCGCCGTATCCATTAATTGCCTGCCGGCCCCCCGTGATCCAGTAAACCCTCCAGCTTTCACCAGAGGATGTTTCATTAACGCGACACCAATTTGCGCACCGCGGCCAAACAGAAGGGAAAAAACACCTTCGGGCAAATTGCATTGCCGGACAGCTTGCTGCACCGCTTGACCTACCAGTTCGCTGGTGCCGGGATGAGCCGAATGGGCTTTGACGATGACCGGACATCCCGCCGCCAGGGCGGACGCGGTATCCCCGCCGGCCACGGAAAACGCCAGGGGAAAGTTACTCGCGCCGAAGACCACCACCGGGCCCAGGGGACGCAGCATGGAGCGCAGGTCCGGCTTGGGAGCAGGTTTACGCTCTGCATCGGGGCGGTCGACGCGAGCCATGACCCAGGAGCCTTCCTCAGCGACCTGGGCAAACAGGCGAAGCTGGCCGCAGGTACGCGCAGTTTCACCCTGTAAGCGCGCTTTGGGGAGGGCCGTTTCCTGTTCCGCACGTTCGATCAATTCCGGAGCAATCGATTCGATATTGGTGGCGATGGCGCGTAACAACGCCGCCTTCTCGCGGCCGGTCGCTCGACTGTAAACAGCAAAAGCTTCGTCCGCCAGAACCGCGGCCGCGTCTACTTCTTCTGCTGTTGCAGAGAAAAAGTCTGTCTCCAGCCGCTCCCCGGTGCGGGCGTTCGTAGCATGGAAGACTTCTTTGGTCACTGAGCCTGCACGGAAACCAAGTATGGATAGTCCTGTCAATTTCATGGTTGCGCTCCGAAGACAAATCGATGTCTTTGCCCTGCGCTGGTAGCCGCGTGCGGCTAACTGCGCAGAGCCGACAGGGCAAGTATAGTCTTGCTAGCGGGCAGTGGCGGCGTGGCTCTTCGACTTTAGCCGACCAGGGATCTGGCTCTCGTTCCCTCACGAAGGACGGGTGCCCCACATCTCGCTCGTTTTTCGCGAGATGTGGGATTCCACCGCTCTTTCCCTCTGCTCTCGACTGATCCGACGCAATGAGCGGTTGATTTTCTGTACGCGGCACCAAGCGACGGTTATATTCGCTCTGTCTGCCAATGAAAAAGAACAGAAACGCCTCGGAGAGGCTCCTCGCCAGAGGACCTACGCGCTCCTCCCGCAAAGACCTTGCGCGTAAATTCCTTTACCTTGTTCCCGCCATCTCCGCATTGATTTCTGCCACTGCCTTTTCCGATGAGTGGCGTCCGCGTCATGCGCTCGTCCCGCCGACCGGCGTGCTCAATCTCACCCAGCCGGCCGGCCCCGCGGACGTATTGCTTCCTGGGCCCGAAAACCCCGCCGCGGCGGATGCCTGGCGGACGGAAATGAAAGCGTGGCGAGCGGAACGGCTCCAGCGGTTGCGCTACCAGGGCACGGAGTACGAGCGGCCCGAGCTTGCCTGGACGCAGCACGTATATTCGCAAGTCCAGATGCTGGTCTGGGACCGCACATTCTTCGATCCGGACAAGAATCAATACACGGTGGACCGCTTTCTCGCCGATGTCGAAGGACGCCTCGGCCCCATCGACGCCGTTCTCATCTGGCCGCTCTATCCCAATCTTGGCGTAGACGACCTCAACCAGTTCGACCTTATTCGCGACCTGCCCGGCGGAGTTTCCGGTGTTCGCCATATGATCGACCAATTCCACGCCCGCGGCGTGCGCGTCTTCTTCCCCACCCTTGCCTGGGACACGGGCACGCGCGAGCCGGCCGCACCCACCCCCACCGTTCTTGCGCAGTTGATGGGGGAAATCGGCGCCGACGGCGTCAATTTCGACACCCTTGAAGATGTTCCTGCCGCTTTTCACGCGGCCGCCGATGTCGCCCATCATCCGCTTGCCCTCGAACCTCAATTTGCCATTCGCGACGAGTCGCTGGCATGGAGCACCATCAGTTGGAACGACTGGGTAACGTGGGAAGACACTCCCTATCCGTTCGTGCCCATGGTCAACCAGGCCAAATGGCTCGAGCGGCGGCACACCATCAACGTCACAGATCGCTTCACACGCGATAAGACCAACAGTCTGCAGCACGCTTTCTTCAACGGCATTGGTTATGTGTCGGCCGAAAACCTGTGGGGCTTTTGGTATGGCACTACGCCGCACGATGCCGAGGCCGTGCTGCGCTTCACACGCATCGAGCGAGCGGCGGGGCGAACGCTGCAAAGCCCGGATTGGGAGCCGTATACGGCGACCCTGCAGTCCGGCGTTTTCGCGAGCAAGTTCATCGGCAAAAACGAAACCCTATGGACGATGGTCAATCGCAACGAATACGACATCTCGGGTGAGGAGCTGAGCATACCGCACAGCAGCGGGATGCATTACTACGACCTGTGGCATGGCGTCGAGCTGATTCCCGACGTCGCCGGGGGAAACGACAGGCTGCGATTTTCCATCGAAGGCCTTGGCTTTGGCGCAGTGCTCATGACTCCGGCGCTGACCGTCGAATGGAAGGACCTGCTTGCGTTTATGGCCGAGCGCGCCAAACGCCCTCTCAGCGCGTACTCGCGCGAATGGAAGTACCTGCCCCAGACCATGGTGGAGATGGCGGCGACAAAACCAGCAGTTTCCGCGCCCCCCGGGATGATTCGGATTCCAGGCAGCGATTTTGATTTCTCCGTACGTGGGATCGAAATCGAAGGTGGCAACGATCCTGGCGTCGACGTTCAATATCCATGGGAAGACGCGCCGCGCCGGTTTCATCGCCGGCGGCTGCAGATAAAGACGTTCTATATCGACCGGACGCCGGTAACCAATGCCGAGTTCAAGAAATTCGTCGACGCCGCGCGTTACCGCCCGGCGGACGGCCACAATTTTCTGCGCCTCTGGTCCAACGGAACGTTTCCCGCGGGCGCGGCGAACCAACCGGTGACCTGGGTCTCCATCGAAGATGCACGCGCGTATGCGGCGTGGGCCGGAAAGCGGCTGCCGCATGACTGGGAATGGCAATACGCTGCGCAGGGCTCCGACGACCGCCTGTATCCTTGGGGAAATGAGTGGAATGATCGAGCGCTTCCTCCCCCCGATCACGGGCGAGTGATGCGCGCGCCAACCAATGTGGATGGGTTTCCAGCAGGGGCTAGTGCTTTCGGCCTGCTCGACATGACCGGAAATGTTTCCCAGTGGACCGACGAGTTTCGCGACCAGCACACGCGCGCGGCGATTCTGCGCGGCGGTGCGTATTATCAGCCGCGAGGATCGATCTGGTACTTTCCCCAGACCTACCGCCTCGACGAACACCAGAAGTTTCTGCTCATGTCCCCGGGCCGGGATCGTGCCGGGACAATCGGATTTCGCTGTGTGGTGGATGCTCCGTGACCCGTCCGGAAGCTTGGGACAGATCAACTCCGGCAGCCGGAATTCGCCCACCGCACAGCGAGTAGTTCGCTTTAGAACGAGCGAGACGTACCGAACCCGGTTCGACCGTGAGCACAATCGGTTGACGCGAATTCGGTAATCTCGATCGATCACTCATAGACTTTCTACTTCAATCAAATTATTCTTTAATGCCCAAATCACGATGCGCACTCTATTGGGCGCTCCCGTCTTCATCATGATGTGGGCCACAGAGTTCTTGACGCTTTGCTCGGTAATCCCTCCCATCATCGCCGCTATTTCTTTGTTAGTCATTCCATGAGCGACAAGTTTTGCAACTTGTTTTTCGCGTGGAGAAAGGGGGCGATTCAACATCGGCTTTCGTGAATGATGCGTAAACCGCGGCTTGTTGTGTCCGTTTATCTTCAAGTGCCCCGGGGATGAGCTGTGCTTCTGATCATAACTACTACCTTTCAATGCCTACTACTCCTTGGTCTGCCGATGATTGCCTATGATTGGGCGCTGCTTGCTTTTGAAGCAGCAGCCGATGGTGAAGCCAAGGCGAGTGCAGCTTGAGGGCCGCACTGGAAAAAATGTATTTGACGAAGGTAAAAGATACACGCTTTGGAAAAGATGGGCTGGCATCAACGGGGAGAAAACTTTACTTATGCGATCGAGCACTACGAGCCCTCTTACGATTATAGTACTGCGCCATCAGGTCACGTAGCGTTTGAAGCACAGCGCGATGGAGCGTGCCCCAATACGCTCAGAGACAGTGGCTGGATGACTTTCGACCTTTGGGAAGGGCGGGCGCCTTTACTTTGTTTAAAGTGGATCCACAGCATTCCGCCGTAATTTTCCACCATCAATCGCGCCGAGTCGTGCGGTTCCGATCCACTTGGCGGCTAGCTGTAGATGCGTAATGCTGGTCAAGCCCCTGGCGTAGGAGTGTCTTGATCACCGCCTGTCGGCTTATGTTCAGCTCTTGAGCCTGGCGGTCCAGTTCTTCCAGCATCGGCGCGGTGAAGTCCACATTTACGCGTTGCACTGGCGATACCATTCGTCCGCTGTTTGTGAAAAAACGCGAGACATCTTTGCCCTCGTCAGCCATACGCGCGATGCTCTCCGCTGTCGGTGCTTTTGTCTTCGCGTTACGCGTTTTCTTCATAAAGTGTTCGCTCCTCGCGAGTTGCCTTCCACAAAGTGACCAAGTGATAGAACTCGCCCTCCTCGTCCTCGCGCACTTCAAAGATGACGGTGTAGAGCCGCTCACCAACCCAGCCGATCACTCGATGCTGTTCCGCCACATCCGAACGGCTATCCTGGTAGTAGGGATGGGAAAAGAGCTCCAGCGCTTCTTCGAACCCGATCCCGCGCTTCAGGTTCCCCCGCAATCGCTCGCTCTTGCGCCGATCAAAATGGAACCGCACCCAGGAAGTATAACAGTTATACCTAGTTCGAGTGCACGAACCATCGAAGCTCTGGACCTTACTTGGGACCAATCCACTCCTGCAGTCGGAATGAACAATCGCTCGCCCTACGGAAATGCCTCAGCACCGTTTTTGCGTATGCTATAGTCTGAGCGAAATGGCGCGGGGAGGGGTAAGCCCGGATGGGCGAGACACATTTGGACCTGTCGGACTACGCCGCGCTCGTTGGCAAGGACCTGCCCCAGCCTGAACAATTCAACTACGACGTCACGCGTGATGGTATCCGTCACTTCGCCTACTGCATTCCCGATCACAATGCTCTTTACCTTGACCCCGAGTACGCCGCGACCACTCGCTGGGGCGGCATCATAGCGCCCCCCGGTTATCTCTATGCCCACGGCTCACCCGCATGGCTAGGCAAGATGCCGGGCATAAGGGATGCCGCAGGCAGGGAACTGGAAGGCAACGATAACGCGACCGAAGCTTGGGAGTTCTTTCGTCCCGTGCGTCCCGGGGATGCAGTCTTTTCTTATGGCAGGATTGCAGGCATCGAGCCCAAGAAGTCGCGCAAACTCGGCGATGCCGTTCTGGTCAATGAAGAAATGCGCTTCACCAACCAACGGGGAGAGATCGTTGCCCGTCTGAACTCGTTCACCTTCCGCTTTGATGCCGGGCGCGTTGCCGATGCGGGCACCATCGCGCAGACCTACCCGCCGCTCGAGCCGGGCCAGTTCACGCGCAATGTTGCCACGCTGCCCGCCCTGCCTGGAACCTTTCCCACGCCCGTTCGTCGACACGATAAGCCGAGATATTTCGAAGACATCGCCGAGCATGAAGAGCTTCCACCGTGGGAACTTGGGCCGTTGATGGCTTTTGATATGGGGCGGTTCAATGCGGTCACCCTCGGCACCGGCTTCGACCGCATCGGCCGCACCGGGCATGTCCCCGATGCTTTTGCGCCCGGCGTCCTCCGCATCCCATGGTTCGGAGCCATGCTCACGCGCTGGGCCGGCCCCAACGCATTCGTGACCAGGATCGCTCAGCGCAATGAGGAATGGGTGCTGATTGGCTTCAAGGTCATCTGCAGTGGGCGAGTCACGCGCAAATCCATCGTGGACGGCCGCTGTCTTGTCGATCTCGAAATCGCTTGTCACAGCGAATTAGGATTTCGCACCAACAGCGGAACCGCTCAGGTGGAATTCGAAAGCCGGGAAAGTCGGCGGCCGTGACCAGTACTCCGGCCGAGCCCCGCGTTAGCAGCAATTGGACCCCGCGTCTCAGCCGCGCAGGGTGGGAAGCGATCTCGAACCCGCGCCGCATCGCCCTCGTGGGCGCGAGTGGACGCGAGAGCAGCGTGAGCTTTACCAGCCGTTTTCTGCAAACCAACGACGAGCTCGGCTTTAGCGGGGATATTTTTCTCATCAATCCGGCTCGATCCGAAATCATGGGCCGCAAGTGTTGGCCCAATCTTGCCGCGTTGCCCGAGCCTGCTGACATGGTGGCCATCAATCTTCCCGACGAAAAAGTTCTGCCTACTGTTGAGG
This sequence comes from uncultured Acidobacteriaceae bacterium, assembly GCA_963821215.1. Classification (GTDB taxonomy): domain Bacteria; phylum Acidobacteriota; class Terriglobia; order Terriglobales; family Acidobacteriaceae; genus PALSA-350. Next base: position 355,726 of record CAWGDH010000008.1, on the reverse strand, counting down.
AAGCGATCGCGCATGGCGCCCGCGCGCTCATGATTCATTCCGGCGGCTTTCTCGAACGCGGCTCGGCCGGCGCGGAACGCCAGCAGCGGCTGCAGCGCCTTTGCGCGGAGGCGCGTATTCCGGCGCTCGGGCCTAACTGTCTCGGCTTCCTCAGTTTCACCAATCGCGTGTCGATTTCGAGCTTCAAAATTTCCGCCGGCAGCAGGGCGGGTTCGGTCGCGGCGATCAGCCAAAGCGGGTCCGTCGCGTCGCTATTGCAGGCCATTGCCGGGCGCCACGGTCTTTCCTTCCTGGCTTCCACCGGCAACGAAGCGGTCACCAGCGTCGAAGATTTGATCGCCTATGCGATTGAAGATCCAGCCACCCGGCTTATCGTGGCCTTCGTCGAACAGTTCCGCAATCCCCCGGCGTTGTTCGATCTGGCGGAACGCGCGCACGCCGCCCAAAAGCCGGTCATTTTGCTCAAAGCCGGACTAACCCAGGAGGGCGGTGCGGTCTCGCGCGGGCACACCGGTGCCATGGTAGGCTCGGGGACCGTTTTCCGGCAGGCCCTCAGCCAGGCTAATTTCATACTTGTCGACGATTTCGACGAGTTGGCGCAGACCGTGGAGCTGGCGGCGTCGTGGCCAGTGCGGCCGGCGTTGTTTCGCGTGGGTATGTTGGGTACCTCGGGCGGGGAACTCAGCACCGTAACCGATCAGTGTGTCGAGCACGGCGTGGCGTTGCCCACGCTCTCGGCAGAAACGCTGACCGCCTTGCAAGGCGTGCTTCATCTCCCAGCGGACGTGTGGCCGCGTAATCCCGTCGATGTCGGCATTGGCTTCAATGTTCCCGGCAGCTACCAGGACCGCATGTGCCGCGCGATCCGCGCCGTTGCCGCCGACCCATCCGTGGACATCGTCGCCGTGCTCCAGGGCTTTCATCGCGATAGCCCGGACATCGCCTATTCGTTTAACCGCGAAATGTTGGGCGCCGCCGCCAAAGAATCTGCGCTCATTAAAAAGCCCATACTGGTGATGGCCACTCGGGCAGGCTCCGTCGATGACGAAGTGATGGCAGAAGTCAGGGACGCCAACATCCCTGCGTTGGAGGGAAGCCGCGAAGCCTTGCGCGCCATCCGTCACCTCGCAACCTATGCGCATCGGCTGGCAAGCATCAAAACCCACGTGCGTCCGGTTTTCCCCCAGCCGGCCGAGGTCGCTTCTGCCATCCTCACCAGGACAGAGACCGCAATGGGGCAAGCTCATCTCTTTCCATATTTGGCCGCAGTGGGATTGCCGGCCCCGCCCATGCGCCGGGTTGCCGGGTTGCCGGAAGCCGAGCAGGCGGCCAGCGATCTCGGACCACGGGTCGTCATGAAAATCGACACCGCACGCGTCGTCCACAAGAGCGACGTCGGCGGCGTTGCGCTCGGCGTAACGACGGAGACGGCGGCGCGCACCTACGACCAACTCCGGACCTGTCTCGATCCACCGGTAGGAACCTTTCCCGGCGAAGGAGTGGTCGTTTCCTCTCAGATAGACAGTGGCATCGAAGTCTTCATCGGTGTCAAGCCAGACGAAAGCTTCGGCTTCGTGGTCGTCTTCGGCCTTGGGGGGCGGCTGCTCGAGATTCTCGATCGCAACGCGATGCTTGTGCCGCCCTTCGACCACACGGACGCTCTTGAGCTGATAGAACGCAGCGGCGTTCGTCCTCTGCTCGACGGTTTTCGCGGTGGCCCCAAAGCCGATTTCGATCAACTCGCCAACTTGATTCTGCGAGTCGGCCAACTTGCGGCAGCTATCGGCAATCGGCTCGAGGTGTTCGAGCTGAACCCGGTCATCGTCAACGCCCGGCACCCCGGCGGCATCATCGCCGACGCCCGTCTTCTGCTCTTCCCGAGGCTTCAACCATGAGTTCTTCACCCCTCATTCACTGCCACACGGAAGAGGCCGTTGCCACGCTGACCATCGCGCGTCCTCATAAGCTCAACGCCCTGACCGACGAAGTGATGAAGGAACTGGTCGCGGCCCTTGATCGTATCGCAGCCGATGAGGCCATCCGTGTCGTCGTCTTGACCGGCGAAGGCCGCGCCTTCTCCGCCGGGTTCGACGTGAGCGTCGACAAGGACATGCCCGAGCGGACCCCCGCCGGCTGGGCCAACCATTTTCGCCTCGCCTATTCTGGCCTCGAGCGTCTTTGGTCGCTGCCTCAGCCGGTGGTCGCCAAAATTCGTGGCGCGTGTCTGGGCGGCGGCCTCGCCTTGAGTCTTTCCTGCGATCTTGCCTATGCCAGCGAAGATGCCTTTTTTGGCGAGCCGGAAGTGAAGTTCGGCGGCAGCACCATGTCACCCATTTTGGCCTGGGCTTTGCCCCCTCGCCACTTCAAGGAGCTGGTGCTCACCGGCCGCCGTCTGGATGCGAAGCAAGCCGAATCGTGGGGGTTGATCAACGAAGCGGTGAGAGCCGACGCGCTCGATGCGCGCGTCGATCAGGTGGTGCGCCACATGTGCCTCCTGCCGCCCGGCACACTCACCAGGAACAAGAGCCTTCTCAATCGTTTTTATGATGTCATGGGCTATGCCACACTTCTCGACATCGCCCAGGACCGCTCCGTGATGGGGCTCAGTGCAGCGCCTGCCAATGAGTTCACGCGCATCGCCAAGGAGCAGGGAGTTTCCGCCGCGCTGGCCTGGCAAAAGAAGCGCTTTGCCGAGGTGGGAGCGTTCGCATCATGAGTCGCCCCGCGTACAGAAAAGCATCGCGTTTCGCAGCCTGGCTCCTGAGCGCAATTCTCCTCGTTTGTTTTTGGCAGTGGTACACCACAAAATTCGATGTCTCGCCCGCCATCTTTCCCAGTCCTCTCGAAGTTTGGAAATCCCTATGGGCGAATCTCGCCGATGGCACCTTGCAAAAAGATCTCGTTGTGACTCTGCGGGAGGTCATGATCGGCTTCTTTGGCGGTAGCTTTGTGGGCTTCTTTCTGGCCCTGGTCATCTCCGAATTTCGTCCCGTGCGCACCATTGTGTATCCGTATGTGATCGGCCTCCAATCGGTTCCCAAGACGGCGCTGGCGCCAATGTTTTTGATCTGGTTTGGTTTTGGTATTGAGTCGAAGGTGGCCCTGGTCGTATCCACCGTCTTCTTTCCTGTTCTCATCAACACCCTATCGGGGCTCGAGCGCACGGATCCCAATCAACTCGAAATGCTGCGCGCTTATTGCGGCCGGCGCTGGCGTGTTTTCATGCGCGTCAAGCTTCCCAGCGCCTTGCCCGCTTTGTTCGCCGGCCTCGAACTGGCCATCGTGCTGGCCATCATCGCGGCGGTAGTATCGGAGTTCCTCGGTGCGGTTGGCGGACTTGGCTACCGCATCCTCACCTACAACACCAATCTCGACATGGCGGGCGAATTCGCCGCGCTGGCAGTCTTATCACTCACAGGATTCTTATTGCACGCCATCATTCGCCTCCTCGGTCAGCGCCTGGTGTTCTGGGGGCATCAACCCGACGGAGCACGCGGCGCCTGAGGTGGGCGAGCCATCTCTTCAGGGGAAAGTGAGGTCGCTCTGTATCCAAATCGCATATCACGCCGCGGCTTCTTGAGCCGCCTCGGCATCCTCGCTGCATCGAGTGGCTTGGCCAAGGCTGCGCCGTTGTTGGCCTACGATGGCCCGCTGAGAAAAATCACTTATGCTGTCGCTACCGCTGATCTGAATGTCGGTTATCCCTACGCCACCCTCCCCAAGGCCCTCGGCTATTACCAGGAGGAAGGGCTCGACGTTGCGGTTGTGCCCGGCCAGTCGTCGGCTTCGGTCGCGCAATTGCTTCTTTCCGGGCGAGCCGATGTAGGCCTTGCGCAGCCGGATCCGATCGTGATTCAGCGCGTCAAGCTCAAAATTCCGCTCATCTCCTTCTACGCTGTCTGCCGGCGCGCCACCAACCATATCGTCGTCAACCCGGATTCGCCCATCCAATCGGTGCGCGACCTCAAGGGCAAGAGGGTCGGCGTGAACGATCTCGGCAGCGGCAGCGCGACCTATCTGCGGGCATGCCTCAAACAGGCCGGCATGAGTCTGAACGATGTGCAACTGCTCAGTGTCGGTTACGGAACACCCTCCTTCGTGGCGTTGAAGAACAAAAGCGTGGACGCTGAAGTCACCTTCACCGGAGGCATCGCGCGCCAGCGGATCGCCGGATATGCAGTACGCGTTCTGCCCGTACCGCCTGGCGAAATGGACCAATACAGTTACAATTTGTTCGCCACCCAATCCTTCCTCGCCAAAAACCCGGATGTCATTGCCAGGCTAGGGCGGGCGACTGCCAAGGCCACCGTCTTTCTTATGACCAACCCCGAGGCCGCCGTCCATGCCTTCTGGAAGCAATATCCCGATCGCGCGCCCAAAGACAGGAACGATCCAAAGGCTCTCGCGACCGATCTAGCGATCATCAAGGCGCAGATGGTTGACATGGGTGCGGATCAGCTCCCGGTAGATTTTCAGTGGGGTAGCCAGCAGGCTGCTATCTTTGAAAAGATCGAGGCCTACCTGATCAATGCCGGGCAGATTTCCGCTCCCATCGCCCCCACCGACTTGTTCACCAACGCGTTTGCTGCCCAGTACAATCAGTTTGATCATTCCGTCATCGTCAACCAGGCGCGAAACTGGAAATAACTAACGTGACCAAGAGCCCTATCCGGTCTTCGTCCTCTGAAGGCATCACATTCGTTGATGTCGGGCACCGGTTTGAAACCCGCGAGGGGCAGCAGCTCAACGCTTTGGCCGGGGTTCACCTCGACATCAAATCTGGTGAATTCGTCTCTCTGCTGGGCCCCAGCGGCTGCGGCAAGACCACCTTGTTGCGCATGGTCGCAGGGTTGCTGGCTCCGAACTCGGGCAAGGTTCTGGTGGGCGGTGTTGAAGTGCGCGCGCCGCGGCCCGACGTCGGGCTGGTATTCCAACAGGCTTTGCTGCTGCCCTGGCTCTCAGTCATGCGCAATGTGCTGTTGCCGGTGGACGTGCAGGGGCGGCGGATTGGCGACTATCAGGATCGTGCGCGCGAGCTCATCCGTATGGTGGGGCTCGGCGATTTTGAGAAGCGGCTTCCTAACGAGCTTTCGGGTGGAATGCAGCAGCGTGTCGCGCTCGCGCGGGCCCTGGTGCACGATCCGAAAATCCTGCTGATGGATGAACCCTTTGCCGCCTTGGATGCGATGACGCGAGAGACGATGAACATCGAGTTGCAGCGCATCTGGTCCGGGCAGCACAAGACGGTGCTGTTTGTAACCCACGGAATTGCTGAATCGGTCTTTCTGAGCGACCGGGTGGTGGTTCTGACGCCGCGTCCCGGCCGTGTTGCGGCGGTTATCGACGTTCCCTTCGCCCGCCCCCGATCGGCCGAACTGCTCGGCACCGCGGAGTTCGCTGCTCTGGCAGCAAAAATCCGCAGCGTGTTTGATATTTCCGGCTCAACGCTGGCCTCGGAAGTTAAGGGGGCGGGAAGGTAAGGAGATGCGATACCAGTCGATTCCGCCGGAAAGGAGTCTTCCGGATGCCTGAGTCACGGGAGAACTACAAGTATTTCCAGCCCATCCCTACCCGCTGGAGAGACAATGATGTGTACGGTCATGTCAACAACATTGAGTACTATAGCTATTTCGACACCGTCATCAGCACATATCTGATTAAAGAGGGAGGGCTGGACTTTCTCGCCGGACCGGTCATCGGCGTATGCGCCGAGTCCCACTGCCGGTTTCTGCGCGAGCTCACATTTCCTGAGACGGTCGAGGCAGGCTTGCGTGTGGAGCATATCGGCAGGTCGAGCGTGCGTTACGGAATAGGTCTATTTAGCAGCGAGGGCAGCCTGGCGGCAGAGGGTTGGTTTGTGCACGTGTTTGTAGATCGTGCTACACGGCGGCCAACTTCGCTGCCGGCCCCGCTGCGTGCAGCCCTTGAGCTGCTCCTCACCGAGGTTAAACCGTGAAGGTCAAAGCATCAAAGGCGTGGTACCGCCGCCGCATCCCCTCCCTAGACCTACAGGGCCGCCCCGCCAAATGTTAGCCAGCCCAGGGTTAGGGCTGGGGCATCAAGGGGTTAAATTATGGTCGCGACCATTACCTTCCGGCTGGAATAGACTTAGTCGATCATGTTCCATGCCGTCCGCTGGTCCCTATGAATGTGGCAGGAGAAAGCCGATTTGGCCCTAGATCCGGAGACAATACGGCCGCACCTTCGCAAGGTGCTCGCAAGTGCAGGCTTCGAAAAAGCCGAACGCATGCGGCGGTTTCTGGAGTTCATCGTCGAGCACACCCTCTCCCTACCGGAAGAGCCCTTGAAGGAGATGACCATCGGCATCCGACTGTATGCATTGCATCAGGAATTCGATCCCCGGATCACCTCGGTCGTGCGAGTAGATGCCGCTCGCTTACGCTCAAAGCTCCGCGAGTACTATGCGTCAGAAGGCGCAATGGATTCACTCACGATTGATCTTCCCAAGGGAAGCTACACCCCGGTGTTTTGCGAAGCTTCCGTTAAGCCAAGCTTCTCTCATCCCTCCGGCAAAACCTCGAATCAATCCGCGATCGCGGTCCTACCATTTTCCAATCTCAGTCCTGAGCCGGAAGAGTACTTCAGCGACGGTTTGACCGAGGAAATCATCCATGCCCTGTCGTCCATCGAAGCAATTCGTGTGGTCGCGCGCAGCTCATCCTTCGCCTTCAAACACAAAAACCCGGATGTCCGGGAAATCGGCCGGGCCTTGAGTGTGGGGTTTGTACTCGAAGGCAGCGTTCGCAAATCCCGCGACCAGTTGCGGGTGACCGCGCAGTTGGTCAGCACCACCGACGGCTACCAGGTTTGGTCCCGCCGTTACGACCGGCACATCGACGATGTCTTCGCGGTTCAAGACGAAATAGCCCGCGAGATCGTGAACATGCTGCGTGTAAGCGCCGAAGGCCGGCCACAAGCTCCGTCACCCGGAAGCGCCGGCAATTTTGAAGCATATACCTGGAATCTTCGCGGCCGGTATCACCTGAACCAACAAACACGCGAGTCGTTCCATCGCGCAATAGATTGCTTTAATCAGGCTCTGGTGCTTGCTCCTCGGTTTGCAGCCGCCTTTAGCGGGCTGGCCACTGCCTGGTTTTATCTCGGCACGTTCGCCATGGATGCTCCACTCGATGCCATGCCGAGAGCACGAGAAGCAGCAGCGCGTGCGCTTGAGATCAGTAACCACGAGGGAGAGGCACTCTCCGTCGTAGCTTGCACCAAGGCAATCTTGGAGTGGGACTGGGCCGGAGCGGAAACACTGTTTCGGCGATCGCTTCTGGCTAAACCCGTGAACAACTTCTCCACCCACATGTTTGCCATGTTCGTCCTCTTACCGATGGCCCGGACAGAAGAGGCCCTTACCATGCTTGACGAAGCGAGACGAGTCGACCCTCTCTCCCTCTTTGTAGCCGCCAGCAGAGCCGCCGTGCTCCTCTTGGCGCGCCGGACAGACGAAGCCGAGGCCGAATGCCGCCGCGCGCTTGAACTCGATGCAGGCTTCTGGCGTGCGGCTGTTGCTTTAGGGCGATGTCACGAAGCACACGGACGGTACGACGACGCCATCAGCTGCTTTGAACAGGCCAAAGTGCTTTCGGGGGGAGTTCCATCCGCTATCGGAGCGCTGGGACGAGCGTACGCGCTGGCCGGTCGAATCACCGAAGCTCACAAGTTATTGGGCGATCTGGACGATCTTGCCCGGTGCCGCTATGTATCCCCTTTCGGGCGGGCACTGATCTTCCTCGGGCTTGGCGATGATAAGCTCTTCGATTGGCTGGAGCGCAGTTACCACGAACGAGCAGTGTGGTTGATCTACCTGGCCACGGATCCCCGTTTTGACCACTTGCGCGAAGATATGCGTTTCCGCTCATTTTTGAACAAGCTGGGTTTGCCATTAGTTGCCTACCCGGCGCTTGGATCGCCGTGACCTGCCCGCCAAGTACTTATAACCGTTTAAAACGGTTTCACACTGCCCCTGGGCCGTGCGGCCGGTGAATGATGCTCTTGCACTAGGAGGAGCCATGAATCTCATCCAAGCCTTCCGGCAATCGCTCATTCGTGCTCCCGGTAAAGTCGCCATTACTTGTGACGAGCAATCCTGGACCTATGCCGAGCTTGATCGCATCACCGACAACATAGCGCTCAACTTCCTGGCGGCAGGCATGGAACCTGGAGACCGGATAGCCCTCCATTTCATGAACGGTCCTGAACTTGCCTTTGCTTACCTTGGCTGCCTGAAGGCAGGATGTATCGCCGTGCCCATCAATGTGCGGCTCAAAGGCATTGAAATCGACTACATTCTTCGCCACAGCGGCGCCGTTTGCTATGTGGGGCAACCGGATTTGTTTGCTGAAGTATCGAACCTCCGAACCCGCTTGCCTGGTCTTGACCGTTATTTCCTTACGGGAGATGTTACGGCCGTCTTCGAGACGCAGTCTTTTGGCGAACTACTCCGCCCGTCTGCAGGCTGGGGCGTGCTTCCTGATATTGATCCCGATCAGACCTCGGCCATTCTATATACCTCGGGCACAACGGCGCATCCTAAGGGGGTCACGCATTCGCATCGGACGCTCCTTGAAACTGCGCAGGCGATGCGGCATGCGTATCTCGATGAGGACCAGGTCGTGGTGGTCACGTCTTCGATGGCCCATATGATCGGCTTTGGCATGCTGTATCTGCCCTCGTTGCTCAATGGCGCGACGGTTGCCATTACGCGCGTTCTGGATCCCGCGCTGCTGCTGCAAACATTGGAGCGCTGGCGCGGCACCTATTTGCTTGGCCTTCCCGTCATGTTTCACGATCTGGTCCAGGCGCAAACCACCGCTCCGCGTGACGTTAGTTCGGGACGAATTTACTTCTGCGGCGGAGACTCGGTTTCGCCTTCATTGCAGGCCGCGTGCCGTTCCGCTCTTGGTCAACCCGTTTGCGAAATGTATGGCGCAACAGAGCTCGTGCCACTGTCCTGGAACCGGCCGGGACAGATTCGCATTGGCTCGCTGGGCCAACCCGCCGACGGCGTCAAGTTTCGAGTGCTCGATACGGAAGATCACGATCTGCAGCCCGGCGAGGTTGGCGAAGTCTGCATTCGGAGTACGCGCTTAATGACTGGCTATTGGCAGGATGCCGATGCGACTGCTTCCGCTCTTAAGGCCGGCTGGTTTCACACCGGAGACCTCGCCCGTTGCGACGAAGACGGCTATTTTTGGTTTGCCGGCCGTAAGAAAGAAATCATCGTTCGTGGGGGATGCAACATTTCGCCGCAGGAGGTGGAAGCAGCCTTATGCGAGCATCCTGCAGTGAGTGAAACGGCTGTGATCGGTCGCCCGCATCCGGTCTGGGGCGAAACCGTTGCCGCTTGTGTTGTCTTGTGCCCGGGCAGGGATTCAACAGAAGCCGAACTGATCGCCTTCGTGCGCTCGCGGTTGGCAGACTACAAGACGCCCGAACACATCCACTTTCTCTCTGAGCTGCCGAAAGGCCCAACCGGAAAGATTCAGCGGCGCGTTGTGCGCGAACTGCAGCTCGAACGCATGAAGATGGTGGAGGAGATTTCCTTGGGATGATCCGTGGACGCGCCGGCCTCCCCTTTGTCAACCCGCCTGCCCCGGAGCGGCGTGGGGTTTGAGTGGGCTAGGATGCCTCCCCCAACCCTTGTCATTAGGAGCGAAGCCGAGGGATCTGCGGTTCAGCGAGCCTCTCGATTTACCGTCATGAGTGCTCACTTGCTGCGATAGAGGTAGTGTGGGCCGTTCACCCGTTCCTCAGCGGTCCAATGTAATTCGCCGGCCCTCTGCCACGGCTCAGCGTTTGAGTACCTGCTCGATGTAGGCAAGGGCACGTGGATCGTTGGTTTGCCCTAGCCAGAAGATCGCTTCCTTGCGAATGGCAAAGTTTGAATTGGTATCGGCGACGTGGACCAGCTGAGGCACACTTTCTTCGCGGGGCAATTGGCTGAGCGCAAAGACGGCCTTCTTCTTTACTTCAAAGTTGGGATCGTTCTCGATGGAGGCGTTCAAGGTGCCGATGGCTTTCTTGCCCGCCTTCTGCGCCAACCAGAAAAGAGCCTGAGAGCGAACCCGGCTGTCGGCATCCGACTTTGCCAGTTGAATCAAATCGTCCATTGCCCCCGGGTCTGAATTAATAGAGAGATCAAAGGCAAGCTTTTCGCGGAGCTTGGCATCCTGCTCGCTGTGCACAAGCTGACGCAAGGCCAGTAATCCTTCGTGTCCACGCTGCGCGCCCAACCAGAATGCCGCCTTTTCGCGCAGGTACGCGCTGCTTTCGGGAGAAGCGAGCGAGAGCAGCACTTCGGTCGCTCGAGGCGTTGCATGCATGCTCAGGGCAGCCAGATTTTCATCGACTGCCCCGCCGCGCCCGGCTCCGCTGTCGCGAAGTGCGGCGGCATTCTGGGCAAGCTTGCCGAGAAAGGCAGCACTGTCGTCCGGCTGCACACCGGTCAGCCACTCAAACGGCACTCCGCCGGCATCCAAGGTGCATCCCACGGGAACCACGCGCGTCTTCGTAATCTCGCCGTGGTCAAGCCGGAAAAGCACGTCGACGACGGTCGCAGGCGAAGCCCCCTCGGCAGTATTCAGATTGTTTGTTGTGTCCTCGAGTTGAACCTCACCGCAGCATCCAGCTTCCACGCCTGATGATCCCGAGCCAAATGAACACGAAGAATAATGTGTTCGTGGAAGAGCCGGCACCGCATATCCCAGCCAAAGCGGACCATTGGAGTGGCGAAATCGGTCCACCGTCGCGGACAGTCCCAGACTCACCGGTCCGGAGTGAAACTGCGTGTGCGTGACCTGGGGCTCCTGAGCGCTGGTTATCAGCGCGGAGGCGGCGAGAGCCAAAATCATAAGCGCTTCGTTTTTCATGGAGCGATCTCCTTACAGTTACTTGTTGAGAATTTCGAGCATGTAGTCGGTGGCTTCTTTGTTGTGCATGATGCTGAGTTGCTGCACCAGGAACTGCTTGACGGCCGGGTCCTTCTCGGCGCGGGCAAGTTCGACCAGATCGTGACTATCCCCTGCGAGGAAGAGCGCCTGGGCGACAGCTTTCCTCGTCTCCAGATCTGTGTTCTTCTTGTAAATCGCGACCAGCCCAGGCGCCGCGGACACACCACCAGCTATCCCCAGGTTACGAATCGCTTTGCGGCGGAGTTCGGGATCCGGCTCTGATCCGGCGATGCTGCTGAGCGCGTCGGCGCCTTTTTGGCCTGCGGGGATGAACGCGTTGATCACCTCCGCCTTGACCTCGGGGTTGCTGCTGTCGTGATAAAGAGTGAGCAATTGCGACGTGGCGCCCATCGCTCCCAGTGTGTGCACCGCAGTGCGCACAAGCTGGGGATCGGTTTCATGACGCGCCGCCTCCACCAAAGGATCGGGCGTGCCGATGACGAGATAGGTATGGAGAATGGAGTTCTTTACCTCTTCGTCCTTGGTTTGGCGGTAGATGTTGGCGAGAGTCTCGGCGGCTTGCTTGCCCCGGGTAATGGCCAGCATCTGAATGGCCTTCCGCTGCAAGGCCGGGTTGCTCTGGCCACTTGCCACCTGGCCGAGCAGCGCCTGCGCCTGCGGAGATTGATCCTGCGCCAGGACGAAGAGTGCCCGATCCTTGAGCTTTTCTGATTTGTCGCTGCTCAGTATCTGTTGAATGATCGGCACCGCACGCGCTTCATCCTGCTGCATGAGCGAGTTGAGGGCGAGCAGCTTGAGCTCTTCATCCTGCTCGGCCTGAGGCGGCACAGGATCGTCGCTCTTGCCATGAATCTCTATTTCCAGCGCGCTGCACTCCTTAACCCAATTTCCTTGCGGATACGCGTGCCTGAGCGCGGCGCAGATCTCGAGGGCGCGGGCCGCATTGCCCTGTTTATTCTCGGCATATGCTTCCCAATAGAGTGCTGCTTCCGCGCGCGCCCCATGCTGTGAGGCGAGATTGGAGAAAATTTGCTCCGCCTGGGCCCAATGGGCATCGTTGATGGCGCGCGTGCCTTCCGAGTAGAGAGTGTCTTCCTTCGCTTGGGCGGCTGCGTTGTCATCGGAAAGCGCAGGAGGAGACCCCGCGCACAGCGCCGGCGGCGCCGTCAAGGCAATAAGCAGTGTCGCAAACAGTAGTGGTTTCGTATTCATTTAGATAGGAACCCCTTTCGTTACTTTGGGTGCGCTTTGCTGCTCAGGGCCCGGGGAGTGAACCCGGGAGCGCAAGACGCGAATATCAAAAAGAAGACCGTCGGTATTCATCTCTTGCCTCAGGCGGTTGAGATCAGCCTCGGTGAGCTTGTCCGGCTCGTTGGCAAGCTCCATCAGCAGACGTTCCAGTCGGTCGAGCGATGCCTCAACATTCAGGTCGCCTGCCCGCACAGCGCTCTGCCTGACCAGGCGGTTGCTGGCCAACAATTCTCTGGCCTCGCTGCGCAGCGGCAAATCCGAGAGATCGTTGCCATCCGCGTGATTGAGCTGGACCAACAGGCGCTCAGCACGATCGAGGTGGTCCCCAAGAAAAACAATCACCACCCGCTGGCGAGCTTGTGGGTCGACCGCCACGGCTACCGATGGGGCCTGCTTCCGCTCCCAACGGCGCCCGGCAATGAAGGAAACGGCAACCAGCAATGCGCAGGCGGCTGCCCAACCGAGGGGCCGGTAATATCGGATCCAACTGCTCTTGGGCTTTTCGTATACCGGGAGAGAGGCGCCAATGGATTGCCAGAGTTGTTCGCCGTAGTCGTCCCTGCGGCCCGGTGCCATGGGTGTGGCTACTCCGTCGAGGTCTCGGCACAACTCCGCGTACCGCTTGGCGCACACCGGGCAAGCTTTCAGGTGACGTTCGCTTTCGCCCATGTTGGCGGATTCTTCGTAGTAGTGCTCGACCAGTTCTGCTTCTTCCAAATGCTTCATGTATTTACCCATAGGGGCGCGAGTTGGCGCCTCAGTTTCTGCACCGCGCGAAAGACTGCCTGTTTGGCAGCATTGGGAGCGATGTTGAGAGCGGCTGCAATCTCTTCGGTCGTTCGGTCTTCCATATGGCGCAGCACGAAGGCGGTCCGCTCGGTGGGAGTCAACTCGCTCATTGCCGCCTGCTGCCGGGCCTCGATTTCGCGGCTCAACAGCAGCCGGTCGGGGCCTGCTTTTACGTCGGCCAACTGGACCTCACTCCGTTCCGGATCGTTCTCTTCCGCGATACGGCTCTGGCCTTCCGGCCTTCTTTTGCCCACAACCTCAAGGGCGCAGTTGGCTGCGATGCGATAGAACCAGGTCGCCATACTGGACCGCCCTTGAAAGGTCGCAAGCGACTGATACCCACGCAGGAACACCTCCTGCACGGCCTCTTCGGCATCGGACTCATTGCCGGTAATGCGATAGGCCACCCGGAAGACAATTTGGGTATAGCGCGCCATGAGTACCTTGTAAGCGTCCTTGTCGCCGGAAAGGATCGCCCGGCGTATGGAGTCGTCACTCTCTTCCATCCAGCGCATTAGATAGGAAAATGGTATTCCGGTTAGGTTGCGGTCTCGATTTTCACGATTTGGGTGAGACTGGGGGGCAAAATAGAGCAAAAAGCTCGTACATGCGAGTTTTGTGACCAGAGCAGCGTATCGGACGGGAAAACCTGGGACCCGGGAAAACCGGAAACGAACAAAACATATCCCAATGAACAAGCGCGCTTCTGCGAGGTCGCACGGCAAACCACTAGCCACTGAACCTTAGGTGTCGCGGAAAGGGGCTATGCACAGTTCGCCTTACATCTCCTGGCCGGCGCGTCTCGCAATCATAGGCGCCGTGTTGACAGTTGGCCTACTGGCCTCCGTTGCTGCTCGGCGGTTTCCGTCGCTTTGGAGACCGATCCGCTGGGCGTGCGTTGCGGTGTCTACGGGTTCTGGCTTGAGTTGGTATCTGTTCAGGATTTTCGGGTTACACGATCCGCTTCGGTGGGCGCTCCCGCTTGAGATATGCGACGCCTCGCTTTGGATCACCGTCTTTGCCTTGATCTGGCCCAGGCAGCGGCTACTTGAACTTGCTTATTACTGGGGCATTGCCGGAGCATCGATTGCACTGATCACGCCATACCTGATTGCACCTCTGATCAGCCTGCCCTCCATCACTTTTCTCATTGGACACGGCATGATTCTAGTCTCGGTGATTTTCCTTCTGGGAACCGGGCGGATGCGGCCCTCACCGGGTTCTTGGCAATCCGCACTGCTTATCCTCAACCTTTTCGCCCTGTTTGACTACTGCTTCGACCGCCTGTCAGGCACCGACTACATGTACCTGGTGCATAAGCCGCCGATCGTCTCCCTACTCAACATCATGGGGCCGTGGCCCTGGTACATCGTTGCCGCCGATGTGTTGGCTGGACTCCTGTTCTTCGCACTTCAGTGGCCATTCCGTCACAGGCACGCTCATTCCTAAGCGGACAAGCTCGAGCCCTCCCTTCCATCCAAATTGCCCGCTGCCGCCACAGGTGTCGCGTTGGTAGGTTATTCTTCGATTCATGAAACAAACCGGGCTTGTTCGGTCACTGGTTGCTGTCTCTTTTGCTTGCACATCTGTTCTCGCCACCGCGCAGCTGCGCTCTGCGGCGCCGCCTCTTCACACCAGTGGCCATGAAGTTCTCGATACTACGGGTCATCAGGTGCGGCTGACTTCAGTCAATTGGTACGGCTTCGATCAGCAGGAATATGTGGCTGGAGGCCTCGACCATGCTCCGTTGGCCACCATTGTGAAAGAAATCGTCGATCTGGGCGTGAACTCCGTGCGCCTCCCTTGGGCCAATGAGACCCTTGAGCGCAATCCTCAGGTGCCAGATTATGCGGTGAAAGCCAATCCACAATTTCGAGGCAAACACGCCATGGAGGTGATGGATGCGGTCGTCCGCGCGCTGGCCGATGCCCATATCATGGTGATCCTCGATAACCACGTAAGTAGAGCGGACTGGTGTTGTAGTGAAACCGACGGAAATGGCCTTTGGTACAACGCGGAATATCCAGAGTCCAAGTGGCTCATGGATTGGCAGACGATTGTCGGCCGCTACAAGGGCGATCGCTGGGTTGTCGGCGCAGATTTGCGTAACGAGCTCCGTGACCACGCGGCCTGGGGAGGAACGAATCCCAAACTTGACTGGCACGCCGCGGCAGAGCGCGGAGGCAACGCGGTGCTGGCGGCTAATCCTCTGCTGCTGATCATGGTGGAGGGCCCGGACTACTCAACCAACTTTGCCGGATTCGACAAACTTCCGGTGCGCCTCAAAGTCGCTGACCGGCTGGTCTATTCGCCGCACGCATACAACATTGGCAACCATCCCTTCGCGAGCTACGAGGAGATGAAACAGCTCTATGACGCGCGCGCCGGGTTTCTGCTGCATACCGAGCCTGGCGTTCCTCTCTGGGTCGGTGAGTTTGGCACCTGCCAAACTTTAGACTGCGGAGCCAACTCGGATTGGTTCGTGATGTACATCCGTTACATGAAAGAGAATCATCTTGCCTGGAGTTATTGGGCTCTCAACGGCACACAATCCAGCGGGGCCGGCCGTAAGTACGATGCGGTGGAAGACTACGGCTTGCTGTCGCCCGATTACCGGCACATCGCAGCACCCAAGCTCGTGGAACTGCTGCGCACCATCGAGAAGTAACCTTCGACGCTGCCAGGAAACCCGTCGTCCGTTGGCGCCAGGTGGGAAAACCCTGGGTGGCTGGCCAGCATCACATATCCTGAGCTAAAGAGGAAACTTATGCGAAAAATCTACCAGATTCTAGCGGTCATGACTCTCGGTGCAAGCCTGATCGGCCCTACATCGTTTGCCCAGGATCATCATGATGCCTACGTAAAACACGATGAATGGAAGAAGGGCTACCACATGAAATCGGAGGACTGGAACAGGGCACAGCCGATTGACTATCATCAGTATCATCTAAAGCCCCCACCGCACGGGTATGAGTGGCGTTCGGTGGACGGGCAATACGTCCTTGCTAACAACTCCGGCGTCATTTCCTCTGTCGTTGTCATTAAACACTAAGCAAGTTCAACCGGTGGTCAAGGGAACAGGAGATCCGTGCAGCGACTAGATCGTTGACTGGTCGATTGTTCCCTTGACCGTTTCGTTTAGTGTGTCGCCGCCAGAGCGATTACTTCTTCTTTTCTGGCTTCGGCGCAAAGTAACCGTGGCGCACCTGTATCTGCAAACCGTCCCGATTCACTTTCACTTTAACCGGTGGTAGGAGCCATTGGCTTTCATGTTGTCAGGTGAAAGTTCCATTAAATAGACGCACCGCGGCACATCCGTAAGCGCTCTGAATCCGACACCCAAATCATTGTTGTGGCGGAAGTACGCGCCGCCGGTTCCATCGGCGAGTTCCGCCATCACGCTCTCGGTCTGTGTCATCGAACTTTGACGGAGTTCATTGAGTTCCCCAGGGTGCCGTCCACGGGTGTCGTCGCTGGCGGTCACATCTGTGACGTACACTCCGCGTGCATCGAGAGCGCTAATGACTACGTTGGACTGCGCCGCCAAGTCTATCAGGCGTGACTCCGCACTTATCGCCTCTGGAGTTATAGTAAGAAATCCCGGGGACACCAGAATCAAGATGCTTTGTCCCGGCAGAGCAGCCATTCTACGCACTAACTCTGCGATAGAAGCGAAGGTCAACTGAACATCCTGCTGGCCGGCCATGACAACCTGCCTGGCTACCGAATCCGCTTGGATCTCTGCTATATCAGGCTTCGTCGGAGCGCAAGCGAGAATTTGCTGTACTGCGTCCTGAATCGCCCCGCTGTCGTGCTTATTAACGATGAGATCGGCCTGGTAATAGCCGATATTAGGGCAATCGCCGCTGCTGGACAGGTGAAGCCATTGTGGTCGCAGATCTTTGATCGTGTCCTGCAACCTGGCACGATCGCGTGTGAGTCCGCTGTTGCTCCTCCCAGATACGGAGACCACCGCCGCCATATTCGATTCAACCAGTGCACCGTCCAGCAGTTTCGCCGGTGCTTTTTTGGTACGCGCCAGGTCTTCGATACTCAGGTGCATGTCATCGAAAAGAAACACAACAAAGCGGTGAGGCGTGAATGAGGGTCGCACCTCGGTGCCTGGCGGAGTTTGCGGCGGCTGGCTGCTTGTTGTATTGCTCAGCGTGTTGGGATAAGTCACCAGGCGCCTCTCAATCATGAAGTGGGAGATGGGATGCAGCTTCCCATTGTCGAAAACTTGAAAATCTTCTCCTTTCAGGTCGTCCACTATGTGGCCCTGCTTGTCTCGGACGACAACTTGCAGGAAAACTCGATTGACGTTGGCTTGAATCGTGAAGGGCGGCGCTTCTCCCGGGTTACTCGCCTGTTGAGCGGTCGAGTTTGCACAAAGGAAAAGCGATATACAGCCCAGCGCGAGCGCGACAGTCACTTGTGCGCTTAATTCCGTCCGTAATTGTCTCTTGACCGTGGAAACTGGCATGTCCGAGGACGTTCAGGCCATCATACGCCGTGTCATTATCGCCACGGAGCGCGCCGGCTGGCAGCGATTCTGCAGACTACGGCGTCCGGGTCGCGATCGACATCAAAACTTCGATGGTTAACGAATCATAGTTGCTCACTACCTGGCATAGTGTCAGGTGGGAGCCCAAGGTGTTTGTCGGTTTTGTGAGAAACGCGAGTGAGTTCGCAAATCGTTGCGGCAGGCTGAGAATGTTCAGCTGGCTCCGGGCAATCCTGCAGGCGGTCAGAAAATCTTTCCTTCGCTATGTGCTTCCCGGGATTTTGCTTACGGCAATCGCATCCTTATCCATAATAGCGGCGCCTGAGCCACGCAATCATTCCCCCGGAGACATAGAGGTATCGGGGGGAAAAGAAGCAGGGCCGCCGGACCTGGTGTTCGCGTGCGACGGGCCAACCGGCGAATTGGAATCTCTGTTCTCCCAGCCAGGCGTTATCTCCAACCTCAAAGACTTGAAAGCGGGCATCGCTCTCGCTCTTCCAGATCTGAGTGCAGATCGTGCGCGCCTGGTGCAACAGCTGAATCAAGCTGGCATTCCTGTGACTGCGTGGCTTGCTCTGCCAGGAGACGAAGGTTACTACCTGAACGCCGGCAATGCTCCAGAGGCGGCTGCGCGCTTTGTCGCCTTTAAAAAGTGGACTGCCGCTCATGGGTTACAGTGGGCGGCACTCGGCTTGGATATAGAACCAAGCATCCAGGAGTTCGGGTCGGTGAGGCAGGGTGACAAATGGCATCTTGCCCTGACCTTGATCGGCCGCTATTTCGATTTGGGTCGCGTCTATCGCGCGAGAGATGCATATTCTGCCCTCATCCGGCAGATTCAGGCCGATGGGTATCGAGTCGAGACCTACCAGTTTCCCTTTATCGTGGATGAGCGCAGGGTGCGCAGCACTCTGCTTGAGAGGCTCGCCGGCATAGTCGACGTGCGAGGCGACCTCGAAGTGTTGATGATTTATACCAGCTTTAACCACAAGCTCGACTCAGCGTTGATCGACGTGTATGGTCCAGATGCGCAGGGGGTGGCGGTCGGTCTCACCTCCGGTTCCGGCTCTGCGACCCGATTCGGCCCGCTGAATTGGGAAGAGTTCTCCCGCGATCTAATGGTCGCAAACCACTTCTCGCGTGTGATTGGCGTGTACAACCTGCAAGGCTGCGTTCGCCAGGGTTTCCTGCCCCGCCTCAAGGCTGTGAACTGGAACCAAGCTGTCAAAATCCCTGCAGAGACAATCCACAAGGCTACTCAACTCCGGGCACGCGTACAAACAGCTCTGTGGATCGGATCATATCTCCCCTGTTTCATTGCTGCGATTCTGATCGCACTCACTTGGATAATCGTGCGGTGGAAGAGGCGGCAAAACTTCAAACGGAAAGCCGCGGACATCCATGATAGGTAACCGTCAAGGGGAAGCGCGACCCGAACAGATTCCTGAAGTGTGAAGCGATACGTCCTATGTTTCAATCAAGCTGATAGGAAATGGCGATCAAAGGGATTGCGACATCTTCGATACTTCGCCGCGAAAGTCTTCCCAACGAAGGATGGGGAGCTGCACGTTTCCTATACCTCAAGGCCAGCTTTGCGGAGGCCGGCGATCAGGTGTTCGACCATGTCCGGCTGCCACCAGATCGCTAACTCCTCACGAGGAAGTTTGCCAATGTCGGGCCTCTGCAGCAGAAGAGCCCGCAGGGCCTCGCTCGCTGCCGGCTGTTGGCCGAGTTGTCCGGAGTTCGCGGCGATAGCAAGTTGAGTGCGCCAGAAGCCAGGCATATTTACCCTGTGGGCAAATTCCAGTGACGTTTTATATTCGCCTTTGCGATATGCGTCGAAACACGGTACGAACCAATACCAACCAGGGTGGTGAGGATTCAAGCTTCGTGCCTTTGCTGACAGCCAGCCGCCGCGTTCCCAATCGCCCGCATAAGCAGTCAGGAACCCCAGGTACGCAAGCGTGAATCCATCCATCGGATTAAGAGCAACAGCCCGCGCGGTCGCGATTTGGAAGGCATCGAACTGCTTGCGAAAGAACTCGACGGACGCCAGCGCATGACAAGCGAGGTGATTCGAAGGCGCTCCCTCCGTTGCACTTTGCGCAGCCGCTAGGGCTCGGCCCAGGGGATCCGGAAGAAGGTTGAATCGGTGTGTGAACTCTTCCTTGTAAATGAGCGACAACATAGCCCAGGCATCGGGATAGTGCGGAGATCGTTGCACCGCACGTTCCAGCGCCGCTCTCGCCGGCGCATGTTCCTCGGCACTGACCCGCTGAAAATGCGCGAAGCTGCGAAGCACCGCCTCGTATGGGCTCAGGCCGGATGGATCCCTGGTTCGGAGCGCCTCGCTCATGCTGCGCGGCAGAACGCCATGAGTGTCCGCAATGGTCGACACAATCTGCGGAACAACGTCATCACACAAATCAAACGCAGCCTGAGAGGAAAAGGGCGGGTCATACGTTTCGGCCCAGAGATGAGCTCCTGAATTGCAATCTACCAGCTTGGCTGCGATACGTACTCTGGAGCCGGCGTGACGAAGGCTGCCCTCGATTACGTAGCGGGCTCCAATCTCCCTGCCGGCCGCTCGCACATCGACGGACTTGCCGGCGTATTGCGAAGTGGAGCTGAGAGAAATGACGCGCAGATAGGAAAAACGAGATAGGCCGATAATGATTTCCTCGAGTTTCTCCCGGTTAGCAGATCGTCGGGTTTTCTTTTTGCGAGGTGGTAAGATGTGGGGAATGGGGGCATCCTCATGCATCTCCTCAGCAAGGCGCTCAACCGAGTTTTGTGGCTTTTCGGAAGAAAACTGCCACCGGAAGACGACCCCCACTCGTACGTCATGGCACCTAAGAAACCACGCCCGCCTTCCCGGAGCGCTGCAGCCGTCGCGGAACTACCCGAATAGTGCCGCTAATACAGAGTGCCGCCGGGAGAGTTAAAGCACCTCAGGTGGTAACCAAGTATTGATCCATCCACGCGAGAATCTCGCGACGCATCTGCGGTAACTCCTCGTGGGCGCAATCGAAGAGTTCGATCTTACAGTCGTCGGCTCTCCCATAAGTTTGGTAAAGAGCCAGCAGTTGATCGCGCACCTCCTCGACGCCGGCCGGCGGGGTGAGTTCGTCCTTTCGCCCGTTCACGCTCAGACGTGCACGCGGCACGATCAATTCGTTAATTTGAAAGGTGTCGAAGTGTTTCAGCAACGCAGGAACATAGTAGTAGACACCGTGCTTGCTCAGGTTCCGTGCCTCAATCAGCGATTCATAATTCGTCAGGCAGCAAACATCTATGGCGACCCGGACACGCGGATCGAGCCCGGCCAGCCACCAGGCCTTCGTGGACCCCATGGACATGCCAAACGCTCCTAGCCGCGCCGGATCCACTTCCGGACGACTCGCCAGATAGGTGAGCGCGCGTAACTCATCAAACATCATCATTCCCCACAGCACCTGACCTCGCCAGAGCATCAGCTTGAAAGTGTCTTCTTCCCCCTGGCGCCCAATCGCTTCCTGTTTACGTTCGCCGAAGCACCAGCTATCAATGGCGAGCGTCACCAGGCCTTTTTCCGCGCAGACCGGCGCGTATGCCGGTTGCACGCTCGTGCCCCGCAGCAATTGTTCTTTCCCCAGGTCGTACTCGCCGGCGTGCCAATGCATAAAGAGCAGCCCAGGTGCCCGCTCCCGCCGGCGGTCCGGAATAAGCAGTAGCGCAGGAACGGCTTCGACCCCATTGAGGTCAAGAACCAGCCGCTCGAGTGTGTACCCATCATGTTTCTCCGTGCGCACGACGCGCGGCGGCGCGGGTTTGTGGTCCCAGGGCAAATCGCCGAGTAGGTTCCAGAGTTCCCATCGACGGCGTTCCTGATAAATGGCGAACTCGTCTCTGGCCCCCGATGAAGCAAACTGCTGAGTGTCCGCCTGCATTGGTAAAGTCGCCCCCACAGCAGCCAAGGCCGCCGACCCGGCCATAAACTCACGCCGGCTTAAGTGAGACACTGATTTTTCCATATCTGCTCCGGGATTTGATATTCAAATTCGTAGACATCAGGGTAAATGCGGACCATCCGTTTCCTGCTCTCAAATTCCAGCGGGCTTATAGCTTATTGACAAATATTCCAGTATGGGAATATATAAACTGAATGGCAAGCGCGGCGGGACTAGCCGGCCCGCCGGAGAAATTGGACGGCCCTGACGACCCGAAGTCGCGCGGCAGACTAGAACACCCTTTCGGGAGGTAGCCATGTGTCCGGTATGCATTGCAACAGCCGCCTGGATTGCCGCGGGCGCCACTTCGACGGGTGGCATCTCCGCGCTCGTCGTACGCAGGTTCCGCGGCAACCACCAGCAACTAACAACGAATCACAAGAACCACGAACAAGGAGAGGGGAATGGACAGCAAACAAACGAACATGAGCACGCCACCGATCGTGTCCCCGCAGGAGTGGGAAGCTGCGCGCCTGCAACTGCTCGTGAAGGAGAAGGAATTAACCCGCGCCCGTGATGCGCTGGCCGCCCAGCGCCGGCGGATGCCGTGGCAGGCCGTCGAGAAGCAGTACGCCTTCGACGGGCCTAAGGGCA
This sequence comes from uncultured Acidobacteriaceae bacterium, assembly GCA_963821215.1. Classification (GTDB taxonomy): domain Bacteria; phylum Acidobacteriota; class Terriglobia; order Terriglobales; family Acidobacteriaceae; genus PALSA-350. Next base: position 333,659 of record CAWGDH010000008.1, on the reverse strand, counting down.
AAGTGAGCCTGCTTGACTTGTTCGACGGGCGCCATCAGCTCATTGTCTACCGTGCATTCTTCGAGCCCGGCGTATTCGGTTGGCCTGAGCATGCCTGCCGCGGCTGCTCCTTGGGGGCCGACCAGGTCGCCCACCTCGCGCATCTGAATGCCCGCGACACCACGCTCGTCTTCGTCTCCCGCGCCCCGCAGACCGAGATCGAGCGTCTGAAGGCGCGGATGGGCTGGAAGATGCCGTGGTACACCATCACCGACAGCTTCGACTTCGACTTCGGCGTGCACGAGTGGCACGGCCACAACATGTTCTTCCGCGACGGCGAGAGCATCTTTCGCACTTACTTCATCAACAACCGCGGCGACGAAGCGATGGGAAGCACCTGGAATTACCTCGACCTCACTCCGCTCGGGCGCCAGGAGCAGTGGGAGGACTCGCCGCAGGGCTATCCTCAGACTCCGGCGTACAAGTGGTGGAACTGGCACGATGAATACGCTGCCGCCGCGCCGCCCGACCCAAAGTGGGTCAAGGTGGTGGAGAGCGCACAGGCGACGTGAAGTCGCGACGGCGACTACGGCGTATGCACGTGATCGATTCCTGCGGGCGCGTGGTGGGTTCAACTCACTTCGCGCTTGGCGGGTGATAACCCTGCCACAGATACTCGAGCGCTTCTGGCATCGTTTGCATCCTCGTTGCACGATCCACGTGTCCGGCATTCTCTGCAAACACAAACTGGTAGTGATACCCCTTCGCTGCCAGCACCTTTGCCATGCGCTCGTTGGCCTCGACCCAGTCGTGCATGTTGTCGCGCATCAAGTTGGGATTGTAGAGATCTCTATCGCCAACCTCCATCCAGATCCTGATCGGTTTCCGCGGGCTATCCGGGATTAAGTGATCGTGGAACCCCCAAGCTCCATGCGGATACTTAGGATCCCACGGCCACTGCTGGTTAATGTACGTCCCCGAATAGGTCAGCACGCGATGATACAGTTCCGGATGAAACCACGCCATAATCAACGCGCACGACCCCCCTGAACTGCCGCCCATGGTGGCCCGTCCATTAGGATCGTGCGTCAACTTCACCTGTGCCTTCTCCTCAACCAGCGGCAGCACTTCGTGCTCCACGAATTCTGCATAGCGGCCCGACATCGTGTCGTACTCAAGTCCGCGCTCGCTCCCCTGAGCATCGCCGCTGCCGTTCCCGATAGAGATGCCGATCATGAGCGGCAGCTTGTGTTCGGCAATCAGGCCATCCAGCGCGGTGAAAAGCATTCGATCCGGGCCGTCCGCCCCCACAATGAATGGGACCACACTGCCCGGCACGTAATCTTTCGGCACATACACCGCAACCTTGCGTGTATAGGGAGCGGGATGACTCGTCGTAACCACCAGCTTTGCCGGGTTTTCCGGGTCAGGAGTACCGAACGTACCCTTGTCGCGCGCAATACCCGGGTAGTACTTGCTATCGGCCGAACTCATGGTGAATTCGACCACCCTGCCATGCGTCAACTCCTGGGCGGTCATCTCCGGTGCCGGCGGGTGCGTCGGCCCGATGATGAAGTTTCCATCCTGATCCGGCGGCGGCACGGTTCCGTCGGGTAGTTCCTTGGCCTGCACATACCCCGGGGAATGCGGATTGCGCGTTGGCGGCTGAGGCCGAGGCGTCTGCTGGGCTTGCGGCACAGCTGCCGTCTGTCCAGCCCAAGCCAGTGCAATCGACCCGGTTAGAATCCCTAATCCTATAAATCGCATTCTCCAACTCATCTTCGTCCTCGAACCTGCGGTTCATCTGGCTTGAGAGCATCACGCAAGGGTTACTGAAATCAAAAAATCTTGCCAAATGAATAGTACACGCGAAGGCTTCTTGCTTTCGCCCACCTTTACCGCTTCTGCGGATGAGATGCTACGAGTTTTCTGCATCCAGAGGCGTGTGAAGACACTCAATAAAGTGCTGTCACCTGACAAAAGGGGAAGGAGCAATCAAAATGAATGTCGTTCTCTACGGAGCCACCGGCAACGCCGGCAGCAGTATTTTGCAGGAACTCGTAAGCCGCGGGCATCGGGTCACCGCAGTCGCCCGTGATACGGCCAAGCTGCCCGCGACCGTGACTGCCGCTCAGGATGACCTGAGCAGCGTTGATAAGATTGCTTCCGTCATTGCCGGGGCGGACGTTGTGATCAGCGCCTATGCGCCTCCGCCAGGAGATACTGACGCGCTGCTAGGCGTCACTGAGCGAGAGATTCAAGCGGTTAAGAAAGCGGGCAACGCCCGCCTGATCGTCGTTGGAGGTGCTGGTCTGCTTGAAGTGGCCCCTGGGGTCAGTCTGATTGCCTCCGGCCATTTGCCCGAGCAATACCTTCCGATCGCCAAGTCGCATCAGAAAGCCCTTGAGATCCTGAAGAAGTCGGATGTGAACTGGACCTATTTCAGCCCTGGCGCCTACTTTGTTCCGGGCGAGCGGACGGGCAAATTTCGCTTAGGTACCACCGGCCTGATCGCCGACGCAAAGGGGGACAGCCGCATCTCCTTCCAGGACTATGCCGTCGCCCTGGTGGATGAGATAGAGAAGCCGGCGCATGAACGTGGCCAAATGTCGATCGGATACTAAGCGCGAGCTTGCAACGGCCAAACTCACCGCACGAGGGGCAGACTCTGCAGCCCGCGGGAAAAGCAACTCAGAAAAGCTGCGTGCCCGGTTGCTCGTGGGAGGGGACACTCTTAAAACATCGGGGAAGATTCAGGGGGTCGCTCAACTCTTCCCCGATCAGTTGTTACTCCGTGTGTTGCTCGTCGGTGTGAATGATCCTCACTCGCCGGCGTGCGTGCCCTGCCCAAATTGCAGCGTGGCGTTGTGCAGCTGGAGTGCGGTCAAGAACGTCTTGTTGTCCTTGGCGTCTGTCAACTCAGCTTCGATATCGTTTCGTCCCTCGACGATCCGGGCCGGAACGGTTTTGCTCCAGTGACCGTGACTGAACGTTACCTGCGCATTGGTATCCGCTCCAGTCCATACGACCTTGTAGGTCCCCTTGGGCAGTTCCGTGGTTCCTACCGTTACATTGTTGTTGATTACGACGTTGGCAGAGTTTTTGGAGGCGGCGTTTGCAGCGAATGGAAGGAAGGCGAGTATGAAGGTAAAGGCCAGAACTCTTTTCGTCATGTTCTATCTCCTTAATCTGCTTCCGCTCTTCGAGCATTTCAAGAAGCATTCTCCAAATTAAAAACCCGCCGCTGCACACTGAATCTTAATAATTGTTAAGCTCGCGAGGTCCTCACTGATCCACGGATTAAGGCAAGCCTGTCCCACGAAAAAGGGTTAGCCACTCAGATTCAAGGGGGACCTTCGCCTCAGCACGGGAACTGACTGCTAGACGGAGATGGGCTTGTCCACAGTCTTGATCGCCAACTTCTCTTTGGAGGTGAGACGCGGCAGCACGATTCGTACTTTAAGGCCCGGCTTTGCGTTTTCGGCTGTGATGGTGCCTTGGTGTACCTGAACCGCCCGCATCGCGATCGCCAGCCCAAGCCCAATCCCACCGCTGTTGGTGTCGCGCGATTCTTCCGCGCGGAAGAACGGCTTAAATATCTGAGGAAGCAGTTCTTCAGCAACACCCGGTCCATGATCACGAATTTCCACGATCGAGCTATCGGCAGTTTCCGCCAAAGTCACTTCTACCGCTGAGTGAGACGGTGAATAGCGAATCGCGTTTTGCAGCACATTGGCGACAGCGCGGCGCAGCAGCTCTGGGTCTCCCCAAAGCGCTTGCTCTAACTGGCCGCTCACCTGAAGCCTGCATTGCCGCAACTCCGCATCAAGCCGTTCTTCGCTGACGATGTCGTTTACCACTTGCTCGAGATCTACGACCTCAAATTTCCTGGCTTCTGGATCACCCTCGGCGCGCGTGATCTCAACGAGCTCAGAGACCATGAACGTAATTCGGTCCACGTCCCGCTCAATACGATCCAGGGCGTGGGCCTGATCGGGCGAGCTCCTTGCCAGCCTCACGGCAAACTTGAGCCGCGCGAGCGGCGATCGAAGCTCATGCGAGATGTCAGCCAGCAGCCGCCGCTCGCTGGTGAGCAACTGCTGCAAACGTTCTGCTGTTTCATTGAAGGCCTGCCCCAGGTAACCAATCTCGTCCCTACGGTGGGTATGCCAGCGGGCAGAGAGGTCGCCGCGGCCAAATCGCTGGACCGTTGCCGTTAGATTGCGGATCGGCGATACCAGCCAGACCGCCGCAGCCCAGCACAGAATTCCTGTGGCTCCTATGACCAGCAGGTAGTACGGAAAATATACCCAGGGTTGAGGCCGATTGGGTGGGAGGGCGATAAACCAGTACGCACCATCCGCCGCTCTGCGGCTAATTACCAGCTTGCCTGCACGGCGTTGGCGCCCTTCCACCGCTCCATCCCCAGGGAGCAAGTTCGATAGATCCTGGCCGGAAACAACATCGATACCCGCGGAATTGAGGAGATAGTGCGAGCCACCAAAGATCCGGTCTGCCAGCTGCATATAAGCCGAGACAGCGGCTGGGCCGCCACCATCCAATGCCTTCCGCGCTTCTTCCAACTGTAGTTCGTCGGTTCGTTCGAAGGTCCGGTAGAATGTGTTTCGATCAATCTGCCCGGAAATGGCAAGAAACACCACGAGAGCCAACGACAATGTTCCTGCCAAGGCAAGCAGGATTCCCACGTAGAGAGATCTCATAGAGTGCCTCTGTTCGGCGATTCCCAGGATAGTTTGCGCCCGATCGTATACCCTGGCGCGCTCCTCAATCACACTCAACGTTCCCTGCTGGTAAAGACATAACCAACGCCCCGAATGGTACGAATCAAGGTATGACCGGACTCAAGCTTCTTGCGCAAGCGGCTGATGTGTACGTCAAGCGATCGGTCCGAGGGAGTCGCTTTGCGTTGGAACAGACTCTCGGTGATCTCGTCACGAGATACGATCCGGCCGGCCGAGCGAGCCAGCAAATCGAAGATGTCGAACTCCATTGCGGTCAAATCAACCAGGCGCTTGCCTTTCCAGACCTCGCGCCTGTTCACGTCGATACGGATCTCTCCAAACCTGGTGACTGCATCGCTCAGATGTTGGGAGCCGGCAATTCGCCGCAGGACCGCGCGGATCCGCGAAAGGAGTTCGTCGGGATCGAAAGGCTTGACCAGATAGTCATCCGCGCCTTTGTCTAAACCTTCGATTCGATCGCTGTGATGGGTCCGCGCCGTCAACATGATCACCGGCACAGCACTCTGACGACGGATCTGGTGCAACAGGGTGAAGCCATTGATTTGCGGCAGCATGACATCGAGGATGACCAAATCGTATTGGCCCTCTAGAGCGCGGGCAAGGCCGTCACGGCCGTTGTGGACCGCTGTTACATGGTGGCCGTTCTCCGCAAAAAACTCCTGCATCATGCTGCATAACTCTGCGTCGTCATCGACGAGTAGCAGCGATAACTTTCCGGATGTGGGCGATGTGCCTGGTGTCGCCATTCCTGGACCTATCGGCGAACTCCCTCTTGCAGACAAGTTTACGCGAGGGCGCAATCTCTGAGGGGTACCCGGGCGTGCTCGCGCACCCTGCACCGGAATCACCCGGAAGTAAAGTGACGCGCATATCTGGCCGAAGAAGTCGGTGTAGGCCCCTGTTCGCCAAGGCGGCGCTCGGGTTGCGCCTTTTGAATGATGGAGAATTTATATTCGCCCTCGACTGTCCACTCCCAGCCTGTCGGTTCCGTCCCACCGGCTCCGGAAAGACGATCGGCGAGATCCCCCGGTATATTCCGCTGGCTTACCATCTTCGCGTTCACTGCAACTGCAGTTGCCCAGCAGGAAAAGAAGGAGTTGACCGATTTCAGCCTGGAAGAACTGGGTAATATCCAGGTTTATACCGCCTCGAAGCATATGCAGAACGCCAGCGATGCGCCTGCTTCAATCACTATTGTCAACTCCAGCGAGATCCAAAGGTTCGGCTATCGCAATTTGGCCGATATCCTGCGCAGTGTGCCCGGCTTCTATGTCACCTATGACCGCGATTATAGCTTCGTCGGGGTACGCGGCTTTGGAAGGCTTGGAGACTGGAACAGCCGGATTTTGGTGCTGATCGATGGCCATCGTATCAACAATAACGTTCTCGGCCAGGCGATGTTGGGGAATGAGTTTCTGGTGGACGTAGACATGATCGATCGGGTAGAGATCGTCTGCGGGCCCAGTTCTTCCCTTTATGGCGCAAACGCCTTCTTCGCAGTGATAAACGTCATTACCCGTACGGCGAAACAAGTGAACGACTGGGAGCTGTCTTTTCAGACGGGAAGCTTTGGCACCTATGAGGGCAGAGCGACTTATGGCCATCAATTTCCCGGCCTAGGCGTGCTTCTCTCCGGCACTTTCTATGACAGCAAGGGCCAGAGGTTGTTTTTTCCTGAATTCGATAGCCCGGCCACCAACAACGGTATTACCAGCGACACAGACTACGAATCCTTCAAGCACATCCTGGCCACGCTTACCTTTCGCGGATTCACCCTGCAGGGATTATTCAGCACACGCGACAAGGGGGTTCCGACAGCGTATTTCGGAGCCGTATTCAACGATCCTGGTGATTTCAACGTTGACAGTCATCAGTACATCAATCTCAGCTACCAGCACTCGATCAGAAAATGGCAACTGGACGCGCATACCAGCTATGACCAGGCTCGCTTGCAGGGGCCGGTTCCTGAGGCCCCCGTCTTGCCCGGCGATCCGGTTGTGCTGGATACTTTCTCGTTCCGTGGAAACTGGTGGACGGGTGAAGTCAAAGTATCTGGTGATCCGTTTGAAAAAAACCACATTACGTTGGGCTCGGAGATTCGGGATAACCTTCGACAAGACCAGGGAGACCTGCTGAACCCTCCCAACGTGTTTGTCGAAGAGCCGAACAGTTCCTTGATAACCGCTCTCTACGCCCAGGATGAATTGGGGATCACCAGCCGTCTCACGCTAAACGCCGGAGTCCGTTTCGACCACTACTCCACTTTTGGTGGAACCACCAACCCGCGTATGGCCCTTATCTACCGTCCCGCCTCGAAAACTACCCTCAAGCTGCTCTATGGCAACGCCTTCAGCGCTCCCGACGTCTATGAAATCTCCCCCGACTTCGGGAGCTTTTACGACGACAATCTTAAACTCCGGCCTGAACACATTCAGAGTTTCGAGGGCAGAGTGCAACAAGGGCTAGGGCAACACTTTCAGCTCTCCAGCGGTGTGTATCGCAACCGGATCGATGCCCTGATTACGCTCGTTTCGGTTCCCAGTGACGGAAACTTCCAGTACCAAAATGATGGCGATGCACAAGCCACAGGAATGGATGTTGAGTTCACTGCACACGCGACCAATGGCTTGCAGGGAAAGGCAAGCTTCGATTATGCGGAAGCGTTTAGCGACAGTGCCGGGCATCCGGCGCTGGATAACTCCCCCCGCCAGATGGCGAAGCTGAATCTGACGGTCCCGCTGATCCAGCATTCGTTGCTTTTAGGGGTCGACGGGCAGTTTTTGGGGAGACGCCTGACACTCCTGCAGGATTCCCTAGGCAGTTATCAGGTTTTAAACCTCACCTTCCTGGGACACGAGTTGGGAAAACATTTGGACGTGGCGGCCAGCATCTACAATGTTCTCGACAAGAAGTATTTCGACCCTGGCCGCCCGGAGGATCCGGAAGACGCCATTCAACAGGACGGAAGAAGCTTGCGAATCAAAATTATTGCCCGGTTTTGAAAGCGCATGACGCGATACAAGCTAACTACGCCAACTCGCTCGCGTTTACGTATGATCGCGCCAGATAGGATTGGTGAACGCGCCGTCTCCTGCCACGTCCCACACCGCAAACCGCGCCCACGTCCACCCGGGCGTGTCGATCAGCCAGGAGTACTCGTGGTCGTCGAATGCCGGCGTCGATTGCAGGTCAATGACCTGCCGGTGGGTCTTCACACCGTCGCCCCACACCACTTCAGCGATTCGCAAAGGAAATGTCGACGATATTCTTGCTTTGACGCGGATACCCCGGTCACCCTCCGCGGACATTGAGGTAGACGGAAGAAGGATCTCGCCGGTGGTTATAAAACCGTCCCCCTTCTCGATCGCGTTCAGGATGCGGTCATAGTGATCGAACGAAGGTAGTTCAGGCAATCGAAGATAGTTGATGTTCATATGCCCGTAGAGTTCATCCGCCGAGCTGATCTGAAATACATCAACTTCACCAATCATGATCTTGTGCAAGCCGAGGTTGTTCACGTCATCGAGCGTCTTGAATGCTCTCTCCCCCAACCTTGGCGAAGACAGATCCGACGGCATTGCCTTCCAACCGGTGCCCAGGTAACTGCTGTCTCGAAAGTAAGGAGTGTTCAAAATCTTATCGGGGTAGCCGGTCGATCCCTTGGTGCGCGGATGAGTCTGATAAGCTAACCCGCCTTCTGCCTTGATCATCTTCCACATGTCTTGGGCATCATGGATGCGATAGATTTTTCCATATTTGTCATCTGCGGTTTCAAAGCTCTGACCAGGCTTGCGATCCTGCTGCCAATACACCGGGTGAGGGAACACCAGCCCCCAGTGGCCACCTAGATAGATATCCGCTTCCTCTGCCGGGATCAGCAGGAAGTTCCGGTCAGACTGCGCTCGGCACGCCTTGTAGTACTCGTCTAATTCGTGGAGCCTCAGGTCCGTCAAATCGGCTGGGTGTCCGTCGCCGTGGAAATCCATAATCATGGCGGAGTCAATCCCTATTGCCTTCATCACCGGCTTGAAAGGAGGCTCCCAGTCGAGTCCCTTTTCCATGGCCTGCACCGTGTAGGCAAGGTGCCAATGCGGTGCGAAGGTTACGAAACCATCCAAATGCACAAAGTGATCGTTGTGCGTGTAAGCCAGAACGTCCTTGAGCGCAACGCTCGCGTCCTTCGGGCTAGGCAACAAAAACAAGCCCATTTCCTGAACGGAATCGGGCGGCGCGTTCATCCATGGATCGATAGTCGTATCGTCGTCGGGGTATTGGTGCACTCCCAGTCCAACCCTGCCCCGCCAGGAGCTGTACCAAAGATATCCCTGGTTGGTCGTGTAATCGCGCGCAAAGAAATAGCGGTGAGGAGGTGGAAACACGGCAATGCTCCCCGCCCCCATCTTCGCCGCTACCGTGCGGTAGTGCGCTGTAAGCGAGTGACGATCTGAACCGTAAGGAGGCGTAACTTCCTTGAGCTTGCCCGCAACATCGTAGTAGGAGATGTGCGACTCCATATTGCCACCGACCCGGCGATCCTGCTCAGCTGTCATCTCCAATCCAGCGTCGTAGTAGAAGGCTGTGTCCGGTTCATGAGTGCTGACCAGAGCGGCCTGCTGAATGAGCGGGGTGCCTGGGTAGAACGTATAGCGGAGTGAGCCCGTGAAGATTCCGAGCCTCATCCCGTTAAAGGTTACTTCCACTCGATCCCCCACCGTCTGGGCAGTGACTGCGGTCGGATGAAACTCAAGCAGGAATTGCCGGGTTCCCTGCGGATCAGCAGGAGGAAAGTCAAAGAAGGCATCCCATCCACCGCGGCGCTTTCCGGTGGAACACCGATAGTATGGTTTCGCCAGCTCAACGATACTGCGTCCATCGGCGGAAATCGCGGTGATCAAAGGTTTTGTCGAGTCAAGCGAGAAGATCGTTTGCCAGTGAAGATGGGCGCTGTCATCCCAGCTTATTGTGAGCGACTGCGATGATGACGCCACCCTGATGGGCCCGTTCTTGACCGCGGACACGTTAGCCGCGATCGGTATACCGTAGGCTAGGGCCGATGAGCAGCCAAGCAGGAATAAAGTGGCAAGTCGTTTCATCTGAACTCCGTTTCAGCGCTCTTCGGACACGCCGGAACATCTTATAGACTCCGCCTCCCTAAGTTCAAAACCGGATACTGTTTATCATTGAGTCACGCGACGATCAAGCATCGCGGCACGACCCCTTGCTCTAATTTCGGAGGAGCACGAATGAAGCTGTTCCCCATGGCACTGTTCGTCGCAGCGTGTGCAGCGCCGGCTGTCGCGCAGGTGGCTACAGGCATCGATGTCCTTGAGCAGCAGAACTTCGCTCCCCTGAAGGCAATCGCAGCGCGGCACGGCGGTCATCTCCGTCTTGCCGTGCTCACCAACCCTGTGGGTATCGACGCGCACGAGCGCCGCACGATCGATGTCCTGCGCCAGGACGCCGCAGCCGCGGTCCCCGGCCTCAAAGTGGTAACCCTGTTCAGTGCGGAGCACGGCATCAACGCCGCCAGCGTGCAGTCCAACATCGGCAATGATACGGATCCCAGCAGCGGCCTACCCATCGTCAGCCTCTTCGGGTCGACCGAGGCCAAGCGCCATCCCTCGGCTCAGCAATTGGCCGGCCTTGATGCCGTGGTCATCGACCTCCAGGATGTTGGTGTACGCTACTGGACTTTCCAGGCGCTCATGCAGTACTTTCTCGAAGCCTCGGCGCCCAATCACATCGATGTGATCATCCTCGACCGGCCCAACCCCGTGAATGGTGTCGCCGTGCAAGGGCCGCTCAGCACGCCGGGGCGCGAAGACTACGTTAACCCGTACGCCGAACCGATGCGGCCCGGCATGACCATGGGGGAGCTCGCAGAATTCTTCAATGGCGAGCGGCATCTCGGCGCGCAACTAACGGTCATCAAGATGACCGGTTGGCACCGCTCAGACTGGTATGACGACACCGGCCTGCTGTGGGTTAATCCCTCGCCGAATATACGCAGCCTTACCCAGGCCACCATCTACCTCGGCACCGGTCTCATCGAAGGCACCAATGTCAATGTCAAAGGTCCGGTTGAGCCGCCGTTCGCCCGCTTTTGCGCTCCATGGATCAAGGCCACCCAACTCGCAGCCTATCTCAACGCCCGTAGAATTCCAGGCGTCAGCTTCATGCCCGTCTTCTACACGCCGAGCGGAGATGAGCACTATCCCTACCGCGGAGAACACTGCGAAGGCGTTGAAGTCCTGCTCAACGACCGCAATGCACTGGATGCACCCGAACTCGGCATCGAGGCGGTCGCGGCGCTCTGGAAGCTTTATCCAGATAAGTTCCAGGTCGACCGCGTCGATCGGCTTCTGTTGAACAAAGGCGTGCTGGACCAGATCAAGGCCGGCACGGATCCTCGTGTCATCGCCTCTGGGTGGCAAAAGGACTTGGCCGCATACAAGACGCGCCGGCAGATCTATTTGCTATACAAATAGGGCGCGCGAGCTGGTCTGGTTCCTGCCTTAGTCGAAGAAAGTACGATCCTCGTCGGATAGGTGCGCTTTGGCCGCGCGCACGTTGAAGGTAATGCCCAGACCCGGCTTGTCCCAAACGTCGATGAAGCCGTTTTTGACCACCGGATCCGGCAGGCCGTCCACAATGTCATACCACCACTCCGGCTGGCCTTTGGCATATTCGAAGGCGATATAGTTCTGCGGCATGCAGGCGCCCATATGCACTTGCGCGGCAACCCCGAACAGTCCGTCGAAAATTCCGTGCGGAGCCACCAGAATGCCGTGCAGATCGGCGTATTCGGCGATCCACTTCAGTTCCGCCATTCCGCCCACATCCTCCGGGTCTGGCCCGATCACATCGACCGCCTGCATCTCGATCAGCTCCATGAAGTTCTCCCGCAGGTAGATCTCTTCTCCGGTGTGAATGGGGGTCGACGTGCTGTCTTTTACCTCCTTGAAGACCTGGGCCTTGGGGTAAGGCTCGTAGTCGCCGGTGATCAGGTCTTCGAGCCAGGCCAGGTGATACGGCTCGACGGCACGGGCAAAGCGGATGGCATCCTTTGGCGTCCAGCCGGGTCCGCAGTCGAAGGCCAGCCCGATCTGTTCGCCAAAGACCTTCTTGGTGGCTTCGACACAGGCCAGGACATGGTCGAGGCCTTCTTCTGTCATCAACCCGCGATCCATGTAAGGAGGGTTCCGTCCCGTCCAGTTCGGGCCGTACCAGGCATTCGGGATGGAAGTCATCATGGCTGCATTGTGGAAGCCGACGGGGAACTTGACCAGCGTGTAGCCCTCTTTCGCCTCTTTCACTTTCTGCGCCAGTTCGGTGTAATCCTGCGGTGTGCGCAGTTCCTTTTGGCCGTTGTTTTCGGAGTTTCCGTAGGGACGGACGCGATCGCGGATCTTGCCCCCGAGCAGCTTATGTACCGGCTGTCCGGCTGCCTGCCCGGCAACATCCCACAGGGCGATTTCTATGGCGCTGACCGCTGCGCCCCAGGGCTTGAACGCGCCCATGCGGCGGATCCTGAGCATGATGCGCGCGACGTCAGTCGGGTCCTCGCCGATAAGGTACGGTTTGTAGAACAGCACCATCGGTTTGAGATAAGGTTTGGCCGACTCGGCCTCACCATATCCTGAAATGCCCTGATCGGTGACAATGCGCACCACCGGGTTGCGCCCGATGATGGCGCATTTGAGGTCCGTGATTTTGATGGCTGCCTTGCCCGAACGGCCTTCAGGGGCCGCCGCGCTGCCCCCCTGCTGAACACCGAACGCTTTTGCAGCGGCTACTCCCAAAAGGGATCCGACAAATCCTCTCCGTGTGAATTGACTCATAAGTTCCTCCCTGGAACACCCTTGAATGTACCTGCCTTCGCCGGCGACTTCCACTCCGCCCGAATCCAAGAAGACGGGGAAGGGAACACTAGTTGTCAGGAAATACAAGGCAAGGGGAGGGAACGGGGGTAGGGCGATAGATGAAAAGTAACCAATACTTTGCGAGCCGGCTTCCGCTTTTTTCTGGGGTTAGTCTGGCCCTCCCGGCAATCCCGATCTGCGGAATTTACTGTACCGCGGCAATCACACTCGTCCGCGTAATTTGCCTGGCAAGACGTGCCCGATGCGCATGCGTGTGATGCTTGTGCAGTGATGCCTCGCGCAGCTGCACATCTGGGCGCTTCTCATCCGCAGCTAGTTCCAAGGAATCACTTGGCGTCGGAGTGAGCCCGGAGAGATAAACAAGCAGATCGTTGCTCTCGCGGAAAATGTTGGCTCCTGTATGTCTGCCGTCGGTGGCTGCGACAAATATGCCAATGTGGCGCCTGGGATTGAGCGCGATATAGGTGGTGAAGCCGGCGCCGCCGCCGGTTTTCTCGATGATCATGGTCGGATCATCCGGCTGGTTGATGTGCACCCACCCAAGGCCGATGCCGTTGGGAACACCGGCGTGTGCCAGGCCCTGGGTCCAGCGCAGTTGCGAGGCTTGGATGTACGTCGCAGTTGCGGCCGGATCCTGGTGCACGGGTACTCCGGGCAGATCGAGAAGGTATTCGAGCCAGCGCGTCATGTCGTTCGCCGTCGAATACATACCGCCCGACCCGGCGGCGGCCGTTGTATCCGTACACGGGCCCTCGTTCCTGGCCCCGATGAGAAGGCGAGCGCACTCGCCCCGGGTCGGGCTCAGCGTTGTATCCCGCAGCGCCAGGGGTTTAGCGATGCGGTCCGCAAACAGTTGCGGGTAGGGTTTGCCGGCGGCAGCCGACAAGGCGTCGGCGAGCAGGTCGAACCCGATGTTGGAATAGTGTGCCGCGGTTCCGGGAACAAAACGCAGGCGATAGCCAGGGAGCCATTGCCAGCGAAAGTTATAGTCGGGAAACGTGAAATGGCCGGCATCGCTTGCTGGATAGGCGATTTCCCGCGGCAGGCCGGACGTGTGCGTGGCCAGGTCGCGCAGAGTGATAGGGCGGCCGATCACGCCGCGAACCGTGCGTACAGGAACGGTCACATTGTGGGGAGCGAACTTCTGCAGGGGGTCGGAGAGCGATACTCGTCCGTCGGCGACCAGCTTTACCAGCAGATCCGTGGTCATGATCTTTGACAGCGAGCAAAGACGGATGAGGGAGTCACCGTTGGGCTTCTGGTGGGAGCCGGGATAAGTCTGACCATAGCTTTGCATCCACGTGTCCTTGTCGCGGACAACCACTACCACCATTCCTGTAGATCCGCTCCGGTGGAACAGGTCAGCAACGAAAGGGTCAGCGGATTGGAGCTGAGGCAGAGGTGTGGTCTGGGCCTGCATCCTATGCACAGAGAGGGGCAGGAAGAGAAGGAGGGCTGCAAGGAAGCGAACCCGGAGCATCTGTCGATCCTCGGGAGCAAGCCCCAAAGAGCGGACCGTGGTCCCACGGTGTGCCCGCGAATTATCGCCCATCAGTCGCGCTATCGATGAAACCATCATTGCCAAAACCATGATCCCCAAAACTGCCCCTCATATATGAGAAACACGACTTGGACTGTGAGTCCAGAAGATTCCATCCGGAGGCCGCGATGTGCGACAGAGGAAACGTAATGTATCTTTTTGGTACTGCGCTTTTGTTTATCATTGGGTTACATTTCGTCCCCTAAGCCCTAACAATCTGCGCGAGAACTCCAACTGACAAATTCGAGGGTAGTGGCTCACCTTAGCAATGGTGGAGGTGGATCGATAAAGTCAACCAACGAGTGTCCCCCTCCTACACAGACTGCCCACTCACCCTCTCGATCGATTACCGACAAAAAGCTACTTTGGACAAGTCTGACTGAGAGTAGCCCAGCACGCAGTCCTGGGTGAACCTGGACCGTGCGCAAATGCTGACAGGCGATCGGCGAAACCCACCCGATTTTGTTTAAGTGGCATTCAACGGGTTCGCCGGCCCCCGATAGGCTCGTGCCTGGGCCTCCGGAGCTGAAGCCCTCGATCTGCTGAAAAGCCCGGTTGTGATGTAACCACTCGACGAAATCCGGCCCCAACACACCCCCCCGGCCCGTACAAGGAAGCCGCAAAGCGTTCCGTAACCCAGGCGAGGCGCCCGGCATCTCGATAGGGCAGCGGCCGCAACAACACCATGTTCACGACACTGAAGATCGCAGTGGTCGCGCCGATTCCAACCGCCAGCGTAACCGTCGTGACGGCCGTGAAGCTCTTGCTGCGCCGCAACTGGCGCAGACCATAAAGCCCATCCTGCCAGAGAGTCTCAAAGAATGGCAGGCCATTCATCCGTTCATCCGGTGAACCTCCTCGGAAGTTTCTAGACTGTGAGAACTTTGCTTGCTTAGACGCTCTAGTTCGAGTCGTGATTGTTGATAAAGATTGACGCTGCGGCGAAGCCACGCGATTGCGAAGCTGAGGCTACTCTTGCAGCTCGGAGAGCATGGCGCGATAAAACTCATCCACTCGCCGATGTCTTTCTCTTGCCAGCTCCTGGCCTTTGCTGGTCTTGAAGTTCCCCTCTAGAGTCAGCAGCTTCTTAGGAAAGTGATCCAACGCGTTTTGGCCATCATCCAGAGGGCGTGTTTTTGCCTCTGGATCGGCCAAGTCATACAGACGGGAGCCCAGGCGGCCCGCGGTGTAGAAACACCGCGCGATCCCGCAAAAGCCGATGGCGTCCAGACGATCGGCATCTTGCAGGATGCAGCCCTCGATACTTGTCGGGGCGATCCCGGCAGAGAAGCTGTGACTCTCGATTGCGCATGCAACGATGTCGACGCGCGATGGCTCCCACCCAAGTGCTTCGAGGCGAACCCGCGCTTCGTTCGCCGCCAGCAGTGACGCCTTGCTGCGCAAAGGGGAATCCTTCGCAACCTGGACGCAGTCGTGCAGCAGAACAGCCGCTGCCAGTGCTTCGAGGTCGCCGCCCTCCTGCCGATGGATCGACTGCGCGTTCCGCCACACGCGCACGATGTGGGACAGATCGTGCGCCCCGTCTTCATCGTCCATGGAGACATCCAGGAGCTTCTCTGCAAGCTGATCGAAAGGACGGAACATCGGCAAGCTCATGCTTTAGTATGGACCTTCACGCGGTCCGCCCTTTGCGAGGGAGCTGCGAGGGTCCATCATCACTCCGTTCTCAGGGACCGCACTGGATCCACGGACGCGGCCCTCTGCGCGGGAATCAGGCAAGCGGCCAAGGCAGCGCTCAAAAGAACAAGAACGATGGACACAAAGGTTGGAAGGTCAAACGCGCCCACCCCAAATAACACGCTTTGCATGGCACGGCCAGTAAGATATGCCCCAACCAAACCAACCGCCGAGCCAAGCAGCGTCAGCATAAGCCCCTCCTTGACGATGAGCATAACAACTCGGGAACGTGTCGCCCCCAATGCCATACGAATCCCCATTTCGTGGGAGCGTTCAGCGACTGAGAATGCCATCACTCCGTAGATTCCGATGGCTGCCAGCAGGAGGGCGATCACGGCGAAGCAGAGAAAAAGCAGCATGGTAAATCGATCGTTCGCAAACATCTCATCCCGCACCTGGTCCATGGTGCGAGCTTCGGTCAGAGGCATCTGTGGGTCAACGGCATGCACCGCGGCTGCAACGCTCCGAAGCATCGCCTTGGGATCTCCTGTTGTGCGGACGCCGATACTCGCGCTGTCCCAAGGAATTTGCCAGAACGGGATATCGATTTCCGCATCGTCCCGGCGTGGACCGAAGCTGCGCACGGTGTGGTAAACGCCGACAATCTGCCATTCGACCGCGGGTCCCAGCTTTGCAACCCCGGGGATGAATTGCTGCAAAACGATCCGTTGTCGCAAAGGATCGTCATTCCCGAGGAAGTGATGGACGAAGTCCTCATTCACCATCGCGACCTTTACACTGTTGGCATTGTCTTTTTCGGTAAACGCGCGCCCCTTTAGAAGCCGTATTCCAAAAGTCGAAAAATATTCCGGCGCGATCTGCTGTACGACCGCGCCAGGACGTTGTGCGGGGTCCAAGGGATGGCCGGCGATGGTAAAAGGCATGCTGAATCCTGGAACATCTAGCGGCATTCCAGACATGACGGTAGCGTGTGAGACCCCCGGAACAGACTCGATGCTAGTGAGAATTTGGTGATAATAGCTGACCAGCCGCTCGGGCTCCTTCGAGCGCAACTCCGGAGCGGCAATTACGAAGGTCAGAACGTGATCGGTGCGGACACCGAGATCCACCTGAACCAGGTTCCAAAAGCTGTGGATCATCAATCCGGCTCCAGCCAATAACGTGAGAGCAAGCGCAAACTCGCTGAGAATCAAGAGACGCCGCATCCGCCGGTGTCCTACGCCGGTTCCGGAGCGGCTACCTTCTTTCATTGCTTCGCAGGGATTTACTCGCGACGCAAACCACGCAGGCCCGCAGCCGAACACCACTCCCGCAATCGTGGCGAGGGCTAGGGTAAAAACGAGCACAGGCACGTTGAGCCTTAAATTTGTCTGCGCAGGAAGAGTGCCCGCCGGCATAACAAGGAGGAAGCCCTTCAGCATGGCATATCCTGCTGCCACTCCGAGCAAAGCACCCCCAATCGCGAGCATCAAGCTCTCCGTCAAAAACTGGGCAAAGACTGTTGCTCGCGAAGCACCTAACGCGCAGCGGACCGCCACCTCTTTCTCACGCGTGATCCCGTTCGCTAGCAGCAGGTTCGCCACATTCACACAAGCGATCAAAAGCACAAGGACCACCGCGCCAAGCAACAGCCAAAGCGTCGATTGACGGTCGCTGCTGAGGGAGGCGTTCTTGAAAGGCTCGACCGAAACGCTCCATCCCTGGCTGGACTTGGGGAAGATCCTGGCATTGCGGGCTGCGATCGCATCTATCTCCATCTGTGCCTGTGTGACGTTCACACCTTTCTTCAGGCGTCCAACCACATTTACCCAGTGGTAGTCATGATTGATTTGATCGGGCTTGAAGACAAGGGGAACTGAAAGCAGAGCGCCTTTGTCGCGCACACCCGGCGACAGCACACCCACAACCGTGTAAGGCTCATCATCCAGGCGAATCACAGTATTCAAAACTTTCGCATCAGCCCCCAGCCGCCTCCACATTCTGTAAGTCAGGACCACAACATGGTCCTTGCCCGCCACCCCTTCTTCGGGAAGAAAGTTTCGGCCAAGGTAAAAGTGATCCCCCATCATGCGGTAAAAGCCTGTGGTGACACGGCTCGCGGCGACATTTTCAGGTTGGTCCTGGATGGCGATGTTAAAGCCGCCTCCGGTCCATGCGTTCACGTCCCGGAAGGAGGTGCTTTGCTGTTGCCAGTCGAGAAAGTCACCAGCCGTAACCCAGTCGCGATGCCCCTGAAACTCCGACTGGATCGTCACCAGCTGTTCCGGATGAGGATATGGCAAGGGAGCAAGAAAAACAGCGTAGTCAACGGTAAACATTGCTGTATTCGCGCCTATGCCCAACCCCAGTGTTAACAGGATGGTCAAACTCACCACAGGATTCTTGAGCAACATCCGCAGCCCGAAGCGAAGCCTTTGTTCAGTCTGTCGCAGCCACAATATTGAGCGCTTGTCCCGATGTCCTTGCGGAAGTTGGATCGACTCTCTCATCTCACTTAGTACCGGTGGAGAAGAGTGTACGTTTCTCCACTTGCTCGTCAAGCCAAAATGCGGTCGAAAACATGGTAGCGGCTCGCAAATCCTGTGCCTTGATGTCGAGGGCCTGCACTCCGCTGGCCGTGCGGTCGCGCCTTTCAGTGGAATGGCCGGATTGCAGGAACACGAAACCAGTTGAGAGGGTGTCCATTCTACCGGAATTCCACCAAACATCCACCGGGAGTTTACAGCTGTTGCTCTATCTGCTGCATACTTGAAAGCGCAACTAAGGTGTTGTTTCCCCATGCGCTTCATTCCCGGACCCGACGGGAACCCTGTGAATGAGAGAAAATTCGCCGTGGTTTCCGCCGGCAACGGCCGGAATCTATCCTCGCGCAAGGCTCTCTTCATCGCAAGCAACGTGCGGGCGGGCACGGTCTGGGTCAACTGCTACGCCGCCGCCGCCGCGCCGTTCGGTGGCATCAAGCAATCGATCAATCGGCCGGCAGCGCGGGACAAATGGCACAGGAGGTCGGCTATGCTACGATCTTGGCCATGCCTGCCATACAACCCATGATGTGGCTCTGCCTGGCGGCCTATAGCGTTCATGTGTTGGAAGAGTTCGTCTTCGATTGGCAGAACTGGGCACGAAATGTTCTTCACCTTCCGGCGCAGTGGGACGATTTCTACATAACCAACGCGGTAGTCATCGTCGTTGGAATCGTCGCCGCTGAAATTGTGCCCACTTGGCCTGCGGTAGCGCTCGGATTTCCCGCGCTGATGCTGATTAACGCTACGTTCTTCCACGTAGCTCCGGTCATCTGGACGCGCGGAAGATTCTCGCCAGGAGTCATCACGGCAGTTCTCCTGTTCTTCCCACTGGGAATAGAAACAATCCGGAGGGCCCATGCAGATGGGGCTACACTCGCGACAGCTTTCGTTGTTGGTGCTTTGCTGATGGCGACGCCAATCGTCTTTCTGAAGCTCAAAGTGAAGCCCTACTTCGATCAGACACATTGATTGAGTTCAGTAGGGCGTTGCGTTGCGCCGGGTCCGATTGCAGCCGGTAGCATGAATCCCACATAATACGGCGATGCGAATCCTGGTAATCGGCGCTGGCGCCGTCGGGGGCTACTTTGGCGGCCGCCTGGCTGCGACCGGAAGAGATGTAACCTTCCTCGTACGCCCCCGGCAGGCGGAGGTCATACGCGAACATGGTTTGCGCATCGTAAGCCCCCATGGCAATGCGACCCTTCATCCTAAGCTCATCTTGGCCGATGAGATCGCCGGCTCTTACGACCTGATAATCCTTTGCGTCAAAGCGTACTCCCTGGATGCGGCGATCAGCGACTTTGCCGCGGCAGTGGGGCCGGGCACCATCATACTTCCCTTGTTAAACGGAATGCGTCACCTCGATCTTCTGACGCGCCATTTTGGAGAAGAGACCGTGATCGGGGGAGTTTGCTTCATTGCCGCGGAACTCGACAAGGAGGGCCGCATTGTCCAGCTGACCGGCATTCACCGGCTTGTCTACGGAGAGCGCACAGGCGTCAACTCTGCGCGGATGGATTCTCTCAACCAGGTCATGCAAGGCGCGGCCTTTGAGGCCAGAACATCCGAAAACATCCTTCAGGACATGTGGGAGAAGTGGGTAATGCTCGCTAGCCTGGGTGCCGCGACTTGCCTCATGCGCGCCAACATCGGAGAGATCGAAGCCGTATCCGGCGGAACGGAGCTCGCGCGGGCGATACTTGGCGAATGTAGTGCAATCTCCACTGCGTGCGGGTATGCGCCAGGCGTCACGTTCCTGGACCGGACAGAGAAGATGCTCACTGCTCACGGATCGACCCTGACCTCATCCATGTATCGCGACTTGAGCAAGAACGCCCCCGTCGAGGTGGATCAAATACTCGGCGACCTGCTTGTGCGAGGACGCAAGCTTGGCGTTGCCACGCCCTTGCTTGAGGCTGCCTGCATTAACTTACGCATCTATGAGGCTCGACTCTGATTACTCCCCTTGTGTTTCAAGGGAAGACGTGAGAGTATACCCCTTGTAATGCTAGGGGTCAGATGGACGCTACCAAGCTAGAGTTCCTTCGTGGAACACTCGACGTTCTCATTCTGAAGAGCCTTGCCTGGGAACCTCTCCATGGCTATGCCATCACCAGTTTCATTCGTCGCCAGAGCGATGACGCCTTATTGCTCGAAGAGGGCACCCTGTATCCCGCACTCTGGCGGCTCGAAAGCAAGAGCCTACTGCAGTCCGAGTGGGGCCTTTCCGAGAACAATCGCAAAGCAAAGTATTACCGGCTGACAGCCAAGGGACGCCGCCGGTTGCAGCAGGAAACCACGACGTGGCACGCCTACGCTGCGGCTGTGTCTAAAGTGCTCGCTGCTACGCGGCCCGATCGACCGTTCGCGGAGGAGATAGGATGAATCCCAATCGAATGTGGCGACGTTACGATCGCCTTCTCGGCCCCGACAGCGCGTCGGACGTAGCAGATGAGCTCCGCTTCCACATAGAAGCCAAGATCAGCGATCTCATTGCGCAGGGCTGGACTGAATCTGAGGCTCGCAAAGAAGCTGAACGCCAGTTCGGAAGCATGAGTACGCTTGAGCGCGAGGGCGAACGCATTGCCGGCGGCATCGAGTGCCGTAAACGCTTGCATGAACACTGGACGGATGCCCAACGGGACGCGCGCTACGCCTTTCGCAAACTCGCTAAGAGCCCCGGCTTCGCTGCTGTCGCCATTCTCACATTGGCCCTTGGAATCGGTGCCAACATTGTTGTCTTCGGTGTACTAAACGAGGTCATCCTGCATCCGCTAAACGTGGTTGAACCCGGGAACCTATACCAGATCTTTCACAAGGAGTGGATGAGCGGCGGACCGTCGTACCCGGCGTTTGAAGACTACCGACAAAGAAACACCACGTTCAGCGGAATGGCCGCCGATTACGGCCTGTCGAGCGTAGGATTGCGCTGGCAGAACACTGTCCATAAGGTGTGGGGCTACGACGCCACTGGAAACTACTTCGACCTCTTAGGCGCTCAGCCGGAGATGGGACGCTTCTTCCATGCCAGTGACGAACACGGTCCAAACTCAGCTCCGTACGTCGTGATCAGTGATCGGCTCTGGCGGAGGGTTTTCGCCGCAAATCCTGAAATCCTTAATCAAACGGTGGAGCTGAACCATTTTCCCTTTACAGTGATTGGCGTGGCGCCTCGCGGCTTTCAGGGCACAGAGCGGTTCTTCTGGCCGGATTACTGGGTGCCGATGGCGAACGAGCAGCAGACGGAAGGTTGGGATTTTCTCCACGACCGCATTCTGGGGCCGATCACAGTGATCGGGAGGCTCAAACCCGGCGTAACCCAGCAGCAGGCTACTGCGGATCTGAACCGAATCGCAAACGAGTTGGCGCGTGAGTATCCGGCCACTGACAAAGACCAGTCGGCGCGGCTCGCTCGCCCTGGACTGGAAGGCGATACCTCAGACATCATCCGTAAGTTCTTATTTGCTGTAATGACGCTTGCAATGCTGGTTCTTCTGGCATCGTGCGCAAACTTGGCCAGCCTCTTTGCAGCGCGCGCAGCAGATCGCAGTCGTGAATTGGCAATGCGCGTAGCGCTGGGGTCGAGCCGCCGCCGGTTGTTGCAGCAATTGCTGACGGAAGCCGTGCTGACAGGACTGCTGGGTGGCATAGCAGGCATGGGGGGCGCAGCAGCATTGCTCGGATTGCTGAGCCGATGGCAACCCTTTGGCGACGGGGCCGCGCACTTGGAGGTGACCCTGGATTGGAAGGTATACGCAGCGGCACTGGCGTTGTCTGTCGCCAGCGGGCTTTTATTTGGGATGATTCCGGCTTGGCAGGCCTTGCGGAGCAGTCCGCTGCAATTGATGAAGAGTGGACCGGTGATGTCGACGCATTTCCGGCGCTTCGCCGTGCGCGACCTTCTTTTGGGTTCGCAAATCGCCATCTGCACACTACTGGTCACAGCTTCACTGGTGGCGGTCCGAAGCATGGATCGATTGCTGCATACTCCACTGGGAATTGAGCCGCAAGGCGCAACCCTGGCAGAAATGAATTTTGGGATGGTGGGCATCGATGGGGACCAGGTGCTGCTCAAACAAAAACAAATGATTGACGCGGTGATGCGCATTCCGGGAGTGACGGCCGCGGGTACGGTAAACTTTGCGCCTTTAAGCGGGGCGGGAATGCGTGGGATTCCCATCTATCAAGCGGGAACTTTGGATAGGAACCTCTCAAACCTGGTGTTGGGGTCACGCGTTTACCCGATTTCGCCCGGGTATTTAGCTGCGGCGGGTACACGCTTGCTGGCCGGCCGCAAGCCGACATGGACGGACGACGATAAGCGCAGACCATTTGCAGCAGACGTGAACCAGACCTTTGCCCGCAAAATGTATGGCCTAACCCCGGCCATCGGCCGGCAATTTGTAATGTTCAACGATCTGTACGAAGTGGTCGGCGTGGTGGAAGATGGCAAGTACGGTGACTTGACTGAGAGTCCCGAGGGCGCGGTTTTCACTTCCAGCGCGCAGATCAAGCAGAGCAATACGGTTCTCGTCATCCGGTCGCATCTCCCGGAGAATGAAATTGCTTCCTCTTCGCAGCGAACATTGGAAGGCATTGAGCCTGGTCTCCCTATCAAGATTCAGGGTTGGCCGGCCGCATTGAGTAATGTCCTTTTCCCGGCGCGAACCGCGGCTGTTGCGCTAGGCGTGATGGGATTGCTTGCGGCCATGCTTGCAGTTACGGGAATTTTTGGCATGGCAGCCTATAACGTGAGCAAGCGCATGAAAGAACTCGGCATTCGCGTGTCCCTTGGTGCAGGGCGGATGGATTTGATGCAAGCTGCGATCGGTCGTTCACTGGTGTTGCTTGGAGTTGGCTCGGTTCTGGGATTGGCTTCCGGTGTATTCGCGACCAAGCTGCTCGGGCGAATCGCCTACGAGGCGAACCCACGTGATCCGCTCGTCCTCGCCGGGGCGGTAGCGACAATGGCGCTACTCGGTGTGATTGCGACGTGCATTCCAGTGCGGCGAGCTTTGGGAGTGAATCCCTCCGCGTTGATGCGAGAGGAGTAGTCATGCAAAGCGCGGCCTTCAAGGCCAGAGCATCCGGCAATATCCTTCAGGAACTGTGGGAGAAGTGGGTGATGCTCGCTGGCCTGGGTGCAAATCAATGCGCAACCTGAGCAGAACGAATCAGGCGGAGAAGCGTTGGCGGTGTAAATGGCCCGTCACCCGCCAATCGAATGCCGAGCGGCGCCAGAGCATCCGCGATCGCGCTCGTGATGGAGCCGACCGCCCCAACCGTGCCGCCCTCGCCCGCTCCCTTCATCCCGAAAGGGTTCAGCGGAGAAGGGCTGGACATACTCCCGCTACGAATGTGCGGCATGTCCCCTGCCGTCGGCAGCAGGTAGTTGAGAAAGCCCGTGGTTAACGGATAACCAGCGTCATCGTAACGAACCTCTTCAAAGAGCGTGCCCCCCAGGCCCTGGGCGACACCCCCATGAACCTGGCCCTCAACAATCATGGGATTGATCACAGTGCCGCAATCGTGGACCGCGGCGTAGTGAGTGACGCGCAATACGCCAGTCTCCGGGTTAATCTCGACCTCTGCCATGTGCACTCCATTGGCGAACGCGATTCCCGGGACCTGGTGGTTTTCTTTTTCTTCCAGAGATGTCAGCCCGGGCGAGAGCGGGTTTTCCGCCGCTCGCCGTGCAATCGCAGCCAGCGATACCGGCCGCGCCCTCGTGTTCCGTTTCCGAGCGCCTCCCTCGGACCATTCGAGCTCTTCTTCGGCTGTGCCAAGCATTTCGGCGGCGATGGTCAAAGCTTTCTCTTTAACTCGCCGTGCCGCGAGCCGCGCTGCCGCGCCCCCCACGGCGCCGCCGCGGCTGGCGAATGTTCCAAAGCCGTCAGCGACGACATCCGTATCTCCGTGCTTCACGCAAATGCAATCCAGGGACATCTCCAACTCGTCGGCCACCAGTTGCGCGATCGCTGTCGCGGTCCCCTGACCATGAGGAGAGGCGCCCGTCAAAACCGTAACCTTGCCCGATGGCTCCACTTTAACGTAGCCGGACTCGTACGGTCCGACCGCGGTTTCTTCCACCAGGCAGGCAATACCCAATCCGATGATGCGGCCCTCCGCGCGCGCCAAGGCTTGCTTTGCCTGTCTTTCCCGATAGTCAAACAGCGCCGCAGCCCGGCTGAGCGCCTCGGGATAATCGCCACTGTCATAGATAACTTTTCCCGCCAGCACGATCTCCGTACCACGGTCGGAAGGGAGCTCATCGGGACCGAGCATGTTGCGTTGCCGAAGCTCGATGCGGTCCATTCCCAGATCGCGGGCGATGCGATCCATCATCTGTTCCATACACAGCACTGCTTGCGGATGGCCGGCCCCGCGATAGACGGCAAGAGGCGTCTTGTTAGTCAGAACGGATAAGGATTTGGCGCGGTAATTGGGAATGCGGTACGGCCCGCGGAACATCGCAGAGGAAATGGAAGCTGGAGTCGTGGACAATGTCGCCATGGCGGCCCCGTTGTTGGTTATGCTATTAAGCTCTATTGAAGTTACAATGCCTTCGGCGTCGTAGGCGGCGCGCACGCGATGGATCTGCTCTCGCGCTTGCGTAGTCGCCAGAAAACTCTCCCCGCGGGTCTCGATCCAGCGCACCGGCTGGTTTAACCGCAAGCAGGCGACGACGGTCAAAACCTCTTCCGGATAAAATTCGCACTTGGCGCCGAAGCCACCCCCGACATCGGGAGCAACGACCCTGATTTCGGTCGCAGGCATATCCAGCACGCCGGAAAGAAACGCGCGTACGAGATGAGGAAACTGGGTAGACGTATAAAGCGTGAATCGTGAGCCTTCCGCATCAGGTTTAGCCACGGCGCCGCGGGTCTCCATGGGTGCAGGAGCGGCGCGGTGGATACGAAATTCCGCTTCCATCACATGTTGAGCTTCGCCAAATGCCAGATCGACATCCCCAACTTCCTGGCGGCAGACATTCGCGACGTTAGTCCCATGCTCCGGGTAAAGCAGGGTTGCATCCTGCGCTGCCTCTTCCGGGTCCAAAAGAACCGGCAGATCCTCATACTCCACTTGGATTCCCTTAGCCGCAGATCGAGCCACCTCCATATTTGACGCAACGACAATGGCGAGTGGCTCGCCAACATAACGAACCCGATCGATTGCCAGCGCCCGCGTGAGCGCCGGCTTGGAATCGGGAAACAGATCGATCGAGGGCAGCGGATGGACGCTGGCGGCGATCTCCGCACCATCCAAGACCAGGACCACACCCTCGTGGGCTACGGCCACAGTGCGGTCAATGCGTTTAATGATGGCGTGGGGCCGGGAAGAGCGCACGATAGCCATGTGAAGCATTCCGGGTAGCGAGATATCGGCGACGAAGCGTCCCACTCCGCGCAATAGACGGCGATCCTCCTGCCGGCGCACCGAGGTTCCAACCAGTTTGGTAATCGCCATCTCTCTACTCCACACCTCTGCTCGAAGGTTCACCGATTCCCGCAAGCGTTTCCATGGCCTTGATGATGTTGAGGTATCCGGTACAGCGGCACAGATGCCCTTGCAGCATCGCGGCAATCTCGCCCCCGCTGGGATAAGGATTCTTCCGGAACATGCCCACGGCAGACATGACGAGACCCGGCGTACAAAAACCGCACTGCAGCGCGTGGTGCTGGTGCAGCGCGGCTTGCACGGGATGTAATTCAGTATCCGTGCCCACGCCTTCAATCGTTTCAATGGCACAGCCCTGCGCCTGGATGGCAAGCATAAGGCACGAGCGCACCGGCTCACCGTCGAGCAGGACCGTACAGCTTCCGCAAGGTCCTTCACCGCAGCCTATATGCGTGCCTGTCAAGTCCAGTTCGTCGCGTAGGAAATCGGCCAGTCGAAGGCCGGACGGAACGGTCGCAACTATCTTCTCCCCGTTCACGGTCACGTTCAGGTCATGGAGTGAAGAGGACATAGGCTCCTTGCCACATTTGAGGTAAAAGCTATTCCGTGGGAAGAGTCCGTGCGGCTAAACATGCATCGCGCACGGCGTCGCGGATCAAAACCGGCAGAACCGCAATCGCGTATTCGGCGTCCAACACCCCTCCGCCCTTTTGCGGCGGGTGCGCCAGCAATGCGGCCGCCGCGATGCCGGGGGCGTCAGCAACCGATGACCCGATGAGTTCTGCTTCGACGGTCCCGCATCGTCTGGGAACATCGCCACATCCCCCGACTGCCAAAGAGGCGCGTTCAATGAGACCTGCGGCATCGAGCGTTATCACCGCCGCCGCCGTCGCCAGCGCACGGGAGTTGCGCCTCAGCGCTACGTCCGCGAGGCTGGAACCCGTCCACTCTGGAAACGCTTTGACGTGTAAGTGCGTGACCATCTCACCATCAGTGACCGCGGTGAGATTGGGTGCATAGAAAAAGTCTTCCGCGGCAACCAGGCGGAAGCCGCCTGATCGGCCGATACGAAAGACCGCGTCGATGGCGAGAGCGACGACAGGCAACTGGCTCGCTGGATCGGCCCAGGCTAAATTGCCGACCAGAGTTCCGCGGTTGCGCACGGAAGGTGTGGCAGTTTTTGCGGCGCCCTGCGGCAGCAACGGGCAATGCCTGCGCAGTGTTGCCGATTGAATCACTTCGGCGAGGGTGACCATCGACCCGATGGCGAGGTCGAGGCCCATCTCCTGAATCAGTTTCAGTCCCCGCAACCCGCCCAGGTCTACCAGGACATGGGGCGTAGCTACGCCGGCGGTCAGGCGGGGAATCAGTGTCTGGCCACCGGCCAGGACCATAGCCCCGGTCTCTCCCAGAAGAGCGAGCGCCTCTTCCAGCGTAGATGGCCGCGCATAACGAAAACCGTCGCCAAGGGCCGTCATCGTTGAGACGTCAATGGATAAGTCAACTTGCCCTAGAACGTGAGTGCCAGCGACATCTGTATCTGCCGTGGGGCGCCGATGGTATGGGTTACATAGCCAAGGCCGGCCGGGCAATTATAGAAGCTGCTGTTGGTCTGTTCGCCCTCGGAGTTGCAGCCGGTGGGTAAAGCAGTTTGGCCCGCGGCCGGGAATTGGTCGTAATACTGATTCTGAAAAACCTCATTGCCAGGCACATCAAAGCTGGTGGTGTTGGTCAGGTTGTATACGTCGAAGGTGTACTTCAGGGTATATCGCTCGGTGATGCTGGTCATTTTTACCAGCGAGATATCCGCCCGCTTTTGACCGGATTGGCGGAAGATATTGCGCTGACCAGTGGTGAAGTTTGTCTCAACCGTATCACCTGCGGGCACCGCGGAAGCCAGAGGGCTCGACGGGGTTATAAGAGGAACAGTAAAGCATTGCGGATTGAGGGCTGGAGCATAATTCACGCCAAACGCCCCGGAGTGCCCGGTCTCAGCTTTCTTGGGCGAACAAGCAGAGTAGTTCAGGGGCACGATGGGGTTGGTGACGCCGTCATAGACACTGTAGTAGAGGCTGCCAACCCCGCCGCTATAGTCAACTATGCTGTAAGGCTGTCCGCTCTGCAGAATCGTCGCGCCTACCAGCGACCATCCGTCGGTGGCGCGCCCCACCCACGTGTTCTTGCCATAAAAGTCAGGCAGGCGATAAATGTAGTTGAAGTTGAAAACATGCGTGCGGTCGAAGTCCGAGGAGGCATAACCGTCGCGCAGGTTGAGCGGATTATTCCCGTTGTAGAAGAGGCCCAGCGCGCTCTGCTCATCCAGAGCATGGGAGTACGTATAGGACGCTCCCACCTGCAGTCCGTGGCTCATGCGCTTATCCACATGGACCTGTAGAGCATTGTAGGCCGCAACCCCCGCCGCTTTATAACCGATGGACTCGGCAGCGTAGCCGATGTAGGGCACGCGAAGGTCGATATTGCCGCCTTCATAATTGACCAGCGCTGTGGTGCCGTCTCCCAGCTGAAGGTAGCTGCCATCGGGATTGGTTGGAGTGTAACCGTAGGAGTAATTCTGCGAGTGAACCTGGGTCGTGGGTGAGGCGATGTTGGGTTGGTTGAACGGGACCGGGACTACCTGATGGCGGCCCAGGTTGCCGACATAGCCGAAATCAAAGGCTAGATCGTTCCGCGGCTGCCATTGAACATCGAGCGTGTAATTAATTGAGTAAGGCAGTTTGTTTTGCCGGTCATAGACGCCAAGGGAGACGGGCGGAGCTCCATTGATGATGGCGGTCGCGTTGGGTAGATAGCTCGCGAAATCCGATGCCTTGGGATTCGTAGGCGCCGGACTCTGGACACTGGTGTAAGGGTATTCCAGGGAACCCGTCGTGCCACCGCCGCAGGTGGGGATGTAGCCATCATAGTAACTTGCGATCGGGCAGGTCTGGGCAGTGACGAAGGGAACCTGCTGGTTGACGCCGAACGGTCCTCCCGTGACCAGCCCGATGGCATAGCCAGGCGAGAAGTAACTGAAGAGTTCTCCGCGGTCGTAGTAAATGCCCATGCCGGTGCGGATCACAACTTTGTTGTTGAACTTCGACGGCTCCCATGCCGCGCCGATACGGGGCGCGAAGCCCCACTGCCGACCCGTCAGCGTAGTGTTGCTGACGCCTGCGGTTCCATTCTTGTTGTTGCCGGCGATGATGAAGCCGCTCTGGTCCGGCCCCAGGGTTCCCGCAGTCTCGCCGCCTGGTAGCGGTCCGGTGGTCGAGTCGTAGGTGTAAAGGGAGGGATCGAAGTTGAAGATGTTGCCGTACTTCTCAGTCAATCCGGCGTCCCAGTCGTAGCGCAGACCAGCGGTAAGCGTGAGGTTCGGCTTTATCTGGAACTTGTCCTGCACGAAAAACCCAAGCTGGTTGGCCCGGTAATAGCGGTTGGCGTTGCCCTGCATGAATGTGGTGACGTTATAGTCGTCGTTGGGTGTGACGTATCCCTGCATGAACTGGCCAAGATCCGCGGTCGCAACGCCGCTGCCGATGCCAGTGCGCCGATCTCTGACGTTGAGCTGGGTGAAGCTATAGCTGCCACCGAAGCCGATGTTGTGTTTTCCCCGTACCCAGATCGCGTTTGCGGAGGGCATAAGCCGGTTCTGGAAGACCCCGGTGAACGATCCCTGGTCGCCGGCACCGGGACCGATATTCAGCGAGTCGCTGACGCCCGATACCTTACTGGCGCCCAGTACATGAATAATGGAAACCCCGGGCCAGTAACTTGACCCGAAGGTGTCCATCGAGGCAGATGGATAGCTCCCGCCGGGGATGTTCGACGGCCCGAAAGCCTGGGCATTGGTGTTGTAGAGCTTTTCCCGTATGAAGCCCAGCGTCTGCTGGGTGCTGAGATTGGACCCCAGCAGATAGGTGTTGTTGATGGAAAAAACCTGTGATCCAGCGTCGAGGTATTGCGTGAAGCCGGGAACGTTGGAGTAGGCGAACGGCGCCACGGTCGGGTCGTGCTGATAGTAGTACTTGAGCGCCAGGGTGTCCTTGCTGGTGGCGTTGTAGTCGAGGTTGGCAACCGCTTGGTCGCCGGTGAAGTACGCCGTGCCGGGGATGAACGCATTAAAGATATGGGTGGGGTCCAGGGTGACGTTTTGCGCGTTGGGGATCAGCCACTTGCCTTGTTCGCCCTTAACCGAGGGCGCATTAAATAAAGCCAACGCGACTGGATCGATGGCGCCAGGCACCGAGCCCGCGCCGAAGGAGTTATTGGTGATAGCCGCCAGCGTCTGCGGGCTGCGATCGTCCGTCAGTCCCACCGGCACGTCCAGGAAGCCATCGCCGATTTCCGCATCACTGACATGAAGGTGCTGGTAGGCCAGATAGCCAAAGAGCTTGTCTTTAATAATAGGGCCGCCCACCCCTCCGCCCAGAGTGTAACGGTGTAATTGCGGAACCTTGTCGTTAGCAGGTACAGCTTGGTCTTGATTGAAGAAGAAGGGCGCGGCATTCAACCAGTTGGTGCCGCGATGCAGGTACACCGTTCCGTGGTAGTCGTTGGTGCCGGAGATGGTGCTCAGGTCGATGTGCGCACCGCTGGTTGCACCCTGTTGTGCGTCATACATCGATGCGTTGACGCGAACCTCCTGGATGGTCTCCGGGGCCGGAGACGGAAGCGCATTGCCGATAGAGAGATACACAGAGGCACTGGACTGAATCACGCCGCCGCCCCCCGTGTTGCCCACGCCAGTGCTGGGGCTCACGCGAGCCGAGGCTACCTGGCTGGTGCTCTTGCCGTTGAACAGATTGCTGGCGTCGACGCCATTGAGCAGGAAGCTGTTGCTGGTGTCACGCTCGCCGTTGGCCCAGATGGGGGCGTTGCCCAGGCCGGAGTTGACCCCGGTTCCGCCAGGTAGTTCGGCATTGACCCCGGGCGTGAAGATGGCTACCCCGGTAAAGCTGCCCGTGGGCAGTGGGACGGCTTCGATCTGCGCTCGATCCATCACATAGCCGTTGGTGGTGTCGACAGCGTTGAGCAGGGGATTCACATCCACCTCAACCGAGTCGGCTACCGTGCCCACTTTCAGCTGCGCCTGCAGCTGGACGGTGCGGTCAGCCTGCACCAGGATGCCCGGGTAGCGCTCGGTCGAGAAGCCGTCCTTGGTAAACGTCACGGTGTATTTGCCGATCGGCAGATCGTTGAAGACGTAGCTACCTTGCGCGTTGCTCTGCGCCGTGCGCTCCAGCTGTGTACCTTCCGATGTGGCCTTGACCTCGGCGCCGGGAACGGCGCTCCCGGAAGGGTCAACCACCGTTCCTGTGATTCCGCCGAGGGTTTGTTGTGCCTTCAATGCGTAGGGCTGCAAGAGGACGACGGAGAACAGTATGACTACTGTCGAACAAAGCTTTCTGGACTTCAAATGCATGTGGATATGCCTCGCCTGAGAGAGAAGCTGGGACTAGACTCTGAATTTTTTCTTTATGCGACTACGAGGTCGGTGAAACCAGAAAGGTCACGACAGGGTGACGGCCCAAAATTCAACCGGGTTGGAAATCGAAGGAACTGCGTTGAGGATAGCCCAAAGTGCTTAGCCGAGCCAAGCAAAATTGCATAAGCTACGCTGACCTGAAATCGGACACTAGCTGCACCAGGCAAGATGCAGGGCCAAAACCATAGTTTCCGAAAGTACCTCAAGCAAGTCGTTCAAGGAAGTAACGATACGTGGGCGAAGACGATACGCCACCCCTCGGGAAGGCGAACCCAGGTCTGGCTCTGGCGCCCGCGTGTGACACGGCCCTCGATTTCCCGCTCAAAGGCCAGCGTGATGCTGGCAAAATCCTTGCCGAAGGTAACTATATCGAGCCGTTTGATCGTTCGCTCAAGGTTGATCGGCGAACGTCCTTTGCGAAAGGCCTCAATCTCGCTCATTCCGTACAGGCTCTCGGTGGGACCGAAACGCGCCACGTGAGGAGAAGCCCAGAACATGCTCATCAGGGTCTCGACGTCATTCGAGACCAGGGCTTGCTCGTAGCGAGGATACAGTTCACGCAGCTCGGCAACCGTCGATGGGTCGTTGATCAGCATGGCCTCAAAACATCTTCCTCGCGGGCAGCACGCACTTGGGCATCGCCGCGCTCACCGTGATCATGGGTTCGTTGACTACCTGGCTAAACCGAAGTTTCATGGCCACGCTGCACAGCAGGTACGCGTGGATGGGGGCAAACGACCACCGGGCGATCAGCAACTCCACCATACGCAGGGTGGCGGAGCGCGCGGCCTGTAAGGCATCTGCGTGGGACTCGACCACGATCCATGCATCCGGCGGCGCATCCGGAGAGCGCGATTCGGCCGACTCGAGCAGCGGTCCGGAGAGGGGTTGCTGCTTGTGCACCCGGAAGCGCAGCGTCACCGCCGCCGGGCACTCGATGCCGTTGACGCAGACTTCACCATCGCCCTGGGCAGCGTGCGCATCACCAGCGGAAAATAAGGCGCCCGCGTTCAGCACCGGCAGATAAAGAGTGGCTCCGGTGCAAAGCTCGCGCACATCCATATTGCCGCCGAAAGGGCCGGGGGGACGAGTTCGAAACTCACCGTCTTCGCCCGGGGCAACGCCCATCACTCCGCAGAAAGGACGCAGCGGAACGATGGCCGGTCCCAGCGAAAGGCTAACCTGGGGATCAAGCGCCCAATGAAAGAGATACGGCTCATGAAACTGCTCTTTTAAAAAGCCGAGCCCGGAGATCACGCTCGACCATCCCCAGCCTCGGTGTTCCACTTGCAGTACGTCAATCTGGAGCACATCGCCGGGCTCCGCGCCGTCGATCCGGATGGGGCCGGTCAAGGCATGAATCCTGCCCCGGTCGATGGCCAGAAAGTCTTCCACGCTCGAGTCCGGCGTTACCTGGCCGCCGCTCGCGTCGAGACAGCTCATGTGCACCGTATCTCCGGATGCGATCGTGAGCCGCGGATCCAGCGCGCGGTTCCAGCGCGAATGTGTGGGTTCAGCACTCAAACGGTGTTCGGCCATTCAGCTCCTTATACCGCCACAATCATCTGCAGCTCAACCAGCGCATTGCGGGGAAGGGCGCTCACGCCGATGGCCGCGCGCACGTGGCGTCCTGAATCTCCAAACACTGCCACCAACAGATCGGAAGCGCCGTTAATGACTGCAGGCGAATCCGGAAATCCAGCAACGGCGTTTACGTAGCCATTCACGCTGACTATTTCTCGAACCTTGTCCAGAGAACCCAACACTCGCTTTAGGACTGCAAGTTGGGTCAAGGCGCAAGCGCGAGCCGCCGCATAACCGTCGGCGATACTTCGATCGGCGCCGGCGGTGCCGGTGATCACACCCTCCGCGCCGGTGGAGATCACACCCGCGAGATAGAGCAGATTTCCCACCGCCTTTGCGGAAAGATAATTGCCTCCGGGCGCGGATCCTTCCGGTAAGACAATTCCCAGCTCCTGGAATCGCTTTTCAGCACTCATGTGTTCGTAATCTATATCACTGCCGCGGCTGTCTCTTCCATTTTTCCTGTTTTCCTTAGAGAATAAAACTCCTGATTTGAGGAGCCGATGAAAGCGTTTATCACCACCGATACTCCTGTTACCCAGGAGGTTCTGAACACCATTGCCCATCTCCCCACCAGGAGCCTGGCGAAGATCGTCGAAGACGGATTCTTCAAGAAGCTTACAGACAGAGACTTCATGCGGATCGCGGTCCTGCTGGCGCGCAAAGGGTATGAAGAGGGCGGCTGTCCTATCGGGGGCGTGATCATCAATGATGAAACGCGCAGGATCGTTGGCAAGGGCCATAACACATTAGTTCAAGAAAACCACCCCTACAATCACGGTGAGACTTCCGCGGCGCGCGATGCCGGGCGTCTGGACTTTGGCAAGACCACGATTTTTACCACTCTTACACCCTGTGAAATCTGTGCCACGCTCATTTACATGCGCCAATTCAGGAGAGTAGTGGTGGGCGACGTCACCAATGCCTCCGGGACAGAGCAGATGATGCGTGACAAGGGCGTTCAGGTCGACATCCTTGAGGATCCCGAAGGCATTGTGCTCTATGCCAGATACCGGCAAGAAAAACCGCATCAGGACCTGGAAGATTGGAGGGGCGTTGCCGCCGTTCGCAAGGGTGAGACGCCTAACACTACGCCGGCGCTTCCCAAATAGACTCAGGTCTTAACGCGTGGTTTTTCCGTCCGCTTATAAAAAATGCATTAGCATAGGCCAATGAAAAGAGTGGTTGCCGCCCTGATCGTTGCCGGCACGCTGTTGCTTTCCGCCCAGACCGCACACAATCCACTCTTGCACGCAACCCGGCAAGCCCCTACAGACCTCGAAGTGGGCGGAGAGATCTCAGGCGCGGGCCAATTTATCTCCTACCAGGATCTCCTCCGCTTACCCCAGGTCAGCTTCACCACCTCCAACGACACGAACTTTCCCGCACCGGCGCGCGTGAGCGGCGTCGCTCTCGATCAGTTGCGGCGTTTGTTGGTTGCCGGCGGAGATATGGTGGTGGCGATATGCAGAGACGGGTATCGCAGCAACTACCCGGCCTCTTATCTCGCGGCCCACCATCCGGTGCTGGTACTGACCGTCGATGGCAAAGCACAGGAGAGCTGGCCCAAGGCGGAGAACGGCGGCGAGCTGGGACCTTACGTGATCGCGAACCCCAGCTTTACTTCATCCTTCAAAGTGCTTTCCCACAACGACGAAGCGCAGATCCCTTTTCAGGTGGTGCGCCTTGACTTCCGCAGCGAGAGTGAGGTTTTTGGGGCCATTGCGCCGCGCGGCACGTTCGCCCCCGGCTCGCCGGTTATGGAGGGTTACCGCATCGCGCAACAGAACTGTTATCGCTGTCACAACATGGGCGCCGAGGGGGGCCGCATGGCATCGATCGCGTGGCCTGTACTGGCCACGATGGCCAAGGGAAGTCCGGAATTTTTTGCCAAGTACGTACGCAATCCGCAGGCTCTGAACCCGCACAGCAGAATGGCCGCCAGCCCCGGATATGATGACCAGACCATCGCTGCACTGCGCGCCTACTTTGTTACCTTTGCACCCGGAGAACAAAAATGACGATTCGTGCCTCCAAGGCGCTGCTGCTTTTTGCCCTCGGTTTCTATTACACGCTGGTGGTGTTTAACAATACCAACGACTACAACTCCAACCTGACCTTTGTGCGTCATGTTCTGTTGATGGATACTACGTTTCCGGGAAACAACGGTATGTGGCGCTCGATTCACTCTCCCACGGTTCCCTGGCTCTTTTTCGGATCCATCGTGTGTTGGGAGATTGTGACGGGTCTGCTCTTGTATTGGGGAGGGATCCGGCTGGTCCGCAATCTTCGCTCGAGTGCGGCCACCTTCAATGCCGCCAAGAGGCTCGGAGTTGTAGCGCTCACGCTTAGCTTGCTGATGTGGCTGGCGGCCTTTTTAACTGTAGGCAACGAGTGGTTTCTGATGTGGCAGTCGAAGGAATGGAGCGGCGAATCCGGGGCCGATCACATGTTCGCCATCGCGGGCATCATTTTGCTCTATCTCGTCATGCCCGATGCAGAGGGTCAAGCCTAAGAAGAAACCGCAGGTCCCTCCACTGCGCTCCCCCGGATCTCCTGTCAAGCTTGGTGGCGTTGTCGAACTTCATGCGGCTCTCTTTACGGAGAGCCGCATACGTGGCCTTGTATGGTGCCGCGAGGTAGGAAATCCGGGTACGCTCCGGTCGGGATGACAAATCTGTTTGTACACGAGCATTCCAACGCCCAAACAGATTTGTCATCCCGACCGGAGCGAAGCGTAGTGGAGGGACCTGCGGTTTCTTCAGCCACTAGTTAATTCCTCATGGAGGCACCCACCCTCCCCTCTGTCATCCCGAGCGAAGCCGAGGGATCTGCAGTTCTCCCTGCAGCACGACCCTCCCTGGAAAGTGGTTTTCGCCGGAGCGTTGCGCAACGCAGAGTCTTGCGGCTCACACCTCCACCTGTGACAACTTGGCGAGTGTGCCCGCCAATACCTTGGCGCCATTCTCGATCTCCTGCGGTGCGGAATACTCATCGGGGCGATGACTCACTCCCCCCCGGCAAGGGATGAACACCATCCCCACCGGCGCGATGCGGGCCATAAACAAAGAGTCGTGGTAGGCGCGGCTGACCATCTTTTTGTAGGCCAACCCATTCTCCGCCGCAGCCTGCGCCATGGCCTCGATGATCTGCGCTGAGCACGTGGCCGGAGCATCGGCGTTGATGGGGGTAACCTGCACCTGAACATTGCGCTTGGCCGCCACCCGCACGCAGGCATGCTCGATTTCGCGCAGCACCTGGTTTCTACGCTGCTCGTCGGTGTCGCGGATATCGGCTTCCATCTCTACCCGGCTGGGAATGCTGTTCACTGCTCCCGGATAGACATGGCACTTGCCGACGGTGGCGCAGGTGTCCACAGAGCCGGTGGCCAGCGCGCGTTCTTCGATGGCGAGCACGATCTCCGCGGCCGCGCAAAAGGCGTCCTTGCGACCCTGCATCAGCACTCCTCCGGCATGGCCACCTTCGCCTTCAACACGGATGCGCAGAGCCGCGGGCGCGGCGATGCTGGTGACAACGCCCACCGCCAAACCTTCCTTCTCCAGCAGCGGACCCTGCTCGATGTGCAATTCGACAAACCCCGCATAGTATCCATCGTGCAGGCGCACCTGGTCGAGGGAGCCATGGAAGCCCGCAGCCGCGCGCAGTTGGGCCAGCGTGTTGCCTTCGGAATCCTTGAGGCGCGCGTCCGCGGTGCTGTCCAGCCCGCCGCCCAACATCCGGCTTCCCAGGCATCCGAGGCCGAAGCGCGTGGGTTCCTCGGCGGTAAAGAGCAACAGTTCGATAGACCGTTGCGGTTGGAATCCGCTCTGCCGTAAAGCGCGGATCGCCTCCAGGCCGCCCAGCACACCCACTGTGCCGTCGAACTTTCCCGAGTGGGGGATGGCGTCGATATGCGAGCCGGTTCCGATTGCTCCCAGCTCAGGCCGGGCTCCAGTCCAGCGGGCAAACATATTGCCGACCGGGTCTTCGCGTACGGACAGGCCGGCATCGCGGCATTGCGCCTTGAGCCAGATGCGCGCCTCCTGGTCCGCATCGGAAAAGACCAACCGGGATGTGCCGGGCGGCGTGTCATCAGAAAAAGAGGCCAGCATCTCGATGTCGGCGAGCAAACGATCACGATCTATTTGCAATTGCATAGGCATTTACCTTCCAGGGAGCGGGTGGCGATTCCAGTCTTTATAAATCAGGTATTTTGCCGGAGTTTTGCCCAGCGCGCCAAACCACTGTGGGCAGTAGGGCGCCATCCAGATAAAATCTCCGGTCTGCACCGGATACCAGGAGTTGCCGAGCCGGTAGATCCCGCCGCCCTGGAGCATCAGCAGCCCGTGCTCCATCACGTGGATTTCCACCTGGGCCAGCGCAGCGCCGGGCTGGTAAGTCATCGTGTTCACCGCGTAGTCGAGGCCCGGCGTGGTTGGCAGCAGCTGCTTCACCTGGAGCGCCTCGTCCCCGCCGAGGGGGTGCGATTCGACGGCGTCCTCGTTCCCGAAAAGAGCGGGCTCGGGGGCTTCACTGAGCAGCGATATGGCCGGCTTCTCAATCACTGCGAGGCGGCTTCGCGTCGACGCCTTCACCGTCTGCGGCTGATTAGCGGGCAGATGGGCAAACCCACCCGGAATAAGCTGGTGCGTCTTGCCGCCCACAACGACCGATACCGCGCCTTCCAGCAGATAGAGAAAGCGCTGGCCATGGGCCGGCCCCAGCGAACCTCCGGGCTCGAACTCCGCCGTGTACTGGGTGAAGGCGGCTCCGATAGCGGGCGCCGCATGCACAATGACGGTTACAGAATCAAAGCCGGGCAGGGGGATGCCTACGAAAGTGTCCGGCGTTTGCAGCAGGTGCGTGGGCTGGCGGTCGCTGCGGGTAAGTCCCAGGTTATACATGCGGAGTGCTTTGCTCCTTAGTGATGGGTGACGCGTAGCGGCTGTCGAAGTTGCGCAAAAATGCCAGACCGGCGGCCAGAGCGTTTCCAACGTCCTCAGGACGAACCGACTCGTCGGGATGATGGCTGATGCCGCCGGGACTGCGCAGAAAGATCATCGTGCTGGGAACCCGCTCCGCCAAAATCATCGCGTCGTGACCGGCCCCGCTCACCATGGAGACCGCTTCGATCCCCACGCCGCGGATCGCGTCCTTCGCCAGTTCGCACAATCGGGTATCCATTCTTACAGCGGGTTGGTCCATCAGCATTTTACTCACAGCCGTGAGGCCGCGCCGTTTGGCGATCGACAGCGCCGCGGCGAGCAGGTGATCCACCGCCTGGTGGCGAACGGCATCCTCTTCATGGCGTACATCCAGGCTGGCGTGCAACTGTCCGGCAACCACATTTCCCGCTCCCGGGTGGGTGCGCACGTCGCCGACGGTGGCCACCATGCCGGGCGTAGCCAGAGCCACCCGCTCCACCTCGCTGATCCACTCTGCCGCCCCAGCCACGGCGTCGTTGCGCAGCCGCATCGGCGTTGTGCCCGCATGACGGGCCCGGCCGGTGAAGGTGATTTCCGCGCGGCTCTGGCCGGCAATCGCTTGCACTACCCCAAGCGACTTATCTTCGCTTTCCAGCAGCACGCCCTGCTCGATGTGGAACTCAAGGTAGCTCGCCACGTCATCGGACACCTGGCAATCCTTTATTTTTATCGGATCCAATCCGAACGACATCAGTGCCTGGGCAAGGGAGATTCCGTCGCCATCGCTGACCGAAAGCAGGTCAGAATCCAAACTTCCGATCAATGCCCGGCTGCCGATGAAAGGGAGATGGAAACGCACGCCTTCCTCCTCCGAGAACCCCACCACTTCGATGGCAAAGGGGAGCCTGCTTCCATCAAGGGCCTCGACCAGGGCCAGCCCCATCATCACCCCCAGGACGCCGTCAAAGGCTCCGCTGTTGGGCACTGTATCGAGATGCGATCCGATCATCAGAGACGTGCGTGAGGAGCCCGGATAGCGTCCCCGGAGATTGCCGGCTGCATCGGTCACGACCTGCATACCCGCAGCCTCCATCCAGCCCTGGACAGCCTGCATGCACTCCTGCATCGCAGGGGAGAGAAATGTGCGCTTGATCTGGCCCGGCTCTTCGGTGAATTGGGCGAGGTAGCGGCAGCGGGCAATGACTTTCTCCGCCTGCTCTCGCATTTCAACTAGCATTCAAACCCCTTGCAAAACTCTGTCCCAACCGCAAATTGAGGGTCTATCCCAATCACCAAATTGCGGATCTGTCCCAAAAACAACCCGACGGGTGCCCCACATCTCGCTCGTTTTTCGCGAGATGTGGGATACCAAGACCCTCGCCCTCTAACTCTGAATCTCCAAGAACCGCCGGTCGAGAGCAGTGGTATCCCACATCTCGCGAAAAACGAGCGAGATGTGGGGCACCCGTCGGTTCAGTTGCATGAGAGGATTCCATGATTACGGTTCTCTGCAGATACGGGCCACGATGTTGCCATACGGCTCATCCGTGGGCACGAAGATCTGGTTCGGATTTGTCTGTCCAAAGCGGGAGAGGTCAACCAGGAGACAATGCTTGTTGGGCATGGCTAACTCCATGTCCAAAATCTCCGGTACGGCTTCAAGCGCAGCCTGGGCCATGGCATAGAGAGTGTGTTGCACCGACTTGCTGTCGTGCTCCGCAAACGCCTGGATCAGCGTCTCGCGCAGCGTGTTGCGCAACCGTTCAAAAGGCAAAACCGCGGACTGATATGTCCATTGCGCACGCATGGAGGTCCCGAAGAGCCGGTCCGCCGTCTCCGGCAAAGTGGTCAGCGAGTCTTTCACATATCCCTCGAAGCCGGAGTTAGCCGTCTTCAGCACCACCAGACCTTCAAGGCCTGAGGTGACAGAGACTTCTTCGCCTCGGATACACGTAACCGCAGTGGTCTGGGTCTCGTTGCTGACGCGAACAAAGGTTGAGGGATGCGGTTTCCCCTGAACCAAAGCGTGATCCCACGCCGTGCCGGCAATGGTGATGGCGACGCCTTCAACCTGCGGGTTGCGGGCCAGAAAGAACTCAGCCAACTCCCGGGCAAAGTCTTCCATACACTCCGCCGTGCTTTCGCGAGCGCGCGAATAAACGGTGTTCTTCATCGTGTCCGTGGGCAGGATCTGGCTGTTATCGCCCACGGTGAAGCAGCTTTCGAAGTCGCCGGAGAGCAATACTTCTACTTTCCACTCCTTCACGCTATGCAGCGGTCCATCGCGCTGCACCTTCATCACGCGCACGCTCGATTTTCCGTAGCTATTCTCGGATAGGGCAATCACCGGCTAGCTCCCCCTGTAGGTGGTATAGCCATTTGGGCTCAAGAGCAACGGAACGTGCAAATGGGTGTCCTCCGGGCGCACGGTCACGATGATCTCAACCGTGACGTAAAGACCCTTGACTCCCTGTGCCAAGTGATAGGTTCCAGTTTCGAAGCGCAGCCGGTATTGCCCTGGCCGCAAAGCTCCATCGTGGGGCAAAAGGTTCGCGCAGCGTCCATCGCTATCAGTCTCGTGCGCACCCAGTTTCTCCCATGGACCGGAGGGCCCGGCGTATTCCAGGTGCACCATCATGCCCGCAGCCGGGTGGCCGAGCGCGGTGTCGAGTACATGGGTGGAGATGCGGCTCACGCAGCCCCCGGTCCAGCCAGCCACTTGCGCAGCCTTAGCTGCATGATCTGCTGCTGTTGCGCGGCCGATTCAAGCAATTCCTCCGCGGGATTATTGCTCAGGCGTTGCTCCAGTATCTGCAGCAATTCCGCCGGCTCTTTCCCGCTGGCGCATACGATAAAGATCCGCCCAAAACGCTCTTCGTACTCGTGATGACCCTGTTGCATCCGCAGTAGGATAGCAGCATCGGCTGCTATCATCTGCCGCTGCTCTGAGCGTGACCAAGCAGCTGAGGTTGCCGTGGTCTTGGTCTGCGCGTGCTTTTCTCCAATGCGTGGATGGCTGCGGAAGGCTTCCAGCCAATCCGCCTCGGGCAGATCCCACCAGCAGCGGTCCGCGGCGGCGAAGAGATTCGGTTCGTCGGCAAATGGGCGCATGGCCGCCAGCCGCGTGGCCCAGGCCCGGGAACCGCAGCAGGAGAGAACTTCCAGCGCCGCCTCGTCGCGCGGCAGCGCATGCCAGCGCACCAACACCAGGTTCATGGAAAGAGACCCTCGAGAAACTCCTGCAACAGGTTGCCCGCAACGTGCAGCCGGTAATCGGCGCTGGAACGAATGTCGTCGATGGGAGCGACCTCGGTTTCCAGTGCCTGCCGAGCATCCGCAATCAAAGCCGGACTCCACCCCTGTCCAAGCAGCACCTCTTCTGTGCGCCGCAGCCGCAACGGCGTGACTGCCATGCTGCCAATGGCCAGCCGCACGTCTTCAATCTTGTTGTCTGAGACTCTACCCAACCCAGCCAGGCAGAGCTTGGCGATGGCCTGCGCGTTGCGCGTACCGACTTTGCGCGAGTAACCGTGGTAGGCGGCAAATCGCGGTTGCAGCGCAATGCCGGAGATGATCTCGTCAGGAGCCATCCGGGTTTGCTTGTAACCGGTATGGAACTCGCCGTACGGCATGCGGCGCGGGCCGCGCGCAGAAACCAGGAGTAGTTCCGCGTCGTAGACCAGCAACGCGGGAAGGGAATCAGCGGCAGGAGAGGCGTTCACGATGTTGCCGCCAAGCGTGCCCCGATTTTGGTTGGCAATGCTGCCGGTCCAGGAAGCCGCACGGGCGAGCAAGGGGAATTCTTGAGCGATTAGGGGATGATTTCTCAGATCGCTGTAGGTGCATCCGGCGCCGATGATCAGCTCCTGCTCTGTGCGTTCGATGCGGCGCAACTCCGGCAGTCCCCACAGGCTGACCAGCTTGCGGGCTCCCAACCTTCCCGCACTATACTGCACCATTACTTCAGTGCCGCCGGCAACCGGGAGCCACACCCCGGGCTCGCGCGCCAACAGTTCGAGCACCTTGGATAGTTTGCCCGGTGCTACGAGTTCGTATTCCGAAGGCTGGGCCCTCATGTCTCTAAGCCTGTCTGCGCAGCTTCCAAGACTGCTTCAAATATGCGCGTATAGCCGGTGCAGCGGCACAGATTTCCCCCCAGTCCTTCACGAACCTGGTCCAGGGTTGGTGAAGGATTGCGGCGCAGAAGATGAACCGTCGCCATAACCATACCCGGTGTACAGATGCCGCACTGTGCCCCCCCGCATTTGAGAAACGCCTTCTGTACCGGATGCAGGACGCCGTCGCGAGCAAGCCCCTCAATGGTGCACACCGTGGCTCCCTGGGCCTGAAGCACGGGAACCAGGCAGCTGTTCACCAGTTCACCATTCATCAGCACGGAGCAGGAACCGCACTCTCCTTCGCCGCAGCCCTCCTTGGCTCCGGTAAGGCCCAGTTCCGTGCGTAAGACATCGAGCAGCCGCTCCATG
Source organism: uncultured Acidobacteriaceae bacterium (assembly GCA_963821215.1). Taxonomy (GTDB): domain Bacteria; phylum Acidobacteriota; class Terriglobia; order Terriglobales; family Acidobacteriaceae; genus PALSA-350. Next base: position 291,428 of record CAWGDH010000008.1, on the reverse strand, counting down.
GGATAAACCGAAACCGTGTGAGCGACGCCATTCACGGTGAACGAAACTTCGCATTGGCTGGCGCTCATTGGCTGCCCTCCGCCGCCAGCGCTTCAGCCAAAGGTTCCGGCGGACGCTCCGGCTCCGCTGTCATGCCGCGATAGATGTCTTCCGGCAGCAGCGGAATCGCGTTGAAGTTGACACCAGTTGCGTGGACGACGGCATTCACAATCGCGGGTGCGGGTCCGTCCATGGGTAACTCGCCGATGCCTTTGGCCCCATAAGGCCCGTACTGGTAAGGCACTTCTTCGAAGAACACGCGAATGGGTGGTAGATCTTCCGCGGTGGGCATGATGTAGTTAGTCATCTGGTTGTTGGTCATCCGCCCGTCTTTCCACTGCACCTTCTCATAGAGCGCGTAGCCGATGCCCTGGGCGACCCCGCCTTCAATTTGTCCCGCAGCCAGGACCGGATGCAGCACCTTGCCAACTTCCTGCAGGGCCACAAAGTCATCGATGGTCACGCTGTATGTGGAAGTATCGACCGTGACCTCAGCCACGTAGACTGCCCAGCCATAGGCCCCATAGGCCTCGCCGCTGTATAGCTCATCATTCCAGAAAATATTCGGCGCTGCCTCATAGCGACTGAAGGACTGCAGCGCACCAAATTGCCTGCGGTAAGCCTGGCATGCGGCAAGGAATTGCTCGCGGCCGCCGGAAGGCTCCAGCAACCCGCTATCGATCAGGGTTTGCCGCATCTTCAAAGCCGCGGTCTGCACAATCCTACCGATGATCATCGCTGTGCGCGAAGCCACGGTAGGCCCGCTGTTGGGGCTGATGCTGGTATCGATCGGGGCCATGCTGACATCGTCGTACTCCAGGCCCAGCGTCTCGGCGGCAATCTGGCAAAGAATGGTGTTGGTTCCCTGTCCAAACTCGGTACTCGACACCAGCACGCGCAGGCCGCCTGCTGACGTCGCTTCCACGCCCGCCAGAGCATTGAGATAGCGTTCCCCCGAGCCGGTAAAGCCGGCGCCGTGTAGAAAGGCCGCGATGCCGATGCCTTTTTTCTTCGTACTGCCGGGGTTGTGCGCGGCGAACTGCTCCACCTTGGCGCGATAATCCGTGAGTTGGAGCGCGCGATCGAGCATCTGATCGAGCACGATCGGGTCATGGATCACTTGATTGGTTGCCGTCGTCATCCCCTGGTGCAACAGGTTGCGCCGCCGGAACTCATCGGGAGCCATGCCGATGGTCTTCGCCACATGGTCCATATGCCGCTCCATGGCAAACAGGCTTTGCGGAGCGCCGAAGCCGCGGAAAGCGCCGTGGGGCGGTGTGTTCGTGGCATACGCCTTGGCGGTGACGCGGATGTTGGGCCAGTAGTAGGGGCCGCCTGCATGGATGGTGCCGCGCGACAACACCGTCGAGGATAAGGTCGCGTAGGCGCCCCCATCGGTGACGAATTCGATCTCCGCGGCCAGCAGCTTACCGTCGGCGCTGACCGCGGTGCGATGCCTGGTGCGCGAGGGATGCCGCTTGGTGGTGGCCGCCATATCTTCCATGCGGTCATAGATAATCTTTACCGGACGTTTTGATTTCATGGCCAGCAGCGCGGCGTGGCCGGCGATCATTGAGGGATATTCTTCTTTGCCGCCAAAGGCTCCGCCGGTCTCGGCCTGAATCACGCGCACGTTTTCCGCCGGCAGCCCGGTAAGCGCCACCAGGGCTTTGTGCACATAGAAGGGGCATTGCATCGAACCCCAGACGGTCAGCGCTCCCGTATCGCTTGCCTGGGCGATCACTCCGTTGGGTTCGATATACAGCTGCTCCTGCGCCCCGGTCCGGTATTCGCCTTCGACAATCCAGGCTGAGTCTTTCCATGCCTGGTCAACATCGCCCTTTTCCATCCGATAGCTTTTGAAGATGTTGTCCTTACCCCAGATGATCTGATCGCGGCGCTCGCTTTCTTCAATGCTATGAATCGACGGCGAAGGCTTGTAGCAGATCTTCACTGCGGCCACCGCCGCTGCCAGCGCGTGCCGGTCGGGGTGGGCCAGCAGAACGATCGGCTCTTCCGGGTGATTGACCACTCCGTCCGCCAGGCAGGGCTGGTCGTCCATGATGAGCGAGACCACATTGCGGCCGGGAATGTGTTTGGCGGTGACGATGGTGAACTCGTGCCAGGCGATGCCCTCGCCGAACTTGATCTCTTCAATCGCGCCGCGGGCAATGGTGCTGCGCACTGTGGCGCCAAAGATCATGCCCGGAAGGGAGAGATCGTCGATATAGCGAGCCTGTCCGGTTAATTTGGAGACGCCCTCTTTGCGCGGAACAGATACGCCCACAACGCGGGTTTGCAAATAGGACCTCCTCTCTCTTTCTGCGGACCTGCAACAAACCGATGGGTGCCCCACATCTCGCTCGTTTTTCGCGAGATGTGGGAGACCACGAACCTCAATATTCCCTGCAAGTAGGGCAAAAAACCTACCCGTCAACAGCTGCCGTATCCCACATCTCGCGAAAAACGAGCGAGATATGGGGCACCCGGCTTTGGTTTCTCATTCAGAGTCAAAGCACTGCCTTTGATTCTTAACCTGCGCTCAAGCCGGCGCAAGTTTTTCCTCCCGCCGTCGCTCCCTGCCGATGGGCGGATCGGGGAATGAACCGTCCTTGAATACAGCGACGCCCCGGACAAACGTCGCTCGCACTCGACCGTGCAACCGCTCCCCCAGGTACGGGGACACAGGGTGCCGGTAATGCAGGTCTGCCGTGCTCAAAGTGAACTCGGCATCCGGATCGAAGACCACCAAGTCCGCGTCGTATCCAGCCGCAATCGCTCCTTTGCGTCCCTCCAGACCGGCAAGTTTCGCCGGCTGTGCGGACATCCAGCGCGCCAAATCCTGAATGGGAAAATCCCGCGTGCGCATCTCCGTCCAAATGACAGAGATGGCCACACTGAGGCTGGCAATGCCTCCCCACGCGCGGCGGAAGTCTCCTTCTTTCATGTGCGGCGGGCAAGGGGAGTGATCGGTCGCGATCAGATCGATGATGCCATCGCGCAGTCCCTGCCACAGGGCTTCGCGATTAGCGCGCGAGCGGATGGGCGGCGCGCACTTGAAGAGCGTGCCGCCGGCGGGAATCTCTTCGCCAACAAAGTGCAGGTAGTGAGGGCAGGTCTCCACCGTAACCGGCAGGCCCTCCGCGCGCGCCTGGCGCAGCTCTTCGAGCGCCAGCGCAGTGGACAGGTGAACAATGTGCAGGCGAAACCGATACTTGCGGCAAAGCCCAATCAGAAGACGGATCGCGGCCACCTCCGACTCGTCCGGACGCGAGCGCAACCACGTTGCGTACTGCCGCCAGTCATCCTGATCTCCGCCTGGAAAGAGATACTCGGCCAACTCCGCGTGGACCAGCAGCGGCAAGCCAGTCCGGGCAAGGGCAGGCGACGCGGCCTCGAGTTCCTGGGACTCGATCATGGCCAGACCTTCAATGCCGGGATCGACCAGGAAGCATTTGAAGCCAGCCACGCCCGCTGCCGCCAGCGGCGCAATCTGTTCCTGGTTTTGCCCCGTCAATCCACCCCAAGGAACCCAATCTACGCGGCATTGCCCGGCGGCCGCATCGCGCTTGGCTTCGAGCGCCGCGACCGTGGTGGTCTCGGGCAGGCAATTGAGCGGCATATCGACCAGCGTGGTGTAACCCCCGGCCGCGGCGGCGCGGGTAGCGGTGGCGAAGCCTTCCCATTCGGTGCGGCCCGGTTCGTTTACGTGCACGTGCGAATCCACCAGGCCGGGCAGCAGCACCCGGTCGCCGAACGAATGCAGCAGGGCTGCGCGCGGCACGTCTCCGGGCTCGCGCACTGCCTCAATGCGCTCCTCTTCTACGATCACTGCTGCCGGCCGCACTCCCTCGGGCGTCACCACGCGGCTGGAGACAAATGCCTGTGTCATACTTCGGATATTCGGGCAGCCCTGTGGAGAGTGCAAGCTAAATCGCCGACGAGGGACGAACATGCAGACTGAGAATGACTTCATGCAATTGGCCATCCGGCTGGCCACGGAAAACGTGCGCAGCGGAGAGGGCGGCCCTTTTGGAGCGGTCATCGTCAGGGACGGAGAGGTCGTTGCCACCGGTGTGAACCGGGTGACCTCGGCCAATGATCCCACCGCTCATGCCGAAGTGAACGCCATTCGCGCGGCGTGCAAAGCGCTGGGCAGCTTCCAGTTACCGGGTTGCGTGCTCTACACCAGCTGCGAGCCCTGTCCTATGTGCCTGGGCGCGATTTACTGGGTCCGGCTGGACTCGGTGGTTTATGGCAACACCTGTCATGACGCTGCCGAGGTTGGTTTCGACGACCACTTTATCTATGAGGAACTTAGCGTGCCGCCCGGTAAACGCAAGCTACCCATGGTGCGCCTGTTACCGGAGCTCGCAATCGAAAACTTCCGCGCCTGGCAGGAACACCAGTCCAAGATCGCATATTAGGCTGCGGTTTCTTTTCTATTGGTCCACGGCCCATCTTCCGTCTATGCTCCCGTATGACCACTCGATTGCTGGCACTGCTGCTTTGTATCTTGTCCACCGCCGGCGCCTTAGCCGCTGTTCCGGCGCCGATTCCGGTCAAGGTAGTGGTCATCGCGCTCTTTGAGCCAGGAGCCGATCAGGGTGACACTCCAGGCGAGTATCAGTATTGGGTCGAACGCGAACACCTCAACCGTGTCTTTCCTTTTCCCCAGGGCTTTCACGACCTGCGCATGAACGACCAGGGTGTCCTGGGAGTGCTGGCCGGGGTAGGCACAGCGAGAGCCGCCGCCTCCATCATGGCCCTCGGCCTTGATCCTCGTTTCGATCTCACCAAGGCGTATTGGCTGCTCGCCGGCATTGCCGGCGGAGACCCTGAAGATGCCTCCCTGGGCTCCGCTGTCTGGGCAGAGTGGATAGTGGATGGCGATCTGGCCTACGAGATCGATGCCCGGGAGATTCCGCCGCAGTGGACCACCGGCTATGTTCCCCTGAACAAGACGAAACCTTATCAGCAGCCGCGTAACGACGATCTCTTCGCCATGTTTCATCTGAACCCGCGCCTGAGGGAGTGGGCCTACCAGCAAACCAAAGCGGTCAAGCTCGACGATTCGCCGCAGCTGAAGGAGGCGCGCACGCACTTTGCGGGAGCGAATGCCCACCGTCCTCCGTTCGTTCTTAAAGGCGATACCCTCGCCTCCTCCACCTTCTGGCACGGCAAGCTGCTCGATCAATGGGCCAATCGATGGGTTAGCTACTATACCGATGGCAAGGGCAATTTTGTTACTTCCGCTATGGAAGATAGTGGCGTTTTGCAGTCGTTGACTTTTCTTCATCATGCCGGGCGTGTTGATCTGGATCGGGTGATGGTGCTGCGCACCGTAAGCAATTTCGATCAGCCGCCGACGGGGATGACGGCTGCCGAAAGCCTGGCCGCCAATGCGGATCATCGCTACAGCGCATACCTGCCGGCGCTCGAGGCGGCATATCGTGTGGGGAACGTGGTCGTCTCAGAGATTGTTACGAATTGGAGTCGCTACCAGGATCGCATACCGGGCTCGCAGCTAAAGGAGAAACCATGAGCACCACAGTGCCGGGGCATAGCGCGCGAACGTTGAGTTATTTCGAGCGCACGTTTCATATCCAGGAACGCGGATCCACCTGGCGCACGGAGGTTCTCGCCGGGGCGACGACGTTTCTTACCATGGCGTACATCGTGTTTGTGAACCCGGGGATACTAAGTGCGGCCGGCATGCCGGTGCCCGCGGTGGCCGCTGCCACCTGCCTGTCGGCGGCCATCGGCTGCATCCTCATGGGACTTATTGCCAACTATCCTATTGCCCTGGCGCCGGGCATGGGCCTGAACGCGTACTTCGCTTTTACCGTCGTCAAGGGCATGGGTGTTCCCTGGCGGACCGCTCTGGGATGCGTCTTCATCTCCGGCTGCGTTTTTTTGCTGTTGACCGCGGCCGGCATTCGCCAATTGATTGTGAACGCCATACCCCGGGAGCTGTTTGCCTCGGTGGCTGCGGGCGTGGGGCTATTCGTTGCCTTTGTTGGCCTGCGCGATGCCGGCATCATTGTGCCTAACGCCGCGACCGTTGTGGGCATGGGCAATCTGCGCGCGCCGCAAACCGCCTTGGCGTGCGTCTGTCTGCTCACCATTGCCGTGCTGCAGGCGTGGCGGGTGCGCACCGCCATGCTCCTCGGCATTCTGGGCACCACGGCCGTGGGCTTCGCGTTGGGGATCGTCAAGTGGCATCCCGTCCACTACCGCATGGAGGACCTGACCGCGACCGCATTTCAGCTCAATATTCGCGGGGCTCTGCATTTGAAAGGAAGCTTCGGTGCCGGGCTATTGGAAGTTATTTTCGTCTTTCTGTTCGTCGACCTGTTTGATAACGTGGGCACGCTGGTTGCGGTTACCAAGAAAGCGGGATTGGTGAAACCGGACGGTGAGATACCGCGTTTGAACCGAATTCTCTTTGCCGACGCCACAGCGACGCTGGCCGGTTCGATGGCCGGTACCAGTACCGTGGTTAGCTACATCGAGAGCGCGGCGGGAGTCGCTGTTGGCGGCAGGACCGGCATCGCCTCCATCGTCACCGGCCTATTGTTTCTGATGGCTTTGTTTGTAGCGCCGCTGGTGGCCAGCATTCCCATTGCGGCGACTGCGCCGGCGTTGATCCTGGTGGGTGCCTTAATGATCTCCGCTGTCACTGAGATTGAATGGGCAGACCCTATGGTGGCCGTGCCCGCCTTTCTCACCCTGATCACCATTCCGCTGACCTTTTCGATTGCCAATGGTTTGGCCTTCGGCATCACGTCCTTTGCGATCCTGCGGCTGCTGCGTGGACAAGCCACCCGGCAGGACTGGATGCTCTTCACCCTGGCAGCGCTCTTCATCCTGCGCTTTATCTACATGGCGAAAAACTAAGCGGGGGAAAGAGTAGGTGCTGCTTGCCCTTAAACCCTCCTCGGGCCACCGAACCTTGGGTGCCCCATATCTCGCTCGTTTTTCGCGAGATGTGGGACACCACTGCTCTCGACCGGCAGTTCTTCGGGCTTCAAAAGTTTAGAAGGTGAGCGCCGCGGTATCCCACATCTCGCGAAAAACGAGCGAGATATGGGGCACCCAAGGTTCGGTGGGGAGAAGGAAACTAGTGGATGGTCTTCGTCTTGCGTGACATGTAATCCATCAGCAGGTATTCGCCCAGCGTATCCGGGGTCGTGAAGTACGCCTTGCCGCGGCACATCTTGGTCATCTTCTGCACGAACTGCACCAGGCCAAGATCCGAGGCCAGCATGAAGGTGTTGATCATGATGTTCGAGCGCTTGCAGCGAGCTACTTCCTCCAGCGTCTCACTCACCACCAGGGGATCCAATCCGAAGGCATTTTTGTAAATGCGCCCATCCGGCAGAGTAAGTGCGGAGGGCTTGCCATCGGTGATCATCACAATCTGTTTCATGTCTTTGCGCTGCCGCTCGAGGATCCGCTGCGCCACCCGCAACCCCTCCCGGGTATTCGTATAGTGCGGTCCAACCTTGACCCGTGCGATCTGGGAGATCGGCACTTCTTCTGCCGAATCGTGAAACAGCACCAGCGAAAGCGAGTCGCCAGGATACTGTGTGCGAATCAAATGCGAGAGCGCCATCGCCACCTTCTTGGCCGGGGTAAAGCGGTCCTCGCCATACAAAATCATGGAGTGAGAGCAGTCCAGCATCACTACCGTGGCGCAGGAGCTCTGATACTCGCACTGGTGCACGTGCAAATCGGAGTACTCGAGGTTGAGAGGCATTGAGATGCCTTCCCGGGCAATAGCCGCGCTCAGAGTAGTGGTCGTGTCCAGGTTTAGAACGTCCCCGAACTCATACATCTTGGAGGCGCCGCTGGCTTCAATCCCAGTAGCAAAATGCCTGGTATCGTGGCGTCCAAAGCTTGACTTCCCCAGCGAGCCCAGCAGATCGCGCAAGGTCTTGAACCCCAAAAAGTCCAGGCTCTTGTCCGTGACCTCGAAGCGCACCTGCCCTTCGGCCATGCCGGCCTGGCCGCCGGCCGATTGCGGATTCGGAACCTGCCCTCCCTGGGTGGAGATGTAGTTCTCCTGCTCCATGCGCTGCATGATTTTGTCGATAAGCTCGTCCAGTTGGCCGCTCTCGACCATCTCGTCGATGCGCTGCTGCATCTCGCCATCGAAAAGGTCCCCCGCTTCCAGGGCCTGGCGCAAGGCCTCGCGCAGGTTGTCCATCGTGTGCTCGCCGTCGAGTTCAGAAAAGCGCGACCAGGGATCTTGAAAGCCGGAATCGAGCAGAAATTCAGAAAGCGCCTTGAGCATGTCTTCCATGCTCATCTCCGAGGCCGGGTCGCCGGTGTACTTGGTGTAGCGAATTCGTTTCATCCACAGATCCTCGAAGAATAGACGGCCGCTCTAGTTGAAGCCGCGGCGGCTTCGCCGCTGCTCCTGGAACTCGTCGTAATCGCGATCCTGCTCCAACCGCTCCTGCTTGCGCGTAGCCTTTTCCTGGGCGCTGAAGCCGCGTTCTTCACTCCGGCTGAGCCGCTTATGCGCGTACATGCCTTCGAGCAGAAATTCCGCCCCGCCCACCGCAACTTCCGGCGCGTCGGAGGCTTTCACGGAGATTGGCGACAGTTGCGGAAACAGACCTTGGATCTGCTTCAGCTCTTCCAGAATTGCCTGCGATGGCTGATCGTCATCGATGCGGACCGTACCCCCCAGGTTGAACCACTGCTCGATCTGCTGCGTATTGGTGCCGGAGAAATACTTGTCGAAGATCTTGCCGATGGCCGCGCGAATCAGATCCCGCACCACCACGTCGGCGCCCCGCATTTCGCCTTCGTACTCCAGCTCCAGCTTTCCTGTGATGCCCGGCATGGCGGCATAGATATCGCTCATGCGCGGCACCACCAGCTTCTCCCCATGCAGCAGCGCGCGCCGCTCGGCGTTGGAAACCACCAACTCCATAGTTGATATCGGCAGGCGCTGGCTAACGCCGCTGCGCTTGTCCACCTTCTTGTCTTCGCGGGCGGAGAAGGCCACCTGCTCGATCACCTCGCGCATGTACTGCGGTATGGTGATCTTCGTCGTGCCCCGCTCGCTCCAGGCTTCCTGGGCGGTAATCGCCATGCCTTCTTCGATGGTCTCGGGATAGTGGGTGCGGATCTCCGACCCGATGCGATCCTTGAGCGGAGTGACAATTTTGCCCCGTGCGGTATAGTCCTCGGGGTTGGCGCTGAAGGTAAGAACGATGTCCAGTTCCAGCCGGACAGGATATCCCTTAATCTGCACATCGCCTTCCTGCATGATGTTGAACAGCGCCACCTGGATCTTCCCCGCAAGATCAGGAAGTTCATTGATGGCAAAGATCCCCCGGTTGGCCCGCGGCAGTAGGCCGTAATGCATGGTCAGCTCATTGGACAAGTCCTGGCCGCCGCGCGCCGCTTTGATGGGATCAAGATCACCCACCAGGTCAGCCACCGTAACATCGGGTGTCGCCAGCTTTTCCACGTAGCGATCCTTGCGCGGCAGCCAGGCGATGGGCGTTGCCGCACCCTGGGAAGCGACCAGATCGCGGCAACGCTTGCACAACGGGTGGTAAGGATTGTCACGGATCTCGCAGCCGGCGATATAGGGCATCTGCTCGTCGAGCAGTTCGCTCAGCCCGCGCAGTATCCGGCTCTTGGCCTGCCCACGCAGGCCAAGCAGAATGAAATTCTGCTTGGACAGGACGGCATTCACAATTTGCGGAACCACCGTATCTTCGTAACCGACGATACCGGGGAAGATCGGCTGCCGGCTCTTTAGGCGGGCAATCAGGTTCTCGCGCAACTCGTCTTTCACGCTCCGCTTCTGAACGCGCGCTTCATAGAATTCCTTGCTGGTCTGTAGCTCACCCAGAGTCTGGGGAAGACGGCTCGACGAGGACATTATTTTGCTCCTTAGAGCGAGTTTCCTGTTGCGATGTACCAACGAGAGTGCGAGGACACTTCTCCTGAACGGGCCCGGGCCCCTGTTGTCACCTTACACTATGAGGAGGCTTGGTCTTGCACCCAGCTACATGACTTGCCCGTTACGGCCGGCTGTCGCGCTTGCTTGCACGCCCCGGCGCAACTTTGGCAGCATCGCGGTATAGAAGGCGATGAGCCGTTCCGTGCGCTCACCATCGGAACGCATCGCCAACAACTCGATGCGGAAGGCAAGGTCGGTGGGCGAAGCCCATGCCAGCCGGAAGGCAACCGGTTCATCGAGGTCGAAAGCCCGGTGTGCCTTTTCCCCGCCCATCAGCTCCAGTACTTCAAAATGCAGTGCCATGCACTCCTCGCGCATGGCGCGGGAAGCGGGCAGACCCTCGTCCCCAAAGAAATCGACTTCGGCCTGCAGAAAGCTGCGTGAGTTATCCAGATTCTCAATCTCAAAACGCTTCGCTCCCTGGCACAGGATGTCCAACCGTCCGTCGGGATATTTCTGCAGAACGCGAACGATCTCGGCGGTGCAGCCAACCACGGCCAGACCTTCGCGTTGGGCACAGACCACGCCAAAAGCGATCTTCTCTGCCAGGCAAACGCCGATCATCTCTTTATAGCGGTCTTCGAAAATGTGGAGCGGTAGCGCTGCTTCGGGGAACAGCACTACTTCAAGCGGAAACAAAGGTATCTTCATTCTGCTGCTATTATGCTCGTCTTTCTCCTGCTGCGGTCCCTTGTCAAGGCCCTCGTTTTGATCCCCTACTATCGGCCTTTGGCTACTGTAAAGCGGCTGCCTTACCTTGGTTTTACTTCATCCGGAATGATCGTTCAGGAGGTGAACATTCAGAACACAATCCTTCACCCCAATTCTTCAAGGAGCGCCTGCATTTCACCCAGCGCATGGGCATTGCCGGTCCGCTGCGCGCTGGCGATACCTTGAGCGAGCCGCGCCTTGGCTTCATCCGTGCGTCCTGCCTTCACCAGTGTCTGCGCCGCCATGAAATATCCGGCCGTGTAGTCCGCATGCGTTGAGAGCAGCTGGTCGAATTCCGCCAGGGCGGCATCCGTCTGCCCCTGGTTGGCATGTTCCATCGCTAACCCGTAGCGGGCAAAGGCATCTCCAGGGTTTTGCGTAAGTATCTCAGTGAGCATCGCTATCTTGTCCATAGGTTTCTTTCTACTCTACAAGCCTTTGCCCCGATCGCCCTGCCCGGATTTCCTGTTGGTATTGGTGGCGCTGGCGCGCTCCATGCGGCTTTCCTTAATGAAAGCCGCACACGCGGCCGTCTCCAGCGCGGCGAGGCAGGAAATCCGGGGTGCCGGGCAGGGAATTTGCATTCATAGACGCAATTGTCGAGACTTAAGTTAGACCATCGCTCTAGCCATCCGTTTTTATGAGGCGCAAACCCTATGGCCGATTCTTTACTACCGCCGCGCAAGATTGCGGACTCGCGGTCCGAGATGACCGAACTGGTCCTGCCCAACGATGCCAATACGTTGGGCAACCTGCTGGGCGGCCGGCTGATGCATTACATTGACCTGGTAGCGGCGATGGCCGCCTACCGGCATGCCCGGGCGCATGTGGTCACCGCTTCCATGGACCATATCGACTTTATTGCGCCGGTGCATGTGGGGGATCTGCTGGTTCTCAAGTCCTCCCTCAATCGCGCTTTTCGTACCTCCATGGAAGTCGGCGTCAAAGTCTGGGTGGAACACACCATTGACGGCACGTTGCGTCATGTCGCCTCGGCGTACCTTACCTTTGTCGCGGTCGACCCGAAAGGAGGCCGGGTGCGGGTGCCGCCCTTGGACCCGGAGACGGAAGAGGACAAACGCCGCTACCGCGATGCAGGGCGCCGTCGCGAACAGAGTGAACTCGAGCGTGAGCGCAAGCAGAAAGCGCGCGCGGAGATTTTGGCCGCTGCTGGTCAACCGCACACAAGTACTTAAAGGAGTTTCAAATGGCACACATGCAAACGCCGCCAGGGCCACAAACCCTTCCCGGTGTATCGAACATCATCGCTGTTGGTTCGGGTAAAGGCGGAGTGGGCAAGACCACGCTCGCGGTGAACCTGGCTACCGCACTGGTCAAGTTGGGTTTTCGCGTCGGCCTCATCGACGCCGACATCTATGGACCCAATGTTCCGCTCATGATGGGCATCGGTCAGCAGCCGCGCGTGCTCGAGAACAACCAGATCGAGCCATTGGTCGCCCATGGCGTCAAACTTATTTCGGTCGGCTTTATTTCCCCCGGCGATAAGCCACTGGTGATGCGCGGCCCCATGTTGCACCAGATCATTCGCCAGTTTTTGCAGCAGGTGCAGTGGGGAGAACTGGATTTTCTTCTGGTCGATCTTCCCCCGGGTACCGGAGACGTCGTGATCTCCCTGGTACAGACCGTTCCTCTGACCGGGGCGGTGATCATTTCCACACCATCCGATGTTTCGCTCCAGGACGCGCGCAAGGCTCTGGAGATGTTCCACCAGGTCAATGTCGAAGTGCTCGGGCTGGTAGAAAACATGAGTCAGTTCACTTGCCCTCACTGCAATCAAGTGATCGACATCTTTTCCCGGGGCGGAGCCGAGCGCCTGGCAAAGCAGGCCAGCCTGGCGTTCCTGGGCTCGATCGAATTGGACTCGGAGATACGCTACGGAGGCGACCATGGCTTGCCCATCGTTCTGGCCGGAGAAGGGAACGCGCACGCGCGGCAATTCTTCGAAGTAGCGCGCAAGGTGGCAGAACGCGCCCTCGCCGTCTCCGCGAAGGACGAGAACATCCTGGAAATAACTTAGTCCCCTAGGTTGAGCGCCGGGAAACGATTGAGAACACGTCGGGCTTTTGTGTGAGCGTGAGAACCCGCCGATGGAGAATTGAGTCCCGAAGGGACGGCTGAGGTCACCCAGGACGCTGTCCTATTTTCAGCCGTCCCTGACGGGACTGTTTCTCTTTTCCAAACCCCACCCAGCACTTGCGTGCTGGGCTACTTTCAGACGTCCCTTCGGGACTCAATGCTGTATCGGCGGTTCCCACGCGGACTGTTAGGAAACCCCTGAGGTATTGCTTAGCCTGCCCAACAGCAGACTTCTCCCGCACCCTGTTCAGCCCCGGCCCTTTAGCTGCGCTGAACAAACGCGCACCCTTGGTGCCCGCTGCGATCTTGACAGTGCAACACTCAAGCTTCTAGAATCTGTAATGGAAAGTCTGCGCTGTTGGTTGATTTAAACCGTTGTGGAATGAGCGCATTAGGGCAGGTGGACAATGTCTTCCGACCTTCGGATCAGCCCTCGCGACCGGCTGGTTCTGAACGCGGTCATCGAGTTGTACATCGCGACCGGAGAGCCGGTCGCCTCTCAGACCGTAGCGCGCCAATTAGACAATAAGGATGGAATGAGCGCGGCGACGATCCGCAACGTAATGGCGGCATTGGGGGAAGCGGGGCTCTTGGAGCAGCCTCATACCTCGGCCGGTCGCAGCCCGACGGCGAAAGCATTTCGTTTATACGTTGAGCAGCTTCATGGGGGTACGAGAATTTATCCCGGCGCACTCACCCAGGAACGCAGGGATCAAATTGAAGATAGCTTTGCCGGCGTGAGCAGCCCGCAGCAATTTCTGGAAAGAACATCGCACGTGCTGTCATTGCTTTCCAGCGGTGTGGGCGTCGCCATGGCGGCGCAAGCGGAGACTTACTGTTTGGACCATATCCATTTTTCGAGAATTTCCACCGGCCGGGTGCTTGCGGTGGTGGTCACCAGGTCAGGAATGGTTCTCGATCGCATTCTTACTCTGGACCGCGACCTTTCGCTGGTCGAACTGGAGGGTTCCGCGGCATTTCTGAACCAGAACTACCGCGGTTGGTCGATTGAGCGCATCCGTGCGGAGCTTGCCCGGCGACTGGAGCAGGAACGCAACGAGTATGACCAGCTGATGCGTTCGCTCGAGGAGCTTTGCCGCAAGGGTGCACTGGAACAGGAAAGCGCGGTGCAATCTATCTTTATTGTGGGAGTTGCCAACCTGGTTGCGGGCGAGGCCGACGCCGAGCAGCTGCGCCAGTTGTTGAACGCTCTCGAAACCAAGCAGCGGCTGATCGAGTTGTTGGATGCGTACGTGGATGCCCGGCAGCAGTCTGTACGCGTGGTGGTTGGTTTGGAGGAAACCATCCCGGAGATGCGGAACCTGGTTCTTATCGGCGCGCCGGCCCGGTTGGGCACGCAGAGCCTGGGAACGGTGGCCGTAATCGGTTCTACCCGCATCGCTTATCAGGAGACGATCAACGCAGTGTCTTTCATCGCGCAGCTCTCGGATCGCATACTGCCGACGCAATAGCGCACTTCCTCTTTAAGATGGAGAGCCCCGCGCGGAGCGCTCTGCATCGTTACTCACGATTCTGCATCAAGTTTTATGCGAAAGGTTTTTGACCCAATCCATTATGGCAACGGCACGCAAAGTTACTGATCCCGTCGACGAAGCCCAACCAGGTAACGATCCGGTTGCAGACTCCGTGGATACGGCTACCGCAGAAGTTGAAACGAACTCCGGAGGAGCGGTTGCAACTCATCTGCAGGGCGAGATCGATCGCCTTAAGGGCGAACGCGACCAGTTGGTCGACCGGTTGGCGCGCCTGCAGGCTGAATTTGAAAACGCGCGCAAGCGGGAAGCACGCGAACGCGCAGACTTCCGCGACTTTGCTGTTTCCGGTGCGGTCGAGCAATTTCTCCCGGTGCTGGATAATTTTCAGCTCGCTCTGGGTTCGGCCGGCTCACTGGAACAGTTGCGTGCCGGAATCGAACTGATTGTGAAGCAAATGGAAGACGTTCTGCGCGCGCTCAACGTGCAGCCGGTAGAGTCTGTCGGCACCCGCTTCGATCCGCGCGTCCATGAGGCGCTGGAGAGCGTCGATCGCGATGATTTACCCGACCACCAGGTTCTGGAGGAGGTCCGCCGGGGATATCGCATTCGTGACCGGCTACTTCGTCCAGCCCTGGTTCGTATCGTCAATAATCCGCAACAGAAAGAAGCATGAGTACCGCATCCAACGTGACCAAAGTCGAATACTACGAATTTCTGGGCGTCTCCCGCGACTGCACCGATCAGGAGCTTAAGACCGCGTACCGCCGCCTGGCCATGCAGTATCATCCCGACCGCAACTCGTCTCCGGAGGCCGAAGATAAGTTCAAGACGGCCAGCGAAGCCTACCAGGTCCTATCCGATCCGCAGAAGCGCGCTGCCTACGATCGCTACGGGCACGCGGGAGTGAGCGGCGCCGGTTCATCGGGCTTCGAGGGTTTTGCCAGCGCTGACGTGGGCGACATCTTCGGCGACTTCTTCGGCGAGATGTTCAACATGGGCGGGGGGCGTCGCAATGGACGCGGGCAGCGTGGCCGCGACATTCGCTACGATCTCCAGCTCGAGTTTGAAGAGGCAGTCTTCGGCAAGCAGGTAGAGATCCAATTCCGCCGGGCTGAGATCTGCGCCGATTGCCGTGGAACCGGCGCACCCGCGGGCCGCGGCCCTGAAACCTGCAAACAATGCGCCGGCCGGGGGCAGGTACGTTACCAGCAGGGTTTCTTCTCCATCGCTCGCACCTGCCCAATTTGTAACGGCAGCGGGCAAGTGATTACCGACCCCTGCCTCCAGTGCAATGGTGCAGGGCTAACCGATCGTCGCCACACCATCAGCGTCAGCGTGCCCGCTGGAGTGGAAGATGGAACCCGCATTCGCTACCAGGGTGAAGGCGATGCAGGGCGTTCCGGCGGTGGCAAGGGCGATCTTTATGTTGTGCTGTCGGTAAAGCCGCACGAGTTCTTCGAGCGCGATGGCAATGACCTTCATTGCGTGATCTTCGTCTCCTTTCCGCAGGTTGCGCTGGGCGACGAGATTCAGGTACCGACGCTCGAAG
The DNA here is from genome assembly GCA_963821215.1 of uncultured Acidobacteriaceae bacterium. Taxonomy (GTDB): domain Bacteria; phylum Acidobacteriota; class Terriglobia; order Terriglobales; family Acidobacteriaceae; genus PALSA-350. The sequence goes on along the minus strand of CAWGDH010000008.1, from coordinate 275,545 downwards.
GGGACACCATGTTGCGCATCCATGAGGGCACGCAGTCCGGCAAGGAATACCGCCTGCGCGGCAAGGGGGTGCCTCATCTCAACGAGCACGGCCGGGGAGACCTGGTGGTGCAGGTTGTGGTGCAGACGCCGAAGAAGCTCACCAAGGCGCAGCGCGATCTGCTTCGCCAGCTCGGCGAAACCATGCATATCGAAAACAAGCCTACCTCGCGCAGTCTGCTGGGCAAAATGAAGGACCTGTTCAGCTGATCCTTGCTCAAGCTCCAACACCCTGTCGGTGGTGTCAACAATCTCCGACCCTGCGGAGTCTGACACAGGCTCCGAATGGACGACTGAGGAGACCCAGGACGCAGTCCTCGGTCTCCTCGCAATCAGCGTCGAATCCGGACGGCGGTACCAACTAACCTCACCCCAGCATCGCGGCAATCACCGCCATCGCCGTGATACCTGCCGTCTCGGCGCGCAAGATTCGCGGACCTAAACTCACGGGCTGCCAACCTTCTGCTGCGAATAGCGCTTCTTCCTCCGCGGTCCACCCGCCTTCCGGTCCAACAGCGAGGTTCACCGCCGGTCTCTCCACCGTTGATTGATTCACCACCGCTTGCATGGTTGCATACAAGGTCGTCGAGCGTTCCTGTTCGGCGAGCAACAGACTCAATCCGGGATGCGCGGCCCTGATGTGCGCCGCCGACTTCAATGGCACCAGATCTTCCACCACCGGCACATCGGAGCGGCGCGATTGCTTTGCCGCCTCTCGTGCAATCCGTCGCCAGCGCTCCACGCGAGCTTGTGCGGCCTGGACCAGATGTTTCTCACTGCGCCGTGCGCTCATCGGAATGAACCTCTCGGCTCCCAGTTCTGTCGCTTTCTCGATGATCCACTCCATGCGGTCAAACTTGAACACTGAGAGCAATAGCGTTACCGGAAGTGCCGGATCTGCTTCTACCTCAGAGAGCAGCGCAAAGCGCACCGCATCTCCGGTGACCCCGGAAATGACAGCACGCCACACCCGGTCCCCCGCAACCATCTCGCACTCCATCCCGGTTTGCGCGCGCAGAACACGAATCAAGTGAGCCGCTTGCTCTCCCTTGAGGGAAGCGCTGCTCTCGTCCCAATCGTCGGCGATCCACCGTCTTCGCGTCATGGTCCAACCGTCTCCTCAAAAGGTGGCATGGTCCAGTACCACTTTGGTAAGGATATGCGCCTCCAGGTCCGCCCCCCGGATTTCCTGTCGAGCTTGTTGGCGTTGGCGACCTTCATGCGGCTTTCCTTACTGAAAGCCGCACACGCGAACTTCTTTGGAGCCTCGTGCAGGAAATCCGGGTCGCGATTCGCTTCTTTTCCCGCTCGAATCGGCAGCGCCAAACTCCCGAAGACCCTTCTCTGCGCTCTGCCGTCACCCGCGGCCGCGCTGAGAGCAAGCCATCCTTGCCCGGAACAGCTCCCACACTCAGATCGCTAATCTCGCCGCCAGTGGCTGCTGAAGCCGCATAAACACTGGTGATACCGCGTTGCCTAAAAACACATCGGGGGACGCTTTTGGCGTCCCCCGATTGTGTTGCCTGTTACGTTGCCTGCTTACTTCTTCTTTGCTGTTTTCTTGGCTGCCTTCTTCGCTGGCTTCTTTGCTACTGCTTTCTTGGTTGCCATTTTTCTATTCTCCCTTTGTCGAGTCGACATCGAACACTGCAAGAGATACTTTGCAGTTAACGAATGTATAGAATCCTAAAAAAATAGTGTCAAGAAAAAAATCGCATTTCGTGAAGATCAATTCACCCATCGGAATCGCTGAAGCCAACCGTCACCTTCCCCACGCGCTCACTTTCCTGCCGCGTGGAGACCATAATGTCGCAACAACACCAGCGCAAGACCGCTGATGGAATCATGCCAGGCGTGCGCGATCATTCCCGTCCGCAGTCCTCTGCGCAGCAGCGCGAGCACGCCGAACATCGCGCCATACGCGGCGATCAGCAACATTCCCGCAATTCCTTCATAACCATGCGCGCCGCCAAACACCAACGCGGAGAGCGCAACACCGGCCCAGATTCTGTGCCCCATGCGAGCGAACTGCTGCTGCAGGTAGCCGCGGAAGACCAATTCCTCGCAGAAGCCGGCAGAGATGCTCAGTACCAGGAACAGCATCATCTCCAGGCCCGTGACCGGCGCGAGTTTCTGGGTCACGTCGCCGATCTTCTGCGGGTCGATGTGCGATCCGGAGATTCTTACCAGCATCTCGCCCAGCACCGCGAGCACCATCAGCGCACCCGCCCAGTAGCCGAGCGCCACACCGATATCGCCCCACCACCCCCGGGCGCCGGGACGTTGCTCGCCGAGAAGTTGCCGTAGTGGGACCTTGCGCATATGTATGCCCCACAGTGCCAGGCCCGCTAGAATCCACTCATACGCGATCGTCATACTGTAGTTGGCGACCAGGCGTAAGGGCTTATCACCAAAGCTGTGCAGTTGCCTTACTCCGGCCACCGACAGCCCGATGATCAGCAAAACCATCAGCGCCGTGTGCCACCAGGGCGCCAGCAGGCCGCCCTCCTCATATGCTTGCCCGCTTGCCCCTTGCGGCGGTTCGATCGTCGTCATCCCTCAGTGCCTTTCATCTCCTGCGCTTTTCTCCCTGGGCCGGCATCCGCACGCATTGCCTGCGCCGGGTAGCTCTTGCTATCGTGTTGCGTTGCTTCGGCATCTAAAAAGTGAGGCCGCCCGTTATGGAAGACGTAGTCATTGTCGCCGGAGTGCGCACCCCGGTTGGAAAATTTCAGGGTGCATTGTCCAGTTTTTCTGCTGTGCAACTGGGTTCGCTGGTCGTGCGTGAAGCCCTGAGCCGCGCGCGCCTCAATCTCGATCAGGTCGACGAGTGCATCATGGGCAATGTCGTCTCCGCGGGTTTGGGTCAGAATCCAGCGCGTCAGGCAGCGATCCACGGCGGTCTTTCTCCATCAGTCAGCGCCATGACCATCAACAAGGTCTGTGGCTCCGGGCTGAAGGCGGTGAGCCTGGCGGCGCAGGCCATCCAGACGGGTAACGCAGAGATCGTGATCGCCGGCGGCATGGAATCAATGACCAACACGCCCTATCTCCTCCCCCAGGGCCGCAGCGGCTTCCGCATGGGCAATGCGACCGTCGTCGATTCCATGATTCATGACGGCCTGTGGGAGATCTACAACGACTACCACATGGGCATCACCGGAGAACATGTCGCCGAGAAGCACGGCATCACGCGCGAGGAGCAGGATCAATTCGCGCTCAACTCCCACCGCAAGGCTGCGGCTGCCTGGCGCGCATGCTACTTGCGATCGCAGATTCTGCCCATCGAAATCCCGGCGAGAAAGAAGGGCGAGGCCGCGACCTGGTTCGACCGCGACGAATCCGTGCGCGAGGACACCACGCTGGAGGCGCTGCGCGCTCTCAAGCCCGCGTTCAAGAAAGACGGAACCGTGACCGCCGGTAATGCGCCCGGCGTAAACGATGGCGCAGCCGCAGTGGTGGTGATGTCGGCGGCGAAAGCTGCATCGTTGGGGCTCGAGCCGATGGTTCACATCCGCGCTCAGGCCACCAGCGGTATCGATCCTAAATGGGTGATGCTCGCTCCCGTTTTGGGAATCCAGCGCGTGCTGGCGAAAGCGGGCTGGTCAAAAGAGGAACCGGACCTCTACGAATTGAACGAGGCGTTTTCCGTGCAGGCTCTGGGCGTGATGAAGGAAGTTGGCCTGGATGCGGCAAAAGTCAACGTGAACGGTGGAGCGGTCGCGATCGGGCATCCCATCGGCGCCAGCGGCGCGCGCATTCTGGTGGCGCTGATTTATGAAATGATGCGCCGCGATGTGCATAAGGGAGTCGCGGCCCTCTGTCTCGGAGGTGGCAATTCCGTCGCCATGGCGATCGAACGGTAGCGCGTGGCAATCATAAACAGGACTTAATGTTCCGCGTAGGCAAGGTGACCATTCAGCCTTGCTATACTCGCGGCACCGGATCTACTGGAGCCGCGATGCTCTTCAAGGCACTGAGTGCGGCGGTCTACGGCATCGATGCTCACATCATCGATGTGGAAGTCGACTACTCCGGTGTGAAGACGCTGGAAGACTGGTTTCACACCGTAGGTCTGCCGGACGCTGCGGTGCGTGAGAGCCGCGACCGGGTTCGCTCTGCCATCAAGAACTCCGGCTTCAACATTCCACCTACGCAAATTACGATCAACCTGGCTCCCGCCGATCTGAAGAAAGAAGGATCGGGTTTTGACCTGCCGATGGCCATCGGCATTCTCGGCGCCTATGGAGCTTTGCAGTTGAAAGACCTGGGACAATTCCTGCTAGTGGGCGAACTGGGGCTGGACGGAACATTGCGCGGCGTTCCTGGTGTGCTGCCCATTGCGGTGGCGGCGCGCGCGCGTGGCATCGCCAATCTTCTTGTTCCGGAGCGCAACGCTGCCGAGGCGGCGGTAGTTGAGGGATTAAACGTCTACCCCGTCCGTAGTCTGACCCAGGTCCGTGAAATGCTGAACGCGGCTGCCAACGGCGGCATCCATGACCAGCCGATCCGTGTCGACTCGCATCATCTTCTCAGCGAGCAGCGCAGCTTCGCGCTTGACTTCAAAGACGTTCGCGGGCAGCAGACGGCCAAGCGCGCGCTGGAGGTTTCCGCCGCCGGCGGCCACAACATCCTCATGATCGGTCCGCCCGGCTCCGGCAAAACCATGTTGGCCAAGCGGCTGCCGTCGATCCTCGCGCCGCTCCGTCTGGAGGAGGCACTCGAGACCACCAAGATTCATTCTGTCGCCGGCGTGCTCGATGCCGATGCAGGATTGGTCACGCAGCGTCCTTTCCGCTCGCCGCACCACTCCATCTCTGACGCTGGGCTGATTGGGGGCGGAAGTGTTCCACGTCCTGGCGAAGTATCTCTGGCCCATAACGGTGTGTTGTTCCTGGATGAGCTGCCCGAGTTTCCCCGGAACGTGCTGGAAGTGATGCGTCAACCGCTCGAAGATGGAACTGTAACCATCTCTCGCGCTTCGATGTCGCTCAGTTTTCCTGCCCGCTTCATGCTTGCGGCAGCGATGAATCCTTGCCCGTGCGGTTACTTCAACGATAAGTCGCACGAGTGTTCGTGTACGCCCCCCATGATGCAGCGTTACATCTCAAAAATCTCCGGCCCGCTCCTGGACCGCATCGACATCCATATTGAGGTTCCTGCGGTGCAGTATCGCGAGCTTCGTTCCGCTGCCGCCAGCGAGGGCTCGTTGGAGATCCGCGCCCGCGTGCTGGCAGCGCGGGAGCGGCAACATCAGCGTTTCAAGGCCGATCGCATCTACACCAACGCACAAATGCATACCCGGCAGATCCGCACTCATTGTGAACTCTCACCAGAAGCGGAACGCCTGCTGGAACGCGCGATGCAGCAACAGGGCCTGAGCGCGCGTGCCCACGACCGGATACTGAAGGTAGCCCGCACCATCGCGGATCTTGATGCCCAGCCTGGAATTACGGTGGGCCATATTGCGGAAGCGATCCAGTACCGCACGCTCGACCGCAGCTTCTGGAGTTGAACGACTGGTCGGGATCTCTCCTAACCAGCGAACGATGGGTGCCCCACATCTCGCTCGTTTTTCGCGAGATGTGGGGCACCCATCGTTCGCTGACACTGGAATTCTCAAACGAAGCTTCAGAGCTTCACAGGAACCTGCTCAGGAGTCTCTCTTGCTGTTTATCCACAGCTTGCTCAACGCCCCCGCTTGTCCGCTAACCGGGTCTGATGCGGGGAACGGAAGTTGCTTCATGCGCGCCAACGCGGCCGGCGACGGCTCACTGCGGCAGATATCCCAATTCTGATTCGGCGGATACGCTCCCACGACCAGAAACTCAGAGTTGGCCTCCAGGCAGCAGTGGCCCGTGCCCGTCGGCAGTACCGCGACATCTCCTGCCCCGACCACTACCTCATGGCCGTTCTCGCCTCCCAGCATCAGCCGGGCGCGACCGCCGGCGAACCCGAGAACCTCGTGAGCGGTGGAATGATAGTGATGGAAGTTATAAACCCCATTTCGCCACTGCGGGGGCCATCCGTTCCGGCGAAATTCAGTTTCCATTTGCGCAGCCAATTGTTCCGCAGGTCCCTCAGCCACTGCGCGATAAATCAGAACCGGAAGATCCGGATTGTTGGGCATCCAGCCATTACGTGATAGCCGCAGTGTCTCTGGCGCTGGAGTCGATTTGTCTTTCCCGCTCATGGCTGCAAATAAAGATCCCGCTGGCGTCAAGCTGAGTGCGCTAACCATCGCGTTGAAACGCCGGCGATCAATGTTGCTCATGGTGTTTAGATGCTCGTGTCCGAGGAATCGAATCGAGTCAGCTCTGCAATGAGTTTTCCATGCTGCGGGTAAGCAGCCGCTAGTTCCGATCGCGTGGCCAGCTCGAAATCTGCAAAATCGAATCCCGGTGCGACGGTGCAACCCACCAGCGCAAACCCCACGCCATCTTTCACCCGCGAGGCAAACCAGCAGCCTGCCTTCACCACTGCCTGAAACGCCTCACCCTCATCAGAACCACCGCCCAAGTGCAACTCGGAATAATCCCCCTCAGGATCGATTACATATACGACCAATGAGCTCCCTGTATAGAAATGCCACACCTCGTCGGACGCAATGCGGTGGAAGGCTGAGAAATCCCGACCGTCCAGCAGAAAGTAAATCGCCGTCGACGCCGACCTATCTCCCTGGTAGCGGCCAGGCAGAGCATTCCGCACAATGGTCAGGTCCGACTTATAAGTGGCGCGGTAGTAGCCGCCCTCAGGGTGAGGGATCAAGGCCAGGTGGTTGATCCAGTACCGCGCATCCTTGTCCAAAGAGGATTCCTAATGCCCCGCCGGTTCCGCGGCCGTTGCCTCCGCCCGTTGCCGCAAAGCGTGGACCACGACGCGCAGCATCTCTTCCTCGGGAGCTCGTTTGCCGGTCCAGATTTCAAACTGGCGCGCGCCCTGCTGCACGAACATCTCGACACCCGTCACGGCGGGTATTCCTTTTTGTCGAGCCATGCGCAGAAACGGAGTATCCACCGGGTTGTAAACCAGCTCGAAGACCAACCGGGCGTTGATCTCTTTCGCTTCCAGAATGTGCTGTGGCTTAACCCCGTGCATGCCGACGGCAGTCGCGTTCACGATCACGTCGAAGCTCGTCTTGGCGATCTGATCGCGGCGAATAGTTTTGGCTTTAGCTTCGCGAGCCAGCTTCTGCGCAGTCTGCGGAGTGCGATTCAGGATCAGCACCTCGGCCCCTTTATTGACCAGACCAAAGACCGCCGCCCTGGCTGCGCCGCCGGCCCCTAATACCAGGATCTTTGCGCCCGCCAGCGAAATTCGTTTTTCCAGCGGGCGCAGGATGCCGCCTACATCTGTGTTGAAGCCGTAAAGCTTTCCATCGTGCGCGCGAACGATGGTGTTGCAGGCGCCAATTTGTGCCGAGATCGGGTCCATGTTCTCCAGATGCTTCAGCACCTCCTGTTTGAGCGGCATGGTCACGCTTAAGCCGGAGAGCGGCAGCTCGCGGACCAGGGTCAGCAGGTCACTGAGTTTGCTGGTTTGCAAGGCGAGGTATACCGCATTCACGGTTTCGCGGTGAAAGGCCGTGTTCATCATCAGAGGGGAGAGCGAGTGCTTGATGGGATTGCCCGCTACACCGTAGACCCGGGTCGCAGCATCGATCTGGCCAATCCGATACGTGTCAGTCAAAGTGCGTGCGGCAATCTGCCCCGGAGCCGTCTCTTCGCCCGGAGTGGCGGCGGCAAAGGTGAAAACGCTGCCTGCGCGAATGGCCAGCACCCGGCTGATGATTCCCTGGTCGCCCATGCAAAGGCCGATCATGTTAGCCATGTCGCCGGTGCGTTCGAGAAACTGCATCATGACCACGTTGTCGGCGAGCGACTTGGCGGTGGATACGATCTTTATGAACTCGGGTTCGTAGGGCCGGATACGTTCGAAGATGCCATCCAGGTCCTTGGTTGACTGATAGTCGTGGTACGAGACAATGAGGGCCACGCCTCGGGTGCGCAGCTTTTCCAGGTCAGACGCCTTGATCGCCTCCGCTGTCTCCAGCTCCAGATCAATCAGATGGAAGCCCGACGCGCTGGCCTTCTGGAGCACCTCCAGTTCGGCGGCAATCGCGCCCTTGAACTTCCCCCCGTTGGCGGCCCGGCGGCAGGTGGCGATCGCCGTTACCACGGTGTTTTCGGCAAGAAACGCCGCCAACTTTGGCAACGCAAGAAGAGGCTTCTCCAGGTAATCCAGGCGGAATTCCAAAAAAGGGCTGTCGCGCATTGCCTCGGTGGCGCGATCGACCATCTCGCCGGCGGAGGAACCGATGATCGCCACGCACACCTTGCCCATACGAGAGCGCAAGTAGTGCTGCGAGAGAGATGGAGCGGCAGAATTCATGGTGACAATCTGGACATCTTAATGCATTTTTACTTCTACGCTGCATGGGCAAGTCTAACCATGTGTGTCTTTTCTTGACGAAAACCGAGTTTGCAGCGCTCCTCTTTATACAGCAGAAGTGAAAATGCTGTCCCGGCCAAACCAGGCCGGGTAGCAAGAACCGCATTCCGCGGCCTGGAATAGGTCACAAGGCTGGGGTAACCTTGGGATGGTAAGGAGCAAACTTGGATCATCTAACAACTGAGGAAGCGACCGGCTTACATCCCTGGAACGAAGGTGGACACATCGATGCGCCTGGACTGGAAAGCTGGGTCCAGGGGCGCCTGGCTTGGCAGCGGCAGCAGATCGACCGTCTCCTGGCTGTGGAGGGCAAGAAGACCCTGGAAAATACCCTGCGTCCCTATGATGATGTAGTGGCCACGCTGAGTGCGGCAGGTTCCCTGGCGTCCCTGCTGGACAGCGTGTACCCGGACAAAGAGGTGCGCGACAAAGCTCGGGAACTGACGCAAACGGTGGCCGAAGCGGCCACTGCCCTGTCACTCAATCAAGAGGTCTACCACGCCCTCGTGGCTGTGGATATGACGAGTGCCGACCCGGCGACCGCGCACTACGTGAGCCAGACGCTCTTGAATTACCGGCTGGCTGGTGTAGATAAAGATGAAGCCACCCGCGCCCACCTGCGCCGGCTCTCAGACCAGGCGACAGAGATATCGCTCAACTTTGCCAAGAATGTGCAGGAGAACATCAACCGGGTAGAGGTGCGGGACTCCTCGGAACTCAACGGCCTACCCGAGGATTACATTCGTAACCATCCGCCGGACGCGAATGGCGTTATTACGCTCACCACCGACTACCCCGACATGCAGCCGGTGATGACCTTTGCCGGCAACGCGGATTTGCGCCTGCGCATGTTCCGCGCCTACAACACCCGCGCCTACCCGGCTAACCGGCCTCTGTTGCTTGATCTGCTCGCGCTGCGGCAGCAGATTGCCTCCATCCTTGGATTTGCGTCCTGGGCCGATCTGGCAACGGCTAATCAGATGATGGGATCGGCGGCCAACATGAAGAAGTTCATCGCCGAGCTGGAGCAGGCTTCACGCGCCGGAGCCACGCGGGAATATGAGATGGTGCTTGCCTTTGCCCGCAAGCAACATCCTGGAATCGCTGCGCTCAAAAGCAGCGACCGTGGTTATTGGTATGAGCAGTACCGCCGCGAAGCCTTCGACTTCGACTCCCAATCCGTCCGTCCTTACTTCCCGTACGCCGCAGTAGAGAAGGGCATACTCGAAACCGCGGCGCGTCTCTTCCACGTCAGTTTCCAGAGGAACCCGGATGCCGGCGTCTGGCACCCTCAGGTAAGCGCTTGGGACGTCTACGATCGGGGCCGGCTGGTTGGCCGTTTTTACCTGGACATGCATCCTCGCGAGGGCAAAGACAAATGGTTCAGCGCCGCGCCGCTAATTCCCGGAATCGAAGGCCGTCAGCTTCCCGAGGCTGCGCTGATCTGTAACTTCCCCGGAGGCAGGACGGGCGGTCGCACGGACGATCCCACGCACGACCCTGGTCTCATGCAATACAGCGATGTTGTCACCTTCTTCCATGAGTTTGGCCACCTGATGCATGCCATTCTCGGCGGCCATCAGCAGTGGGCGGGCGTGAGCGGCATCGCCACCGAAGGAGACTTTGTTGAGGTGCCCTCGCAGATGTTGGAAGAGTTCTTCCACGACGCCAAACTTCTCGCGTCCTTCGCCCGCCACTACCAGACCGGAGAGCCGATCCCGGAGCCGCTGGTCGAACGCATGAATCGGGCCAGCGCCTTCGGCAGGGCAGATGGCGTGCGCACCCAGCTTTTCTACACCAGCTATTCCCTCGATGTGCACAACCGGCCAGCCGAGGAGGTCGATCCGGATGCCATGCTCGAGCAGGGCTACAAGCGCATGTTGCCTTATGAGTGGGTCGACGGCAATCGCATGTATGCCAGCTTCACTCACCTGATCGGCTACACATCGAATTACTACACTTATATGTTCGACAAGGTGATTGCGCTCGATTTCTTCGGCCAGTTCGATCGCGCCCATCTGCTGGAGGGCCCTACAGCGATGCGCTACCGGCAGGCCATTCTCGAGCCGGGTGGATCCAAGCCGGGCACGCAGCTAATCGAGGACTTTCTTGGCCGCGAACAAAAGATGGATGCCTTTGCCCAGTGGGTGGGCGAGGAATTCGCCGGCTCCTCTAACGATCATTAGCAGGAGATAAGAGATGGCGTCGGCGATTGTGCGTAGGGCATGGCAAGGCAACTGGGCGGTGGTTACCGGCGCCAGCGCGGGCATTGGCGAAGCGATCGCGGTTGAGTTGGCGGAGGCTGGAGTGAACCTGGTGCTCACCGCCCGCCGCCGCGAGCGGCTCGAGCTGCTGGCGGAGCGGCTACGCACCCAGAACGGGATCCAAGCGCAGGTGATCGTTGCCGATCTTGCGCTGCCCCAAACGCCGCAGCAGATCTTCGATGCCACCGAGGGAGCCGGTCTCAAGGTGGATGTTCTGGTCAACAATGCCGGCTTCGGGGAGTATGGCGAGTTTCTGCGCTCCCACCTGGAGATGCAGTTGAGCATGGTGCAGGTGAACTGCGCGGCCGTAGTCCATCTAACCCGGTTGTTCCTGCCCGCGATGGTGGAACGCCGGCGAGGCTGGGTGATGATTGTGGCCTCGACGGCGTCTTACCAGCCGGTACCGTACCTCGGGACCTATGGAGCGACCAAGGCCTTCGACCGCATGCTGGCCGAATCCCTGGCCGAAGAAATGAAGCGCCATGGGGTGCATGTGAGCGCTCTTTGCCCCGGGCCGACAGAATCAGAGTTTGGCCAGGTAGCCGGCGAGCGCACCGGGGACATACGCAAGCAGCAATCGGCGACGGAGGTGGCGCGGCGCGGGTTGGAGGGCCTGGTGGAGGGAAAGCACTGGGTCATTCCCTACCTTGCCGGGAAAATCCAGGTGTTTGTCCAGCGATTCGTTCCGCGACGGGTGGTGAGTAGCTCCATCGAGCGCTTGTTCCGGCCGGCGGCCCTCAAGTAGCCCGGCATTGGCAGCCGGGGATTTTTTCCACAGGACAACTTTTTTTAGGAGGACGCATCTGAACAGGTAATTACAGAGGCTACTTCAGATTTTCCCTACCTCGGCAGTCGTTTATCCCCATTGAAGCTCCGCCTCGGCGGGCTCTCCTCCAGTAAATCCCTGAATGACCCTCCACAACAGGCCTCTCGAAGGGCCCGCCGGAAGGCGGGCCCATGCGTTGCCCCATCGTAAGATAACGGGATGGCACCTTCCCGTTCCCACAACCGTGCGCTTCAGGACCGGCCCCCGAAGCGGCCGGAGTTTATCCGCGCGGACTGGGCAGGACCCAAGCATCCCGGCCTTGCCTGGCTCATTCATGGATTCAGTACCCGCATCGGCGGAAGAACGACCGTCTATCACCCCGGCGAAACCGGAAAATTCGATCTAAACCTCGGTTTTACCGATTCCGATGACCGCAAGATCGTGGCCGCCAATCGCGAGCTCTTTGTCAGCGCGGTTTCTGAAGGCAAGGACATCCTGGGACTGGTCACCCTGCGCCAGTTTCACTCCTCACTGATCCGGAAAGTCCAGGCGAAAGACGTCCACGGCTACGAGATGGCGGCAGTGCTTAAGGGCGATGGGTTGATGACCGGCGAGCCGGGCGTCTTGCTGGGTATTCAAACTGCGGATTGCATCCCCGTTTTGTTGGCAGACCGGAAGCAGCGGGCGGTTGCAGCCTTTCATGCGGGTTGGCGCGGCACCTTGGCGCGCATCGTGGAAAAGGGAGTAGGACGCATGCGGCTGGAGTTTGGCTCCAGGCCGGAGGATTTGATTGCTTCGATCGGCCCCGGCATTGGGCAGTGCTGCTACGCCGTCGGGGAGGAAGTGCAGCAGGAGTTCGAGTCGCAATTTACCTACGCCTCCGAGCTATTCCGCGAGGTGTACGACTCCGACCAGGTCAGGAACAAATACCCAATGCTGTTTCTCACTGCCCGCGCCCCCGGGCATAGCGCAATCGGACCAGCCATGCATCTGGACTTGGCCGAGGCCAACCGGCGGCAGCTGCTCGCCGCCGGGATCAAGGAGGGGGCCATATTCATGACCGGGGAGTGCACCGGCTGCCACACGGATCGCTTCTTCTCCCACCGCGTGGAGCAGGGTTTTACCGGGCGAATGATGAGTGTGATTGGCATCGCCCGTGGCGGGTCTAAACAGACTCCAGGAAATTAGGCGGCTGAGTGTCCTTCCCCGCTGCCAGTGTCCGGCTTGGTCTCATCTGGTCCCGGCGCCGTTCCCTTGGGGTTGACCAGGTCGCGCAATTCCTTGCTGGGTTTGAAGTAGGGAACTCGCTTGGCGGGGACGTCCACTTTGGCCCCGGTTTTCGGGTTGCGCCCGGTCCTGGGCTTGCGTTGCCGAATGCGAAAGCTGCCGAAACCGCGGATTTCGATCTTGTCGCCGGTACGCAACGCGTGAATCACGGAATCGAAAATGGTATCCACGATCATTTCCCCATCCCGGCGCGTCAGATCGCCCAGTTGGGTCACTTCCTCAACGAGGTCTGCTTTGGTCATGGTCCTATCTTCCTCAAAGTATAACGGTAACCCGTGTCAGCTATAGTAGATGCAGCACCTTGATGGTACATCGGAAACATTACCAACTACGCTTTGCCTGTGGATCGTAGCCGTCTGGTATCCAACTTCCCCGCAATTTCGCCAAAACCAGGTGTGCGCGACGGATTTTCGTCTCGATTCCGGCCTTATTCCTTTATGGACTTACAGATGCGCCGGTCGCAGCAGAGTAACGGAGAATTTTCAACCTATCAATGGGGGTTGGGCACTTTGAGCCCGAGCCGCTGTTTCGAGCGGCGCATTATCTGGCGACACGCCGGGCGCTCACGCCCAGCTACTGTGAGGACGGGTGAAGATTGCTGCAGGAAGTGAGAAGCGTTTGGGGCGCAACGACCTCCCATCTGAGCCGACGGTCGTTAAAAGGGAAAGCTCCCTACTCTAAAATCCTATAGTACAAGCGAGCCGGGAAGAATTTCCGCCGTTCCTGCCTGCACCTTCTGTGCCTTCACAGCAACGCGAATTTGCATTTCACTGGTCTGCTCCATGACCATCGTTTCCGAGCAGGTTCCGCACAGCCAAAAGTGCTGCAGACGGCGCGCGCGCCCCCCTTGGGCAGGTACGGGTGTGTGGGGGTCCGGCAGATCAAAAACGAAAATTCTTCCCTCACGAAGATAATGCAGCGGTTTACCACAACTCGGGTTAGCACATTGATTAACCATGAAACTCCCTATTGGTAAGAGCGGAAAAACGATCAAAGGGTTTCCTCCTAGCAGCGAGTACCCGTGTGCGACAATAAGCAGTTCGCATGCCCATTCTGCGCTCGATTCTGATCGCGCTCTCCCGCAATTCGTCGTTACGCAACTTCGCCGAGAATTCTACTCTTGGTGGGCGGATGTCTTCCCGCTTCATCGCCGGCAGGAGTGTCGAAGAAGTACTGGCCGCGGCCACTTCAGTGAACAGCCATGGGATGTCAACCACGCTCGATAGCCTGGGAGAAAATGTGCATTCTCCCCAGCAGGCGAAGCAGGCCGCCGACGTATATCACCGCCTGCTCGACGCCATCGAGCAGCGCCGGCTGGATGCCAATGTAAGCGTGAAGCTTACCCAGATGGGCATGGATCTCGACCCGGAGTTGGCATTTGCCACGGTTGCCGCCCTCGTCAAACACGCGGTGACGGCCAACACCTTCGTACGCATCGACATGGAGGGATCGGAGTACACCCCAGCCACCATCGACCTGGTGTGCAGGCTGCATGCCATGGAAGGAAACCGCGGCCGGGTGGGCGTCGTCATTCAGGCTTACCTCTACCGCAGTGGAGCAGATATCGAGCGCTTACTGGCCCAAGGGATTCGCATACGGCTCTGTAAGGGGGCCTACCAGGAGCCGCCCAACGTGGCCTTTCCTGACAAAGCCGATGTCGACAAGAATTTTGTTCGGCTGATGCAGGTTTTGCTCCAAAGTGGGGCGTACCACGGCATCGCCACCCACGACGAAAAGATGATCGAGGCCACCTGCCGCTTTGCGCAAGAGCGCGGCATCAAGCCGGACCAGTTCGAATTCCAGATGCTCTACGGCGTGCGGCGCGATCTGCAGAGCTCTCTGGTGGCGCAGGGCTATCGCATGCGGGTTTATATTCCTTTTGGGACCGAGTGGTATCCCTATTTCATGCGTCGGTTGGCGGAACGGCCGGCGAACCTGCTCTTCATGGCCCGGAATTTCTTCCGCAAATAACCGTATGACACAGGAGAGAGCAATTGAAGACCAAGAACGCACTCAAGCAGGCGGAACTCATTCTCAAACTGTATGAGATTCGCCGGGAGACGGCGCTGCGGACGGCACGCGATTATGTTGGGGGCGAGTTTCAACCCAAGTCGGTCGATGAGTTTGTGAGCCTGGTTAAGGATGGCGGTAAGCCGAGTGGGCACATCCTCCAGGTCTATGGATATTGGGACATGGTCGCCGCCTTCGTGGTGCACGGAGCGCTGGACGAATCTCTGATTTTCGACACCTGCCAGGAGATGTATTTTCAGTTCGAAAAGATCCAGCCCTACCTTGCGGGTTTTCGGCAAAAGATGAACCTGCCGGAATTTCTCAAGAGCATGGAAGCCGTGGTCGCGGGCGCTCAGGAAAGACGCACCCGTGCCGCCACCAAGGTCAAGAGTCCCAAGCAGGCGCTCAAGGCCGGTAAGCAGGGGACTGAACCCGAGGATTCCGCGCTACCCGTCGCAGAACCTTCCGTTGGGGGTAGATGACGTGATCCAATTGTCTCAGTGACTGTTTTCCAGGGCCATCACGGCGAATCCAGTGGCGGCATCGCTCATAAAGCGGCCGATATCCGTCGCAGGATCGCGTTTTTTGTTCAGCGACCAGGCAGACCAGTTCCCCTGGTCCTGGCTCTGATTCTGTGCCAGCCAGACCAGCCCGCGTTTCGCTGGGCCATGCCCTACGCCTGATTGTTCCAGCGCCAGGACAGTCAGGCCGGTAGCCAGTCCGTCGCTCTTCGTTTCCTCGGGAGTATTGTCTCTTCTTTTCCAGGTACCCATATCGCTCAGGCTCCAACCCCCATCAGGCTGCTGCTTGGAAACGAGCTCCGCCACCAGGGCGCTGCGCTCCTTCTCGGTCAACAACCCGGGCAGCCTGGCGGAAGCCCACAAAAGATAGACCTTGTTCAGCAAGGGCTGCGCAGCATACTCCCGGCGTAGGAAGCCGCGCAGCAACCGAAGATTCTCCTGGATTTTAGGGTCGTTACGGTAGTCATCCGGAGCTTTCCCAACCGCAATCGCCGCCAATGTGGCGCCACAGTACTGGGACTCACTCGATTCCCACGGAGCTAAGTGGAAGTTCTGCCAGCCCCATGCACCAGCCAGCTCGCCAGACTTGATTTGCAGGGCCCACATGTTGTCGAAGGCGCTGCGCGTGATGTCGGTCAGATGGTTCTTTCGTTGGTCGTAAGAGGCCAGAATAAGGGTGTTAATCACCGACTCTGTAGACCGCGAATCCGCTGCCAGGGTGGGGCCGGTTTGGCTATTGGGATAAAAGGGCTGAACCTGGTTCCACAAGGTGACCCGCCGTAGCACGTTGTTCAGCAGGATTTGCTCCTGCTCGGTGGGCGCATCTTCGCCCAACGCGGGCCGCAGGCTGGATCGGGAAAGCGCGTAGGGCACAACGGTGTGGCACGAAACGCAAACCGTCTTATGATCTCGCTCGGCCGCAGGCCAGCCCTGCCACCATATCTCACGGCTATCGAGGTAGTGTGCGGCCGCCGCCTGGTTCCATTTCGTGGGAGACGAGGTGGCTGCGTCATTGGCGGCACTGGCAGGGGGAGCGGCGTAGGCGGCTGCGGCCGGAAAAGAAGCGGCCAAGACGATGGCGAACAGGCGAGCGGATTTCACGCGTGCACATCTCCTTTTCAGGCACTGAGGATAACTAGAGAATCTCCCCTGGAGGTGAAGAGAAACTGCACAAGAATGCACCAAAAAAATGAGAATGGGGGAGATACGCTGCCAGTAGCCTACCACAAGGCTTTGGCGCGTCTGCGCGGGACTTAACCCTCGCTTGTTCCGCGCCGGGTCTCGATCTCTTCCATCAGTGCGGCGACCTCTGTCTTCCGTTCTTCCCCCAGTGTGCGCAGTCCCTCGATCACCCCCAGCCGGTCTTCGACGGAACGGTTCTGATTGAACTTCTGCTTGCCTTCGAGGCGAAGGATGCGAAATTCAAAACCGACAATCGCCTTAAGCTGCGAGTCGATATACACCGCGGGTGCATCTGTGACCTGCCAGGGAGCAGGGAATGATGCCTCATGCCGCTTGGTAAGGTTAGTGACCATGCCCCTCAGCCACTCTGGATCCTCATAGAAGGTCAAGCGCCCATAGGCATGAATGGCGGCGTAGTTCCAGGTGGGCACCACTCTGCCTGTCTCCTGCTTGGCGGGATACCAGTTCGGCGAAACATAGGTGTCCGGGCCGAGGAAGATGATGAGCGCCTCGACATCGGGGTCGGTTTCGCGCCACTGCAGGTTGGCGCGCGACACATGTCCAGTCAAGGTCCCGTACTCTCCCTTGGTCTCATCCAGCAGCAGTGGCAGATGTGTGGCTACCAGCCCCTGGGTAGTCATGGTGACCAGGGTCGCCAGCTCGCTTTGTCTCATGGCCGCATGAAGCAGCGCGAGGTCTGTTACCTCAAAGGCTTTGGGAGTGTACATGCGCGCCTCCGCTTACCTGTCTTATACCATTTAGACTTTCTTGAGGGGGCGCTATGGCTTCGTCATCGAGCAACAAGCATGCGGGTACGGGGGCGGCAGGGACGCAGCCGCCCATTCCCGAACCATCGTACGCGGAGCGTGCGCGTACGCTGTTGCACCTGGGCCGCGTCGGCAGTCTTTCCACCCTTTCCCGCAAGCGGCCGGGCTTTCCCTTCGGCTCATTAATGCCCTTTGCCCTGGACGGCGCGGGACGGCCAGTCTTCCTCATCAGCACCATGGCCATGCACACGCAAAACCTGCAGCAGGATGGGCGCGCTAGCCTGCTGGTTACGCAGCCGGAAGCAAGCGGCGATCCGCTCGGCGCCGGGCGGGTCACCCTGGTGGGCAACGTCTCACCGATCGTTGCGGCCGATACGGGGGAAGCACGCCGGCTCTACCTGGAACGTCATGAAAACAGTAAGTACTGGGTGGACTTCGACGATTTCTCCTTCTTCGCTATGGACGTGGTCGATGTCTACTACGTGGGCGGCTTCGGGGTGATGGGGTGGATCGCCGCGCCGGAGTATAGCCAGGCGCAACCAGACCCGCTGGCGGATGTAGCTGCAGGGATCCTGCAACACATGAATGCCGATCACCAGGATGCGCTAATCCTGCTGGCGCGTGCCTTTACCGGGATGGAAGCCCAGGAGGCGGTGATGACCTCGGTGGATCGCCTCGGTTTTCATGTGCGCATGAAGACCGAAGAAGGCATGAAGGGCGCCCGCCTGGCATTCCTCAGCGAAGTGACCACCCCGGTTGAGACCAGGAAGATGCTGGTGGAAATGGTGCAGCAGGCACGTCGCTCGTGAGCACTCTCTATCGCCCCGAACTGCTCTATTCCCACGGAGAGTTCGCATCTGGGCAGGGGCTCTTAGTCAGCCAGGCTGGGAGTATCGAAGCGGCGGCTACGAGCGCCCCAGCCGCCGTTGTTGATCTGCCCGGTAAAGCGCTGTTTCCCGGCTTTACCAATGCTCATTCTCATTCCTTTCAGCGCTTGATCCGCGGTAAGTCGGAGTCTAGAGCGACGAGCGGCCGTGATTTCTGGTCATGGCGCGGGACCATGTACCACGCGGCCGCGCAGCTTGATCCGCAGGACGTCTACGACGTAGCGCGCATGGCCTTTCTGGAGATGGTGCTGAGTGGGACCACCACCGTGGGCGAGTTCCACTATCTGCACAATGCTCCCGGCGGCCGTCCTTATGACGATCCAAACCTGTTGAGTAAGCAGATCATCGCAGCCGCCCAGTCCGTAGGGATACGGATCGTTCTATTGCGCTCGGCCTACCTGCGCTCGGGATATGAAGTGCCGCCGGACCCGGGCCAGATCCGGTTCTTCGAGTCTGCTTCGCAGTTTCTCGACAACATGGAGGCGCTCAGCAAAGAGTATCCCCCCGATTCCACCGAAGTGCGCTTCGGCGTAGCGCCGCACAGCCTGCGCGCGGTGCCGTTGCGCGAGCTTAAAGAGATTGCTGCGTGGGCTTGGGAGCGGAAGCTGCCGCTCCACATGCACGTGGCGGAGCAGATTGGGGAAAATGAAGCTTGCTTGCGCGAGTACGGGTTGACTCCGATCGCGCTGCTGGGCAGGGAAGGTCTTCTTGCTCCCGGCTTCACCGCGGTGCACGCGATTCATATCACCGCGGATGAGATAGAGCTGCTTGCCCAGGCCAACGCAACCGTATGCTCGTGCCCCACGACCGAGCGCAACCTTGGGGATGGCGTGATCGCCGCCGACCAGGTCATGCGCCAGGGCATCCGCATCGCATTCGGGTCGGACAGCCAGGCGCAGATCGATCCGCTGGAGGACGCGCGCGAACTTGAGTACCATTTGCGGTTGGAGCGGCAACAACGCGCCATCCTGGACCAGATTGGAAAGCAGACATTGGCCTCGTGTCTCTTCGACTGTGCCACGGTCCACGGAGCCCGTGCGCTTGACGTCCCCGCCGGCGAATTGACCGCAGGTCTTTCGGCCGACTTCTTCACCGTGGACCTGGATGATGTGTCGATCGCCGGCAACTCGGGCAACGATCTCTTGCCTTTGGCCGTCTTCTCACTCAGCCGCTCCGCCATTCGCGATGTGATGGTGAATGGCCGCTGGGTGATCCGCGATCAGCGGCACCCATTGCAGGAGGAGATTGTCTCCAGGTTCAAAGAGCTTCATCGCAAGCTCTGGGAAAGCAGCTAGACTGAGCTTACTAAACCTATGAAGAACAAACTTCCCACCGTGAATATCTCTGAAGCCAGAGCGCATCTTTCAAGGCTAGTCGATCAGGCTTCCAAGGGAGAACCATTCATCATTGCCAAGGCCGGCAAACCCCTCGTCAAAGTCACCGCGGTCGATGATCCGGCCCCGGTGCCCGTGCGACGCATTGGGTTCATGGTTGGGCAGATCGCCGTTCCAGCAGATTTTGATGTGATGGGTGGTTCCGAGATAGAGCGTGCTTTTGAATGCAGGGTTCCGAACATTGTTCGGCGCTCCTGATCCGTACCTCTAATCGAGTGATGGGTACCCCACATCCCTGATTTCCTGAGGAGCTGAGTGGAACCCACAAACTTCATACGGCTTTCCGTGAAGAAAGCCGCACACGCGGCCACGAATGGTGCAACGTACAGGAAATGGGGGCATCTCGCTCGTTTTTCGCGAGATGTGGGATACCACGAACCTTAACCATTCACCTCTACCAGACTTGGCACGAAATCCGGGGGTGTGGGGCACTCGTCATTCGTTGAAAGGACAAAGGTGGAGCACTGGCTGCATAAAATCTTCCTTTCGTTGGCGCTCGTCCTTTGCCTGCTACGTTTCGCTTATTTGCGGGCAGACTTTCCTAACCACTCGCCGTGGATGATCGACCAGGCGAAGTTCACTGATGAAGGTTGGTGGGCGAACGCGGCGGTTCGGCACTTCCTCATCGGACATTGGGAGGTCCCGGGGGACTACAACCCGGCAGCGGCGGTTCCAGTATGGCCCGTCTTGCTGGCCATGGTCTTTCACTTCACCGGCGTCAGTATTGTGGCTGCGCGCGCGGTGAATGTGCTTTTCTCGATTGCGTCCGTTGGCCTCGTTTACCTTCTCGTTCGTCGCTTTGCCTCGGAGACAGCAGCGGCCGTAGCGGCGCTGCTCCTGGCGGCCAGTCCCTTCGCCTTCGCTTTTAGCCGGCTCGCCACGTTAGACACCCTGGTGGACTTCGAGTTCTGCCTGCTGCTGTGGATTGCGTCCTACGCCAATCCGCGGCGAATCTGGCCTTCGATCCTGCTTGGCATCCTGATCCCCGTCATGCTCCTCACCAAGACAACGGCAGCCGTCTTACTGCCGGCAGTTCTGTGGTTGCTGTGGATGGCAACAAAGAAAAGATCCCTGCTGGCGACTCTCTATGTGGGCGCCGTGACCGGCTTAGGGATAGGCATTTATTTGTTCGCCGTCCTACACTCCCGATACGCGGACGATTATCACTACTTTTTTGAAATCAATGCACTGGCGGACGTGGAATGGGAGCGCACCGGGTTCCTGCTCCGCCAGTTATTACGTCACGGCAGTTGGATTGACGGCATTTTGTATCCCGTCGCTCTGGCCGTGCTTTTGCTGTCGTTGGTTTGGTTGCGGCAGCTTTGGAGAAATCCGCTCTTCACCGCGTCCTGGATCGCTTTTGCCGGCGACGCGGTTTATATCCTTCGCCGCCAGGATGATTATGCCCCCAGATATTTCCTGGCCATGCTGGTGCCGGTGATCCTGGTCCTGGTCCTTGCCCTGCAGGAGCTTAAGATTCGCAACCGCATCCTGGCGTCGCTGCTGGCGGCCACTCTTGCGCTCGCCGTGGTGCTCGATAGCGCGCACGTCCTCGGGTTCCTGAGCCATCGTCAATACGAGTTTTCCAAGGCGGCAGAATCCATCAAGGCCATCGTGGATGCAGACCCGAAGACACACCGTCTGCTGCTTGGCTCCAGTGGCGACCAGTTGTCGCTGATGACGGGTATCCCCTCGCTCAATGATGGTTACAGCAGCGAAGATCTGGCGCAAAAAATCGCTCGCTATCAGCCCGGCTGGTATGTAGGGTGGAATGAGCTCGATCAGGATATCCTTGCCTCTCTATCCGCTTTCCGCCTGGACAAGGTTGCGACCTTTCGCGTCTTTGACCATGATGAGAGAGACTTGTTGACGCTCTATCGCATGGTTCCCGTAAAGCCCTCTGGAGGCTCCTGATGATGAAGATTTTTCTGGCCGTCTTGCTGAGCTTGGCGATCGCTGTTCCCGCGTCGGCAGCCCCGCCGCTCCACGTAATCTTTGATACCGATATGGGCAACGATGTAGACGACGCGCTGGCGCTGGCGATGCTGCATGCCTTTGCTTCCCGAGGTGAAGTGAAACTGCTGGCCGTTACCGTGAGCAAAGACAATCCCTGGGCGGCCGAATATGTTCGCCTGGTCGATGATTACTACGGTCGAGGCACGATCCCGGTCGGTATCGTCCACGACGGCAAGACAAAGGACGATGGCTTGTACGTCCGGCAAGTATGCGAGCTGCATGGCCGACACCCCAACAAGGCTGCCGTACAAGATGCAGTGGAGCTGCTGAGAAAGACGCTGGCCAGCGAAAGCGACGGCGCGGTCACCATGATCCAGGTGGGCTTCTCCACCAATCTGGCCCGGCTGCTCGAGTCTGCGCCCGACCGCTACAGCAATCTCAGCGGGATGGAGCTGGTAAAGAAAAAAGTTCGCCTGCTTACAGCGATGGCGGGGAACTTTGCCGAGATGAAACCCGAGTACAACGTAATGACGGATATTCCTGCCGCAACCAAACTCTTTGCTACATGGCCAACCGACATCTACATAAGCGGCTTCGAAGTGGGTGCGGCAATTTTGTATCCCGCGGCCAGCATTGAGAACGACTTCCCCAAGGGCAATCCCGTCGCGGAAGCATACCGGCTGTACGACAAGATGCCGTACGATCGCCCCAGCTGGGACCTGACCACTGTCCTCTACGACCTGCGGCCGGATCGCGGTTATTTTGACATTTCGCCGCCAGGCGACGTGCGGGTCTCGGCGAATGGTTCCACCAGCTTCCAACCCGGCGCGCAAGGCAAACGGTATTTTCTGCGCGTCAACCCGATACAGGTTGCTCGGGTTCGAGAGGCTTGCGTATGGCTGGCTTCGCAACCAAAGTAACGTATTAAAAGAATCTGTCTAACTGGAAGAAAATCTTTCTATGATCTATGCCGTTACCGGCGGCTCCGGCGATCTCAAAGGGGCCGATCGCGGTCTTGATCACGATGCCCACCACTCCATCCCTGGGCACGCTGGGCTCGGTGGGTAGAAAGAAAGTCTTACCCGCCTCGTACGTGGTGATCAGGGAGATGTTGTCCCCCAGGAAGGGAGGCAGCTTGATCAAGCGGCATATGTAACCGGTCTGGAAAAGATAATACTGGTTGGTAATCAGTTCGTTCTCGCCGAAGGCGGAGAGCTGCAGTCCGCCCCCAGGGAGAACGGAGGGATCCCCGTATCCTCGTAGCCCAAAGTCGAACCCCCGGACACAGCTAGATACGCCGATTGATACCCTACCCGAAGCTCCGCGACGTTGCTGAAGGTGTATCCAAAGTCGAGTGCTCCGCCAAATTGGCGCTTCCGGTACTGCGAGTCGATGTGATTGTCATAATAAAAATAAAATTTCGAGGTATCGAGGGCCAGTTGCGGAGCGATGAACCAGCGGGTGGCCGGTGTGAACGGATGGTAATACTCCGAATTCAACTCATAGAGTGAGCCCACGACCACATCGTTGCGCAGCTCCTTTGGTATACTAGGTGGATACGTAAAGTATCTTGGATGGCTCTGCATGTGTGGAATCTTGGGTTACTTTCACAAAGGCGCGGGTACCGACAACCAACTAGGAGCCACCATGCTCAGCATGCTGGAAGCGCTGGGCCGTCGCGGCCCTGATTCGGCCGGCGTGGCCTTGGTCGGCCCTGCGCACCGAGCCAGCTATATCGTGCGCGTGCAAGCAGGCGATGAGTTGGAGATGAGCAAGCAAGCCATCGCAGCCAACCGCCAAGCCATCCAGGACTTCGCTGGGACTCTCGCCGACGCTTATGATCTCTCCGCGAGCGGTGTCTATGTCCGTTTTGTGCTCGGCGGGCAGGTCGACCTGCCTGCGCTGACCACCGCAATTGAGTCCCTGGGCGAAGGCATCGAGGTGCTCAGCATCGGTCACGCCATGGAGCTCTCAAAGGAAGTGGGCACACCCCATCACCTCGAAGGCAAGCATCACATCTCGGCCTTTGCCGGCTCCCACGGTATCGGACATACTCGTCTCTGTACCGAATCGATCGTGGATCTGAGCCACTCTCAGCCCTTCTGGGGACGCGGCGCGGCTGATGTCGCTATCGTCCACAACGGACACATCACCAACTACCATCAGTTACGGCGCAAGTACGAGCAGCGCGGCGTGCGCTTTGTCACCGAAAACGATTCCGAAGTGCTGGCGGTCTATTTGGCGGACTCGCTCAATCGCGGAGCCACCCTGCGCCAGGGCCTGGATGGGGTTCTGCGGGATATGGATGGCGCCTTCTCTTGCCTGGCCGTGACGGCGACCGAGATGGGCTTCGTCAAAGATCCCTATGCCTTCAAGCCGCTCGTAGTTGCTGAGACCGACGATTTCGTTGCCGTCGCGACGGAGGAGATCGCCATCCGCTCAGCGATTCCGGGAGATTACAAAGTTGCCGAAGCCCAGGTGGAGGAGGTGCGGGTGTGGTCGAGATAGCATCCGTAGCCATCGATGCCGCAGCGCTTTCCACCCGGGAAATTAATGCGCTGATCCGAACCGGCTTGCAGGGTGGGACGCCTGAGATATGCGTGAGGAACCCGAACGCTCGTCACAATCTGGCGGTCGCTCTGCTGCAACCGGGGCGAGTGCGCTTTCAGGGTAGTGTGGGCTACTACTGCGGCGGCCTGATGGATGGCGCGGAGATTCACGTAGAGGGGAGTGCGGGCTGGGGTTTGGCGGAATCCATGAACCATGGCCACGTAGTCGTCCATGGAGGAGCGGGCAACGGAGCAGCCGCCGCGATTCGTGGGGGCACGGTGGTGATCCACGGTGACGCAGCCGCGCGCCTCGGTGTTTCTATGAAGGGCGGCCTGGTGCTGGTCGGCGGCGACTGTGGTTACATGGCCGGCTTCATGGGGCAGAAGGGAACACTGGTGGTTTGCGGCAACACCGGCCACGCCTTTGCTGACTCCATGTATGCCACCACCTGTTATGTTGGGGGCACTATCGGCAATCTGGGCACGGATGCGGTGGTTGAGTCGCTGGCGCCGGAAGAGGCGGAGTTGCTCGACCGTCTGCTGGCCGAACATCTTCCGCCAGAGTTGCGCGCGCAAAAGCCTGCAGGGCGCGACTTCACCAAGGTGGTCGCCGGGCGGAAACTATGGAACTTTGACAAGCACAATTGGAAATACTGGCAGGATGCGCTCTAAATGAATGACACGGACCTCACGCGCCCACTGCTTAAAACCAGCGGCACCTATTCGCCCGATGTGATGCAGGGCATTCACACTAAGGCGGAGACCGGCATCTACGAAATTCGTGGCTACGGCACACTGCGCCAGCGGCGTTGGGCTACCTTCGACGACCTGACCTTCCTGCCCTGCGGGCTCACCCGTATTCCGCTCGAGGGATACCGCGAGAAGTGTTCCACCAAAACAGTTCTGGGAGGACGCTTTGCCAAGCGCCCCCTGGAACTGGAAATCCCCATCATGATTACCGGCATGAGCTGGGGCGCGCTCTCCTACAACGCCAAAGCGGCGTTGGCCAAGGCCGCGGCCAAGGTAGGCACTTCGAATACCACGGGCGACGGTGGCCTCTCTCCTGCGGAGCGGGAGTTTGCCAAGGATTATGTGTACGAGGTGCTTCCCTCGCGTTACGGAATCGACGTGCACGACCTGCGTGGGGCCAGTGCAATCGAGTTGACCATTGGCCAGGGAGCGAAGCCCGGAACGGGTGGCCTGTTGCTGGGCTCAAAAGTCTCCGAGACCATTGCTCATCAGCGTGATCTGCCGGTGGGGGTCGACCAGCGCAGTCCGGCGAGGCACCCTGACATGCTCGGACCGGATGACATGGTGATCAAGATTGAAGAGCTGCGCGAGGCGACCGACGGGCAGGTGCCCATCTTCGTGAAGTTGGGCGCCAGCCGCACCTTCGACGACGTCAAGCTGGCGGCCAAGGCCGGCGCAGACGTGGTGGTGGTGGACGGCATGGAAGGGGGAACCGGCGCGTCGCCCGCCATCCTGCAGGAGCACACCGGCATACCCACGTTGGCTGCTGTCTGCGAGGCGCGCGCGGCCCTGGAGGACTGCGGACTTTATGGCGAGGTGCAGCTGATCATTGCCGGCGGCATTCGCGACGGCGTCGACGCCGCCAAAGCGATGGCCCTGGGCGCCGACGCAGTCTACATTGGCACTGCGGCCTTGATCAGCCTGAACTGTAACAAGCCGCTGTATGTCGACGACTACCACGCTCTGGGCACGGAGCCCTACCATTGTCATCACTGCCACACCGGGCGCTGTCCGGTAGGCATCACGACGCAGGATCCGGAGTTGATGAAGCGGCTCGATATCGATCAGGGAGCGGAGCGCGCGTTAAATCTGCTGCGAGCCATGACGCTCGAAATCCAGATGTTGGCGCGGGCCTGCGGCAAGTCGGACGTGCACCACCTGGAGCCGGAAGACATGGCGGCATTGACCATGGAGGCGTCCATTATCTGCGGCGTTCCTTTGGCCGGCACACGCAAGGTTTTCGGAAGATAGAGCAGATGTCTTTTCTGTTGAAGTGCCCGAACTGCGGCGAGCGAAGCGTCTATGAATTTCGCTTTGGCGGAGAAGTCCGGCAAAGACCTTCTCCCCAAGCCGAGCCCGAGGCCTTTGTCACCTACGCACTCTATAAGCGGAACATCGCCGGAGTACAGTGGGAGTGGTGGTACCACCGCGGCGGCTGTGGCGAGTGGTTCAAGGCCAATCGTAATACGCTGACCAACGAGGTTCATCAAACGCTGCTGCCACAGGATGAGGAGCAGCGCAGATAATGGATCAGCCGGAGATCCTCTTTGCGTGGAACGGTAACCCCATAACGGCAAAGCCCGGCGATACCGTGGCCTCCGCCTTGTATCGTTCCGGGGTGCGCACCTTCACCCACAGCTACCAATACGGCCGCCCGCGCGGCCTGCTCTGCCTCACCGGCTCTTGCCCCAATTGCATGGTGAACATCGACGGCGTGCCCAACGTGCGTAGCTGTACCACGCCGGCGCGCAATGGCCTATCGGTGCTGGCGCAGAACCAGAATGTTTATCGCGGCTTCGATTCGCCTACGGTCAAACGGTTCCCGCCGGCTCCGCCGCTCTCCGAGTCGCCACATCACTACCAGCATGCCTACCTGCAATTCGATGTGGTTGTGGTTGGCGGTGGTCCGCGTGGGATAGAAGCTGCGCTGGCATCCGGCGAACGAGGCATGCAGGTGGCATTGCTGGAAAAACAGCCTGCTCTTGGTGGAGACTCTGTGCTGGTGGAAGAAGTCCAGGCCCACCCACTGGTCACCACCTTTGTGAACTGCAGTTGTTTTGGCCTGTACGAAGGGAATCTGCTGGGCGCAGTGCAAATCGATTATGACCGGCCCAATGCGGAGACGCTGCTGCATCTTCGCGCCGGCAGCGTCATTGTTGCCACGGGTGCTTATGAGACGCAGTTTCTCTTTGCAAATAATGATCTGCCAGGGGTGATGCTTTCTACCGCCGTGCTGCGCTTGCTGCACCAACACGGAATCGTCCCAGGCAAGCGAGCCGTGCTGATTGGCGACGCGGCCAGATGCTCGGAGCTGCAGGCCGAGCTCGAGGCGGCAGGGGTAGAAGTGGCGGCGAGTCTGCCTATCGGCTCCGTGGTGAGCGCCGTGGGAGACGATCATGTTCGCGGAGTGGCAACCGAAACAGTTACCTATGACGCGGACCTGGTAGTGATGTGCGGGCCCCTGGTTCCGGACCTGGGCTTTCTGGCCGGGACCTCGCCCCAGTCCGTGAGCCTGGTGGGAGCTGCCGCTGGGGAGGGTTTCCCCAATCAGGGCTATATTCCTCCGCCCTCCGCACAATCCACGGATGCCATTGCCTGTCTTTGCATGGATGTCTCCGGTCACGATGTGGCACAGACCATCGCAGGCGGCATGGGTCATATCGAATTAATCAAGCGCTTTACCAAGCTGGGCAAAAGCGCATGCCAGGGCCGAATGTGTCAGACGGCTGCTGTGAGTCTCTGTTCCCAGATCAGCGGGCAAACCCTCGCGCAGGTGGGAACAACCGTGGCCCGTCCTCCTGCCCCGCCGGTGACGCTCGGCGTGCTCGCCGGCATGAGGCATCATCCCGTGCGCCGCACGCCGATGCACTATCAGCATGACCAGCTGGGAGCCGTATGGATGGACATGGGGGACTGGAAGCGGCCGCGCTACTACGACCCCGCCAGTACCGGAAACCAAGAACAGTGTGTCGAACAGGAATATCGCGCGGTGCGCGAGCGTGCCGGCATCATCGACGTCAGTACCCTGGGAAAGATCGAAGTGAAGGGCAGTGATGCCGGTCGCCTGCTCGATCTGGTCTTTACCCATAAATTCTCCACGCTGCCCGTCGGTCGTATCCGCTACTCGGTGCTCTGCGATGAGCTGGGAACCATCGTCGACGACGGGACCATCTCGCGCATGGATGATCAGCGCTACTTTCTAACCACCACGACGGGCAATGCGGACTTCGTGCAGCAATGGTTGGAATGGTGGGCAGCTGCAGCGGGCCTGAAAGTCAACATCATTAATTTGACCGCCGGACTCGCCTCCATGAACCTGGCCGGCCCGCTTGCACGCGGTGTGCTTGCCCAGCTTACGGATTGCGATCTATCCTCTCCGGCATTCCCGTACATGGACTGGCGGCAAGCGACAGTAGCCAGTGTGCCGGCCACCATGATGCGCATCGGTTTTGTGGGCGAGATGGGCTGGGAGATTGTGGTCGCAGCCGAGTATGGAAGCCATCTCTGGGAGCAGGTGCTGCGGGCAGGCGCCGCGGTAAACCTGCATCCCTTTGGGGTGGAGACGCAGCGTGTGCTGCGCCTGGAAAAGAAGCACATCATTGTCGGCGTGGATACCGATGCTCTCAGCAACCCCTATGAAGCAGGCATGGCTTGGGTGGCCAAGCTGGATAAAGCGGACTTCATCGGTCGCGCCGCGCTGTCTCGTATGAAGCAAAGCCCGCTCGAACGCATGCTGGTTGGGTTTGAAATGGAAGGATCCATCGCCCCTCCCGACGGTTCTCCAGTATTGGCCGACGGCAAGCCAGTTGGTTTGGCCACCAGTGTTCGCTTCTCCTGGGAGAGAAAGAAAGTAATCGGCATGGCATGGATCACGCCTGCGGAAGCGAAGCAAGGCACGCGCATTACTTTGCGCTCTGACGACGTCGACTACTCCGCGAGTGTGCTCGACGGAGTCTTTTACGACCCTAACGGTGATCGGTTAAAGATGTGATGGAACGGCAATCGGCATTGCATCGTTGTCATCTCGAGGCGCACGCTCAACTCAAGGCCTTCTCGGGTTGGCAGCTGCCAGCCTGGTATACGGACCCATCGAGCGAGCTCGAACACCTACAAACCTCGGTGGGCATTTCCGACGTCAGTTATTTCTCCAAGCTCGATCTCCGCGGGCCGGCCGCTGACTTTCCCCCGCCCGCCCGATTGTGGAAGCTTACCCCAGCCCACGCGCTGGTTACATCTCCGCTGCCCATCCCCTTCGAGGTCTCCTCATTCGTCACCGACGTTACTTCCGTCTACAGCGCCATTCTGCTGGCCGGCCCAAAGTCACGGGAAGTACTGCGGAAGCTGACCACTCTCAACGTAAGCGACGGGGCGATGCCCGAAGGCGCCGCACGCCAGGCGCGGCTGGCCCACGTAAACGCCACCATCCTGCGCAGTGAAGGCTGGGTCATATTGAACACCCGCGACGTCGCAGAGTATGTGTGGCAGGCGTTATTGCATGTAGGCGCGCACCCCTTCGGCATGGTGGCACAGCAGCATTGGATGGGCAGTCATGAAAGCGCATAACCTCGAGCCAGTAATGTGGGGCAGGCATGCCCTCAAGCCCACCTACGACGTGGCCATCATCGGCGCTGGTGTGCACGGGCTCGCCGCAGCCTACTACCTGGGAAAGATCCACGGCATCCGCAAAGTAGCGCTGCTCGAGAAGGGCTATATCGGATGCGGAAACAGCACCCGTAACACGGCGATTTTGCGTTCGAACTACCGCACCTATCCTGGCATCGCATTCTACGACGCCTCGCTTCGTCTCTACGAAGGTCTGGCGCGGGAGCTGGATTGGGAACTGGATTTCAACCAGAGTGGGCATTTCACGCTGGCGCACACTGACTCCTCCATCACCGGTCTGCGCATACGAGCAGAGAACAACAGGCTGATGGGCGTTGACAGTCGAATGGTCGACCGGGACGAGCTACGGCGGATGGTGCCCGCGATGGATATGTCTGATCGGCCGCGGTTCCCCATACTGGCGGCGCTCTATCATCCACCGGGTGGGACCATCGGGCATGACGAGGTGGTGCAGGGTTACGGGCACGCCTGCGATGCCATGGGCATCGAGGTGCACCAGTTTACGGCCGTGACCGGGCTTGAAGTCGAGAGACGCAAGGTCATTCGCATACGAACGACGAAGGGTGACTTATCCGCGGGTGCGGTCCTGAACGCCACTGCCGGTTGGGCCACAACCGTCTCAGATATGGCGGGCGTCCCGTTACCCATTGTGACCCAGCCTCTGCAGGCCTGCGTCACCGAGCTGATCGAACCGTTTCTGGACTACGTGATCGTCTCCTCGAACCTGCATGTGTACGTGAGCCAGACAGCCAAGGGCGAGCTGGTGATTGGCTCCGAGGTCGATCCCTACCAGACTTACTGCACCCGATCCACGCTGCCCACCCTGGAGCAAATGGCGACTTATACCCTGGAGTTGTTTCCCCAGCTCCACGGAATAAAAATTCTCCGCCAGTGGGCCGGAGTCTGTGACATGACGCCGGATTATGCTCCTATCATGGGAGCGGCCGAGGGACTGGATAACTTCTTTATGGATGTAGGCTGGGGCACCTGGGGCTTCAAGGCCGGCCCGATCGCCGGCAAGTGCCTGGCGGAGACGATTGCCACTGGCAAGCCTGCGAAGCTGATGGAACCGTTTTCGCCCCTGCGGTTTGCCAGCGGCAAGCTGCTGGGTGAAAAAGCCGCGGCCGCGGTCTCGCAGTAGTGGGAACCCGAAGTTACCGCTGTTTTGGGGTGACGAAGGTTGTTTTGGGTTGACGCAGTTGTTTTGCGACTGTTACCCGTCCCCCAAACAAATTTGTCATCCCGACCGGAGCGTAGCGCAGTGGAGGGACCTGCGGTTAAAAAGCTAGATCTAACCACGGAGGCACAAAGTTGACAGAAGATCTCAAGGCACTCGTAAAGCAAAAGGGCATCGAATATTTCCTCTGCTCTTTCGTCGAAATGGCGGGCATTCCCAAGGCCAAGCTCGTCCCTGCCGGCGCGCTGGAGGACATGGTGAGTGAAGGCGCCGGATTTGCCGGCTTTGCCGCGGGTGACGTGGGACAGGGCCCGCACGACCCGGACCTGGTGTCTATCCCGGATATGCAAGCCATGATCGTGCTGCCATGGCGAAAGAACGTCGCTTGGGTTCCGGGGATGCTGCAGGTCGAGAACCAGCCGTCCAAGTTCTGCCCGCGCAGAATCCTCGCTCGTCAATTGGAGATTGGGCGCCAACGCGGTTACGAATTGATGGTAGGGGCAGAGCCGGAGTTCATGCTGCTGAAGCGCAACCAGGATGGCGCCTGCGCGCCCTGGGATGCAATGGATAATGCGGCCAAGCCCTGTTACGATATGCGCGCGCTACACCGCAACCTGGACCTTCTAACCAGGTTGTTGGCTTACATGCAGGAGCTGGGGTGGGAGCCGTACGCCGCGGACCACGAAGATGCCAACTGCCAATTTGAAATCAACTGGAAGTATGCCGATGCGCTCACCAGCTGCGACCGGCAGATTTTTTTCAAATGGATGGTCAAAATCGTCGCTGAAGACCACGGGCACCTGGCTACCTTTATGCCCAAGCCGTTTGCCAACCTCACGGGCAATGGTTCCCATTGCCATCTGAGCCTCGCGGATCCTGGGAGCAAGAAAAATCTTTTCGATAGCAAGGACGACCCTCTCGGTCTCTCAGCGGAGGGCCGTTGGTTCATGGGCGGCATCCTGAAGCATGCGCCCGCACTCAGTGCGATCCTGGCGCCGACGGTGAATAGCTACAAGCGTCTTATCCGCAGGGGACCGCGTTCCGGCGCTACCTGGGCCCCGGTCTACATCACCTATGGCAGCGCGAATCGGACGCAAATGATCCGCGTACCCGGACCAGGCCGTATTGAAAACCGCATGGTGGATGCTGCGGCCAATCCTTACCTGGCCTGTGCGGCGATGTTGGCGGCCGGGCTGGACGGCATCGATCACCGCATCGATCCCGGAGCGCCGAGCCATGACAACCTGTACGAGGTCTCGTGGGGCGAGTTGCAAGCGAGGGGTATCGGCCATCTGCCGTCCACCCTGCAGGCGGCCATCGAAGCTCTGTCAAAGGATGAGGTAGTGCGCAACTCGCTGGGCGCAGAGTACGCCGATTACTACATCCAGGTGAAGACAGAAGAGTGGGAGAGCTATCACAACAGCGTCAGCCAGTGGGAGCTGGACCGTTACCTCAACGTCCACTGAGCGGGCAGGAGAGACGTGCGGTTCTCCGTCCATCCCTGGGTGACGGCTGCTGAGGCGACCGCTGCCTCTCCTTTGTCATCAAGAGGTTGTGACTTTTTTGATCTTTGTGGTTTTGACACACCCAACCAGAGGATTTTCAAACCTCCCACAAAGCCGTCATCCTGAGCGAAAGCGCCTCGCAGATCTATCGCTTAACAGAGGGTTTATGGCGCGCAGTCGAAGGACCCCGACGGTGCTTGTTCGCTGATGCTCTTGAGAGCTTTCCGGCCACCAAAACCTAACAGAAATCAAAAAAGTCACAGCCTCCGGGCGAAGCCGAGGGATCTGCAGTTCTCTTTCCCCACGACCCCTACTGGAGGTGTTATCGACAGAGCCTAGACCTGCGGTTCTCCGATCGGGCCCTATCCTTTCGTTAGCTGTACCTGTTCCGCTGCGACCGGTTCCGTTGTCGCCTCCTGCGGCGCCGGCCAGAAATACCGCTCCTTCTTGATCGCCTCGATGTAGGCCGCCCGCGCCTCGCGCACAGCCTGACTCTCCGACACCTCCGCGACCGGCACATCCCACCACGAGTTATACCCAGGAACGCGGTCGTTGTAATCCGTCTCCACCACGACCACAGAAGTGCGAGCCTGCTTCTTCGCCTCCGCCAAAGCCGCGCCCAACTGCTCATAGGAGCGCGCGTTGACGCTATAAGCGCCCAGGCTGGCTGCGTTGGCCGCGAAATCGACAGGAATCACGGGTCCAGTAAGCCCTTCTTCCCGATACCGGTATTCCGTGCCAAATCCTCCGCTACCGACCGCACGGCTTAAACCACCAATGCTCGAA
This sequence comes from uncultured Acidobacteriaceae bacterium, assembly GCA_963821215.1. Classification (GTDB taxonomy): domain Bacteria; phylum Acidobacteriota; class Terriglobia; order Terriglobales; family Acidobacteriaceae; genus PALSA-350. Next base: position 242,632 of record CAWGDH010000008.1, on the reverse strand, counting down.
AATCCGTGGTTGTCGAAGAGCACAATATTGAGTTTGATCTTTTCCTGCAGACTGGTGACGATCTCCTGCGCCATCATGAGGTACGAACCATCCCCGACCAACACGTACACTTCGCGGCTGGGATCGGCCATCTTGACGCCCAGGCCCCCGGCAACTTCGTAACCCATGCAGGAGTAGCCATAATCCATGTGATATCCCTTAGGGTCGCGTGTCCGCCAGAGCTTGTGCAGATCTCCCGGCAAGCTTCCCGCGGCGTTCACGATAATGTCGCGTGGTCCCAGGGTCGCATTGAGCAGCCCAACCACTTCGCCTTGGCTAAGCGGCGGACCATGCCTGCGCGCGTAGATCCGGTCGACCTCCTGGTCCCAAGCGCTGCGCAGGCGGGCGATCTCGCTTTGGTACGTTTGCGGCGCTTGCCACGATGACAGCGCGCTGCCCAACTCCTCCAGCGTCTGCAGCGCATCCGCCGTCAACGGTAGCGCTGCATGCTTGAACGCGTCGAACTCGGCAACGTTGATATTCACAAACCGTACCGCCGGGTTCTGGAAGGCCGTCTTCGAAGCAGTAGTGAAGTCACTGAACCGTGTGCCGATGGCGATGACCAAATCCGCATCGACAGCCAGTCGATTCGCGGCGGAAGTACCGGTCACTCCCATAGCGCCGACTGACTGCGGGTGATCCGCATTGAGAGAACCTTTCCCCCCGTGCGTCTCGGCTACAGGAATGCCCGTTCGGCCGGCGAAGCGGGACAATTCACCCGTTGCTTCGGAATAGATCACGCCGCCGCCGGCGATGATCAGTGGGCGTCGCGAGGAGCGTATCCACTCAGCAGCCTGCTTGAGCAATCCACTATCGGCGCGCGAACGGGCGATGGTCCAAACCCGATGCTCGAAAAATTCTTCCGGATAGTCATAAGCTTCGGTCTGCACGTCCTGCGGCAGAGCCAGGGTCACGGCGCCGGTCTCGGCCGGCGAAGTCAGTACGCGCATCGCCTCCGGTAGCGCAGTGAGAATCTGTTCCGGCCGGTTGATACGATCCCAGTACCGGGATACAGGGCGAAAGCAATCATTAACGGAGACATCCTGGCTGGCAGTCGATTCCAGCTGCTGCAATACCGGCGCAACGTTGCGCCGGGCAAAGATGTCGCCGGGCAGCAACAGCACAGGGATCCGGTTGATAGTAGCCAGGGCCGCCCCGGTGACCATGTTGGTCGCTCCGGGCCCGATGGAGGAGGTGCAGACCAGGGTACGCAAGCGATTGCTCATTTTGGCGAACCCCGTTGCCGCGTGAACCATAGCCTGCTCGTTGCGGAACAGGTAGTACGGAAAATCAGGGTTCTGCTGCAGGGCTTGTCCGATGCCGGCCACATTGCCGTGTCCAAAAATGCCCAGGCATCCGCCAAAAAACGTCTGCTCCCTGCCGTCCCGTGCGACAGATTGGGACTTGAGAAACTGAATAATGGCCTGTGCCATGGTCAATCTGCGCGTCATAAGTTCCCCCTTATCGGATCTCCCTCTGGAGGTCGCCTACCATCCTACTGCACGATAACCGCTTAGAGCATTTTTCACTTCTGGCGTATACAAGGTAACCGCTCCCGGCGCGGCTTTTCCCCAAGAAAAGCCGCACTTCGCTGCACCCGACTGTGCGGGGTAGAAGTGAAAATGCGTTAGCCAACCGCTCTATCCCCGCAGTGCCTGGTCCAGATCGGCGATAATATCCTCCGCGCCCTCGAGCCCGACCGAGAACCGGAGCAGCGACTCCGGCGAGCGTGAGAAGACGCCCTCGATCGAGGCCCGATGTTCGATCAGGCTATGCGTGCCGCCCAGGCTGGTGGCGCGCACGATCAGCTTCAGCCTCGAGGCGAAGGCAAAGGCCTCCTCCCGTCCCCCATGCACCTCGAAGGACAGCATCCCCCCAAAATCCCGCATCTGTCTGCTGGCAACCGCATGCCCCGGATCGCCGGGCAGGCCAGGATAGTGGACCACCGAAACCCCCGGGTGAGTGGACAGGAATTCCGCGACCCGCCGGGCATTTTCGCAATGCAGTCGCATGCGGGGAACCAGCGTCTGCAGCCCACGCAGAATGAGCCAGCAGTCGAAAGGAGAGAGGACCGCGCCCCCGACCCGCTGAAACTCCTTAATGCGGGTTGCCAGATCGGATTTCTGCCCGAAGATCACCGCTCCGCCCAGGGCATCACAGTGTCCCGAAAGATATTTGGTCAGCGCACACACCACCAGGTCTGCGCCCAATTCCAGCGGGCGTTGCAGCACTGGAGTGGCAAAGGTATTTTCGCAGGCAAGCGGCACGTTTAGACTGCGCGCGCACTCCGCTACGGGGCGTATGTCTACGACTTCAATCAGGGGATTAGTCGGCGTCTCCAGCCAGAGAAGCGTGGTCTCCGGTTGGCAGGCCTTGCGGATTTCTTCGATATTCCGCATATCCACGAACGAATGCTTCAATCCCCAACGGGAGAAGAGTCCAGTGACCAGCTCGCGAACGCCGAAGTATAAGTCGCGGTGCAGAACCACATGGTCTCCCGGAGCCAGGGCTTGAAATACGGCCAAGCTCGCCGCCATGCCCGTGCTGAAGCAAACCGCCTCCACGCCCCCTTCGAGGTCGGCCAGGCACTCCTCGAGCGACTTCCGATTGGGATTGTCGATCCGGCTATAGAAGTAATGGCGCGAGAATCCTCCATCAGGATCGCGTTCGAAGGTGGTGGAGGTGTAGAGAGGGGCAGTGATGGCGCCAGTGGCTGCGTCCACATGCCGCCCGGAATGGATGCTTAGGGTTTGAAGCTGCTGGTTCGGGTCCGGCTTCGATGTCATATCCAGAGTTTATTACGTAGCGCAGGTTCACTAGCCAGTACTGTTCGCAAGCAAACAGAAGCCCATCCCTCCTAGACAACTATCCTCACCTTTCCAGTATCTGAAGGGAGACTGCGATTTTTCCCCCCGCACGTTTCCGCTCAATGGAGTGTAGTGAATGCCCAAGCTGTCGGTGGTGGCAATACCTGTACGGGACGAGGTTGAGAGGATTGGCGGCTGCCTGGCTGCACTTGCGCGTCAATCCGTTTCCGCGCATCACATTGTTCTGCTGTTGAACAACTGCACGGATCGCACGGCGGAAGTCCTTAAGAATTTACCCAAGGCCCACCATCGGCTCCACATCATCGAATGCAACCTGGATAACTCCCTTGCCAGTGCCGGCATCGCACGCGCGCTGGTGATGAAACACGCCGCTTCACTGGCAGCTTCTTCGACCAACGAAGAAGCTGTGATTCTAACCACCGATGCGGATGCCGAGGTTCCGGCAAACTGGATTGAAGCAAATTTACGAGCCATCGAGCAGGGCGCGGATGCGGTTTGCGGCATGGCGGTGATCGACCCGCTCGAGGCTCTGTTTATCCCGCGACATTTGCACGAAGATGACGCTCGGGAAGTGGCCTATGGACGACTTCTCGACGAGATGGCGTCAATCATCCTACCGGATCCTGCCGACCCCTGGCCTCGGCATACCGAAGATTCCGCCGCCAGTATCGCGATTACTGCATCCATGCTGCGCCGTATTGGTGGTGTGCCCTGCCTGCGTTCCGGAGAAGACCGGGCGCTGATTGGAAGGCTTCGCTTGATCGATGCACGGGTGCGGCACGATCCCCAAATCAGCGTCATTGTTTCTGGACGCATCGAAGGGCGCGCTCAAGGAGGCATGGCCGATACAATGCGCAGGCGAATGGTGAAACAGGACGAGTTCGCAGATGACCGTGTCGAGCCGGCCTGGGCCGCTTTCGACCGGCTTCGGATGAAACGCCGGATCAGGCTTTTATGGCAACGGCCCACCGATGTGCGGCTCTATCAATTAGCACGACTTCTCGCGATTGCACCCAAGGTGCTCATGGAGGCGGTCAGCACTCCCTACTTCGGGCTGGCATGGTCACGGGTCGAACGGGCCTCTTCGCTTTTGTCACAAAAACGAGTTCGTTTTGTAGATCTACCCCGCGAAACGGCAATCGCACGAGGCATTCATCACCGGTTGCCGAATCAATATGCCGTGGAACTTACCGCGGCCTAGCCCAGAGGCTTATTGGATGAACGTCGTAGAGGCACAACCATCGGAAAGGGCAGCGGAGTTCTTCGCCACCATCACTGCGCTGGTTCCTGAATTAGGCCAAGAGGCAGCAAATTACGACAGCGCAGCTTGTTTCCCCTTCGACAGTGTGGCAAGACTGCGAGACGCCGGCTTGTTGATGGCGCCGGTTCCAGTGGAATTTGGTGGGTTTGGCCTGCATGGCATGGGGGATTCCGCAGCGCTATTCCAGTTACTCCACTTATTAGGATATGCCGATCTTTCGCTTGGCCGAATTTTCGAAGCCCACGCGAACGCGTTTGAGCTCATACGACGGTATGGAACATCCCGCCAGATGGAAGCTGCAGCACTGGCGGCGCAAGCAGGGGACCTCTTTGCGCTCTGGGTGACGGACCCTGCGCAGCAAGGGGCGTGTTTGTCCCGCGACTTTACATTGACGGGAGAAAAATGGTTCTGCTCGGCTGCGGGTGCGGCAAAACAGGCCCTCATTACTGCGCAGACCGAAGCCGGCAGCCAAATGGTGCTGGTGCCGCTCACCCCGCGCATCCTGGTAACGGATCGAGGGGTGAAGCTCGCCGGTATGCGAGCCGCCGCGACCGGGAGTGTCGACTTTACCGGCGTGGTGGTCGGCCATGAGGCACTAATTGGAGAGCCGGGTGACTATCTACGCGAGCCGGTATTTTCTACGGGAGCCTGGCGTAGCTCCGCCGTTGGCCTGGGTGGTTTGGCTGCGCTGATCGATACGGCGAGGAATGAGTTGTGCTCCCGAGGCCGCGCGGACAATCCATTTCAACGCATGCGTTTTGGCCAAAGCGTCATCGCGCATGAAACCGGGCGGCTTTGGATGTTGGAAGCGGTCAAGCGGATTGACGCTGCCACGGGTGCAGGCGAAGAGGCAGTGGCCTACGTTAACCTGGCGCGCACCGCGGTAGAGGCTGCATGCCTCGATACACTGCGCCACATCCAGCGCAGTCTGGGCCTCTCCGCATTCATGCAAGGCAGCGGAGCCGAGCGAATTGCCCGGGATCTCGCGGCCTATCTGCGCCAGCCGGCGCCGGATGAGGCGCTGGTCGAGGCGGCTGGATATTTCATCCACCAGGGTGGTCGAAACCTATGACGGCGAGAGATGTGATAACGGCCATGGAGACCCTGCCGGACGCGGAGATTAAAACCATACTCGGCGAAGAGCGGCCTCTGATTCTAGCGCCCCACGCAGACGACGAAAGCTTAGGTTGCGGCGGCCTTATCGCCGCGTGCTGCCAGCGCGGACAACAGCCTGTAGTGGCCATACTCACAGACGGCGCCGCGTCCCATCCGGGCTCAAAGCACTATCCGCCGGAGCGGTTGCGGCGGCTTCGGAGGGAAGAAGCGCGGCAGGCAGTTGCCTCATTAGGCCTGGCATCGGAGAACCTGGTGTTTTTCGATTATCCCGATACTGCTTTACCAAGCAGCCCAGCGGTAAGTGAGCAGGTAGCCATGCTTGCTCGAGACCGGGGCTGCACCATCATGCTCGCTCCCTGGCTTCATGACCCACACTGCGATCACGAAGCAGCGGCAATCCTGGCGCGCGAGGCGGCCCGGCGCGCGCAATGCAGATTGTTGTCGTATCCGGTATGGGGCTGGCTTCTGCCCCCCGATCACCTACTACCCGTGACCCAAATAGCTGGCTACAAGCTGCCGATTGCCGCGCATCTTCAGGCGAAGCGAAGCGCCGTTGCCGCGCATGCCTCGCAATACTCCACGCTCATCGACGATTCGCCAAATGGATTTCGCTTGCCACCAGAACTACTTTCCGTCTTCGAACGCCCCTACGAAGTATTCCTCGCCCATGAATAAGACATCACGCTCAGCGGCCCATTTCGAACGTCTTTATCGCGCGGACCCTGATCCATGGAGTTTTGCGAACAGCCCCTACGAGCAGCAGAAGTATGAAGCGACTCTGGCGCTATTGGACAAGAAGCATTTCCGGTCGGCTTTGGAGGTTGGTTGCTCGATCGGCATTCTCACCAGCCGGTTAGCCTCGCGCTGCGACCAACTGATTGGCCTCGATTTCGCCCCTTCCGCGGTGAAAGCGGCGCGCGCCCGTTGTGCCCCCTATCCGGGGGTGCGGATTGAGCAGATGCAGGTGCCCCAGCAGTGGCCCGAGGGCTTCTTTGACTTGATCCTCTTCTCTGAGGTTTTGTATTTCCTCGACGAGAGCGATGTGCTGGACACCTGTGCGCACGCCTTGCGCTCACTGCTGCCGGGGGGCCAGATACTTCTGGTGAACTATACCGAACAGACGGATGATCCGCTCAGCGGGGATAAAGCCGCCTCTGTCTTTATCAAAGCAGCGGCTCCAACCTTGCGGCCTATATATCAAACACAGGAGCCACATTACCGTCTCGACCTGCTTGGGTTCCCAAGTTAGTCGCTTTGTTTCGCCGCGGCATCCTAATTAGTAAGAAGGAGACGGATTATGCCGGAAAAGGAAGTAGTCGAGCGCGCAGAAGAAGATCTGCAGGAAGGGAAGTCGCCGTCCACGGCGGCCGGAGAATTTGTCCATGAAGAGATCGAGCACGTACGGGAAGGCAAGCACGGCGCGCGTTCGCCACAGCAAGCGATCGCAATCGGGCTGAGCAAAGCTCGCCGGGCCGGTATTCCGCTTGCTCCTCCCAAGGCCGGAAAAACCAAGAAGTCGACGCAAAAGAGCGCGGCACGAGATTATCGCAAAGGACAATCCGGAACAAAAACGAAGACATCGGCCAAACGATCGCGCGCGACCGAGAATGCGCTCAAGAAGGAACCGAAATCGACTGTCTCCCGTAAAGCGCTTTCCTCCCAAGCCAAGAAAGCTGCCAGGTCACGCTAAGGTATGAGCTCCATCGACGGAGTGACATAACCATGGGATGCCAGGTGCTTACCCATGCTGGAGTACATCTTCGGGTCCTGCGGTTGCCACTGCACTTGGCCGGCAATGACCAACAGCGCCTTTAGCTTGTCGGAGACAAGTGACTGGAGGAAGTCGCGTTTGATCTGGTCGACCAGCCCTGAGTCTTTCAGGTGAGCCGCCGCCGCCGCGCCATGGCTCGTCTGGCAAAAGTAACAATCATTCTGGCTGGAGATGTAAGTGGCAATCAACTCCCGCTCCCCGGGAGTCAACATGCTGGGCCCATGGAGGAGCACATGTGCGAGTTCGCGCATAGGCTTTGCGGTTTCTGGGCGGAAGGCGAAGCCGCCCGTGATCCCCGGCAATCCTTCAGGAAGAGCGATGTGAGGCATAGTTGTTGCTCCTTAGCTTTTCTGAAGCAGTCTGGTCGAAAATCTCGACGAATGGCACGGCTTAGCCGCATTGGTTCATCGCTGGTTCCCACACACGAAGGGCGGGTGGGCCCCATATCTCGCTCGTTTTTCGCGAGATGTGGGATACCACTGTTCTTGCCCTCTGACTCCAGATTCGTCCAACAAGCCTAGCGGTCAACCTCGGTGGTATCCCACATCTCGCGAAAACCAGCGAGATATGGGGCACCCGTCCTTCGTGTGGGAACCAGAGCCTATCAGCCCATTGTTTTTTTCCCAGCCTACGATACGGTCACTTCTGCAGGTAAATATTCCTTGCTGACACTGACGTACCCGTCTCGGGCGACGCGCTTGCCACGTTCCCGATACATGGCTTCATCGCGCGGTTGGGTCGTGCCCAAGCCATCGACATAGCGGTTGTACATGCAGAATGCGGCCGCGATCAGCACCGTATCGTGGATCTCCACGTCGGTAGCGCCCAGAGCACGCGCCTTCTCCACGTCTTCGGCAGTAACGTTCTTGCCGCCCTTTTGCACATGTCCCGCGATGACCAGCAGCGCCTTCAACTTGGGCGAGATATCCGCATTCTGAAAGTCACGCTTCACTTTCTTCACCAGCGCCTCGTCATCATTCAGGCTGGCCGCTGCGATCGCGCCATGGATGGTCTGGCAGTAATAACAGTCATTTTCTGAGGAGACATAAGTAGCAATCAGCTCCCGCTCCCCTGGACTAAGCGAGTTAGGGCCGTGCAGCAAGATCTCTACCAATTCGTTGAGGGGTTTCGCAGTCTCCGGCCGGAAAGCCATAGCGCCGCGGATTCCGGGAAGACCTTCGGGTAATTGAATGTGAGCCATGATTGAGTAAGTCCTTTCAGGAAGTAATTGCTACGGTCGACTTGGTGAGCTGAGATTTGGAAAAGAAGAAACGGCGGATGGGGTCGCCGCAGAGCACGATAGCGAGACCGATCACTGCGGGAATGGGATCGTGCATCAGGATCATCAGATTGATCGCTGCGCATCCCAGCAGAAACACTACCGGCGCCGCCGGAAACCACCACGCTCGTACACGCTCCTGCAAGCGAAAGAGGGAAGCCGCAGAGAGCGCAAGAAAACACACCGCCGAGAAGATGATAAAGGAGAGAATGCGATCGAAGGCTCCGAAGCAGAGAACCAGCAGCGCCAGCCCGGTTTGCAGCAGAACGGCGTTGGCGGGTGTTCCGAAGCGAGGGTGCAAGCGGCCGCAGGCCGAGAAAAACGCGCCGTCTTTCGCCATGGCATAGTACACCCGGGGAGCGGCCATGGTAAGCGCCATCAGGCCGCCCAATACCGATAGCAGCACGCACCCGGAGAGGATCTTTCCCCCTAAGCTGCCGAAAAGTGCCTGGCCGAACTGGACGACGAAGGCGGTGTTGGAAGCGATGCGCTCTAACGGCACGACGGAGACAAAAGCGAAACTGAGCAGCAGGTAGACCGCAGTCACCAGCAGCACCCCCCCGGTGAACGCAAGGGGAAGATTGCGCCGCGGGTTGCGCACCTCACCGGCGATCTTGCCCGCCTCCCACCAGCCGCCAAAGCTGAAAAATGCGCTCACGGTAGCCCCTGCAATGGCGCCGAAGATGGGTTCGGAGCCGGGTCGCCGTTCGCTAAGGGGCAGCAGATTGGCGATGGAGGCGTGGCCCGAGAAACAGGCCCATCCAACCAGGCAAAGCAGCACCCCAATCTTGAGCAGGTTAGCGCCCGCCATCATGCTCCGGCTGAGACGCATCCCCACGCTATTGAGAACCGCTAGAGAAAGGAGAATGAAGACAGGAATCCAAAAGGCGTGACGCGCTGACCCGCCGGTCAGAGAGAGCACATACGGAGCGGCGCCTACCGCCAGTGCGGCTGCCAGTCCCGGGTCCAGCACGGCAGCAGACATCCAGCCATAAAGAAAAGCGACCCGGCTGCCGTATCCCTCGCGGAGATAAACATATTCTCCGCCTGCTAAGGGGTAGCGAACAGCCAGTTCGGAATAGCAGAGGGCGCCGCACAGGGTGATAAGCCCCATACCGCACCATACTGCGGCGAGCAGCAAGGGCGCGCCCAACGACTTCGCCATAGCGGCCGGCGTGAGAAAGATGCCGAGCGCGATCGATTCCCCCATAACCAGGGCGATCGTTCCCGGCAGACCCATGCGCCTGTGCTGATCCATTGAGGACAACATCCTACGCGCGCTGGTATATGTTGAGCATCCACCAAAGGGTGGAGGTCTTACTTGGCTGCACCCGCCTTTTTGGCGCCTTCTACTTCCACCAACTCGCCGGTGCTCACGTTATACACATACCCGTAAATGGGAATGGATCGCGGAATCAGGGGATGGTTGCGCAGCCGATTCACGTCGTCGATGACCGCCTGCACTGGATCAGCAATGGTGAGCCATTCGATGAACTCCCCTGCGCGCGACCCCGGACCCGTGCCAACGTCGCGGAAACCAGCAGGAGTAAGGTCGGCGGTTTCCAGGCTGTTATCGAGCAGTCCGCGGATGACCTCGTTGGTAAAGAACTCCATGCCGCAATTGGTGTGATGGATGACGAAAAATTCGCGCGTGCCCAGCAGCTTATAGCTGATAACCAGAGACCGGACGGCGTCGTCGCTGGCACGGCCCCCCGCATTGCGGATCACGTGTGCATCCCCCTCCGCCAGCCCGGCGAACTTAGCCGGATCCATGCGCGCATCCATGCAGGTGAGGATCGCGAAGCGGCGCGCCGGAGGAAGCGCAAGCTTACCCTTATCACCGAAAGCAGCGCTGTAACGCCGATTGGCTTGCAGAACTTCATTGAGAACACTGCTCATGGTCTTTGCTCCTTAAATTTCCAGATGAGGCCGGCGATTATAGGGTGTGGCGGATAGGAATCGAGGAACGAGCGGTAATCGAAGCTCCTGTGGCTTACCGGGTAGCTGCTACCTGGGGCTGCCGCGCCCGCGCGAGTTGAGCATGCAGTAAGTCAAAAACGGCCTGCATCCCGAATCCCGTCTTCGCGGACACTTCAAAGACCTGCATTCCAGGGCGAACGCTCTCAATATTGCGGCGCGCCGCCGGAAGATCAAACTCTGCGGCCTCAGCCAGGTCCATCTTGGTAATGATGGCAACATCGGAACTATTGAAGATAGTGGGATATTTCAACGGCTTGTCTTCGCCCTCGGTGGCAGAGAGCAGAACGAATCGTAACTCTTCTCCCAGGTCGTAGCTGGAGGGGCAAACCAGGTTTCCCACGTTTTCGATGAAGAGAAAATCGATCCGGTCCAGATGCCATGATTCAAGCGCCTTCTCCACCATTTGTGCATCCAGGTGGCAGACCGTTCCCGTGTTGATTTGTCTTACATCTGGCGTCGCACGCCGTAGCCGCGCGGCATCGTTTTCCGTAGCCAGATCCCCAACCAGGGCAGCCACGCGAGAGTCCCGCGCCAGTCCTGCGAGCAGCTTTTCCAGAAAAGCTGTCTTGCCCGAGCCCGGGCTTGAGACCAGGCCTACGACGCAAGTACCCTCTCTACGAAAGCGCTCGCGCAAGCCGCGGGCGAGCAGATCGTTCTGTTTGAGAACCTTGGCCCTGACTTCCACCATGCGCGTGCTCATGCGGCAACCTCCAACGAGGCAACTTCGATCTCGCGGCCAGAGACGATCTTCTGCCCCGGGCTCCCGCACTCCGGGCAGCTGAGTTGGTAGAGCGACGGAGGCATCCGGTCCTTCTGACACGTAGCGCAGTAAATGACCAGGGGAATGGTCTCGATCACCAGCCGCGATCCCTCCAGCACCGAGCCTTCGCAGGCAAGATCGTAGGCGAAGAGCAGAGCCTCTTTATCCACGCCGGAAAAAGCTCCCAGCTTCAGGTGCACAGCCTCGACATCCAGTCCACCACGGCTCTCCGACTCCTCGGTGATCTGGTCGATCATGCTGATGGCGATCGAGAGTTCGTGCATGTTTTCTCCTTTCGATGATACGGGCCTCGAAAAGCTCGAGCCCTTACATCGAACGGATCCTAAGATAGCGGCGCAGGTCCGGAGCGACCGTAACCGCCAAACCGATGAGTACCAAGCCAAGTGCGCCTAAGACGAATTTTGCGTTCATGTGTCACCTCTCTACTTTCCCTCACTACACTAAGCTCATTTGCTTCGTACTAGCAATGCGGGCAGCCAACTCCAGCACCATATTGGCCGCTTCTTCCACCGCAGCCTGCACCGGCGATGATAGCCCCATGCGCCCTTCCAACTCATCGCCAAAATCCTGCGGTTCGCAGCCCAACACCAGCACCTGTGCGGAAATCGTGCCTTGGGAAGCAGCGAGATTCAATACCCGGACCGGATCCATGCCGTGGGGATTGATCGCCGTGTCCTGCGACAGTGCACCGGGTAAGGCTGCTAGATCCGGTTCCATCACGTAGAGCGTGCCCGCCGCTTGGCCGCGCGGCAGCGCATCCACGATGATGACCGCGTCCCATGGATCGAGAAGAGCGTACGTCAGGTCGAAACCCCGGATACCGAAATCCTTCACCGAAACGCTCTCGGGTAATTGCCGTTTGCTGAGCGCAAGCGCCACCTCAACCCCGAATCCGTCATCGCCCAGGAAGATATTGCCTACACCTGCAACAAGAATCCTCGCTGTCATGTGGGCTCGCCTTTCAGCACCGGCTCGATCTCATCGGGAGAGAAGAAGAAGCGGTGTCCCGGCTGCCGCATCATGCCGAACTCCCGGCCCGGGTCATCGTCCAGCACTACGGCAAGCTGAACGTGGTCTTCGAAATCCTGCTCAATCGCTTCGATGACTGCAATCTTGCCGGCCAGTGCCATGTCGAGAATATCGGCCTTCTTTTTCGGATTAATGCGAACCCGGTCGCCAACCCGCAGCTCGATGCCGAAGACGCGCACGCTCTCCGGCGGCGCTGCTGCTTCCTCAAAAGGATTCCAATCCCGGTTCATTGTGTGCCGCCTCGAATTTCTCGCAGTCCGCGGATCACGCCGTGCGCTTTCAGCATCGCGTCCGAGGTGAGAGCTTCCGTGCGTTCCAGAATCTTCCGTGCGCGCGGATCGCCGCTACGCATCTCCTGCTTTTCGGCGTCGGTCAGGGTGAGCACGCGTAGCGTGAGCATCTCGTCCATCTCCGTACCATCAAAGAAGTCCCCTTCGCTTTCGGGAGCAATCTTCGGATAGTCGTACAGGATGATCGGCGAGCAAAACATCATGCTTCCACGGCACGCCGGGACAGGTCGATCTGGCTCCTCGCCCACCAACACGGGGAAAACGCCGGTATTGCAGCAAGTCGCGACTGCTTCGCGATAGGCCGGCGCTGGATCGAGCAAGGATACAAACTCTCCGCCACTGATGCCCAACAGTAGGTGGGCAGAGACAAAAGATAAAGGCAGTGCCTCGTCTCGTTTTGCTCCAGCGCCGCTGGGCAACGGGCTGGAGTTCTGCAATTCGAGGCGCATCTTAAACACGCCTTCCTGAAGCATTTCCGCGCTGATGCTAAGCTCGATCTGGAGCGTTTCTATTCCGATCGCAAACGACATCGGAGAAGCAATGAGGTCGTTAAGCGGCAGGTTGGCATGCTCTGAAGTACGCTCGATAGCTTCATCCCACGCCAGGGAAGGGTCTGTGAGCTCATCCGTAGTCTGGGTCGGAACCAGCTGTAAAAAGCTGATTCTCACGTCGAGGCTAGCCTTAGCGTCTACCACCGCGAGACACTCGGCAATCAGGCGGAAGGGCTCATGCGGCCGTTGTGCCTCCGCATAAACGCGTGGATAGAGAGTTCCAAAATTCCATCGCTGACGGTTCTTGATGGCGGTTGGCCTATAGGGATAAAGTATGTATCCCTCGTAAAGAATCGCAGCCGCAATCTTTTCCGCGCCCCCGAAGTTCATGCCTTAACCTCGTCTGTAGCTTCGGCGGCCGCCAGCGCCCGGCTGATTGCCTGCTCCCAGGTGGGGATACCGTGGCGCACCTTGTACTGGTAGAGTTGCTCGAATACGTCACGCCGCAGGCATAGCCACGCCGTATTCGGAAAGTGCATCTCCATCATCTCTTTCCATGTCGAAATGGGTAGGCGATAGTTGGCCTCGCGGTCCCATGGCACTTGAGCCACCTGCAGCGCCCCATCGCCATCCTGGTAAAAGACCGTGCCGCTAAACATCACGCACACTGGAATCTCGCCCGTATCCAGCGCGTGAAAGTACTTGGTCGCTGCGACGTTGAAGTCAAATGTGCATGGAAGCTGCAGGTCGACGAGCACATTGTCGGTAAAACCCGGAACCGCCACCGTGGTATTCATCCACAGCAGCGGTCTTACGGTTCGGCTCCATCGCTCGGGTGTTCCAAAAAGATCCAGCAGCTTCTCCTGCTCCTGGGGAACGTAGCGTCTTTTTGCTGGCTCAATCTGCACCTGGCAGCGCAGCGTCAGGGTATGAATCTCCTCCGAAGCCGGCAAATTCGTGATGCGCAGCTTCAAAGCAATCAACGGAGCGGCAGCATGCGGCACGGCCTCAGCGCCTTCGATCTTGAAATGCAGCTCAGGCATAACCCGTTACCTCGACGCTTCGCGTCTTCAAGTCGCTGAAGAAGTGGTGAATTTCCTTCCACACCTCAGTCCCCCCGGAGAGCCCGCGCCAGTGCATGCGGATCAAGCCGACCAGCCGGTAGCACTCATCGACAGGAGCGATGTAGTACTGTGCCGGCGTGCCCACGCGGTTGACCAGAAAGGTCTCCACATCCGGTTCCATCTTCTGCAAAGCAGGATGCTCCGCGGCTATTTCTGACCAGGATTCGAGGCTGAGCAGCGATTCGATCGCCCCGGCAGGGCTGGGATACATCGCCATCACCTTGCCCGCTGCGCTATCGCGATAGAAGAAGGCGAGGTTGATGGGAATCATCAGCGCTTCCCACTGTAAGTCAGGCAACTGGAAGTCAGTGAGCGCGCGAATGCGCCGCGGCACGCGCAGGAAGTGCGCCCCTGCCTGTCCGCAGAACAGAACGGCACAGCCATCGCACGAACACAAAATCTCGCGCTTTTTGGGATCGAGCAGATGCTGGTGAACCGGTCCGAGCGCGGCGCTGCAAAGCTCACAGCGTTCCGCCGTGGGCGCCTTGCGCGCTATCTGCCTAAGAAAAGGAAGTGTTCCTGGTGCCATTGCCGTCCTGTCCAATCACTATCGTTCTTCCTGAACCCGCAACGAATGTTGGGTGCCCCATGCAAGCCCTGTTTTTGGGCTTGAGTGGGCTACGCTGCCTCCCCAACCCTGTCATTCCGCCTGCCCGGCCTCCTTCCATCCCTCGGTAACCCTGCCGAGGTAAGCGCTGCCCTCCCCTTTGTCATCCCGCCTGCCCCGGCGCGCCGTGGGAGCGAAGCCGAGGGATCTGCAGTTCTCTCCCTCAACGACTCCCAAAAAGTGAAAAAGTCTAAGCAGGCGGCATATGGGGCATGCTGGGGTGTATCGGCGTGCGCGCCTCGACATTGATACCCGTTGCATCGTCTTCCTTGCGATCGACGGGCTTGCGCAGCGGTGTCTCAGAATGGGAAGGTCTGACTAGAGTTGGCTCTGGATACGGCATAGCGTCTCTCCTTATTTCAGCACGACAAGGTTAGAAGTGTGAGAAGGCTCATCCGGCGCATTCTCCGCGACAATTTCCAGAATGTCGGGAGCCGCTTCGTACAGCGCTTCTTCCACCGCGTTCTTCAAGGTGAGGGAAGAGGATGGACAACTACCGCAGGTACCGTGCAGTTTGAGGCGAACGATGCCGTCGCGCACGCTGACCAGCTCGCAATCCCCGCCATGAGACTTGAGGTAAGGCCGGACCGCCTCGAGACCGCGAACAACCCTGGTTTCAATATCGTCGGGATGGAGGGAGTGCAACAGGAACATTCCGGCGACGAGGTTATCTTCGAGAGCAGCACTCAGCACCCGTTCGCCCTCGGCTGTTTCCACGCACCGGTCGATCAGCCGCTGCAACGCGGCGCCGTGCAGCTCCACCACGGACTGAACCAACTCCAGCGCGGCCGCCCGAACCTCCGGGTCGCCCGCCTGGTCGAGCTTCGCTGCCAGCTTCTCTACGTGTTCACTTTGGGCGCGGAACTCTCCGCGCCGCGGTGCAGCGAGTGGTTGCTCCGCGCTGGCCGCCATTATTCGGGACCCGCCGCCCCGAACATGGGTGAGTGCTTCACTTCGATCACCTTGCCATCTCCGACGTACATGTGGACTCCACAGGGAAGGCATGGATCAAAGCTGCGAACCGTGCGCATGATGTCGATGCCCTTGAAATTCTCCGGGCCATTATCTTCGAAGATAGGTGTGTTCTGCACCGCATCTTCATAAGGACCAGGAGTTCCGTACACATCGCGCGGGTTGGCGTTCCATGGGGTCGGAGGATAAGGATGGTAGTTGGCGATCTTGCCCTCGCGGATAACGACGTGGTGTGACAGCACTCCACGCACAGCCTCGTGGAAACCGCAGCCGATCGCTTCCTCAGGCACCTTGAAGTCAGACCAGGTCGAAGTGCGGCCCGCGTTCAACTCGGCCAGCGCCTTCTCGACAAAGTACAGCGCCGTCGCGGCCGCGTACGCCTGGAAGTAGGTACGAGCCCGATCCCGCTCCAGCGTGTTGCTCCACTGGGGAATCTTCCACTCGAACTGGGTTTCGGGAAGCATCGCGGTCTTGGGAAGATTGATCTGCACGCTGTGGCCCGTAGCCTTTACGTAACCAATATCGACCAGACCGGAGAGCGCTGTGGACCAAAGCCGCGCGATCGGTCCGCCGCCGGTATCGAGCGCCAGATGGTCGCCGGTGCGCTGGTCGTACCACCGCGGAGACATGACCCAGGTATAGTTACCGCCGAAGTCGCGCTTCTGCGGGCGGGGAAGAGTGGTCTGGTTCCAGGGGTGGTGCTTGTCCACTGGATTGCCCAACGGGTCTCTAGCCACGAACGTCTCTGAGCCCTGCCAGTCGTCATAGTAGGAGCTGCCCAGCAGAATCCTTATATTTAGATTGATGTCGACCAGGCTATTGGTGACCAGCTTTCCGTCGACCACCACGCCGGGGGTGACAAACATCTTGCGACCCCACTCGGCCATGTTCTTGTAGGTGTAGTCGCAGCTGTCGGGATCGTTATACGATCCCCAACATCCCAGCAAGATGCGCCGCTGACCAACCTTCTCGTAACCGGGCATGGCCTCATAGAAGAAATCGAAAAGGTCATCATGCAGGGGCACGACCCTCTTCATGAACTCGACATACTTCATCAGCCGAACCAGGTAGTCAGTGAATAGCTGTATGGTTGCCACCGTACCGACCCCGCCCGGGTACAGCGTCGAAGGATGCACGTGCCGGCCTTCCATCAGGCAGAACATCTCGCGCGTCATTCGGCTCATGGCCAGCGTCTCGCGATAGAAGCTCCCGGTGAAGGGATTGAGCGCGGTCATGATGTCGGCAATCGTGCGGAAGCCGTGTTTGTCCCCGTTCCGGCAAGCTGTGGACTGCGCTTTCGTCCACACCCCAGGATTGGTCTCCTTCACCATCTGCTCGCAGAAATCAACCCCCACCAGGTTGTCCTGGAAGATGTTGTGATCGAACATGTATTCGGCGGCTTCGCCGAGGTTGATGATCCACTCAGCCAGCGGAGGTGGTTTGACGCCAAACGCCATGTTCTGCGCATACACCGCGCAAGTCGCGTGGTTGTCGCCGCAGATGCCGCAGATGCGGCTGGTGATGAAGTGGGCATCGCGCGGATCTTTGCCCTTCATGAAAATGCTATACCCGCGAAAGATAGAGGATGTGCTGTGGCATTCGGCGACTTCCCGGTTGGCGAAGTCGATCTTGGTGAAGATGCCGAGGCTGCCCACGATCCGTGTAATCGGATCCCAGTTCATCTCGACCAGGTTGCGCTTCTTCTTATCGACCTCAGATATCGTCTCGGGATAGGTCGCCATGGTTTTGTCCTTTGTTAGATGTGAAATTGTCGTTAATCGAGCGAAGCGCAGTTTTAGTAAGTTGTGGGGCGGTAGCCCGTCGTCAGTTGGGACCTGGGATGCCGCCACTTAGGTTCTTTGTTGACTGTAGTGTTGGTGATACCGCGCATAGTGCGGATGAATCGACCGTAAGTGCCAATTACATTCGTTGAAAGCTTGGCGCCCGGTGGCTCGTCCATGAAAGGCATGAACTTATCCGGGAATCCCGGCATGGTGCATCCGATGCAGATGCCGCCCACATTCGGGCAGCCGCCAATGCCGCGCATCCAGCCGCGCTTGGTTACATTGCAGTCAACCACCGGTCCCCAGCAGCCCAGCTTGACCAGGCACTTCGATGATCCGTAGTGGGTGGCAAAGTCGCCCTGCTCGTAGTACGAACCGCGATCGCATCCCTCGTGTACGGTCTTGCCGAAGAGCCACGTAGGCCGCAGTTGCTTGTCCAGCGGGATCATCGGCGCCAGGCCCGCCACTTGGTACAGCAGGTACAGAACGGTTTCCATAAAGTTATCCGGCTGCACCGGACAACCAGGCACATTCACAATGGGCAGTCCGGCTTTGGAGCGCCAATCCCATCCCAGGTAATCGGCCAGCCCCATACAACCCGTCGGGTTCCCTGCCATAGCGTGGATGCCGCCGTACGTGGCGCACGTGCCCGCGCCGATAATGGCCAGCGCCTTGGGCGCCAGGCGATCGATCCACTCGCAGGTAGTGATCGGCTGGCCGGTATCCGGATCGGTGCCCATCGCCGCCCAGTAACCCTCCTTCTTGATCTTCTCGTTGGGAATGGAGCCTTCCACAACCAGCACGAAGGGATCTAACAGGCCCTTTTCTGCTTCGTAGAAAAACTTCATGAATTCATCACCGTTCTCATAGGCGAGAACAGGGTTGTGCAAATGAACCTTGGGCAAACCGGGTATCGCGCCCAACAGAACGTCTTCGATGCTTGGCTGTTCCGCCGCGGTTACGGAAACGCTATCGCCGTCGCAACTGAGACCGGCTGTGATCCAGAGAATGTGGACATCCGAGACGGCGGGAGCTTTGGTGATGCTGCTTACCTTTTCAGCCATGAAATTCTCCTTCAGCCTTAAGACTCACGAAGACGATGCGCTACGCGGGAAAATCAGCGAAGCCCACAAAGATGGACGCGCGCAGCACGCATACTGCTTGTGATGTTGGGAGCGATGAATCGGGTTGGTAGAAGCAGGGCAAGCCTGTCACCTGGGAGGCAAACTTTCACGTCAGAGTTCCCATGAAATCGCCGACCGCTGAAAATTACGCTCAGGCAGCATCACTGTCAAACGCTTCAGTTCACACGCTGAAGCGAAAGATTCATCTGATGATTGCTATCGGGATTTCCCCGATTTGCGTTAGCAGGAATTCCGGATGGCTGGTGGAAAAATTAACAGATGCGAGGCAATTGCTCACCGAACATGACATCGAGCACACGCGTTCCGCCGATCTGCGTCTTCATCAGCACCATGCCTGGATGCTCGGCGACGACCTCTCCGATGAGGGCGGCATCCCGGCCCAACTCGTGCTGTTGCATTTGCCCAAGCACCGCTTGCGCCATCTCTGGTGCAACGATCGCCAGCAGCTTCCCCTCGTTGGCGACGTAAAGCGGATCCAACCCCAACACTTCACATGCGCCCTTGACCGAATCGCGCACGGGAATCGATTGCTCTTGCAATAACATTCCCACCCTGGCGCGCTTGGCGATTTCGTTCAAGGTCGTGGCTGCGCCGCCGCGCGTGGGATCGCGCAAACAGTGGATGAACTCCATTCCGCCTGCTGTCGGAGTGCTAAGCATCGCCGCCACCAGGCCGTTGAGCGAGGCGCAATCGCTGGCGATGGCGCCTTCGAATTCAAGGCCTTCCCTTTGCGACATAATGGCCATTCCGTGGTCGCCGATATACCCACTGAGAATGATCTGATCGCCTGGCCGAGCGCGATCTGCCGAGATGTTCACGCCGCTCTCAATCACGCCAATGCCTGTAGTTGTAATAAATATCTGGTCACCTTTGCCACGATTGACAACCTTGGTGTCTCCAGTCACAAACTCCACCCCAGCCTCCGCGGCGGCCCCGCGCATGGACTCCACTACACGCCGCAGATCGTCGACCGCCAGGCCTTCCTCTAGGATGAAGGCAGCCGAAAGATAAAGCGGACGCGCGCCGCTCATCGCCAGGTCGTTCACCGTTCCGTGAACGGCTAGCCGTCCAATGTCGCCGCCAGGAAAAAATATAGGGGTGACCACAAAGGAATCCGTAGTAAAAGCCAGGCGCGCGCCGCCGATCGTGACTACTGCCTGGTCATCGAGTTTGTCCAAAACGGGATTTCTAAATGCAGGCAGAAAGATCTGGTCGATCAGATCCGCAGTAAGTTTGCCACCGCTGCCATGCCCAAGCACAATCTGCGCATGCTGAAAGATAGGCAAGGGACAAGACCCAAACCCGGCGGCAGATATCGGTCCGTCGCCCGTCGGCTTCTCCTCATCCTTGGCGGATATTTGAGAACTAGCCATTGGCGTGCGTCATCACTTCGAGTTGCACCACATTCGTTCCCTGCGGTTTTAGATGCCGCCCATAGGCGTAGTAGGCAGCGCAAGCTCCCTCGGCCGATACCATCGTCGCTCCCAGGGGACGCTGCGGCGTGCACAGCGTGCCGAAGGCCGGGCAATCATGGGGCTTCTTAATGCCCCGCAGTATCTCGCCGCTGATGCATATCTGTGGCTCGAGAGTGGCGATCTCCGCCACGTCGAATAACTTCTCAGCGTCGTACAGTGCGAACTCATCGCGCAGGTGGAAGCCGCTCATGGGTATGGTGCCGATGCCCCTCCACTTGCGATCAGCCACTTCGAAGACGCGTTGGATCAGCTTCTGCGCCGGCACATTGCCTTCGCGGTCGAGAACGCGCGAGTATTGGTTTTCCACCACGGCGCGTCCTTGTTCCAGCTGCTGCAGTGTCATCAGCGTGCCGTGCAATATATCGAGGGGCTCAAAACCCGTGACCACAATGGGAACATGGTAGCGAGCGCTGATGGGATCGTATTCGCTATACCCCATCACCGCGCACACATGGCCCGGCCCAAGAAAGCCCTGCACCCGGTTATCGGGCGATTGCAGGATGGCATCCAGCGCCGGCGGCACCAGCACATGCGAGACCAGCAGCGATAGATTGTTCACCTGCTCTTCACGCGCGCGCCACGCCAGCATGGCGTTGGCTGGAGCCGTGGTCTCGAAGCCGATGGCAAAAAAGACCACCTGCTTGGACGGGTTCGCCCGCGCCAGTTTCAAGCAATCGAGCGGCGAATAAACCACCCGGACATCGCCACCTTGTGACTTGATGGTGAATAGGTCGCCATCCGAGCCAGGCACACGCAGCATGTCGCCGAAGGAGCAGAAGATAACATTCTTCTGCCGTGCAATGGCGTGAGCTTTGTCGATCATCTCCAGTGGGGTGACGCAAACCGGGCAGCCCGGCCCATGAACCAGTTCCACCCCCTCAGGAATCAGATGATCAATTCCGTTCTTGACGATGGAGTGCGTTTGGCCGCCGCACACCTCCATCAAGACCCAGGGACGCGTCTGAATACGGCGCATCTCGCCGACAATCTTTTTGGCAACGTCACCGTCGCGGTACTCATCAAGGTATTTCATTGTCGATAGCCTCCGGGTTCCATTTCCTCCACCACGGGCGACTCCAGTTCCGTGAGTTGATCCAGATCCCGCAGCGCCTGGTAAGTGCGCTCGGCCTCTGCTTCATCGATGCGGCTGATGGCAAAGCCAACGTGCACCAGAACATACTCGCCAACCTGCGTCTCCGGCACGTATTCCAGGCAGGCCTCGCGGACAATACCGCCGAATTGAACCTTGGCCATGCGCATGCCGCGCTGGTCGAATGTCTCCACCACCTTGCCGGGTATAGCCAGGCACATGTCATTCTCCTCGGCGTAAATGCTCGTTCGCCACCATAGCCTGTCCGAGCGAAAGGCCGCCGTCGTTGGCCGGAACTTGGGCGTGCAGAAACACGTCAAAGCTGCGACGCCGCAACTCTACCACCGTCCGGCCTAGAAGGTACAGGTTCTGAAAGCTCCCACCACTTAGGCAAACCCTGCGTAGAGCCTCCCCTGATGCGATGCGGTTGCACACTTCGCCGATGGCCGAGCTCAAAGTGTTGTGAAAACGCGCGGAAATCTCGCCCACTCGCCGGCCGTAAGAAATATCCTTCCCGATCGCGACGATGACCGGCCGGAAGTCAAGCACGGCCGGCTCGCCCTCCTCTATCTCGAACTCGTAGCGGTCCGCAATTCCCGGCACTGCCGCTGCTTCCAGGGCGATGGCAGCCTGCCCCTCGAAGGTCACTTCTGATGCCACTCCCAACATGGCCGCGACGGCGTCAAAGAGCCGCCCACAGGATGATGTCTCCACCGTCTGAATGCGCCGGGCCAGCATCGTGTCCACCAGTGCAACCTGCTTCCCATCTATACCTTGGAAGCACCGCAGCTGGTCGGGTATGTGCTCCCCAAAGGCATCTCGCAGGTAGCTGAGCGCCATGCGCCACGGCTGCCGCACCGCCGCGTCCCCGCCGGGAAGCAAGACATTGCGCAGATGGGCCCGGCGGGAGAAGCCTGCGAAATCCGCAACCAGAAATTCGCCCCCCCAAATCCTGCCGTCCGTTCCCAATCCGGTACCATCCAGCGCCACGCCCAGAACGGTGCCGCGCAGATGGTTTTCCGCCATGCAACTGGCGATGTGCGCGTGGTGATGTTGCACCCCGATCCGGCGTCCGATCCCTGAAGCCATGGCCATGCGCGTGCTCATATACCCGGGATGCAGATCATAGGCAGCGGCATGCGGAATGACTTTAAAAACATGTTTCATGCGGTCAAGTGTCTCTTCGAGGAACCGCATCGTCTCGTAATTCTCAAGATCGCCGATATGCTGGCTCAGAATCGCGTACCGGCCTTTCGTGAGGCAGAAAGTATTCTTCAACTCGCCACCAAATGCGAGCACCTCTTCCATCTCGATTCCCAAATCGATACTTTGGGGCACAAAGCCGCGCGAACGGCGCAGCACTCGTTCCCGTCCCTCGAAGGTGCGCGTGACCGAATCATCCACTCGTGTGAAAATGTCGCGGTTGTGCAACAGGAACCAGTCGGCGACGCCGCCCAGGTGCCGCATCGCTTCTTGGTTGCTGACCACGATTGGCTCCTCGCTCAGATTGCCGCTGGTCATCACCAGGGCATCCCACTCCGATTCCGTTTCCGGCGAATCGCTGAATAATAGATAGTGCAGTGGCGTATAGGGCAGCATCACCCCCAAGGTGTTATCGTCCGGAGCAAGGCTTCCCGAGAGCGGCCCACCGGGCAGGCGCGGAAGAACCACGATGGGTCGCCGCGGGTGCGACAGCGCGGCCTCGTCCTCTGGGGTCAGCCGGCACAGCTTCTTGGCAGCGGTCAGATCGCGCACCATCAGCGCGAAGGGCTTGTGCGGACGCCGCTTGCGTCTTCGCAACTCCGCGACCGCCTCGTCATTGGTTGCATCGCACGCCAGCAGGAACCCGCCCAGGCCCTTGACCGCAACAATCTTGCCGGCACGCATCAACCCGCGTGTTTGGCGAATAATCGGCAGCGCATCCGTGGTCGAAAACGACACATCCGTCGACCCATTGGGCGCGGTTTCCAGCAGGGCCAGCGATGGTCCGCAAACGGGACACGCATTCGGCTGGGCATGAAAGCGCCGATCGCTGGGATCTTCATATTCCGCCTGGCAATCAGCGCACATGGTGAAGGCGGACATCGTCGTGGTCGCGCGGTCGTAAGGTATATTGCGGATGATGGTGTAGCGCGGCCCGCAATGCGTGCAATTGGTGAATGGATATCCGAAGCGCCGGTTTGCCGGATCTCCGAAATCGCGCCAGCACTCATCGCAGGTGCCGGCGTCCGGAGGAACCAGCGCAAAGGCGCCGGCCTCCTCCCGGCTGCCCAGGATAGAAAATCCTTCGCCTCCCTGGATCTCCATTTCGGAGACGCTGATCTCCTTAATCTCCGCCAACTGGGGAGGATGGTCCTTCAGCGTCCGGCAAAATTCATCTAATGCCGATCCTCGACCTTCGATCTCAATTGTGACGCCAGAGGATGAGTTGAAGACATACCCAGTCAGCCCCAGTGAGGTTGCCACTTTATAAACGAACGGTCGAAACCCCACGCCCTGCACGACCCCTCGCACCAGGATGTGCTTGCGTCTGACCGGCTCCTTGGGAGAATCGGTCATCGAAGTCTGGAGGCTGGACATCCTCCGCATCATACTTGGCCCGCGGGCAACTGGAAGACGGAACTCGCTGACGGCTCCTAATAGAAGTCACCACCCACCCCTTTGTCATCCCGCCTGCCCGGCCTAGCCGTGGGACCGGAGTGACTCCTCCCGGCGAGCCGTAGAAGCATAACGGAGGGACTGTCTGTTTCTCCTCTCTCCATCCGATCTAACTGCTCCTAATAAGAGTCACCCCCCTCCCCTTTGTCATCCCGACCGGAGCGCAGCGTAGTGGAGGGACCTGCTGTTTCACCTTCGGGCTTGACGAAGCTTTGAAGTGTCCAGCTCTCGCTGCAAGATCCGCATAAAATGAGTGTATACTCACCATAGGTTAACCCCCATGGCGAGGCCCAAAAGCGAAGACAAGCGCAACGCAATCCTCTCGGCGGCAACGGAAGTCTTCGCTGCGCGAGGCCTGAGCGCCGCCACCTCAGCCATATCGAGCGCCGCGGGCGTCGCGGAGGGCACGTTATTCACCTACTTCAAGACCAAGGACGAGTTAATCAACGCTCTCTACCGTGAGATCAAGCTGGAGCTGGCAGATGCCATGATGTCTGATTTCCCCCGCAGGGCCGGCATCCGCGACCGTCTCCAGCATGTGTGGAATCACTATCTCGCTTGGGGGGTCAAGAATCCCAGCCAGCACAAGGTGCTGCAGCAGATGACCGTCTGGGGCGGCCTGACCAGGGAGTCGAAGCATGCCGGGACCGCACCCTTCCTGGAGATCGAGAAGATGGCCGAGTCTGCGGTTGCGCAGCACGTCTTTCTCGACCGGCCCCTCGAGTTCATCGCCGCGGCCATGAGTGCGCTGGCGGACACGACGATGGACTTTATGCGACGGAACCCAAAACAGGCGGAGATGTATCGCAAGCAGGGGTTTGAGATGCTGTGGGCTGGGGTTACGCGCAAGAAATAGTTTTCTTTTGTGAATCAGAATGAGCGAGCAGTCACTCAAATAAACAACAAGGAGTGCAAACAATGAATCCATGGTCAGTTGCAGATATACCACCCCAGAGCGGCAAGCTTGCCGTCGTGACCGGGGCTACCGGAGGACTTGGATATGAAACAGCGCTCGCCTTGGCGCGTGCCGGAGCCGAAGTTCTGGTAACCGGCAGAAATGCCGAGAAGGGCCGCGTCGCGATTGAGCAGATCAAGCGTGCCGTTCCATCGGCCAACGTTAGCTTCGCCATGCTCGACCTGGCGAGCCTCGCGGCCATCCGCGCATTCGCCGCAAGCATGCTCGCCAACGGCCGGCCATTGGATCTCCTGATCAATAACGCCGGAGTCATGGATCTGCCCACCAGGCGCCTGACCGAAGACGGCTTCGAGCTGCAATTCGGAACCAACCATCTTAGCCATTTTGCTCTTACCGCCTTGCTGCTGCCGTTGCTGCGCAAAGCCCAGGCGCCGCGAGTGGTGAATGTGAGCAGTCTGGCGCATCGTGGCGGCAAAATCGATTTCCGCGACCTGCAGGCCGAGCGCAAGTACAACTCCTGGGCTGCCTACCAGCAATCGAAGCTAGCGAATCTGCTATTCACCTTCGAGCTCCAGCGCCGCAGTGATGCCTATGGCTGGGGACTGATGAGCAACGCGGCGCATCCAGGATACGCGCGCACCGAGCTTATCCCCAACGGGCCGGGTACCGGCGGCCTGAAAGGATTCGGGATGAAGGTCCTTGGCTCCTTCATGAGTCACTCCGCCGCAGCCGGAGCTCTGCCCACACTCTTCGCGGCGGCTTCTCCCGAGGCGGAGCCGAATCGCTATTATGGACCGAACGGCTTCTATGAACTGAAGGGGCCAGTAGCGCCCGCCAAGGTCTTTCCCCAAGCAGAGGATGAGGCTGTGGCCCGGAAGTTATGGGAAGTCTCGGAGCAGCTCACCGGAGTAAAATGGCCGGCCACGGATCAAACTCCCGAGACAGTTACTTTTCCCGTGAAGAGAGAAGCATAAGCCATGAAGGTCCTGGTCTTTGGTGCGACAGGGATGGTGGGGCAGGGTGTGTTGCGCGAGTGTCTTCTCGACCCGGACGTGGAGACAGTGCAGACAGTCGGAAGAAGCCAAACCGGCATCCATCACCCCAAGTTGCGCGAGATCCAGCATCGCGACTTATCCCACTACGCGGAGATTGAGGCCGAGCTCTCCGGTTTCGATGCCTGCTTCTTTTCGCTCGGCGTCTCTTCGGCAGGAATGAAGGCGGAGGAGTACGAGCGTATAACCTACGGCATCACCATGGCTGCCGCGGAGACGCTGTGCCGGCTTAACCCCCAGATGAAGTTCTTTTACGTCTCGGGTGCGGGTACCGACAGCACAGAGCACGGCAGGAGCATGTGGGCGCGGATCAAGGGAAGAACGGAAAACGCGCTGCTGCGCTTACCCTTCGCCGCCGCTTACATGTTTCGCCCAGGCCTGATCCAACCGATGCACGGAGAGAGACCGAAGGCCGCCGTCTATCAAGCCTTATACGCCATTGCCAAACCGCTGCTGGCCTTGCTCCGGCGCACATTTCCCAATCACGTCCTGACCACGGAGGAAATTGGACAGGCTATGCTGACGGTGGCGCGGCGGGGCTACCCAAAACATATCCTCGAGATCAGGGATATTCGCGCCGTTCTCCAAACCTCTTGAGATCACCAGCTCGGTGAGAACGGTCCACGAGCTGTCCTCGCGCACGGCGGTGGTTCGGCCACTTCGGGAAGGCCTATGATGGAATTTTGCGCTTATCTCGGCGGACGGCCAAGCGGACGCAGCCGATCATCTCGTGCCAGCCGGTGCGAGGATTGTGCAAGCTGGAGGAGGCGACGTCGCCGGCGCCATCGAACGTGGTTTTATCAGCCCGTCGGCCGTGGTGAATAGAAGGGGAAATGGCAACGTGAATATCACCAAGGTAGAGGTGTTGGATATCCGGTTTCCGACCTCGAAAGAGGATATCGGCTCGGATGCGGTGAACAAGGATCCGGATTACTCGGCGGCCTACTGCATTCTGGAAACGGATGCGGGTGTGCGTGGATTTGGACTGACGTTTACGCTGGGGCGTGGTACGGACCTGGTGGTGTTGGCGGCGAAGTTTCTGGCGAGGTTCGTCGAGGGGCGGACGCTGGAGTCGATCACGTCGAATTGGGTGGCGTTCACGCGGGAGTTGACAGGGGACACGCAGTTCCGGTGGCTGGGTCCGGATAAGGGCGTGGTGCATCTTGCGGCGGCTTCGCTAGTGAATGCTGTGTGGGATCTGTATGCCCGGGTGGAAGGCAAGCCGCTGTGGAGGCTGCTGGCGGAGATGACCCCGGAGCAGATTGTGGCGGCAGTGGACTTCAAGTACATCACCGACGCGATTACCCCTTCAGAGGCATTGGAACTTTTGAAAAGGCAGAAGGCCGGATATCAGGAGCGGCTGGCGCAGTTGGAGAGGCTGGGTTATCCGGCATATACGACTTCGGTGGGCTGGTTTGGTTTCAGCGATGAGAAAATCCAGCAGCTGGCCGATGAAGCCCTGGCCGATGGCTGGGTAAACTTCAAGCTAAAAGTCGGTGGCGAGGCTGAGAATGACCTACGGCGCGCGCGGCTGATTCGCAAGGCGATCGGCGCGGACAAGCGCCTGATGGCGGATGCCAACCAGAAGTGGGATGTTTTAGAAGCCATCGCACGGATAAAACACCTGGCCGAGGTAGACCTGTGGTGGATGGAGGAGCCCACGAGTCCGGACGATGTGCTGGGGCATGCGACGATCCGAAAGGCTGTAGCTCCGGTGAAGATTGCGACAGGAGAGCACTGCCAGAACAAGGTGATTTTTAAGCAGTTGTTCCAGGCGAACGCGATCGACATCTGCCAAATCGATAGCGCGCGCGTGCTTGGTGTGAATGAAAACCTCGCGATCCTGCTGATGGCGGCAAAATTTGATGTGATGGTGTGTCCGCATGCCGGAGGCGTGGGGCTGTGTGAATATGTCCAGCATCTGAGCATGTGGGACTATTTGGCTTGCTCCGGCACGATGGAGAACCGGATGATCGAGTTTGTAGACCATCTCCATGAGCACTTCGTTGAGCCGTGCCGGATTGAGCACGGGCATTACATGATGCCGACGTCGCCAGGATACTCGATTGAGATGGTGGAAGAGACGTTGAAGGATTACCGGTTTCCCGAGGGGAAGATCTGGAGAGAAGCCTCCTCTTAGGAGGGAACCCAGGCGTATGCGGATCGCGCGTCGCGCGAGAGCGCATCTCCCTAAGGCTTTAACGGCTCGGGGCTCTCGATGGATCGCCCCGTCCTGGAGAGTGCATTTGCCTTTCGCCGAGCTGTTTTGTAGGCCACCCTGGCCACAATCTCCATTCGTTCGGCGAAAGACATTTCAGCTAGGTCATCGTATGAGTCCTTATAGATGTCGCCGATGGTTACGCCGGCGCCCCACTTGCTTGCGACCGCGCCCGAATACCAGCGTTTGCAGATGGACCGCATGACGGGCACCTTCACGCGCAGGCCCGAAACTACCGACATATCGACTTCGGCGCGCAAGACTTGATCATCCTTCCCCGTATATACGTTCTGGCCATGAATCCGCTGCAGCGCATATTGTTCCGCGATGAAGTAGCCGGGCTCCAGGGCAAGTGAAGACAGCTTGAGGTAGTTGTCGCTGGCGATGATAATGGCTTCGGGAATCGGCATGATCTGGTCGAGCAGCATGCGCGAGAAGGCTAAACCTGAAGTGGCGGGAGGGGCAAACTTGCATTTCCCTGCAAGCAACTCCGCACGAAAGTCGTACTTGCCGGTGCTCAAGGGAATGGGCGGAGTAACAATAGGTTCAAGGATGCTGTTGGTCCACTGTAAATGGTGAAAGCACCACCCTTGCGGACACATCGCCAGGCCCTCAACCACCCGCTGTACCTTGGTGGGGAGAAAGACATCGTCCGCGTCGAGGAAGCAGATCACGTCGCCGCGGCTCTGGGCAAACGCGGCGTTTAAGGCAGACGATTGTCCACCGTTGGACTTGAAAACCGCCTTGATGCGCTCTCCAAAGCGAGAGATCACTTCGCGGGAATTGTCCTCGGACCCGTCGTCTACAACAATCACTTCGCAGTTACGATAACTCTGTGCAAGTGCGCTTTCGATCGCGTCGGCCAAAAACCGCCCGTAGTTGTAGCTGTCAACAATGACGCTTACGAGTGGTTCCACGCAACCCTCTAAGACACGCGGGGCTTCTCGCATTATGCCGCCAACGCGCTACGTTACCAGATAAGGGAGAAGAAACTCTGTTTGACGGTCCGGCAGAGGAATCGATTTCGCAGCGGTTGCCTATGAGTTGGCGAACTCGCATCTCGCCATACTCTTCCACGTTCTCCGTCATCAACACGCACGAAGCTTATCTACCCAAAATATCAATTGAATATCGGAAGGATGTGTTATTGAGAACAGGCATGGAATGACGTATATTTCAGCGACTCTAAAGCGGGACCGCGGCGGGCTTGACACGAAAGGGGCATTGCGAGGTAGCCCCTGTACGCGTGCGCGACTCGAAATATAGGGGCAAGTGATTTGCGAGCCAGCCGGGCTCCTGAAAGGTCGGTCTCGGCAATTTCGCATCAAGCGACTAGTTACACACCCCTACGGAGCCAGCGAAACCGCCGCCAGTCCGCTCAGACGTTGACTAATGTGCTGGCCCAGCTTGTCTGTAATCGAGTTTGGGCCGACCGTGGTATTACTAAGCACAATCACCGCAAAGTCCTTGTCCGGATTGAACAGCGCGTACGAACTGTAACCGCCTGTCCCGCCGTTATGCCAGTAGCTGCCGGTCGCGTCAATACGGAACCAGTTCAGGGCAATATGCATGCCTCCGCCTACATCGGCATGAATCACGTGGCATTTGGCGATGGCTGCTGGTAAGGTCTTTCCGTTGGGCTGCGCCAGCACGCTGGTGGGCAACTTATCCGGATGAAGCTGCGCCTCCAGGTAGGTCAGCATGTCGGCAGCAGTCGAACGAACGGCGCCCGCGCCGGCAAACGCGTCCAGGTCCCAAGCGTGGGCTGGATGATGGTTGGAGTCGTAGCCCTGAATGAAGCGCGCCTGCATCGTCGGAGTGAGCACAACCGCGGTATCGCTCATATTGAGTGGCCCAGTCACCTGCTCATGCAGCAGAACAGGATAAGGCACGTGCGCGCGGTTCGAGAGAGCCTGCCCCAGCAACCCTACACCGAGATTACTGTAGACAAAGGGGGCATTCGCCGGCAGCGCGACGCCATGCTTAGCGACAAATTCGTAGAGCAGCTTCGCGTCATAGTCGGCGTAGGGATTCTCAGGGTGAGCCGGATGGAAATTATCCGGCATGCGCGGCAATCCGGAGTGCTGATCGCTGAGGTCGAGCAGCGTAATCTCGGCTCCCGTGGCGGGTTTGGCTACGGTTCCCGGCGGAAGCAGTTCACGCACCGGCTCATCGAGTCGAACAGCTCCCTGCTCCACCATCTGCGCCAGGATCAGCGCGGTGAAGGTCTTTGTGATGGAGCCGATCTCGAAGACGGAATCGTCTTTGGCCGTGCCATACGTGAAGATGCGCCGCTCTCCACGCTCGATGACGCCGATGGTGATGCCGGCATTGGTCGCCGGCGCAAGTGCGCCGTCTTTCAACGCCGCAGCGAGGTCGTGATCGAGGACGGCCTTCAGGTCGGCCAGGGCGACGGGAGGCATGGCCGGATCGGGCGGGGCGGCCTTGGGAGGTTCAATCGCCGTCTCCTGCCGTTCCAACACCAGCGGCAATGGTTCACCCTGGCTCCAGGTGCCGGTGAGCGTCTTGCCGTCGGAGGAGATCGCCCCGGTCCATTTCCCACCGAAAGTCGGCACATCGAATGACAAGAGGGCTCCGTTCACCAGCACATTGCTGCAGGGAATACCGAACGCATGCTGGTCGATACTGTCCACCGCGCACGTGACGCCGCCCGCGGCGTCCGCTTGCAGATGCACCTGAACGCGCAGCGTCTGAGCTCCGGCGTGCAGCGTTCCCAGCCAGATACCTGAAACGGCAGAAGCCGGCGCAGGCTTAGCAGCTTCCTGCGCTGGCGCAAGCGCAGGAACAAAGCCAAAGAAAGAAAGCAGCACCAGAGAACGAGCCATCGAAGAAATCATAGGTGCGGAAAGGATAAATTCACACTAGCCAAATGCGTCATCGGACTGAGGGATTTGTTTTGGACACCTCCCAAATGACCGCTAGCCGGAAGTGATCCTGCATAGCGCCCGAAGTCGCATTTTCGGTAAATTTCCCCTGCCCAGAGGGCTAGGGGCCGGGCGAGTAACCAAAAACTAGGTTTTCCGAAAACCCGACCCTGCGGCCAAGTGACCAGACGCGCTTATCGGGGGGGCATGCTCGGCGGCCTCAGAAGTCTATCGATCACTTCCCCCCGTTTGATAAACAATGCTGATGCCTCACCGGGTAGCGCGCCGCGAACTACTGGTTCTGTATCTGTGGGCCATCATGAGCAGACCTTTCAACGCTTCTGTGGTTATTTGCGACAAGCGAACGAGCACGTTGTCATAGCCCTCGTAATGTTCTGTCAGGTAGTAGACATCTGGATCCGTCGCGAGCAACTCGTCGCGGTCCTCAGGACTCACACAAACCACCAGCGAATTTGGTTCGACTGAGCGGTTCGCTGGAAGCGTTGCAAGCAGTTTCCCGCGTATTTTTAGCGCAGGCATACCATACGCCGTGCCTTCCTCGACGCCAGGCAACGCGGTTCCGATGCGCCGAACCGCTTCGAAGTCCATCCTGATCTTTTTCATCAAATCATTGTAAGTTCAACGGCAAAGGGCTGTAAGCGGTAACGCCAAGTCGCGATATAGCCGTCATTCCGGACGATCTGAAACCAAACCTCCTGGAAAGTTTTCGGTAAGTTGCCCGGTTGGTGTTAAACGGCGAGATAGTTCTGCACCTTCGTCGGCAGCGCCATCTGCGGCGGGGCGCCTCAGCCAATGAACGTGTCCAATTCCGCAAAGCTGGCAGTACCCTCCATGGGACCTTTGCGCGTCACGGCAATCGCGCCGCTGGCGCAGGCGTAGCGCAGCGAGTGGTCGACCGCTTTGCCTTCTTCGCGGCACACCGCATACGTGGCGCAGAAGCAGTCGCCGGCGCCGGTGGGGTCGACCTCGCGGACCGCGAACGCCGGTACGTCCAGTCGGCACGACTGGTCGTAATAGGTGCAACCGGCGCTGCCGTGCTTCACGACGATCTCTCGAATTCCGAGGGCGAGTAGCGGCTCGATAGCCTCGGCTTCCGTTTGCGCATCCACGAGCAGGGCCACCTCGTCGCCGCTCGGCAGGAACACGTCGGTCTGTTCGAGAATCGATCGCAGCGCTTCCCGAACGCCCGCGCTTCTGACTATCTCCGGCCGGATGTTCGGGTCGAAGGAGATTACCCCACCTCGACGCTTCACCATGCCGATCGCCTTGCGGACGGCTGCGGTGATTCCGGGAGAGAACAGCGATGAACCCATGACGTGAAACCACGTGCAATCGGCGAGCACCGGCTCGGTGATCATCGCGGCTGAGAGGCGGCCGGAAGCGCTATTGGCAATGTTGAAGATGAAGTGGCGCTCGCCCGTCTCCGTGTAAGTGACAAACGCGCTTCCCGTGACCGCGTCAGCGAGCAACGCGATGGCACTCGTGTCGACACCGTCCCGCCGCAGGCGGTCGATGTTCAGCCAGCCGAAATCGTCGTCGCCTACGCAGCCGATGATCCCGGCCGCATGTCCCAGCCGGCCCACCTGGTCGATGAAGATGGCGGGGGCGCCGCTCGGGAAAGGCCCCACCAGGGTGCCCGGCGCGCGAAAGCTCTGGCCGTACTCGGTCGCCATGATCTCTACCAGGATCTCCCCGATCGTCATGATCCGGGCCATTCGACGGCTCCTTTCATGCGCGACTCTTGGTCTGCGCGTCGATCGCGGCCGCGCACAGAATAACGCAGTTCCGAGTTGTAGAGTTATTTCAGGCGGAAAAGCGGGCTCTTTCGCCGCAAGCCTCCCCAGCCCCTTTTACACTCATTCGCGTTCGAAAACGAAGACGTTCGGCTTACGTCCACTTGCCGGCTGAATAGTCATGGTCAAAGTCTTGCCGTCTGGAGAAAGCTGGATACGCTGTGTGTCCGCCACCTTGCCACTTCTCTTCTCAGTGAACTCGAGCGTGCTGGCATTCACGCGGCGTGCCGACGACATGGCGCCCGCTGGCGCGTTCGCATCCTTCACCGGGTAGTCCTTGCCGTCAAACGTCATATTTTTCGTGGAGTGCTGTGTCTGATTGATGAAGGAAAGGCCGCTGTGTTGATAGGGCTGCACCTCGATTTCCACCCGGCCGGGCTTTTCGCTGATGCTATCCCACGTAGCAGCAAAGCCAGACGCTCGTCCAATGGGTGTGTAGATGTAATGGATAGTGAAACTGGAGCCGTTGGACGGGTAGCCGGTGAAGTCGTCGCGCAGCGAGTTGCCGTCCGGAGAAAGCGTCCAGATGGCGGAGATCTGCATACGGCCGTTTTTCTTGCGGACGACTCTCCAGACGCGAGGAGCTTCGGCAGTTACGGCGAGGGTGGTTCCCTCGAGACCGGGTTGATCGGTGCCGTTGGCCACAATGAATTCCGGGCCGCCGCCAAAGTCGAAAGCGTAGCGGTTCGTCCCCGCGGAATTGACCTTCATCTGGTCGTGCATAGTGCTTCTTTCCGGGTTGAGCTTCCACTTGCCGACGAAGGAGTCGTTAGCGGCCTGAAGCTTGGTGGTTGGGATAGCGACAACAACCAGTAATAGAAAGAGCCGTTTCAGCATGGCGTTCTCCGCAGGTCGATTGGGGAGCCCTGTTTGGAGAAACTGCAATGCACTTAGATGGCCAATGGATCTCGCAACATCGCGCAGAGATGATCGAACGCAGGGAGAGGCTAAGTTAACTGTAATCGATGAATCGGGGCTTCCGTCGGTGAGCGACAGAAGCGTTCGGAAACGAACAGCGTCGTCTGAAACCGGACAGTGAATGCTCCAGTGGCGCCCCCTGTCGAATGAGCCTCTCCCAAGGATCTAGAGGGATACTACAATCCGCTTTGGGTCCTGTGTATAAAGGTTGGACGGTCGAACTGGGCTACTCTCAGACATTCAAAGATACTCATGTCTCCTTATTTCTCGGATGTGAAACTCGCGATCCGCAACTTGTCGCGGTCGCCGTGGTTTACCGCTGTCGGCGTATTGATGTTGGCCTTGGGTATCGGTGGTGCAACGGCCATGTTCTCGATCGTCGAGGGCGTCTTTGTGCGGCCATTGGCCTTTGCGAAAGCGGAAAGGCTGATGGTGATATCAGATGACATTCGCAGCGAAGCTGGTGAGGATGACGGCGAAGCCGGCGTGACCGCTGCCGACGTAGGCTACTACAGCCGTGAGACAAAAAGTTTTGAAAGCCTCGGAAGCTATGAGGCGGCATTTTTTGAGCTTTCCGGCGACGGAAACCCTGCTCAGATCAACGCGGCGAGAGTAAGCGGAACGCTCTTTCCAACACTCGGAGTGCAACCCCTACTCGGGCGCGTATTCACGCAACAAGAGACCGAGCAACAGGAACCTGCTGTTGTCCTTAGCTACTTTACCTGGCAAGCCCGCTTTAGTGGTCAGCCGGACATACTGGGAAAGAAGATTATTCTCAACCGCAGACCATATGTAGTCGTCGGTGTCATGCCACGCGATTTTCAATTTCCGTTAAACCCCGGGCATGGAAATCGAACCGAATTGTGGGTTCCATTGATTTTGGAGCCGAATGAGCGGGACATGCTCACGGCCTGGGCCATTTGGAAATATCAGATGGTGGGCCGTTTGAAGCCGGGCGCTACGCAGGCGGAGGCCATGAGCGATGTCGGTAGAGTCGCCAGGCAGATGACGCGCGATGCGCCTCCATTCATGGCAAAATTTCGTATTCATCCGATCGTGAGGCCGCTGCACGAAAGTGTCGTTGAAGAAGCTCGTCCACTGGTCTGGACACTGTCCGTTGCCGTTGCCGCTGTTCTGATCATCGCCTGCGCCAATCTGTCCGGACTCCTACTAACACGAGCAATTCGCAGGCGACAGGACGTTGCGCTTCGACTTGCTTTGGGGGCGCGTGCAACAACCCTATTGCGGCAGGCAATACTAGAAGCGATGACCTTGGCTGTGACCGGTGGACTGCTCGGGCTTGGCCTGGCGGCTACAACCTTGAGAGTCGTGGTCAGCCTGCTACCAGAGACGTTTCCGCTTGCCGACACAATAAGCCTGGATTGGCAAGTGATCGTATTCGAGCTGGGCCTCGTTGTGCTAACAGGGGTCACCTGTGGACTGGTGCCGGTGATTGTGGCTCTGCGAACCAACGTGAACGACGCCCTCAAGCAAGGTGGACGTTCAGGTGCTTTGGCTGGCGGACATTCCCGGATGAGTTCGGCTCTGGTAATAGCCGAGATCGGATTCACCATGGTCCTGTTGACAGCAACTGGCCTGCTGCTGCGCAGCTTCGAAAAAATGCAACGGGCAGACCTGGGCTTCCAGCCGGATCACACACTGGTCGCCGCTTATGCATTGCCTAAAGAAGAGTATGGAACACAGGCAGCCGTGGATGCATTCAACAAAGAGATCTTACGTCGCTTGCGGGCCGCGCCCGGCATAACGAAAGCGGGATTGACTTCATTCCTTCCTATCTACAGCAGCGACCAGGGAGGCTTCATCGCGGAGGGCTCTCCATCCGCAGCCAATGGGAATTTACACGATTTTGCAACTCAATCCGACGTGAGCGGCGATTACTTCGACGCCGCTGGTATCCCGTTAATACGCGGCCGGCTTTTCACGGAGGCCGACAACGCGGGCGGCCAACCAGTGGTCATTGTGAATCGAAAGCTGGCAGAGGAGTCCTGGCCCGGGCAGAATCCCATTGGCAAGCGCTTGAGAGGGGGAATGCGAGGGGTACCCTCGACTTGGCGGACCGTTATCGGCGAGGTAGCCAATGTGAAGGAAACATCACCGGATTACCCGGCGACTGAGCAATACTATGTTCCAAGTGTTCAAGTGAAACCGATAGTTTCTCCCAACGCTTTATATGACACCGAGCGGTATATCGTGCTGCGTACAACCATCGCGCCGAAACAATTGGAAAACATGCTTTACCGAACGGTGCATTCTATGGATTCTCAGCTTCCATTGACTCAGGTGCAGACGATGGTCCAGGCTGTTTCCGCCAGAGAAGCTCCACGTCGCCGGGGTACGGCAGTTGTCTCTCTCTTTGCCGCACTTGCGGTTTTATTGACTGTATCGGGCATATATAGCGTAGTTGCGTTTTCTGTCGCATTGCGAAGACGGGAGATTGCGATCCGCATGGCTTTAGGATCGCAGCGTCTGGGGATGATTCGTCTTGTCATCTCTTCTGGAGCCAGGCTGGCGATCATCGGATGCGCGATCGGATTGTTGGGGTCTGTGTTGCTCTCGCGGTTATTAGAGTCGTTTCTTTTCGAGGTGCCTGCGCTTGATCCCCTCGTGATCACGGTCGCTTCGTCGTTTGTGCTAATACTGGCGTTAGCCGCGTCTTTGCTTCCTGCGCTTCGCGCAGCCTCAATCGATCTAGTACAGGCTTTGCGAGGTGACTGATTCAAAACAGCCAAGCATCCAGGCTCTTGCAAAGTGCGCAAGGATGGGGCCGCGCGCGGTTGATGTGGGCTACGGCTGCGGGAATCCGAACATCAACCATGACTGATTGGCTATCCAATGCGGGTATAGCTCCGTCATCTGATCGAACAGTTCCTGGTCGGACGTCGCGGTTTTCTGCAACCGATCGAAGTCCTGCAGGTAACGCTTGGTGTCTTGGATCGTCGACGGAGAATCGGGCGCGCCGGGTTTCTTGTGACCGGCGACAACAATCGCCGGGTTCAGCGCCGCTAAGCGATCTAGCGCCGCGATCCAATTCTTTCGGCTCTCAGGGGTGGTGTCGCCGACGTACATGCGGCATTGGTTGTACACAACGTCGCCGGCGACG
The DNA here is from genome assembly GCA_963821215.1 of uncultured Acidobacteriaceae bacterium. Classification (GTDB taxonomy): domain Bacteria; phylum Acidobacteriota; class Terriglobia; order Terriglobales; family Acidobacteriaceae; genus PALSA-350. The sequence goes on along the minus strand of CAWGDH010000008.1, from coordinate 205,988 downwards.
ATCAGGCCGATCGATGGAACGTGTAGAGACGTCGAATCGGGACTATCGGTGCGGCCCTGCTCGATGATCCGCAATTCGTGGCCCTCGAGAGTAAACGTATCGTGCTCATAGGGCTCAGGTGGAATCAAACTAGTGGCCACTTGCCCAGGAAAGATCCTGCGGGCTAACCGCTCCACCGTGGGAGTGAAAGACATCTGCATGGCGTTCAACGTCTTGGGCGTTGTTATCGCCCGAGCGCCCGGGAAACGGTCGAGCAGAATGCTCAGACCGTAGAAGTGGTCGAAATGGGCGTGTGTTATATAGATGGTCTGCAGGTTGCGGTTGTGCAGAGCAATCCAATCCGCGAGAGCCTCGGCCTCAGCCACGGTAGTCATTGCGTCCACCAGCACCGCGTCGTACTCGCCGAAGATTAAAGTCGACGTGATCGGGTCAAAGGCCAGCGCTTCGCCGAAGGGCTTTGGCCGCTCGCCAACCATAGTTTTTCCGGGAGCGGTAAAAACGTTCACACTAAGCGTGCTCGACGCGACAGGCGCGGTCACGCGCGTGGCCTCTTGCAGTCCCCCATTTGTGCCGTCCATTTGGTACTCCTTTCGATATCCGAGCGAGCGACTGTTTAAGGCAAGATTGGCAGAAGAGCGACGACGCATCTATTAGACGAACGTATCGGTCCATACCAAAGTATCGGTTGGACATCGCGGTCCTACAAAACTTCATCCCCGACCGTCTCGCCATCTCCTCGACGGAGAAGAAATCCACCCTGGCGCCCCCACGCGCAAATCTATGCCGCGCCGCCGAAAAACTCTCTGCAGACGGGCACGGCTTCAGCCGCGCCATAATCGGCTGTCGCCTGGAGTGTTCGGGGATTCTTATTTCAACTTCCTCAACTGCGTTCCTGCGAACACCTTAGAGCTGAGGACCGGAGCTGACTTTCGCAGTCACATTCTGCTGATATTCGCCGGGAGTCATTCCGTATACGCGCCTGAAATGTCTCCCGAAATGGCTCTGGTCCGAAAAGTTTAGATGTGCAGACGTCTCAGCAAGCGACCATCCTTGCGCGATCAATTGCCTTGCTTGCATCAGGCGAGCGCGAGAATGAAACGCCAGGGGCGATAGGCCGACGTGTTTTGAAAACGTATGTGCAAAGTGATACCGGCTTAAGCCAACCAACGATGAAAGTAGATCAAGCGACGGCACCTGATCCAGGCGCTCCAGCATATAAGACTCAATTTGCAGAAGGAGAGGGGGGAGCGCGGATGAACCTGAACCACTCGTCGAGATACTTTCGGCGAGAATCTCCTGTAGCCGGCAAAGAATCATTGCTTTCGCTTTACCGTGGTCTGCGGATGTCAACATCCCAAAGACGGAGACAAATGCATTCACCAGTTTGGGGGTGGATTGAGAAATCGCTGCGGAACCAGCGCCTACATCGACGCATACTTCCGGAATAGTTGCAATCTTGAAGCTGGTTTTTCCTTTCGCGATGCACCGTGCTTTATGTACGAGTCGAGGAGGTAGAACGATCAATCGTCCAGGCTTGGCAATAACAGAACCGTTTCTGAGCTGATAATGCCGTTCTCCTTTAGTAAGCGCGACTAACTGCCAACCCTCGTGAAAATGCCAATCAGTTGCGAACGTCTCGATATCCCGGCCGTCATATAGCTCGGCGCCAGACACTGCTTGACTCCGGGACAGTCGTAAATTCTCGCGCACTGATCTGCTCCTGAACTGACGTCTCAACCATTGTGCCCCCCTTCATTTCCATCTGCAAAGCGATGGCGTTGCGCGGCGAAATTCGACAGCACCGTGCCGGAAGCGAAGGAGGCATCCCCATGGCATGTACAGCAAGATCGTTCTAGATCACAATTGCGGGGTTATCCGACACTGATGGAAGGACGAAGGAGGCGAATCGTCTATTTCACTGAGAGAGGCCGCGGTTGAAGCAATTCGCTGTCGTCCAACCTGATAGTCGAGACGTGACGGGAAGATCCCGCCAACGCACTCTCGTGCTCGCCGGCCTCGCGCACGCCCTGCACGATGGTTTCACCGACATGATTTACGTGCTCCTGCCGGTCTGGCAGGCACAATTCGCGCTCGGTTATAGCGCGCTGGCGGTACTGCGCGCCCTGTATGTGGGTGCTCTGGCCGCGTTCCAGGTGCCGTCTGGTCATCTCGCGCGGCATCTGAATGCGCGGACCATCCTCGTGCTCGGGACGTTGCTGAGTGCCGCCGGTTTTGCCTTGGCCGGCCTCTCCGGCGGACTCGTGGCATTATGCGCATCTCTCGCCGTGGCGGGCGCGGGTGGCAGCACCCAGCATCCACTTGCTTCCTCTGCTGTGTCGCGTGCTTACGGCGAGAGGGCGCGTGGCCCGCTCGGCACATACAACTTTGCCGGTGACTTGGGCAAAGCGACGCTCCCGCCGGCTGTTTCACTGCTGCTCACCGTGATGGTTTGGCGCTCGGCGCTGTGTGTCGTAGCGGGCTTGGGAGTACTGGTCGCGGTGCTGATCCGCTGGCTCATGCCGCTCGTCCCAGGGCCTCCGGTTGCGGTGGAAGCCTCAACTGCGCCTTACCGCGAAGCCGGCGGCAAGGGCGGTTTCGGGTTGCTCTTCGCCATTGGCGTGCTCGACAGTGCCGCGCGCATGGGTTTCCTGCTCTTCCTGCCGTTTCTTCTCAGGGCCAAGGGTGCGTCGCTAACAACCGTGGGGTTGGCCTTGTCGCTGACCTTCATTGGCGGAGCGTTCGGGAAGGCGGCCTGCGGCTGGCTCGGTGAACGTCTTGGACTTCTCGCAACCGTGGTGACGACGGAGGTTGGCACGACGGCAGCCATCTTGATTGTGCTTGCCTTGCCGCTCGCGCCGGGTCTAGCCTTGCTGCCTCTCCTGGGGGTGATGCTCAACGGCACATCATCGGTGCTGTACGGCACGGTCCCGGAACTTGTCACGGCTCATCGGATCGAGCGAGCCTTCGCTTTGTTCTACACAGGCATACTCGGATCGAGCGCGCTGGCGCCCATCCTCTACGGGCGCCTTGGGGATGCAGCGGGGCCGGTCTGGGCCACCGTTGCAGCAGCCCTGACGGCCCTCACAGTTGTGCCGCTCATGCTCGTGTTGTCACCGCGATTGGCGTCATCCGCACACCCTCAGAACTCCTAGAAGGTGCGACAAGCGACCAGGGCTGTCCAAATTAGAGGACGTTGAGATTAAACAAAATTGTCATCCCGCCTGTCCCGGCGTGCCATGGGACCGGAGCGAAGCGCAGTGGAGGGACCTGCTGTTTCCTTGCGGCAAAGCGGAAGTGTCATCCTGGGGGGCTGTGACTTTTTTGATTTTCCGCGTTTTGTCACGCCCAACCAGACTGCTGTTTAAAACTCCAAACCTCCCACAAAGGCGTCATCCTGAGCGAAGCGCCTCGCAGATCTATCGCCTAACAGATGGTTTCTGGCGCGCAGTCGAAGGACCCCGACAATGCTCGTTAGCCGATGCTCTTCATAGCTCTCGGGCCACCAAAATCATGAAAGAAAATCAAAAAAGTCACAGCCTCCGACTGAAGCGCAGCGTAGTGGAGGGACCTGCAGTTGCGCTTTCGGGCGCAGCGAATGTGCCCTGGGCGAGTCGCCTCCGGGTCCCGGCCCTTTTCTATCAGCGGGAAGGCAAAACTGGTCTGCTCAAATCGCGCAAAGTGGCTATTGCCCATTGCACCTCGCCGAGAGAAACTGCAATCCTCGGGCGCTCGATGGCAAAACAACGCAGCATACTATCCAATCTCGGGCTTTACATCTACGGCGGAGCCGCCATCTTTCTCGGCCTTCTGGGCCTGCTCTCCGGCGACTTCGCCACCACCTGGCAGAACGTCAGTCCCAACGTCCCTCTACGCGTACCGCTTGCCTATCTCACCGCGGTCATTGAGCTCGCCGGGGGGATCGCGCTCCTCGTGCCCCGCACCGCGCGTGCCGGTGCTCTAACTCTGACGATTGTCTACTCTGTTTTCACGCTCATCTGGGTGCCCAAGGCCTTTCTGAATCTCGGCAATTACGACCCCATCGGCAATGTCTTTGAGGAGTTCTCCCTGGTCGCCGCCGGCCTGGTCCTCTGCGCAATCTTCTCCCCGGACGGTTCAGCCCTTGCGCGCCGCAGGCCCTTCTTTGTGCTCCTCTTCGGCATTTGCCCCATTTCCTTTGGCATCGTCCACATCATTGACATGCCCGGCCTGTTGGGATGGATCCCGGGTTGGCTGCCCCCGGCCAAGATGTTCTGGGCCTACGCCACTACGATAGGATTTTTCGGGGCCGCCGTCGCCATCCTCACTGGCATTATGGCGCCGCTCGCCGCGCGCCTCCTCACTGCGGAGATCGTGATCTTCGAGTTGCTGGTCTGGATTCCGAAACTCTCCGCCGCACCAAGAGATCACTTCAATTGGGCTGGCAACGCCATCTGCATCGCGTTGGCGGGTGCCAGTTGGGTCGTCTCCGACTCCATCAGCGCAGCGGCAAGACTGAGTGAGAGCAAGTCGGCCGGATCTGCAATAGCTTCCTTTTAGCGCAAACTTGCTATCGCAGCGGCGTTCATGTCCGCATAGTCCTGATTCTCTCCGCCCATCCCCCAACAAAAGCTATAGGCGCGCGTGCCCACTCCGGCGTGGATAGACCAGCCGGGAGAAACCACTGCCTGAAAGTCCTTCATCAATATATGACGTGTCTCCGAAGGCGGCCCCATCAGGTGAAATACGACCGCATCCTCAGCAACATTGAAGTAAAGGTAGACCTCTGACCGCCGCATGTGAGTATGGGGAGGCATCGTGTTCCAGACGCTTCCCGTGTGCAGGTGGGTTACCCCCATCACCAGTTGGCAACTCTTCGCGCCGCCAAGGTAGATGTACTTGGATATCGTCCTCAGGTTGCAGGTCTCGGCGCTGCCAATCGTCGTCGGACTGGCGTCCTCTTTTCTTACCACCGTTACCGGGTGCGCGGTATGTGCGGGATAGCTAAGAAGATAAAAGATAGCCGGTGAAGCGGGGTCCTCCGACTCAAAGCTGATCTCGGCATTGCCTCTGCCGATGTACAGGCAATCAAGATTCTCCAGGCAATAGCATTTGCCGTTCACCTTGATAGAGCCGCTGCCGCCGATGTTCAAGGCCCCCAACTCCCGCCGTTCGGTGAAGTACTCCGCTCGCAGATCAGCATCAGCCGGCAGGGTGAGTGGCTCCGCCGCCGGCGCCGCGATGCCCACGATGGTTCGGTCGAGATCGACATAAACCAAACGCAATGCGCCCGGCTCATACAACGAGTCCATGAGGAATGTCTCCCGAAGCTGAGCCGTGGTCATCTGCGGATAGCGCGTAGGGTCGGCCAAAAGATAGGTCTGCATCATTTCTCCTTCACCATGGGGTAGAATCGTCGGCCTGCTTGCCCAATACTATTGCCCCACTGCTCCAGCAGGGGACGCGCGTGGGATCTGCTTCACCAGCCAGTTGACCAACTCTGTGGCGCCGGCAAGGTTGTCGTATTCCGGGGGAAGGTTACGCCCATCCGTGTATTCGTTATAGACCCAGGGATCGGCCACTGCAAAAACCGTGCCCTTGCCGTATCTCGCCGTAGCCATCAAGATATCTCCCCGATCCGCAAGTACAGAAACCGCGGGTGCTTTGAGCGATAGGGTGCAGGTGTCCTTCATGAAAAAGATGTGCGGATGCTGAAATACCGGACCGTTGCCGGCCACCGGGATCCGCCCCATCTCGTGCTTGTCTCCAATCACGTGATGGCTAAGGACCGGATTGAAGTGGATGCCGAAGATATCGGCAAGCAGATCCAAATGCTCAATGTCACCGTTCGCCGGATCGTTCGCCATCAGGAGGAGCACTCCGCCCTGCTTCACCCACTCGGCCACCTCTCGGGCGTCCTCTGGCGTTACGTAGTGCGGGTGCGGATTCTTCACCGGGATGTCCGGAGACACAATGATGTAGATCTGTGCCTGCTTCAACTTGGCCAAAGTCGGCGCGCTGTACAGCGTCTCCGTGGCCACGCCGTCCTTGTGGAAGACGCCGCCTAACAGAGAGAAGCCACTATTGCTGACATCATTCCATTTGTAGTGAAAGTACTCCAGCTGCCCGGCCGCGTTGGTCCGCTGCTGGCTATTAAACCAGGCGTCCACCACGACTGTATCCCCGCGGCCAGAAGCGGCAGGCGACTGCTCCTGCCCGTTGCCGCAGACCGCACCGAAGATAATCGAAATTAGAAAAATCACGCGCAGCGAGGACGTCAAGCAAGGCAGGCCTTGAAATAGATACGAAATCGATTGCATACGGCCCTCCGGTTCTCAAGTCTAGAGCAGTCCGCCCTGCGATAGGGCGATGCGGCGCTGGAGTATCCTGTCCACAACCATGTTGATAGCCGACGATATCGCCCGCATCGCAGTTCAGGAACAGGAGCTCCAGTTCGCCAGCTTTGATGAGGAGACGGCCTGGAGGCTGGGCTCTCATATACGTGGGCTGGCCGTTGCCCGCAAGCTGGGCCTCGTGGTCGATGTAAGGCGCTTCGCCCAGCCCCTCTTTTATGCGGCGTTGCCCGGAACCACTCCCGACAATGTGGAGTGGATCCGCCGCAAGAGTAACGTGACCGCTCGCTTTCATCGCAGTTCCTACGCCATCCGGCTGGAGCTGGAGGAGAAAAAATCCAATCTCCTCGATCGCTACGGGCTGCCGATTGCCGATTACGCCGCCCATGGCGGCAGTTTTCCGCTCCGCGTATTGGGTGCGGGCGTCATCGGTTCCATTACAGTTTCCGGCCTTCCGGACCGCTTCGACCATCAGCTCGCAGTGGAAGCTCTTTGCACGGAGCTGAGTCGCCCCTTCGACAGCCTGCGCCTCGAATAACGCATGCAATTCACCGGAAGATCGGTTCGTACCCCGAAACATCCAACCCAGAGACCCCCGCTCGCGTCAAAACGCATGTAGATGACGGGAGGAAATCCAATGGCAAAACTAAATGAGGCGGCGCGCGAACGCATTCCTGCAACCAAGTTCGCATTTCCCAAACAACGCAAGGAGCCGCTGGAGAACGCCTCTCATGTGCGCAACGCTGCCGCGCGCTTCGACCAGGTGGAGGGCGTCACCGAGGCGGAGCGTAAAGAAGCATGGAAGCGGATACAGTCGGCCGCCAAGCGGTTCAAAGTGGAGCTCAAAACCTCCCCTAAGTAAGAGCCCGCATTGCCGGCGGACGTAATCCAGTAGCAATGAGGGCGGCTACAAGAAAAGCGCCTGACGTGATGCAGAGCGCCCAGCTGAGCCCCGCGTTTTCCGAGACCCGCCCGATGAGGTAGGGTGCGGCGGCACTCAACACGCGGCCAATGTTATAAGCGAAACCCATAGCGGAGGCACGCAGAGCAGTAGGGAAGAGGTCGCTGGTAATCAGCGCGAAGCCGCTGAAGTAGCCGGTCCCGAAAAATCCAACCAACGGACCGATAATAAGCAGAGCATTTGGATTGCGCACGAAAGCAAACAGAGGCACCATCAGCGCGGCCACAACAAGAAAGCCGATATAGGTGTATTTGCGGCTGAAACGGTCTGCAATATACCCAAACGAGATATACCCCAGGAAGGTGCCGGTCTGCATCACGATCGTCCACCCTGAGGTTTGAATAATGCTGAGCCCCCGGCCCCCCTCGGCGACAGACATGGAAAGAAAACGAGGCAGCCAGGTAAAGAGTCCCCACCAGGCAAAAAGCGCGGCGGCATTCATGCTGGCGCACACCAGCATGCTGTGGCCGAACGTGCCCCGGAAGAGGCGGCCGATGTGTACCCGCGGCCGCGGCTCCTGGCGCCAGACTTCCGGCTCTCGCAGCCCGCGCCGCACCCAGAGGGACACCAGGGCGGGCAGAATCCCGGCGAAGAACACGGCCCGCCATCCGAAGCGCGGCATCACCAGCGCGACCACGGCCGCGCCCAGTGCATAACCGACCGCCCATCCGCTCTGCACCAACGCAAGCGCTTTGCCGCGGTGGCGCTCCGGCCATGTTTCGGCGACTAGGGCAGCGCCTGCGGCCCATTCCCCACCCATGCCGAAGCCAAGCAGCACCCGGCAGAGCATTAGCTGCGTGGCTGTCTGAGTGAAACCGCACAGCGCAGTGCCGGCGGAATAAACCAGCACACTCCAAATCAGCGCCCGCACCCGGCCAAACCGGTCGGCGATCCAGCCGAAGCCCACGCCGCCGGCTGCCGCGGCAATCAGCGTGGCCGACACCATGGCCCCACTCAAGGCGGCGGAGAGATGCAACTCACGCTGTACCTGCCCCAGCACCAGCGCGTAGAGCATCACGTCCATGCTGTCCAGCATGAAGCCTAGAAACGCCGCAAGCAGGGTGCGCTTTTGTTCGCCCGAGGCTTCAGCCAGCCAGCCATAAATGCCGTTCAAACCATGAGCCTCTTGTGTAGCGTTTTAGCACACGGTGCGGAAAAACTCATTTTCCTGAAGCGTACGGCCGACTGCGTCTCCTGGCAGAACCCAGTCGAACTGGACGGGTCCCCCACGTTCGCCGTGGCGTACGTGGGCCGAAAACGATATGTTTCGATTGCTTTTGCCGTCCAATTTCGCAAAAACCCTTGGAGGGATTTCCTGAAGGGTTGGGTTCTCGCTGGCACCCCGAGTGGTCTAAAAAACTAACTTCTTGCCGGGGGATCGTTATAGCCACTAGCATGAGCCTATGGCTAAAGTATCCGAAGCGATCGCGCCGGTCATCGCCGTTGACAGGAAATCTTCAAAGCCTCTTCACAAGCAGATCTACGACGGTTTTCTTTCGGTGATTGTCGGCGGCAATATGCGCCCTGGGCAGCGTGTGCCGTCCTCCCGCACGCTCAGTGTAGAGCTGGGGATATCCCGCATCCCGGTGCTCAACGCATACGCGCAGTTGTTGGCTGAGGGATATTTTGAGAGCCGTAAGGGCGCAGGAACATTCGTATCGGAATCTCTGCCCGAAAGCCTCACCATCTGCGAACAGAAAAACCTGCAACCCGAACAGGCGGGTTCGGGTCCGCGTCCGGTTGCGCGCCGTGCTTTGCTGCTAACCAGATATGACCGCGCGCCGTGGGTAGGGGGCTGGGGAGCGTTTAGCGTGCATCAGCCGGCGTTCGACCGTTTTCCCTTTCCCATTTGGTCGAGCCTCATCACCCGGCACTCAAAAACCCCACGCTTCAGCGCCATACACAACACCGATCCGAGAGGTTCTGAAAGTTGTCGCGAGGCCATTTGCACCTACCTGCGAACCGCTCGCGCGGTCCGCTGCGATCCCAGCCAGGTAATGGTGGTTGCTGGTTCCCAGCAGGCGCTGGAAATCGCAGCGCGCGTTCTCCTGGGCAACGGAAGCCCTGTATGGATCGAGGAACCCGGCTACCGTCTGGCGCGCAACGTCTTCCAAGGCGCGGGCTGCCGTCTGGTTCCTGTTCCCGTAGACGAAGACGGCATGATGGTATCCGCCGGAATCAAAAAATGCCCAAAGGCAAGGGCTGCCTACGTTACGCCTTCCCATCAATATCCTCTTGGGTCGACCATGAGCGCATCGCGCCGCATGCAGTTACTGAACTGGGCACAGAGTTCGGGATCGTGGATCATCGAGGACGACTATGACAGTGAGTACCGTTTTGAAAGCATGCCCATCTCGTCTTTGCAGGGGCTGGACCGTAATGCGCGCGTCATTTATGTGGGAACCTTCAGCAAGGTTCTCTTTCCCTCGTTGCGTCTCGGGTACATGGTGATTCCGCCGGATTTGATGGACCACTTTATTGCTGTTCGCGCCGCCATGGACATCTTCCCGCCCTACTTGCATCAGGAAGCCATCACCGACTTCATGCGCGAAGGACACTTCGCCCGCCACATTCGGCGGATGCGCTTGCTCTACAGCGAACGAAGAACAGCGCTGGTGGAGAGTATCCGCGAGCAATTCGGATCGGAGTTAGAGATTCACGGCACCCAAGCCGGCATGCATTTGACAGTGACGCTACCCAAGGGGCTGAGTGATCGGGAGATTGCTACCAGGGCGGCGCGCAAAGGGCTTTGGTTGTGGCCTCTTTCCCCGTCTTATTTGGGCCCGGTGTCCCGCCAGGGTTTCATCCTGGGATTTGGCAACACGCCTGCGGAAGAGATGTCTCGCGCTGTGAGTCAAATGCACGCCGAAGTGCCCAGAATAAGCGCCGCGACAGGATAATCCATATCAGAGCTGTCCAAATTAGCGGACGAATTTCTTTCTGGACGGCGCAACTCGCTGAATGTGTTAAAGAGAACGCAGGCAAAGGAAACTGAGGTTGGTTGCTGGTTGAGCGGTCTCTGTCCATCCACCCATGCCAAGGTAGGCCGCCGCCCTCGAATTTGTCATCAAGAGGTTGTGACTTTTTGATTTTCCGCGTTTTGTCACGCCCAACCAGACTGTTGTCTAAAACTTCCACAAGGCCGTCATCCTGAGAGGTTGTGACTTTTTTTGATTTTCCGCGTTTTTGTCACGCCCAACCAGATTGTTGTTTAAAACTCCAACAAGGCGTCATCCTGAGCGAAGCGCCTCGCAGATCTATCGCTTAACAGAAGGTTTATGGCGCGCAGTCGAAGGACCCCGACGATGCTTGTTAGCCCATGCTCTTCAGAGCTTTCCGGCCACCAACACCTAACAGAAATCAAAAAAGTCACAGCCTCCGCTACGCTGCGCTCCGGTCGGGATGACAAATTCGAGGGCGGCGGCCTACCTTGGCATGGGTGGAGTGGGATGGACAGAGTCAACCAACGAGGGTGTCCACACTTACCCAGCCTGCCCACGTACGTTCTCGATCACAATTACCGACCAAAGATCTAATTTGGACAAGTATGAATCCATATAACCTAAGCCAAAATGCTCTGTGCGATGAGAGACACCACTTGCGAGTAGCGATTGACACTGGGGGCACCTTCACCGATTGCGTCTATCTCGCAGGCGGAGTACTCCAGGTTCTGAAGGTCTTTTCCACGCCCGCCGATCCTTCGCAGGCTGTGCTTGATGGCTTGGCGCGCATCGGCGCCGGCAAAGCCCTCGACGTGCGCCACGGCACCACCGTGGGAACCAACACCATGCTGGAAAGAAAAGGTGCGCGGGTCGCATTCGTAACCACCGCGGGCTTCGAGGACACCATTGCCATTGGGCGCCAGACACGAAGCAAGCTCTACGATTGGTTTGTGCCTTTGCCGGTATGTTTGGTGCCGCGCCCTCTGCGCTTCGGCGTTCCGGAGCGCGTCAGCGCCGAAGGAAAAATCCTGCGCTCGCCAACGGAAGAGGAGTTAGATTCTCTGGTCAACGAGGTACGCGCCAGCGGAGCAGAGGCGGTAGCCATCTCGCTGTTATTCTCGTTTGCCGATCCGCAGACGGAGCGGCGCGTGGAAGCAGCTCTCAGCTGTCTCGGTTTACCCATCTCCGCCTCGCACCGCATTCTGCCCGAGTTCCGTGAGTATGAGCGGGCATCGACCACGGTGGTCAATGCGTATCTCGCGCCCGGAATGCAAAGCTATCTGCTGCATCTGGAGAAGAGCGTCTCCACCCACCACGGCGGTGGGCGCGTAGACGTGATGCAGTCCTCGGGCGGCATCATCTCGGCGCGGAGCGCGGCGCCCGAGCCGGTGCGCACGGTGTTGTCGGGCCCGGCAGGTGGGGTCATCGGCGCTTGCCATGTGGCGCGCTGGGCCGGCTTCGAGCGCATCATCGGCTTCGATATGGGCGGCACATCGACCGATGTCTTCCTCTCCGATGCCGCTACCGGAGGTGCGCAACTAACGCGCGAGTCGATAGTCGCCGGTGTGCCGGTAAGCATGCCCATGCTTGACATTCACACCGCCGGGGCTGGGGGAGGATCGATTGCCCGCTTCGACGCCGGCGGTATGTTGCGCGTAGGACCTGAGTCGGCGGGCGCGCAGCCGGGGCCGATCTGTTTTGGCCGCGGAACCCTGCCCACCGTTACCGACGCGAACTTTCTGCTAGGCCGGCTGGACCAGGATAGCTTTCTGGGCGGAGGCGTGCGCCTCGATCAATCGCGCACCGCGCAGATCATGCGCCAGCAAAAGGGGCCCCTGGCCGGCCCCGAAGAGTTCGCAGCTGGAATACTCCGCGTAGTGGAAACACAAATGGAGAAAGCCATCCGCGTCATCTCGGTCGAACGTGGCCACGATCCGCGGCAATTCACCCTGGTGGCCTTTGGTGGCGGAGGGCCGCTGCATGCCTGCTCGCTGGCCCGCGCTCTGCGCATCCCCACCGTGCTGGTTCCCGCCATGCCCGGCGCCCTGTCCGCGATCGGTATTCTGCTAGCGGATGCAGTGCGCGATTATTCCCGCACGGTGATGCTGCCGGGCGATGCGATCGACACCCTCGAAGACAGCTTTGAGGAACTTGAGCAGCGCGGCGTCACCGACTTTGCTGCGGAGGGTCTGCAGGGTACGGCGCACTGCACGGTGGACGTGCGCTACCGGAGGCAGGGATACGAACTGAATGTCCCATTCGATAAGCAGTCGCCGGCGCAATCCATCGCCGCTTTTCATCAGCTGCATCAGCAGCGTTACGGATTCTGCGATGTGTCCAAGCCGGTAGAGATTGTAAATCTGCGGCTGCGCATGATCGCGGCCGGTGAGTCCTACGCGCCTGCCTATCGTGAGCCCGTGCCCGGCGATGGAAGTGCCGCTTGTTATGCGGAGCGCCCAGTACACTTCGCCGGCAGATTCCTGCCCACGCACCACTACCGGCGCGATCGCCTGGCTCCTGGAGACGCCATCGACGGACCAGCGATGATTACTGAATACACTTCGGCCACCGCATTGCCGCCGGGTTGCCGGGCGCAGGTGGATGGCTTCGGAAATCTCGTCATCTCCATTGCAGAGGAGGAACACGCATGACCTTCACCGCTGCCGATCCCGTAGAACTGGCGATCTTTCAGAACGCGTTGCACTCCGTTGCCGAGGAGATGGGCGCGGCCCTGCGCCGCACAGCTCTCTCGCCCAACATAAAGGAGCGGCGCGACTACTCCTGCGCCATCTTCGATGCCCAGACGCGGGTGATCGCCATGGGTGATCACATGCCGGTGCATCTCGGCTCTATGCCTATGTCGGTGCAGGCAGCCGTCGCCGCAATTACCTTTGCGCCCGGCGACATCGCCATCCTCAACGATCCCTTCGCCGGAGGAACGCATCTTCCCGATATCACCATGGTGCTGCCGGTCTTCTTGCCCGGGCAGGATCAGGCCGCCTTCTACGTTTCCAATCGCGCCCACCATGCCGACGTCGGCGGAACATTCGCGGGATCGATGGGACCCGCCAGCGAAATCTTTCAGGAGGGCATTCGCATCCCCCCGGTAAGGATTGTGCGTGGCGGACGCGTCGATCGCGAGATGCTGAACCTGATTCTGCTCAACGTGCGCACCGCCAAAGAACGCGAAGGCGATCTGGAGTCGCAGATCGGGGCATGCCGCGTCGGCGAACAGCGCGTGTTGCAATTAGTAGAGAAATACGGCGAATCGAAGCTGCAAGCATTGATCGAAGAGCTACTCGACTATTCCGAGCGCTTGGTGCGGGCGGAGTTGCGCGCCATGCCGGCCGGTGATTTCACCGCGGAGGATTGGCTCGACGACGATGGCGTGACCGATAGCTCGCGCAAGATTGCGGTGCGGCTGCGCTTCGATCCCGAGACCGCGGCTTTGGACGTTGATTTCGCCGGCTCCTCCGCCCAGGTTGCGGGCAGCGTAAACGCCGTCCGCGCCATCACGCTCTCGGCGTGCTTCTACATGCTGCGCTGCCTGTTAGCAGAGGATGCGCCCGCGACCGCTGGCATCCTGCGGCCGCTCACCTTGCATACTCCGGTTGGCAGCATCGTGGATGCGCTACCCCCCGCGCCGGTCGCCGGTGGCAACGTCGAAACCTCGCAGCGGATTGTGGACGTGCTGCTGCGGGCCCTGGCGCAGGCGGTGCCGGCGCGCGTACCGGCAGCAAGCGCCGGCACCATGAGCAATTTGACCATTGGAGGTTTAGATCCGCGCACCGGCGAACACTTCACCTACTACGAGACCACGGCCGGTGGCATGGGCGCGCGCCCCGGGCTCGATGGCCTCTCTGGCGTACAGACGCACATGACCAATTCCCTGAACACCCCCATCGAGGCGCTGGAGTATGCCTATCCATTCCGCGTTCGCCGTTACGCCTATCGTTACGGATCAGGTGGGGACGGCCAATTTCGTGGTGGCGATGGACTAATCCGCGAGATCGAGCTACTCGCCGATGCCCAGGTGACGCTGCTCGCGGAGCGCAGAAAGTTGCGGCCCTATGGATTGCAGGGCGGACAAGAAGGCGCGGCAGGATGCGCGTGGCTCGCCAAGGCCGGCGCCGAAGAGGTGACGGAGCTGCCTGGAAAATGCAGTCATCGTCTCGCCAAAGGAGACACACTGCGCCTCGAGACGCCAGGAGGAGGCGGCTGGGGTAAAGCCGATCCTCCGGGCGTCTCGGATTGAGGCTCGTTCTTTTTTATTGTGCTGCCACTTGGGCCAGACTTCTGGATCCGTTTCGCACCACAAACATACAGGTTTCTGATTGCCGTTCGAGGCCCGGCCGGATTTCGCGCCGATGACTGATACGCAGCTTCACCGCCATCCTGACCAGCTCTGCGAAGGATTCCGCTTGCATCTTTCGCATTACCTGGCAGCGGTGGGTTTTCAGTGTAACTTCGGAGATGCCGAGAATGGAGGCCGCCTCTTTATTGAGTAGTCCTGCCACCACAAGCGGCAACACCTCCCGCTCGCGCGGTGTCAATTGAGATAAGCGTTCCTGCAGCTTGGCCAGTTCTGCCTTCTTTTGCCGCTGCTTTCGATCTTGTGCCAGGGCGAGCCGGATTGCTGCAAGCAAGGTCCCCAGGTTGACAGGCTTGGTGAGGAACTCGATTGCCCCTGCCTTCATTGCACTGACCGTGGACGCGATATCGCACCCATCGCTGACGAAAATAACCGGCGTGTTGTTCCTCTCCGCGAGCCGCCGCTGCAATTCGAGTCCGCTGATGTCAGACAGGTAGATGTTCAGAATTACGCAGGCTGCCGTGTCTCTTCCGGCAAATGCGAGGTACTCGGCAGCTGAGGCAAAGCTCACCACCTTCATTCCCAGCACCGTGAGGAATTCGGTGATCTCTTTCCTGAGCTGCAAGTCATCATCTACGAGGTAAATCACATCCCGGCTTTGCTCAGTTTCGCCATGGTTGAGAGCTGGTGATGCTACATGGTTAAGGAATGGGCGCGGGGTGGAAGCAATCGCAGTGTGGCGATAGAAAGCCTGCATGGGATATCACCTTTCGTGCAAAATAAGGTAAGAAGCAATGACCAATGCTGTCGGTGCCAGTATCCAGCCCATTAAATCGAGCTTCTGAACTCGCGTGGAGTCACGCCAACGATCTTCCGAAACACCTTCGTGAAATGCTCCTGGGTACGAAAGCCAGTTAGTCTGCTCACGTCGGCGATGCTTAGCGCTTCATCCTTCAGGTAGAGCTTTGCCCTGTCGATCCTTGCCCGCAGAACATACTGGTGAGGGCTCAGGCCAGTCGCTTTGGTAAACAACAACACAAAATGGTTCGACGACACCCCGGCAATCTGGGCCATGGCTGCCAGGCTAATGTTTGCGCCAGTGTTTGCGTGGATGTAGTCGATGACTCTGGCTACGCTTCTCTTGCCAATGTGCGCATCCTTTCTCTCTTCGCTTATCCACCTCACCGAGCAAACGATAGCGCGAGAACATTGGTCAAATGTTCCGGTTTTGGTCGGTTCTTCCGAATTATTGGTCTAAAAAACATGTGACCGGTCAAACGGCGCTATGATTCTGCTACTGGGTTCTCTCTCCAGCGGGGGTGAAGCGATGGATACCTCTGGGGTTCTTCCTGTCAAGGCTGTTGAGGTGATGCGCAATGGGTGTGCGGTGTGTCCCATCCCCGCGATTTCTTCTCTAAGCAGTAAACGGGCCGGGTGGGACGGCATTGCCCTGGAATCGTTCAGTGATGTGCCGGGCGTCTCGATTCCGGATCATGATCATCCGACTCACTTCCTGAATCTTCTTACCCATGGAAATATCAAGGCGCAGTGGACCACGGAGGGCAAGAGCCGCAGCGCAGACAATGGCCCTGGGACGATCTACGTCTTGCCGGCAGGAACCCGCGATCGCCTCACCTGGTCTGGCCCGACCACTCGTATCATCCTGGTCATGGAACCGCGCTTCCTCGCGCGTTCGCTTGAGGACACCGCGCACCTGGACGATGTGGAACTGACCACCCACTGGAATCTTCGTGACCGCCACATCCAATCGTTGATGCTTGCTCTGCATGCCGACCTGGAAGACGGCTCACCGGCCGGTCCGCTTTACGGCGAATCTCTCGGCCTGGCGCTCGGCATCTATTTGGTTCGCCGTTATTCGGTCCGTAATTCCGCTAAGCCTGATTACCGCGGCAGCATGCCTACGACGCGTCTGAACCGTGTACTCGAGTTTATCAACCAGAATCTGGCACGGGATATTCGCCTATGGGAGCTCGCCCAAATAGCTGGCATGAGTCCTAACTACTTCTGCGAGTTATTCAAGGTAAGCACCGGCCTGCCCCCATACCAATACATCCTGAGGTGCAGAATTGAGCGCGCCAAGCAATACCTGCGCGATCCTAAGTTCACCTTGGCCTGCGCTGGAGAGGCGGCCGGCTTCGCCGATCAAAGTCATTTCACCAAGGTCTTCCGTCGAGTCGTGGGCGTCACGCCCTTGAAGTTCCGCGGCAAGATTGGCAGCGGGCACAACCACGCCTAAAAAGAAATAACCGTTGAGTAAAGCGGGGCTATCGTTCCTTGACAGTTACCTATCATTTGTTTGACTTTATCCATCCGATCTGACGGCTCCCAACAAAAGTCACTGCCCCAAAACCTTTGTCATCCCGCCTGCCCCGGCGGCTCTATTTGGGGGGCGGCGGTCATTTCGTCCTCCGCTTTTCCGGCTTTCCACCAAGTCTTGCCCTCTGGACGGGTGCCCCTGTTCGCGGACTTTCGCGTACATGGGTTGAACACGACCTTTTTCCAATGCTTTCACCATCGGTCCACACCTACTTACAGGAAAAGAAAAAGGAGGGGCTTCCCCCGGATTTCCTGTGGAGTTTGGTGGCGCTGGGCGAGCCTCATGCGGCTTTCCACAATGAAAGCCGCACACACGGTCGCTCGACAAGGGCAGCCGAGAAGATTGTCTCCTTTCACGCATACAGCGGGGTCAGCGCCAGGTCCGACCCTCCGGAAAAATCTCCCCGCGTTACGCCAGCGCCTTTCGCAGATAGGTGTAGCTGGCGCGGAGGCTGTCGATCGCCGAGCCTTCGATCCGGTCCTGCTCGATGAAATAGTGTTCGACATCGAGCTTTTTGGCGGTCGCGAGAATCGCAGGCCAGTGAATGCCTCCGCTCCCGACCTCGGTGAAGTGCGCCGAGCTGTCGCTCATATCGTAGGACGGTGGAAACCCCGGCTTGCGGTCTTTAATGTGGAGCATGCGCACCCGACGGCCAAGCCGGTTCAGCATCTGCACTGGATCGTACCCCGCCTGAGTAATCCAATAGCAGTCCATCTCCAAATACACCAGCTTGGGGTCGGTCTCCTTCAACAGGATGTCGTAACCCGTAACGCCATCGAACTTACGGAATTCGTAATCATGGTTGTGGAAGGCAAATTGCATGCCCATATCGTTCACACGTTTGGCCCAGTCGTTAAACTGCTTTGCCGCGGTGTGAAACCCGTCCGCCGACATCCACTGCGACTTCGGCAGCATGGGGCAGACCACCCACTTGAGGCCCAGCGCCTTGGCATAGTTCATCTGGCCTGTGAAATCGCTCGTCAGATCGGCATACTCAAAGTGCCCGCTTGAGACCGTCATGCCGGCGTCGGTAATGTCTTTGCGCAGCTCTTCTGCCGGAATGGTGTAGGCGGCATGCCAGGGCTCAACCTCCTGAAAGCCGATCGCTGCAATCTGTTGCAGGTTGCTCACCAGCTCCGCTTGGTCGACCTTGTGTTTGACCAGTGTAGAAAGCTGGAGTCCGATCGGAAAATGCCGGGCAGCTTCCGGCCATAGGGATTGCGTCAGCAAAGGGAATGCTGCTGCTGCGGTGGACAATTGCAGAAAACTCCGTCGATTCATCGTGGTGTAATTATGAACCATGTAGCCAAACCGCCACGCAGCGCGAACGCGTGCTCCCGCAGAGTAGAGCTCCGGGGATAGGTAGAGGTCAAGCGGGGACCGTCTTGTCCAAATTGGTGGTGGGAGCCCCCGCATTTATGCGGCGGAAGCAGCGCTTTAGCGCTGGCAATACTAAATCTTCATTAGTCCCTAAAACGGTCGACGAATGGATGGTTGATGGTCCCACAGAATTGTCATCCCGACCGGAGCGTACCCGGATTTCCTACCTCGCGGCACCATACAAGACCACGTATGCGGCTCTCCGTAAAGAGAGCCGCATGAGGTTCGACAACGCCACCAAGCTTGACAGGAAATCCGGGGGAGCGCAGTGGAGGGACCTGCGGTTCCTCTTCCATTTCTCACACAGACTAGGGATGGCTGGGGTATCGAATGGAGGACAATCCCTCCTGCCCGCCCTGCCGTGGGAGCGCCGTAGGTGCGGCACTCGCTCTGCTACCCCGGAGTCTCGTGGACATCCTGACACTTCGCCTCCGTGAAAATGCCTCGCCATTGACACTTCTATTGCACTCTACTTTTATCCGTTTTTAGCGACGACACGATTCGCTTCAGCAACTTCGCGGCTTTGTCCTGACTGGTCCTGCGCCCTCTTGTCCTGGATGGATCGATGCTTGCCAGTTCGTTCAGCCGTTGCAGCGCAGGTTCGAATTTGAAAAGGCGATACATTTGTTCGCAGCAATCAACTTGACCCTTCAAGCTTCCGCGGGTCTGCTCTGGCTCAATCTGCGCTAGCTCCCAGAGGCGTTTGCAAACCATATTCTTCGTAATCTCAGGCCTCAAGCTCTTTTCGTTCACTCTCCCTCCCATCAGCTACGCAGCGCGGCCTTGTCATGGTTGCAGCTTCAGGAAGTATAAGGGGGGCGGAACCCGGGGACAGCTCCCCGACCACCCCCAAGAAAAGAGTCTCGGCGGCCAAATCCGCTTCCCCGGCGTTATATACTGTAATTAGACGATTTCGGCAGGAGCAGCTTCTCGGCGGACGTTCCCTGACCGGCAGTTTCCGGTAATTTACGGACTAAGCCCGAGCGAAGGACAGTTTTACCGCTGTCCGGTGTCACACTCGATCCCTGTCACAAAATAAGGCAATCCAAGCACCCCGCCCCGGCGTTCTCGTTCCCTCACCAAGGACGGGTGCCCCATACCCCCGGATTTCCTGTGAAGCTTGTTGGTGTCGGTGAACTCCATGCGGCTTTCCTCAATGAAAGCCGCACACCTGGCCGTTGGTTGGCGCCGCGTACAGGAAATCCGGGTATCTCGCTCGTTTTTCGCGAGATGTGGGATTCCACTGCTTTTTCCCTCTGACTCTCGATCCATCCGAGACACTTGGCGGGCCTTACCCGCGCGTTAGAAAGCCCGACCCATAGCTTCTCTCAAATTCCATTCACAAATTCCCGGAGCCACCTATGCCCAAAAATAAAGTCAGCGACCCTATCACCGATCAGGAAATAGCCTTTGCCCGCCTGGTCCTCTCTGGCGCCATGACCGACCGTCATGCCGCCGAAGCGGTCGGCCTCAACCCCGACTCCGCCGCCTACACCAAAGCCAAACCCTGTGTCCGCGCATACATGCTCGAGCACCGTGCCGCCGTGCAGCAACAGCTCGTCCAGCAGGAGGCCGACGGACTGCGCCGCCTGAGCCCCGACCGCGAACAAGTACTAAACCGCCTCTGGGAAATCGCCAACCTCAGCCCCGAAATGACCCGAGGCAGCGTCACCGGTCAGGTCAAGGCCCTCTCCATGATCGTGGCCATGCAAAACTTCATCCCCGGCCGTCGCGTCACCTCTTCAGAGAAGAAATCCGCACCTGCGCCTCCCCACGCGCAACCAACCACTGCCCAGCAGGAAGATGCGCATGCCCGCCCCGCCTGTCCCGGCGTGCCGCGGAGCGTGCCGTGGGGCGCCCCTGCCGACCCAGGCCCCGGCCAGTCCACCTTCGCCAGCCGCTTTACCCAGTCGGAAGCCCCCAAATCTTATGTCCCCCTGTTCGCTTCTGTTCCAGACTTGGGAGTGGATTTGCCTATAAAGAACCCCTTTGTCAGCCCTCGCTAAGCTGGCAATCCTGCAAAAAGACCCAAAATATCGAATTTTACAAATAACTGAGCCGCTCAGGCTGTCCCTCTGAATTTCTCACAGGCCCACTGGATCTCGATCTGTAACGAAATACAGGGTATGGGGGCACCCTCATTCGTTACCGACCAGGCCGTCAGAAATTGAGGCTAACCACCCAATCTTCGTGACCGCCACATTCAATCGTTGATGCTTGCTCTGCATGCCGAAGAGTCCCAAAAGGAGGGTTGCGAGCCTATCCTTTTGGGGCCTGTGTGCTATGCGTTGAGCCAAGTATATTGAGGACTCCACCTGGTGGCATCGGATCAGACCTCCCTTGACCAGAGCGGAGGAGGATAGGAAGCCGTGACGAAAAAAATCAGAGTCCTAGCGGTGGACGATCATCCCCTTCTGCGCGAGGGAATCGCAGCGGTGATTGACGGCGAGGATGACATCGAACTGGTTGCCGAAGCGACCACCGGACAAGAGGCTATCGAACTCTTCCGTACCCATCGTCCCGATGTAACTCTGATGGACTTGCAGATGCCGGGCATGAACGGCATTGAGGCAATCAGCGCCATCCGCAGCGAATTTTCCAGCGCACGCTTCATTGTCTTGACTACCTACCAGGGCGATGTTCAGGCTTTACGTGCGCTTAAGGCTGGCGCCTCTGGATACCTTCTAAAAAACATGTTGCGCAAGGAGTTGCTGGATACGATTCGATCCGTCAACGCTGGCCGGCGGCGTGTACCGCCGGAAATTGCGGCCGGGCTCGCCGACCACATGATCGGAGACGCGCTCACCGATCGGGAGGTTGCTGTCCTTCGCAGAGTCGCGCTGGGAAACTCCAATAAGATCATCGCGTCAGAGCTCAACCTTTCAGAGGCTACTGTCAAGGGTCATATGAAAAGTATTCTTTCCAAGCTGAGCGCGAACGACCGCACCCACGCGGTTACCATCGCGTTGAAGCGTGGCTTCATAGACGGCTAAATTTGTCTTCACTACTACAGCCCCAGCGCGCTTAATCCCGGGTGTTCATCGGGCCTTCTTCCCAGGGGCCAATGGAACTTGCGTTCGCCGTTGCTGATCGGCAACTCATTGATGCTCGCATGTCGCGCATACATCAACCCCTGCTCGTCGAACTCCCAATTCTCATTTCCGTAAGCGCGGAACCAGTTCCCTGAGTCGTCATGGTATTCGTACGCGAAACGCACTGCGATACGGTTGCCGGTGAACGCCCACAACTCTTTCATGAGCCGGTAGTCGAGTTCCCGCGTCCATTTTCGAAAGAGGAAGGCCACGATTTGCTCTCTACCCTTCAGAAACTCGGCACGGTTTCGCCAATACGAATCGACCGTGTAGGCAAGAGAGACCTTCTCCGGGTTGCGGGTGTTCCAGCCGTCTTCAGCCAGACGAACCTTCTGCGCTGCAGTTTCTTGGGTGAACGGGGGTAATGGCGGACGCGAGGTCATAGTGGCAGCTCCCTCTAGGCCAGTACAATTATCTATCCTCGCACGGAGTTAACTGGCGTGAAACTGTGCAAGCTCTTTGCGCAGCACTTCATTTTCCTGCTCCAGTGCTTCCACACGCTTTTCGATCGATCGCATCCCTTCACGGATTTCCTCCGCGGTGTAGCGGGGCGTGATGTGTTGCGGGCAGTTCCAGTCGTACGCTTCGACATGGATCACGAATACTCTCTCAATCACTGTCTTCTCTTCCGCCACGCGAACCCGGTCCAGCCAGCTCTTTGCCGCGTCGCCTTCGATCATCTCCACCCGTCCGAGGATCTTGAGGCGGGCCTGCCGCGGGTAGTCGACCATAATGATTGCGACGCGATTGTCGGTAAGCAGATTTCCTGTGCTGACGTATTGTTTGTTTCCGCGAAAATCTCCAAACGCCAGCGTGTGATCGTCGATCACCTTGAGGAAACCCTTGGGGCCGCCCCGATGCTGGACATACGGCCATCCGGTCGATCCCGTTGTCGCCCAGTAAAAGCTATCTCGCTGGGCCAGGAACTCGGCCTCGAAGGGAGTGAAGCGATCCTGCGAGCCGCCGGAATTCTCCATCCGCTCGTATTGCCGCCGGCTGCCGTAGCGCTCCTGCAACTGCTTGACCAGGGGTGTGAAGACGAGCGAACCAAAGCTCATAGCGGAATCTTACCGCGAACAGGCTTCAGCTGCATTTATAGAGAGACCCATTTCCGCAGCCTGGTGATCTGTCGCCGAGAAATCGTTACTAAAGCAGAAGAATTGTCATCCCGAGCACTTGACTTGCCTTCGGCAAGTCAAGGATGGAATGAACGGTTAGCCACAGAATTGTCATCCCGACCGAAGCGAAGCGAAGTGGAGGGACCTGCGGTTTGTTAACCCCCAAAAGAAGCTGTTCATTAGGATCGAAGCCGAGGGATCCGCAGTTTGCTCCATTCGCCTTGAATGCCATTAGCCTGCATTTCTACCGGTCTCCTGGGTGAGCCATGGTCCGGTAGTGAGATCTCAAACCGTAACGAATGACGGGTGCCCCATATCTGCCCGGTTTTGGCAGATGTGGGATTCCACGGCTGTCCACCGGCCATTCTCTACCAGCAGCAGGTCTTCATGTCCATGGTCAGCTACACCGTGCGCACTCAGGGGGCGAAGTTCGTGGAATCCCACATCTGCCAAAACCGGGCAGATATGGGGCACCCGTCATTCGTTACGGACCAGGCCGTGAGAAATTGCCGTTAGATCACTAACGTTTTCCACGCGACACTCCACTAGAGTGGAGCGATCGGCTTATCCCAATCCACATCACCCTCCGCTGTGCTGCGGCTACCCACCATCATGGTTGCTCCCCTGCGCAGTGCCCCGGGCTTGCGCGACTCAAGCCGCTGCATATAAATAAATCCGCCGACCAATGCAGCCAGAAACAGATAGGGCGTGATGTTATACGGCCACGCGGGCACGGGATAGATAGTGACAAAGAGCACCGGCAGCAGCGCCAGGGTTCCGATCCAGGGTGACACGACGTGATGCCAGACGTTGAAATCTTCCGGGTGCTCCCGGCGCATATACGACGTCAGCGCCAGGTTCGCCATGCAGTAAATAACGATGACCGCCAGTGTGGCAACGGTTTCCAGGAGGCCGAAGATATATGCAGGCCGCAGCAGCAACCCGATAAGCAGGACTGCCACAATGCCGACGATCTGCACAACGGCGATGGCGAAGGTGGGTGTCTGGTGGAAAGGATCGATTCGTCCGAATCGTGCCGGCAGCGTGCCCGCCTGGCCCATGGTATACAGCACGCGAGATGCTGAGTTGGTGCTGGCCAGGCCTACTCCAACCGAGCTGTTGATCAGAGCCAGGACTACGAACCACCACCCGCCTCCCCACAGCGCGTGGCCAAGAGCGTAGTACGGATTTGGATGGGCCGCGAAGGCCGCCATATTACCTGTGCCCCATCCAATCGCGCTGGCATAGGAAGTAAAGATGTAGAAGACCCCGGTGGCAACCAGCGAGAGCATGACCGCCTTGCCAACGGATGTCCCGGCGCGCCGGGTCTCCTGGGCCAGCGGCGCCGGACCTTCGAACCCGCTGAGGGCCAGAATAGAGAAGACCATCCCCGCTAAAATGCCTCCGAAATGGTGTGGCGACAACGAGGGATCGAGCGGCGCAAGGTACCTTGATCCCGGTCCAGGGTGGATCAGGAAGGTGATCGCGAGCGTCAGCATGATCATCAATTCCAGCCCGCCCAGGATTGCCGTGACGTGCGCGGAAATCCGAATCCCCCTATGTGTGAGTGTCCAGATAACGGCGAAGGTCACCAGCGCGATCAGCCACCAGGGGACGTTCACGCCGAAACCGGCCCGCAGCATGTCCGAGATCAGATAGCCAAGGAAACCGGTGGACCCGGCCGATCCCAACAGGTCATAGACCAGGTAGCTCCAGGTGGCCATGAAGCCGATACGGCTTCCCAGCCCACGGGTGGCGAAGGAGTAGTAGCCTCCGCTCGACGGCATGTACTGGGAAAACTGCGACACGGTATTTCCGATGAAGAAGCAGATAACCGTAGCCAGCAGGAACGAGAGCGGCATATCCGCTCCCGCCTTGAGGGCGATGATCGGAAATGTGAACACCATGTTGGTCGCCGGCGCGATATGCGTAACTCCCTGGAACACCAGTTCCGGAAGGCCGAGCGAATTTCGTCGAAGCTGGGGGTCGGTCGTCTCAGCCGTCAACCAGGGAGTCTCCTTCTGTACACGAAGCGCAGCAGCGGGCTAAGGATGGACGACTCGAAGTCCCAGAAAGTTCTCCGAAACGGAAGAAGCCTTCATTACAGTGCCTCGATTCATCAGACCGGTGATACGGCCATACTGAGTGCCGGAGTTTGGTTTGGCAAGAGGCGATGCAGGATCAACAACCCGAGCGGCGAAGAGTCGGCTCAACGGCGGCCACAAAAGTTGCGGATATCTGGGTCGGCTCCTGCATCTATTGCTATTCAAGCTTTAGATGTGCGACAAAGTCAAGCATTGCCAAAAATCTTGCGCAAAGTAGGTGCCGTGGCAGGTGTCTATCGCTCTAGGCTCGAGCTCCGCCTCCCTAATGGCAGGGGACCTCCTCTTCGCGAGCGAGCAAGCATGCGATGGAATGACGTTGAGGCAGGGCAACTTCATCGCCCAGCCTGTGGCAGGGTCCATAGAAAGGCCAACAAAAAGGAGCAGTGATCCATGCCGAACAGAAGGCAGTTTCTTGAAAGTTTGGCTGCAGTGGCCGCCCTAACGGCCATGCCCAATCAATTGAGTGCAAACCCCTTGGGGATGCCCATCGGATTCCAAGGCTATGACGCTAGATTTTTGCTCATAAAAAACTGGACGGAAGGTTGGCAGGAGATGCGCAATATGGGCTATCGATCCGTCGATCTTGTGTCCTTTAAGGGTTACGGATATGAGAACTCTCCCCTGGCGAATTTGTCAGCTAAAGAGATCCGCAGAGAGTTGGACAACATCGGCATGCTTTGCGAGAACTGCCAGTTTTACTATGGAGAACTTCACGACCATTTCGAGGAAAAAATGGCGTTTGCTCGTGAGATGGGGCTCAAGAATGTGATCTGTGCACCAGAGCCTACAAGGACGAAGACCATCGACGATTGGAAGTGGCAGGCTGACCAACTGAATGGGCTAGGCGAGAAAACCCGGCAAGCGGGTTTTCAGCTGGGCTACCACAATCACGATATAGAGTTCATCCCTATGGACCGCGTGATTCCGTATGACATATTGATGGATCAAACCGAACCGGCACTGGTCAAATTTCAAATAGATGTAGGTAACCTCACCTTCGCCGGCGCGGATGCTCTGGCATTTCTTCAGAAATACCCAACTCGTTATTTCTCGATGCATGCAAAGGACTTCCTGCCCGGCAAGACCAGCGTTCCGGTCGGTCAAGGCATACTCAATTGGAAGAAAATCTTTAAAGCAGTAAGAAAGACTTCGATTGAGAACTACTTTGCCGAGGTGGCTGCTTATGGCGCGGGAACGCTACATGGTGTCCCCGCGAACGCTTGGCCTACTGATTCAATTTGACCAACTTCGACAAAGTTACATTTATCTTCACAACCTTCGGGTTTGAGGTGACACACGCGCAGTAGGTTTAGTCGAGCGAACACTTATTGCAACGACGGCCGAAGCGTAGTGGAGGGAACTGCTGTTCTCTGCCACCCGATCCGTTGAGGTAGGAATACGCGACTCTATTAGTGACGCACCATCCTATCGTTGATCAGTTACCTCCGTCTTAGGAAGCGCGAACACATAATACCCCTGCGCCTGCTGCTGCTGCTCATCCGGGGCCGAGTTATACCCCGGTCCCATAGGCTTCGGCACCGCAGCCTGGACTACATACTCCCGTCCATCCACCTCGTAGACCGCCGCTTCTGCATGAGGGGCGGCGGGCAATTCATGCTCCCAAAGCACCTTACCGGCGTCTTTGTCATAAGCCCGCATCTTGGAATCTGACTCCATACCCGAAAAGATCAGTCCACCCGCTGTGACCGCCGGACCTCCTTCAGGAAAGTAGCCGCCGGTATCGTTTATGCCTCGGGCTTCCAATTCGGCGACTCCCCCCAGAGGAATCTGCCATTGAATGGTCCCTTGATTCATGTCGTAGGCAGTCAAGGTCGACCAGGGTGGCTTGACTGCCGCCAGGCCATCTTTAGACGTGATGAATCCATATCCCGTCCAATACCGAACGGCGTCAGAGCCATCCTGCGCAGCCGGTGGCGGCGCAAGCGGCGGGGCCGAAAGGAAAGCAATCACATCGGGCGGAACCCGCGCAGTGCCCGGGGCCCTGAGATATGCGATCAAAGAGTCTAAGTCGTCAGAGGAAAGGTCAGCGAAAGATGGCATGGGTGAAGAGCCATTGGTCACGATGGAGCGGATGCGGTCAGCACCGACGCGCGAGACAATCTCGATCAGGGAAGGAATGGCCGGCGGTTGGCCTGCCAATTCCGATGTATGGCAGGCCTGGCAATTCTGTATATAAATGATTTGACCTTTGGTAGCGGGAGAACCCTTTATCGCCATCTTGGGGCGCTTGGCTTCCAGTTTAAGGATCGCGGGCGCATTCTTTGACTGCACATACAAGACGTTCGTGGTGGGATCGACGGCTGCATTTCCCCAGTTCGCTCCGCCATTGTTCCCAGCTGGTTGAAGTACGTTCTCCAGTCCCGGTGGCGTAAACAGCCCCTCGTTTCGCGCATGCAACAACAGATCGTGCAAATTTGCGCGTTCGGCCGGATCCGTAATATAGGGATTCACATCTTCCGCCGTGTAATTCTGCACGGCAAAAGGCGGCGGAGCCGTCGGGAACGGCTGCGTCAGCCACGCATGCTCCCCAGGCATATACGACTTGGGAACAGGCCGTTCTTCGATGGGCCACACCGGTTTACCCGTGACCCGATCGAAGACGTACAAGAAACCCGTCTTTCCAGGCTGGGCGATGGCATCGATTACCTGGCCGTTTCGTGTTACGGTCACAAGTTTGGGAGCAGTTGCCAAATCGTAATCCCAGAGATCGTGGTGGACGATCTGATAGTGCCAGAGATACTTGCCTGTACGCGCATCTAAAGCGATAAGACAGTCGGAGAACAGATCGGCTCCCTGACGATCAGCACCATAAAAGTCATACGTGGGAGATCCAGTCGGAAAATACGCGATGCCCCGCTTTTCATCAATAGTTATCCCGCCCCAAGTGTTGGTGCCGCCAATATACTTCCAGGCATCTTTAGGCCACGTGTCATAGCCCATCTCGCCAGGATGAGGAACCGTATGAAATGTCCAAACAAGTTTGCCGGTGCGCACATCGAACGCACGCAGGTCTCCGGGAGGAGAGCCGTATTCCTCGCCGGTGGTAGACCCCAGAATAAGCAGATTCTCAAAGATGCGTCCTGGAGTGCCGGATTCAATCTCACGGATACTCTTTGGGTCGCGGCCCAGTCCTTCCCGCAGATCGACGTTTCCATGATCTCCGAACGAGTCGATAAGATTTCCTGTGCGAGCGTCTACCGCGTGAAGAATGTTATTGGTCGCAAAGAAAAGCCTGCGATCACTGCGATCCTTACTTTCCCAATAAGTGAATCCCCGTTCACTAATCATGTGAGGCTTACTGTTGTCGTGAACCCATATTTCACGGCCGGTTGCCGCATCGAGCGCAACTACACTGTCGTTCTTCCCGATCACATACATCACGTTGTCTACGATGATCGGACTACATTCGAACCGATGGGCTCCTGCCGCAGAATAAAACCAGACTTGTTGTAACTGCTTTACATTCGACTTATTTATCTGCTTCAGGGCAGAATACTGAGCGGAGTCAACTCCGCCTTCATAGGCGCTCCACGTGGTATGTGCCTTGGCTTCGGCAGCAAACGCCGAACCTTGGTTAACACATGACACGCTCAGCATAGCCATCCCGGACATAACAGCATAGAAGCGGATCGCACGTTGCGAAAATCTACCCATTGCGCTTGGCACCACCTTGTTTAGAACATTCCCGTCAATTATCTCTAAACGTTTAACGCTGTGCGCCGCATCATTCCCGGCCTCATGCATGCTATTGGGAAGCGAAAGGGGTCTCTTGCCTCCCCTCCCATTCCTCTGCGAGCCTCTGAAGTACTTCGGTCGGCGGTGGTCCGTCGTGGACCACAACCCGGTAGCGTAGTATGAGGGGCGCATTGGGGTGGATCGTCACCGGACCAAAGGTGCTGATGCAGGGATTGATCATCCACACGACGTTATGCCAGCGGGTGGGTGGGTCCAGCGGATGACCAAAGACAGCGACGCCAACCGTCTTTCCGTCGCTCTTCAGGCGAATCGTATAGTCATACCACGGCTCCGCCGGCCAGCTGGAGTCGGGATATGAGTAATGTGGGCTGGGAAGATTCACCTTGCCGTATGCCGTTGAGCAGTAGGAGTCGCCATACTTCTGGGCTTGTACTGCAAACCCTCCGAACGCGGACTGGCTAACTACATAGTCCACAATGGGTGCGAGCCGGTAGAAGAAGTCCATAACGTAAACGCCGTCGCGCTCGGCGACAACAACTTCATCGGTTTCATCGAGCACTTTCTTGTTCTCAATCAGCCAGTCATTGTGGATTTCCAGTTGTGCCTGCCTTTCGTCGGCGCTCATCAGTTTTATATCGCGGTTTTGGATGACCCGGCCTTCGCGCGGTGCGTACAATCCCCAGGACCAAAAATCAGCGCGCTGGACGTTGAAGGCTCTGAGCGCATGGTTAGGCGGAGCATTGGTGAAGTCGACGGGGGTGCGAAACTCAGAATCCAGAAAACCAAAAAAAATGCCTCGATGATGAGGATGATCGTCCGGAGCGACGTTGGTGACACGCTCGCCCGAAGGTGTTCTGACGGGATCGAAATACGCTGCGCTGGGCGACGTAAGTCCAATATTTTCCGGCTTCCTGGTTACGTATTCGAAAACCACACGGCCATCAGGTGTTTTGAGCTGCATGCCGTTTTG
The DNA here is from genome assembly GCA_963821215.1 of uncultured Acidobacteriaceae bacterium. Taxonomy (GTDB): domain Bacteria; phylum Acidobacteriota; class Terriglobia; order Terriglobales; family Acidobacteriaceae; genus PALSA-350. The sequence goes on along the minus strand of CAWGDH010000008.1, from coordinate 176,724 downwards.
GACTGGGGTCAGTGTGTAGGCCGGAGCGGCGTACGCCCGAACAGGCACTGCTAGTCCGTTAAGAACCACGGCAACTGCGGTAGTAAGAAGTACCGCGGCGGTTTTCTTATTGTGAGATATCAAAAGATTCCCTCCGGCGGTTGGCAGATCCCCTGTGACGATTCGGCTAAAAAGGCCCAACGCGGGGCTACCTGGAAGCCAAATCGGGCGTTCCCCAGAATATGTAAAGACCACGCTTGGTCGCGGTGACGATATCCATGATTCCATCGCCGTTCAAGTCTACGGGCAGAACGTTGTCGCCCGCGCCGGAGCTGTTGTGGATCAAATGAGGAACCAGTTTCGCTCCCCCAGGGGCGTTTGGATCGCGAACAGTCTTATACCAGTAAAGAAACGGCGGCCCATAGGGATCGGGGTCTAACAAATCATCCAAATGTGAAAACTGACGCTTGCCAACGATGAAATCCGGAATACCGTCTCCATCAACATCAGCCACCCCCGCACCGTGCAATTCAGCGAAGGTGACTCCACCAGCATTCTGGGTATGGTAGTTATCCATGATCATATGTCTGACGAACGAGATATCGCCATTCTTTGCACGTTTCTGCTCGAACCAGGCCAAGCCGAAACCATGGGCTTCGAGAGCAGTGACCACATCGTTCAAGCCATCACCGTTCACGTCATAGACCGCCATGGTCGCGCCGCCAGGGACAATCCGCCCCCATCGCCCGAAGGCCTCCGGATGATACTTCCACAGCTGATCGCCGCTCCCTTGAGGCGGTTGTTCCCACCATCCATCCGCGCCCAGGATATCCAAACGCTTATCTCCATTGATGTCGCCGACTCCGATTCCGTGCCCCTGCCAGGGACCCTTCTCAGAGATGGTATGAACAATCCACGGCGCAGTTGGATGGTCGGGATCAGGCTTGGCATAACGCATGTACCCGTCGGCGATATAAATGAGCTCCGGCTTCCCATCCCCATCCACATCCGCGAGCAGAGAATCCTCGCTCTGCATCGATGGAAGGATCATATATTGCTTCCACCGCCGGGATTCGTTTCCGGGATTCACGTAAAGTACAGCACCGACGCCGAGACGGGTGGCCACGACGTCCGCCCATCCATCACCCGTGAAGTCATAGGCATGTTGCACCCAGGTTGAATACTCGGTTGAAGGATTGAAGGTCCGGGTCGCATACATCTCCCTTGAGGTGGTGAAATCCGGACCGAAGTAAATATATCCCCCGCAGACCAAATCGAGCTTTCCGTCGCGATTGAAGTCCGCGGCTGCGGCGGTCCAGTTGTAGTAAAAGGGACTCACGCGCTGCATACGGAATCCGCTCCCCACTTCTTCGAGGGGCTGCTTTTTGATGGCGATATCCTTGTAGGAAACGTCCTTGAAGTGTACCTCGCTGCCGTTGCCGACGAAGAGAGCAATGGGCCCATAGGAGTCCATATCGTCGTCGTCGGTCGCGACGCTTATCTGGTTACGTTCGGGGGCATGGTTCAGATACGAGCGCATGATGTCGGCATCGAGCAGAATTTCTATCTCATTCCACTCTCCACTGCGCAGGCTCAAGTCAGGAAATTTGAAAGGTATGTTCGTTCCGGGAGGCGCCTCGTTGCTGTGCACCTCAGGTGAGGAGCGGACCGCGGTCGGATCAGGCCGAGGTGGGGCGAATCGAATCTGCCCCACAGCATTCCTTAACTTCCCCCGGTCGACTATATTGCCTTCCTCATCGAGGGTCAGGCTCTCTCCTTCAAGTTGCTTGCCGATGATCGAAAGATAAGTACCTTTCAGGCCCCTCTCAGTCTTTGCCGCGCGGACGAGCACGCCCGTGTCGCAGGCCCCAACGCAGCGAAACGCAGCATAGAAACCAGTGTCTTGGTAGGAGCGATCGAGCACCAACCAGCCCGAGCCGGTACTTCCTTTGCCTATCAGTTCGCCATTTTCTGCCCGCCATTCCGCTTTTCCTAACGTGTGCCATCCGGCGAGGCTAGAGCCATGGAACATTGAATCCGGAACAAAACTCGGACCCCGGAGCACGATCGGGGCACCTGGCGTAGATACACCGGATGGATCATCCGCATCGGAGGACGGAGTAGCTTGCGTAAGTACGAGTTCTCCCAGGAAAACCCACATTGCCAGCAGACATAGTGCATGTCTTTTGCTCGAGTGTTTTACCATCTTATTGGCCTCATTCGGGGGTCTGCGAGGACCGCTCCCTTATAACTGTGCCCCTTAGTCTGAGCTATCACGATACGCGATTCTAAAAGAAATTCAATGGGGCTTCGGCAGAGAAAGCTCACGTCGGTGTGTGGTTGCCCCGATCTATTGCGTCATTGATTTGGCGGAACTCGACGGTGGGAGATCTCCAGTCGCCCATGCTGCGGGCTGCGCTGACATCGTCAACACCAACCTGCCGCCGCGCATGATGTCCTCGTTGCGGAACCATGCCTTTGTGTAAGGCTGCCCGTTCCATTCGGCGCGGGCAATGTATTTGTTTCCTGCTGTTACGTTCTTTGCTTCGATGACGAAAGTCTTTCCGTTGCCGAGATGAATCGACACCTCCGGAAAGGCGGGGCTCCCTATGAGATAGACATCCTGACCCGCATTTGGGTAAAAGCCCAACTTGCCGAAGGCGTACCAGGAGGACATAGCTCCGGAGTCGTCGTTACCCGGCAGTCCTTCCCGGCCGGCGTGGAAGCTGTTCGCAAGGATGGCACGGATCTGGTCCGCTGTTCGATCCTGACGACCGGCCCAGATGTATAGATAGGGACTGAGAAACCCCGGTTCGTTGGTGACGTCGTAGCGGCCCGGAACAGCGAAGAACGCGTCCAGTCTTCTGACGAACGTCTCCTTGCCCCCTGAACGCTCGATGAGCCGGGCAACATCCTGAGGAACGAAGGTGGAATAGGTCCAGGCGTTGCCTTCATAGAAGGTATCTCCGCCCCAGGAGCACCCTTCCAGCGCATTGAAGGGTGCCTTCCATGTGCCGTCGCGGTGGCGGGACCAAATGAAGCCGGTGAAGCCGCCGTCGGAAGCCTGCTCATCCCAGAGGCGCTCCCAGTTTTGAGAACGCTTCAGGTACTTGGCGTGATCCTCAGGATGATTTAAGGCGCTGGCCAGGATCGATATTTCAAAGTCATCCGCCGCGTACTCCATCTGCTTTGAAGCAGGACGGTCAACCCCCTCGATGCTGAGGTAGCCGAGATTCTTCCAGTCGTCCAAGCCGCCTCGGCCTTCCCGGGTCTGATCTTCGGGAGAGACTTCGGCGTCTTTGATCATCCCCTTGTAGGCAGTTTCCCAATCTATCCCCGGTAATCCTTTCAAGTAGGCATCGGCAATGACGAACTCGGCGTTACTACCACCCTGGGTGCGGCCCGTAAAGTTCCCCGAACGCCCGTCGGGCAGCCAACCTTCGTGGCGATAAACATCGACAAGGGTTCGCACCATCTGGGCCTGACGGCCGGGGGCAATCAAGGTGAGCAAAGGACCGGAGCTGCGGAAGGTATCCCACAGAGTGAAGAAGTCATCGTAATAGGGTTCGTCCGACTGCCAAAGAGGATTTTCGCCGGTGCGATCCACCGGCGTCAGCATGGTGTGATAGATCGCGGTGTAGAAGACTTGTCGGTCTTGTTCGCTTCCGCCCTTGATCTCAACGGTTGATAATGCTTTTTCCCAGGCCGCGATCGCCTGGGCACGAACTCCATCAAAGTCGAAGCCCGGAATCTCGGTAGTAACATTGCGCTTCGCTTGCGCCTCGCTGACAAACGAGATGCCGATCTTGCACTGCACCACTGGCCTTTGGCCGGCCGCGAAGGTGAGCCAAGCACCGCTACTAACCCAAACCCCACCTTCCTGCTGCTTAGATCCATCGTGGAACACGTCTCCGTTCCAAGTGCCCCAGGAGGTTGCGGCAGTATCGGTCGACGCATAAAAATACACTGTGTAGGGTGTTGTCTGCTTGTTCCATCCTCCGACCAACGTAGAACGCCCGGCGACCTCGGTTGGCGAGAGGATATGAATCGAGGAGCTGACAATGGTCTGCGCCTCACCATGATCGTTCGTCCCGCTGAGCATGTGACTGACATCGAACAGGATATTTTTGGCTTCCGCCGTGGGATAGGTGAATCTGTAGATCGCAGCCCGGCTTGCGGTGGTGATTTCGACGTGGGTCTGATATCGGACGAGCGTAACCCGGTAGTATCCAACGCTTGCCTGTTCATCAGCTCGAGAGGAAGCATAACTACCTGCACGTGTAATGCCAGTAGTTGGCTGGATGAGAATATTTCCGTATTTCGGGCCCCCCCCGGATCCGTTGACATGGGTCTGGCTGAATCCATTGATATCGCCTTTTGCCTTCCATCCCGCGTTTCCTTCGTTGTCTCCCATATCCGGACCGGGTTTGATCATGCCGAAAGGCAGACTAGGACCTGGAAAAGTATTGCCACCGCCGTCGACGCCAAGCATCGGATCAATAGAGCGGGCCGCCTGCCCAAGCGCGCTGGTCGTGACAGCTAAACTGATCAGGACAATTGCTAGCTTCTTTTGCATGAGTCACATTCTTGCAATCATCCTAAGCTGTTTGAGAGCGTCGTGTCTTCGGCCTAAAAGCCGGGCGCAAATCTAAAGCATCTCTCATGATCGTTGGTGGCACCCCAACGACGTACAAGGTCCGCGAGAGCATTGTCAACCCCCGGGTGGAGAGAAAACTCAAACCCCACGGTCATCGCAAAAAAACAAATGTCGATGCTATCAATGGGTGCGTGTCCCGGGGCTTGAGTGGCCCGGATAACCGTCTTGGACAGAGTTCAATAGGGGACTTAGACTGGAAAAACTTCTTGACACGTCTTAGCGCCGAAGTATATCTACTAAGCGGGCGAAAGAAAGCCTGGTAGCGATCCCTGTACTAAGGCAAGTTCATAGGGAACTAAGCTGGCTTTTGCGAGACATGCCTGAGCCTAAGCAACCTGTTAGCCGCAGAATAAGAACGTTACGACAATTTCATCTCGCAGTGTTGTCGCCAGCCATGCTGCGGCAGACGCCGATGCACACGCCCCGAAACGCAAATAGTTGGCCAACGATAGAATCGCTGGCTAGAGGGTGGAGAGTTTTTTTGATTCTGCGAAACCTAAACATTGGCGACACCCACGCGCCGCCGTTATAAGAAGAACGTCTTATAGCGAGTAAGAAATCAAAGCGGTAAAAAAAAGAATTCTCTTGAGAGGCAAATTTGATGCGCACGACTAAAACCCAATCGTTCCTGTCTCCTTTCGCTCCCTTTGCCTTTGCTCCATCGGCCACAAATCATGGCGGTGGAATCGATTCCGCCACTGCGATACCAGGTCACGCCAACACCTATGCTCCAGCCTTGTGTAAACGGTTACTTTCGCGATGGACGTCAGCGGCCGGCCTGTTAGTGGCATTGCTCGTTCTCTCGTCTGTTGGGAGTGTTTGGGGGCAAGTCGTGACCGGTACTCTGACGGGCACAGTCACAGATTCGACTGGTGCGACCGTTCCAAATGCGAAGGTAACAATCACTGAGGTATCGACCGGCGCACAGCGATCAGCGGCTACCTCTGCTGATGGCCTTTACAACTTTTCCTACCTGGCGCCCGGCGACTATAAGGTGGACGTGAGTGCTACTGGATTCAAGTCTTTTACCCAGTCAGACATCGCTGTTCCTGTCTCAACGGTTGCCCGGCTCAACGCCGTTCTTACCCCCGGAAACGCTTCCGAGACCGTCACAGTGACAGCGGCTCCGCCGCCACTGCAGACCGAAAGTGTAGAGGTAGCAACCAACCTTGAGGCACGACAGATCACTGACCTGCCGCTGGAGGAGCGCAACGTTCAGGGGCTGGCAGGCCTTGCGGCAGGCGTCACTCCACCTGTGCAAAGCTTCACCCAGGTCGAAGATCCACAGCGCACCACGTTCTTCAATGCCAATGGTCAGGACAATTCGGCAAACAATACAATTGTCGACGGGGTCGACAATACGGACCCTCTGCTGGGATTGAGCATCTATTTGCCCGCCCCGGAACTCGTCCAGGAGGTCCACGTCTCCACCAGCAACTACAGCGCTGAATTTGGCCGGGTTGCCGGCGCCGTGGTCAACATGGCCACCCGCACCGGTACAAACACATTTCATGGGAACTTGTGGGAGTACAACCAGGTAGCGGCGCTGGCGGCGAAAAATTACTTCGGCGGGAGCCTGGCCAAGCCTCCGCTAACCCTGAATGATTTCGGCGCCTCCCTCGGCGGTCCGATCATTAAGAACAACACGTTTTTCTTCGGCGCCTACCACGGCGTACGCCAGAGTTCGTCCAGCACCTCGACCGGCACCGTACCCCTGCCTGCTTTCCTTAACGGAGACTTCAGCTCGGTTCCAGGGATCGCCATCTACAATCCATTTACCGGCAATCCGGACGGCACGGGGCGAGCGCAGTTTGCCAACAACATTATTCCTGCGAATCTCATTAGCACGCCCGCGGCGATCATCCAAAAGTATTTTCCTGCGCCCAACCTGCCCGGGATTCAAAATAACTGGGTCACGAACATTCCCTTTGACTACAATGCGGACAACTATACGGCTCGCATCGACCACAATTTCACCGAGCAGACAAAAATATTTGGAGAGACAAATATCTCTAAGTACTCCACTCTGGCGCCTTCTTATTATCCTGAGCCGCTCGGAAACGGAGTCAATGCCAACGACAATACCTACACCGGGATCGTCAACGTTACGCATGGATTTGGCCCAGGGCTGCTCACCGAGCTGCGATTGGCCTACAACCAATATGCCACCAACGTGGTCGATACGGATCATATCCTGAACAATGCCCAGGCCGGGATCGCGGATCCCGACCCATATCCGATTTCCACCGAGGGATTGGCGTTCATGGATATAGGCACGACGAATACGAGCACGACAGGAACGTCCGCTATCCAAATCGGAGGAAGTCCTTACTACCCACTCAAAAATCGCGATAACCTCTATCAGATCGTAAACACCTGGAGCAAGGAGGTTCGCAACCAGTCGATCAAGTGGGGCGGCGAAGCTCACAGAAACCATATGGACCGCAGGCAGCCCCAGGGACTCAACGGAGGCCCGCGCGGCGGATTTTATTTTCAGCCAGGAACAACGCAGCTCAATGGGGGGCCTGGGCTGGGAACATACGGTTCTTTGGTCAATTCCTATGCTTCCTTCCTGCTGGGCACGCCGCAGGAGACAAGCCGCACTTACATGACGCAGACACCGACGAATCGGCAGACGCAGATCGGGCTTTTCTTCCAGGATACTTATCACGCAACTCCCAAACTGGTACTTGACTTGGGCATCCGGTATGACTTTCTCTCTGCCGTGACACCGAGAGGCAAGGGGGGAGCGTCCAACTACGACACATCAGACAACAGTCTTGATGTCGCCGGTTATGGAAGCGGACCCCTCGATCTGGCCAACGGGGTGTCTTCGCAGAACTTAGTCCAGCCGCGGATTGGTTTTGCATACAATATTGACAGTAAGTCGGTTATTCGCGGTGGGTTCGCCATGAGCGGCTGGGCAGGGCGCTTTGGCTTTACAGGCGGAACGCTTTCCACTCAATTCCCGGTCATCTACAACATCCAGGACGGGAACACCGGCGGCTACGGCGTGACAGGATCCATCTATAGTCTGCCCGCCGTTGACTTCATCACCATACCTGCAAACGGCATCATTACCAACGCGCCCAATCAGGCCTTTTTCGTGATGTCCCACAGAAACCCCATCCCCTACGTGGAAGCTTATAACCTCACTTATCAACGCGATTTCGGTCGCGGCTTTGTTACTAACTTCGCCTACGTGGGAAACGTGGGGCGGCACTTACCCGCCGCGGTGGAACTCAATGCTGCCGCTCCCGGAACGGGGACAGCCGGCCTGCCTTTCATCGGATACGGGCGCACTGCCAGCACACAGCTGCGCGACGATATAATCCCCAGCAATTACAACTCGCTTCAGGTGAATATGTCACGGCGCTTCGCGAACGGCTACGCGTTGACCCTGGGATACGCCTATTCGAAATCCATGGATGAAGGAAGCAATCAACCGGGTTTCATCGACAACCTTGATCTCGCGCGCCAGTACGGGCCTTCCTCTTTCGACGCTACGCACAACCTGGTCTTCAGCCACGTGTATGAGTTACCCTTCGGAAAAGGAAAGCGATTCATGAATCAAGGAGGGATCGCCGCGTATCTCCTGTCAGACTGGCAACTCAATGGGATCTTACGTCTGATGACCGGTACGCCCTTCACGATCACCTCGGATGCGACGTCGTGCGATTGCCCTGGGAATAGCCAGTTCGGCGAGCAGGTAGCGCCGGTTCACTATCCGCATGGGATCGGGCCTAACAATACGTGGTTTTCGACGTCTTCCTTTGCTCCGCCCCCGCCGGGTCAGTTCGGGAATGTAGGCTCTAATTCGGTTCGCGGCCCTAGTCTCAAGGACTATGATTTGTCCGTGTTTAGGGGTTTCAAGTTCCTGGAGCGTTATGAACTTCAGGGCAGGGCTGAAGCCTACAACTTGACCAATACGCCGTACTTTGCCAACCCGGATGCTGCTGTCACGGACTCTAGTTTCGGACAAATCACGTCCACCCAGGGCTTCACGACCTCCGGTGGCAATCAACGATCAATGCAGATTGCGCTGAAACTACTGTTCTAGTGCTTCACAAGACTTCACTGCAGGGAGTGAGACTCTACGTTGCTCTGGATATGGGCAACGTAGAGCATGCTTACTGCAGGAAGTCGCTCACTAGGATCATCTTGCTTCGTGATAGCTAAACGTTGACTTTTTTCGCTGCAGTCAAGCTGATCTCGAAAAAAAGTACAAGTCGAATGACACCTGGATGGAGTGTGACCGGAGCAGCGAGCAAAAGATCGGTTGCACGCTTCCGTGGTCGATTTTACCCAATCGCTCTCCTGCTGGTTCTCAGCGTCTCGGTCCTATCCTTGGCACAAACCAAGTCAGCGTCATTCGAGCGCGTTTCGATCGGCGCATTTGATCCCGACGCCTGGAATGGGATTGTGTTCGATTCAACAGCCTTTGGGCAACAGCTGTTTTTTGCCATCCGGGTAGGCTCGAAGAGTGGAACCTTTCTTGATGGGGAACGGATTTTTGATGCCGTAAGCGAGGTGGGCCCTCACGCCCCCGATGGCTCCTATGCTCGTATGGGCTGGCGCCATTCCCCTCGCACCACCAATGTCACGTTGGAGTGGTCGCGCATCGATAGCACTACTGTCGTGGGAAGACTCAAGGCCCCCCAGGACATTCAGCTTGTCATCGAGTCCTATTCACCCTACACGGATAATTTCACGGGCGCCTACCACGTCGCTGCGGACCAGGGTGAGATTATCGGCGATCATCCCATCGACGGCCATCTCAATTCTCCGGCGCATCTTATCGTCGCGACTGACCGGCCTGTGACCCGTAACGGCACGTTCTCTAATGTAGGGCAATTAAGAAAAGTAATGGATGCCGGTCAATTGCCGAACGCCGGCAATCCATCCAGGAATGGAGACTCACGGTCCCAAACCCCTTCCTGGGAAGAGCATATGAGCGGTGCAGCGGGTCTGCAGTTTGTTACGGATGGAAATTCTACCGCTCATTTCGTAGCCACCCTCGGATGGCACGTTCCCGCGTTGTCAGATCAGGCGAAACAGCTGCTTCAACCAGGAAAGATTGATGCCATTCTTGATGGAAAAGCCGCCCTCTATCAAGAGCGGAGGCCGCACATTCAGGGGCTTTTTCATGGTGCTCCCGAGGCGATCGGCAACTCGATGTTTTGGAACTCGCTGTACGTGCCTGCACTCGGCCTTGAGTTTCCCAGCATTAGCCGTCATTGGGCTAACATGTTCGGCGGCTGGGTGGTGGGGGAATGGGACTGCTTCTTCGGTTCGCTCCTCACGAATATGGAGGATACCGCGCAGACATCGGCGGCTGTGCGCGCCATCCTGCTGTCGCAAACGTCGAACGGTGTTGTTCCAAACATTGATGCCGGCTCTGGAACCACTCCCGATCGGACGGAGCCTCCGGTTGGTGCATACGCCGCGTGGAAGAACTATGAGCGCAATCAGGATAGGGACATTCTCGAGTGGGCTTATCCGCGGCTCAAGCTATGGCATGAATGGTGGTTTAACAATCGTGGCGATGGGCAGCCGTGGCGGGACGGAAACCGTGACGGTCTACTGGAGTGGGGCAGCGACAAAGGGTCGACACCCTCGGTCGGGGGACGCGGAAACCTTCAAACCGCGAAATGGGAAAGCGGCATGGATGACAGTCCCATGTGGGACGATGTCACTTATAACCCGAGCACCTACACCATGGAGCTCGACGATGTCGGCCTCAACTCGCTATATGCCCTGGACGCGGAATGCCTGGCAAAGATCGCACGCATTCTCGGAAACGACGAGGACAGCCGCCGCTTTACCGCGGATTATGAACGGATCAAAGCGGCCATGCGGCAAAAGCTTTGGAATGAGAAGGACGGAATCTACGAGAATCTTTATTGGAATGGCCATTTCTCAAACCGCCTCTCGCCGACAAACTTCTACCCTATGCTGGCCGGTGTTGCCACACCCGACCAGGCCAAGAGGATGGTCCAGGAGCACCTCCTGAATCCCAGGGAGTTTTGGGGAACGTACGTAATTCCCACCATTTCGCGCAATGATCCCGTTTTTTCTGACCAATTTTACTGGCGCGGCGACATATGGGCCCCGACGAATTACCTGGTCTATGAGGGACTCACTCGTTATGGCGAAGACGACGTCGCGCTGACATTCGCCGAGAAGAGCTACGATCTCTTCATGACCGATTGGAAAGCCAATCAGCATACCAACGAGCAGTACTATGCATGGGGTGGAAGCGCAGGCGGGGATAAGCACTATACGTGGGGTGCGCTGCTCTGCCTGATTGCAACCGAAGAGTATATCGATGAGACGCCATGGGACGGCCTTCGGTTTGGCATGCTGAACCCTCCTGAGAATGGTGTGCTATCGAATATCAACTGGAACCACCATCGCTACGATATTGCGATCGGACCGGATCACACAGCGATGACGCGGGACCAGGATGTTCGCTTTGAAGCGACATCCGGTGTTGTCGTGCGGAAATACACACTCGATACGCGCGGTCTTTCTTTCGCTATAAAAACGGGGCGCGCCGCGACCATTACGACGCGTGAGCGTCCCTCTGGAACACTCTCCTTAAAGATCGATGATCAGCCCGGCCAAACCATCGAGGTGGAGCATGGAAGCGTATCGTTTACGGTACCTGCCGGGGAACACTCCGTTGCAGAAACGTGGCGCTGAGATGATCGGCGATCCTCGAATCAGAACCATCGCTTTGTTCCAGGAAAGGCGGACCGTGTTGAGGAGGATCTTGGTGGAAACGGCCAACAGAACTACTCTGATTGCGATCGCTTATCTACTCTCGGGCATGCTTGCTCTCGGCCATGCGGTCTTCGCAGAAGCTCAGTCAAACCAGGGATCTGCCCCGCATATGCCGGTTGCGGATTCGAGTTCGGCGAAGGAACAAACCGGCTCCCAGCCCATTTCTCCACAATATGAGCAGGTACAGCACCGTTTGGCGAGGGGATGGAATACATGGGATGTGCACAGCGTGACAACGCACGTACTGTTGCCTGAGGGTCTCGCAATTCACATCGGCCTCGAGCACAACTCAACTGAAGGAGGAGATGCATTTCTCCCCGATGCCCTCATCGGCAGACTAACCCCCGGTGCGGAACAGGTATTTCCAGGAGAACACTCCTGGGATGGCAGCTCGACTGACCTGCGCGTTTCCTGGAAGGGGCATAGTTGGCGGATCCAGAGTGGTCGGGACGGCGACGACCTGGTCCTTCTTGCCACCCCGCTGCCCTCTCACCCAATCTCCGCATTGCCCCCCACGATCGTCTTTTCTGTGAATTTCCTCTGGAATCGGCCTGGCACCACTCTTAGGCATCCGGACTACATCGAGACACGGGGAGCGTCCGGCTCTGTGCCCATCTACTGTACTTGCACCAGATCCAAGCCGGTCGCGGGTGCCGGCAGTCATGGCGCCGATCAGGACACGGGGAATCTCAATCTGCCCGTGGAGGGCCCCTACTTCTCCACCGACTTCACCCAGCCGGTCGGCATCAGCAGCGGTAAACCTCGCACGCTTGCAGAGATCGAGTCTGTCATCGACCGCCAACATCGGTTGTACCAGCAGTCCGTCGCAGCGGCCGGCAAAGTGGGTCCGATCGTAGATGCGATCGAAACCACTCTGGGTTGGGATACCATCTTCGAACCGCAAAAGCGCCGGGTGGTTTCTCCGGTTAGCCGGGTCTGGAGCGTTCGATGGGCAGGTTACGTCATCTTCGATTGGGATACGTTCTTCGCCGCTACGATGGCGTCCATCGGAAGTCGGGATTTGGCCTACGCCGATGCGATTGAAACACTCCACGAGTCCACGGGAGAGGGGTTTGTACCCAATTACGCGCGGACCGGTGGCTGGAAAAGCTCCGATCGGTCAGAGCCTCCAGTGGGGTCGATTACCGTGCTTGGCATATATCAACAGTTCCATGACCGCTGGTTCCTGCAGGAGGCATTCCAGCCTTTGCTTCAATGGAACCGCTGGTGGGCGGCGCATCGCGATATTCAAGGATATCTGGCCTGGGGCAGTGATAGAGAAAACCAGCCGGAGAACCTGGACGACAAGACGCGAGGAACTCGGGCCGGAGCAATCCTGGAGTCGGGCTTGGACAATAGCCCGATGTACGATGACACAACCTACAATTCACAATCGCATGTTCTGGAATTCGCCGATGTCGGTTTGATCAGCATGTATATCGCCGATTGCGACGCTCTGGCTAAGATAGCCGATGCACTAGGCAAGTCAGATGACGCCAGAGAGTTGCGCGACCGGAGCGCCCGCTACCGGACGAAGCTTGGTACGCTATGGAGTCCAGAAGATGGCATTTTTCTCAATCGCGATCTCCGCACCGGCAAGTTCAGCCATCGACTCTCACCTACCAACTTTTATCCTTTGCTCGCAAAGGCTGCAACTCCGGCTCAAGCCACTCTTATGATCCAAAAGCATCTCTTGAATACCGATGAATTTTGGGGTGAGTGGGTGATTCCATCGATTGCGCGTAATGATCCCGCATTTCATGACCAGAACTACTGGCGAGGCCGCATCTGGGGTCCGATGAACTATCTCGTCTACCTGGGGCTGCGCAACTACGACGACCCTAAGGCTCGCCAGGAGTTCGCACAAAAGTCATTCGACCTCTTTCTAAAGGAGTGGACAGAAAAAGGACATGTTCATGAAAACTACAATGCCATTACAGGTACAGGAGATGATGTGACCAGCAGCGACCGGTTCTATCACTGGGGAGCACTGCTAGGATACATAGAATATTTGGAGCAAACCCATCCAGTTACCTCCGGCAGACCCGATGCAAGTGACAAATGAGTACCAACTGACGAGCTTGACGTGTAGGTAGGTTCAGAGGTTCTGATTTTTGCAGCGTCATCGGCTGAATCGGCGAGCGCCCGGGGCCATTTTCGGGAGCGCGTCTCATCGCCTTTGGTTTTTTCAGTGCTACCCTGTTTAGCGTATCGGGCTGGCGTGAATGACCACCATCAACCGGATTCTCCGGCTGCTTCCGTCTGTGGTGCTTGCGACGGCTGCAACCATTTGCTTCAGCCAGGTGAATGCAGGACCGCAGACAGCCTCCAACTCGCACACAGTCAGCGGCCAGGTCGTCAATAGTGTTACCAGCGAGCCCATCGCACGCGCACGGGTGCAGGTGGGAACTCAGCGGGCAGCGCTCACCGATCATGATGGCCGTTTCCAGTTTGACGATATCAGTGAAGACTCCTACGCGTTTGCTTCTAAGCCGGGCTACTTTGCAGAACCGAACCTATCAGCCACTCCCGGTACGGCGGGTATACATAGCAAAGCCCGGGGGAAAGCAGCGACCGCTAGGTGTGCCCGCCATTCATGACCGTGTGGTTATGATGGCGGCGGTGTTGGTGCTCGATCCCATTTTCGAGGTCGATCTACAACCGGAACAGTACGCTTATCGGCGAGGCCGCAGCGCACTGGACGCAGTAAGGCACGTCCCCAAACTGATTAACACCGGACATGGAGAGATCGTAGACGCAGATCTTGCGGGCTATTTTGACTCTCTTCCGCATTCTGAGCTTCTCCAGTCGGTAGCTCGCTGTGTGGTTGACGGCGCCATGTTACATCTGATCAAGATGTGGATGAAAGCAGCGGTTGAAGAGACGGATGATCGAGGGAAGAAGCGTCGGAATACACGCAATCGGGATGAAGGTCGAGGGTCCCCCCAGGGTTCTCCGATCAGCCCGCCGCTCAGTAATCTCTACATGCGCCGGTTCGTGCTCGGATGGAAGAAGAAGGGGCACGAAAAGCGACTTGGAGCATACGTTTCCGGCTAAGAAGCGAGTGATCCGCACTGTCAGGCGATCAGCAGTGAGACTGGACGTAATAGAACTCAGCTGGATCCTGAGACAGTGGTGATACAGCTCAACCAAATGATGAACGGTTGGGCCAATTACTTCTGCCTTGGGCCAGTCAGCAAAGCCTATCGGACATTGGATCGGCATGCCTGCAAGAGGCTGCGTCAGTGGCTGTGTGCAAAGCACAAGGTGTCCGGGGCAGCCACCGGCAGGTTCCCGGATGACATGCTTCACGATCACTTGGTCTGGTACGGATTACCGACCGGACACGCAACTTTTCGCGGGCGAAACCGTGACGCTTTCTCCGAGAGCCGTATGCGTTAATTGCGCACGTCCGGTTCGATGAGCGGGACGTGGAAACGGAGCACGGTCTGGATAATGAGACACCGGCAAACGAAAGCGCCGGAAACAGGTAGCCCAGACCTAACCCAACGCGCCACATCTCGACTCTACCGGCCTGCTCCGCAACGAATGACGGGTGCCCCATACCCCGTATTTCGTTGCGGTTTCAGATCTCACTACCGGACCATCGCTTACCCGGGGGCCTGTGAGAAATTCAGGCTAAGTGCCCAGCTCTGCACCCTCCCGGCTTGCGGTCAAAAGGACGCCAGGATTTTACACGATAAGATAATAGATGATGCGATTTGTACCAGCCAGGCAGATGAGGTCTTCAAGGTCTGGCGCGTTGGGCGGCATAAGCTGCGGTACAAGGAGCGGGCACTCATTCCTTTTTCCCCACCAGATCGCGTAACCATCGTGGCCACCATGATGCAGGTATCGCGTGCACGAAAAGGCCTACCGCAAAACCTGCCAGACCATTGCCCAACGCCAGCCACTCCTTCATCGCACTTCGTTTCTCCCGTCAGGTCAACATCGGCATTACCCGCTTGCGAGCCGGTAGCATTTCAAAGCGTTTGCTGTATGGATAGATGCTTTCGCACGCCAATCGAATCCTTTTGATGCCCTAAGAATGTTACGCAAGCGACAGTATCTTTCCTTCTGGCGTCTACGAAGCAGCCGCTTCCGGCTCACCGTCGCTATCGGCGCAGCACGATAGAGTCATATCAGTGACCGATTGTGAAACGACAACCATCTCAGCACGGAGTGACTGAACACGCTGAAGAGGATAGATGCGCCTGCCGATATCGATACTCAGAAGCGCAGAATCGATAAGCCTTGCCCTGATGCTCCGTCTGGCGGGATGCGTTACGTGCGTACGATTGATCGAAGACTGCACCACGAAGGGATGCCCAGACTGTGCAGATCGGTGGACCGAGTTACCAGGCGGCCAGGATACCCTGGGCCAATCTGCGGATTCCCTCCTTTCCTCAAATCGCCATCCGCGTTCTCCAACTGACGAGCAACGAAGATGTGTCGATGCGTCAGCTCGGCGACCTCATCTCTTCCGATCCATCGTTCTCCAGCGAAGTGCTCACGATCGCAAATTCTGCCTTGTACGCGACCCGCGCGCCCGTTACCAGCATCCTGCAGGCCATCGCCGTTCTTGGCCTTAACAACCTCAAAGGCGTCTGTCTCACCGTCGGAGTCAGAGCCTACCTTGGCAAGTCGCTAAACCGTCTGTCGTCGCGGGCTATTTGGCGCCACAGCCTGGCCTGTGCATTGATAGCAGAACAGCTGGCCCAAGGGGACTCGAGGAACAGAAACACTGCATACACCGGTGGCGTCCTGCATGATATCGGCCGCTTGGCAATGGTGGTTATACGCCCCGAGACATACGACGCTTTATTGATGACCCATAGCGGATCTCCCAGCAGCATTCTCCTCCGCGAGCGGGACTTGTTCGGATTTGATCACTGCGATGCGGGAAGGCACCTCATTGCGGATTGGAAATTGCCCGCGCATTTCGAGGCCATAGTCTCTGATCATCATTCCGCGAGGCAAAAGCACGACTCTTGGAATTTGCCCGCCTTGATCAACGTTAGTTGCAGAATGGCCGATACGATAGGCTTTGCCGTATTTCCGGGGTGCGAAGTTACTCCCTATGCGGATTTGCTGGGCGAACTCCCGGAGCGGGAGTGCAAGATGTTATTTCCCGACAGGGAAATCCTTGCCTTTGAAGTCTCCAGCAAGATCAACGCCATAGAGTTGGCTTGAGCTCGACGGTCGCGGGAACCATGCAGAACCAAACCCCTCAGCGAATGCTGGACAATGCTCTTCAGCTTCATCAGAACGGGAGGCTCTCCGAAGCCGGGCAGCTCTATCAGCGGATTTTAGCAATCAATCCTCGCCATCCGGACTGCCTGCATTTATTGGGGATGATCGCATACCAGGAAGGAAGTCTTGAGAGCGCCGCCGAAATGATTCGCGAGGCGATTGCGATCAATAACAGGGGGACATCCTACTATGGCAACCTTGGGACCGTTCTCCAGGCTCAAGGTAAATTGCAAGAGGCTGAAACACTGTACAGGCATGCATTGACCCTCAAGCCAGACTTGGCCGAGGTTCACGTGAACCTCGGCAATGTTTTACAAGCTCGCGGAGAGCTTGACGGCAGCATCGCATGCTACGAACGGGCGCTGACTCTCAAGCCAACGTGTGCCGAAACCCATAACAACCTGGGCAACGCGCGACAAAAGCAGGGCCAGATCGACGCGGCCATAGCCTGCTATGAACGGGCCCTGGCGATTAAGCCGAATTACGCCGAAGTCTATTACAACCTGGGTAACGCCTGCCGAGACCAGGACAAATTAGAGGAAGCCGTCACACGTTATCAAGAAGCGCTGGCCATCAATCCTGAATATGGCGAGGCCTACTACAATCTGGGCAACGTTTTCCGCGAACAGGGCAAATTGGAAGACGCATTAGCAAACTACAAAAGCGCCCTGATGCTCCGGCCACATTACGAAAAAGCGGCTTTTGCCGAGGCTCTGGCTCAGCTGCTTCAAGCGGACTTCGCGACAGGCTGGCATAACTATGAACGACGCTGGCAATCTACCGATCACGACACCCCGAGGCGGGCCTATCAGGAGCCGGCTTGGGCGGGCGAAAAATTGTCATCCGGAGGCCTGCTGCTTTGGGGCGAACAGGGAGTTGGTGACGAAATCATGTTCGCTGGACTTATTCCGGACGTGATCCGCACTGGCAACCGTTGCATCCTGGATTGTGACGCTCGACTCAAAACTCTATTCACCCGCTCATTTCCCGGAGTCAACGTGTTCCCCGGTTGCGATCCGGATAATCATCCAGAACTGGAGATCGCTTCACAACTGCCCATCGGCAGCCTGCCGGGGTTGTTCCGAACAGACCGTTCGGCCTTTGCGGCGACCACCTCGCCCTACCTCATTGCCAATCCGAGAGCAAGGAAACGGTTGCGCGCTCGCTATGCCGATGGCCGGCGTTCGATCGGTCTGGCGTGGTATACAAAAAGCACCAAGACGGGCCCCATTCGCTCCATCGACCTGTCGTTGCTCGCTCCACTGTTTACTCGACCGGATATCCGATGGGTAAGCCTCCAATACGGAGATCCCGGCACGTTGGAGAACCAGGCAGCGGCGGCAGGCGCGCCCATCCTCATCGATCGGACCGTCGATCAGTTTTCCAACCTGGATGTCTTCGCCGCGCAGATCGCGGCCCTGGACCTGGTGATTACGATCGATAACTCGACTGCGCATCTGGCCGGTGCGCTTGGCGTTCCGGTTTGGGTCCTGCTGCCATTTGCGCCCGACTGGCGCTGGCTCCTGGATCGCGAGGATTGCCTCTGGTATCCCACCATGCGCCTCTTCCGGCAAATGGAACTCGGGAACTGGCAATCAGTGGTGGAGAGAGTAAGAAGCTCCTTGTAATCGCGGGCTACGAAGCGTCGGCGGAAGCGTCATCCCGAAAAGCTGGAACCTGCCGGACGACCTTGCCGTTAGCCTTTGCTTTGGGTTTCGATGAGGTGTTGCCATGATTATGCATGATGGTTGCCGCGGGCGCGTGACGCATGAGCTTCTGTTGCACTCCCCTAGGCGTTCCATCTTCGTCCATCCAACTCCTGTAGGAGTGGGGAAAGGTGTGCCAACAAACTCCCACCAGGCCGAGTTTCCTCGCCGCTGGTCTGAAGTAGTCCTGCTGGATGGGTCCGGCATAGTAGCAGCGGCCCGTGATGTGCGACGGAAATACCAGCCCGCTGCTCGAAGTCTTTTTCCGCCATTCCAATAAGCTTTCCAGCAAAACAGGGTCGATGGGAAGCGGCCCTTCGGGCCCTTCAGCTGTAACCATCCCGCCATTTGCAACCCGTGGTTGTATAGACAACAGGCCGTTGGCTAAGTCCAACTGATCCCACCTGAGCGCAAGCACCTCGGAAACTCGCATTCCGGAACACATGGCCGCCACAACCATGGTCCTGTGCAGGTCAGAAAGCTGCCCGGCGAATGCTTGATATTGCTTTATCGTAAGCACGAGCGGCTTTCGCTTCCCCTTGTTGAGGGTCTTGATCTTTGTCAATTCGATTTCGAGTTGCTCATTCCGGGCTATCAAGCTGTTGTTGTGATGCTCTATTTTCGCAACCGCAAGCACCGCCTTCTGACTCTTATTCATCCACAGATGGATCAGTATCGTAAGGGTAAGAAGAATCGCGATAAGAAGTCCGCGGTTTGTCGAATCGACCCACGGGCTGGGAAGTGCTATGCGATGGAAGCCCCAGATTGCAGCGGCGACGCTTGACAGGGCAGCTATAGCGGCCGTGACCCAGAGCAGCCACTTGGAACGCCGGAGGATACATAGGACGAGTGGGAGAGTGAACAAGGCTGATCCGGCGAGCTCCGCGGGGGTCCAGAAATCGAGCAGGCCTATCAGCATGGCGATCCCGACGATAATTACTGCCAATGTTGTGCGATTCATTCGTCACCGCGACTGTAAGGATGTTTCGCCTCTTTAGGAAGAGCAGTCTTTGGCATGCCGCCATCGCAAGAGGAAGCTGCCTCGACAATACTGCTATGTTTCGTTCCCGGCGCAATCATCTGAAAAATCACAAGCTGGCGAGTGGCCATGACGATGAGGCCCTGGGATTCACGGAAAGCCCTCGCAATCCTTGTATCGGCTTCTAAAATGAGGAACTTGAGGAACGGCTCTGCTGCGAATTAGGTCAGTAATTGTTCGTTGGCGTTAGTACCGAATAGCACACCTCTTGCAGAGGTCACTATGTTAATGTTTTCGGCTCGGATGAAGACACCACACACGAGCGCACCGTTCTGTTTGGTCCCCAGCTAACATGACCATGCAATACGGTAAGATAAGTCCAATTGCTTCATCCGAGGCTGCGTTACGAGCACGTCGCACCGGCCAAAGAAAGGCAATCGAAGGTAATCGGATGACACTGGTTCTCCAAAAATGATCCTCCCCAAACTGCGAAGGGACCTGGATATCATGCTCTCACCGGTAACGGACCGGCCCGGGCTGTTGATTCGCGACCGCCTTCGATATTCGGACACCACGCTGATCATTCCTCCGTCCTTGATACCAGGCCTTCTGTTGTTCGATGGGACACGAACAGACCTGCACTTGCAGACGGAGCTTGCCCGCTCCCTGGCCAGCCCCGAAATCGGCAGCGCGGCTGGACACTTGATCGAAGCACTGAGCCAGGCAGGCTTTCTTGAAGATGAGACCTACAGCAAGCTTAAGCAACACCGTCTTTCTGCTTTTGCCGAGAGTCCAGTGCGTCAGGCGGCTCATGCAGGGACCTCATATCCAGCAGAAATCGGGCTGCTAGACGGCGTCATGCGGCAGTATCTTGAGGGAGCAGCTGCAACCCAGCAGGGAATCATGGGGATTGCCGCGCCGCACGTCAGTCCGCAAGGCGGCTGGCAGAGCTACCGGTCGGCCTATAAAGAACTAACCCCCGATCTGCGTGACCGCACCTTCGTGGTGCTGGGAACTTCCCACTATGGACAACCCGGCAAGTTTGGCTTGACGCGAAAGCCCTTCGAAACCCCATTTGGAAGAACGAGGATAGACCAGGCTCTTGTGGCGGAGTTAGAAGCTCAACCAGCGTCACTGGCAGAGGATTATTGCCATGCGATCGAGCACTCGATCGAATTTCAGGTGATCTTTCTGCAGGCCATTTACGGCGCAGACGTGTGCATTCTTCCGCTTCTGTGCGGATCATTCGGAAGAAGTATCCATACAGGCGGAGTTCCCGAAGATGACGACCACGTCAAGCGCTTTCTCGGGGCGCTCGAGGAGATTGCTGAGCGAGAGAAAGAACGTCTGTTCTGGGTGCTGGGTGTTGATATGGCCCATATGGGTACGCGATTCGGGGATAATTGTACCGCCCATGCAAACCGGGACGAGATGAACCTGGTGAGAGAGCGGGATAAGCTCCGCATCGACCGAATGAACGCATCGGATGCGCGAGGTTTTTGGGATCTCATCAAGGAGAATCAAGACGACCTGAAGTGGTGCGGATCCTCGCCAATTTATAGCTTTATGAAGGCCGTGCCCCAGGCCCGCGGGACCCTGCACCGTTACGAGCAATGGAATATCGATGAAAACAGCGTAGTCACCTTCGCCGGCATCTCTTTTGCCGTTTGATTCTCCCGGAGGGAAATCGTTCGCCGCTGAACTCCCCACCTTAAGTGCTCGGTTGCAACTATACGGCTATGAAGTAGACCCCCGAGACGCCGAAAAGCTAAATAGAAGGTTCCCAACTCCGATCAGGAATACGGGAAAGGTTGAAGGCCTCTAACATGAAGAAGATCGCGAATACCCAAAAGGCGTCAACGGACGACATCTATTACGTGAGTGCCGCTGATGTCGCAGATAAGCTCATCGAGCGCATGCGGCGCGGTTTGGATCCTCTACTGTTTCCGAGTTCTTCATTGGCTCGTATACCAGTGGGTCCATGGTTGCGGACTCAAGTGCGGAGAAAGCTTGATTAACGAGCGATCTTCATCATCGGCTCGTCCGGCAGCAACAGGAGCGAATCCTCTTCGCTGTTGCAGCTTAGCTTCTTCTGCTCTTTGAGGTTCTACCGGATCGAAGTAGTCGCACTGCTCAGGGTTGCAGCGAGAACGACAACATTCCGGTTGTTGGGCAGCATGATGGAGGCTACGGTCTTGGTTAGGTTCAGGACAAATTTGTACTCATACAGGTAGAAGGTGCGGTTGTCCCGCTCCCCCAGGCCATTCTCGCGATAGGGCATGCTCAAGGCCTTCAGCTCCCCAGGAAAGGCCTGCGGCGTAAACCAGTCACTCAGGTTCTGGGTGAAGGTCGACGATGTGCCATCTGTATACGTCACTTTGAACTTCTGTGCAACTTGGCTACCATTCACCCCCGTGGCCAGTAGACTGATGCTGGAGAATCGGCCTCGTGTGAGCGAAACAGTCTTTGCGCTCACCGCATCCGGAGCGTTGGCCGGCCCGAAGTAGAACAAAGCCCCGGCGATGGTCTGCTGCGCGCCGATAAGGTTGGCGGAATAGGCTGTGCTACTGCCGTTCAGACCTCCATCCAGACCGCCTCCGGCGAAAGGCAAGCCATCCATCACCATGGCGTTGATGTTGTAAGCAGGCGACAGGTTCACCGGGCTGGGGCCGCTCGATGAAACCATCACCGTCAACGTAAGGGAAGCGCTACTGATCAGCGCACCCGAAACACCCTTAACGACGATGGGAAAGCTCCCTGGGGTCGCCGTATTGCTGGCGGTAAAGGTCATCAGCCTCGTGCCCGTGGCCCCTGGAGCCGTGAATTCCACAGTCACCCCGCTGGGAAGCCCCAATGCAGAAAACGTCACGCCGCTGCTAAAACCATTCTGTGAGGTGACCGTTACCATACCGGCGGCAGATGCTCCGCGGGGCAACCCCAGGCTAGCGGGTAGAAGAGACAGCGTGAAATTCGGCTCGGTGATGGTGAGCACAATGGTTGTGGTGCTTGTGAGCGGGCCCGAAACTCCGGTCACAGTCACGGTAGCTATTGTCGCCGTGGCCGTGCCGGCCTTGAAGGTCAGGGTGCTCTTGCCGGTGGTGCTGGACGGGCTGAAGGTGGCTGTCACGCCGCTCGGCAAACCGGACACACCCAAAGCCACAGTGCCACTGAAGCCATTTTTGCCCATCACGCTGATGGTGCTGCTACTGCTGCCCGCCCGCGGAACAGTGACGCTGCCGGCTGAGGAAGTAAGACTGAAGCTGGGCATAACCACGGTCAACGCGATGGTCGTCGTGCTCTTCAGACTTCCCGCGGCCCCGGTGATGGTAAGCGGGTAAGTGCCGCTCGCAGCTGAGGAGCTAACCGTAAACGTAACTGTGGAGGTGTTTCTGGTGGTCGTTGGGCTGAAGGTCCCCTTCACGCCGCTCGGCAGCCCGGACACACCGAGAATCACACTGCCGCTGAAGCTATTCTCCGGCGTCACTGTAATGGTCGCCGAGCCTGTACTCGACCGGGCAACGCTGAGCGCCGACGTGGAACTGGAAAGTAAGAAGGAAGGCTGCCCCGATGTGGTGGTCAAATCGTTGATGAGATGCTGGCCCGAGGGAGAGCCCCATCCGGTGGCAAGGTCGTACCCGCTGGCCGCGGAGAACCCGCTGTTGTTTCCGCTCCTGATGTCGTTGAAATCAGCTGTATAGTTGCTACTTTTTCCGATCCCGTAGATAAGCGGATTGAGAAAACCAATGCGCGGCTTCTCATTGGCAGCCGCCAACTGGTTGGCGAGTGCGACGAATCCCGACCACAACGGGGCCGCGGCACTGGTGCCGCCCACCACCACCGCCTGGCCGTTGCTCTGGATCAGGTACATCTGAAGGTCCGCAGTCAGGGCGAGATCGGGAATGTTCCGCATCGTCGTGGAGCCGCCGTTGGCGGCCATGCTGAGCCCTTGCTGATAACTTGGAATTGGGTAAACGGTGCTGACGCCCCCGCCGCTGCCGGACCACGTGGTCTCAGACTGCCACGGTCCCCCCGCACCCGAAGTGTTCAGGCTCGTTCCCCCAACAACCGTAAGGTTAGGATCGTCAGCAGGCGTCATCACGCCATTCTCGTATGCGCCGCTATCGCCGGAGGCTTGCAGAAGCGACTGCCCCTGGGCGATGTACTGTTTGAAAATCTGCTCTGTGGTTGCATTGATGCCGTATCCCCACGATGAGCTCAGCTGCTGCGCCAGATTGTCGGTCGCCATACGGTTGAGAACGTCGTTGGGGGTAGAACCCTCATAGACCATCACTTTGGAAAGTCCGGGAGCCATGTATGAGGCCATCATGATGTCCAGGATCACCTCGGTATTTGAGCTGCCAGGTGCTCCGTTGAAGCCATCGAGCAGTACGGTCTGCGTAGGTACAGGCGCCAGCCCTGCCTGGGCCGCATTCTTCTCCACGTCGCCTGGGTAGAAGCCGTCAAATTCAAGCAGCCCGACGACCTCGCCACTTCCGGTGAGAGAAACCCCAGGCGCATAGGCGGCGCGGAAGTCCTTGCCGATGAAATATCCGCCGGGTCCGCTTCCGGTTACATACGGATCCGCCTCTTCCAGCGGGATCTTCTTGAGGTTCATCGGTTGGGGCGGAGCGAAGTTATCCAGCCCGCTGATGTCCAGCACCTTCGCGTCAAGGTCGAGCGAGGGTTCGCGATCCGGCGCATAGAACCTGCCTCGGACCGGGTGGTCATAGACCATCATCTTGACATGCAGGGCTTTCCCGATCTCAGAAGCCGCACCGGAGACGTCCAGCAGGACGCGGTTGGAATGGGTGCCGGTTACCACCAGGCCGTTCTCATGAGCGAACTGGATCAGCGTCTGATAATCCTGCTCTGTCGGACCGAATTCCGCCGCGAACTGCTGCGGGCTCAAGTAATGTCCGAAGTTCGGGCTCGCGGGGTCCTGGAGCTCTGCCAGCAGCGCATCGAGTTCATTCTGATTCCTCAACGGCAATCCTATCGCGAGGTCGAGCCGTGTCGAATCCGCCAGCTGGTTCAGGGCCCGCGAGTTGGCCACCGCGGGCGGAACATGTCCTGATAAAACCTGCTGTGCGTTCGCCACGGCCGCTGCCCAGGAGATCACCAGGCAAGCCACGCAAGCTGATGCGAAGAGTATGACCTGATGCGGCCACCGCACCTGGTTTGCTCCGAGGGACTTGATCAAGTTGGACATCTGTTCCTTCGCGCACCGACTCAAAGGCCTTGCGCGACAATGCGAGATATGGTCCTATCGGCATTCCGGTCGGTGGATCTAGGCTGCGCCGGCGCTTTAACCAGGCAATCCGAAGTCTTTAGTTGTAGACGGGATAACAACAAACCCGGCATGGAACGGTGTTCCCGTTGCCTGATTGATAAAGACAGATGTGCGCGCCACTGTTCTACAACACACGTAACTGGAAGTTTCAGCTCTTTGTCCCGATGAATTCGTGAGGACGAAATGGTATGAAAATCAAGCTCATCGAAAACCCACAGCTTTGCCCAGCTTGCAATACGCGGATAGTCGGCCTCGCCTTGCACGACCGGCAATGTGACTGCTGCGGAATGCCCTGCTATCTGATGACCGACGCGACGAAACGCACCGGTGAGCAGATGCGGCTACAGCGGAGCTGGGACGCCGTGCTAACGGAGATCGAGCCCAGGGAACTAGGGGGCGGTCTATGGTAACCCTGCCGAAAGAAATCTCTAAGGACGCCAGGCAGTCCCTATTCCCGGAACCACAGCGGGTGGCACGGCGGTCGTCACCTACTCCTTGCCTGCATTGCGGCAGCATAACAGTGCGTTCCAGGGATGGGCGCGATATGTGCCTCATCTGCGGCTATTTGCAATCAAATACATGATGGGTGCGATACTGCTGCTGTGACCACTTCATCGCGTCTCGCCGCGTGCGGTTTGATGCCTCAAAATGAATCAGCAACCAATAATCTGTCACAACGCCGGGTTACAGGGTGTGTCCTGAATTGTACAGACGCACTCGATGGTGTCCGCAAGTTCCTTTGCATTGCAGGGCTTTCCCAGTATCCGACAGGCGACGGGGGCAGCTCGTGCAGCAAGCGCTGGCTCCGAATATCCGGACAGAATGATTCGCGCTGTACCCGGAAACTGGTCTCGGATGTGTCCCAGCAATTCTGCCCCATCCATGCCCGGCATCCGGAGATCGCTGACCACAACATCGAAGGCGCACTTCTTCGAGGCCGCCAATGCTGCATCTCCGCTGGTGACGAACTCCATTTCCCAGCGATCCCGGGCAGCATGCAACATCCGCCGCACACCGTCAAGAACATTCTTTTCATCGTCGACAAATAGGATTCGCTTCATACTATCGCCAGGTCCGGTGAAGTAGACTGGACGGCCTCAAAAGGAAGGCGGATGGTGAAGGTGGTGCCCCGTCCGTCTTCCGTATCAAAGTCAATGGTTCCCTGGTGCTTATCAACCACGACAGAGCGTGCAATCGCGAGTCCCTGTCCGGTTCCTTTACCGATTTCTTTGGTGGTGAAGAAAGGATCGAAGATACGCGGGCGTACCTTCTCCGGAATCCCCGCGCCATTATCTTGTATCTGCACCTCAACAGCCGTAGGAAGACTGCGTGTGCGGATCGTGATCAAGCCCTTCTCACCTCTCGCGACGACATCCTCAATTGCATGCGCCGCGTTGACAATCAGGTTTAAAATCACCTGGTTAAACCCACCGGGGAAACAAGTGACTTGCGGAAGCGTGGGGTCCAGTTCCACCTGCATGTCCGCCACATACTTCCACTCGTTCCGGGCGACCGTGATGGTGCTTTCAATGGCGCGGTTCAGATCCAGGGGAACCTTTTCTCCCGTACCCGGATGAGAAAACTCCTTCATCGCCCCGACCAGTGCAGACACATGCGACACGCCCTCCAGCGTCTGCTCGATCGCTTTCGGAATCTCCTCAACCAGGAAATCGACATCTACCTTCTCGACCACCAGCGAGATCTCCTCCAGTAACTGCGGTGTCACTGCCGCGCTGTGAACCGCGGCCAGCAGGCGACCATATCCAGCATTCAGAGTCATCAGTTCACTGAAGCTGTCCTGCAGAAAGCGAACGTTGTCCCCGATGTATTGAACAGGGGTATTGATCTCATGGGCGATTCCGGCTGCCAGCTGTCCCACCGATTCAAGCTTCTGCGCCTGCAGCAACTGCTCACGTAACAACTTCCGCTCCGTAATATCCTCGAACATGCCCGCATAACCGATCAGAGCGCGGCCTTGCCACTTGGCTCGAGCGCTGGACGAGACCCATATCTTACTTCCGTCGTTACGGATGACCTCCATCTCGAAATGTCTGACGTATCCAGCAACTTTCATCTTGGCCGCGAACTCCGCGCCCCGTTCGGGTAACACGGCCCTGGTCCACAAAGGTTCGGTCATGGTTGCAGGTACCTCTTCCGGGGTTTCATATCCCAGGAGCTCAGCCATCGCCGGGTTCACGTTAAGAACGCAGCCGTTGGCCCCAAGCTCGAACAGACCGGCGAACGACCCGTTGAAGATGGCGCGATACTTTTGCTCCGCCTCGCGCAGTGCTTCTTCATTCTTCTTGCGTTCGCTAATGTCTAGCTCGATGCCCGCAATTCCCGCGACCTGGCCCTGGCCGTCGCGCAGCGGCACCTTGGTTGTGAGCACATGTATGCGATTGCCGGCGGCGTCGAGGGCGGTCTCTTCCTGGTTAAACAAGGGACGGCCTGAGTGCATCACCCGCTGCTCGTCCTCGTGCAACCTTCTTTCCAGTTTGTAGTCACTCTTGCCAATCATCTGTTGCGGATCGTCGAAACCATGAGTTCGCGCTGCCCGAATGTTGGCCAGAAGAAAGCGGCCTTCCGTGTCCTTGACATACATGCTCTCCGGAATGTGATCGATCAAAGCACGGAGCATTTTTCGTTCACTTTCTAGCAGCAGGTGCTGAATGGAAAGGCGCCTATCGATGAGCGACGTGATCAAGGCGAACCCGAGAATCATCCCCGTGACGGCAAAAATTGCGAAATTGGCCAGTGCAGAGATATCTACAGAGTGCGCGAAATCCGGCCTTCCGCTCATTGCCCTGAAGCTGACCGCGGCCATTCCGGTGTAATGCATCACGGGGATGGCCAAGCCGAGAATTACAGCGATCGCGATTTTGAAAGGCAGGCCACGGTTTTCGTGGCGCAGATAGAAGATAAGTGTCAGGCCGACGAAGGAGATGACGACGGCCAACACGACTGAAGCCGCAACTAGTGCGCGGTTATACTGGTGCATTGCGGCGAGCCGCATCGCGCCCATTCCGATGTAGTGCATCGCGGCAATGCCGGTACCCATGACCAGGCTGCCAATCACCGTGTGTACCCGTGTCATGTGTTCTCTACTAACTACATAAAGTGCGGTCAAAGAGGCTAGGACTGCAGCCAAAAGCGATAGCGCGACGGTGGGAATATCGTAGTAGACAGGTATCGGCAGGCGAAAGGCGAGCATTCCGACGAAATGCATGCACCAGATGCCGCTACCCATGGCGAAAGCTCCCCCGGTTAGCCAGGCGCTGCGGGCGAAGCCTCGATTGGCGGTGACGCGCGCTGCGAGGTCAACGGCGGTGTAAGAGGTTAGAATCGCAACTGCGAAAGACAGGGCGACAAGCCAATAGTTGTATGTTGCCGATATCTGATGCAAAATGATCTGATCTCCGGCAGGTGCACGGGAACACACCCCTTCGACCTTCTATCGGCCGGACAGGCCGTTTCGTTCATAGGGATGGAGAATTAATAAGCGGGACCGCGCCTGCACTGGCCAGCAGCAGATCGCGCACTGCGGCGTGGATTCGTTCCACCGCCGCACGCCGGTAATCCCATCGCGGGTCTTCATCCGGCTGCTCGACTACCATGGTCGCGTTGGCTTCAAAGAGCAGAATCTCGCCCCTCAGATTGAGGGCGAAGTCGATGCCCCCATAATCGAGTTTCATCGCGGCCAACAGCCGCTCCAGCGCGGCCATCGCCTTCGCGCCCAGTACCCCCGGCATATCGGCCAGGAACCTCGCTTCCTCCTCACGATGCTCGGCACGGTCCCGCATGTCGGCGCTGAAATAGTGAATCTTCCAATGCTTCGAGATCGCCAGGTGTAGCGGATAAAGCCGTCCGCCAACCATCATCACCCTGTACTTACGCACCCATCCGTCGGCCCCGCGGGCGTCGAGATACTCAATCGCCGTCACTTCGGATCCACCCAGTTCGGCCACTCCATCGGCCCAGTGCTGCCACCGACTCAACGCGCACAAAATGCTCTCCCCCGTGGAAGCCCGGAGTGCGCAGCAGCAGGGGAAAGGTGAAGCCACGCCCAGCCAGTGCGGCGGCTCCATCCTGCCCGGCGAGCAATGCATACGGGAAACGTAACCATAGCAGGAGCTATGATTCCCGGCAGCGTTTGCAATCGGCTGGCATTCTCGCAACGGCCGGTTACGCGTACTGCCGTGGGGTGGTTCAGTACCGGCGCCGAGGTGAAGGCGAGCAGCGACTCCGCCGCCCGCAACGCTTGCCCGGCCGCGTCGCAGTCGCCAATGCCGTTGATGACCAGCCGATGCAGCGGCAGCGGCGTCTTGGTATCGTAGAAGTCCGCGACGACCACATAGGTCTGAAAAATGCGCTCGTCGACCAGCTTCTCGATGGGCGTGTTGCCGCCGGTGGAGGAGACCAGCAGCAGCACGGGAATGGGTTCGCTGTCGCCCCGGTACGAAGAGGGAAAAACGGCTTTCGCCGCAAACGCTTTCTCCTGGTGCAGCCGGGCCCGCTCCGGCTCGCCCAGCCGGGTGAGCGCGTAGTACATGCCCCCATGTGCCTGGGGAAACTCGGGGTCGATGGCCAGCGCTCTTTCGTAATGGGAGCGGGCCTCCGCCGGATGGTCCGTTTCGAGCAGCACACTGCCCAGGTTCACCCGCAAAGCAACATCGTCGGGATAGTACCTCACCGCCTCCGCATAAACCATTTGCGCGGCCTTGCGCTGCCCCATGCTGACCAGCAGCCGGCCCAGCCCGAACAGGTTTAGCCGGTGGGCGGGCTCGAGCTCGAGCACTTTCAGATAGTCGCCTCTGGCCTCCAGGTTGCGTCCCATCTCGGCCAGCAAGGTCGCCCGCTCAAAGCGCAGCGCGACGGCAACGTCCTGCTGCAAATCGCTGGCTGGGTCCAGTAGAACATCGAGCCTCTGTATCCTGCTGTCCCGCTCGCGCCACGGTTGCCACTGGGGTTGTTGTGCCCGGCTGCAAAGCCCGGCCGGCGGCCAGCGTTGCCGCCACCAGGGTGTCCATCTCGGCTTGGCTGGTGCGATGGTTCACCATGGCCGCGCGGATCGACAACCGGCCCGCGATGGTTGTTGTTGAGGGTGCGACCGCGCCTGACTCCTGCAGCTGGATGACGATCTGCCGATTGAGCTGGTCAGCCAGCTTGTCCGGATGGAAGCGGTAGCGGAAGCAGACGATGTTCAGCTCCACCGGCGCCATCAGCTCGAGCTCGTTCGAGCCCAGGATGCGGCGCTCCAAATATCGCGCCAGTTCGCAGCTGCGCTGGATGACCGCCCCGATCGCGTTCATGCCATAAACCTTGAGGGTGGCCCAGGTTTTTAACGCACGAAAGCCGCGCGAGAGATCAGGGCCCAGGTCGCACGGCCATGGCGAGCCGGCAGACATCCCTCGTTGTTCCCGCATCAGGTAGGCGCAGGAGGAAGCAAACGCCTGCTGCTGCCGTTGGCCGTCGCGAACCAGAATGAAACCGGCGTCGTAGGGTACCTGGGCCCACTTGTGGAAGTCGAAGGCCAGCGAATCGGCTCGCTCGATGCCTTTGAGTCGTGGCGCCAGCTCCGGGGCCAGCATGGCCAGCGCACCGTAAGCGCCGTCCACGTGAAACCACAGCTGATAGCGAGCGCCCAGCTCGGCTATGCCGTCGAGGTCATCGATGGCGCCGGTATCCACCGTTCCCGCGGTGCCAACGACGAGAAACGGGGTGAAGCCTCGAGCGCGATCTGCGCAGATGGCCTGCTCCAGCGCTGCCAGGTCGATTCGCTGCCGGCTGTCCACGGCTACCAGCCGCAGCGCCTCGCTTCCCAGCCCAGCGAAATCAAGCGCTCGCACTACACTTCCATGCACGGCGGTCGAGGCGTAAGCGGTCAGCTTCTGAGCGCAGGCAGGCGACGCCGTGGCGGCGAACATCCGGGCCCAGGCGCGCATCCCGGGCTATCAATACCGCGAGCAGGTTGGCCATCGACGTACCGGTGACGAACAGGCCGCTTGCTGCTGGGGGAAAATGGAATAGGCAGCGCATCCAGTGGGTCACCTGGTTTTCGACCTCCAGCGGAATCTGATCGCGGCCGCCGGCATTGGCGTTCAGCCCCGCGGCCAGCATCTCCGCCAGCATGCCCACCGCGGTCCCGCCGCCCTGTACCCAGCCCAGAAAACCTGGGTGGGCATTGCGCGCCGCGAAGGGCAGAATCGAGGCCATGAACTCTGCGTGAACCTGCGCCAGTGGCATGGGCTGGGCGGGAAGATCTTCCCGAAAGCGCGCGCGAACTTCGTCCGGGATCACTTGCCACACGGGAAATTCGCGCATGTTTTCCATGTACCCGAGCATGTCGTCGAGCATCTGGTGCGCTTGCTCGCGAAAGCCGGTCCAATCTTCCGGGTCGAGCGAGGCACGTGCCGCCGGTGCGGGCATAGGCTCGTCTGCTGCGCCGCGGCCGCTCATTCTTTCGCTGACTTCGTTGTTTCTCAGAGAGGGGTCTCCCAATCAGGAGGTACCTGCAATTGGAATGCCATCCCGCACAGAAGCTTCTGATAGTACTCGCATTCGAGTCTTGCGATGCCGAAATGAGAGCTCAAGGGGGAGGAAGAGCTGCCGATAAACGACGTGTCGGAGGATGTGAGCAGGTTCTAAATGCCGGCGTCCCCGGGGCCCGCGCCAGTGTGATCAGAGACAACCATGTACCGACAATTGAATCGCACCGACTTATCCGGTTTGCGAACCAGCTCTTAGGGCGCGGCAACGTTGCGCTTGGAGATGACTCCGAGGCCGCGTTCGCGCTCCTCTATACAGAGGCCCTGGACCTTGCCGATCTTCCCCGGAGATCAGTACCCGATCGACTGGCAACGAGTTTGAGTTGCCGGACCGACGATTACGGCGGGCCCCACGCTGCATCCAAACTCATCCCGGGCCAGACCGACGCAAGCGGCGAAGAGACGTGGCAGAGTCTGCTCCTCGATTACAACCATCGCATCGCTTTGGGATCGGGCGCGCGAGAACGCCAGTTTAACGACCAGGATAACGAACTTGAGTCGCCGGGTTACAGCAGCAGCATGGGTCGATTGACGTCTGAAAATAGGACAGCGCAGATCGAGCCGGTGCCCGATAATCCTTCCACTATCCCTGACGCCGACGGTCAACCAGTGCACGAGAGTCAGTTGGCTGCCCTTGCCATTTATCGAGTCACCTAAAGCGAATCCGCAGGCGTAGTTGTTTCTGGTCAGGATGAGATATCGTCCCTTCGCCGTGGTTGATCTTCACTAGCCTGTTTCGTTCCATGGGCGGTTTTCTTCGCGCGACGCTCAATGAGAACTTTTACGCTGCCGATACAAGGGAAGGAAGGGTCCTGTTCATCGCAGGCCGATCCGCTGCCTCTCGGTCGACTGCAACCTGGCAGAAGATTTGGTTCGGATGGGATGGAATAGAAAATGTTTTCGATCATTGGGATCCTGGTTGTGTTTGCCTGCGTCATCGGTGGTTTCCTCATGGAGAAGGGCAAACTTCCGGTTCTTGTGCAGCCGGCGGAGTTGGTCACCATAGGCGGTGCGGCGATTGGCACGGTATTGGCGGCCAATCCAATGCACATCCTGAAGAAAATGGTCGCCGGCCTCATGGGCGTAATCAAAGGATCCCCGTTTTCCAAGCAGCGGTATGTGGACACCCTCAAGATGATGTTCGACCTGTTTGCAAAGTCGCGAAAAGAAGGTGCGATCGCCATCGAAAGCGATGTCGAAGATCCGGAAAAAAGTCCCATATTTTCCCGCTACCCGGTGTTCCTTGGCGATCATCACGCCCGGGACTTCGTGTGCGACACCATGCGCATGGCGATCACCGGTGGAGTGAACCCGTTTGATGTGGACCAGATGATGGATCTTGATATGGAAGTCCATCATCATTCGTCCAATCAGCCAAACGCAGTCGTTGAGCAGCGTGGCCGATGCATTGCCCGGGCTGGGCATCGTTGCCGCAGTGCTTGGCGTGGTGGTGACTATGGGTTCGCTCGGTGGACCGCCGGAGGAAATCGGACATAAGGTGGCTGCCGCCCTGGTAGGAACCTTCCTGGGAATCTTGCTCTGCTACGGAGTGTTCGGGCCGCTGGCCGCGAATATGTCGAAGATCGTGGAAGAGGAGCACAGCTTTTATGCCGTTCTCCGGGTGGTGATGCTCGCCTTTATCAAGGGTACTTCGCCCATCATGGCGGTTGAAATAGGCCGCCGCGCAATTCCCGGGCATGCTCGCCCCAGCTTCGCCGAAGTCGAGAAAGCATGCAGAGAAAAAGCCGGTGAGGCCGCTGCCGTACCCGGAGCCGCATAGGTCGATCAAACCATGGCAGACGAACAGCCGATCATTATCAAGAAGAAAGGCGGCCACGGCGGCCACCACGGCGGCGCCTGGAAGGTGGCCTACGCCGATTTTGTCACCGCCATGATGGCACTCTTTATCGTGCTCTGGCTGATGAACAGCAGCAAGCCCGTGCAGGAGGCCGTGGGTGGATACTTTCGCGACCCGAATGGTGTCGCCCAGAAAAAGGGAACCGCGTTAGGCGGAGCCGGCGAAACCGCTCCCGTGGTCAAAAAAGAAGACATGGCAAAGTTGAAGCAAGACCTGCTGAAGGCCATGGAGCAGCTGGCGGATTTCGATAAGCTCAAGAAGCAGATTGAGATGACCGTCACCCCGGAAGGTTTGAAGATCGAGTTGATGGAGGATCCCAACGGAACCTTTTTTGAAAACGGCAAGGCACAGCCCACCCCAATCATGCAGAACCTGCTGAAGGTACTGTCCGTCGAAGTGGGCAAGTTACCCAACCCGGTTTCGATTGAGGGCCACACCGATTCCAAGCCTTTTTCCGATTCCCAGACCTACGGTAATTGGGAGCTATCGACAGACCGCGCAAACGCAGCCAGGCGTCTTATGGAGAACAGCGGTTTACGGCCAAAACAGGTTGTCCAGGTGCGCGGTTACGCCGATCAGAACCTGCGCAAGCCTCTGCAACCGGAGGATGCTTCGAACCGGAGGGTCACGTTGATTATTCAATATGTCAAACCCGAACAGCCGGCCGCGTTCACCAGCAATGGCTCCTTGCCGCCGGCCAAAGTGCTAAATCCTGCTCCCACATCGCCGCCGGCCAAGGTGCCGGCGGCAACTGCCAAGCAAGCAAAACCGGAGAAGTAGCAGCGTGAAAAGATCAAAATCGAACGATTGCGGGCCGTGCCTCCGTCGTTGCCAATAGCCGCGATAAACTCTATGGTCATCCTGCGTTCCCAGGGTGTTTCAAAGAGGAACAAGAGCCCGACCTGCTGCTTCTCGATATAAGCGACCTGGGCACGCAACTCGAGCACTCCGGTTGGAGGGCGAAGGATGAGTAACCCGGAGCCACCGACAGTGAGGGGATCATCAAACTCGGCACGAATCCCGGCGTCGCTGACATCCCGGCATAACCCACGGAAGGGCGAGCCTGCGGTAACGAATTCCACGTGGAAGCCGGCCGCCATACGGGGTTCGCGATATACGAATCTGCGGATACCGTCCAAGGCTCTCATTCCCGCCGGTCCCGCGCGGGTGGCGCGGAACCGACATACAAATCCAATCGACGCTTTCGTATCTATCGGCACAGAGCCCTCATCTCTTCAAGGAATCGACCTCAGCTATGAGCTCCACGCCCGATCGGCCCTCCCTGTTGAGGCGATTCGCAGTCTTCCGGCCGCTATCGATCGATCGCCACTGTAGCCGCTACGAGTGCGAAAGAAACCAGGTGCAGTGAATGACGGCACAGCCTGTACCCCCGAAGCGGCCGGGAGGCGATGCGGGTTCTGCAGGAGCTTTCGCAACCGCCGGCAACGCGCCCTGCGATCCAGCCAAGTCGCCGGCGGGCGAGAAGATCCTGATCGTCGAAGATGATGTCTCTCTGGGCAAATTTCTCAGTCGTGCGCTCAAGCTCAAGCTCTTTTCTGTCGAAGTCGCGCTCGATGGCGAGGCCGCCTGGGAAGCCCTGCAGAACTCCATCTACGACCTGGTGATACTTGACTTGAACCTGCCCAGAATCGACGGAATGGAGCTGCTGAGGCGGGTGCGTCTGATCCAGCCGGAGCTGCGCATGCTGGTGTTGACGGCGCGGAATCGTACCGAGGACCTGGTATTGGCGCTGGAGCAGGGAGCCGACGATTGCCTGATCAAACCATTTTCGTTCCTCGAATTGCTGGCGCGCATCCGCGGTCTGCTGCGCCGCGGTTCCTCCTCCGCAGTGAGTTCATCAAAGGTTGGCGATTTGAGTATCGACCGGGAACAACACCGGGTGGTGCGTGGCGAGCGCACCATCGATCTGACACCGCGTGAGTTTGCCATTCTGGAGTGCCTGATGGACAACGCCGGCAAAACCGTATCACGCATGACACTCATGCGCGATGTATGGAACATTCCGTTCGATCCAACCACCAACATCGTCGACGTGTACATGAAGTATCTACGCGACAAGATCGACATCGAGGGAGAAGTGAAATTGCTCCGCACCGTTCGTGGCGTGGGGTACGTCTTAAGAAATGATTAGCCACACCAGATCTCACGCGAATCGTCGTCCGCATCGGAAATACTTTGCTCGAACCTGGCCCAGGGCATCCATGCCGCCGCCCAGCCGCTCACCGTGCTGCTGGCCAGCTTAAGCAAAGACCATACAGACCGGATGAACTCCGACGAGCTGCGGGAACTGACCGCAAGCTCAGCGGTGGAGGTGCAGCGGGTGTGTACTTTGTTCAGCTGCCTGCAGCAGCTGGTCATGGCCGAGAGCATCAGGCCCCAATTATCCCCAACCCCGATCCTCCCTCTGCTCGCATACGCGGTTGACGGAGTCAACCTCATGTTCCAGCAAGACGGTATCGCTCTTAGCTCAGTTGTGCCCGATACCTGTCCGCCTGTGCTCATCGATCGCGCCCGAACCCTGCAGGCTCTATCCAGGGTGCTGCTGGTTGTCCATAGGCTATCCGGCGCCCAGGACACGGTCGAACTGATTGCCTCCCCGTCTGCCGATGCAGTTCAAATCGTAGTGCGAAATTTGCATCTGTCCGTTGCCGTAATCGACGCGGAAGCGAGCCTCAGTATGGCCGTCGCCGAAGCCAACATGCGGAGCCAGCAAGCCGGCCTTTCTCTGAGCCTGCAGCCATTCACAGTGCGCATCGATCTGCCGCTGGCGCCGTTCGCGTACTAGTACTCAAGTCGTGTCGTTGTGAGAATCGTTCGCAGCCGAAAGTGACTTATGAGCGCGCCCGCCCTGCCGAAGTCTCGTGTGGACGAGAGCAACACCATCAGCGTGTTGCTCGTCAGTCCCAACAGCAGGCTTCGCCTCCAGCTGCGAGAGAAGCTTCGTCAGCCCCGCTGGAATTTGACCGAAGCTGCCAGTGGCGCTGAAGCACTGGAGTGTCTGCACGAACTTTTCAGCGAGATTCTTCTGCTGGATCCGCTGCTCCCGGACCTTGAGTCAAGCGAATTCAGCGCCATGGTTCGGGAACAGTTCCCCAGTGTGCAGATTCTCACCGTGAATTCGCATACCGGGCAGCTTGTTCTAGGCGCATCATCGCCCACAACACTCTCCGCTCAGCTGACCGAAGTGCTCTATTGCGGTGGAAATGCGCAGCCCAATTCGATTTCGCCGATTCAGTTGCGCCGCGCGCTGGCGGGCAATGACAGCGGCAGGCCGGGGCATTCGCGGTATGGTCGGAGACACGGAACCAATGCAGCGCGTTTATGAGCTGACGAACATGGTTGCTCGCCGGGATACGACGGTTCTGGTGACCGGGGAGAGCGGCACCGGCAAGGATCTCATTGCACAGGCGATCCATCTCATCAGTCCGCGCCAGAAGCAGCCCCTGGTGGTGATTAATTGTGCTGCCATCCCTGAGCCGCTGCTGGAAGCTGAATTATTCGGCTACGTGAAAGGCTCATTCACCGGTGCTGTGCAATCGCGCATAGGCCGCATCCATGCGGCGCACGGGGGAACTCTCTTCCTTGACGAGATTGGCGACATGCCATTGTCTCTGCAGAGCAAGATACTGCGTTTTCTGGAGCAGGGCGAAGTGCAGAGGATTGGCGGCAACGACAATCTGAAGGTGGATGTTCGGGTCGTGGCTGCTACCAACGCCGACCTTCACGGCCTGGTCAAGCAGCACCTGTTCCGCGAGGATTTGTATTATCGCCTGGCGATTTTTCCCATCAAGCTGCCGCCCTTGCGCGAGCGCCTGGGAGACGTCGAGAAGCTCGCCGAGGCGTTTCTGGTCAAGTTCTGTCCCGGTGCAACCCTGAGCGCTGGAGCGGTGGAGGCTCTGTGCCGTCACGACTGGCCAGGAAACGTCCGCGAACTGCGAAACGTGGTCGAGCGGGCCAGCATATTTGTCGGTGGTGAACGCGAGATCTTGCCCCAGCACATTCTTCTTTAAAGCGGTTTCCTGACTGAACCTGCGCCGCCAAACGATGATCTCCCGTTTCGGGCCGCAAAATCGAATTGGCCATCGCCGTGCTAATGAATAGGCAGATGCTGCCTAGTTCTCATCTTGAACCAATGAATGCCTTGCTCGCGGATAACCAGGGCGGCGGGCAAATCCAGTGAGCGGGTCGCGAAGGACGAATCTGAGATGCAGGCAAGAAGTGCCGTGCTCCTCGCCTCTGCGTTCACCGAATTCATCTCCGCGTCCTCGCGACTGGAGAATTCCTACCGCCAACTGCAAGAGGAGGTGTCCGAGCTTCGTGTGGAGTTGTCGGCGCGGAATGCGGCCCTGAGCACCAGCCTTGCGGAAAACGAACGTATGCGGCTGGATCTGCAGCAGATCGTGGACTCGATGCCTTGCGGGGTATTGGTGCTCGATCGCAAGGGGGAAATATCCATGATCAATCCCGGAAAGCGGACGACTACTGGGACTTGATGGGGCGCATTTCCCTGAAGGATCAAAAGCGACTTTGCGGCAGATTTCGGCCTTAAGTGGCGTCAATCTCGAATCCTCTTATGAAAATGCATCCAGCAGCGACACCGGACTGGAGTTCTGCGTCAACCAGCCTTCAGGGAAACGTTGGCTCGAGGTTCGTAATCGACCGCTCTTCCACCAATCAGGCCGGGGCGGCAAGCCCGACCGGACGATCTTGATTCTGCGCGACATAACCGCTCAGAGACGTGCCGAACAGGAGCGCGGGGCCGCTCGCGAGGCGATGGCCCTGGCCGAGATTACGACCATTCTCGCCCACGAAATTAGAAATCCATTAGCCAGCCTGGAACTGTTTGCCGAATTGATTGAGAACGACGGAGATCGTCGAGAGCAATGGATTTCTAATTTGCGCGTCGGCATACGCACGCTCTCCGGGACAGTGAACAATGTCTTGAGCTTCCATGGTTCCGGCTCACTGAAGCTCGCCCCGGTTTCCTTGTCTGCCGTGATTGGTAACGCGGTTCAGTTTGTTAAGCCTCTCGCCCATCAGGCCGCGGTTTCATTGAATTGTCTGGTTGATCACCACCAGAATCCAGTAATGGGCAATGAGAGCGCGCTCCAGCAGGTAGTTCTCAATCTGATTTCGAATGCCATTCGTCACACGCCGGCTGGCGGCAGCGTCTCTGTTTCGTTGCGGACCGAACTTGGTACCGCAAGGGGCGAGAACCACGTGATCGTCGAATTCTCCGACACCGGCTGCGGCATCCGGCCTGACCAGATTGAACATATCTTCGAGCCGGGCTTTAGCGGGAGTGGCGATACCTCCGGGCTGGGCCTGGCGGTTTGCGCCCGCATCATGAAGCAGCACGGCGGTCAGATTTGCGTCTCCAACCGAATTCATTGTGGCGCTCGATTCACGCTCTCTCTCCCCCTACTTCAACCGGAAGCCGGTTCAGCATGAACAGCATCTCTTTGCAGGGCAGAAACTCCTCCGTGCTCGTGGTTGACGACGAGCCCGGTATGCGTACAGCGCTCGAGGCCAATTTCCAGCGCCACGGATGGCATGTAGAAACTGCAACCGGCGTTGGCCGACGCCACGCGCGTGCTGGAGCACTCAAGCTTCGATCTGGTAGTGAGCGACATCCGCATGCAGGATGGCGATGGGTTTGAAGTGATGTGCTCCGTGCTCAAGAACTCGCCTGCCACTGCGGTGATTCTGCTGACCGCGTTTGGCAGTGTTCCTGAAGCAGTAGAGTCGATGCGCAGCGGTGCATTCGATTATCTGACCAAACCAATATCGTTTGAACAGCTCCAGGCCGCGGCCGCTCGCGTCATGCAGCGGGTAAGCGAGAAAATAGCTCCCGGCAGAGCTTCCAGGAAAAACGTAACGATCGCAGTCGCTGGGGCGGGAATAGTCGGCCGTTCTCCCTTGTTGCTCCAGGCCCTGCAACGCGCCCGTGCTGCCGCCAGCACCGGCGCCGATGTGCTGATCGAGGCCGAGAGTGGTACCGGCAAGGAGCTGCTGGCGAAGTTTATCCATGAAAGCAGCGACCGGAGCCGCAAAGCCTTTTGTCGCAGTCAACTGCGCGGCTCTCCCGGAACACCTGCTGGAAAGCGAACTATTCGGGCACGCCAAGGGCGCCTTCACTGGCGCCAATATGGCCAAAGCCGGGAAGTTCGAACTGGCGGATGGGGGCACACTGCTGCTCGACGAAATTGGTGAAATGCCGCTCAACCTGCAGCCCAAGCTCTTGCGGGTTCTTCAGGAGCGCGAGTTCGAGCGACTCGGCGAGACCCGGTCGATCCATGTCGACATCCGGGTCATTGCCACCACCAACGCCTCCCTCGGCGCGATGGTGGAACAGGGCCGCTTCCGTAGTGATCTGTACTATCGGTTGAACGTCATTCCTCTTTCCATCCCCGGCCTTCGCGAGCGCATCGAAGACATTCCGCTCGCTGGCCAGGTACTTTGCCGAAAAATTCGCCATGGAAACAGACAGTGCCGTGCCGGTGCTTGATCCGAGCTTCATTGATAGGCTGCAGGCTCATAGCTGGCCCGGCAACATACGAGAGCTGGCCAATTTCATGCGCCGTGTGCTCTCCCTCAACCAGGGCGCCAGCATCGACGCAGCATGTTTCTACAAGGAGTTTCGGCCATTGGGAAAGACCGGGGCGGTTTCGCTCCTCATGCCGGTCCCGGGAACGCCCATATCCGTGCTCGAGAAAATGCATCTCGAGAACACGCTCGCCCTGGCGCATGGCAACCGGACCCACGCCGCTGAGATGTTGGGGATCAGCGTGCGCACGATGCGAAACAGGATCAAGGAATACGGATTACCCCCAAGGAGGTATGCATGACAACCGGCCTACCGATGATGGCGATGTTGGAGAGCTACCTGAAGCTGACCGCTAGCCGCGAACAGGCGATTTCGGCCAACATGGCCAACATCGACACACCCGGTTACCGCACGCGTGACATTGACCTCGAGAGCGAGTTCAACAAGGTGATGAGTGGGGCATTGCATTCATCGGAGGACGGCGCCGAAGCCGTGCAACTGACCCCCGTCTTTCACCTGGTTCAAGGTCTGATGGAGCGCCCGGATGGCAATAACGTGAGCCTTGACCACGAGGGGCTCATGCTGGCCAAGACACAATTGCAGTATCAGCTTGCCATCCAGCTGATACAGAATCACTTTCACCAAACACTGAGCGCCATCAACGGAGGAAGTTAATTATGAATCTCTTCGACTCATTATCGATCAGCGGTTCTGCATTGCTGGCTGAAAGGGAACGTTCTGAGGTCATCGCCGCAAACATGGCCAATGCGCAGACGACACACACCGAGGCCGGCGGCCCATATCGGCGCAGGGAAGTTGTCTTCGAGACGCGTGGCGCTTCCTCCTTCCGGCTGGCCCTCGCCAACAGCGGCGAGTTTCAAGGGCCGACCCCCGGCAGCGTGCGAATCTCTGACGTTGTCGACGATCCATCGCCTGCGGTGATGCGTTATGAGCCAGGCCATCCAGACGCCAACAAGGAGGGCTATGTCGCCTATCCGGCCATCAATCCGACTGCGGAGATGGTGGACCTGATGGACTCCGTGCGCGCCTACCAACTGAACGCCTCCGCAGTAGCTGCGACCAAGCAGATGATCCAGCAGGCGATCGGCATCCTTAAGAGCTAGAGGAGAGCAGAAGATGAGCAATGTAGTTACGGGTCTTGGCAGCATCGGCACGATCAGTCCACTCCCTAAATTGCCGTCGCTGCAACCGGCGGAGGGGCAGGGTGGGTTCGGCGCAGTTTTATCGAGCGCGCTGCATCATCTGAATCAGCTGAGCGGCGGCGCTGAACAACAGGTTGGTAACTTGCTGAAAGGTGTCGGCGGCGACGTGAGCACCGTAATGATCGCGGTCGAGAAGGCGGATGTAGCCTTCCAGATGATGATGCAGGTTCGGAATAAGATTGTGAGCGCTTATCAGGACATCGAGAAAATGCAGTTCTAGCAAATCCCCTTCTCAGATCCAGGAACGCGGCGAGCTTAAGGACTTATGGCGGCCAAGACCCAAATAGCGGTTACCAAACAAGCAGCGGGCGCAGGCCAGGCGATGGATCGCGTGAAGCTGTTCTGGGCAGGCCGCAGCCCGCAGCAGCGCGTTTATCTTGGTTTGGGTCTCGCCATCACTTTGGGCGTTGCGGCATTTTTTGTGAAGATGATTTCGACGCCCGAGTACAAGCCACTGATGTCGGGCCTCGAACCAGCCGACGCGCAAGCGATTACGGCCCAATTGGCGGCGAAAAAGATACCCTATCTTGTCAGTCCTGACGGCACGTCCATAACTGTTCCGGCGGACCAGGTCGACGCCGCACGGCTCGAAGTGGCCTCCCATGATTCACCCCACAGCGGCCGCATCGGCTTTGAGATTTTCGACAAGGTCTCCTGGGGACAGACTGAGTTCGATGAGAAGGTGAACTATCAGCGGGCGCTCGAAGGCGAACTTGAGCGAACCATTCAAACCATGAGCAACGTCAAAAGCGCTCGGGTCCACCTGGTGATGGCGACCGACTCCGTCTTCATGGACCGGGAGCGCGGTGCAAAGGCTTCGGTCACGCTGCGGCTTCGGGGTGGAACTCTGTCGCGAGCAGAGATCTCGGAAATCTCACGCTTGGTCGCCGGCGCGGTAGATGAACTGAAGCCGGCGGATGTTGTGATTATTGATGCGGATTCGAATAAGTCGCTTGGGTTGAGTGGTGGCCCCACCGATCCAGGCGACGGCATCGAGCAGGAATTAACACGACGGCTGATCTCGACCCTTGCACCCGTCGTCGGAGCCGACCGCATGCGCGCATCGGTCAACGTGGAATACGAAACCGGCAGCAGTGAAGAGAGCCAGGAGAAGTACGATCCTGCCGTGAGCGTTACCCTGAATATGCAGCGCTCCGAAGACATTACAGCCCCGGGCGCGGGCGTTGGTGGAGTGCCTGGAACCTCGAGCAACGTAGCCGCGGCCAAGCCGGTTCCCCCCCCGGCGGCAGGCGCACCCACAACCGTTCCACCCTCAACCGTTCCGACCTCACCCTCCAAAGAGCCGAGCCAATCATCAAAAACAGAGAGCGCCACCTACGGTGTCAATCGAACGACTCGCCATGTGATTGAACCGGCCGGGAGCATCCGCCGCCTCACCGCCGCAGTGCTGCTCGACGACGCCGTCGAGCGCAAACAGGAAAAGGGCAAGTGGGTCGAGACTCACCACAAGAGGAACTCCCGAGGAGCTG
The DNA here is from genome assembly GCA_963821215.1 of uncultured Acidobacteriaceae bacterium. GTDB lineage: Bacteria > Acidobacteriota > Terriglobia > Terriglobales > Acidobacteriaceae > PALSA-350. The sequence continues at coordinate 134,390 of CAWGDH010000008.1, read as the reverse complement.
AAGACCATTAGCGAACTCGCCCAGGCCGCCATCGGATTCAACAGCGCTCGTGGCGACGTGATCAGCGTCCAGAACCTTAGTTTTGACCGCCCCGTGGCGGCCGAAATTCCTCCCATCACTCTTGCCGATAAGGCCCGGAAGGGAATCAATGACTATTCCTCGATCATTCGTTACGCCGGACTGTTGGTCCTCTTCCTCCTCGTCTACCTGCTGATGCTTCGGCCCATCCAGAAGCGCGCGCTCGCAGCTCCGAATCCACTGCTGGCCGCAAGTCGAGCTCCAGCTCGTTGCTGAAGCTGAGGCTGTAGCGATAGGTGAAACCGCGGCCAGTCTCGCGCTACGTTCCCAGGTTCTCAGAAAGCAACTTGCCGAGTTTGTTAAGGCCGAACCTGAAAGCAGCACCAACGCCGTGCGTGCGTGGCTGCGGGAAGAGACTCCATGACACCGCCGCTCGAAAAGCTTACCATCAGCGGCGCACGAAAGGCGGCAATCCTGTTGACGGTTCTGGGAGAGGATTCTGCCGCGACCGTGTTCCGCAATCTGAACGAGAATGACTTGCAGCGAGTTGCCGACGAGGTCGCAGGTCTGGGAACAGTACCGGTGGAATTGTCGCTTCAGGTTTTTGAGGAGTACCAGAGGATTACCCAGGCGCAGGATTTCATCATCCAGGGCGGACATGACCTGGCCCGGCGTCTATTGGTTAAGGCTTTCGGGGAAGACGACGCTGAGGGCATCATGCAGCGGCTGACCAAGGCCCGCGAACTCAATCCCCTGGAGTCGTTACAGCGGGCCGATCCTCAGAAACTCGCAAGATTTCTCGAAGCCGAACATCCTCAGACCATTGCACTTATCCTTGGCCAGCTTGGCGATCGACAGGCATCGGCCCTGCTCATGAGCCTTCCCAACGAGATTCGTGCCGAAGCAGTGAAGAGACTGGCGAACCTACGGCGCTTCTCGCCCGAGATGGCGGCGAAAGTTTCCACCGTACTCGCCCAACGACTGAAGGCGGTCGGAGAGCAGGGCAAGCGGGCCTATTCAGGCTTCCAGAGCGTGGCTGACATCATGAACTGCATCGATACGACCGTAGCCCAGGAGATTCTTGTAGATATTGAAAACGAGGAACCGACGCTGGCCATCAGCATTCGCGATCTGATGTTCACTTTTGACGATTTTATTCAGGTGGGCGAGTCGCAAGTTCGTGAGCTTACGGGAGCGATTGACAAGAGAGTTTTGGCGACAGCGCTCAAGGGAACCAACGAAGAATTAAAAAATCACTTTTTTCGCACGATGTCGTCAAGGGCCATCGAAATGCTCAAAGAAGATATCGAATCGCTCGGCCCTATGCGTAATAAGGACGTACTGAAAGCGCAGTCTGAAATTGTTGCGATTGCCCGGCAGCTTGAGACCGAGGGGAAAATTGTACTGAAGGGCGAGGCAAATGATGAGTATGTCGTCTGATGTATTAGATAACCAGGAATTCTTAGTTCCGGTTAAATCGTTCTCATACCGGGATATGGGTGCTCCTGCGCCCTTTCAGGTGAGCGAACCAAGGCAGGCTGGCGCAGAACAGGAACGTGAGCCGACCGTGGCGGCAGGCGTGTCGGAAAAAGAAGTGAAGGCTCTGCTGAATGTCGCCCGGCTTGAGGCCGTGGCCGAGACCGAGGCGCGTCTCAAGATGGAATATGAAGCGAGGTCAGCCGCGGAGGCGGATAAGATCCGGCAGGCGCTCGAACTTTTTCAGGTGGAACGGAGGGATTATTTTTCCCGCGTTGAGTCCGACGTGGTTCAACTCGCCCTGGCCATCTCGGCCAAGATCCTGCATCGCGAGGCCCAGGTTGACCCCATGTTGGTCGCGGCGTTAGTGCGTGTGGCGATCGATAAGTTGCACGACGGCTCGAGCGTATCGGTGCGCGTTTCGCCGGCAGAAGCAGGGAAGTGGCGCGCGTTTCTGGCCAATCCTCTCAACGGTTCGACCATTGAAATCGTAGAGGATGCTCATCTGGGCGCCGCGGATTGCATTCTCGAAACGGAACTGGGATCGGCAAACTTCAGCATCGAAGCGCAGATGAAAGAAGTTGAGCAGGGATTCTTCGATCTGCTGGCGCAGAGGCCGGTGATCAAGTGAGTCCTTTGCGGCTGCTTGCTCCCTATTTCGACCGCCTGGATCGAGGGTCGACCCTTCGTTGGCGAGGACGGGTGTTGCAGGTGGTTGGCAACCTGATCGAGTCCGAAGGGCCTTTCTGTTCTATCGGGGAGTCTTGCGAGATCACCAGCGCCATCGGCAAAAAGTACTCCGGCGAAGTGATTGGCTTTCGCGGATCGACCATGCTTTCCATGGCGGTTGAGAATCCGCAGGGCATCCGCTTCGGAGACCGGATCGTTGCCTGGGGCACCCGGTCATCGATTCGCGTTGGCAGTGACCTGCTGGGCCGGGTGATTGACGCTACTGGCGGGCCCCTCGATTCGAAAGGCGAATACCGGGCACAACGGTCGGTGTGGGTTGATGGGTCGGCGCCGTTGCCCCTTGATCGTGTACCTATCCGCGAGCCGCTCGGCTGCGGCATTCGCGCTCTCGACGCTTTTGTCACCTGCGGGCGCGGCCAGCGCATCGGTATCTTTGGCGGCAGTGGTGTGGGCAAAAGCACGTTGCTGGGTATGATGGCCCGCGGCACTGGCGCCGACATGACGGTGTTGGCACTGGTGGGCGAACGCGGACGCGAGGTTGGAGAGTTCCTTGAGGTGATCGGCGAAGAGGGTCGAAGGCGAAGCGTGGTGGTCGTTTCTACTTCCGATCAATCTCCTCTGCTGCGATTACGTGCAGCCCTGGCGGCAACCGCCATCGCGGAGTATTTCGCCAGCGCGGGAAAGAACGTGCTGCTGGTGGTCGACTCGCTGACCCGATTCGCCATGGCGCAACGCGAGATCGGTTTGTCGGCCGGTGAGCCGCCAACGGCGAAAGGCTATACGCCCTCAGTGCTCAATATGCTGGCTCGATTGGTGGAGCGGGCAGGCTGCTTCAAGAGTGGCAGCATCACCGCGTTTTATACGGTCCTGATGGAAGGCGACGATCAGCAGGATCCGGTCGCCGATACCGTTCGTTCGTTGCTCGACGGGCACGTGATACTCGACCGAAACCTGGCCATGAGGAATCACTACCCGCCCATCTCCATGCTTGAGAGCCTGAGCCGCCTGATGCCGAATGTTACTTCCGAAGAGCACATGCAAAAGGCCAAGGCCCTGCGCCTCTTGTTGGCTTCCTACAATCGTTCTGAAGACTTGATTCGCATTGGCGCTTATCAGAAAGGCGCCGATCCAACGCTTGACCGGGCGGTCGAAATACTACCCCAACTGAACGCCTTCCTGCAGCAGCGTCCGGAGCAGATTATCCCCTTTGCGACAGTTGTCAAATCTCTTCTTGAGCTCCCGAGCTGATATGGCATTTCAGTTTTCACTGGCTACCGTACTTCGCGTGCGCGGAATTATTGAAGAGCGCGAAGAAGGCATACTGCAAAAAATCCTTTTCGACATCTCGAACATCTTCGATGACCTCGAACGCATCGATGTCCAGCTTGCGGAAACAGACGCTTCGCGTCAGGCAGACGTCTTCAAGCCCTCTATCGGGCTTCAGGTTCATGCCTCCTACGGGCAGGTGAAAGAGCTCAAGCAGCGCAGGAAAGACCTCGAAGCGCAAATTCAGGAACTCGAACAGGCACGAGATGCGCAACTCATCGTTTACGATGCGGCTCGCCGAGATCGCGAAATGCTCACCGATATGCGCGAAAAGAAACGCACTGCGTATGACTCCGATATAAGTAAACGTGAGCAGAAGGTCCTGGATGACAACTACATTGCCCGGCGAGGCCGCTGCTGACATTGCCGTCCTGTCGATGAGCTAGTGCTGGCGAGCAAGTGTAGGGCGCTCGTCCCATTCCTCATCAAATCCTGCAATTGGTTCAACTCGGCAGCCTTTGCCTATGCGTTATCCGGCAAACTTTGCCGGGTCGGCTTCAAGGGGCTCACGACGCAAAGCTGGTTCATGTCCAGGCCATTGACTCTAATGAGGAAAGCGATCTCGAATGGATCGGCTTCGGCGAAAATTTGTTTGGCCCGACAAATGCTACTGTATCGGCGTGAACGTCGCACCCATCGTCGAAATGCTCAATGTGTCTCCCGTGACGACTCGAGCCGCTTCGCTGGCACAGGTCTCCGATCAGTCCCCGCGGACATTCAATGAATCACTGCTTGCGGCTTCCAAAGCATCTTCAAGTGCAGGTACCGCGAACCAAGCCGGCACAGGCACCGGGCGCCGGCAGAAACCTGTTTCGCAGGATGCGAAACCGCCGCCCGCGATGCCCCATGTCCGTGCTGTCCTGTCGGCTGCTCCTCCTCAGAAGATGGTGCAGCAGCAAGTCCTGGTGGCTCAGCAACCGCCGTTGATCAATCCAGCCCTCATCCCGATGCAGCTGCCCCTCGGAGAGCCTGGTCGTTCCGCGAACGCTTCGACCGTTGCGGCTGGCCAGCCAATGCGCGATGTTCCAGCGGTAACGTTTTTGCCGATCGAATCGAAGCTTGTTCCTCCAGTCGTCGCTAAGTCGGACAGCGTCCCATCGAGTCACGCCCAGAAGGAAAACGATTCTCCACAGACTGCATCGGTATTGCCGCTAGTCCCACATGTATCACAGACTGCGACGAATCTGTCGAACGCAGTTCGAGTTATGCCCCGAATGGAGTACCGAACGCAAACACGGCGTCTTCGCGTAACGCGTTCCAGGCGTACTCCCGGAACTGTCCAAAGCGGTCCCAGCAGTTTCATGTCGCTAACGCTGTTCCAGTGCACCGACTGCTTCCCGGACGCTGTCCAAAAAGCGGTTCCCACCGCAGTCGTTCCAAGCGCCGCTCCGAGTGCGTGTCACAAGTGTCGCACCGAGTGCTCTGCCGGGCGCGGTTCCGAGCGCGGATTCAAGTGCAGTTTCACGGTCCCATTGCGAATCCAGCCCCAAGTGTCGCTTCCGGTGTCATCCAAAAACCGCTTCCAGATGCCATTCCCAGCACCGTCCCAACCGCACTTCCCGGCAGTCACTTCCGAGCGTCGGCCAGAATTCGGCTTCACCTGTCGTCCCGAACGCAATCCCGGACGCCTCTTCTAATGCGGCCCCGGCGCCAGTCTTGCATGACGCCGTGAACCCATCTGCTAAAGCGAGACGTTGCTCCGAAATCGAGCTCCGTATCAACCAGTCAGGCTAACCCACCGGCGGTAACACCCGATCCAAGCGGATTGGCAACTAGCCTCGGCGTTCCAGGCGCTACAGCCGATCAGCTCGTTGCACTGATCCAGCCGGGCGGCGGATTGCTTGTCGCCGCTCAGGCCAGTGCATCGAGCGTGAGCCCGGCGGCGGTGGCGAAACCTTCGGTCGGAGCCGTCGCGAATGGCAAGGACGGCGCCGACAACGCTATCAACGATGCCACAGGACTAAAGCAGCATGCACAGGTCGCATCGGATCAGACCGCATCGCAGACAGGCTCTCAAGGTACTGCGCACATCTGGCGACCAGAGCCAGGGCGACGCCTCCCAGCAGGGGCAAAGCGCTGCCCCGGCCCAGGTCAACTTCGCGAACCATACCGTCGCCGCCGTTGACCACGGTCAGAACGCGGGCATTGCCGCCGCCCCATTGCAAACTGCTCCAACGCCGGCCGGCGTTACTGGTCACACTGCGAAGACGGCGGATACAGCTGCTCCGGCTACGATCGCTTTGCCGCAGGCTGTGCCCGTTATCAACACAGCGAAGCTGATCCAGAGTATGGGTCAGTCCGAGATGCGAGTTGGTATGCGGTCAAACGACTTTGGCAACATCTCGATCAGCACCTCTGCGACCCGGGACCTGATCTCAGCGCAGATTTCGCTCGATCACGGCGAACTGGCCAGGACGCTTGCCGCACACCTGCCGGAGATGCAGGCAAGGTTGGGCGGCAGTCAAGCGATGGATGTGCGCATTGACATGAATGGGCAGGCAACAGGGCAGGGCACGGGAACGTCGCCCGGTATGTCAAACGGATCGGCGGACGGATCACGCGGCGACCGGCAGCAAAAGGGCAGCGCGACGTCGAGCCAGTCAGACGACGGTTTTGCCGGGCAGCGGAGTTCAATCGCCGCAGCGGGGTTGCCGTCGGGCGAGGGCAGACTCGACGCCCGCCTCGACATCAGGGTTTAAGTAACGTTTCAGCACATTGCGCACTGTAGGAGAAACGATCATGCACACTGTTTCAGCGAACTACACTTTGCCGACGGTTCTGAACACACTTCAGCCGGCCGCTACCAGTGGAATTAAAAAAGCTATCAGCGGCAAAGCGACCACCGCCCCTACCACTACGGCGACGACTTCCAGCAGCACCTCGGCCTCCAGCTTGAGCAGCACCTTCCTGAACCTTTTGGCGACGGAATTGCAGAATCAGGATCCCACGGCTCCCGTGGATTCAACAGCGATGGTCGGCCAGATGATCTCACTCAACCAACTGGACCAGCTCATCAGCATCAATCAGACGGTCACTGGGTCCACAGGCACAGGAACGACGGGGTTGGTGCAACCAGCCGGGGGAACGGCCAGCGATGCTGCGCTCTCCTCAGTGAATGGCGGCCTCGCCAGCACGCTTTCACCTTCGGTAGCAGGTGCAGTGAGCCAACCAACTGCCGTTCGACCCCAACACGATGATGCCCCTAAACTCCGGCAATGCCGGCGCGGTGGGCGCCTCCATCAATTCTTCTATCAATCCAGCATCTATGGGCTCTTCCAGTACCAGCAACAATACCTCAGGAGGTAAGTAATGGGTTCTTTCTCAACACCACTGTCCGGGCTCACGGCTGCTCAAGGCCAGCTACAATCTGTCTCCAATAATCTGGCCAATATTAATACCGATGGCTACAAGGACCAGACTCTAACCTTCGCCGACGTATTTTCACAGACTGGCGCCACCAATGGCAGTGGCGACCCGCTACAGACGGGATCTGGCGTGACGATTTCTTCTACCGACGCCGACTTCACCGAAGGCAGTCTAAACGTGACAGGTACTTCATCGAACATGGCCTTGTCGGGGAATGGATTCTTTGTCACTCAGAGTTCGAGTGGTTTGCACGATTACACACGCGCTGGCGACTTTACCACCAACAAGGCCGGACAGATCACCACACCTAACGGGGAATTGTTGCTGGGATATCCGGCAGTCAACGGAGTGGTGAACACGGCGACGACTTTACAGCCGTTGCAGGTGGGCACCGGTGTAACCAGCCCTGCAGTGGCCAGCACTACCATCAACATTTCAGCCAATCTTGATGCCGGCTCCGCGATCGGTGACACGGCGAGCAGTACCCTTCCGGTTTTCGACTCGCTAGGCGCCTCGCATACCTTGTCGGTGACCTACACCATGACAGCCCCAAACACATGGAGCTATACCGTCACCATGCCTACAGCCGATTTGGTTCCCACGCCCGCAGCCCCCGTCCCTGCCACCGAAACCATCGCGACAGGCACTCTGGGCTTTAGTACCTCTGGCGCGTTGGATGAGGTCAATGGAGTTGCTACTCCAGCCGCCGTGGCGGCAGGCATCCCACTCACCATCCCGCCTGCAGGTTTCACCCTTGCCGATGGAGCCGCCGCGCTGCCAATCACTTGGAACCTGGAGACCGCAGGAACTCCAACCATTACCCAAACGGCCACGGCAAGCGCGACCAGTGCCACCAGCACCAATGGCTTCGCCAGCGGCACACTGCAAACCTACGCCGTACAGCCAGATGGCACCATCGACGGCACTTTCTCCAGCGGGCAGACACTTGCTTTGGGACAGGTTGCCGTCGCTTCCTTCGCCAACAACCAGGGACTTGTCGCCGTTGGCAACAACAATTATCAGGCGAGCGCCGCCTCGGGTTCGGCTGTAGTGGGAGTGGCAGGAACCGGCGGACGGGCCACCGTAATTGGCGGCTCTGTAGAGCAGTCAAACGTGAATATCGCTACCGAGTTCGCCAAGCTGATTGTGGCGCAGCAAGCTTACTCGGCAAATGCCAAGTCGATTACCACGTTCAATCAGGTCTCCCAGGCGACCATCGCAATGCTGCAGTAAGCATGATTTGCTTTCTTAGCATTGCATTAAGGACCGGCCGCTCCGCGTCTCTGCGGAGCGGCGGAGCTCCTTTTTCCTAGAGCATTTCTCATATCCGCCTCACGAAGTCACTGCCGTCCCGGCTTTGTCACGGGCCGCCGGTAAATGAATGGCCGGCGTGGGAAAGATGTTTTCCTTATCGCGCAGCAACTTTCTCTCTCATTCTGTGCCGCAAAGCTACACCCACCCTCTCTTCTTGCAGCAACGGTCTCCCGATTGCTAAACCCCTATCAAAGGGCGGATGCGCGTGTCTCTGCAGACAGCAATCCACATGCACAACCTTCTGTACCGGGACTGTCGCAGCAAGGACTATGCAGGGAAAACGGGACACACAGGGAAGAGAGACCAATGAAAACATCATCCAAGAGCGCGATACCGATGATCGAAGTGAAGTCGGCAATGGCTCCGCATTTGCCGGACCGGCCTCAAGAGCGGGATCCGGGCGAATTTCTGCCTTGGCTTCCCTGCACGCTGGCGTTAGATCTTCCGGTGGTGAACTTTACGGTTGGCGATCTGCTGAGCCTCACCAACGGCTCAATTGTCGAGACCGCGTACCACCAAAGCAGCGACCTGCCTCTCCGCGTAAACGGACAACTGGTTGGATGGACAGAATTTGAGGTCGTTGGCGAACGCCTTGCCGTGCGACTCACAGACCTGTCATGAAGACGCCTCGTTCGAGCAAATCTAAACCCATAAGAGGCGACGCTTCGCCGTTTCCCGTCCTCACCGCTGAGGCCTCATTGAGCACTCTTCGCAGCCATACAGGGCTACTCTCCCGTGCATGGGGGTGGCTACAAGCCCGGCAGGTGGTGCGATCCAGTACCAGGCGATTGCGCGTAGCGGAGACAGTTTCGCTCGGTGAAAAGCGCTTCGTCGCCGTGGTCCAGGTAGATGGACGTCATTTCCTGCTAGCAGGCGGCCCCACAAACATCGCGCTGTTGGCGCAATTGGATACAAAGGATGCCTTCGAAGACGTACTCAAGAAGACCCTGACGGCTCCCAGGAAGCAGGCGGCAAAACGTAAGCGGCCGGCCAGCTTTGCCATGCAAGCGCAGGTGAATAGAACGAACAGCCTCGAAGATGTTCCGCAGAAGGCGGCCACTGCACGCATCAAGCAGCCGGCGAAACGCGTGAGCAAGCAGAACGCGTTCGGGCAAAGGCCAGCAAGCGCGCCTCCGGTAACGCGCCCGAATGGAATGGAAAACTTCGGCGATGTGCTGCAGAAGACGATGTCTGCCGGCAGGCAGCCGGGGAATCACCTCAGGAAACAGAACTCCAAATCGACGGCAGAACAGATGGGGTACTACGCGTGAGGAACGTCGTGATCCCGCGAGCGATACTTTGCATCGTGCTTTGCCTGGGGGCGACTTCGGCAGAGGCCATGGCAAGGCCGCGACGTGCAGCCACCGGAGAGAGCCTTGGCGTAGCACTCTCGCCATCGCTGCCGATGATGTTAGCCGCCGCACCCATTCAACTGGGCACCGCGCCTTCGAATCCGAACGAATTGCGCATTACCGGGTTAGGTGGAGGGTCGACGCAGTGGACGGTTGTCATCCTGATGACCTTCCTGACCCTCATTCCTTCCATGCTCATCTGCATGACGCCATTCGCCAGGCTGCTGATTGTCTTTCATTTCCTCAGGCAGGCGCTCGGCCTGCAAACTACGCCCTCGAACCAAACCCTCATTGGCTTGTCGGTGATCATGACCTTCTTCCTCATGCAGCCGGTGGGTGAGGTTATTTATCGCGACTCGATAATTCCTCTGCAACAAGGCAAAATCACCGCCATCGACGCGGTCGCCCGCGGGGCCATACCCATGCGCCAGTTCATGTCGCATTTTGTTCGGGAAAAAGATGTCGCGTTGTTTCTTGAGATGGCAAAGGAGCCTCGTCCCGCAAACATCGGCGATGTTTCGTTCCGCGTCCTGCTGCCGGCGTACATCCTGTCCGAATTGAAAGCGGGCTTTCAGATTGGCGCTGTCCTCTTTCTGCCCTTCCTCGTCGTGGACATGGTCGTGGCGTCGATTACCACCTCTGTCGGCATGATGCAGTTGCCGCCCGTGGTCATTTCTACTCCGCTGAAGCTGCTGCTGTTTCTCATGGTCGACGGCTGGCACCTGCTTATCGGCGCTTTGATGAGGAGTTTCAGCTAATGGGCGTCGATCAAGTAATTCTGTTGGCCCGTCTGATGCTGCAGGAGGTGGTGATTCTGGTTGGGCCGGTTCTGGCTGTTGCCATCGCTCGTCAGCCTGGTGGTCAACATTCTGCAGGTGCTGACATCCCTGCAGGACCAGACCCTGTCACAGGTGCCCCGGCTGCTGGTCACGGGAACGGCGCTTTTCCTGCTGATGCCCTGGATGTGGCGCCACCTCGCGCACTACACCATCAATCTGTTAACCGACTTTCACCAGGTCCTGCAGTAGTGAACATATCTCTGGTTCAGATCTTCGGCGCATTGTTAACCATCGGCGTCCGGCTTACCGGCATTATGCTCTTCGCCCCATTCTTTGGCAGTGCCGCGATTCCGGCCCGCGTGAAGGCCATGCTGGTGATTACTTTGACCGCGCTGCTATATCCGATGCTTTCCGCCAAAATACCGCAGATGAGTATCAGCCAGTGGCCAATGATGGTGTTCAGCGAGTTGCTGATCGGGGTCGCCCTGGGGGTCGCGACCAACATTGTCTTCGACGGCGTGCAGATGGCCGGACAGGTATTGAGCGTGCAGATGGGCTATTCGCTGGTTAGCATCCTCGACCCGCAAACACTGGCGGAATCGACGGTAGTGGCCACGTTTCATCAGACGATTGCCATGCTCATCTTCTTGCGTCTCAACGTCCACTTCTGGATTCTGCGCGCACTGGCGCGCAGCTTCGATTATCTTCCTCCCGCCTCAGGCCATTTCGGAGGAGCGTTCGCTACTGCTGCTCTGCAGGCAGGGGCGAGTGTTTTTACCATCGGCGTTCAGATTGCCGCACCGGTGCTCTCCGCCACCCTGTTTGCCGACATCGCGCTCGGTCTGCTGGGCAAGGCATCTCCGCAACTACCGCTCATGTTACTGGGTCCGGCGGTAAAGAGCGTTCTCGGACTATTAGTTTTAATTTCCGCGCTCAAATACTGGCCGAATCTGTTTGAAACCTTGTTTCTCCGCTCCATGGTCACCGCCGACCATCTTCTCCACCTGGCTCGGTAGCAGTTCACGCGATAGGAATATATGGCTGACAGCAGCAAGACAGAACAGGCGACACCGAAGCGACGGACTAAGGCGCGAGAAGAGGGCCAGGTAGCCCGTTCGCGCGAACTCCCCGGTGTCTTTGCGCTTGCTGGCGTAGCTGGGGCGGCGACGCTGATGGCGTCCACTTCAATCACTCACTGGACGACGTTCTACCGCAACGCGCTTTATGTCGCCTCCACCGGCAATTTCGATAGCAATGGGCCCCTGTTCTTCTGGAGCTCGGTTGAAGTGATGCGCTGGATGGTTCCCATCCTGCTGGCGGCGATGATGCTCTCGGCGTTCTCCGGTGTGGCTCAGGGCGGCATCAACTTTGCCCCGGGAGCGCTGGCTTTGAAGTTCGACCGATTTAACCCTGCCAGCAAGCTGGGCCAGATCTTCTCCCCCGTTGGCCTCAGCAATATGTTGAAGTCGCTGCTGCCGTTCGCAGCCATTCTTTGGATCGCAATCAATTCAATTCGCGCCAACTGGGAAACGATGGTGCACGCCTCCAGCCTCGGATTGAGGGTCTTCGCCGGCTTTATGGGCAGCATGGTGTTTGCCCTGACCTGGAAGGCCGGGCTTGTCTTGCTGCTCTGGTCCGCAGTGGATTACGCATTGACCCTGATGAAGATGAGCAGCGACATGAAGATGACCAAGCAGGAGGTGCGCGAGGAACACAAGGAGATCAGATGGCAACCCCGTCATCAAATCGCGTATCCACCGGCTGCGCAGGGCAATGCGCAGGAGGCAGGCTTTGAAGGCCGCTGCCACGGCCACCGTAGTTGTGACCAATCCAACTCACTATGCAGTCGCTCTCCGCTATGAAACCGAGATGCCCGCGCCGATCGTTGTCGCCAAAGGACGTAACCTGCTGGCGGAGAAGATCAAGCAGCTGGCACGCGACAGCGGCATCATGCTGGTGGAAAACAAGTCGCTGGCGCAGGCGCTTTACAAGAGCGTGGAAGTCGGCGATTCGATACCGGCCAAGTTGTACCAGGCAGTAGCCGAGATTCTCGCCCTGGTATTCCGTGCAGAGGCCGAAGTCCGCAAGGCCGAAGCGGCGCGGGGCTCAAGGAACGCTTCTGGCCAGAAGACTGAAAATGGGTCATCGATTCCGGCCACGGGGGTGACGCGATGATCGCACGCCTGGTGGCCGTGCTCCGTAAGTCCGGGGAGTGGATCGCGCCCATAGCTGCCGTCTCCATGGTCTTTGTGATGCTGGTGCCGCTGCCCGAGCTTCATCCTCGATCTGCTGCTGACCATCAGTATCACCGCGTCGATGCTGGTGCTGCTTACCGCGATCCAGATTCTGCGTCCGGTACAATTCTCGGTTTTTCCCAGTCTGCTGTTGTTACTCACCCTGCTTCGCCTGTCGCTCGACCTGGCCAGCACGCGCCGCATTCTGCTGCATGGCAATGAGGGCACCGCAGCTGCGGGCAAGGTGATCGAAGCCTTTGGTCAATTCGTGGTTGGCGGCAATTACATCGTTGGCTTCGTCCTCTTCCTGGCGCTGATCGCCATTCAGTTCCTGGTCATTACCCATGGCGCCGTGCGTACGGCGGAGGTCACGGCCCGCTTTACTCTCGATGCCATGCCAGGCAAGCAGATGGCGATCGATGCCGATCTGAACGCCGGCATCATCAATGAGGCACAGGCCAAAGCACGCCGGGAACGGGTGGCGCGAGAGGCGGAATTCTGCGGCGCCATGGATGGCGCAGCGCGCTTCAGTCAACGCGATTCCCTGGCCACCATTCTGATCATGGCCATCAACATCGTCGCCGGCTTCTTGATCGGCGTGTTTCAACAAGGTGTTCCCTTCCAGGAGGCGCTGAAGACCTACACCATTCTTACTGTCGGGGATGGATTGGTGACCATCCTGCCGTCCTTGCTGGTCTCGGTCGCAGGCGGCATTGTCGTCACCCGGGCAGCATCGAAGGAATCTCTGGGCGTGAATGTAGGCAAGCAGCTCTTCAATAGTCCGCGCCTGCTGTGGATCGCGGGCGGCGCACTCACCGCCCTGGGGCTGATTCCCGGCTTGCCGAAAGTCTCCTTCTTCAGCCTGGCTGCTGTACTTATGTACGCGGCGTGGAAGATGAAGCCGCAAGTCATAAAAGATGAAGTGGAAGAGCTGGAGTTGCTTTCCAAGTCGGCCTTGCCTGGTGGTGCGGCAGCTCCCACCGCAGATCCCATGGATGCAGTTCTCAAGCTCGACGAACTCATGCTCGAAGTGGGAATGGGCCTGGTGCCTCTGGTCGATGCCAAGCAGGGAGGCCAACTCCTGCGCCAGGGTAAAGTCGATGCGCAAGAACCTCGCCCAGCAACTCGGCTTCCTGGTTCCCTCCATCCACATTACCGACAACCTCTCGCTGAAGGACCGGGAATATGTGATCTACCTGCGAGGGGTCGAGATCGCGCGTTGGGAGCTGCGCCGCGACTGCCTGCTGGCCATCAGCTCCAATGCCGATGCTCCCGACCTGCCCGGCCAGGATACCCGCGAGCCGGCCTTCGATGTGGCCGCAAAATGGATCTCTCCGCAAACCCAGGGCCAGGCGATTGCTGCTGGGTATGCGGTGGTCGACCCGACATCCGTGCTTGCCGCTCATCTGGCCGAAGTGATCAGGCAGAATGCTCATGAACTCTTGTCACGGCACGAAACCAGGAGACTGATCGACCGGCTGAGTGAGTCTCACCCCAAGCTGGCCGATGAGCTGATTCCCAAGCTCATGAGCCTGGGTGAAGTACAGAAGGTGTTACAGCAGCTGCTCCGCGAGCAAGTGTCCATCCGTGACCTGGGAACCATCCTCGAAACTCTGGTCGACGCGGCGTCGTTCAACAAGAATCCGATTGCATTGGTCGAAGCGGTGCGCCACACGCTCGGCCGGTCGCTGATCCGGCCCTTACTGAACGATAAGGGCGAACTCAAGGTCGTCACTCTCGACTCGGCGATCGAAGAAGAGTGCATACGCGGGTCAAACCTGCAACCAAACCAGGCAACCTCCACTCCACAACAACTAACCCTCGCGCGCCGGGTACTCGATGGACTACGAACGAATTTCGGTAAAGAGATCAGCACGGCGCCTCCTGTCCTGCTCTGCTCCTCTCCCGGCCGGTACTATCTTCGCCGCCTGCTGGAACCGTTCATTCCCAGGATCGTTGTCATCTCTCCCGGAGAGATCCCACCCTTGACGCCGGTGCAGTCTGTCGGGGTCCTGCATTGATAGGAGCAGGTCGTGACTTACGGACACATGAGAGGAAGTCTGAAGCAGGATGTAAGGTTCCGAACTCCGCAGCAGAAGTAAGTAAGTGCCTCACCAAGAGGATGGCGAAATGACAAATGCAGAAGTAGCTTACCGCGCAAGCAGCAAAGGTATCGAAGAACGAAACGAACTGGTGTTGCGGGAACTGCCGCAGGTCTATTACGTGGCAGCGAGAATTCACGAGCGATTGCCTAAACATGTGGACATGGAAGATCTTGTCCAGGCTGGTGTGATCGGGCTGCTCGATGCCTGCCGTAATTACGATAGCGAGCATGATGCGCAATTCTCCACTTTCGCGAAACACCGCATCCGCGGCGCGATCCTGGATAGTCTGCGCAAACTGGATTGGGGATCTCGGACCTTGCGCCGGAAAGGACGTGAGATCGCCACATCCGCCGCCAAGCTTGAATCGCAGCTGGGAAGGCATCCGCTCGAAGAAGAGATCGCAGCCGACCTGAAGATGCGTATCGACGAATTGCAAAGCGCGTTGACGCAGCTGGACGGCCTATTCCTGGTAGGGCAACTGGCCAATGTCACCGGCGACAATGTGGAGTCATTCGATCTGATCGAATCGGCGCCAAGTGCGGGCAGAGACAATCCTTTTGAGCTTTGCCTGGAAGGCGAAATGAAAGCCCAGCTGGCCGCAGCCGTATCGCGAATGTCCGAACGAGAGCAGCTGATTCTCTCGTTGTATTACTACGAAGAGTTGACCATGAAGGAGGTCTCGGAAGTGGTAGGCATCGCAGTATCACGGGTCTCGCAAATCCACGCCGCCGCTATGCTGAA
Organism: uncultured Acidobacteriaceae bacterium; assembly: GCA_963821215.1. GTDB lineage: Bacteria > Acidobacteriota > Terriglobia > Terriglobales > Acidobacteriaceae > PALSA-350. The sequence goes on along the minus strand of CAWGDH010000008.1, from coordinate 118,989 downwards.
ATTGCGAGTCTCACTGGCCCATCTCCGCGAAGCAGCAGCGCCGCCCGCGGCCGGTGTGCCGGAAGTTTCTCAGAGTACCAATCCTCCACCGCATAAGACGCAGTCATGACCACCGCGTCCGGATCGGAGGAAGCAATGACAACGAACAGCGGCGCACAGCCCAAGGCGCGTACCATTCATTCCTGCAACTTTCGTTATGCGGGGCGCTTGTCGAATGAAAATGCCCGTGCATTGACTTCCCTGCATGAGAAATTCGCCCTTAACGTCACCAATTCGCTGGAAGTCTATCTGGGCACCTCTATTCGCTTGAAAATGCTGTCGCTGGAACAGCTGGCTCTCCAGGACTACATCAGCGCCGTAGCGCCGAACACCTACCTGCTGCCCTGCGCGCTTAACGTGATGGAGAGCAATTTCCTTATGGAGATGGACATCAGGCTGATCTTTCCTATCATCGACCTGTTACTTGGCGGCGCCGGCACTACCGCATCGGATGAGGTACGCGAGCTTACTGAGATCGATGAGGAAATTATGGAGAGTATAACCGCCCTCATTATAAAGGAGGTGGACCGTTCCTGGCGCGCTCTGAATCTGTCCCTGACGCCAGGCCATTGCATCAAGCCGGCTCTGATCACGCAGATCTACCCGGCCAACGAGAAGCTGGTGCTCTTGATGTTCGAGATGAGCGTTGGGGCCTCCACCGGATCTTTCAAAATCGTACTGCCAACCTCCTTTGTGGGCTTTCTCTTGAGGCACCTGAAAGCGGCGCAGTCGAAGAAGATATCGAGTCTTCGCCATCTCCCCAATCCCAGTCTTCGCGAACGGATTCTCGATTGTGATTTTAACCTGGCCGTAGATATTACCCAGATGCGAGTGCTGGTGAAAGACTTGATCGATCTCAAACCGGGAATGATCTTAAAGCTGAAAGCACCGGTGAAGAATCCCGGCCGGCTTACCGTGGAGGGGATCGATATCTTCGAGGCATTGCCTGTTCGCAACGGCAAGCTGAAAGCAGCGCAAATCACTTGCCGATCACAGGAACCGGCAGCGAAGAAGGAATAGCATGACAACCAACGATTTAGCCGAGAAAACTTACCGGCCTTTTTCGCAAGCCTTCTTCAGTGCTTTGGTGGCGGCCATCAGCGAGGCCAGCGGATCGTCATGGTTAGTGGCTGCAGTGCCGGACGCACAATCAACTCCGGATGAGTCCCAGCCGGTCCGCATGAACGTAGTGCTCGAGGGAGACTTGCGAGGCGAGTTCCTGCTGGAGTTTCACCGCGCCGACGCGGCCATGCTGGCGGCGAAATGCCTGCAACAGCCAGCCGGTGAATTCGGAACAGAACAGTCAGAGGCCCTGCTGAAATGCGTCGAAGCAGGAATGAGTGGATTTTGTTCCGCGGTTGCAGAGCAGTACGGCAAATTTACCAGCAAGGCCGCCATCGCTTCCGAACCAGCGTCCGACACCGCGGACGTTGCTGAATTCACCGCGGCCGACGATGGCGATAATCGCGTTTCGCTTCGGATGTACCTAAACCCGGCTCTGGCCGAAGCCTTATCTTTTCACGCAGAGAAGGCAAGCGCGGACGAAACCAATGGGCACTCGAAAAACGCCGTTAGGGAAAAGGAAGGGCAGCCAAACCCGGAGCAGTTAAACCTGCAGCTGGTTATGGACGTTGAACTGAATGTGACTCTGCGTTTCGGGCAGCGCCGGCTCGCACTTCGCGAGGTACTGGAATTGACCAGCGGGTCCGTCATCGAACTCGATCGCCAGGTGGAGGAACCAGTCGAGCTCCTTCTCGAAGGCAAGGTGATCGCCAGGGGCGAAGCGGTGGTAATCGATGGCAACTATGGGCTTCGCGTGACCGAGGTACCGCAACCGATCTCGGTCCAGGTGCTCCGTTGAGCGTGCGAGAGGAGGATAAAAACCCATGAAGTTGATCCCTTCAGTCGCGATGCCGGCTTGGGCTAACGGGTTAAAGGTCATCAAATCCAAATGTGGAAGCTGCCAAAGATCTTTGGTGCTGCGTCATCTGTCTGCGCGCAGGGCGGGCATCAGGATGCACAGTTACTGGTATTGCAGCGCGCGTTGTTTCCGATCGGCCGCCGAGGAGGAGGTCTTGCGGCTCTTGAAGTCGGGAAAGGAGGCGGCTTATGTCTCGCGCATGCCGCTCGGACTGAATTTGATCAGCCACGGTTTGCTGACGATTGAGCAATTGAAGAAGGCGACCGACGAACAGAAGGAGAGTGGGGGAGAGATCGGCGAACTCCTCGTGCGCCAGGGCTCGATCAGCGAAAAGCAGGTTACTGCCGTGCGCGCCACCGAATGGGGCTGTCCCGTATGTCGCGTACCGAAGCATGCGATCCAAACTGGGATCAACCTTCCATCCACTCTTATGCGGATCCATTCAATGATCCCGGTCCATTACGTAGTCCGGACTAATTTACTGTTGGTCGGCTTCGTTCATAACGTCGAGTATGGCCTGCTCTACGCCATCGAGCAGATTACCGGATGCGAGACAAAACCTTGTTTCGTAACTCCCAGCGACTTTAAAACACAGATGCAGCAACAGGAGAGAGAGGAAGAGCGTGTGGGGAATACTCCGGCCAGAGAGCTAAAGTTCGAAAACATTCAGACTCCAGCGGAGATAGCCGGAGCCCTGTGCACCTCTGGCCTCGAAATCGAGGCGGATGAAGCTTTCATCGGAAGGTGCAAAGAATACCTATGGGCGCGGCTGAAGAGTGAGTCGCAGGCCCTCGACATTCTATTCAGGGCCGGCTGACCCCACCCAAGGGGGGCCGTTACTCGAGAAATTGCAACTTTAGTTGGAAAGATTTACCCCGGCTGCCGATAGAGCCACAGCAGGTGGGAAAGATGCTCAATCAGGCGATCGACAGGGTAAGAGATCATAGTTGGATTCCCTCATCCGCGTGGCGTCGTCTCCGTTTACCGCCGCAGAAAAAGTTTGCGCGCAAGAAGTCAGATCTCCTGGATGACATACCAGTCATGTCCGCGACCATTCTCGGCTTGGAAATACTGCTGCATGAGCCTTGCATCGATTTGCGGATGGCTTCTGAGCTGGTTCTAAGCGATGTCGGAGCAACCATCCAGATTCTAAGGCTGGTTGGAAGAGAATATGAATTTGCCACGGAGCACCCCTGCCGGATGGGTGACTGCCTGGCCAGTCTGGATGCTGGTACGTGGTTCGAGGCAATTTCCGCGCGAACGTTCGCCAACGACCGCCAACATGCGGCAACTAGTGCGCTCTGGAATCACTGCCGCCTGGTAGCCCAGTATGCCCAGCTGGTTGCTGAATCGCTCGAAGGCATTTTACCGGAAGAGGCCTACCTGGTTGGGTTGCTGCATGAGATCGGTGCTATTCCGAAAGTGCTGGGTTGGCCAAACGATGGCCTGGACGACAGGGAATCGGCCTCTTTGTTGGCCATGGAGGACTCACTGCCATTGTTCGTGCTTTCTGCTATCCAAAGCATGAATGATTCCTGCTCCTCCTCTACCTGGAAAATAGTCCTGACGTCAGCCCACGAACTGGCTGGTGCCAGACCGGATTTCAATCCAACTATGCTTCAGGAATTCAACTCCTCAGTCATCAGCCAACGTTGGGGGGGATGCGTTCCTCTTGTCGCGGATTATCTGTTGGTCAGATCTTGATGACTCCTTCCGTCTCACCCATTTCTCATTGACTCCTCATTCGCGCCCTAGCTGCCCTGTGTGCCATTCGTCCTCACTGCTGAAACAAAGGGAATAAGCCGGTATAACCTGCATTGGCCTTCCACGTGCATATTACCTGCCCGAGGGCACGAGATGAACAGTGGATATTACGCAGCCTGTACCGGGCTGATGGCCCGAACCGAAGCGCTCGAGACCATAGCCAATAACCTGGCCAACGTGAGTACTGCTGGATTTCGCGCCAGCCATAATATTTTTAGCTCGCTGCTGGCGACTACCGGTAACTCTCCTCTCTCTGTTCTCAACCAGGACGCCAATGACTATGGAGTATTGAGCGGCACCCAGCTCGATACTTCGCAAGGCGCTTTGGTGAAGACGGGCAACGATCTCGATTTGGCCATGGAAGGACCTGGTTACTTCGCGGTACAGACCGCGGCGGGCCCTGTTTATACCCGGGGAGGAAATTTCCGAGTCTCGCCCGTTGGGCAATTGATCACCGCTGCGGGTGATCCTATCATGGGCGACAACAACCGTCCCATCACGCTTGTCGGTGCTCCGATTGCGATTAGCGCGGACGGAACTATTTCTACCAACGGCGCTATCTCCGGCCGGCTGAAACTGGTCGAATTCCCACCAGCGGTGTCAGTAAAGAGTGCAGGCGGCGCCTACTATAAAGCGCCTGCCGGCACCGCGCTTCCAGCCATTAAGTCTCAGGTGCGCCAGGGAATGCTCGAGAGCTCAAATGTCAACCCTATCACCAGCATAGTCGAGTTAATCACGGCGCAGCGTGAGGTTGAAACTATGCGCCACGTACTTACCATGATCAACGGCGAGCTCGATAAGACGGCAGCCCAGGAATTACCACGCCTTAGCTGACGCATCTGTCGAAATACGCCGGTTGAACCAGTTCTGAAAGGAACCTTATATGTTTCGTGCCCTCTACACGGCCGCCAGCGGGATGACCGCTCAACAGTTGAATTTGGACAATATCGCCAACAATCTGGCCAACTCGAGTACCACGGGGTTCCAGCAGCGTCAGGTGAATTTTACCGACCTGCTGTACCAGAACGAAATCATGCCCGGCGCTGCTGCGACGCAGCAGACCACGGTCGCGGCGGGTCTGCAGATAGGTCTGGGTACCCGGCCCTCGGCAACCGAAATCATCCAGACCCAGGGCGACTTCACCACCACAGGTAACCCTCTCGATCTGGCTATCCAGGGCCAGGGATTTTTTCAAATCCTCTTACCCAACGGACAAATTGGTTATACCCGCGACGGTTCCTTCCACCCCGATGCAGAGGGAGCGCTGGTCACGGCGGATGGCAATCCACTGCAACCCGCCGTGACCATTCCGGCGGACGCGATCAGCGTGACCGTGGGCAGCGATGGCACGGTCAGTGTTACCCAGCCAGGCCAGACCGCAGCCACCCAGGTAGGCGTCATTCAGACGGCGCTGTTCGTCAATCCGGGCGGCCTCAATAGCACGGGAGACAATATCTATCTGGCCACCACTGCTTCTGGTCAACCGGTGGTAGGAACGCCCGGTGGCGCGGACGGATTGGGAACCCTGCAGCAGGGCATGCTGGAGCAGTCCAACGTCAGCGTCGTCAATCAGTTCGTCGCCATGATCCTGGCCCAGCGATCGTATGAATCGAACTCCCGCGTAGTGAAGGCAGCGGACGAGATGTTGCAGCAGCTGAACCAACTTTCCTCGTAGAAACTCCCGGAACGGAGCAGGGGAGGGGCGGGCAAAGGAGATGTATGAGGATAAGATGGACACCGCTTTTGTTGATCGCGGCTCTGAGCATTTCGGGGCGAGGACAATCTCCGTCACAAAAGCGATTTGCGCTTACCCCAACGCAAATCGCTCAGGCTATCTCAGCCAGCGGGATACAAACCGGGGCCGGGCAGGTATTTTTGCTTACCAGGGTGGTCGCAACCGAGCCCCAGCCGGCACTGGATGTCCTGTCCTTCGAGGTGCTCGGGAGAGGATCCTCGGCCGGGCACTCCGCACTTCGCTCGCGGGTCAAGCTCGCCTGTCATAATCCAGCCGAATGTTTACCGTTCTACGCCATTGTGGCTTTATCGCAAATGACCGATGGGTCAGTTATGGTTATGACGCCCGCCGTCTCCCCCGCCTTCAAGAACGTTTCGTCGAACGCGAACAGCGAGATCACCATGAAGGCCGGCACTCATGCCACGCTGATCTTGGACGATGATCGGTCCCACATCCAGGTTGCCGTCGTAAGTCTTGAGAATGGAATGGTCGGGCACCGCATCCACGTCGCCAGTCCAGACCACAAGCAGGTTTATGTCGGAGAAGTAGTCAACGCACATCTACTGAAAGGCAGCTTCTAAGATGGAGCCGAATCTGATACTCCTCAGGCGAGCCGTCGCCATCGCGTTGCTTGCGGCTTCTTCCCTTTTGGCCTTTGGCCTGAACTTTCCCAAGTGGCCTAAGCAGAGCAAGACCCCCGAACAGCTGCGCAACGAGTACATCGCGCGCGTGCAGCAGCAATATGCTCCGGAGCCTGATGCGACCACCGTGGGGAGCCTGTGGTCGCCGCAAGGTATTCTGAGCGACTTCAACTCCGACTATAAGGCGCGTAACCTGAACGACACCATCACCATTCTTGCTGCGGTCCAAACCACTGCGGCGCAGTCCGGCACCGTTGACAGCGAGCGAAGCCTCAGCTCCAGCTCCTCCATCACCGGCCTCCTGGGCAGGACTCCTTCGGCCGTCAACCCTCTCCTGTCCGGGCAGTCATCATCGGTGCTTAAGGGCCAGGGATCGACAGCATCCAATACCACCTTCACCACCAGCCTTACCGGCAAGGTAATCGCCGTCCTTCCCAATGGCAATCTCGTTGTCGAGGCAGAGCGGCAGATTTTTATGAATAATCAACACGAAAATATAATCGTGCGCGGCATGGTCCGGCCGGGCGATATCGGCCCTGCGAACACCGTGGCGTCCGCTTCTCTCAGCAATCTCGAAATCGAAATGAAGGGCAAGGGCATCATCGCCGATGGCGTGCGTCCGCCGAATCCCATCACCAAGGCGATCCTATGGCTTCTGAATTTTTGATGGCCATGCTGCGCAAGCGGAATTATCAGCGGCGGCTCACCTGGTTCGCGGGCCTTTGGATTCTATCCTCGCTTGTGCTCTTTGCGTCGGAAACCACGCACAAGGTACTGCTTCGAGACATAACTGAGATTGAAGGCGTACGTGACAATCAGTTGGTCGGATACGGTCTGGTCATCGGCCTGGCTCGAACCGGAGATACGCAACAGACGTTCTTTACCGTACAGACATTGGCCAATTCTCTGACCCGCATGGGAGTGCAGATCGCGCCTGGAGTGGTGGTAGTAAAGAATGTAGCCGCCGTCTTCGTCACCGCGAACTTACCGCCCTTCGCCCGGCCAGGAATGAAGCTGGACGTCACCGTGTCCTCAGTGGGCGATGCCAAGAGCATCGTTGGCGGGGTGCTGCTGCTCACAGCCCTTCGTGCCGCAAATGGGCAGATCTATGCAGAGGCGCAAGGGCCGCTGGTGATAGGCGGCTATTCTGAGGGTTTGGCCGGCAATATAAGAAGTGTCAATCATCCGACGGTCGGCAGGATCTCCAACGGCGGCATCATTGAACGGGATGCGGCCGTTGATCTCAGCCGGTTTAAAATCGTCTCCCTGCTGCTGCTCAACTCCGACTTCACCGCCGCACGCGACGTCGCAGACGTGATCAACCAGGAGTTTGGCAAGACGATCGCCACTGCACTGGACAGCAACCGCATTGACGTCGATGTCGCCGAGAGTGGCGCGCCGTCCGTGCCCATCCTTATTTCGCGAGTGCAGAACCTCTCCATCAATTTCCGCTCCCCGGCCAAGGTCATCGTCAACGAACGCACTGGCACCATCGTGATGGGCGGTGACGTGAGGCTCACGCCGGTTTCCGTGATTCATGGCAGTTTAACCATCGATGTACAGACCGCGACCGTCGTTTCTCAGCCACCGCCGTTGTCCGGTGGAGAGACCAAGACAGTGACAGAAACAAGACTTTCGGTGAACGATGCGCCGGCACAATCGATTCAACTGAAGGAGGGGGCGAACGTGGATGAGTTGATCAAAGGATTGCACGCTATCGGCGCTACCTCCCACGACATCATAGCGATCCTCCAGGCCATCAAGGCGGCCGGTGGACTCGAGGCCGATCTGGAGGTGATCTAGTGTCCGATATTTCGACGTTTGGTAGCCTGTCTTCCCCTGTCATCTCCCCACTAACCGCTCAAACAGACGAGCTTCTCAGCCGCCAGGGCTCGACGATGGACAATAGCAAAATCGAGAAGTCAGCGAAAGATTTTGAGTCCATTCTCCTGGGGAGTTGGCTGCAGCAGGCGGAGCAGAGCTTTGCCAGCTTGCCCGGGGCAGACGACGATGGTGACGCAGACGTGGGAAAGGAGCAATTTCAGGGGATGGCCATGCAGTCGTTGGGAAATTCGATGACCGCGGCAGGTGGCATTGGCATTGCCAAAATGCTTGCCCAGCAACTTCACAAGGCAGCGGACAAAGAGGCAGCGGCTGCAGCCGGTACCCCGCCCGCCGGCGCCCAATAGTTGGCTCGAGCAGCGCAACTCAACTGTTTTCAAAGCTTCGACGAACAGGTTGAAACATTTATCTGGAAACGCCGATAGCAGTACTTGTTGAGACGGGAGAAGTTGCGATGAAGATTGAAGGCATCGATCCGGCAGCAACCCAATTGCCGGTGGAAAGCGTTACAGCACGGATCTCGAGCAGTGGGCCAGTTAGTACTCAGGGTGCGGCACAAGACTGGACTTCGTTCCAATCAGACAGCAACTCCGTGAGGTCGTTGACCAGCCAGGCATTGAATTCCCCTGAGGTCCGGCAGGGCACGGTGGATGCCCTCCGCCAATCGGTCAACAGCGGTCAATATCAGGTGGACGCAACCAGGATTGCGGGCGCCATCGGCAACAGCTTTGGGGAGTAAGGCAGGAATGGTCGTAAGAGTGTTTTGGCCAGTGCCAGTGTTTCGCGCAGAAAGCCTTGAATGAATGAAAAAGCTATCCAGACCCACGACCAACTCGCCGCAGCGTACCTGCAGCAGTTGCAGACGCTGGCGTTCGAGATTTCCGTGGCCATGGATGCTATTGCCGTCAATGCCTTAACCAGCTTTCAAGAAAGTGTCGCCAAGCAGGAAATGCTCTGCGGCGTACTGGCGAACATGGCTAATACCATCAGCGAAAGAGTCAGGTCTTCCGAGCAACCGCTGCTGGTTTTGAGCGACAGTTCAGTCGAACAAAAAATTCGCGCTACCAGCGAAGCGATCCGCCAGTTGAATTTGCAGTATGCCGCGCTGCTCCGGCACTCCGGCCGGTCCATTGCTATTCTCGCATCGCTGTGCAGAACCCACACAGGTGAATTCCAGGAGGCTCGTGGTCCCAGGTCGAAGCGTCAGACCTGGTCTTGCGAGATGTAGCCTATGTCCTCTCTGAGCAGCGCGCTCAACATCGCCGTACAATCTCTGGGCGCTGATACGGGTGCTCTGCAGACAACCAACAGCAACATCGCCAACGCGAACACGCCCGGCTACACCCGGCAGGTATCTGTTTTTCAAGAGGCGGCGCCGACCGAAGAAGGTAGCTTCAATGTGGGCAATGGTGTTGTCCTCGAGGGCTTTCAAAGCGTCCGTGATCAGCTGGTAACGTCGCAGATCCAGCAGGAGACCCAGGCCCAGGGGAGTGCCAACGCGCAACTAGCATCGTTGCAGCAGATACAACCCACCTTTACCACCTCAACCCAAGATATCGGGACGCAAATGTCGGCCCTCTTTGCGAGTATTTCCAGCCTTTCGACGGATCCGACCAGCTCCGCTTCGGGCGAGGCAGTTCTCGCCGCCGGGCAGAATCTGGCCCAGGCTTTCAATCAAACTTCCACCGCGTTGACCTCACAGCAGGCCGGGCTCAACACCCAGGTCACCCAGGATGTCGGCCAGATCAACCAAATCACGCAGCAGATTGCGGCCTTGAACCCCCAGATTGTCGAGCTTACGTCCACCGGCCAGAATTCCGGCACACTTCAGGACCAGCAGAACCAATTGGTGCTGAGTCTATCGGCTCTGACCAATGTTTCTGTCACCCAGACCCCGAATGGCGAGACGCTGTCCACTGGAAATGGAACTCCCCTTGTTGAGGGTTCGCAGAGCTTTGCTTTGTCCACCGCCACCGGCAGCAATGGTATGCAGCAGGTGCTGGATCACAACGGAGCCAACATCACAGCGTCGATAAGCGCCGGCGACCTGGGCGGAAGCATTCAGACCAGAGATCAGACCATCTCTGGACTTCTGACTTCCTTGAACACACTGGCCAATCAGTTTGCTACTGCATTTAATGCGGCGCAGGCAAAGGGCTTCAATCAAAACGGTAGCGCAGGCGGTAACTTCTTCACCGTTCCTTCGACTATTGCAGGGTCCGCGGCTGCCATCAGCGTGGCCATCACGAATCCTAAGCAAATCGCCTCCAGTTCGGACGGCAGCGCCGGAAGCAACGGGAACCTGGCCAATCTCAGCGCCGTGCAGACAACCGCGCTTCCCGCCGGCCAAACTCCCGGTGACGCGTATGCCGGCCTGGTCTTTCAGGTGGGCACCCTTGCCTCCAACGCCACCGCTGAATCGACTGCCACCAGCGCCAGTCTGTTACAGCTCAATGACCAGCTTAGCTCAGTATCTGGAGTATCGATTGATGAAGAATCCACCAATCTAATCACCTATCAGACGGCCTATGAGGCCGCCGCTCGGGTGGTCACGACCATTCAAGCGATGTTCGCTGTGACCCTGGCCATGGGCACGGCAGCGGCGGAGTAAACAATGAAGGGCGCGGCCGGCGACCGCGCAAAGGATGGTTACTATGCGAGTTGCGGATATGGTTCCCGATATGGAATACGACCTGCAGCAGAGCCAGCAGTCTCTTGCGACGGCCTTGCAGCAGGTGACCACCGGATTGCGGGTCAACCAGCCCTCCGATGATCCCTCGGCCGCGGCAGACATGACGATCTCCCTCGCATCGTCGGCAAACGTAGACCAATACACCGCAAATATCAGCTCTGTGACTGCTCAGATGCAGACAGCGGATTCAGCCTTCAGTGCCATGGTGTCCTCGTTGAACTCAGCCGTAACATTGGGCACATCGGGTACCAACTCCACCGCTTCTGCGGCCAACCTGCAAGCCATCGCCAGCCAGCTCGAGGGTATCTTGACCAGCATCGTTGCCCAGGGCAACGCCTCTTACCAGGGAGCCTATCTCTTCGCCGGCTCGGCCAGCAGTTCTCCGCCCCTGGTACCCGCCTCCACAACTTACACCTCGTTGGCGGGTACGACTGCTTCTCCTCTCAGCGCCACCACGCCGCTGACTGCCGGTTCGGTCACCAGCATCAGCGATGCGTCCACTGGTAAAACCTTTGTCTTTACCGCAACCGCGGGCGCGACCATCTCCCAACTTTCCACGGCTGTTACCAATGCCGTAACCGCCGGCACGCTCTCCGCCAGCACGACCGTGAGCATCAATGCCACCGGCCAGCTGGCAATCAGTTCGAATTCAGGCCTCGTGGCCACCTCGAATGATCCTGTTCTCGGCGCAATGGACGCCGTTCCTACTACAGAAGTCGCAAATGCATACGCTTACGTCGGAAACAGCACCGTAAACAGCGTGCCGGTGGGTGATTCACTGAGTATCGCGACCAATGTTCCTGGCGCGCAGTTGTTTACTTCGGGCGCCAATGTGATCGGCTCATTAAGCGGCCTCATCACCGCCCTGCAGAGCGGAGCCTCCGCGCAAATTCAAACCGCGACCACCGCCGTATCCACGTCATTGGCCAGCGTTACCCAGCAACGCGTTCCGCTGGACAACAGCATCAGTCAGTTGAGCTCTCAGGAGAGCTTCCTGAGCCAGGAAACACTGACCCTGACCACCCAGCAGACTGTGCTCGTCGGAGCCAACCTGGCGACTTCAGCGACTAATCTCGCCCAAGCGGAGACCACGAACAACGCTGTCCTCGCTGCTGCCGCTAAAGTACTGCCTCAAACCCTGCTCAATTACCTCCCACAGGGATAATCTTGAGCTCCGGGCTCGCCGTGCGGTTCATGGCCAATGAGCCCGGATTTGTAACACTTTCTGCTCATTCACGTCGACCGCGCTCTCAAGTCCTGGAAGTGGGCGACGGAGAATCCACTTCAGTCCGGGAAAAATCGAAATTCTTTCAAAAAAACACCTGAAACGGTCTTCGGTATTGAAATGATCTTCCACGATGGCCGATAGGTTGTTTGTCCAAGACGACCTCCCCCTCGACGAAACCGGAGCCTCGAACCAGGCCCGCAAAAATGCCGAGTGCAGGCGCCAATTGGCAATCCAAAGGAGCTTAACACCATGGCAATAACCGTCCTGAACAACATTTCCGATCTAACTGCAGAGCAAGCATTGGGCAACACGCAAGCGAGTCTGCAGAAGACCCTGACCCAGCTCTCGACCGGCCTGAAAATCAACTCCGGCGCCGACGACCCAGCAGGTTTGTCAATCGCAAACGGAATGACGGCGAACATTGCCGCCCTCACGCAGTCGCAGCAGAACGCCAGCAACGGTGTTGGTAAGTTGCAGACCGCCGATGGCGCCCTCTCGCAGGTCACCACATTGCTGAACCAAGCCGTCACCATCGCCACGGAAGGCTCTTCCAGTGGTATTACCGGGAGCCAGTCCACAGCTCTGAACACCGAGTTTCAGTCGATCCTTTCCGAAATCAACCAGATCGGCCAGACCACCAACTTCAACGGCCAAAACGTCTTTGCCGGCAATACAGGCACGGCCTTCGATACCACGGCGGGAACCGGAGCCAATAAGGTTGCCCTTACCTCTACGCTGGCGGCGAATTCGGTGACCACCATTACCGATAACACCACAGGTGCATCGTTTAGCTTCACGGCTAATTCGGCAGGCACCAGTACAGTCGCCAACTTGAACACTGCTATTGCGGCTGCAGCAGCAGGCAGTTCACCCACGTTCACAGCGGCCGCCTTCGCCGTGGGCACCGAGCCCCAAGGGACCGTCGGCGTCACGAATGCCGACGTTAACAACCTCAATTTCTCGGCCACCGACGGTGATTCCCTCACGATCGCCACGACTGATACCGGCACGCTAGGGTCCCTGAATGCTTCGGTGGGTGCCACCAGCAGCAATACTGTATTCATCAGTGACAGCAGCACTACCGATAGTGCGGCGAACACCCAGATCAACACCACCATTAACGCCCTTAGTGCGACTACATTGGGCCTTAGTAATGCCGGCGTGAATCTGAACTTGAGCTCTGCGAACGCCTCACAGACAGCGCTGACGGCAATCAATTCCGCCATCACCAGTGTCTCCGCACAACGCGGCACCATCGGTGCTTCTGTCAACCGGCTCAACGCGGCAACCACCGTTATGAGCGACCAGGTCACGAACCTGCAAAGCGCAGTCAACAGTCTGCAGAATGCCGACATCGGCACCACGGTGGCCAACATGACCCAGTACAACGTTCTGGAGTCGACCGGTATGGCGGCTCTGCAACAGGCAAACCAGGCCCAGCAGGCAGTGTTGAAACTGGTCCAGTAAGCTAACCCGGCAACGCAACACGGGAGGTGGAACTGCAAGGTTCCACCTCTGCTCGATCCTCCAACGGTCGATGTCTTGCTTTGTCCTCGACTAATTCTGTAGCTTGAAGGTTCCCCGCGTCCCGCGATCCCGCGGATTCAGGGGCCGGTGTGTCCGCGATAACCCTTCGCCGGGAAACTAGGTAATAGTCATGAGTTCGGTCTCCGCAGTCAATACGCTACTGAATGGAACCACCACCAACACTCCTGAGATCAATATCAGTTCCATCCTGGCTGCCACCAGCGGCAACACGGCCGCCATCGACGTCACCGCTGCGGTCGCGGCGGCTATCTATGCGGATCGCGCCCCGGAGCGTGTATGGCAGGCTGATCAGACCACACTCACAAGCCAGACGACTGCTCTGACCGCAATCCAGACAGCGACCACGGCGGTCACAACGGATCTGGCATCGCTGAATAGCCTGACCGGACCTTTGGCGGCACGAACGGTCGCTTCCTCCAGTAGTGACGTCACCGCAACCGCGGCTACCGGCACCGCCGCCGGCGACCACGTGGTTGTGGTCAATAGTCTCGCGGCTACAGGAGCGTGGTATTCAGACCTCGAGACCAGTCCGACTGCGACTCTGCCGTCTTCCTCCATAACGCTAACCACCACGGCTGGCCATTCCGCAACCATCGCGACGGGTAGTGGAACTGCGGGCGATACGCTGAACGATCTCTCCAATGCCATCAACGGAGACGATCTCGGCGTTACCGCTTCTGTAGTGAGTGACTCGACCGGCTCCCGGCTTGCGATTATCGCCAACACCTCCGGGACTGCGGCCGATTTCTCGATATCCGAGCCCTACACCTCGTGGACGGGTCCCCAGATACCCGCGGGCGAAACGCTGGCCGCCAACAGCATCACCATGACCAGCGCCACCACTCCCGCAACCACTGCAACCATCGCCACCACTTCCGGCGAAACCTACACCCAACTAGCTGCCGCAATCAACGCCGTCACACCTGGTCTTGGCGTTACCGCAACCTCAACCACCGATTCCAGCGGCGACCAAAACCTGACGATTACCAGCAACGACGGCACGACGCCCTTCACCATCAACGAGCCCAGTGCGGACGATTCAACCTTTGCATTTACCCAGGCCACCGCGGGCGCCAATGCCAGCCTGACCGTCGACGGCGTCCCCATCAGTAGTGCGAGCAACACGGTCACCGGCGCCATCAGTGGAGTTACCTTGAATCTATTGGGTGCGGCTCCCGGCGTCCCGGTAGATCTAACGGTAGCCTCCGATGCTTCACAAGTTTCGACCGCGATTAACCAGTTTGTCACCGATTACAACACAGCCCTAGGACTGGTGAATACACAGTTCACCATCGGTAGCTCGGGGACAGAGGGTGTGCTTGCCTCCGATACCACCGTCCTCAATCTGCAGAGCACCCTGGAGCAGGCGCTCAACTATACGGCTACGCCCGCGACCGGAACCACGACCACTGTGTCAAGCCTCAACGACCTGGGCATCACCCAGAACACGGACGGCACACTGAGCGTCGATTCCACTACCCTGGATAACGCCCTCATCAATAATCCCGGCGATGTGCAGAATTTTTTTGAGGGCACGGCATTAAACGGCTTTGCCAATTCGATGACCAACGCGTTGGCTACTTATACCGATCCCGCCAACGGCGCCTTTACCGTGGACCTGGCCGGCATTAGCGCCACCAACGCAAGTCTTACATCCCAAATCAACAGTTTTGAGGCAAATTACATCGCCAATCAGCAAACGGTTCTTACTGCCGAGTTCAGCTCAGCTGAGGTCGCGTTGCAGCAACTGCCGGCGGAGATGGCGGATATACAGGCAGAACTGGGTAATACCGGTAACAACAATTCATCTGGGTAATACCGGGAGCAGGAACTCATGAAGCTAAGTGAAACAGAACTGTCTTATCGCAGATCGGCAATCGAGGGCGCGAGCCCCATCGGTCTGATGATCGCACTTTTCGACACATTGGTTGGCGATCTGCGCCGGGCCGCTTTCGCTTTGCGCAAGAACGACATCGAGATGCGGTGCAGAGAGTTGAACCACGCTACGCTGGTGCTCGGCCAACTGAACGAATGGATCGATCCGGAGAACGGCGGAGAGTCTGCCCGGAATCTATCCAGATTTTATGCATATTTGCGAGCAAAGATGATGGAGGCGGCGGTAACCCAGTCAGCCAAACTGCTCGAGAACCAGATAGACATGATCCTGCATGTAAGAAGCGCCTGGCAGAAGCTTGATGCTGGACCGATGGAGATGCCGGCAAAGCCAGCCGAAGATCCGGCCCCGCAACTGAGTGCGCCTTCTACCCCCGCATCCGAGGCAAAGGTCGAAAGAATTCCATTTTCGCAATCCGGCTGATCTCAAGAACAGGCTGCCGGCGTGTCTCCGTCCCGTCGTATCCGTCCTCTCGCCAGGGGCACTTTGAAGTGCGTCTGGGTTCCCGCGCTCCTCAGGTATCTAAGCGAGTAATTGATGAAGGCACTGGTGGTAGACAGCTCGAACACGATGAGGTCGGTCCTGCATCGCATACTTTCCATGCGCGGCTTCGAAGTAGCCGAAGCAGCTAATTGTCAACAGGCTATGCAGGTTCTACGCAGTATGGGCACAGCCGATCTTGTGTTAGTAGATTGGATTCCGCACCAGGGGGACAGCCTGGAGTTCGTCGCTCGTTTGCGCCACGAGTCGATGGAAGAAGCCAGGATCGTTATGCTAGTGGCGACGGAGCCAGATACGCGTGAGCGTGCACGGAGCGCTCATCGCTGGAGCCGATGATTACTTGATGAAACCTTTTACCTCCCTGCAAATTGATGAAAAGCTGGCACGGGTTGGGCTCACCTGGCGGCTGTAAGCGCATGGCCGGATGTCGCTCGACCCCGAAAAACCTCCGCGTCCCTGACCAATTTCGCAACGCGTTGATCCAGCGTATGCCCCTTGACTACCTCCTCCCAGCCGGCCTGCGCAATCTCTTCACGCTCCTCGGGGTGGTTGAGATAGTAATTCAAAACATCCGCAAGTTCTCCGGGCTTATTCTGATCGTAGTAAACCAAATGCTTGCCATCTTCGAACTGCGTCATGTTCTGCAGAGCTGAGAGGTGATCGATGAATGGCGTAACCACCATAGTGCGGCACGCGATCACTTCTGACACCTTGGTGACCAAAAGTCTGGAATAGGCCGGCATATTTACGAATATCTTGGCTGAGTTATAGGCCGCCGCTAACATCTGAAAGGATTTGATAGGGTCGTTGTCGTGGACGGGCGGCATCAGAGAGATCGGGAAGGTGATGCTGCGGGCGTACTCCATACGCTTGGGATAGAGCGTTCCGAGGAAGGCGGCTTGGAAACGTTTCTCAACCGAGGCCATAGGAAAGAACAGCGACGTATCCGCCCCGAAAGGCAGCCATTCGCCGCAAAACTCCTGAGCGTCCTGTGCGGCGGGAAAATAGTGTAGATCGGCAATGTCGCGACACCGGGAAAAATCGAACGAACGGTCATCCCGGTGAGCCGATTCCGCGTACCATGCTATCTTCGGCATTGTCATCTCGACCCAAGCGCCGCTATAGCGCTGCATCAATATCTGGTCGTACCATTCAGGGGCGCCAAGGATGATGAGGTCCACCCTTTTCAAAACCTCAAGGGGGACATTCGTGGTTGACGGATGCCCGCAATTCAGGACTTCGTAGCCCTGCCTCGCCAGCGACATCACGATGCCTTCGGCACAGCACCATGCCGACCCCACATGCGCGGTATTATGAAACACAGCGACTCTGTGAATGCCCATCAACGCTGCTCCTTTCCTGTCCAAGATGAGCAGCGGCCAGATGGCAGAGTGGATCAAAGTTAGACGCGCTGCAGTATCTCGTCTGCTCACCACCTACTGCGCCTTCTTTTACCTGGCTTGCTTCTGGCTCTGGCTTCAAGAGGCATTTCCGAAACATGCGCCAAGCGTGTTCAACAGATCGTTAGACCTGTAGCATCTTGCTGCAGGAGGGTCGTGTGTGAAACCGGAACACTGGCCTTCACGGCAATGATCTCCATGCAAGCTATATACCGCAGACTCACTGCGTAGCTCATCGGAACAAACCCGCACTGCTGCAACAGCCACATCATCGACTTTCGCGAGAAGTTGTGGTGATGCTCGATCTCGCCCCAATAGAAGTTTGTTTTCTTCCGGTCCATTTCACGCCATCCGCTGCTCTCACGATTTGGACATGAGACGAAAAGCACGCCATTCTCTACCAGCATCTCGTTGGCTCGCAGCAGCACGGCTACTGGGTGCGATGTGTGTTCCAGCAAATCGGCCATGGAGATGACATGGATGGGGCTGTCGGACTGCACGCTGAATAGAGCGGCGCAGTGTGCCTTATAGCCTCTCTCGAGAATGCGCCGAACCGCCTCTTCCCGCAGATCGATCCCCGTAGCGTCGAACCCGTACTCCTCCGCGGTAAAGACCAGTCCCCCTGAACCGCAGCCCACATCGATCCAGCTCAGCTCCATGTCGAAGGGCTTCGCATGTTCTGGCATTACGTCGAGCACACGCTGTACGACAGGAGCCCACAGCGCGCGCTGTCTCTCGACATCGCCCCCAGCTAATTGACTAGCGTTGGCATTGAGAAATAGTTCAGCCAATCCGGCACTGGTGAAGAACTTGTCGGTGAAGACATGTTCACATTGTTTACAACGTACCCACGTCATGGTGTCCGGCAAGGGAGGATGCCATAGCGGGTGCATGGTAGCGGTGGCAACGGAAATAATGTCGACCTTCGAATTCCCGCAGATGGGACAGCAAGGGTAAGGCGTTTGAAGGTCGAGTCGATTTTGCGTCAAGAAATAGCCCTTTCTCTGCGAAAACAGATCCTTGCACTCGGCATTTGAAGCAGCCATATCCGTCATACCTGGCGATGCAAATGGCCTGCAGGTCGAATTATCGAAATTAATCGTTCCAGGATTAAGTCTGGATTAGAGAACCTGACCACCCGCAGCTGCACGTGCACGTTGAAGGCCAACTGAAAACTAGCCGTCGGCACTCCCGGCGATCGGCGTTTCTACACGGATAGGGTCGAACGTCGCGCAATAAGCATGTCCACGACCCACGTCGTGCATGTGGCGTCGCCTGTGTCATCCCGTCACGCGTTTCAGTTGGCCATCAACGTGCCATTTAATTTGTGAGCGACCCGCTTTCTTAATCGCAGCTTAATCTCGAGGACAGGCGCCGCAAAGCGGATGACGTGAACTCAATCCTTTTGTGAAGGGTGGAGGTATAGCAACAGCCATTCCCAAGGAAGCTTCACCTCATCTGGATCGAAGATGCGAGTCAAAGTGATGGGACTCCATCCCGATCGCGCAGTTAAGGACTGTTCTCAAGGGGAAAAGCCAACCCGAAGAAGATGCACGTGAAATCTAAACATAACGGTGATTTTCGCTCTGCAAAGCGATCCTTGAAACAACGGAACAATCTTGCTTCTCCAGCTGTGGATCGCCTGCTGAAAGAAGCCATGGCACACCACTGTCTCGGTCAATTACCTCAGGCAGAAACCCTCTATCGCCAAATACTTCAACTTTCTCCTAACCATCGGCACGCATTGCACTTGCTCGGCGTCACGGCACATCAGGCCGGAAGATATACGAAGGCGCTGGAACTGATCGACAGGGCCATCCTTCTCCGGCCGGACTTCGCCGAAGCCTATGCCGATCGTGGCAATGCATTGGAGCGGCTGGGGCAATATGAGGCGGCCGTGGAGAGCTTTGATAAAGCCATCCTCCTCAAACCGGATTTTGCCGAGGCCTACAATAACCGGGGGAGTGCACTCCATAGACTCCTGCAATACCCGGCGGCGCTGGAAAGCTTCGACAAGGCCATTCAGCTGAAGCCGTGCTTTGCGCAGGCTTACAACAACCGAGGCACTGCTCTCCATGTGCTGCAGCAATGCCCGGCAGCCGTGGAGAGTTTCGACAAAGCTATCCAGCTTAAGCCAGACTTTGCCGAAGCTTATAACAACCGAGGCAATGCTCTTCGACATCTTCACCACTACCAGGGAGCGTTGGAGAGCTTCGACAAGGCGATCCAGCTCCAACCCGAGTCTGCCGAAAGCTATAACAATCGCGGCAAGGCACTCAGTGGACTCCAGCAACGCCCGGCAGCTGTGGAGAGTTTCGATAAGGCTATCCAGCTTAAGCCAACCTTTGTCGAAGCTTATAACAACCGAGGTAACACCCTTTATGATCTCCAGCAACACCAGGCGGCCCTGGAGGCCTTCGACAAGGCCATCCAACTCAAGCCGGAGTTTGCGGAAGCCTATAACAATCGAGGCAATGCACTTCAAGGACTCCAGCAATGCCAGGCAGCCCTTGAAAGCTTCGACAGGGCCATTCAACTCAAGCCGCAGTTTGCCAAAGCTTATAACAACCGAGGCAACACCCTCTATGATCTCCATCAATACCAGGCGGCCCTGGAGAGCTTCGACAAGGCCATCCAACTCGAGCCGGATTTTGCCGAAGTGTACTACAACCGAGGCAATGCTCTCCGCTACCTTCATCAATACCAGGCAGCCGTGGAGAGCTTCGACAGCGCCATCCAGCTCAAGCCGGGTTTTGCGGAAGCCTACAACAACCGCGGGAATGCTCTCCGATCTCTTCGACAAAATCAGGCAGCCCTGGAGAGCTTCGAGAAAGCGATCCAACTCAAGCCGGAGTTTGCGGATGCCTACAACAACGGTGGCATTACACTCATAGAATTCCAGCAATACCAGGCAGCTCTCGGAAGCTTCGACAAGGTTATCCAACTCAAACCGGAGCTTCCGGAAGGCTACATCAACCGAGGCAATGCACTCCAAGGACTCCGGCAATTCGAGTCAGCTCGGGAGAGCTTTGACAGGGCCGTCCTCCTCCGGCCGAATTACGAATATCTACGCGGGACACAGCTGCAAATGAAGCAGGTTCTTTGCAACTGGGATGGTATCGATCGTCAGCGCCGGGGTCTGGAGGCAGACGTCGATAGGAATCAGAGAGTTGTCACTCCATTCGTCTTTCTCACCTTAAGCGATTCCCCGGCACTGCAAAAAAAGGCAGGGGAGATCTATATGCGTGACAAGTATCTTCCCGATTCCCCGGTTACATTGATTCCCCGCCGACCCAGGCACAGCAGGATTCGCATTGGGTATTTCTCTACGGACTATTACAATCACGCAACCTCTTATTTAATGGCGGAATTATTTGAGCGCCACGACAGGAGCCAGTTTGAGATCCTGGGCTTCTCCTTTGGCCCGGACATCAAAGATGAAATGAGCGAAAGGGTGTCCTTAGCTATGGATCGGTTTATAGATGTGCGAGCGGTGTCGGACGAGGGGGTGGCGCAACTCAGCAGGCAACTGGAGGTGGATATTGCAGTGGACCTGAAGGGTTTCACCAAGGACTGTCGCTCAGGTATCTTTGCCCAGCGCGCTGCTCCCATTCAGGTGAACTACCTTGGTTTTCCCGCCACGACAGGCGCACCATACATGGACTATTTAATTGCCGACCATGCGCTGATCCCGGAAGCTAACCAACGGCATTATTCGGAAAAGATCGTTTACCTGCCGGACAGTTATCAAGTCAACGATTCCAAGCGCCTCATATCCACAAGGCGTTACACGCGCGCCGGGGAGGGATTGCCGGAGCGTGGCTTCGTTTACTGCTGTTTCAACAACAATTACAAAATAACCCCGGATGTCTTCGACATTTGGATGTCGATACTCCTACAGGTCGAAGGCAGTGTACTTTGGCTGCTGGAGACAAATCCCTGGGCGGTCGACAATTTGCGCCATGAGGCGGTGCGGCGCGGCATCTCTCCGGAGCGGCTGATTTTTGCCCAAGGGCTGCCCCTGTCCGAGCATCTCGCACGGCACAGTTTGGCGGATCTGTTTCTGGACACGTTTCCCTGCAATGCCCACACCACGGCGAGCGATGCGTTATGGGCCGGTCTGCCCGTATTGACCCGCACCGGGGAGACTTTTGCCAGCCGAGTGGCAGCCAGCCTGCTGGGCGCCATCGATTTGCCCGAGCTGGTCACGACAACGGAGGCGAACTATGAGAAGCTGGCGCTAGCGCTTGCCTTCGATGTTGAACGATACCAGGAGATCAGGAAGAGGTTGCAGCGCAACCGGGCTAGCGCACCGTTGTTCGATGTTCCCGGATTTACCCGCTATCTGGAGGCTGCCTACAGTGCAATGTACGAGAGGTACCAGACGGACCTGCTTCCGGATCATATCCACATTACTAGACACCCGGCTTAGGCTGGTTTTCCTAGCCCGGGCCAAGGCCTGTAACGCAAAGCAACAGCTGTGAGACAAATTACATTGCCACCAGCAATCTCGATCAAGCACAGTAATTGTGATACTACGGCTGCCTGACTACTACATTCGCAGGTCATCAATCCCCTATGTGGGGCATATCGTTTGTTGATACAAAACACACTCTTGCCGATAGTAAGCCTATAAGAATGATGTAGATGTTGGCTCCGAACTCAAAGTTGAGACCGTGAGTGAAGGAGCCGGCTTGCTAGTGCATGAGGAGAGCACCAATGGTCGCCCGCAACGTTTGCCTGTTTTCCCGAAATGACTTTATCTCCACCGCTGCGGGCCCTAGGTCATGCATGCCCATTATGGCCGGCGGCGGTGAGAGCCAGGGCGCCTGCATCGCTGCGGAAGTCCGGAAGGACGCTCAACGTGGATAAGAGCACCTTGGGTGGAATAGGGCTCGCGGTCGCGGGAATCTCCGTCGGTTTATACCTCGACGGCGGTAGAGTCGGGCAACTGTTGCAGCCCACCGCGGCCCTGATTGTCTTCGGAGGCACGTTTGGCGCGGTGATGGTACAGTTTCCATTTTCGGTTGTGAAGCAGGCGGTGGCGCAATTGAAGACGGTCTTCATGGGCAGGAAAGATCCTGCCGCTCAGCTGATCCAAGACTTGACCAGCTACGCCACGAGGGCCCGTAAAAATGGTCTGATGTCTCTTGATGCAGAACTCGAGTTGATCCAGGATCCATTCCTGAAAAAAGCCATGACACTTGCTGTAGACGGTACCCATTCCCCCGAGTTGCGGCAGAGAATGGAGTTCGAGATGGACAGTGAGGCCGACAGGGAGGATTTGATCCCAAAGGTCTTTGAAGCTGCAGGCGGCTTTGCCCCTACCATCGGCATTATTGGGGCCGTTATCGGTCTCATTCAAGTCATGCAGCGGCTAGAGAATATTAACGAGGTGGGAAAGGGAATCGCGGTCGCATTTGTGGCAACTATCTATGGAGTGGGTTCAGCGAACATTTTTTTTCTTCCCTGCGCCGGAAGGTTGAAGATCTTGATGCGCAGAAACCAGGTGCTGCGCGAATTAATGCTCGACGGCGTGCTTTCCATAGTAGACAAGATCAACCCGAGGGTTTTCGAAGCGAAGTTTTCCATCTACCTGGGCGCCCCTGCCGCAGCAGCAAGAGTAGCGCACCTGGTGGCCAAGTGAGGGACCGCAGAAGACGTGAGGAACATTCGAATCACGAACGCTGGCTGGTGTCCTATGCGGATTTCATGACCCTTCTGTTCGCACTTTTTGTAGTCCTCTTTGCTTCCTCTCATCACGACAAGAAGACCATCCAGAGTGTATCCAAGGCTGTCAAGAATGGGTTTCAGGAGATGGGAGCTTTTTCCAGCAGCGATAGCGCGGCTGATAATTCGCGAGTGTTGGGTCCAACCAGTACCGGCGAAGCGAGGCCGAGCACGGTACCGGCTAACGCGGGCATTGACATGATCGAATTGCAAAGGAAGCTCCACAAGGCGCTGGGCAAAGAAATTGAACGCCAGGAGGTTGTTTTGCACATGACCCCTGAGGGTTTCGTAATCAGCCTTCACGAACTGGGATTCTTTGACAGCGGGGAAGCAAAGCTCATGCCTGGAGCGGGCGATAAAATCAAGCGGATTGCGGAGGTGCTGATGCAATATGGCCTTGACATGCGCGTGGAAGGGCATACCGATGATGTACCGATCCACAACGCGATGTTCGCTTCGAACTGGGACCTGTCCACCGCGCGCGCGATGGCGGTGGCGATGATGTTGCTCAACGAATCCGGTGTCGATCCCCAGCGCATATCGATTGCAGGCTACGCACAGTATCATCCAGTTGCCAGCAACGACACTCCGGAGGGTCGCAGAGCGAACCGTCGAGTGGATATTGTAGTTGTCTCGACCGCCACTCCTGTTGCCGCGAACGCCCCCGGCCTCCCAGTTGGGGCGCCCCAACCTGGGGACCAACCAAAATAACCTCCATGTGAACCTTTAAGCGTTCACGATATTGAGTGGCTGAGGGCAAACCCATAATATTTCTTCAGACTCTTTTGCGGGATGAGCAAGCTTAAGCCTGGTGCAAACTACTTCCTGCCTTTAACAGGGCTTCGAAGTAGTAAGAGGTGCTGTCCTGTATAAATGCGTCAGGATGGATCAAACCCTGGGCGTCGCCTCCGTGCTCATGATATCTGCAGAGTTCCAACGCCCTCCCCAGGCCCTTCGGCGAGCCCAGCAACGCCTCCTGTATTCGGGAGTCTATTGAAATAAGCTCCACCAGTTGTTTCATGGGAATATTCAACATCCGATCCATCATGGAGAGCATGCCCAGCATATACAGTTCGGCACGGTCCTCACGCAACATGGGAGCGAGAGACTCACAAAAACAGGCTCGCTCGATGGCTTGTTGCGTATCCCCGTCGGCCGCCGAGCGGGCCAATTTACTGGCGAGTACCACCGCCACCAGCCTGCGAAAGGCATCTTCGCCCACAGCGTGCAAGGCTGCCTGAATTGTTGATATCCGGTGTCGAAATCCGTACGCGGCGGAATTGGCAACCCGAAGCAGCCGGTAGCAGAGGGACGGCTCCATCAAGAGGAGACGTTCAACTTTCCTATCATCCATCGGAGACTTAGCCAGTGTGGCGAGCAGTTGCAGGTAGATGGACTGAATGGGAGAGATTGGCGCCTCGGCGATAATCTCCGGTCGAGAATGGAAGTAACCTTGAAAGAGAGTGTTACCTTCCCCTTGCGCTGTCCGCACATCCGCCAGCGTCTCGACTTTTTCTGCGACAAAGGTTGTCTTCCGGTTGCGAAACACCCTGTATATTTCCTGCCTGCTGGCAGGGCTGGAGGTGCGAAAGTCCACCTTAACGTAGTCTGCCATCTCGACTAGCTCACCTTTGCTATCGTGTGGAGAAAAGTCATCCAGGGCGAGACGAAAACCACAACGTTTGAGTTCTCTGCACGCCCGCACAAGCTCGGTGTCAACAGTAACGTCCTCCAGGATTTCCAGAACGAAGGTTCGGCTTGGCAGCAACTTCAAGCTCATGCTGACCAACGCACTCCGCGTACAGTTAATGAAAAGTTTCTTGGATGAGCAGCAGGCGGTCATCGATAAGCAGCTGTCGATTGTCTGGTTTGTGGCATCCTCAGCATTCCCGGAGAATGCATTAACCCTGCCGGCGCGAAACAGCAATTCGTACCCATAAAGGTCCATCTTCTGGTCCAGGATGGCCTGTCTGCCGAGGAACCGGGTTTGTTGGGGTGATGGTGGAACCATTGAAAATCTAACCTGGTCTTTACTCGTATACCTGCTACCGCAGCCCCGGGTGATCTATGCTATCCATGGAGCCCTTGCAAAGTATTTCCCGCTGCGATCAGGGCCTTAAAATAGTACGTCGAGCTGTCAGCCGCCAATTCATCGGGGTGCGGCAACCCCTGGGAATCCCCTCCATGCTCTTCGTATTCGCAGAGCGCTAATGCCCTGCCCATCCCTTTCGCAGACCCGAGCAGTGCTTCCTGGATTCGAGAGTCAACAGAGATGAGGTCCACCAGTTGCTTCATGGGGATATTCAACATCCGATCCATCATGGAGAGCATGCCGAGCATATACAGCTCCGCCGCGTTCTCATGGAGTATGGGGGCTAGAGACTCGCAAAGGAAGGCTCTCTCCAATGCCTGTTCCGCGTCCCGGTCCACTGCCGAGGCAGACAAGTTACTAGCGAGAACGACTGTGACCAGCTTCCGAAAGGCATCTTCACCCACTGTGTTCAGAGCCTCCTGAATGGTTGATATCCGATGGCAAAGCCCGTAGACAGCGGAATTAGCAAGCCGAAGCAGTCGGTAGATAAGGGATGGCTCCATCAGTAAGAGGCGTTCGACCTCCCTCGTATCCATGGGGGTGTAAGCCAGGGCTGCAAAAAGCTGGAGATAAACGGCCTTGCCGGCAGGGATTTGCGTTTCTGCAATAATCTCCGGTCGAGCGTGGTAATAACCTTGAAAGAGCGTGTTGCCTTCCGCTTGTGCGGCTCGGACCTCAGCCAGTGTTTCAACTTTCTCCGCCAGGAAGACAGTCTTTCTGCCAAACTTCCTGTATATCTTCTGTCTCTCGGCGGCATCAGAAGCACGAAAGTCCACCTTAACGTAATCTGCGATCGCCACTAACTCATCTTTGTCTTCGTAGGGAGAGAAGTCATCCAGAGCCAGGCGAAAACCAGCCTGCTTGAGCCGTTTGCATGCCCTGACAAGTTCTGCATCAGCAGCTACAGTTTCCAGAATCTCCAGAACCACCGTTCGGCTTGGCAGCAGCATTACGTTCATGTTGACCAGCGCATTGCGCGTACAGTTGACAAAAAGATTTCTGCTGGAAGAGCAGGCAATCATCGATAGGCAGCTGTCGATGATCTGATTGGTGGCGTCTTCAATATCTCCGCTGAACGTATTTTCCGTTCCAGAACGAAACAGCAGCTCGTATCCATAGAGGCCCATCTTCTCGTCGAAGATCGCCTGTCTGCCGATAAACCTCTGTTTGCCTGGTGTTGCTACGGACATAAGAAGTCTAACCAGATAATCTGTGCTTCTGGTGCAAATCCAAATTAAGCATTTACCGTCTTAACGGGTGCGAACTGAGAAAAGATAGTAAACTTACCACCCTGGTAGCCATCCACTAAGACATTGAAGTAGCTCCTGTGGTCGGGCTTTTTGAAAAGCTTTCCCGCGGCGCCATCGATCAGGGCTGGATCCGTCACCATCTTTGTAAACACCGCCCGGCCTTCGGTGGTAACCACGGTTGAGGCAATGTTCAGCACTTCGTAAATTGCGTCGCGCAGAAGTTCTTCAATGGGGTTTGCCGCGAGGTGCTCTTTAACCGCGGCATCAGGCAAACCCACCAGCACTCCGGCGAGCGAGCCGAGCAGCGGGAGATCGGCCTTGACGACGATCGCCGTCTCATGGGGAAGGACGTTGTAAATGCCATATACCTGCTTGATCTTTGTCTCCGGCGCGAGGGTTGCTTGGGCGAAGGTCACCTTGCGGCCGATCAATTGCGTAAGAAGTTGCGATAGAGCGAAGGGCGTCGCCTCTGCCATCGCTCAGCCCTTGCCCAAAATGGGAGTCAGGGCCGCTTGCACGTCTTCCGGGCTGAATGGCTTGGTGATCAGGAAACTGGCTCCCGAATCCATGGCAAGCTGTTTGATGGCAGCCGATGCTTCTGAGGTGATGAAGCCAAAAGGTACCTTGTTAGCCGATGCCCTCACCTGCACCAGGAATTCGATCCCCGACATTTCCGGCATGTTCCAGTCGGAAAGAATCAGCTTCGGTTGTTCTGCGCGCAGCTTCTCCAAACCCTGGGCGCCATTTTCTGCTTCGCCTACCGTAAGCCCGCGAAAACCAGCCTGACGTATTGCCCGCTGTACGATCCCGCGCATCGTCTTGCTATCGTCTACTAGAAGAATATCCATGTTACCGCCTAACCTCGTGGAATAACTCGTTGTCTAGGCTCCTATCGGCACATTCCACAGAATCTGTCAGGGGTGAACCCTCCATAAAATGGAGGACCCTGACATTCCGTGAATATCAGGACAGCGGCTTGCTCTCCATGAATCTTCCTGGCGCCACAGCGAGCAGCGTGACCCAGAACGGGCCATCGGCGCACTCAAAGGCAAGCTTATCCTGAATTTTGGATCCGCAAACCCGCAGCCCGTAGTCGCTCCCATCCGTGACCGATGGCATCGACAGGCTCAGTCCTGTCCGCCAGTGCACTCTTCATATTGCCGCCGATCATGTTGGCCAGTTCACCCAGCACGTCGCGTACGTCGTCGTTGACGCTTTCGGGTGCATCCACAGAAAGAAATCGGCCGGCAAATTGGCATGCCAGCTGTCGATCGCACTCGAACAACAACGCTCCGTTCCAATCGCCCGAGATGTGAACAGCAGATGTCAACTGGTGATGGGACGGAGCCCATGGTGTCTTGCTAGGCGATACTTAGAGGTCCATCATGCTTAGGAATACCGCCTCAACGGTCTGCGCCAGCATCTTGGCATTTACCTTAGTTAGCACGGCTTTCCTTTCATCGGGCAACGTAAACCGTGACGTTTCCCACTGCCTGTCGATCAAACCGCTCCTCCAGGCTGAAGGCCGTCTCGGCCCCACCCAGCAGCAGCCAACCGCCGCGAAACAACGTGCTGTGGAGTTCTTTCATGATGTTCCGCTTCGTGTCGTTGTCGAAATAGATCATGACGTTACGGCAGAACACCAAATCAAAAGGTCCAAGAGTGCGCATGCTCTTGCGCAGGTCAATCGTGTCAAACCGAACCATCTTTCGCACCGCCTCACTTAACTGCCAGTCCAGTCCAGTGCGGCGAAAATACTTGACCAGCAGCGCCGCCGGCAGTCCCCGGTTTACTTCGATCTGCTGATAAACGCCGGACCGGGCGCGTTCCACGACTTTTTCGGAGAAGTCGGTCCCGAGGATTTGAATGTTCCAATCGGCGAATCCGTTCTCCAGCAGCAGCATGGCAAGGGTGTAAGCTTCCTGCCCGGTGGAGGACGCAGCCGACCAGAAGCGCAGGTTCTTCGTGTCTCGTCTCTCTTCCTTTAGTCTGGGCAGCAACACCGTCCGTATCGCCTCATATTGGGCAGGATCGCGGAAAAAGTAGGTTTCGTTGGTGGTCATGGCCTCGACCACCTGGTGGTCGAGCGCCGACATCGCGCTTGGTGCGCAGCAGTGCACATAGATCGTTGATGGAACCGAGTCCGTGTTGCTTGACAATGGGTGCGAGGCGGCTTTCAAACAGGTAATGCTTGTTATCTTCAAGCACGATGCCCACTTGGGAATGGACATGCTCCTGAAGGAAGCGATAGTTCTCGGGCAGGATCTCGATGATGGTCGTGGGGCTCCCCATGGTCTCTTTGTTAATTTCTCCCCGTAATGCCCAGGATCGCCGGCACAATTTCGTCGAGCGGAAGCACGCGGTCGGCTAGGCCGGCGTTGGCCACCGCGCCCGGCATACCCCAAACCACACTCGACGCCTCATCCTGTACCAGGACCCTGGCCCCGCGTGCCTTCAGAATCTCTACCCCACGCAAACCATCCTGCCCCATGCCGGTCAGAATGACAGCCAGCACCGCGCCGCCATACAACTCCGCGACCGAAGCGAACAGCGCGTCGACCGCCGGACGGCAGGAGTTCTGTTGCGGTGACTGATCTAGACAGATCCGCACTCCGCCCGCACGTCGAGGCTACCTTCATATGAAAATCTCCCGGCGCAATCAGAATTTTTCCCACCTCCACCGCCTCGCCCTGGCTGGCTTCCTCCACCTTCAACTGGCAGGTAGCGTTCAGCCGCTCGGCCAGCAACCGTGTGAAGAGCGGCGGCATATGCTGCACCAGCAGAACCGGCAGTGGAAAGCCGGCAGGGAACGACGGTAGGATCTCGCCCAGTGCCGTTGGCCCACCCGTGGAAACTCCTATCGCCAGCACTCTGGGCCGCAACTTCAAACCCTGCACGACTGGCGCGGCCGCCCGGGCTGGTGGCGCCGCCGGCGCGTATGTCGAACCTGCCCTGGCTGCGGCCACCTTCGCTGCGGGTACGTGAAAGAACTGCTTGATCTTCGGGATCATCTCGTCCCGAAGACGGACCAGGGAGCGGTCGAGCGACCCTTCGTTTGAGACCTTGGCCACGTAGTCGTCGGCCCCCAGGGTCAAGGCCTCCAGGGTTATCGCCGCGCCACGCTCGGTGAGCGTGCTGAACATAATGACCCGCAGCTGCGGATATTCGCTTCGAACGCGCCGCAACATTTCCAGGCCGTTCATGTCGGGCATCTCAATATCCAACGTGATGACGTCAGGATTAAACTGCGGGATCCGTTGTAGTCCGATAGCACCGTTGGAAGCAGTCCCTACTACCTCAATCATTGGATCCTGCTCCAGCGCTTGCGTCACCAGCCGGCGGATGACCACTGAGTCGTCCACCACCATCACACGAATCCGTTCCCCTGGCTGAAGCGAACGCCGGTTCACTGCGAGCATATCTACTCGCTCGCCACAGGAAGAATCCCAACCAGCTCGAGCTTTTCCTTGAGGATGTCTTTCGTAAAGGGTTTCATGACGTATTCGTTGGCCCCAGCCTCCAGGGCGCATACCATGTGGTCCAGCTCAGTTTCGGTGGTCACCATAATGACCTTCAGCGAAGCAAGATCGGGATCCAGGCGCAGCTGCTTGAGCAGTTCAAGACCATTCATCTCCGGCATGTTCCAATCCGCCAAAACCAAATTAACGGCCGCCTTCTCGGCTTCCATCACCTTCAGTGCCTCTATTCCGTTGGCCGCCTCGCAAACCTCATATCCGAGTTCCCGCAATGTCCTGCCCAGAATCATTCGAATTGTCTTGGAATCGTCCACCACGAGTGCTTTGCTCATCCTTCATTTCCCTTCGTTCCTTGAGGTCGACCCGGCGGCCCTAACCGTGCTCCAACCCGCTGACTGCCATCAGAACGTGAACTTCGCTACCGACGCCTGCAGCCGGGCAGCCATCTCACTCAACTCCAAGGAGGCCGTCTTGGTATCGTTGGCTCCCTGGGTCGTATTCCTCGCTGCCGTAGCTACGCCGCTGATGTTCTTCGCAATATCGTTGACACCCTGGGCAGCTTCGTTCACGCTGCGGCCAATCTCATTGGTGGTTGCCGTTTGTTCTTCCACTGCCGAAGCGATGCTGTTGGAGATGTCGTTAATCTGGTTAATGATGGTGCTGATCTCCTCGATAGCCGTGACCGCTCCCTTGGTGACCCCCTGGATGGCCTCGATCTTCTGGCTGATCTCCTCCGTCGCCTTGGCCGTCTGCTTGGCCAGTTC
Source organism: uncultured Acidobacteriaceae bacterium (assembly GCA_963821215.1). Taxonomy (GTDB): domain Bacteria; phylum Acidobacteriota; class Terriglobia; order Terriglobales; family Acidobacteriaceae; genus PALSA-350. Next base: position 88,472 of record CAWGDH010000008.1, on the reverse strand, counting down.
CTTCACTTCATTGGCCACCACGGCAAAGCCTTTGCCGGCTTCTCCGGCGCGCGCAGCCTCGATGGTTGCATTCAGCGCCAACAGGTTGGTCTGCTGCGCGATCGAAGTAATTACTTTGATCACGTTGCCGATTTCCCGGCTGGACTCGCCTAGCCTCTTCATGGTGTCGTTGGTCGTCGACGCCACGCTGACCGCGTTCTTCGCCACCCGCGCAGAGTCGTTAGCGTTCTTCGAAATCTCGCGGATCGAAGCCTGCATCTCTTCGGAAGCGGAAGCTACCGAGGCGACATTCTTTGAGACCTCCTCACTGGCCGCCGACACCACGTTGGCCTGAACCGCGGTCTCCTCCGCGTTGCCCGCCATCTGCTGGCTCACCGCCGTCAGTTCTTCGGAAGAAGAGGCCAGCGTGCTGGCGTTTTCAGCCGTTGCCTTGATCGGCTCAACGATCGTGTCCAGCGTCTGGTTGATGCCCTCCATGATGTTGCGGTAGGCTCCCTGCTGCTTGCCGGCGTCTGAGCGCACACCCAGCCGTCCCTCAGCGGCCGCTTTGGCAAGCATCGTAGTGTCGGCCACCAGGGCCTGCAGCGCGCTGCCCATGCTGTTAACAGCCAGCTTCATCTTCTCGTGGTCGCCCTTATAGGTCTGCGCGATCAACTCGTCGATCTTGCCCACGCTGATTTGCGCCAGGATACGGTTGGCTTCGCCGATGGGCAGCAAGATGGCGTCCAACGTTTCATTAACCCCCTGAACGATATCCGCGTAGGTGCCCTCGAACTGATCGGGTTTGCCGCGTTCAGTGAGTTGTCCTTCGCGCGAGGCCTCGGTCAGCCGATCCAACTCTCTCTGCAAACTCTTCAAGCTTTCCCGGACTTGCGCGATCGCATTCGCCAACGCCCCTTTGTCCGCCTGCTCCTCAGCGGAATCGAACGCGCTGTTATCCAGGTCCCCGCTCGCCAGACCCTCGGCCTGCTGGACCACGAGGGCGATAGCAGCCTTGATCTGATCGACGTGCTCGGTCTTATCCGCTCCGGGCGCAACCTGAATGTCGTCCAGGCTCAGTCCCATCGACTCGAACGTATTCATCAGAAACGCGTCGCTGATGGCTTGCATGTCGTAATTGAAAACCTTGCTGATGGCCTGCTCCGCAGCCAGCGGCCTCCTTCGGATCCTTGAAGATCTCTCGCAGATGGATGCTGACCAACCGTTGGAACTCGGTGTAGGAACCGATATACCATTTGAACGGAAGGTTGATCTTGTCGTGGAGAGCGCCGACTTTGAGGCGGCGCTCGAAATAGCCGACCCCCCAGTTCTCCTCAGCGCCTTCGAAGATTTGCGTGAAGTACCCCGTCTGTGCGCGTTCGAGTGCAGGACGCAACTGGCTGATGGGCATTCCAGCGCCTTGGGCGTAGGCATCAAAAAAACGCCGGGTGGAGCCGAATTCAAACTGCCAGTCGTAAAACTCCTTGGCGATCTGAGCCGCAACCGATCGCGCCCAGGGAATCAACCCCGCCAGCAGCTGCCGCTCTTCCTCGCCCAGCCGGATGAAGTCCCGGCGCGTCGCCAGGTTCGATTCGTCGATCCCGAATTTTTGGGCGCTGCCGCCCGTCCCTGAGGCGTGAACGCCGGAGCCCCTGGCCGCGCCTGAGGCCTGGGGGCGATTTCCCGCTCCCCCCGTCGGCATCGCGCCGCGCGACGGTACGCGCGCGGGAGAATCCAACAAAGCTGCTCCGGTTTTCCTACCTGTGGCGCTCCGCGTCTGTGGGCCGTTCTTTGGATGCTGCGTCATATCGTCTTCTCCTTTGAGTTCGTTGCTTCAGAACACATGTTCACTTCTCGCCCAGCGATGGATTCGCCACCGTGCTGGAGTTCCCGGTCGCCGCCAGTTCCGCGGTGCGTTCTGCATCGAGGACCAGCAGTAACCTGTCCTTCAGCTTGTAGATGCCGCGGATGAGCTCTCTTGCCGAGGGGTCCAGGTTCTCAGGCGTCCGTTCGTATGTAGCAGCGTCCATATCCAGCACATCCCCGATTTCGTCGACCAGCAAGCTGACCGCGCCGTCTGAGGTGCGGACGACCATGTTCATGGGTGACTTGTCCCCAGCACGGGGTGGCAACCGCAGCCGCCGCCGCATATCAATGGCGGTTACGATTTGCCCGCGCAGATTGATCAAACCCTCGATCACCTCCGGAGCTTGAGGCACGGGGGTCATTGGCTGGAAGCGCAACACCTCCTGGACGTTGAGAACATCCACGCCAAAGAACAGATCGGCCACAAAAAACGTGGAAAACTGTCCGCTTGCCTCTACCAATTCGTTTTTCGGAGTATCAGTTGCCATTGGTTATCTTTCCCCTGCCCCACCGGCTGCCAGCATGGCGAACGAAGCCAGCGGTGAGACCAGCTTGGCCACCGATTCAAGCACGTGCACGCGGTCGAACTTTTCCACGCAATCATGGAAACCTGCTGTTCGGGCGGCTTCGGCCTGAATTGCCGAGTCAGCCAAAGCCAGGACAGGAATCTTTTCCCACTCGGGCCGGAGGCGCACGGCGGCCAGTAAAGTAGAACCACCACCCGGCGGGAGATCGAGCGCTGTCAGAACAACGCTTACCCGTTGCTGTTCGAGCTTGCTCGTGGCATCGTCCAAATTGGCTGCTTCGAGCACCACGTAGCCCGCCATGTCCAGAGCGCTGCGCACCATGCTGCGCGAGAATGCCGAAGCATCGGCGACCAGAATCCTCTGCCCACCCACGTGCCCATCCGCGCCCTGGAACCAGTCCCCTCCGGCCGCGCGTATGACCTCGTTGAGATCAAGAAAGTCCGTCACCTGCTTGCCTACTACCGCCGAACCGAGCAGACCATTGCGGTCCGACTCCTGGCGCACCGTGACTGCCTCCTCAGTGACATCCAGGATCTCGTCGACCACCATGCCCACACTGCTGTCGCCGTCGTTGAAAACCACGACCTGTACCGGATCGGCCGGCTGTTCGGGGTCGGTAGCGTGGGGTTCGAGCACTTTGCGGAGAGAGACCAAGGGCAGGATACGGTTGCGATATTGCACCACGTCGCCCCCGCCGGCATGTTCGATGGCTGATTGCGGGAACTCCTCCAGGCGCGCGACTAGGGAAAGGGGGACCGCCAAACGGGTGAAGGAACCAGCCCGGAACAAAAGCAACCGTTGCTGTGCTATTTCCGACTGCGCCTTCTGTTGGCCGCCAGCGCGCGACTGTTCCAGGAATTCGGCTAACACCCCGGAACGCTGGCCGATGCCCAGCACATCGAGAATGAGGGCCACCCGGCCATCCCCCATGATGGTTGCGCCGGCATACAGGGTGAGCCCTTTTAATTGCTTGCCCAGCGGCTTGACTACAATTTCCTGGGTGTCGTTGATGCCGTCGACTACCAGGCCAAACTGCCGGTCTTCCGCCTGCAGTACCACCATGCTGACGGCCTCACCATGGTCGGCCGTTTTCAGTCCCAGTACCTGGTTCAGATAGGCAATGGGCAAGAGACTTCCGCGCCGGCGATACACCGGCGTCCCGTGCACATACTCAATGTGCTTTCCCGACTGATCCGCCTCCAGCCGGATCAACTCCAGCAGGCTGACCTGGGGAATCACGAATCGTTCCCCGCCGCTGGTGATGACCAGGCCGGGAATGATGGCCAGCGTGAGCGGAATCCTGATCTTGACCGTCGCCCCTTCGCCCAGTCGGCTGAAGACATCGACGACGCCGCCGATCTTCTCGATGTGAGACTTCACCACATCCATGCCGACCCCGCGGCCGGAAAAGTTGGTCACGCTTTTCGCGGTCGAGAATCCTGCAAGAAAGATAAGGTTCAGCGCCTCGCGGTCGCTCAGCTTATCCGCCTGTTCCGGGCGCAGCAAGCCATTCTCCAGCGCCTTCCGTTTGAGCCTCGCGACGTCAATTCCCGCCCCATCATCCGCGATTTCGATATTCACCTGGCCGCCTTCGTGATAGGCACGAAGGGTCAGTACTCCCTGGGGCGGTTTTCCTGCCTGGATTCTGACTTCCGGGGTTTCGATACCGTGATCGCACGAATTCCGGATCACGTGCATCAGCGGATCCTTGATGGCTTCGATGATGGTCCGATCGAGTTCTGTCTCCGCTCCGTCCATCTGCAAGTGGATCTGTTTGCCAAGGGTCGTGGCCATATCGCGTACCACGCGCGGCAACTTATTCCACACCACGCCGATGGGCTGCATGCGCGTCTTCATGACGCCCTCTTGCAATTCGGTGGTAATCAGGTTCAACCGCTGCGAAGTGGCGTTGAGCGCGGGATCCTCACGCTCCACATTGAATTGCAAAATCTGGTTGCGGGTGAGTACGAGTTCGCCTACCAGATCCATGAGCTTGTCCAGCAGTCCGACGCCCACCCGGATATTTGAATCCGCCGCAGCCGAAGGCCGCGCCATATCTCCCTCTTTGCCGCCCTCCTTCTTTCTTCCTCGCTCCTCCTCTTTCTCGGGCGGTCCGTCCTCGTGCAGATCAGTGGGGTTTTGTTCGGCCGGAGGTTCCCCCACCGGGCCGGCCGGTGCATCCGTCGCGGACAGATCAGGCGCCGATTGGATCTCCTCGCCGGCTGTTAATTGCGCCGCAACCCGTAAGCGTTCCGTTAGGTCGGCAAAGCGCTCCGGACCCTCCTTACCGCTGGTTTCAATCGCGGCCAGCACTTTTCGCGTTGCGTCCACCGTCTCCAAAACGAGAGATACCAGCGCCGGAGTGAGCTCCCGCTGGCCGTCCCGCAATTGGCTCAGCAGGGTCTCGGCCTGGTGGGTGATCGCTTCCAGAACTGAAAATGCCAGGAAGCCGCATGCTCCCTTGATGGTGTGGATGGTGCGAAAAATGCTTCCCAGCAGATCCGCATCCTGGGGATGTTTCTCGAGTTCGACGAGATCCTGATCCAGGCGCGAAAGGTTTTCGTGGCTCTCGACCAAAAACTCACGAATCGTTTCCTGATCTTCCGTGCTGATGTTATCCATGATTCCTTCCCACTCCGCGGGCCGCGTCGCTCTCAGCCCGTGGGCAGAAGTTATGGCGACTTAGCGTCGATCTGATTAATTTCGTGACTGCCGCTCATCGGAATTAAGCGATTTCCCCATGGATTCGAGGCGCACTTCGACTTCATCGTTCCACAAGCTCAGTCCCTTGCGGAGCCGCAATCGTCGGATAATTTCGATTTCTTCAGTTGATTTTCTGCCTACAGTGCGTGGAAATCAGATTGATTCCGATCGATCCAGCACCTCTGCTGGCCTGATCAAAGCTGTCTGTTGCATCGGCCAGGGACTAACCAAGTTGAGCTGTGTTCAATTTCGCGCCAGAACTAAAGTGCTGCAAGTGTCAAGCGAGTAGGGCACGGCAGCGTCGTGTGTTGATGCCTTGCGGGCTCAGTTTTCTGCTCTCACCCTAACCTGGCCAAGCCCTAAGAACACCGGCCGCCCTTCCCGTCGGGATCATGCAGAGGCCCTTCGGACGCTGCCCTTAAAAAGTTATGTTCGTATACGAAAAGAGGTTGGAGCACTGCGAGCAGTCTCTCCATCGCTGGCCGATTAACGGCGCTGTCGGGTTGATCGGCGACTCGCCACAAATATTCTCCACGGGATATCAGGGACGGGTGGCGCAGGGAATCGAAGACCGGCGTCTCTTTTGACCTGGACCGGCGGGTGAAACGGGAGGGCGATTACTTGCTGCGAATGCGGGTGGCGGCGAGGAAATTACGGAAACGCGCAGCGTCCTCGCGCTGCGCCTGAACGAGAAGTTTCTGGCGCTGGAGGTGGCCGGGATGTTCCAGTGTGGCGGCGACGAGTTCGTCCTGCTGGGCGTCGGCTTCGAGACGCAAGGCTTTGGCCCGCAAAGCGTCGTAAAATCGGACGGTAATTTCGTACGGTTCGCTATGGAGTTGGGGACGGGTCATCGTGGTTTCTGGAAAATCTTTCGCCGCAAGCTAAACTTCTTTCTCACTTTGCCGATGGTACCGATAAGTGGTGAGTGCGGACAGATTACAGACAGGGCTTCCGGAAGTTCAATTAACACCGGCTTAGGGTTACGGATGGTGGTTACACAACCCTCAAAAACCGTTAACAGCTCCCCCAGAATTGAGCTGCCCTCAAACGGTCGGACCTTCTCGATATCATCAAGCGGAGCTTGGGCCAACTCCTGCGAGATCGTCTGCATGTTTCAACACCTGGATCTATGGCTTGATGGAGATTGAGGCCACCTCGCTGATCTCACCTCGGTCCCGATGGTGGCCCCATTCTTGTAAGACCGGGAGACGGCATTTACTCTGGTGCGGTAGCTTCCAGTGAGGTGAGCCGGATGAGCAGCGATGTGGAACTGAATGAGATCGGGGTCTTGAAGCGGCGTGAGATCGAAGCTCGTCTTCTAGCGCCTATTGTGGATGCCCTCGGCGATAGGTTTGGGCGGCAAGAGGTTCTCGAGGTTATCCGCAATGTTGTCACCGGGATTGCACGCCGGCAGGGCCGGGAACTAGCCACTCGCCTGGGTAAGAACGATCTGCAAACCTATCGAGAGTCCGTCGAGCCCTGGAGCAGAAACGACGCGCTACAACTGCACATCCTGGATCAGAACGAAAGCGTTCTGAATTTCGACGTGACCAAGTGCAGGTATGCAGAACTCTACCGCAGCCTGGGCATCGAGGAACTTGGCAGCATACTCTCCTGCGGCCGTGACGCAACCTTCATCGAGGGCTTCAACGGAGAGATTGCCCTCAAACGCAAACACACCATCCTTCAGGGATCCTCGGCTTGCGATTTCCGCTTCAGCAAGCGGCTGGGTGCTCAATCGACCGAGAGGCAGGCTAGCGACAAGATGTAATCGTCGCAAAAGGTCTGCGCGTCCCCTTCTGTTCGGGCAGAGAAGATTCAGAAAGATACTAGTCGTGGTACCGCTGCTCTCCGGCAGGAAGGGAGACCGTCAAGCGGTTCTGCGCTGGAGGCAGAGGGCAGGTTGCATAGGGGGTATAGGCACAGGGAGGATTTTCCAATCGATTGAAGTCCAACCAGAGCTTCCCGGGCTTGTTCAAGCCTTGATCCGGAAATGTTGTGTACAAGAATCTCGCAGCTCCGTAAGTCGTAGTCTTGCTGGTTGTATCTCGCAAGATAAAGAAAAGCTCTGTAGCCTTCGGCGACTCAAGGACCGGCTCCAATCGTACCGTTTGACCATCGACTACAAATTCGGCAACTCCCGGTACAGGCATTTCGATCGTAGTTCCGAGGATCGTAGGGATCTTCACAATCTTTGCATGAGCATAAGGGATCCATCGGGCGGCAATCCGGTATCTCTCATTCGGCGCATACCACTTGAGTCCGTGGAATTGAAGCCGCGCAGGAGAATGAGAATCTTTCAGGCGAAGAGCATACCGCTCTCCGCGATGAATCACAAACATGGTCAAGGTACCATCGGTTAGGACGCTCGGGGTGTCTTCGCTGGCAAGTACCTGCGCTCTTGGCGGGTGCCCGTCCAACAAGAGTCCTTTGGGAAAGCCTCCCGTTGGAGGCTCAAGACTCACTGTATTGCGGGTCAGGCGCAAAACTCCTAGATGGGGAGCGACATCTGCCTGGATCCGAATCGGGTTATCAGATGCCGACCCGAACATGTTGTCCCCTTCCTTCAGCCACTCAAGGCCTGCCAGAGAGAGCCATCCGTCCGGTGCCTGCAAGTCCTTTGCCTGAAGTTCTCTCCATGTAAGCAGGTCCTTCCGCCAGTTCGCTTCAGACGGTGGACCAGACTGGGGAAGAGCACAATGATAGGTGATCGAGAAGAGAATCGATGCCACGGCGACCGATCGATAGCTCATCACTCCAAACCTCACTCTCACGCTCAAGGTTTAGTCCTGATACCTCTGCCGAAGCCGCGGCGCTAGCCGAAGCATCAGCTGTACGCGCTCCACCTCATTCAGCCAATCGCCGAGCGTGGCATCCAGTTCGTCCTTTTCCGGTGCCATGATGCCCGTCGGGCAATTTGGGCCGAGTCTGCTAAGAGCCAAGGCGCGGTAACGATGGATGGTGCGATCCCCGGCAGTCGCACACCAATCCCAATCTTCAGAGAAAAATAGAACAACCGGCACGCGGCTGCCGCCATTTATCCGCAGGTCCTCAGGTAGTTCGTCGCTCATTGGCCGCTCGATAAAGCGCAAATCGATCTTGGCTGTGTTGGCCTGCGCGATGCGATGGATCAACGGGCCTTGCTGAACGCAATCGCCGCACCAGATGCCGCTGTAAACCAGGATCTTCATCTCCCGTTCAAAGCCGCCGACCAGCTGCTGCTGTGCGGCGGTTAGATGGGCGATGTCGTAGACCTGCGTCCATCGGCGTCGTTGTTCTTCGGTACCTGTCTGAAGATAGCGGTCGTATGGAAGCGCGGACGCAAATTTTTCCGAAACGGAAAAAGCCTTCATTACAGTCCTCGATTCATTTGATTAGAGTATCTCTGGTTGCCATTCGTACCCATGACTTCCGCTGATGATCAGAGACACGCCCAGCGCAATCGCTGCGTAGGTGTTGCCGTTCAAACACTTTCTGTTTCGCAGAGGCTCAGTGTGCCGCCAAGGCTCTAGACACCCAGAGATCGCGGAAAGCGCGCCAGCTCGTCAGCGGTCGAGTCATTCGGAACAGAACACCCCGGCGCCGCGATGTATTTGCTTCCCGCCTGCTCTCTTGCCTCCTTCCACTGTTTTCGCATCTCCGCGGTGGTCAGTTTGTCGAAGTCAATCTCATCCACTCCTCCTGCGATCGTCTGCGAGAAGTGTTTGCGCATCTCAGAAACTGGAATTCCGCTGGTTTTCACAGAGTACTGAACCACCGGAGCATCGAAATGCTTGAACTGTTCGATATACGGTCTCTCCAGATAATGCAAATGCAGGACTGTCAGCTTGGTGTCCGCAAGCGCATCGAAGACACGTTTGTCATACGCCCGAGTATAGCGTTCATAATCGGAGACAGAGCCGAACTTGCTCTCTGCGTTGAAGACGCTCACCAGCGCTCCTGAAGCCCCAATATCCTTGGTATGACGAATGTGGTTGACGGTGGATTGGGTAATTGCTTCTAACGCGGTGTGCCATCCGTCGGGGTTCTGCTTCTGAAAGTCGTGAAGGCTGCTGATCACCTGGTCCTGAATCTCTTCCGACTTCCCTAGTTTGGCGAACTGGGGTTGCGCACCAAACAAGATCATGGCCGTCATATACGGTCCATAGAGCGTATCGATAAAGTACGCATCTCCATTCAAGCCATTGCGAATTAGCTTGAGGGTTGTCAGTTGATTTGGGTATGGAGAGTCAAGCGGCTTGAGCTCATACCATTTACCGGTCGTCGATGCCGGATAATCGAAGTCATTCATCACCTTGACAATGTCGGTATGGTAAGTGCGGTGGAAGTCCAGATGGTCCTGAGCCTCCAGCTGAGGGGTGGGTCTCTTGTAGTGGTGATAGAAAGTAAATGGCGGGCGATCCACGTCCTGTCCGCTCAACGCTCGATCCACTCGCTCTTTGTGGGTTAGGGTAGCTGTGCCCGTTGTCTTACCAAGAAGCGGCCCTGCAAGCGCAAGCCCAGCAGTTGCCGCGGCGGAGTGCAGAAAAGTACGTCGATTCATCGAAAATCACCTCGTAGTGCTAAAGGGTAATACGTCCGCCCCTTGCCAGAGTGAAATTAGTTACGCGTTGCCGATAGCTGGGCTGCGGTGAAGCGATCGATTGCACAATGCCAAGGGTTGCGCTATCGTCAACCTGACCGATGGTTAGCGAGATTCTGAAAGGAGAGGTAAATTGAAGATTGCAAGCAGCTTTATCCGAACTGTCGTCGCCGTATGCGCTATCACCCTGGTGTCGTTCGCTGTGCATGCTGAAACAATTCATCTGAAAGCCGACCTGAAGGGTTCCGCCGAAGTCCCTCCCAATGACAGCGCCGGCACGGGCACTTTGACAGCCACATTAAATACTAAAACCAATGTGTTCACCTATCACATTGAGTTCAGTGGGTTGACTGGTCCGGTCGTTGCAGCGCATTTTCACGGCCCGGCAGCGGAGGGGATGAATGCCAAGCCGCAGCTCCCAATAAAGGGCAGTCCCATAACAAGTCCCGTTCATGGCAAGGCAACCCTGACCGCGGAACAAGCAAAGGATCTGCTGGATGGCAAATGGTACTTCAATCTCCATACGGCGGCAAACCCTGGCGGGGAGATTCGCGGGCAGGTTCTGAAGTCTGAATGAGGAATGGGCCAGTTCTGCCTGAAAAGCTAGATGGAAAGGACTTTACCTGACTAAGCATGATCCGTCTTCCCAAGACATACTGTTGCCGCTGTGGCGATGCCGCTGGCGAGCCCGAGAGCATGTGGACACCTAACTAGGACACGATCAGACAGATTCATGTCTTCACATGAGCCCGCTCGCCGCCTCCGGCGCAGCGGGCTTTTCATCTAAAGCTTATTCCGGAAGTTTCCCCACGGTCAGGTTTCTGCGCTGAAACTTCCGGCCGCTCATTCACCAGCGTAATCCGGTCTTTTCCCTGGCCTAAAAGGGGCTTGGACTTGACATAGACATGCAAATGCGAATTAATAGCTACATGTCGACGACTTCTGCTCAGTTGAGGGTGATTACAGACCGCTCCAGGGCCATGGGAAGTCAGTCGTGTTGTTGTTGTCGTTGATCTGTTCTTTCCCTCTAAAAACCTAATCAGGTCATAGCCTGCCTACGATGTTCCCAACTGCACGCCGGCGGCTTGGCCGGATGCCGTCTATAACGTTGGGCTTTCCCTTGTCGTGCAAACAAATAACGACTTTTCTGTCTGGAGGCATTGCATCGATGCGTATTATCAAGAAAACCAAGAGCATTTCAGTCCTTCTACACGGAGCTGTCGTTATTCCGGTCCTGGGTCTTGTTTCTGCTGTGCCGCTCCATGCCCAGGTCACTTCCGGGTCGATTGTCGGAGTTGTCTACGACCAGAGCGGCGCCGCGATTCCCAATAGCACAGTCACCGCAACGGATGCTGCGACCGGAGCGGCTCGCGAAGTCGAGACCAACACCTCCGGTTACTACACCATCCTGTCGCTTCCTCCGGATCCTTACAAAGTGACGGCATCCGCGACAGGATTTGCGGTGACCAATGCGCAGATCGTCGTGGCCCTGGGGCAGGCGGCAAACTTTCGATTTCCATCTGAATCCCGGGCAGCACCAGCCAGAATGTTGAGGTCAACGCTGGCGAGTAGTCAGCTGGAATTGGAAACCACCGACCACCAGGTGGCATCGCTTCTTTCCCAGTCACAGCATAGAGAACCTTCCGGCGAACGGAAGGAACGTCTTCCAAACGCTGCAAGCAGCTACCAATGTGGCTCCGTTCCAGAATGCTGCCGGACCTATATCGAACTTCAAGACCACCACCAATAGTTTGACTATCGGCGGATCGGCTTCCGGCACAACCAGCTACCTTCAGGACGGCGTAACCAACTTTGCCGTGCTCACCAAGACCGCCAACTTTCAGCCCCCCATCGAGGCGACGCAGGAGGTCTCGATCATCCAGAACGGGGCATCGGCGCGCTATGACGAGCCGAGCGTCGTCAACGTGGTCACCAAAGGGGGAACGAACGGCTTCCATGGCAGGGTCTACGACTACTTTCAAAACGATGCCCTGAACACCGTCGGATATTTCAAAGTGCCTAAGCCGCCGCTGCGGTATAACCAGTTCGGCGCCAATATCGGCGGCCCTATTATCAGGAACAAGCTGTTCTTCTTTTTTGACTACTCCGGATTGAGAGAATCACAGGGGACGACGCTTTTCGCCAACGTTCCCACCGCGGCGGAACGGCAAGGCAATTTTCAGGCAGACAGCTTTACGATCTACGACCCAAGCGACCTATAACAAGCAGGCGGGAACGATCTCGCCATTCCCTGAACAATACGATTCCCGCGGGTGAGATCAGCACTTTTGCGCAGAAGTTTCTGGCGTACTATCCGCTTCCGACGGGCAGCGTGATCGCTGGAGACAACTACCAGAAGAACGTCAACAACACGACCACCTATGACTCTTACCTGGGACGGGTAGACTACAATCTGCGCCCCCAAGACACGCTCTATGGCGCCTACGAGAGTACCAATCCCGAGCATTCTGCAGCCCACCTTCAGCGCGAGTTCGATCTTCAACTACATCAACGTGCAGACGGCCAAGAATGCCTACGTGCAGGAGACGCACAGCTTCAACCCGAGCACGCTCAACGTTGCCCGCTTTGGCTACAACGAAAGCAACATCTTCTATTCAACCACTGGCACAGGGACAGCGGACTTTGTTACCCAGTTCGGGATACAGAATCTGGATCCGGCGCCAGGCCCAATATGCGCCTCCCGGCGGTGTCGCTGACGACCCACACCGGGTTGGGTAGCCCTACCAGTCCGCAGGGCGCGCTGCAAAGGCTCTATGAATTCTCGGATGAAGTGAACCTGATTCGCGGCAAGCACAACATCTATTTTGGCGGCGAACTCGACAAGCTCGACATGAATGGCAACTGGACCATTTGGAATAGCGGCCAGTTTACCTTTAACGGACAGAATACTTCGAATCACAATGCGAAGAAGCTGGCGGGAGGCAGCGACCTTGCGGACCTGCTGCTTGGGTTTTCCATCGTCGGCCGAGGGAGGAACGGGAGTCACGATCGCCAATTTCCGGGAGTGGAATGTTCTGCCCTATATTCAGGATGATTGGAGAATCACCAACCGGCTTACCTTGAACTGTGGGCATTCGCTACGACTACTATGGGTCGCCAGTCCGATGCCAATGGCCACTCCAACGTTTATGACCTGCCGACGAACACCAACCACCCGGGCACGTTTCATCAGCACCTACCTCAATTTTGCCCGCGTGTCGGCTTTGCCTACCTGCTGAACAACAACGCCACCGTGCACGGTGGATACGGGATTTACTATTCTCCGTTCCAATACAATCAGCTGCAGTTTTTGATGATCAACGAGCCGAACTTCTTTCTGCAGTTGAACACCTATGCGCTGGGGACTCTGGTGCCGGTGACCAATACATTCCTGGCCAATCCGACCCTGAGCGCTGAAGCTCCCTTCACCATTCAGCTGAATATGAAAACGCCCTACGTGCAACAGTGGAACCTATCGCTGCAGCAGAGCCTGGGACCGCACTGGCTGGCGACGATTTCCTACCTGGGCAATAAGTCAGACCATTTGCAGATCAGGCAGAATCCCAACCAGGCGTCGCTGCCCGCGGATCCCAGACAATCCGGGCTCGATCCAGAGCCGGCGGCCCTATCGCTTATGTGGGCGATGTGTACCAGATCTCGAGCATCGCGCTATGGAAACTACAACGGCCTCGAAGGAGAGCTGGAGCGCCGATTTACGAACGGCCTCTCGCTGCACGCAAACTACGTCTGGTCGAAGTCGATGGACGCGTTGAACAATGGTGCTCGAGGATCCGCAGTATGGGCCGGATGTGCAGGCGGAGTATGGGCAGTCGGACTTCAATCCCGGGCAGGTGTTCAAGCTCAGCGGGGTGTATGAGCTTCCTTTCGGACAAGGCAAACAGTTTCTCGGTTCCGCGAATTGGCTTACCAACGCGCTGGTTGGCGGATGGCAGGGAAGCGGCATCCTTACCGTGCAGAGCGGCCTTCCGTTCAATGTCACCGCCACCGATCTTTCCGATACGGGGGGAGACCATGCGCAGCGCGGCAAACCAGGTCTGCAACGGGAACCGGCCGCCTAACCAGTCGATTGCTGAGTGGTTCAACACCAGGCTTGCTATGTGCAGACGGGCGTCGGCCAGTTTGGCAACGAGCAAAGGGACAACATCATCGGCCCGCGAACCACGAACCTTGACTTGTCGGTCTTCAAGGCGGTTGCCATTCGAGAAGGACAAGTCGGTGCAGTTCCGGTCGGACTTCTTTGATTCGCTGAATCATCCGTTGCTGGGGATTCCGTCGGCCACGGTGTCGTCTTCGACTTACGGGCAGAATCACCTCCATCACGGGTGCGAGAATCGTTCAGCTTTCTCTCAAATTCATTTACTAAAAGGGACAGGTAAAGCATGCTCGACACGGTTGGAAGAGAATTCCTCGCTGTATTACGGCGTTCTTGGTTCGTTTGTTTGGCGCCTGGTTTGGTGAATGCGCAAAATGCCAAGCCGAACGTTCTTGTCCTGGTTCTCGATCAGCTTCGGGCGGACGAGCTGCATTGCTATGGGAACCCGCGTCTTACCAGCCCGAACATCGATAAGCTGGCGAGCCCGCGGAGTGCTGTTGTCTCACTTCTACACCGTAGCGCCGTGGACATCGCCCTCCTTCGGAACCCTGCATACTTCGCTATTCCCCTCCAAGCACGGGGTGACTTTGTTCTGGAAGCCCGGCATGCCGCTATTGAATAAGGATGTGCCGACGCTCGGCCGAGAGCTTCAAGAATGGCGGATATCGTACAGCGGCCTTCGTGGACAATGCGCTGGGCGGCAAGCCGCTGATGGGTGAGGGCTTCGATGATTTTGTAGATGGCAGCGCGGCGGCTCCGGATATCACCGAGCGGGCAGCGAGGCAAAAGATCGGCGCGCCTTACACCACGGCCAATGTGCTGGCTTGGCTCGATAGCCATCACGACCCTTCGCAGCCGTTCTTCCTTTATGTGCACTTGCTCGAGCCGCACTCGCCCTATAATCCTCCGCCTGAAGATGACCTGTTCAAATCGGATGCTTACCCCTATCTCTCCAACGACGGTTACGATTTAGTGCGCGGCGGGTTGCTTCGGCTGGCAGTGAACGGCGATCAGAAGGCGGTGGAAAGGCTGTATCAGCTCTACGACGGCAAGATTCACTATGTGGATCGGTACGTAGGCGAGATTCTCGATCGGTCTGAAGCTCTTTGGGATTGGAAGACAACACCTACGTGCTGCTCACGTCGGATCATGGAGAGATGCTGTATTCCCATCCGGATGACTTTCTTACCTTCGATCATCGCTCGCTGTACGACCCGGTGCTGCATATTCCGTTGATTGTGGCGGGGCCCGGGATTCCCGAAGGGAGAGGTCAATCCAGCGCTGGCTTCGAATCTCGACACGCGCCCACTCTGCTCGATCTGGCCGGCGCTCCGGCGCTCGGCGATGCGGAAGGTCATAGCCTGGTGCCGCTGATTGAGGGGAAGGTGAAGTCGGTGAACGAGTATATTTTTGCCGAGGAGGATGTGGAGATCCCGGAAAGATCCGTCCGCAGCCTCGATTACAAGCTCATTCGCAATCTGTGGACAGGAGAGGAGCAACTATTTGCCCTGCAGAGCGATCCCGGAGAATTGCACGATGTTGCCAAGGCGAATCCAGAGGTGGTGAAAGAACTGGACGCTCAACTGGATGCGTGGATGAAGGTCAATGAGCCGTCGCATGAGGTGCAGATGCGGCGTTGGAAGATCTATACCGAGCCGCTGAAGGTGGTGACGGTAGACGATATCGGCATTGGGGCGGCGTTTCTTGATCAGCCACCGCCGGCAGTGGCACTCCGATGAGAACCCGGCGAGCGGGAACTACGGGGGAGCCAGCTTCTGGACCGAAGGCGGCGACGGGTCGAGGACCGCTCTTTGGCGAGGCGACAGCCCGTTGGTGGGCAAGTACAAGGTGTATGTCTATACCGGCGCTCCCAAGGTTGGTCCGCTGGCTACCAACGCGCGTTACAAGATTGTCGCGGAGCACGAGACGCAGACGGTGATGGTCAACCAGCAGCAAGGGGCCGGGCAGTGGCATCTGCTGGGTACATTCGACAATCCGCGGTTTGTGGAGCTGAGCAATGCCGCCAATGGAATTGTGGTGGCGGACGCGGTTCGTTTCGAGCGGATTGAGTAGGTGCGGGAGAGACAGAGAGAGAGTTTGAGGCGGCGTGGGGAGAGTGTTCTAACACTACGCGACGCAAAGACATCGCGCGTGAGCCGGACGTATCGCTAGCGTCTAAAGGACCTCAGGCGTTCGTCCTGGCAGGCCCCTGGTTTTCGGTGCTACTCTGTTTAACGTATCGGGCTGGCGTGAATGACCACCATGAACCGGATTATCCGGTTGCTTCCGTCCGTGGCGCTTGCGACGGCTGCAACCATCTGCTTCTGCCAGGTTAATCCCGGACCGCAGGCAGCATCCACATCGCACACAGTCAGCGGCCAGGTCGTCAACAGTGTTACCGGCGAGCCCATCGCGCGCGCACGAGTGCAGGTGGGCACTCAGCAGGCAGCGCTTACCGATCATGATGGCCGTTTCCAGTTTGACGATATCAGTGAAGACGCCTACGCGTTTGCTTCTAAGCCCGGCTACTTTGCAGAAGACAGGGGAGTGCTCGCGCAAGGTCAGTCCATCACTCTGCAGCTGATCCCTGAGGCTATTCTTTTTGGAACCATCACCGATCAGAACGGCCAGCCGATCCAGGATCTAAGGGTCCAGCTAGCGATGCTTCAGGTGCACAGCGGGCTCAGGCGTTGGCAAACCATGCAGACCACCACCACCAGCGTCGAGGGCAAGTTTCGCTTTGCCGAACTTCAGGCCGGCCAATACTCGCTTGCCACAGGCTTCCGCGTCGAAGGCCTGCCGGAGGCAGCGTCCTCAGTGGCGTTCATGCCCGTCACCTTTCCTCCGCCGGGAGAAGACGGAATCCGCGGCGCGGTTACGCTGGCGCCGGGTGATCACGTCGAAGCAGACGCGAGCGCTGCCATGGAGAAGCTTTATCCAGTCTCTGGGATAATCAACAGAATGTCCGGGCAGGGCGTGGTGTTGGTAACCACCGAAGACGGCGAACCAGTCGACCGAACCGCTCATGTAAACGCAGGCGGCGCCTTCCGCTTGAATCTACCCAGCGGATCCTATCGCCTTCAAGTGCATTCCTTTGCGGGCCGCGGTCTGCAGCTCACCGGCACACGCGAAATTTCCGTCGCCGAGGCCCCGCTCGAAGGCATCTCGATCACTCTCCAACCACCGGCCATCCTGCCTATCGAAGTGGAGTACCAGGCCGTGACCACCGCTACTCAAAATGCACCAACTGCCCCGCCGCCCTATTTGAATGCCTCGCTGCAGGACGAGGATCCTCGAGGCCTGGGCCGCGCGTTTCCCGCGCAACCTCTCACCCTGCCGGGCCGCGCACAGGTACTGGAGCCCGGTGCCCCCATGGTGTTCCGGGATATCGAACCAGGCCGCTATGTGCTGCAAACCCGGCCCCAGCCGCCATGGTATTTAGCGTCGGCCTCGTGCGGCAACTTCGACCTCACCCGCGATCTACTGGCGATCGCAGCCGGCGCCGGTGCCTGCACGGTGCGCATGGTGTACCGGGACGATTCTGCTTCACTCAAGTGGTCGGCCTCTCCGGGGGAAGCCGACGATGGCGGCGGCAACCAGGTATATGTAACTGCCATCCCACTGGATAATTTGACCCAGTCGGCACCCGAATTCTTCCCCTCCTTCAGCGTCTTCTCGGATCATAAGCCGTCATCGGATTCTCCGGCCGAGGGAGCGTTCGAGGGGCTCGCCCCCGGCCGCTACCTGGTGCTGGCGCTGACCCGCCAGCAGGAACTGCCTTACCGCGATCACGATGCGCTGCAACGGTATCTGTCTCTCGGTCAAGAGGTCACGCTCACCCGCGGTGGCAAATCGGATGTCCAGCTCAAGATAGTGACTGGAGAACCGTAGATGTACTCTTCCCACAACAAGCCGCTAGCGCTGTTCCGCCTACCGAAGTACGTCGCGCCCATGCTTGCGCTGCTGCTTGCGTTTCATCCCGGTGTTGTGTCAGCACAGCAGCCGGTATCATCGCCTTCCTCTCTCGCCCAGGCATGGCACATCAGCGGCAAAGTCATCGATGCGCGCAGCGGCCAGCCCCTTGCCCGCTGTGTAGTTGAGATCAACCCAACGGACGATCGCAGCCAGTCGCTCTCGCTCGAAACCGGGGACGATGGCCGGTTCGACTTCCATGGCCTGCGGTTAGGGAAATATGATCTGAGCGCCGCCAAACGCGGCTATCTAACACGGTTTTACCAACAACATGAAAGCTTCTCCACCGCTATTGCCGTAGGCCCTGAACTTAAATCCGAAGACCTGCTTTTTAATCTCACACCCCAGGCGATCTTCTATGGCACGGTGAGCGATGAAACCGGTGAGCCCATCCGCAAAGCGCAGGTTCACCTTTATCAGGATCGAGACCTTGATGGGATCCATTCCACGCAGCAACGGCAGACGGTCATCACCGACGACCTCGGCATGTATGAGATACCCAACGTCTCCCCAGGCAACTATTTCCTCAGCGTATCGGCTCAACCCTGGTACGCCGCGACGGTCAATGGCGCGCGTCCGCCAATGCAGTCAGATGACACACAAGCAAACAAACTGGGCTCCGCTCTCGATGTCGCGTACCCCACTACCTTCTATCCCGACGCGATCGACTCCGATGATGCTATACCGATTCCGATCAGGGGCGGAGAGCGGATCGAAGCCAACATGACGCTCACCGCCCAGCCCG
Source organism: uncultured Acidobacteriaceae bacterium (assembly GCA_963821215.1). Taxonomy (GTDB): domain Bacteria; phylum Acidobacteriota; class Terriglobia; order Terriglobales; family Acidobacteriaceae; genus PALSA-350. Next base: position 69,984 of record CAWGDH010000008.1, on the reverse strand, counting down.
CCCTGCACCTTCATCTACCTATTGCTCCCGGCCAACAGGCGGGCACTGGTGTTTCCATTGCCCAGGCAGTCTTCGGTCAGCTGGAGCCGATACCTACAAGCGTGCAGACGAACAATGAAGACGTGGAAATCAGCGGTGTGCTCCCGGGGCGATACGAGGTCACGGTTACCCACTCTGATGGCCAGTCTCCAGCGGAGTCGACTCATTTCACGGCAGACATTGCCGATGGCGCAACGCAGTTAAGCGCTGACAGCGGCGTAACAGAAGTCACCGTGACCGGCAAGGTGACTTCGCTTGATAGCAAGATCCGATCCGCCGTCGTCTCCCTGGTTGCTTCGCATCCGCAGCGAGGCTATGTTGCCCCGCTTAACAACGCCGGGGAATTCACCTTGCAGGTAATGCCCGGTGAGTACGAGGTTGTCGGGCAGATTCCGCAGATGTACCTTGCCGGCGTTTCCTCCCCGAATGCGCTGGTGAAAGGCCACATGCTGGAGGTGAAGGCAGGCGACGCTCCAAGGCTTGAGATCGTGGCCGCCGCCGGTTACGGCCAGATCGAAGGCGTGGCCGAACACGCCGGCCGTCCGGCCAGTGGAGTCATGGTCCTGCTTGCGCCCGAGGATGCAAAAGACAACCAGATCCTCTTCCGCCGCGACCAAAGCGATTCCGACGGCACCTTCTTGCTGTCCGATATCATTCCCGGGCGCTACCGTCTGCTGGCAATTGATGAAGGCTGGGAGCTGAACTGGGCCGACCCGAACGTGCTTGCCGCTTATTTAAAGAAGAGCATTACGGTCCAGGTCCATGCTCACGACAAGCTTAAGCAAACGGTAGAAGTGCAATCCCGCTAGTGAGTTGTCGAAGAGAATTCGTTAGCGGGGTAGATGAATTGTCATCCTGAGAGTCTGTGACTTTTGGCTCACGCGAAGTCCTTGAGTTTAAACAAAATTGTCATCCCGCCTGCCCCGGCGTGCCGTGGGACCGGAGCGACGCGAAGTGGAGGGACCTGCTGTTGTCCCACCCGCTCCGCCGCTTTCCTCCGGTAACGTTTTCTCTGCGACAGGTCATTAGTCTAGAAACCCGTAATAAGACCCGACAGTATCCACCGGGCGAGAGGCTTTCGTTGGCTGCGCAATCTTGGGTACGCGGTGCGGTGAGTCCGGGGACCCAAGTCCCAAAATCGAAACCTGGAGCCCTCGGATTCATAGCGAGCGGGGAAGCGAAAGCCGTTGGCGAAATTTCACACACGATTCAGTGCGCCCGCAATTCATAGTGTGCATAGACGAGTAGACCCCTGACGGCATGCAACGATCGTCAGGTATTGAGTCTCTTCGCACTGCACAAATGCTCTCCATCGAAAAGCAGAAGGTAGATCATCCATGCTCTAATTGACAGAGCGCTCAGCGCATTTTATATATTGCCAACAGAGTGGGGAGCGAGAGATGCAAACTTGCCAGAACAACGGCAAACCCGATCCGGTGGAGCATGCGCTTTCGACGGAAGGGCCACGAGCCTGCTGCGCCCCGCGGTCTACCAGCATATCTCTAACAGATGCCCGCCCGGCAGCCACGCATCAGCCGGAAAAAACTCCGGCTGTACAGTTAGCGGCCACTATGGTGTCTCTGCCGGGAGGCACATTCCTGATGGGAACCGATTATGCGCACGGGTTTCCGGCGGATGGAGAAGGTCCTGTGCGGCCAGTTGCGCTCTCTCCATTTGAGATTGATACCTGCCCGGTAACCAACAAGGACTTCGCGGCATTTGTAGCAGCCACGCAATATCGCACCGAGGCCGAGCAATTTGGATGGTCTTTTGTCTTCTGGCTGCATATTCCGGAAGAGCGCTTCGAAGAGCTTGTGGAAGACACTGTTGCGCACGCGCCGTGGTGGTGCAAGGTGCCCGGGGCACACTGGAGCCGGCCTGAGGGCCCGGGAAGCAGTATCGAAAACCGCCTGAATCATCCCGTCGTTCATGTCTCGTGGAACGACGCCCAGGCCTATGCGCTGTGGGCGTCAAAGTCGCTTCCTACCGAAGCACAATGGGAGTATGCAGCGCGCGGTGGCCTCGAGCAAAAGTTGTTTCCCTGGGGCGATGAACTGACTCCAGGCGGCAAGCACATGTCCAACATCTGGCAGGGGCCCTTTCCCCAGCAGGACGCGGCTCAAGACGGGTATTCCGGGACATCGCCTGTGGATGCTTTTCCTCCAAACCACTACGGGATCTACTCGGTGACGGGAAATGTGTGGGAGTGGTGTGCAGACTGGTTTGCGCTTCCAGCTACCGCGGTGGAGCTTCACAATCCGGCCGGTCCCGCAGACGGTCAAGTTAAAGTCATGAAGGGTGGCTCGTTCCTCTGTCATGCCTCGTACTGCAATCGATATCGTGTCGCGGCTCGAACCTCCAACACGCCTGACAGCTCCGCTTCCAACATCGGTTTTCGCTGTGTAAGAAATATAGAACCCAGTCAGAACGCTGAGCGCACTCAGCGTGGTTGATATCAGCGCTAAAAGCCACACCACCGTTTTTGCCCCACTGGCAACGAATGCTGGGTGGCCCATTCAAGCCTTCGCTCCCGCCGCCTGACCCGGCAAGCCGTGGGGCTCGAGTGGGATAATGGTCTTGATGTGCCGCTTCCCGCTCGCCACGCCCGCCCAAAGGAAGTAATAATCCGCAGACTTTGAAGACAGTCAATCTGCGCATTGGTAAGTTACCGAACTGTCAGATGCCTAATCGACAAGTGCCAACAAAAAATATTCAGCTAAATTGCCTTGACATCTAGCGCAATTGGCCCCTTCCAGTAACTCCATAGTTAACGATTTTCGGCCCCTACCAAAAATCAGGTCAACTATTTACAAAGTTCAACCATACAAAGTCACCCTTTTCTCAAGTTACTAATGATTTTTCGACAGCTACTCGCAACCGTAATAGTGTCGAAGCATGATCTCTCACGCCAGTACCGGGCTCCCGCAACTCGCGCTGCCCACCCTTACCGGCATGCAATGCCGATGGCCTGAGACGCTCGGCAGCGAGGTTGAGCACCAGCCGGAGGAACCGGCCTGTCCCCTTGCCCCCATACCGCCCGGTGTATCCCCGGAGTTCAAACTCGGCGAAGCCGCCCGCTACAACGCAGCCGGATTAGCCGTGCGCGCCCTGTCTCCGAAACAGCAAATGAGGAATCAATGCAAGAAGACTTAGTTCGCTTAGTTCGCTTTAGTTCGCACATTTTCTGCACAAACCTCGGCACCTCGCGATATTGTGGATGACTCGCTGGCGGCAAGCGGCTGATGCAAAGCCGTGAATTCGGTTCATTTGCCAGGACGGCTGTGATTTTATTCCAGTTTGCTCTCGTGGAATTTGCCCCCGCAAAGACAACCCTGGAACTGCGCAAGAGACAATGAGCTGCCAAATCGAGTGAGGCATTTGCCCCATACGGGAACCGCTTGCAGCAGAGCTTACTGCTCATTGTCGAGTTCCGGATATCATGGTCACGTATGAGAATCACGCGGCGCAGATTCGTCTGCTTATCCTCCGGCGCAATGGCCTTGCGGATGCTGGGACAGACGGGCGTGGCCACCCGCGGCCTAAAGCAGCAGCCTCGGCCGGCGCCCTCGGGTCGGCCATTTGACGCCCACTTCGTGGACATTGCGGAAAGTGCTGGGTTGACAATTCCCATCATATATGGAGGTGTAGACCATAAGGACTACATCCTCGAGGCTGACGGCTGCGGCTGCGCATTCATCGATTACGACAATGACGGATGGATGGATATCTTTCTTCTCACCGGCACACGGCTCGACGGACCGCCTCCCGGCGCAACCAACCGCCTCTACAAAAATAATAGAGATGGAACCTTCACCGATGTCACCGAGAAAGCCGGCTTGCACCATGTTGGATGGGCGAACTCCGTCTGCGTAGGAGATTACGACAACGACGGTTGGGAAGATCTCTTCTGCACCTATTTTGGACAGAATAAGCTCTATCGTAACAACGGCGATGGCACCTTTAGCGATGTCACGGAAAAAGCTGGACTATCTCTTGCCGATGACAGAACAAATTGGGGAGCCGGGGCTTCCTTCGTAGATTACGATCGGGACGGCCACCTGGACCTTTTCATTTCTAACTACATAGAATTTGATCTCAAGACGGTAGCGAAACCCGGCGAGAACGTTAATTGTAACTGGAAAGGAATACCAGTTAACTGTGGCCCCCGCGGTCTTCCGCCCGGATTTCCCAGCTCGCATGTGCTCTATCACAACAATGGGGATGGCACATTTACCAATGTTACTGCGAAGTCTGGCATCGGGGGACCGCGTCAAGACTATGGGATGACGGTAGTGGCGGCTGACTTTGATGAAGACGGCTGGCCCGATATCTATGTTGCTTGTGATTCCACGCCAAGTCTTCTTTATATGAATAACCACGACGGGACTTTTCGTGAGGAAGGAGTTGCGCGAGGGGTCGCCTTCAACGACGACGGTATGGAGCAAGCCGGAATGGGCGTGGGAGTAGGGGACTTTAATCTTGATGGCCACTTGGATCTCTTCAAGACGAACTTTAGTGATGACACCTGTGTCCTCTATCGGAATGATGGAAAGGCAAGTTTTCAGGATGTGACCAGGGCGAGCCGAATCGGCATAGAGTCGAGCTTCACCTGTTGGGGAACGGGCATCGTAGATCTGGATAACGATGGAAATCCCGATATTTTCGTCGTGAGCGGCAGTGTTTATCCAGAAGTCGAGAAGCAGCTTCCCCAATATCCGAACAAGAGCCCTCGCATTCTTTTCAGAAACCTGGGCGATGGTACCTTTGAGGAACTGGGGGAGGCTGCCGGGCCAGGCGTCACGGCAGCTCATTCAAGCCGCGGCTGCGCCTTTGGCGATTTTGACAATGACGGCGACATCGACATCCTTATCGTAAACATGAACGAGCCTCCTTCTTTGCTACGTAATGATCTGCGAGGAGCAAACCACTGGATCAAAGTGAAATTAACAGGAACAAAGTCCAACCGCAGTGCCATCGGGACACGAATATTGGTCCACTATGGGGGCAAGACGCAGGCTCAATCTGTACTAAGTCAGTCGAGTTACTTTTCCGCCAATGATCCACGGCTCCATTTCGGATTGGGAGCGGTAAAAAATGTGGACATCGACATCTACTGGGCAAGTGGTGCGGTAGAGCATGTCAAAAATGTGGCCGCTGACCAATTGGTCACCATTGTCGAAGGAAAAGGACTGGTGGCCCGGCTGACCTTCACGGGTCATGCACCGCAAAAGGCTCAGACGTGATGATGGCCTGCCATGAGGCCAGCCTGCCCGTGGGCGTCCTGCCAGATTCCTGCACGACTGGTCCCGCGTTGGAGCGTGCGGCCGGTGCTAAACTGAGGTGGGCTTTCATGATCGAGCTCTCACTCGGCAGGCGTAAATCGGTTAGAGCGGCGAAGTGGGCCGTGAGGCTGTTGTTGTTTGGCAGCCCGATTTTGTGCCTGGCGGCCCCGCCGGATCGGGCGTGCGATCCTCAACAGGCTTTCGAAAAAGCCGACGCTCTGCTCAAATCTAAAAACTACAAGGAAGCCGAGGCTGCACTTGATCCGCTCCAGGGTTGTCACAGCCTGTCCCCGATCCAGATGTTCAATCTTGGCTGGCTTTATGGCAGGGCCCATGATTCCAAGACGGCGCTGAAGATCTTTCAGTCTGTTCCTCCGGACGTGCCCGACCGCGCGACTCATCAATATGCAATTGCGCTGAGCGAATTTGCACTTGGTAACTATCGCGCTACAGTCGATGTTCTCAAGGAACGTGAGTCGCAAGGATCGTTGGATCCAAAGAGTGCGAATCTCCTTGCTGTTTCCTACTCGAAACTTGGACTCTATCAGAATGCCTATCCTATTTTCGTCGAGGATCTGAAGCAAAATCCCAATGATTTACTGGCCTATCTGAATCTCGTGACCCTCTTCGCCGACACCGGAAACTTCAAGAATGCTGTCGATATTGCCAATCAGGCAACCGTAGCTTTCCCCCAGAGCTCCGAAGCTTTTGTCGCTCGCGGCGCTGCCAATACCTTACTGGGGAAGCTGGATCAATCGCACAGTGATTTTGCAACCGCCGTCCAGCTCTCCCCCGGCAATGCCGATGCGCGATTTTTGTTGGCTCTGTCGGACTATAAGCAAGGGCAATTCGCCGATGCGATTACAGAACTCGAGGCGGCTATTAAATCCGGGATTGTGGACTCGGATCTACACTATCTTCTTGCCGAATGCATGTTAAAGGTAGATCCTTCGAAATCTGCTGCCGCTCTCGCTGAGCTCAATCAAGCGATCCAGCTCAACTCCAGGTCAGTTTCGGCCCGGACCTTGCGCGGGAAGCTGCTTCTTGAAAGTGGAAACGCCAGGCAGGCCGTAGGCGATCTCGAACTGGCGCATCAGATAGATCCAACCTCGCGCAGTGCTCTGTATAATTTGGCTCGAGCCGATTCTGCAATAGGGAAGACAGAAGAAGCAAAGTCTCTGTTCAAGCAATTGAACACCCAAACCACAGACTCACTGGGTGAGTTAAGCGATCAAAGGCTGAAGAAAGCACTGGGTGGCGATTCGTCTCAATAAGGTAGGGTCAGCAGGTCGCCGCGTTTAGAGCTGTTTTCGTCGTACCGGGTCGCCTCCATCGCAACGTTCAATTAGGTGAACATTCCTTGACTCTATGGTTCGGCAGGGTCTAGCTTTGCCACAATAAGGGGGAGGGTTCACCCAATGCGGTTTCGCGGGCTCGTTCTGTGCGCCCTCTTGTGTCTGCCCGCCTTCAAAGCCGTCACAGCGTTCCAGCAGCCGCAGGCAGGAGCGAGCTCTCGGAATCCCCCAACCGGCTCCAACGCCAATACGCGCCCAACCCTGTTTATAATTCCCCACACCCACTGGGAAGGCGCCGTCTTCGAAACCCGTGAAGAGTATCTCGAAGAGGGGTTGCCCCATATCGCGCAGGCGCTGGATCTGCTCCGCACCCATCCCGGCTACCGGTTTGTTCTGGATCAGGCTGCCTATGTCAAGCCCTTCCTCGAAAGATACCCCGATAGGGTCGCAGAGTTTCGTAGCTTCGTATCCCAGGGACGTCTCCAAATTGTAGGGGGAACCGACGTGATGCTCGACGTCAATATCCCCAGCGGTGAGTCATGGGTTCGACAGGTGTTGTATGGGAAAGGCTACTTCAGGCAAGCCCTCGGGACAGATGTCACCACTGGTTGGGCGCTCGATACTTTCGGTCATAATGCTCAGATTCCGCAACTGCTCAAGCTGGCCGGCTTCCAGTCCTATTGGTTTCAGCGTGGGGTTCCTGATAACAAAGTGCCATCTCAATTTCTATGGCAGGGCATCGATGGCACCAAGGTCCCTGCCTTTTGGCTACCCTTCGGCTACGGGCTCTTCTATCCGTCGCCAAAGAACCTTTTTCAGTTTGATGCTTACGCCCGCGGTGTCTGGAGCGCTCTAGGGGACGCCTCCCATTTTCCCAATCGTGTGGCCTTGGCTGGAGCGGACGTAGTCTCGCCGGAGCCGGAGCTCCCCGACATGGTGAAGGCGTTTAATGCTCAGGAGAAAACGCCTTTTGCATTGCGCTTCGCTGTGCCTTCCGACTTCGAGAAGGTAGTTTCCCGGCGAGCGGATCACCCTGTAATCGCTGGGGAATTGAATCCTGTTTTTCAGGGCGTCTACAGCACGCGCATCGAGCTCAAGCAATGGATGCGCGAGGATGAGCGGATCTTGACCAGTTCGGACGCCTTGTCCGCATTAAGTGAAATCCTTGGCACACCATCAGATAAAGAGAAGCGCTGGCAGGCTTGGGAGCCGGTTCTCTTCAATCAGGCACACGACCTTAGTTCAGGAACGATGGTGGATAAGGTCTATCTAGATACAATTCGTACTTATGAGCTTGCAAGAGATCTGGGCAGTGCGATCGTTCGCGGTAGCACGGAGATAATCGCCGCCAAGATCGATACCGAAAGCAACGAGAAAAGTGCGACTCCGATCCTGATCTTTAACACGCTTAGTTGGCCTCGTACCGATATAGCCCAGGCGGAAGTTCGCTTTCCCGGCGCGGGGGTAAAGGCGATCGAGGTTCAGGGCCCAAATGGCGTCGAGGAAGCATCACAAATCATCCACGCCGATCGGGACGCAGCCGGAGATATTCAATCCGCCACTGTAGCATTCATTGCTCATGACGTCCCGGCAATGGGGTGGAAAATCTATAACATCCTGCCCCTGAATGAGCAGGCCGCTCGCAATCTACCTGAATGGCGCAATGGCTCGTCGCTGCGCTTGTCGCTCTCTGACTCGACGACCCATGTTGACTCTGGATCTATAGAAAACGAATTCTATCGTGCGACCTTCAACCTGTGGACCGGTGCGATGACTAGCCTCGATCTCAAGTCGGCCTCTGGAGCTTGGCAGGTATTGGGGAATCGACCAGGAAACATCGTAGCCTGCGAACAAGATGGTGGGGACTCCTGGGAGCTTTATGGAACCCTGAACGGCGCCCGGTTCACGGCGATGACTCGCCCCAGCGGCTTACCTGAACCTGACCGTTCGCACCTGAGCAATGAATGGGTGGGTGGTGACGGACGGATAAGCGCAGGCCCTGTTTTTTCAGAATTCCACGTGGATCACCCGTTCGGAGACAACAGGTTTTCGACTCGTGTGCGCGTCTATCCCGGCATAAGGCGTATTGACTTCGAGACCAGCATCACAAATAACGACAAATTCGTCCGCTATCGTCTTCTGTTTCCGACCTCTATTCAGAACGGCCGCCGCTTCGATGAGATTCCTTTTGGAGCCATTGAAAGACCGGAGCAGCACGAGCTTCCTGCGCAGAAGTGGTTTGATTGGAGCGATGGAAAACATGGTCTGGCTCTGCTCAATGTTGGGCTGCCGGGTAGTAATGTGGCTGATGGCACCCTGCTCCTTTCTCTCATGCGATCTGCGCGGATCAGTGACTACCCCCTCATTGGCGGTTACGCTGGCTCCTCCTCCGACCTGGGATTGGAATTGGGGCAGGAACGTACGTTTCATTATGCTCTGGTGCCCCACCTTGGTAGCTGGCAGGACGCCCGAGTATTCCAGGCGGGACTCGAACTGGATAACCCGTTATTGATACGCTCCCTCGAACAGCACCCGGGAAAGCTTCCGAAGACCTGGGGCCTTCTCGATGTTTCAGCACCCAATGTGGTTGTAAGTGCTCTTATGCCCTCTGAGGATGGGCACGGCGTCATCGCCCGGGTGTATGAGGCGGCAGGCCGGTCGGCAGCCAATGTAAAGATCCACTTTTCGGGCCGGCTTACAGAGGCATCAGAAGTCAATCTGATGGAAGACAAGATTCAGTCGATTGCTGTCCAGAACAATTCCATCATGTTTGATCTGCGGCCATACGAAATCAAGACCTTTCGCGTGCAGTTAATTGGCGGAATTCCTTGAAGACTATCATTTTGGCCCAAGGCGGGTTACCCCGTGTATGTCGTGAAGAGAGAACAAAGTCTTGAGGATCATTTGAGAAGAGGGCGACCATGGCAAAAAGCGACGTAAAAGGCAAGAAAGAACCGATGATAAGCACGGTAGAAAAATCCCAGGTGACGAATTTCCTGGGAGTTGCATATTCTGTCCTGTTACCACGCGAACGGAGCGAGTGTGTCGAGATTCTATTGGAGCGATTCCCGGTAGGTCTTGCCTTTCCCGTTCATCACCACAAAGAGTGCGAGCAGACTTATTTATTTTTAGAGGGCGAAGCTGAAGTCACTGTTGCCGACAGCGTACAGCGGCTGCAAAAGAACGCCGTGGTCTATATTCCTCGCCTCACCGACCATTGCGTCCGCAATGTCGGCGACTCTGAGTTGGTATATGTCGTTGTCGAAACTTATCCCGACGGATATCTGCCGGGCGAGCCCACATGGGATGCGCATATCGAGGCATTGACCAGGCACTATGGGCTCGGGGGTAACGCCTGATGTCAGAGCCTGGCGGAATCAACTTCAAAGGGAAAGTCGTGGTCGTCACCGGAGTGGGAGCCGGTATTGGGGCGGCTATCGCGGATGTCTTTGCCGCCCACGGCGCTACAGTAGCCGGTATCGAGCGAGACCCGGAGACTCTGAGCCAAACGGCAGCACGGATTACTGCGAGCGGCGGAAGTTTCCATCCTCTACGCGCCGACGTGACTTCAGAAGAAGAGGTGGCTGCGGCCTTCCACGAAATTATCGCTAAGTTCAACACCGTCGACGTTCTAGTCAACAACGTAGGCAGGGAGTTTTACCGGCACTTCGTGGAGATCTCTGCTGCAGATTTCGACCGGCAAATCGCCGTCAACCTGCGCAGCGTATTCTTATGCTGCTCCAATGTAGTCCCGCTCATGATTCGGCGAAAACAAGGATGCATCATCAACACCGCATCAGTTCAGGCGCTTGCGACGACAGGGCAAACGGCGCCGTACGCGGCCGCAAAGGCCGGCATTCTCGGCATGACCCGTGATATGGCAAGGGACCTGGGGCAATACAATATTCGCGTTAACGGAATCTGTCCTGGATGCATTGCGACGCCGATGATGGATCGCGGCCTCGGACGCAGTCCTGATCCGCAGGCTGCGAGAGAAGAAATGCGCTCTGCTATTCCCCTTCAGAGACTCGGTGAGCCGCGGGAGATAGCCAACGTCGTTCTCTTTCTGGCTTCAGATTTGGCTTCGTATGTGTCCGGTGTAGCGATGGTGATTGATGGCGGCTTGATGGCGCAATTACCGGTGGTCTAGGGGAGAGAGAGAGTGGAGATAGCTATCGATCAATTCGAAACCTACGCCGACGGGCTCGATCACCCCGAAGATCTTGCATTTGATAGCGAAGGCGTTTTGTGGGCCGGCGGAGAAGCAGGTCAAGTCTATCGCATTCCGGAGAAAGGCCGCGTCGAGACGTTGACAAATGTTGGAGGCTTTTGCCTTGGTCTTGCCTTTTCCGCGGCGGATGAACTCTACATCTGTAATTCGCAGCTCGCGTGCTTAATAAAGGTAGAAAAGAATGGCAGGTCAAGTTTGTTTGCTGACTCTGCGGACGGCCACAAGCTAAAGCTACCTAACTACGGGGTGTTTGACTCCGCTGGAAATCTCTTTGTCTCAGACTCCGGAGACTGGGCGAAGAGCAGCGGTTGCATCGTACGATTCGATCGTCGAGGGCAAGGTAAGGTTTTCCTGCGCGGCCCTCTACCGTTTCCTAATGGGCTGGCGCTGAGCGCCGATGAACGATTCTTGTTTGTTGCCCAGAGCCATACGGATGACGTACTGCGGGTCGAGATCCGTGACGACGGCTCGGCCGGCGACCGCGAAGTCTATGCCGTTGGATTGGAGAGGATTCCTGATGGTCTTGCATTCGATGTCGCGGGCAATCTTTATGTGAGCTGCTATGCCTCTGACAATATCTTCCGCGTGTCACCGGAACGCGAAGTTACGCTTTTGGCGTATGATCGCGCCGGCACGACATTGGCACGGCCAACCAACATAGCCTTCGGAGGACCCGCCGGCGACGAATTATTTGTAGCAAACTTAGGCCGTTGGCATATCAACCGGGCAAAGCTCGGGGTAAAGGGGCAGCCTCTCGCGAATCAGAAGAAGTAAACCGCTGAGAAAAAGTTTTGGAATCGATAAAGCAAATCGAAAAAATAGTGGAGGGAATCCCAAATGTTTCGTGCAGTGCATCATTTTAATCTCATCGTATCCGACATGGAGAAAACGAAGGCGTTCTACCACGGCGCTCTAGGCTTGGAGATCGCACTGGAGACGGAGATCGAAGATCCGGAGTTCTCCAGAGGGGTTGGACTCCCTGGAACTAAACTACTTGCCACCTTCTTCAAGTTGCCTGATAACAGCGCGCTGATCGAGACCTTCCAATATCTTCGGCCGCCGGGTGCGCCTGTTCCCTCAAATGCCAAGGCCAACGACGGTGGATGGCAACATCTGTGCTTTCAGGTCGACGATATAGAAAAAAGCGTGCAGGCCCTCAAGGCAAAAGGTATTCAGTTTCTTACCACGCCGGTTACCATCTCTTCGCAGCACCCGGTGTTCGCTGGAGTTCGTTTTTGCTATTTTCTCGGGCCCGACCGGGAGGTATTGGAGCTTCTCCAGGGATGAAGGGCTCCGCAAAATCGGAGTTGTTTGACATGGCTGGGAAGACAGCCATCGTTACCGGAGGGGGAAGCGGTCTCGGCCGTGCAATTTGCCGTGGATTCGCAGCCGCGGGAGCTCGCGTCGCCGCGGCTGATATTGCGCTCGATATGGCTGCCGAGACCGCGCGTCTCATCCGGGAAAGCGGTGGTAGTGCGCGTGCGGACCAACTGGATGTGAGCAAAAAAGTGGATGTTGAGCGCGTGGTTCGGGAGGTACTCAGAGAATGGGAAACCATTGATGTACTAGTGAACAGCGCCGGCCGCGCGATCAGAGGTACTGCGCTCGACTACCCTGAACAGGACTTCGACACCATTATCAGCGTCAATCTCAAGGGGACGTTCTTATGTTGCCAGGCGGTTGGCCGTCATATGGCCGAGCGCGGCAGTGGGAGGATCATCAACATCGCCTCCATTGGCGGCATGGTCGCCTACGCCGGCAGCATCGCATATCTCGCCAGCAAAGGCGGTGTGGTCCAGCTAACCCGGGGGTTCGCCGTTGAGCTGGCGCCATTCAATGTGCAAGTGAATGCGATTGCGCCCTCGCTGTTCGAGACCCCGATGATGGCAGCCTCGCGCGCCGATTCAGATTCGCAGCGCTATTTCATGGAGCGCACACCAATGGGCAGAAGGGGGCAGCCGGAAGAGATTGTAGGCGCCGCGATCTTCCTGGCAACCTCTTCCTCTAGTATGGTCACAGGCCATATCCTGGCCGTCGATGGTGGCTTCCTTTCGGCATAGTCATGCCGATCTTGGGCACCAGCCTCTTTACAAATCCTGTGATTGGTTTCGGTGTCGAGACTTGCACCTTGGGCGCAGTGGTATCCCACATCTCGCGGAAAACGAGCGAGATGTGGGGCACCCGGCCTCCGTGGTAAGGACGGGCCTTACCCCGGTTCTTCCACAGGCACTCGCTGATTCGCTGTCACCTCCCCTAATTCTTGTATCGTTCCAGAAGACCAGTGAATTTTCACCCACGCTTTGCTATCCCGATCGAGCCCAAAGTGCACGGTGAGATCACTACTCGAAGCGTAGCCAACTGTGTTTGTCACGCAACGTGTCTGCGTTCCACTGAGAGTCTTGCACGTCACCTGTGCCCCAATCGCTGATCGATTACTGCGGCGTCCATGAAGCCGCAACTGGAGCCAGTTTCGCTGCGGACTGCGGTTCCACCACAATTCAACGGGACGGTTCAGGGCGCTCACAGCCGCATCGATCCGCCCATCGCGGTCGAAATCGGCAAACACAACGCCGCGGTGGAGTGCTGCTGACTCGAAGCCCGGCCCCACTTGCTCCGAGACATCGATAAACTTTCCTCTCAGATTGCGAAAGATGCGATTAGGCTGTTCCTGACCCGTATCCAGGCCGCCACAGGCAACAAATAAATCCAGCCATCCATCATTGTCCAAATCCACCAACCCGCAGCCCCACCCGCTCCATGGACGGCTCAGACCTAGCAGGCCCGTCGAGGCGCTTCCATCCACGAATACACCGTCGCCTTGATTCAGAAATAGCTCATAGGTTTCGTTCTTGAGTCCGGTCATAACCAAATCCGGCCGGCCATCTCCATCTACGTCGCCGAAGTCGGCGCCCATGCCGGAAATGTTGCGGCCGTCCCCGTTGTAGGCAACTCCTGCTTCCAGGCCAGCCTCTTCAAGTCCATGACTTGTGCTGCGGAGCAGCAGGTTGCGTGCGTTGTCATTGGCGACGAAAAGCGCTGGGCCGCGGTCTCCGGGAATGTTGGTCATCGCGATTCCCATTCCTTTGCCAATAAGGTCCGGCAGTCCCTCCTTGTGGGTCACCTCGGAAAAGGTCCCATCGCCGTTGTTATGGAAAAGCTGCATCGCTTCCGCCTGGTAAAGATCGGGATGACAATACACTCGCGTATTTGCAGCTGTTCCGCCACAGACCTGGTCGATGCCCGGTTCCCACTTACAATAATTTGAGATAAACAGGTCAAGTCTGCCGTCGTTGTCGTAGTCGATCCATGCTGCCGCAATCGACCACAATTTCCTCACCGCCGGCAGGTTCAGCCCCGCTCGTTCTGTAACATCGGAAAAGGTTCCGTTGCCATTGTTGTGGTAGAGCTGATTTCCATGTACTCCCGCGACAAACAGATCTTCGTAACCGTCATTGTTGTAATCGCCAACAGCGACACCCATTCCATAACCGCTGCCCATCAGTCCAGCCTTGAGCGTGACATCGGTAAATGTTCCGTCGCGATTATTTCTGTAGAGGTGATTCCAGTATTCGGGCCCGCTCTTGGTCAGAGATGGCAAGGCAGCTCCATTGACACAAAAAAGATCTGGCCAGCCATCGTCATCAAAATCAATAACCCCCATTCCGCCGGGGAGCGTTTCCACCTGGTACTTGTGCCCCTGGGCGCTGTTGCGCAGGACGAAATTCAACCCGCTCGCTGCCGCTCCGTTGGTCATGCGAATGGGAGCCAAATCCGGCGCCGCCCACCCCAGACGGCGGATGCAGGCGTACGGCGTTAGCGCGGCGGCTCTTAAAAGCAAATTCCGCCTGTTAATGAGCATCGTTTGTTTGTGGGTGTTCCTGGAATGCATTCGCCAGTCTGATCGCTTCATCCGCCGCGCTCTTGGCTTGTTGTTCGCGGCCAAGCTTGCGCAGTTGACCAGCCAGCATCGCGTGCAGCGCGCCCCTCTCGTCGGGATAACCGGCCCGCAATACCGGTTCCAGGTATCGAACGGCATCTTCCGGCTGTCCCGTCTGTGCATAGGCCGTGCCTTGCTGCACCTGGGTCCAGGCATCGCCGGGGTTCATGGCCGCCAGTTGCTCGAGTACTCTCAGCGCTTCCGCGTAGTCCCGCTCATTCATGGCAATACGAACCAGCAACCGGAGAGCAGCTTCCTGATGAGGCTCCTCGGTCAGCACCTCCTGCGCAGCCTGCCGTGCCTGATCCATATCTCCGAGAGTCACGTATGTTTCCGCTATCTTCTCCAACACCTCTGGATCCTTCGGCCTCAGGCGCAGTGCTTCCGCATACTCCTTTTCCGCGCCCGATGAATCTCCTTTCATGGAGAGCAAAATGTCACCTTGGATTCGATGGACTGCCGCCTCTTTCCCTTGTGCGACCAGCTGCGAGGCGGCATGCCCCGCAGCTGAGCCGTAGCACGCTATCAGCCAATAACCGGCTAGCTCAGCGCCGTCTTTGAGTCCGCGTTCCAGTGACGGAATCGCGCGCGCACAATCTCCTGTTTCGGCCAACGCCACTCCACGCCAGAACCATACAGGACCCTGATCTGCCGCAGGCGGCTGTAACTCTGCCAATTGTTCCCACCGTCCTTCCGCAAACAGCTTGGCTGGGCTTGGCGCAACCCCGCTCTTGAGTGGCTTATCCTTTAATGGGCAACTGGTCGCGTGCTCACGCAAACACTGCAAAACCACCCCAGGTATTTCAGGACCAGGAACCAAATCCTGCGGCCACTGGGCGAGAGTTTTTTGTAGTTCCACATGCGAACGGCTCCCTAATGCCGCCAGGCGGCTCTCTGCTTCCGCCCAATTTCCCTGGGCTGCCATGATCAGGGCCTCCAACCTCCATGTCGATGAAGCTTCAGGCTGGCGTTCCCGCGCCATTTTCAGGCTGGTCTCTGCCTCTGTGCGCTTGCCCGTCTCAGCTTGTGCGATTCCCAGCTCTCCCCAAATGCCCCTTTGCTCTGGGTCGCTCTCTGCTGCCTGATGCAAAAACTCTTCCCGCTGCGCAGTACCGTTTGCCATGCCTTCAGCCTGAACCCTCAGCAGCGCTGCTTTACCTCGGTCGGAGCTGCGCAACCAAAGCCCTAAAACACGGAATCGATCCAAGCTATATTCAGCCCACGCTACTAACGCTTTTTCAGAATTCTGCGACCGCGCGACCGCTGCTTCGAAAGCTTCCGCAGCAAGTGCAAATCCACCCTGGGTTTTTTCAGCCTCACCCAGATACTCCTCTGCTGTTTCGTCGTCAGCGCGCAGCTTCGCGGCAATCCGCAGAGGTGATACAGCATTTGCCGCATGCCCGCTGCGCAGCAAATCAACTCCCAGCATTAAGTTGGCTCGATAATTATCAGGCGCAAGCGTTCTTGCCCGTTCCAGTACAGGGATCGCGTGTGCATAATCCGCTTGTTGGCTCAGAGCGGCGCCATCCGCCAGCAACTCTGCCAGATCGCCCGATTTTGTCTGCTGAGCTGCCGAAGAAAGGGCAAGGAAGGCGATCAGGAATCGAGATCCGAAGCGCGCCAACATGCGCCGATAATACCATCCGTGCTCGCGTTAGAGCGCGATGCGGTGAATAGCGGCAAGCCTGTGCTGGGATGGGCCGGCCGAGCGTAGGATCTAGGGGGGAAGTTCATGACAATCAGAAATCCAGACGGTTTTGATCTAAGCGCGCTCTCAGCGATGGATCGACGATCCTTTCTCAAGGCCACTGCCGCGACCAGCGCGTTAGGGATTCTCAGCCGCTCCAAATTAGGCGCGAGCGAAACCTCTGCTCTGCCATGCCCGCCCACGCTCACTTCTCTGGCTAGCGATCGCTTGACCCATGTCTTTCGCGACCTCTACAGCACGGCTGCGACGCAAAATGAGTGGGGCTACGTCAAATGCACAAAGTCGGTGTCCGGTCTGACGGCAATTTCCTTTCCTCCCTATGCCTGCTGCGGTCTTCCGGAGACTCCGTTTAGTCCGGGATACCTGGCCACCTGCGAGATCTTTCTCAATGGCCGCATGTTGATGGGCTACCCGCCGCCAGCCACTCAGGTCATCTATACCTGGTATCCCCATCGAATCGTGCGCGAAACGACGGCAGATGGTGTCGAAATCACAACCGATACATTCATGCCATCGCGGCAACGAGCCGTGGCGCAATCCATCGTAGTGAAGAATGTGGGGAGAGGACGCCGGACCATAACCCTGGGGTTTGATTTGCGTGCTGGAGTGGTCAAAAAGACCGACGCCTGGTTTGTAAACTCACCCGCTGAAGTAGACAACCGGATTACGGCGATGGCTTCGCGCGGCTGTCTTGTTTTTGAGGCACAACACAGCCGTGCGGTGTCGGTCCAGGGCCTTCTGCCAAAGCCGGACCGGGTGGAAAACCTTAGAATGTTAATTTTGGAGTGGACCTTAGGTCCGGGCGAATCGCGCGAGGTCCACTACGTCAACGCCATCGCGGAAGAGAAGGATGCGGCGCTAGCGTCCTACGATCAGTTGCAGGCAAACTTCGCGGCCATTCAGTCGCAGAACGAGGAAGTCGTAGCCGGCCTGCTGCGCGCCGCTTTCACCCCGGGGAACTCCGAATTCTCCGGACATCTCCCCCGGCTTGTTACCCAGGATGAGTCGCTCTGGAAGCTTTACCATGCCGGCTTCACGAACCTGCTTTTTGCGCGCCGCAATTCACCCGATTCGGCCTACGGAAATACCTACATCACTTTAGGCGGACGCGTTCTGCCGTCGCTAAGCTTCCCCTGGGATACCTCGCTCACCTCGCTCAGTCTCGCGCTGCTG
The DNA here is from genome assembly GCA_963821215.1 of uncultured Acidobacteriaceae bacterium. GTDB lineage: Bacteria > Acidobacteriota > Terriglobia > Terriglobales > Acidobacteriaceae > PALSA-350. The sequence continues at coordinate 52,319 of CAWGDH010000008.1, read as the reverse complement.
GATCCGGATGCACTGCGCAAGCTGGTTGAGCTTTGGTTCTTGCGTGATATGCATGCGCACCTGGCGACCGACTACGTAAGCGGGAATGCCGTCGGGCCATGGTACGCCGTCAATGATATGGCGATTCTCCGTTGCGCGCAGAATTACCTGCGGGTGACCGGTGACTTCGCATGGCTGCAAAAACAAATTGGCGATCAAAAATGCCTCACCCACCTGACAACACACGCGCTCCATTGGAAGACGCTGGATAAGGAAGGGAACGGGCTTGCCGACTACGGTGAGATGGAAAACCTGTTGGAGGTAATCAGCACATACACTCACCAGGTCGCGGGCATGAACGCCGGGAATGTGTCCAGCATGCGCTTTGTCGCCGCGATGCTTGACCGGTCGGGAGACTCGACGCGGGCGGCCCAGCTCCGCTCCGAAGCGACAGCCCTGGCGAACCAGATCAATCGTCTGCTATACGTGCAGGGGAAAGGCTTCTGGAGAGCGGGGCAGCCGGATGGAAGTTTCAATGAAGTCCGCCATTGCTACGATCTGCTGAGCGTGCTCGACAACATGTTCCAGGACCTGGGTGAAGCCCAGAAACAAGAGATGAGCCGCTTCTTTTGGACCGAACTGCATTCCTCTGCCTGGATGCAATCGCTCTCTTCGAGCGACGTAGATGCTACCTGGAACATTCGACCGGATCATAGTTCGATCGGTGCCTACCCGGCATGGCCGCCGATGACCGCCAAGGGACTTTATAAGATTGACCCGTCGCCTCAGGTGGCCGCTTGGGTCAAACAGTTGTCGCGGGCCGGCAATCAAGGCCCCTATGGCCAGGCCCACTTTATCGAGACCATCTTCCCACGGGAAAGGGGAGGGGCCTACAAGTCCCCCGACGACATGCCCTACGATAACGATTGGTGCTGTGTATCGGGTGGCTGCTTTGTTGACCTCACGATCGACTCGATCTTCGGCGCGGAGCTGACGCTCTACGACGGTGTTAAGGTAAATTCACGAGTGACCGACTTCGACCCCGAGGCCAAGTTGGTAAACCTGAACTACCAAGGACAAAACTATACTGTATCTCGCGAAGGCGCCCGCCGCGTCTGAGCAACGGAGCGGAGCAGGGTGGCAGTTCGACGAAAGGTCGCTCTGTGTTCTTGGCGGCCTGTTGCGACGGAGACTTGCGCATGACCGTGGAAACCTCAACTAAAGATCTTCGGAAAGCGTGCATTCACTCCGGCACAGCCCAGCCAAATTCTCTGGGCCCCGGATTATTGTTTAGGGAGTTTGTCAGCGCCGCAGCTTGTATGGCAAACGGGTTCAGTACTGGCATCGCGACGATCGCTGCCGGTGCTGTCTTCCCGTACCATAAGCATGCTTTCTGTGAGACCATCACGCTCTTAAGCGGTTCGGCACGGGTCACCGTGGAGGGTCGCTCCTACAGGCTCGAGCAGTTCGATTGTCTTTGCATTCCCGCGGGAGTGGCTCACGAGGTTACGAATTGCTCGCAGCAGTCTGCGATGGAGGCGCTTGTGGCGCTTTCCTCCGCCCTACCGTCCCAGGAACTCGTGGATGAGGGATTCACTCTCCAGGAATGCGGTCTGTTGAATCCCAAGCCAGAAGATCCTGAGTCCATGGTTCGCTTTGCTCAGGCCGAAGTCTACCCATTGTCGCTGGGCGCAGAGTTCCGAGACTTGTTCGCCGGAAGGCTGGGCGCCGAAGGAATCTGTGGTGGGTACGCAAGGTTTCAACCTGGGGCTTCGTTGCCTTGCCATGTTCACCAATACGATGAATCCATCACGATTGTCGAAGGACAAGCACTTTGCCTGGTACAAGGTAATCGCAACGGCGTGAGCGGATACGATACTGCATTTGTACCCGAAGGCCGGCCTCATCGCTTTCTGAATCAATCGAACGCTCCCATGGCTATGATTTGGGTCTACGCCGGCAGCGAGCCAGAGCGGACGTTAGTAGATGCCGGATATTGTGACGGAACACTCGCGTGGCCGCCGGAGCCACTGTTTACCTGAGATGAACCCGGAAACGAGAATCTGGATGATCAGGAATTCGTTCCATTTGACGATCCCGTTTTCCAGGTGCTAACGTAACGCCGATATGCGTGCAGCCATCGGCAGAGATTCGAAAATTCCAGAGGTAGAACCGCGAAAGGAAGCTCAACACTTTCGTCAGCCGGCCGTAGACCGGGCCATGAACCTCTTTGAATTGTTGGCGAGTTCACGCGGTGGACTGACGCTGTCGGAGTTAAGTCGCAAACTGAACTTGCCGAAGAGCACCACGCACTATCTTATCTATACGCTCGAGACACGAGGCTATTTGCAGCGGACGGCCGAAGGGCGACACGCGTTGGGGCTGCGCTTCGCGAAGCTCGCCGCGGCGAGCACGGCGGAGCAGGATTTTGGCAGGTTGGCAAAGCCGTATTTAAGACAAATTGCCCTAAAACTCAACCTCACCACTGCCTTGACAGCTCTCAGAGGGGCGGAATCAGTGGTTATAGCAATAGCAGCGGCCGCTCAATCTGGAGGAGGAGGAGCTTGGGTTGGTCGTCACATCGATTTGCATTGCACCGCTCAAGGAAAAGCGCTGATTGCCTTTTTGTCAGATGACGAACTGGCCGAGATCTTCGGCGGACGCGAGTTCGCCCCATTCACCTCCAAAACAATCCTCTCCCTCTCGGCATTGAAGGTGCACTTGGCAGAAGTGAGAGCCTGCGGCTTTTCTGTCAACGATGAAGAGTACTTCCAGGGGGTCAGAGCGGCTGCTGCCCCTATCCGTGATTCTTTGGGCGTCGTCGTCGCCGCCGTTTCCGTCCGCGGATCGTCCAAGCAGATCCCAAGCTCTCGCCTGCCCGAGCTTGGCCAGGAAATGGTTCGCGCATCGCGGGATCTAGCGATGGAGCTTGCGGGTCACTGACGAGTCACGACTCCGGTCTAAGGCAATCGCTCTAAAGCGTCACTTAACGCCACCCAAGACACAGCCCTTTAAAACCTTCTTTTTACCAGCCTCCTACTTTCGTTCTATAGGTTGAACAAATTTTGACTGTCGACTGGACGGCCATAAATAATTCAGGCGGTTTTAAAAAGACGAACTTTCGGTTGTGAACCGGCGATGGTCAGGTCTGCGCTTATCCTCGCCGATCTTGTACTTCTTAGGGGGGCTCAGTGTTCATCAGACGTTTTGGCATTCTCGCGTTTGTTTCTTGCTTTCTGGCCATCCACTCACAGGGACAGACAACAAATGGCCTAATCACCGGATCAGTTACAGATGCGACGGGCGCTACAGTGCCTGGAGCCGTGGTGACCGCGACCAACCCAGCGACCGGCGTGGTCAGAACCGCCACCAGCAACGAGTCGGGCACGTACGTTGTTCCGCAATTGGCCCCAGGGAACTACGACATCTCGGTTGAGAAACAGGGATTCGCCACCGAGAAGCGGCCAAGTGTCCAACTAGAAGTAAATCAGAGCGTTACCCTCGACTTCAAGCTTGGGGTTGCTTCCGCCGCCCAGACGGTGGAAGTCACCGGCGCCCCTCCTAGCCTGAATACCACGTCCTCCACCTTAACGGATGTGGTGGGACACCAGGAAACGGTAGACCTTCCGCTCAATGGAAGAGAGTTCACGCAGCTCACGCTGCTCACCCCAGGAGCAGCGCCGATAACCACCGGCCAGCAAAGCGCGTTCACGGTAGCCTTAGGTAGGGGGGGCATCAGCCCGTCGGTCAATGGCCAGAGGGGTGAACAAAACAACTTCACCATGGATGGCGTTCTAAACAACGCCATCTTTACCAATGGATGGGCAATTGCACCGCCTCCGGATGCCTTGCAGGAGTTTGCTGTCCAGTCGCACATCACGGACGCTCAGTTCGCTATCAGCTCTGGAGCGAACATCAATGTCGTTAGCCGTTCTGGCACGAATTCTTATCATGGGGCGTTGTGGGAGTTTATCCGAAACGACGCACTCGATGCTCAGACCTTTCCGGATACTTTCCGCGCTCCCTATCGGCAAAATCAATACGGTATCTACCTTGGCGGACCTTTCTGGATCCCCCGCGTGCTCGATACCAGGAACCATACCTGGTTTTCCCTTTATTGGGAGGGATTCCGATCCAGCTTGAGCGGCAGCGTATTATCAAGCACGCTGACTCCTGCTATGGACGCAGGAGATTTCTCCGGTGTACTGGGCGCTCAGGTCGGCACGGATAGTCTTGGCAGGCCGGAATACGCGAACCAGATCTACGATCCGCTCACTAGCCGGCCCGATCCTGCAAATCCAGGCGCCTATCTTCGCGATCCATTCCCTGGTAACGTGATACCGGCGAGCCGCTTTAATCCTTCGAGCCAGCTGATTATCCAGAAATATTACCCTGCCCCGAATCTCAACGTGGCGGAGGGCGTTCTTCCCAATTACCAATTCACTGGCGTCACCACCACTGACAGTGATGTTTTTGGGGGAAGGATCGACCAGCAATTCAACGCGAATAATACATTTTTCGTACGCTTCAATCGATCCAACCAGCGGCGTCTCTCTCCTGAAACGGTCCCGTCATTTTCCAGTCAACTCATCAACTATTCACAACAGGCGGCCGCCGGCATCACGCATCTTTTTAGCCCTACGACCATCCTGAACCTCCATTTCGGATATACATACTCAAATTATTTTGTTGGGGATCAAGCCGCAGGGAGTGCTTTTGTCAACGCCATCAACTTCGAGCAGGCTGTGCCTGTCCGGGATGGAATCCCATTGGGGCCCGAGGTTGGGATATCGAATGGTTACAACGGCGTTTCCCAATTCGCTATACCGCTCGGCCCCTTGGAGGGCTTTGATTATCACGCCGATCTGTCAAAGGTTGTCGGGAATCATACGATCGGAGTGGGCGCCATGTACTACCACATCCATACGTTCGACGACGGCTGGGGTTCGCAAACACTTTTCACACAGAATGGGACTGCGCAGGACGCAACGGCGGGTCCAACTGGATTTGGCCCGGCCAGTTTTCTACTCGGTGTTCTCAATCAATATGAGCCTTGGATCGGCAGTACCGGTGCGGACCAGACTGTCAACTGGTGGGGTCTCTATGCACAGGATCAATGGAAAGCCACGAAGAAATTGGTTCTGACGGCCGGATTGCGGTGGGATTATGTCGCGCCGCCCGATTATCACAAGGTCGTATCCGGACTCAATGTTCTGACCGGGCAATTTATCATCACACAGCCCTTTCCTCCCCTGTTTCCCAGTGCCAATGGAGCGAAAGGCTTTTTCACTCCTCAATATAATGGGTGGGAGCCGCGCTTTGGCGCAACCTACCAGATGACGGATCGCACCGTGCTGCACGGCGCCTTTGCGATATTGGACGACCATAACAACAGTCTCGTACAGGCAAATCAGGGTATACGGCTTTCTTGGCCGACCGCCATTTCGGGTAATTTCACCAGTCTCGATCTGGGTATACCCACAACCTATATCAATTCTCTCCCGTCCTCTCAATCGATCCTTAATAGCCTCCTTTCGACGCCTTACGCGACCTATGGAGCTGACCCAAATAACAAGATCCCGTACGCGATGCTGTTCAACGCTGGTGTCCAGCAGCAGTTGACGAATGCCATGACGATGAAGCTTGATTATGTAGGATCACTCAGCCGCCACCAGTACATCAATATGCTGGCGAATACGGCGTTGGAGCCAGGAGCTGGACCCATATCAGCTAGACAGCCATTTCCTCAATACGGAGGACCATTCTCGTTTGAGTGGAATGAGGGGACTGGAAATTACAATGCACTCCAGGCAGAACTCACCCAGCGAGTATCGAATGGATTGTTTTTCAGGCTTGCTTACACTTGGTCAAAGTCGATGGACATCCAATCCGATCCGTATGGGAACGAAGCGCCGAACTTTTATAACCTGCGGACGGAATACGGACCGTCGGTTTACAGCTTAACGAACATGATCGTCTTCAGCAGTGTTTATCAGCTCCCCTTCGGCAGGGGAAAGACCTTTGTGTCATCTCCCAACGCGTTTGTGCAAACGGCCCTCGGCAATTGGAATCTGGGTAGCATCATCTCCCACACTTCAGGACAACCATTTAACACGATCCTTGGTGCAGATGTGGCCAATACCGGCAGCCCGGATCAACGGGCGAATCGACTTTATAATATGAATCCGTACGAAAATCTGGTCCCTGTTTCTTCGGGTAAGCAATGGCTCAACCCTGCCGCATTGGTGACGCCACCCGTATACAGCTACGGCAACGAGAGCCGGGACGACCTGGTAGGTCCTGGATACACGGATGTCGACATCAGTGCGTACAAAAACTTTCCATTCCTTGAGAGCAGATCGGTTCAGTTCAGAGCCGAATTCTTTAACCTGTTCAACCACACCAACTATGCAGTCCCGAACACTACCGTCGAATCTGGAACCTTTGGACTCATCACCTCTGCGTTTGCCCAGGGTCGCGAAATCCAGTTCGCCGTCAAAGTGGTCTTCTGAGTGCTGCCAGGTCGCCTTGGCTGCCAAGGCGACCTGGCACTTGATTTGCTTCTCTTAGGCCCTATGAAAACGAGATCAAAAGCGGCACTCCTCTGCGGCTGGATTTTTCTTTTTGTAGCTGGAACCAGACTGTCGGCTACGGCGCAGCAGAGCAGCCAAAACAATACAATCTTTCGCATTGGAACCTTTGATCGTTCTTCTGCGGAGTTTGTCCAGGAGCAACCGGCCAATCCGGTAAAGTTCGTAGTCAACGAAAGTACGGCCGCAAAGGATTGGCCTGCGACCCAGCCGGCCCAATTCCTTTCTACTGCCGGCGCAGCGGAAACAAACACTGCCGCAGCACCGCGAACCATCACCTTCTCTCTGGATCAAGCACCGGCCGCTGCTTACCAGCTTCACCTGTCCTTTCTGATCGAAAGCCCGAGCGTGCCGGCGATACGGGTCAACATTAACGGCAAGCAGGGCCTGTTCTACCTTCACCCGAAACTGGATTACGGCATGGGAGACATGCTGAGCTCCTTCTATCCTGCCTATTCGAGCGCGGATGTTTTCGTCCCCTTCCCGGGTAGTCTTTTGCACCAAGGGGCAAACACAATTACCCTGCAGGCGATCTTGGAAGAGGAGAAGCCAGTCTCCGATGCCGGCCTGACCTATGATGCCGTCGAACTTGACAGAGATCCGAGCGCCAAAGGGCGCGAAGCTGATTCCGCAGAGATCCTGCCCACCATCTTTTATAAGCAGCAGCAGGGGCAACTTGCCGAGATGGTCGACGTCTTCATCCGCTATGCCAAGCCGGTGAATGCGGGCGATGCCGTGGAACTGACCATCGCCGGCAGGCATTACCATCAGGCGCTGCGCGGAAACCAGGACTTTGGTGAAGAGAAGCTGCAGTTTGCCGTAACGGAATTCGCTGCGAAGTCGCCGGCACAGCTAACCTGGAATGCCGAAGGCCGCCGCCAGCATAAAGACCAGTCGATCGATCCCGAAAAAAAGTGGACCTTGTTCCTGGTACCGCATATTCATCTCGATGTCGGATACACAGATTACCAGGCGAAAGTTGCGGCGATCCAGAGCCGGGTTATCGATGAGGCGATGGACCTGACGGCACAGCATCCCGACTTCCGCTTCAGCATCGATGGCGAATGGGACCTGGAACAGTTTATGAAGACGCGTACTCCCGCGGAACAACAGCGCGCGATCACTGCCATCCAGAAGGAACAATTATTTGTTCCCGCGCAATATGGCAGTTTGCTCACTGGTTTCGCCACGGGGGAGACGCTCATCCGTTCACTTTACGGCAGTGCAAACTTCAGCCGCGAACACGGTACACCCTTCAACTACGCCAACATCACCGACGTTCCATCGTACACGTGGTCGTATGCATCGATCCTGGCATCAGCGGGCCTCAAGTATTTCCTTGCCGGCAGCGATAATGTGCGAGCCCCCGTGTTGCTGCAGGGCCGTTTGAACGAGAACTCTCCGTTTTATTGGGAGGGTCCGGATGGCCAGAAGGTGATTCTCTGGTATTCGCGCCACTACATGCAGATGCAGCTCCTGTTCGGCTTGCCGCCGCAAGTGTGGGCCGGGCACGACACAATCCCGCTCTTTCTACAAATGTACGAGCACCCGAGTTACCGTGCGAATGCGGCCATCATCTTCGGTTCGCAAGTGGAGAACACCGATTTATTTCCGCAGCAGGCTGAACTGGCTGGGCAGTGGAACAGTGTCTATGCGTATCCGCGGATGCAGTACTCCGGCTTTTACGAGGCCCTAAAGAATATCGCAGATCAATTTGGCAACGACATTCCAACGGTTCGAGGAGATGGCGGCCCATACTGGGAAGATGGCATCGCTGCCGATGCCTACTACGCGACGATGGAGCGCGAAAATGAGGCCCGCGGCCCGTCGGCGGAAATCCTTGAAACCGTGGCGCCCCTGGTAAACCCGCACCTGGCCGCGGACAAGGCAGATCTTGATCGCATGTGGACGCAGATGATCCTGTTTGATGAGCATACCTGGACGGCCTCGAACAGTATTACCGACCCCACCAGCCTGGAGGTCGTCAATCAACTGGCGGTGAAAGATGCCCACGCCGTCGACGCGAAGGCTCTAGCCGCTTCGCTCATGCGCAACAGCATGGCGAGCATTGCGGATTCGATCTTCGCGGGCAAAGGCAGTCTCATCGTCTTCAATACCCTGAATTGGAAGCGCAGCGGGTCTGTTTCCATCGATTTGATTAACGGCGATGAAGTAGTGGATCAGGCGACGGGTCAAGTCGTGCCGGTTGAGAACGTCCCCACCGGCAAGGCTTCTCATCACGTAGTGCCACTTAGAATCATCAATAACGAAAGGAGCTTTAATCGTGTCCGCTTTGTCGCCCAGGATGTCCCCGCCCTCGGCTACAAAGTCTATCTGCTGCGCCGAGCCGGCCAGAAGGGGCCCGTTGTCCAATCGACCCAATCCTCCCAATCGAGGACCCTGGAGAACGACTACTACCGCGTCGAACTGGATCCTGCCAGCGGAGCGGTACGCAGCATCTACGACAAGCAGCTGCAGCGTGAGCTCGTCAATACCCAAAGCCCTTATCGATTTGCACAGTACCTCTATGTTTCCGGCGGCGATCAGCAGCCGAACACTCTGCTGCAGTTTCCCATGGCCGCCCCCAAGGCCGAACTGAAGATCGATCAGGCGCACGATGGCCGGTTGATCTCGGTTGACCGAACCCCGGATGGCTGGCTCGCACGTATGGAAAGCACGAGTACGAACACTCCTACGATCGCCACGCAGATCCGGCTTTTCGACCATGAAAAAAAGATTGAGTTTACTGAAGACGTGGACAAGAAGGAAATTGACGACAAAGAAGCAGTTTACTTTGCCTTTCCCTTTGCCATGCAACAGCCGCAGTTCCAGTATGAGATTCAAAATGGGGTCGTTGATCCGGCAAAGGATATGTATCCCGGAGCGGGGCACGAATGGTTCTCGGTGCAGCATTGGATCTCCGCACAACAAAATGGATTGTCGGCCACGGTGATGCCGCTCGATGCGTCTTTGGTTACGCTGGGCGACATCAACAGGGGGGAATGGCCAACCCAATTCGCTAACCGCAATGGGACAATCTTTTCCTATGTCATGAACAACTATTGGTTCACCAACTACCGGGCGGGACAGGGTGGGCATTTTCACTTTCGTTATGTTGTTACCAGCGCACCCTCCACGGACCCAATTCAGTTGAGCCGCATGGGTTGGGAAGAGATGACGCCCTTCGAAACGGATGAAGTTACCTCGCAAGATAAGGCGCTCAATCAACCGCGGCCGCTCGATGGAAAGCAAGGCAGCTTCCTCGATGTCCAGGACCCAAATGTGCTCCTGGAGGCATGGAAGCCGGCCGAGGACGGCAACGGCACGATCTTGCGCTTTCTTGACTTTGGCAATACAACGCGCACGGTAAGCGTGCAGTCTCCGCTACTGAAGATCGACCAGGCTTGGCAGACCGATGCGGTGGAGAGAAACGGGAAGCAGCTGTCGCTGCTGGGTAGCGGTGGTTTTCAGTTCACGATTCATCCCCATGAGATTCTTACCGTCCGGCTCGTGAGCCATGATCTTCTGAAAGCGCCTTCTATCTAGCGCCTCCAGTCTTTGGAGAAGGCTTCCGCGTTTCGATCAAGGATTCCGCACCTTCTCCTCTCCAAGGTAGAATCGCTTTCATGAATTGCTCAGCTACAAAAAAGGAGTTCGGCGAATTATGAAAATCGGCTTGGGTCTCTATCGCCACATGCTGACGCGTGACAACTATGATTTCGCGCGACAAGCCGGATGTACTCATATCGTGATTCATTTGGTGGATTACTTTCGGCAGAACGCGACGAATCCCCGCGACAATCAGCCGACGGGTGGCAAGTACGGGGCCTGGGGCGTAGCGGGGGACCCCGATGCGTTGTGGACCGCGAGCGACCTGATCAGGATTCGGCGGGAGATTGAAGATGCGGGTCTGGCTTTGTTCGCGATTGAAAATATTGACCCGGCCTTTTGGTACGACATTCTGCTCGACGGCCCGAAACGCCCTGGACATATTGAAAATATCAAAACCATCGTTCGTCGCATGGGAGAAGCGGGCATTCCCGTCCTCGGCTATAACTTCAGCATTGGCGGTGTCTGCGGCCGTGTTTCCGGGCCTTGGGGACGAGGGGGCTCCGTCACCGTGGGAATGGATGGACCTGTGGATGTGCCCATTCCGAACGGAATGGTGTGGAACATGATTTACGACCAAAACGCTGTTTCTGGCGTGCTCCCACCCGTCAACCGTGAAGAACTTTGGCGCAGACTGGAGGGTTTTCTGGAGGAACTCATCCCGGTGGCAGAGCAAGCGGGGGTGCGGCTCGCCGCACATCCTGATGATCCCCCAATGCCCACCATGCGGCAGCAGCCTCGGCTTGTCTACCAGCCGGCTCTCTATCAAAGGTTGTTGGATGCCGTGCCCAGCAAATCGAATCAACTGGAACTCTGCGTGGGCACGCTGGCTGAGATGACAGAAGGTGATGTCTACGATGCAGTCGACCAATACAGTAAGCAGGGAAAAATTGCCTACATCCATCTCCGGAATGTAGTTGGTAAGGTTCCGCATTATCGCGAGACCTTTATCGATGAGGGAGACGTGGACATGATTCGCATCTTATCGATATTGCAGCGCAATAACTTCGAGGGGGTAATCCTTCCTGATCACACACCACAGATGACATGTGCCGCTCCCTGGCACGCCGGCATGGCGCACACAATCGGCTTCGTAGAGGCCGCTCTGGCAATGCTTGGCAGCCAAACAGCGACAGCAGCCGGTCGAGGCTCGCCGGGTAGGGCACAGAACTAGCCCAATTTCTCATGCCTGGTCGGTAACGAAACACGGGTGCCCCACGGCACGCCGGGGCAGGCAAAACCGGGCAGATATGGGGCGCCCGTGTTTCGTTACGGATTGAGATCTCACTGCCGCCCATCGCTTACCCACGGGGGCCTGTGAGAAATTCAGGCTCGGGAAACCCCCGGTAGCTTATGGCGCGGCTGCGATCAGAGGATCTCGAAGGTGTTGACTCTCCAGGGATGAAGTGCAAACGTTAGCTTATTGCTCGATGGGGAGAGCTCTGCGATCTTCTTTCCCAGCAGGTTGGTTTCAGATGCGCTTGCCAGCGGCATAGCCAGTTGAATGGAGGCCTGCGCTTCCTTTCCCCCGATGTCGACCGTTCTCAGCTCGAAGCCTTGACTTTCCTTCTTGCGGAAAACCATCAGATGTGCGTTCTCAGGGCTTATGCTGGCAAAGCTTTTTGCCAAAGGCAGGCTTGCCGTTTGCGGCTGATCGACAATGGTGAGCAGCTTCTGACTGAATCCCTCTGCCGCCCGCACCCGATCAGCATTACTGAAGCTTTTGCCGTGAGGCCGTAAGAGATGACGGTATTCGGAATAGCGCGGCCAGCCGTATTCATGCGAATAAAATGACTCCCACTCCCGCATGACCAGGTTGGAAAACATGCCGACGCCGTCGCGCTTGAAGTATTGAGTCCCGGGATGCAAGACCAGAAGCCCGCTCTCGTTACCAAGCAGATCGATGAATGTTCGCCCTTGAAATACCTGTTGCTCCGTGGCTTCTATCCCTAGGGGGAAATCGCGAACAACCGAGGTCGTCTGGAAGCCGGGGGCGAATGTCAGCCAGTAACCTTCCTTGATCTCGACAGGGAAGTGATCCTTGGGGTCAAAGACGTCAACCGCGGGCGGAATTTCCGCAAGGACGCGACTCACAACTTCGACCGCGGGTGATCCCGCAGAGAGAGAGATCTGTGTCTCAAATGTAAGTAGAGGCCAATCGTGGCGTGTCTTGAGAGTAGCGCGGAGCGGACCTTTGTTGATCCAGGTAGACGTGGTCTTGGACGCGAAGCTATCGTAAAACTTTGGAATGGTTGTTTGGTGTTCCCATGGCGGCTGGTTCGCTTTGCCGAATAGACAGTAGGCTTGATTAGGCGTTCCCTTGAAAATAGGGAAAGAACCGGTGCCTGCTCTAAGCATTTCCTGACCCGTCTGCTTGTCGATCAGGCTGGTGATTGCGCCGTGGTCCGGGTCCAACCTGATCTTCAAATTGTTGTTCTCAAGTCCGAATTGCTGCTCGTCAACCTTGAGATCTGTGTCCGCCGCTCGAGCCGTATCGGGTTCGAACGCCAGGTAGTAAGTGTCATATCCGAGGCTGGGAACTTTTTCAGCGATAAACGCCACTTCCGCAACCAGCAAGTTTCCTTCGCCGTTCTTATAGCTCTGCATGATTTGCGAAAGCGCCACGCGGCCGGAGTGGTGTTTGACCACGATATCTTTAGCATTCTCGGGAATGGGATAAATTCGACCAGTTGTCGCTATGTCCGTCCGCTCCCATGGACACGGATTGAAGACGGTAACGGCCAGTTGCCCCTGTTTGCCTTCTTCTGAATGAATGTGACTGCTGATGTGGCGAATAGCAGCCTCCAGCGCGTCGCCTCCCTGCCGGTTCGACTGGTCAAGGTGCTCATAACCAATTGAGCCCCAGGTCAGATTGTGATAGTCCTCAATGCGATCGAGCGGAGCCATCCTGTCACCCTGCCAGCGCGAATATTCGCAGAGTGCTACATCGTGACTCTGCGACGTTAGCAGGTGTTTCCAAGCCCCCTCTAAGGTCTGCGAACTGTTGGGAGCACCTAGACTGAAGGCAATGGCGCCAAAGCGCTCCGCTGCGAGAAGAGTGGCTTCCACCTTACGATCCATGATGCGCAGTTGATCGCCGCCTAACCCCCAGGTCAGCAGTTTGCGCCATGCATCCATGTTGAAATAAACGGTCCTGTTCGTGCCCTGGCCATATTTATCCAGGTATTCCTTCAGCGTGACAAACTCAACCGCAGACTCTTGCGCCACCTTTTCATACTTCGTGGAGGTCTCAAGGTAGGCGGGACTCTCAGGGTGGTCCCAGCCGAACTCCTCCCAGGTGAAGATGAGCGGCTTGCCCAAGGCGCGGAGTCTCCTAAAGTCTTCTGAAGCGGCAAGTGTCTTAATGTCGGGAGAGTAGCCAAAAAGTCCGTTTCTGGGGGTACTGAGTACTTTGCTGCCATCCATGCCCTCCCACTCGAAGGAATTCACTTCCAGATGAGGCACGCCCGCCTTTCCCCAGGTGTCTACTTGCGAGAGACTGGCATAGCGGTAGCCTGCTCCAAGTACGATCTGCGGGATCTGCGGATGAGAGAATTCCTCCTCGTCAAGGAAGGTGACCATCTCGTAATCAAGCGCCTTAAGAATCGTGTTCCGCCCATAAACGATCTGACGAATATTCGATTCGCCGCTGAACATCGTGCCTAAAGGCTGGCCATAGGTCCCACCAATCAGCTCAACTTTTCCCGCGGCAAGGTAGAGTTTCAGCCGGTCGGCGATTTCAGGAAACTTCTGCGCCATGAATTCGTATGCACGAGCATCCCATTCGATGCATGTCTTCAAGTGGGGTGCGAGGTCTGCCATACCCATGGCGTCGATCGCCGAAAGGACGCACGATTCGATGCCCAGTTGCCAGCCGATTCCGGTGTAGCTCCAGTGGTTACACAATGCGACACAAAAGCTTTGCGCGCTCTGCGTCGTATCCGCCGCCAGGCTTTTGCGGAAATCAAGCAAGGCCGCACTGGCGCCACACAAGAAACTGGCCTTCACAAAGTCTCTACGGTTCAAGCGATTGTTCATGCGATGCGTCTCCCTCTGGTCAGGCTCTTGCCGGCGCTTTGAAGGTGCCAAGGCAGGACTGGACGGCCAGGGTGTTGGCGAGTTTGAGAAAATGAGATCCTGGGCAAGTTCAGTTTATTTCCACCTGATCAATCCGCTTGGCCCCTGTTCATTGGATTGAACATTGCAGCCCGGTTCCCTCGGGGCGTGCTAATCTGGCGGTAATCCGCTGATTCATAAGGAATTCACCTCGGGGTGCCTTCATGATCGAGACCGCAACCAGTCTAAGTGCTCAGCAGGCGCAGTACTACGAGAAGAACGGGTATCTTTTTCCAATCCCTGTTTTTGACGCTGCCGAGACAGCGAACTTCCGTCGCCACTTTGACGAATACACCGGGCAGAATGAAGCGCGCCTCAAGGAGTTGATTCCGCGCGAGCGTCGAGAGATCTATGCTCTCACCCATCTAAGACTTCCTTGGGTCTATGAAATGGTCTCGCATCCCAAGGTGCTGGATGCGGTGGAGGGCGCCATCGGTCCTGACATTCTCGTGTGGGACTCCGGTTGGTTTGTCAAATTCGCTCGCGATCCGGCATTTATCTCCTGGCACCAGGACGGCGCATACTGGGGTTTGAAGCCGCCCAAAGTTACCACTGCTTGGATCGCGCTTTCTGAAAGCACTCCAGAAAACGGTTGTATGTTGGTCATGCCGGGAACGCAAAACATACAGCTTCAGCAACGGGACACCTATGATAGGAACAATGCACTGTCGCGTGGTCAGGAGATTGATTTAGAGGACGTGGATGAAACCAAAGCTGTAAGTCTCATCCTGGCTCCCGGGGAAATGTCGCTGCATCATATCGGAATTGCGCACGGTTCAAAGGCAAATACCTCAGACCGTCCCCGCATTGGGATAGCCATCCGTTACATTGCGCCTGAAGTTATTCAAGAGGGCTCCGAGCGGCAAATTGTTCAGCTGGTGCGCGGTAAGGACAAATATGGCCATTTCGAAATCGTCGAGCCGCCGGCTGAAGGTAGAGACTCAACCCCGATTTGGCAGGAAGCCCGCAGAAGGATCCTGAGGAACATTATGCCCGATGCAGCGCAGGCGAACTGAATTCGAGCGGGAATGCGCCGTAGCACTTCTCGCCATTTCATAAGCAGCGAATGGACCTGGGCCGGAGTATGGATCGAAGAGATTTTTTGCAGAGCTCAGTAGCCGCTGTGCTTTTCCGCTCATTTCCAGGGATTGGGACAGCATCCAGGCTTCTTGCGGCGGAGCTGCAGCCGGCTGAAGAAAATACCAACTGGGCGTCCGTCGCCGCCAAAGCGACCGTGCAAGCCTCCAGTCATGTTGCCGATCCCCCGTGGGGGTATCCTCCAGCAAACGCAATCGGAAACGACGTGATGAACGGGTGGGAGGCTGATGGGCAAGCAGCTGGCGCCTGGATCGAGATTGGGTTTCCCGAAGCGCGTCCGGTAAGCGAGGTCTGGATCCTTCCCAAGGCTCTCCCTCGGGATATTATCGGCCAGGACGTATATACACTTGCCTACAGCCGCGTGCAGTGGTTCGAGGCGCCCAGGCACATCCGCCTTAGCTTCGCAGATGGCACAAGTGTGAACGCTGAACTTCGCCAGGCGGATTATTTTCAGATCATCACGCTCCCTCAGACCAAGCAAACATCGACCGTTCGGATATCGATTGAAGACGTGTGGCCAAAGGCTGGAGGGAAAGAAACCGGAATTGGAAAAATTCGCATCTATCCCCGCAAGCACCCGATCTCTTTCGAGATTGAAACCTACAAGATGTACGACGCTGACCGGGATCAGGCCGTGCAAGCTGCCACCCTCCACCTCATCAATCCCGGGAAGGAAATCACCCGGGCTCAACTCGTTGTATCTCTTCGCGGAACAGTCCTGAGGAAGATTCCGTTGAGCGTGATTCCGTCGAGCGCCACCACTCAGCAGGATGTGTGGATTCCAGCTCCGTTTGACGACGAGGAGATGGAGTTTGAAGTGGCTTCGCAATCCGCTCAATTCTGCTGTAAGCGGAATCTGCTCGTGCCCACCTACCATCCAACCTACTTCGATCGGGGAACTTTCTCGTTAAATTGCACTTGTCACAATGATCTCGGTTGGCTGAACACACAGGAGAAGACGGCTGATTTTCGCTCGTCAGATATCATTCTGCCCGCACTTGGCCTGCTCAAACAATATCCTGAGTTCTTGTACTCCATGGAGTGTACGGCCTACTTAATGGAGTTTCTTAGCCGGCATCCGGAGTTACGCGACGAGATGGCCGCTAACATGCAGAACCGGCGATTTACCTGGGGCGCAAGCTACGTAGAGTGTCAAGAGGTACATGTTGGCCCGGAGAAACTGGTGCGGCAATTCTACTTTGGCCGGCTGTGGCTGAAGAACACCTTTCCCGGCGTCGACACCTATTTCTATGTAAAGACCGATCCCCCGTCGATGACTCTGCAAATGCCCCAGATCCTTGCAAAAGCGGGGGTAAAGTACTGCATCCAAGGCCGCATGCCTTATGGCTTCTACAATTGGAAGGCCCCCGATGGATCCATCGCGTTGACCTACGGCTATCACTATGTGGATCCGATGCGGTTGCTCGATCCTAAGGATAACCACGGTTGGCTTCGTTACGCGGAGCAGCGGGAAGAGTATTACAGGCAGCACGAACTGCCTCGCAAGTTCATTTACGATTACACCAGTGACTATCTGCCTCCCCAGCCGGCCTTACCGCCTTATGTGCGCAAGCAAAATGAGGCCATGGGCAAGTTTGCTGCTATTTGGAACCAGCATTTCAGTGACAACCCGGGGCGGCAGATTCATCCTCCTGAAATGCTCTTCACCGCGCCGGAGCAGTTTCTGGACGAGTTCACAAAATCTCCGCTCGACATCACCACTCTAGCCGGAGACTGGCCGTTTGCTTGGGCCTATTACGATGAGCCCAGCAACCGCGAAGCACTCCTTCTAGGTCGTACCGCGCACAACCAGCTGCTCACTGCAGAGCGCATCTATGCCGGGCTCGGGGTTGATCAGGGCTTTCAGAACTATCCAGGCCAGATGTTTGAAGATGCCTGGAAAGCAGACGTGTGGCCAGATCATGGCTGGGGCGGAAATCACGGACTACTCACTGACCAGGTCTATCGCGACCACTACACGCGATCCAAGAAGCTATCGGACCAGATTCTTGGCGGGGTCGGCTCAGCAATGGCTAGCCGCGCCAGCGGAGCCTCAGACGGCCAGATCCCGATCATCGTCTTCAACCCACTCTCCTGGTTGAGGACTGACCCGGTTGAGTTCCAGTTTCGTGCGCCGTCGGGTTGGACGAATCTGAGCTTGCGCGACTCTGCGGGCAGAGACGTTCCCTATGAAGTGTTGGAGGGACCTGGGAAGGAGGGCACTACGAGGCTCCTTTTTCTTGCCCAGGACGTGCCTTCCGTGGGCTATAAAACCTACTATCTGACATCCTCCTCTGCGCCGGTGCAAGGTGCATCTCCCCTCACGGGTGACACGATTGAGAATCAGTTCTACCGGCTCACTTTTGGAGCCGGCGGCATCAAGAGTCTCTATGACAAGCGAATGAAGTGGGAGGTATTGCGCACGGACAAGTTCGACGGCGGTGAAGTGTTGCAATTTACTGCGCCCGGACAAGCATGGGAAGATCCAGAAATAGTTACAACCGAAGACTTCGATAAGACCTCGAATCATGCATTCCCGTTTAAGAGGTTTTCAAAGACGCCCCTGCGCACCACGGCTGTCCGTGAAGCGCAGTTCAAGAACTTTACTCTGCGGCAGTCTTTCCATCTCTACGAGCAACTCGATCGCGTGGATATGGAGTTGGAGATCGTGAACTGGAGCGGCGCGAAGGAAAGGGAACTGCGGGTCGTTTTCCCCATCAATCTGGATGAAGCTCGCTTGAGCTATGAGGTACCTTTTGGCACCGTGGAGATAGGCAAGAATGAGCTTGATTTCTCGCTCCTACCGCCGGACACGGACACGCAGTTTACGCCTGCCATCTACGGGGGGCGGCATCCTCTAGCTTTTCGCGAAGCCATCAACTGGATCGACGCTTCGTCGCCCGACTATCTCAGTTCAGGATGCATGGCCGCCTCCGATATGACGGTGCACCTGTTCCGGGATGAAACGGCCAACCCGGTGAGCTATCCCATGTTGCAGCACGTGCTCTTATCGGTTCGCAAGAGCCTGGCGTGGAATCCTGAATATTGGTTCACGCAACCGGGAGATCACAGGTATCGCATGTCTCTCTTGCCTCACGGAGGAAGCTGGCGGCTTCGTTATCGTGAGGCGATCGGGTTTAATTATTCGTTAAGGGCGTTTGTCGCTGATACGACGGGGCACGCAGGTACAGATGCACTTCCGGAATCGGCAAATTATCTGCGTCTGGATCCGGAGAATCTCATTTTGACTGCGATGAAGAAAAGCGAATACGGCAATTTTGTCATAATCCGGTTCTATGAGGCAGAAGGAGCTGATTGTACCGCCCGGATTCATTTGTCGAGAAGCGTTCGAGAGGCATGGAGAACGAACTTGATCGAAGAGAATGAGGAAGCTATAAGGCCTCTTGGCGATGGAAGCTTGGAAATGAAAATAGGGCCCTGGGAAATTGTCACAATCAAGGTGGCCGTGTAAAGCACAACGCGCTCAGGCCGGTCATGGTGTAGGCCGGTTTAAGAGAGCGGACCGACCTGCCGTCGCTCCTGTCAAGGACTCCGTCCGCTTTCCGAGAGAACTGGTGCGACACCCTCTTGAGTCTTCCAATTTGCGATTGGCAGCGATAGCGAAATAGCGACGGCGTCAATCTTCACCTCAATATGGCGTCTGGACAAAGAGTGGGCTTTTGAAGCAGCGTAACAGCTTGAATTACGGCTGCAAGATCAGTTATTTATAAAATTCGATATTTTTGGGTGCTTTTTTAGGTTCGTAGCCTGAATTTCTCACAAACCTGCCTCTCTCTATCGGTAACAAATGACGGGTGCCCCATATCTGCCCGGTTTTTGGCAGATGTGGGATTCCGCCGCGCTGGTCCGGCAGCTTTCTCTATTGCAACCGATCCCCAGGGTCCATGATCCTCTACACCCTGTAGAGTCAGCGGTCGAGGTCCGTGGAATCCCACATCTGCCAAAACCGGGCAGATATGGGGCACCCGTCATTTGTTACCGGTAGAGAGAGGCAGGTTTGTGAGAAATTCAGGTTAGCAGCTCAGCGGGGGCGAAAGGGGTTCTTTTTAATAGAGAAACCCGTTCTCGTGTTTGGAACAGAAGCGAACAGCGGGACATAGGGTTCGGGGGCTTCCGCAGGGGTAAAGCGGTTGGCGAAGGTGGACGGGTTGGGGCCAGGAGAAACAGCAGGTGCCTCCACTACGCTTCCACGGCTCGCCGGGACAGGTCGCTCCGGTCCCACGGCACGCCGGGGCAGGCGGGATGACAATTCTGTTGGGTCCGGAGGCGCCTCTGCCGCTGAGCTGGCAGCGGGCTCCCGCGGCACGCCCCACGGCACGCCGGGACCGGCGGGCGAATCTTCTTCCCGGGCGGGGGCAGGGGTTGGCTGTGGGTCGTTGGTTGTGGCAGGGGTTGTGGCCTGCTGCCGGCGAAGCCATGCGGCGGGATAGATTTGCGCGTTGGAGGGTGCGGGGGCGGATTTCTTCTCCGAAGAGATGGCGCGACGGTCGGGGATGAAGTTTTGCATGGCCACGATTATGGAGAGGGCCTTGACCTGCCCCGTGACGCTGCCTCGGGTCATTTGGGGGCTGAGGTTGGCGATTTCCCAGAGGCGGTTCAGTACTTGTTCGCGGTCGGGGCTCAGGCTGCGCTGTCCGTCCACGGCACGCCGGGACAGGTCGGCTTCTTGCTGGACGAGCTGTTGCTGCACGGCGGCGCGGTGCTCGAGCAGGTAGGCGCGGACACAGGGTTTGGATTTGGTGTAGGCTGCGGAGTCGGGGTTGAGTCCGACGGCTTCGGCGGCATGACGGTCGGTCATGGCGCCAGAGAGGATCAGGTGGGCAAAGGCTATTTCCTGATCGGTGATGGGGTCGCTGACTTCATTTTGGGGCATGATTGGCTCCGGGAATTTGAGAAGAGGCTATGGGCTGGGGTTTCCACTGCGCTTGGAGGCGCGGTGAGGTGCAATATAAAATCCCGCCCCACGGCACGCCGGGACAGGCGGGACAGGACGCTTGGATTGCCTTATTTTTGACAGGGATCGGGTGTGACACCGGACAGCGGTAAAACTGTCCTTCGCTCGGGCTTAGTCCGAAAACTAACGGAAACTGCCGGTCAGGGAACGTCCGCCGAGAAGCTGCTCCTGCCGAAATCGTCTGCTAACAGGATATAACGGTTCCGGAAGCGGGTTTGGCGGCCGAGGCTCTTTTCTTGAATCGCTGGTTACCGTTTCCGAAGTTACTTTTGGTTGACTGGAGACGTTCAGCGCACTCTAGATCAGATACTCTCCATGAGCTTCGCGTCTTCCCGAGTATTTCTCCATAGAACTTCTATGGGAGTATACTCATTTCGCATAGAAGTTCTATGGGAGCATCCGCAAACGCCGCTGATAGGCGCCAGGGCGATTGGCCTGGTGACGGGGGCATCGCCTATGAAGGACGAGGGCAGATAAATGAATTGGCGCAGATTTTTGCGGCGGGCGAAGAGAGATGCAGAACTGCAGCAGGAGATTGCCCTTTACGTCCGGGACGAAATTGCAGAGAACGTCGAGCGCGGAATACAGCCAGAGGAGGCGAGGCGGCAAGCCTACCTGAAGTTTGGCAATCCGCAGAGAGTCAGGGAAGAGGCCTGGCGGCAAGGCTCGCTAATCGTCGTAGAAAGCTTCGCGCGGGATGTGCGCCACGCAATCCGGCGGCTAACGAAATCGCCAACTACCGTGCTGACGGTGGCGATCTCTCTCGGGCTGGGAATAGCCGCGAACCTATTTATCTTTACCGCCGTGAATAAGTTGGTGCTCCAAGGGCCTCCGGTGGGCGACCCGGCGACGCTGTTGAATCTTTATCCCACGACCCACCATGGTCAGAGCTACGGTATGTTTACGCAGCAGATGTTTGACGACCTGCGTGGGCAAGCGAAGTCGTTTTCTGGTCTGGCGGCATACGGTTATATCCTGCCCGCGACGATCGGCGGGCAGAGCGAGCCAGAGCGGGCGTGGGGTCAGACTGTGACGGCAAATTTTTTTGAAGTTGCCGCTTTGCCCATGGTCCTAGGGCGCGGTTTTCTCGGCAGTGAAGAGCGGGAGCCGGTGGTAGTACTGAGCAATAGCCTGTGGAGACGGCATTTCAACCAGGATGCCGGGATCGTAGGGAAAACGATATCGCTGTCGGGAAAGAAGTTTACCGTCGTCGGTGTTACGGCGCCCGGATTTCGGGGAATCAATAGGCTGTTCGACTCCAGGTTCTGGGTACCAGAGGGCGAGCGGAAGCAGCTAGCGGGTGATGCGATGAACGATTTGGAGCCCCGTTTGGGAGGGGGGCTCGACGTGATTGCGCGATTGATGCCCGGCGCGAACCGAACGCAGGCGCAGGCCGAGTTGGATGCCGTGGCGAAAAGGTTTGCCATGGCTCACCCGAAAGAAGATGAGGGTCTTGGCTTTCACATCGAGCAGGCGGGCAGCTTACTGCCGCCGCAAAGGGCGGCGTTTGGCGCTTTTCTCACGGCGTTGTCCGTAGTCACGTTCCTCGTACTCTGCATTGCTGCGTCGAACGTCACAAACCTGCTTTTGGTCCGTGCCGCTGCACAGCATAGAGAGATGGCGGTAAGGATTGCACTGGGTGCAACCAGGTTTCAGCTGATTCGGCCAATGCTTCTGGAGAGTACACTCCTGGCCCTGGGCGGCGGCCTGTTCGGCGTTGTCTTTTGTGTGGCAGCGGTGCGTGGCTTCACAGCAATTCATCTGCCTTTGGCGGTCCCTATCGATTTGAGCTTGGATTTCGACTGGAGAGTGATTCTCTACGCATTCGCACTGAGCACGGGAGCTGGAATATTGTGCGGGATTGCGCCTGCCTTCAGTGCATCGCGGCCGATGCTGCCCAACTCGCTGAAGGGAGAGAGCGCATTGAGCCGTCCGGGCCGGCGCTCGAGCTTACGCGCTGTGCTCGTGGTAGTGCAAATCTCGTTATGCCTGGTGCTGTTATGTACGACCGGACTTTTTCTGCGCAGCCTGCAAAAGTCCGCTGGAGTTGACCCCGGGTTTCGGACCAGTGGCGTGCTGATGTTGTCGATCGATCCGGCACACAACGGCTATACCCTGCAACAAACGTCGCTGCTGTTACGGCGTCTCCACGACCGGGCCATGGAAATACCGGGCGTGATATCAGCTGCCTGGACGGACAAAGTGCCCCTTTCGTTCTACGGAGGACAGGATGGTAAGTTCCACAAGTCGGGCGGCAAAGTGAACCCTGACGGCGAAGTTCATCCCCAGATATACGGAGTAGGAGAAGGGTTTTTCGCGACGATGGGAATCCCATGGGTCGCCGGCCGGGACTTTACCACCACCGGCCCGAATGCTCCCAGACAGGCTGTGGTCAACGAAAGATTCGTCCGCATGGTATTCGGCGGTGGCAACGTCATCGGGGAGCATGTCACAAGCGACGGTAAAACCTACGAGATCGTGGGAGTAGTAAAAGATACAAAAAGCACGACCATTGGTGAGGTGGATGAGCCGATTGCGTACCTTTTCCTGGAGCAGGATATGGGTGCGGCTGCGCCCTTCATGGGATTTTCGCTGGTGGTGCGTTACGAGGGAAACCCCGCAGAACTGGCTGGGGCCTTGCACAGGGAGATTCACGCCGTAGACCCGGCGCTTGCGATCTTTGCTGAAAAAACCATGAATGAGCATTTGAGTGAAGCGTTGTTTTTCCCCAAAGTGGCATCCACGGTCTTTGGTGTCTTCGGGCTTACAGGACTATTGCTCGCATTAGTAGGGCTCTATGGCGTCATGAGCTACGCGGTCGATAGCAGGACTCGGGAGATCGGAATTCGGCTGGCGTTGGGCGCGACTCAGGGCGGAGTTCAGCGTCTGATTGTGCGTCAAGGCATGGCACTCGCGTGTGTTGCTCTGGGCGTTGGGCTACCCATATCGTTGGCATCGTCGAGGGTTGCGGCGGGAGTACTCTATGGAATTACTCCGCACGACTGGGTGACATTTACTGGAGTGCCGTGCTTTCTAGCCGTGGTGGCCCTATTAGCCTGTTGGCTTCCGGCACACCGAGCGGCGTCTGTTGAGCCGCAGAGCGTGCTGAGACACGAGTAGGAAAACACGATGTTGTGTCTCAACGTGTTTGAGGATGGATGTATTTGGGGCTAGCAATTAGTAAGCAGAAGCGATACTGATTTCTCCAGACGGCGTGAGCCAATTCCGAGTTGTTAAACTACTAGTAACTTCCGAGTAGACGGTCAACCGCCTGGAAGCGGGACGATTGCATGCCTCCGATGCATATCTCGAAACACTCGCTGAGCGCATCGGCGATTTTATCAACAGTTCACGTGAAGGAATCGCAGCCCTCAAGAGCGATCAGCTGAACTTGTCGGAGACGCAGTCACCCGGATACCTGTCTCCTTGACGGGAAAGGAGACAACGCGTACTCTCCTTTCTCAGATAGGGGAGAGCCTTTGACGAAACCAGTGGAACTCCCGCAGGGCACACTCGAGATGCTCATCCTCAAGGCGATCTCGCTCGGTCCGCTGCATGGCTACGGCATCCTGCTGCGCATCCAGCAGATTTCGGACGAGCGGCTCGAAATCCTGCAAGGTTCGTTCTACACCGCCATCTATCGTCTTGAGCACCGGGGCTGGATCAAAGGGGAGTGGGGTGCGTCGGAAAATAATCGCCGGGCCCGCTTTTACTCGCTCACCGCTGCCGGTACGCGCCAGCTTAAGGCCGAGACCGCCAAATGGATCGACATGGCCGCTGTTGTCGCCGCCATTCTCGAGAAGAAGGCGGATGAGATATGAGTCTCCTCGCCGCGATGCGCAAACTCTGGCACTCCATCGCGCCACGCACCCACAGCGATGTCGAAGAAGAGTTTCGTTCTACCCTCGACGCCTACCGGGAAGATTTAGTCCGCCAGGGGCTCCCTGAAGAAGAAGCCCGGCGCAAAGCCCGCATCGACCTCGGCCAGCCCGGCGCGCAAAACGAAACTTACCGCGACGCCATCGGCCTCCGCCTCTTAGATGAGTTAGGGGGCGACATCCGCTACGGCCTCCGCGCGCTGCGCCGCAACCCTGGCTTCGCCGCCGTCGCTGTACTCTCACTCGCGCTCGGCATTGGCGCCACCACGGCGATGTTCTCGCTCATCTACGCCGTCCTGCTGCACCCGTTTCCTTATGCCGGCGCCGACCGCATCATGAACCCCATCGTTGTCGACCAGGAACATCCTGATGCCTCGATCTGGTTTCCTCTTAGCGAGGCACAGTTTGACAATCTACGCCTTGCAGCGCCGGTTGAGTCGGCGCTTGGCTTCAACGGCGCGCACATGGAGGTCACCAACGGCAGACTGCCGGAAGACGTCTGGGGCATCTACCTCACAAAGAATGCCGGGACTTTCTTTGGAGTACGGCCACTTCTCGGCCGCAACCTGGAGCCATCCGATGCAGAGAACGGCGGCCAATCCGTCGTTGTTCTCAACTATCGCTTCTGGCAGCGCCACTTCGGCGGCGATCCCAAGGTTGTCGGGCAAACGCTGGAAATCGATCACGCCCCGTACAGCATCGTCGGAGTCATGCCGCGCAGTTTTGCCTTCAACGACACCCTGGGCGTCGGTGATGTCTACCTGCCGGGCACTCTGATGCGAGGTCTTGCCAACCTTCCTGAGCTCGCCTATCTCCCTTGGATCAAGCTCCGGCTCGGCGTAACACTTGCCACCGCCGACGCTGCGCTCGAGCCCATCGTGCGCCAGTTTGCGAAACTGCATCCCGACCGCTTTCCCGATCACTGGCATCTCGCGCTGCAGCCCATCATCCTGCCTTACCAGCAGGGAACTGGCCGCTCCCTGACGCTTCTTCTCGCAGGCGTGGTGCTCTTGCTCTTCATCGGCTGCGCCAACTGCTCCATTCTTTTGCTGGCCCGTGGCCGCACGCGCCAGCATGAGCTCGCCATCCGCAGTTCGATCGGCGCCAGCCGCTGGCGCATCGTCCGCCAGTTGCTCGTCGAAGCCGTGGTCATCTCTTCTACCGGCGCCGTCCTTGGTGTTGCTGCATCTTACTGGCTGGCAAAGCTTCCCTTGTTGCTTTCTCCGGATTCCTTTCCGGCCGAATCCGTCATCCGCATCAATGTCCCCATCCTCGCGTTCTCCGTCGCGCTCGCGCTGCTCTGCGGCGTCCTCTTCGGTCTTGTCCCCGCATTGCGTCTCTCGCGTCACGATTCTGCAGGTATGCTTCCCGGCAGACGGGTTGGTATTGTCGCTGCTCCCGCAAAACACCGTTGGAGCATTCTCATCGCCGCGCAGATCGCGCTCACGCTTCTTCTCATGGCTACCGCGGGTACTGCCATCCGCAGCTTTCTTCAGCTCAAACAAGTACCGCTTGGCTATGCTCCTGCAAATGTCATGAAGCTCGGGATCATGATGCACGTGCAAGACCGAGACGAGTGGAGCCGTATTCAGTCGCGCGAAGCGCGCACCACGTACATAGAGCAGATCCGGGAGAAGATCGCAGCCGTCCCCGGTATCTCCTCGGTCGCAGTGGGCGGCAATGCAATGCCGCCCCATACTGGCAATGAGACCTCCTTCGAGATCGACGGAAATCGCGATCGGGAGCAGCCGCAGGCCCGTGTGATGTTTGTCGATCAGCGATATTTCGCTGTCCTCCGCATCCCTCTGCTCCAGGGTCGCCTCTGGAGTGCGGATGAAAATAACCGCGGGGACTTCGTTGCGGTGGTCAATCGAGCTTTCGCGACGCGCTATCTCTCCTCGTCCAACACCATGGGCCGGCAGCTACGCATTCCCGATCTCACACCCAGGAATCGCTACCAGGTCGCCTCTGCGCAAAGCACCGCCTGGCGTCAGATCATCGGCGTTGTCGGCGATGCGCGCAACGATGGCGTCGATCACCCGGTCGTCCCCGCCATCTATCTCCCGTATACCACCGTGATAATGCCTTACGTGGAGTTCCTCGTCCGCACACAGGGCGATCCGCTCGCCTACCTGCACTCCATTCGAGCCGCTATTGCATCCGTCGCTTCCGACCAGCAGATCTCCAACAGCACCCTTCACGGCACCTTCACCCTCAACGAAGCTATCGAGCGCGATCCACAGTACAGCCGCCAGCGGCTTTTTTCCATACTGTTTGGCGTCTTCTCTGCCATGGCGCTCGCCCTCGCGCTGGTTGGCATCTTCAGCGTCGTCGCTTATAGCGTCGCGCAGCGCACTACGGAGTTCGGCGTCCGCCTGGCACTCGGAGCACCACGCAGGCACGTTTTGTGGGTCGCCACTCGCATCGCGCTCGTCAGCGCGGGCGGGGGCATTGTCATCGGGCTCGCCTTTGACAGCTTTCTCGGCGCCGTCCTCGCCCACTGGATGCAGAGCACCTTTGCCGCCGGCAGTCTGTTCGCAGCAGCTGCATTCCTCGCTCTC
Source organism: uncultured Acidobacteriaceae bacterium (assembly GCA_963821215.1). Classification (GTDB taxonomy): domain Bacteria; phylum Acidobacteriota; class Terriglobia; order Terriglobales; family Acidobacteriaceae; genus PALSA-350. The sequence goes on along the minus strand of CAWGDH010000008.1, from coordinate 25,513 downwards.
AGCGCACTCCTCGCCTGCTTGTTGCCCGCCCGCCACGCCATCGCCGTCCCACCCTCCGAAGCTCTCCGTTATGACTAAAGCTTGTCCCAGTTGACCACTCGAACAGAGCGCGTGCGCCCTATGAGCGAGTTACTTCAGACCAATGCGCTCACCGAGTCTGTATCGTCTGTTCTCTGAGTTCCGGTTGGATTGTCGCCAACCCGGACATTACACCCGTTCTGGGGTAACTCGGGTGGCCGGTGAACCGTTCGGAACATGTCAGTGAGTGCTTATGGCGATTACGCGTCAATTGAGAATCAACCTTAAGTGGATCAGCGTTTGTCCTGTACGAATTCTCTCGGGCAGCGGAGATTTGTTGCAGGGCGGAGTTGCTGTTTTTTCCCCGGCAAATCGTGCCCGCCTTGATGAAAAACGAGGCCCGTCACCTTGCCCGCTGAATCCTCCTCGAAGCTGATTTGCGCATCCACCGCCTTCAGGAAAAACTCCGTGTTTGATTCGGGGAAGATGGGACAGGCCTTTTGCCCCGTCGCCTGTTCAGAAAGCTGATCACCGGCAAGCGTAATGGCAATGACAAAGTTCGGAGCAAGCTGATAATTCCCGACGTACTTTGCCAGCACATCGGCCGACAGGGAGATGGCCGTGGGCAGCGGCGGCTGCGTCGGACCAGCGCTCTCGGGGGCGGTCTGAGCGGCCAGGGGCGGCAGCCGCGTCAGGTCGACCATTTCAAGCTGATTGGAAGTGAAGTTGGTGACATAAACCGTCTTGCCGTCGGGGCTAAGTCGCTCCTCGCGAGGAAATGAGCCGGCTCTAACTTCGGCCGTGAGTACCGAACCGTGTCTCCATGTCTGCCAATTGGAGTCAAGGATGGTCAGGTGCTGTGGCGCACTCGGTGCTCCAAAGCGGTTCGAACTCGCCACGATAAGACGCCCCGCGTCGATTGCCAAGCCCACCGGCGCGGCACCGGCCGGTACCCGCCCCAGCAGGGCACGCGCGGAATCGCTCTCGAGCCGCCCGGTGTCGAACGCCAAGACCTTATCTTCCCCACGGGCGGTGACGTAAGCGATCGCCCCGTCGTCCGAGAGGACAAGCCGAACCGGTTCACAGCCGCCTGGCACAAGCGACAATACTGAATGAGCCGGGTCTTTCTCGGCGCGGGCAACGTCAATGACTTCTATCTCGCCGGGGGCTTCCGTATCGCAACGTGCTCCGCCGGCAGCGAGGTGTTCGGATGCCCTCTCGCTGGTTGAGTACAGTCGCTTGTCGTCGGGCGACAGCGTCACGGCAATTGGCGCCTCTCCAGCCGGAATATTGCCGACAATGCCGCTGGACTTGAAGCCGCTGGCACGGGCTTGCTTGAGGTTCACTACCGTGATGGTGCTGCCGCGTTCGTTGGCCACAAAAAGGTAGCCATCATCATCGGTGACATTCACGTAGATCGCCCCGTCAAACTGGTCTCCACGGATCTTGTAGACAGACGGGTGATCATTTCCTCTGGTGAGGGCGATCATGTCCACGGCTGTAACGGAATCGCCGGTAGCTGCGAGCAGAAGCTGGCCATCGTGTGTTAACACCATGCCGGTTGGCACTTCATGCAACGGCACGGTGTATTGCAAGTTGAGTTCGCCCCCGTCCCGCCGGAACGCCGCGATCTCACGGGTGCTGGTCAGGCTAACGAACACCCAGCAACCGTCTGCGCTGGGAATTGCTGTGAATGGTGCGCCTGGGGTTTGAACGAAGGTGACGGCGTCCTTTGGCGGCGCTATGCAGGATGCAGGTTCGAGGGCCGGGTGCTCAGCAAGTCCTGCCGCGGCCTGCATGTGCTGTTCAATCTTCGCCTGCGCGTCCTGGGCCACGGCAGCGGAACAAGCTGCGCCCAGCGCGAACGCGAAGAACAAGAGCCATGGCAGTGGTTTTCTCATTTTCGCCCCTCCACTGCGTCTGCAAAGTTAGTACTCGCGTCTCTGCGCAATCTTCAGCGCCGCAAAGAATAAGATTGCGGACAGCCCAAGCGAAAACGCCATCGCATTCCATGGGATTGTGTGCGCAAAGATGGGCGAGCGCTCCCCCATACCATGAAAGATGTTGGCAAAGGCAGGGAGCGAGAATTGTGTGCACAGCAGCCAGATTCCAGCTGCGCCAAGCAACGTGCCCCACACCCGCCATTGATCGTCGAGCACCGTCCCTAGTAAAACCGCCAGGAAGTAGACGGTTGAGCTGCAGGCGATAAGCGTGGCCGCCTGTTCGAACATCTCAATCGCTGTCACTCCTGCCCTCTGCAGCGGCATTGCCAGCCACATCTCGCAGCAGAGTATTCCAATCACCGCGGCTGTCTCCAACCATCCGATGCCAGCGCGTACGACCATTAAGCGCAGCCGGCTCACGGGCATCGACAGAGTGAACAGAGTCGAGCCGTGCAGACCTTTGGAGGCCTGCAAAGGCGTCTGGGTTGCGATTCCTGCGCCAGCAAGGAATGCACAAGTAAGTGCAATGAAGAACGGAATCACGTGGGACGCAAGCCCAGCGGCAAGACCGCTCACGCTGCGCGCCGATGCGTGGGCGCCAGCTGAATGCATGCCATAAAGAGGCACGGCCGTGAAGGCAAGCATGTACAAAAGCCGAAACCGGGTTTCCAGCCATCCCTTGAGCCAAAGCATCTCAGTTACTCCTCACATGTTCCAGAAAGATCTCTTTCAGCGTCACCGGAAACCGCTCCACGGTAGCTCCTGGTATGGATTGCGCCTGCTCGACAATGACATCGGCGTTGTGACTGCAGAGCATGGAGACAACCCGGCCCTCCTGGCGGATTGACGCAGCACCCTCCGGCCAGCGTACCGGCGGCTCCGCCCCGCTCTCAAGGACCACGTCAACCCGCTGGTAGCGTGCCTTCAAGTCGTCCAGGCACCCCGACACCACCATCCTGCCGTGATCCACAATTCCGACATAGTCGGCGATCAGCTCGACTTCTGACAGCTGATGCGAAGAAAAGAAAATCGTGATCTCCGATGAACCTGTGACGGAAACCAATTCGCGCAGCACGTCCTCCGTCGCAGCAGGGTCCAGCCCATCGGTAGGCTCATCCAGGATCAGCAACTCAGCCCCACGGGCGATCGCCAGCAGGAGCATCAGCTTCGACCGCATTCCTTTGGAGAGATCAGGAATCTTGCGGGCCCTTGGAAGTTCAAACATCTCCAGGTAACGCTGCTCCAAATCGGGGCGCCACTTGGGAAAGAAGGGACGCGTGAACCGTATGATCTGCTCCACCGTCATATAGGGATAAAGCTCCTTGTCCTCGGTCACGAAGCCGATCCGGCGGCGGACTCCGGCGGCGCTGTCTGCATCCGTGACAGGCACGCCAAATACGTGGGCGCTTCCGGTATCGGCTCGCAATAGACCCATGAGTGTCTTGATGGTGGTCGTCTTGCCTGCGCCGTTGCGCCCGAGGAAGCCGAAGATACTTCCAGCCGGCACGTGGAGGTCGAGACCGCGCAGCGCCGCCTGGTCTTTAAATGACTTACACAGTTGATGAGTCTCGATGACAAAATCGGTCATGGCTTGTCTACCACTGCTCCTTCCTTTCGCTCTTTCGCGCCGGCCTGTGCCAGCTCGTTTTCAAACACTCGTCGTAATTCGTCGTTGCTAAGACCTCGAGAGATCAGCCGCTCGACGGCGGAGTGCATCACTTTTTGCGCCTCGTGAAGCAGGCGGGCGCGCCCTCCTGCCGCCGCTTTGATAAAGGCTCCGGAGCCGTGTTTTAACTCGAGTACTCCTTCGTGCTCCAGTTCGCGGTACGCGCGGACGACGGTGTTCGGGTTCATCACCAGGTCCTCGGCCACTTTGCGGATCGTAGGCAGACGATCCCCCTCGCGCAGAGCGCCGGTTTCTACCGCGTGCTTCACCTGCTCCATGAGCTGCAGGTAAAGGGGAATGCCACTTGAGGGGTTTACTCGAAACATCAAAGTGTACTAGTCAATGGATACACTACACACTTTGCAGAAGTGCGTCAAGGGCTATTTTGTGATTCGGGAGGCGATGGGCTGGTGTGAGTCTCACGGGCACAATGCTGCTTTCAAGCTGAAACTCGAAGGAACCCGCCTTCCTGAAGTGCGTGGAAGATGACAGCACGCTGCGTGCTCATGCTTCCGGAAATCTGAGATGCGGTCACCCGATCCGTCCCGGAATGTCGGCTAGGGTCCAGGTTTCCGGAACCGAGTTGGAGAGCCTCGTTGACATGTCCCAGGGGCGTTTATGAGGACTCAACTCATTTTGTCGCTTGCCAAAGCAGATAGCACTCTATTACGGTTGCCGCTCTTTCACGACCTGTGCCGTATCGTCTCTTCTTCGTCAGGTGAGCGTCGGCGAGGGAGCCCCTTTGCCGACGGCTCGGATCCAGGTGGTTCACGGAACGGTTCCACAGAAATGCGCTCGTAACGCACTTCCAGCACGGTCAGGTATTCTGTCCCGGCCGGCGCTTGGAGAACTACGCTGTCACCCGCTGCCGACTTCATCAATGCGCGCCCCAGAGGTGACACCCAACTGATGTGGTTGCGGTCGAGATCGACCTCGTCGGTGCCCACGATGCTCACCACTCGCTCCGCTCCCGCGGCATTGGCATAGCGCACGGTCGCCCCGAAGAATGCCCTCGTCTCCCGCTGCCCCGCTCTCGGAGCTTCCGGGTCCACCACTTCGGCGGCTTCGATTCGCTTGGTGAGAAAGCGAATCCGCCCATCGATCTGCCGCAGCCGCCGCTTGCCGTACTGATAGTCGGCGTTTTCACTGCGATCGCCGTTGCCGGCAGCCCACGCCACCACCTCCGCCACGGCCGGGCGGTCCCTGGTGAGCAGAAACCGGTGCTCATCTTTGAGGCGCTGGAGCCCGCTACGAGTTATGTAGTTCTTGCCTTGTGTCGCGGGCTCGTCCCGTTGTGGTTTTCTCGTAAGCCCTTTCCGCATCTCGTAGTCCTCCCAGCGCGAATCCAGTGTGTACCCTCAATGGATGCGGATGAACGCCATTGGAAAACGCTGTAGGTCATCCACGTTCATGGCAGTTCATCTGCGGTCCTAACTAATTTTTTCACGTCTTCCGGTCCCTTAGCGATACTATCCATCATCTCGGACAAGTGCCGGCTAAGGCACGCTTGGATAGATCAGTATTGATAAGTCGGCAAGTGTCCGCCGATCTCCTGCACATAAGGATCTTCGGACGGCACACACAGGCCGAGGCACTCGTCGCGACTGGTCCATACGAAATTTCTTTCCTTGACTCCAAACTCGCCCCACACCAAAATCGTCCAACATCCAAAGTCGTCCCCACGCGAGGTCCCGTTTGGAGCCTTCAGGCATCACCATCCCCGCCGAGTCCCCCGTCTCCGCAGCCACTCCGCCCGCTCCCTGGAGCCCCGCCACCCGCCTCGGCTTCCGCATCGCCTTCCTCTACTTCTTCTGCTTCATCTTTTTCGACAGCAATGGAACCCTGTTTCAAGCCTTCCCATTCGTCGGCGGCTGGATCCAACACATGCTCAGCTGGCCCTTCAACCATCTCTCCGAGTTCATCGGCCAGCATCTCTTCCATCTCACCGGCATCGCCGCCCACTGGCACCCCAGCGAATCCGGCGACACCACGATGAACTGGATCCAGAACGGCCTCTTGTTCACCTTCGCCCTGGCCGGCGGCATTCTTTGGACCGTCATCGCCCACCTCCGCAACAACCGTCGCATCGAGTACCGCACCCTCCACGCCTGGCTTCGCTTCGTCCTCCGCCTTACCTGCGGCATGTTCATGGTCATCTATGGCTTGGCCAAAGTCTTTCCGTTTCAGATGCCCCCGCCCTCCATCGCCGTCCTTAACGAGCCCGTCGGCAACATGGCTCCCATGACCTTCCTCTGGAACCTCATCGGCCTCAACCCCGTCTACGAGATCATCTGCGGCTCAGCCGAGGTCCTCGGCGGCATCCTCCTTTTCTATCGCCGCACCGCGCTCGCCGGCGCCCTCTTCTCCACCTTCGTGATCGCCAACGTGGTCCTCTTCAACTTCTGCTACGACGTCCCCGTCAAGCTCTTCGCCGTCAACCTGCTCCTCGGCTGCATCTTCCTCGCCCTGCCCGACGCCGTCTCCCTCTGCCGCTTCTTCTGGAGCCACAAACCCGCCGCGCCCACCGCCGCCTGGGTTCCCCCCGCCAGCCGCCGCGCCGGGCGCATCGCCATCCTCGTCACCGAGATTGTCTTCGCTGCCGCCTTTCTCGTCGTGCAACCCATCTTCATGACCATCGGCTGGCACCACCTTCAAGTCGCGCTGCGCACGCCATCCCCTCTGGTCGGCGCCTGGCATCTCGACGCCACCCACCCAGCCTCCGGCGCCTTCATCGACCCCGAAGGCCTTCCCGTTACCGACCTCTACGTCGCCTCCTCCGGCCGCGCCTACACGCGCTCCACCGACGGCGAGCTCTGGCTCTCCCTCGTCGATCTCAACTCCAAGAAACACACCGTCCGCATGAGCTGCTACTTCATCAACGCCCCCACCAACTACGCCTGGCAGCTCTCCGACCCCAACCACCTCATTCTCACCTCGGTGCCACCCGACCTACCCAAACCCGACCCCAAGCACAAGTCCGCCAAACCCACCGCGCCCTTCACCCCCGCCGTCCTCACCCTCACCCGAACCCCGACGCCCGACCACTACCCGCTCCTCGAGCGCGGCTTCCACTTCATCAGCGAATGGCGCTACGAGCGTTAGGCAGCGGGGAAGACCCTGCTACCGGAACGGGCTCGTAACAAACGCCGTCGACCGGCCGGGTGCGCCATTCATGCGCAGCTTCATTCATTGCCGCTTGGGTGGTACCGAATATACCGCGGGTTTATGGAACATCTCGAAGCGAGCTTCGCGTGTATGCAGCTCAACCCGGGCCTCGGAGCTACGGGCTGATTGAGTACGGGGGTGGGCTTGTATTCACCATTCTGACCGCAGTTGGCGATAACTTTGGACAACTGCGAGGCCTCAGAAGGTGCTGTTCCAATAGGCGTGCTGCCCGATATAGAGGTCGTCCGCGACGTTCTTCAATATGGCGCGGCGCACGTCCAAAACGTTCATTTCTCCTTGCGTTCTGTAAAGCACTTCGCCTTTGGTTCCAATCAGAACCGTGTACGGAGCACCACCCTGCCACCCCGTGCCGAGAGCTTTTACCGCATCCGCCGCATCGTTGCTATTAAAGAGAAAGTTCTCATTGAACGCATGCTGTTTCTGAAGAAATGCGGAAACCAATTGCTTCTCGTCAGGATTGTTGATGCTTAACGTCACGATATTCAACGGCCGCCCTCCATACATACGGACCATTGTTTCCAATTCCGGGAATTCTTCGACACATGGCCCGCACCAGGTAGCCCACACGTTCAAAAGCAAAAGCTTGTCTGTGCCGGCATTCAGCCGCAATTTCTTGAGTTGATCGGCGGAGATCAAATCCAGACTTACCGGCCTCTCGTTGAACTGGGCAAGCTCTTTTTCTACGTTGGTCGTTTTGTAGGCCCACTTTGTAGAGCACCCAACCGCGGGCGTGTCTGTGACGGGGACGGGTTTTCCTGCAAGCAGAGCCTCGATGGCATCTCTGGCTTCGTGTTTCGTCGCCAGCTGCTCACGTTGATTGCTGTCAATCCGTCCCTCGTAGCGCAGAATGCGCTGCTGATCAAAAATGAACGCATGGGGCGTTGCAGTAGGTCCGTATTTCAGCGCAACCGCCTGAGTAGCACCATCGTACAGGTACGGATACGGGAAGTGCCTGTAGGCCGCGCGTGCCTTCATATCCGCAAAAGAATCGCCTACATCGGTGTATCCGTATTCGCTGAGCTCCTCTGCTTTTGGATCATTTCCCATGATCACAACCACGGCCACTCCCCGGCCCTGATAGTCCGTGTATAACTGCTTGATTCGTTTTTCATACATCTGTGCAACCGGGCAGTGATTACAACTGAAAATAACCACGAGGACCTTGCTTGATGCATAGTCTTTGAGGCTATGCGATTTTCCATCGACTCCCGGCAGATTAAAATCCGGCGCATGCGAGCCAATTTTGAGAATTGGAGGGACATCGCTACCCGTGTGCGCGACGTCGTCCTGCCCCCGTCCGGTAGGGCATGAAAGAACGGTCAAGCCGAGAGCAATCATTGACAGCCAAAAATGTGACCTAAGCCTGCCATGCCTGGCTGGTTTGGATGGAAAGTAGTCTAAGTACACGGAGCCTCCTTTTGAACACCCCTGCGGTCTCAAAAACTTATGAGAGTCGCCGCCTCCCTTTTACTGCCCGGCGCGACCGAAGTCAATCATCACGCCCGGTGTGCAGTCTCTAGCGCACTGCATGCTTTTATTCGCCGGATGACCAACAGCAAATCGGGGGCCGTCACTTCCGCGGAGGCGGCGGGAGTCGAGCCGGAGAGCGCACGATTTTCCATAATTTACACGTTCTGAAATCGGCCATTGATGCACCACCTACCACGGATTCACCACAGACAAAAACTTTAGCGTCTTGGTCATTGTCAACCCTTGTGAGGGTGCTGAATCATTACGCCTACTAAACGGCGGGCCGGCTACAGACCGCCAAGATGGCGGCTTGTGCATGCTAGCCATGTCTACAGCCGCACAGTCGGTCCTTTATCGGGGGGGCGCAAATGAAAGTCGGAAAGCATTTCCTGGTTCCATTTCTAATGCTAATTTTCTTGTCTGCAACGGCCATGGCACAAGAAAACGGCGAGTTGACAGGGGTCGTAACTGACCCCAACGGGGCAATCATTCCCAATGCCTCGGTTTCGCTGACGTTGCTGGCAAGCGGCGAGACACGCCACACGGCGACAGATAACGCCGGAATCTATACTTTCCCCAGCCTTCGCGTTGGCGATTACACCCTGACCGTGACCTCGCAAGGCTTCCAGACATATAGCAAGACGGATATAGTCATCAACGTAGCATCTACAGTGAGAGAAAACGTAAGTCTCACAGTCGGCAGCAACACTCAAACCGTGACCGTTGAGGCGAACGCGCTGCAACTACAATCGGAGACGAATGAAATCAGCGACCTCATCACGGGCAAGCAGGTTACAGAGCTGGCGACAAACGGTCGCAACGTAACCCAGTTGGCTGTACTGGGACTTGGCGTGTCAAACAATATTCCAAGCTTTAATGGGATTAATGCTCTAACCGCCGGTACGGGCATTAGTTTCGATGGCACTCGCCCGGGCCATAACGTTTACATGATCGACGGAAGTGAGGTCTATGATCGGGGCTGCGGAGGCTGCTTTACGATCCTGCCCTCCTTGGATGCCCTTTCCGAGTTCAAAACACTTGACAGTAATTACAGCCCTGATTACGGCATCGCCTCCGGTGGAACCATCACAATGGTGGTAAAGTCGGGCACGAGCAGCCTTCATGGAGGTCTCTGGGAATTCAATCGCAATAACGCCTTCGACGCCAATAACTACATATCAAATCTTGAAGACCAGCCTAAGCCGGAGCTGCGCCTGAATATTTTTGGCGGCAACCTCGGAGGTCCCCTTACTATCCCACATCTCTATAACACCTCGCGAAAGAGGACCTTTTTCTTTGTGAATGAGGAGTGGCGGCGGCTTGTCACTGGGACAAATCCAACCGTAACGCCCACCATCCCTGCGTCCGACTTCCCAACCGCTGGTCAACCGCTAGTGTATACACCCCCGGCAAACGGAGTGACTCCAGTCGTTCCTGCCACCAGCGACCCGGCAAAGCTTCAGCTCTATGCAAGCGACGGGCTCGTTCCGGGAAGCCCGTTTCCAAACAACTCCATCCCAGCGAACCTGATCGATCCCAACGCCGTGCTCTTTATGGGCACAGGAGCCATTCCCAAGCCGAACGCCAGCAATGGAAGTAATTCATTCATAACATCGCTCAAGCAGCCGACGAATGTGCGCGAAGATCTAGTGCGAATCGACCACACAATCAATGACAAGATGACGTTAATGGGGCACTACATTCATGACGCAGTCTCGCAGCAGAACATCCCAAGTCTGTGGAGCGATAGCTCATACCCGACGGCGGGCAGCGCCTTCTCCAACCCGGCCTGGAGCGCCGTCATACAATTAACGCAGACGCTCTCGCCCAACCTGTTGAACGTGACCTCCTTCGTCTACAACGGCAGTATCATCACCCTCGCCCCTACCGGAATCTACACCCAGCCGGCGGGGTGGGGCGCCACCAGCCTGTTTCCCAACAACAGTCCAGTCGCCAAGCTTCCTGAGATAGACCTTGGCGCACCTTACGGCACGAACTACAGCACGAGCTACTATCCGTGGCAAGACGCGCAGCAGGACTACCAGGAACGCGACGATCTTTCGTGGACCACGGGAAAGCACAATTTCAAATTTGGTGGATCATTCATGCGCTTCACCAAGAACATGGGCCTCCAAGCGGAGCCGCAAGGGACCTATGTCTTTAGCACCCCGAGCTTTTCAAACGATGCCTACGTGAACTTCCTGCTCGGCTTTGCCAGCAGCTATTCCCAGCTCAACGAGCAAAGCCGGCGCCACCTGGTGAACAACACGCCATCGTTCTATGCCCTGGACAATTACAAGGTTATCCCACGTTTGACCTTGAACCTCGGGCTAAGGTACGACGCATATCCTCACGTCTGGGAGCGACAAAATTTATTGTCCAATTTTGTGCAATCCGACTATAACCAAACTCAAGCCGCGGCGTTCAATCCGGATGGAAGCCTTAATACCAGCGGGCCCGGATTTACGATACCGCCAGGGTATAAGACACCGTTTTACATGAATGGCATCCAGCTGCCCGGGGCCAATGGATTTCCTCGCGGCCTGGTGAACAACTATTGGTTGACGCTCCAGCCGCGCATTGGATTCGCTATGGATCTCTATGGACATGGCAATACGGTACTGCGGGGCGGCTTCGGCGTGTTCTATGAACGCATTCAGGGCAACGATATTTACCCCACGGAGACAAACACGCCAGTTGCGTTTATTCCCACAGCGACCAATGTGCAGTTTTCCAACCCGTCTATCAGCGCACTGACCGGCCTGTCGTCGCCTACACCTTATTTCCCGGCATCTCTTGCGAGTCTCGCGCTCCACTATCCCAGCCCAGGCACGGCGGAATATAGTCTTGGCGTGCAGCAGCAGTTGGCGCCTGCTATCATCGCGGTGGTTCAATATGTCGGCACCGACGGTTGGCATCAGGACATTGGAAGCGACGTCAATACTCTGCCGTTAAATAGTCCCTACCGCGAAGGCGTTGCGAACGGCACCTACAATTCCAATCTCGCTCGTATCTTTCCGGGATTCTCGAATATCAGCCAATATTCGAACAATACAAACCAACGATATGATTCGTTGCAGGCGGGCCTGCAAATTCAAAACAAGCACGGGCTCAGTCTTCAACTGTCCTATACCTGGTCCCACGAGCTGGACATCACCAGTAACGACGTGACCACGGTTTCAGACCCCTTCAACCCAAGGTATGACTACGGATCCGGATCTCTCGACCGGCGTAACATCTTCAATGCCAATCTTATCTATGCCGTTCCATTCTTCGCTCATGCTGACAACTCTTGGCTGCGGGCTACGCTTGGAGGCTGGGAGATCTCGGATGTGAACGTTCAGGCGAGCGGCGTTCCGACGAATGTGACCTATTCGCCCGATACCCTGGGCCTCGGTGGTGGAACGACCAATCGCCCCAACATCGCCGGATCCCCGAAGGGACCAAAGACACAAAAGGAGTACTTCAATACCGCCGCATTTGCGCCGCCTGTGGCTCCGTGGAATGGAGGGCCCAATGAGGGCTTCGGGAATGCGCGCAAGGACTCGATTGTCGGCCCGGGCATCAATAATTTCAACATTGCGCTGTTCAAGGCGTTCCCTCTCACATCGAAGTCGGAAGGGCCGGTATTCCAGTTTCGAGTAGAGAGTTTCAACACCTTTAATCATACTCAGTTCCTGACAATCGATGCCGGCTACACCGACAGTACATTTGGACAGGTAACTGTTGCGCAAGATCCAAGAGTGTTGCAGTTCGGCGCGAAGTTTCTATTCTGAACCGGCCGCTGACGCCCGCGGCATTTGTTGCTGCTATGCCCTCGCCATCATGGCTTAAGATGGCATCGGGCAGACTCGGCTGCTGGAAGAGGGGTACCATCATCCATGAGGGCTCGTCCTCAGCAAGCAAAGAAAGCAGGGGTCGTCGCTTCAGCCATGGGGCGATTCTCTATCATGATGCTTCTACTTGCATGCCCTGGCGCGGCGATAAGTTATGGGCAGGCCGTTACCGCCGAAGAAGCAACTAGTTTGATGCGAGTGGGCAAGTTTCACGAGGCGGAGACCCTCTGGCGTGAATTGGCGCAAAGGTACCCGAAAAACGCTGCCATTCTAGCCGGCCTGGGGGTTTCCCTTGCGCAACAAGGAGAACTTCAACCTGCCGCGGAGGCGTATCGCAAGTCGCTTGCATTGGAGCCTCATCAACCGGATATTGAGTTCGACCTTGCACTCGCCGAGTTCCGGCAAGGCCACTTTTCGGCCGCGGTTCCAGCACTCAAAGCTTCATTGCTGGCTAAGCCGGGCGATGATCGAATTCCATTGTTGCTCGGGATGAGCTATTTTGGCTCCCATCAATACGCAGATGCTATCCCATACCTGTCAATGGCAACGAAAGCAAACGCTTCTAACCTTGAGCTGCACAATGTTCTTGCCGAGAGTTGTCTCTGGAGCAAGCATTACGATTGCGCCTTGTCCGAGTTCAAGAACATTCTCGAGGTCAATCCAGATTCCGTCCAGGCACACATGCTGTTGGCGTTGGCGCTGGATGGCATGAACAAAACGCCGGATGCGATTGTCGAGCTTGAGGCGGCTGATCGCATCGCTCCGAACGAACCAAATCTTCATTTCGAACTTGGGTACCTGTACTACAAGACGCGTGATTATGACCGGGCGGTGACGGAGTTTCAGCTGGAGCTCAAGCACGATCCCGGCGATGCGCAGGCCTACACCTACCTTGGAGACATCGCTCTTCACCGAAACGATTATTCTTCGGCCCAATCGCTCTTGAACAGGGCCACTGGTCTCCAAAGAAATATACGACTCGCTTATTTCGATCTCGGTGTGGTTTATTTCGACCGAAAGCTATACCCCGCAGCCATCGCCGCTTTCCGGCAGGCTGAGCAGCTCGATCCGTCGCAGCCGGATGCGCACTACCGTCTGGGCCGAACATATATGGCGTTGGGACAGAAGCAGAAGGCGGACCGGGAATTCGCAAAAACCAAGGCACTGCACAGTAAGAACGATGAGTCTTTGATAGCGAAGATCTCCGGCAACGGTTCCGTCTCGCAATGAACGGGGTGCTGTAAACGCGGAAAGTGACGGCTTAGATCAGAATATTCAACATGTACAAATTGACAGGAGCTTCCGGTGGCGCGGAGAGCACCTGTGACTTGCCGGCCGTCTGTGCGCCGGCTGTTGCCGTCGCGTAATATTCGACGGTGCGGTCGGCTGCCGTAAATGGCCCTAAGGTCGCGCTATAAACGCTTCGTCCAGCATGGACGGCTGTGGATGTCCGCCAGGTCTGGTTACCTTGGGGGCGAGTGAGCAGTTTCACCTCCGCCATTTCCCCACAGCCCGGAGCAACAATAAAGATCCGCAGGGATTCGCCTGGTTTGAGAAGCGACGGGCGAGTGGGGACAAACAGGCGAGCTGGATTCGCGGACTCCGGCGAGGTCGCCGTCGCATAAGCCTGCTCCATTTCCGGAGGCAACTTTCCTAGAAACTCCTTGATGGAAAGACGAAGCCTCTCCAGAGAGATGCGAACGAACTTGTTCTGCATAGACGCAAGCTGGCCCTGGTTGGGCCGTGTAGCAATGACCGCCTGATATTGCAGCATTACCTCTCTTACCCTAGGCGCCATAGCGAGCCACAGCGGAACACCATGTTGCGATACCTGGGCGCGGGCCTCATCCTGCTTGCCGCCGGCTCTCAATTCCACAGCTCGCTTCAGCACCGCATCGAGTTTATGCGCGGTCACATAGGCGTCGCAGTAGGGGACCATGAAGCCGACGAAACCAGCGAAGTAGCCGACGCGGTCCCGCTCCAAAGGAGATTTGGTCTCGGATGCGAGCTGCCGGAAACGGTCAGCCGTCTCTCTCTGCCTGGGCAGAAGGGCCAGGTCCGGTTCGTTCTTTTGGTAGTTGAAGGCTTCGCTGTAATCGCCGGTGAGTTCGATGGTGTTGGCAAAACCGGACGTGTTATAGGTGCCCAGAAACGTCGAGGAGATGGCATATTTCTGGTCGCAGTCATCGAAGAGGGTGGCGAGAGTGGCGGCGCGCGGGCCGGACGCCTGTGCGGCGCAAAAGCTGCGGTAGTGCGCCGCGGCGGTGAGTCCGCTATTCCAGCCAGCCCGGGCAAAGTAAGTCGCAGTGGGGTCAATGATGCGTTGGCGCCAATGGATCCCTAGCATGCCCTGGCACCCGAAATCCTGTGCGCGCTTCATGTCCATTTGAAAACGGCTGGCACGAAACTGAGGAAACCACATGGAGGGATCGTCTTCAATCCATGGAATGGGCCAGCGCTCTCTGCCTCCCAACTTGCCGAAGGCTTCGTTCGTCGGGTCCCATCCGAGCGTGTCGTTGAGGGCAGAAAATACGATGTCCTCAGGCAGCCTCTGGTGGAGCGATTCAAAGTGGCGGGTCACGCCACCCCAGCCGGCCAACACCAGCTGTTTGCCAGGTGCATGGCGCTGCAAGAAGTTGTGGGCCTGGGTGAAAGGAGTGGTGGAGAGCGGTATGTTCTTGGTCCGGCTTTCCCAATTCGCATCTTCGCCCTGCCAGAGCCAAACGTAATCTACCATCGGATAGCGCTCGAGCAGATCGGCGAGGCGGCGCTCCAGCAGATCGCGGGCGGTGTTCGACTCCACGAAGCCGCCGGGGTGGGACAAGGCTTCCGGGGGCAGCGCGCGAACGATTTCATGTGGATTTTGATATGGTTCAAAGCCAATGCCGGTGCGAATCCCGAGTTCCTTCGCAAAATTGAAGGCGGCACGCATCATGGTTGTGGTACGGGCGGCGATGTCCCAATTGTCGGCAGCCAGACGAGTCGCATCAGCGCCGAAGGTCTCCGAGTCAAAGAACTGGGCGGCGCCCATCTTGAAGGTTGAGGTGCGCTGGGGCAAGTATCCCCAACTGGTAATAGTTGTATCCTCCAGCGCGGCCCGATGTCCGCTGCCTGCAAAATCGAACGACAGGTAGGACTCCGCCATCGGCCCGGGTTCATTCTGCGTGTAAACGTGCATGCCGAACATGTTGAAGCGCATGCGCAACATAGCAGCGAAGTATGCTTTGAAATCCTCGTTGTTGTAGACGCTGATGCAGTTCCAGAAATCCGGCCATGGCAGTAGACCGCGAACCGCAAAGCGAGGCGAAGCAGCCCACGGCTGCCCTGGTTCCGGAAGCTGCAGTGCGGCAAGCCGGTCGATGGGAACGGTGGCGCCATCGATGCCGAAGACGGTGCCCTGCCGTTCAAGAAAATCGAAGACAGCATAGAGCAGGGATTGCTCGTTGACTGCGCTCAAAGTCACCTCTTGACCAGCGGTGCGGATCTCATACTCCTCCTTTCCTTTGAATCTGTTTGGCTCAATGGTCAGCACGCAATGCAGCCGCCCTTGTTCCCTGGGCGCTTCGTCGACCATAGCGACTTCGCCGGCAACCTGAAGCGCCTTGAGGCCGGAAACTATCTCAGTTTCGGCCAGCCGCACTTTGCTGCTGCCCGGCGCCTTAATTTGGATAGTGATGCGCTGAACCGAACCTGTGGTTTGCAAGCTTTCGGCGCGCGTCAACGCGCTGCCTGCGGCAGCCAATGTTCCAGCCTTCAAGAACTCCCGCCGATCGATCATCTCTCTCCGTTACTTTTGGCCAACGATTGCAATCATGGGTCAAGGGCGCGGCAGGTGACAATGACCAAGAAACTAAATCTTTTGTCTGTTGTGAATCCTGAACTGACGATGCCGCGGACAACCATCGCGATTCCAAAGCGGGGCGACCCTATATCCCGTAGCTCTCAAGTGCCAGTGGCGTGCCAGAGCCCGCGTCTCCAGGCGGCGGGGCTCTCCCCGTAGGCCTGTTTGAACTTGCGCGAGAAGTGAAAGATGCTAATAAAGCCGCATTTTTCCGACACGGCGCTGATCGGAAGTCCTGTCTGGCGGAGAAGATCGGTGGCGATCTCAAGCCGCGCAGCGTAGAGCTGCGCCATGGGAGTTTGCCTATCATGCGTTCGGCAGAGCTTGAGCAAATGTTGCCGGGAAACGCCCACTGCTCTTGCGATATCGTGCAGGGACAGGTGGCGGGCGAATTCCTTCCAGATAAACTGCTCCATTTTGGCTAGCGCGGTCTCCGCGACGGTATCTGCCTTTTTACCGCTCCTCACTGCCGAGGCAAAGTCGCACATGAGGGCCAGGCCCAGGCCCAGATAAAACCCTGCTTCGAGCGGCTCTTCGGGAGGGGATCCAAACTGCGGTCGCCTGCTCAGCTCCAGGAGCGTGTGCATCCGGCCGGCGAAGGGAATCGGCCCCCGGTAGGTATGGAATTCTCTCTTGAGGGCTGCCGGCACAGCTTTGGGATGGATGGCGCACCAGCTATGGTGAGTTTCGCGGTCACCCGAAAAAATGAAGTGTTCGCGGTGTCCAGGGCTTAGCAAGATTCCATTGCCCTGACCCACGTGGATCGTCTGGCCATCCAGCAGCAGATCGAGGTGCCCGGTGTGAACGATGACCAATTGGTAGTCATGTTGGATGCGCGGCCCACACGCGCCCCCCGGGTCGTACAAGATGTCCCCGATAACGGTGGGCCCGCGGCGCATCCTCAGATTTTCGTGACGAATGTTTTTGAGCTTTTCCGCTTTCGCAGCCGGGCTCATGCTCGAGCCTCATGTATCCGCCAAGTCTTGCCACACGCTGCGAGGATACCGCTGACCTTCAAGAGCATTGCACAGTTACGTGCAGGGGAGTGACGCCGAACACGGAGAGTTCGGGCATCTGCTGCGAGCGTGTACCGGATTGCCATACGCAGTAGCACCTTAATCCACTGGATTCACCAGAGGCAAGTTTTTTGGCTTACCAGTCATTGCGAAAGCGCTCTTGGAAACAAATAATCTGAGTCTAAGTTGAAATACGAGGGGCCTGTCCGGATCAAGGACAACACTTGACCGGACATCTCTTGCGGCTGAACAGCGGTCTATTGCCGGGATCGTGGAGTGACAGCCGAGCCAGGACGGTAGAGGGTCATGATGCGGCTTGACGGACGAATTGCTATAGTTACCGGCGCGGGGAACGGAATTGGCCGCGGAATCGCCATCCGGCTTGCCGCCGATGGAGCCGCGATAGGCGTTCTCGACTGCGACGGAGCCGCGTGTATGATGGTTGGTCAAGAGATTGAGGCTGCGGGCGGAATGGCCTTGGCTTTACCGGCCGACGTCAGCGATGCGTCTGGTGTCGAAGAGGCAATTGGAAAGCTTACAGCTAGCTTTGGGCCGCCCACAATAGCAGTACATGCTGCCGGCGTCATGCCCACTGGCACCCTCCTCGAAACATCAGAACTTGATTGGGACCGCGCCCACTCCGTCAATGTGAAGGGGGCGTTTCTCACCTGCCGGGAGGTCATCCCGCACATGCAAAGGGTGGGATTGGGATCAATCATCCTGATGTCGTCGATTACGGGAGTGAATGGCCTGCCCGGACTGGCGGCGTATTCCAGCACCAAGGGAGCTTTGATCGCGCTGGCCAGGGCAGTCGCGATCGACCACGCGCGGCAGGGGATTCGTGCCAACTCGATTGCCCCGGGAACGATCGATTCACCGATGTTGCACCAGTTCGTCGCTACCCAGGCGGATCCGGCTCGTACTCGGCGCGCCTTCGATGAGGTGCAGCCACGAGGCTGCATCGGGACCATAAGTGAAGTGGTCAATGTAGTCGCCTTTCTTGCTTCGGAAGAGTCGTCGCTCATCAGCGGCGCAAATCTGTGCGTCGATGGCGGCATGAGCATCAAGGGTGAACAACCGCGGCTGTAAGTAAGAGAAGCCTTAAAATAAAGAGCTGCATCCGGCACCCCGCCATTGCAATACCAGGTGGCAAGTAATGAGGCTTTCCCGACCCGAGTCAGCACCCTAAAAGCCGCGGCCTTGAGCTTACGAGAGGAAATTCCGATTCAGCAGCGAACGCAGCCCGGAGCATCGCAAATCCATACTGGATTCGTGATGCTGGTCACGTGCGTGGCTGCTATGGGCGGCTTGCTCTTCGGTTATGACACTGCGGTAATTTCCGGAGCCATAGGCTTTCTCCAGTCGCACTTCGTACTGGATCCTGCCCAGACCGGCTGGGCGACGAGCTGCGCGTTGATGGGCTGCATCGCCGGGTCGGCACTGGCCGGGACGATCAGCAACCGATTCGGTCGTAGGCTTCTGATCGTCGCCGCGGCTTTGCTGTTTCTTGTTTCAGCAATAGGAACAGCGGTTGCGCCGTCGTTCTCATGGTTCATCGTCTTCCGCCTTATCGGCGGCGCCGGCATTGGAGCGGCATCGATGGCCAGCCCTTTGTATATCGCCGAGATGGCGCCCTCCAGATGGCGCGGATGGCTGGTAGGCGTTAACCAACTCGCCATCGTGAGCGGAATGCTCCTTATTTACTTCGTCAATTACCGGATTGTCCAGATGGGAAGCCAATCCTGGAACGAGGCGATCGGATGGCGCTGGATGTTTGCGTCGGGCGCGGTCCCTTCGGTTGCGTTGCTGACCCTCCTGACGCTTGTTCCTGAAACTCCTCGATACCTGTTTTCCAAGGGAAGACGGACTGAGGCAATCAAGGTTGCGGAGCGGCTGGGAGGCTTTGCAAGCATCGAGGAGGTATTTAAGATCCAGGAGGAAGGGTTGCGAGAGGCTCAGCTGCCCTTGCTGGGGCGCTCAACCCTGCCGGTTCTTACGATCGGTATTGTCCTTGCGGTGTTGCAACAGATCACCGGGATCAATGTCTTTCTCTACTACGCTCCGGAAATCTTCAAGCACTTTGGAAGCGAAACGAATACGGCTCTGCTGGAAACCGTCATGGTGGGCGGGGTCAATCTGCTGTTCACACTGCTGGCGATGGGCTTGGTAGACTGGGTCGGCCGGAAGCCGCTTCTCATCTTCGGGTCGTTGGGGATGGGACTTTGCCTCGCGGCAATCGGTTTGGCCGCGCTCCGCGAACATCATGACGCCTGGTTGCTTCTAGTGATCCTTGGCTACATCGCCTGCTTCGCCATTTCTGTGGGTCCTGTCACTTGGGTAGTCCTCTCCGAGATTTTCCCGATCAAGATACGCGGATCCGCGTTGGCGGTCGCATCCGTCAGCTTGTGGGCTGCCAACTTTCTCGTGTCGCAGACCTTTCCCATGATCAACGAAAGCAAATTTCTGATTGCACACTTCCACCACGCGTTTCCTTTTTTTCTCTACGCGAGCTTCTGCCTGGTAGAGAGCCTCTTCGTGTGGAAATACATACCGGAGACTAGAAATCGCTCTCTTGAGGAGATAGCACTCTCGTGGGCAGGATCCCCGACCAAACACATTCCCTAGCGAAGAAGAAACGAGCAAAGTAGGATTAGTCCTGCTTTACCCGTGCCCAAAATTTGTTTTACCCGGCTCTCGACTCCATGGTTAGAAAATGCGCAAGCCAGGTCCAAAAAAATTCAATCGTCGTGAGTTCCTGCTGTTGGGTACAGCTGCATCAACCATGGCAATGGGCCAGGCAATAGCCTCTCGCGGAGTCAAGCCACAGCCCCGAGGAAAGCCTTCCGGACTCCCATTCCTCGCCTACTTCACTGACGTGGCCTCCACCGCAGGTCTGACCGTCCCGACTATCTACGGTGGAATCGACCATAAGCAATTCATATTCGAAACAGTCGGCTGCGGGGTTGCTTTCTTTGACTACGACAACGATGGCTGGCTCGATATTTTTGCGCTCTGCGGCACTCGGGTCGATTCAACTCCCGAAGCAACGAATCGCCTGTACAAAAATAATAGAGATGGAACCTTCACGGATGTAACTGAGAAGGCGGGTCTTTTCCACTCCGGCTGGGCAAGCGGCGTGACCATCGGCGATTAGAACAACGATGGTAACGAAGATATCTTCATAAATTACTACGGCCAGAACATTCTTTATAGAAACAACGAGGAACCTTCACAGACGCCACTGTACAGGCTGGTCTTGCTTACACTGCCGCTACGCGATGGGGATCAGGCTGTACCATCCTGGATTTTGACCGCGATGGTTATCTCGATCTTTTTGTCGCAAGCTACTTGCACGCCGATCTGAACAGGATTCCTAAACCTGGCACGAATCCAATGTGCGACTATAGGGGCGTGCCAGTAAACTGCGGACCCAATGGACTCCCCTTCGGGAGAAATGTTCTTTATCGAAATCGTGGAGATGGGACTTTCGTCGATGTATCAGAATCCAGCGGTATTTTGAAAGCCACTGCCACCTATGCGATGACCTCGGTGGCAGCAGACTTTACCGGCGATGGCTGGACCGACCTCTATGTCGCGTCCGATTCCACGCCGAGCCTTCTCTTCATAAACAAGCATGATGGAACCTTTCGCGAGGAAGGAACAGAACGCGGCGTCGCATTCAGCGAGGATGGGATGGAACAGGCGGGCATGGGCGTGGGGGTTGGCGATTATGGATTGAGCGGGCGGCTTGACATATTCAAGACTAACTTTTCCGACGACACTGACGTGCTCTTTCGGAACGACGACGATGGCAGGTTTACGGATGTCACCCTCGCAGCAAAAATCGGCGTGGAGACGCGTTTTATACAGTGGGGTACCGCGTTCGCAGACTTGGATAACAATGGGTGGCCAGATATTTTCGTAGTTACCGGATCCGTCTACCCGGAGGTGAAGCAACATTTCCGCAACATCCCTTGAAAACGCCGCGACTCATCTTTCGCAATTTAGGCGCCGGCAAGTTTGAGGAATTGATCGCAGAGGGGGACCTGGAATCAGTGCAGCACACTGTAGTCGGGGATGCGCTTTTGGCGACTTCGACGACGATGGCGACGTCATCATCATCAACTTGAACGAACCTCCTTCGTTATTGTGGAATGATTTAAAGAGCAACAATAACTGGATGAAGGTCCTCCTGGTGGGAACCAAGAGCACTCGAAGCGCTATCGGCTCCGGGGTGATTGCCAGATATGGGGCAAAGATGCAAGCCCAAAGCGTAACTGCGCAATCCAGTTTTTATTCGGTGAACGACCGACGCATGCACTTTGGGTTGGGAGATTCCAATCAAGCAGACCTCGATATTCATTGGACCAACGGAGGTGTAGAGAAGGCGACAGGCGTTAAGGCGCGCCAATTCATCGTCGTCAAAGAGGGCCAAGGCATCATCAAGACAGAGACCTGGAGCTCAAGGTAGGAGCATCACTGGAGTGCCCAAAAGGCAGCAAGAAGGACACATTAGAGGGTGCGCTTGGAGAGTGAAGTTGCGGCCAACAATCTTCAGTTTGATACGTCGAGGTGGGCGATCCGCGATTGGCAATCGCAAAAGCAGGTTTATTGGTGGAGGCGGCGGGAGTCGAAGACAAGCAGGGTTTTTAGAATGTGCAACTTGCTGATTCTAAATTGCCAGGATTCCCATATTTGCCATGGTTCCCGGGGCTCCTTGCACGGTATTGCACGATGGCAGTCGCGTGGGTAGTGCAGACCTCAGTGCTCGAATTCGAGTACCCCATACTGGTTGATCGGTGCCTTGAATGCGAAAAGTTGCTTCAGGCCAGTATGCGCGGCGGCCAGACAATACGCGGCGTCAATGTTCAATCGGCTTCCGCAGTAAAGCATCCGGCTCCGGTCGGACGAGTAGGTCCAGACTGTAAAGGGGTTCTCTGGTTTCTGAAGGTCGACGTGCCAGCCCGGGGCGTCGCGGATGGTCTCTCTTGCGGTCTCGTTGAGGTCAGTTTTGCCGTGCACGGTTGTTCCTCCTTGTGCCTTAAGGATGGCGCCGCTTCGCCGGAGCGTCTATCGGTTTCGACAAGATGCCCCGGAGGGGTAATCGATTGGTTAACTTGGAGCGCTTCCATTAAGAGGACCGTCGCGGTGCCCGCTCCTACCTTTCCGTCTCTGACGTTACGACTTGGTGCGAACTGAGTAGTAATTTTGCGGCACGAGGTTTTTGGGGACGTAGAAGTATGGTCCAGGCGCCGGCGCAATACCTTTGGCCTTTTCGTGCGCCGTTGGGCAATAGAGGAACCAATAGTCTCGAGTTTGATCCACTCCATCGACCGGCAACAGGTGTATCTCCAGGCTCTCTGCAATGCAGATCGGGCAGAAAGGGCCGTCTTCCGGAGAGCCCGGAAGACGTCTCCACGCAACGGAGTGACGGAAGGTAAATGATTTGTACCGTTGCAGTTCATCGTGCAGCTCTTGGCTTTTCTGCTGGATGCTTATCGTTTTTTGCTGGACGTCGATGAGCTGGCCTTGAATGTTTCCGAGTTCTGCAGTGATCTTCATGCCGACGTTGGCATCTTTAACGTTTTTCGCAAGGTCCCAGAGCGTCTTTACGGTGGAGAGCGCAGCGCCGATACTTGCAAGTTCTGCCATGATCGCCGATTTTAACCCACCCAGTGCTACGACTACACCGCAATGCACGGAATACTATCGCTTCGACCCGTAGTTAGGGTCTCCGAGACAGTCCAGAAGGGGCTTGTGATGGACTCGCAAGCGATCAGCGCTTAACCTCTGGCTTGGAAACGCCAGCGGTGCGATGTTTGTCTCCTGTTGATTGCCGTTCCGCTGGCAACAGGAGGGCAGAGGAAGGCTCAAGCCCCACCACATTCAAATTGCTTGCTTGGCCCCATGCGTCCTCCACTTGAGTGGAGACAAAGCCGATTATGGTAGGCGCTTCTGTGGTACTGTCATCCCTGCCCAAGATGTCCAGGGTTTTCACAATGGGCAGTAGGGGGCAGAGTGCCGAGTAATAAGAAACGTCTCTCCCCGCCATTCTGGGAAGGTCTGACGCAATCTCAGGGCGGAACATGTCCGATATGTGGCTGCGGAAGTACGAGCTTTGCTTCCGGGAAAGTGTCTCGCTTTCCTGCTCACCCGACGAGCGACACGTATGAAACCGTCCAGGGTTTCTGCCCGGCATGCACTAATTTCACCATTACCAGAGAAGCAATTGAGGACGCGCGCGCAAAAAAGAAGGCGTACCTTCTGTCCGCATACTTCAGACAATTGCCCGCTGAAGACGTAATGGCCCGGTCGCTGATCGGGAAACAAGACTGGGAGAACCTGGTCGCTTCGATAATGCCACCGGATGTGTTGGAACTATTCGATGATGCTTTGGTGAGAATCTGTCGATCTTGTCCAGGGCTCGGGCAACCGTCAACATTTGACTACGGAGTGGATTGGCCGCTTCTGAAGGTGGATTCGCCCGGCGCCGCGCTTTTCATCATCAACGCTTTATTGGACGGTGGTTTTCTCCAACGCGCCAGAGAGGGCGTTGGCCCACATTTTCCCCTAACACCTACGTGGAAGGCCTACGAACGCTTAAAGCAGCTTGAGTCGTCTGGGCATTCTTCGGAGCGGGCTTTTGTAGCGATGTCTTTCGATCCCAAGCAGGACGTTGTTTACGATCAAATCATCCGTCCGTCCATTCTTGCAGCCGGTTATTTTCCCGTGCGGGTTGATCGCGTTACCCACAATGAAAAGATCGATGACTTCATAATCTCTGAAATTCGCCGGTGCCGGTTCGTGGTTGCAGATTTCACGGACCAGAAAACGGGGGTGTACTTTGAGGCTGGGTTTGGATTCGGTCTTGGGCGACGTGTAATCTGGATGTGCCATAAATCAGAATCGAAACTGTTGCATTTCGATACCCGTCAGTTCTTTCACATTCTTTATGACGATTTTGCTAAGGCTCGAGAAGACCTAACGAATAGGATAGAGGCGCTCGAAGGTCACGGCCCGTATGTGGAGCCTGCGCCATAGGCCTTGCGTGGAAAATCTGGACGCTAGGCGAGAAATTCGAATCGAGACGGCCCGCATTGTACGGGGCTGGAGTGACCGATGGGGGTGGGGTTAATTTTATTCGGTTATGTATAGAGGCTTAACCTCGATCTTAGAGGTCGTTACCTCGTAGATCCCCTTGCCATCACATAGATGGCCGTTCGCATCGACGGAAATTAAGTGGGGCTTTGTCGAGTTGTGATGGGTCATTATGGCGTGCAGTCCTTCAATCGCGGAAGACACATACGCTTTGATTTGCTCTGGCGCGTGTTGTTCACCAAGAATGCGTAAAGCGGTCTCTCGGTCCTTAGCTATGAAGGAAAAGTTAAAGCTCATGTTATCGTCCTTTCGAGTTAGGAGGGTTAGGCCATTTCTTCATGTACTGGCTTGGTTGTGTCGCGCTCGCGATTAGCATATCGTGGCGGTCGGTTATCATATTCTCCTGTTGCATTCCATCCGGCGCCAGCGTTCTCTGCAGAAGGTGTATAAAGAGCTTTCCTTTGCTCCTTGGTCAACTTATTGAGGCGATGTTTTCTGCTCATGTCCTGCTAGTGTTCGTTGGCGACGCGGCAGTCTAGCAGAATGGTAGGCAATGGCAAGAAAAATGTGGTCAATAAGTATTGCTTTTTCCATCGGGTACAATTCGCCCCATGTTTATATTGCAAACTCTAGGTATTTCTGCGGTGACTGTGCATTACTGGGGCGCTCAGCAGTGGGGAACTGTTGCCCAATGGGTTGGCGCCAGCATGACGTTCTTGGCGGTCACGGTCGCGCTGTTCAAGGAAGGGATTCTCGGTTGGCTCCGACATCCAGAACTAGCGGCGAGCATGGTGGCCGGGCATCCGAATTGTCGAAAAACCCCGATGAGCCAAGACGGGTGGACGGGCACGAGGTATTTTCTTCGGCTCTGGATAGAGAACGTCGGGAAGGTTAGAGCCGAGGAGGTTGAGTTGTTTCTTTCGCGGGCATGGGAAGAAGAGAAACCTGGTTCGTGGCGGCCGGTTGAGAAATTTACGCAAATGAATTTGAGATGGAGCTATAGCGAATACAGAAATCCGACAATCCATGTAGACGGCATTTCGCCGGGGATGGGGAGGCATTGTGATTTTGCGGCCATATATGACGGGGCGGCACCAATGTTTGTAGACGGCCCGCGCACACCGAGACTTGAGCTCAGAACTGAATACTTCGGGCCACCGAAAGATTATTTACTTCCGGGGAAGTACAGATTCGAAATCTTGCTTGGGGCCAGCAATCGGCGACCTGCTCTGTGGACAGTCGATGTACACCTGACGAGCGTATGGAGCGAAAACGAAGCAGAGATGTTTCAGAACGGTTTTACTGTAAGCGTTCGAAGGGTTTAGCCGGGAAAATTGCACGAGCATGCACGATATTGCACGACGCAACCCCCTCACCCTTGCTAGGTTATTGAAAACAAAGGAGGCAATTGGGTTAAATATGGTGGAGGCGGCGGGAGT
>CAWGDH010000007.1:0-359702 GCA_963821215.1 uncultured Acidobacteriaceae bacterium | reverse complement strand
ATGCTCTCCCATTCTAAAGCGTGATGAAGTGCGGACGCTCGTCCATCGCTTCATGGCTGCTGAATATTGACCCGTATATAAACCTTAACCTATATTGAAATCTGCGCCCGCACAATGGCATCGGCAAGCGGCGGGACGAATGGTCAACTCTTGCTTCGCCGACCGGCCACATCACTCCGAAGTTCGTTTTTCCCGCAGGAAATGGCGCATTTTCTCATTCTCCTACGTTCTCGAGCAGGCCGGCTCGGATGACTGCGCTATGCCTCTGTTGTTCTCTGCAATATCCTGAAGATGATGTTGGAGCGGCAGCGTCTGGGTTTCTCACGCTACAGGCTTCGATGGTGAGGCATAGCAAGCGTCCATGAACAAGGAGAGAGATGCGAGTTAAGTTGTGGGTGATTGCTGCGGCTTCCGTGGGAATGTTGATGAGCCTGGTCTACCTGGGGATGGCCCAGCAGCCCGCGGCAGAAGCGGGCGCACAGCGGCCTACCGGGGGGTTCGTCCCAGGAGAGGAACGGCCGCCTATCGATCCGGCAATCGTAGCGCGCGGCAAGACGCTCTACGGAATCAACTGCCAGGGCTGCCACGGGCAGGATCTGCGGGGCGGCGATCTCGGGGGCCCCAATCTACTGCGTTCCCAGGTGGCATTAAGCGACCAGGACGGCGAGCTCATCGTGCCTATTATCCAAGGCGCGCGCCAGGCAATGGGAATGCCGCGGATCGATTTGAGCATCGAAGATTCGAAAGCCGTCGCGGCCTATGTTCGCAGCGTGATAGCGACCATCCAAGGCCAGGGAGCTCCACCGGACGAACAGAAGCCTCTCAGCATCCTGGCCGGGAATGCAAGCGACGGCGAGGCCTACTTCAACCTGAAGTGCAAGAGCTGTCATTCTCCGCAAGGAGATCTTCAGGGCATCGCTTCCAGAGTCAGCGATCCGAAAGCGCTTCAGAACCTGTGGGTCGCCGGCACTGTGCGCGGTGCGCACAACAAAACGACGGAAGCCACAGTCACCGTCACCCCTGCTTCCGGCGCGGCGGTGGAAGGCCAGTTAGTCCACATCGACGATTTCCTGGTCACCCTGAAGCTGCCTGATGGAACGACGCGCTCGTTCAGGCGGAACGGTGACCTGCCCAAGGTCGTTATCCATGATCCGCTGCAGGCCCATAAGGATCTGCTTCCGCTTTATACCGACAAGGATATCCACGACGTGACGGCTTACCTGGTGACCCTGAAATGATCCTGAAGAAAATTCTGCTGCCTTTTGCCTTTCTCTTTTTCTCGGTCGCTGCCTTCGGCCAGGGGGGAGGAGTGACGCCTCAAGAATTGCTCAAGCCACTCAAGGATTCGTGGCCGACCTACAACGGCGACTACACCGGCAAGCGGTACAGCGCGCTTACTCAGGTCAATCGTTCCAACGTCAAAGATTTGACCCTGGGATGGATGACGCAATTGACGGCAGGCCCGGGGGATCCTGCAGTTGCGCCGGGATCTGGATCCGAGCAAGGCGGCGATGAAAAGCCAAGCGTGATCATCGGAGGCGAAGGTCCGGGAAATATCGCGACTCGCGGTAGCTCGATGAAGGGGTCGGTGCTCGAGGTAGACGGAACTTTGTACGTCACCATGCCAGACAATGGTTGGGCGATTGATGCCCGCGATGGCCATGAGCTTTGGCATTACTTCTGGAAGACCAAGGGCGGGACCCATATCGGCAACCGCGGTTTCGGAATGTGGAATAACTATCTCTACATGGAGACGCCGGACGATTACCTGGTCTCGCTCGACGCCAAAACGGGCAAGGAGCGCTGGCATAAAGTTATCGCTGATGTGGATGAGGGCTATTTCGCCACGCCTGCGCCCATTGTCATCGGCAACCACGTCCTCGTGGGCGTGGGGAACGACATCGACTCTCCAGGTTTCCTGCAGTCCTTCGATCCCGAAACAGGGGAGCTGCAGTGGAAGCACTATACCGTTCCCATGCAGAAGGGCGACCCGGGTCTTGACACCTGGGCCAGTCTGGATGCGGCCCGGCATGGCGGCGCACAAACCTGGCTCACCGGCGCCTATGACCCCGAAACCAATCTTTATATCTTTGGCACCGGTAACCCCACCCCCGCCTTCACCACTGGTACTCGCGGCAATCTGGACAACCTCTTTACCTGCTCGCTGATCGCTCTCAACGTAGACACCGGCAAGATGGCCTGGTACTACCAGACTTCACCCCACGACATGCACGATTACGATTCAGCGCAGACTCCGGTACTGTTCGATGGCATGTTCCAGGGCAAGATGCGAAAAATGGTGATTACGGCAGCGAGAAACGGGTACTTCTTCACGCTCGATAGAGTCACCGGGGAGCACCTGGTGACCAGCAAATATGGTTTGCTGACCAACTGGGCCAATCACCTCAGTGCTAACGGCGAACCGCAGCGTGATCCATCCAAAGACGCCACCGTGCCCGGCTCCCTGGTTTCACCCAACTCGGGCGGCACTGTCAATTGGGAGCCGCCCGCCTTCTCGCCGGTTACCGGACTCCTGTATGTCGCGGAAAACAACACCTTCTCCATCTTCTATCTCACGGACATCGATCCCCGCGGCTCGATGGGACTTGGCGGAAGAGAAGAGGACCATATAGGCTCCGGGGGGGACTATCTGACCGCGATCGACTATAAGACAGGCAAGGCGAAATGGCGACATCGCTATGAAGGCGGGCACGGAGGCGGTGGCGGCGGTGTACTGGCAACGGCAGGCGGCCTGGTCTTCGCCGGGGATGGCGGCGGCAGTCTCGTGGCCCACGACGCAGCCACCGGAGTTCCTCTGTGGAACACGCGCATCGGCGAGGTCACCAATGCACCGCAGACCTATATGCTGGATGGTCATCAGTACGTCATCTGCGCCACGGGTGACATGCTTTGGTCGTTCCTACTCTATTAACGCATTTTGGCTAATACTCTGCTCCGGTGGGATCTGTTATGTGCGGCCATTCTTTAGCGGAATGGCCGCGTCGGGTTCAGTTTCCTGGTCTACACCATTAGCAAAAATGCTCTAGTCAAGATCAGTGCACGCGGATCTTACTCTCTGCGCCGACGGTGCTTCTCACACCTTGAAAGTATTCTTCAATTTCTTCCAGAGTCTTGCCCTTCGTCTCAGGCAGGAAGATCGCTGCCGTCAGAAGAAAGATGACGGTGAAACCTGTAAAGAGGAAGAACATCGTCGAGTATCCATACTTCCCCACCACGGGTAGGAAGATGGCGGCCAGCGCGGTCGAAACCAATTGGTTGATCACCAGGGCGATGCTCATCCCATTCGACCGCGGGGACGAATCAGATCCGGCACCCGGCCCGCTATTCAGAGGAAAGGGCAATGGCTGGATCTACCCGTGTGGCGCGCCTGGCCGGGATGTATCCCGCTGCCAAGGCGACCGTGAGCAACAACAATGTGGCCAGTGCAAGCGTCAGGCTGTCTGTCCAGGCCACTCCGAAGAGCAAGCTGGAAGCAGCACGCGAAAGCGCGAGGGCGGCGGCCACGCCGAGCAGCAGTCCGGCTCCAGCTAACATCAGGAGCCGGCCCAGAATCATTCCCAGGATGTCCACGCGACGAGCCCCGAGGGCCATACGGATACCGATCTCGGGTGTGCGTTCGGTCACGGAGTATGAGATCAGTCCGTAGATCCCGATGGCAGCAAGGATCAGGGCAATCGCCGAAAACGAGCCTAGCAGCCATGTCTGGAAACGGCGGCGGTTCCCTAATGTTTCGAGCTCCGATTCAACCGTGGTCACATCGAACCGTGGAATTTCCGGGCTCACCGAGAGAATCGCCGCTCGGATGCTGCTTACCAGGGGAAGCTGCTCGTTGGCTACGCGAATCACCATATCCATCGAGGCAGTCCACGGAATTTGACTCTGCGGCAAAAAGAACTCTGGATAGACGCGGCTTTCCGGACCATCAGGAAGAGTATCGCCCACGATCCCAACCACGGTTCGCCAGAGGGAAGGCGTTTCCCCCGGAACCCCATAACGGAACCGCTTGCCAATCGGGTCTTCACCCGGCCAGAGTCGTTTGGCCATCGACTGGTTGATAATGGCGACCGGCTGGGCCTGTGGCCCGTCAGTAGAAGCAAAAAACCGGCCGCGCAGCAGCGGCACAGCGGCGGCTTCGAAGTATCCCGCGCTCACGACATGTGAGCCGCTGGCTTCCGAGTCTTCTCCGGTCGAGAGGTGGGCATGGCCATCCACGTCGATGATGTTGTCGGGGATGTAATCGCTGAACAACGCATCAATGGCGCCCGCGCTCGTGACGCCGGGTATCGCACGGATGCGCGCTAAGACTTCGTCATACATTTCCGCGGGTTCGCCGCTTTGGCCTGTGGGGGCATCGAGGTGCAGAAACAGTAATTGCTGCGGTTGATAGCCAAGGTCGACGTCCTCTACGCGCAGAAAGCTGCGGACCATCAACCCCGTTCCCGTGACCAGCACCATTGCGAGAGCTAGTTGAAGCACCATCAAGATACTGCCGAGGCGCCGGCGAGCAAGACTACCGGCCACGGTGCGGCCACCGGCCTTTAACGCGCCGTGAGGATCGCGGCGGGCGTTGAGCCACGCCGGCCCCAGGCCGAAGAGGGCACCCGTGATAACGGACAGAAGCGCGCAGAACGCTAGAACCTCGGGGTTCAGGCGAACGTCCGCAAAGCCGCGGATGCCTGCCGGCCCAAATGCGCGCACAACGGGGATAGCGGCGGCGGCGAGAGCCACACCGGGCAAAGCGGCGAGAAGGGAGAGAACAAGGCTCTCCACCAATTGCCGGCGGATAAGACGTGCGCGGCTGGCGCCCAAAGCCACGCGGACCGCGTTCTCTTTCTCCCGTGACCTCTGGCGCGCGAGCACAAGGCTGGCAACGTTTGTGCACGCTATCAAAAGAACGAAAAGGACAGCGCCAAACAGCATCCAGAGTGAGGCGCGTATGCGTGGTCCGACGAGTTCCTCGGTCAAAGGCACAACGTTGACTGATTTGCCGGCCTCGAACTGAGGGTACTGTTTGTTCAGGTGGGCGTTGATGGAAGTCATTTCCTGCTGCGCTTGCTGCGGGGTGACTCCGGCTTTCAGACGAGCCACTGCGTTAAATGCGTCGGCTTGCCGGGCGGTCAGAAACGCCGGCCATTGGGGAATGAACGTTAAGGGCATCCAGACCTTGGTGTCCACTGTCGGAAAATCGAAATGAGCGGGCATCACGCCCACAACGATCGCGCGCTTGCGGTCGATTTCGAGTGATTTCCCAATCACATCGGGGGCGCCGCCAAAATGCGTTTGCCAGAATCCGTAGCTGAGGACCACGACTGGTGCGCGGCGCTCCTCTTCCGCGGCGGTCCAACTCCGGCCCAGCTGCGGAGCGACGCCGAAGACGGAGAAAAACTGAGAAGAGACGCGACCCACTTTGAGGTGTTCCACCTGCCCGCTGTTGCTCAGGTTGGCGGTATCCACTCGAAGGATCGCCGCGATTTGCGTGAAACTGTGAGACTCGCGCCTCCAGTCCTGAATATCAGGATAAGAGGTCCAGTTTTTTTGAATGTCCTTCTTGGGCACTCCGGACCAGAGCATGACGATGCCCGCCGGCTCACGATAGGGTGGGGGGCGCAGGATAACGCTCTCGATCACGCTGAACATTGCCGTATTGGCGCCGATACCCACCGCCATGGTCAGCACAGCGACGAGCGTGAATCCAGGGCTGCGGAGTAGTCCACGGACCACCTGGTTAGCTTCTCTCAGCAGGTCGCTCATTCAGGCAAACTCCATTCTTGCTACACTAGCCCATCCCGTTCATGCTTGCATATTTACCGGCGGCAGTTTGGCGCAATCCTTATGGATGATACGATCGCGACTTCCGACGGGCCAGGAACGGCAAATGAAGGCCTGACGGTCTGGTTCACCGGCCTGAGCGGAGCTGGAAAAACCACGCTTTGCAAAGCTGTCTATTCCACCTTGTTAGAGCAGGGGCACCGGGCGGAGATCCTGGATGGAGATGTCTTACGCCAGCAGCTAAGCCGTGATCTCTCCTTCAGTAAGGAGGATCGCGATGAGAACATCCGGCGGATTGGATTCATCGCGGATATGCTGACCCGCAACGGCATTCTGGTTCTGGTAGCGGCGATCTCGCCCTATCGGGCGGCTCGCGATGAGGTTCGGCAAAAGATTGGCCGCTTTATTGAAGTCTTTGTCGATGCCCCCTTATCGGTTTGCGAAGAGCGCGATCCGAAAGGACTCTATCGCAAGGCGCGCCGTGGCGAGCTAAAAGGCTTCACCGGCATCGATGATCCATATGAGGAACCTTTGGTTCCCGATGTTCGATGCCAAACGGACCAGGAGACTCTTGAAGTCTCGAGCCGGAAGGTTGTTTCAGCGGTGGCCGTCTATCTGGCTAACCTCAATTTCTCACGGCCTGATCCGTAACGAATGACGGTGCCCCATATCTGCTCGGTTTTGGCAGATGTGGGATTCCACAACCTTCGGCCCCAGAGTGTACATGGTGTAGATGATCATGGACATGAGGACCTGTTGTCAGTAGAGAGTGACCGGTGGACAGCCGTGGAATCCCACATCTGCCAAAACCGGGCAGATATGGGGCACCCGTCATTCGTTACGGATTGAGATCTCACCACCGGACCATCGCTTACCCAGGGGGGCTGTAAGAAAATTCAGGAATGGATCGGAGTCGCTCAAGACCGGTTGCGATATAGATTAGGATCAACCTGAAGGGCCATCGCTCCCGCATCCAAGTCAAGAGCGAGGAACGCGCATATAGACGCCGCGCTTCCGGCAGGATCTCTTAGAAGTTTCCTGAATCCGACGCGATGAACTGGGATCTGCGGCCTCTCCTCCAGCCATGCAACCACCTCGCGCATGTGGTCATGGAACGCATTGCCCAGCGCTACCGGGTCAGCCGGAACATTCGTCCCGCGCCGAGCAAGCATCTTGTCCTGCGACGCCAGGACCTCGGGCAGCGGACGTTCCATGAAAATCACTTTGTAATCCCGGCCTTCGGGGAGTGAAAGCAGAAGCTGCGAGACGACTTTGACCGCCTTGCCTTCCGCTTCATCAATGCGGTGGGACTCTTTGGGCAGGAGCTTTGCCGGTTCCCACTCGAAATATCCGCGTGGGTTATCGACATCAGGTTCCCGTTGGAAGTCGGTCAGGATAGGCATGCCCCCCGCCTCAAGCATCTGCATCATGAGAGAGGTGCCTGAGCGGGGCAGGCCAGAGACAATCGTGATCACGGTTCGGTTCCTTTACGATGCGTGCAACGAGGGCTCGATGGTCCAGGGTTTTCCGTCAAGGTGTCTCGGAATGTCAAGGCCAAACAATCGCAACATCGTGGGAGCCACGTCTGCGATGGCCGGTTCCTCACTGGTGATCTTGCGATTGCAGAAGACCACGCCAGGAACCAGCCGCGGATCAATGCAGTGGTCTCCGCTCCACGCTTTCAAATTATCTTCGAAGACCTGGCCTGTGACCTTGCCCATGACAGAATCCCACGATGCCCGAAAACCATCGCCATAGCCAACAATCAAGTCGGGCGAATTATCCACGTAAGGCCCTGTGTAGACCGAACCACGATCGAAGACCCCGGTAATGCCAACCTGGCTGGACAAGGGATCCTTCAATCCGTCGAGCTTGCGTCGCAACTCCTCTTTCAAGCTCTCCGTTTCAATGCCGGCTTCGAGAATGCCGTCGCGTTCGCGTCCCTTGATATTTAGATAAAGCCCGTTAAGCCCCATGGTATAAGCGCGGGTGCGAGACCAGTCCACGTCCTCAAACCAATCGCCGCTTTCCGTCTTGCCAGGCTTCAGGGCGAGATAACCGTTTTCATGGAGCCACGCATTCAAGTTGACACACCGTGCAAATGACTTGAAGCCGTGGTCAGAAACAACCATCAGCAAGGCTTCGTCGCCAATCTCTTTCATGACGCGTCCTACCAGCGCGTCCATACGCGCGTACAGCTCCTGGATAACATCACCGCGTTGGTCGCGGGGCACATCGCGCGCCGCGGGATGGTCTGGCTCCAGGTAGCGCCAGAACATATGCTGAACACGATCGGTAGTGTCGAAGACGCACGCGCACAGGCCGTGCCGGGTCTTTTCCAGGGAATCGAAGAGCATCCGTTCACGATCTTCGTGGTTCCCGTAGCATTGCGCGAGAAAAGCCTGGTCATCGATCACCTCTTCATTTAATGCCCAGGTATCCTCGGCGAGTCCAAGGGTGGCGTAGGGTCCGAATAATTTTGCTAAATAGATGGAATAGGCCGCAGGATGCGAGATGGGGAGATCGGGCCGGCTCGGATCGATATTTACAGGTGTGACATATACTTCTACTTCCGGCGACAATTCCTTTAGGTAAAAGCGGCAGATACCGTGCGCCTTAAAGCCCAGGCCCGCACTGAACTTCACCGGAATCCAGTCCGAGTAATCGCCAACCTTCAGTGTGAAGCGTTGCGATCCTACGGTAAAGCGAGCTTCATGATGATCGCTGCCGGCCAGTATCTCAAATGGAACGCGTAGTTCGCCCGGAGAATCACCGCCGCCTCGCGGATTCTCTGGTCCAGGCACGTAGGAACGGTAAACAGGACCGCGGCGCTCGAAGGGAACGCGCACCCCTCCTTCGCGAAAGCCAGCTCCGCTTTCGCGCGTCGTGCACAAGCAGAAGGTTCCCTGGCTCCCTTTCAAATCAGGAACGCACATGCCGGATAGAAGCACGCCGGGAAATTTCTCCGGTGGAAAGGTCACCGGTACGCGAATGACTGAACAGAAAATGCCGGCCTTGCCGAGCCAGTGCCAGAAGGGTATCCCGCGCCGCATGCCGCGAATTCTAGGTCCACCCAGCGGCACAGTGTATTTGCCAATCTTCAAGCTGTGCTTTGGTCCCTGGATCTCAGCGGAAGACAGAAACGGGAGGTAATTGCTGAGGTCTCTGGCCAGAAAGTCATAAATATTGTGTTTGCCGGGATTCACCCCGGTCATAAAAGTGGACCATGCAACCGGAGAAATCGCGGGATAGGTTGTTTGCAACTTCCGAAATGATCCTTGGTCACGGAGCTTCTTAAGGTTTGGCAGCCTTCCTTCTTGAATGAACCGATCGGCTAACTCGGGATCCATTCCATCGAAGCCGAGGATCACCGCACGTTTCACTTGAGCCTTTCCTGAAGCCTTTCTGCGGCGAAACAATCGAAAGACCTGCCGGAACGGCCAGGAGAAAAATGCGTACACCGAATACAGAAACGCCAGGAAGAGCGTCCAGAAAGAAGAGAGGACGGCGAAGCCGGCTCCAGGCCCGGCGTAGGCATGACAGGGCAGGGAAGTCAGCAGAACAAGAGTCAAGATCGCGATGCAGAGGAGAAGGTGCGGGCGAGCTTTCGAGGAACTACTCCGGCGACGTTTCATATTTCGATACCGAGAATACTCTTGAAGGCGAAACCTGCCGCTAGGGACAGAACGAAAAGCAGCCAGATCCAATTCCATGCAAAGCCTGCGAAGGCTATGCTTCGCGATGGATACTCTACCTCGATTGATTGGACTGCTGAATTCTTCGGCAAAGCCGGCTCTCCAGAGACGAAAATTCGTTCCCACAGGGGCCCGCGGAGCCGCACAGGTGACAGGCGCGCCAGGCCCGGAGCGACCACAACTCTCTTGGAGAAGGCTTGGCTCGAAGTTTGCACTTTGACGTTGTAATCTCCATCTGTTTCCGCGGCAACTCTCCAAACCACTGTGTTTTCCGCGGGTACGTGAACGGCGGGAGCGTTGGTCTTAAGACCGTTTGGCAGC
Source organism: uncultured Acidobacteriaceae bacterium (assembly GCA_963821215.1). Classification (GTDB taxonomy): domain Bacteria; phylum Acidobacteriota; class Terriglobia; order Terriglobales; family Acidobacteriaceae; genus PALSA-350. The sequence goes on along the minus strand of CAWGDH010000007.1, from coordinate 349,896 downwards.
TGCAGCGACGTCTCACCCAATATCTCCGGATCGGACACGTGAGCCTTCACCAAAAATGTTTGCCCGGCCTTCAGTGGCGTCGAACCAAGATACCGGTCCAATTGCGCAATCACCAGCGCCAGGGGAAGCGCCGTGAGCAGCACTGGCCACAAAGCCAGGCGAAGATAGCGAGTGATTGCCAGCAGGATACGGCCATAGCAGCGAATCACCACGGGAATCTGGTCCTGAAAAAGACGCAGCGCTAGCAGGTGCGCTTTAAGGCGGTCCTTCGTTTGATGAATTGCCTTCTGGTCAGAGGCATAGCCGAACACCAGGACCAGGATCAATCCAATGACGATGGATGCCAGAAGGACGAGCATGGCTGGGGAATTTACGCCGGCACGAATCATAATATGCGGGCGCGAAGGTAGTCGCCCTCGCTGGTAGTGAGCGGTCCGGGAGCACTACTCGATATAGCCAAGTCCTTGCAGCCGCTTCCTGATAAGTTCCTTCGAAGTGGTACCGCCTTCACTGGGAGGCAAAACCTTGTTTACTTCCTTTTCCAGCGCGTGGAGCACAAATTCGTCGACAGATCCATAGCCGCACGCCTCCGAGCAGCGCTTGACTTTATCGAGAAGGTCGCCTTCCAGCTTTATTTTGTAAGCTCCAAACATGCGTCTTCCGGGATATTGACCCGAAACGGTTCATCGGGTCATATGCTCAGTGTGGAATACCGATTGCCCAATCATACCCTTTGCCTTGGCGATTCCAAACTCCGCCAGGATTGTGGGTGCGATATCGGTCAAAGCCGGAGTTTGTGCTGCGATCTTCCGGTTGCTGAGCAGGACACCGGGAACCAGCGAGCCATCCATGCAGTGATCGCCGCTCCAGGCGTTTGTATTGTCTTCGAGCTCTTCAGCAGGGAAGTCCCCCAGAATCGTTTTCCATCCAGCCCGATAACCCCGGTTGTAGCCGACAATCATATCCGGCCCTGACGCCGCATAAGGACCTTGGTAGACGTCCCGGGCAAAGTCCACGCGGGTAATGACGGGCAGACCGCTTTTCGGGTCTCGTATCGCCAGCAGTTGATCCCTGATCTTCCGCATCACCGCGTCAGCGTCGCCGCCTGGTTCAACCATTCCATTCTGTTCGCGGCCATGAAGGTTTAAGTAAAGCCCGTTCAGGCCCAACCCATAAGCCCGCGTCCGGGTCCAATCCACATTGGCGAAGGGAACCGCTGAATCCGAATTTGCGCCGGCGCGAAGTTGAATATACCCGTTATTCAGGAGCCAGGTATTCAGATTGAATGACCGGTAATAAGGAGCAAATCCGTGATCGGAGACCACCAGCAGGGTCGAATCCGCGTCCAGGGTGGGAAGGATTTCGCCCAGCACCTGGTCCATCTGCTCGTAGGTATCCCGGATAGCCGATCCATTCTGTGCGGCGAGTGTGGCGTCGTAGGCCGGATGTTTAGGATCCATCAACCGCCAAAACATATGCGAGTTCAGATCCACGCTGGAGAAATAAAAAAAGAAAACGCCACGCTTGAACTTGGGAAACTCTGCGTCGAAGATCTGCCGATGCTCCTTCAGCACCGTATGCGCTTGATCCAAATATTCCTGATCATCCAGCACTCCATCAGAGAGCGCCTTTGTATCCTCTGCGATTCCTTGCGTGTAAAAGTCGCCTGCTTCCTCGCTCAAAAGCTGCGAGTAATGCGACGGAGTAGAAATTGGCAGCGCAGGTTCAGCCGGATCTATATTCATCGGCGAGACGTAGAGCTGAAACCTGGGGTGCGCCTGCTTTAGATAAAAGCGGCACATCCCGCGCACATCTCCAAAGAAGGGAAAGAGCCGGAATTCGATGTGGATCCAATTGCTCCACTCACCTTCGCGTAACACGAATTCCTGGCCTTGCAGCGCCACTTTGGCGACCGGCTCCAATGGATCGACGGCAACGGTGAAGGGCTCGGTGGCGGCGGGCGATCCTCCTTTGAAGCTGTTATCGGGCCCAATCAGGTCGGCGTTAACCCGCGAGTTCTCCACTACCACGGGAATGATCTGTCCTCCTTCTACCGCGCCCGGTGTTGCTGTCGGGTCATCGGTGTAGAAAGAAAACGTGCCGTAGGTTCCTCGCAAGTCGGGTGTTCCAAGGCCCGACAGAGTCTTTCCCTTGGCTGGAACGGGAGGAAAATTAGCGGGAATGCGAAACACGGTATAAGGGATGCTGTGCCCGTCCAATATCTGCCAGAAGGCCTCCCCTTTGCGCAAGTCTTCTACGCTGCCACTGTCCAGCGGGATTCGCCAGGAGCCGAGGTGGATTGTGTGCTTTGGACCCTCGACCTGGGAGGTCGAAAAATAGAGGTTTAGCGTCTTCGGATCCCGATGAATAAAATCGAAGATGCCGTGACCACCTGAGTTCATCCCCGTGATCAGGTTTGACCAGGCCACCGGGCTTTGCGGAGGCGTGCTGGTCGCCAGTTTGCGGAAGTCACCCTGTGCCGCCAGCTTGGCAAAGTTGGGCATCTTCCCCTCTTGCATGAATTGCTGCAGCAGCTGCGGATCCATGCCGTCGATGCCCAGGATGATAAGACGGTGGTTCCCATGCCACTCGCCCGACTGATGGCGATAAATTGCAATCACAGCCACCGCGAGCAGAAGGATCGAGCTACAAAGTACCCAGGCAGTCTTCTTCAGAGGATGAATCCTCGACGGTTCGCAGCCGTTAGACTCATAGACATGTTGATTCGTTCACTGTGGCGGAGCCTTTTCGGCATCCTCATGCTCGGGGCTTTCGCCGTCAATGCCTTGGCCGCAAGCAAACCAAATATTATTCTCATCACGCTCGATGCAGCCCGGGCTGATCGGATGGGCTTTCTCGGTTCCCACGATGGTTTAACGCCGGGGATGGATCGCATCGCGCGGCAAAGCATCTTGTTCGCGCAGGCGTACTCGCAGTCGCCGCTGACGGTAGCTTCCACTGCGACCATCCTCACCGGGACCTATCCGCAAACCACTCGTGCCAGCGAGTTGGGCGTTCTCCTTCCGGAGGCGGTGCCGTACCTGCCGGATTTACTCCACGCGCATGGGTATCACACTGCGGCATTCGTTGGTTCCATCCTACTAGATCCGCAGAACGGTCCGTTTCAGGGGTGCCACCGTGGATTTGATACTTACGACGCCGCGTTCCGCCAGCCGCAGCGCGGCCAAGGCCGCTATCAAACTGTCGAGCGCCATGGGAACGAGGTCGTAGGCCGCGCCAACAAGTGGCTGCCCAGGGGAGGCAACACACCCTTTTTTCTCTGGGTGCACCTGAGTGATCCTCGGGGGACCCTTGGCAGTGGGTACAACCACGCCATTGCCGAGACCGACGCGGCCGTCGGCAAGCTGGTCGATAGCCTTAAGGCCAAAGGTCTCTATGATGACACGCTTATCATCGTCGTCTCCAATCATGGAGAGAGTTTAGGCACCCACGGTGAAGAGATGAGCGGCATGTTGCTTTATAACGAGACTATCCACGTGCCGCTTCTGCTCAAATTGCCTCAGGACCAGAAGATGACGCCGAGGCTAGTCACCAATCACGTCCGTTTGCTGGATATCGCTCCTACGGTGCTTGAGCTGGCCGGCATTCCGGTTCCCTCTGAGATGCAGGGTCAATCGCTGTTGCGAATCGCCCAGGCAAGCTCGCAGGCCGCCGAGCCGGCTTACGCCCGAACCGACCTGCCACAGCAAGGTTTCGGCTGCAGCCTGATCGAGTCATGGCGGGTAGGGAAGTACCTCTACGTGCGAGCTCCGAACCCCGAACTATACGACCTGTCCTCGGACCCGGGTGAAAGCCGCAATCTCGCGGGAACTTCGAAGGCCACGCTTCAGGTTCTTGCTGCACAGCTCGCCGCCTTCGACCGCCACTTCGAGGCCGAGGCAGGCAAGCCGGCCGCCTCCAGGCTTACCTCAAGCGAGATGCAGAAGCTGGCCTCCCTGGGATATATCGGGCTGCGGCCCTCCGGCGCCTCTTCGCTGCAAGGGGTTACGGGAATCGATCCCAAGGATGCCCTTGGCATAGCGAATCAAACCCTGGCCGGCCTTCTAGCCCTTGATGACGGAAAGCCAGAGCAGGCAATCCCTCTCTTCCATGCGGTCTTGGCGGTTCGGGACAACATTTATCTCGCGCAGTATGGCATGGCGATTGCGTTGTCGCAGGAACAGCGCTATGCGGATGCGATCGGATACTTGCACAGCGCCATCAAACTGCAGCCGGACTCTCCGTGGGCTCACTACGAAATGGGCATCAGTCTCTTAAAGACCGGTGATTTCAAGACCTCTTCCATTCATCTGGAGATCGCCGCGCGGCTTCTACCTGGATTCTCCTCGCTGCATTCTGCGTTAGCCGATGTATACGAGCACTTGGGGAGGAGCCAGGAGTCGGCAGCCGAACGAGCGAAAGCTTCTCAGTTGGCCCCCAAGGGTTGATCGCCGCCATGCTGAAAGCTGCGCCGCTGTACTTACGCTGAATAATTAGGAGAGAGATCGAATGCCTGGTTCCGGAAAAAGTTGCACAAAGCGCTCCGCAAGCACTCCACACCGGACGCTCTATGCAATCGCTCGCATCCATTCTTACTGTATTGGCGCACTCTTCCTCGCCTTCACTTCCTTTGCCTCTGCGCAGTCGCCACTCCATCTCATTCCCGTTCCGCGCGAAGTCCGCACCACCGGCGTCTCATCCCTCAAGGGTGGCGTCCGAATTATCTGCTCAGACTGCGCCCCCGGCTCCGCGGACCAGTTTGCCGCCTCCGACCTCGCAGGTACATTCCAATCCCGAAACATTCCCACCACAGCCGCGGGCGGCTTTCGCATCGAACTTACCCGCCTTTCCAAAAATCCCATCCCGGATTTCACAGAAGAGATGAGGCCCGAGGGCTATGTCATCCGATCGACGCCTTCATCACTCACCGTCACCGCCGCTACCGCGGAAGGCCTCTTCTATGGAGCTCAAACGGCAAAGCAGCTTATTGAAGGGGAAGGCTCCGGCGCCATCCTCCACTCCGTCGAGATTCGCGACTGGCCGGCGATGCGGTACCGCGGTATCAGCGATGACTTCGCCCGCGGTCCCCTCCCCACCGTTGAATTTCAGAAAAAGCAGATCCGCACCATCGCCGCCTACAAGCTCAACCTGTACTCGCTCTACTTTCAACACAGCATGGAGTACATCGCGATCCCGCTCATGGGGCCGCCCGGCGGTACCTTCACTCAGGCCCAGGCCCGCGACCTCGTTGCCTACGCCGCGCAGTATCACGTAACCATCATTCCCGAGCAGGAGGCATTCGGCCATCTTCACTACCTGCTCAACTGGGAGCAGTACTCACCTCTGGGCGAAACGCCGCACGGCGACGTACTCGCTCCCGGCCAGCCCGCCGGCCTGAAGCTTACCCACGGCATGTTCACGGAGTTGGCCAACATCTATCCCGGCCCCTTCCTTCATATAGGAGCCGATGAAACTTCCGAACTTGGCAAGGGCCAGACCAAGCCGCAGGTGGACGCGCGCGGTGCCGGCGCCGTCTACCTCGATTACCTGCAGCAGATCGTGACTGATCTCCAGCCTCTTCATCGCAAGCTCCTCTTCTGGGGGGATATTGCCATGCACGATCCGGAGCTCGTTAAACAACTCCCGGACAACTTTAAAAGAAGCACGATCGCGGTTGCCTGGGAGTACAACCCACAGCCAAAAGGCTACGCTCCATGGATTACCCCCTTCACCAACGCCCACATAGAGACCTGGGTATCGCCCGGCATCAATAACTGGTCCCGCGTCTATCCCAACTACAACAACGGCCTCACCAACATGCAGCAGCTCACTGCGCAGGGTCAACAGCTCGGCGTTACCGGGCAGCTCAACACCATCTGGGATGACGACGGGGAAACCCTCGCCAGCAACAACTGGTACGGCATCCTCTTCGGCGCCGAAGCCGCCTGGCACCAGGGGGAAGCCTCCATCCCGGCTTTCCAAGCCTCGTACGGTGCGAACTTCCACGGGGACCTCACCGGGAAGATCGATCAGGCCCAGAAAGAGCTCATGGCCGCTCATCAGATTCTTAGCGACTCGCCCCTCAAGTCAGACGGCTCCGACCTACTGTTCTGGGTCGATCCCTGGTCGGTCGACGGCCTGCGTGAAGCCGCCCAGATCCGCCCCATCCTCTCCCAGCTCCGTCTCCACGCCGAGCGTGCAATCATCCTGGTCGCCGAGGCTCGCCGCGCCAACCCCGATCTCCGCGAAAGCGACGCCCTCGATGCCCTCGATCTCGGCGCCCGCCGCATGGATCTCATCGGCCTCAAATTCCAGGTCTCCGATGAGATCGCCGCCCGTTACGCCGCGGCTTATGGCCTACGAACCTCAACAAAAGATGAAGACCGTGCCCAGGCCTCCTGGCTGTTGGAAGAAATTCCGGGAAGAATGCGAGACCTCAGCGAGAATTACTCTCTGCTCCGCGATCTTTACCGGAAAGCGTGGCTCAAGTGCAACCGGCCCTATTTTCTGGGTAACAACCTCGAGCGTTACGGCCTTACCGTCCAGCTTTGGCTCCAGCGCCTCGACCAGTTCAATGCGGTTGTGCGCCAGTGGGACGAAACCCAGACGATTCCTCCCCCCGGCAATCTCGGCATACCGCTAGCAGCGCCAACGGGCTATCAGGTCCAGGGACGATGACAGGCGTTTGCATCCGGCTTCCTCCGTCTCGTACTCCAAGACGTTGACGTCGCCGGTCGACTATAGTCAAGAATCGACGCGTGTAAGAGGGAGGGAAAGAAGATGCCGGATCCTGACGAGGACCGCACGGTCATTATCGATGCACATCTCGACCTGTCGTGGAATGCGCTAGGGTGGAACCGGGATTTAGAGCAAACCGTGGCGGCGATTCGCCTCTCCGAAGCCGGCATGGAAGACAAGGGCCGGACTACGAACACGGTTGCATTTCCGGATATGCGCCGCGGCAGAATTGGTATAGCGCTAGCGACGGTCCTGGCTCGTTGCAATCCAAGGGGGAGATCCTCGATAGACTTTCGTACCCAGGAGATTGCGTCTGCTACGGCCCAGGGCCAGCTCGCCTATTACCGTCTGCTCGAGCGGCGCGGCGCCTGCCGGATCCTGGTCGATTGGCCGTCTCTTGAAAATAGCTTCTCGGAATGGAAAACCGGTCGCGCGGACGCTCCCTTCGGTTTCATCTTGAGCATGGAGGGTGCGGATCCGATTGTTTCGCCGGTGCACGCGGTCGATTGGTATCAGGCCGGCCTGCGCGTAGTGGGATTGGCTCATTACGGACCCAGCGCATACGCCCACGGAACCGGCAGTCCAGGTGGCTTGACTCCAGCGGGAAGAGAGCTCTTGCGCGTTATGGAGGAACTCAACCTGATCCTCGACATGACTCACCTTGCAGATGAAAGCTTCTGGGAAGCGGCCAATCATTTTAAAGGCCCGGTGCTGGCGAGCCACAATAATTGCCGCGCAATCGTCGCCGGGGACCGGCAGTTCGACGATGCCCAGATCCGCCTCATCATTGAACGCGACGGAGTCATCGGTGCGCCATTTGATGCCTGGATGATCGTCCCTGGCTGGAAGCACGGCATGAAGGACCAATTGCGGCCATCGCTCGAGTTCTCTGTTCGACACATTGACCACATCTGCCAACTCGCAGGCAATGCAAAACACGTGGCCATTGGCAGCGACCTGGATGGGGGATACGGGACGGAACAGAGTCCCCAGGAGTTGGATACCATCGCCGACCTGCAGAGGCTTAGACCGTTGCTGCAACAACACGGATACACGGAAACTGATATCGAAGGGATATTCCACTCTAACTGGCTTCGGTTTTTCGAAAGAGCGTGGAAGCGTCATGCGACATCACCGCCGTCTTAGAGGCTGACTTTTCGAGAGAGGACGCTGATGAGGACAAAACGACAGATTCAGGGGGTGACCTTCTTCCTGGCCGTCACCATGGGGTTAGCGCTTACGGCTCAGGTAGCAACCAATGTTCCGCAGGTAGTTCCGGGAGCAAAGCCGGTTATGGTTGACCACATCAAGATTCACGGCGCGGCTCTGGAAGGCAACCTGGAGGGGGATGCGGTCGACCGCGACGTGATTGTCTTCCTGCCGCCCAGCTATCAGAAAAAGAAACACCGACGCTATCCGGTTGTCTACGCGCTGCATGGTTACTCCATAGGCGCCGAACAGTGGACCCACGAGATCCACGTGCCGCAGACGATCGAAGGCGCCTTCGCCCAGGGCGCAAAGGAGATGATTGTCGTCCTGCCGGATTCAAAGACGGTGCACAATGGGTCCATGTATTCGAGTTCTGTCACCACCGGCGATTTCGAGAAGTTCATCTCGCACGACGTGGTCGCGTATATCGACGCGCATTACCGAACGATTGCCAATCGCGAAAGCCGTGGATTGGTGGGCCACTCGATGGGTGGATACGGTGCGGCGCGGATCGGTATGAAGCATTCGGATGTATTCGGCAGCCTATACATCATGAGCCCTTGCTGCCTCTCCGCGCGCACTTTCGGCCCCGCCAATGCGGAGATGGAAAAGAGCCTCGAAGCGGTGAAGACTCCCCAGGATTCGGCGAAGCTTTCCTTTTTCGCGCGCGCCCAGCTTGCCAGCGCGGCGGCCTGGTCGCCCGACCCCAAGAATCCGCCGCTTTATTTTGATCTGCCGGTGAAGGACGGAGTGCTGCAGCCGGATGTGGTGGCGAAGTGGGCGGCGAACGCTCCACTGGCCTTCATCGACCAGTACATTGGAAATCTGCGCCAATATCGCGCTATCTCTATCGACGTGGGCGATCAGGACGGCCTGCGCACCGATACGGCCAAGTTGCATGACGTTCTTGATAAATACGGAATCGCGAACAGCTTCGAGATCTACCCGGGCACGCACACCAGCGCGGTGTCCGATCGTTTCCAGAATCACGTGATGCCGTTTTTCAGTAAAAATCTCTGCTTCCAGGCGAGTTGTCAGTAGACGTTAAGGAAGGAGGTACCGCATGGTGGACCGCTCGCGTCGCAAATTTCTGAAGCTATCGGCCGGCGCCGCAGGCCTCTGTTTGATCGGCTCCCCGGCAATGGTTCAGGCGCTGTCTGCCGATGAGCCCGAGGATTCTTCCGCCAGGCTCGAGGCCTTCCCGCTCACCTCGGTCCGTCTCGCGTCCAGCATCTTTGAGGAGCAGCAGGAGATCAACGCGCGCTATCTCGATTCGCTTACGGCCGACCGGCTCCTCTATTCTTTCCGTATGACGGCCGGCATTCCCTCCAGCGCCACGCCCTATGGAGGTTGGGAAGAACCCACCTGTGAGTTACGCGGGCATTTCGCCGGCGGCCATGTTCTCTCTGCCGTTGCCTTGGCTTCGGCCTGTTCGGGGAACACTGTTCTCAAGAACCGCGGCGATGAGCTCGTGGCCGGTCTTGGCGCATGCCAGAAGAAGATCGGAACCCGCTACCTGAGCGCTTTTCCCCCTGAGCTCTTCGAACACCTGGCGCAGGGCAAACCCGTCTGGGCTCCCTTTTACACCTATCACAAGATCATGGCGGGCCTGGTTGACATGTATCTCCAGACCGGCAATTTGGACGCCTTGCAGGTGGCCGAGGGCATGGCCCAATGGGCGCAGGGGTTCATGGGCGGCTTCAGCATCGACCAGCGGCAGCGCATGCTGCGCACCGAGTACGGCGGCATGAACGAAGTCCTCGTCAATCTTGCCGCGCTGACCAAGAAGGAGCGCTACCTCGACACGGCGCACCTCTTCGAGCAGCCCAGCTTTCTTGATCCGCTCGCGGAACGCCGCGACGAGTTGCAGGGGTTGCATGCAAACACAAACGTACCCAAAATCATCGGCGCGGCGCGTATGTATGAAGTCACGGGTGATCGCCGCTACCGCGATATCGCTGAGTACTTTCTCGCCGAGGTTCTTGCCGCGCGCAACTACGCCATTGGCAACACCAGTCTCGATGAGCATTGGACGACGCCTCCCGATCAACTCAAAGGGACATTAGCCTGGACGAACGCCGAGTGCTGTGTGGCCTATAACCTGATGAAGCTTCAGCGCCACGTCTTTAGCTGGACTGCGGACGCGCGCTGGATGGATGCATACGAGCGCGCTCTATTCAACTGCAGGCTCGGCACGCAGAATGCGCAGGGCCTCAAGCAGTACTTCTTCCCGCTCGCCGCCGGCTATTGGCGCGCGTACAACTCACCCGAGGAATCGTTTTGGTGCTGCACCGGCACGGGCGCCGAGGAATTCGCCAAGTTTACCGACACGATTTATTTCCGTCGCGGCGGCGACATTTATGTCAACCAGTTCATTGCCTCCATGCTCGACTGGAAGGACGAAGGCTTTCTGCTCGAGCAGGTCACGCAATTCCCCCGCGAGCAGGGAACCACGCTCAAAATAAAGGTTTCACGGCCGGCTCCGCGCACCATCCACGTGCGAATTCCGAGTTGGACCACCGAAGATGCGCAGATAAAGATAAATGGCCGGGCGATCGAAGCCATGGCCGATCCCGGATCATATCTTGCCATCCGCAAAACCTGGCAGGAGGGAGACACAATCACCCTCAGCCTTCCGATGGAACTGCGGCAGGAGTCGCTCCCTGGCGACGACTCCGTTGCGGCCGCGCTGTACGGCCCGCTCGTCCTTGCCGCAGATCTTGGTGCTGGCCCGGCCGCGGGCCCCATGAGGGTGGTTCACGGTCGACCCACGGAGCCTGGGGATCTTCCGACGCCCGCTGCCCTACCGAAGGTCGCAACTACAGCGGATACGAAGACGAAACAATGGATTCAGGTTGAATCCCCGTCGGCGCTGCGCTTCATGGTTGCCGGCGATGGAGCGAAATATCAGCTGATGCCCATGTATCAGATCGGCGATCAGAGGTACTCGGTTTACTGGCAGATGCAAACTCCCAAGAAGCAGAGTTAGCTCGCAGAACCTGGATAGTCCGGTCCGGACGGGAGCTCAACGGGATCAACCGGCGACGTTCCGTCGAAATGAAAAATCTCAGGAATATCTGTCCAACGTTGCCCCTGTACTTCGGGTGGCAACTTCTCCAGCATTGAAAACATAATGGCCCACCAACGCTGCGTCTCCGGGCATGCGGCCATTTTCGCCATATCCGCTGCGAAGTCAGTTCCGTAGTACTCAAAATAAGCGAACAGCAACTCCCCATGTTCAAAGATCGAGTAGTTGCGAATATTGCATTCAGCAATCGTCTTTAAGACACCGGGCCAAACGGCGCTATGGTGCTTACGGTATTCGTCTCTGCTCTCCGGCTTCAGCCGGGCAACTTGGCCATAACGCGTCATATAGGCAAATTTCTCTGTCTCAAGGCGCAAGCGGTCTGCATTGGGCAGCCTCTGCCTCTACTTTTCGTGGACTCGTGGGGCAGACTCAATCGGCAGCATCTGCAGATGGGGGTACTCGTTTTGCGCCACCGGCGTGCCTGGCGGGCTAACGCCAACGCTCGATTGCGGAGGATGAACGATTATCTTTGGATCGATCTCTGGGGCAGCCAGGCGTCCGTTAGTCTCTGCTTGGGGCAGCCCGGGCATCCTCGGTTGGATAAGTATCCGCGGCGGTACAACGGGCGAGGCGTGCCATCCCGGTGGAAGCTTGCTGAAATCCCTGGGCGGTAGAGTGACCACGGGTGGAGTCTGCCACAGACTGTGAGGGTTTCCGGGAGCCGGCGCAGTCGACTGACAAAATGCCGTCGGTCCAGCGCAGAGCAATAGACCGAGGATCGTAAGGCGCATTGCACCCTCCGCCACAGGAAATCACCTGTGGGCAGCATAGTAGCAAATTCTGGCAGGTCCCGTCGCCCCCCCGGGCTTTCCGGCAACGGCTTCCGGTAGCTCTTCTTCTAATGGGGCCGTCTCTCTTTCTGTCTCGCCATGGCTCAAAGGTGCTACATCGGCGATCGGAAATCGGTCGATATATCAAGTGTTGTTAGTTCCAGCCTGAGTTGAGGTATGGGGCCAGACTGTTCGCGGACTGCGCGGACCAAGGAGCTTCTCGAGATGCAACACATGCAGCGGTATGAAGCAGAGCTGCGCTACGGAGCGGCCGGCAATCGAGAGAAGGGCGAAACCATGGGCTTACGATCCTATCCGGTTCTTTTAGAACAGCCCCGGACTTTCTCTCAGGCCGGTCATGTTTGTTCTGTTGATCCCGAGCTTCTCGTCAACGAAGACAAACTAGGCTGCGCTCGCGGTGTGATGTGGGCAATCGTCTTCGAGGTGGCACTGGTCGTCGTCGGCGTGATTCTCTGGAACCTTCGCTTTTCTCTGCGCTAATGTCTCGAATGCCGGTATGGTCGCAAGCTCGTGTCTTCACCGCGGAGGGGCCCAATGAGTCGACAGATCCTGAACGGCTGGAAAGAGATCTCCAGTTATATCAACCGCAGTGTTCGCACGGTCCAACGTTGGGAAGCGGGGCTGGGTTTGCCGGTGTATCGGCCGGCCCTGAAGGATAGAAGCGCAGTAGTAGCGTTCTCCGATGAGCTCGACCGCTGGATCTCCCGTGCCTCACCAGATACGGCAGAAGAGGATGCAGTGCCGAATGGCAATGAGGGAAACGATGCAGTCCTCTTGCAAGTGCTCGAAAACGTGAGTGCCATGGTCTTGGACACCGCGGAACTCTCCTCCCAGGTGCGGCTGTTGCAGGAACAACTCCCGCAGTTACTTAAGTTTTATCGTCACGCGGTCGCATCGCGGACGCATGCCCCCCGTGCTTCGGCGCGGGGCCGAGGAATCGGTCCAGTGCTGGCGTTTCGCTCCCAGCAACGCGGATTTGCAGCAGATCTTCCGGGCATCGCCGGCCCGAGCGGAGGGGCTTCCCACTCCCCAGTAGAGAAGGCCAGGTAAAAGGGATGACTGACACCAGGACACGGCGGCTGAAGATCCGATGAAGGCTAATCTTGCGTTCGTTTCCGGGTTGCAGAAAGCGGAGTTAGTCGACCACGTGATCGAGCGACCGGCAGAAACCTCCGCAACTTCGATCGAACGGAGATCGCCTGCTCGACAAGGATCTCGTGGCGACAAACAGAGGATGTCGCCCGCAGTCATCGTGCGCATTGTGCAAGCGTCCGACTTGCTGTTGTTGCTGTTCAGTGGGTTGCTGGCCAAGGGCATGCTGACGCCGCTGCATTGGCTACCCTCCGATGGCTCACTTGTTCTCGCGACATGCGTTGGCAGTGTAGTGGCAACTGTGTTTCTCTCCCGTGCCGGCGCCTATCAGTTGCGCTCCCTTTCTCCGCTCGGCAAATCGCTCCAGGTTCTGCCCCTGCCGATGCTGATTGGTGGAGGCAGCATGATCGTCTGCCTATTCCTCATGCGTGATGGCAGCCTGGTTTTTAGGGAAAGGCCTTTCCTCTGGCTATTCTTCAGCGCAGTCCTGGTTACCGCATCACGATGTTATCTTGCACGGCTGCTGCGCCGCTGGACCGAATCGGGTAAGCTGGCGCGCAGGGTAGCGGTGATCGGCGCTGGTGATTTTAGCCGCGAGTTTATTGAACGCCTGCGCGCCGAGCCGCACGCTTACACCGTGGTAGGCCTTTATGATGACCGGCGTTCACGCATTCCTGGGGTACAGGAAGGGGTGAGAGTGCGCGGTACTGTGCGCGACCTTCTGGAGCGCAGCCGCGAAGAGCAGATCGACTTAATTGTCATTGCGCTCCCGCTGCAAGCGGTGGCTCGCATTTCGAGGATTCTTGAGCAAGTCGGGAGCGCGGTCGCCGACATCTGCCTGACCACTGATTTCGCCGGCTTTCGCTACAAGAGTAGCCAGATTTCCTCCGTGGGCTCCAATCCCGTGGTGTTGATCGACGAGCGGCCGCTCAAGGATTGGCGGGCGGCAAAGAAGTTTGCCTTCGATATCGTCATCGGCTCCTTTCTGCTGCTCGTCCTGTCCCCATTTCTCGCGCTCATTGCTTTGGCGATTCACTTCGATAGCCCTGGGCCGGTCCTGTTCCGGCAGCCGCGCCTCGGCTTTAACAATCGGCTCTTTATCTGTTACAAATTCCGCTCCATGCACCATGGGATGACGGATCTGATGGGCGATCGACAGGCGACGCGGGGTGACCCGCGGGTGACCAGGCTGGGCAAATGGCTACGCGCCCTAAGCCTCGACGAGTTGCCGCAAATATTCAACGTCATGAAGGGCAACATGTCCCTCGTCGGGCCTCGCCCCCATCCGCCCAACACCAAGGCAGCAGACAAGCTGTTCACCGACGTGGTCGCAAACTATGCGTTCCGTCACCGGGTCAAGCCGGGCATCACAGGATGGGCTCAGGTGAACGGCTGGCGTGGCGAAACCAAGACCGTCGAGCAGATAGAAAACCGGGTGGCTTGCGACCTGGCGTACATCGAGAACTGGTCAGTTTGGTTTGATCTTCGAATTATGATGCTGACCGTAACCCGCGAGATTCTGAGCCGCCACGCTTTCTAGCATCGATACCTGGCAAGCCTCGGGGACGCAGTAGGGAATGCCAAGGCTTATCATGAAGGATGGTTCGAAAGATCCTCCATGTAGACATGGATGCGTTCTACGCGTCGGTCGAGCAGCGCGACGATCCCCAGTTGCGGGATAAACCAGTCGTGGTGGCTTGGCGCGGCAATCGTTCCGTCGTCTGTGCCGCCTCTTACGAGGCAAGACGCTTCGGAGTCCGTTCTGCAATGCCGGCGGTCCGCGCGGAACGTCTATGCCCGGAAGCAATCTTCATTCCCCCCGATTTTGTGCGCTATCGGGCCGTCTCACGCAGTGTGCGGGAGATCTTTCATCGCTACACGGATCTCATTGAACCACTCTCTTTGGATGAGGCGTATCTGGATGTAACGGAAAATAAGATGGGATTACCCACTGCGACTCGGGTCGCAAAAGCCATTCGCGAACAGATTCGAGACGAACTTCATCTGACCGCTTCCGCAGGCGTAGCGCCGAATAAGTTTCTGGCCAAGATTGCGTCCGATTGGCGCAAGCCTGATGGCCTGTTCGTCATTCAGCCTGATGATGTGCCCGCATTCCTCCCGCTCCTGCCGGTCGAACGCATTCCGGGTGTCGGTAGGGTTACTGAAGATCGGCTTAAACAGATAGGTGTGCAGACCGTGGGCGATCTACAAGCGTTAGACGCCGCAGTCCTCGAAGCACGCTTTGGAAAGTATGGCCATCGCCTTTACGAGCTTGCCCGGGGAATCGATCATAACCCGGTGGTTCCGGACAGACCAACCAAGTCGATCTCTGCCGAAGATACGTTCGAGCGCGATATCCCTCTATCCGAGACTGGGGGATTGATCGAACGTCTGGCGCTGAAGGTCTGGTCAGCCTCGCGCCAGGAATCGCGCGTAGCGCGGACTGTTGTTTTGAAGCTCAAAACGAGCGAGTTTAGTATCCTCACGCGCAGCCACACGCCTGCTGTCCCTCCGTCATCGTGCGAGGAATTGACTGCCATTGCTCTCTCGCTGCGGGAACGCATTTCTCTGGGATCGGGGCAACGCTTTCGCCTGGTTGGCGTCGGTCTCAGCAATTTTCGCGATCCGGAAAGCCTGCAGCCGCCGCTCTTTACATAGGAATAAATGCGGAAGCTGTTGGGTAGCTCCCTGGTTCCCACGCCAAGGCCCCATATCTTGCTGGTTTTTCTCGAGATATGGGATACCACAGCTCTTTCCCTCTGACTCTCGATTCAACAGATGCACTTAGCGGTCAACCTGGGCGGTATCCCACATCTCGCGAAAAACGAGCGAGAAATGGGGCACCCGCCCTTTGTGTGGGAACGAGAGGCAGAAGCCCGCTATCAGCTCTCTTCATCCAGCGGGAGAAATAACACAAAAACAGTTCCGCAACCGGGATGACGCTGGCTGCTGCGAACCCGGAGGCTGCCACGATGACGATCGACGATATCCTTGCTGATCCAAAGTCCCAAGCCAGTTCCACTCATATCCTTTGTGGTGAAGAACGCTTCAAAGATGTGCTGTAGCGTCTGCCGGTCCATGCCGCTGCCGGTGTCTGCAACGGTAAAAGCGACCCCGCGCCGCCCCGTTTTCCAATGGGTTGCCTCCCGGCAGCGGACGAGCAGTCGTCCGCCCTCTGGTTGCATAGCATCAATGGCATTGGCCACTAAGTTGGAGAGAACCTGCCGTATCTCTCCCTCAAAGCATTTAACCGATTCCGAAGCTCGATTACGGCTCTCCACTTTTATGTTTGCATTGAGAAAACGACCCTGGAAGATGGAGAGAACGCTGGACATTAATTCATGACAGTTAACAGATTGGGGACGTGTCGATTGCCTATGGAATCGCAAAGTCTGGTTTACGATCGCAGAAACACGGCGGAGTTCCAGTTCGGCGCATTCCAGATATCCCTGTGCCTCGGGAGCCTGAGCCTTCTGGCGTGCCAGGTAAATCAGGTTGGTGACTGCCTCCAGAGGATTGTTGATCTCATGCGCGATTGAGCTCGCCAGACGGCCCACGGCGGCCAGCTTTTCGCTCTGCATAAGAGCCTGTTCCGCCCGCTTACGCTCCTCGATATCTTCCGTGGTGCCATACCACTTCACGATTTTTCCCGTCTTGTCGTGACGCGGTAAGGCGCTTGAACGCATCCACCGATATTGTCCCGAGGCTGTTCTGATCCGGTGCTCGATGTCGTACGGCATTCCAGTGCGCAGCGCATGTTGCCATGCTTGCAGCATGCCCGGCCTGTCCTCCGGATGAGGCGCGCGCATCCAACCTTCACCCAGGGCTTCTTCGCGGGAAAGCCCAGTCAGTTCCAGCCAGCTGTCGCTAAAGTCGAGTATGCGGCCCTCGGCATTGGCGGTCCAGGGAATCTGTGCGCTCAGCTCGATCGTCCAGCGAAGTTCTTCTTCCGTTGCCTGCAGAGCTTCGGCTGTTGCTCGTAGCGCATTGGCCGCCAGCTTTTCCTCGGTTACGTCACGGAAGAAAATGACAATGCCATCGCGTGTGGGGCGTACATTCACTTGAACCCATTTGTTCAGTGGATCCGTGTAATGGGCTTCGAACTGGCCCGCGACTCCCTCATACATTGCCCGGTTGTAGTGCTCAACGTAAGGTGATCCTTCATACACGGCGGCGGGAAAACTCTCCCAAAAAAGTCTTCCTGAAAGAATATTGATCGGCGCTACGATCGACCTGGCAGGTGCATTGGTATAGGTGATTCGCCAGTTCCGATCGACGCTGATGATAGCGTCCGTCGTAGACTCGAGCACCTGGTCCAACTGCTCCGCGACCGCGTCGCGCTCCCGTTCTGCCATACGGCGCTCATTGATATCGCGAAAGACCAGCACCACGCCGGTCAGTTGTCCTTCATCGTTGCGAATAGGTGATCCACTGTCATCAATATGTATCTCCCTACCGGCTTTGGCAATAAGGATGGTGTGATTTGCCAGGCCCACGACGTTACCCAGACGCTTAACCTTTTCGACCGGACTTTCGACCACCTGACGGGTATCTTCACTGACAACTCGAAATACACCCGGCAAGGATTGGCCCAGAGCTTCATCAAGGGTCCATCCAGTCAGAGCCTCCGCGATCGGGTTCATGCGCGTGATGAAGCCTTCGGCGTCAGTCACGATGACAGCGTCGCCGATGCTCTGCAGGATGCGTGTGGCGCGCGCCTCGCTTTCCTTGAGTTTTTGGGTTGCGATCACCTCTCCCGTCACATCTTGCAGAGGGCCAAAAAGACCGGCAATCCTGCTCCCTTCATAGATCGGGTTAAAGGAGTAATTCAGGTAGAAATTCCGTATTCCGCTTTCGGTCGGGAGGGGCACAGGAAGCTTTTCATAGAAGAACGTCTCGCCGGTGGCTAAGGCCTTCTCGAGTAGAGGGCCGACAACGTGCCACGATTCTCCGTAGACGTCCCTAGCCGACTTTCCCAGGGCTGCAGGGTGGCGCGGTCCTGGAATTGGCCGATAGGCGTCGTTGTAGATCAGAATGAAATCGGGGCCCCACATGGTTCGCGCTGGGGAGGGAGAACAGAGGGTCAGATTTACGATCGTCAGCAGTTCTATCGACCAGGTATCGATGGCGCCAAGCGGGGTGGAACTCCAATCGTAGGCGCGAACAAGATCCGCCATCTCCCCGGTGCCGATGATCCGGCTAGATGAGGGAGGTGAGCCATTTCCCAGCTGAATCATTTTGGACTGGCTCCGGCTCATGCCCTACAGAATCCCCCCTTCACCATGGCCTTGGCAAGGTTCGAGGTGCCAAAGAGGATCCAGACAGGCAAATTGCCTCTTGAAATGGCGCATTACGGGCTGCTGGTCATAGATGAGTCTAACCAAGACTGCGTTGCATGAAGACCGTATCGAGCCAGCACCCGAACTTGAAGCCGACGTTTTTCAGCAACCCAGCATGCTCAAAGCCGAAGCGCCGGTGCAGGTTGATCGAGGCCTGGTTGCCGCTGTCGCCGATGATCGCAATCATCTGCCGCATGCCGCAAGCTTTAGTCCCGTCGATCAGAGCGGGCATCAGCAACCTGCCCACGCCGGTGCCCAGGCGGTCGGCCCGGACATAGATGGAGTCTTCCACCGTATGCCGGTACGCCAGGCGCGGACGATACGATCCGGCATAGGCATACCCAACCACTTCGCCGCCATCCTCAGCGACCAGCCACGGCAGGCCTTTGGCGGTTACGTCTGACCATCGCCTCTCGATTTCACTGCTATCCGGCGGCTCGATCTCAAACGTCGCCGTGCCGTGGTTTACGTGATGAGCATAGATATGCGCGATTGCATCCATGTCGGAAGCGGCAGCTGTTCGAATGATGGCAGACGTCAACTTGCCTGATCCCCTGCATCAGTGGACGTGTGTATAAACTCCCTGCACCTTCAGGGAAATGCTATAGATACTCGAGCTCGCGGCGACAAACAGCGTCTTGTGGTCGGCTTCTCCCCATGCAAGATTGCCGACTCGCTCCGGAATGTCGAGGGTGCCGATATGCTTGCCCTCAGGGGAGAAGATCCAAACTCCGCCAGGCCCCGCGCTATACAAATTCCCGTGCTCATCGACCTTCTGACCGTCGGGCGATCCTAGCCGGGTATCGGAAGTCGCATCAAAGAAAACCTTTCCGTCTGTGAGCGTTCCATCGGCCTTCACCGTGTAGCGCATCCATAGCTTCTGCGGTTCGGAGTTGTTCACGTAGAGATATTTCTCATCCGGTGAGAAGCATATGCCGTTGGGGCGAGGCAAATCTTTCACCAGCAATTGTAACTGCGCCCGGTTGGGAGGGGCGCCGGGCAGCTGGGCAGTCGCGCCGGGTATCCGGTAGACGCCGTTGACCTTCAGTTGCTTGGTTGGATCCTTGTCCTGCATGGGGAGTCCGTAAGGCGGATCGGTAAAGTAGAGATCCCCGTTGGATCTGTAAACGAGATCATTCGGACTGTTGAGCCGCTTGCCCTGGTAACTATCGGCGAGAATCGTAATCTGCGCCTTGGGGTCCATTTGCTCCAGTCTCCACACGTCCCGCTGCGCGTGACCGGCGACTGTGAGCCGTCCGCGGCTATCGATCGTCATGCCGTTCGAGCCCGGCTCGGGTCCGGTGAAGGGTGCGGAACCTTCGTACCCGCTAGGTTGCATAAAGATGCTCACTCCAACGCCTGGGGTCCACTTACGAATGCTGTTGCTGGGGATCTCAGCGAAGAGCAGATAGCCGGCCGGTATCCAGACCGGTCCTTCGGTCCATTTGAACCCCGGCCCGGTGGCGACCCTCTTCAGAACAGGCTTGGCGGGGACGATAGAGTCCAAGGCCGGATCCAGGCGTTCAACATTCATCGCGACCACGACAGGGGTGGCAGCAGCTCCGAGTAGCGCATGGTGGACCCGCGAAGATGCAACCAGCAAGGAGCCGCTGGTGATTGCGATTGCGCTCAAAACCAATAGCCGGGAAATGTTTCCTTGTATCACTGAAGTCTTCTCCATTTTCCTGGGCATCCTTGGGGCCGCACCCGGAAACAGACGGGATCATAACACTCAGTGGACGGAACTGACTTCAAGAATTTCGACCGATTGAGACCCGGAAAAGCCGACTGGAACGCCATGTGCCCAATCGGTTTTCGTGAATGTACCCAGATCTTTGTTGGTCACCACGGAGTGCACCTTGAATGAACCCGCAGGCATGAGGGGCAGTTGAACGCTAGCCGTCGAAGTATTCGACTGGTTACGAAAGACAGCGATCACGCCACTGCCGGTGTGCGACAGACGGGCGAATCCGTCCCAGTCCGCCGCTGATGGCTGACGCCAGTTGCCCAGCGGGAAGAAGCTCTCGTCGATGTTGGTGCTTTGCCTGAGCTGCTTGAACCATCGGATGTGGTCCTGGTACCACTGCTGATCTGCCGGGCTCAATTTACGCAAATCGCCCAGCAGGAGAGGGGCGGATCCGATGGCGGTGGCAAATACTTCCTGCGCGCTTGGTATCTCTGCGTGCAGATTTCCGATAAGCATGGCGTCGACGGGCATGGAAGCCGCCCGCTGATACAGCAGAGTTCGGGCTTGCACGGGCCCGGCGGCATCGGGCTGGCCATCTTTAACGTTGCTCATCCAATCCAGATCGCCGGCCGCCAGCAGGCCGGCATCGATCACGTGTTTTTGACCCCAAAGCTCAAAGGTCAAGTCGAGCAGAACGTCGGGATGCTTCTCATAAACCTTACTGGTGATGTGGCTGATGCCTTCATAGATCATGTTCAACGACTCGGCCCAATCGCCGTGATAGTGTCCTTTAGCCCAGCAGCCGGGGGCTTCTCCATAGGCGTTGAAAATTGTCGTCAGGTCGAGCTTCACGTAGGCGAGATGGAAGCGCTCTATGGCATCGTTCACCCGGTCCGCCGCTGCGTCCTGAAAAGGGCTCGCCAGGCACATCACCACCTTTGAACCACCCATGGTGGAAGTAAGTTTCGGTTTCCCGGCTTGATCGAGCGCCGCCCACTCCGGATGGTTGACGTAGTCTGCTGTTTTCTGCCCGATGGCGGCCAGAGGGATCCATAATCCCAGGCGCATGCCTTTGGCTTCCACTGCTTTTTCAATAGCGTCCAGGCCCCCGGGAAAGGCAGTGAGGTTTACCGTGTTCTCGCCGTATTCCTGTTGCCAACCGTCGTCGATGGTAAAGATATCCATCCCCATCTTTCCGGCTATGTCGATTAACTGGAGTGTGGTCTCGCGATTGATGCTCCTCTCGAAGGGTTCCCACGTGTTGTAGATCCAGGGCGCACCCCGGGCATCGAGCTTTCGCTCCAGTACCCCGGCAGTGTAGGACGGCAGTATCCAATGGGGATCGTTAAAACCATCGCGGTTGCGAAAGGTCAGCAGCGAGACTGCGGCCGTCTTGAACTCCGTCCCAGGGGCAAGCGAACGTTCGAAGGGCATCAGGTCGGTGTCGTACATAACCCCAACCCGCCCGGGATTCGACCAGGCATTGATCTCTGTCCGCTTCATATAGCCGGGAACTTCGCTCAGAATGGCAAAGCCATCGCCGGTGCGCGCATTGGATACAAACAGACCCGCATCTTCTGACCGGCCGGTGTAGAAAGTCTCCCTTGGAATGGTGCCGTACTGCGCGTTCAACACGGTCTCGTTGGAAGGGCCGACCGATGGGGCGATGGCTTCAATGTTCATGTGAGTGAGGTGCAAGGAAACAGAGCCGGTATTTCTCAGCACCAGCCATTTGCGTATTGCGGGATGCCCGTTATAAACCCGGTACACGACGGAGACTTCAAGAGGAAATGCTTTGCTCCGGAGATGAATGGTGAGCAGCGTCCCATCTGCCAGCTTGCTCTCGTCCGCTCGCAACAGTTGAAAAGCCGAGCTGGCCGGGGTCAAAGTCTCTCCGTTGCAGGCAAACGAAAATTCCGCGGCAGTCCGCTTTTCCGCGGCGATGAGATCGTAGTGGGTCGAGAGATCGGCAAGCCTTGCCGTAAATAGCCCGGATGCGGGATCGAAAGTAATCTTTCTCTCAATCTGTGCATTGCCGATGGTCCAGCTTTGCGAAAAAGCACTCGAAGCAAACAACCACAACCCAGCCATTACCAAAGACTTGAATCTCATTGGAAAATGCTCCGCTTTAAGAAATCGTGTGCCTAAGCAAAGATGAAGTTCAGCAAGATTAGTAAAGCAGATTTCCGGCCCGCCCGCCGGATATCAATGGAGCGTGAAGTAGAAGGTCGCGCCCTTTTCCACCGCGCCTTCCGCCCAGATGGAACCTCCCTGGCGGGCGAGGATGCGGTTGACTGTGGCCAGCCCGATGCCCGTGCCGGGGAACTCCTGCTTGGCGTGCAGGCGCTGAAAGGGCTGGAAGAGTTGACCCATCCGCGCTGGATCGAATCCGGCGCCGTCGTCGCGGACAAAGTAGATCAGCTTGCCCGGCGCCTGGTTCGCCCCGAAGCTTTGTTTGGCGCCGAACTCGATACAGGCGCGAGCATGCTGCGAGGTGTACTTCCAGGCATTGCGCAGCAGGTTGTCGAGCACAATGTGCATGAGCCCGGCGTCGGCAATCACTTCAGGCGTGTCCTCGATCACAAAGTCCACTGGCCGGTCAGGATCTGATGTGGTGAGCTCAGCGGCGATCGCACGGGCCATCCCGCTCAGGTCAACAGGACCGGACTTGACCGGCGCGGTGGAGGCGCGCGCAAAGTTCAGAAGGTCGTCGATGAGCGACCCCATGTTGGTGGTGGAGAGCTTGAGCTGCTCGATCATGCTCTGGACATTTGCATCGCCGGCGCTGCCGCAAGACTGCGCAAGCAGGAAGGCGATGCCGCCGATGGCGTCCAGGGGACCGCGCAGGTCGTGCGCCACCGTGTAGGAGAAGGCCTCAAGCTCCCGGTTGGCCGTCCGCAGCTCCGCGGTTCGTTCTTCCACCCGGACTTCAAGATCGGCGCGGGCTTGGTTGAGCGCGGTGTCGCGTTCCTGAATCTGGTTGAGCATGGTGTTGAAGGCTTCGACCAGGACCGCGATTTCGCGGCTATCTGCATGGATGCCTGCGCGCACGGAGTAGTCCTGGTCACGAGAGACGACTAGGGCTGTCTCCGCCAACTCGCTGATCGGCTGCGCGACCAGGCGTTGCGAAATAGCGCTGATTACCACCGTCGCCGCCATGCTGAAGAGCAGAATGATGAAGGCGATCAGAAGGTATCGGCGGACTCGCCGGCCGATCTCCGTGAGCCTGGCGGAGATGTACACGACTCCCACCGGCTTGCCTTGGAAGACAATGCGATGAGCCACCAGCACATGCGTTCCCGACGACCAGACGCCGTCGGTCTCGCCGGCAGCGAGTTGTTGCGCTACTCTTCTGCTCCCATTGAGAACCCCATAGCGGGCGAACACCCTGCCGTCGTTGGTGGTCAACACCGCGGCCACCACATCCGGTGCGCGGCGCAGACTCATGAGCGTGTTGGCTGCGCTCTGCTGGTCGTTAAACATCAGTGCGGCTACCGTGTTCTCGCCGATGATCCGCGCTTCGGCGTCAAGATTACCAATCAGATTTTGGCGGAAAGACACCATGTCGTACAGGAAGAACGCCAGCGCGGCGATCAGCAGCGCCGCGCCACTCACCAGCAGGTTCATGCGTGTGAGCCGCACCGAAAGAGGGGGAATCTGGCGGCGGTTCACAGTCCACCTCCGCCCGCGGGGTTACCGTCCACGGTGGCGGCCACCTTGAGCAGTTCGGAGCTGAGTGAGAGACCACTGCGCGCGACCGGGCGAAGGTCAACCGAGAAGCGAACCCGGTTGCCGGTAAGAATGAACTGGATCATGCCGCCGTGGTTGAGAAAACCAGGGATGTCGCTTACCGTCAGCGCCGGCTTGCCCGCACTGGCAGCCAGAAGTTGGTCCAAGTGTGCTTTGACGGAGCTATCGAAGAAAAGGATGTTGCAGCCTGCTTCTTCGTCACCCTTTTGGATGGCGCGGACCTCGAACGGGCGGCTTCCGATGCGTTCGCCGGCGACGACCTTTTTCAGCGTGTCGACGTATGTGTTCTGCCCGGCGACGCAAATAGCAATCGTGTCGTGATCCGCCTCCGCCGGCCAACGAACAAACTTGGCAAAGTCAAATAGGTAGACGGCCTCAACGTCATATTGTGAGGGGCCGGCCGTTTGCCCGCGAGCTTCGCACTCGAGCCCAGCTGCAGCCAGCAGAATGGAGACGGCCAGATGGATCCAAAGGCGCATAGGGCCTCACCAATACCAGGTGAGGCCGGCGACGACCTCGCGCTTGATGCCCACGGGGTTGCTGTTGTCTCCCGTTATCTCCTTATGTTGCGGCTGCAGCAGGTTGCGGCCGCTCACCGACAAATCCAGATGGCGTTCCACGTGGTAGGAGATGCGGGCGTCAGCAGTCTGATAGCTGGGCACGTCGTCGGCCGGCAGTGCGCTGACAAAACGGTAGTCAGGGACGACCTCAAGCCTGTGGGGCAGAGTGAAGATGCCTTGCACCGAGGCCTCGCGATGCGGGCTGGAGCCTTCGATACTGTTTGCATACGCCTCCTGATCGAAACCCGGCTTGGAGTGTAGCGCGACGTGAACATGAGAGTAGTTGCCCCGGACTTCGAACCAGGAGAGGGGCTTCCAGTCGGGGGCGATTTCAATTCCGTCGGAGACGCCGCGCAGCCCGTTGGCAAACTGAATGTTGATTTGCTCGTAGGGGTACGGGTTAGTAGGGAAGGTGAGCAGCGGCGCCGGGCCGCCGTAGCTCTCGATATTGTCGTGCTGGTTGTGGAAGGTGGCAACATCCACGTAGAGCTTACGCCACAGCAGCTGGCGGAGCCCGGCGCTATAGCCAATGAGGACCTCGGGAACGAAGTCAGGATTGCCTTCGACTTGCAGGAAGATGGGTCCGTTGGGGCCGGTGGGAGTGACGTTGCCAATAAGGCTGAGGTCGCGGTCCAGGCGGCCGGGAGTCCGCAGGGCGCGGGCGACTGAGGTCCACAAGGCCGTGTTGCCATTCGGACGCCAAAGCAGTTGGGCAGTCGGCTGCACTCCCCAGCCGCTGTACTGGTCGTAGATGAACTTGGAGCCGGCCGTCAGCAGCAGCCGCTTTGGGACCAGGCGGAAAGTGTCCTGCGCAAACAGACTGTAAACGTAGTTGTTGATCTTGTTCGGCAGGAAGTTCACCGTGGCCTGGGTCTGGACCAGGTGGCTGGGGCTTTCGCGCAGGCCGCCGCCGAGAATCAGATTCTGCCGGGGCAGGGTGCCGAGGTGGTCGATAAAGTCCACGTCCTCGGTGTTGCGTGTTTCCGTGAACTGCGAGGTGGCACGAATGGTGCGATCGAAGTAGCCCTCCACGTAGAAGCCCGAATTTCCGCTTAATTGGCGATCCCAGCGAACCACGATGTCTCCGCCGGAGACGAGCTGTTGGCCGTCGACCACCAGCTGTGAGGGAGGGAAGAACTCGCCGATGGTGTTCTGGTCGCCGGTCTTGCCCCCATAGATGACGGAAGAAGCGGTCACGGTGTCGCGCTTGGTGGGCTGCCAGTCAGCGCGAAACCCGCCCCGTTCCTGGTGCCACTGGTCATAAGGATCGCCGCCGGGGTTCTGCTCCGGTCCGCGGTTGAAGCCTTTGGCGAAGAGGCGGAGTTGCAGGTTGGCGCGGGGGTGCAGACCGAGGCGAAGCTCGCCGATGAAGCGATCGACAGGCCCTCCGCCAGCCACCTGCACATAAGCTCCCTGGGTGTCGGCGGCTTTGCTGGTGATGATATTAATGACGCCGTTGACCGCGTTTGGTCCCCAGATAGTGCCGCCGGGGCCGCGGATCACCTCGATGCGATCGATGTCATCGAACACCAGGTCCTGCACATCCCAGTAGACCCCTTCGAAGAGCGGCGTGTAGACGCTGCGGCCGTCGATGAGGACGAGCAGGTCTTTGGAGAAGCCGCTGTTGAACCCCCGGATGCCCACCGCCCACGCGCCGCTCTGGCTGCGCGCGACCTCGACCCCCGGGACCAGCCGCAGTGCCTCGGGAATGGTGGTGGCTCCGCTTCGGCGAATATCGTCGTGGGTCACGACAAAGACGGCCGCCGGAGTCTGCCAGACCTCTTCGGGCTGCTTGGAGACGGTTGTGATTTCCACTTCGCCCAGTTGCTCGAGCGAGAGAGATTTCAGCTGCGTCGGCGAGATTCCCGCTGGCGACGGTTGCTGCGGTGTGGCTAAACAGAGCGATGCCGTGCCCATAGCAGCTAAGCTGAGCAGGCATGTGCGGATTGTCTTCGAGAGAAAGGCCATGTCACCTGGGTCAAAGAGCATCGCGCGCAATCGGGAAGGCAATTTCTATGGCGACGGCCGGAGCAGCTGATGGAGCCTGGCGACGAGCTTTGCGGGCTCTCCCTTGCGCACAAATCCCTGGACCAGCGGTGCGATGTCGTCCGTCAGGCCATGCGCCTCGGAGAGCACAATGAGGGGAACATTTGGATGGCGCGACTGGATCAACTTCGCGATCTCCACGGCAGTGGTTAGCCCGGCGAAGTGATAGTCGAGCAGGACCAGGTCCGCAGGCTCCTGGGGAAGTTCAATGGCTCCGAATCGGACCTCGGCCGGCAACGCCCGATAGCCTGCGGATTCGATGATCCAACCGTAGATCCGCAGGTGTACAGGGTCATCGTCGACCATCAAGACAGACGCTCGTTCGTGCATAGACACACCTTGCCGAGTAGTGAGAGGGGTGCAGCGTCTCATCGGCTGAAGACGAGGGATGCGGTGAGGACAGCGAAGGTTGTTTACCAAAGAGCCCCACTCGGGCGGTGGCGTTATCCGGCGCTTTGCTCCGTGACCAGGCGCAATATCGAGCCCCCAGGCCCGTTCCGGCTTGGCGGCCGAGGTGCGGGCTCAGCCCAGGCCGGCCTTCCTCTTGCCGGCGTGTCCCAGGCTACCGCCCAGCTCGCTGGAGCATTTCTAGCCGGGTTTCGCTTGGTCATGCTGGCCTGCGGCCATGAGCTCCTGGGAGCGGGGGCTTGGCGGTCCTTGTGCTGTTGCCTATGTCCAAACCCACTGCAAATCTGCGGTAAACCGGCAAGCCAAGGCTTCCGTCTATTGAGGCGAGAAAGCTCAAAATCAATGAGGCTGGTACTGGTTGCCGGCCTCCAACCGTCTCCATTTTCGAGGAGGAAGTATGAAGTCGCTTGCGCTATTTGCAGTCCTGGGTCTCTTACCGATGGCCCAGGCGCAATCCCCCCACACCCCGCCGTCCCCTGCAACCATCGCCCAGCGCCAAGTCGAGCGGTACACTACGCTGTTCTCCCTGACTCCTGCCCAAGTAGAGCAAGCCACCTCTATCTTTACCACTGAAGCCACCACGGAGCAGAACTCACGAGCCAGCGAGCGCACCGCTCACCAAGCCATGGAAGCAGCCATCAAGGCCAACGACACTGCTACTATCCAGTCAACTGCGGGCACGTTGGGCCAAATGAGCGGCGAAATGCTGGCCGCCCACGCCCTTGCCCGAGCCCAATTCTATGCCCTTCTCACCACCGACCAGAAGACCAAGTATTCTCAGCTGGAAGAAGAACATATGATGGGCGGACCAGGGCGCGGTGGTCCAATGTTCCGATGAATGGTTGTTGATCGCGAAGCTTGGGCCTCGACGGTGCCCGAACAGGGCTTTCGGCGTAAACTGCTGCCCAGAAAGGCGCGTCTATGGAAGCAGTGGAGCAGCTTATCTACGCTGGAGAGCTTTCACCCCTGCGAGACCGGATGATTGCAGAGCTTGCCGATGTAAACACGCTCTGCGCCACCTACCGGTCTCGCATATATCGTTACGCCTTGCTATCGCTCAGGGATCCCGACCTGGCGGAAACTGTGACTCAGGATTGCTTCCTGAGGGCATACAAGGCTCGCGATGAGTTTCGCGGGGACTGCAGCATAGCCACCTGGCTGACCCGGATCGCGACCAACCTCATTCGCGATTCCACCCGCTCCCGGAAGTTTCAGTTTTGGAAGACAGCGAGCTCCACCGCAGCCGAGGTAGGCGCCGTAGCTGACCGTCTCCGCTCGCCGGGACTCTCCCCCGAGACTTTTTTGATGGTCAGGGAAGAGCTGCGCGGGGTGTGGGACGCCGTGGAAAATCTCCCCCGCAAACAGCGCAGCGTCTTTCTTCTGCGCTTCGTGGAAGAGATGGAACTGCCCGAGATCGCGGCCGCTATGGGGCTGCATGTCGGGACCGTGAAGAGCCATTTGCACCGCGCGCTCGCCTCGGTGCGTAAGGCGATGGAGAGGACAAGATGAAAACTAACCATCTGTCAGCCTGGGAGCAGGAGGAGTACGTCTTAGAACAGCGCACTCCGCAAATGCTTCACCACCTTACGGAATGTGCCGCATGCCGGGCTGCGGTGGCTCGGCTGGAGCACGGCGTGGTCATTTTCCGCAGTGCCGCCATGGAGTGGAGCTCAGAGTGTCTGGCAACCCGCCCGCAGCAGTGGCAAGCTTCTACCGGAAAAGGGTTTTCCGTACTCGCGCTGCGATGGGCTATCGCCGCTGTGCTCCCTATTGTGCTGCTGGCTTTCGCGCTGGTTTCTTTTCACCCTTCGAGCACGCGGCCGGTTCACAAGGTTTCGAATATCAGTGACGATGCGTTGCTGGAGCAGGTGGACCAACAACTTTCCGTTGCTGTTCCCTCGTCGATGGAGTCGCTGACCAACCTGGTCCCGATCGGGGACGACGACGAATCAGGCGTAGCTACCTCTGCGCGAGGGAGCAAACACATTGCCCAGAGAAACTAGCATCCGGCACCTTGGGGCGGCGTGGCGGCTCTCCTGGGCCGGCCTGTTGTGGATTGCTTGCGCATCGGGTGCTGCGCTCGCGCAGTCGGCCCCACCACCACAAAACGGACCGGCAGACGGCATGGGACCGCCTCCTATGGAGGGACGCCGCCCACCGCTGGAGCGGGCCTTTCATCTCGGGCCTCATGGCCGCTGGTGGAACAATCCGGAGTTGGCGCAGAAGCTAGGCCTTACCGCTGACCAGCAAAAGAGAATGGAGGCGGTATTCGAGCAAAGCCGCCCGACTTTGATGGACCTTAGCTCCAACCTGCGTAAAGAAGAGACCGCGATGGAACCCTTGCTGGCTGCCGACCAGCCGGATGAGGGAAAGATTCTTGCCCAGATTGACCGTGTGGCGCAGGCTCGAGCGGAACTGGAAAAAGCCAACGCCCGCATGCTGCTCGGGCTGCGCAGGGTACTCACCCCGGATCAGTGGAAGACGCTTCAGGCAGATGCGCCTAAGGGAGATTTCCGCGGCCGCTATCCCCGTTTCGGCTCCACGCCCGGGCCTGGAGGCGACTCCGGACAGAATCACTAGAGCACGTGCTTCGATTCGGAGCCGGCATGCCGGAGCTCTACTGGAATGCGCGCCCCTCTTGTTCCGCGGCCCCTGTCACATAGCGTGCCAGTTCCACGCGGTTCGATATCCCGAGCTTTTCGAAAACGTGGAACAAAGAATTCTTTACTGTGCTTTCGCTGATCTTGAGGGCGCGCGCGACCTCCCGGTTGCTCATACCCTCAGCCACCAATCGCGATATCTCTTCCTCTCGTGGGCTAAGCAGCGTTCGCCCGGTCACATCCGTTACCCGCACGCTTGGCTTAAGTAAGCCGTCGAGAATTAATCCCAGGTCGATTCCTCGTACCCACACTTCCCCTTTGTAAACATGAGCGATACAGTCTGCTAACTGAGATAGGCTCTCATTGCTGTAAACGATTCCTCTGGCGCCTGTCCTGAATGCCTCAATCACTCTGTCACCGCGGCCTTCCTGTAATAGGAAAACAAGGGGTAATCCGTGAAAGCGCGCGCGCAAGTGCTTGGCCAGAGAAATGGCGCTCCCGTTCATACTGGTATCGGAGATGACCACCACCCAGTTCTGATCGACCGAGAGCAGGTCAACCAAAGATTCCGGGTTGTTCGCACACTTTATTTCAAAGCCAAGCTCCAGGCTTTCTAAGCCTGTTGCCAGCAATTCACTTTGCAAGCTGCTGTTGTCATAAACGATTACTCGGGTAGTGGCAGAAAGCATAAGGCAAACTCCGGATGGGTCAAAATCCAAAAACGTTGGATTAATTTCAGAGGGAGGATGCCGCAACTTTTGTCTAGCAAATCGTAACTAATCTAGCTGGAAGTTTCCAATTAAGTTCGGGGTAACACAATGGTTTTGCTTCCAATATTCTAAACCGGGTACTTTCCATCTCACCCGGTTTTTTCTCGCCCGCAGTTGTGACTGTACAACATCTAGGGCAGAAAACAATAAGTTTTCCTGGTTTCTTTACGTATAACCTTAGTACCCAGAGCGTTCATTACTCTGGCCGCTCTGCGCCCCCATTCCGGTAAGCCTTTACCCGTCCATAAGCCGGCCCCGTTCGCCTAAGCAGGGGAATGTTAGAGGAAGACACTCTATCTCTAAGACGGGAATCTGCGTATTTATGGCCTTGTGGCGAGCACTACTATTGAGCCCATCGCCGGCGTCCCCCGTGCCGGGCCCATTCACTCAGGTAGAAAGTTCAGTGCGAAGCGGGAGATTAGTTCTATTGCCGGGGAAGGGTACTCCCGCTAATTTTGCAGTACGCGACAACTCTCCCAGCAAGGATTTCCGCGATCCTTTGCTACAGTTCAGGGCGCCAGGTTTCCCAGGGGAAATTCAGGTTGTTCCAGATCAGAAAGCCACCGTGTGGCTCACAGGGCGAAGCTATGCAACGAAGGCAAATAGAAAACAACAACGGAATTCCTCAGCGGACATCAACTGCCTCGGGCCCCGAATGGTATCCACTGCAGACACGTTATCAGTGCGAGAAGAGGGTGGATGTTGCACTCCGCAAGGAAGGCTTCGAGTCCTTTGCGCCCACTTGTCTCGAAGAACGGCGATGGAGTGACCGCACGAAATTCGTAGAAACCCCGCTGTTTCCCGGCTACACCTTTGTGCGTATGGAAGCCGCCCCGGAATTGCTCATCAAAGTGCTGCGCCTCCCCGGCCTGGTCCGATTCGTGACCTGTGGACGCGACCTGGTCCCTGTGCCCGGCCCTGAGATGGACGCGGTGCGTGCCTTGGCTGCCGGCAGCATCGGTATTACACCGGGACCGTTTCCAGCTGTTGGAGAGAGAGTCAGAATCCGTGGCGGTTGCCTGGAAGGAGTCGAGGGAGTTCTGACCGTCCACTCCGACAACCGGGAGATCGTAATCTCTGTCGGGGCCATCCAAAGGTCGCTGAAGGTTCAACTGGGTAGTTATCGGGTCGAACGATTGGAGTAAACAACTTGCCGCGTCTTACAAATTTCCGTGGATAATCCTGAAGCTGCGCCCCTTGAAGAGCGGAGCCTTTTTTCCAACAAGCAATGACCACTGATTGGGTTTCACCGCTGAATAATAAAACTCATTGGACGAGACTCTGCCATGACAAATTTCCGCCGAAAACTCCTAGTCGACGTGTTGATGCTTTTTGATCTCCTGATTCTTGCCTTCTCATATCTGGTCGCAGCGGTGCAAGTTTGGCACCTGACTGCTCTGGGTTCTTTCACCTCGTTCTTCTCCCTCCGCGTCAAGGTCCTCAACATTCTATTGTTCCTTGGCCTGGTCTATTTCTGGCATTCGATCCTTGCCACATTTGGTCTTTATAGCTCCAGGAGGCTTGGCGATCGAAACCAGGAGTTTACCGATGTCCTGAAAGCAACTTTCCTGGTGACAATTGTGCTTGCCGCAGTCGCATCTATTTTTCAGTTGCGGATGATCACATTTCCCTTCATTGTGCTGTTCTGGGCTCTATCCAGTTCTCTGTTGATTCTGTGCCGCGTGCTGATGCGCGAGTTTCTCGCCATCGTTCGTATGCATGGCCGTAACCTCCGCCATGTGTTGATTGTTGGCACGAACCCGAGGGCAGAAGAATTTGCCCATACCATCGCCAGCAGGACAGATTTGGGCTATCACCTGATCGGCTTCGCTGACGACGAGTGGATAGGCAACCGGGACTTCGGTAAGAATGGCCATGCAATCGTCACTGGTTTGGATCACTTTTCCGAATTTTTGCGCGAGCGCATCGTTGATGAAGTGGTGATCGCGCTTCCCATGAAGTCGTATTACTCCCAGGCAGCTCGTATTGTGGGCGAGTGCCAGGAGCAGGGTGTTATGGTGCACACCCTCAACAGTCTCTTCGATTGTCAGCAGGGGCATTTCGAAGCGAAACAACTTGATGCCTTACACCTTTCGACATACAGTACGACCGTTTGCGAAGGCTGGCCTTCAGTCTTTAAAAGGCTATTGGACATCGCTGCTTCTTCAGCCCTCCTCCTTTTTCTCGCCCCCCTGCTTCTCATCGTTGCCCTGCTGGCAAAATTGGATTCCCCTGGGCCCGTGTTCTTCGTTCAAGAGCGTGTGGGTATGAACAAGAGAAAATTCCGCATGTACAAATTTCGCACCATGGTCGTCAACGCGGAAAAGCTACAGTTAGATCTTGAAAAACTCAATGAGGCGGATGGTCCGGTATTCAAAATAAAAGCAGACCCGCGCATCACCCGCCTGGGCAAGTACCTCCGCAAAGCCAGTATCGACGAGCTTCCCCAGTTGTTGAACGTTCTCAAAGGGGATATGAGTCTGGTTGGACCTCGACCTCTACCCCTGCGTGATTATCAGGGCTTTGACGAGGATCGATTACGTCGCCGGTTCAGTGTCCGGCCCGGGATTACATGTCTATGGCAGGTTAATGGAAGAAGTTCCACCACCTTTCGCAAATGGATGGAATTGGATATGCAATATATCGATAACTGGTCTCTCTGGCTGGACCTGAAAATTCTGGCGAAGACCCTGCCTGCTGTTTTGGGAGGGTCGGGTGCGGCCTGATAGGGAAATACGCTCCGCTTTATCAATCGCTCCGGAACGCAGGAATCGTCCAAGCGAAACGAGCAACGATAGGCATGAGTCTGTAAAGGGAGGATCGATGTCCATTGTTGAAGACACAGGTCGGCGCTTATCGGATCTGCCGATCATGTTGAGTCAACATGACCTCTGGCTGATCCGCGAAATCAACGACACCAAGGCCGAGTTCCCCGCCGCCAGCTGCATCCATGAGCTCGTGGAAGAACAAGTAGCCAGCACGCCTCGCGCTACTGCGGTTGTCTTTGAAGAGGACTCGCTTAGTTATCATGAGCTGAACCGGCGAGCCAATATTTTGGCTCATTACCTGAGAGAACTGGGCGTAAAGCCTGATATGCGCGTGGCCATTTGTGCCGAGCGCGGTTTCGAGATGGTCATCGCCCTGCTGGCGGTCGTAAAGGCCGGCGGAGCCTATGTTCCTCTGGACCCCGCCTACCCGGTGGATCGGCTCCGCTTCATGCTCGAGGACTGCGGCGCGGTTGTGCTGCTCACCCAAGGCCATCTAAAAGGTATCTTCGCCGGAATCAACGACGGCCGGCCGATCCTCGACCTTGCAGCGCCAACTCCGCCATGGCGTGTCATGCCCGAGACCAATCCTGACCGCCACGTCATCGGACTCACTTCGAAACACCTTGCCTACATCATCTATACCTCCGGTTCCACCGGCCTACCGAAGGGGGTTATGGTCGAACACAAAGGTCTGGTGAATCGGCTCGTCTGGATGCAGCGGGCTTATAACTTGACCTGCAAGGACGCAGTCTTACAAAAGACCCCTTTCAGTTTCGATGTTTCAGTGTGGGAGTTCTTCTGGCCTCTACTTGCTGGCGCCCGGCTTGTCATGGCACGACCTGAAGGGCACAAAGACCCCGCTTACCTTTGCGAAGCAATACAGCGATATAACATAACGACGCTCCACTTCGTTCCCTCGATGCTGCAGGTATTTGTCGAACATGCTGACCTGTTACAAGGTTCTGGCTTGAAGCATGTGGTGTGTAGCGGAGAAGGCCTCCCGGGCACCCTGGTGCGACGGTTCAAGGAGCGTCTGCCAGGGGTGGCGTTGCACAACCTATACGGACCGACCGAAGCAACTGTCGATGTGACCGCATGGACCTGCCCACCGGGGCTGTTCCAGCAGGCAAACCCGCCCATTGGACGGCCCATTGCCAACACCCAGATCTACATTTTGGACGATTCTGGTGAGCCGGCGCCAATTGGAGCTGTGGGTGAGCTGTATATCGGGGGAGTTCAGGTAGCGCGCGGCTACCTGAACCGAGCGGAGCTGACCGCGGCAAAGTTCCTGCCTGATCCGTTCACCTCTTATCCCGGCGGTCGAATGTATCGGACCGGGGACCTGGCCCGGTGGCTTGCTGATGGAAACATCGAATATCTCGGACGCAACGATTTTCAAGTGAAGATCCGTGGCTTCCGGATCGAGTTAGGGGAGATCGAAGCTCGGTTAGCCGAGCATTCTGAGGTACGCGACGCAGTGGTGATTGCACGCGAGGATGAACCAGGCGACAAGCGCCTGGTGGCCTACTATACCGCGAATGCTGTTGGGAGCAACGAAGGCAGAGCAGAAGTGCTACGTCTTCATCTGGCGGCGAAATTGCCCGATTATATGGTGCCGACGGCGTTCGTGATGTTGGAGTCGATGCCCGTGACGGTGAACGGCAAGCTGGACCGCAAGGGGCTGCCTGCTCCGGGCAGGGACGCTTACGCGTCTCACGGCTACGAGGCACCAGTGGGAGAGACGGAGGCGGTGCTAGCGAAGATCTGGACCGAACTGCTCAAGATCGAACAAATCGGTCGCCACGACAACTTTTTTGAGCTTGGCGGTCACTCGTTGGCAGCGACCCGGATGATCGCACGCATAACATCGCGCTTTGGAAAACGTGTCGCGCTGTTCTCTTTCATACAAACACCGACGATCGCTTATTTGGCTCACCTGCTATCCGGAAACGCTGTTTCTCATATGGCCGTTGTGAATCGGGGCTTTGCGAACAAGATTCCGCTGATCTGGGTCGCCCCGGAGCCTTGGCAACCGCGCCTGACCTCATATCTATCCGCGGAGCAACCGGTCTTATCTTTCGTCCTGAGTCAGGAAGAGCTGGCCTCTACGGCGCCCGATTACCGGCTTGAAGATCTAGCACTGTGCATGGTTAAAAGGATTCAGCAGCTATACCCAAGCCAGGCTTACGTGCTCGCCGGCTTTTGCCATACTTCGCCGCTTGCCTACGAATGCGCACAGCATTTCCAGAGGCTTGGGTATGAGATACCGCTGTTGGTTATGGGAGAGGTTCTCCCCCCCGGATATCTTCAAGGTCTCTCCTTGTCTCAGCGGTCCAGGCGGCGTTTGGAACGAGAGGCCTTTTACCTGTCAGCAATGCGTCACTCCCCTCCATCCCATTGGAAGAATCTGTTGAAGCAACGCATGGGAGGTCTCAGGGTGATGCGCGAGCAAAGAACATGGGAGCGTTTCCATCGATCTCGCGAAACATCGACCCGGACTGTGCAAGAGCTGTACCAGGCCTTGATCGTCGCTCAAATGAGTTACGTCCCATCTCCATATCACGGACGGGTTCTTTTTCTGCAGTCGGGACAGCGGCCGCGGAGCGATCGTTGGGATGCGGCCGCAAGATGGAAAGCTCTCATTGAGGAGCAGGAAGTCTTCGAAGCTCCTGGGGACCATACCAGCATCTTCCAGGAGCCGTATGTGAGGGTCGCCGCCGGGCGGCTTCAACTCGCCATAGACTCTGCGGTAAGCACACTATCAATGGTGTAGACATGGCGAGCGACCCATAACACCCTTTCATTGCATGGCTCCCTCACGCGCGGACTAACCTGACCTTAGCCTCCGCGGTTCTGGGGGGGCGTAATGTTTCTTTCCTGCCTTGTTGGTGTTGCCTACTGATGACGGCCTAAGCATAGGATTCCGGTTCCCAGCCTCGAGTTGCTACCAGTGGAACGAATGGCAATGCCGGCGACGACGAATGCACATGTTATCGATGTGCACGAGATAATGCCGCCCAGGAACCGAAGGGCGAATCTATGCTACGGCTTGTCCGTTTCGTACATGTCCGCAAGGGCGGAACGCGGGAATAGGCCGGCTATTCGTGCGACAGATAACGATCAAGCATCGTAAGTCCGGCAGATGTGAGGTTAAACAGTATATGACAGGATTGCGAGTCGTCCACTACAACCACACCGGCGTTGTCGCCGGCGCTGAGCGTGTGCTGTTAGACACGCTACCTCATCTACGAGACCAGGGCCTGCACTCCGTAGTGTTGTCGCCCGACGGTCCCCTACAGAATCAGGCCACCCTACTCGGCATCGAGACGAAGGAATGCCATTCCCTCGACGCCCGCTTCACGTGGAATCCAGTTGAACTGACAAAATATCTCCGCTCGTTTGTCACCTCGATACGAAGTCTACGGATGCAACTCCGATCGCTTCAACCAGACGTAGTGCATGCCAATAGTGTTCGCGCCGGTCTGGTGGCAAGCATGGCGACGGTGGGGCTGAAGCTCCCGATCGTGTGGCATATACACGATACCCTCCCGAAACATCCGTTCTCTGTAGGAATTCGTGCCCTGGCTGCAGTCTCGCGTCGCACTAGCCAGGTCGCCGTATCACGTGCCACGGCACGTACATTTTGCGGAGTCCTGTGGAGGAGAGTTCTCACAGCAAAGACAGAGGTGCTGCATAATGTTTCGACCGGCCAGCGAGCGCGGTCGACGGACCAGGAACGTGCCCGCCTGCGGGCTGACCTTGGCGCTACAGACCGCCTTCTCATTGGCTGCGTGGGACAGATCTGTACGCGAAAGAATCAAGTCGCAATGGTGGAAATGTTTGCCGAGGTGCTCAAGTCCAGCCCTCACGCATTGCTGCTCATCGTCGGCTCAGCTTTGTTTCCGTGTAACAAACCCTACGAAGACAGGCTCAGGCAGAGGATCCACGATCTTGGGATCTCGGCCAGCGTTCGCTTGCTAGGGAAGCGGGAAGATGTACCTCTGCTATTAGAGACCATGGATTTGCTGGTTCTTCCGTCCCGAAACGAGCCGTTTCCGATGATTCTTCTTGAGGCTATGTCAGCCGGGCTTCCGACCGTGGCATTCGCCGTCGATGGAGTTCCCGAGTTACTCTCAGATCGAAGAACAGCGTGGCTGGTTCGACCAGGAGACTCAGCCCAGATGGTACGAACCATCCTTTGGGCAGAGAAGCATCCCGAGCAGCGCACGAGGTTGGCCTCGGCTGCCCGTCTGGCACTGACCAGGCGCGATACGCCTGAGGTATATGCCAAGCGGCTGGCTAACATGCTGCTGACGAGTGTGTACCAGGTTAAGACTAACTCGCGATCTATGATCGCCGCGCCTCAGCCGGAAAGTTTAGGAAAGACAGCGTGACTGTGCTGTCATTATCATGTGAACCGCGTGCGGAGTGAGATGTGTGACTGCCCGAGTGCATAGGTGGCGCGGGATCCCAACAACCGGGATGCAGCGTCTCGCCTTTTCCAATAAAGCCAAAAGCTCTTAATAGCATAAGAGCTTTTGGGTGCGGCGCGGGCCGGCCACGCTATTACTGAAACCATCCTGCGCCATAGATAAGAACACCCTGGAGAACCCACCATGTCGTCGTTAGTGGAAAGTTACAGTGCGGTCAAGGGAACCGTTAACCATTCCCCGGCGTTTCGCAATCGCATTTATATCTGGATGGCGACTTTTCGGTTCCGGGGGATAAGGGGCGCTATCTCCCATTACTCTCAAAGGCTCGTCGGTGTGTTGACGAGGGGGCACGGGAAAGACGGCGCGGTGCTGTGCGACGAGCGCTTCACGGCAGAAAGCAGCGATGACCGTTTCGAGTGCTTGGCAATCCAGAGCCCCAATACAAAGTGGGGTATGTATTACTGGCCGACGCATGAGGAGGTGTTTCATAAGACTATCCAGAGTTTACCTATACGCTTGAGCGACTACAGCTTTATCGACCTCGGAGCGGGCAAAGGCTTACCGTTACTCCTAGCGTCAAAGTACTCATTCAAGAGCATTACTGGCGTGGAGTATTCAAAAACCCTCGCTGATGCGGCGAATCTCAATATTCGCAACTATGAAAGGCGGACTGGTTCACAGGCTCGCGCCAGCTGTATCTGGGGCGATGCGGCCGAGTTCGTATTTCCGAACGAACCGACGGTGATCTATTTATTCAACCCTTTCCAGGGGAAGGTTATGGATCGCGTGATCGCGAATATTGAGCAGTCGCTGCGGCGCGCTCCACGTGACCTGTGGGTTATCTATGTCAATCCATGGGAAAATCGCAAATTTCGTAGAAGTCGTACGTTCGAGACCATTGAATGGAATTCAGAATATTCTCTTCACCGTGTTGTCCGGTGATGACCACTTTCTCTTTTGTTCAAAGTAGTAAGCTTCTGATCTAAGGTGCTTGGTCGGTATTAAGCGGCAGCTCAAAGACCATTATCGCTCCTCTTGAGTGGGCGCCGGTCGTACCGAGAGTTCGGTGTAACTCCTCCAAGATGTGGCGTTTGAAGAGCCTGCGAACTTTCTCCATGCAGCGCTTTACGACTACGTTCGCAGCCTTCCTTCGCTCCAATCTCCCCCGTACCGTCGCATCCGCAACGGACACCACATGCACACAGGCGAGACCAATGCTCAATTCCAATTATTCAAATGCAGACGTAGATCATTTCAAAGTTGCCCTCTTCCACGATAACTTTGCCCAGAACGGTGGTGCAGAACGGGTTGCCGAGGTGTTGTACCGCACGCTGCGATCATCATTTCCTGACACTGAGCTACTTTCCACTCTCTCTGCTACAGAACGCTTATCCCCATACCTTCGCGGAGTCAGGATAAAAAATACGTGGATGCAACGGCTTCCTGCACGGGGAAAGTTCTTCCGGGCCTACTTTATGCTCTATCCCCTCGCCGTCGGTAAGGTCGATTTGTCCGAGTACGATCTGGTCGTCACCAGCTGCTTCGGGTACGCCAAAGGTGTCCACCGTCGTCCCGGCGCACTTCACGTCTGCTACTCTCACACGCCCATGCGCTGGGTCTGGCGGACCCAGGACTATCTCTCACAGGAGCAAGGCGGCCGCCTGAAGAGCGCATTACTGGCGATGCCTTTGCGCTTGCTTAAAGAGTGGGAACTGCGTGCTGCCCGGCGACCTGACCTCTATATCGCAAATTCGTCTATCGTTGCTGAGCGCCTCTACCACGCTTTCGGAGTGGATGCCGCGGTTATACCTCCACCCGTTGACACCACCCGCTTCGGTCCCGAGCCCGGCACTCCCATCGCTCCCCCGGAAGACTTTTATCTCGTACTCTCGCGGTTGGTTCCGTATAAGCGATTCGACCTGGCGGTCCAGGCCTGCACTCGCTCCGGTCGGCGGCTGGTTGTTATTGGCGACGGTCCCGACCGCCATCGTCTCCAGGCTATGGCCGGACCGACCGTCAGCTTTCTTGGCCGGGCATCAGACGAAGTCGTTATCGAGCACGCTCGCCGCTGCCGTGCGCTTATCTTTCCAGGAGAGGAGGACTTCGGCATCGCTGCACTTGAGATCAATGCAGCAGGACGTCCCATCGCCGCGTATTCCGGAGGGGGCGCGACCGAAACTGTCATCGAAGGTCTCAATGGGACTTTCTTTGACGAGCCGACACCGGAGGCACTGGTTGCTGCGTTGGATCATCTCGAATCTGTTACCTGGGATCCGGAAGCCATCCGACGTCATGCACTGCGGTACGATGTCACGGTATTCCAGAGCCGCATTACAGAGTTCATCAGGCAGGCGTTGCTTCGTCGTGCCCCTTCGGAAGCCCGGTCTGCGGAATTGGTCAACGCGTGAAGACATGTTAAGCGCGCGTCTTAAGCGCACTTAGTTGATTAGCGGAAACCGTCGCGGAAGATGGGGACGCGAGGTTATTGCAGTAATAAGTAACGAGCAGTAAATAAGTAACCAGGCGGCGGCCAATAGTCACGGTCCGGGAGCTAAGGCGCAAACTAAAGTGAGCGTAAAGCGGGCCAGGCGTGCTATACAGTCCAAATGCATGAGCTGGCCGGCACCAATGCCGGTATAAGTGTAAGGCTGGGTAACCAAAGACCTCTTCGGAAGTTACCAACGAACGGTTCGTAGCCTACTGACAATATTCTTGCAATCAGCTCGCAGACCCCTGATACTGGGATCCATAACAGTGGACCAGTTACTCTTCATATAGTCTTAATTGTGCTCTATAGACAAGGTGATCTCTGTGACAAATGACCAGCTAACACGGCCAATGCGTGTCACGCCGGCATCGACCGGCCGTGAGCTATCTCTTTTCATCCTGGTGGAGGCACTTTTCCGGCATTTGAAGTTCTTTCTGGTAGTGGCGGGGTTGGTCTTTGCCCTGGCGTTGTGCTGGATATTCCTCACGCCGCGCAAGTATGAATCGCAGGCCAGCATCCTGGTGCAGAATGCGCGCAGTAATGTATTGATTACGGCGGGGAATACAAGCGGCCCGACGGAGATAAGAGACGTTACCGAGGAGCAGCTGAACTCCGCGGTCGAAGTGCTGACAAGCAGAGACATACTGGACGAGGTTGTACAGCCCGGCTGGAATACCAAGGCGCGCACTGACTATTCGGGCGAGGAGCTGCGGGCTCACGAAAAAGCCGTGGAGAGTTTGTCGCACCGCTTGGACGCGGCTTTGGTACGCAAATCGAACGTGCTGGAGGCCACCGTTACGGCGCCCCATCCGGAGGAGGCACAGGAGCAGATGCGGCGCCTGGTTGCTGCGTTCATGGCACGGCAGCGGAAAATCAGCCGCCCGCCGGGCGCCACACAGTTCTTCGCCGCCCAGGCTGAGCGTTACAAGAACGAACTGGCGCAGGCGCAGTTAGCGTTGGCGCGGTTTCAGAACGAGAAGAATCTGGTGAATGTGAATGACCGGGAGGCTACGCTCTCCAGCAGTGAGACCAACGCCGAGAGTCTGCGCCGTGATACCGACGTGCAGATTCGCGAGTTGGAGAAGCGCATTGAGGCGCACGCCGCACTACTGGAAACATTACCCAGCCGGCAAACGACTCTAGAGCGTACGACGCCGCTGACTGGCGCTCTGGACCAGCTGACCACACAGCTCGTGGCCCTGAAGAATCAGCGGACCGAGTTGCTGAATAAGTATCCCCCGACAGATCGCGCTGTGAGGCAGATAGAGCTACAGATAGTAACAACCGAAGCGGGCATACACGCCGCCACTTCGCCCAAGGCAAAGGACGCTGCAACGGACGTTAACCCTACCTGGCAGCAGCTGCAGACCGACATGGCCATGATGCGGTCGCAGGTCAGCGGGCTCCGCGCACGCCGTGATGCACTTTCCGCCCAGATCGCGCAAACACAGACGGCGCTCGGTACGACCGAGCAGCTCTCGCCGCAATTCACCACCCTACAGCATAGGGTGGCTGAGCTCGATAGTAACTATCAGACCTATCTGCAGAAGCGCGACGAGGCGGAGATTGCCGACTCGATGGATCGTCAGGATTTGATCAATTTTGCCGTGGTGCAGGCGCCGACATACTCGGTGTTCCCGGTGCACCCAAAACCCAAGCGCGATGTCTTCCTGGCACTGATCACGGCTTTCCTTTTAGGCGGGATCGCAGTTTTTCTTATCGAGTCGGTCCGCGACACCGTGGGTACAGCGGGGGAGCTGGAGGAGTATTCGCGCTACCCGGTGCTGGCTACCGTTCCCTGGACTTATCAGGCCGAACTGGGCGGCGGCCCGATGCTCAATCTGACTGGCCGGGCCGGTCGCGACGAAGACGGCGTGGAGGTCTCTGCCCAGACACCACGCCTTGCCTATCTCCGCTCGACGGGCAACGAAAACTGAGTCACTGAGGTAAGACAAAATTGAACAGTATATTGACGGCAAACCAAGAACCAAATCTCGCCTTTCAGGGTATTTTGCACTCCTTCTTCCACGGCCTGGCGACCGGTGAGGGGGTCGCGATTGCATTCACCTCGGCCAATGCCGGCGAGGGGGTGAGCTACGTCAGCAATAAGATTGCGTCCCAGCTTTCCGCCAGCAGTTCGGGGTCGGCACTCTACCTTACCTCAGCCCAGCTCTGCGACGAAACTTGGGGAGGTAGGACGAACCGGCTTGATAGCTTCGCAAACGGCGAAACATTTGTAGCCAAAACAGCGTGGGAGGATTGGCGTACTAAGGTGAGCCGTATCCGCGCGCGCTACCGCTATTCAATCATTGACTGTCCGGCGCTCTCGACCAGCAGCGACGTGCTCAGTCTGGCTCCGCATCTGGATGGAGTCGTCGTTGTGGTGGCGGCGAACGAAACCCATAAAGCCCAGATCGCAAATGTGGAGCGGCAGATCCAGATGGTGAACGGAAAAATACTCGGATACCTGTTAAACAAGCGCAAGTACATGGTGCCTGATTGGATCTACAAGCGGATTTGAACTTGAACCACATGCTGGATATAAGCAGAACCCGTACTTTCACAACCTTGTGAAAGTCCTCAAACCGTACGGAGGCGACGTTGGCTAGAAGACTGATTGGCGTATTGTTCATGCTTTCTACCATGCTCTGTGCGTATGCGCCGGCCCAGACTCTGCAACAGCGCCCACGCTATACCTTGCACCCTGGAGACACTGTCGATCTTGTCCTGCGCTTCACGCCTGAGTACAACCAGACCCTGACCGTCCAGCCCGACGGCTATATCAACGTAAATCTCATCGGTGACGTGAAGGTCGGTGGGATGACCATCGATGAGGCCCATGACGCCCTCGTCCAAAAGCTCTCAGTTCCGCTCAATAAGCCAGAGCTGAATCTAGTGCTCAAAGATTTCCAACACCCTTATGTGGTGGTTGGCGGGGATGTGCAGCTACCGGGCAAGATAGAGCTGAGGCAGGACATGACTGCGTTGCAGGCGGTGATGCTGGCTGGTGGCTTTAAGGCCACGGCTCGCGATACCCGCATCGTCGTCTTTCGCCGCATCGATTCCGGAATGGGCGAAGTCAAGATTTTGAACCTGCACAAGATACAAGACAGCAAGGACCTGGAGCGTGACATGACCCTGCAGCCGGGAGACATGATCCTGGTGCCGCAGAACAAGCTGGCAACGTTCTCCCGCTATATGGAGGCCGCTCATTTCTCCACGTACTTGTCACCGGGGACGGGGTTCCCATAGGACTTAAAGAGGCGCGAATGAGTTTCCGGCGTAAGTGCACGAAGCAAATTGCCTTTGCGGGCGAACCTGAGAACTGGACTTGTCCGGCCGTGATCGTACGAAGCGCAGACTGGCCGAGGAGACGCGTTGAATATTGCTTCGGTTGAGATAGAGGGTCGCAGCGCGGCGGAGGGAGCGACGCCTGTTGTAGAAAAGGGTCAGCGCCCCTTCCCGGCGGTATTTCAAAGCGTGATCGCCAGGGCGATCATCATCCTGCTCAATGCTTCGACGGGCATTCTGACCGCGCGAGCTCTATTGCCCGCCGGACGCGGCAACCTGGCCGCGCTGACTCTCTGGCCTCTCTTCCTGGCCTGCATCACTTCCCTCGGTATGCCAAGCTCGCTCATCTACTTCCTGCGGAAGTGTAGAGAAGAGAGCGGGCGTCTGATTCCGACTGGGCTCATTGCGACTCTCCTGCTTGGCTGCGTCGCAGCCATTGGAGGCGCATTGTTCTTGCCATTCTGGCTGCACAACTACTCCCACGACGTGGTTCGAGCCGCCCAGTTTTGCTTGTTAACGACCCCGGTGTTCGGCATGATCGAGACCGGCCGGGGAGTGCTGGAGGCATCGGGATCGTTCCTGGCCTCAAACATTGTACGTGTGAGCCAGCCGGCGATAACGCTTGCCATGCTGCTTTGCCTGCTAGGCGCCGGCCAGCTCAATCCAATCACGGCTGGCTTTGCATATACGTTGGCGGCCGTCCCTACACTCTTGCTGGTGCTTTCCCAGGTGCGCCGCCAGGTGATTGGCCCGTGGCGTATGGACATGGCGGCATGCCGGTTGCTGCTAAGCTACGGGGTCCGATCCTACGGGGTTGACATTCTCGGCG
Source organism: uncultured Acidobacteriaceae bacterium (assembly GCA_963821215.1). Taxonomy (GTDB): domain Bacteria; phylum Acidobacteriota; class Terriglobia; order Terriglobales; family Acidobacteriaceae; genus PALSA-350. The sequence continues at coordinate 306,009 of CAWGDH010000007.1, read as the reverse complement.
CGCTGGCACTTCAGGTGGATCAAGTGCTAGTCATCAGCTTGCTCGACCCCGCGGCCATGGGCACCTATGGCGTGGCGCTCAGCCTTTCCCGCATGTTCAATTTGTTTCAGGGCTCGGCGGTGTCGGTATTATTTCCCCGCGCCTCTGGTTGCACGGCAGATGAAATTCTCAGGATGACGGAGTATGCCACCCGGGTGAGCACTCTCGTGACTGGCGGTTGCGCTTTGGTGGCCGCAATGGTTGGTCCGTTCATGCTCAGGACACTATACGGCCGCGAATATGCGGGGGCGTCATTCACGCTTGAAATTTTGCTGCTCGAGGTAACGATCTCAGGCGCGGTGTTCATCCTGGCGCAGGCGTACATGGCGGTAGGCCGGCCCGGGATGGTGACCATCATTCAGTCGGTTGGACTATCCCTCAGCATCCCGATGATGCTGGTGCTTATTCCGATCTGGGGCATCAATGGAGCGGCCGTGGCGCTCCTTACCTCGACCATTGCACGCTTCCTGTTCGTCTACTTCGGCTTCCGCTTTATTCTCAAGATGCCTCTGCCCGACCTGATCCTGCGCGTTTTCGACATCAAGATCATCCTGCACCGGCTCAAGCGGCCGCCGGCACCGAAGGGAGCCGCTAGTCGTACACGATGACAACCGCGAACCTAGGTACTTCTGCTCTCCCTGTGTGGACGGACAATCTGCCCAGCGCGGCCCCATCGCGTAAAGGGCGCTGGGCCATTGTCGCGGTGTTGGTCGTGACGGCCGGGATACTGATGTCGCCGGCAAGCAGCTTGCTCTTGTTCGCTTTTCCCCTCATGGCTTTTCTGTTGGCCGACTACCTGTACCGCCGTAATCTTAGCCTCTATGTGGGCGCAGTGTGCTGGCTTTGGTTCCTCACCCCGCTCCTGCGCCGATTAGTCGACTATCGCGTCGGCTGGATTCCGTCGACGGCGGTGTTGCTGGCTCCGCCGTTCGCAGTTTGCGCACCAGCGCTGTGGCTCGTTGCCGATTGGCGCAAGGTACTGCAACGATCGGCCGCTCCGCTGCTTTGCATCCTGGCCACATGTCTTTATGCTACGTTGCTCGGCCTGACGAATTTCTCCCCCAGATACGTCTTCCAGGACCTGTTGACCTGGGTTGCTCCGCTCCTCTTTGGTCTCACGCTCTCCCGCCACAGCGACCAGGCCGTTGAGCTCTTTAAGAGCTTCGAGAAGGCGTTTCTCTATGGACTGATCGTGGTCGGCGTCTACGGCTTGGTGCAATTCTTTTTTTTGCCGCAGTGGGATGTGCTGTGGATGGAAGAGATAAATCTGACCATGTATCTGAACACCATCGGCAATCCGGAGCCCACCCAGGTTCGCGTGTTCAGCACCATGAATGGACCCCAGATCCTGGCGGCGTTTTTGGTCGTTGGTTTGCTCGTTGCGTTCAACTCGCGCCACAGGATTCGTTTTATCTCCATTCCACTGGGCCTGTTGTGCCTGGTGCTTTCGCTGGCGCGCTCTGCGTGGGTAGGCTTGGCGGCGGGTAGCCTCTACCTGTTGTTCAAACTTCCACACCGGCAGCGGATGCACTTCGTGGTGGCGGCCATTTTGTCCGTCGCGGCACTGGGCGGTGCCTTGCAGAACCAGGATCTGCAGCAGGTCATCTCCCGCCGTTTTGACACCCTCTCGGATGTCAAGGATGATACAAGTTTCAGGGACCGCATCGATGGTTACAAATCAATCTTTAACGGACTAACGAATAGTCCCTTTGGCCTCGGCATGGGGGCGACGCCGGCGGTAGCCGAGCGCACCAAAGAAACGACCGGCTTTTTGCGCCGCGACCAGCCATTCGCCTTGGGAGACAGCACCGTCGCCATGGTAGTGACCACAATGGGTTGGGCCGGAGGGATGGTGTTGCTGCTTTCGTTTCTTCCGCTCGGACGATGGTTGTTTTCTGGACCAAGCGTCGATGTTGGATACACACGCACGTTGCGGGCCGTTCTCATTGCGCTGATAGCCGAGGCCGTGCTGGACGCCGTGATTACCGGGCCTACCGGCTTTCTTACTTGGGCGAGTGTAGGTTTGTGCATAGGGCTGAGGGTTGCCGCCGCCAAGCCGCTGCCTGCGACGGCAGACGCATGGGCAACGGCCTGACATTGGGGGAAAACCATTGAAACGCATTGATGCACTGACCGGAATCCGGGGACTCGCGGCGCTTTGGGTAGCGCTCTTTCACCTTCAGCTCAGCGATTTCGGCGCTTGGCTCCACCTCGGCCCGGTCGTCGCCCACGGCGCATGGGGCGTTGATATCTTCTTCGTTCTTAGCGGCATGATTCTCTCATTGGTTTACTGTCCACAGATGCCCGCTACCATCTCACGCCGCTGGTTTGGCCGGTTCCTGCTGCGTCGCATCGCGAAGATTTATCCGCTCCACTTGCTGACGCTGCTTGCCACCATCGGACTCGTCGTCCTCGCCGCATTCCGTCACTATCACTTTCATGCGACAAACACCGACTATACAGCGTGGTCTGCCATTGCCAACGTCTTCCTGCTCCATGCATTCGGCGTCACGCACCAACTGAGCTGGAACGCGGCCTCCTGGTCTGTGAGTGCAGAATGGTTTGCCTACCTGGTGCTCTTTGTGCCCATGGTAAGGCTGCTACGACGGGTACCTCTTGCTTGGGTGATTGCGCTGGCGCTCTCCATGTGGTGCGGCCTGGTTCTGTTCGCCGCGTTTGGCCTGCATACCTCCATTGCCGAGATCACTTATCGCGGCGTCCTGCGCATCCTGCCGGAGTTCATCTGCGGCTATGCCCTCTTTCGCATCATCGAGATCGCCAAGCCACGACGTGGCGATGTCTTCTGGATGATCGGGATAGCCGGCGGAATCTGTCTGTGCTTCTTCCCCGGCCTCCCTTTCCTGCTGGTTCCATGCATTGGCTTGGTGCTGCTGGGGCTCTATTGGGGCGGCCCGTTAGCCGATGCCGTGTGGGGAAACCGCCTCGCTGTCCGGATCGGCGAGGCGTCCTTCTCTATCTACATGCAGCAGGAGTTTTTCCAGATCGGCATCAATCAGTTAGCGCGGCGGGTGGTTATCCCGCATACCGTCGCCGCTGGGATTGCGCTGGTGACCATACATATCGCCCTGGTCTGCGCCGCTGGAGTGCTCTGCTTCCTCTACGTCGAGGAACCGCTCCGCCAAGCCATCATTCAGCGCTTCGATGCTCGCAGCCGTCCAGCAGCTTATATGCAAGTGGCAGCGACCATATCGTAAGACGCACAACGTTACCGTGAGGCGAGAAGGAGACGGAGACAGTGGCCCTCCCCCAGGACAACTGTTTCGAAGAAGTTAACCTTTGCAAGGTGATGAATGCGCTTCCCTCTCACACTGCGGGTGGCAGCGGGACTTCTGGGGAGTCTCCTGGTTCTGATAGTTGCGGCGGCACATGAGCTGCTCACCGTCAGCTCATCCGGAACCTCGCGTTCAATTTCAACGCCCTGGGTCGACCCGGCATCTGTATTCGGTGCGTGCGGGCCGCCGGTTGGAGCCACTTCGAGCGTCGGTATAGGCAGCAAGGGGGGAACAACGTCAACTTGTGTGGCTTCGGCTCCCGCTCCGGAAGGCGTGTCAGCCTTTGTTCAGTCTTTGGGGATCAATAGTCATCTTAGTTATCCAGATACTCCTTATTACGGTCAGTCGCAGCACGTAATCTCCGCTCTGAAATATCTCGGCATCAACACCATCCGCGACCAGTCACCCGCTTACGTCAAAGATCGTATAGCAGCGCTAGGGGATAATACTGTTGCTGCGGCGGGCATTCGCTTCGATGCCCTTGTTCCTGGGAGTGGGCCGGTCAATATTGTGGGAAGCCTTGCCAACATTGGTGCTTTCGCGCATGCTAACCCAGGTGTCATCGCCGCGATCGAAGGACCAAACGAGATCAATGACCCACCCATCACCTACGCTGGTGTAACCAACAGTTATTCAGCAGGAGTGCAAGTCACCCGGGACTTATGGACTGCGGTTCGAAGTGACCCGGCGCTTGAAGCGGTTCCTGTCTACGCGTTAACGCTGTCCAACGGTGTACCCGGCGTTCTCGCCGGCGCGAGGGAACTGGGCGACCTTACTCTCTACGTAACCTATGGCAACGCTCATGTCTATGCCTGTTGCAGTAACAACGTGTGGCAGAATGACATGCCCTACTGGTTGCCGATATTCAAGCAAGCTGCTCCACGCAAACCGATGGTGGTTACAGAAACCGGATATCAGACAATTCCCGGCAATGTAGATGAGATCTCCGCGGCTAAGTATAACCTGAACACGTTGTTTGAAAATGCGTTGCACGGAATCTCCAGGACCTATCTTTACGAGCTGGTCGACTTGAACTCCTCTTCGACGAATACGAGTTCCAATGATCACTTCGGAGAGTTTCATGACGATTGGACACCAAAGGCCGGCGCCACGGCGATCCATAATCTAACCAACATCCTGCAAGGGGCTGGAGGTGGAACCGCCTCCAGCCCGTTTTCCTATAGCGTGAGCGGGTTGCCCGGGACGGGGCACACGTTCCTTCTCGGCAGCAGAACAGCGTTCGATATCGCTGTCTGGATCGACGCCACGGTTTACGACCCGAAGAATGCCAAGGACGTCGCAGCGCCGGCTTATTCCGCAACCGTCAGTCTGGGCAGCAACTATGCGGCTGTGACGGTGTATGACCCGATGATCGGCGATAGGCCGATTGCAGCTTACAGCGGTGTAAGCAAGCTGACCATGAGCGTCACCGATCATCCAGTCATCGTACAAGTCAAGTGAGCTTGTGGCAAAGAGCCCCGGATCTCCTCCATCTAATGCCCCCCCGGCACGATTCGTACTACCAATCCGATCCACCATCGAATCCGCACCCGGCACAAGTTTAAGACACGATCTTGCGGTCGTGCCTTGAGATGGTCTCCCCCTCCACAAGGACGGGTGGTTCGCAATACCGTCTTTCACGAGGCGATGCATGAATGTCCCTTGTACGCCATGGGTGTTTTCCTGCTTTCTGGGTATGCTCTCGATTCCGATCATGGGATGCGGCGGTTCAACTGCGGCAAATACACCTCTAGTTGCGGTCACTTCTTCTATCACTTGGAATACGCCGGCGTCTATCCAATACGGCACTGCATTGAGCAGCGTTCAATTAGACGCGACGGCCAATGTGCCGGGCACGTTTGCCTACGTGCCTGCTGCCGGAACTGTTCTCCAGGCTGGATCCCAGAAGCTCACAGCGACCTTCACGCCCTCCGACACAGCCAGCTATTCCACCTCTACGGCAACCGTCGAGTTAACGGTCACGCAAGCCAGCCCGGTGATCACCTGGGCTCCGCTATCCGCCATTCAACAAGGGGCCGCCCTCAGCACAACTCAGTTGGATGCCACAGCAAATGTGCCCGGTACCTTCTCCTACAATCCCGCCGCGGGCGCCGTTCTCCCCGCGGGCACGCAACAACTGGCGGTCATGTTTAGACCGTCCAACACCGCCGACTATATATCGCTGACTGCGTACAACACGCTCACAGTCAACGCCGGAAGTCCCACCGGGCCCACCCCCGTGAACGGCTTGTGCGGGCCAGCCAATGGCGCCACTTCGAGCGTCGCGCCCACCGCGGGGCTTTGCAGCGCAGGCACAGCTTCGGCGGTCTTGGGTACCGGCCCCTGGACCTGGCAGTGTACAGGCAGTAATGGCGGAACCGCGTCAAGCTGCGCGGCTTGGCCGCCGACCCCGGAAGGAGTTTCTGCCTTTGTCCAGTCCCTTGGCATCAATACTCATCTTAGTTATCCCCAAACGCCTTATTATGGCCAGCCCCAGAACGTAATCTCGGCCCTGCAATATCTCGGTATCAACACCATCCGCGATCAGCCGGCCGGTTACACTACCGACCCGACGACGGCGGCATCGCAGAATACATTAGCCGCAGCCGGCGTTCAGTTCGACTCCCTCCTGCTTGGAAACGGGCCTGTCGATATCACGGACACGATTGCGAGCACGGTTACTTTTGAGCAAACTTATCCCGGTTCTATCGCCGCGATCGAGGGACCAAACGAGATCAATGCCTGGCCCATCACTTATGAGGACATCACCAACACTTATGCCGCGGGCGTACAAGTCACTCAAGATTTGTGGGCAGCGGTCCAAAGTACCCAGTCGCTCCAAGCGGTACCTGTCTATGCGTTGACGCTGTCTGACGGAATCACCGGTGTTATCGCCGGCGAGAAGCAGTTGGGCGACCTCGCTCCTTACGTCACCTATGGCAACGCTCATGTTTACGCCTGTTGCAGCAACAACGTGTGGGACGAGGACATGCCTCACTGGTTGCCGATATTCGAGCAAGATACACCGGGCATGCCGATGGTGATTACCGAGACCGGATATCCAACCGTTCCCAGCAATGTAGATGAGCTCTCCGCGGCGAAGTACAACCTGAACACATTTTGTGAAAATGAGCTGAACGGGATTGTGAGAACCTATCTTTATGAATTAGTCGATGAGAACTCATCCGCGACAGATACGAATTCTGAGGACTACTATGGAGAGTTTCATAATGACTGGACACCGAAAGTCGGCGCCACGGCGATCCACAATCTAACCACCATACTGCAAGGCGCTGGAAGTGGAACTGCCTCTAGCGGTTTGAACTACACCGTGAGTGGATTGCCCGCGACGGGTCATACGTTCCTGCTCGGCAGCAGCACAGCATTTGATATCGCGGTTTGGATTGACGCTACGGTTTACGACCCGACGAGTGCCACGGATGTCGTGGCTCCCGCTTATTCCGTGACTGTTAATCTCGGTGCGGCATTCGCCAACGTTACGGTCTACGATCCCATGATTGGCACCACGCCGATTGCGACTTACAGTAATGTGAGCACACTCAACATCAGCGTTACCGATCATCCGCTGATCGTACAGGCCAATTAGTTCAGTAGACGAAGCATTTCCGTTCCTTCCCATCCAGCACGCTGCGCAGCATCTCCCTCATGCAGCGTCAACAAGGCGTCCTTGCGCCGTCCGAGAGAGTACTTGGCGCAGGCCGTCTTCACTAACTCCTCGATTCGCTTCCGATAAGCCCCGGAAACGAACGCCTCCCCGTCGAACCGCTGCCGGTACATAGGCTCGAGCGCGGGAAAATGCTCCCGGATAAACCCCAGGTAAATCTCCTTCGAGCAGGGCTTAAGAAAGAGCGGCTGGGCGCAGAAAAAGCTGGCGCCGGCGTCCTTTGCTCTCTTCGCCATCCCGTCCAGCGCCTTGCCTGTGTCCGTGATGCCCGGCAGCAGCGGCGAGCACAATATACCCGTGCTCAGACCGGCCTGGCGCAGCCGGGCAACGGTCCGCAGCCGCAGGTCAGGTCGGGGCGCCCGCGGTTCCAGCAGCCGTGCCAGCGCGGCGTTTGGGGTAGTAATCGTCAGGTGCACCACCAGCGTATTAGTCGCCGCGACTCTCTGCAGCAATGGAATGTCGCGTTCGATCAGCGTCGATTTTGTCACCAACCCAATGCGCAGGCCCTGCTGCCTGGCCAGCACTTCCAGCAGCGACTGGGTGACCTTGGCCCGCCGTTCGACTGGCTGGTAGGGATCAGTGGCCGTGCCCAGCGCGATCTCCTCGTGCGCCCGAACTTGCCTCAGTTCCTGCTCCAGTAGCCACGCCGCATTCTCTTTAATAAAGATCCGTCGCTCGAAGTCCTCCGGTGGCAACTCCATGAATTCGTGGGTATAGCGGGCGTAGCAGTAGCGGCAGGCAAACTCGCAACCACGATACGGATTGATCGTCCAGGCAAAGCTCAGCCCCCGCCGGGAAACACTCCGGTTCAGGATCGACCGCACCCCGATCGAGCGTACCTCCAACCGATGCCCCTCCCCGGCTGGAGACGAAGCCGCCGCCAGCCGGGCAATTCCAGTCAAAGGTGTGCCGGCCGAAGAAGATCCGCTACCCACGCCAGGGAAGCTGGGCAGGATAGGAAAGAGCTCCAGATTGGCATTCGCAGCGCGCGCTATGTTCGCCATTTGTTCGCCTCAAGGAGTCAGCGTACTCCCTCAATGGTGCAGGGTCAAATGTCTATGCCGGACGGCGATCCACGCGCAAGTAAACGCCGCCTTTGGGGCGCAGCGAAATTGCCGGGTGCATGGCCAGTTCCCGCGGTGCATCGCTGGGCAGCGAGAGCCTCCAGTGGCGGGCCACGAAGGCCAGAATCAGCACCCCTTCCATCCATGCCAAGCCTTCTCCAATGCACTGCCGTGCGCCCGCGCCGAAAGGGAAGTAGCAGAAGCGCGGCCGCCGCGCCTTGTTCTCTTCCGTGAACCGCTGGGGGTCGAAGTGCAGCGGATCCTTCCAGAAGCGGGGGTCACGATGGGCCACAATCTGCGGCGCCAGCAGAGTAGCTCCCTTGGGGATGGTGATCCCGCGATAACCGTATTCTTCTGCCGCCGTGCGCGCCGTCACCCAGACCGGGGGATAAATGCGAATCGTCTCCGCAAATACCTGCCCAGCATAACCGAGCTGCCCATAATCCTCCGCGGCCGGCAGGCGCTCCCCCAGCACAGTGCGGCATTCCTGGTAAAGCCGGTCCTGCACCTCAGGATTTCTGGCTAGCTCCCACAACGCAAAGCTCAATGCATTCGCGCTGGTTTCGTGCCCAGCCAGCATGACAGTCAGGCATTCGTCCCTGACTTGCTTGTCGGTCATGCCTCCGGTGCCCTCCTCGGTATCCACCGCGGCCAGCAACATCGACAACAGATCGCCCCGGTCACGCGGATCCTTGCGTCGTTCGGCGATCATGCGGTAGATCAGGGCATCGAGGTACGCCTGTCCCCGTCGAATCCGTGTCATGACCGGGAAGGGAAGTTTAAGCGTTACTTCAGGAAAAGGCAGGAAGGCCAACGGGAGAAAGCCCATAAACGAATCAACCGCCTGCGCGATCTGTTCCACTTCGCCCTCAACATTGGTATCAAAGAGAGTCTTGCCTACGATGCGTAAGGCCAGCAGCAGCATCTCCGGACGCAGGTCCATCACCCTCCCGCTCTCCCAGCGGGAAGTCATCTCCGCCGTAAAGCCGGCGATGATCTGCCCATAGGAGGCGATCCGTTGCCGGTGGAAGGCCGGCTGCGCCAACCTGCGCTGCCGCAGATGTAGAGGGGCCTCGCTGGTCAGCAGTCCTTCACCCAGAACCAACCTTGCCCGCCGCATGACCAGGCCGCGGTGGTGGTGGGGGGCGTCGCGCAGTAACAGTTCCTGGATCAGTTCAGGATGGTTGAACTGGAAGATCTGCCGCCCCAGGCCAGTGTAGTGATTCAGGTCGCCATACCGGCTGGCAGTCGTCAGCATGAACTCGGCCGCGTTCTGGCCGAAGAACTCACCCGAAAGCAGGCGCTGCACAAACCGCGGACCCTCCGGGTAATGGGCGCCACGACGGCTTACGATGTGCGGTGCGACCATCTCGGCCGCGAAGGGGACGCTCACAGGTAAAGCTTAGTCCACGCCGCGCCCGTACCTTTCAGCGCATGAAAAGACGATAGAGCTGTCTCTTGGCCGCCCTGTCTTGCCGTGGGCGTATCGTAGTAAAGATACCTGCGCTTGTGTTCTTATCCGCCATCTGACACAGATACAGTAGCAGATCAGGACTCTTCGTCGTCCGGCCGCGGCGCGCGCACTGCGTAATCGACTCCGGCCTGGGGTCCCTTTGCGCGTCCTTCTCCGAGACGCGCCTGGTCGCCGTCCTGCACGCGGCGGCGAAGCCCGATCAGCGTTTCTTGCTTGTCGCGCGCATACTCGGCCGCCAGCCGGGTCAGCGCATGGGTCACAATGTCGCTATGGTGCAGATTCTGCATCTCGGGATCGCGACGGAAGTTCAGCCACAGGCGGTGCACCAGCTCCACATCATCTGCTCGCAGGGATGGGGCATGCGGGCCAATGTGGAACGATTCCGCCTCACCATTCGGGGAGACGACGTAGAAGGTGATTTGCCTCTTTGGCTCGGGGAGCGCTTCCCACGCCTGGCCCACGCGGTAGGCCTGCTCGTGTGCGCTCATCTTGCTCGACAATCCGGAGACCACCGCCGCCGCTTCCAGCGAATTTGCCGTCTGCACCAGGGCGGCGAAGATGTCGCCCGCCGGTACCACCAGAAGCGAGATGTGCTTGCCGAAGCTCTCCGCGACCGAAACCGCCTTGGTAAACAGCATCTGCTCGTATTCGCTGAACAGCTGATCTGAGCTCGACAGCAACTCCGGTCCGCCTGCGCCCACCATACGTGCCGTCAGCACCACTACATCCTGATCGCCGGTATTGGTGCGGGCCAGGGTCCACTTCAGCGCAAAGGGGTTATTGGCATCGCGCATGGTAACCACTACGCACCCAGGATTGATCTGCAGCACCTCACGCCCTACAGTGTCCTCGTGCTCCAGTTGGAAGTGCTCTTTCATCTGGATCTCAGTCGTAGTTCTACGGCGCCGGTTATCGCGTTCCGAAATGGTGAAAATGATGAAGAAGGTTGCGGCAAACAGAATGCCGCTTACCGTGGCCACCGACTTGGTGAACAGGTTCACAATCGCCGTCGTCAGCAACACCATAAAGACCGAGATCAAGCCGATCGGGATCTCCCGCTTGCCGATACGCAGGTTCGGCGGTACCTTCCAGCCGCGCTCCCCCTTGTACTTCCAGCGCAGCACAAGCATGGCGAGGCTGTTGAAGGTAAAACTCCAGATCACGCCAAACGCGTAGGCTTCGCCCAGTGCGATAACGTTTCCCCGGCTGGCGACAATAGTGAAAAGCTGCATCCCCGCCACCAGGTTCACGATCCGGTAGCTGGTGCCGAATTTGCGATGCGGCCGCCGGAACCAGTCCGTCAACACTCCATCTTCGGCAATGCGCATCAGTACACCGGTGGAACCGATGATTGAGGTATTAATGGCACCGGAAAGAATAAGAAAGCCAACCAGAACTACAAATACCCGGAAGATAATCCGCAGCACCTGCGGTCCGACCATGTACATCGCCAGGCCGGCGATCAGATTGTCACGGTAAACCGGCACCCGCACCGAATCGGGAATCAGCATCACTGCCAGCAGCGAACCGAAACCGGTAAATAGAAAACTGTAAATCGCAATCACGATCGCGGCGCGTTTCAAGTTCTTGAGTTTGGGGTGCTCGATCTCGCGATTAACCTGCGCCAGTGTTTCTTCGCCGCTCATGGCCAAAACGGAATGGCCGAAGGCCATGATGATTCCGAACAAGCCCAGCATCGTCGGCAACCGCGTGTAGGCCAAAAAGCCCAGAGCATCTTTGCTGAAGTGCAGGGTAGAGGGCGTAGGCCACGGCGGCAATTTGGCGCCCACGTGAATGGCAGAATAGATTCCCCAGACCAGCAGGATCACTACCATCACGGTAGTGATCTTCATCACTTCCAGGGCCTTATCGCTCGACTCTTCGATGCCTTTCAGATTTTGCCACCAGTAGTACCCGGTGACGATTGCGGCGAAGGCTGCCGAAGTAAAATCCACGGGCAGCTGCGGCGCTACATGATGCCCGCTCAGCATGGCTCCAGGCAGCCAGCTATGGGCGGCGGCCACGTTCATCAGCTCATTCAGCAGGCCAGTAATGTATTGCCCGGCGGAGACGCCCGAGATCGGTCCGGTCAGGATGTAGTCGAACATCAGCGCTGAAACGCTGAGCTTGGCAAAGGTTCCGCCCAGAGCCTCCTTCACCACGCGATAGACGCCACCGCGGGTGAACATCGAGCAGCTCTCCACATACACGGCGCGCACCGCGAAGGAGAAGAGCATCACGCCCAGAATGAACCATGGAGCAGACTTGCCCACAGCTTCTTCCGCAATGCCGCCGGCGTAGAAGGCGGAAGAGCCCAGATCGTTCAGCACCACCGCCGCGGCGCGCCAGAACGATATAAAGGTGAGCATCACCGAAGAGGCGACGACCAGTTTTACCCGGTTGGAGGCAATGGATGGTGCACTGGTTGTTCGCTCGGAAGCCATTCGATATAGGCTAGGGTGTCAATCCCGCGACCGGGGAGAGCGGCGGTCTGGATCGAAGCTCAAACCTGAGTCTATGTTGCTTGCTGCTCAGCGTCAACGAAGATCACGCGCCTCACTCACCACTCACCAGCAACTGAAGATCCTCAATAAAACTAATCACCACCACCACCGCGGATCCAGCGATCCCGGCGAAGAACATAACCTCAAACAGCCGCATGAAAAAGATAGCAACTAACATTGGCATTTGATTGTATTCCTTTCTCCGGCACGCAGCATGCAAGAAGTTCATCTCACACAGGAATGGTAGACTCTCCGCCATGGTAAAGCTGGCACGGCAACCCTGGCTGCTCGGCATCTTTTCCGCCGCGCTGCTCTTGTTGCCGTTTTCGATTATCGGCCCGGTGCCTTACCGGCGGACCTTCTTTGCCTGGCTAGCCTTTGTGCCTCTGTTCTACGGCCTGCTCTCGGCGCAAAATCTGCGCCACCCCAAGGCCATGGTGCGCGGAACCTTCGCCGCTTATCTGATGGGCGTGCTCTGGTATGCCGGCAATTGCTACTGGATCTACCAGACCATGCTGTACTACGGCGGCCTGCCTCCGTTCATTTCGGCCGGTATCCTGATTGCTTACAGCCTGGTACTCGGGCTCTACTTCGCCGCCTTCGGCCTGGTGCTCACGGTTACGGCAAGGGCGTTCCGTAGTTCCTACGCACTCCTGGCTGCGCCGTTTTTCTGGGTGGCCCTGGAACTGTTATCAGCCCGATTGACCAAGGTTCCATGGGATTTGCTGGGCTATTCGCAAATCGATAATTATTTGCTCACCAGCCTCGCTCCGTTCACCGGTGTCTACGGTCTCAGCTGCGTACTGGTCGCGGGCAACGCGTTGATTGCCTGGGGCCTGATCGCACCCAAACGCCGTTTGCTCCTCTTCATCAGCGGCATGTTGGCGGCCCTGGTGCTGCAGAACGGCGATCACTTTGCGCCGCCGGCAGCGCCGGTGCAGGCGACTGCGGTCCTGTTGCAGCAAAATCTAAATGTCAATCAAGACAACAGTTGGCCGGGCGCCGAGTATGACGAGCACATAAGCCAATTCATCAAGCTCAGCACTCGTACCTGCGCCCCGTATCTTGCGGGCATGCCCGAACTTAACGCTTATCCCGTTACCCCCGATTGTCCCGTGGCGCCGGTTACTCCCGGCATTATCGTGTGGCCGGAATCGCCCGCGCCTTTTTACGACAAGGACCCACGCCTGCTGGCCGCCCTGCGCACCGTGGCGCTTTCCATGCATGCCCCGGTCATCGCAGGTACCAGTTCGTTGGATCAAAATGGTCTCCACTCCGATTTGTACAACTCCGCGCTCTTCGTGGGTCTTAATGGCGAAGTTGCTGGCCGATACGACAAGATCCACCTGGTTCCTTGGGGTGAGTACATACCGTATAAGCGCTTTTTCTCCTTCGCCAAAAACCTCACCCAGCAGGCAGGTGACATGACCCATGGATGGCGCCGCATCGTCTTTAAGACCGACGGTCACACCATCGGCGTCTTCATCTGCTACGAGGAAATATTTGGCGATGAGATACGGCTGTTCGTGAAGCGTGGCGCCCAGGTGCTGGTGAACATCTCCAACGACGGGTGGTACGGCGACACCTGTGCACCATGGCAAACACTCAACATGTCGCGCATGCGTGCGGTCGAAAATCGCCGCTGGTTGCTGCGTGACACCAATACCGGTCTCACCACCATCATCGACCCCTACGGAAGGCTCACCGCCAGCATCCCCCGCCACGCGCTTACGTCGCTGGCCGCCAAGTATGGCTATCGCAGCGACTTGACCTTCTACACCGTGCACGGCGACCTCTTCGCCTATCTCTGTGGGATAATCAGCCTTGGTGTTCTCGCCGCCGCCGGCCGCGCAAGGACCCTGCGCCGCCCGCAACGGTCGCACTTCTAAGAAAACGGTTAAGCCTCATGTCGAATGAACTCGAATTTGCCTACGCTCCGGTGCGCGATAAGGTTCGCGACCTTCGGGAGTATCTTTGACCACGCTCGCATCGACAGGGAACTGGCTGCCCTAGAGTCCAAACTTTCCGATCCTGCCATCTGGTCCAACCCATCGGAGTCGCAAGTGCTCATGCGCGAGCGCAAACGTCTCGAGGGCCAACTCGCCATGGAAAATGAGCTGGTGCGGCGCTCCGGGGATATCGATGCCTACTTTGAACTTGCCCGCGAAGGAGAGGCGGTCGAGCCTGAGCTGGAACGCGAGATCAAGTCTCTAAGCGAGTTCGTGGAGCAACTCGAAACCCGCACTATGCTTTCCGCGGAGACCGATCCGCTGAATGCCATCGTGACTGTTCACCCTGGCGCCGGAGGTACTGAATCTCAAGACTGGGCCGAAATGCTGATGCGCATGTATCTCCGCTGGGCCGAACGCCACGGCTTCAAGACGGAGATGAATGACTATCAGGATGGCGAAGAGGCGGGCATCAAGTCCGCGACCTTTACCGTAAGTGGGGAGTTCGCATATGGCCAGCTCTCGGGTGAAACCGGGGTCCACCGGCTGGTGCGCATCTCGCCTTTTGATCAGGCCAAGCGCCGTCACACCTCCTTTGCCAGCGTTTTTGTCTCGCCTGAGATTGATGACTCGATCACCATCGATATCAAGCCCGAAGAACTGCGCATCGACACCTATCGCTCCGGCGGAAAGGGCGGCCAGCACGTGAACACCACCGACTCGGCGGTGCGCATCACCCATCTACCCACCAACATCGTGGTGCAGTGCCAGAATGAGCGCTCCCAGCATAAGAATCGCGAGAAGGCGATGAAGATGTTGCGATCCCGGCTTTACGAATATGAACTGGAGAAGAAGAAGCAGGTTTCAAAGAAGCTCGAAGACTCCAAGCTCGATATCAACTTCGGTTCCCAGATTCGCTCGTACGTGCTGCAGCCCTATCGCATTGCCAAGGACCTACGTACACGAGTCGAGGTGGGCGATGTCGACCGCGTGCTCGATGGCGATCTAGACCCGTTCATCCGCGGCTATCTGATCATGCGCCGGCAGGGTGGTGTGCCGGCTGCGATCGAAGAACCCGCCGACGTCGACTGAAGCATCTAATCCGTATTGAGGAAGCGCATTGAACGAGCCTGAAACCATTCGCACCATCCTGGAAAAATCCAAAACCATCGCCGTCGTGGGACTCTCCGACAGGCCGGACCGCCCTAGCTTTTATGTATCCAAATACATGCAGCAGGAAGGCTACCGCATCATCCCCATTCATCCCACCGTAACCAAAGTTCTGGGCGAAACCGCGTTTCCGACCCTCGATGCCGCCTATGCTGTGGAGGGAAAAATCGATCTGGTAGACGTATTCCGCGCTTCCGAGTATGTCCCGGAAGTCGTCAAAGACGTGATGCGGCTCAAGATCCCCTATTTATGGCTACAGGAGGGCGTCTGCCACGAAGAAGCGGTGAAGTGGGCCGAGGCTGACGGCATCCTGGTGGTGATGGACCGCTGTATCTACAAGGAACACGCCCGCTTCGCACGGGCCTAGCGGGTGGGGAGCCGGCGGTTCTCTCAACCTTGGCTAACAGCTACAATGTAGAGGAACCGCTGCGCTCACCTATGCCCAGGTTTCGCCAACGCGCCTTGTTCCGGAACTCCCTCCGGCTGATGCTCTGTGTCGCTTTGGCGATGGTCCCGGCTGCGAACGCATCCGATCCTCCCCAGCCGGTTGCAGGACCTGTTCGGGCCCAGCACCTCACGGTGGAGTTGCTTCCGCTCCACGATTCCATCCAGCCCGGAGGCAATGACCTCGTCGGCCTGCACTTCACCTTAGATAAGGGCTGGCACGTCTATTGGATCAACGCTGGTGACTCCGGCGAGCCGCCCACCATCAAGTGGACGCTGCCGCCGGGCATCACCGCCGGAGCCATGCAGTTTCCCGCACCCCGCCGCTTGCCGCTTGGCCCGCTGATGGATTTTGGCTACGAAGACGAGGTGCTCTTTCCCATCACCCTGAGCGCGGAATCCACGCTTAAAGTACCCTCCACCGCTCCGCTCTCGGCCCATGTCAATTGGCTGGTGTGCCGTGAGGTGTGCATACCGGGTAAGGCCGACCTGTCCCTGCCGCTGCAGGTTGCGGCCCTGCAAGGCCCCACCGACTCTACCCGGCAGGCTCTCTTTGATCGTTTCCACAGCCTTTTGCCGCAGCCACTCCCGTCGTCATTTAAGGCCGTTTTCGCGACCACTCCCAGCGGTTTTGCCCTTGCCCTTACCGGTCATCCCACCACCAGCGCCGAGTTCTTTCCTTTGGATGAAAGCCAGATCCAAAACGCCGCGCCTCAGCCGGTCCAGGCCGTGGATGGCGGGATACAGATCTCCATCAAGAAGGATGTGAACTTCCGTACCCCGCTGGCGCAACTGAACGGGGTTCTCCTTCTGGGCGACGGAACCGCCTATGAGATCCACGCGCCTCCCGGCCCATTACCGGCAGCCGTCGCAGGAGCCTCTTCCGCCGGATTCCTCAAGCTCCTACGCTTTCTCTCCCTGGCCTTCCTCGGCGGCGTGATTCTGAATCTCATGCCCTGTGTCTTTCCCGTGCTCTTCATCAAGGGTCTCTCTCTGGTGGAGGCTTCCCGGCATCCCCATAGCCACGTCCGTGCTCACGGCATGGTGTACGCCTTGGGAATTCTGGTCTCCTTCTGGGCCGTGGTTGCGCTCCTGCTGGGCCTCAGGGCCGGCGGGCAGCAATTGGGATGGGGTTTCCAGTTTCAGTCCCCCGGTTTTGTCGCAGTGATGGCGCTGCTGCTCTTTTTTCTCGGCCTGTCACTAGCTGGAATGTTTGAGATAGGGCTGACCGTGACCAATACCGGTTCCGGCCTGGCCTCGCGCCATGGCTATTCCGGCAGCTTCTTTACCGGCGTGCTGGCCATGGTCGTGGCTACCCCCTGCACGGCTCCGTTCATGGGTGCGGCCATCGGTTTCGCCTTGGCGCAGAACGCAGCCGTGGCCTTCGCCGTCTTCACCGCGCTTGCCCTTGGCTTGGCTGCACCTTATCTGTTGCTCACCTTCCACCCCGTGTGGATGCGCTATTTGCCCCGCCCCGGCGCCTGGATGGAAGTGTTGAAGCAGGCCACCTCCGTCTTTATCTTCGGCACGGTGATCTGGCTGGTGTGGCTTTTCGCCTCCTCCGCCGGAGTGGATGCACTCACCGCGTTGCTGGTGGCGTTTCTGTTGCTGGGGATTGCGGGATGGATCCTTGGCCGCTGGCCGGCGCGCAGGGTGCCCTCCGTCTTTGCCGTGGCAGTCATTGTCCTGGCAGTGGCCACGCCGCTCTATGCGCTGTGGCAGTTTCCCGCGACGGATTCAGGTAGTGCCCGGGCTGGCGCCGGTTCCAGCCAGGCTGGCTGGGAGCCCTACAGCCGCGCAGCCATCGAGCAATATCGTGCCCAGGGGCGTCCCGTGTTTGTGGACTTCACCGCCCGCTGGTGCCTGAGCTGCCAAGTCAATGAGCGTGTTGTCCTCGATCGCGCCGATGTGCGGCGGCGCCTGCATGACTCCGGGATTGTGCTGGTCCGCGCCGACTGGACCAAGCACGATGAAGCCATCGCTTCGGCGCTCAGTGAACTCGGACGCAGTGGCGTCCCGACCTACGTCTTTTACCTTCCAGGGCAGCCGCCCATCACGCTGCCCGAGGTGCTCACACCGGGCATCGTCTTTGGGGCGCTTGACCAGCTCCAGAATCGCCCTAAGGAGAAACAGGAGGCTCGGCTCAAGCAAGACAGCCACGCTTCGATGGAGCCATAACTTAAGAGGATTAGCCGATGACCCGGAAAAATCCCGTCCATGTCCGCATGGCCGCAATTTTGGCCGCCGCCCTGTCCATCGCCTTCGCCTCCTCCGCCCTTGCCGTCCAGGTTGGCAGTCCGGCGCCTGACTTCCATGGAACCGACTCCAGCGGCAAGACCCAGAGTCTGGATCAATACCGCGGCAAGTTCGTTGTGCTGGAGTGGCACAACCACGATTGTCCCTACACCATGAAGCACTACGAGAGCGGGAATATGCAGTCCCTGCAGAAGCAATGGACGGCGAAGGGCGTGGTGTGGTTCACCATCATCTCCTCCGCTCCGGGCACCCAGGGCTACGTTGATGCGTCAGCGGAAAATGCTTACATGAAGAAAATGGGCGCTAAGCCGACCGCAGCTATCCTCGACCCCAGGGGTGCCATCGGACATCTTTACGATGCCAAGACCACTCCCAACATGTTCATCATCGATCCTGGTGGGAAACTGATCTACGCCGGCGCCATCGACGATCATCCCACCACGGATACCTCAGACATTCCATCGTCGAAGAACTACGTCTCTGCGGCTCTCACCGAAGCCATGGCCGGCCAACCGGTGCAGACCGCCTATACCCGCCCTTATGGTTGCTCAGTTAAATACGCCCGGTAGGGCATCTATTTTCTTTTGCGCGCGGGGCATAGTCCTCGTCGCGGTGGTTGTGGGTTTGATGCCAGGGCGTCTGTTCGCCGCGCAGGCGCCCCCGCAAGCCGGAATGCAACAAGTGCAACCCGCCGGCGATCCCCATATCGCGGAAGAGCAGGCAGCGGAGCGCCAAGCCCTGGGGTTTCTCGGCTACCTTGACCATGGTCGCTACGCCGACAGCTATGCCTACACCGGCATGCTGATCCGTGCCCAACTCGATCGGGAAGCGTTTGCCAAGCAGATTGAAAAGACGCGCGCTGGGGTTGGCCCGCTGCTGTCGCGTGAACTCATCGACGCCAGCTACACCACCACCGTGCCGGGAGCTCCCGATGGTCAGTACGTGGTGCTTCACTACGCCGTCAGTTTTGCCAACCGGCAAGAGGAAGTGGAGACCATGGTCCTGGCCTTCGCCAAGGGCTATTGGCGGGTGAGCGGTTACTACATCAAATAATTTACTTCTAGACCGGACGCGATCGGACAACCGTATAGCGCTTCTTGAAGCGCAGGAAGGGCGTTTCCAGGTAGCGGTAGGAAAGCATGCCGGTCACGATAGTGCCGGGAAGCGCGATCGCCATCGCGCATAGCTGCGTGGCCAGAAGACCGAGGTGGAAGTTGGCAAGACTCTTGAGCAAATGCCCTGAAAGGCTGAGCCACAGCACGTGATAGACGTACAGGCCGTAGGATATTTTTCCCAGGTAGATAAAGGGCTTCTCGATTCTGCCGGCGGGCAATGGCAGCAGGCTGAAGAAGAAACAGAGACACCCGGCGAGCGCGCTCACGAACCGCGGTGCAATGTGCGCGAAATCGTGGGTCACGCTTGGATCGTTGGCAAAGACGGCAGCCTGTGCGCCGCGCAGACATAGCAGGCCGGCGAAAAACAGTACCCAGCGCAGGGGTGTGGGAATATGGGGGACCCGTCCGCGAAGCCCTACCGCCGTCATCGTTCCCAGCGCGAAAAATTGAAACTGCACCAGGCTATTCACCCAGACGGCTGGATCCAGGCTTTGCTTTTGACCCAGCAGCAGGGCCAGCGTCAGGTAAGCTGTGGCCAGCAGCAGGGAAGCGATGGCTAGCAAGCCACGAGGGCTTAGATACTTCACCATCCACGGCCACACCAGGTAGAACTGTTCTTCCAGGGATATGCTCCACAGCGGAAAGATGAATCCGGGTGGATAGCCGTGACCTACCGTGTACCAGTTCGTGAACAGCAGCAGCAGCGAGACGCCCCAGGCAAGCGAAATGGTATGGCTAGGGAGGAAGAGACCGGAGAACCAGCCCACGGCAATCATGGCGAAGTAGAGCGGCCATATGCGAAGGATTCTCCGCACATAAAACGATCGAATAACGATGGTGTGCGTATCGCGCTTTTCGCGCAGCAATAGTTCTGTAATCAGGTAGGAGCTCAGAAAGAAAAAGATGCAGACGCCAAATTCTCCGGCGCGGGCAATGGCCCCGGTTTGGGTTGGCTTGTCGATGTGCCACGCCAGGCCATGAGCAACAAACACCAGCAAAAAAGCCAAGACCCGGAGAATATCAAGACCGGGGCGATAAAAACTGTCGCCTCGAGTCTGGGCAAATTCCTGTTCGACGAGGGCTGTTGCGGATCCCGACATCTATTTACCCTTGCGTGGCAAACCCGGTCAACCTGACCAACTCACGGCCGCGAACATCCACGTACACAATGTACGTGGCGGACCTGTGAAAAGTCTTAATCGCGTAAGAGACCAAAGTAACCCTTTTGTGCTACACAGAATCCGCCACCATCGCCGCTGGCAGTCGTGCCATGATAGGGGGGCTCGTACACCATCAGCGGGAGCGCCATGTTTACACCACAGACCTATGCGCTTGCGCTCTTCCTGATGACGCTCAGCATGCTCTGCTGGGGAACCTGGGCCAACACACAAAAGATCACCCGCCAATGGCCCTTCGAGCTCTACTACTTCGACTACACGCTGGGCTTGCTTTTGTGTTCGCTGATCTTCGGCCTCACGCTGGGGCAGTTGGATCCCACATCGCCGCAGAGTTTCTTCCTCAATTTGCGCGCCGCGAGCCCGCGTAGCCTAGGCCTGGCTTTTGCCGGAGGCGCTGTCTTTAGCGTGGGCAATATTCTGATCGTGGCCGCAATCTCGGTCGCCGGCATGGCAGTAGCCTTTCCCATCGGTGCCGGCCTGGCGCTGGTTCTGGGGGCGGTGCTCAACTATGTTGTGTCTCCGGCGGGCAATCCAGTGCTTATCTTTTCGGGAATTGCTCTCGTCTGCATCGCGATTGCGCTTGACGCCCTGGCCTATAAGGGGATATCGCAGGCCGGCGGCAACCCGGCAAAAGGCATTCTTCTCAGCGTAATTGGGGGCGTTGGAGCCGGACTCTTTTATCCCTTGGTAGCCAAGTCGCTGGCCGGTCCGGGGCATCTCGAACCTTATACCGTGAACGTCATCTTTTCTTTGGGCGCGACGGCATCGGCATTGCCCATGATTTATTTGCTGATGCGCAGACCCATCGCCGGCTCTTCGCTACGGGTGCGAGATTATGTGAGTGGCCGCTGGAGCGCACATGCCTGGGGCATCGCCGGCGGACTGATTTGGGGTGTGGGGACCATTGCCAATTTCGTCGCTTCCTACGTGCCCATGATCGGTCCGGCAACTTCCTTCTCCATGGGTGAGGGCAACACCATGATCTCCGCGTTATGGGGCGTTTTCGTATGGAAGGAGTTTCGCGGGGCCAACAACCGTGTCCGGCTCTATCTCGCGCTCATGTTTCTTTTCTTTCTGCTGGGCCTGACCTCGATCGCGCTATCTCCCGTCATCAAGTGAACAAATAGGACGGGTGCCCCTCGCTTACGCCCGCGGGGGGCATCCGTCCCGGTTCTGCCGCTACTTCTGGTGGCAGGGTATAGGATTGCGCCCCGGTTCCATTGCAAACGTATTGCTGCAATGGGATGAGAACTGCCGGCGACGCGCCGGGAACATCAAGGCACTTGGAGCTGTTGCGGGCGACAAACTCGTAGGCGCCATTTCCTAGGAACACCGGCATCCACTGCTGGTTGGTCCCTCCGCCGTAGCTCCACAGTTCGACCGCAACCTGGTTGGCCGTAGCCCATGGCCCCCCAGCGACCTCCCAAACCAGATTGTTCTCCGTCTGGATCAGTGCATAGCGATTGACTATCTGGTAGTAACCGCTGTCTGTAGGTTGGAATTGCCACTCCTGGTTTGTCTGTGCGGGGCCGCAGGTATATTGCTGCAGAACTGTCCCATTGACATAGCCCCAGGAAGTAGCGTCGAGGCACAGGCCACTATTGGTGTTCACGATGTTGTACCAGGCGCTGGTTGCAATCGTTGGCGCTCCTGATCCGCCGCTTGTACTTGCGCTTCCTGCGACGGTGGGGCCCACAACCACGCCATTTGCGGCGAGCTTCGTCAGCCAGCTTGCGTATTGGCTGTCTTCCGCCTGCAGGGTGATCGGGTTTGTTGAGATAGATTGGTTTGTGGAGTAGTAGCTGCTATTGTCCGGAAAGTATTCATCGTTCCGGTATCCATCCCAGGCACATCGCGCTGCCCAGCACATCCACCCCACGGTATTGCCGTACATGTCGTTGTTGTACATACTGCCGTTTCGAATATTGCCATACACATCGTCGATAGCAATGCCCACGTTCTGGGCCGGAATCTTTGTTCCATTCGAGAGCAAGCCACTGGCGATGGCGGTATTGTTGTACGCTACGTTGTCGTGACCAGTGCTGAATTCAATGGCCATGTTTACCGTGCCCACGATTTGATTGTTGTAGACGCTGTTAAAGGCTGAAGCAGTTGCGGCCGTATCCGTGCCGCTGCCGTCGGTGACGAAGCCGCCGCCATTGTAGCTATCGATGACAGGATTGTATGCGTAGGCTCCCTGGATGTAGTTGTCGTGGAATACAGCAGGGCTGCTCGACGTACCCCCGGCATCGTACATATTGATGTTTTCATTTACCAGGCTCTGGTAGGGGTAATTAATGATTTCATTCCAGGCGATCTGGATGCCGGGTACAGAAGCCACGTTGCTGAGCTGGATCGCATGTGCCCATTGCCAATTGGTTTCGCCCGGCAGGTAGCCGTTGTTCCCGTCACTCTCCGTCCCGAGGATGTTGCGGCCGCGATTATTCAGGATCGTAACCGTCTGGGTCCCGTCGCGATTGCCCCCATAGCCTCGTACATAGACTCCAAAGCGAACGCTTTCGAAATAACAGTTTTCCACGTCCAGCAGGACCGGATTCTGAGCGTCGACAAACAGACCATTGGCTTGACCGCTTACATTCGGATTGACGCCCAGCCCAATGACATTCTTAACCGTGAGATTATTTCCATACATAGGATCGTCAATGAGGTCGTTCGGGCCAGTCACATAGGAATTCTGGATCACGACCGGCGCCGTAGTGGCGACGGTCACCGCCGGCGTACCCGGGTTAGTGCTTTTCCAGTTGCCGGAATAGGTGCCGCCCTGGGTGATGGTCAGAGGACCACTCCATTGGATGTCGCCCATGGAGCTGGATATCGCGGTCGAGGCAGTTTGTCCCTGGTAGCTGGCAGTGATGGCAACGTTGCCTGTCGCCGATCCCGAAACGACCCCGCGCGCGGAGACGCTGGCCACTCGGGGATCGGCGGAGCTCCATGTGGCACTGCTGCTGACATTGTTGGAGGAGCCATCGGAGTAAGTGGCCGTGGCGGTGAGCTGCGCCGTACCCCCGATATCCACTGTGGGCTGGTTGGGCGAAATCGAAAGGGAGCTCAGTAATTGCGCCTGGCTGAGCGAGGACCCAAAGAAGCCGGCGAACAGTAGGAGTGGCAAATGGCAGAAGGCCAGTCGTCGAGACAATAGGCGGTTGAAGGCGTTGGGAGAGAGAGTTTTCACGGTTACCAACCTCACGTAAAACAGTTAAAGTCATGGATACGCTGCGTCTGTAGGGGTGCTGACATTTGCACGCAAGCCTCTGCGTGGACCTGCTCGCGCATGTTGGGGTCGCCCCTTTGAAGGAGACAGCCGGGATGTTTAGAGGCAGGTAAGACAAAATAGAGACGATGCGTAAAGGTACGTGCCTGAACGCTGAATCGTCTTGAGCGTGTTCGCACATGCGCTTTGGCACAATGCGCGGA
This sequence comes from uncultured Acidobacteriaceae bacterium, assembly GCA_963821215.1. Classification (GTDB taxonomy): domain Bacteria; phylum Acidobacteriota; class Terriglobia; order Terriglobales; family Acidobacteriaceae; genus PALSA-350. The sequence continues at coordinate 282,403 of CAWGDH010000007.1, read as the reverse complement.
GATCGGGGCGGAGCGATGCGGGTTAGGTGTGTTGTCGAGGACTAGATCGAGAGAAACTTGCTAAGCGAAACCTCTAACCGGATGATAGTGGAGTTCATGGGAATATGCGGTGAACGGGGCTTCGCATGACAACGTTGGATGCCCTATTCGGGAATAGTCACGTTTCCGAAGATCAAGAGCGTATCGTTTCGGTGCAATCCGGGCCGAACTCGCCGCCGGTTTATTCTTGCCCAAAGGAGGTGGAACGGCCGCGAAGCCCGCGCCACCGAAAAACAGTGAAGGAATCATCATGAGAAGCTCGAAAATTTGTGTAGCGGTTATTTCCCTGATCGCCCTTGCGGCGGCGGCTCCGTCGTCGCGCGCGCAGAAAATAGCTGCGCCGGTGAGCTCCCTACGCGTGTATCTGTTCGACTGTGGCTTGATTAAAGGTGAGGACCCGCTGGCCTACGGATTGAATAAAGGGGACGTGAAAAACCCCGACATGGTGGTGCCGTGCTATTTAATCGTTCATCCCAAGGGAACTCTGATGTGGGATGTCGGCGTGATTCCCGACAGCGCGTTCAAGGGAGACTACCCGGTGGTCCAGTCCGAGGATTCCGATACGGTAAGTTCTCCCCGGCCGTTGCTGCCGCAACTGGCGGCGCTTGGCTATCCTGCCCAGAACATCACCTACATTGCCTTTTCCCATTATCATTTCGATCACACCGCGAATGCCAACGCCTTCGCCGGGTCGACGTGGCTGGTCCATGCAGCGGAACGCGATGCAATGTTCGCTGCCAGTCCTGAGGATCAATCCGCTTACAGTCGGCTCCGCCACAGCAAGACCGTGATCCTCCCCAATACCGACTACGATGTCTTTGGCGATGGAACCGTCATCATCAAATACACGCCGGGGCATACTCCCGGCCACCAGGCTCTGGCCTTGAAGCTGCCTCGGACCGGACCGGTCCTGATCGCGGGGGACCTATGGCACTATGCGGCGGAGCGGACAGCTTCCAGGGCTCCTCGGGATGAGGCCAATAAGCAACAGACACTGGCTAGCCGCGCGGCCATGGAAGCATACCTCAAGCAGAGTGGTGCGCAACTCTGGATCGAGCACGATCCGGCAACCTTCCATCACCTCCAGAAAGCTCCTGGCTATATCGACTAGCTCCCTAACAAAAACCCGCCTGCAACCTGGGAAAAAGCGGAAACAATGCAAAACCACAGTACCCAATCAACGGTTACAACCGCTCGCCCTCTCATGACAATGGTGTAGGCATAAGTACCAGGCTTGAGTACATTCGATTACGGACGACATCCGCTCCGCTCCGCAGATCGATCTGCGGCCAAAGGGCGTTGCCTTCAAGGTGATGCATGACTCTCACACCCACGGACATGTTGGCGATTCAAAGCGCTATCGACGCATATGAAAATAGATTCCCCCATAGGCCCTCCCCTACTGCAGCGGAGGCTCTGGCATGGCAGAGAGGCAATCCTTGGGATCGTCTACTAATCTGGTGGCAGGTAGTCGTGACACCGCGCAGAAAGCCTGTTCTCATTCCTAAATAAGTCACGATCCGGTGATGGATCCCCTTCGGGGAGCGCCGGAACCATCCCAATTCTCCCGGCTTGGCTATACTTGTTGCTGGGGTGCTGGGATGAAGAGCAACAGCGATTGGCAGAACCGTATGGGAACAATTCGAGTCGCAGCGCTGGGCATCATGGCGGTGGTGATCGCTGTGATCTGGTACTTCCGGCACTAGGCCACGTGCTGCGCGAGATAGGCCTGGATTTCTGCAAACTCCTCTGCCGATAGACGGAAGGTCGTCGCAGGAATCACGCCTTCTACCTGCTTTGCATTGCGCCCGCCGACGATGGCCGCAGTGATTGCAGGATGATGCAAGGTCCACGCAATTGCCACCACCCCTGCACTCACGTTGTGCCTCTTACCGATTTTCCCGATAAACTCCGCCACCGCCAGGTTCCGCGACAGCAGAGGCTCCTGGTAGTTTTTCGCATTGCGGCGAAAATCGTCATTGGTAAAGTGCGCAACCCGCTCCTTGGTCATGGCTCCGGTCAACAGACCGGAATGCATCGGGGCATAATTGATCACGCCAATATTGCTCTTCTGGCAAAAGGGCAGAATCGTTGCCTCCACCGCGCGGTTCAACATGGAGTAGGGTGGCTGGTTAGAGGTAATGGGAGCGATCTTCATGATGCGCTCCATCTGCTCCACGCTGAAGTTGGAGACGCCAATCCAACGAACCTTGCCTTGTTTTTGCAGATCGGCCATCACGCCCCATGCCTCTTCGATCTCCTCATCCGGTTTAGGCCAGTGCACCTGGTAGAGATCGATGGCATCCACCGCGAGGCGGCGAAGGCTATCCTCCGCCTCGCGCCGAATATGCTTCAAGTTATTGCCGGCTTCGCGCTTCTCATCCCACACCAGGCCGCATTTTGTGAAGATATATGGCTTGTGTGAAGTCGTCTTGAGTGCGCGTGCGACCACCTCCTCCGAATGTCCCAAGCCATATACTGCCGCTGTGTCAATCCAGTTGATGCCTAGTTCCAGCGCCTTATGAATCGCGGCGACCGAATCGTTGTCGTCCTGCGGTCCCCAGGAAAACTGCCAGTCGCCACCGCCGATTGCCCATGAACCGAATCCGATCGGTGTCAGTTCCATGTCCGAGTTGCCAAGCTTCTTCTTGTCCATACTCTTATTTTAAGGTTTCCTCTGTGCGGCGGAAAGCGAGACGCCGTCCCGCGTAGCTCCGGCAGCGGCCAGCAACGATGAACTGCGGATGCGTCCCGCATCGCACGAAGTTTCATCGGCCGCTTAGAAAACGCATAAGCTAGTCAAACGTTGTCGGCCACTCGGGATGATCGGCGTGTTCGAACATGTGCTCGATCTGGTATTCGGTCACCCGTGCGATGGAGAGCTTGGGCAATGCGTGGCGCGGAAAAAACGCGACCTCCGGGGTCTCGAAACTCGGCGTGACTTCACCGCCGATCAGATCACACAAGAAGAGCAGTTTGTAGGCATGCAGCGGCATGGGCGGATGAGGATGCTTGTTGCGGTCAAACAAGGCTGCCAGCTTGCGCGGTACAACGTCGAAGCCCGACTCCTCTTTCACCTCCCGCACCACCATTTCGCTCGGCGTCTCGCCTACATCCGCCCATCCTCCAGGCATGGTCCACCCTCCGTCCTCACGCTCCCGCACCAGCAGAATCTCGCCCTCCCGTATCACCGCGCCGCGCACCTCAACCTTCGGTGTGGCATAGCCATTTTCCAACTGGAAAAGATCCAGAACCTTCTGTGAGTCGGGCATACCTGCTCCCGCGGCCATCATCTCTGCGGCAATCTCGCGCAGCTCTTCATACCGCTGATAGTCGTAGTGGTCCCGGGTAAAGGTTAGCCCGCTCTGGGCAATCGCCTGCAGACGTTTCGTCCAACTCAGCCACTGCGGGTCCGTCTGTTGATCCATTGCTGCTCCTGAGGGTTGAAGTGGGTGTAAACCCGAAACTATGCTTCCGCGAAGGAAAGACTCTCCACGGAGAGTACGGTTTTGGCCGGGCCGGATTGAGAATACGTTGCACTTTAAGTCTGCGTCAGAGCTCAACCTCGTAGGCTCTGGTTCCCTCAGCGAGATGTGGGGCACCCGTCCTTCGCTCGTAAATAGGTTCTAACGCAGACACTTTAGCCCCGAGGCACGTCGTTCCATTCTTCCGAAAAGCTATGCTCTTTCATCCTCAAGCTTCTGGTTTCTTGCCGGCCTGTTTCGCCGCGCGAATGCTGCGGATCTCCTCCATGCGCTGGGCCAGCAACTTTTCCCGGCCCTGCGCGCGCGGATGGTAAAACTCCCGGCCGCGCAGATTGTCCGGCATGCACTCCATATCCGCTACGCCAGCTTCTACATCATGCGCATACTGGTAGCCTTCGCCGTATCCGAACTGCTTCATCAGCGGAGTGGGGGCGTTGCGCAAATGCAGCGGCACGGGTTCCGCGCGATGGGCTTCGATCTCCGCCGTCACCTCCCCATACGCGGTATACAGCGCGTTCGACTTGGGCGCCAAAGCCAGGTAGACCGCCGCCTGGGCCAGGGCCAGGTCGCCCTCCGGCGAGCCCAGAAAATCTATTGCATCGCGCGCCGCCAGGGTCAAGCGCAGAGCCTCCGGCGCTGCCAGCCCAATGTCTTCCACCGCCATGCGGACTAACCTGCGGGCAACATACATGGGATCTTCTCCAGCCTGCAGCATGCGCCCCAGCCAGTAGAGCGAGGCATCGGCATCGCTGTTGCGGACGCTCTTGTGCAGGGCGGAGATCAGGTTGTAATGCTCTTCCCCTTGCTTGTCGTACAGCAGGACCCGCTGCTGCAGGGCATGCTGCACCACCTCACGGGTAATCGCAGAGTGACTCTCCGCCGCCAGCTTCGCCGAGGTCTCCAGAGCGTTGTAGGCGTAGCGCGCATCTCCATTGGCGTAGCTGGCCATCATCTCCAGGGCTGCATCGTCCACTTTGACGTTCAGGGCGCCCAGACCGCGTCCCTTGTCACCCAGCGCGCGCTTCAGCAACTGAATCAGTTGCTCTTCGCTGAGCGGCGTTAGGCGGTAGACGCGGCAACGGGAGAGCAGAGCCGCGATCACTTCAAAGGAGGGGTTCTCCGTCGTGGCCCCGATCAGACGGATGGTGCCCCGCTCGACATAGGGCAGAAACGCATCCTGCTGAGCCTTGTTGAAGCGATGGATCTCATCGATAAAGAGAATGGTCCGCGATCCGAAGCCGGCAGCTTTCTCCGCGTCCGCCATCACCTGTTTGATTTCCTTGATGCCGCCCAGCACCGCGGAAAATTCAATGAAACTGGCTTGCGTGGCTTCGGCGATGATCTTGGCCAGAGTCGTCTTGCCCACTCCCGGCGGCCCCCACAGAATCATCGATCCCGGGTCGTCGCGCTCGATCTCCATGCGCAAGGGCATGCCGGGACCGAGCAGCTGCTCTTGGCCCACATACTCCTCCAGCGTGCGCGGACGCATCCGTTCGGCCAGAGGAGCGGTGCGCGCTCCGCCCTTCTTCAGCGCGCTCTCCTCCGGAATTTGGCTAAACAGGCTCACGCACATCTCCGCTGGCGCATGGCGTCGTACAGCAGCACGCTGCCTGCCACCGCTGCGTTGAGACTCTCGACCGCGCCAGGGTAGGGAATCGTAATCAGCGCATCCGCACTTGCGATCCATGCGCCGGGCAGCCCAGCGCCCTCATTGCCCAGCAGCAGCGCGCTCGGCCCGCGCAGATCCACTTCGCCCGCGCCTCTCCGTGCTACGGCGGCGAAGATCTGCACCCCCGCTTCCCGCAGAGCAGCAAACGCATCGTCAGCCGGCATGACGATCACCGGGAGGCGGAAAGCGGATCCCGACGATGCCCGCAGCGTCTTGGCGTTCCACAGGCTCACCGTGCCGGGCAGAAGGATCATGCCCGTAGCGCCAAAGGCTTCGGCCGAACGCACGAGCGTCCCCAGGTTGCCGGGGTCCTGCAGCCCGCCTGCCAGGACCACCAGGGGTATATCGCGAAGCAGTGCTGGCAACGTGAACTGGGGCGCCTCGACCAAGGCGGCGATACCCTGGGGATGCTCGGTCACGGTAGCGCTCAAAAAGACGTCCTCCGTCACGATCAAAACTTCGGCGTCTCCCAGTTCGACCCGTTCCAGCAATCCCTCGTTGCCGCTGCGCACAAACACGGTGTGCAACTTCAGACCGCTCTTCACTGCTTCTTCGATCAGATGCAAGCCTTCCACGGCGATATGGGAAGTTCTGGCTCCCCGCGCTAGCGCCGCGCGCAGCTCTTTGATGCGGCCATTCTGCCGGCTCTCCACCCTTCGCGGACCACGTTCGGTAACGGACTTCATGGTTGGTGAGCTCAAACGCGATTGTAAATGCAGCCTCAAGGGGATCGGGCCGGGCCAGCACTGCGCGTGTGAGTCATCGCGATCACGCTGATCCCTGCTCAGGCTTATCCTGAGCTTGGGGCAAAGGGGACTGGAACCTTCCGCTGGAAACCCTGCAAGCCAATATAACGATTGCCATTGCTGGTGGGGCAAATGTTTATTAGCACGCAGATGTACTCCTCGGACCTGAAAGGCATAGACTGCGGCGTGAGTCACCGGGAGCAGGTCTGGTACTCTCGATGAGATTGCCCCAAATTTGTCCGAGGGTGGAGTTCCTTGTTGGCAGAAATTCTGCGTGTTCATCCGGACGAACCGGAACAGGATCGGGTTGAGTACATCGTCTCCTGCCTGCGAAGCGGTAAGGTGGTGGGTATTCCCACCGATACCTTTTATGGATTGGCAGTCGACCCGGTCAATCTGCGTGCAGTGGAAAGCATTTATGAGATCAAGACCCGGCTGAAGCACAAGCCACTGTCGCTGCTGATCGCGAGCGCTGCCCAAGCCTACGAGCTGGCGCGCGACATTGACGCCCGGTTTGATCTTCTGGCGGAGCGCTTCTGGCCCGGTCCGCTGACCGTGATTGTCCACGCCGGTTCGCGCCTGCCCTTGCGTTCTACCGCCAACACCGGCAACGTGGCCCTGCGTGTCCCCGACGCCGTGATCCCCCGGGCCATCGTAGAGAAGTTGGGGTTACCCATTACGGCCACGTCGGCGAATCTGCAGGGCTTGCCGGAGTGCAACTACGCGGCTTGCGTCCGCGACCAGATTGGCGACCGCATTCCGCTGATTGTCGATGGCGGCCCCACCGGCCGTAGCGTCGCCACCACCATCGTCGATCTCACCACCAGCGATGGGCTGTGGAAGATTCTTCGGGAAGGAGCCATTCCTACCCACGAGATTGCGTTAACCCTTCAGCGTTGAACAGGGATTCGATGATGGTTCCCGAACCCGATCTGCCTTATGTCCGGCCGGCAACTGCGAGCCGAGCCTCGTCGAGCAGGCGTGTGCTCCGTATTTTGCTGGCCCTGGGTCTGATCGCCGTTGCGGGCTGGTTTCTCTGGCTATACGGACAGATCCATTACTACGCCACCCACGATCAGGCGCGGCCCGCCGATGCGATCGCCGTATTTGGCGCGGCGGAATACGACGGCCGGCCCTCGCCGGTGCTGCGCGCTCGTCTCGATCATGCGCTGGTGCTGTATCGCGAACGCCTCGCCCCCCTGATCATTACCCTGGGCGGTGGGGGCGACCGGCGCGATTCCGAAGGGGGCGTCGGCCATGACTACCTTCTCGCCCACGAGGTCCCTGAGAGCCAGATCATCGCCGAAACCCAGAGCACCAACACCGAAGAATCCGCCGCCCGGCTGGCCGCCATCGCCCGCGAGAATCACCTGAACCGCATCCTGGCGGTCTCCGATGGAACGCACCTCTTTCGCATTCATGCTTTGTCGGCCAGCATGGGGCTGAACGTGGTCACCTCTCCCCGTCCCGAGGCGCGGCCCCTGGGCTTCTGGGACGCAACCATGCGATTGATGCACGAAATGTTCAGCTACACGCTTTGGCGGTTGAAGATTCACTAGGTCAGAGCCACGGCCCCGGCTGCCATCGCGCAAGCGGCCAAGGTGGAAAGAAAGTTCACCCCGTCGTTATTAAGCCAGCCACGTCGCTCGGCGGTCGCCCCCAGCAGGGAATCGACGAAGAGGCCGGCGATTGCCCCCAAGCCTGCGCACAACGCATGGCCGCGGCTTAACCCCAGGGAGAAGACACCGGCCAGGACCACCACGGCTAGTCCGCTCGCTCCTGCCATCGTGCCCGCGAGGCTGACCGCTCCGTCGCTGCCCGGCGCGACGCGGCGCAGCGTGGTCACCAAAAATGGTGGACCGCCCAGCACCTCTCCCAGTTCGCTGGCTAAGGTGTCGGCGGTCGCCTCCGCCAAGGCGGCTGTTACCGCCACCGCATAGAACGACCCACTCAAGGGAAAGCTTAAGGCGGCGGCTGCACCCAACCCGGCGGCACCCAGGTTCGCCGCTACCTGGGCCGCATTCCGGCCTCGCTTATCTTCTGCCACGCCCAACTGCTCTTTCTTGCGCCGGCCGAATCTGGTTGCTGCGAAAGTGAGCAGGAAAAGTGCCACCAGCGGCGGGAGAGCCGAATGATACGGGCCATCATCCCGGCCGGAGAGGGAAAGCGGAGCCAGCGAGAGAACCGCGGTAATCACCCCGCCGGTGAGTGCAGCCGGTGGGGTCGCCGCCCGCGCCAGCCAGACTACAAGCCCCAAGCCTGCGCTGATGGCCAGGCCGCTTTGTGTGGCGCGGCTCCAATCTGAAGTGGCATGTTGCAGCGCGGCCAGCGCACACCACGGTGCAACCGCGGCCACCACCAGCCATGATTGCCAGCGCAGCTTCCTGTCATTGCGTGGTTTATCGTGCACGGTTCATTTTGCGGCTGACGTACCCGGATTTCCTGTACGCGGCCCCAAGCAACGACCGCGTGTGCGGCTTTCCGTGAAGAAAGGCGCATGAAGTTCATCAACGCCAACAAACTTCACAGGAAATCCCGGGGTATCGCTGGATACGCGGTCCCATTTACAATCATGTTTCTACCAGGAAATGAGACGTAGTGAGGTATTCACGGGTGCTTAGCGTTGCATGGCTCCAAACATGGAGCCGGCGGAGTGTGCGTTTGCCGAAGTTGAGGTTCAGGGTTCTCCCACAAAGTGTTGCGTTGGACTGTGGTTCGCGTACCTTACAGCCCCGGCTATTTTCAGGGCGGAGGTTGAGCAAGCTGGCCTATTTGCCGTTGGCGATGGGCATGGCCACGATTCTAGCTGGATGCGGAGAGACTTACCGGCCGGTGGTGACCCCGGTAGCGGTCACCGGGCCTGCCCCGCAGCCGCAAAGCTACACCGTGGTGACCACCACCGCGGGCACTGGCTCGCCCGGCCTGGCCAATGTTTTCGATGCTTCGGGTGACACCCTGCTGACCCAGGCATCGTTAGGCAATGGACCGTTGGCTCTCTCCCTGAGTTCCACCGGCACCTCTGCCACCACCTCCAATACTGACGGCACCGTCAATACCTTCACCCCCTCAACCACCCTGGAAACCAAGAATATCCAGAGCAGCACCTTGCTGCAGCCGGCAGCGCCTAAGAACCTGCTCTATACCGCAACCAACCTCTTCATCACCCTGCCCAACGTCCCGGCGGTAGCGGTGCTGACCAATAGTTCGAGCGGTGTTTACCAGTTGACGCAACAGCTCCCGGTCCCCGCCAGCCCGATCAACCTGGCGGGCAATGCCAGCGCCGTCCGTGTCTACTCCATCACTCAGGACAACGGTTCCGGCACGGTCGCTTTCGGGGATTGCGAGACTCCTTCAGCAGTCACCACCCCTGGCCAGGTGCAGTCGATTGAGATCTCCACGGTAACCATCTCGGCCACCTTGCCGGTCGGCATCTGTCCCGTCTACGGCATCGGTTCCAGCGACAATAACCGGATGTTCATTCTCAATCGAGGCAGCGGGACCGTTACTGTTATCAATAGCCAGTTGAACGCGCTCGATACCACGCCCAACCTTCAAAACTTTGATTCGGCCACCGGCACCCTCACACTGCCCCCACCGGCCGGTGTCCCGGCTGCATCGTTCAAAGCCGGCCCGGTGTTCGCCGACTACTTCGCTCCTACGTCCCAGCTGGTGACTGCCAATTACGACTCCAACACCATCACCATTGTCAATGTCAGTCTGGATCAATACGGGAACGACTCTCCGCTGTTTGGCCAGGCGGTGACCGTGCCCGTCGGCAATGGGCCAGCCACGTTGACTATTCTGCGCGATGGCAGCCGGGTTTATGTCGCCAATCAGAAGGACAGCACCGTGAGTGTAGTGAGCCTTACCAGCTACCAGGTGTTAGCCACCATACCCGTGACCGGCCACCCGATTTCGATCGCCTCGACGTTCAGTACTCCTTACGGCCAGATCTACGTCCTGCCTTCTGACCAGCCCTACATGACCGTGATTCGCACTGACACCGATCAGGTCTCTGCGTCTATTCAGTTGGATGGGAATGGAGTGGATGTTCATACCAGTGCCCAGACGGTAGCCGCCAACAGCAACACCTCAGGCGCGGTTACGAATGCCATCAATGTCAGTCATGCCAGTGGCAGTGGAGCGCCCTGTGGTTTCGGCGCCACTTGCTACGCCACAACCGCGCCTTCCGTTTCCAAGCGGGAATAAAGCCGACGTCTACCGCTGGTTCCCTCACGAAGGACGGGTGCCCCACATCTCGCTCGTTTTTCGCGAGATGTGGGATACCACTATTCTTTCCCTCTGACTCTCGATTCATCCGATGCACTGAGCGGTCAAGATCGGCGGTACCCCGTGCCTTTGTGAGGGAACCAGCAGACCGAGTTCGCTTTAGCTCCCGGTGGCTGCTCCGGAGAGAATGATCGGAGTGGTTGGAGCATCGGAGCCACTCGCTTTCTCGATCGTCACCCCAAAGGCCTTGGCCTGAATGCCTGGGGAAAGCGGCGGCAGCACGAGCGTTGCCGTGCCCCCTGCATCGGGACGAAAGAGTCCTGCGGGTACAGGCGCCTTGCCATTCGCCGGGATCACCCAAAGTTCGTAAGTCTTGTCCTCCGGCAAAGGTTTCAGATTGGTAGCCAGCAGAATCAGCCCTCCGCGCTCTGGCAGGTAAGTGGCGCGTGCCGTTGGCTCGGCCGCAGCTTTGCCTTCGGTAAGCAACACCCGCTGCGCGTTCGGCGCGGTCAAAACCTCAAGCACCTGCTGCGCCTTCGACGCCTGCCCAGCCAGGTTGGTCACCAGGTTGGACTCGTCCTGCAGTTCCTGGTTCAACGCCCGGTTTTGTACTCCCAGTGACACGGCCACGATGGCCATGGCCGCCGCCGCCACCCACGGAATCCAAAAGCCCTTTCCGCGGCCTGCGCGCTTGACCGGGATCGGAGTGACCTTTGCTATGCTTTCTTGCCCCTGCTCCGCAGGAGAAGTGGCGATTTTCTTCAGGAAGCGCTCCCGTGCGCCTTCAGGCAGGGGTTGCTGCTCAACGGCTATTCCCAGCAAGGCGAGATCGCCACAAACCTCGGCCAATTCTGTGCGGCAAGCGGCACAGTTCTGCAGGTGCTCCCTGATGGATGCGGACTCCTCTACCGGGAGATTCTGCATCGCATAGGAAGCTAATTCCTCCTGCGTATTGTGTCCGCCGTCCGTCATGCCTGGAACGCCTTTCGTAATGTGATCAGCGCCAACCGAATGCGTGTCTTTACCGTCCCCAGCGGGTCCCCAGTTCTCTCTGCGATCTCCGAATGGCTTAAACCTTCAAAAAACGCCATTTCCATGGACCTCTGCTGCTCGACGGGCATGTCCTGCAAAACCTTCTGGACCTTTTCTATCATTGCGTTGTGCTCGGCTTCTGCAGCCAGGTTGCCGGGAGAAGCCAGAACTACCTCGTCGACGGAGTCTGTGGGCTTTCTGCGCCGCAGCAGATCAATCGACCGGTTTCTCGCTACCACCACCAGCCATGCCCCCAGCGATCCGCGCCCTTGCACAAACGAGTCGGAATTCCGCCAGATCTGGAAGAAGATCTCCTGCATCACGTCTTCCGCGTGGCCGGAATCCTTCAGAATGCGCAGCGCAACGGAGTACACCGCTCTGCCGTAACGATCGAAGACCTCAGCCATCGCGGTCTGATCGCCTTGACGGATACGCTGCAGCAGAGCACTATCTTCAGTTGCTGCGGAAGTTGTCCCGTCCGCCATCCTGTTCCTGGGGCTTGCGTCTCTGATAGTAGAACGCTCAGGTTGGCCAATCGGATTGGGAGTTGTGTCTGGCATCGCTGAAGCAGAACCCATTCTACGGTTGCACCACGGAAACAACCAAACTTAAGTACCCGGAAAGCAGCAGATACAATGGGGCTGCATAGAGCCGGATGGAGGGAAAGCTCCCCACAGTAGATGAGGAACCGCCTGGATAAGTTGCTGGTCGAGCAGGGTTTGGCGCCGTCTCGAGAACGGGCGCAGGCTCTGATCCTCGCCGGGCGCGTCCTCGTCAACCAACAGAAGGTGGAAAAGCCCGGAAGCGCGGTCGAGAATACTGCGCTGTTGCGCGTGTTGGGGGAAGAGCAGCGCTACGTCAGCCGGGGTGGCCTCAAGCTGGAAGCCGCACTGACCCGTTGGCAAATTGATCTCAGCGGGCGCCACTGCGTCGATATCGGCGCCTCCACCGGTGGTTTTACCGACTGCATGCTGCAGCATGGCGCGGCCAGCGTCGTGGCGGTCGATACCGGCTATGGGCAGATCGCCGAAGGCCTGCGCAGAGATCCCCGCGTGACCTTGCTGGAGCACACCAACGCCCGTTACCTCAAGCTCGGCGATCTTCCCCGGGGAATTAGTTTTGTATCCATGGACGTGTCCTTCATTTCGGCCACGCTGGTGCTCCCTGCGGTGCTCGCTGCGGTGCGGGAAAGCCCGGCTGTCGTCCTGGAGGCTGTCGTCCTAATCAAGCCGCAATTCGAAGCGGGCAGGGAACACGTCGGCAAGGGAGGCATTGTGCACGACCCGGCCGCGCACCAGTTTGCCATTGATCGCGTGCGCAGTGCCGTGCATGATCTTGGCGCCTCGGCCAGCGAGCTTGCGGAATCCCCCATCCTTGGGGGAGGCGCTGGGGGAACCGGGAATCGGGAGTTTCTTCTCTACGCTCGCTTCTGAGGCCATCGCGTACACTTACTCTGTTGCTCACTAAAATCAGATATCAGGCTCTGAATCCATGCGACCTGTCGCCATCATTTCCAAGCCGCAGAAGGAAGAGCTTGCCACGCTCCTTCCCGAACTGATTGCCTGGATGCGGGCGCATGACTTCGAACCCATCCTGGACCATGTAAGCGGCAGCTACACTCACGATGCGCGTAGCGTCCCCCGCCATGAATTGCCGGCGCAGAAACCAGCCCTGGTAGTTGTGCTCGGTGGGGACGGAACGCTACTGGCGGCAGCGCGTGCTTTTGCCCGCACCGATGTTCCTATTCTCAGTGTCAACCTGGGTGCGCTGGGCTTCCTTACCGAGGTCCGGCTGGCTGATCTGTACACCACTTTGGAAGGATGGAGGGAAGGTTGTTGTGCCAGTGACGCTCGCGCCTTGTTGCACACCGAGGTCATGCGTGGCGGCGCGTTGTACAAAGAGTACGAAGCTCTGAACGATGTAGTGATTGCCAAGGGGGCCATTGCGCGCATGGGCGACTTCAGCGTGCATCTGTTTGATCAGCTTGCGGCCTCCTTTCGTGCCGACGGTGTCATCATCTCCACGCCAACAGGTTCCACCGCCTACAATCTGGCCGCCAACGGACCGATTCTCGTCCCCACCGTGGATGCCCTCGTAATCACCCCCATCTGCCCCCACTTGTTAACGATTCGTCCGATGGTGGTGCGCGGGGATGCGCATGTGACCGTTAGCGTAGAAGGCATTCCCGATCTCACTTTCCTCACCGTCGACGGGCAAGAGGCGTTGCAGCTGCGGGTTGGAGACCGGGTATGTTGTCGCCGGTCCGAGCACAGCGTTCACATGGTGCGCATGGGAGCGACAGGGTTCTTCGACGTGCTCCGCTCCAAGTTAAGCTGGGGTGAACGCTGAGGAGTGTCCGAGTGAGAACCAGCCAGGCTAAAAACTGGCCGAATGGTTTGGGGAACCCCCCTGCAGTCCCGACTCCGAAGGGACGGCTGAGAATCAGAGCTGTCCAAATTAGCGAATTGGTCGATCCTGAAGCATTGATTTTATTGGGCAAACGAGTGTTGCAACCCGCCATTGCGAAATCAGGTTAGGGGGTGGGGGAGCGGTGGGTTGAGAAGGTGCTGTCCAAGTGTGTTGCTATAGGACTCCTGATTGTCGTGCGACTAAGAGTTTTGAAGAGGTCGACTAGGTTTCAGCTGTCCTAAAGTGCCAGCCGAAGTTGATCATGAATTCCTGCCAAGGCGGGCGGCGGTTCAAAGGGACAATCCAACCAGGTCCACAGGTCGCGGTATATGAACAACTGCTGGCGCAACAAGGCCACCAGATTGGAGAGCGACCAATCAAAGGTGGATTTCAACTTCAGATACTTCAAGATCAACATGGCGATCAGGGCGGTCCAGATCTGCGTCTTTAACGCGTTGGCGCTGGTGCCCACGAATGTCTTGACCCGCAAAGACTGTTTGAGGGCCTTGAAAAAGGTCTCGATCTGCCAGCGATCGCGATAGATTTTGGCAATCGTGCTGGCAGCAAAATCCAGCTGATTGGTCAGAAACTCGAACTTTTTGCCCGTCTCTGGCTTGCGCGCTACCTTGATCTCCGCCTTGCGGGCTGGCTCGATCACTGCGTACTTGGGCAAATATCCGTCGTGATCCAGCAGCAAGTGCAATTTCACTCCACCTTTGGTGCGACGAAACTTGGCCCAGTCATACATCGTCGCGCTGAGGTCAATCACACTGCCATCCAGGCTCAGCAATTTGTTCTTGAACCGGAATTTCTTCCCTCCTCGTACCTCCCGCTGACACTTTTTCAGCAACTGCTCAAATACCGTCTGGTACAACTGCCACGGCCTATGTTCATTCGCGTAGGCCAACGTCGAACGCTTAGGGCTCTGATTTACCCCAAGATGCCTCAATTTGCCTTCGCAAGCCGCCAGCCCGCCGCAGATCTCTCGCAACGACTGCGCTCGACCCAAATGACAGAACAACATTGCTACCAGCTGGCTCCAACTGCTAAATCCCCGGGCGTGATGCTCCGCTCTATGCTGGCCAACTGCCTGCTCAAACTCGGCCCGCGAAAAAACTCCCAAAACCTGCGAAAAAATACTGCATACTCCACTCATGGCGGAAAGCTCCTCTGATTGAGATTGATTTCTTGGAAAATCTCAACCTCAACCTAGCAGGCTTTCCGCCTCCTCTAAAAACCTAATTTGGACAAGACTGGCTGAAAATAGCCCAGGACGGAGTCCTGGGTAGGATTTGAAAGCAAGGCCTAGTCCCGCAGGGACGACTGAAAATTTCCCAGGACGCAGTCCTGGGATACCCTCATTCCTCCCCGCGGGAATGAGTTCGAGAATCCCGGATCTCCTCTTTAGCTTTGCTCTCAGGGTTTGGTTAGTTCATCCAGCAGTTGCTTGGCCTTGGTAGCCAGGCCACGCGCGCCGTCATTATCTCCATTGTCCAGCGCCTGCTGCGCCTGCTTCAGGAAAGTGAGGATCTGCGCCGCGGTGGCTTTCTCTTCCGTAGACAGAGATCGCTTGATACCCGCCAATCCCTGTTGTGTTTCTGAAATAAGATCTACTGTAGCCTTCTTCGTCTTTTCTTCCATCGCGCTGTCGCCGGTGGTCAATTGACCGATGGGCGATGGTGTTCCCACCGTTGCCGGTGCTAGCGGCGGCGTAGTCTGCGCAGTGGTTTGGGCGCCTGAGGCTGGGGGCTGAGAAGCAGCCGCCGGGGTCGGGGCAGTCTCTGCCGGTTTGGTCGCAGGCGGCTTGGCCTTGTGCTTAGCCTTCTTCGTTTGTGGCGCCGGAGGCGGGGGCAATGGCACGTTTTGCGCAGATGGCGCTGGCAAAGGCGAAGCCAGCGGCGTCTCCGTCTTGGGTTGCTGCTGGGCAGTCTTCGGCGGGTTCAGCGTCCCTTTGCCGGTCTGCAATGGCGGAGCTTGCGCTTGTTGAGGTGGTGAGCTTTTATGAAACAAACACCCAGTACAAAAAAAGACCAGCAGGGTGAGCGACGAGCATAGCTTGGCTGCTCTCATCCCCTGGGCTCCTTTGCTACGATTGATCCAGCTGAGCTGCTCCCGTCCGGCATCAAGTATCCACGCGCTCTGCTGTCCTGAAGGGTATTCAGAGGAAAGCGCAAAATAAAAGTAGTTCCGTGAGTCGCATCCGATTCTACTTCAATAGAACCATTGTGCAGCTCTACGATACGGTAAGTCATTGCTAAACCAATACCGCTTCCTTCTTTTTTTGTGGTGAAGTACAAGTCAAAAATCTTGTCCCTAACTTCCGGAGGAATTCCACTTCCTTCGTCATGAATGCTAAGCAGCGCCATGCGCCCGTCCTCCGCCAAGCGGACGTCTAGCTTCCCCCCCTCTGTCATTGCCTGCGCGCCATTTAGGACTACATTGAGCAGGGCTTGCTTCAACAGATCCGAATCCACCTTAGCCAGTACAGGATGGTCGGGTAGATCGCTGTGCACGTGAACGTCGCGCGTTTCCAAATCGGCCGATGCCAGCATCAGCACCGCCGAAACGACGCGCCGTAGATCGTGCTCCTTCAGCTGCAATTCCACTGGGCGCGAGAAATCCACCAGCGTCTGCACCACCCGGTCAAGCCTTTGAATTTCGCTTTCGATTACTTCCAGGTGACGCATGGCCTTGTTATCCGACCCACTTAGCTTGTTACGCAGTAACTCCAGATGGACGACGATGGCATTGATCGGGTTCTTGACCTCGTGACCGACGCCCGCTGTCAATCGCCCGATGGCTGCCAGGCGCCGCGAAAGCTCCAGATCACTCTCTATCTCCCGCATCGATTCGACGTCATGCAGGGTCAGCAGCGCGCCCAGGCTTTCCTGCGGATACACTGCACGATCGTCGTGGATAAAATCGAGCGAGATCTCGACGTGCCGCCCGGTCTCAGTCGTGATCTCCTCCTGCACCAGGGCCATGCGGGCGTCAAACGACTCACGGACCAACCGCCCCAAGCGGGTATTGCGGGAGAAGACCTCGTGCAACCTGGAACCCAGGATCTCCGCGCGGCTGATGCCCAGAAAGCGTTCCACCGAATCGCTGACCAGCACCGCGCGGGCATCGTGCGTGTACAGCAGGATGCCGTCCTGCAGATTGGTCATGATCTGATCGAGGTTCTCTTTGAGGGCAGAGAAGACCTCTTCCACATTGCGCATGCGCCGCCCGATGCGTTCGATCTTGTGCGAGACCAGCACCACGGCATCCCCTGAGCGGCCGCTCGCCTCGCCGCTGGCCACTTCCGCCTCCGCTAAGGCGAGTGCATCCAGCCGGGCGCCGATCTGTTCAATCGGTTTGAGAGCCAGGTTGGCCAGAAACGCGGCGAAGATCAACGAGCAAACAATCGCTATCCCGGTGTAGGTCAGCGCCGCGATCAGCCAGGGTTCAACCACGAAGCGCAGGAAGGTGGTACGAACTCCTACCCGGATGGTGGCGAAGGGTTCGAAGTCGCGTTCCACCGGCAAGGTCACGTTGTAGACGCGAGGCGGTCCAAAGACGACTTCCAGTTGCCGCAACAAGCCACCGCTTTCCAACTCCTCGTATTCCTGGCGATGGGGAAGCAGGTGGTCGACATTCGTAGGGTCGGTACTCAGCAGTGCGCGGCCCTCGCTGTCCGCGATCGATACATCGAATACCGTTGGAGAGTAGCGAATGGCCGAGCTCATCAGTGCAGTCAGCGCGGGATCGCTGCGCATTGCCTGTGCCGCCGCGGCACGCACCGCCCTAGGGTCGTTGGGATCGACATGAGGCCCGCGAATATTGGTCTGCAGGGCGCGGCGCGTGGCAAAGTCAATCTGGTGCGCCACCATGTCGTTGGCTGAGTAAGCCTGGGACATGCGCTGGCGTAGCAGCTGGCCAAGAAAAATCCAGGACAGCGTGCACACCACCAGAAATACCAGCCCGGTGATCGCGAGCACGAGCTTGGTCTTCAATCTCATGGAGAGTCACCTGACCCTGTACTTGACTTATCGAGCGACGGGCAGCGCGGGCCTAGCATCGTGAGTTGGTATTCATCAACCGCGTCCGGTGTGGCTTTCCCTCAAGAAAAGCCCCCCTTCGCCGAACTTCACCCAATGCAGAGAAAAAGTGAAAATGCTTATACTACGGGCCTCTCTTCTGCCACCTCGCTGCTGCTCGCGCTTCCATACTCTTTCAACTTGTTATGCAGGGTCTTCAAACTAATGCCCAGGATCTCGGCCGCCCGAGTCTTGTTGTTACGCGTCGACTCCAGTGTTTTCAGGATGAGCATTCGCTCCGCTTCATCCACTGTGCTGCCGATCTCCACGTGAACGCCGCTGTCGCTGTAGGTGGATGTCCCCGCATCTGTACGCATGAAGCGCTGCCCGAAGGTAGGCGGCAGATGCCGTGTCTCCATGTATCCCTCTCCGCAAAGAATCACTGCCCGTTCGATCGTATTTCTTAGTTCGCGCACGTTGCCCGGCCAGTCGTGAGCCATCAGGCGGCTGAGCATCTCCCCGTCCACTCCCTTGACCTCCCGCCCATGCTTGGTGTTCATGTCGTTCAGCAGGGCTTCGATAATCGCTGGGATATCTTCTTTATGTTCCCGCAGAGGCGGCATGTGCAAGTTAAAAACGTTCAGCCGATAGTACAAATCTCCACGCAGATGCCCGTCAGCAACCGCTTCTTCGGGGTTCTTATTGGTGGCCGCCAGTACACGAACATTCATGGGCGTTTCCACCTTGCTCCCCAGCCGGCGCAGCTTCCTGTCTTCTAATACCCGCAACAGCTTGGCTTGGGTGCCCACCGGCATTTCGCCGATCTCATCCAGCAGCAGGGTGCCTTCTTCGGCCAGCTCGAAACATCCTGCGCGACGCTCCATCGCTCCCGTAAAGGAGCCTTTCTCGTGACCGAAGATCTCGCTTTCGATCAAAGTCTCGGGAATGGCGGCGCAGTTGACCGCCACAAACGGCTTGCCGCGGCGCGGGCTCAGCTCGTGCAAGGTTCGGGCCACCAGCTCCTTGCCTGTCCCGCTCTCTCCCGTGATCAAGACCGATACGGTGCTGGGGGCGACGCGCTCGATCATGGCGAACATCTCCTGCATCTTCCTCGAGCTGCCCACCAGCGATCCCAGAAAACCTGTGTCTCTTAATTTACGGCGGGTAACTTCCAATTCCCGCTCGGTCTCCCGTTGCCGGCTGGCATTGGCCAGAACGGTCTTCAGCCGTGTGGGATCGATAGGCTTTTGAATGAAGTCGTAGGCACCCATCTTCATCGCCTCGACTGCGCGCTCAATGCTGCCTTGTGCGGTCAGCACGATCACCGCCGCGTTCAGCTGCATCTCGCTCAACCGCGACAGCAGTTCCAAACCATCCATACGGGGCATCTTAAGGTCGGTGACGATGATCCCGGGAAACCACTCGGTTACCTTTTCCAGACCTTCGATGCCGTCTCGCGCCGTCTCTGTGCGGTAGCCCCAGCCGGAGACCAACTCTGCCAGTCCGGCCAGCGCGTGCAATTCGTCTTCAACAATCAAAACTCTTTCCGTGGCGCTCATCCTGCTCTTCACTCTTTTCTAAAGTTAGCTTTGTCTCTCAGTAACGCGGCACCGTGGGGTCAACTTCACGGGACCAGCCATCAATCCCGCCGCTCAGCGACTGCACCTTCTCAAAACCCTGGTTGCGCAGCCACACGGCCACATTCAAGGAACGGACGCCGGAATGGCACACGGTGACAATGTGCACTTCCGGATCCAGCTCCTGGAAGGCGCGAGAAGGGATTTCGCCCATCGGCATCAGCTTCGACCCGCTGATCTGCGCCGTCGCAAATTCCCATGGCTCACGTACATCCAGCAAAACCGTCCCCGCCTGTTGGGATTTGAGGTGAGCAGCGAGATCGCGCGGCGTAATTTCCAGATCGAGCATGAATAGTACTCCAGGTTTAGGATACATCTTGGACCGCCGCTACCGCCTGCGGGCCCTGTTGCCCGACCGGATTCGGAAGTGCCGCGAAAGTCGTAGAAAAGACAGCAACTTTCCCAGAGGAGAAACCTATTCATGCCCTCCGCCCTCGAGTTCGCCCGCAGCCAGCAGGCGCGCTTCCTTGAGGAGTTAAAGTCTCTCCTCCGTATTCCTTCCATCTCCACCCTTCCCGAGCACAAGGGCGACGTCCGCTTGGCTGCTGAAAGCCTGGCCCGGGAACTGGAGCGAATCGGCCTGGAGCATGTCCGGGTCATCGAGACCGGCGGCCACCCGCTGGTCTATGCGGACTGGCTGCACGCTGCGGGCAAGCCCACCTGCCTGACCTACGGTCATTACGACGTCCAACCCCCCGACCCGTTGGACGAATGGCTTACCCCCCCGTTTGAACCCACCGAGCGTAATGGCAACCTTTATGCCCGCGGCGCGGTCGACGACAAGGGTCAGATGTACATGCACCTGAAGGCCCTGGAAGCGCTGCTGCAAGCGCCCGGGGGCAAACTGCCTATCAACGTCCGCGTGCTTCTCGAGGGTGAGGAGGAGGTGGGTGGGGAGGGCATCGCACAGTTCGTGCGCGAACATCCGGAGCAGCTCAAGGCCGACTTTGCCCTGGTCTCCGACACGGAGATGTTTGCCCCCGGCCTGCCTACTCTGTGTGTTGGTCTGCGGGGCATGATCTATACCGAACTGGAAGCGCTCGGAGCGCGGACGGATTTGCACTCCGGCATATACGGCGGTGCCGCGCCTAATCCCTTCATTGCTTTGGCCCAGGTGATTGCCGCACTCAAAGACCCCCAAGGCCGCATTCTTATTCCCGGGTTTTATGACAAGGTGGAAGCTCCCAGCGCTGACGAACTCGAATCCTGGAAACTTCTGCCCTTCGACGAGGAGCACTACCGCGTTTCAGAAATCGGATCACGCGAGCTTGCCGGAGAGCCGGGATTTTCCGTGCAGGAGCGCACCTGGGTCCGGCCCACGATGGATGTGCATGGAATGCCGGGTGGTTTCATCGGCGCCGGTGCGAAAACTGTAATTCCCGCCAAGGCGACGGCCAAGATCTCCTTCCGCCTGGTGCCCGATATGCATCCCAAGGAGGTCTTTGCGCAGTACAAGAGTTATGTCGAGTCCTTGCAGCCCAAGGGTATCGAGTTGCGTGTCCGTTTGATTCACTCCGGAGATCCGATCGTCATAAAGACCGGCAATCCTTATATACAGGCGGCAACCCGTGCCATGCGCCAGGTCTTCGGCAAAGAGACGGTATTCATCCGTTCCGGAGGCTCCATTCCCATCGTTGGAGATTTCGAGCGCCACCTTAAAATTCCCGCGGTCATGATGGGCTTCGGGCTGCCAGACGACAACTTGCATGCACCGAATGAGAAGTTCCACATCGCCAACTTTCACCGGGGAATCGAATCGATCATTCTCTTCTTTGAGGAGCTGGGCCGAGGTTAAGAGCGTAGCGTAGTGGAGGGACCTGCTGTTTCTCTTACAGTTCTCATACCTCCTTCCGCACATTGCGGACAAGATCACCATGAACATTCGGGTTCCGGACAATATCTCGAGCTGTTGTGCGGAGGGCTTTGTCCTAGCCGGGGGGCGCAGCACGCGCATGGGGCAGGATAAGGCTCTACTCCAGGTGGCTGGCCGTTCTCTTCTCGAACGGTCGCTGGACAAGCTTCGCACCATCGGTGTAACTGCACCTCGTATCGCCGCCGCGCGCACCGATCTGTCCTCCTACGCCCCCGCGGTGCCGGATCTGCATCCAGGGTGCGGTCCCTTGGGCGGCATCGAGGCGGCACTGGCTGCAACTACCCAGCCCCTCAATCTTTTTCTGCCCGTAGATCTGCCACTACTCCCGGCGCGGTTTCTCAACTGGATGCTGCAGCGTGCCGAAATCACTCGCGCGCTCGTCACCGTTCCCCGCATTAACGGCTGGCCCCAGCCCCTTTGTGCTGTCTACCACCGGGATCTGCTGCAACCCATCACCGACGCCCTGCTTGCCGGCAATTACAAAGTCATGCCTGTGGTCGCCGCGGCCGCAGGCCAATCCCAAGCGTTAGACCTTTTCGATACTGAACAGCTCGCCTCGACCGATCCTGAGCTGCTCAGCTTCTCGCCTTTGCCTTTATACCGCTGGTTTCACAACTGCAACCTGCCTGAGGATATGGCCGCCATAGGAAATGCTTTAGTCTTGAGCCAATGAGTACGTTTCCCGATCCTCACCAACCGGCGGTGGGCATTCCCGCCGGAACACCCATCGAGATCGTTGGCGAGTCCCCGCGTGGCGAGGAGAGGGAAGCGGTCCGGGCACCGGATCCCCCTTACATCTCCTTCGAACACGTTTTCAAATCCTTTGGCGATGTGAACGTGCTCGACGACGTCAGCTTCTCCGTCCAGGCGGGAGAGACGCTTTGTATTCTGGGCCGCTCCGGGGTCGGCAAGTCCGTTTCGCTACAGCAGATCATGGGCTTCCTCAAGCCCGATTCGGGGCGGATCATGGTGGCTGGACAGGACATCACTGACTTCACCGAAGATCAGATGGAAACCGTGCGCAAGAAGGTGACCATGGTCTTTCAGAACGGCGCGCTGTTCGACTCTTTATCGGTGGGGGAAAACGTCGCCTTTCCTCTGCGCGAGCGCGGCCAATTGCTGGAAGATCAGATTCAGCAAGTAGTCAACGGATTACTTGACATGGTCGGCGTGGCTGGAATGGCGGACCTGCTCCCCTCGGATCTCTCTACCGGCATGAAGCGTTCGGTAGCGATTGCGCGTGCGCTTTCCGCGCAGCCGGAGGCGATTCTGTATGACGAGCCCACCACCATGGTCGATCCCCTCATGGGTCGCCTGCTTGGCAATCTGATCCAGAAGCTCAAGCATCAACTCCGCCTTACCAGCATTGTGGTGACGCACGACATGCGCTTCGCCGAGCGGCTGGCTGATCACGTGCTCTTCTTGCATCAGGCCAAAGCCTATTTCTTCGGCACCATGGACGAACTTAAACAAACCGACGACGCCTTTCTGCGTGAGTTCCTCGACCTCGATAAGCTGGTCCTCCCCCAGGGCTGATGCCCCGAAAGGGGTGTATCTGTCTGGTTACAGAGTCCCCTATTAGTAACCAATCGCAGCCAGTTACTTATGCCCCGCATATGACCCAGAATGGTATGCTTTTTTTGGCAGGCGCCAGTGAGGGCTTCGGCTCTTGCTATCGAAGGATGCGGCCCCTTTACTTGCTGGCGGAAATCGCGGACAAATCTCAGGGGCGCTGGCGCGGTACTGATTAACTCTCGAAGAATGAAGGTTTAGCTGCTATGCAACCGGCCTTTCACCTGCACGCGCAATATTCTTCCGGACCAGTCTTGTATCTCTATTCTTGCGATTGTCGCGCCTGGATTGCGCCCTGCTCACTCGCATCGGCGGATCCATTCCTTTAGTAACTTCTGAGCCCGCGTACTAAACGTTTGCGTATCTAAGTGGTAACAGAGTAACTAGACACGCTATGTGATTCAGCTCGAACCAGGGGCAAAGTGTAACCACACTTGCAGCCTTCTCCAGCTTCTCCCGGGGACATCCATGGCAACGTCCGGACTTCTAAAGCGGTTAGTGACAAACGGCAGCGAAGACAGGGCGCCGGCGTATGTGACCCTCCCACAGCGGCCGAACTCATCCGGGAAAGGCGCGCGCGTTGTCGCCCTTTGGATGTTGGGTGATGTACTCGTCGTTTTGGTCGCGCTGATGATCGCGGTTCGGGGCTGGCTGGGACAAGGGCTTTTTGGGGCCGATTCCCCCTACCGCACCAACATCATGTTCCAGACCCATCCCACCATCTTGCTTGCCTGTTTGGGGTGGTTCATTCTTTCCTTGATTCTGGTCAGCAAGCGCTACCACTTGTACGGCCCGATTCAGATGCGCAACACCCTGCACGAGCAGCGGCTTACCATTCAGGCCTGTGTTACTGCGGGGCTGCTGTTGTCGGGCGCGCTCTACCTGGTGCGGGGAGAGGTCATCTCTCGCGGCGTCGTGATTATCACCGTGGTGGCGACCACGGTATTGCTTTGCGGCCGGCGGTTGATTTGGCGCACGATGAAATACCGCCGTTTCGAAAATGGCCTGGAAGTGCGCAACATCATCATTGTGGGTACCGGCAGGGTTGGCCAGGCGATGCGCCAACATCTGGATAGCATTCGCCATCTGGGTTACAGCTTCAAGGGCTACGTGCAAATACCGGGAGTGGACTCCGATAGTCCGGCGCTGGCCGGCGATGTCCTTGGTTCCCTTGACCAGGTACTGCAGTTGGCCCGCCAGTATTTTGCCGACGAGATTTTCCTCTCCGCGCCTTGTGATGCGCGGGTCGTAACCCGCCTTGTTTCCCAGGCACGGGAAGCGGGGGTCGATGTTCGCGTCGTGCCCGAACTCTACGACGGCCTGGCCTGGAATAGTCCTATCGAGTATATCGGCCAGTTTCCGACCATTCCCTTGCACCGCGGGGAAACCCCGGTGATCGGTTTGTTCCTCAAGCGCATTCTTGACGTGCTGTTGTCGTCGCTTGCGCTCTTCGTTTTGCTGCCCATGATCGCGGCCATCGCGTTGGGCGTAAAACTCGGTTCGCCGGGTCCTATCTTTTATTGTTCTGACCGGATTGGAAAGAAGGGCCGTGTCTTCCGCTGCATCAAGTTTCGCACCATGGTGGCCGATGCCGAGCGTCGCCGGGCCGAGATTCTGCATATGAACGAGCGTGACGGGGTGCTTTTCAAAGTAAGCAACGATCCTCGCATCACCCGTTTTGGCGCCTTTCTGCGTAAATACTCGCTCGATGAGCTGCCCCAGTTTATCAATGTGCTGCGTGGTGACATGAGTATGGTCGGCCCCCGGCCTCCGATCGCAAGTGAAGTCAAGCGTTACGACCTGAGCCATCTGCGCCGCCTCGATGTGCTCCCCGGCATGACCGGACTGTGGCAGGTACAGGCGCGGCAGGACCCTTCCTTTGACAGCTACATCTCCCTCGATACGGCCTACATCCAGAACTGGAGTATCTGGCTTGACCTCAAGATTCTTATCCGCACTCTGTCGGTAGTAGCCGCCGGCACCGGCTCCTAATAGAGTTCTGGCATCTGCCCCCTAGCCAATGACGGGTGCCCCATATCTCGCTCGTTTTTCGCGAGATGTGGGATACCACTGCTCTTTCCCTCTGACTCTCGATTCATCCGATGGACTTAGCGGTCAACATCGGCGGTATCCCACATCTCGCGAAAAACGAGCGAGATATCCGGATTTCCTGTACGCGGACCTAAGAGACGGCCGCTTGTGCGGCTTTCATCGAAGAAAGCCGCATGAAGTTCATCAAAGCCACCAAGCTTCACAGGAAATCCTGGGTATGGGGCACCCGTCCTTGGCCAGGGAACGAAAGGAGCCCTCTATCCAGGCATTCGCTCCCCGCAATAAACCACGGTTGATAGACTAATAAAGTGAAGATCGCTTTGGCCCAGATCAACCCCACGGTGGGGGATTTTCAGGGCAATACCAAGAAAATTATCGAGTTTGCCGCTGAGGCATCCGCTGCTCAGGCGGATGTCGTCATCTTTCCGGAGCTGGCAGTTTGCGGTTACCCCCCAGCCGATTTTCTTGATAAGCCATCGTTTGTGGCCCGCGCGGGGGAGGCCGTCGCGGAGATTGCGGCTACTGCGACCGCGAGCTGCAAGCTGGCTATTCTCTGCGGATACGTCACGCCGGCGCCCCCGGGATCAGGCAAGCAGGTGGCAAATTCCGCTGCTCTGCTGCGCAACGGAGTAGTCGAGTTCGTCCAATCCAAGCGGCTCCTGCCCTTCTATGACGTCTTTGACGAACAGCGCTATTTCGCTCCTGCGGAGAGCCAACGCCTCCACTGTCTGGGGGGCGAGCGCATGGCGCTGACCATCTGCGAAGACGCCTGGAACGACAAGCTGTTCTGGTCAAGCCGGCTGTATCCCGTCGATCCGGTCGAAGAGTTGATGCGCGCCGGCGGATCCCTCATCCTCAACATCTCCGCCTCCCCCTACTACCGGGGCAAGCGGGAACTGCGTCACCGCATGCTGGCTGCAATCGCCCGCCGGCACAAGGTTCCTGTGGCCATGGTCAACCAGGTGGGCGGCAACGACAGCCTGGTCTTCGACGGAGCCAGCTTTGCCCTCGGTCCGGATGGCGAAGTGGTGGCCCAGGCGCGCTCCTTTGAAGAAGATCTGGTCTTTTTCGACACCGGCACACTCACCGGCGATATCCGCCCGGTCGACCCCAGCGAAGACGCCGCGGTCTACCAGGCGTTGGTCTTGGGCACTCGGGACTACGTGCGCAAATGCGGTTTTTCCAAGGTCCTTGTCGGCCTGAGCGGAGGCGTGGATTCGGCCTTGGTCGCTACCATCGCCGTCGACGCCCTGGGCAAAGAAAACGTGACGACGATTGGCATGCCCAGCCAGTATTCCTCCGCCGGTTCCATCGACGACGCCCGCGCGCTGGCTGCTAACCTTGATATTCGCTTTACCACCGTCGCCATTCACGACCTTTTTGAGCAGTACACCCGGGCGCTCGCCCCCCTCTTTGCCGGCCGCCCCGCGGACATCACGGAGGAGAATATCCAGTCCCGCATCCGCGGAAATCTGCTCATGGCGCTTTCCAACAAGTTCAACGCCCTGGTGCTCACTACCGGCAACAAGTCAGAAATGTCGGTCGGCTACTGCACCCTTTACGGCGATATGGTGGGTGCACTGGCGGTAATCGGCGACGTGGTCAAAACCGAGGTCTACCAGCTCTGCCGCTACGTCAATCGCGAGCGCGAGATGATCCCGCGAGCGATTCTGGAAAAGCCGCCCTCCGCGGAGCTCCGTCCGGGGCAGAAGGATACTGATTCGCTCCCCCCTTACGAGGTCCTGGACCCTATTCTCCAGGCCTACGTCGAGCGCTACGAAACTCCGGAGCAGATTGCCGCCCAATACCATTTTGATCTGGCGACAGTCTGTCATGTAGTCAAGCTGGTAGAACGCAGCGAGTACAAACGGCAGCAGGCGGCGCCGGTGCTCAAGGTCACCAGCAAGTCCTTCGGCATGGGACGCCGTTTTCCCATCGCCGTTAAAGTTCAGGTATAAGCAAAAGTGTCCCTATCTGAGATTCGCTAACGCCCCCAACCACTAGAGAGGAATTGAATGCAGCTTCGTATAACCACATTTCTTTCTGTTCTGGCAGTCGCCAGTGCGGCCTGGATCCCTGCCGCGCTCGCCCAGAACGGCCCCCCCGCGGCTCCCACTCCGCAGGCTCCCTCCGCAACCCGGCCACCGGCCGGAAGTTCGGTCCAAGCGCCCTCTGCGCCAGCCGAGGCCCCGGCTTCCTTTCCCCCCGTCGATCCGGCAAACTTTACTGCCGCCTCTCCCACCAAGCAGACCGTGGAGGATTTTCTCAAGACTTATTGGGGTTACGACACCAGCCGCGTCTGGCAGGTGCAGGCTATCCTGCCCACCCCGGCGCCGGGAGTAAGTCATGTGGTGGTTCTGGTCAGGGGAACCGGCGGCGGCCCCAAGGAGCAAACTGCGCAGCTTTCTTTCTTCACCCTGCCCGACGGTAAATTCCTGGTCGCCGATTCCATACTCCCCTTCGGCTCCAAGCCGTTTCAGGCCTATCGCGAGATTCTCCAGGCGGGAGCGAACGGGCCGTCGCAGGGCGGAACCTCCAAAGCCCTCGAGATTGTAGAGTTCTCCGATTTCGAGTGCCCCCACTGCAAGGAGGCACAGCCCACCATCGCCAAATTGTTGGCCGACTATCCCAGCGCTCACTTTGTCTACCAGGATTTCCCCCTCACCCAGATCCACACTGAGGCCTTTAAGGCATCGACCCACGGCTATTGTGTCGCCAAAGCGGGCGGCAACGAGGCCTTCTTCAAGTTTTCCGATGCCCTCTTTGAAAACCAGGCTGGGCTTGCAGGGACCACGGCGGACGCGACTCTGAAAGACGCCGAGACCAAGGCCGGCCAGGATCCGGTTAAGATCGCTGCCTGCTCCACCACCCCCGCTGCCAAGGACGCCATCAATGCTTCGCTCGCGCTGGGAGCAAAAGTGGGCGTGAATTCAACCCCTACGATTTTTGTCAATGGCCGCGGATTGCCCGCCGTCGGCATTCCTTATCCAATGCTGCAGAAGATCATCGAGTTCCAGGCTCACCTCGACGGTGTGCCTCTGCCCCCTGCACCACCGGCTCCTGCTCCGAAACCGGCTCCGTCTTTACGCTAGGGAGAAAACTGCGGTTTCTTTCTACCATCTGACACAATGAATGTGGCAGATCGAGGGCCTACGAGTGGTGAGTGAGACCGTACCTTCCGCCGCGCCGCGAGCCGAATACTCCCGGCGCGTGGAAGAGCTGTCGGTCGAACGTTCCAACCTCCAGCGGAGGGAACGGCTGGTTGGCTATGTGCAACTGGGGCTGGGCGCCTTCTGCCTGGCCTGGATCCTGTTCCGCCTGAGCCACTTCAGCAGGAACGACCTGCTGGTCCTGATTCCCATCGCGCTCTTTGTAGTCATCGCGATTCTCCATGGGAAGCTGCTGCGTGTAGTGAGCTTGCGTACCCGCGCCATTGGGTTCTATGAGCAGGGGCTGGCCCGGCTCAACGGTACCTGGGCGGGAAGCGGAGCCACCGGCGAGCGCTTCCTGCAACCACCCGACCCCTGCGCACGCGATCTTGATCTCTTCGGGCGCGCCTCGCTTTTTGAATTGCTCTGCACCGCGCGAACTCGTGCCGGAGAAGAAACGCTGGCTCGATGGCTGCTCGCCCCGGCGCCGCCGGACGAGGTCCGTTCCCGCCAGGCAGCGGCGATCGACCTAAGCCCTCGCGTAAGGTTTCGAGAAAGCCTATCTACGATGGGAGAAGACCTGGCCCTGGGAGTCCGCCCGGCGCAACTGGCCGCGTGGGGGGAGCGCGAGGCCACTTTCCCTTCAACGATGATCCCCATTCTGGCCCCGGTCCTCGCTGTCGCCTGGATACTAAGCGTGGTCGCGTGGCAGCTGGGGATCGCCCCGTATTTGCTGGTGGTCGCCATCACAGTTACGAACCTGTTGGTTTCCTATCGCTTTCGCCTGCGCTTGGGCGAGGCGGCTCATGCGGCAGAGGAAGCCGGCGATGATCTCAGGCTCCTGTCCCAGGTGTTAACGGCTTTCGAGGGCGAAGACTTTAACAGTCCACTGCTTCTCCAACTTCAGGCCCAGCTCAGGCGAGAAGGCCTACCACCTTCGCGGGCGATCGCCAAACTCAGCCGCCTCGTGGATTATCTCGAAGATGCGCACAACTTTATCGTGCGCATCTTCGACGCTGTGATTTTTTATCGACTGCAGCTTGTCCTGGCCACGGAGCGCTGGCGGCGCCGCTTTGGGCCGTCGCTCCGCCTATGGCTCGACGCGGTCGGGGAACTGGAGGCGCTGGCGGCCCTGGGAGGCTACACCTATGAGCATCCTGAGGATGTGTTTCCTGAATTCATCGAGGACGCACCCTGTTTCGAAGCCGAGGCGCTGGCCCATCCGCTGATCCCCCGAGAGCGGGCGATACCCAACGATCTGCGGCTTGACCGGGATCTTCAGCTCATCATCGTGAGCGGCCCCAACATGGCAGGAAAAAGTACCTTCCTGCGCGGCATCGGCGTCAATGCCGTACTGGCACAATGCGGCGCCCCCGTGCGTGCGGCAAAGCTGCGGCTCTCGCCCCTGACCGTCACTGCCTCCATCTGCGTTCTGGACTCGCTGGAGGGTGGAATTTCCCGCTTTTATGCCGAGATTCATCGCCTGAAGCAGATCATGGACCTGACCGGCGGCTCCGCCCCAGTTCTTTTTCTGCTCGACGAATTGCTCTCCGGAACCAACTCCCACGATCGCCTGATTGGAACCCGGTCGATCGTCACCAGGCTGGTGGAGCGAGGCGCGGTGGGGTTGGTGAGCACGCATGATCTGGCTCTGACCGCGATCCCCCAGGAGATCGGATCGAGAGCCATCAATTGCCACTTCGAAGACCATCTCGAAGACGGGCAGTTGCGCTTTGACTACAAGCTCTACCCGGGCATCGTGCAGACCAGCAATGCGCTGCCTCTGATGCGGTCGATCGGGCTTGAAGTCTAAAAGGCCGGACTGAAGGTAGCTAATTCCTCGCCGTTGGGTCCTAACTTCAGCAAGCCCTCGGTGGTGACGCGCGCCGTCCAGATGGGATGAATGCGCCGGTCGTTCAGGCCCCGCGCCGACAACCTGACCTCAGCGAAGCCGGAGTTGCACAGGTCGTCCTCAACCTCAGGCGTGGAGAAGTAATTCTCGACCGCGGTACTTACGTGATCGGCGACGGACGGCGGGCTAGGCCAACGCATGGGGAATTGCAGGGAGAGGATGTTGGCGTGGTCCCCCACCAGGTCCACCTTGATGGTGCGCTCGAGGGCCGCCACCATTGCATCGGCTTGCTTCAGACGCACCTGTACGGCGCTCGCGCGCTGCTCTTTGGGACGCAGAAGGATAAATTTATAGCAGCTGGCGCCGGGCTCGAGGCTAAGAGGGTTGGCTGCCGGTGCAATCGCGCTGGCCGATTGCGGTTGGGATACAGCGGCGTGCGTGATCGGTAGCGAAAGCTGTTCTTGCCCGCACGCGGTCAACATCCACAGCAATGCAGTGAGCGCTATCGTTTTCCCAGACATAGGGGCCCCTTGGGAAGTTCCCGTAGGCATACTAGGATGCACGTTTTATGGGGCATCTTTCAAGTTGAAATTGAGCTTTCCATGCGATAAATCTGAGAGTCTCGTTAGGCCCTCCCACGGCCCGCCGACTCCGCCTGTGATTTCAACATTTTGGAGATTGGATAGATCCAAAGACCACACAGCTTGTGGAAGAGCCGCTGCTGGGTACGTCCGGGCGTCAGCCCCGGACGTACCCAGGCAGGTTCTATGGCCTTTAGGCCCAGAGGTACGAAGAGATAGGACGGGTGCCCCAGGTCGCTTTGGCGCACCTAGGCACCCGTCCTATCACGTACCTCTGCTAGAACACAGACTCCGGTCGGGACGGCATCGCCTTCGGGACTACGGGGATTATGGATTCGTCAGCCCCTGAGGTAATGCTTTCCTGCCTGGTTGCGGCCCCGTTTCCACCTCTCGCACCTGATTTAGCTGCGCTCAGCGCAGCCTGCAACCGTGGTCCGCGTTTCCATTCGCATGTGGGCAGGGCTGCCTTTCTTGATGCGGCGGCCTATTCAGCCGGTGCGTCGCCCGCTGCGCCACTTAGCGGCATACGGCAGCATGAACAAATACATACCGCTCAAGAAGAGCAAGGCGAGCGGGAACACCGCGACGAGGCCCAGCTTAGAGGTATACCTCCCCTGTAACACGGCCACACCGTTGACGATGACGGCCACCGTAAAGGCAATGGACAGCCAGCGGTGGGTTTGCCGAATCCATTTGTTCCAGTTCAATGTGACCTCCTCTGAGACGAGCCTGAAGCGGATCGCGCTCGACATGGGACCCAATCGGCGCGATTGTTTTGCGATCCCCTCGATTCAAGCCTCTTGAACCGCCTTAAGGGGCGGATTTGGCGTTTCAATACCGAACTGCTTGGCGTACTCCGCTCTCAGGCGCTGCCAGCCGCCGAACTTCACGGCCTCGCCGCCAACCAGGCGGCCGATCGGCTCACCCGCGAGGAGCCGGTCAAGAACGTCGAAGCAGATGTGCCACCCCGCGGCGCCCCACGCGATGAAGCGGCGATCGATGTTGTGCCACAGCGTCAGGCGCGTCCCCCTGCCGAGAGGCTCCAGCTCCCACCGTATATCGTTGCCGCCCCAGTCGTACTCGAGCAGCCTCGGCTCCTCGGCCCGCTTCACGCTGTTCTCGGAGACCTGCGGCGTCGGGGTCGCGACCGTCGAGAGTTTTACCGGCCCAACCGCAGCCAGGTTTCGATCGGCATCGAACGGTGCCCATTGGGACAGGTGCGCGGGATCGGTCAGTGCCTGCCACACCATCGGCGGCGGGTGACGGAGTTCCCGGACGAGGACGAGCGTCCACCTCTCGCCGTCTTTTTGTATATGCGCCCCGCCGGCGGGGCCCGTTACGTACTGCTCGCGGTCGCTCATCTATCTTCTCCGGAAATGAACGTCCGTGCCTACCAGCGCATCAGCTGCGTAACCTGAATGAGATTGCCGCAGGTGTCGTTTAGCGTGGCGATCTTGGAGGCCGTCACGTCTTTTGGCGGCATGGTGAACTCGGCGCCGTGCGCTTTCATGCGCTCGTAATCGGCCTGCAAGTCGTCGGTATAGAACATGGCCGCCGGCTGCCCTTGTTGGAAGATAGCCTGCTGGTAGGCTTTCGCCGCCGGGTTGTTGTTCAGCGCAAGCTGCAGTTCCGTGCCGTCCGGCTCCTCTGGTGAAGCCACGGTCAACCAGCGAAATGGGCCTTGGCTGAAGTCGGTCTTCTTCACGAAGCCCAGCACTTCGGTATAGAAGCGCAGGGCCTTCTCCTGGTCGTCCACGTATAGGGTAGTCACTTTGATTTTCATTCTGTTTCTCCTTCGTCAACTTCGCGGTTTGGGCCGCGTCGTCTTTCTCTTCGTCTTCTTTTTTGTTAGTGGTGATTGATCCATGCGGTCCAGGTGGCGTTCGAGAGCATCCACGTGAGCGGACCAGAACCGGCGGAACGGAGCCAGCCAGGCATCCACCTGCTGAAGCGGTTCTGGCTTCAGCCGGTAGAGACGGCGCTGTGCGTCCACCGTGGATTCCACGAAACCGGCCTCACGCAGCACTCGCAGGTGCTTTGACACGGTCGGCTGCGGCATACGAAGCTGACGCTCGATCTCTCCCACCGACTGTTGTGACGAGACCAGGAGAGTCAATATCGCGCGGCGGTTCGGCTCCGCAATGATTTCGAATACAGATTCCACTCTCTCGGTATACGCCACTTGGCATATACGTGTCAAGGCATATAAAGCTCCAGGCAACACTTTTTCAGCATGCCGCGGAGGGCCTGCTTTGCGCGCGGATACCCCCAGCCATCAACGCAACAGCAGATGCCTCCGCTGCGCTACCCCTGATCCTTATCTCTCTCAAGTGGCATGCCTCTTTGTCGATTGAGTGGTTATTGCCGGCACCCAGGTTCGGAAAGACACTATAGCTAAAGCTGTAGCAAGCATGCTCCTACCGGCACCGGGGAGAGCGGCTCCGCTCAGATACTCCAAGATGCTGCGCAAAGAAACCAGCCTGGAAAGTGTGCTCGCGCGCCGAAGCTGCAGTGATCGTTGGCTCAGGAGCAGCGCTTGGCTTCGGTCGCAGCGGGTAACCGCGGACACTCCAGCCTGAACGGATCGAGTGCCGCCGTGGTTAAGAAACACAAAAATGAAATTGAAAGCAAGATCCGGAGTTCGGACAGATGTTCTCCGATGCAAGACTGGATCACGATTGCGCTGATAGGAGCTGTCGATGCAGGGCGAAACCAGATCGTTGGGGTCAGCACGGTACAAGGAAGAGGCCCACAAGAGCAGTGCACGTACTAGATATCAGCACTGGCTTTCACCTGTCCTCGTGCTTTCGCTGCTCACGCCAGTCTTTCCGGTAACTGCACAGGCCAAGGCCCTACGCTCGGCTTCAACATCGGCTCCCGCGGCAAACGCAGTGCTGGCTATCTTCTCCGACCGGCCTATGTCCAACGAGTTCTGGCCTATCATTGTCAGCGCGCTGCGCGAGGAGTTAGCCTCAGGCGCGCCCGAACTTCGAGTCCTTCCGGGCCAGGCCTCCGGCTCCGATCCCAGCGCCGACCCTGCGGTTCAAATCCTCCGCGGAGACAGGATCGTTCCGGGTCTCAACGTAGACAATCCCATCACGATCTATCTTCATGGGGATTGCGCTGCCCTGCGTTCGTTTCCTCTTGGCCAAGCCTCGAGCTCAGGGGCGTTGGGATGGGTCCGGCTCAACCATGGGCACATCGAACACTTTATTCACGTCGAATGCACTCGTCTGGCACAGACGTTGGCTACCCGAACCTATGGCCTCGACCGCGATCAACAGGACAGGTTAATGGCCCGCGCCATTGGACGGGTGATCCTGCACGAGTGGATTCACATCGCAACACAAAATCCGGGCCACGCGCGAGACGGGCTTGCCAAAGCGGTGTTTGGTCCGCGGGACCTTATCGCCAAAACTGCGAATTCACCCGCGTATCACCACGACCCGCAATAGCCGCGTACTATTGCCAATGGTTGAGCCGCCGCTAAGGGCAAATGTGGTTTTAGCGCAGCTGGGCGTGCACAAGAGTCGCGCTCTCCAGTGAGGAGCGCTAGCCATCGTAGTAGCCAAAATGCGGCTCTCATTTGGACGCGGGCGTCGCAATGTTCGTCAGCAGCATCTCCACCCCCCCGGCTATACCAATTCAAAAGTCTTGAGTTCCGCACACCGACCTGCCTGATTAAAATTGAACTCTCCTGTTCCAATCCTTCAAACCTGCGTCAGCGTGGCACGGTGAATTGGTGATCGTGCCCCAATCGGCGACGCGAGCAGTACTTGAGTGCGGCGGAACCATTGATTTCGCCTACCTGTATGGAGAACGAACTCATTCGATACTCGTGCGGCCAAATGTTGGAGGATCAAGGACGTTTAAGGTACCTCCGATTCGAGCCGATGATCTGTTTGGAGGGGTGAATGACCACTAATAGGGTTCTTCTGGTTGATGATGATGAGGTTGTACGCCTAACCTTGACCGGAGTGTTGGAGCAGAGCGGCTTCGCGGTCACCTGTGCAACAGGTGTGGCAGAAGCGCTGAAATGTATTACTGCAGAGCCTTACGATGCGCTTTTGACCGATCTACACATGCCGGGCCCAGGCGACGGTCTCACGGTTGTAAGCGCTATGCGCCATACCAACCCAACGGCTGTGACATTGCTATTGAGTGCATTTCCCCGTATGGAAGCTGCGACCCAGGCAATCCTGTCGCAGGCCGATGAGATCCTGGTGAAACCAGTGGATGCGAAATCCCTCGTCCATGCCATCAAACACCGTATGGCGATGGGGCCTGTCCGTAATCGCCACATCGAGAGTGTCGCTGCCATTCTAGAACGTACTACTGCATCCGCTATTCAAGAATGGTACAAGATCGTCCTAACCAAACGAACCGTGATGTCCGTTCCCATGAGCCGCGACCTTCGCTGTGGCCATCTACCGCAGTTGTTTCGCGAGCTAGTGGGCCGCCTGCTCTCCTCTACAGCCATTCTTAGCGCAACAGCATCAGTGTCACCCGCCGCCGCTATTCACGGCCTTAACCGGCGTAGCGCGGGCTATACTCCGGCGATGTTAGTAGAGGAGTCGTGGATCATGCAGGCCATTATATTCAAGACCATCCAGAACAATTTAGCGACCATCGATCCTAGCCTGCTGTTGGAAGAAGTGATGACCATTGCAGACGAGATGGACTCGCAACTGAGCCAGGCCATGGCAAGCTTTATGGCAGATTCCCCGGCTGCGTCGCCCGCTTGCGCATAGCCATCGCTTCTGGCGGCTCCGAGCCAAGGATAAATCACACGCTGCTCGTTATCCGTGCACTACCCACCAACACGGTCATCAATAAAACGAACTGAGAGAAACGGCGCCGTTGCGCGTCATGATTTCCTTTCCGCGCCAATTTGAGCGCGCGTCAGACAGGTGAGGGCACCGGCATGCTCGCGCCACACCTCCCGTAAAAGACATCATGAATAGCGATAAGTGAACCGGAGGCCGGTTGCCCCGGCCTCGGTAGGTTAGAAGTTGGCCCGCAGTGAGAATTGCAAGACCCGGGGTAGATTCAGCTGAGTAGTGACTTGCCCGAAGTTCGACGTCCCCTGAGTCAGACCAGGATAGCCAAACTGTACACGGTTGAAGAGGTTGAAGGCTTCCGCACTAAATTGGACATTGACATTGCCCTCACGGTTGACCGGAAATGACTTGACTGCGGACGCGTCCCACTCAGCGACTCCTGGTGCGCGGATGACGGGGTCGAGCCGGGATTCATCGCCGAAAGTAAAAGCGGGGGGTTGTACGAAGCATGACGTATTGAACCACTGATTCAGTCTTGAAACGGCAGACCCGGTGGTTTGCCTGGCACAGCCTGGAACGTAGTTAGGTCTGGATCCTCCTCCGAAAGAGTTGGTCAGGTTCTGGTTGGTCGTGAATCCTATTGGAAAACCACTCATAAGGGTCGTTAGCCCACTGAGATTCCAGCCCCCGATCACGGCATTCACGATTCCCGGCGAATTGGCCAGGAAAGTCTTGTTTCGCCCGAAGGGAAGATCATAAACGTAGCTCACGACCAGCCGCTGGGCTGCGTTATTGGCAGACAAGGATTTTTCCGCCTGCAGATCTCGCGGGTTCTGAACTCCCGGAGGGCTCTCGGGTTCCAGCCAGCCGGTCAGCGTGTCCGTGTTGCTGATTAGTTTTGACCACGTATAGGCGACGTTGATCGATGCGCCCGCCGGGAACCGCTTTTGCATCTTTAACTGTAGCGAGTTATAGGTGGAGGAAGCCAAATCCGCCGCGGCGCTGGAAACTCCGGAATATTGAGGATAAGGCAGAAGCAGTTGACCAGCCGAGATGGTCGGTGCTCCCAGGCTATAAGTGGAGCTGATAACTCCATAAAAAGGATTGGGAACCTGGGCGACGAGCGCGTTGCCCAGCGACATATCCTGGGTGGGAAGCGTATTAAAGTTGATGCTGCCGAAGGGCAAGTGTGTACCCTTGGCGCCCCCATAGGCAATGTCAAAGGCAAAGGTGCTGCCGATCTGCTGTTGAATGCCGGCATTGAACTGTTGCGTATAGGAGTAGGGGTTATTGGGGAAATTTTCCGTCGGCCCCGACCCCAGCAAGGTCGATTGATATGCTGCACTACGCCCCACCGGAGCGATCAGCCCTTGGGGGAACGGATTGCTGATGTTATTTTCCGGAGTCAGCCCGTTATTGATCGATGTCACCATATTGGTGGTGGACGAATTAATCGGATCTCCACTGGGAAAGTTCGAAGAAAACTCGACATCGTTGGGCAGCCAAAAGATACCGTAGCCGGCACTGAAGACCGTATTCTGGTGCACTTGATACGCCAAGCCGACTCGAGGCGAAAACTGCAGCCAGTCGAGGTTGTAGGCGGATCGCGAACTCCTGGTCGAAGAAGATACCAGGCCAATCGCGCCGGGATAGTTACCCAGCCCGGCTGCCGCGAGAATTGGATTGGCTACGTTGGGCTCAAAATAGCTGATCCGATCGTGTCTTTCCGTGAAGGGCCGGATCAGTTCCCAGCGTGTCCCGGCATGCAGCGTCAGCTTAGACGTAGCGCGCCAGTCGTCATTGACAAAAAGCGCGGGATACATCTGCTCGGCTGCAATTGGAGTGACAATCTGCGAGTTTGCGCTGGTCGGATAGCCAAGTAAGAAGGAAGCGAAGCCTAGGCCGTCGACCCCGGTCAAGGGGTTTTGCGCGGTGAAGCCATTGTTGAAGGTGTAAAGGCCCGCCGTGACGTTCGCCTGGGCATAGTTGAAAGTGGCGCGCAGGAACTCACCACCGAACTTGAGGGTATGGTTTCCTATGAACCTGGTGATATTGCCGGAGATGCGGTCATCATCGGTAGCGTTATGGATCGTGCTGTCGGCGCCCTGGCTGCTGAAGATACCGCTTGGGTCAAATCCGCTGACCGACATCACCGGCGGCCCGGGGAATTGTATCTGGGCTTGCAGCGCGGCCGGCTGGCCAATACTAGTCAGGTTGAAATTGCTCAGCAGCGGTGTGCGGGTATAGAAAAAGCGCAGATAGCTGATACGTAAGTCGAGAAGCGTCTTGGGGCTAAACGCGTAGTCGTCAGCCAGCACAAAACTGTTTGTGTTGAATTCCTCTGCGCAGCGATCCTCGCAGATGCCGTTGAACGCGTCGGTGGGCAGGTTGTTATTTGTCCAATAGGAATAGCGCGCGCTGATGTGCTGTTTCTCAGAGACATTTTGATCGATGTGCACCACTGTCTGGTAGTTGTTGCCGCCGCTGCTCCCGGTCGTTGTGTAGTTGATCCCCGTAGGCGGCGCGCCGGCTATGTTGGGGGCAGGGAAGAAGGTCTTCGCATATAACAACGCGGTCGGGTTCAGGCGGCTTTGCGGAATCACTGCGCCGGGGAATTGCGTCCGGTTGTACTGCGCTTCGCCGGGAGCACACGCGGGAAAGCCGGCTACACCACAGGTGGTCAATGGATCGTAGATCGGGGTGGCTAAGTCCGCCAGGTTGCCGGTCAGGTCCGCGGCCGTAGGAACGGTGGTTGTATAGGTCTGGCCCTGGCGTAGGGCGAAACCCTCAAAATTGACAAAGAAGAAGGTCTTGTTGTGGCCGTCATAGACATGTGGAATGTAGACCGGGCCTCCCAGGTTAAACCCATATTGGTTTTGCGTAAAGGACGGATTGGGTAGATGAGCCTGGTTGCCGAAATAGGTATTGGAGTTGAGCACCTTGTTGCGCAAATATTCGTACGCCGTGCCGTGCAGGTGGTTGCTTCCAGACTTGGTTCTGAATTGAATTGCGCCGCCCGCGAGGCGGCCATAGTCTGGGGTCAGGTTATTGGTTTCGACCTTGAACTCCTGCAGGGAGTCTTGGGTAGGAACCAGCGATGTAATGTTATCGTATTCAGTGTTGACGGGCGCCCCATCCAGGTA
Organism: uncultured Acidobacteriaceae bacterium; assembly: GCA_963821215.1. Taxonomy (GTDB): domain Bacteria; phylum Acidobacteriota; class Terriglobia; order Terriglobales; family Acidobacteriaceae; genus PALSA-350. The sequence goes on along the minus strand of CAWGDH010000007.1, from coordinate 244,134 downwards.
AGTAACGCTTTGGTTGGCGAAGCCTCCGCCAAGCTGATAGTTGCCCCAGGCAAAGGGGTTGGTGCCGTTTGGATTTTGTTGAGACTGTCCTTGTGGCACGACGGAAGGCGCCAGCGCCACCAGGTTCATCGCGTTGCGGCCGTTGAGCGGAATCTCATTCGTTTCGCGCTGGTCGATCACAGTTCCCAGCGAAGAGGTCTCGGCCTGGATTAACGGACTGCCCGAGACTACGGTAACTACCTGGGTAGCGGTCCCGAGGCTTAGCTCAAGGTTGATTCGCAGGGTGGAATCAACCTGTAGCTCGATATTCTGACGCGTAAGCTGCTTGAAGCCCGACTGCTGAACGCTGATTTCGTACTGGCCAGGCGGAAGGTTCTCGAACGAATAGAAGCCTGAGTCGTTGGTGGTCGCTGTCCGGCTTTCGGCCGTGCCGGAATTTGTCAGCTTTACCTTCGCGCCCGCAACTACATCGCCCGTGGGATCGCTCACGGTTCCGTTGATCGTGCCATTGGTTGCCTGTGAATAGCCGCGCGTGGTGGCTAAACAAAGCACAACGATGGTTACCACAACCCAAAATGCATACAAAACCTGTGATTGTGTGACTTCGCGTTTTGTGAACTGAAAAGTGGATGATGATTTGCGGACAGCTGCATGCGTCCTGGCAACCGTGATTGCCAGCCCGTTTTCCTCTATGCTCAATTGGCGCCTCCAACCGGATCGTGATGCTCAATGAAAACAAACTCTTGCAGGGGGCAGGATAAAAGCCGCTCGGATGCGATCGAATGCAACGGGTTGCTGATCCTGTGAAGTGCTATAAGTTCGTTCTGTGCGCGGTCGTTCAGCGTGCGTTGCGGACAGTTCTATATACCAGCAAGAAACTTTATGCGATTGGAAATACGCTTGTCAATCAACAGGCGGAAACAGAAGAGCGCGCCATTTGCAGCCAACGAAATAATTTTAAAGGATACGCATATCACAGCCTCGCGTGATGCAGCGCCGGCGGAAAGAGTTGCCCTGCTTCATGACAACAACGGCGGAAAGCAAAATATTTTTCTCGTGAATACATCGCAATCTCACCAGGTACTGGAACCCGTCGGACGGAACATTTAATGTAACCGAGGCTGGAAGCTATCTTTCGGCCGTGGCGACTCCGCCTATGCGAACGCTGATGTATCATGGCCCTCGGGTGTACACCAAACCCTGACAGGCGTAGAGGGGGACCACTTTCTTTCCGTGCGGGAGCCTCAGCAGCCATGATTTGTCTATGCTTGCTCTTTGTTTCCATTTTCACGCCGCCAACAACAAGGGCGGCCTGGGTGCTGCCCAACTGGAAACCCGGAGACCTGACTGGGGCCATTGCGAATTTGCAGGCTGCTCTGGCCGGGCATCCTGACGATCCCGAGCTTCTTTCCCAGCTCGCTCGCGCTGCCGGCGTGCTTTCCGGAGAAGCAAAAGATACGAAGGTGTTCGAAGACCTCAAGGCTGCAGGGAAATAGCACGGGCAGGGAAGTTGAGGGGACGGGAAGGCTGCCGGCCATTCTCTTTCCGCCGCTCCCTTCCATGCCATGCGTCTTGCAATCCTTTACCAGGATGCGTTCAATATTTAGGTGCGTCCTCAAACAGGCGTTCATGTTCTGAGAAAGGTAAGACCGAGTGACGAATGCGCCAGCGTCACGTATCAAGTATCTTGTCCGTCAGCCAAGCCTCTGGATCGCCCTCGTGGTCTGGTCCTTGCTCAGTGCGGCAGCCATTCTCCTTTGCCGGAACGGCGTGCCGCTCGACCGGCCCGAACTCGCCACTACACCGCCCATAACCGATGTGCTCAACAACTCCATCGGTCTTTTTTTGATCATCCTGCTCATCGGCATCGTCTCCTTTCTGGCACGTCATCGTCCACTTCCCAACCTTGCCGAACGCGCTCCGGAGCGGGGGATCGCGTTGCGCGAAATGGTAGCTATGTGGATTTACGGCGCCGTCGTCCTGTTCGCGGGCCGCATCATTGGACAGCACTATTTCGGTGAAGGGATTGCCATGCATCTGAACGGCTGTCTCTTCGGCGCGACGCGCGTGCAGTCGCCGGCCGCGGTCTACACCTGGGCCGCGTACAACGGTATCTTCCTCGCGCTTCTTCCGTATCTCATCTTTCGCTGGCGTGGCTACTCGCGCCAAGCGCTTAATCTGCGATCCGCCAACTGGAAGAACGACGCGCTCATCATCGTCGTTGTCATGCTCATCGGCTGCGGCTACGAGCTCGCCGGCCCCAACATCTTTCAGCTCACGCCGCATCAGCAGCTCGTGGGCGGAGCGCTCTCCTTCCTGCTGCATCTGTGCGGGACAGATCTTCCCATCATGGTCTTCATCTATGCGATTCTGCTGCCGCGCTATGCCCGGTTGTTCTCTCCGCTAGTTGCCTTTCTGGCAGGCGCCGTCAGCTATCCGCTCATGCACGTCTTCGAATCATGGACACGCTATGACTCGCCTTACCACGCGGCAATCTCTGTGATATTCGTTTTGCTCACGTTCTTTCCTGCAGGTGTTATGAAGTCATTCCTCACATTCCGAACAGGAAACGCCTGGGTCCATATGTGGGCCTTCCACGCCATCACGCCGCATGTCATGGTGGACACGCGACTGATCGTTCACGATTTCAATATTCGCTAGAGACGAGGGATCTTCGATGCGCCGGGCTCGTTGTGGACTCGGCTGATCCCTGCGACCATGCCGGCAAAGAAGGTTAAGAGATTCCTTACTTACCAGCCGTTCTTGCCTTGCTCGGAGCCGGTCAAGGCGTAGCCCGTGGATGCCTGGGCGTGGGCTATGGCGACGACTGGTACCCAGCGCTCTAACTTGTGGTGGCCGGTGGCGTGGAAGATGTAGGCGACGAACATGTTCAGCCCTACTCCGCCGCCGTAGCGGTAGACAGAGCCCCAGCCGTACCCGTAGGACTCAAAGTGCTTCTCAAAGGGATCCAGGGTTCGGCCACGCGCCTCCAAGGCGCCGGTGCAAGGGGAATAGTGGCAGGGAGCCATCTCTAACCCATCGTCATGCGATTGGATAGCTAGCAACGCCATGGTCTGGGAAAGCACATTCACCGTCTGCAAGCGGAGATTCTGGCGATCAAAGAAGCTGTGCTCAAGGGGTGTGGCCGGCGGTTCTTTTAGCCGGAATATTTCCGTATTCTGCTGAGCCGCGGCCACCAACGAGGATGCAAATAGGAATAGGACGACGAGATGTTGTCGCTTCACGAGAGTGCCCTTCACGACCAGGCTTAGGGGGACCCTCGGTCTGCAAACACTGGAATCAGAGTATCAGCGCGTAGGGAGTGCGTCTGCAACTAACTGGTCACGTGCTACCACCAAATGGTCACAAACTTTAGGCATGGGAATGCGGCGAATTGGTACTGTATAGGATCCACAGATCGATGTCTGATGTACCCGAAAAGAGACACCGAGGGAGTGGTTCTAGCACTCCCTAGTGGGGATGTTTGTCGTTGTGATGTTCGTCGTTGTGATGGTATGCCGCCGGAGTACGATGATCTTCAACGCGAGGCCCCGGCCCTGGCCGATAGGCAGCAGCATAAGGATGAACATAGCTGGCGCGATTAGCCCACGTGCGGCCCCAGGGAGCTCCGCCGATGATAATAGCGTGCGTACCCCAAGCAAAGCCCGGTCTCGCCCAGCCAAACGGCACGAACGCAGGCCCGATAAATATGCTGGGCGCGAAGTGGATGGAAAGACCCACCGCGATCCCGGGCCGAGCTGGAGCGAAAACCACTGCCGGGCTATAGACAGGAACGTACAGGTAGGCCGGATTTACCGGAATGATTTCGATATAACCCCCGCTATTGACCACGTTATCGTAGGGGTTCGGCCGCAGATAACCGTAGCTATAAGCCTGTTGACGCATTCTCTGCACAGCGTCCATCACATCGGGCCGCTGCGCGAGAACCGCATTGCCCAACGTCTGCGTCCAGCCTGGATCTTGCACCATCATCTGCAGCACTTGAGGAAACGGCAGCAAGGCCAACACACTGGGATCCCAGGGCAAGTTATCCTGCTGGATCGCATTAGCCAATGCGTCGCCGGTTAGCCCGGCATGCTGGTTGGACCAGTTTGCGGCATCTGGAATCTCAGGCCAAAAGGTCGAGGCGGTGAGAATCTGCGCCAGCAAAGGGTCGGGATAGAGAGCGATCCTGCTGACCAAAGGATCAAGCTGTTGTGGGGCCATCATAGGCGGGGGTCCTTGCGGCTCGCCCTGCGGCGGCCCGGGAGGCATGTTCGCCGGCGCGCTCTGATCCGGAGTGGGTGGTGGAGGCGGAGGAGGTGGCGTGTATTGGCCATAGGCCTGCACAGCAACAAGCGTACTCAGCAGAAACAGCGCAGCAACACTGGCTTGAGTTCTTACCACAACCCAACGCAGGCTTTTTTGACGACCCGAGGGCAAAACAGGCATTACGGTTTACCTCATCTGTAACGACAATTACTAAGTGTCCATCGCAGCACAAAAGCGCGCGGACCTCTACTTATCAAGACACATGATTGCAGCAGTAGTTGTGAGACGGGGTTGCCGTCGCCTGGGCAGCGGGGGCGAAAACAGCCTGCCGAATTTGAGTATTGTTGGGTTCAGAAGACATCGACCATCTTGCCTTTAGTGTCGCCGTGTTGTTTGCTGTGCGGCGTAGTGCTTCTTGAAGAGATGCCTTGAGATGTCAGGCCAGAATTCGACAAATTCTGCGCCAACAGCTCCTTCGGCAGTCACCGTGAGCGCCCCGTCAACTGTCTGCCCAAGGCCTCGATCCGCAGCGGGATAATAGGCGTTAGAGATGCCACCGGAGATGAAATTGCCCAGCACGTTGGCGTAGTTTGGCCCCCATGAACCATTGTCGCGTCTACACCAGATGGTGGTGCCTGCGGAGTAGAGAAAGCGATGGATGAAGTTACCCTCGCCAAGCCGAAGGTAACGCGGGTCTTCCTTGAAGACGATGGGGAGGATAGCGTTGCCCCAGAGAGTGCCGTCCGCGGTGTCGAGAGCAGCGGCGCCAAATCGCTTGGAGTAGGCCTCAGCTCCTTGTCCGAATCCTGGACTGGTATTGCGCGCTTGACTCAGACCGGCGACAAACCCGTCTGCGACGAAAACAAATGGATCGATAGAGCTTTTAAACGCCAGGTGCCACTTCTGTTTTCGCGAGAGACTGGGCACACCACCAGAGGTCTCGACGGTGTTGAAGTTTGGCATCACCCCTAGAATGCGCTGGTGCTCTTCTTGCCTCAACATATCGTCTGGAGTCGTGCCAGGCTTCACTGCCGTTCGGGGAAAGATCGGACCGTTGGCGCTCGGCATTCCCTTCTGTTGCGCGGATGCGTTCCCCTGTTGGGGATCAGGAGCAGCAGGTAAAGCGGAAGCTCCCTGCGCCGCTTGAGCTTGTGCCCATCCTTCGACCGGCAGCATCAAGGTTACGGCCAAAGCGGCTCCTCCAAGGAGACGCAGGGTCGATGGAAAGCCTGCAGTACTTGAAGTCTCCTTCCGGCGTGGTCGACGACTGTGTATTGCCAGACCCGAAGGATCGCCCTTTGGCAGCCGCCGCCGTAGGTATTGCCACAATTCGAAGCAAAGCAGTAAAGGAAATGAGGGATTCAGATAGGAGCTTTTCACAATTTCGCAGAGTTCAGCCACAGGCACGAGCAAACCATTGAACTTACTTATACCCACCGAACGAGAAGCAAGAGATGACATGGTTCTCCACCGTCGCGCCGAAACAGACGAATGTCTCAGAACCTGCTCTGCTGCGTTAAAAGGTTTATGGGAAGGTGTCGTCCACACCTCTCCCTGGAGGTTGTGACTTTTTTGATGTTCCGCGTTTTTGTCACGCCCAACCAGACTGTTGTTTAAAACTCCCACCAAGGCCGTCATCCTGAGCGAAGCGCCTCGCAGATCTATCACTTAACAGAGGGTTTATGGCGCGCAGTCGAAGGACCCCGACGATGCTTGTTAGCCCATGCTCTCCAGAGCTTTCCAACCACCAAAATTATGAAAAATCAAAAAAGTCACAGCCTCCTCGGATAGACGGAAAGAAGCGCGAATGGTTGCGCAGAAGGCGCACAATCGTGGGTTACAAAAGCGAGTGGCTATCTTTAGGTTTATCTTTCGGCTAGCTTGTAAACTTTTCCCGTTGCCGTGTTCTCTCAAGGTGCGAAATGGGGGACGGGAACAATCATCGCTCCTGGTTATATCTAATTGAGCATCGAGAAATGACTTAGATTCTCGTCCTCTACAAGCCCGCCGGTGCGAAGCAAGGGCGTAGCTCAAAAGCACCTGATCGAGCAACAAACTTACCGCTCTCTGTGCTTCCAGTATGGAGAAGCGATGATCCATCGCGCCGGAAAGATCGCTGTTGGCAAAGGCGATGCGGCGATTACGTCTTTGGGCAGGGGATCGTAGGTTCCAAAGCGGATGGAGCGGATGGAGTGCCGGCCTGCATCACTTCCAGCGTGATTCCGTTGGAGTTGCTGTATTCTCCGACACCGCCGTAGCCGGTGAAGTGATCCGCGGCCGCCGCCAGCTCGGCGGGGCTGGCGGATTCGAGCAACGCCGCCCCGGAGGCCAGCAGCACCGAGCCGAGGAAATCGCGGCGAGTGATGGAATCGTCCATACCTATTTGGTGTCGCCCGGCTGTGCGGGTTTTGTATCGGACATGGTTGTATTTCTTTTTTTGGGGGACGGCGAAGCCGGTTGCAGCGATAGGACGGCTGGGGCAACTACTTGCATGAGAGATATGGCTTCATCCTAAGGGCGAGGCATCGGCGAGTCAACGCGGTTTGAAGGGCTGGCAGCGGCAAGCGTTTGCCGCGATGCATCGGGGTCGACGTAGATGGGTACGCTCACGGAGAAAACGGAACCACTGCCCAGTTGGCTGACCACGGCGATGGAGCCTCCATGGGCCGCGATGATGACTTTGGCGATGGGCAAGCCCATGCCGGCTCCCGGGGATGTATAGCGCTGACGTCCGCCGCGGTAGAACTTGTCGAAGATCAGCGTTTGCTCGAAAGAGTCGATGCCGAGGCCGCGATCGGCGACGCTGATGACAAGAAAGTCGGACTTCACTTCGGCGGTTATTTTAATCGGCGTTCCCGGAGCGGAATACTTGCCCGCGTTGTCGAGTAGATGCATCAGCACTTCGCGCATGCGGGCGAGATCGACGCGTACCAACGGCAGGTCAGGGGGCAGCACAATTTCCACGGGATGGTTCTCAATCGCCGCTTTGGCGTCCTGTAAGGCGGGCTGAAGAGCTTCCTGAATGGAGTGCGGGCGCAGGTCGAGTTTGAAGTTGCCGGAGTCGAGTTGGCTCATCTCCGCTGCTTCGTCCACCATTCGGTTGAGCCGATCGGTCTGCTCGTCGATACCTGTGAGCAAAGCTCGCTTGCCCTGGTCGTCGAGCGTGGCGCCGTTCAACAAGGTGGTGACGTTGCGCTTGATAGTGGTGAGAGCAGCGTGAAGCTCATGAGTCACAGAATCGAGCAAAGCCGATTGCAGGCGCTGGTTCTCTTGCGCCAAATAGTTTTTGCTCAGGGCCTCGAGCGCGCGGGCGCGTTCCAGGGCCAGGCCCGCGAGGCTGCCCAGCGCATCCAGTGTCTCGCGCGACAAATCGTATCCTGAGACAGCAAGGGCTCCGACGGTGTGCACACTCAGGCGCAGCGGGATATATGCGGTTCCATTCTGCACCGCGGGCTCCCCGCGCAGAAGAGTCAGGCGCAACAGGCTTTCATCTACCGCGGCGCCAGGTGAAGAGCGATAGAGCGAAGCATTGCCGGCTGCCACCAAACAGACATCGCGAACAGAGAAGGTTTGTTTCACGTAGAGCGGAAGCGCGTTCAGTAGCTCCAGCTCGTTCTCTGATGCCAGGAACCGCTGGCTCAATTCGTAAAGCTGTTCCGTCTCGCGACGGCGATGTTTGGCGGAGCCGGCATCGCGCCGCGCGCGCTCCTCCAGGTTGCTGGCCACCAGGGCGGTGGTAAGGAAGGCAAAGAATGCAACCCAGTCTTGCGGGTAGAGGATCCTGAAGGTTCCCACGGGGGGAAGGAAATAGAAGTTGAAGGCAGCCGCCGCACCCAGCGCCAGCACCAGTGCGTAACGCAGACCCCAATAGGCTGAGGCCAGCAGAACCGCGATAAGAAAGGTCAGGGCAACTGTGGTTACATTGACGTGCAGCCGAAAATCGGTGGCTGTAATGACCGCGATGGCTGCGGCCACAAGGCTAAAACGGGCAGCCTGTATCCGAGCCTGGCTTCTCACCACACTATTGTACGATGGTGCGTGCGGTGCCGCCGTGAACAACGAGGGCTTGGTGAGTAAGACGTCCGACGAGTGGTTAAGGGAAGTATCTCCCGAGAAGGCGACAGGTATCTTCAAGCTGTTTCTCGGTTATGCTCCGGGCGTTGGCAAAACTTACAGTATGTTAAGCGAGGCTATACGCCGCACAAGCCGCGGCGAAGATTTGGTTATTGGCGTGGTTGAGACGCACGGTCGCACAGGGGTTGCAGAGTTAGCCGCCAAGCTCGATCAAATTCCACTACGCCGCCTTGAATTCAGGGGAACGCCGTTTGAAGAGATGGACGTGGACGCCATTCTCGCGCGCCGGCCGGGCGTCGTTCTGGTGGATGAACTGGCCCATACCAATATTGAGGGCAGCAAGCACCACAAGCGATTTGAAGATGTGATGGAGCTCCTCGCGGCCAGGATTGACATTCTTTCCACCATGAATGTGCAGCACATTGAGAGCCTGGGGCCGATAGTGCTGCAGATCACCGGGGTGCAGATTCGGGAGACGGTGCCGGATTGGGTGATGCAGCGTGTGGACGAGATCCACCTGGCAGACCTTACGCCGCAAGCGCTGGAGGAGCGCATGTCCCGCGGCGATATTTACCCGGTGGAGCGTGCAGAACGCGCGCTTGCTCATTTTTTCAGGCCGGCCAATTTGATTGCACTGCGTGAGCTTGCGCTACGCCAGGTCACGCAAGTCGTTGATCGTAGCCTTGACAGCTATTTGCAGAGGGACGGCGGACAAGCAGCCCAAGGTGTGCGGGAGAGAATCGGCGTCTGCATCAATGCCAAACCAGGAGCGCAATATCTGATCGCTCGCGGCTCGCGAATGGCTCAGGGGTTGGGCGGCGACCTATACGTTCTTTACATGGATCTCGGTAAGGAACTGGATTCAGATCAATGGAAGAACCTGGAAGAAAATCTGCGCTTTGCAGAGAACCTGAGTGCCCATGTGGTGCGGGTATCGGGGAGCAACCTGATCGAGGGTATTCGGGAATTCATCGGCGAGCATCACATCACCCAGGTGATCTTCGGGCGGTCTGTGCGCTCGGGCTGGCGTTGGTTTCAATACCTTGCAGCGATTCAAGGATTGCTGCGCGCTTGTCCCACGGTGGATGTTCACATTGTTACCCAGGAACCCCGCAGATGAGCCGCCGGATCCCTTCGCTAGTGTAATCCGTAAACAGCGTCCGTGTGGCCGTGACCTCACCGCAAAGGCTGCGCTTATTTCCTTGAGGGCATCCGTCGAGTGCGCAGCAGCATCCTATTCAACATTGCGCTGAGCTGAAGGACGAGGCTCAGCTTAGCCGGGGTCAAGCTGCTGGGCTCTTGTCCGCTCAAGAAGAAGACTGTCCAGTCTGTACGACGGCGACGACCAGGAGCAACCGCCAGGTTCTGACAGCAAAGCCGCTTCCAGGTCCACCTGCGCCGAAAGCTTCCCAATTTGATTGAATTCCAGATGAGAGAGAAGGAATGGACTATACCCAAGTGCAAGACGAAAGCACGCCATTTCTGAAGTGGGACATGTGGTCGAAGTGGGTTTTGTTTTTGCTGGTCGGCTACGCCCTGACCGGGCGCAGCTTCTCTTACCTCGGAATCCCACCGGCCAAGCTCTTTATTGGCGATCTAACCTTGGCGGCCTTTATTTTTCTACAGCCACGAAAAATTTTCGACCCCTGGATGCTCGCTCTGACCAAGGGTGGGCCGATGAGTTCGTTTGCATGGGTCCTCCTGCTTTCGATTGCGTACGGCGTCTTCGAGGTCATCCGCGGCGTGTTGCTGGGCTTCGATCCCGTCACCGCCCTGGAGAACCTGGTATTCAATGTCTATCCGTTGTTCTTCTTTCTCGGCCTGTGGTTGGGCGCACGGCGGCCACAGTTGCTATTGCGCTACATCCAGACTTTCGCTGTCCTCCTTTGCATCTACGCCCCCCTGTACATCCTATATCTGGACAAGATTTATCTCGTGATGCCTGGCTCGGACGTGCCGGTTTTTGGTCAGGCGGGCGGTGGCGGTCTGGTCATCCTGTCGCTGCTCTGTCTTGATCCCAAGCCTGCTCGCTGGTGGCCCGTCATGCTAGTCGCCGCAGCCACCTTCCTGGCAGCTCAGGTCCGTGCCGAATGGCTTGGCACGGGGGTAGCCATACTGCTCTGGGGTGTCTTGTCGCGGAAAATGAGTCGCGTGGCATTGATCGCCCTGGCCTTATTTGCTGTGCTGGCGGTCGGCGCCCTGCTGGATGTCGATCTGCCTTCTCCGGGAGAACGTGGTGGTGCTATCTCGACGACGGAAATCGTGGCTCGCGGCCTGGCTGCCGTCAGCCCCGACCTGGCTCAGAACCTCACCGGGTCGGAGAACGTCGGCTTCTATAAAGGAACCATCACCTGGAGAGAGAACTGGTGGAAGGCCATATGGCAGAACTCCACCGAAAACTACACCAATCTGCTCATCGGTCCGGGCTATGGCTTCATGCTCAGGGACCTGGTGGATTACCTCAAGCAGAACGGCGACGTACGAACGCCACACAATATCTTTTACTACGCGCTCGGCTATAGCGGCTGGATCGGAGTGACCATCTTTTTTGCCCTGCAATTCACTTGTGCTTCTTTGCTTTGGCGCGCATACCGGCTCACCGGGCAAGCCTACGGGCTAGCGGTGTGGGCCGCTACCCTGATTGCCGCATTCTTTGGCAATCTCATGGAGACGCCTTTCGGGGCTATTCCGTTTTGGCTGACCATGGGTCTGATCATTGGACCGACCCTCGACATGGTCCCGTCTTCGGCGCTTTATCGCTACCAACCGCAGGCGGCATACGAGTCGGAGCCAGCCTATACGGCCTAAGCGGCCTCAACGAATAGGAGTTGGTCGATGAATTCAAGAGTGGTGAGCGCGCCACATTCGCCCGAAGTTTCCTTCCCCTCGGAGCGCGTGCGGCGGGTATCACGGAAAGGCAAGGGGAAGGTTTTTGTCATTGCGCTGCTGCTAGTTGTTTCGCTCCTCGCTTTCGTAGCGACGATGCTGGTGCACTACCCGCAGAAGGTGGATGCATTTCTCAACTCGGATCAACCGCTCGAGAGCAAGCACGTTGTGACCACCAGCAAATGACCCTGCCCAACATCTCCGGCTACCAGAGAGTTTCTGGTTGAATAGCCCCTGGGCAACACAAAAGTTTTCTTCTACGCCGTCGTATTGCATCCTATATCGACAGGTGGGAGGAAATTAATGAAACGCATACTTTTGACCGTCGGCTGCATCTTACTCGCTTCATTTTCTGCCTTGGCACAAAGGAAGGCCAAAGAAGCGACGCCTATGACTGACCAGCAGTTTGTTGACTTCGCCGCGCAAACCGACATGGTAGAGGCCAATCTTGGACAATTGGCGCAAACCGCGGCTTCTTCCCAGGCCGTGAAAGACTACGGGCAAATGGTGGACACTGATCACACCAAAGACTTCAACCAGCTGTACAAGGTCGCCCACGAGGCCAATCTCACCAGGCCGGACGCAATCGACGCCGAACACGACAAAACGATGATTGATCCATTCCAGAAGCTGAAAGGGGCCGCCTTTGATCATCGTTACATCCAGGAGATGATAGCCGGACACACCAAAGCGATTGTCGTCTACAAGAAAGAAGCGGCCGACGCGCAGAATCCCGCAGTGAAGTCTTATGCCGAGGAGGCCTTGCCCGTCCTGCAAAAACATCTTGATGACGCGAAAGACCTGACCAAGTCTAAAACTGCTGCGAAGGGCATGTAACGGGGATCCGTATGAGCAAATAAATCATTGGTGGACGTCCACTTTTTCCACTACCATCCGACGCGTTCGAGCCCTTCGACCGCATCAAAGTGTTGGTCTTGGCTTAGGAGTGGTAGACGGTGTTGTCGGCAGAGTGCAGCGATCCAGAGATCATTTGAGGGGATGGGGCGGCCAGCCTTTTTGAGTGCTGCTCGAATCCCGGCATAGTGCCGTGAGGTCTCCTCTTCTATTAGAAGGACGCGTGTTACCGCGATGAGCTCTCGCAGCCACTTTTCGTACTCGCTGCGCTGTCGCGACTGCCCAATACCGAAACGATATTCGCCGAGCACAATCACTGGCAGTTCCATGCTTGCAGCCTGGCGATAGACGCGAACGACCGCGGGCTCATCATCCGCCACCGCGGAGAGTGCGTTGGTGTCGAGGATCACTCCCAATCCCCGGGCTCAATCTTCTCGAACTCACTCTCGATGATCCTATTGATACGCACCGTCTCTTTGTGGAGATGTTTGAGCCCTCCGGCGAGCCCCACCCAGGGCTTTTCTTCCTTTTTTAAGCTAGCCTCGAGCTTCTCCGTGACCGCTTCGGTTACGAAGGCGCGCAGCGGGATGCCACGCTGGGCGGCCACCGATTTGGCTCGGCGGAAGATGGGGTCGGGAATCTCAAGGGTAGTCTTCACCCTTCCAGGCTCCCATATTTATGGGAGGTAGTCAATCCATGCCCTTACTGAAGCTTTTCCTGGATGGGAAAGAGCGAAGGAAATCAGGCTACCAAGTCATCACGAAGCATATTGTGATCTGCGCCTTTATCAGCAACAAGGCTTCAGGCGGAGGGAAAGAAACCGCAGATCCCTCCACTACGCTGCCCCGGATTTCCTGTCGAACTGAGTGGCATTGGCGAAGTTCATGCCGCTTTCCTTACGAAAGCCGCACACGCGGTCGTTGGTTAGTGCCGCGTAGCAGGAAATCCAGGTGCGCTCCGGTCGGGATGACAATTCTGTTGTGGGAATTGGCCTTGACCCGGTCAACGGAAGTAGCAGTCGGTGGCACAACAAAATTGTCATCCCGACCGGAGCGCAGCGCAGTGGAGGGACCTGCGGTTTCTTTCCCTCGGCCTGAAGCCTTGTTGCTGATAAACGCAAATAGTTCCCCGAAAGCTAATTTGGCCAAGTATGACTCAAAGTAGCCCAGGGACGTAGACCCGGGTCTCGTACTGCCACTCGCGTGGCCACTTCATGTCACGGGGATGACGGCCATGCAGGCAACTATAGGCCGGGTATATAAATCAGGAGACGGAGTAGTTTTTTCCTTGGGCGCCTGTGTCCATTAATCCGTCGTAGCCGCGCGCTTAATTCGCTGGCGAAGGCAACGTTCCTTGATGTGTGGGCACCTAATCTTCGCAGTACGGGCCTGCTAGCGGTGATACAGACTCTTCCCCAACCGCAGGAGCCACCCGGCGAGGCCATTCCCCGTTGGCCTGCGGGTAGGCGATCGGATCTCAGACCCGAACTACATCAGATATCGAACGCAGGAAAGAGGCGAACTATGTTTCTAGGACTTGGACTCGTTTTGCTGCTGCTGTGGCTCGGAGGCTTCTTCGTCTTCCACGTCACGGCATTCTTCATTCACATTCTGTTGATATTGGCCGTAATTTCCATCATCTTCCACTTTATGCGCGGCGCTGCATCTGCGGTGTGACGCTTGCCCGATAGGGTTCTTCCCACACCTGAGATCGGCCTAGTGTAGACGACTAGAGCAGAGGGAAAGCAGGACCCACCTGCTTTTCCTTGTCTCTTGTGTGAACAGGCTGAAGGTGGTGCTCAGCTTTCCGCGTGAGCATGAAGTCGGGTTGCTCCCGTCCCCATTCGGGGGGCTCGCACCGATCGAGGATAGGTGAACTTCAAGAGAAAACCAAGATTACCATTGACTGGGCGCTTGCCATTCGCCAACGATTCTTGTTTTGATTTCATCCCTCTAGCTGTTACACTCCGCTTCATCCCTTGCATGATTTTCAGAGGTGAAACTTGGCTCACGCGCGCTCACTCGCCGTGATTTGCGCAGTTCTCTCGCTTTCGGCTAGCTCTACAGCACAAACCTCACGCCAATCCACGCCGCGAATTTCCCAGGCCAACCTTCCCATCCGATTTGAACCGGTAACTACCGCCGATCACAGCGAAATGCTGACCAGGATATCGGGGGCGGCGGTTGTGTTCCAATCCTCGAGTGTGCAGGTTTCCCCACCCGACGGGCAAGCAAGCGGCTTCAAGATTCAATTTTCCGGTTCTCAAGCATCGAATCCCGTTGGCGCCGGCTTACTCCAAAGCCAGACGAACTACCTCTTTGGCAGTGACCCGGCTCACTGGCGCACCCACGTGCCCAACTACCGGCAAGTAAAGTATCCGGCTCTCTACCCGGGCATCGACGCCGTATTTTACGGGAATGGCCGCCAACTGGAACACGATTTTCTGGTTGCTGCCGGCGCGGATTACCACCAGATCCGAATGCACCTCAACCGCGGGAGAGCCTGCCTGAATAAGGACGGGAGTCTCTCCATCGCACTGCCATCCGGCATCATGGAATTTGAACGCCCGGTCATGTATCAGCAGCAAAACGGTATCCGCATCCCCAGGCAAGGTTCCTTCCGCTTGCTGCCCAATGGAGATATTACCTTTACTGTTACAGACTATGATCACACTCAACCACTCGTCATCGATCCGGTATTGAGCTTCGCCACATACCTTTCGCAGGATGGCTACGACGCGCTCAGCATCGCTATAGATTCTGCCGGAAACAATTACATCACCGGGTATGGAGCCATAGGCTATCCGGTCACCGCGGGAGCATTCGCGGGCTGCAGCACCTGTACCGCCGATCAGGCCGTTACATTCATCAGCAAATTGAGTGCCGATGGTACCAGCCTCATTTATTCCACCGTGGTGCCGGCCCAACCAACCGGGATCGCCGTCGACTCAAATGGCAACGCGATTGTTTCCGGTTGGACCACCTCAACCAATTTCCCCACCAAGAATGGCCAGCCGATACTCGCCCCCAACAACAACTACATCGGCTTCCTGATATCGCTTTCCGCGGACGGCTCGTCGCTCAACTTCGGAACCCTTCTCGGTCCTGCACCAACAGCGACCCAGGAGTCGATGACCTACGCCACAGCCGTCGCCGTCGATGGCTCCGGCAACAGTTACGTAACCGGGGAAACCGGAAACGGATTTCCGGTGACAGCAGGCGCCTTGAACCAAGGAGGAGGCGGCAACTCTGTCAATGAGTTTAACGTCTACGTTGCAAAATTCGCTTCCACGGGAACCCTCGTGTATAGCGCCGTCATCGGCGACGCGGATCCACAGAACGGTGGGGGCGGCCCCATCGGTGCGTCTGCGCTGGCCGTGGATGCGGATGGCAACGCCTATGTGGCCGGACAGGCAGGGACTCTTTGGCCGATTTCGAACGGTGCGTATCTGCAGCAGATCCCGGGCGCCCTGCCTTACGCAAATCCATTCGTAACCAAGGTAGCGCCTGACGGCAAAAGCCTCATTTACTCTACCTATCTCGATTACGCCTGGGCCGTCACTGGTATTTCGGTTCTCGCCAACGGGAATGTATTCGTGGCCGGAGATCTCGTGGGTCCGAACCATCCAACCACGGCAAACGCCTATCAAAAAGGGTCGGCCGGCGGCGGAGATGCCTTCTTGACCGAGCTTAATTCCACCGGATCTGCCTTGGTTTATGCCACCAGCATTGGCGACTCGACCTACACCATTGGCGGCCTGGCGCTCGACCCCGGCAATCAGAACATCTGGATCGCGGCGGAGACCCACAATCCAATGTCTCCGTTGGTGACGCCGCTGCAATCGACCATGCCGAACGGCCTAACAGGTTCGGGGCCTGTCTCGACCATCAATCAATTCGACCCGACCGGTCAAACACTTCAATTCTCCACCTTCCTGGGGGGAGTTGGTGACGGATATGCCAGCGCCATAGCAATCGATACCCAGCACCGCGCCCACGTCGCAGGGGCTGCCGGCTATGGCATGTACACGACGCCCGGCGTTTACGGTCCTCAGGTTTCAAATCCAGGGCAGGCTTTTAGTACCGAGACGTTTGCATACGTGGCACTCATCGACGACACAGTGGCAGCGCCTGCGCTGTGCATCAGTCCCAACACAGAGCTCTTCTTCTCGACAGTCCCGTTAGGCGCCTCCCAGAATTCTTCCGTTACCGTCACCAGTTGCGGCAACCAGCCGCTCACCATCACGAGCGCAACCACTGGGGCAGCGGTGTTTACTGTGCCTGCCACAGGCAATCAATGCACGCAAGTTTTGCCGGTAGGCCAAAGTTGCACCTTGGCTGTGCGTTACACACCAACCGCGGTCACCACAGATACTTCCACTCTGACCATCACCTCCAATGCCGCGATTCCGGAAACGGTGATACCGGTCACCGGCAGTGGAGCGGTGCCCAAGATCTCCCCGCCCGGCTCACTTGTATTTGGCTACACACTCGTCGGGCAGACGAGCACCCAATTAGCTGGCATCAGCAATAGCGGACAGGCGCCGCTCATCATCAACCCCTCTAAAACCACCGCTTCGGGTGACTTCTCCATCCAGGGCATCGGCTCCTGTTCTCCTGCTCCTGTCAGCAGCGCTTGTTCCTTCAACGTCTACTTCACTCCAACGGCGCCCGGAACGCGAACCGGCACGTTGACGATCACGTCGAATGATCCGGCCAATCCCGTGGTCACTGTGCCCCTGACGGGAACAGCGTATAGCGGGGCGCCCGTGCCGCAAGTTACATCCGTCACATCGCAGCTGGTAGAGGCCGGCGCCGCCGAGACCAACTTCCAGGTCTTTGGCTATGGCTTCATGCCCAACTCCGTGGTGCAAGTGAACGGAGTGGCGCAACCCACCACCTATATGGGTGCCTCGACACTACAAGTCAACATAGCGGCCGCTTCCATTCCGGCCGGATATGCGGAATTGCCTCTCACCGTCGTTACGCCCTCGCCGGGTGGTGGAACCAGCGCTCCGTTCACGCTCACCACGTTCCAGCCGGTATCCGAAACGAATGCCTCCCTGGTATACGAATCTAACAGCAATAGACTCTTCGCCTCAGTTCCCGCCTCAGATTCTGCGAACCCCAACACCATCGCCATAATCGATCCCGTCACTGCTACCATTACCGGCCACATCGCGGTGGGGAATGATCCCGGCGTCCTCGCTGTATCATCCGACGGGAACTACCTCTACGTCGCGCTCAACGGTGCTCACTCCATCCAACGCATTAATCTCTCGACTAACGCGGTCGAGCAAACCTTCAGTCTCCCGGTTGATCCAACCTTCGGAAAGACAACCGTCTTTGATATGCACGTGGCCCCATCCGTCAGCACGGAGGTAGTCGCCTCTCTCCTGACCGATGGGATCGCGATGTTCAACGCCACAGGCTTGGTGAGCTGGATCCCGGGTGCGCCCCAGCCGGGAAATACGAACATCCTGCCCGTCGATCGTTTCACGTTTACCAACAGCGCAACCACGCTGTACGCGTTTCCCGCGTCTGCTGCCGGCATCGATGAGATTTCCTACGCATCGACCGGGCTTTCCTACACAGGAGCGACCTGCTGCCCCAGGGCGCCATTGCAACTCGAGGGCCAGCATCTCGCTTCCGATGGCACTCTCCTTTACACGGATACGGGGTTGGTCTGGGATCCTTCAAGTAATCAACTAGTGAAAACCTTCGCCGTCGAACCGGCAACTTACCTTGACAGCGTAATTCCCGACGGGGCTGCGATGGGGAAGACGTATTTTCTGAACCCCTATGCTCTGTACTCTGCCTATAACTACGAGAGCACCACGGTTCAGGCTTTCGATCAAAGCAGCGCCGCGCTTACCGGATCGCTTTCCTTTACCAACAACACCTCGATTCCGTCCGCCAACGGCACGCAATTGGTGCGTTGGGGCGTAAACGGCTTCGCCTATCGGGCAGTCACTGACGCCAGCTCACCGGCGACTACGCTCTTTCTTTTCACCAGCAGCATTGCCTCTACCGGCAACCTCAATCCTCCTCCGGTCGCGAGTTCGCTCTCCCCGGCTGCGGTTTCGGCAGGCGGAAGCGACTTTACCCTTACCGTGAATGGTTCCGGGTTCGTCAATGGGAGCACCATCGAGTGGAACGGTACGCCTCGTATTACGACGGCCGTGTCAGGGACCCAGGTAAGCGCCACCATCTACGCCTCTGATATCGCGGCTGCCGGCACGGCCGAGGTAACAGTCGTTAATCCCGGGCCGGGCGGTGGCACATCTTCACCGCTCAGCCTTACCATCGGCCCGCCTCAGTCCTTGCCGGCCGCCACGCTGGCCCCGGCCTCCATCACTTTCCCTGCACAGGCCGTGGGCACATCGTCCGCGGCTCAAACTGTCGTGCTCACCAATAGCGGCACGGGCAGCCTGTCCAATACTGTTGTTGCCATCACGGGGGCCAATGCTGCTGATTTTGCGCAGACCACAACCTGCGGCGCGACGCTTGCTCCCAACGCATCCTGCAACATCAGCGTGACGTTCACGCCCGCGTCTGCAGGAAACTTCTCTGCCACGCTGACAATAACCGACAACGCGCCAGGCTCCCCCCAGACGGTCAACCTATCGGGCTCTGCGCCTCAGGAGCCGCTGTCCATTGCTCCGCAGGCCGGTGCCAGCGCCACGGTAGCTGCCGGCCAGCCGGCAAGTTACGCCCTCCTGCTCACTCCCGCGATTGGATATTCCGGGACGGTAACCTTCACCTGCGAAAATCTGCCCGCCAACGCCACCTGCAGTTTCAGCCCCGCTAGTGTCCCGCTCTCGGGAGGCAAGAGCGCATCCTTTACGGTTACAGTGGCGACCACCATGCAAACCACATCGTTGAACCGTGTCAATGAGCTTCCGCTGATGATGGCGGCTTTGCTTCTGCTGCCATGGATGCGGCGGTCCCGGCGCGCTGTCATCTGGCGGCGAGAGATGCTCGTCTTCGCAATAGCCGCCGTTCTCAGTCTGACAGCATGTGGAGGAGGTTCTTCAGCGTCCGGCGCCGGAAACCCAACCACCGCAACGGTCGCACCTGGAACATACACGGTTCAGGTTGTCGCGTCGGATGGAACGAATAAAGCATCGCAAACGCTCACTTTGACCGTCCAATAACCGCTGTTGTCGCGGAGCCGAGCTGTCCCTGCGGCTAGCGCTTACCGCGAGGATCAAACTGGAAACACTGTTCCAGTGGCACACCAAGCGCGATGGCCACTTTGAACGCCGTCTCCAGCGAAGGCGAATACTTGTCTTGCTCGATCGCGATGACCGTCTGCCGTGTGACGCCGATTCGATCCGCGAGTTCCTGCTGCGTCATCTCCCGCGCGGCCCGAAGTTCTCGAATCTGGTTGCGGATAGCGGGCATCAGAGTGCTCTCCTGTAAGCCACAATCTGCGTAGCGGTCTTGGTGATGTCCGCGATGACCAACATTCCGAAGAAGACGTTCAGGAAATGAAGCCCCACCATTCGGCTTTCCAATCGCAAATTGCCCACCGTCGCATGAAACCACAACATGCCTAGCCCCACGACCATGAGTGACGCGATTGTCAGATAACCCGCACGATAGCCTCGCAGCTCAATCAAACGATCCCGTTCGTCTGTGATACGGTTGCGTGTGAAGGCGGCAATGATCGACTGCAGGATGATCTGCAGCACGATAATTCCGATAATCATGCCTGCGACCTTGTTCACCGAGTTTTGCTGGTGCAGGAAGAAATATGGGCCGTACACTAGCAGCTCCGCCGCAAGCGAAGCGTAAAGAGACTTCTCCCGGTAGGAAAGTCCAGTCGGCATGTCGAATCACCCCTCTGTAAAAAATGTTTAACATGACAGAAGATAACGCTGCGCCATGAACAATGTCAAACATTTTTAACAATATTATCTGGAGCAGCATTTAAGAGAGTGTGCGAGGGTAAAAACTCGTGCCTTCCTGATTCGCGCATTTGGAGTCGGACATCGGTCGCATCGAGGCGACTACTTCGCACCACCCAGCTGCCTGTACTCTAACGAGGCTTCGCGGAAGATCGGACTCCGGGCGTCCGCCCCGTGCCAAATATTCATAAATTGCTGATAACTAGCCCGAGCCTTTTCCGACTGCTGTTCGAGAACATAGGAACGAGCAAGGCCCTGCAGTGCGAGGGCGCCGATCGGTTCATTTAATACAAGGGCCGGCCGATCCAAAATCGTTTGAAACTCGACGGCTGCTTGCTTGCCGTTGTTACTCGCCAGCAAAGCCTTGCCTCGCACATAGACCGGGTAAAGTGCAAATGGAAATATCTCCAGCGGAGATGCCTTCCCCAACTCATAAGGTGCGCTTTTATTCAGCTCTTTGATGGCCTGGGCAGCATCGCGTCGATTGAGCGCGAGCTGGGCGCGTATGACAGGCAGAAAAATAAACTGGACCATCGTATCCTCGGGGAATCGCCGCGCGAGATCGTCAGCCAACCGGTCCGCTGGGCCGCCGGCGAGCGCCAGGGCAAAGGCGGCGCGGGCCTCCACGTCGCGGCTGGTCGACAAGCCGACGGACTCCGTCGCCAGCTTGCGGGCCTCCGGAAAATTTCCAAACAGTGCCTCCCCGATTGCTGCTTCCGCCTCGTAACCTGCGGCCGTCTCCTTCTCTCCGGCCTGTTCGGCTGAAGCAACGGCGCGGCGAGACAATTCCCGCGCATTCTCGATTTGCCCGCTGAATGCGGCGGTGTCCGCCTGGTACGAGAGCAGCACATCTTCAACGCCATCTTTGCCCACCGACCAAGCGACCTGGCGGGCCATTTCCCCTTCATCCTTCTGTAGGAATGCGAGGTGGTATAGGTGCGCGTGAAGGTCGATCGATTCAAGTTTCTTCT
Organism: uncultured Acidobacteriaceae bacterium; assembly: GCA_963821215.1. GTDB lineage: Bacteria > Acidobacteriota > Terriglobia > Terriglobales > Acidobacteriaceae > PALSA-350. The sequence continues at coordinate 223,164 of CAWGDH010000007.1, read as the reverse complement.
GATTAGCTTCCTCTGCCGTCGCCCTGGCATTTCCCAGTTGATTCAGGTTGATGTAGGCGACCACCAGCCCTTCATAGTTCTCAGGGTTCCATGGGGCCAGCGCCAGCGCCTCTCGGGTATCCATCAGAGCATCGTCGTAGCGTCCCAGTTGCGGGTCGATCTCTTGCCCAAGCACCCCCAGGGGGATGTCCTCACGGGGATAAATCCGCGCCCAAAGCCGGTATACTTCCCGGGCCTTCGGCAGGTTACCTACGACGCCATAGTAGTATCTGGATTCGATGGCGAACTTTTCCCAGTCGCTGGTATGTTCACGGAGTTCGAACGCCCTCCGGATGCTCTCCGAACCTAATCCGCGCTCACCTTGATTCATGTGGCAGAGTCCCAGGGAGAGATAGGCCATGGCAAAGTTCGGGTCGAGATCGATTGCCCTCTGAAAAAGGGGAATCGCCCCGATGCAGTCGGAATGAAGGATCAGCTCCCGTCGGCCCAGAGTATATGCCTGAAGTGCTTCGAACGACGGCGTGGTCGCCTGGTCAAGCGGAGCATCGAACTTCTCCACCGTGCTCAATGACTCGCCAAGCTTTTCCCGAAGCTGGGCGCTGGCGCGACTCAAGGTCTTGAGGACGTCTTCCTTCCGTGCCGCTTGCAGTTGTTCTTCCGCCAGTGCATCTCCGCTTTGGCAGCTCACCGCTTTCAGATCAAGAACGTACTCCCTGCCCAGATTGGCAATCGAGCCTTCCACCACCGCTGTAGCTGCGATGCGCTGGCAGAGCTGGCGGGCAACGTCGATTGTCAGGCGAGCGCCCGGCGCCTGCCCCATGAGAAAAAGCGTGTGTTGAATCTGCTGTTCCGAGACCAGGTTGAGAAACGGCGATTGCGTGAGCTGCACCGTCAGGCCTTGCCGCAGTGTGCCGTCGAAGACGCGATCGCCGGTCGTATTCGCGAAATCGGCAAGGACGATGGAATCTTTGTCCGTAAGCGAATGCCGGTGCTGCGAACCGTAGAGCCAAAGCGCCACGCCGACCCCGATCACCAGCGCCGCAGCGCTGAGCGCCCACCTTGCCCCCGATTTTGAGGAAGCCGCAATCGCCTCGGTTGCAACCGTCGTGATGTTTGCCGGGGACTGCACAAGAGAGGCATCCGAGCCGGGTCGGATATGGCCGTTGGCCGGCGGGGCCGTCGAGCCGTTCGACGTCCCAAGATCCTCGGTTCGCGTTATGTCGAGATGTCCCGTAGGTTCTTCCCAAGCCTCGACCGGACACAGGAACCGGTAGCCGATGCCGGCCACCGTCTCGATGAATCGCGGCTGACGCGGATCGTCGCCCAACAGCCGCCGCAGCAGGGCAATGTTGCGGGCGAGGGAATTCTCCGTAACCGCCGTCTCTCCCCAAACCCAGGTCAACAGTTCTTCTTTTGAGATCAGTTTGTTCGGATTCCGCAGCAGCATGAGCAGAACGCGGAACGCCTTCGGTTCCACCTGCTGCACTTGTCCCGCCCTCACGATGGCGAACTCCCGTTCGCGCACGGTTACATCCGCGAATCTGAAAACCAACGACTTAGTTGCGAATGTGGGCGTCATCACAACTTCTTCAGAAACACTTCAGGGGTTTATCAAGACAATTGTGCGGGGAGTGACTCAGAGTCGTGTCATCGCAGGGCTCTGGAACTCATGCTTGGTTGCTCGCCTTGGTATCTCTGCGTTTCGCCAGGCGTGGGCTCCCAGTCCGGCGAACCCTGCTGGACGGGGAATGGCGAAAGTGTAGCGCAGAGCGTCCTGGGCCGCCATGAAATTCTGTGTCGCGGCCCACACGTGATCTGTGCGCATTCACCTTCTCCTCCAGCCGGGGATTTGCATCGCCCTAAGTCCATGAGCTGCAAGCAATAAGCGTCTCCCAAGCTATCTCGCGGCCCAAGTCATCCACCTGCTAACTCAGAAGGGAGCCACCCAATGATCAAGCAAGCATACTTCTCCGTCGCGGCCTGCGCGGTTGCCGGCCTGTTCACAACTGCTCACGCGGTAAGTGCGCGCGCCGATGACGTACAGTTCTCCACCCTCTATAAGTTCGAAGCCCCAGCCGCGACAACCTTCACCAGCGCTCTGGGTTCTCAACCAGACACCCTGCCGGTGGTGGGTCCGGACGGCGCCATTTACGGGATGACCAGTGTCGGCGGCCGGTATGGCAACGGCGTGATATACCGCTTCAACCGGGAAACGCATCAATACACCGTCCTGCATACCTTCAGCGCGCTGAATGCGAACGAAGAGAATGCGGACGGAGCCACGCCCGGCATGGCACTCACGCGCGGCCCCGGCGATGTGATTTACGGCATGGCCTCTTACGGTGGCCAGTTTGGCACTGGCACGGTCTTCAAAATCACCACGTCCGGTGACTTCACCCTGCTGCACACCTTCAGCGCCCTGAACGCGAACGGGAACAATCAGGACGGAGCCTATCCACTGCGGGCGATCGTCGCCGGCAATGACGGCAGCCTTTATGGCACTACCAGGTTGGGCGGGCCAAACACCTGCCTCTTCACCCATGGTTGTGGGGTCGCGTGGATGATAGACGTTAAGGGCAACTTTACGGTTATACATTCCTTCACCGCCGGCGAAGGCCACGCAGCGTCGATACTGCTGGGGATGGACGGAAAACTATATGGCTGCGCGGTGTGGCCGGCTACCTCGCTGCCCGCCGGGCCCTTGCCCTCCGGGATCTTGTACCGGATGGCGCCATCGGGGCAGGACTTTGACGTGCTCTACAGCTTCAGCCAGACCAACTCGAGCGGCGAGAACATGGATGGAGCCGACTGCTACGAGCCCCTTGTCGAACCGAGACCCGGCGTCTTTTATGGGGCGGCCGCTCGCGGCGGGACAAATGGCAATGGTGTCGTCTTCAGGTATTCCCTCTACAACCCACGAGCCGTCGAGGTTCTCCACGACTTCAGCGCCTTGAACTCTGCCGGCCAGAATTCGGACGGGGCGAGCCCAGGGGGCCGGCTAGCTCTCGGGCCACATGGGACTCTCTACTCGAATACCGAGGGCGGAGGCGCGAATGGCAACGGTGTGATTTACAGCATCAGGGAGGACTGCCACTTCGAGGTTCTGCACACCTTCAGTGCAACCAATGCAACCACAGGAGCCAATAACGACGGTGCGTTCCCTGATGAAGGCCTGTTGGCGGACGGGAACAAGCTCATCGGAATAGCCATCTACGGCGGCAACGGCAGCAGTGCCGGTTACAACAACAGCGGAGGTACGCTCTACGAATTGACCTTGGGCTACTGAGGCCAGGATAGCGATGCGGTATGCGGGGAAAGGGAACTGGGCCTGGTGCAAATGCTTTGGCCGGTCGTTCTTCCAAGGCGTTCCTCTAGCAGGCTGCTGAAAAAACTCATGTTTTGTATCAGGGCACGACTTTAGTCGGGCCATAAACGATTGAGAATACGTTGGGCTTTAGCCCCTGAGTTGTTGCTTTCCGGCTCGGTGCAGACTTTTTCAGCAGCCTGCTAGCTAGGATCAGTTCCGCCCAGCTTTTCACTCCGAACGCTCCATCCCAACCTTGGGCGATTTAGCACAGCGAGATACCTTTCCGTGCAACAGACGGGTTCAGACGGTACTCGCAGGACGATCAGCCGGATTGCAGTGGCTATCAACTGGGTTCCGGTTGCGCGGCACCACGATAAGGCCGGAGGATGTCCATCGCTTTACGGTGTATGTCTTTGCGCAGTCACCACAAAGCCAGAAAAACCTGCCGGGGAAGGAGCGAATCGCGAATGCGCCTTCATCTGGACGGAACTGATCCTCAGCGTACGATTCCAATTCGAGCAACTCGAGCCTTCCTTCGCGAAAATAGAGCAGCTCTTTAGAACATTGAGGATTCGCGCACTGCATGGCTAAGCGTCGCTTGGCCCACACCATGTCTGCCAGGTTTGACGCGGAATCCTGGACATCGTATCCCATTGGGAAGCTCATAGATTGCTCCATCTTGTGCCGCTGCATACCTGATACCTGGTACTCGGCTGGAGCATCGCTAAGGCTGGAGGCGAGGGACGATCTTGTTGCGGGTACCCTTCAGGTAGACATACGCCAACCTCCTAAGGTTGTCAGTCGCTAAGATCGGGAGAACTTCAGATGGGCTGACTTAGTTCAGGAGACCTGAAAGAGGAGAAGCATACTCACTCCACCTAAACAGTGCATGTAGGTGGCCGCTTTGCATCAACTGCGCAACTTGTTGTTTCGGATACGCCATAGAGCAGAAGCGGTACCGCAGGGTCTGTTCTGTCGTGTACTTTTGGCGGAAAACCAGGCAGAAACGGCAATCTTTACCGTTTGCGCCGCCATCTCAACGCGGATCAGCTTCCTCGCAAGGACGAGGAAGCAAGTAAAGAACCGTGACCTAGGTCATCCGGTGTGCGGTTAGCGCCTCTTAACCCTGCGGTACATCATTGAACAAAAGAGAGATATACCTGCAACTGGTGCGAAATAAGAGCAAGATCTGGTCAATAGTGATCAGTACTTACCTGTCCTCTTGATTAGTATTCAGGAAGGAATTGGGTAGTCAATTCAACTAATCGCCTTTGCTCGTCGCTTGCAATGAGCGGATATGGATCCCCGGGTTCTGTCGACATCTTGTGACAGCTTTCGTAGTGCCATTCCGCAGAATATAAGCAACAGTCTTACACAGTGAAAGAGGAAAAAGTATGGTCAAGCATCTTCTGATTTTCTCAACAGTTCTTGTGCTTGCAGGCCCGATTGCACGAGCATCCGACCGCCAGAACGACACTGATCGCATGCAAAGGGCAGGCCAGGTCTTCAAGGAGATTATGGATACGCCCGATAAGGGCATACCGCACGATCTGTTGGATTCGGCGAGGTGCATCGCCATCATCCCTGGAGACAAGAAGTTCGCCTTCATCTTTGGGGGCAGCTACGGTCGTGGAGTCGTCACCTGTCGCACGGCGCACGGATGGAGCGCTCCGATGTTCCTCGCCATCGACGGAGGAAGCGTGGGATACCAGATCGGCGGTTCTTCCACGGATCTCATTATGTTGTTTATGAATGACCACGCGTTGCATAGCCTGCTTGGCGACAAATTCAAACTTGGAGCGGATGCTTCTGTAGCGGCAGGCCCGGTGGGCCGGAGCGCGGCAGCGGGAACTGACCTGAAGTTGAGCGCGGAGATTCTTTCCTATTCGCGCAGCAAGGGCATCTTTGCCGGGCTCAGCCTGGATGGCGCCGTGGTTCAGAGTGACAAGAGCGGCGACCAGGCCCAGTATGGAGACGACGTAACCATACATAAGATATTGGACGGCCAGGTACGGGTTCCATCGTCTGCCAGACCTCTCATACACGAGCTTCGAGCATACCCAGGCGCAGCTTCGGGCATGTAGTGGAAGAGTTTTGGGTGCCCCACTCAAGCCGCACTTGAGCTTGAGTGGGCTACGAGCCTCCCAACCCTTTTGTCATTATGAGTTCCAGATCGCCGGACGAAGCGCCTAGGAGAACTTATGTCCCATCGGAAATATCGCGATATCTCTGTCTTGTCGGGTCTCGCTCTTGCGTTGTTGAGTAGTGCAACAGCAGCGCCGGCCCAGATTTCCATCAGCATTGGAGCCGCGCCCATATGCCCCTACGGGTACTACGACTATGCGCCCTATAGTTGTTCTCCCTACGGATACTATGGGCCAGATTGGTTCAGTGGCGGCGTGTTCATAGGAACGGGTCCGTGGTATCACGGTCCTCGCGGCTTCTATGGCCACGTCGACAATCGCTATGATCCTCGTCATGGTTACGTCGGACCGATGCCCGCGCGCGGAGATCAGGCGTTCAACCACTTCCACGCGAACGAGGCGCGGAATAGCCAAGGCCACGTAGGCAATGCAGGTCATGATGGAGCCGGTGAACACAGCGCAGGAGCCGAGGTGGGTAACCATGGCGGCGGTCATCACTAGTGCTTCATTCCCTGATCGTGCCATTTCCGCTTCCCTTAGCGGGCAGTAGGACGGAAAAGGCGGTGGCCCGGCCGGCGACTGGTCCTGGAACTTTTAAGATAGTCGTCGTTCCTGGCAGGTAAGCGTCCCCAAGTTCTCCCCCGCTGGCAGAGAAAGCCCGCGCGTTGGTCGAAACGAAGAAGAAGTCCGTGCTGGTATGCGCAGGCACTCCGTTGCTGAAGGTGAAGCTGTATTGGTTACAGGGTGGCCAGCAGATAAAGTCATCCGGTGCCGTCGTAGCTACTCCATCCGAGCGATGGTCGGCAAAGGTCACCTCGATACCGGCGGCCGGTGGAGACCAGCGGAAGCCTAAATCGGTTGGGCCGCTGAGCGGAAAAGCTCCTGTGAAGATTCGGTAGTAGAAATCCAGCAGACCGGTCTTACCCGACCGAACCACGCGGAGCTGTATCTTCGCGGTGACGTCGCGGCCGCCTGTCCTCAGCAAAACGACATCCCGTATGCTGTCGTGCAGCACCACTTCCCCTGGCGGCTTCCGCCCGCGGCCGCCCGCCTGCCATGCAAGAGCCTCTTCCGGAGAAGGCGACGGCCTATTCGGGAATTTATTCTCATAAGCATCTATCGCTGCCTGAATCGCAAATACTTGCGTGAAACTGAGAGCCATCGCCACCTCTTCCTCACATCGCTCAACGAACCTGGGACGCAGGCACACCCAGGTCAGCGGAACTATCCTGGGTTGCGGGTTAAACGAGGCAGGCAATTCTCAAATGGCGTGTCGCCAAAAATTAGCAGGGAACCCGGCGCGGGCTGTGTCGGAGCTCATCGAAACTCCTCTAATGGGGTTGACGGATAAGCTCAATGCTGTATTAAGGATACATATTAAATGTAATGCTTGCTATTACCTTTGAGTACCACAACGGAGGTGCCCGAAGTAACCTATTGAGAAACACCATCCGGGAATGCGGGTAACAGATGACATATGCGCGGCCTGTACTCGGCTGCAATGGGGAGAAGGGGCAAAGCGGTCTGGAAGTCTGCATCATTCGATCAGATGATTGACAAAGTCTCGGTATTCCCCCCAAAACTCGGCCACACCCTTAACGGTCACCATCGCCCACCGTGGGTCTGCAACAAAAATCTGTCCGATTCTCAGAGACTCGGTGCAAACCGAGCCCTAGAATCTGTGGAAACTCCAAAAAGGAACTCCATGCCACGAATCTTTCCCACGGCCCTGATGATTCTTGCCTCTCTCGCGACAGTCTCGCTCTGGGCAGACCCGGCCGGTGTCACCTTTACCCAGCCCGCCGCCCAGATTGATCGCTACGACTTCGTCGAGATCGCCGCGAACGTCAACTCGCCCGCGGACCGCAACTGCTTCACTGACGCCTCACTCACCGGCACACTAGAAACCAGCGATGGCGCCCACCATTGGAGCGTCGAAGGCTTTTGCGATGCCGCCGACGGCAGCGTTTTCCGCATCCGTTTCATGCCGACCGCGGCCGGCAGCTACAAGTACTCGGTCACCTACAAGCAGGGTAGCTTCACCCAATCCACCACCGGCCAATTCCAGGCCGTAGAAGCGCATCGCCGTGGTATCCTCGCCGGCGATCCGCAATATCCGTGGCATTTTATCTGGCAGGGAACCGGTGAGCACTACTTCTTCAATGGCACCACCGCCTACTGGCTCGTCAACTGGCGCGATGACCACGTCATTCGTTTCAGCATCGACCGCCTGCATCGCCTCAAGGTGAACCGCATGCGCGTAACCATCGCCGGACGTGAAGCCGTGACCTTCTTCGGCGAGCCCGTCATGACCGGGCCCAACTTCACCGTCTTAACCGCCGCGTGGATCGCGCAGAACGCAGAGGATCCCCTCCACCCCGGCTTCGACTACACCCGCTACAACCTTCCCTATTGGCAGCGCTTTGACCGCATGCTCAAGTTCGCCCGCGAGCGTGACATGGTCATTTCCCTGGTCCTTGACATGGGAGACAGCAAGGTCCATCCCGAAGCCGGGGGCGAAGACGAGCGCCGCTTCATCCGTTACGCCATCGACCGCTTCGGCGCCTTCTCCAACATTACCTGGGATCTCGGCGACGACCTCGACGTCTATCGCGACGTGAAATGGACGCACGACACAGGAGTGTATATTCAGGACCGCGATCCCTGGAAGCACCTCGAGACCAGCCATCCGGCAAGAAGCAACGATCATCAGGACCGCGCTTCCTCGTGGTTTGGCTTCACTTCTTATCAGGAGTGGGGGCGCGATCAGCACAACCTGATGCTCGCGTCGCGCAAATTGCAGGAGAAAACCGGCCGCATCATTCCCCAAACCAATGAGGAGTACGGCTATGAGGACCACTACCCGCACTGGGCCCTACCGGGATCCGACTCTGCGGATGTGCTTCGCCGTACTGCCTGGGATATCGTAATGGCCGGCGCCTACCAGACTGCAGGAGAGACCGTTCGCCGCGGCGTCAACGTCGGCGCCGACATGGGCGGCGGTTGGTTCAACGGCCGTGGCGACGACACCATGACCATGTTCCTTGGCTACGGTCACATGGTCGATTTCTTCACCGGCTTCGAGTGGTGGAAGACCAATCCTCACGACGAGTTGGTGAACAACGGCAATTACTGCCTCGCCGATCCCGGCAAGACCTACGCCATCTATCTGCCTAAGGGTGGTCAGGTCACCGTGCAACTCCAGCCCGGCCGCTACCGCGCCTTTTGGTTCAGCGCAATGACAGGGGAAAAGATCGACCTTCCGCCCGTCGACGGTCCGGTTTGGAAGTCGCCGGCTCCGCCCGACGCCAACGATTGGGCCATCCTTCTTGAGCGAGAGAGCTGATGGAGTCCGCCCTAAGCGCGAGGCAGTTTTTTGCTAAGCCGTCACCGTAAGGGCACAATGATTCCTGACGGGTGTAAACCAGCCATGTCTCAGATCATTCGTTCTCCGAAGGTGTACGACGTCTGCATCATCGGCTCCGGGGCTGCCGGAGGGGGAGCCGCGAAGGTGCTGACTGATGGCGGCCTCGAAGTTGTGATGCTAGAGGCCGGACCCCTGCTAAATCCCGCCAAGCACTTCTCCGAGCACCTATGGCCTTATCAGCTTCCTCATCGCGGTGCTGGAATCGGCGGCAGTGGCTACGATGCTTCTGGCAGCCACGAACTGGACGTGGCGTTTATCTCAGGTCATATCCCGGGCGAGCCGTATACCAACGCCCCCGGCTCCCCCTTCGGGTGGGACCGTGCGCGACTTCTTGGCGGTCGAACCAACCACTTTACGCGGGTCTGGCTGCGCATGGCGGAGGCGGACTTCAAAGGACGCTCGCTCGACGGCGCCGGCTACGACTGGCCAATCAGCTATCAGGACCTGGCGCCTTACTACGACAAGTCGGACGCCTACATTGGCGTCTACGGCACCACCGAGCGCATCCCCAGCGCGCCCGACGGTATCTTTCAGCAGCCTCCCCTGCCTCGCTGCTCAGATGTGATCATTCGCAGCGGCTGCGAAAAGCTTGGTATCCCCTGCATCTCAGGACGCGCCGCTATCCTCACCCGAACCCTGAATGGACGGCCTCCCTGCCACTACTGTAACCAGTGCGAGAGGGGCTGTGTAATGAACTCGAATTTCAGCTCCAGCCTAACCCTAATTCCTGCTGCACTAGCAACCGGCCGCCTGACGATCATTTCCAACGCCATGGCGCGGGAAATCCTGGTGAGTGCTGACGGCAAAGCCCGAGCCGTTTCCTACGTCGACAAGAGCACTCGAACCGAGCAGCAGGTTCGGGCTCGGGCCTTCGTGATCGGCGCCAGCGCATGCGAATCGGCGCGCCTCTTGCTGAATTCAAAGTCCGCGTTGTTTCCTAATGGTCTCGCTAATTCCTCCGGCGTCGTCGGCCGCTACTTGATGGATTCGCCATCCAGTAGTGTGGTCGGATATTTTCCGCAACTTACAAAGCTTCCGCCCCATAACCACGACGGCACCGGGTCGGTTCATGTGTATGTCCCGTGGTGGAAATACAACCGGACAAACAAATTCCTTCGCGGTTATCACATCGAGATCTACGGCGGACGCAACATGCCGCGTGTCGGCATGTTCAACGGCGTGTTGCAGGAGACTGAGGGTTACGGCAGTGGGCTCAAGCAGGCCTGCCGCGAGAAATACGGATCATTCGTGAGCATGGAAGGTCGCGGCGAGATGATCCCGAATGAACAGAGCTACTGTGAGATTGATCCGGACGTAGTGGACCAATGGGGCATCCCGGTACTGCGTTTTCACTTCGCCTGGAGCGAAAACGACGTCAAGATGGCGGCGGATATGAATGAGAGTTTTCGAGCGATCATCGATGCGGCAGGTGGAACGCCGGTGAGCGTTACAGGTTCGCCGGCGAGTCGCTGGGGCCATCTCCATGCGGGTGGTGTTGCCCACGAGGTTGGTACCGTTCGTATGGGCTCCGACCCCAAGACCTCAGCTCTCAATGGGTTTTGCCAGGCGCACGACGTAAAAAACCTATTCGTTACCGATGGCGCATCTTTCACCTCGAATCCGGACAAGAATCCTACGGCGACCATCCTGGCGCTGTCCTGGCGTGCTTCAGAATATTTGCTCGACCAGTCCAGGAAACTGAATTTGTAGGCGAATTCATAGCTGTCCCAATTAGCGGGAGAAATAACTGTCTTGCCCGCTGGACGGGTGCCAATGTTCGCGGACTTTCGCGTACATGGATTGAACACGACCTTTTTCCGATGTTTTCACCGCCGGTCTACACCAACTTACAGAAAAAGAAAAAGGAGGGGGTTCCCCCGGATTTCCTGTGGAGTTTGACGCTTCATCGCGGCGCGGGTGATTGTCCCGTCTGGTTACGAATTCCAGAATTCCAGATCGCCCGTTTTCCATCCAACCTTGATTTGGTGCGCCCAATAGGCGTACATTTCGCGACAAGGAAAGACGCGAGAACGAGTTCCATCGAAATGAAAACAGAGCTAGCAGGAGAGACCCATGGATTCGAAAAGAAACTCCCCATCGAAAAAACCGGCCGATCTGACCAAGGCTAGCCGAAGAAGATTTTTAACCACCGGCGCCGCGGCAGCCGCGTTGGGCGCCGTGCGTACCGCAACCGGCCAAACATCCGCTCCCGAAACAAGGTCGCTGAAGGATCAGGTCGCCTATGGCGATCGGTCGCACTACGTGACCTCGCTCCGCGTGCCGGTAGCCGGGAGACCTTCGCCGGACGAATTTGGTTTGACCTTTCACGTCTTAGCGCCGTTGCAGGATTTCGTGGGCACCATCACACCATCGGCGCTTCACTTCATCGGAACGCATCGCGGGTCGATCGTGCCGGATATCGACCCTCAGCAGCATCGGCTGATGATTCACGGCCTGGTCGACCGTCCGCTGGAGTTCAGCCTGGATGATCTGAAGCGCTTTCCCTCGGTATCGCGCGTTCATTTCATTGAGTGCCTTGGCAACCATTCCAAGCCGGAAGACAAAACGGTGCAGGAGACTCACGGGTTGACGAGTAGCAGCGAATGGACAGGCGTCCTGCTTTCGGATTTGCTCAAAGAGTGCGGCGTACAGAAGAATGCCTCGTGGGTAGTGTCGGAAGGCGCGGAAGAGGTAAAGGGCGCCGGCAGTATCCGGCTGGCGAAGGCGATGGACGATTGCATCGTCGCCTACGGGCAAAACGGCGAGCCGATCCGCCCCCAGCAAGGTTTTCCGTTGCGCCTGGTCGCTCCGGGATTCGAAGGGATTTACAACACCAAATGGCTGCGGCGGATCAAGGTCGTGGACCGCTACTACATGACCTACAACGATTATGGACATATTTCGAAGGATGAAGAAGTGGCCGCGTTGACCTTCCAGTGGGGGCCGAAATCGGTGATCACCTTTCCCTCAGGGGGGCAGAAGCTCCCCGGTCCTGGTATCTACCAACTGACAGGGTTGGCGTGGTCGGGTGGAGGCGCGGTGCGGCGCGTAGAAGTTTCCACGGACGGCGGCCAAACGTGGAAAGAAGCGGAGATCCGCGGGCCGGTCCACACCAAAGCGCACACGCGATTTGGCATGGACTGGAAGTGGAACGGTGGAGAATGCGTTTTGCAGTCGCGCTGCACCGATGAGCTTGGGCAGGTGCAACCTTCGCGCGCGCAATTGGCCGCGTTTTTCAAGGTGCCGCTGGACCATTATAAGACTCACGGTGTCCAAGGCACTGACAACACGATTCAGCCGTGGCGGGTAGCGGGCGATGGGAGCGTGCACAATGCGATTTAGCGCTCTGCTGGGGGCGGTGATTTTGTGCGCGTGCGCTGCTACGTGGGCCCAATCGCCAACCTACGGTGTCGGAAAGACGCCCACGCCCGCGGAGATTCGCGCCGAGGACATCACCATCAGCCCGGACGGAAAGAACCTTCCACCGGGGCAGGGAACGGCAAAAGAGGGCGCGACGATCTACGCCCAGAAATGCGCGATGTGTCACGGACAGAACGGTTCGGGCGGCCTTGCTCCGATGTTGATCAAGCCCGCAACGCCTCTGAAGAACTCGACCCCATGCCTTCAGCCGTGCATTGGACCGGGTAGTGTAATGGCCTTGCATGCGCCTTACGCGACGGTCATCTGGGACTACATTAACCGCGCCATGCCCTTCCGGCAGGAAGGCTCGCTCAAGCCGGACGAAGTCTACTCGCTTACCGCGTTCCTGCTCTACAAGAACGGTGTGATTCAGGAGGATGAAGTCCTCGCCCAAACGACGCTGCCGCAAGTGAAAATGCCGAATCGAGACGGTTACGCCATACCCAACTGGGAGCCAGGCATGCCACGGCCCTTTCCCAACGGGCACTAGCCAGTGCTTTCGTTTTTCGGCGGAGCGCGCGGCTTGAGGAGACACGGGCAGATATGGGGCACCAGTCATTCGTTACGGATTGAGATCTCACTACCGGACCATCGCTTACCCCAGGGGGTCTGTGAGAAATTCAGGTTAGTGTTACGAACTGTCCTCGAGCCCTTAACAAGACCAACGCAATGGCAGCGTGGCCAGCCATTTGCGGGAACAACTTCCAGACTCCGATGGTCTGTCCGGCTCTGGCGCGAGAGTGATATCATGATATCGAAGGAGAAGGACAAGATGGCGCAGCTCCTCGTACGCAACCTGGAAACCCAACTCAAAGTTCGCCTGCAAAAACGCGCCAAACGACATGGCCACAGCATGGAAGAGGAAGCAAGAGACATTCTTCGTGATGCCTTGAAACAGGAAGATGTCTCGGGCAGCGGACTGGGAACCGCGATTGCGGCACTCTTCAGTGAAACCGGACTCGAAAAAGACATTCCTGAAATCCGCGGCCACTCGGTTACCCCCGCGACCTTCGCATCATGATTCTGCTCGATACCAACGTCCTCTCTGCGCTGATGCGCCAAAGGCCCGACCCTGTAGTAATCAATTGGCTTGATCGGCAGGCACGCACCTCAGTATGGACGACTTCGGTCACCGTCCTTGAGATACGCTTCGGACTGCAGGTGATGACGACTGGAAAGCGGCGGTCGCTCCTGATGGCTGCCTTCGAACGCTTGCTTGCTGAACTGATTCAGCAGCGGATTGCACCGTTTGACGGCGAGGCCGCGCAGCACGCTGCGGACCTCATGGCGGCGCGTCAGAAGAAAGGCCGCTCTGGCGAACTGCGGGATAGCATGATCGCCGGGATCGCGCTTGCATCCCATGCCACTCTAGTGACTCGGAATGTCAAGCACTTCGACGACCTTTCCGTATCCGTGCTCAATCCTTGGGAAACGTAACTTCACCAGCAGCCCAAATATCGGAAGGCCCCAAATATCGGAAAACTATGATGGGTTCGGTGACGGGACGAAACCGGCGGGACCAAACCCAACAATGAAGGGACACAGTCCCTTCAACTCCGGAGAGGTGCCGGGTTGCTGCGATCTTTCCATGTGCCCTCATCGAACGGGCAGCAGACCGTAGACATCTACCTCGTGCTTTGTGCCTACATATACATGTCCGTTCACGACCATCGGAATGTTAAACCGTAGGGCAAGGCCGGCGCGGTCCCTGCCGGCATTTTGTTCGCTGTTGTAGAGCTCATGCGCTACATTCACAGCGTCATAGGCGTAGAGAGCCGCGGGCTGGTCAGGTGCGTTCCAGTCCTTGGAGCGAAGCAGCCACACTATGCCGTCGTCGAGTCCGTTGGCAGATATCGTTGGGGTTGCCGATACACCAGGAAAGCCACTCGCCGCCTTGGGTACGAGCTTACTGTCGATCACCGCAAATTGACGCAGGGCGTCCCCGTCGCTAAGCACATATACATAGTGGTTCCAATAGGCCATCGATCCGAAGACACCATAGGGAACAGCCATCGTCTGCACCGTATGACTATTGTTTCCCGGCTGCCAATGTCCCATGTGGTCGCGGTCCACCAGGTAGAGGATTCCCCCTTTCCCCTCCACCACCGCCAGGTGAGGATAGGCGCCGGATTGGTCGGGTAACAGCATCGGCCCGCCGGAGCCCAGGTCGCTATCGTTCGCGTCCAGGTTGGCCGCGTTGTACGGGGTAAAGTAATCACTGAGCTTCAGGCTCTCGCCGTTTAGCTTGAGTAAGGAATCGCCATAGTCGCGGCCGCCCTTGGCGGCGTCGAAACGCCCGTTGCCGGTGGCGAGAAAGATATTGCCCGCTTTGTCCGCCGCCGGCCCGGTATCCCCTTCCCAGATTCCGCTGTCATCGGCATCGGGAGAGGCATTGAAGACCGCTTCCTGCTTCAAGCTCCGTGCGCCGTAAGCCATCACCCAGCCGTGGTACGGACCGACATCGCAGGCGGAGGCCCATGTGAGATAGATGTCGCCGCGGTTCAACAACAGTGCTGCCCGCGGGTTATCCCGCAATGGGTTGAAGCTCACCCTTCCGCTGCTGCTCCCAGTCCCGGAACCGCTGATGCTGGCTCGAATCTCCACTGGGCCGCCGAATTTCTCCACCCCGGTGGTCACCGCCAGCGCATGCAGACGCTGGGCATACACATTCTCGAGAAAGCCTGATCGGTCCCTGGTGCGGGCCAGGATATACAGTGTTCCGCTGTCTGGGTCGATGACAGGGGTCGACGTGATGCCGATCTCCGGTGAGATGAATGGACAATTTGCATCCCGTGCCGGTACGGTGGTGAAACCGTTTTGGAGAAAGCTCGTGTGCCATAGAGGAGCACCCGGATTGCCGTAAGCATCGAAGGCATAGACGCTGTCGTGTTCAGTGGTGATGAAGAGTACATCGTGCCGGCCTTTCCCTGGAATCTCCACGCCGCCGAGGAAGAGCGGTTGGGCATAGACATCTCCGTCCACGTGCAAGGTGAAGACCCTTCCAAAGTGCTGAAAATTTACATTGCGCGGCGTCAGTTTGGTCTCGTTGAGATTCGCGCCCGTGCGTGCGTTGTCGTATTGGGACGTAATCACCCTCTGTGCTCGCGCCAACGCCGCAAGGGCGACGACCACTAAAAGGACAACCGCACGATAACAAATCCATTTCCTTCTGCTCTGACGCATCTGAAAGCCTTTCAGGAGACGCGTTCCAATCTCCGGCGGCATGGACTGGAAGGGAACAACGCGAGCGATACTCTCTTCCGCTCTCTATATTGCCCCTATGTAGCATACAACATAAGAATCAGGATGAGGGTAGAGCAAATCTGATTCACTGGGCGCCGGTACGTGGGATTGACCAGCTACCCAGATCGTCTCAGGTGCGGTTTCACCGCCAACTATCCGAGTACCAGACAAATGACACGAACAGCGTGTCTCGGTACTTATCCTGCGATCACTTCCGGATTGCCCGTGATCCGCCCCGATTAAGGGCTGTTCGGGAGCGATCTGGCAGACTCCGCGCGGATTCTGCTTCGGCGTTGCAAACCATCCGTTGTTGCATCTAGGCGACATCTTGTACAGTCGACGCATGGCGCTCAAACGGATGGATAACGTAGGAATCGTCGTCGATGACCTCGGAAAGACGATTGATTTCTTCCGAGAGCTCGGCCTTGAGCTAGAAGGGCGGGCCACGATCGAAGGAGAATGGGCAGGACGTGTCACCGGACTTGCCGGCCAGCGCGTCGAGATTGCCATGATGCGCACACCGGACGGCCACAGCCGTCTCGAGCTCTCCCGCTTCCTCACGCCGCCTGTCGTCGCGGATCACCGCAACGCCCCAGTGAACGCTTTAGGCTACCTCCGCGTCATGTTCGCCGTGGACGACATCGACGAGACGATTGGCAGGCTTCGCAAGCGCGGCGCACAGCTCGTAGGCGAAGTAGTCCGGTATCAGGACTCGTATCGGCTTTGCTACATCCGCGGGCCTGAAGGGCTTCTCATCGGACTCGCCCAGGAACTCAACTGAGCGCGATGGGACTCGGCTATTCGAAAGTTGAACCGGATCGGTCCTCGGAAGTCGGCATGGCGGCAAGAATCCCGCAGGCACGGCCCGGCTGAGCGGGACGAAACGTTACCCCTAGGATCGACGGTGAGCGGACTTTCAGAACCTGGAGTACTTTCGTCTGTTGGGATATAGGAGTTTCGTGGACATCCAGACGGACGGCGCGCCGCTCGCTAGCAGTGGGTCCCGGTCTTTGAACTGCTTCCAGGCTCGTCCCTGCAGTACCACCCTAACGCCCGTTGGTGGAGCATATAAGACTTGTGGCGTTCGAGGCCGCACATCGCACACCTGACAATAGGGCTGTAGCGTTTCGGAAACAACCACTGGAGAAAGCGTTTCATGCGGTGATTGCGCCTCACAGGCAGCACACGCCGGAGAAGACGGCTAGGGATGCTTATCTGCATCGGCAAACGCCTCGTGTAGGACTTGGCTCTGGAGACAAATCTGTGCGCTCCTCGTCGATGTTGACAACCTTATCGTGAACCCACCGGCGTCGCGTTCAAGTAGTAGCGAGTAATTCGTCATGACAGAGCGTAAGGTTCAAGTTAGAACGTATCATCCTATGATAGCGGCTATCACACGACTTCGAGGGCTCTTAAGTCGGACCAGGACTGCAGACCACAAATGTATCAGTTGGTTCCGGTGCCACTTTAGTTTCGATTCTTAGCGAAGGAAAATACCAGCGCTTTACGTCCTAATAGTCGGATCGGCCTCGCAAGGCCTTACTCGTTCTCGCTTTTCCCTATTTAGCTCAACCATAATCACTCTGGTAGTTACCATAGTGAAACAGTTATAAGTACATATGTGTGAAACGTTAAGCCCGTTGAACATGACTAGGTGCCGTATTTTATACAACGTAAGTAGTCTTTCCGCCTTGACTCACGCGAGATAATATGCTCTCGAATGATTCAGAAAACATCAATTAGAGTGTTGTTGCTCGAATAGTGCCAACCTGTTTGTTTTAGTAAATCTGCCCCAGGAGTAACACAGTGGAACCAGTACCCGATGTAGAAGAAGCGGTGCGAGAGTTCTTTAGGATCTGCCAGCGCAGAAAACGTGCAGTGTTCACAACTGCGGCGGCAGTACTCTTGGTATCGGCATGCGTCTGCGTGCTTACCACGCGCAGATATACGGCGAGCTGTGTCATTCCACTAGGGAAGCCTTTTCTCGCCGGCCAGATTCCGGTTTCCTCGACTGCCGGGCCAAGCGGGGCTTCTGACAATTCCTCTGTCGAGATCGATCTTAAGGCACAGGCAGACATCCTGCAGTCGGAAGCTCTGGCGCTCAAGGTGATCAAAGACCTGAACCTTGATCGGAACGAAGACTTCAAGCCCCTCTTCGGGCCAGTTACCTGGGCGCTGGGGCTGGTCACGCCACATGAGCCAGGAGATCCGGCGAATGAAAGCTTTGAGGACTCCCCCACTAGGCGTGATAGCGCTGTGGGCGCCTTTCGTGCGAACTTGAAGGTTAAGGTTACGCCCGCCGCCCGTCTGCTGAAAGTCAACTACACTGACCGCGATCCGAAAGTGGCGGCGGCAGTAGTCAATGATCTTGTTAAGGCATTGGTTGATTACAGGCTGCAGACGAATCTCAAAGCAACCAGCCAGGTTTCTCAATGGATAGAGGGCCAATCGAGCTACCTACGCAAGCAGAGTGAAGACCTGCAGCCACAACTTATAGCTTTGCGAAAGGGCGGCCACCTCGGTGGCCGGGATCACAGGGCCAAGGTACTCTACAGCGAAGCGCTCGACCGTCTGCAGCAGTCGACGCTCCAGTTGCTACAGGCGCAGATGAACTGTGTTGTCAAAGCCTCCGTGGCCGAGGTAGTCACAACCCGAAATCCGGAACTGATTTCGCGATTAAGCGGAACTTCCATCGTAAGCTCCGGGAGTCAGGACGTGGCGAACTCTGTGGTCGTGATTCAGGACCTGCTGCACAGAGAGGCAGCGCTTCAGGAACGCATTGACCACGACTCGTCGCCAAAGCTGGCTGGGGAGCAGGCTTCGCTGAAGGATCTGCAACAGTCGCTGCAGGAAGAAATCAGACACGCCGCAGAGCGTGCACAAAACGATCTTGAGACAGCATCGAAGGAGGAGCAAGGCGTCCGAGCCACATATGAGATGGACCGCACCGTTGCTGAAAAGCTTAGTGACAAGAGCATAGAGTATGCCGCCCTCTCCAACGAGGCCGACCGAAGCCAACAGCTGTATCAGGACTTGCTAAAACGATTGAAAGAGGCTGGAACGCTTGGGGTTCCGGACGCGCCCCATGGAGCAGTGGTAGATCGGGCCAGTGCGCCGGCATGGCCGAACAAGCCCCGCGTTGCTCTGTTCCTGGCAATGGGCGCAGGATGGGGAGTGTTCTTCGGCTGCTGTGGAGCTCTGTTGGTGGATGCAGTCGACAATCGAATGAAGGAAGCGGAAGAATTTGACCCGTTACAGATTCCGCTCTTGAGCAATACGCGGAGAATCGAGGCGAAGACTACCGGCTCGCGCGCAATCCTCCTTGGCTCGCAACCTGGCCAATGGACCCGTGCGCAGATGACAAGAAATGCCGAGAGTGGAGTGGATGAACCGGGATTTACCGAAAGAATCGGACAGGCAAGGCCAGCCAACCGGCAGCCTTCCGGTGTGGTTGTCTCGCGTCTTGCTCTGACCCCAGGGCATGACGTAGCCGCGAAGTCGCTCACACGGGCCAGTGGGTCCAAGCTTTCGATCGTCACCTCTGCCATCATCCTTAGCCCCGCCCTAACCAAGGTGAGGGCGACTGGTAAGTTGCTTGGGGACCGTCGCCAGGCTGCCGCCACGACAGAGGGAAAGGTGGTGGAGGCACAACCGGCCTGGCCACCCATCCCTGCTCCACAGTTAACCTCGGAGAGCCAGGCAGACCACAAAGGTGGCGTCGTGCTGGCCATTGGATTGCCTGGGTCGGGAAAAACTTCCTGGTTCAAGCGACGGGGAGTCACACCGCTCTCCAGCGAAATACTGCGTGGCATCTTGTTCGATGATGTCACGGAGCCGCGCTATCAAGGGCTGGTTCGTTCCGCTCTGCGTTCCCTATTGCGCGCGCGGTTGGTTGCCAAAGTGCCGTGGAATTACGTGGACGCAACCAACCTGTCCGCCCAGGACCGGCGCGCGTGGATCAAGATGGCAACAGCTTTGGGATATGAGGTGCATGCGGTCTTCTTCGATGTGCCGTTGGAAGCATGCCTGGAGCGTAACCGCCGCAGAGGATGCAAAGTCAGCAATGACCTGATGCACAAAATGGCAGCGCGTCTGCAACCGCCGAGCCTCGACGAGGGTTTCAGCAAAATCATGACGGTGCGCGTCAAGGCCCAGGCGCCGAAGCGAAGGGAGGCAGGCAAGCCGGTCAACTCCTGAGAGTAAGCCATCGTGGTTACTATCTCTGGAAAAGGAGGACAGGGAGTTCGGGAGTCTGTGTCATAGCAAGATCCGAAGGAATAGGACGGGTGCCCCAGGTTCGCTTGGCTGCCCGAGCGAAGGCCAGTTTTACTGCCGTCCGGTGTCACACCCGATCCCTGTCACAAAATATGGCAATCCAAGCATCCCGCCCCGGCGCTCTCGTTCCCACATCAAGGACGGGTGCCCCATACCCCCGGATTTCCTGTGAAGCTTGTTGGTGTCGGTGAACTTGATGCGGCTTTCCTCAATGAAAGCCTCCGACCGGAGCGTACCCGGATTTCCTACCACATAGCACTGGACATGGCCACGTATGCAGCTTTCCGTAAAGAAAGCTGCACGAAGTTTGCCAACGCCACCAACCTCGACAGGAAATCCGGGGTAGCGTAGTGGAGGGACCTGCTGTTTCTCCTGGCCCCAGCCGTACTTGTTGGAAATCCTAACGTGCTTCGGGTTAAGATCTGACGACTGCCCAAACCGCTATGGTCCGCAAGCGCAAAATCATTGTCTACATCGCCACCACCGCCGACGGCTTCATTGCCCGGACTGACGGCTCCGTCGACTGGCTCGACCGTCCGAGTCCGAAGGGCAACTACGGCATGGGTGCATTCTATAAATCAATCGACACGATCTTGTGGGGCAGGAAGACATTCGATACAGCGCTCGACTTTCAAAAGAAGGGCGTGCCTGGGTCGGCCTTCGATACAAAAGTTAAGAACTATGTCTTTACGCGCACTCTCCTGCAATCGCCCGCGCCTGCCGGCGTGGAGTTTGTGGCAGAACCCATCAAAGCGTTCGCAACCCGTTTGCGAAAGAAGAAGGGGAAAGACATCTGGATGATGGGTGGCGCCGGCATTATTGCGTCGTTTCTCGACAAAGGAGAAATCGACAGCTTTATGATTCACGTGATTCCCACGTTTATAGGCGAAGGCATTCCATTGATCGCGCCCAGCCGCCGCACGGTCCCACTAAAACTCATCTCCTGCACGAAATTCCCAGACGGCGTGGTCAAGCTGCACTATGCGGTCCCTAAGTAATCCGGGCCCCATTAATTTTGCGGGTGCGGCCTTCGCTGGAAATGATGGATAAAGGACTTTCTTCCCGATTGTCCCCCGCCGAGCGAAGCCGTTTGCAGCCGGGCAGCGCCGGATTCTGGGCCCCTGGGGAAAGCTATCGAATCCGTGGCGGTTCCGGTCCCAGACAAATCGGCCACTGGGATTCCGTTGTTATAAGCGTTGGAATCCGCCGAAATTGTCCCGGTATAGATCTGCGCGGCGGCCGGCGTAAAGTCCAGATTTGCATAGCAGGTGCCGCCAGGGTTCAGCACCGTGTCCTCTGCGCAGTTGCTACTGGTAACGGTGAAGACCGAACTGGGGTTCGCGAAAGAAGTGACGAGCGTCAGATCGGCGTTGCCGATGTTGTATAAGTTAACCGTCTGAACCGGGCTGGTGGTAGCAACCGGAACGTTGCCAAAGGCAATCGAGGCGACGTTGCCGTTGAGATAAACCAGGCTGTTGCTGGTTCCGTTGCCAATGTTGGCGATCACAAAACTCTGCCCCCCCGCGGAACTGGCGAAGGCACTGGCTGCGGCGAGAGAAGTGTTGACAAATCCCATCGGATAGCTGTCTCCAGTGGCAGGCACAACCGTAATCGTATTGACTGTACCGTCGAGAACGTAGAGGTCGTTCGCGGCGTCGACCGAAAGTCCGGTGGGGTTGGTGGGTGGACTGGCGGCGCCCGGAAACGTAACCACAGAGGCTGTGCCGTTCGATGAAAGTTCTACTACCTGGCCGTCACCCGTCGATGCGCCTCCATCTGCGATGTACAGAGTGCCGGCTGCATTTGTGGCCAGGGCCTGCGGAAAAATGACACTCACGTTGGAGGGAAGCGTTAGTTTGGTCGCGGTGCCGTTGTGCGGGACCATGACCACATAGCCTGGATTGTCGCTGCTCGCGCTATTCCCGTCCGAACCGGCGTCTCCGATATACAGGTTGCCCAGATAGTCCAATGCCAGAGAAATGGGGTGCTGCAGCAGGTCCTCGGTTTGGAGCACATAGGGAGCGTTGCCGGTGGTTGTAGGTACGACGATCACCTCATGCAGGTCGAAGTCGGCGATATACAAATCCCCATCGCCGTCCATCGCCAGGGCGCTCGGAGCCTGAAGCACAATGTTCCCAGTGCCCACTGCAGTCAGATCCTTGCCGCCGAGACCGTTGACGGCATACACATAGCCGGCGTCAAAATCGGCTACATACACTGTCCGGTTAAAGCCTGAGATAGCCACTCCTTGTGGTTGAAGTAGAGGAGTCGCGGTGGTCGTCACCGATAGCGGGTAGATGGTAGCCGCTCCCGCATTACCGGTCTCATATACGGGGCTCACGCCGAGGATTTCATCATAGGAACCTTCCACCTGGATTGACGAGACGCGCGTTCCCGGATATTGCGGATCCGCCTGGAAAGGTTGGGAACAGATGTACGGTTCGTAAGCGTTTACGGTATCGTACGCCTGGTCCACACAAGTTCCGCCTGAAGCCGCGACGACGTCGGGGTTCTTCGTAGCCACATCGCCAACGGTCAGCGCTCGAAAGCCGGTAAGTGTGGCTACATCATTGAACTCAAAGTTGAAGGGAACAGCGGTGGCACGACGGTAGACGTTTGCCGACCCAAGGTTGACGGTGTTGAGATAGTCCAGTTGAGTCACCAGGCCGTTCGCTTGCTCAACCACGTCAATGTTTCCGCTTCCATCCAGCGCAATGCCGCTGGAGGTTCCCAGGTCGGTAGCAGGGATGATGTATGGCGTGGAAGATGAATCCCCCGGAATCTCTATTACCTGATAAGAGCTGGTGCTATTGATGGTGACCTGCGCAAGCACAAAAAGATCGCCGGCCGGATCGAGCGCCAGCCCTAAGGGAGGACCGGTGAGAAACGATCCTGTAGTTATCGGCTCGGGGGTCTGGCTCTCGGTGGAATTGTAAGTGGCCTTATAGACGCCATTGGCAGGACTCCCGGTGGCTGCAGTATTGACGAAGTAGATGTCGTTCGACGCATCCCTCACCAGGGCCGCGGGGCTAAAGCCCGACGGCAGATCAGTGAAGTCCAGCTGCTTTGCCTTGGTAGCTGAAGAAACGAGGTAGATGCCGGTCGAGCCGCCCGTGACTGCGAAGAACACGTTATTCAGCCTGTCGACTGTGACCGAAGTGAGTTGGCTTCCCGAGAGTTTGGTCCCTCTATAAACCAGATTGCACGTGCCATTGAGCACACCGTTGGTGGCCAGACATTCGATGATCCGGGGAAGCGTGGCATTCAGCTCATCGCCGATGAAAAGGTCTCCTGCGGCATCGACGGCAACGGCGGTTGGTCCTTGCAACGTAAAGCCCGTGGTCGACACTCTGGTCTGGGTGGACGCTGCGGGCAAATTGGTAATGAGCTGGACAACTCGGTTATTGCCGAGCTCGGCGACATAGACTGTGCCATTGGGTGCGATCGTAGCCGCGGCAGGGCTCGAATAACCATGTCCGATGGTCTGCTGCGCGTCGATGACAACCGGAGGCGCCTGGGCCAGGAGGCTGGAAACGCTGCCTAGGAACGCTAAAGTCGAAAAGCAGAATAAAACCTGCACCCGTGCAAAAGAGAGATTCCTACGTTTTAGGAGCATCAGGGTGCCTCCTCCTCCTCAAGTTAGAAGTTATCAATCCGAAGTTACCGGTCAATCGTACGTACTTCGAGGGCTCTGAATCCTCCCTCAATAGGAATGTACGAGTAAACGCCGTGTACGGTATTGCAACTTAAGTTATCTCTAACTGGCGGCGGAAAAATAAAACGCATTACGTCTTAGGAGAGAGTGAATAGAAATGTCACGTTGTTGAAGAGGCACCTACACCGCGATCTATATCTCGCCTGATCTTCATGACCGGGGAGCGCTCATCTAATGCAGTTAGTGCTCTATGTGACCAATTGAGTGCCTCGCCCGCGACCTGAGGATCGCGCCGGTTACTCAAGTACTTATCAATGAGGAGCATCTTCTGATATTCGCAAATGAATTTGCGGCCGTTAGCGGATGGGTACCGATCATTTCCAGCCTTCGCAGTTGGACTGTAGCCGAGGTGCTCTTGTCCGAATACGGCGGTTGCTCGCCCCCCTATATCGGTGGCAGACTCCAGTTCATCCGAAATAAAATACTCACCGTATCCTATTGACATAGGATACGCATCGTGTCTAATATTGGTTGAGTTCGCAATCATGGGCGCGTTGACCACCGAGGCAAGGGAAGTGGGTAGCCGTAGACGAGGCAAGGTTTTGGAGGCGGCGATCTTCGAAGTCGTGTTCCAAGAGCTTGCTGAAACGGGGTACGTCAATTTCTCGATCGAGAGGGTCGCAGCCAGGGCGGGCACCAGCAAGCCGGTGATCTACCGGCGCTGGCCCACGCGCGCCCGGCTTGTATACGCCGCATTGAGAGCAAGCCGGCCTGTCCTTTCGTACGACGCTCCGGACACTGGAACCGTCCGGGGCGACATCATGCTCATACTCCACCGCGTTTCAGAAATGGTGGACGAAGTAAGTCCAGAAGTAATCTTTGGCCTGATTGCAGAACTTCTCCACGAGAGAGATTCATCGCTTTTTGCAGAAGTGCATGAACGCAACGCCAAAATAATGAGGGAAATTCTGGCCCGCGGGGTTGGACGCGGCGAAATCGCTGCTGAGAAGCTTACGCCTCGCGTGGCAGCGCTGCCTTTCGATCTCGTGCGCTATCAGCTCATGGTGCTGCAGCAGCCGTTGTCGGCGCAGGACATAGAAGAGATCGTTGATCGGATTTTTCTCCCTCTGGTCCGAGCCGAGATATCGGATTGATCCCAAGATATCGCTTTATTGAAGAGAATGGAGGCCCCGAGCATGAAGCCAAATGAGCCCAGCCGCACAGCCCTGATACCCGCTCGCCAACGAGCTGCTCATCAGGTGCTCGATCATGGCTCAATCCTCTATGACCCATTTGCCCTGAAGATTCTGCGCGAAGACGAAAAGGACGTGCTGCAATTTGCCAACCAACACCCCTTGGCCAGCATCGGACGTCTATTCACCACCGCACGAAGCCGGATTGCGGAAGATGCTTTGTCAGGAGCTGTCGAAAGAGGGATTCGGCAGATCGTCATCCTTGGCGCCGGGCTCGATACCTTTGCTCTCCGCAGTCCCCATGGCGCACGACAGAT
The DNA here is from genome assembly GCA_963821215.1 of uncultured Acidobacteriaceae bacterium. Taxonomy (GTDB): domain Bacteria; phylum Acidobacteriota; class Terriglobia; order Terriglobales; family Acidobacteriaceae; genus PALSA-350. The sequence continues at coordinate 198,183 of CAWGDH010000007.1, read as the reverse complement.
CCGTATCTATGAGGTGGACCACCCCGCCACCCAGGCATGGAAACTCGAGCGCCTGGCTGAAGCTCAAATCGCACTTCCGCCATGGCTTACTCTCGTGCCGGTCGATTTCGAGCGCGACGATGTGGGAGAGAAGCTCGTCGCCGCAGGCTTTCAGCAGAACTCGCCCGCGTTTTTCACTTGGCTCGGCGTTGTCCCATATCTGACGCAGGACGCTATCGCCAGCACTCTCGACTACATAGCCTCAATCCACAACTCGGAGGTGGTGTTCGACTACATGGAGCCCCCCCAGGCATTTTCTGAAGAGATGAGGGAATTAGTAAAGGAGCGGACCGAACAGCTTGAGAAAATTGATGAATGTTGGACCAGCCGTTTCGAGCCGGCTGGCATTGCAGCGATTCTTCGCTCGCACGGACTTTGTAACATCGAAGACATCAATTTCCAGGAGATCACGTCCCGGTTCGGAAGCGCCGTTCAAGGCCTCGCTCCCGCACAGGCTGGTCTTCATGTTGTCTGCGCTAAGCACTAACCAAGCTGCCAAGGGGGTGCGCACGGCAGGTTGTTCACGGCCTCAGGCGGCTTTCCCAACCCAGTGCACAATCGGGGAAGCGTTCCACGGCGCGGCTGCGCTCCAATGTTTGTTCTCCCCTGAACTCCGGAGTACGTCCTCTCCGATCCTCCAACCACCCACATCCCTCCTCACCCGCAGGTGAAACATGACCATTGCAGAACTCAAAGAGAAAAACATCACAGAATTGAGCCGCATTGCGCACACTCTGGAAATTCCCGGGGCCAGCGGCCTCCGCAAGCAGGACCTGATTTTCAGAATTCTTCAGACGCAGAGCGAAAAGGAAGGCCACATTTTCGCTGAAGGCGTCCTGGAAATTCTGCCTGACGGCTACGGCTTTCTCCGCTCCCCTGATTACAACTATCTGCCCGGCCCCGACGACATCTATGTTTCCCCGTCGCAGATTCGCAAATTCGACCTGAAAACCGGCGATACCATCAGCGGCAACGTGCGGCCGCCCCATGAAGCCGAGAAATATTTCGCCCTGGTGAAGATCGAGGCGATCAACTTCGAGTCGCCCGAAGAGACGCGCAACAAAATCCTCTTCGACAACCTCACGCCGCTCTATCCCCAGGAGCGGGTGAACATGCAAACCCTCCGCGAAAATATCAGCGGGCGCGTGATGGATCTGCTCACGCCCGTCGGCAAAGGCCAGCGCGGCCTGATTGTCGCCCCGCCGCGCACCGGCAAGACGATGCTGCTGCAGTCGATCGCCAACTCTATCACAACCAATCACTCTGAGGTGGTGCTGATTGTGCTGCTCATCGATGAGCGCCCGGAAGAAGTCACCGACATGCAGCGATCTGTGAAGCGCGAGGTCATCTCGTCCACCTTCGACGAGCCGGCCGCCCGCCACGTGCAGGTCGCCGAGATGGTCATCGAGAAGGCCAAGCGCCTCGTCGAGCACAAACGCGATGTGGTGATCCTGCTCGACTCCATCACCCGTCTGGCGCGCGCCTACAACACCATTGTTCCGTCTTCGGGCAAGGTGCTTTCGGGTGGCGTCGACTCCAACGCGCTGCAGCGGCCGAAGCGCTTCTTCGGTGCGGCGCGCAACATCGAAGAAGGCGGCTCGCTGACCATCATCGCCACGGCGCTCGTTGATACCGGCTCGCGCATGGATGAAGTCATCTTCGAAGAGTTCAAGGGCACTGGCAACATGGAGATCATTCTCGATCGCAAGCTTGTGGACAAGCGTGTCTTCCCGGCCATCGACATCCAGCGCTCGGGTACGCGCAAGGAGGAGCTGCTGATTCCGAAAGAGGACCTGCAGCGCATCTTCGTGCTGCGCCGCGTGCTCAACCCGCTCTCTCCGGTTGAAGCCATGGAGCTGCTCATCGCGCACCTGGACAAATCGCGCAACAACGCCGAGTTCTTCACCAACATGAACCGGCTCTAGCGGTGGAAGAACCAGCCGAAATAGAGACAGATCAAGAAAAGCACAAAGTGTATCGTCCCGCGCACGCCACTGAGTTCAGGCGACTGAATTGCATTCGTCCCCATGAGCGGGATAGAGATCTTCGCCAGATAGAAGTAGATCTGCATACCGCTACTGACGAAGAACGCACCGGCCAGAAACTTCCGGTACTCACGGAATCGCACTGCAACGTAGATTGTAGGCAATCCGATGATGACGATTGCGGCCACGAGATAGGGAAACATGATTAACTCCGAGGAAAACCTTGTCGCACATTCGCATTTTGCGGGAACAACTTCCAGATCCCGATAGTCTATCCGGCTTTCGCTCGATAGGTATCGGAGCGAACGAAGGCAGGTTGCCAAGCCATCACGAAGCATATTGCGATCTGGGCCTTTATCAGCAGCAACGCTTCATGGGAACGCAGATGTTAGATTTGTCATCCCGTCGAAGCCGAGGGACCTGCGGTGGGCCTTTCTCCCAAACAGAAGCCCCTGCAGGTTGCAAGCCATCACGAAGCATATTGCGATCTGGGCCTTTATCAGCAACAACGCTTCATGGGAACGCAGATGTTAGATTTGTCATCCCGAGCGAAGCCGAGGGACCTGCGGTGGGCCTTTCTCCCAAACAGAAGCCCCTGCAGCTGGGAGTCGCGCGGACGGAGCTGGCATCTTCACGAAACTCCGCGGCTCCCGGAGGTACAGCGTGGCATCCAACCTATAAGAGGTGGTTTACGAGGAGCCCCTTCTCATTGTTATTTCTGGCGCCGCTGGCTTTTGGCCTTTCCGCTCACGGCCAGAATTCTTCCCTGACTCAAACGCCGGCCGCGCAGCCCGGACCGCCCAATCCGAGCCTGCAACCCCACCCAAGGGACGAGGCGCCGGCGGTGATATCGGCAGCGGCAGCGGTGACATCGGTAAAGGCGCAGGTGAGGGCGTGGGAAAGGCTGCCGAGGGCGTCGGTAAAGGGGCCGGCGACCTGGTGACGCTGCATCCTGTCGGCGCTGCCGAGAACGTGGGCAAAGGTGCTGGAGATGCCGGCAAAGATATCGGGGTAGGCGCGGTCAAGGGTACCGCCAAGATCGGGAAAGGCGCCGGGAAGCTGATTGCGAAGCCGTTCCACCACTCCAAGGAACATGAAAGACCAGACACGCCCTAAGCACCACGCCGGTTCTGCCGTGCTTCGCTTCACCTATGCGCGTAATCGGTGAAGACATAATCCCTTGTCTTCACGATCGTGTGGCACGCGAACCCGCACTTGGCGTCGTTGGCTTGAGGCGGCTTGTCAGCTAAGTTGCCGAGCCGGAACTTACCGGAGGCGGCGTCATACTCGAAGACGCCATATCCCCATCCGCCGCTGTCCTGGAACCTCTTGCTATCCTTCACCATAAAGTCGACGTCATGTTGCGTGTCCGGCACCGTCGCTACGGGGAATGTCTCCATTTTTTTCAGGCTGAAATGGACCTTCGCCATCTTGGAGCCGTCGGGGAACGGCTTGCCGTTGCCGGGTACGCCGGCCCGGTAGGCGTCGATCATTACGGGATTTGCGAGGATGACAGCCATCAGATTTCCGTTGTGACTGATGGAGACGGTCTGCCAGTCTTCGTATCCTCTGAACTCAGAGAACGCGAGGCCATTCGGGACTTTGAGATCGTACTTGTCCTGCGCGGAAACGGCGGCTTGTGCCTGTGATCGGACTGCTGTGGAGGCGGAAGCAGCTTCGAGGCGGGGAAGGTGGTGGATGAAACGTGCGAGCTTCCAGGTGTCGTTATCGGAAATGCTCGACTGCCAGGAAGGCATGCCTGTGAGGCGAACTCCGTTCCGTATGATCCAAAATAGTTCGCCGTCGTTCCAGTGCTGCACGTGGGGTGAGTTCAAGTCCATGGCTGGCGGGTACATATTGCGCCCGATGTTAGTTTGTGCGCGCCCATCCGGGCCGTGGCAGATGGCGCAAGACTCAAGAAACACCTGCTGGCCCTGGCTCACAACCTCATCAGTCTCAGGCAGCGGATTCTTCATCTTTCCTGCCTCCAACGGAACAACAACGTCTTTAGCCGCATTGGCCAGGGTGGTTTCCCCCTGGGAAGGATGTTTGTCCGCTGTGCAACCTGCAAGCAAAGCGCCCAGCATTGCACTGATCACACCGGGCATCAGCTTGTGCTTCAGCTCCACGCTGCGACCTCTGACTATCCCAACCGCTTTTCGCTCGTTCGCCGTTCCCATACCAGCAACAGTAGATCGGGTTCGAAGGTTGCGCTATTGTGCTTTGGTATTGGGTCCGAGCGCCGCATCCTTCAGTAGCGGGACGATCACTGGGCCATCATTGACCTCTTCGGTAAAGGAGGAACTGGCGGCTGCACCGACTCCCCTGCGCCGATTTGTCAAGACTTAGCCACTGGGCGGGTTCGTGAGGCGTCGAAATAAGTCGCCTGACTTACACTGAGGGCATACCATTTGCGAGGAGGCCAATTAAAATCAGCTGTTTGGTTCAATGCTAAGAGAAACCTCAGGTCAGCACAAAACTGAAAGCAATCCGGAAGCCCTCATACATGGCAACAGCCGAATGGCCGGGCTGATCCGGACTCACGACTGGAGTTTGACTCCGCTCGGGCCGATCGAAGACTGGTCCGAAGCCCTCCTCTTGTCCGCAAATCTCATGCTTTCGTGCGCTTTTCCCTCGCTGGTTTTCTGGGGTAAAGAGTTGGTACAGCTCTATAACGATGCTTTTATCCCTGCTCTCGCCGAGCGACATCCCTCAGGCTTGGGACAAACAGCCCAGGAGTGCTGGTGGGATGCCTGGCAGACTGTGGGCCCGAACCTCAAACGGGTCATGAATGATGGAGAGACGGTATTTCACGAAAACGCCGTCGTTCCCATCGTCCGGGATGGGAGGTTGCAGGATATCCGTTGGACTTACAGCTATAGTCCGATCTTCGGGGCAGGCCAGGACGCCCTGGGTGTATTTGTAGTTTGCCAGGATATTACAAGTGAAGTAACGGCTGCCCACCAACTTCGCAAGAGCGAAGAGGGGACGCGAGAGAGTGCGAAACGGCTTGGTGAACTCGCAGCGATCGTCGCATCCTCGGACGACGTAATTTTGAGCAAAGATCTGAACGGCATCATCACGAGCTGGAACGATGCTGCGACACGGGTCTTCGGCTACTCCCCGGAAGAGATGATCGGCGCTTCGATCCTCAAGCTGATTCCCGAGCACCTCCACTCCGACGAACATACAATCCTGGATAACATCCGTGCTGGGCGGCGAATCGAGCACTTCGAGACGGTCCGGCGCACGAAAGACGGAAGGCTCATCGACGTCTCGCTCACCGTCTCCCCGATCAAAGACGAAGAGGGCCGGGTGATTGGGGCATCCAAGATCCTTCGTGATATCTCAGGCCGCAAGCGAATGGAGCAATCTCTGCTACAAGCGGAGAAGATTGCGGCGACGGGGCGCATGGCTGCGACCATTGCCCATGAGGTCAATAATCCGCTTGCAGCGGTGATGAACCTGCTCTACCTGCTCCGGCCAAAGGTCACAGATGACGAGGGGCGCGGCTTTCTGGAGACGGCGGAAGATGAACTCTTACGTGTGTCCCATATCGCCAAGCAGACGTTGGGGTACTATCGCGAGCATGCCTCGGCTAGCTTGGCCTCTGTCAGTGATATCGCAAAACACGCGCTCACCATCTACGAACCGCGGTGTACTGCTGCCGGCATCACCATCAGGAAATCAATCAGTCCTTCGACAAAGATCGTCATTCGCCGGGGCGAGATAATGCAGGCGATCTCTAACCTGATCGTGAACTCTATCTACGCTATGCCTAACGGTGGAACTCTCTCCATTTCCGTTTGCGATGCTTCCCGTGGGGGGAAGGGCGTTGTCCTGACAGTTCAAGATGATGGAGTGGGAATTGCACCAAAGGATTTGCCCAGGGTTTTTGACGCCTTCTTCACCACGCGGACCACGGTCGGCACAGGAATTGGTCTATTCGTGGCCAAGCAATTCGTCGAGGGGCACGGGGGGCGGATCAGCATCGAGAGCGATAGCGAACCGGAGAAGCACGGCACGACCGTCCACGTCTTCCTGCCACTTCATACAGCGTTCGAGTGATCTGGAATCTAGCTCAGCGAGCTATCGAGGGTAAATGACACGCAGCTCGCAGTTGGCCGTCGTCTCGGGCAAAGGGACGGTCTTGACTACTTTCAGCGTGTTCGCGTCGAAAATCATGATCGACGGGCTGCCGTCTGAAACATACAATTTCTTGCCGTCGCGCGAAATGTTCACCGAGCCTTCAGTCGTCGGCAGGTCCTTCACCGCGATCACCTTTCTCTGCGTAAGGTCGACGACATAGAGCTCGTTCCAGACCGCGAAGGCGCGGGTGCGATCCGGCGAGATCACAGATGAATCCCACATCACCGCGGGACCCAGATCCATCTGATCCCATTCCGCCGTTTTGAGATCAAAGGTGAGCAAGCCGCCGAAGTCTCGTCCGGTGATAGGATCGGTCCTTTGCGTTGGGCAACTCAGCACATCGGTTTGAACAAACAAGGGCGAGCACGAAATGGTAAGAGAACCTACCCCTGGAACCCGGTTGCTTTGAAAGCGGATGGTCTTGACGATCTGGCGTTTATCCAGGTCGATGGCGTATATATCCGCCCCGAAGGCGTAGAGAAGCCGGTCGTTCTTGGGCGAAAAGATAAGTAAATGAACTCCCAGGAAGCTTTGCAGCAGTTTGGTGACTTTGTGCGTCGCCCTGTCCACTGCCCAGATTTGCGGCTGTTCCGCGCGCACGGAGTCGCGGCCGCGGTCGATGCAAATCACATTCACGAAAATCGTATCGCCCCTCGGGTTGACGGCCAGCCCAAAGATCTTGACACTTTGACCCGGGGAGTTCAGGTTTACGGTATCGATGACCTTCTTGGCGGCTATATCGATCACTTCTACCAGGCTGCGCCCGTTGGTGATCACAAACAAGAACCTGCCATCGGCGGAAGGGACAATCTCTCGTGGTGCGATACCGTGAGTGGCGATCTGAGCAAAAACCTCGTCGGTATCCGTTCTCTCTAACACTACGTTCCTGCCGATGGTTCCTATCGCCACCAGCTCCTGCGGCAGGGGCTCTGCCGCCAACGATGCATCGGGCAGACAGAACCCGGCCGCGCAAACAACGGCGCACGCAAGTATACAAAGCGCCTTGCGGCGAGCGAGAGTCAGGGAACGAAAAAGAGAGGGAATCGTCATAGCTCCTGGATCCGGCATCCACTCTTCCAAAAAAATAAACGCAGCGGAGAGTGCAGCTCTTAAGGCATGTCGTGCTTTATGTAAACAGAGGCGGAGACAAGGAGATAGGCTCGTCCTTCGAAGCTTTGCTTCGCATCCGGTGGTTTATAACTTGCGACCACCCATACGCTGCCCGTGTTGTTAAGCGTTTCGGGCCTTTCTGCATTGGCAGTTTCGACCGCAGGAGTGAACAAACCATTCTGGTCGATCGTTCCCACGAATTGTTTATCGTCGGCGAAATACTTGTAGTAATAGTTTCCGATTTCCCACTTGGGTTGGATGGTGCCAATCTCAAAGTCGTCGCCGGTGCCCGCGATTCCGTCTGGCCCATCGCTGTAAGCGACTGCCTCGAATTGCTGAGATTGCTTGGGAACAGTCACGCCGCCTACTCTCGCCCCGCCGCGTTCCGGCAACACCCGGATATATCCCGGGTTATCGTACAGGCCGATCAGCTTCCGCCCCACGGTACCCCGCAGGTCGATGTCTCGAAGTCCCACTGTAGCTCCGGGCAAAACCGAAACCCGGGCAACCACCTGGTTGCTGGTGTCCGCCAGAATGGAGATAACCTTGATATTGCCGCCCAGCTTCAGGTCGGCCGCCGCCAGACCAGTCGGCAAATTGATTCCCACGATGGTTATGTTGGTTCCCGCCGTCGGGGTCTTCAGCGCTCTTGGCAACACGCCCAGAATCGTCCTCGGAGCCGTGTCGAGATAACGTTGTTCCTCCCCGCCAATCGCGGGCTGTTCTTCCCAAAACCAGCGGCCCCGCGCCACCCGTCTGTCGGGAGAAAGTTCAAAGACTTCACGAATCGTTTTTCCGTCGCTCGAGTGTGTACTGCCCCGCCATGCGTAGCCGCCGTAGCAGACTCCTTCGCCCTTTCGCTCCTCTTTCGCGCCGTCGGCGAACTCCATGGTCGTGACGCTCTGATAGATACCATCCTTCCCGGGCGTTATGCTCATCCTGCCGAAGTAGTCTCCGCGCCCCGGCTGGTGCCCCAACACCACCCAACTGCTTTTGACCAATGGCGGCTGACCGCGTTCCTGGTCCCACTCGGGGGTGTGGAGGGGAAACTGCCCGGCGAGATAGGTTAACGCTTTGTCTGCTGAAGCCGGCCAGTCGGGGTTATTTAGCTCTTCCGGAAAGCTGGCAAGGTGAAAGTCCTTCAACTTGAACCACTCTTCGCGCGTTCGCCGCTCTCCGGCAATTCTGGCGTAACTGTGACAGCGGGTGCAGACATTCTTCACATCTTCGTTTGGAACATTCTCCACAACGTTTCGCCGCCCCTCCATTGCGTAAGCAATGGCCGAGGCTTCGGAGGAAGACAGGCCCTGGTTGTCAGCCAGATATCCAATGATTTCCCTGGCTTGAGAGGCTGAACTGGGCACACCGTTGGTTCGGCCCATTCGCCTGACTGTGTCCTCCCATCCTTCCGGCGTCTTCCTCAGATTGGATATGCGGCTCATGCACCGGTGAGAGTCAACCAGGTGGCAGCCGCCGCAGGTGTTGCGCACCACCTCGCTCTCGACCGGAATACATTGTGCTGAAACTTTGTGGCTAACGGCAAAAATCAGGGTGAGCAGCACAGAAAGAACGACGAGGCGGCCGGTCTTCATTCCGCGGTGGGTGGTCATGAATAGTCTCGCTTCCTGGAGCGAACGAGTAAAAGGCAGGTTGGTGTCCGTTGCCATCGCCAGGGTCTTTTTTACCATTCGATTGCCAGGCCGCATCAAGATATTTTCAATATGACTTCAGGAAATTTCACCGCAAGGTAAAGTTTTTCTTGCTGGACTGTGACATTTGCTGTAAAAACAATGAAACTTTCTCTGGAACGCGGGCCCGGCTGTCAGATTAGTTGCAGCAGCTGAAGGAGCGCCACTTTTGCTACCCAGCAGTCACAACATAGGTTCTTGCAGTCATGGGCCGTTAGAGGACTGCTGTTCCAAGTGGCGCTACAACACCATCCTTTTTCGTCTTTACTGAAATCAAAGGCAAACCGCACGCATGGGCCAGGTAGAGCGCGACGCGCCATCTAGCAGGTGGACACATAACAATTTGAAGCCGGAGGAGAGATGAAACACGTGAGGAACGCATGGATGTTCATCCTGCTGTTCGGTGCGGGCTTGTTCATGCCTGCTCCGAGCGGCGCCCAGGTCACCGCAACTCTGAGGGGGACAGTCACCGATACCTCGGGCGCCAACATCCCCGGGGCCAAGATCACTTTGTCCGAACCGTCTACCGGCCGCGTTGTCCGGCAAGGCACATCCTCTTCGACCGGCGTCTATGAATTCGACGAACTGCAGCCCAGCACCTACGTGCTCCACTGCGACGCCCAAGGCTTCAAATCGTTTGAGGCCCAGGATATCGTGCTCGATCCGGGGCAGATTCGCCGCGTGGATCCCGTCCTGGCGATCGGCGAGACCAGTACGACAGTGACTGTCTCGGCCGGCGCCGCTGTGATTAACACCGAGTCGGCCACCATGTCGGAGACCTTTGACCAGGCCCAGCAGGAGAAGGCCCCACTGGTCAGCACTTTTCCCGACGCGTACATATTGCTGACGCTCTCGCCCGGAGTGCAGGGAGGCAACGGAGACTATCCCGTGATCAACGGGCAGCAGCAAACCCAGCAAGCTCAGAGCTTCGACGGTATTCCTGACGATATCTATGGGGAGCAGTCGAATAACTCTAATTTTTTTGAACAAAGCTCGGCCACGACTTTCAATGCTCCCGCCGAAAGCGCTGTGCCGGCCGCTATCGAATTAGTGACTCACCGGGGCACCAATGCTATCCATGGCGTTGCCAGCTACCAGATTTACGATTCGGTTCTGAACGCCTCAGAGTATTTTCCTCCGCCGAAGACGCCTTATATCCTGCACGAATGGAACCTCGCCGCCGGTGGTCCGATCTGGAAAAACCGGGCTTTCGCCTACGCGCAATGGTTTGCCCAATCCATTCCCCTTGGAACGCCCTACCTTATCAGCGTTCCTACACCCGCTTACCGTGCCGGCGTGTTTTCCCAAACCATCACTGACCCGCTCACCGGCCTGCCTTTTCCCAACAACACCATCCCGGCCAGCCGTATGAGCCCTGTAGCTCTGGCCATTCAGAGCCAGTTCTATCCGGTCCCGACGGGCTCCTATGCGGGCCTCGGGCCGGTCAACAACTATCCCTTTGTGTTTCCTTATAACAGCGACTTATACAAGGGAAACTGGCCCCTGGGGCGCATCGATTACAACATCTCCCAGAAGAATTCGATGTTTGTGCGCTGGCTGCTGCGGGATACTCCCTATGTGCTCAATGACGGCGTTCCGACTGCGATCTGGACCCGTGTGCGCAGGGAGCAGCAATGGGCCGCGGGCGATACCCACATCTTTTCCTCCCATCTCGACAACAACTTCAGATTCGGCCTGGGCCTTGACTACATGGCCGATGGCGGTACGCAAAGAGGGGTGACGCCGCCGAATGGCGCCGACGCGCTCGCCAGCGTAGGTCTATTGGGTTCCAACCCCAGCAACTCGAGCGGCCAGGGACTTCCTTCGATCTCTATTAGTGGATTGCAGCAAATCACGGACGTTCCCGGCGGGGTGAAGTTCAACGATACAAACGTCACTGCGGTAGACTCCGCGGATTGGCAAACCGGCCGCCATGTATTGAAGTTCGGCTTTATCTTCCAGCACTATGGAACCAGTTATGGCTTCGTCAATGATTACGGCACGTTTAACTTCGACGGATCGGTTACCGGAAATGCCTACGCCGATTTTCTGCTGGGCATTCCGCAGTCGAGCGCGCGTACCAATCCCTTGCCCGATCGTCACCAGTACGTCTCCAACTGGGGGATTTACGGTCAAGACAATTTCCAGCTCAGCCCCAAGCTAACCATCAATTATGGGCTCCGCTACGACTACTATGGAACTCCGTATGCCCCGGACAACCGGATGTACAACTGGGATCCGGCAACCGGTGACGTGATCGTCAATTCCGCGGGGATAGCCGACGTCAGCCCGCTTTATCCCTCATCCATAACCGTTGTCCCTGGCGCTGTGCGAGCGATAGGCGACAAGACCAACTTCGCGCCGCGCCTGGGGGCCGCTTACCGCCTCAGCAAGAACTCCGTGCTTCGCGGCGGCTACGGAATCTATACCGCTCGCCTCGATGCGGGGTACATCCTGTCGCCGGGCAACGCAATCTCGTCCGTCGGACCCAACGGCTACGGCACCTATAATCCCTTTCAGCTTATCAATCCGCAACTCGGCTCAACCGGGCCATTCTCTATTACCCAAACCTATCTGAATGTCATCACCCCGGGCGTTCAGCCGCTGCTGCAATTTCCCGATCCATACCCTTCCAGCACCTCGCTGGCTTCTGTTCCCAGCCAGACCGTCTATGGGTATCCCAGGCAGTCGAGCCTGGGAACGATTCAGCAGTTCAACGGCACATACGAACGGGAGATCAATAAGATCGGTCTGCGCGCCTCTTACCTGGGATCCCGGAGTTCCGGCATGAACTATGTGGTGAACATAGACCTGCCTCATCCGAGCACCACGCCGTTTACCCAGGCCAACTTACCTTATCCGCAGTTCTATCAGGCTTATTACACCTACTATAATGGCAGCGCGAAATACGATTCGCTTCAGTTTGAAGCCAGGCGGCGTGCAGGTGGCTTGACCTTCGATGGAAGTTATAGTCTGCAACGCAGCATAGCCAATTACCTGAATACGCAGAACCCATACAATGTGCTCAGCAACTGGGCCAACGATGGCGTGACCATGCGTCAGTATGCGGTTATCAGCGGGTCATGGAATCTACCCTTCGGCAAAGACCAACGGTATTTATCGAATGCGACCGGGATTGTAAAGAACGCTACCACGGGCTGGGTGCTTACCTCGATCAACTACCTGGGCTCGGGGGAGTGGTATTCACCGTCGTTTACCGGCCCGGATCCCTCGAACACGGGAACATACGGCGGCCTGCCCGATAAGGTCGGAAACCCTTATTCCTTTCCGGGCGGGAAACAACCCCTGGAAGCGTTCAACGATGCCGCATTTGCCGTTCCCCAGACGGGCACTTTCGGCAACGCCCAGGTCAACAGTTTGCAGAGTCAGCACTTGTACCTGATGCACGTCGGGATTCTCAAAGCGACTCCCATTACTGAGCGGATCACCTTTAACTTCCAATGCCAGATATCCAATCTCTTGAATCATCCGGAATTCACCATACCGAGCGGGATTATCTCCGTGCCGGGAGGTAACCAATATACTTCTCAGCTCGGCACCTTCAACTCACTCGAACGTGGACAGCCACGTCAGATCTCATTCAAGGGAGGGTTCAGATTTTAGAACGCCCGGCTGTGCGGGGGCGGATAGCGATATGCGCCCCTCAAAGTCATTCTGAACTTCGAGAGAATCTGCAGCAAGCAAGTTGGAACTTACATGCTGGGATCGCCGGCGCCTTACTCGCTCTCATTGGGCGACGACACAAATCGGAACTTGTCCGGTGTGACGACCAGATCCCGAACTTGACCTTGTGCGCCCAGTGGGCCAAGTGGCTTGCCATTCAATCGCACTTCCAGGCCGGCCGCGTTGCCAACCCGTAGCTCGGCGACTTCTTTGCCTTCGATGGTCTTTGTCTGATTGGCCTCGAGAAGGCCGGAGAAAACTGGCGTGCCATCCGAAGAAATCGAAAGCCATGTCTCTTCCGTAGCAGTCAAAGCCAGCTCGACTCTGGAACCAGCCGCTGGCTCGTCTTGCCTCGCCACCGCAGCAACCGGCGCAGCCGCGGCAGGCCCGGCTGAAACCTGGGAAACGGAAGCGAGTGAAACCCGCTCGGTGGCGGGGCTTGGCGCTCTCCGCAGCTGGGTGTTTTCCCCAACCGGAGCGCCGCTCCCGTGCCACCAACCATCGATTTCATAGCAGGCCACCAGGATGAGGAGCAAAGCGGCATAGGAAAAATATTTGCTCGCAGCCCGGGACCGGGACAACTGCTCCGCCGCTGTTTGCTGGGCTGCCCTCGGCAGTGGCGGAGGAGCATCCGCGCCCAACACGCGATCGATCTCAGCGTCGATTGCTGCCGTGTCCACCCCTAAGAATGTCGCGTACTGATGAGCGAAACTCTTGTAAAAGAACCCGCCCGGCAGACTCTTGGCATCGCCGGCCTCGATGGCCTGCAGGTACCTTGCCTTGATTTTTGTGCGTGCAGCGACTGTAGCTAAATCAATCCCCTGATCGAGACGCGCACGTTGTAACGCCTCACTAACCGTAAGCATAACAAGTCCATTCGGCAGAAACCGTTTCCTGTTCGAGTTTGGTCTGCTGGGGAGAAAAACAGATGTCCTATCCTCCCGTCTTCCATGCGCAGGCGTTTGTAGTTGCAAACCCCTGCGCGGCAGCCTGTTTACTTCTTAGACGCGCCCGCAGCCATTATGGGCTTTTTTTGTTGCCGGTGCATTTCTTAAAGAGGCTAATTCGGCGACACGCGGCACACATGGCCTTAAATGGGGGAATGATCACCCAGGCAAGACCAGGTCCTGGAAGGCGCCGCCGGTGCCGGAGGTTCACGGGTCCGGGCCAGCTTGTATCCGTGGATGGGTGGCGTTCACCAGGGCTGAAGCCCTCAACTTATAGACCGGAGCGGCCTCGCGGCTTCAAAAACCCGCTCCCCCGGGCTAATGCTCCTGCGGCGAGGGAGCCCGGGGCTGGCACAGCCGGAGAGAGTTCCCGCTACCGGAGGGTCACCCAACGTCCTGTCACTCAGCCGTACCCCTGCTTCGATATCGATACACTAGATCGATGCTGCGTACCGTCCAGGCCATCCGCTACGTCCTCGCCCTGCGCGAGGGCGGCTCGCTGCCCGCGATCGTCGAGGCGGATGATCTCGGGCTCTACGTGGTCAAGTTCCGCGGAGCGGGGCAAGGCCCGCTGGCGCTGGTCGCGGAACTGGTAGCCGGGGAGATCGGCCGCGCGCTGGGGTTGAAAGTGCCGGAACTGGTCTTCGCCGAGGTCGACGCAGCGCTCGGACGCAACGAGCCGGACGCAGAGATTCGTCATCTACTCAATACCAGCACCGGGCTGAATCTTGCGCTCGACTATCTGCCCGGCTCGACGACGTTCGACCCTGCGGCGGGCGACCGTGCGACACCCGAGATCGCGTCGATGGCGGTCTGGTTCGACGCCTTCGTGCAGAATGTAGACCGCACCCCGCGTAACCCGAACCTGCTGATGTGGCACCGTTCGCTGCACTTCATCGACCACGGCTCCGCCCTGTTCTTCCATCACAACTGGGAGACGGCGCAAGAGAAGGCGGAGTCGCCCTTTGCGCAGATTGGCAAGCATGTGCTGTTGCAGTGGGCGAGTGCGATTGCGGACGCGTCGTCGTTGGCCCATCGACGGCTCACGCCAGCCGTGCTACGCGCAATTCTCGATCAAGTCCCCGATGCCTGGATTGCTTCCGGCTCCGCGCCCGCTGAGCAGCGCCGCGCACAATACTTCGAGTACCTGAGTCAGCGTCTGGCGACAGCAGTGAACTTCGAACGGGAGGCGATCCGTGCTCACCAAAGTTTCGTTTGACTACGCCGTGCTGCGCGTGGTCCCGCGCGTCGAGCGGCAGGAGTTCCTCAATATCGGCGTGATCGTCTTCTGTTTGGAGAAGCGTCTGCTGGAGGCCAAGGTGCAAGTCGACGAGGCACGGCTGCGAATGCTGTGGCCGATGCTCGACCTGGAAACGGTGAAGCAGCATGCGGACGCTGTAGTACGTATCTGCGCCGGCGACCAGACGGCCGGGCCAATCGCAAAGCTCTCGCAGAGAGAACGCTTCCAGTGGCTGATCGCGCCGCGCAGCACGATCATTCAGACCTCCGCGGTTCATACGGGGATCATCACGGAGGACGATTTGCTCGCGGATAGGTTGGAGCGGCTGTTCGAGCAGTTGGTGGGCGTTACGTTGCTGGGGACGGACGGGGGAATGTAGGATGGGCCCTGCTTAGAGAATATTGATATGACAGAAGATCCAGAGGGCCGTGCAGACTTCACAAGGGCCGAGGACACGGTGTTGAACCTCGGTGATAATTTCGCCGCCAGAGCAAACGCTAAAAGCGTGTACGGAGAACCAATCCATGCCGGCAGCCGAACGATCATCCCTGTCGCCAAGGTCGGATACCTGCTGGGAGCCACTTCTGGCGGGCGAAACGGCGAAACCGTTGGAGGGGGTAGCGGAGGCGGTGGAGTTGGCGCGCGACCTGTCGGTTACATCGAGATTACGGATGCGGGGACGAGGTACGTAGAGTTGTCTGCGGTCAAAAAGCTAATTGTGGCCGTCGCCGTAGGATTTGTGGGAGGCTATTTGATCCGCAGGTCTAACCACGTGAAATAGGACCTACGTATTCTGGACCTCGTCAGCCGCCGGATTACGACGGTGCTCCCCACACCTTCCAGACGGGGCTGTCACTTTGCGTTCCGGCGACGATCATGGTGCCAGTTCCGTCCCCGAAAAGGCCCCGGGAGCTTCGGGGACCTGTTCCCGAAGCTCCCCCTTCTTTCCCCTCATGTCATCAGCGCAGCGACTTCGTTTGCGCCGTGTCAGCGGAGACAGTAAGCGTTGCGAAGCCAGACTCAATGCCGCCGCACGTGAGGGCATAAGTGTAGGTTCCGCTCGCGGCGGGAGTGATGGTGGCTGAGCCGGCGTAGAGGTTACCCTGCTGGGTTCCACGTTGCAGACCGGACCAGTCGCCGGCGCCCACTTCATTGTTGTGCACAGACGCAAAACAAACCTTCAGAGTGCCGGAGAATGCGTTGCGCACTTGCCAGTCGAGCGTTACAGGCGAGCCGAGTGGAACGGTAGGTTGGCTGAAGCTGAGGTGCACGGGCGGGGTAAACGGAGGCACGGGGATGCCCTGGCTCACGGAGCCTAGACCGTAGATGGAACGCTGCCCGAGGTTGTTGTAGAGTTGGCCATCGCTGCCCTGGAGGATTCCGCCGATGGGGCCGTAAGCCTCGCGCTCGCCGACCAGCGGACAGCCGGCCAATCCCGCGCAGTAGGTGTAGACCGTCCACAGTTCAGCGGAGGGGGTGAATTGGTAGATGGTGCCGTAGTCGTTATAGACGCCCGACTGAAGCAGCGATTCTGCCGTGGCGCCGTAGAAGTTGCCGTCGCCGGCGATGAAGAGTCCTGAGGAGGGTTTGGCGCCGCGCTCGCCGTTGCCGATGCCGAACGAGAGGAGGGAGCTGAATCCGCCGGAAGAGCTGACGCGGAAAATGGTGCCTGCGGTACTGAGGCCTGCGAGGCCGCCACTCTCGGTAGTGCCGTAGAAGTCTCCGTCTGCGGCTTGCACCAGTGGCTCGGCGACGGGAAACGCGCCGTCGGTGCATAGGTCGGCTCCGCCCTCGCTGCAGAAAGAATAAAGCGTGGTCAGCTCATGAAAGTCGGGCGAGTACTTGAACGCGGTACCTTTTCCGTTGGCGCCGCCTTCCCGCGTGGTGCCGTAGTACACAGGCGCGCTGCCGTTCGCGCGGACGAGGGGACCCGGATATGCTCCATCCCCAGGGTCAGCGCCGAAGGAGGTGTAGATTCTGTAGACTTCCGAGCCGGGGCTCCATGCGAAGAGCGTGCCCTTGTCGTAGAGGCCGCCACGCGAGGTGCTTCCGGTGACGGTGCAGCAAACGACGTTGGGGATGAGCTGCCCGACCGGCTCTGCACCATCTTCGTCGCTGCTACCGAAATTATGGTGGATGGTATAGCCGCCTCCGGGCCCCATGGAGAAGAGCACACCCTTGTCGTGCGACCCGCCTTCCCGCGTGGTGCCCCAGAACCTGCCGTCGGCGACCTGGATGGTGCCATTGGGGCTATAGCCGCAGCTGGAGCAGAAGGAGTAGAGCACGGTGAACTGGCCGGAGGGCGTGAGCCGGAAGATGGTGCCGAGATCGTGCGCTCCGCCAGAATCGGTCGTGCCGTAGAAATTGCCGTCACTGGCCTGGATGAGCCGCGATGTAGGGTGGCCAACCCCTGGCGGGAAGGGGGCAAAACCGGCATCTACGTAAATGTTTTGCGATGGATTGAACGGGTCCGGCGAGTTGGGGAAAGACTCTGCTGGGTCTTGGGCGTGCAGAATGGTCGCGGCAGATCCAGCGAGCACAATGGCGAGGAAGATGAAGGCTAGCCGGGCCAAGTGGCCCCGGCAGGAGAAATCCGAGTTTTTCATAACCACGACTCCTTACACAGATAAGAATGTTGTGAGATGGGAACGGGAAAACTTCTATAACTGCCAAAAGCGGGAGACAACACAAGTGTCAACCGCCCGATGTTATAAAGCCCACGGACAGCTTACGGGCGGCTGAGCGCAAGGTGTTCGGCTGCTTCACGGGACAGTCCTTTCCATCGTTTCGCTGGTTGTGTTCAGAGCCGTGGCCGAGTTCTTCAGGCGTACCTCCGCCTTGAGCGTCTCGAATAAAGCGTTGGTGGTCTCCGTGGGCGACCAATCTTTGCCCAGGCCTCCCTGAAGCACTCCATCCACACAGAGCTTGCGGTAGATCTCGTCGCCGGCGTGCTGGGTGAACTCAATGGCGATTTGGGTGGGGTCGATGGCGAGCGCTTCGACGCACGCATCCATCAACGCCTCCGCCAGCCGTGCGCGCTGCTCCGCCGGACGGCCGCGCCGTATTTCCGCCATCAGCACTGCGCCGGGCACCGGCTCCTGATAACCGCAATGCCACACTCCATCTTCCAGTTCGCGAATGCTTACATCGACCAGATCGGGAGTGGTCTGCATGATTTCCGCATAGAGATTGCCCAAGCGGCGCGCTAATGCGCGCTTCACTTCGAGCGAGTAATGGATCGGTACATCGAGTTGCAGGAAGGGCATGAATGAGAATCCTCACATTTCGCTAGAGATCAGTGTTGATATTGACACTGTCCACATGATATTGACAGATGTGGTTGACAGTGTCAACATCAATTCAGGAGAAAACTTCTTGAAGCAAAACCGGGCCAGAACTGGGGTATCGCAGCCTTACCATCACGGCGACTTACGGCAGGCCTTGATAGCAGCTGCCCAGGAGCTACTTACAAAGGATGAGAATGACGGATTTTCGCTGCGTGAGGTGGCGGCGCACGCTGGGGTGAGCCACAACGCGCCCTATAACCATTTTGCCGACAAGCGTGAACTGCTGACCGCCGTCGCTGCCACCGGATATGAAGCTCTGCGTCAACGCATGCTCAGCGCTACCGCAGACATTGACAATCCAGAAGCCGCGTTGATTCAATCGGGCGTCGCATACGTTGGCTTCGGAGTGGAAAATCCGTCCCTCTTTCGGCTCATGTTCGGTTCCACGCTGTCGAACGTAAAACAAGATTCCGAGTCCGCTCTTGCGTTGGCGACCGCAGGGGCAAAAGGCGTTCTGGAGCAGATTATCCGCCGCGGTGTGCTGGCCGGGGTCTTTGTTCCTCCTTTGCGCGGTCCGAAAGGACAGGAAGTGCTGGTACTCGGCGCCTGGTCTGTAGTCCACGGCTTGACCACCCTCGCAATCGACGGAACTGTCGGAGGAACCGGTCGTGTTATCAGCGACTATGCTGAGAAGGTCGCGCGGGCGTTCTGCCACGGCATAGTTCGTAGATGAGTTGCCGATTGCCGCGATCTATATGTGATGGGGAGGCCCGGCCTTCACGGGTGTGAGACGGCTCACCAGTCCGAAAACAAAGGGCCTTTCCTTCTTTCAGAGAACCTTCGACGCCTCAGGCGACATTCATTGATGAACCAAGGCGGGGCTTCCTCCCGGATCCCCAATAGATGGATGCATGATCCGAAGAATTGGTCAGCATCCTGCATTGCGCCGGCCCTGGGCGACTACAGCTTTCCCGCTAGCGTTGGGCGCGATATGACGCATTCGGATTCGAACACGCTCACATCTAACTTGCAGAGGCGAGTTATGCAATGCCCTGAACAGCTAAGCCTGGAGCAGTTCTACGAATCGGCTCTTCGGCGCTGGGTGCAATTCTCCATGCCGGCACTGGATGGAGGAACCTACTTGGTTGACCGGGCCCGGCGAAGGACTGTAGCGGAGCGACACGCAGCCAAAAGCCGCCTCCGCGCTCACATGCTTACAACTCTTCTCGTATCCATCGGGCTGGTTGCTCTTGTTGTTCTATCTATCGCGGTCGGCGTCCATGCGTTTTTGGCCGCCGTTGGTCACTATGCCCCCTGGGAGCAGATTTGGGCCGGTTGACCTCACCGGCCATTCCTGTGGTACACTCCGAGCCAAAAACAAGGCCCCTTCTAAACAGCCAAACCGTCTGCCGGTTCGGAGAGAAGAAAATGAGCAAGCATCTTGTCCTTATGACTGCTGCCCTCGCGCTCTTTATGGGTTCGGGTGCAGCCTGCCTCGCGCAAACCGCAACCACTGGTTCCTGCTATGTGCGATGGCCTGCCAGGGTAACCGACCTCGGCAAAGGGAGTGAAGCCGGGATCTCTCTCATCAACTCGTACCTCTTTGTCGTTCTCAACGGCAACACCTCTGACCTGGATGGCAAGATCTACGAGCGCTTGGGAACCCTGGGCTTTGGCTACCAAACCCCCATCGTGAGCCTGGGCAACTCAACTTACTACGCCAACGGCTACCACCCGAGTGTCTCGATGAACAGTGATGGTCTCATTGTCGAGGTCCACGACAATCATCCCGCCTGGTTGGCTGGCGCTGAACTCTTCTACAAAATCGGAACCGTAAACCCGAGCGGCGGCTAAAATCAGGAAGTCAATTGGTCCGGGTACTGGATCCGCTTCGATGCCGGCAGGTTTCCGCAAGTGGCGATCAACGACAGCAGAATGCTGGTAGAGGTGCATGAAAGCCAGGACCTCACCAGCAACAAGCTCTATTACCGCACCGGTCACATCCTGGGAGACTACCCACGCTTCATCATTATTTGGGACTCGGGAGAGCGAGGGATTGAATACAACTCAGGCCGCAGGCCGCATATAACACTCGACAACGCGGGCAATGTCGTCGAGGTCCACCAGGAGTCAAAGGACAAGAACCTTCACTACCGGCGCGGCCACCTGAACAATAGCGGAACCAGGATCGATTGGTCCGCCGCCCCATCGAACGGCCGCTATGTCACCGGCAATGGAACAGACCCGGCTGTTTCTCTGGCGAACAACGGCTTCGTTCTCGAAACAGATACCAACTTCTCCAACGTTGCCTATGACAGTGGAAACGTAAACTTCGCCACCAGCAATGTCATTAACTGGGATACGCGCTATATCCTCGACAACAACGGCGGCTCGAGTTCGGTAAGCACCAACGGGCAGGTCGCTGCGGCAGTGTACCGCCGGGCAAACGATGACCTGGAGATTAAATCGGGCTACGTAACCTGTCCCTAGCGCCACGATGGAAAGACAAATGGGGGGGCACATGATACCTATCCATCCGCGGCGCCGCGGTATTGGGCTGGTCAGTACGAGAAGTGGGCCGTTGAAAGATTTGAACAAAAAGGCATCTGGCGGCTTCTTGTTCTTGCTTTTGGTGATGGCAGCCCTACTATTTCTTCCGGCGTGGACGCTTAGTTATTGGCAAGCATGGGCCTTCCTGGCGGTGTTCGGGGTGTCGGCGACTGCGATCACGGTGTACTTGACGAAAAGAGACCCGAAGCTCCTGGAGCGGCGGTTGCATGCGGGCCCAACGGCCGAGAAGGAGACGGGCCAAAAGATAATACAGACCGTCACGGCGATATCGTTTGCCGGGTTACTGGTTGTTTCCGCCCTTGATCATCGGTTTGCATGGACCCCGGTACCGCCTTATGTTGCCCTGGGCGGGGACGCTCTGGTTGTGTTTGGGTTCTTCATCGTGTTTCTTGTGTATAAAGAAAATACCTTCGCCTCGGCAACCATCGAGGTCGCACCCGAACAGAAAGTGATATCGACGGGGCCCTACAAACTGGTACGCCATCCGATGTATATGGGAGCCTTCTTGCTGTTAGTTGGCATACCTCTCTCGCTTGGCTCGTTGTGGGGATTGCTCGCGATTGCGCTGATGATGCCTGCGCTCATATGGAGACTGCTAAATGAGGAAACGTTTCTGGTGAAAAACCTACCAGGCTATGCGGAGTATCAAAGTACGGTGAGGCACCGCCTGCTGCCGTTCCTATGGTGATTGGCGGCGCCGAAGTTGGCGCCCGAGAGGTGCTGCGGTTACACACTTCCGCCGAATGTCTGCTCGGCAAAAATACGGCTGCGCCGCAAGTCGTCCTCCAGAGTGCGGGAGACGGTCGTGCGCTCGGCATAAGCGAGTTCCACCACTACCAGGGGTTCGAGCCGCTCTTTCTTGAGGAAGGCGGCAATCGGCTTGTAGTCAACGTCACCGTTCGCTTCGACGGACTCTTGCCAAACAAGATTCCGCGAGCTCCTGATGTGAATCTCGGAAACACGGGAGCCGGCCTCTCGTAAGAGGTCCATGGGTTCGTACCCGGCTTGCTTCACCCAATCGATGTCCAGGCAAACAGAGACGACTTTGGGATCGGTGCGGCGGAGCATGTAGCGCCATTCTCTGGCATCCGATTGCAATTCCACTTTGTGATTGTGGAGGCGCAAGGCTGCACCCTCCGCGGCTAACTTTCGCCCCAGCCGGTTGGCTAACATCGCCTGCGTAGCGAGTTCCTCATCCGTCTTCTCTCCCACAGCCTTCGGCTCCGGATCGCAGACGATTGCGCGACAGCCTGCTTTCCTGGCGGCAGCCAAGACGCTTAACGCGCGCTGCTCCGTCTCCGCTCCCGCGGCCAGCTCATGCATCGCTCCGTGCACGTAAACAGAGGGCGTGCTGAGCTGATTGGCCTGCAGGAGAGAAAGCGTGCGGGCGCTCAGATCGGGGGTGAAGAAGATGTCGGTCAGCTCAATGTTGTGGAAGCCTGCGGCCTTGGCGGTAGAGAATATTCCCGGCAACCCATCGCTGAGAGAGCGGTGTTGGCGGCTCAGGAGCTGCAGCCAAATGTACACTTCGACGGAAAAACGAGACGCAGGTGCGGCTGCAAAGAGGCGCCGGGAATCCCCAAAAGCCAGATACGGGATCCCCATCAAGGACGCTTTAAGAATCTGCCGGCGCGATTGGATAAGTCCCCTCATTCTGGCAAACCGAATCGTTCCATGAGCGGATTCATATTGTCAACCACGGCTCCTGAAAGCTCATGGAACCGGCTGCGGGTTAATTTGTCCGAACACCCCAAACTGACTTTTGAATACGCTTCGCAGAATTTCTGACGGCGTCATAGAAAGCTTTGAATCCTCTTGCGCCTACGTATTCTGGTCCAATTGATTGGTGTTTTAGGCCAGTTTTCAGCCGTAAGAAAGTCCGTGAGTTCCTTTTCGAGCAGGGCCTTCCCGTCTTTGGGATCAAAAACGATCCTTGAGAAGAGTTCTGATTCGTTCTGCGTCCGATTATCCAGGAGCCGAGCTACCCACCCTGTCTTCGTGTATTGGACGAGCAAGGTCAGTGTATGTGTGTCGTCCTCAGGATAACCGGCTAGATAACTCATGGCCTTTAGACGAGGCATGGTGCTAAAAGTAGATCGTAATCACTCCGGCTTTCAATGGTTATTTCGAGTTATCTGTTTAACAACTCAACCCTGTAACGTAAATCCCTCGGGAATTCCGTCTATCGGAGTGTGATCATTACTAGCCAGTAAGGCCGTACCGTTATACTGCCGCATCCGACTTACTTATCCGGCCTAGCCCGAGAGATCTCAGGCTAGGCCGGGCTGCGGTGTTAACGAACGTGAAGTTAAACGACGGACGGCAAGAGGTCGTAGCGATCCAGGTTCATTACCTTGTTCCAGGCGGCGACGAAATCCTTGACGAACTTCTGGTGTGAATCGGCACAGGCGTAGACCTCCGCCGTGGCGCGTAATTGAGCATTAGACCCGAAGATGAGGTCGGCCCGCGTAGCCTTCCACTTCACCGCACCGGTCTTACGGTCGCGGCCCTCAAAGGTATCCTTCGAGTCCGTGGTGGGCTTCCACACGTACTTCATGTCCAGCAGGTTCACGAAGAAGTCGTTGGTCAGTTTCTCCGGACGCTCGGTGAAGACGCCAAACTTCGTGCCCCCGAAGTTGGTGTTGAGCATGCGCAGACCGCCGATCAGCACGGTCAGCTCCGGCGCGGTCAAGCGCAGCAGCTGAGCCTTGTCCAGCAGGGCGACCTCGGCAGGCTCCGAACTCTTGTAGCCGTAGGAGCGGAAACCATCGACCTTGGGCTCGAGCGGCTCGAAGGACTCAGCATCCGTTTGTTCCTGCGAGGCGTCTGTGCGGCCGGCAAGGAAGGGCACGGTGGTCTCGATACCGGCATCCTTGGCCGCCTTCTCGACACCCGCAGCACCCGCGAGGACGATCAGGTCGGCCAGCGAGATCTTCTTACCGCCGGTGGCCGACGCGTTGAACTCGCCCTGGATCTTCTCGAGCGTCTTCAGCACGCGGGCCAACTGGGCCGGCTGGTTGGCCTCCCAGTCCTTTTGCGGGGCAAGGCGGATGCGGGCGCCGTTTGCGCCGCCACGCTTGTCGGAGCCACGGAACGACGAGGCCGAGGCCCACGCGGTCGAGACCAGCTCGGAGACCGAGAGGCCAGATGCAAGCACCTTCGCCTTGAGGGCGGCGACATCCTGATCATCGACCAGCGGATGGTCGACCTTGGGGACGGGGTCCTGCCAGATAAGCTCCTCGGCCGGAACCTCGGGGCCGAGATAACGGGCGCGCGGACCCATGTCACGGTGGGTTAGTTTGAACCACGCGCGGGCGAAGGCGTCGGCGAACTTCTCTGGATGCTCGTAAAAGTCACGCGAGATTTTCGCGTAGGCCGGATCTGCGAGCAGCGCCACATCGGTGGTCAGCATGGCCGGCTGCTTTTTCTTGTTGGGGTCGTGGGCATCGGGCACGGTGTTTGCACCGGCGTCCCCTTTGGGTTTCCATTGGTTCGCGCCGCCGGGGCTCTGGGTGAGTTCCCATTCAAATTTGAAGAGGTGGTCGAAGTACTCGCTGGACCATTGCGTGGGCTTGGTGGTCCAGGTAACCTCCAGGCCGCTGGTGATCGCGTCCCCGGCGATGCCGGTCTTGTAGGCGCTGGTCCAACCGAGGCCCTGGTTTTCAATCGGCGCTCCTTCGGGCTCCCGCGCGAGTTGGGTGCCCGCGCCGGCGCCGTGGGTTTTGCCGAAGGTGTGGCCGCCCGCGATCAGCGCGACCGTCTCTTCGTCGTTCATGGCCATGCGGCCGAAGGTGACGCGGATGTCTTTGGCGGCACCTGCGGGGTCTGGCTTGCCCTCGGGGCCTTCAGGGTTCACATAGATGAGCCCCATGGTGGTCGCGCCGAACGGGTTGGCCAATTCGCGTTCCCCGGAGTAACGCTTGTCGGTGCCCATCCAGGTGGCTTCGGCGCCGAAGTCGACATCGTGATCGGGCTCCCAGGTGTCTGGGCGGCCGCCGGCGAAGCCGAAGGTCTTGAAGCCCATCGTCTCCAGCGCGACGTTGCCGGCCAGGATCATCAGGTCGGCCCAGGAAATTTTCTTGCCGTACTTTTGCTTTACGGGCCAGAGCAGCCGGCGGGCGCGGTCGAGGTTGACGTTGTCAGGCCAGCTGTTGAGAGGAGCGAAGCGCTGCTGACCGCGTCCGCCGCCGCCACGGCCGTCGTACGTGCGGTAGGTGCCGGCTGAGTGCCAGGCCATACGGATAAACAGCGGACCGTAGTGGCCGAAGTCGGCGGGCCACCAATCCTGCGAGTCGGTCATGACAAAGGCCAGGTCTTTCTTGAGGCCTTCGTAGTCGATGGTCTTGAACTCCTTCGCATAGTCGAACTCTGCGCCCATAGGGTCGGAAAGCTCGGAGTGGGCATGGAGCAACTCCAACCTGAGATGGTTTGGCCACCAGTCACGATTGGTGCGCGGCCCGCTGGGTGCAGCCCCCGGGCCAGCTGCGGACTGCCCGTGGTTGACCGGGCATTTCGCTTCGGATGCTACCTGCGCGTTCAATTCGGATTTCGCTTCGGACGTAAATTCGGTTCCTTTGGTCGCCATCGAGTCTCTCCTTCAGGGTTGTGATCTTCCAGGTTTGGGTCTTCAAGGCAGGCCATTTTCACCACTCGCCTGCCCACTCTTACCGATTCTGACGGGCACCGCGCTTCGGCGCGCATTTGGTGCAAAGTCCGCGGAAAATGAGTTCGCAATCGCGAACGATCCGCTTACCCAGGGAGCGCGGAGCAGGCCTGGGCACGTCGTACCAATCAATGTCCTCAACATTTCCGCAACGGTCGCAGATGAAGTGATGATGGAGCAGGCCTTTGGCATCGAATCGCGCGGCGCGGCCCTCGACCGCCACTTCGCGCACCAGGCCTGCCTGCACCAGATCACGCAGATTGTTATAAGTGGTGGCCCTTGAAGAGCGGGGATCGGTGCGATTCACAGCTTCGAAGATTTCGACGGCGGTGGGGTGCCTGTTCTGTTCCATCAAGAAGGCCATCACGGCGTAGCGCTGCGGTGTGCAGCGCAACCCGCTGCTTTCCAATGACCGCTTGATCGCCTCGATGTCCACCGCAGATTAGACTATCTCTAACTTGATATTTTGGCAAGATTGGGCTTGCGGACCACTGTGGAAAACAGATTTCGTGGAGTTGTGAAAGTGACCCAGGATGCCAGTCCTTGTTTTGCAAGAGCCTTTGGAGAGTGGGGGAGGGTCCCCAGGACTATATCCTGGGTCATTTTCAGCCGTCCCTGGCGGGACTGGACGCAGTTCCGGTACGCTACCCAGCACTGCGTGCTGGGCTACTCTCAGCCGTCCCTTCGGGACTAAGTTTGTGAGTTGCGTTCTCACGCGGACTCTTTAGGAGCCCAGGGTTCTGCTTTCCTGCCCGCCGCAGAGTGGGCGGATGCCTTTCGTTGACATTCCCGCGGGGTGAGGGCGAGCAGTCATCAAACAATTATCCCGAGGCATCTTCGCTGCGAGCGGCGCCTGCAGAAAATGTGCGAACTAAGCGAACAAAGCGAACTAAGTCCCGG
Organism: uncultured Acidobacteriaceae bacterium; assembly: GCA_963821215.1. Classification (GTDB taxonomy): domain Bacteria; phylum Acidobacteriota; class Terriglobia; order Terriglobales; family Acidobacteriaceae; genus PALSA-350. The sequence goes on along the minus strand of CAWGDH010000007.1, from coordinate 171,920 downwards.
TGCGAGACCGACGGGATGGTAAACAGCCAGAGCAGCGCCAATTTTAAGTGAGCGAAAAGCGCGATAAGCCCCCACCAAGCTTGTTGGCTTCGATTGCGAGGCGAAGGAGCTGACAGCCCTCTACAGGCGGGCAGGGCGATCGTGGGGCATGGTTCCATCGCGCTCACTATTAAGAGGTCCAGCATCTTCCTTGTATATCGATTTCCATGATTCAAAGGATGCCGCCACGGCCCGATCTACGTAGGTGCGCCATCCTAGCCACGAACGTGCCCGTGTCAGTATTTGATTTGCTGCAAATATAGATGCGAGCTTAGGTAGTTTCGGTTAGAGGTTAGGAAAATTATTTCCCGAGTTGGTCAGCAAACGTCGCGATCATTCTCTATTGGAAGCGCACATGCCAGTGGCAGGGACGGACGACACGGCGTTAGAGTGGGAAACCGGGGGGAACGGACCTGAAGTTTATCTGATGCTTTGGTGATCGCGGAATCCAAACGTTTTGTGTCTCAGCTTAGGGGTGCAGCCCGGTCACCGTATTATGGACATGCTTGATGAAGATGCCGGACGAAGCGACACAGCGGCTTTTTGAACAGGCTCTCGATTTGCCTCGCGGAGAGCGAGGCGGTTTTCTGGATAAAGCGTGCCGGGGAACGCCGGCGATGAGGCAGGTCGTGGAAGACCTGCTGGCGGAAAACGATCGGCTGAGCGGATTTCTTTCGCAGTCTCCCTACGCAAAACTCGATGGAGGAAGCGCCACGGGAACAGTCGCATCGGGCGCTCTCCCGTTGGGGCAGGGCATGCGGTTAGGACGGTATTCCATTGTCGAGCCGCTCGGTGCGGGCGGCATGGGCGTGGTGTATCGGGCGCGCGACGAGAAGCTCGAACGCACAGTCGCCATCAAGATGCTGGCTCCGGGAGTGCTGACTGGCGAGGACGCGAGGCGCCATTTTCGGCGGGAGGCCCTGGCGCTGGCGAAGCTAAATCATCCGCGGATTGCAGCGGTGTACGACGTGGGCGAGCAGGACGGCGCAGATTTCATCGTGATGGAACTGGTGGCCGGAGAGTCGCTGGCGACGAGGCTGCGGGCGGGCGCGCTCCCGGTGAAAGAAGCAACCGCGATTGCACTGCAGGTGGCAGAGGCTCTGGAAGAAGCGCACGAGCAGGGAGTGATCCATCGCGACCTGAAGCCGGCGAACGTGATGATTACGCCGAAAGGGAACGCGAAGGTTCTGGACTTCGGGCTGGCGAAGATGCTGGCGGTGAGCTCAGACGCGAAGCTGTCGCTGACAGAGAGGGGTGGGTTGCTGGGGACCCCTCTCTATATGTCGCCGGAGCAGGCGCAGGGGATGAGCCTGGATGCGCGGACGGATTTGTGGAGCTTGGGGGTGACATATTACGAGTTGCTCGCCGGGGCTGCGCCGTTTCAGGCAGGGAGCAGCCTGGCCATCCTGCGGGCGATTACGGAAGAGGCGTTTCCGCCGCTGCGCGGAGCGCGCGCGGACGCCCCGGTGCTGGCGCAGCAGATTGTAGAGCGGGCGCTCGAGAAAGATCGGGACCTGCGGTACCAGCATGCAAGGGATTTCGCTTCAGATCTGCGGCGAGTTTTGCGGGATCTGGAGCCGGGGCGGGCGACGGTGGGCGAAGCTCGCGCCACGTCCGGAGCGCGGCGCGGCGCCGGGCTGAAGAAGACGGCGGCGCTAGGGCCGGCGGTTTTAGTTGGCGCGGCGGCACTCGTGTACTGGCTGCGGCCGGAGATTCCACCACCGCACGTGACCGGGGTGGTGCAGTTGACCCACGATGAAACGATGAAGGCGTACTTTAGCAGGGCCGGCAGCGTCTCCCCTGGGCAAAGGCTGCTGACGGATGGACCGCGGCTGTATTACGAAGTCCCGGGTCCGAGCGATCCGAAGCTGATGCAGGTATCGACAGCCGGCGGGCCGTCGGAGGAGGTGCCGATTCCGCTTAAGGAGCATGCCACGGTGGATTTGCGGCCGGCTACTTCGGAGTTGCTGACCCTGGGCGATCCGCTCAACCAGAGACAGGACGCGGGAGCGGTTTGGCACATGACGCTGCCGGCAGGGGAGTTACGCCGGATCGGAAGTTTTCTGGCAAGCGATGCCGGCTGGTCACCCGATGGAGCTTCGATTGATTGGGCGGCTGGGCCGCAGATTTCCCAGACCCAGGTCGACGGCGGCGATACCAAGAGGATTCTGACGGTGAAAGGGACGTCGCCGGGAAACATTTCGATTTCCGACTTTCGTGTTTCGCCCGACCGCACCCGGATCCGTCTCACGGTAGTTGCGCCTGGTTCGTACACCGGTGCTATCTGGGAAGCACGTTCGGATGGCGGGGATTTGCGACCGATGTTCTCCGCGCGAGACGGCATGGGAAGCACGTGCTGTGGTGTCTGGACGGCGGACGGAAAGTATTACGTTTTCCAGTCCTATCGAGGGAAGGACTGGAACGTGTGGGCGATAAGGGAAAGGCAGCACTGGTGGGAGAAGACGGACGGCAAGCCGGTGCAGCTGATAGTGGGGCCGATGAGCTCCCAGCTTCCGATGCCCAGCGTGGACGGGAAGAGAATCTTTTTTGTAGGCACAGTGCATCGTGGCGAGTTGGTGCGGTACAACGTGCAGAGGCAGGACTTGGCTTCGATCCTGCCGGGAATTTCGGCCGATGCCGCGGTGTACAACCAGGACGAGTCGCGGGTGGCGTACGTGACTGTGCCCGACGGGACATTGTGGCAAAGCAAGGCCGATGGCGGCGATCGTCACCAGCTGACGTTCGCGCCGATGGAGGTAGCCTTGCCGCGCTGGTCCCCCGATGGAAAACGCATCGCGTTTATGGGACGGGAGCCGGGCAAGCCGTGGAAGATTTATCTCATGCCGGTGGGGGGGGCTATCCGTCGCAGGGGACGGAGGGCGAGGTGGAGGGCGCCGATCCAACGTGGTCTCCGGACGCGAACTCGATCGCGTTCGGCGGGATTCGCAGCTCCGGCGGCACGATCAACCAGCCAATCAGCATTTTGAACCTCGGCACGCGGCAGGTCACGCCTCTGCCGGGATCCGCGGGAATGCGGGGATCGCGCTGGTCTCCGGACGGCAAGTTCCTCGTGGCCACCAGCAACGCGACGGGAAGTGCGCCCTTGATGCTTTATACATTTGCGACCGGCGCATGGACGGTCCTGGTGGATGGCGTGAAGGCGTCGTATCCCTCGTGGTCGCACGACGCGAAGTACGTGTACTACTTCGATGTGGATTTATTGGTGTGGCGCGTGTCTGTGGCGGATCGCAAAGTGCAGCTGGTGGGAAAGCTGGGAGGCAACGGCAAACTGTTCTTCAACCCGGGTTTCGGATATTCATTCAGCCTTGCGCCGGACGATTCGATCCTGGTGACGCGGGAACTGGGGGCGGATCAGATTTATGCGCTGGATGTGGAGCTGCCGTGAGGGGGATTGGCCTTCGAAGGTAGTTGTCTCATGCGCTGTCTACGCTTCGCTATGACCCCTCGCAAAAGATGAGAAAGATCGATTGATCCGCCCCTTGGGGCGTGCCAGGGGCGACGGCCCTGGTTGCGGTTTGGTTTCAGGAATGCGGTGTTCCCGTCTTGGTTCCCTCGAGGTGCCGGCTAAGTCCTTTGTTTTACGAAGATGATCAAATTTTTATTTTCCCGCCCCCATAAGCTGTTTAGGGGACCGATATCTGCCAGTAGCCAGCGAGGCTTTCGGCTAAATCCGTGCCCCGGCACAAACCACGATGTGCCGCGGCTCATTCGAGGAGCAGAATCTCAAATTATCGAAGTCCTGGTTAGGACGGTATTACAGCTCGGTTTTAGGGCATGTTTCCATCGCGCTCACTATTAAGAGGTCCAGCATCTTCCTTGCATAGCGATCCCCATGATTCAGAGGATGCCGCCACGGCACGATCTGCCCAGGCGCGCCATCCTAGCCACGAACGTGCCCGTTTACGCTCGATGCTTGTCAGTATTTGATTTGCTACAGATATAGATGCGAGCCAGGGTACTTTCGGTTAGAGGTCAGGAAAATTATTTTCCGAGTTGGTCAGCAAACGTCGCGATCATTCTCTATTGGAAGCACACATGCCAGTGGCAGGGACGGTTGATACTTGCGCCATCGCCTTTCCTTCTGGCGAATGGGTTATCGTGGGGCCGGATCACCACGCGCTCAATGAGGAGAACGGCGTTACAGTGGGAAACCAGGGGAACGGACCGGAAGTTTGTCTGATGCTTTGGTGATCGGCGGAATCCAAACGTTCTTACCGTGGGCGGCGGTTTTCTGACTCGAAGACAAACCAGGTGTGCTTTCGGGCTTGCGCTTCGCCCAGCTTACTGCCGCTCCCAGTTCGAACGGCATTTTGAATCGCGGGGTTGCCGGCGGATTTCGGTCCATCTGCACTCTGGACAGATCGTGTACCGAATAAGAGCAGGACTGGACGAGATCGATGATGCGGTTCAGACGCGCCTTACCCGCAGGAATAGCGACTGTTGCCCCGCGGCTTGAGGCCAAGCTCGATGACGCCGACTATGTATTCTAGAATACGGCGCTTCACGTAGCGGAGTGCTTCGTTTAGCTCATCGGCGTAGCTATTCCCCGCGCCACCTCAAAACCAACTGAACCCGCTGCGCTGCAACGGCAGTGCGGCCCTTCTTCCTGCTTTTCCCCCGGGTTCCTCCAATGAACGACACACTGCATTGCAGTGCGGCCCTTCTTGATAGGTTACGTTTCGTCCCTTGCTTTCAGGGTCTTCTTAACAGATGTTCGGAAGAGTATCCAGTTTGAAGAGCCCCTCTGACCCGGGGGAATCGCTTGAGTCACCTGCAAGTATTTGCGATCTCAAACCAGCGGACGTAGCATGATTCCAGATCGCGCTGAAGTTATTATCCCGATGTCGAATTGAGACCAACGCAGTGACCAATCACATAAAGCAAACCCTAACTGGAACTCCTTCGCTGTCTTCCAGCGAGGAACCCACGCTGTCGTCTGTATCCATGGCGGCAAACCATGAACCGAATTCTTCCAACAATTACTCCGCGGCGGTGAGTAGCGCGGATCCGGCTACAATTGGCAAGAGCCTGCAGATCAAGGGCGAACTGATCGGCTCCGAATCGTTGTACATCGACGGCAATATCGAGGGCACGATCAACTTACCTGGTAGCCGGGTGACGGTTAGCCGGGATGCACTGGTAGCGGCGAATATCACCGCTCGTGAAGTGGTGGTTCTGGGCAAAGTGAGCGGTAATATCTATGCCAGCGACCGTGTGGACATCCGTAGTGAAGGTTCGTTGACCGGCGATGTGACTGCACGGCGCATCACCATCGGTGAAGGCGCCTTCTTCAAGGGCGGCATCGACATCCGCAAAGCGGACCAGGGAAAAAACAAGGTGGTTGTTGTCGGAAATTCCGGCGACCAAGCGCAAGCGGCTGCCACCCTTGTTCAGACACAGCAGAGCGCCCTAAAGGCTTCGTAGGTATTTGCGTTGCCATCGTGGTTGCCGACCACGATGGCAACGCAACTGCGACCTACTTAGTCGCTTTGTCCGGTTCAAACCGCTCGAGGTTATACTCCTATTGCCCAAAAGTCCAATGGGCAGTTTCCCGGAATTCCGCCAATGAAAGGATTTAGAAGCTGCGATACATGTTGTCGCGCTGACCTCAAATCGGATCTTCCTCACTTTCGGTGCAGGCTGGAGGGGGAAGACTTGACATGTTCGATAAGTTGAAGGGGTGAACCAACGCGTTGACCTTGTCAGGGGTTCGCTGCCATCGCCGGAACAACCAGTCCTGGAGGCTGGATGCCGACAGAGCGTGGCCAATTGTTTTCCTGCGCTTTACAGCGCCGGCGTCTACAACACAGGCCATTCACCTGAACCGCAGCCGAATGCCTGGCCGTCCCCTTTCGCCGCGCTCGTCGCTTCCCCCTCGAAGAGCGGGGTGCATGCCGCATACGTTGCCGTAATATCATCCCAATTCCACTGAATATCACGGGAAGGCAGCTGGTGTGCCGCGGCATATTGATTTCTGGCCGCAAGGATTGCATTGACCCATCCGCCAAACGCGAGAATCTTCTCACGGTAGACGAGATAGCTAAGGTCCACGGTTCTGTCCGCCAGATGGTCTTTCACGTCATCCAGCTCAAAGAGAAAATGACGGCCGTTTGCATCTGCCACGCGGGGAAACGCGGCTTTATCCCAGGTATCGACTGCATTCTTGAGCGCCTGATTGCGCTGCCTCCAGATCGAACCGGCGACATCCAGTGCAGAATCCACGTCGCCGACAGCGCCTGCAGGATCCTGGGCGCTCTTGCGAGCGGCCGATTTAAGAAGCGCATCCATGTTATGGATACCGGCGATCATGTCGAAGCCCTGACGATAAAGGTTGGCGATCGACAGGTACACTTCCAGATTGTCTCGATTCAACTGCACCGTCCGAATGTTCTCCGCGAGCATTCCAAGGAGGGTGTCATTCTCGCGAATCGCTTCGGCGGTGAGAGCCAAGCGCTTCGCATTCTCATTCGCCCAGGTGGAGCTATAGGCCAGATTGCCATCGGGCACAGGAGGCAGGGGAAGCGACTGATCTTTGGCAGGCCTGCGGGGATTGTAAGTTTCACCGTATGCGCCGCCCCAGATCGGCTTGCGCACGGTGGAATTGACCGAGTCCCAGCTGTCTGCCCATGCCTGATCCTGCTCGCTCATCGACTGGTAAATTCGGTTCATGCCAACGATGCCCGTTCCGTAGAACAAGCTGTAGAACTCGTTTTCCACTTCAGGTACGTTGGGTGCTCCAGGATGCCATCCAGCAGCGGCGCCCGCGACATGTCCCAGCCAGAAGGTCTCCGGGTTGATCCCCTTGTCGCCCCATCCGGAGGTCACCTCCCCGATCACGTTCGCATCCAGGCGAGACGGCTGAAAGGAAATCTTATTCATGATTTCAGCAAGCAGATCCGAGATGCCGCCGTTGCCCTGGTGGAGACGCTGGGCCAGCGGCAAGGCGAAATAGCTGGGGAAGAGTCTGCTGTTGCCATCGTTGATGTATTGCGTGGAGAGGATCTGCTGCATGCCACGCCGGCGGGCGTTCCGGTCCAGCTCCGCGCGATCGGGTCCGTAGAAAATGCCGACGAGGTGCGTAGAGAGCGAGGGCACGTCGTTGGGCTTGAGAGGATAGGCTCCCCAGAAGAAAACGGTGCGTCCCTGGTCATGGAGCGAGTCTCCCGCCCGATCTAGAAAATCGGTAAAAAGCCGCCCGCTAGATCCGAGCTTCCTGGCAAGGCCAGCTTCGTCGCACTGGGAGTTGTGCGCCAAGCCCATGTAATAGGGCTCATCCATGGAGATAAAGAAATATTTGCCGCCTTTGTTCGCATCCAGAAGATCCTGATACATACCTCGGAGTAACTTGTAAGTTCCTGGATTGGTCAGGCACATCTCGTAATTATTATCTGGAAAGGCGCGCAGGCTGGAGTACTCAGGGTGTTTGAGGATAAAAGACACGTGAGATGGGCCATCCGCGTAGGGTATGAGCTGTACATGGTAATGCAAGCTATAGCTCGTGAGGTCCTGGAGTTCGGCGGGGGAAAGGGCGTCGGGCTCGATCAGTGCAGGCGCAGTCTTATATTGGAAGTGGCCGCTTAGTTTGAGCTCAAAACCGTTGATTTTGTAAAATGCAGCCTGCCTCACTTCTCGCTTGAGTTCGTCGAGGTGTTCCAGCCGGTGGTTATCATCCCAGAACATCAAGCGCAGGCGAAGGTCAGGCCAGTCCTCGATACTGCCTTCGGGAAGCTGCAATGTCCCCGAATTGCGTTTCAATAACTGAATCAGGGTTTCCACCCCATAAAACAGGCCGGTGGAGGTGTTCCCGGTAATGGTGATGGCATCGCGATGCAGATCGATTCGATATGCCTGCTCTTCCAGTGCGCTTTTGTCGCGATCGAGCGCCTGACCGATTTGCACGCTGCCGGCGACTATGCGCAAGGTCACAGTTCCGGATGGTTTGCCGGCCGCCCCCAGGGTGAGATGGAAACGATCCGCCAGCTCCTGGTGCAGTGCCTCCACCGCAACATCGTGCGAAGGCACACTTGCATCCACCTGCAGCTTCCATTCCTGATTGAACGTGAAGTCCCGGCCATCCATATGGACCCGCTGGGGCTGCGGAATCACCGTGTAGCCACGGGCATAGAGAGGAGAGACTGTTTGCGCCATTCCACAGCGGAAGAGAGTTATAAGAAGGACGGCGACGATCCAGGCCCGCATGGAATCACTCCTTTTGCGTGATGGTTGGACTGGAGGTTAGAAAGGACCCGCTGACTCCAGGCTTGTCGATATGGAAATCTTTCGATTCGTTGCTGATGCGAAGTTGCCGTGCCACGAATGCAAAGCCCCTGCCCAGTTCGAGCAAGAAGGCTTGCAGATTGTCGAGCAACGCCTGCTCCAGATCAGGATCGAGCAGCTTCCCGGTACCCGAGAGTCCTAGGAATTCGAGCATGACCGGGTCGCGAATAAACTCGCGCGGGACTTGTTGCAATGACGTCAAGTTGGAGCCGGCCTCTTGTTCGACAGCCGTGCGGCCGGAGCTGGACAGCAGGCGTTCGTGGTGGAGCGTGCCGGTCTGCCGCTCAAGGGCGCGAGTTGTCCAGCTCTGACTGGCGGCTTCCCTCATGTACCACTGACGAGCCTGGTCGTTGTCAACCCTCAGGAGGGTCCGATCGTGGGTCCAACTAGCTCCGTCTGTCAACCACACCTCCCCGAGTGCAGCCCTTCCTCCAGCCGCGGGCTTGTTGCGCCACTCATAGAGAAATCTTCTCCGAACGCCCAATTCTTTGGCTAGACCACTTATGGTCTTGGCGTGCACCATTCGACTGACAGCATTCAGCTTGAACTCCACGCTGTACTTCGTTTTTTTCTTCCCCATCGGCCTGCTCCATTATGGCCGATGTGTCCCCATTTGTTTTTGCTGAAATCGTGTCTCAAGTTTGGGGTCCACACCAGACCGTCCCCGTGTTTCCCCGAGACGAGCTAACCAGATCCAGCGAGTTTTAGTTACGCGGATTTGGATTCATAGGTATCATGTCGCTCTATCCGGAGGGATGAAAGGGAGGAAATCATGAACGCAAGACGCAATCTATCTTGCATGGCGGCAATGCTGCTCGCCGTCTGCTCGAGCGTTGCACTCGCCCAGGACGAAACCGCGAAATACACGCACGCCAGTCTATGCGGAGACTACGCAGCGGTGGTGACCTACGGAGCCAACGTTGCGGCAGGCTTCGGGCATGAGACCTATGACGGAAAGGGCAACGCGACCGGTAGCGCGCTGGCAAATCAGCCTGGCGCGAACGGCACGCGGACGATCACCAGCTTCGGCATCAGCGGAACCTACAGCGTGAACGCCGATGGTTCCGGCGTCCGCAACTTGACGATCGCGCTGCCGGGCGGCGCCGCGGCGCAAGTCATTGAAGACTTCGTCATCACCAAGGCGGAGGTCATCGACGGCATCTCTCTCGCGACGGAAATTGCCGATGCTCAGAGGGAGCCAAGCGCGGTGATCGATGATCAGAGCCTGGTGCGGCACACACTCACGCTGCGGTCAAAGCCAGGTCTTTGCAGCCACTGAGAAGTGTGCGCCTTAAGCGCACAGTTCTCTCCAATTGGGGTGGCCCATTCAAGCCTTCTTTTGCCTGCCCCGCCTCGCCGCGGCGCGCCGCGGAGCTTGGGTGGGGGATTTAGGGCGGCGCGACGCGGACGGAGGGAAGAGAAGAGCAGAACAGTCCGGCTCGCAATTTTGGTTGCGAGCCAAGCGCAATTGATCTACCGTGGATGCGTCAAGGAGCGCCGCTGACGGTACTTGTCTAATTCGTCCTCTCACACTGCCTCACCCGGATGGTGGGTTGGGGTGTGTTCTCGTGTTGTGCCAACCGAGAGGATGAGTCGAAGTGAATCTCGAACAATTTGGGTGGAGTGGTTTCTTCGCACGGCAACGCGCTGCGGGAATTCCCGCGCGAGTTGCTTCGGCGTGCCGCGAGCAATTTGTGGTGTGGACCGAGGGCGGCGCGGTGGATGCGGAACCGAGTGGTGCGTTGCGATTTGAATCGCCGCTATGGCCGGCCGTGGGCGACTGGGTAACGCTGCGCGAGGATGGGCTAGTGATCGAGCGCGTGCTGGAGCGGCGGACGACCCTTTCGCGCAGACAACCGGGCCGCGAGGCGAACCAGCAGGTGCTGGCGGCGAACGTCGACGTGGTGTTCATCGTGAGCGGCCTTGACCGCGACTACAATCCACGGCGGCTGGAGCGATACCTAGTGGTGGCGCGCGAGAGCGGGGCAAGGCCGGTGATTGTGCTGAACAAGGCGGACCTCGTGGATGAGCTGGGCTTCAATCTGGAGGAAGTTGTGATGCGGACACGCGCGCTGGCAGGAGAGGCGATCGTGCTACCGCTGAGTGCGATGACCGATCGCAGCCTGGAGGCGCTGGCCGTAGAGCCTGGCGAGACGGCGGTGATGGTCGGCTCATCAGGCGCGGGAAAGTCGACAATCCTGAACCGGTTGCTTGGCGTGGAGCGGCAAAGGGCGAGTGCGGTGCGGGCTGGCAACGATCGGGGCCGGCACACGACGACAGCTCGCGAGTTATTCATGGTGCCGGGCGGATGGCTGTTGATCGACACGCCGGGACTGCGCGAGGTACAGCTTTGGGCTAGCGACGAGGCGGTGTACGCCGGGTTTCACGACATTCAGGAACTAGCGGAATTGTGCCGGTTTCGCGACTGCACGCATTCGGGCGAACCGGGGTGCGCGGTGGTGAATGCAGGAATAGATGAGGCGCGGCTCGCGAATTATCACAAGATGCGGCGCGAGCTTGAGTTTCTCGAGCGAAAAGCCAATCCCGAGCTTGAGCGGCAAACGCGGGCGAAGTGGAAGGCAATTCACAAGGCGGTACGGCGGCATCCAAAGCGGGACTGGTAGGTGCTCCACCGGCACGTGGCGCGGAAAGCCGTGCGGCGCGGAGCTACTTATCCATGAAATGCGGCTGCCGTACAGTTGCGATTCACTTCGCACACACCTGTACCTCCCAATCGAACTGGCCCTCAAGACACGCATGCGATCATGCTTGGCTCCGGCCTACACGAATGCGGAATCCATTGTAGGACGCGCCTGAATCCACACCTACGTTTGCAATCAAATATCGTCGCGGATCGGTAAACGGGCTGACCGCCCCCGTGTTTCCACCGAAACTCTTGTCCACGAAACTCGGCCCTGTCCACGGGAAATCCGTCCTAGCCTGAGCGCGAAACGATGGGGGTTAGTTCTGTCCCGAATCCCCCCCGAATCCCCCCAAGGAGGTTCTGCAATACTTGGGGTATGGCTGCACAGGGAATTACGACTCCATTTGCTACACCCGAGCGGGCGGCGGATGTTCTCGGTGTCTCAAAAGCCCTTGCCAGCAAGTTGATCCGATGGGCCCGTGAATCGGCGTCCAGGGGTTCGCTTGAGAAAGCCGGATCCAGTTCGAAACGGTTCAATGGCAACGCGGCCCACCGCCAAACGGCCAACAAGTAAATCGGAGGACCTCGTTTTCCTGAATACGGCCTCCTAGGAGAAATTCCGTCCGTCCCCGAAAAGGGCATACGCCTATGGCAGCGCACGCTTCGCCGGCGTAGCCAGAAGGACCGGATGGCGTGGTCGAACCTGACGAAGTTAGTCGCTCAGTGGCTACCAAAACCGCGCATCCAGCATCCGTGGCCCAATCAACGCTTCGCCGTCAACTATCCAAGGTGGAAGCCGTATGCGGGAAAGCCGCACGTACGGCTTTGCGCGGGGCGCATAGCGATATGCGTCCCTACCGCGATCCCTATTGGGCCGGGCCCCGATATGGGCACTTTGCCATATCAATGTGTGGCATAATGTCTACAGGGGATTTTACGCGATGGCTGCCAATAACCTCACCTTCGAGCAGTACCTCGGCGTTTCCCCAAATTCTGCGCTCGATCTGGCAGAGATTGCCGAAAAAGGGCTTCCCACCGACAGCATCGCGTATTTGAAGGAGAAGGGGCTCACGTTCTCTGAAGTTTCCGAGATCATCATCTCTCCGCGAACCTTGAAACACCGAAAAGCGCGCGGAGAACAGCTCTCCGTCGAAGAAACCGACCGTATGCTGCGCGTCGCGCGAATCATCGTTCTGGCGGATCAGGTTTTTGGAAATCACGAGAAAGCGCTGACGTGGTTGCGGCAAGTCGATGACCGTCTCAACGATCGGACACCCCTGAGCATGCTTCACACCGAATCAGGTGGACGCCTGGTAGAAAATTTGCTGTGGCAAATAGATGAAGGCGTTTATTCATGAGGTTGCTGTGGCGTATCAGCAACCACTGCGATCTTCAAGGAATGGGCGGCGAAAAATCAGATGGTAGGTGGCATACAGCCAAGCGAGGCAAACGTATCGTATACCTCTCTGACTATCCTGCCCTTGCTTTGATCGAAATGTTTGCCAACCTAAAGGGCAATCCGAAGCTCTTTCCAGACAGTTACCAGCTCATGAAGATCGCCGTTGCCGATCAGGTGGCAACCGGCGCGTTAGAGCCCAATATCCTTTCGAGCAATTGGCGCGACGATATGAACCAAACGAAATCCATAGGAGATTCCTGGCTGGCAGGTGGCAATTCTGCCTTGTTGGCGGTTCCTTCTGTTCCTTCGCCGGAATCCGTGAACTATCTGTTTAATCCTCTTCACCTAGATGCTAAAGGGGTGGAGATCGAGTGGTGCAGGTGGATCAAGTACGACAAGCGGCTGTTTCACGTACCCGAGACGAAGTGATGAAACGTCAATCCTCTTTTCAAAGCGCATCGTGGTCGGTGCCGGTACTCTAAAGCTGATTCACAGAGACGTGGCGAGCGTGCTGGAACTGGAACATTGGGTCGCGATGCTCGGCTTGGATCCCGGCAAATTCTGGATTCACGAAGGGGTGGTAAAGGTGGAGTAGGGAAAACGGCTGCATTTATTCCGCAACTCCTATCGCTCGCCGGCCTGATCTACCTTTGCGCTCCACTGGTACGCCAGTAGGCCCCTCTATTTTCCAGGGAGAGATAAAATGAAGGCCCTTCCGTTCATCGCCGGCATGTTGCTGCTCACTGCATCTTTGGTCCTCTCGTCGCGAGCAGCAGCGGCAGTTTCGGCTGATGGCTCAAATTCCTCCTCGGTAACTGCCGATCACCGGGCAACTTCTTCTCTCAAAACGGTATGTGCAACCGCGGTCGTGGTGGGCCTTGAGTGGTCGCCGGTGAGATCGGCCGCCAGCTATAGCATTTCACGCAACGGAACGAAGATTGCGACTACTGCTCTCACCACGTATTCCGATCAGACAGTAAGTCCTACGACCGGCTACACCTATTCCATGGTGGCGCTGGGTTCGCGCATGAATATTTTGTCGACGCAATCTCTCAGCGTTACGACTGCGAAGGCATCTGCGAATGGTGACGCCCCATATTGCCCCAGTTCTTTGATCTCCGGAATGACGTGGCATTGGTCGACGGCCTTTAATCAACAGAACGGAAGCGACCTATGGCCAGTGACGTGGGGAGCCGACGGCAATATTTATGCTTTCTTTGGCGATGGCGGAGGATTTTTTGGTACCGATAGCCTGGGCCGCGTCAGTTTTGGAATCGCTAAGATTACGGGCCCAACTCCGACAATTAACTCCAACAACGCGAGCAATGTGTACGGCGGGTACAAGGCGGCCCATCCGGCGACAATTCGAGGCAAGGTTGGTGGAATCATCGCGGTCGATTCAAATTTCTACGCCCTCGGCGGAATTTGGCAACCAGGGGAAGGCGGACCATGGGATGAGCCCAATCATTATGAAATTGTTTCTTCTACAGGAAACGCCTATTCATGGGTGGATAACTATTCGAATTGGATCTTCTGCGGTAGCGGCACGGATCCTAACGGATTCTGCCCTATCAGATTCCTGAATTTTGGCGCGGGCAATACGGGCGCTATCGACGGCTATGTTTATCTCTATGGCACAACCGAGAGAGCCTTCTTTGGATCGGGTTCGCCCGATCCTGTTCATACGTATATGGCCCGTGTTCCCAAGAATCAGATTCTGACAAAAGCTTCTTATCAGGTCTATGCCGGCGCCGACGGGTCGGGAAATCCCATCTGGAATGCGGACTGGACAAAAATGCAGCCTATCTTCACCGATCCGGGGCCAAGGCCGATCGCCATTTCTGAAGCGGTTTACAATCCCGTCCTCAAACGTTTTATAGCTGTGGCTCAGGGTTACGTGAATCAAGCTGCATTTTATGATTCCCCTCATCCCTGGGGACCCTGGACCTCGATCGGGTATTACAATTCCAACCCGGACAATACTGGGGGATGGGGAAATCTCGGATCCAGTTCCTTCAAGACGGGACATGGCGACGCTCTGGGACTCCACTTTATCAATGCATGGACGAGCTCCGATGGAATCACGATGTGGGCGGCATTTTCTTCAGATGGAATTGCAGGCTCCGGCGCGGACCTCACGTCGTTAGCAGGAAAATCCATGGATTCATTCAGTCTTGTCAGCGTGACGCTCAGTTTGGCACCCACGCGATGAGTTAGAAGTGCAGGTGCTCCGTTGCCCCAAACCCCTTATGCTGAGGCGCTGGCGGATGGGTCGTTATCGCCGAAAGAGCACTGCACTGTGCCATGTGCCACACGAGAAATCCAGTTGACGTGATAATTACCGTTACGTAATTTGCCTGTGAGGCGTCACTGGGAGATTCAGCCGGAAAGTTGCCGAAGATACTGGGCGGATGAGCGGCGTTGGACACAAAGGGGTGACAGAGGGAATGTTCACCAAGCCAGAAGCAGCTTTCCGCTGGGCACACTGTAACGGTTACGTTCCGTCTGTCAGCGATCCACCGGCCGGTCCTCGCGTATTTCGTGGCTGTGCACGGGGGCTTCGGCTCCCAATACACCTCACCGTCTGTTTCGAGGCCGGCCGGTTTACTCTAACTCAATCTTCGTGGACGGCGTCTGCTCGGCGTTGTTCCCGCAAATGGATGTCTGGCCACGCTGCCAACGCGTTGGTCCTGCTAAGCGATCGAGGACAGCCAAAAGGTAAAACCCTCTGCTCGCTCGGGGAACCTACTCCGCCGGGCCAAGGGGAATCTCCGTTTCCCCTTGACCATTACCTATCATGGATATCCACGAAACCTTCGGAAACTCCGTGGCTTACGGCGTGCGACCTCTCGCGTTAAGGGGTTGAGCAGATATACCTCTGTTCTAATTTCCAGGTTCCCTTAGGCGCCCCTGTTGTTTATAGTTTTCCTCAACCAGTCTCCTGTTTCTGCATCCTCCTCCGGTACAACCTAGAGGACGAATCGTGGTAAGAATGATTCGCTTTTCCCTTGGCGTTAAGCCCGGCTTGCTGACGCCAGAGTCACGCGTGACTCATGGACGTCGTGCAAAGTGGTTCATCCTGCAAGCCGTATCAATGCTCGTAATGGTTGCGGCTAGCGCACCGTCCTACGGTCAGCAGCTGCCTCCGCTCATAATGCAGGGTCTCGGCTTCGCCACCGTACCGCTCGACGGCGCCTGGCAGTTTCACCCAGGCGACGATTCTGCGTGGGCCTCCCCGAAGCTCGATGACTCCACCTGGGAGCCCATCCAGGTTGGCCGCGCCTGGGAAGGACAAGGCCATCCTGGCTACACCGGCTTTGCCTGGTACAGGCGGCATTTGATGCTGCCGCCTGGCGGACCTACCAACTGGAATCTCGCCCTGCTATTGCCATCCGTGGAGGATGCTTGCGAGGTCTACTGGAACGGCGTACTGGTGGGGAGCCTGGGCAAGGTTCCCCCGCATCCCGTGTGGTACCTTCAGGCGCCACCCACCAGGTTTGTGCTCGGCCCTCCACAGTCTGGAGTTTTGGCGATCCGGGTGTGGAAAGCTCCGCATTTGTTCATAAGCCGTCCCGACGAGGGAGGACTCGTCTCCATCCCGCAGGCCGGCAGCGCCCAGGCAATCGAGAGTCTGGTGACGGCAGCCAGGTATCGTTGGCTGCAAGCCAACCAATTCGCGTTGGTTCTAACGGTGCTCTCAAGCATCGTGGGCGTGCTGGCGTTGCTCGCGTGGTTGCGCAACCGGAAACGCATGATGCTTTTGTGGCTGGCGCTCGCCATGGTCCTCCCGCTGGTCTTCACGCTTATCGAGATCCCTGGATTCATGCCGTTTCGTCTTTTCTACGCGCTGATAGCGGCAGTGGTCGCCCTCAACGACGTGGCACTGTGGTTTCTCTTAATCGCCCTGCTGAACCTGAACGATCGTGCCGGCCTGGTGCGATGGACGAAGATCTGTGCCATTGCGTTGGTGAGTCTCGACCTGCTGGACTCCAGTCTTCAGTTTTTCGACTGGAGCCGGGGACCGGCGCACCTCTTGCTGCTGGCCGATGTAGGCATTACCATTCCCGCCATCCTGCTGGAACTGTGGGGTTTGGTTCTGGTGCTGTCTGCGTTGCGCAAGCGGCTCGATGCAGCGCGATGGATGCTCGCCATCTCTGCCCTGCTGGCCGATCTTATTCAGGCGGTGCAGGACGTGGGTGGTCTGGGAGTTCGCTGGACGCATTGGACTTTTGCATCGAAGCTGGAGGTCCCGCTGTTCACGATTGCCGGGTGTAGCATGGACGCCCACGCCCTCGTCAACACCCTGCTGCTGGCGGCCATTGTTTACGCGGCCTGGCGCTACTCCGTCGAGCAGAGCCAACGGCAGAACGCGCTCGAACAGGAGTACCAGAGCGCCCAGGAACTGCAGCAAGTGCTCATCCCCGAATCTCTCCCATCGCTTCCTGGATACCTGGTCACCAGCGCATACCGTCCCGCGCAGGAGGTGGGCGGAGACTTCTTCCAGCTCATGGCGCTGCCTGACAATGGTGCGCTGCTGGTCATCGGCGATGTGAGCGGCAAGGGGCTTCACGCCGCCATGACCGTCGCGCTCATCGTGGGGTCCATTCGCAGCACCGTCGAGACGACAGATGATCCTGCCGCGATGCTGGCCGCTCTCAACCGCCGTCTCCACGGACGTCTGCGCAGCGGCTTCGCTACCTGCCTGGTATTACGGCTCGATGCGGAAGGCCGCTGTCTTGTCGCAAACGCCGGACACTTGCCGCCATTTCTTAACGGAGAAGAGGTCCCGCTACCACCGGCATTACCGCTTGGCCTGGTGCCGGATGCAGAGTACGAGCCGACGGAGGTGGGTATGGGTAGCGGTGATCGCCTTACTCTCTACACAGACGGCCTGCTTGAGGCACGCAACGTCGCAGGCGAGCTCTTCGGATTCAGACGCATTGCTGAGTTCCTCGCCACACCGCGCGATGCCAAGGAGATTGCCGAGGCGGCACAGCAATTCGGCCAGGACGATGACATTACGGTTCTGACTCTCACCTTTGCCGGTGTGGGGGTGGTTCATGCGTAGGCTGACAGCAGATCCCTGCGCTCCCAGTGACCGAATGGGTTGGGAGGCATCTTTGAAGAATGGGGACAGTCGATCTGCGCGATTTTCCTATTCTCACGCAGATAAGTCACCCAGATCAGGCTGTCCCTCTTTCCCCTCTCAGATCAGGCCGTCCCTCTTTCCCCTCTTTCCGTCCCTCTTTCCCCCCCTCTTTTCCCACTTCGCCTACCACGCCGTGCCGGGTAACCTCGGCTCGCTCGTGGCGTTTCACAACCACGTCACCCGCCTCTGGCAGCGCACGCTTCGACGGCGCAGTCAGAAGGACCGTATGGCGTGGTCGAACCTGACGAAGTTAGTCGCCCAGTGGCTACCAATACCGCGCATCCAGCATCCGTGGCCCAATCAACGCTTCGCCGTCAAATATCCAAGGTGGAAGCCGTATGCGGGAAAGCCGCACGTACGGCTTTGTGCGGGGGGCGCCTAGCGATAGGTGTCCCTACCGCGATCCGTATTAGGCCTCTCTTTCAATGCAACCGAAGCAGCGGCCGGAAAGGATAACGGCTCGCTTCAGGCATGTCTGTTAGATATCGAACAGTGTTTCAGGACCCGATGATTTAGAGTCTTGGTCAGCCCTGGATTAACGTGAGCCAAGGATTCTAGTACTTGCGAACTTTTCAGAACGCCCTACTGAAGAATTTGGACAGAGAGATCATCGAACGCCTTTCTCTGCGACCGGTCAAGCTTGAACGACTGCATGAGCTCGAGTTCCCGGGCAATGCAATCGAGCATCTCTTCTTTGTGGAAGAGGGAATGGCCTCCATGACAGCAACCTTCAATGACGGCTCTCAAGTGGAGGTTTGTATGTTCGGCTATGAGTCCGTCATCGGCGTTTCCGCCCTCATGGGAACAAAGCGGAGTCTAAATCGCATCTACATGCAAATCGAGGGCTCCGGCTTTTCCTGCACGGTTGAGGCGGCCCGCAAAGAATTTCTCCGTTGCGCTACTTTCCAAGGTTTGATGCTGCGCTACGTGCAGGCTCAACTCTTGCAAGCGACTCAAACGGCGGGTTGCAATGCAAAGCACAACATAGAGCAGCGGCTTGCCCGGTGGTTGCTCCTCTGCATGGACCGAGTGCACACCGACACCTTGAAGTTGTCGCATGAATTTCTCGCAGACATGCTCGGGAGTTCCCGTCCGACTGTCTCGATTGCAGCCGGGTCTTTCAAGGAACAGGGACTTATCGAATACAATCGAGCGCTTATCCGCATTCTAGATGTTAAACAGCTCGAAAAGAAAGCGTGCGACTGCTACCTCGTCATCAAGAATTACCTCAATAACTTCGCAGAGTTTGATACGGACTTCGCGTCCTGACGCTTAACGGAGCGGATGTATGAATCAACTCGGACCGTCCGCGATTGTTTTTTCGGAATGGCTGCCTACGGGCATTATGGTGCACTTTGGCGAAGGCGTCTCGGTCTTCTTCTCGGCGCAGTTTCTCTATGAGCAGCGCATGGTCCAGCCAAATATAGTTTTCCAGCGCGGCCAGGAATCTTTTGGCTCGGACGATTATGTCGGTTAGCCACTCCTTTAGCTAGAAGGCGTAGCTGCTCCTGGGGCATCCCGCGGCGATCGCGATCCAGGGGGCTGCGCCAAAGCCGCAAGCAGTCCAGGAAGGATCTGTTCACGGAATCGATAATCGACTACTCCAGATCGGAAGTGGCGGCTCACCCGTTTAATTCTCGGGCGCAGCCGTCTCCGGGAAGGGACTTTTCAGGTGGTTGAGCCGCGAAAAACTGCATTTGATGCCGCCGCTTTTCTAGAGAGCGCTGGGTTGGGACGAAGAATAGCCCAGTTCAAGCAAAAGCAGCCGTTGTTCTCGCAAGGAGACCCCGCTGACTCAATTTTCTATCTTCAGAAGGGTCGCGCAAGCCTTACCGTCGTTTCGACAAGCGGCAAAGAGGCCACGATAGCACTTGTCTCCGCAGGCGAATTTGTTGGGGAAGAGTCGATTGCCGGAATGGCCGGCCTTCGACTGGCGACTGCCACGGCGATTACCCCCTGCCGGGCTCTCAAGATTGAGAGGGGAGAGATCATCCGTGTTCTTCACGAGGAGCATGCGTTCTCCGACTTGTTCCTGAAGTTCCTCTTGGCGCGTAGCATGCGAACCCAGGCCGATCTTGTCGATCAGCTTTTCAACTCCAGCGAAAAGCGTTTGGCGAGGATCCTCTTGTTGCTGGCGGAGTTTGGCAAGCCGGGAGAAGCAGAACCGTTGATCCCGGAGATCACGCAGGAAACTTTGGCGGAAATGATTGGCACCACCCGGTCGCGTGTGAGCTTCTTCATGAATCGCTTTCGCAAGCTCGGCTTCATTGAATATAACGGCCGCATCCGGGTTCATCGATCCTTGCTCAACATCGTTCTCCACGACTGAGAAATAATCGTTTTCGGAGATAAGGGGTCATGATACCTCGAAACAGATACCAACTTCTCGAACGTTGCCTATGACAGTGGAAACGTAAACTTCGGGACCAGCAATGTCATTAACTGGGATACGCGCTATATCCTCGACAACAACGGCGGCTCGAGTTCGGTAAGCACCAACGGGCCGGTCGCTGCAGCAGTGTACCGCCGGGCAAACGATGACCTGGAGATTAAATCGAGCTACGTAACCTCTCCCTAGCGCCACGATGGAAGGACGAATGGGGGGCAGGGGAGGGGATTGGACACGATACCTATCCCCAGGAGCTGCTGCGGTTACACACTTCCGTCGAATATCTGCTCGGCAAAAATCCGGCTGCGCCGCAAATGAGCGGCACACTGCATTGCAGTGCGGCCCTTCTTGATCGGTTACGTTTCGTCTGTCCCTGGCTTTCCTTGTCCCTGGCTTTCCTGGTTACGTTTCGTTTCCTGTCCCTGGCTTTCCGGGGGACGGGACGGGAAGTTCACCTCATGCTCTGGTGATCGGCGAATCAGAGGGCGCGAACTGAACCTAAAAATTACTTCATTTAATAGTTTTTTGCTAGAGTTCCAGTTGTGGGAACCATGGTTCACGAAATCGCGTATTACGGCCGGTACTGCCGTGGTCTTGGTACTTCGCATCTGTGGGGGTCTTGATGGGAGACGTTGGCGCGAGGCTCCTCACAATTCGGCGCCGGTGGCAACTCTCTTTGCGAGAGGTTGAGAAACGCGCCCGTTGCCTGGCCCAGGAAAAGGGAAATCAGTCTTACCAGGTCTCGGCCAGTTGGCTTCACCGCGTGGAGCGCGAAGAGCACGAATTGAGCGTCAGTAAGCTAATGGCATTGGCAGAGATTTATAACGTCTCGCCGGGGCAACTGCTGCGTCGCATTGATCCGGGAAGCGGACAGAACCTGATTCCCAGACAGCTCTCCCCTGAAAAGGCGAGCATGATTGCAGGCGAGGGATCGCTCGAGGCAAAGGCAAATTTGGTTTCGGATAAACCTGTTCTCGCTCAGCCGCCCAACAACGAGACCAGTCTACTCGCTGCGGAGAACGGTCAGTCACCGACGCCATACAGGCGTGGAATCATTGGAAAACACGACCTGACCCTGCACCCTATGATCCCTGCGGGTTCTATCGTTCACATCGATACCCAAAAGCGGGCAATCTCAACTCGAAGAAACTGGACCTACGAATTCCGACGGCCCATCTATTTCCTGATGACTCGGGACGGCTATGTCTGCGGCTGGTGCGAGTTGGACGAAAACTCAGACTGGCTGACGTTGATACCGCACTCGCTATCGCCAGCCCCAAGCAGGAGATGGAGGTACAGGACAGAAATCGAAAGCATCGGGCGTGTCATCATGGTGGCCATTCCATTGGTAAGCTGCCTATCGTCGCGGAGCAGCAGAGGTGGCGCACATGCTTCTCAGCATGAGGGAACGCGCAATCGGTCGATAATTGCGTAGACGAGTTCCCGAATCAGGTGAATCTCACCGTCCAGTCCTTGAAGCTTCGACCGAAAGTGGTCGACGTTTCTGGCAACATCCGTGGAGTGACGCGAAAGTTCCACAAAGCTCGTCTCCAGCCCTAAGTAATATCCGCGGATCGCCTCATCAAGTCCTCGTAGAAGGTGCGCGCAGTGCTCCACTGCACGCGGCAAGTTTCCCGCCAGTGTGTCGAAGATCGCAGCCGACTCTTTTTCCGCCGTGACATTCACGACAAAAAGGCCTAGTTGCTGCACTCGCTGCGAGCTGCCGGGGATAGGAAAGCAGTAATCTAACCAATGGCCGGCCTCGATCGTGTCCCTCACATGGCCCGCCAGCCAGACGGACTCTGGCTTACCCGTCGCCAACACCCTTTCGTAAATTGGCTCGATCTGTGTAGCCAGTTCACCCACAATCTCGCGTGAAGTCTTCCCGATATGTTGATCGATGGTCGCTCGCGTCTCTTTTGCAAGAGCGGCATTCACCCAGTCAAATCGTGTCTGATTGTCCAATAGGCAAATGCCCGTATGAGTGGCACGCTCACCCGCAGCGAACAGCGCCTTGACGTACTCCGGAGAGTCCAACCTGCCTGGGTCGTTCGAGCCCCCCTTTTTCAACAATGGGGCTTCCAGCGGAAATCCATTCTCCTCAACCATATCGTGCGGCCTCGGGCGCGAAGCATAGAACTGCCTTACAAATATTATCGGGCTACGTTGCTTGTGAATACTCGTCTCGAATCAGTCATGTTGTCCTCATCGATGATTGCACAACCGGTGAAGGGGCGGCTCGATATTGCTGGAAGGCGAGGGGAAACGGAATTCAGCTTGCGGTAAGTAAATCGCCTGATGCGGGGGGACGTCTTCCTTACGCAGAAGGTGGCAGAGAGAAATATTCGACCTCCACAGGTGTTCCGAAGAAGATATTTTGGAAGTTGGAGCCGGTGGTATGCAGGGCATCTGTGACGATGGTGTACGGGGTACCCGGAAAGATGGCAAGGACCATGGCGGGATCTTCTATCAACCTCGCCCTGGCTCTATGCCCTGGCTTGTGACCCTTAAGGTGTTTGCCCACTGTAGCAACCCAGACGACTCCCTCGTGCACAAAACTTATGGAATACACTCTGCCTCGAGGACCCGGGGCGATTTTGTCGCACTTCTCCGCCATATGGGCATAGGAAGCCTCTGCTAACTCCGGAGGCAGGAACGGTAGAAAAAACAGGGGTGGGGTGGGCATTGGGACCGTTATTCCTCGCTCAAAAAGGTTGTAGTCATCTTGCCCCACCGATTGCTTCTATTGATCGATTTGCCCGACCGAACAAGCTGCTTTGAGTCGCCCATGGCTCCTCACACTGGGGGAGACTTTCAATCGGTGGATGGACTCTCTCGCAATTCCAAAAGCAGCGCCCGCTCTCCTGTCCGACATTTTGCTCCGCAGTTCCGACAAAATCAACGCTTGTATTCCGATGATTCGATAGTTTCGTGGACCGAGTTGCCACTTTCACGGCTGACAAAGCGGTGACAGGATACATATTCACCTGAGTTCGTGGTAGTTTTGCCTGCATGACGCGTCTTGCCCGCGTGGTCGTTCCTGGTTTACCTCACCATGTGACTCAGCGCGGTAGTCGCCGCGAAGCTATTTTCTTCGAGGACGGGAATCAGGAAATCTACTGCTATAGGGTTGCGGAGCAGTTGCGCAAGTCAGATGTTGAGGTATGGGCCTACTGCCTTATGCCCAACCATGTCCATTTAATTTTGAAGCCACGCGAGGCAGCCGGCATGGGACGGGCCTTAGGAGAAGCGCATCGCCGATATACCAACTTCGTCAATGCTCGTGGCCGCTGGACCGGACATTTGTTTCAGAGTCGTTTCGCCTCGGTTGCTATGGACGAGTCGCATTTGAGGGCGGCGGTATCGTATGTCAGTCTGAATCCGGTTCGAGCACGGCTTGTTTCTCGTGCAGAGGAATGGTCGTGTTCGAGCGTACGTGCCCAACTTAGCGGCAAGGATGACAGCTTGGTGCCGGTATGTCCTGTGCTTGACCGGTGGCCGAATTTTAGGGAACTGCTGCTACAGGATTATGATGAGGCGTTCACCTCGCTGAGAAAGGCGGAGGGTATCGGGCGCCCACTGGGCACAGCGGACTTCGTAATCGAACTGGAACGCCGGCTCGGCCGGCCGATTGCCCGCCGGGCTCCAAGGCGGAAGGCCGCAGCGACCGCGCAGGGCGAGCAGCTGAAATTGCTGCAATAGGTGGACTGTCACCCTGTTAGGCATAACCCTGATTGGCAACCCGAGCCGGCATGCACTTTTTGGCTGGTAGCATCGTAAACCACAGTCGCCGCTGATCTCGCGAGTTTCCAGGCGGGGGAACTGGGGGACGGGTCCCCGAGTTCGCGAGAAGATGAGTCGCATGCCATTGAGATCTTTGGGCTTTTGTGCTCGTCAAGAGTCCGGCCGATTGCGAGATTTGTAACGACCGGATTAGTTCTAAAGTCGTATTTCCAATTCGTTCTAGCGAAGCATTGTCCAGCTTGCGGCCCATGGGTAGCGTAATTATGGGGGGTCAGCCCCATGACAACAGGCCAGCCCGCGATGACAGGTTCCTACGATTACTTCCTGGTGGCTCTTTCCGTGGTGATCGCAATTCTTGCATCCTATGCAGCACTCGATCTAGCTGGACGGGTAACCGCCGCGAGCGGATGGCTCCGCCAAATCTGGCTCGCCGGTGGAGCAGCGGCAATGGGATTCGGCATATGGTCCATGCACTACATCGGAATGCTGGCCTTTCGCCTGCCCGTGCCCGTCGCCTACGATTGGCCAACTGTTATGTTATCGCTCGGAGCCGCGATCGTTGCCTCGGCCCTTGCCCTGCACACCGTGAGTCGAAAGGCGATGGGCCCTGTGCAAGCTGTCCTCGGCAGTCTCATGATGGGCTCAGGAATTGCGTCCATGCATTACATCGGCATGGCGGCGATGCGTTTGCCGGCCGAATGCCGGTACGACATGCGGCTTGTGGCTCTCTCGATCCTCATTGCCGTCCTTGCTTCCTTCGCAGCGCTGTGGCTAGCTTTTTATTTCCGCGGAGACACGGCCGGGACAGATTGGCGAAAGTTAGCCGGAAGTGTGGCCCTGGGTCTGGCGATCCCAGCGATGCATTACACGGGGATGGCTGCGGCGCATTTTAGCCTGTCAACGGCGCAGCCAGACTTGTCCCACGCCGTGAATATTTCTACACTCGGCATCGCGGGAATTGCCGCTGTCACATTTGTTGTCCTCGGGCTGGCCCTCCTCACCTCCTGGGTCGACCGGCGATTCGCCGCCCATGCCCTGGCGTTGCTGGCGAGTAATGAACGCTATCGTCTGCTATTCGAGCGAAACGTCGCGGGCATTTACCGAGGGACTTTGGAGGCACGCATTCTTGACTGTAACGACGCCTTTTCTCGAATTCTTGGTTACGCATCCCGGAAGCACCTAAGCCAATCCGCATGCAATATTCTTCTCGGTGAAGCCGATCGGGAAACCTTTCTGGCAGCGCTAAGGAATCACAAGGTACTCAGCAGCTTCGAGCACTGTCTTCGACGTGAGGACGACGCGCCAGTTTGGGTTCTTGAAAACGCGACCCTCATCGACAGCAGTGACGAGGCGCCGGAGATGATTGAAGGAACTGTCATCGATATTACCCAGCGTAAGCAAGCGGAGACGGACCTGCGCCGAGCGAATAGCCTGCTGGAAAAGCGCAGCCGGGAAATCGAAGAAGAGTTGATACTCGCCACGAAGGTACAGGAAACGCTGGTGCCGAAGGGGTTGGTTTGGGACCGCGGTGCGGTGGAAACGCATTATCAGCCGGCCCGATCGATCGGCGGAGATTTTGGGCTCGTGACTTTGGGCGGCGATTGCCTCAATGCGATGGTTGTCGACGTGTCAGGGCATGGCATCGGCTCTGCGCTGGTAGCGAATCGTGTTTACACCGAGATCATTGACCTCATCCAGCGTGGCATGGAATTCGCACCGATGCTCGAGCAACTCAACCGCTTCGTGCTCGAATCCTTTAGCGGCCAATTCTATCTCACGCTCGCAGCTGTGCGGCTGAATGGAGACGGACGCACGCTGGTATTCGCCGGAGCCGGACACCCACCGGCGATGATTGCGCGGCCCGGTGAGCAGCCGCGATTGCTGCAATCGCAGAGTCGCGCTCTTGGACTGCTCGAAGAAGCAGTCCACGGCAACGCGACGACTCAAATCCAGCTTCAGGCCGGCGATCGCGTGGTTATCTACACGGACGGCTTCAGCGAATGCTTCAACGCGCAGGAGCAGGAATTGGGCATCGATGGGCTGAGCCGTATCGTAGGAGAGGCCTCGGAGCAGCCGTTGCCTGAGATGAAGCGGGCCATCCTCGATAGCATCGACGCATGGCAGAACGGTCCCCCCGCTGACGACCGATCCCTGATTGTCGTCGGCGTGCGGTAGAAACCTCCATCGCCGAAAGAGCACTGCACTGCTACCATATCCCACACGAGAAATCCAGTTGACGTGATAATTACCGTTACGTTATTTGCCTGTGAGGCGTCACTGGGAGATTCAGCCGGAAAGTTGCCGAACATACTGGGCGGATGAGCGGCGTTGGACACGGAGGGTTGACAGACGGAATGTTCACCAAGCCGGAAGCAGCTTTCCGCTGGGCATACTGTAACGGTTACGTTCCGTCTGTCACCGCCGGTCGTCTGTCACCGCCCGTCTGAACTCGTAGCGATTGGTGAACCTCCCGTCCTCGAGTTCCCCCCCAGCGCTGACCCAAAACAGAGGGTCTCATCTCTGGACGCTTAGCAAACACTTCCAACGAGGGTCAATACGGCCTCGCTGGTATTAGGAGAAATTCCGTTCGTCCCCGAAAAGGGGCCCGTCCCCGAAAAGGGCCCCAAGAAGATCCCTCCGGGCAAGCACGGGAGCGGATGGCAGGGCTATTGCAAGAGGAGTCTCAGGATCCATAACCACCTCCACTACCTAAAGATTCCCGCAACGGCCACCGTGACTCATTTAGGAATGGATTCTGATAGTCGATTACAAAATAGTAAGGAGCGCCGCGAACGATAGCGTAGCTACAGCGTGGCGGTTGTGGCAAACGTGGAGTAGGGTGCCTCAAAAATACCTTGAGAAAAATCGCGTAAAAGCGCGCAACAGTCCTCTCGGCCTAATCCTACCCTCGATCCTCGCCCCTAGGACGACCGCGCCCCAGGTTGGGGTGACAAGCCGTCTCCGCCGCAGGATGCATGCCCGCATTGGCATACCGGAAGCAACCGCCATATTCAAAGGTCGCTTGTGGCACCGTCTGCCGCGCAAGCGGTTTAGTGCAAATCTTCTTAACGTTCATTGACCGAGGCTGCCTACAACCAAAGTCTTGGTATCTTCTGCGACGCAGTACGCATATGGTATTACGTCTCATTTCCGATGTTCACGTCCCGCCGACGATCAATTGTTTTTGCCCTGGTTCGGTCATTACTATTTCTTACACGTAGACTCTGTCGCAGCCGGCTTCCATCGGCTGGATTGGCGCGAGAGTTCAACCAGAAGCCGACGACTGAGCGCAATCGGTTCGATCGGCTGTTGGGATAGGAGTGCAATGACAGACACGCAGGCGAAACCCACCCTTGAAATGCAACGGAATCGTGCTGAACAACAAGCCCGCCCCGATCTTGAGAAATGGCGGAACGAAGCTGAGCAGCGAGCGCTGAAAACGTTGGATAAAGATGCTATCGCGGCCATCGAACAAGCTGCGCAGGCTATCGACTCGATCACGGCGGGCAAAACGGCCGACGCCCTGAAGGGCATCGAGGAGGCAACAGGAAAAGTCAACATTGTGCTGGCTCGCAATCCGGAGCTCGCGCTTATCCCGGTGAGCGTCGAAGCCCTGATCATCGATACAGCACCGCGGGACATTAATGAGATCAAGAAACTTATAGATCTGGTGGACGCGGCAATGGCGCTGGACGATTTTCCGACTGCACGTGCGCTGCTCGGCGCTCTGAGCAGCGAAGTCCGGGTCCGCACCTACAACCTGCCGTTGGGCATATATCCGGCAGCTTTGCAGGAAGCTGCGCGCCTGCTTGATAAGAACAGCCAGGCCGCCAGCATCGCGTTGCTTGCGGCACTCAATTCTCTGGTGACAGTTGATCAGGTTATACCTTTACCGTTACTGGTTGCGCAGGAGGCTATCAATCAAGCCCAGACGTCGGCCCAAAAGGATAAGAACGAAGCGCAGAAGGTTCTGGAAACAGCTGAGTTCGAGCTTCATCGGGAGATGGCACTTGGATACGCAGCGCAGGATCCGGAATATGCGGTGTTGAAGGACGACATCTCGAAACTCAAGAAGCAGCTTAAGGGAAGTGAAGATACCACATCGGCTTTCTCAAGGCTCAAGGAACGACTGGAAGCATTCCTGAAACGAAAGTCAGATCGCCGTACCAGTTCCACGGGTGAACAGACACCGAAAAAGGCCGCATAGGAGTTAGCATCCGACAAGGGAGTTAGGGAGTTTCGACCAGACGAAATAACCCTCAGATGTATGTGACAGTTTAGCTGGGTTCAAGTAATCAGGGGTGATTTCGTCCCGAAACACCCGAAACACCGGATCGTCACATCCATCTGGGGGTTATTTCGGTCACGGTAGGGACGGTCATCGCTGACCGCCCCCCGTACAGATCCGTGCGAGCGGAACTACCGCACACGGCTCCTACCTCGGATCAGTGGCGTCGAAACGTAAGCTCCCCGACAATGTGCCAGTTTATCCCGGCGCTCTCTGTCCCGAATCATCCGAATCATCCAGGCGCACGCCATTCACGTACACTTCCTGCCCGTTCGGCCCGTTCTGCCCCGTATCCCATCGGATCGCGAGCGGCCCCGCCATGTTGTGTGGCACGGCGACCCACACCCTCTTCGACAAGAGAATCGCCGAGCTGCTCACATCCTTTGTCAAGCAGAACACCTGAATGCCGTTGGCGCTGGTCCACGGTTGAAAGCAGAAGTTGGTTGTACGGTAAACACAAGTCATCTCGATTGCCCCCGCAACGAGCAACCGGCAGAGGATCTGAAAGATGGCTTCAATCCCTCGGGAATCACTCGCGCGTCCGCTCAGCACCCCTTTCACTGGCCGAAACGGTCTGCTGGACAGGTATTTCTATTTCGCTATATCGCTGTTCGTCGCAGCGATCGTGGTCTGGGGCTTCAGCCACTCCGTCAACGCTAATCTCTTGCATGCGGCTGTGCCGCGGCCCTTCCCCCTCTGGATTCATGCGGCCGTATTCTCGGGGTGGGTTGTTTTCTTCATTTTGCAGTCCACGCTGATCCGCACGCACCGTGTGCGCTGGCACCGCACGGCGGGCTGGTTCGGCGCCGCGCTCGGGACCAGCATGATTTTCCTTGGCACGGCAACGACCATCGTGATGGGGCGCTTCGATACCGTCCAGCTGCACTTGCCGGGCACGGACGCGTTTCTGATCATCCCGTTCTTTGACATGGCCGCCTTTGCCGTCTGTTTCGGTCTCGCCGTCTATTGGCGCAGGAAGCCCGAGCTTCATCGCCGGCTCATCTTCATTGCCACCTGCGGGCTGCTCGATCCAGCCTTCGGCCGTATACGTGCGGATAGAATCAACCCAGACCCCTCCGAAGTCGCGGGGGTAGATCATGTCCCTTATCCCTCCCAGCGCTGATCATGTAAACGTGGTGAACGTCCCCAAGTTTCCCGGGAAGTCGAATCTCCGCAGAATCGTAGCGTTCGGTTGATCTCCACGACGTCACCTCCGGATGCCTTGAGCGTCGCGGCAATCTGCTGCATGAAGGCTTTTATGTTTCCGGGGGGTTCCATCAACGCGATGCCCACGCAAATCCCATCCGATCCTGAGCGCGAAATGATGGTGGTTAGTTCGTCTGTCCCTTCAATGCCATTGTTTTGAGCGCGAAGCGCTGGGGGTTAGTTCGTCTGTCCCGAATCCCCAGAGACCCACCTACCCTGCCCAGAAACAAGGAGGTCACTGATGCCGCCGAGATCATGTCAGCGGTGTATAAGCGCAGCACTAAGTTCAAGCGGGGCAATCCCGCGTGCAGGCTATATTTTGCGACCACGGGGACACTGACGGGCGATCCAATATTGGAGGGACGGCGGAAAGCAGGCGTGGATGATCTCCTTGCTACCAATTTGTTCCGCGATGTTACTTTTACCCTACTTGGTGCAGAAGGCGTCCAGAAGTTCTATAGGCAGACAAAGAATGCAATCGCACGAGAGTTCATATTCGAGAATCGTGTCGTAATTCCAGAAGTCCCCGGCGTTACACAAGCGTATCTCGGCTTTCTTCCGGTGCCTGAACTCATGAAGATTATTGCTGATGACAATAGCGAGATGATCGGCGGCTTGTTCTACAGCAATCCGCGCGACTGGCAGGAATATAACGAGGTAAACACAGAAATTAAAGAGACGCTGGGCTCTGATGCAAAAAGCCGATTCGTTCTGATGAATAACGGTATAACTATCATCGCTCGTGACGTTCGCCCGACGGGAAATAAGTTCGTTATTGAGGATTATCAGATTGTTAATGGCTGTCAGACAAGCCATGTACTATTTGAACAAGCGGATAAGGGCGATAAGACGGTAATGGTCCCCGTACGTCTGATCGGAACTCAAGACGAAAAAGTGATCAACGCAATCATCAGAGCCACCAATCGGCAGACTGAGGTTAAGGAAGATCAATTTGTTGCGCTGCAAGAATTCCCGAAGTCACTAGAGCTCTTCTTCCAAACATTTCAGAACCCTCAAAAGCTTTATTATGAACGTCGGTCCCGCCAGTACGACCGCCTCGCAATTGAGAAGACGCGAATCATAACTCAGCCATACGTCATTAAGGCTTTCGCTGCGATGTTTTTGAGTGAACCTCACAGAACGACGCGCAATTATGCCGCCCTAAAGGCCAAGGTAACCGCCGGCGAGATTTTCGGTAAAACGCACAGAATGGAACCGTATTATACAGCTGCCTTCGCCCTTTATAGGTTGGAATACCTGTTTCGCACGGGAAAGCTTGAAGCACAGTACAAGCCTGCTAGGTTCCACATACTCCTCGCGGCACGTATTCTAGGCAACTCTGACCAAGTGCCTAAGATGAATTCGCGCGACATAGAGAAGTACTGTAAGAAGATTATGGAAATGCTGTGGGATTCTGCGAAGTCGGATGACCTACTGATACAGGCAGCCAAGGTAGTTGACCAAGTGGCTGCCGGCAATTTCCATCGTGACAATATCCGTACCGAACCATTCACGCAAAAGGTTATCGCCCAGTGTCAGGTCATAACCAACGCAAGTTTGACGAAATAGACAGAGTGTGCGATTGAATTGATAGTAGAGTGTACAGGTCGCTCACCGCTGTCT
Source organism: uncultured Acidobacteriaceae bacterium (assembly GCA_963821215.1). Lineage (GTDB taxonomy): Bacteria > Acidobacteriota > Terriglobia > Terriglobales > Acidobacteriaceae > PALSA-350. The sequence goes on along the minus strand of CAWGDH010000007.1, from coordinate 141,141 downwards.
GTCACTGGAACTTTGAAACTTTGTCACTGAAACTTGTCACTGAAACTTGTCCGTGCCAGCAAGCTGATTCATTGGGCCCGTGAATCGGCGTCCAGGAGTTCGCTTGAGAAGGCCGGATCCAGTTCGAAACGGTCCAATGGCAAAGCCGCCCTCCGCAAAACGGTCAGCAAGCAAATCGGATGACCTCGTTTTCCTGAACGTTCCCACGACCACTAGGCCTACGGGTGTACTCGTTTTCTTCGTATCGCAGCCGCGAGCAAGGCTAGATCTTCAAATACTCTGGCCTCAAACACAGAACTTGTACCGGCACGTTTCAGGACTTCAGGAACCAAGCGGCGCAATTCCCGGTAATTTGAAACCATGTCGGGCACACTGGGGCGCTGATTGGCGCGCACAAACGCGTTGCACAGCTCTCGCATAACGCCTTCCACGGTGCCGTCATGAATATTAAAGTCCGTTCCGTTAAGGTCGCTGATGGACTTCTGTGCGCGGCGGTTTTGTGACTCGAAGACAAACCACGTGTGCTTTCGGGGCTTGCGCTTCGCCCAGCTTACGGCCAGTCCCAGTTCGAACGGCATGTTGAATCGCGGGGTTGCTGGCGGATTTCGGTCCATCTGGACCCTGGACAGATCGTGTACCGAATAAGAGCAAGACTGGACGAGATCGATGATGCGGTCCAGACGCGCCTTACCCCCAGGAATAGCGAGCGTTGCCCGCGGCTTGAGGCCAAGCTCGATGACGCCGACTATGTAAGCCAAGTAAAGACGCTCGAACTTCGCGTCGTAGGGAATGTTCAGGAAAACTCGTTCGGGTTCAGCGTGCTGAGCGGCCATGTTTGCCAGCCACCCGCCTGACGGACGCTTTCTTCGCCGCTTTCTTCATCCGGGGGGCATGCAAAGGTACAGAACCGTTATGGGCGCCGCTTTTTCTCGTTCCGTCGACCAGTTCAAGCAGGTCATCGAGACGCTCTCCAGTGATTCCAAGATCTGACGCTATCTCTTCCGGGGAAGGGATTGGAGTCTTGATCTTTACGGAGTGGCTCATTTGCATTCCATTCTAGAACGCGGCGCCCCTTGAAGGTGCCGGTTTACTTTATTTTAGCTCATCGGCACAGCGACTCTACGCAGCGCCTACGCCCAGCTAAACCCGCTACGCTGCAAGGGCAACGTACGAATCCTCTTGCCCGTAGCCGCAAAAATAGCATTCCCCACCGCCGGCAAAATCGGCGGCAGGGTGGGCTCACCCAACCCCGTAGGCGCAAAATTCGTCTTACGCCAGTAAACCTCGATCGGCGGTACCTGCTTCATGCGCATCAGCGGATGCTGATGGAAATTTGTCTGCTGCACCTTGCCATCCACCAGCGTGATCTCCTGCTGCATGTGGCTCATTCCCTCGACCACTCCACCAAAGCGCATGCTCTCCGCCGCCTGCGGGTTGATGATCTGGCTGCCTACATCGCCGGCCGCCCACACATGGTTCACCTTCACCTTGTTGTCTTTGTCCACGCTGACATCCGCCACTTTGGCAAAATAGCCCAGATGGCAGAAGTAGGTGGCGATCTCCATGCCTCGGCCCGGTTCGCGTTCCCACGGCACGCCGGGGCGGGTGCGGTTGGCCCAGTTGGATTTCTCCGCCACCAACTGCAGCACTCCCTTCAGCAGCGGTTTCACGATCACTCTATCCCATCCGGCTTTGGTTAGGTGGGGCTTTTCTTGAGGAAAAGCCCCGTGTGCAGCTTCTTCCCCTTGAGGCCTATAGTGAAACCGCTCGACGCTCCGGATTCAAGTTCCGCGGCCCTTTCGGCTTATTCTCTTCACCCGGCACGGGTACCGGGGTTGCACTCAGGATCTCCAGTTGAAACTCCAGCGGGTCGCGACCGGCCGCCACTGCCAGCTCGTCAAGGAAGGACTGCCCCACAAACGCATACGCGTTGTTGCCCGGCGCACGCAGGTAGCCGGTGCGCAGCATCAGAGGCATCCCCGAGGTGTAGAGCGCATAGTGCGGCGCAAAGCCGGAAGGGAACTCGTCGGCGTTAATGCCGGCCCCCGGCGCCAGCTGCCTGCCATCGCCATAAGTGACCAGGTGGTGGCATCAGACGGCGGCCAAAGCCTCCACCCCCGCGGGTGAGGTGCACGGTGATGTCCTTCTCTTGGATGCCCAGCGATTTGGCCACCAAGGCGCTGCCGGAACCAGGGTTCTGGCTGGGGACCCACATCTCCAATTTGCCGTCTTTCCAGTGGGCCATGGTGTTCATGGGCTCCAGCGTGGCATGGGCCAGGAAGGGAAAGGTGTAGGGTGCCTCCAGCACTTTGGCGGAACCCTTGAGCGCAATTTATGATTGCAGGCCTAACATCCGCGGTACCCCCACGCCATGGAATCGAACTCGCGCATTCATCGCCAATCGTCCCCAGGAGACAAGATCGCTCTGTTCCGATCGCTCTTCCGCGGGCGCGAGGATGTTTATCCACGCCGATTCGAGAGCCGCAAGACGGGGAAATCCGGCTACGCTCCTGCTTGCTCAAATGAATGGGTCAAGGGCGTATGCGAAAAGCCGAAAATCAAATGCGCGGAGTGTCAGAATCGTCGCTTTCTGCCGGTTACGGATGAGGTCATTCGCTGTCATCTCTCCGGGCAGGATGGCAACGGCTGGGATTTCACCATGGGCGTCTACCCGATGCTGCTGGACGAGACGTGTTTCTTCGTTGTGGCGGACTTCGACAAAGCAACATGGCGGGAGGATGCAACGGCATATATCGAGACCTGTCATGCAATGAATCTCTCGGCTGCCCTGGAGAGGTCTCGCTCCGGGAATGGCGGCCATGTCTGGCTGTTCTTTAGCGAAGCCATTCCAGCTGCACTTGCTCGAAAGCTCGCAACGTCTGTTTTGACGGAGACGATGGAGCGCCGCCCGGATGTCGGTTTGGATTCGTATGACAGGTTTTTCCCCAATCAAGACACTCTTCCGCAAGGCGGCTTTGGCAGTCTGATCGCACTGCCGCTACAAAGGAAGCCGAGGCTGCTGGCCAACAGCGTGTTTCTCGACCACAACCTTTGTCCCTATGACGATCAATGGGCTTTTCTGTCAGGGGTTCGCAGGATCGGTCGCAGCGAGGTGGAAGAGTCCATCAGCAAGGCGGAGGCTAAGGGGCGCGTGATTGGAGTGCGTCTTCATCTGAGCGGGGAGGAGGATGATGTCCCTCCTTGGATCGCCATGGAGTCGGGCCGTAGGGAAAGACCGGTGGCCGGTCCTTTACCAAAAGAATTGGAGTTGGTTCTAGGCAGCGAAATATTCATTGAAAAACACCTCTTGCCTCCTGCTCTTCGCAACCGTCTCATCCGGCTGGCAGCGTTTCAAAATCCGGAATTCTACAGGGCGCAAGCGATGCGTCTACCCACCTACGAGACTTCCCGGATCGTTGGCTGTGCGCGGGATTACCCGCACCATCTCGGATTGCCTCGTGGTTGTCTGGAGGATCTCCGGCAGCTGCTTTCTGACTTGAAGATCAGGTGTGTCCTGCGAGATGAGCGTTTCTCGGGCAAAGCACTGAACGTTTCTTTCCAGGGGGAACTACGCCCGGAGCAGCGAGTCGCGGCGGAAACCATGCTTGCCCACGAGACGGGCGTGCTCGCCGCCACCACCGCTTTCGGCAAGACCGTGATTGCAGCATGGCTCATTGCAAAACGTGCCGTCAATACGCTGGTGTTAGTGCATCGGCGGCAATTGCAAGAACAATGGATTGAGCGACTGTCGATGTTTCTGGGGTTGCCGCCGGTTGCTATCGGCCGGGTTGGAGGTGGACGCAAACGTCCGACCGGAATCCTCGACGTTGCCACCATCCAAAGCCTTATTCACAAAGGAGCGGTGGACGAAATCATTGGGGATTATGGACACGTGATTGTCGACGAGTGCCATCACCTTTCCGCTTACAGTTTCGAACAAGTCGCGCGGCAGGCCAAAGCAAGATTCGTGACCGGTTTGTCTGCAACCGTGACACGCAAAGACGGGCATCATCCGATTATTTTCATGCAGTGCGGCCCGCTTCGTCATCGGGTCAATGCCAGGGAGCAGGCGGCCTCCCGTCCATTCGAACACGCCGTACTGGTCCGGTCTACCGGGTTTCGAGCATTGCGTGCGCCTAATCCTGACCTGCGCGCCCAGTTTCGCGAACTCACCGATGAGCTTGTCTCCGACGAAGGCCGAACGCGCATGATATGCCAGGAAATCGTGCAGGCTGTTCGAGACCACCGTTCGCCGATAGTGCTAACCGAGCGGAACGATCATCTCGATAAGCTCATAAGCCAGTTGACGCCGGAAGTAAGACACGTTGTTGTACTGCGCGGTGGTATGAGCAGAAAGGACATTGAGAAGACCCGGACGCAGCTAGCTGCGATTCCTGACGATGAAGAGCGTCTCCTGCTGGCAACAGGACGCTACGCCGGTGAGGGGTTCGATGATGCTCGGCTGGACACCTTGTTCCTTACGTTACCCATCTCCTGGCGAGGCACGATTGCGCAGTATGTGGGCCGCCTGCACCGCTTACACGACGGCAAGCGGGCGGTTCGAGTGTACGATTATGCCGATTTTGACGTGCCGATGTTGTCGCGGATGTTTGATCGTCGCTGCAAGGGATACGAGGCGGTAGGCTATACGATCCAGCTGCCGGCCAGTGCTGTACCTGGCTGGCCGCCCAGCGTATCGCTTCCCGTTGATTCCCAATGGAAGGCCCAATACTCGTCTACGATACGGCGGTTGGTTCTCGACGGTGTCGACCCTCCGTTGGCGAACCTCTTTGCCCAGATGGCCGATATTCCCTCGTCGAGCCTCGAGAGCCCTGATCGCGCTAGGAGCGCGAGTGAACTATTTCTGTTTCGCCGGCTTGAAACTCTACCCGAAACGGCCGGCCGGTTCCGGCTGAATGTCGAGTTACCGATTCCGTTTGATGGTTGGGGACGAATGGAAGTGGACCTGCTGTGCGCGGATGCGCGTATAGCGGTTGAGTTGGATGGTGAACAGCATCTTGCGGGCGCCGAAGCTTATCGGCGCGACCGGCGTAAGGATACTTTGTTGCAGGAGAACGGCTATCTTGTACTTCGATTTCTTGCAGAGGACGTGGGGAAACGGCTTGACGAGGTGCTGAACGCGATTCTCCGCGCATTGTCTCATCGCAGCCGTCGGCCGCCAGCAGCGGTAGTTCCTTATCTTTTCAAGATTCTTTGACAGCGGGTCGGATACCTATCTCCCGCAAAGGAAAAAGCAACTGCGCAAGCAGCAGATCCGTGACATGCGCGGCCCTCAGCGGGGGATAATCGCCCAAGCAAGGTCCACGTCTTCGAAGGCGGCACTTGCACTCAGCGCCGCTGGTGTCGGAATTCCCGCAACCGGACGGGTCACCAAACGCCCGGCCACTCTGCTGTAGGCGTCCGCGTACAGTTGAGAGCAGATGACGGATTTGGCATGGCCGATCGGGAATCCGCGCTGCCTTGTCCAGTAACCGTCAAAGGAAAGACGCAACAGCCGTACGATACTCTGCCAGGCATATCGTTCGTTGGAACGTACGCTGGCCTGGATCGCAATCTTCCAGCGGTCGTCGTCACTTAAGTCCAAAGGCCGCCGCAGCCGGAGAGAGTGTCCTCCAAGATAGGGATAGATAGGAGCGTAGCGGACGCGCTGCAACGTGGCTTCCATTACGTATCCTTCACCGATATAGACGGCAGCATGTTGCCATCGAGCGTCCTCAGGGGCATATCCGCCGCGTGCCTGGGCGCTAACGATTTGCTGAACAGCAGCATTAGGGGTGATCGAAGCAACAAGGAGGAGATCAGCTGGGCGCCACTGCTCTAAATTGGGGAACTTCCCGAATTGTCGAAGCGTCTTCGGTATGGGGCCTGGAGGAATCCAGGTTGCCCCTGGGGTTGGTTCCGTGGAAGGGAGAAGGACTTTCTGCGACATGAACGGTTAGAGGCTTTGCAGTGATCAGGCAATCTCTACAGACTCCACCAAGCCGTCCTTCTCTGAAAAACGAACCTCCACTCCTTTGCGCAGACCGATTTCCCTGGCGCGCTGACCACGATATCTGCGAATTTTGTCGAAGGTGAACGGAAACTCCTGGCGTTCGCTTCCCGAGCCTGTCGACAAGTAAGCGAGTCCTTCATCCGCGATCCTGACGATTTTGCCTACCCGGTTAAGCTGCGGCATTTGTTGCCTCTCTATGAGCATTGGACGCCTAACGCCGGTAACAGGTCAATACGGCGGACGGCCCACCCTTGCAGGCTACGGAAGAGGTCGTTCGAGGAGGAACCGTCCCCTAAGCGGCTAAAGAGGCTGCGGGAAAAGTCTGCACCGGCCAGGAAAGCAATGGCTCAGGGGCTAATGCTCGCTGCGGCGAGGTAGCCCAGTGTATTCTCAATCCTTTACGGCCCGGCTAAAGCCGTGCCCTGATACAAAGCATCGCGAGCCGGGGCCACTGGAAAAAGGCGCAGGACTCATTGGCAGCTTGGAAAGCAATGACTCAGGGGCTAATGCTCGCTGCGGCGAGGTAGCCCAGTGTATTCTCAATCCTTTACGGCCCGGCTAAAGCCGTGCCCTGACACAAAGCATCACGAGCCGGGGCCACTGGAAAAGGGCGCAGGACTCATTGGCAGCCTGGAAAGCAATGACTCAGGGGCTAATGCTCGCTGCGGCGAGGTAGCCCAATGTATTCTCAATCTTTTACGGCCCGGCTAAAGCCGTGCCCTGACACAAAGCATCACGAGCCGGGGCCACTGGAAAAGGGCGCAGGACTCATTGGCAGCTTGGAAAGCAATGACTCAGGGGCTAATGCTCGCTGCGGCGAGGTAGCCCAGTGTATTCTCAATCCTTTACGGGCCGGCTAAAGCCGTGCCCTGATACAGGGCATCACGAGCCGGGGCCACTGGAAAAAGGCGCAGGACTCATTGGCAGCTTGGAAAGCAATGACTCAGGGGCTAATGCTCGCTGCGGCGAGGTAGCCCAATGTATTCTCAATCCTTTACGGCCCGACTAAAGTCGTGCCCTGATACAAAGCATCACGAGCCGGGGCCACTGGAAAAAGGCGCAGGACTCATTGGCAGCTTGGGGCGTTCTCACCAGGGCTAAAGCCCTGTGATTGGAGGATGAACCGTTCTTGCGGGTTTGAAAACCCGCTTCCCCGGACTAAAAGTCCGGGGCTGGCACAACAGCTAGTTTTTCCGCAAAACTGTAAAGCCCTGCGTATTCTCGACTAAAGTCGGGCCCTGATACGAGACGGAGTTTTTCCGCAGCCTGTAAAGCCGGGTTGATTCAATAGCAGTTACGTACGGCATGATGCTCGCTCGGCGAGGTAGGCCAAACCCTTCACTCACCCACGTGGTCCCGCGGCGCTGTCAAGCCCAACTAAAGCCGCTCCGCGCCAACGGTAACGTGCGAATCCTTTTGCCCGTAGCGGCAAACACCGCATTTCCCACCGCCGGCAAAATCGGCGGCAGCGTAGGCTCGCCCAAGCCAGTAGGCGAAAAATTCGTCTTACGCCAATAGACCTCGATCGGCGGTATCTGCTTCATGCGCATCAGCGGATGCTGATTGAAATTCGTTTGCTGCACCTTGCCATCTACCAGCGTGATCTCCTGCTGCATGTGGCCCATGCCCTCGACTACTCCACCAAAGCCCATGCTCTCCGCCGCCTGCGGGTTGATAATCTGGCTGCCTACGTCGCCGGCCGCCCACACATGGTTCACCTTTATCTTGTTGTCTTTGTCCACGCTGACATCCGCCACTTCGGCGAAATAGCCCAGATGGCAGAAGTAGGTGGCGATCCCCATGCCTCGTCCCGGCTCGCGTTTGCGGTTGGCCCAGTTGGATTTCTCCGCTACCAACTGCAGCACTCCCTTCATCCGCTCCGGATTCAAGTCGCGCGGTCCTTTCGGCTTGTTCTCTTCACCCGGAACGGGTACCTGGGTTGCACTCAGGATCTCCAGTTGAAACTCCAGCGGGTCGCGACCGGCTGCCACTGCCAACTCATCAAGGAAGGATTGTCCAACAAACGCATACGCGTTGTTGCCCGGCGCACGCAGGTAGCCGGTGCGCAGCATCAGAGGCATCCCCGAGGTGTAGAGCGCATAGTGGGGCGCAAAGCCGGAAGGGAACTCGTCGGCGCTAATGCCGGCCCCCGGCGCCAGCTGCTTGCCATCACCATACGTGACCAGATGGTGGCGCCAGGCTACCAGCTTGCCCTGCGCATCCAGGCCGGCCTTCAGACCTACGGAGCCCCCGGCGCGGTAGGCGTCGTGGGTGGTGTCGTCTTCGCGCGACCACAAGAGCTTGACCGGCGCATTCACACGCTGGGCAAGCCAGGCCGCTTCCACCATGTAGTCGTTCATCAGACGGCGGCCAAAGCCTCCACCCACGCGGGTGAGATGCACGGTGATGTCCTTCTCTGGGATGCCCAGCGACTTGGCCACCAGGGCGCTGCCGCCTCCCGGAGCCTGGCTGGGGGCCCACATCTCCAGTTTGCCGTCTTTCCAGTGGGCCGTGGTGTTCATCGGCTCCAGCGTGGCATGGGCCAGGAAGGGGAAGGTGTAGGTCGCCTCCAGCACTTTGGCGGAGCTTTTCAAGGCGCCGTCCACGTCGCCATAGGCGCGGACAGTGGTGGCCGGCGGAGCCTGCAGCAAGGCCTCGGCCTGCTTCTGGAAGCCATCGCTCGATTGGGTTTGAGCAGGGCCGTTGTCCCACTCGACCTTTAAGGCCTTGCGCGCCTTCTGCGCCTGCCACCAGGAGTCGGCCACAATGGCGATGCCGGGCTCCATGCCCGGCTCGGGCGGCGTGTAGGGCGCAAGCTTGATGGTGCCGTCGATCACCAGGACCTGGCGCACACCCGGCATTTGCTTTACCTGGTCGAGGTTGGCGGTTTTGACTTTGCCGCCGAAGACGGCGCACTTCTCAATCGACGCGAAGAGCATGCCCGGCAACGCGACATCGATGCCGAAGAGCGGCTTGCCGCCGATGATGGAGTGGGTGTCAACGCCGGTCTGGGACTTGCCAATGATGGTGTAGTCTTTCGGGTCTTTGAGCGTGACCTCGTCGAGCACCGGGCAGGGAAGCGCGGCGGCTTTGCTGGAGAGCTCTCCATAAGTGAGGGATTTGCCGGTGGCTTTGTGCAGGACGGAGCCGGCTTGGGTGCTGCACTCGGAAAGGGGAACGGCCCAGATTGTCGCAGCCGCGGTTACGAGCATCTGGCGGCCGGCCGCGCCTACGCGGCGCAACGGATCCCAGGACTTGGGAGTGGAGGTGCTGCCGCCGGCGGATTGGCTGCCGTAGACGGCCTCGTCGAGGTCAGCCTGCTCCACACGAACCTTCTTCCAGTCGACGTCGAGCTCTTCGGCGATGAGCATGGGCAGCTCGGTCTTGATGCCCTGGCCCATTTCGGGTCCGCGGGCTTTGATGGTGACGGTGCCGTCAGGGGCGATCTTGATGAAGGCGGTCGGCTTCAGGTCGCCCCTTTTGGGGGCTTGGGCGCGGGCGGAAGGGATGTAGAGACCGAGGGTGAGGCCTCCGCTGGCCAGAGCGCTGATTTTCAGGAACGATCGGCGGGTAAACGACTGGCTGTTCATGAGGGGTCTCTCCTAGCTGGCGAGCGTGGATGCCGCCTGGCGGACGGCCTGGCGAATGCGCGGGTAGGTTCCGCAACGGCAGAGATTGCCGCTCATGGCGGCGTCGATCTCCTGATCGGTGGGGTGCGGGGTGTGGGCTAACAAGGCGGACGCGGTCATGATCTGGCCGGCCTGGCAGTAGCCGCACTGGGGCACGTCGATGGCTTCCCAGGCTACCTGCACGGGGTGAGAGCAGTCTGGGGAGAGACCTTCAATGGTGGTGATCGGCTTGCCGGCGACCGCGGAGACCTGGGTCAGGCAGGAGCGGATGGCTTGGCCGTCGAGGTGGACAGTGCAGGCTCCGCACAAACCCATGCCGCAGCCATACTTGGTTCCGTGCAGGTTGAGCGTGTCGCGCAAGACCCACAGAAGGGGTGTGTCCGGTTCCACGTCTACCGTTTTGACCACGTTGTTGATTTTCAATTCAATGGGCATAGGTTTGCTCCCAAGGGCAAAAGGGGATTTGCTCAAATTGTACGCCTGGGATTTGGTTGGGAAGGGATGGGTTCGGAGTTAGACCTGCGGCAGTGAGCGCGCGAATCGGAGAGGGCTTTTTCGTGTTTGCGTGAGAAGCCGGAAAAGCAGCGAAAGTCGTCTTGATTTGTGGCTGTGATCGATATGAAACCGTAGCTGACATCGCGGCGATGCGCCGGAGGGTATTCTCCGGCGCATCCACTCAGTGGCCACAGAGAAGTCCACAGGTGACGGTGGTGAAGGCGCCGAGAGCGGTGACGGCGACGATGTTGTGGCCGCGGGTGGTGGGGTGGAGGTCATCCCAAAAGAGATAGGTGTCGGGATCAATGGTGGCGATGCCTTGAGCGGCCGCGTTCACGTTGGTGAGCGCGTACTTGGCGGGCGATGCGACGATGTGATTGAAGAGAGAGAAAATGTCGAGCTGGACGAAATTCAGGTGCTTGCCGCGGTTGATGTCACGCAGAACCGAGAGGCCTTCAGAGAGAAGCCGATTGTAAAGGACGCTGGCCGCGGTCGCAGCAGCCCCGTCTGCGGGAGAGCCGTCGAACGCGGGCGTCGATCCGAGCGGAGGGAGGTTGGGGATGATGAACTGGGTCGCCCCGGCATCGATCAGATTCTGGATGTTGATGAGCTGTGCGACTACTCCCTTGACGACATCGGCCGGGGTGGTGGCATCGAGCACGTCGTTGGCGCCGCCCCAGATCGCGAAGAGGGTTTTGTCGTTGATTCCGGGAGAGGTGGCGAGATAGTCGCTGACCTGCTGGCCAATGTTGTTGACGTTGACGGAGTAGGCGTTCAAGGGCCCAAAGGTAACTGTGGTGGTGCCGGTTCCGTTTCTGGCGTCGCCGTAGGCGTAGTTGGTTCCACCGTCGAGCGAGTTCTTGATGTGAGGTTTGGCCGGCAGCAGGGCTGCGAATTGCTCAATCCAGACTCCGAAGTATTTTTGCGCCATGGGTAGCGTTTCGTCGCCGTCGGTAAAGCGACCGTCGGCGTAGTTCGCGTCCGGGCCGGGGATCCGCACCAGGTACTTGGCTTGGGTAAGGTCGGCGAAATTGCCGGTGTCGGAAAGAGAGTCTCCGAAGACGACGATCGAGGTGTAGTTCTGGGCATGGGCCAGGACGGCGGTGAAACTGATGAAGAGCACCGCGCAGAGGCTCAGGAGGCGGCGCGTTTGGGAGGCGCGGATTCGGGTTGCGCTGTTGAGGATGGTCGGGGTCTGACGGGAAACGGAGGTAGGCTTGCTGAATCGCGCAGTGGGTGGCATTGGCGGTTGCATTCCTGGCAGGATTTTCGATCGGTGCAAACGCTACAGGAGCAAAATAGGCGATGTCAACTTGAGATTTGCGAGTCCGGAGTGGCGAAGCAGAGTCCACGCCGCTGGAAGCAGCCGCCTAAGTGGCAGGGTGGTAGTTCAGGTTTGGTCCTAGCCAGCGCTCGACTTCGGCCACGGTCATGGCCTTACGTTCGGCATAGTCGTCGACCTATCGCGGCTATCCTTTTCCTGCAGCTCTCTTACCAGGGTGCTTGCGGCGGACCGACTGGTAGCCTTTCGGGAGTTTGTCTACTTCCTCCGGAGCGTGGCTTGTTGCACGGTCCAGAATTTGTCGGGCCTTCGCGAGGGAGCCGCTCGCCGCTTTGGGCCGGCGAGCTAGCCACTCCTCGTGCTGAAGATGGGCGAGCTTCTCGGCTACAGCGACATTGATGAACTGGTTGAGCGAGACGCCTTCCTTTTGAGAAAAGTCTTCCGCTACCCTACGCACCGATGGCATGAGCCGCAACGGGAACTTGTTCACGGTAACCTTCTTCTGATTGGCCGGCATAAACCCTAGCTCCTCCGGAATTCACCGGTGATGTCACCGACGCCCTCGAAGAACAGGGAGGGAAAACCTACACCCCCGGGTCGTAGTTCAGGTTTGGCCCTAGCCAGCGCTCGACTTCGGCTACTGTCATTCCCTTGCGTGCGGCGTAGTTGGCGACCTGATCGCGGTCGATCTTGCCCAGGCTGAAGTAGCGCGATTCCGGGTGGGCGAAGTAGAGACCACTTACACTCGAGCCAGGCCACATGGCAAACGATTCCGTGATTAACATGCCGGTGTTCTTCTGCACATCGAGCAGTTGCCAGAGCGGACCCTTCTCGGTGTGGTCCGGACATGCGGGATAACCTGCGGCCGGCCGGATGCCGCGATACTTCTCTGCGATGAGATCCGCGTTGCTCAGGCCTTCCGCGCAGCCGTAACCCCATTCGTCGCGCACCCGCTTGTGCAGGCATTCAGCGAAGGCTTCCGCGAGGCGATCGGCGATAGCTTCCGCCATGATGGCGTTGTAGTCGTCTTGCTTGGCGCGGAAGCCGTCGCATAACTCCTTGAGGCCGATGCCGCTGGTGACCGCGAAGGCGCCAATGTGGTCGGGCAGCCTGGTTTCTTTGGGCGCGATGAAGTCGGCCAGCGAGCGGCAGGGCTCGCTGCCTTCGCGGTTGGCTTGCTGGCGGAGGAAGTGGAATCGCTCCAGCACCGTCGCGCGCGTGCCGTCGGTGTATAACTCGACATCGTCGCCTACGGCGTTGGCGGGGAATAAGCCGTAGACGCCGCGCGCGGTGATCAGCTTTTTCTCGATGATCTGATCGAGCAGGGCATTGGCTTCAGCGAAGATCTGGCGCGCTTGCGGACCGTAATCCGGGTGGTCGAAGATGCGCGGGTAAATGCCTTTCAGCTCCCAGGCGTGGAAGAAGGGCGACCAGTCAATGAAGTCGCGCAGCGTGGCCAGAGGGAAGTTATCGAGCACGCGCACGCCGGTGGAGGAGGGCGTTGGTAGATCTTCCAGCCGCCACTCAATCGGAGTCCGCCGCTTGCGCGCGGTCTCGAGCGAGACCACTGTTTGCTTGGGAGCGGAGTGGGACTTGCGCAGCGCCTCGTAGTCGGCGCGGTGCTGGATCACGAAGGCGGCCTTGCCGTCTTCGCTGAGTAGGGAAGTCGTCACCGGCACGGCGCGGCTGGCATCGAGCACGTGGACCACGGGCTCACTGTAGTGGGGCGCAATCTTGACCGCTGTGTGTGCCCGGCTGGTGGTGGCTCCGCCGATGAGCAGCGGCAACTTGAAACCCTGGCGCTCCATCTCACGGGCTACATGCACCATCTCGTCGAGCGAGGGCGTGATCAGGCCGCTCAGGCCGATCAGGTCAGCCTTCTCTGCCTTGGCGCGCTCCAGGATTTTTTCGCTCGAGACCATGACTCCCAGGTCGATGACCTCGTAGTTGTTGCAGGCCAGCACGACGCCGACGATGTTTTTACCAATGTCGTGCACGTCGCCCTTGACCGTGGCGAGCACGATTTTTCCCTGCGCCCTGACCGCCTGGCCGGCCGCAGCCATCGCTAACTTTTCCGCTTCCATGTAGGGAGTCAGGTGGGCCACAGCCTTCTTCATCACCCGGGCTGACTTGACCACCTGGGGCAGGAACATCTTGCCCGCTCCGAACAGGTCACCCACCACGCTCATGCCATCCATCAGCGGGCCTTCAATCACCAGCAGAGGGCGGCCCAGCTTGACGCGGGCTTCCTCGGTGTCGATCTCGATGTAGGCGTCGATGCCTTTGACCAGGGCGTGGGAAAGGCGCTCCTCGACGGTGCCGTTGCGCCATTCTTCGGCCTTCTTCTCACTGACTACAGCGCCGGCGCCCTTCAGCTTTTCGCCAAAGTCCACCAGGCGCTCGGTCGCATCGGGACGGCGGTTGAGCAGCACGTCTTCAACCAATACTTTAAGTTCCGGATCGATCTCCTCGTACACCTCGAGCATGCCGGCATTCACGATGCCCATGTCCAGGCCGGCGGCGATGGCGTGATAGAGGAAGGCGGAGTGCATCGCCTCTCGTACCTTATTGTTACCGCGGAAACTGAAAGAAATGTTTGAGACACCGCCGCTCACCTTGGCGTGGGGCAGGTTGGCCTTGATCCAGCGGGTGGCGTTGATGAAGTCGACCGCGTAGTTGTTGTGCTCCTCCATGCCGGTGGCCACAGTGAGGATGTTGGGGTCGAAGATGATGTCTTCGGGGGGAAAGCCGACTTCGTCGACCAGCATCCGGTAAGCGCGCTCGCAGATGCGGATCTTTTCTTCGTAGGTCGCGGCCTGGCCTTTTTCATCGAAGGCCATCACTACTACCGCCGCTCCGTACTTGAGCACCGTGGCGGCGTTGTGGCGAAACTTGGCTTCGCCTTCCTTGAGCGAGATGGAGTTGACGATGCCTTTGCCTTGCAGGCACTTGAGCCCGGCCTCGATGACCTCCCATTTGGAGGAGTCGACCATGAAGGGGACCTTGGCCACCTCGGGTTCGCTGGCCAGCAGTTGCAGGTAGCGGGTCATGGCGGCGACACCGTCGATCATGCCCTCGTCCATGCAGATGTCGAGGACGTTGGCTCCGTTCTCCACCTGCTGCCGGGCGACGCTTACCGCTTCTTCGTATTTGCCTTCCTTCACCAGCTTGGCGAAGCGGGGCGAACCGGCCACATTGGTCCGCTCACCAATCATGATGAAGACGTTTCGCTGTTGGGTGAATGGCTGGGATCCCGAGAGGCGGAGCGGCTTTGGCTCCTCAACCACGCTCATGCGGATATCTCGAGCGGGTGCGCGTGCGCTCCCACAACGCGTGGAGGCAGGCCTTCGAGCGCTTTGGCGATGGCCGCGATGTGCTCCGGAGTGTTGCCACAGCAGCCACCGGCAATGTTGATCAGCCCTCCGCGGGCGAAGTCGCCAAGATAGCGGGCCATGTCAGGCGGGCCCAGATCGAAGCCGGTCTCGGAGAGGGGATTGGGCAAGCCGGCATTCGGATAGCAGGAGATAGCCACGTCCGCTTTTTCTGAGAGCTCTTCGAGGAAGGGATACATTAGATCGGGACCGAGCGAGCAGTTGAGCCCCACGGAGAGCGGTTTCACATGCTGCACTGCGTTCCAGAAGGCCTCGGTGGTTTGCGCGGAGATCAGCGTCTCGCCGCCACGCCCCACGGCGGCCGAGATCATCACCGGCAGCTCGGTGCCATCCTGGTCGAAGACTTCGCGGATGGCTACCAGCGCCGCTTTGGCGTTGAGGGAGTCGAAGATGGTCTCTACCAGCAGCAGGTCTACGCCGCCGGCGATGAGGGCGCGGACTTCCTGGGCATAGGCGGTCTTTACCTGATCGAAGGTGACCACGCGGAAGCCGGCATCGTCGGGATCGGGCGAGTTGGAGAGCGAGACGGTCAGCGGTCCGATGGCGCCGGCGACAAACCGTGGCCGTGATGTTTCGTTGGCGATGCGATCGGCCCATTCACGGCACTGCCGCGCCGAGGTCTCATTGATCTCCCATGCCAGGTTGTTGAGGAAGGGATCTTCGATGACCTTTTGGTAGAAGGCGGGGTCTTTGCGGCCGCCGTGCTCCCGCGGGTCTTCCACGAAGAACTCGCTCTGGGTGATGCTGGTGGCGCCGAAGGTGTTGGTCTCGATGATGTCCGCCCCGGCCTCGAGAAAGCGGCGATGGATGTCACCGATCATCTTCGGCTGGGTCAGGGAGAAGAGGTCACCGTTGTTCAGCAAGTCCTTTTTCGAGCCGGCAAAGCGGGAGCCGCGGATGTCCGCTTCCTTCATGCCGTAGGTGCGGATGGTGGTGCCCATCGCTCCGTCGATGATGGCAATGCGTTTCTCGAGGATCTTCTGCAGGGGATGTTGGTGGGCTTTGGTCATTTCTTCCTGTGTGGCTACTGTGCCACATGCGGCATCCTTATTATATCGATACGACAGATGCAGCCAGTAAGCAGGAAGGTTCAGGAAGTGTGAACCTGGTGTCGAGGTAATTTCAGTAAGGTATTGGTATTGCAGCCCTTAGAGTGTTTATGCTGAGTCCGCGCAGTGCTGAGTTCGCCGGCGATTGAAGCCAAACCTGTTCCTACAAGAGCACTTCCTGAGCCGTGCCGAGTCTGCGTGAGAACCTCACTTACGCACTCAGTCCCACAAGGGACTGCCTCTTGCTCCCTCGCCAAGGGCGGGGCACCCCGCCCTTGGCGAGGGAGCGAGGCTTTAGTCGTCCTGCAAAACAGGCTTCCATCCATGGTCAGCAGGGGATGGTGCATAGGCCACAGAGGAGGGAACGGTCAGTTGAACTTCCGTGCCCGCTCCGGGCTCGCTGCGGAGATCCAATTGAGCGCCCATGCGCTTGGCACGTTCACGGATGCCGACCAGTCCCCAGTGTCCGGCGCGCCCACCCTGCTCCAGAACCCGGGGGGCAATGCCCTTGCCATCGTCAATGATGCGCAAGCGAAGCCGGCACTCATCGTAGAGAATCTCGGCCTCAATGTGACGCGCACTGGCGTGCTGGAAAGCATTTCGTAGCGCTTCGCGGCCAATCCGGTAGAGCTCGTCCTGGAGGGCGGGAGACAGGGTTTGCCGTTCCCCGGCTACCTTTACACGGAAGGCAGGGGAATCGCTGGCCGCCTCCTGCGAGTCCGCTAGTTCCTGACCCATCACCGTCAATAAGTCCGCGAGATCGATGGGAGCTACCGGGGCGGTACGCAGGCCCTGAATCGCATCCCGGCCCTCGGCGATGGCCTGATCGGCGCGGGTAAGAGCGCCATCGAGAGCACGCATTGCGTCCTCGGGCCGCCGGGGAAGCATGTTGCGGGCTGCCTGAAAGCGGAGCATCAATCCCTGAAGGCTCTGCAACAAGGTATCGTGCATCTCCCGCGCGATGCGCATGCGCTCGCTGACGCGCGCTTCCAGGCCTACGTGGAACAGCGCCTCTTCGGCGCGCTTCTGCTCGGTAATGTCTTCACAGGCGATCAGAACAATGGGGCCGTTCACCCGCGCCACTGCTTTGGCCGATCCGCGAACGCGAAGCACCGTGGCGTCCTTGCGCACACAGCGAAACTCCCAGCTTTGACCGCGTCCGAGTTGTTCCAGGCAGAGGGCAAAATTGGTTTCGACCTCGGCGTGATCCGCCTCATAAAAAAAGCAGAGGACCGGCTGACCGACTAACTCGTCGACACGATAGCCAAGTTGCCCTGCGCCAAAGGGGTTCACCGCCATGACCCTGCCGGCGGCGTCCACCATGAAGTACATGATGGGATTATTTTCAAAAACATCCCGCCATTGTTCTTCACTCAGGCGTAGTGCTTCCTCGGCTTGTTTGGCAGCGGTCACATCCATCACCGCGCCAACGAACTCGAGGCCAGGGCCAACATCGCTTATGGCATGGGCCACGACATGAACGTGCTTGACGGAACTATCCGGCATGAGCAGGCGATATTCATGTTCAAAGTCCTTACCATCCCGGGACGCGCGCTCGATGATCTGTTTCACCATGGCCGCATCTTCCGGATGAACCCGCTCAAAAACCAGCTTCACGTTGGCCTTGATCGTTCGATCGAATTCAAAGATTCGATAGGTCTCCTCAGACCAGTAGTTTTCTCCGCTTTGCACGTTCCAGCCGAAGCTGCCGGTATGACTCAGCCGCTGCCCTTCGGCTAAGTAAGCTTCGCTGCGTCGCAGGGCCTCCTCCGCAAGGGCACGCTCGGCTCTTTGCTGGCCTTCGCGCAGGGCTCTTTGCATGGAGGGCAGTATGCGCGAGAGCCGGGTCTTGAGAACATAGTCGGTGGCCCCGATCTTGAGGGCTTCAATGGCCACTTCTTCGCCCATGGTTCCGGAAACAAAGATGAAGGGCATTTCCGGGCGCCTATCGACCGCGAGTTTCAATGCCGAAATGCCGTCGAAGGAGGGAAGGGAATAGTCGGCCAGGATCAGGTCAAAACCATCCTGCTCGAGCGAAGCCAGGAAATCAGCCCGCGTTTCCACGCGGGTCATAAGACAAGCAACACCCTCTGCCGCGAGCATCGCCTGAACCAGCTCTGCGTCCTTAGGATCGTCTTCAAGGTACAGAATGCGTAAAGGAGATTTCACAGTCCTCTGATGTTTCAAAGGCCAAAATGGCTAGTGCTTTTTTATGCTCCCCGGCGGCGGCTCATTGATAATCGCCCAAAATACTCCGAGCTCCTTGATGGCGTTGACGAACTCGTGGAAGTCAACCGGCTTGACTACATACGCGTTCACGCCCAGCTTATAGCTGGTGACCATGTCTCTTTCTTCACGCGATGAGGTCAACACCACCACGGGAATGGCTTTCAGTTTGTCGTCCGACTTGATCAGCTGCAGCAACTCCAATCCGTCCACCTTGGGCAGCTTTAGATCCAGCAGTAAGACGGCGGGGTTCTCACTGGTACGGCCGGCGAAGTTTCCCCGGCAATAGAGGTAGTCCAGAGCCTCTGCGCCATCGCCAAGCACAACCACCTCATTGGCCAGGTTGTATTCCTCTAAAGCCATCAGGGAAAGCTCGACGTCTTTGGGGTCGTCTTCGACCATCAAAATGCGGCCTAATCTGTCCATACTTGTTATCTCCTGTAACCAGGCACCGAGAAGAAGAAGGTCGCGCCCCGGTTCACTAAACTCTCAGCCCAAACTCTGCCTCCGTGGCGATGGATGATACGCTGCACGGTGGCCAGGCCTATGCCAGTTCCTTCAAACGAATCAGACTGATGAAGACGTTGAAATACGCCAAATAGCTTGTGGGCGTATTTCATATCGAAACCAACCCCGTTATCCCTTACAAACACTACCACGCCGTCTTCTTTCTTCTCCATCGACCCTATTTCAATTTCGGCCTGGGGGTTTATGCGGGTGAATTTGACTGCGTTGGAGATGAGGTTGACCAGCGCGAGCCTCAACATGGAGCGGTCTCCATACAGATTGGGTAAGGCGCCGATCTTCCAGGCGATGTCGCGTCCGCCTGACTCCTGCTGGATGTCAGTGAGCACGTCTTTTACTAGTTGCTCCATGTTGACCATCGTCTCGCGCGTCTCCGCGCGGCCGATCCTGGAAAAAGCAAGGAGATCATCGATTAAGGTCCCCATCTTTTTCGCTGCTTCCAGGATGATCCTCATGTATCGAAGGCTCTTCTCATCCAGCGTTGGGAAGGTGTGCTTTTGCAGCAGCTCGGTAAATCCGACCATATGGCGAAGAGGGGCACGCAGGTCATGAGACACAGAATAAGCGAATGCCTCCAATTCTTTGTTGGTCGCTTCGAGGTCGCTGGTTCTTTTTCCCAGCTCGACGTTGAGCTTGCGAATTTCTTCTTCCCGCCGCTTGCGATCGCTGATGTCATTGTTCGTTTCCAGGATCGCCAGGGGGCGCCCTTGCTCGTCCTGACGCAGGGACCATCGGCTGGCCACCACTACTGCTGACCCGTCGGCCTTCGTCTTGCGGAGCTCACCTTCCCATCGGCCAGTGCGCAGCAACTCGGCGCGTACCTCCTCGAGCGGTATGGGGAACTCCGCTTGCAAGAGTTGTTGGCTATGCTTGCCGACTGCCTGCTGCGCTGACCAGCCGTACAACTCCTCGGCCCCGCGGTTCCAATAGGTAATGAGGTCGCTCATGTCACGGACGAAGATGGTGTCGTGGGTGAGATTGAGCAGGCTGGCCTGTTGAGTTCGCTCCGCCACCTCCTTCTCGAGCTCGTCACGGGATCGCAGAAGCTCTTGCTCGACGCGGCGCCGGATGGTGCTGAACCAAGTGAGCAGGGAGGCGAACAACAGGAAGACGGCATAGTAGGGGAGATCCACACGAGCGACATAGAAGGTGTAGAGGGGCTCGGTGAAGTAGTAGTTGAAGGCGAGGCTCGAGAGTACGACGGCTACAACACCAGGCCACAGGCCCGCGTACCAGACGCTTACAGCGATGGCGAGGAGGAAGAGCGGGAATTCCACCCCGCGGAAGTTGGAATGTTCCAGGAGCAGTGCCAAACCGAGTGCCAGCGCGACGGACCCCACGGCAAGACCATAGCGGAGAAGCGGAGACAGGTCCTTCAGGATGGTGGGTTTCTGCTGCGCCATGGCTTACCTCGCCCGACCGCGGTGCTGATACTTCCGGCCCAATCAGCGGCTCGCGTCAATGACCCCACCTATTCTGCCACGTCTGCGGTTTCCCGCACATATTCCCATGACTGGACGGCCAACGTCCGCAACTCGCGATTAAGATAAGTCATAGCGTGTGATTGGATGATCCGGGACCGCCGAACGGCTTCAGGATTGGGATGAATCTTGACCACCAACCGCCCTGCAACCTTTCCCGCTACAGGGAGTTCTCCGCTCCCGCACCGCTAGCTGACCGCTTCCTATGTTTATGGACGCAGACAATCTTTGGATCACAGGGCGACTATCAACACCGGGTACTGCCCGACGCGTGTATCGACATCGTTCTCATCAACGAGGAGCCCCCTGTGGTCGTTGGCCCCTGGACCGATCCTTTCGTGACCCGATTGGCCGTTGGGACCAGGGTTACAGGGGCGCGGCTGCATCCTGGGCGCGCGTCCTGCCTGCTCGGCATACCTGCGTCAGAATTGCTCAACCAGATCATTCCCGTTGCGGATCTCAG
This sequence comes from uncultured Acidobacteriaceae bacterium, assembly GCA_963821215.1. Classification (GTDB taxonomy): domain Bacteria; phylum Acidobacteriota; class Terriglobia; order Terriglobales; family Acidobacteriaceae; genus PALSA-350. The sequence goes on along the minus strand of CAWGDH010000007.1, from coordinate 120,586 downwards.
GGGCGCCGTCGAAAGCATGCGGCTGGAGAAGGTGATTGAGCAGCCAAACGCCGCAGAGCGGCGATCAGCCCTCGGCCAGGTCCTGGTTGCCTCGATGGAGCATCCCACTGCCTTCGACCCGGCCGTCGTGGCCGGTATCCAGTGGCTTTCACGCCGTCCGCACGGCCGGATCGTGGAGTTGAGCCGCTGGATCGGGGTAAGCGAACGGCAGCTTCATCGGCGATTTTCGGCTGCCGTTGGCTACGGTCCAAAGATGTTTCAGTCGGTGCTGCGTTTCCAGCGTCTGCTCAAGATTGCGCGCGAGACAGGGCCGGAGCGAAGCCTGGCAGATCTCGCCGCGAGTGCGGGCTACGCCGATCAAGCGCATATGACTCGGGACGTGCATCGTCTCGCCAACGTCCGGCCGAGTGTGCTGCTCCGTTCCGCCAAATCTACTCTGCAAATGTCCGATTTGTTCAAGAGGTAACGGTTCTCACCGGGCTATTGTGTGAGGCATGACGAGAAGAGAACTCGTTGCCGGGATGGCGGCTGTGGGAGCAACTTTCACCGTACGAAGAGGAGATGCCATGCAGCAACTGGAAAAAATCAAAATTCTCTTCATCGCGGGCTTTGGGCCGATCGTCCGCGATGTAGATGTTAGCCGTAGACTTTACGCGAAGGTCCTCGACATTCCTTTTAAAGAGGAGAGCGGCGGCTATCTGCACACGGAGGCGCTTCAAGGCGCAAAATCATTTGCTCTTTGGCCACTCTCTCAGGCCGCGGAGTCTTGTTTCGGTAACAGCACCTGGCCGGATAGTCCGCCGGCTCCCCACGCCTGGCTTGAGTTTGATGTGGAGAGTGTGGAGAGAGCCACAGCGGAGCTTGAGGCGATGGGGTATCAAATGCTTATTAAGAACAAGAAGGAACCATGGGGTCAGACGGTGAGCCGATTTCTTGATTCAGATGGAATACTGGTCGGGCTTACGTTCACGCCTTGGATGCGGGAAAAAAAGTAGGATCGTTTCGCCAACGAGGGGCGTGATTAAGCCCAGGTTGCGTAGGTCTCGCCGGATATTTGGGTTTCTAATTTGCCGGGCGTTTTTTGGCCGGGTGATCTCCGCCCTGGTGGAGAACCAGCGATCCTATGGCGCCGGTTGCGTCCGGCAGAAACTCGATCTCCGCATTTACCTTGGGTATGAAGAAACGCGGATGCCCACCTGCGGCGCCTTGATACATTGCCGGCAGGGCCGGTTGGTTGGTGCCTTGTATGGTGAGTGAGTCGCCGCTCACGGCAACCGTAAGCGCAAAGGCCGGCGCCAGATCATAAACGCCGGTGAATTTCTGCAACTCCTCCTTGCTGATAGGGACGGGTTTGCGTTCGCTGGGCAAAATGACCGGCTTGCCCATGACCACATCCAGCAGTTGCTCTCCCATGGCGCCAGGTGCGGATCCATTCACATTGCTCAGCACGACGACCGTAATCTTCCGGTCAGGAACATAGGCTAGCTGGGTATTGAATCCTTCGATTCCGCCACCATGTTGAATTACTTTGACTCCGTTCTGCTGAGAGACTATTAGTCCCAGGCCATAGTCCCCTTTACCCGGAGTAGTCATCGCCGCGAGCGAGGCGTCACTCAGCACCTTTCCGCCAAAGAGTGCGCGCTCCCAGCGCAACAGGTCACCAGTCGTAGAGTATATGGCTCCTGCAGCCCAGGGTACGGTCATCGACTCCGAACGTGCGTGGACGAGACCATCTTGGCTTGGCCTGTAACCCTGCGCGCGCTTGGGCAGAATAAGTTCATCTGTATCCAGCCCTGTATCGTGCATGGCGAGCGGATCAAAGATGCGCTTGCGCAACAGGTCGCCGTAGTTTTCGCCGCTGACCTTCTCGATGACCGCACCCAGCACCTCGTAGTTAGAGTTGCTATAGGCGAACTTACTACCCGGCTCAAACTCCAGCGGCTTATCGCGGAAAAAAGCGATCAACTCGGCAGTGGTGTGCTTGCTCATTCCCCATGTCCCAAACTCCTTGTCGCTGGTGAAGTTGGGAATGCCAGAGGTATGGCCCAGCAGGTTGGCCAGCGTGATCTTCTCCCAGCTCTTGGGAGCATCCGGAAGGTACTTGCCCACGGGATCCTCTATGTGCAGTTTTCCGTCCTGCTGTAGCAGAAGAACCAGGGTTGCTGTAAATTGCTTGGTCAGCGAGCCCAGGCGAAATTTGGCCTCCGGAGAGTTAGGGATATTCCACTCCAGATCGGCCATTCCGTAGCCTTGATCGAGCAGAATGTGATCGCCTTCGGCGACGAGTACCGTGCCCATGAATGCGTTATCCGCCGTGTAGGACTTCGCCACCTCCGCCAGGCGCAGTTTGACGGCTGCGTTGTCTGTGGTTTGGGCTAAAGCTGTTACGCATACCAACACGCTCGTAGCTACGAGACTGGCTAAGGAAGGCTTCACAGGCGCTCTCCTGGCTTGTTTACAAATGCAGCCAGCATACAAGAGCCATGACTCCTCTGCCGATCCCTCGGCTTTGCTGGTAGTGACAAAGTGTGGGCAGGCATCGTAGCCCACTCAAGCCAAAGTAGGGCTTGAATGGGGCACCCAACGCTTTGGTTGCCGGTTGGGCAGCTGACAAAGGGTGGTTGCTGGGCTTGTTTCTTCCCGTCCTCGGGAACATTCGTGCTCGATTACTCGTAGTGACGGTCAGAGGGCGGTTATGCAAACTCTGCGCCAAGACATTGCTTATGCTCTGCGACAAATGCGCTTGTCCCCGGTGTTTACCCTGACAGCCATGCTTACCCTTGCCTTGGGCATTGGCGCAACCACAGCCATCTTTTCGCTGATCCACTCGGTCATGCTCAAGTCGCTGCCGGTGGTCGATCCGTCGAGCCTCTATCGCGTGGGCGATGGCAATGAGTGCTGTATGGAAGGGGGGCCGCAGACCAACTGGGGCATGTTTCCCTACCAGCTATATGAACGCTTTCAACAGGCAGCGCCGGAATTCGAGCAATTGGCTGCTTTCCAGGCGGGGGGATCGCAATTCAGTGTGCGACGCAGTGAAATTGACCGCCTGGCCAAGCCGCTGCGGGGCGAGTACGTCAGCGGAAACTACTTTGCCACCTTCGGGGTTAAGGCTTTTGCAGGCAGGACGCTGGTGCCTTCCGACGACCGGCCCGCGGCATCGCCCGCGGCCTTGCTCAGCTATCGCGCCTGGCAGCAGGAATACGGCGCCGAACCTAAGGTCATCGGCGCAACCTTCATGCTGAATAGTCATCCCTTCACTATCGTGGGCATCACCCCACCGGGTTTCTATGGGGAAACACTGCGCAGCGATCCCCCGGAGATATGGATTCCGCTACAACAAGAGCCCATGCTTGCGGGAACGAACTCCGTCTTGAAGCAAAGCAACGCCTGGCTTCGGGTGATCGGGCGCCTCCGCCCCGGAGCGACGACAGATGGGCTGGCCGCCCGCTTTACCTCCATCATGCGGCAGTGGCTGGTAACAGATTTTGTGGGCGAGGATTTGAAGGAATATCTGCCGCAGATAAGAGCCATGCTGCCCAAGCAAGAGATCAATGTCGTCCCGGCAGGCGCAGGCGTGTTAACGATGAAGGAAGACTACAAAGACAGCCTGCGCATCCTGTTCATCGTCTGCTGCCTGGTGCTGCTGATCGCCTGCGCGAATATCGCCAACCTGTTGCTGGCTCGCGGAACCGCCCGCCAGGCACAGACGTCGGTGCGTCTTGCCCTGGGAGCTTCGCGAAAACGTCTCATTCGCCAGTCGCTTACGGAAAGCATTGTGCTTTCCTGCCTGGGAGGCTTGGCCGGTATGGCCATCGCTTATCTCGGAGTCAAGGTGATCGTCATGCTGGCCTTCCACAGCGCGCACTTTGTTCCCATCGATGCCCGGCCTTCTCTGCCCATTCTTGCTTTTGCCTTTGGCCTGTCGCTGTTCACGGGAGCACTCTTCGGCACTGCCCCCGCCTGGCTTACTTCGCGTGCCGACCCGGCGGAGGCTTTACGTGGAGCCAATCGCAGTACGCGCGACAGCTCCTCGCTGCCACAGAAAGCGCTGGTCGTCATGCAGGCTACGCTCTCCATCGTCCTGCTCGCGGGGGCCGGGCTCCTCATCCGCAGCCTGCAGAAGATGGAGCATCAGGACTTCGGATTCGAGACGGATCATCGCATCAACATCAGCGTGAATGCGCCGTTTTCCGGCTACTCCCCGGAGAAGCTGAATGCCCTCTACAGTGAGCTGCAAGCGCGCTTGACGGCCATCCCGGGAGTGCAACGAGCCGCTCTCGCGCTCTATTCCCCCTTCACTGATAACTGGGGCGAGATGGTCATTCGCGAAGGCCACGGCATCCCCAATGTGAGCGAAGATCAGGGCTCCTCATGGGACCACGTCAGCCCCGGCTATCTTGAGCTGATGGGTCAACACATCGTGCGTGGCCGAAGCATCACAGAAGAGGACACAGCGGCAACGCGGAATATCGCGGTGGTGGATGAACTCTTCGTGCGCAAGTTCTTCAAAAAGGGCGAAGAGCCGATCGGCACGCACTTCGGCTTAAACAAGGCCGATTACAGCGGTACCTTTGAGATCGTCGGAGTGGTTCGCGAGGCGAACTACACTGACCCCAGCGGCCACTGGAGACGCCCCTTGTTCTTCGTACCGCTGGCGCAGCATGTGCATTACCCCATCGCCATGCTGCAGATGATCGATGACCGTACACACCTGATCGAAAGCGTGGTTCTACAACTGCGCGGCAGCATGGAGGGCCTGGAGCCGCAAATCCGCCGGGTCTTCACGGAAGTAGATCCCAACCTGACCATCCTGAACATGCAGACGATGGACGAACAAGTTGCTAACAGGCTTGATCAGCAGCGCACGGTTGCGCAGATGACCGGGCTCTTCGGCATCCTCGCACTGATACTGGCTGCTGTGGGACTGTACGGAGTTACGGCCTATACGGTCGAGCGCCGGACGAGTGAGATTGGAGTGCGGATGGCCCTGGGCGCAGACCGGGGCAACGTGATCCGGCTGGTTCTGCGCGGAGCATTCCTGCAAGTCCTCATCGGACTGCTTATCGGTATTCCAGTTTCGATCGGATGCTCCCGCCTGATCGCTGCTCAGCTCTACCAGGTGCGGGGCTGGGATCCGTTGGTGCTTGGGGGCTCCGTCGTCGCGCTTGCTGTCTGCGCTCTCTTCGCCAGCATTATCCCAGCGCAGAGGGCGGCTTCTATTGACCCGGTGAAGGCGCTGCGGACGGAATAGCAGGCGGGAGCGGCGCAGATATGGGATAGCCAGGACCTGAATGTTCGTTTCCTACAGAATGTATGCCTTCAATATTTCCGCAACGCTCATGCCCCTCCTCTTTCGCTATCTGGTAAAGCGTCTTGCCTTCCGAATCAGGGTAGGGCGTCGTCCGGAATCAGAACTGTCCAATTAGCGGGACAGATGACGTTATCAGCAACGACGCTTCATGCGGAGGGAAAGAAACCGCAGGTCCCTCCACTACGCTCCCCCGGATTTCCTGTCGAGATTGATGGCGTTGGCGAATTTCATGCGGCTTTCCCTACGGAAAGCCGCATACGTGGTTGTTGATGAGTGCCGCGTGGCAGGAAATCCGGGTACGCTCCGGTCGGGATGACAATTTCGTTGTGCCACCGGCTGCTAGTTCCGTTGACCGGGGCCAAGGCCAATTCCCACAACGAAATTGTCATCCCGACCGGAGCGCAGCGCAGTGGAGGGACCTGCGGTTTCTTTCCCTCCGCATGAAGCGTTGTTGCTGATAAAGGCAAAACAATAGCTCCCGAAACCTAATTTGGACAAGGCTGGTCGGGAATCGTCTCCTGCAGGCAAAGCCGCAAATAGCGCACCAGGGCCTGATTGTCCAAACCATCCGGATCAAATAAATGATTCAACGCGAGTCCGTCCATTACACCGGAAATCGCAAGGCAGTCACTTAGCTTTGTGCTGGCCGTCTTCCCATCCAGTTGCGGAAGCAATCGGCTGATCTCCGGGATCGCCGTGCGCAGCTTCATGGCCCGCAGCAGGTCAGCCAGCCGCTTGCGTTTGTGAGGATGACGTATCGCGTAAAGCTTGAACTCCACGTTCAACAGCATGCGCTCAATATCTTTGCTCAAACGCGCAAGATATTGGGCCAGGGCTTCTATGCGTTCGTTGATCGTCGGCAAACCGAGCAGCAGGGGACCGAGCTCGGTCAAATCGCGAGCCATATCTTCTTCAAAGATGGCAAGAAAAACATCATCCTTATCTTTAAAGTTGTCGTAAAAGGCGCCACGCGTCTTGCGCGCGCGCAAAGCAATATCTTCGATGCGGGCATGTTCGAAGCCGTCCTGCGCAAAGATATGCCGGGCGGAGCGAATAAGCTGGCTGCGCGTGACGATGCCACGGCGCTGCCTTTGGATTCGCCTTTTTTCAGGCTTGACCACTCTTTTTGCATCCGCCATATGCTTTCCTGAGTCTGATCATAGAACATACATGCACGAATGTTTTCGAACGATGCATTCTAAGTCCTTTAAAGGGGAGACCGGTAATGATCCAGTGGCTTAGATCTGCGGCAGACGCAACTGGCGGCAACAGAATGAATTGTATTCCCACGGCAAGCCTGCTGGTGCTCGCGGGCGCGCTCGTCACCGGCTGTGGAAAAAGTTCCGCCGCGCCAACGGCGCCGCCACCTCTGCCGGTCTCGGTCGTTCAGCTCGAGCCATCCGACGTGCCCGTTTCCAATGAGTGGGTCGGCACGCTCGACGGCTACGTCAACGCGCAGATCCAGCCCCAGGCTAACGGCTATTTGATCAAACAGAATTATCGAGAAGGCGCCCAAGTGTCCAAAGGACAGATCCTGTTCGAGATCGATCCTCGTCCGTTCCAGGCAGCGCTCGATCAGGCCAAAGGCCAGCTGGCCCAGGCCCAGGGTCAAGTGCTTCAAGCGCAAGCGCAACTCGGTCTGGCCGAGATCAACGTCAAGCGGGATACTCCGCTCGCCCAGGCCCGGGCCATCTCCCAGAGCCAACTCGACAACGATGTTCAACAGAAGGCGCAGACTGAGGCTTCGGTGCAATCCGCAAAGGCTTCTGTAGCCGCCGCTGAAGCTGCGGTCGAAAACGCTCAGTTAAACCTTGGCTTCACGCATGTGCGGTCGCTCATTACCGGCGTCGCCGGCCAGGCCACCACGCAGGTCGGCAATCTGGTGAACACCCAGTCGGTGCTGACGGCCGTCTCCCAGCTCAACCCTATCAAAGTCTACTTTTCCATCAGCGACGCAGAATATCTGGCCCTCATCCAACGGGCTCGTGGCGCGGGCGGCGACCTGCTCAAAAGTGAGAGCGCCATTCCCCTCACGCTGACGCTCGCCAACGGCGAGGTCTACCCACTGAAAGGCCACATCGAGTTTGTCGACCGGCAGATGAACGCACAGACCGGCGCCATCCGCATCGCTGCCGTCTTCCCCAATCCCAATAACATTCTCCGCCCCGGCCAGTACGGCCGGGTGCGAGGCGAGACGCAATTGCGCCACAACGCCTTGCTCATCCCGCAGGTTGCGGTGCAGGAACTGCAGGGATTGCAACAGGTCTATGTCGCGGGCAATGACAATAAAGCCCATCTCACCACCGTCCAACTGGGGCCACAAATCGGCGCCGACTGGCTGGTGGAAGGAGGGATTGCTCCCGGGGCGCAAGTCATCATCGACAACCTGCAAAAACTTCGCGAGGGTGCTCCCGTTCGTCCGCATCCCGCGCCGGCCACCGTCGCCTCGGCGGCCAACGCGGCAGGGAGATAACTGATGTCGAAGTTTTTTATTCGCCGCCCCATCGTTGCCATCGTCATCGCCATCTTGACCGTGATCCTCGGTACGGTCTCGCTGATAAGCCTCCCTACCTCGCAGTACCCTGATATCGTTCCGCCGGAAATCCTGGTAACTGCCACCTACCCCGGCGCGGACTCGAAGACGGTTTCCGAAGCGGTCTCTACGCCGATCGAGCAGCAGATGAACGGCGTCGACAACATGATCTACATGGACTCGGTCAGCGCCAACAACGGAGTGGTCCAGCTCTTCGTCGATTTCGACGTCAAGACCAATCCCAACATCGACCAGGTACTTGCCCAGCTGCGTGTCGATCAGGCACAGTCACAGTTGCCGGCACAGGTCACGACCGCCGGCCTCACGGTGCAGAAGGCGCTGACCTCGCCGCTGATGCTGGTCGCCGTCAACTCGCCCGGCGGCAAACTGAGCCAGGAGTTCCTCACTAACTACGCCATCATCAACCTGCAGGATCAGCTCGCCCGAGTCAAAGGTGTGTCGCGCGTGCAGGTGTTCGGCGGGCAGTACGCAATGCGCATTTGGGTGCACCCCGACCAGATGGCCAAGCTGGGCATCACGGCGACAGACGTCATCCAGGCTATCCAGACGCAGAACAACGTGAACCCGGCCGGCCAGATCGGTGCTGAGCCGATCCCGCAGGGTCAGCAATTTACCTTCACCGTGCGGACGCAGGGCCGCCTGGTCAAGGCGGCGGAGTTTGGCGACATCGTCATCCGCGCCAACCCCGATGGGTCCATCGTGCGCCTGCGTGACATCGCCCGCGTTGAGCTGGGCGAGCAGGCCTACACCATCTCTGCCCGCTACAACCAGGCCCCCTCCGGCGTCATGGCCATCTACCAGCTACCCGGCTCCAACGCCGTTGAGACCGCCGCTGCCGTCACTGCCCGGATGAAGGAACTCTCGAAGACCTTTCCCGCCGGCATCACCTACGATGTCCCGCTCGACACCACCAAGGCTGTCACCGCCGGTATCCACGAGATCGTGCTCACGCTGCTGGAAGCTCTCGGCCTGGTCGTAATTGTCGTCTTCATCTTCCTCCAGGGGTGGCGCGCCACACTGATTCCTTTGCTGGCCGTTCCCGTCTCGCTGGTCGGAACCTTCATTATCTTTCCCGCGCTGGGTTTCTCCATCAACACCCTTTCTCTCTTCGGCCTGGTGCTTGCCATCGGGCTGGTGGTCGATGACGCCATCATCGTGGTCGAGGCGGTGGAGCATCACATTGAGGAAGGCATGGATCCAACGGCCGCGACCATCAAGGCCATGGAAGAGGTGGGTGGTCCGGTAGTCGCCATCGCCCTCATCCTCGCCGCCGTGTTCATCCCAACGGCGTTCATTCCCGGCATCACCGGGCGCATGTATCAGCAGTTTGCCGTCACCATCGCCATCTCGGTGCTGATTTCTGCGTTCAATGCGCTGACCCTTTCGCCCGCGCTCGCATCCCTGCTGCTCAAGCCCAAGGACGAAGAACGGAAGACTGGCCTTCTGGGCAAGGGGTTTGGGCTGTTTAACAAATTCTTCGGCCGCACCACCAACAGCTTTGTCCACACTTCGGATGTGCTCATCCATAAGTCCGCCGTCGCCATGGTCGCTCTCGCCCTGATTGCGCTGCTTGGCGGCTATCTGGGCAAAAGTCTTCCCGGCGGCTTCATCCCCACGGAAGACCAGGGCTACATGTTCCTCGCCCTGCAACTACCGGACGCCGCATCGGCCCAACGCACCGACCTTGCTGAGCAAAAGATCACCGACGCGTTGCTCAAAACCCCTGGCGTACAGGGCGTCATCGCGGTTAACGATTTCTCCCTGCTCACCCAGGTGCAAAGCACCAACGCCGGTTTCTTCTTTGTGGCGCTCAAACCATGGGATCAGCGCAAAACCAAACAGGAGCAACTGGACTACATTCAGAGCCATCTGCAAAGGCAGCTGGCAGCCAACCCTGCAGGCATCGCGTTTGCTTTTCCGCCGCCATCGATCCCTGGTATCGGAACTTCCGGCGGCGTGACCATGATCCTCGAAGATCGTTCCGGAGGCGACGACCCCATGGTCCTTGCCAAAAATGTTTTTACTTTCCTCGCCGCGGCGAGCAAGCGGCCTGAGGTCGCGGCCGTCATTCCTTCCTATCAGCCCGCTGTACCCCAGCTTTACGCCGATGTCGATAAGGCAAAGGCGCTGCAACAACAGGTACAGCTCTCGGATATCTACACCACCATGTCGACCTTCATGGGCGGCTACCTGGTCAACTACTTCAATCGCTTCGGCCGCCAGTGGCAAACCTACGTCGAAGCGGAAGGCACCTCGCGCCAGAACATCGCGAACATCAGTCAGTTCTATGTACGCAGCGCGAACGGTAGCCAGGTTCCGCTTTCCTCGCTGGTAAAAGTGACGCAAACCACCGGCCCCGAATTCATCTACCGCTTCAACGAGTACAACGCAGCGCAGTTGAATATCACGGGTAGTCCCGGTTACAGTTCCGGCCAGGTCCGGCACGCTCTGGAAGAGGTCTTCGCACAGACCATGCCTGCGGGCGCCGGCTTCGATTACTCGGGTATGTCTTATCAGGAACAGCAGGCGGAGAAAGGTGTGCCGTCGTGGGCGGTTTTTGGCCTGTCGCTGCTCTTCGTCTTCCTCATCCTGGCTGCTTTGTATGAAAGCTGGACGCTGCCATTCAGCGTGCTGCTCAGCACTCCGGTGGCCATCCTCGGCGGTTACCTGGCCCTGCATGTTCGCTCGTTTGAGAATGACATTTTTGCCACCATTGGTCTGGTCATGCTGATCGGTCTCTCGGCCAAAAATGCCATCCTCATCGTGGAATTCGCGAAGGCCAATTACGAGGCGGGTCAGAGCATTGCGGAGGCGGCGCTTGCCGCTGCCCGATTGCGTTTCCGTCCCATCGTAATGACGGCGCTCGCTTTCGTCTTCGGCTGCCTTCCGCTGTGGTTCGCCTCCGGCGCCGGCGGCGCTTCACGCCGCATCCTCGGCACCGTGGTGGTCGGCGGTATGTTCCTTTCAACCGCCATCGGCCTTATTTTCATTCCCGTGACCTTCTCCGTCGTCGAGTACCTATCGCATCGCTACGCGCGCGGAGGGAGGGGCACAACCATGGACTCGAAGGGAAATCTGGATCCCGTGGCCCTGGGCGCGGCCGCCGGCGGTCCGACGCGTGGAGGTCAGGCATGAGCATCTCTCCGGTTTGGTTCAGGCGCGCGTACACGATTATCTTCACTGCCGTGTTGTTAGCCGCGGCGGCCGGGTGCACGGTGGGGCCCAAGTACAAGCGGCCCGCGTACCCCACTCCACCCGCATTCCGCGGGGCGGACGATACCGCGGTCATCAGCGATGCGCAGGGCTCTCTGGGCGATGAGCAATGGGCCCAGGTGTTCCACGAGCCGGAGCTGCAGGATCTGATTCGTAAGGCGCTCACTAACAATTACGATCTCCGCATCGCGGCGCAACGCATCCTGGAGCAACAGGCACAGGTGCAGATTACCCGGTCGCAGCAATTTCCCACCCTCAGCGTTGGCGGCACCGGCGCGGGCGTGGACATTCCCGGCATTAGCAGCTACACGGGTGGTGGGGCCAATTCGATTAGCAGCCCGATCGTCGTGGGTGCCTTTAGTCTCTCCGCTGCGTGGAACCCGGACTTCTGGGGCCTTTATCGCAAACAGACGGAAGCTGCCCGCGCCACGCTCCTGGCCCAAACCTGGGCCCAGCGCGCGGTGCGCCTGACGCTGGTGCAGGAAGTGGCCACGGCCTACATTCAACTGCGGGCGCTCGACCGTGAGGTCGATGTTACCCGGCAAACATTAAAGGCCAGACAGGATTCGGTCGACCTGACCAGGCGGTTGGAGAGCGGCGGCTCCGTTCCGCTCTCTGATCTACGACAGGCCGAGCAGCTGCTTTACACTGCAAGCTCGCAACTGCCGCAGTTGGAGCAGCAAGTGCAGCAGCAGGAGAACGCGCTCCGCCTCTTGATCGGAGAGAATCCGGGTCCGGTAGCCCACACGGATCCAACCGCGCTCACGCCTCCGCCGCAGAATTTGCCAACCGGCATCCCTTCGCAATTGTTGGAACGCCGGCCCGATATTCAGCAATCGGAGGCGCAGCTCAAAGCGGCTAATGCGAACATTGGCGTGGCGCGTGCGCAATTCTTTCCCCAGCTATCGATCAGCGCTTCCGCCGGCGTAGGGGGAGACAATTTCTCCAACATCTTCGACAGCAGCTCCCGGACGATTTACGGACTCGGCTCGTTGACGCAGCCGCTTTTTGAAGGCGGCAAGCTGAGAGGCCAATTGAATCAGGCCAAAGCCACGGATCAGGAGCTGGTGATCACTTACCAGAAAACCATCGCTGGGGCATTTCGCGATGTATCAAACGCCTTGATCGCGCTGAACAAACAACGTGCCTACCGCGAGCAGCAGGAGAAGCTCGTGGCGGCTGCCCAGGACTCCGCTCGTCTAGCCCGCCTCCGCTACGAGGGTGGATCTACGGCTTACCTCGAGGTCCTTACGAACGACACGAACCTCTACTCGGCGCAGCTGACCCTGGTAACCGCGCAGCAGGGCGAAGCGCTCACCCTGGTCCAGCTCTACAGTGCACTGGGAGGGGGCTGGCAGTAACGCGTTTCGTTCGGGGCGCTGTTATTTTGCCTTTATCAGCAACGACGCTTTCTGCCGGGGGAAAGAAACAGCAGGTCCCTCCACTACGCTACGCTTCGACGGGATGACAAAGGGGGGAGAGGCTCTTCCATCGGGAGTTCGTTAGCGGCTGAAAGAATCGCTGGCGACGGCATTGGCTTGAGGTGAAGCGGAACTGCAAGTCCCTAGAACTTCGCACGACAAATCAAAAAGTCACAGTCTCCGACCGGAGCGCAGCGCACCTGCGGTTTCTTTCCCTCGGCAGGAAGCGTCGTTTCTGATAAAGGCAAAACCGTAGCTCCCGAAAGCTAATTTGGAGAAGTTTGTATCGGGACCGCTCGCTATCCCGAAGTTAGCGTGGAAGGGCGCTTGACAACGGCGGGGCTGCGTTGCACACTTCCATAGTCTGACTATGTCAGAAGTCCATCGGGTCATTGAGGCAACGTAAACAGACGGCCGGAAAGGAGCGCAACCATGAACTGGCTCTCCGAAATCGCTAGACGTCTCTCCATGTTGTTTCGCCGCCACCGGTTCGACGCCGACCTCGAAGAAGAGATGCGCCTCCACCTGGAACTGCGCGCGCAAGAAAAAATCCAGACCGGTCTGTCTTCTGAAGAGGCCCGTTCAGCGGCCATGCGCCGCTTTGGAAACCCAACCGCCCTCAGGGAGATCAGCCACACGGCATGGGGATGGCAGTGGTTGGAGCGATTTTTGCAGGACGTAAGCTATGGGCTGCGCGGGATGCTCCGCAGCCCGGGCGTAACCGCCATCGCTATTCTGTCACTCGCCCTCGGCATCGGCGCCAACACCGCTATCTTCAGCCTGCTTGACGCGGTCATGTTGCGTTCGCTGCCGGTGCAGGAACCAGATCGCCTGGTACTGTTCGGTCACGGTGGATGGGTGGGCAGCATCGGCGAACTCCCCAACCGGAGCTGGGATCTGTTTTCCTATCCCTTCTACCGTGAGATCAGTCAGAAGAACGACGTCTTCGCCGGCGTTACTGCCATCGACAGTATCGAGTTTTCTAGCCACGGCTCGGTCGCTAACGGCGGCCTCGAGCTGATAAAGACCGATCTGGTTTCCGGATCGTTCTTCTCTGTTTTGGGCGTCCAGCCATCCCTCGGCCGCGTGCTCACTGAGGCCGACGACCGCACAGCCGGAGCGGGACCAGTCGCCGTCGCCAGCTATTCCTGGTGGCAGCAGCGCTTCGGGGGAGACCCGTCCATCCTCGGCCGCACCGTCAGTTTTGAAAAGCACAACTACACTATCGTCGGCGTCGCCGCGCCCAATTTCTTCGGCGCGAGCGTAGGCCAGTCGCCGGACCTATGGATTCCGCTCTCCATGGAGAAGGAGATCTCGCCGGGATGGAATGGGCTTGACGATAAATTTTTCCAGTCTCTCTATCTCATCGCCCGGCTCAAACCTGGAGTGACCGCCGCCCAGGCCAGTGCCAACACCAACCTGCTGTTCAAACAGATTCTGCGCAGCGAGTATGTTGGCTCGCAACCTTCGCCAAAGGAATTGCAGAGCATCGACCATGCCTTCATCGAACTCACGCCGGCCGCCCACGGCCTTTCACAGCTACGTTCTCAATTTTCATTGCCGCTCGAAATCCTAATGACCGTGGTGGGTCTCGTCCTGCTGATCGCCTGCGCTAATATCGCGAATCTCCTGCTGGCCCGGGGCACGGCACGGTCACGCGAAATTGCAGTGCGCATGGCCATTGGCGCAACGCGGGCGCGGTTGATTGTGCAGCTGCTGACAGAGAGCTTCGTTCTCGCCCTGCTGGGCGCGGCGCTGGGAATCGCTCTCGCGTGGCCAACCAGCCATCTGCTTCTTAAGATGGCTGCAGGCGGCGTTCCCGTAGCGCTCGAGGTTTCTCCGGATCTGCGCGTGCTCGGCTTCACCTTGCTGCTCACCGTTTTTACCGCGCTCCTCTTCGGGATGGCACCTGCTATCGGAGCCACGCGCCTTCAGCTGACGTCGTCGCTCAAAGATGGTCGCGGCGGGTCATCCGCACCGGCGCGCAATCGCCTGGCGCGCATCCTCGTCGTCTCGCAGATCGCTCTGTCGGTCGTGCTTCTCGCGGGCGCCGGATTGTTCCTGCGCAGCCTGGGCAAGCTCACCAGCGTCGACACCGGATTCGATAAACAGAACGTGCTCGTCTTTCAGCTCGATGAGAGCTCGCTCGGTTATCAGCAGGACGATCCGCGCTTGAGAAACCTGCTGCAACAGATTGAACAACGCGTCAGCGAGCTGCCGGGCATCCGCGCAGCCAGTTTTTCGTTCTTCACCTTCAACCAGGGAGAATGGTCGGAGTACGTTACTCTTCAGGGAATTCCGCGCACGCCAGAGAACGGCCACGAAACACTGAACAACGTCGTCGGGCACCAGTTCTTCGCCACTCTCGGTCTGCCTATGCTGGCGGGACGCTCCTTTAACTCTCAGGACCAGGAGAAGTCTCCGAAAGTAGCCGTCATCAACGAAACCATGGCGCGGCAATTCTTTCCCGGCATCTCGCCTGTCGGGCGCCGCTTCGGTTTAGGTGACGACCCGGCGCACAGTGGTGATTACGAGATTATCGGCGTGGTTAAGGACGCCAAGTACGTGGCCTTGCAGGAGCGCCCGCATCCAGCCATCTACTTTTCCTGGGCCCAGCATCTGCAGTTTCTGCCTAATTTCGAGGTGCGCTATTCCGGCGATGAGCAGCAGATCATTCCGGAAGTGCGCCAGGCCATTAGTCAGATCGATCCCAACCTGCCGGTCGGAGACGTATCGACTCTGTCGGAGAAAGTGGACCAGTCCCTCGGCCCGCAGCGCCTCATTGCGCAGCTCTCCGCCTTCTTTGGACTGCTCGCCGTCTTCCTGGTCTGCATTGGCATCTATGGCCTCATGTCCTACGCCGTCACGCGTCGGACGAATGAAATCGGCATTCGCATGGCGCTGGGCGCCGGCCGCTCCCATATCCTCTGGCTTGTGATGCGGGAAATATTCGTGTTGGCCGGCGTGGGCCTTGCCATCGGCATCCCCTTCGCATGGGGCGGAGCTCTGCTGGTGGAGAAGCTTGAGGATCCGCACCTGCTCTCGAACGTCCTCTTCGGACTCGGCCCCGACGATCCCGTCTCCATCATCGGTGCGATCGCGCTCATGATCGCTGTCTCGATCTTTGCAGCCTACTTGCCCGCCCGGCGTGCTTCACAGGTGGATCCCAACGTCGCTCTACGCTACGAATAGCGTCTACCTTTGGTTCCCTGGGCGAGATGTGGGATGCCACCGATGTTGACCGCTAAGTGCGTGGGTTGAATGGAGAGTAAGGGGGAAAGACCAGTGGTATCCCACATCTCGCGAAAAACGAGCGAGATATGGGGCACCCGCCCTTCGTCAGGGAACCAGGGTTACTCGTTCTATCCTTGTTGCTTCTACTAGAACGCAGACTCCAATGGGATTCCTTCCGCCTCGTGATCGAGCACGTTCTCCAGTGGTCCGTAGGCGTTGTATAGCGGGGCAAGATAGATCCCGTGCCGTTCCACGATGGTTTCTATCTCTTCTACGCGCTGTGGAGTGATGAAGCCTCTTCCCTGGGAGAAGGGCTCGAAACGGCCCTCCAGTGCGAGAGCCATGCCTTCGAGGAGACATCCATGGGCCACGTCGGGGAAGGGATGGCGATTGAGAACTCCATGAAGATCCGGAGTGAAGCTCATTCCATTAGTGATTTGTCCCAGACCTCCGAAGAAGATTCTGGCGTCCGGCATCTGCGCGTTCGGGGAGAGGTTCTTGGGATAGCCCGCATCGCATACGATTGCGCCGGGCGCGATGCGACCCAATAGAAGCGAACCCGACGGCAGACTCGCCGCGCAGATCACTACGTCGGCCTCGGCGGAGAATTGTTGTCGACCCGTTGCGATCTCCACCTGAACTCCATTGGCTTCGAGTTCCGCGGCGAGCTTGCGTAGGCGTTCCAGGTTGCGCGCGCTGAGCAGCACGCGCTTAACGAATGGCGCCAGGCAGCGGGCGCAGCCGGAACCCACATCTCCTGTGGCTCCCACGATGAGCAGGGTTGATCGGCGAAGGTTCCGGCCTTCGAGCGCGCACATCTTCATGATGCCCTGAACAATGAAGCCTACGGCCAACGTATTGCCGGTGGTGAAGACGGTATCGTGGCGGTCGGGAAGCTGCTCGAAGTTGCCCTCGATCAGAATGGAACTGAACCCGCCCAAACTTACGATCTTAGCTCCTGCGTTGATAGCGCAGGCCGCGGCCCCGCGCACGCGGGCGATGTTGTCGTGCATATAGGGAGCGTCCAGACGATCGGGAGGGATGAAGGAGTCAATGTAAACACCGTTCGCCTTCACGCCCGTTGTCGATCCTACTTCGACATGACAGACTGCCCTGGGCGGGATCCAGGGTAGGATGTCCTTAATCTCGTCGTCCGGCAGAGGTGCATGCTGCGGACCGCGCAGGACGGCAAGCACATCCGCAGCCGCTCTCCAGCTTTCCTGATGCCCGATGAGGGCGAAATCGATCCCTCGCCTGGCTAGACTGGCAACCGACTTACCCATGTTAGTGTCACCTCTCCGGGGAGGCCCAGCTTGTCGAGGGTCTTTAGATACTGTTGCAGTGACACTCCGCGAAGTTCGGAAGCAGACAGCATGACCTCGGGCAGTGACGGTTTCACGCAGCTGCCATGGCACACTTCGCAGTGTCCGTTCCTGCATTCCCTGGTAAGCATCTCCGCCAGGGTGGTCATCACGTCCAAATGCAGCCGGTACACTTTGTCGTCGAATCGCTGCGGGTCCAGGGCTCGCTCCGCCTGGAGGATCTCCATGGCGTGATCGACATGCCCCTCTTCCTCGGCTGCGATGGCGGCAAAGGTTTTGCCCAGACTGCCTGGCCCTACCTTGCCGACCCGGGCATAGCTGGCGACGGCGAAGGATTCCAGCATGATCTCCTGAACGATCAGGCAGGCAATAAAGTCGCGGGCTTCGATGCAGCGCAGGAATGCCTCGCGCAGCCGCTTCCAATGTTTGGCGTTGACGTTATTGGGGACGCTCAGCCCCATCTTGCGTCCTTCGGCCGCAAAGGCAGCCGCATGCCACCGTTCCCCGTCCGCGTGCTCCAGGGCATCGGCTACTTCTTCGGGATCCTCACAGATCTCCGCCAGGGAGGTGTAGTTCATGGCGGCGATTAACTCGCCGGTCATTGCCTGTGCCAGGACGTCCTGCCAGATGGCAGCACTGGGTGAGAGGGAAGTGCATTCCATCGCTGAAGTGAGAACAGTTACGGTTTCCATACATCCTCCTGAACGTCGAGAAATCAGATGGGTTCCCGGTAACGGCGCAGGCGGATCGCAGCGGCGAGGAAGACGGCCGCGAATAGCAGGCCAATCCAGAGGCCTGGGGTGCCCAGGAATCTGCCCGGAGTGATTTGGGTTATGGGAATGAAATGGGGATCGATCAAGGCGCCATCGGGCGTCCTGTAGTTGAAAGCCCGGGGAGCGAATCCAAAGAAACGTTCGTGCAATAACGATGCGAAATGCTTCGTGTGGAAGGCAATGAACTCGACCAGGCAGATGGCCAGCGGCGGCAGGACCGCCCAGAGGAAGGTGGTGCGGCGTGCCCAGGCGGAGATCAGCAGCAACCACGCATAGATGGGCGCATACCAGAGCGTAATGACGGCCAGACTGTAGAGCAGGACCGCTTGCAACTGGAAGAGTGGCAAGTGTCTCCACAGAGTCGCGACACTACCGCCGCTCATGAGTAGGGCTGCGACGCTCAGCACCAGCATGGTTAGCTGCACGGCGACGGTGATGGCGAAGACGATCAGGGGCAGAACCGCGAGGGGAACGCCGGCCTTTGCGAGTACGGTCGTCAGATCGGAAACCGGCAGCGACTTCCAGAACAGGATGGTGCGATCGCGACGTTCCCCATAAAGCGCATCGAGACAGTAGAAGATGACAACGATAAACGCTGTCAGCACCAGCAGCATGGCAGCGTGGCTGTAGGGCATGGCGAGCGCGGTGGGCGCAAATGATGGATTGATCGGCGTGAGTCCTTCGTCTTTCGGCCGTTTAATGAGGGCGAGCAGGAAACCGAATAACGCGGCGGCGGCGACGGCTAAAGGTGCGAGATAGAGGGAACGGTTCTCCCACAATTCGCGCCGCACCGACCAGAACAAGGGCCGGGTAGCCGGCATGGCGCCGGGGACGATCAGCTGCGGAGATTGAGTATTCATAGGGCGGCTCCCTTGGGTGCGACGTTGTTGGTCTCGCTTGCCTCTCCCATCAGGGCGACGAATAAGTCGGCAATGCTGGGCGTGCGCACTTCGCCCAGCGGGGCGAGCTGCTGACGATCGACCGCATCGAAGAGCAACACGCTGCGGCCGAAGAGGTGGCGTTCGTGCATCGGCTTGAGCGCCCGCGCGGTGGCAACCTGCTCTGGATGCACCATGACTTCGTGATAGCGCGCCTCGCATGCTTCCATGCTGCAATCGAGCACGATGCGGCCGCGGTTAATGAACATGACATCGGTGAGAACGTGCTGCACCTCTTCCACCTGGTGGGTGGTGACCACGATGGTGCGGGTGTGATCGAAGTATTCGTTTAGCAGGGAATCGTAAAACTGCTTGCGATAGAGCAGGTCGAGGCCCAGCGTCGGTTCGTCGAGCACGAGCAATTTCGCGTCAATAGCCATCACCAGGGCGAGATGCAGCTGAGTCACCATGCCCTTGGATAATTCCCGCACCTTGCTGGCGCGCTTGATGGTTGTGCGGGCAAGAAAGGCTTCCGCTTTCTCGCGCACGAAGCGGGGATGCACGCCGGCGACGTAGTCAAGCGCTTGCGAAACCCGCAACCAGCGCGGGAGTACAGCGACATCGGCAATGAAGCAGACGTCGCGCATAAGTTGATCGCGCTCGCTCCAGGGATCGCGCCCGAGCACTTTCAGTTCTCCCTGGTACGGGATGAGACCGAGAATCGCGTGGAGCGCAGTGCTCTTACCGGCGCCGTTGGGGCCGATCAATCCGAGGATGCGGCCTTCTTCTACACGCATATCCACGCCGTCGAGGGCGACGGTCTTGCCGAAGGATTTGCGCAGGCCGCGTGCTTCCACGACGTTCATGGCTTCGGTTTCTCCTTTAGGCCGTTCGACGACCTTGGGGGTGGGACCGCGGCCAGCAGTTCTTCCGCGCTCAAGCCAAGCCGTTGGATGGTGGCGTAGATTCGCGGCCATTCAGCGGCAAGAAATTTCTGGCGTTCGCCTTGCAGCAACAGATCACGCGCGCCCTGATTGATGAACATGCCACGACCTCGCTTCGTCTCGACCAGCTGCTCGTCGACGAGTTCCTGATAACCCTTGAGAACGGTAATCGGATTGACCCGAAATTCTGCGGCGACATTACGCACGGAGGGGAGGGGGTCGCCTTCCTTGAGCACGCCGTCGAGGATCATGGCCGCGACGCGGTCCCGCAACTGGCGGTAAATCGGTTGAGTGTCGTTCCACTGATCCATTCCTGTTTTCCCAGTAGCCCATCCGAGAGGTTTGCTCTCTGGTGATGTAGTTAACTACATCACCAGATCAGATGCAAGCTTTTTCTTAAATATTTTTTCTGGGATTTGGCTGTGCTGGCGTTTTTTGTCACAAAAGGCAAGGAGCCGGATGGTCGATTTGGGGGCTAAAGTATCTGCGTGTGAACCCACTTACGAACGGGCACTTTTTCGTTCCCTCGCTAAGGGCGGGTGCCCCATATCTCGCTTGTTTTTCGCGAGATGTGGGGCACCCGCCCTTTGTAGGGAACAAGAGGCAGACTCCTGCGGGGTTTTTTTGCAACACGTCTAGCGACACGCAACGCTCAAGTATCGAC
This sequence comes from uncultured Acidobacteriaceae bacterium, assembly GCA_963821215.1. Classification (GTDB taxonomy): domain Bacteria; phylum Acidobacteriota; class Terriglobia; order Terriglobales; family Acidobacteriaceae; genus PALSA-350. The sequence goes on along the minus strand of CAWGDH010000007.1, from coordinate 100,269 downwards.
CCTAAAAATTGAACGCCACCTGAAGATCGATGCTTCTATTAGAAGAAGGCGAGGAAAAGAAGCCACCCGCGAGCGCGTTTGATTTTCCAAACAGGGGCGACTCCAACACGCCCACGGGCGGCGCAAGGTTCACGTTGTTGAAGACGTTTCTGCTCATCGCCGTGAAGTTCAACGAGTAACGGCGTGCCGCCTTCTGATCGAGCATGGGCGGTCTTCCGCCAGAGCTGCTGAGGCCTCCGGGCCCAAGTCCGCCTCCTGGAGGGCCACCGCCACCCGGGCCCCGGCCGCCACCGGGAGGGGGTCCGTTGAAACCACCACTTGCCCCTCCCTCGGCGCGCGGTCCGATGCCGATCGATTTGCTTACCCGCAGATTGAGGCTGAATGCCCCGGGGCCGTTCACGTAGTTGTAAGGGACGCGTGCCTCGTTTGCTCCCGGGTTGAGGTCGAAACTGCCATATTTCGTGTTCATCACATCCGTGCTTGTGGAAGTTGCAAACGAGGGCCGATCGTTGAACTGGTTGTCGCCGTTCAGATCTTGCCCGACGGTAATGTTGAAGGGCGTGCCGGAATTGGTCACCAGAAAAGGGCTGATGGAAACGCCGAGAGGAGCCAGGTAGTTACCACCCACGAGAAAGCGATTGTGGACGTCGAATGTCGACCTGCCGTAATCGGCCCGGGGATCAAATTGATTGGAAGGAAAGTATGTTACTCCCGAGGTATCGGCCTTGGCGAAGTTCACCATGTAGAAACCAAAAAGCGTGATCTTGCGCTCACGAATGCTGAAGTTGGTGACTAATTGATTCTGGTTGTAGATACCCCCTGACTGATATTGATAGGTATTTTCATTGATGCCATTGGGCCGCACACCGGTACCCGTTGTGATGTCATAAGTGCCGGGCAGGAAGGCATTGATATTGTCGGAATACAGTTGATGGACCCCGTGCGAGTTGATATAGGTGCTGGCGATGGTGATCTTTTGCCCAAACCGATGTTCGACCCCTATGGCCGCCTGCATGTTCACAGGCGCCGTCAGATTAGGGGCGATGGAATACGTGGTTGGCGCGGCCTCGCTGGCCACCACAGAGGCTGTCGCGGCGGTCTCGCCAGGAGAGGGGTTCTTCACTACATACTGCTGCTGGTTGATACCATTCTGGCGAATCGCCTGCAGGACATTGGCAGATGGGAAGCGATCAAAGAACCAGCCGTAGCCGCCACGGATCACCGTCTTTGCGGGTTTGCTTCCGCCGCCAACACCCCAGGCGAACGACAACCGCGGCGCGAAGTCAGCATGGTCGTTAATCCAGTTCTGCCCCTCGTAGCGGATTCCATAGCTCAGGGTAAAGTTGGGACGCAGCCGCCAATCGTCCTGGTAGAAAACACCAGCGTCAAAGAGGGTGACACGGGCGGCTGGAGTACCCACGGTTACCTCGTACTGCGAGGGCTGCCCGGCAGCGTAGCTATTGAGAGAAGCATAGGTGAAGTTTCCATTGAATCCGGATGTTGATTCATTGGAATCGCGCACGGCTCGCAGCCGGGCCCCAAAGCGGATGGTGTGTGTCCCCAGCGCCGCGGTGGTGTAGTTCTGCAGCTCATAATGGTCCTGAGCGTCGCGTATGGTCCCCTCGTTGTTGCCGCCTCCGGTAAAGGCGCCTTGTACGGTGATGGTCGGGGTGTTGTAGAGAGGATTCTGATTGTCGCGGTCGCGAATATACTCAAATCGCGTTTCGTTGATCACCTTGTCGCTAAGCACCTGGGTGTCGCTTAACTGCAAGGTGTTCTCCTGGTCTAGGGTGTCGTAGCCTTGGGCCTGCAGGGCAAACTGCGACACGCCGTTGTTGGTGCTTTTTTGCCGGTCGTACATATAACGGACGGTGAGGGTATTCGTCGGGGTAAGTTGGAAATCGAAGCGCGGGCTCAAATCCAGGCGCGATTGCGGATTGGGAACTGCAGCCGAGTAGTTGTAGCTTCCGCCTGTGGGATCAAGCAGCTGAGCATTGATGATCGAATTGGCATCATTGTCACGGCGGAATCCACTTAGAAACCAGGAGGACCGGCTGTTGAGAGAACCGCTGACGTTGCCCAGAAAAAACGTGGAGTAGTAAGCCGGTTCGCTGGTGACAAACGTGTTCAGCGAGTTGAAGGAGGAAGAGTTGCCGTTGGCCATCACCATTCCGTGCAGTTTATCTGTGCCCGGTTTGGTAAGTATCTCGATGCGTCCGTAGCCCAGCTTGTCGTATTCCGCGGAGAAGGGATTTTGGTTGATTCTTATTTCGCGAATGGAAGACTTGGGCGGAAGCTGTCCGCCGGAAAAGCCGTCGATGTAGATCTCACCCCCATTGGGTCCGGCCGCGGGTCCGGCAAGCGCATTCAGCTCATCCTGCAGTTCATCGGGATCGTCGGAGAGCGCATCCAGATCCTTGCCTTTGATCACGATGGCGTTGGCGTTGTTGTCAGGGCTGGTGTCGAGTCCCGCGCCTTGTTCGCTGACGGTGACTTGTTGTTTTTCTACCTCAATACTGAGGGCGAGATTTTGCACTGTTGCGTGCCCCGCCGAAACGGTTACCACTTGCGGCTGCGCGAGTGAAAGTCCCTGGGCAGTGACGTTGATGGTGTAGATACCGGGGGCGAGCTGGGGAAAAACGTAGGCGCCGTCAGCGCTGGTCTGAACGGTCGATGTCGTGCCATCGGCTGCCTGAGCAATGACCGTGGCTTTGACCACGCGCGCTCCGGAGGGATCTGTCGCCACGCCATGAAGCGATCCGCCGGCCTGATATGCGAAGAGATTCAGGGTTGAAACAAGGCCCAGGCAGAGTAGCGCTACGGCCACTCTCAGGGTTGTAGCGGAAATGCGCATTTGGTCGCTCCTGTCACCATCCTCAGAAGACACCGATACGCCTCGCACTGCGGTCACAATGAGTAATTCTTGGTAACGGACTGTCACCTCCTTGTGACAATTTGTTACATTTTCGGCGTTCCCTTGCTTCCCGATCGGCGTAGTCTCGGAAAGGACAGAAAGACACCCGCATGGAGCCCATTCTTCTGATCGACGACGATGTGGAACTCTGCTCTATGCTGACCGACTATCTCGGCCGCCATGGTTATCACGTGACCGCGGCGCACCATGGCAAGACAGGTTTGGAGACGGCGCTGGGTGGCAGTTACTCTATGTTGCTGCTTGACGTGATGCTTCCTGGTCTGGACGGTTTTGAGGTGCTGCGCCGATTACGCGCCGCGGGATCGCCCATGAATGTGCTGCTCCTCACGGCTCGCGGCGAGGATGTTGACCGCATCGTCGGCTTGGAGATCGGGGCTGATGACTACCTGCCGAAGCCATTCAATCCGCGCGAGCTGTTGGCCAGGATTCGGGCTATCCTGCGCCGGAGCGGGAACGTAGAGGCGCCGGCTGCAGCAGGGGACTTGCTCATTGTGACCGGCCTGGAGCTGGATACCACCGCCCGGGTTGCGCGCTGCAATGGCACATTGCTCGATCTGACAGATATTGAGTTCGGATTGCTGCAAACGCTCATGCGCTCCGCCGGAGAAGTCGTGGCCCGGGAGCAGCTAACGGAAGCCGTGCTGGGACGTAAGTTTCACCCCTTCGATCGCAGTCTCGATATGCACGTGAGCAGGTTGCGCCACAAATTGGACCTGGCAGACAATTTCGGCGATCAGGTGAAGACCATCCGCGGCGTGGGGTATCAACTTGCGGTGCCGTCTTCACGCAAACTCGCAGGAGAGCGATAGGCGATGCGCGGGCTATTCACCAAGATCTTTCTTGGCTTCTGGATTGCGCAAAGCCTCACTTTTGCTATCTCGACACTGTTGATCATGCAGCATAGCTTCGTCCGGCCCAACGAGATCATGGATGTTCTCAAGACAGCCCTTCCCAGTGAAGGCGCCGCTGTCGTGAATACCTACGAGACCGCTGGATGCGACGGTCTGCGAGAATATGCTGCATCGCGCAATCTGGCCATCTATCTGGCCGACGCGCCAGGCCACCTTCTTTGTGACCCTGCCGGAGCCCCTGCCGCGGACGTGTTGGCTGCTGCAGAGAACCAGCCTGGGGTGCATTCCACGCCGGCGGGCGACAAATATCTGTGGAGTACGACGGTACATTCTGCTAGCGGACACAGTTACGTTTTCCTTCTCAGCCGGCCGCGAACCGGAAACAGACACTGGCTGCGCGATCTTGTGCATTTCGCATTTCCTCAGCTATGGGTTGCGATCGTAGTTTGCGGAGCCGTCACCTTTGTTCTCGTGCTCCTGCTCATCCGTCCCATCGGCAAACTGCGGGTCGCCGCTCGCAGCCTGGCCAATGGCGAACTAGCCACGCGGGTTCCTGAGCCCGACGGAGAAGAGCGCTTATTCGGAGGAGATGAGATCCAGGGGCTGGTGCGGGATTTCAACTACATGGCAGAGCGGCTGGAGCGGCTGGTCGGCGCGCAGAAGATGCTATTGCGTGATGTCTCCCATGAGTTGCGATCGCCGCTGGCTCGTTTGAGTGTTGCGCTCGAACTGGCGTACGAAGAGTCTCCCCCAGCCATGATGGGACATCTCAAGCGCATAGAACGCGAAGCGGGGCGCTTGAACCAATTGATCGGGCAACTGCTCCGCCTTTCCTCCATGGAAGCTACAGACGCATCCAGTTTTACGGAAAGCTTCCATCTAAATGCTTTGCTCGAAAAGATGCTGCCCGATGTGGAATTTGAGGCAGAACAACGGCTTTGCCAGGTTCGCTTATTGAACCATTGCGACTGCGTGGTTCAGGGAAGCCCGGAACTGATCTACCGTGCCATCGAGAACATCGTTCGCAACGCTGTTCGTTACACTCGGGAGCAATCGGTAGTCGAGCTCAAGCTCAGTTGCGAAAAACAGGTTGGTGCGCCTACGGTCACCCTGGATGTAAGTGATTGCGGACCCGGCCTCCCGGAGAATGAACTGGAGAATATCTTCCGGCCCTTCTACCGGGCAGACGACGCGCGACAACGAGACACCGGCGGATTCGGGGTAGGATTGGCAATCGCGAACCGCGCGGTGCGGCTCCATCATGGAGAGGTCTGGGCGCGGAACCGTCCGGAAGGCGGCCTCGTGGTCAGCCTCAAGTTACCTTGCCAAGGAGAAGGATCCGCCGGGCCGTCTTCACCCCAGCGATAGGCCCTCCTGCCCCCCTTTAAGACGCTCTCGGATCCCCCTCTTTCGAGGTAATTGCAGTGTGGCGCTCTCCCCAGGAGGGAGCTTTTCGTCTAACTCCTTCGACTTCCCACGCTTGTCTTTACCCATTACGCACCTTGAATGCCGGGCTACGCTTCCTTCAGAAGTTCTGTGCGGTACTTCGGGGCAAGCGCCTTTGCCTTCTCCAGGAATTCCATCATCTGCTTTTCGTCCAATTTAGGCGGTGCGGTTGTGCGCGTCGCGACGGGTACTCCAACTTCCAGGAAGAACCTGTCATTGCCTGCGGGAGCGCAGATGCAGATCATGCGCGCCGGCCTGGAAGAGGCGTTATGGAAGCGATGGGGGGCGTTGGATGGAATGTTGGCCGTTTCGCCTGCACGCACAATCGATGTCTCGCCCCGGAAGGTTACCTCGATCTCTCCGTCGAGCAGAATGAACGTCTCCTCGAAGTCATGGCGATGAGGACCGGGGCCGCCGCCCGGCGGAACGTGCATATCGATCACGCAGAACCGGTCGTTGGTGTCCTGCCCGGAGACGGTGATAGTGTACGTGTCCCCAACCAGCCCGATATGTGGCAGCTTGCCATCCTCTTCCTCGGCCTTGGCTAACGCAAGGGTGCGCTTAAGATCGTCCGGGGGAAGGGGCGGATACTCCAACTTCTTTTCAAGCATGCTGCTTCTCCTTGGTTTTTTGGCCGTCGGGCAAGAATAGCGTCTCGCTCTCGACCAGGCTCATATGCTTTACGTTAAGGTATATGACGGTAGATCAGGACCGGGCGCCGGGATTGCAGCACTGGCTTGGCTTTGACCGCAGGTAGAAGCTTAACTTCCACTTTGTGGTGCATGTATTTCAACGAAAGGATCTTAAGAATGAGTGCAAGCATGGCGGAAGAATTCGCCGGTCGCCCGATTACGGTGATCGGTTGTGGCACTTTGGGCCGGCGCATAGCCCTTATGGCGAGCACACAGGGAGGGGAAGTGCGGATGTTCGACACTCACCCCCGCTCGCTCGACGAGGGACTGAAATATGTCAGCGAGATACTTCCGTCCATCGTTGCATCGATTCCAGGGGCAGCCGCCGGACACGTGCGGCCAGAAACTGACCTCGCAATCGCAGTAAGAAATGCGTGGCTGGTCGTAGAAGCGGTTCCCGAACAGCTCAACGTCAAGAGAGAAGTTTTCGCCCAACTCGATTCTATGGCGCCCAAGGACGCGATTTTAGCCAGCAACTCCTCCTCCTATCCTTCCAGTCAACTGATCGACAAGGTCGCGCGTCCGGAGCGGGTGCTGAACATGCACTATTACATGCCTCCGGAGCTATGCATTGTGGAGTTGATGTCCTGCGGCAAGACGGACCCGGCTATCATCGACTTCCTCATGGAACGTTTGCCACTTTATGGCCTGATGCCCTTTCGCGTTCAGCGGGAGAGCCCCGGCTTCATCTTCAATCGAATCTGGGCGGCGATCAAGCGCGAGTCTTTGTCTGTGGTTGAAGAAGGGGTAGCCAAACTCGAGGACGTCGACAGGATTTGGTCACTATTCACTGCCAGTCAGCCGGCGCCGTTCCGCCTGATGGACAGGGTCGGTCTTGACGTTGTACTCGCCATTGAAGAGCACTATGCCGCGATCCGCGAGGGAGTGCCTGAAGGACCGCGCAGGCTGCTGCAACGTTATGTGGACGACGGACGGCTGGGCGTCAAGTCAGGCCGCGGTTTCTACGACGACTACTCCAAGTGAGCTATGCGCGATGCCCTGACGTTTTTTTCACGGCAATCACCACGCCGCTGGCCCAGACTAGGGGAAGAATTGAGAAATCGGGGCGAGAAGCCAATCTCTCGATGAGGGTTGGCACCTTCTCTGCGTGTCCTTCCGGCCAGTTCGGCTGGGGCAGCATGTCGTCGATTATGTAGAAGCCGCCGACCTTGACGATAGACAGTGCATCTTCGAGCCGGTCGTATTTTCCGGGCAAAGCGTCGGCAAAAATAAAATCGAAACATTCCGCTGGTTGCTTCTGAAGAAAGGCGGTTCCATCTTCCGTTATCAACGTCAGGCGCTGGTCATCACCGAGCATCTCGGCGGCAATTTGCTGTAGTCCCGCGTCGTTATCCACGCTGACGAGGGTCGAGTCAACGTCCATCCCCTCCAGGATCCAGCTGGTCGCAATGCCGGTTCCTGTGCCCAGTTCCAGGAATCGCCCGCCGGGCTTGGATGCGGCGAGCACCCGCAGAAGAGCCCCCAGGAGCGGCTCCGAGGGCATTCCGAAATGCACGGCCTTGGACTTTTCTTCAAGCGCCGGTAATGCGGCCGGGAAGCCGATATAGGTTAGATCGTTCATAGCTCCCACCATACCGCATCGCCACCGATTGAACGGCCCTCTCACTCCATGCGCAGTATCTTCATCGGGTCCACCTTCGCTGCCCGCTGCGCCGGAGCCCAGGCGGCAACGATCGCCAGCAGCGCCATCAGCAACGGGACAGCGCAGAACGTTACCGGATCGACGGCTCCTACACCGAAGAGGAATCCCCGCATCAGGTGGGCCATGAGGGCGGCGCCGATGAGTCCGGCTGCGCACCCGCCGAGCGCGAGCAGCAGGCTCTGCCGCACCACGCCCTGGACGATCTGCCCGCGCTGGGCTCCCAGTGCCAGCCGGATGCCGAACTCCCGCAAACGCCAGTTCACCATGTAGGCGATAAGGCTGTAGACACCGACACCGCCGATGATGATTGCGAGTCCGCCGAAGGCGAGCAACAGCACAGTCAGCGATCGCGGAGCCGCTTCCGACGCGGCAACCACCTCGTTGAGCGTGAGCACGCGCGTCACAGGCACTTGCGGATCGATGGCGGCAACGGTCTGCCGCAGTTGGTCGGCTGCTTGTTGCGCACTGACTCGGGTGCGCAGCAGGACGTACATGACGGGCCGCTCCCGCGCCGGCGTCATGGGCAGATACACCTGGTCGCCAAAGGCCGATGCCAGACTGCCATCGAGCGTGTTGCTCACTACGCCCAATACGACGGACGCAGCGTTGGGCGCCCACTGTGCCGGCTGCGGCTCATCGACCACATTCATCAGATGTTGTCCCAGGGGGTTTTGGTGTGGCCAGAGCCGGTCCGCCATGTGTTGGTTGATTACCACCGCGTGGCTGGTCCCGGAGGCGTCCTGCTCGTCCAACAGCCTTCCGCCCATCAGGTTCATGCTGAGGGTGGCGAAATAGCCCGGGGAGACGATGCGCTGCGTCGCCAGCTGCGGCTCCTGCCGCGGGTCGCGCGGGCGGCCTTCGACGTCATAAGCATAGCTGCCAAATTGCCCGCTCAGAGGCAGGGTGCCGGCGAGGGCAACGTCTTCTTCTCCCGCAACCCCGCGGAGCCGCTCGAGGAGCGTCTGAAAAAAGGCCTGGCAACGGCCCGCTGGAGCTCCGCCAGGAGCCAGATGATGATCCGGGCACGCGTCGGCATCCATCGACACCTCCGCGGTTACAATACGGTCGGTGTCGAATCCCGGGTTCACCTGGGAGAGGCTCCACAGGCTATGCAGCATAAGGCCCGCGGCCGTAATGACTGCGACGGAAAGCGCAATCTGCCCCACAACCAGCAACATCGAGGCGCGAAACTGCCCCGCCTTGCCGGTTACATTGCGGTTGGCGCTATGCAGCGAGTCGCGCAGGTCCGGAGAGGACATCTGGAGTGCTGGAATCAGTCCGAACAGAACTCCGGTCAGCACCGAGGCGATGGCGGCGAAGAGAAACACCGGCCAGTGGAGCGCGATGTCTTCGACCCGCGGTGTATCCGCGGGCAATAGCGTGACCAGTGCACGCAGGCTGGCGGCTGCGGCCAGCAGACCCACCGCTCCGGCGGCCGCACCAAGCACTATGCTTTCCGTGAGCAGCTGACGCAACAGGCGCGGCGCGGAGGCGCCCAAGGCTCCGCGAATCGCGATCTCCCGCTCCCGGCCCTTGGCGCGCGCCAGCATCAGGTTGGCGACGTTGGCACAGGCGATGAGCAGAATCAGGCCGACTGCTCCAAACAGCAGCAGCAGGCGCGGACGGATGGCGCCAACCTCGGCCTCCAGCAGCGGAACCACACTCATGTCCGCCGCCCAGTCGTTGGGCATGATCCAGGGAAACTGTGGCAGTAGCTGTTTCTGTAAATGGCGCAGCTCGCTCTGCGCCCGCGCCGGTGTTACCCCCGGTTTGAGCCGTCCAAATGCGTGCAGGTCGAAGTTATTCCAGGGATCGATGGGATCCCCGCCGCGGAAAGTCACCGGAATCACGAACTGCGTATCCGCATACGGAAACCGCACACCGGCGGGCATCACGCCGATCACGCGCCGGGAAATGCCGTCGATGCGGATGGTTGTCCCAATCACCTCGGGGTTCTCAGCAAAATGTTCGCGCCAATAGCCGTAGCTCAGCACCACCACGGGGTCATGTCCCGAGAAGGCATCGTCGGGGGTGAAGAATTGTCCCAACGCCGGATGAATGGCCAGCGTGTCCAGAGCATTCGCCATGACCTCAGTTCCGAAGACGCGGTCCGGCGCGTTCACGTCGCCCACGTTCGATTCAGCGTTGGGCCCGAATCCGCTGATCGATTCGAAGGAAACCGCGTGTTCGCCGAGTGCGCGAATCCAGCCCTTGGGAACCGGGGCGGCGAGGGAGTCACCCGGGCCGTATCCGATCCGTATCAGCCGGTCCGGCTGCGGGAATGGGAGCGGCCGCAGCATGATGGAATCCAGCAAAGTAAAGATGGCCGCATTTGGGCCGATCCCCAGCGCGAGGGTCAGGACTGCCGTCAGGGCAAATCCCGGTGACTTCCGCAGTTGCCGCAGTGCAAATTTGAAGTCAGCCAGCATGTCGTCTCCGTGTCGATTCTCTGCCTACAGGGGGGATTTTGCACGTGCGCAGCCATTGCCGGCACTCCCTCCGCACTGAAAACAGAAGCTTTACGACAGCAGCGAGCCAGGAGACCGTTCACAATCGGAATGTCCTGTTCGAAATCGGGCATGTTTTAGGGCGCGCCCCCCGCTTGGAGCGATGACAAGTATACGTGACATTTGGGTATGTAAAGTCTACTTGTCATAAGCGGGAGGCCAAATTGTCACTTTGTAATCGGAACTTGACTCCACTGCAGCGCCGTTCGGTGCAACTGATGGGGGTTGCCATCCTTCTCACTTTGCTTACTAACTTCTCTACACCAAACCTTACCAACCCGCTCCTCGATCTCTTCCCGGGTCTTTCCAGGTTCACAGCTCACAATGGGCATCCTTCTGCTGTCGTTGTGTGGTTGATTGCAGCATTTTCCGTACTCCCGGTGCTGTTTGCAGTGTGGGTAGCGGGGCGCTATCTGAAAGCCGAGCCGGACGAGTTTATTCGCGTGCTTATTGTGCGAGCTCTTCTCTGGGGCTTTGCGGTAACGATGGCAGGGAACGCGATAGCCGGAGTCTATATCAACTTCTATTCGGGACCCTTTCCGCTTAGCGTATTGAACGCGGACCTCTTCTTCGTTTCGACTGGAATTGCCTTCCGCCTTCTGCAGCGGAGTTACCGTTGAAGAACTCTCTGCGAGTGCTCCGCGCTGAAAGGAACTGGAGCCAGGCCGACCTTGCTGAAAAACTTGGAGTTTCCCGGCAGTCGGTCAATGCCATCGAGACCGGCAGATTTGATCCCAGTCTGCCCCTCGCGTTCAAATTATCCAGGCTTTTTCAACTTCCCATCGAGTCCATCTTCTCTGAATAAGGCATCTGCATGGCTATTTCGGTCTTGGCGCTGGCCCAACTCCGCCTGCAGGTCTCTTCAGCTGGTTAGCGTGTGCTCGCGACGATCCGCAAGGATTTCATGATGTCCAGTAGGCTCTATTTGGGGGGCGGCGGTCATTTCGTCCTCCGCTTTCCCGGCTTCCCAACAAGCCTTGTCCCGCGAGGGGCACCCGTCCAGGGGGCGAGGCTGGTGAGGAAGCGAGAGATTTGTCGCACAACCAACGCATGAGCCTTACCTTCGCTTGGGTCGCCAAGCCGGTTGCTCATTAGGACCGGAGGGACTTGCTGTTAGCCCCAGAGTGGCACGGCTGGAGCCCTGCCACTCGTGGAGAGTTTTCCGCAGCCTGTTCAGCCATGACGTTTAGGTTGTCAATTTGCTTATGTAGAGATGGGGTAGAGCCTGAGTCCGAATCTCGAAGAGTGAGTTGACGATCTGTCCCTCACTCTGCGCGCAGGATCTCGGTGGGGTCTGTGCGCAGCGCGCGAAGCACGGCGGGCAGAGTGGCAACGAGCGCAGTGAGCAGAATGGCACACGCCGGCAGCGCGATCATAGCCGCGTCGGTTGCTTTCACCTGGTAGAAAAGCGACTCGACATAGCGCGCCGCGCCGAAACCGAGCGCGACGCCCGCGGTGCCTCCGAGCGCGATCATCATGAACGCATCGAGAGTCACAATGCGCACGATGCCAGCACGAGTCGAGCCAATCGCCATGCGGATACCTATCTCGCGGCGGCGTTGGAGCACGGAATAGTTCACGACAGCGTAGAGTCCGATGCCGGCGAGGAGCAGCGCGACGGCGGCAAAGAAGCCGGCGAGCATGGCGATCAGGCGCTCGCGAATAGTCTGGTCGCGGTACAAATCGAGCTGCGTGGTGATGTTCGAGACGCGAAGGCCGTTGTGGCGCCGCGCGATGAGCTGGCGGAGTGAGCCGGCGAGGGCGAGCGGGTTCTGGGCATCGGTGTGAAGGACGAAAGTGGCGAAGCCTTCGACCGTAGGGGCGGATCTGTCATCGATTCCTGCAAAGGGTACGTAGAAGACGGCGCGATTGGGCTCGCGCAAGTCGTGGTCAGGGATGTCGGGGGTGACGCCGACGATCTTATTGAGGGGTCGATTGGCGCCGCGCGCAAAGGTGCGGCCGATGGGGTCTTCGCCGGGGAAGAAGATCTTCGCGAAGGTTTCGTTGACAATGGCTGCTCCCGGCGAGGTGTCTTGTGGGCGAAAGTCGCGGCCGGAAACCAGGGGGATCTTCATCGTCGAGAGCCAGCCCGGGGAAACGTTCAGGAAAAAGGCGGGAGTTGGACTGGGAGGCGCACCGTTGATGGAGATGTCGCTGTTGATTTTGATGCGTCCAAGAAGCGGCCAGCTTGAGATCGCGACCGAAGCGACTCCAGGCACGGCACGGAGCGCCTCGGCAGTTTGATTCCAGACAACAGGGAGCTGGCCTTTGCCGGCAACGGTTTCGAGCAGGAGCAGACGGTCGGTGGAGAAACCGAGGGGGCGGTTCTGCAGGCGCTGGAAGGATGCGACGAAAAGCGAAGACAGAAAGAGGACGAGGAAACAGAAAGCGACCTGAAGAGCGATCGCTCCACGCATGAGACGGCGGGGCGAGTGCGGATCTTCACCACCTTTAAGGGCGACGACGGGCCTGACCGCAGAGGCACGGAGAGCAGGAAGCAAACCAAGCAATAGAACGACGAGGATAATGAGCGCGAAGCCGAAGAGAAGCACACGCCAGTCGGCGGGAAGGGCGAGGCGCGCAGGGTTGTCGGGCGGATTGACGAGGCTGAGCACAAAGGGCGCCGACCACGCCGCAAAGAATGCGCCAAGGACGGAAGCCAAAAGGGCGAGCAGCGCGCTCTGGGACAGGATGAGCTGGATGAGGCGACGACGGCCGGCGCCGATCGAGATTCGGAGAGCCATCTCATGGGCGCGGGCGGCGGCCTGGGCGGTCATCATGTTGGCAACGTTGACGCAGGCGATGAGCAGGACGAGAGCGACCAGGAGACCAAGAACGCCGAGTAATCGGCGATAGTCCTTCTGGAGGTCGGAGATGCCGGCGCCGGCGGGATGGAAGACAAGCTTCTGATTGAGAAAGCGGTCGATGGACGCCTGGGTCATGCCGCGGAAGCACGTGGAGCACTCGACCTGGAAGGCGCGGCTGACGGAGGAGAGATGCTGGCGGAGCGGCTCGAGGGCGGTGGCCGGGTTGACGCCGGGTTTCAACATCAGGAAGGTGCGGTGCCAGGTGACGTTTTCCTGGGTGGCCAAGCTGTTCATGCTGAGGGGCAGAAAGATGTCAGTGACAGTTCCCTTTTCGGTTCCAGTGAAATCACGAGGGCCGACGCCGATGATTTCGAAGGTCTGGCCGCCGATGTGGAGCGAGCGGCCGAGCACGTGGGGATCGCGGCCGAAGCGGTGATTCCAGTAGTCCCAGGAGAGGACGGCATAGGGATCGAGACCGGGGCCGCGGTCATCGGCGGGGGCGAGCAGGCGGCCGAGCGTGGGTTCAAGGCCGAAGAGCGGGAACATGTTGCCGGAGGCATAAACGACGTGGGCCTTCTCCATGTCGTCGTCGGTGGACCAGGTAATGTCCGTGCGGTCGGCGTCGCTGATGGCGATGAGGTCGGCCTGGTCCTTGACGGCATCGCGCATGAGTTTGAAGTCCTGGGTGGCCCAGTGGTCGTCCTCGACAGGCCTGCCGTACAAGCCGGTCATCTGGCGGGAGAGGACGTAGAGGTTGCTGGAATGGGAGATGGGCAGCGGGCGCCAGAGCAGGGCGTCGATAAGACGGAAGGCGGCGACACAGGAACCGATGCCGAGGGCGAGCGAAAGCACGGCGGCCACGGACGTGACCTTGTTGCGGCAGAGCTGGCGCCAGCCGAATCTTACATCGGCGAGAAGCGACTCAAGCCATCCGGCAGCGCGAATGCTGTGGCTCGCCTCGCGCTGACGCAGTATCGAACCGAAGGCGCGGCGTGCTTCGTCGGGGTCGCGTCCCGATGCAATGGCTTCTTCGATGTGCAACTGCAGCTCTTCATCGATCTCGCGGTTCAGACGCTCGCTGCGCAAGGCATTCGAGATACGCGACCACCACGACATGTCATGCCTCCCGGAGAACCCGATTGATGGCCAAGCTGACTGACTGCCAGCGCGACTCTTCTGCACCCAGTTGCTTCTTGCCGGCGGCGGTCAGTTCGTAGATCCGGGCGCGGCGACCGGTGTCTTTCTTGATCCACTCCGCGCGAATCCAGCCCGCTTCCTCCATCCGATAGAGCGCGGGGTAGAGCGAGCCCTCCTCTGCGCGCAGCACTTCACCGGATGTACTGGCAATGGCTGCCATAATGGCGTATCCGTGAAGCCGCGGGCGCCGCGACAATATCTTGAGCACGAGCAAATCGAGTGAACCTTGCAGGGCATCGGTCTTGGCCATATTAAGATGTCTTTATATAGACATCTGAGTATAGAGTCAAGACGCGCTCGTCTCATGCAAACAAGCCGAGTCATAAGCTCGCAGAGTAGCGATGAGAAAGGGATTCAGTACCCGTCGCTTGAGGAGAACTCCATAGGAACTGGACTGAGTTCAAGCACTAAAGACTCTTTCGATACACAACAAATCCAGATTTATCAGCAACCTTGTCATAAAGTCTCATCGCGGTTGCATTGGTCTCATGGGTGTGCCAATAGACCCGGCTGCAGCCTGCATGTTTCGCGTATCGATAGACTTCCTCTATAAGCGCGCGACCCACCCCTTTGCCTCTTGCTGTTTCCACGGTAAACAAGTCTTGCAGGTAGCAGATGGACTCTATAGAAATCGTGGTGCGGTGAAAGAGTAAGTGCGCGAGGCCGAGGAGTTGTCCCGAGTGCTCCGCGACCAGAGCCTGCATCGGTTCATACCCATCGAAGAAGCGCGACCACGTCATCTCTGTGATGGCGTGCGGCAACGCGGTCGATCCTTTGCGACCGTAAAACGCGTTGTAGCCGTCCCAAAGCAATTTCCATTGCGCAAAATCTTCTCTGCGAGCCACTCGTATCAGGAGATGGTCACTCAATGTTTAAACCTCGTTTGACACCCGTCACTTGATACCAATGACCATGGAGTCGGGACCGGCCAGATGCTCCACCCTTGTCTCGCGGAAGCCTGCTTCCTTCATCCATTGCATGCAGTCGCTCCCGGTGAAGTCGAAACCGCCGGCGGTCTCGATCAGCATGTTCAGGCTCATCAGCAGGCCAAAGGCGTTGTTCGAGCGATCATCGTCAATGATGCACTCGTAAACAATGTACGCGCCGCGTGGCGGCAACGCCGCGAAGGCTTTGGCGATCAGCATTCGCTTTGTCTCCAGGTCCCAGTCGTGGAGGATGTGGCCCATCATGACCACGTCCGCCTTGGGCAACGGCTGTTCGAAGAAGCTCCCGGGAGCAAACTTCACCCGGCTGGAGAGCCCGTTGGCCCCAACATATTCTTCGAAGATAGGACCAACTGCAGGGAGATCGAATCCAGTGCCCTCGATATGCGGATTGGCCAGGGCCACCTGCGTGATCAAGTCTCCCTGGGCAGTTCCGGCATCGACAGCCGTGCGGTATTGCTGCCACGGGAAGAGGCGTGCGATGGCCATGTTGGCTCCATGGCTTATGCCGGTCATGGCTCCCAGGAATTGCTTCAGACGCGCCGGATCGGCATAGAGAGGTACAAACGGGTCGGGGCCGCCATCCTTGGATTCGTTTTGTGGAGCGCCCGTGCGCAGCGCGGTTGTGAGATGGCCCCAGAATGGATAGAGCCGGTGGTTCGCCATCTCGAGAATGCCGCCAATGTACGACGGTTTGCGCTTGTCGAGGAAGAACGCGGTAGAGGGCGTATTGCAGTACTTGCCCTCACGGCGATCGAGAAATTTCAGCGCCACCAGCGTATCGAGAAAATCCCGCGCCGCGCGGCGATGCAGCCCAAGCCGTCCTTGCAGCATTTCCAAAGGCTCGGAGCGATCGGCCAGTTCGGTGAATAGTTCCATTTCAATGGCACTCAACAACGTTTTCGACGCCAAAAAACCCATTCCCACCTGCAGAATGTGATCGGGCTGTGGTTCGTTCATGGGTGTTGCCTCCGGGATAGGGCTCAGTGCTTGAAATTGTTTTGTCTGTGGGGCAAGCTTACAGGCACTCAAGGCGCTTTACTTGCAGGCGGCTTGGCCGCAGCGGCAGCGCGAGACAAAATATAGGCCTCGATGGCTCGCGCTTCCTCCGGCTTGAGCGCGTCTTTGAACGATGGCATGCCACCTTGCTGCAGGGCTCCTCCCAGCACGATGGCCGCAAATTGGTGATGGGTGGCGGCAGTAGCATAGCGCAGGTCGGGAACTCCGGACCCGGAAATGGCCCCCACTCCGTGGCAGTAGAAGCATTGCCGCTTATATAGGATTTCACCTTCGTGAAGAGTCGCCGGCGTGGCGTTCATGCGGATCGCAGGCGAAGGCGGTCCTTGATGTCCGAAGGGAGGAATGTTGAGTTTTGCATCGCCGTCCAGAGTGAAGCTAAGGACGCGTCCGTAACCGGGTTTTACAGGGCCGCTGCCCGGAAGGTTGTTGATTCCGGCGGAGCCACCCCAGCCAACCATGAGCGTAATGTACTGCACTCCGCCCAGAAGATAAGTGACCGGCGGAGCCATAATGCCTGTGCCCGCGTAGAACTCCCAAAGCTTCTTGCCGTCGGTAGCGCGATAAGCGCAGAGCATTCCGTCGGAGCGACCCTGGAAGACCAGGTTGCCCGCCGTCGCCAGCACGCCCCCGCTTTCGATCAGGGGTAGAGAGTCGGTCCACACCGCACGCTGCTCGACCGGGTTCCAGGCGATCAGGTGGCCGGTCATTTGAGGATAGGAATTGTATTTGGCCACCAGCGGCCCGTTGTACGCGTCATCTTCCCCAAGATTCCAGTTGGTGGTGTTTGAGATCCAATTCTTGTTTGGTGCGTGCAGGGCGGGGGAGCCCTCTCGTGCCGGCACGTAGACCAGGCCCGTGGCGGGATCAAACGCCATGGGGTACCAGTTATGAGCGCCACCCGGCGCAGGGGAAACAAGAACTGCCTCCAGGCCGTGATACGCGGTTGGTGATTCGATCGGCCGGCCGGTCTTGGGATCGATCCCGCTGGCCCAGGTAACGGTCCCAACGAATTGTTTCGCGGAAAGGAACTGGCCGGTCTGGCGATCGAGCACGTAGAAAAATCCGTTCTTCGACGCCTGCATGATGACCTTGCGCAGGGTACCGTTGATCTTCAGATCCGCGAGCATTAAAGGTTGCGTAGCGTCGTAGTCCCAGTTATCTCCCGGAGTTACCTGGTAGTACCAAACAATCTCCCCCGTGCTTGGACGCAGAGCCAAAATGGAGGAGATATACAGATTGTCGCCTCCACCTGGGCTGCGCAGATCGCGGTACCACGTGGATCCATTGCCCGTGCCGGCGTAGATGAGGTCGAGGCCGGGGTCATAGACGATGGAGTCCCACGGTGTGCCTCCGCCGCCGGCAACCCACCACTTTCCGTGCCAGGTCTTGGCCGCACTCTCCAGCGCTTTGGACTCGAAGCCTAGCGAGGGATCTCCGGGCACGGTGTAAGTGCGCCAGATCAACTTCCCGCTTTCGGCATCGTAGGCGGAGAGATAGCCGCGCACGCCAAACTCCCCGCCGGCGTTGCCAATAAGGACCATTCCCTTGGCGATGCGGGGAGCTCCGGTAATCGCATAAGGATGCGACTGATCTGCGGTGAGTACCTCCCAGACCGGATGTCCTGACTTGGCGTCCAGCGCGATGAGCCGGCCGTCGAGCGTGCCCAGGTACACCTTGCCGTCGTAGAGGGCTACTCCTCGATTGACCACATCGCAGCAGATGGTGCGGGCGTGTGCGCGATTTACTTTGGGATCAAAAGTCCACAGGATTGCACCGCTCTTGGCATCCAGCGCCAAGGCGACGCTCCACTCGGCCGTGGTGTAGATCACTCCGTTGGAAACGATGGGAGTAGCTTCGAGACCGCGGGTGGTGCCCAGTTCGCGACTCCAGGCGAGGCCGAGCCGGCCAATATTCTGCTCATTGATCTGGTTCAAGGGGCTGAACCGCTGCTCGTCGGTGGTCCTTCCGTACATGGCCCAATCTGCCCCGTCGGCGATGGTGGCGGCAGGAGGAGATTTCCTGCAGCCCATGACTGAGATGAGCACGGAGCCGGCAAATAGAAGCAAGACGCTGAGACGCATAATTTTAAGGTTGAAAGGGAACGAGCGCGATTAAATGCCGATATGGGTTTGGTGTCAAGGATGCCTCATGTGGGGCGCATCTGAGAAGATAGTCTCGAATGCGGGGAGAAAATCGCCAATGGCCACGAGCTTAGAAGACGCTCTTGCTTCCGTGTGGCGGCAGGTAATGGCTGAAAACCTCAAAACGGTGATTCTCAACGATGAGAGTTACCCCGTCCGGCGCACCTCGCGATCCAAATTGCGGGAAGTGGATTTCAAAATCGATGGCCTGGCTCTACGCGGCGTAGAGCAAAATGCGAGCACCAGCTCGCGCTGGGCGAAACTCGCACAGGAAGGCAGGAAGGTGATGCAATTTCTTGCCGATGGCCGCTACGTTGCCAACGTAGTCGATGGAAAGGTCACCGTGTACCAGGCCCTGCGTGAGCGCAAAGAATAGATATCTGCGTTCAGGCCTCGCCCGCTATTTTAAAGGGGTCGAAGATCCCCTACGCAAGTATTCCGCGGATACTACCTTACCCGCCGCTTGCTATCTTGCGCAGTTTCTGGGTTATACTCGCTAGGAATGCTAAGTGCCCGTCCCAATCAGAGAGCACGCCGTACGCTCTGGGTGTTGCTTGGCTTTCTCTGCTGTGCACTCATCGTTTGCGCCTCGACCGTGCAGGTTGCGCATATTCACCCGGGCGGTCAGGCCGTTCAGTCCGATTGCGCACTTTGCCATACGGCCCACGTAGTTATTCAACCATCCATTCCGCAGCCCGTGGCGCCAACCGTGCGTGTTGTGGCTGCAATAACTGCCGAGCTGCAGCCGGTCCATCCCAGGCACCACTCGGTGTTTTCTCTCTTCACCCGGCCTCCGCCTGTGGATGTTGCGTTCGCTTAAAGCAACGTCAAACGCAACAACACAGGATCTATGGAGGCACCTATGCCAAGGGGCAGCCGTAATCTAAGAACACGTCACCTGCTGTGGGTGGTGCTCGGCTTTCTCTGCTGTGCGCTTATTACCTTCGGCGGGATCGTGCAAGTCGTGCACACGCACCCGGATGGGCAAGCGGTCCAGCCCGATTGCGCGCTTTGCCACTTCGCCCACCTGGTCGTTCAACCAGCCGTTCCGCAGCTTCTGCCGCACACTATCTTTGTCGCGGCCAGGGTCTCGACTGCCTTGCAGCCGAGACGGGCCCTATTCTTTTTTGTATTCTCCCTCTTCACCCGGCCTCCGCCTGTCCAGACTGCCAACTCTTAAGCAGTTCTGTCTCAAAAAAATCAGGAATCTCAGGAGGCTCTCTATGCGCACGCCTACGCGCCGCATTCTCTCGTTCGCATTGCTGTTTTTATTTTCAGCGATTCCGCTCTTACACGCCCAATCCAACGCCGGCTCCATCAGCGGAGTGGTCACAGATCCAACGGGAGCGGTCATCCCGGGAGCGACGGTCTCCATCGAAAACCCCGTCAGTCAATACACGAGAAGCACAACCACGGATAGTGCAGGCCATTACGGTTTCTCGAATATTCCTTTTAATCCTTATCACATGACTGTTACAGGGAAGGGCTTCGCTTCCTTCGCGCAGGATGTCGAGGTGCGTTCCACGGTGGCGGTCGTTTCGAACGTAGGCCTCAAAGTGGGTTCAGAGATCAATACCGTCACGGTAACGAGTGGCGGAGATCTGGTGGAGGATGATCCCACCTTCCATACCGACGTGGACCGTAGTCTTTTCCAAAAGGTTCCGCTGGAGAGCCAGTCATCTTCGCTGAGCTCGCTGGTGACGCTGACGTCGCCGGGCGTGGCTGCAGACTCGAACGGCCTCTTCCATGGCCTCGGCGATCACGCATCGAACTCGTTTTCGATCGACGGCCAGCCCATCACCGACCAGCAGAGCAAGGTCTTCTCCAACCAGCTACCGACTAACGCAATTCAATCCCTCGAGGTGATTTCAGGTGCGCCTCCGGCGGAGTACGGCGGCAAGACCAGTCTGGTGATCGTAGCCACGACGCGGTCGGGTCAAGGGCTAACCAAGCCAACAGGCGACGCTAGCACCTCATACGGATCGTTCGGCTCAGCAACAGGAAGTTTTGACTTGGGCTATGGGGGCAAAACTTGGGGCAACTTCGTCGAATTCGATGGATTGAATGCCGGACGATTTCTAGACCCGCCGGAGTTTGTAGTCTTCCATGACAAAGGAAACGAAGAGAATGCGTTTGACCGGGTGGACTATCAATTTACGCCGGTGGATTCCATTCACCTGAACCTCAACTACAGCCGTTCCTGGTTCCAGACTCCGAACGCGTACGATAATGTAAACGTACAGAACGTAGTGAGCGGCGGCGCCAGCCCCGATCCTGTGTTCGCCAGCGTCGGGAACACCGACCAGAAGTCCAAGATTGAAACCTTCGATATCGCGCCGACCTATACACGCCTTTTCGGAGCGAATGCGGTACTCAACTTTGGGGCCTACGTTCGCCGGGATGCGTACAATTACTACCCCAGCGGCAATCCCTTGGCCGATCTCGGTCCTCCCAACCTGCAAACCTCGTCCATCTCACAGTACCGGACGCTCACCAATGCTGGCCTGCGCACCGATTTTTCCTATGAAAAGGGAATCAACAACATTAAGGTGGGCGCGGTCTACCAGCAAACATTCCTGCGTGAGAACGACACTCTTGGCGTCGTCGAGGCCACCTACAACTCCCCATGCGTCGACGCCAATGGTAACCCACAGCCTGGATTCTCCGATCCTACGCAATGCGCTGGCTACGGCTTAGTATCCAATGATCCGGCAGTGAATCCTGCGGGCACTTACAATGTGCTTCTTGCACCATATGACTTGACGCGTGGAGGCAGCCTTTACAGCTATTTCGGCCACACCGATGTGAAGGAATTGGCCTTGTACATCGAGGACCAGATCAAGGCCGGGAACTGGCTTTTCAATGTCGGTATCCGTGGCGATTTGTACAACGGTCTCACGGTTGCCCGCCAAGCGGAGCCGCGTGTGGGCATCGCTTATAACGTCAAGCGTACCAACACGGTTCTGCGGGTTTCTTACGCACGCACGTTGGAGTCACCCTTTAATGAAAACCTTGTGCTGTCCAGCTCTGGCTGTTCCAATGCCGTGCTGGCGCCGCTTCTCCTTTGCACCCCCGGCGTGTCTGGAACACTGCAGCCTGGTTTCCGCAACGAGTTCCACGCCGGCTTCCAACAAGCTGCCGGCAAATACTTCGTATTCAGTGGAGATTACATTTGGAAGTACACCCACAACGCCTTCGACTTCAGCGTCCTGGGCAATACGCCCATCACTTTCCCGATTGACTGGCACAACTCGAAGATCCCTGGCTTTGCGCTGCGCGCGGATGTCCCCAACTTTCACAGCTTGAGTGCATTTGTAGTCATGTCCTCAGTCTCCGCGCGCTTCTTTCCACCACAGGCAGCCGGGGCCGGAGCTACGGTGATGACCGGAGGATATCCGTTTCGCATCGACCATGACGAACGCTTCAACCAAACCACGCACGTGCAATACCAAATACCGGGAGAGGGTTTCCTCAGGCCTTGGATTGGTTTTAATTGGCGGTATGACAGCGGTCTGGTCGCCGGGTCGGTGCCCTGTTACGGGTTGGCGTCAGCTGATCCCAACACTCCCTGCGACGCCACATCGACCACGCTCAATGGACAACCAGCGGTTGATTTGAGCGGGTTGACGGCCGACGAGGAGTTCCAGGCGGGACTTACTTGCGCGGGCATCAAGGCAACTCCCTATGTCCCCCTACCAACCCCATGCCCGGCTTCGGAATACACTTCGAACCTGGTGAAAATTCCGGCTCCGAATACGGGTAACAATGACAAGAATCCGCAGCGTATTCAACCGCGCAACTTATTCGATGCTTCCATTGGCGACGACAACATCTTTAGGGGCGACAAATATCGATGGAGCATACAACTGACCGGCATCAACATTGCCAACAAATACGCCCTGTATAACTTTCTTTCTACCTTTAGCGGGACTCACTACGTGACACCGCGGGCACTCACCGCGCAAATAGGCTTCCACTTCTAACTGAAACCAACCGGTCTTTCCACACACACGCTTGAGGGACGGCATGCGTTTGCTGTCCCTCAAGCAGGTCTTGAAGGGAGGCGGTTGTGTCGAAGACTATCGATCCAGGAAAGGGTAGCAAGCGGAAAGTGCGCGAGGTGCGCTGGACGCGCACTGAAGTGATAAGCGTCATTCTTCTATTGCTGGT
This sequence comes from uncultured Acidobacteriaceae bacterium, assembly GCA_963821215.1. GTDB lineage: Bacteria > Acidobacteriota > Terriglobia > Terriglobales > Acidobacteriaceae > PALSA-350. The sequence goes on along the minus strand of CAWGDH010000007.1, from coordinate 77,896 downwards.
GTTGGTGGGCGAAACTATCTGTATCGCATTATGGCTGACGGGGCACACCTTCGATTAGGAGGGAGCGTGGCCTACGGCATTCAACATCATGCGCTTAACGGGCTATTCTCACTAGCAGGAAGCAGGCGGGTTGAGTTGAGGATGAAGGTAAGTTCCGAAGCGACGTGAATGAATGTCGCCAGCAGCGGGTTGAGAAAGCCGGCCGCGGCCAAGCCAATGCCGATGGTATCCACGATCAGCGTGCCGTAGAAATTTTGCAGGATGATCCGCCGGCAGTTTCGCGCGATGCGAACAGTCTCCACAAACTTCGCCAGATCATTGCCGATCAAAACGATGTCCGCACTTTCCCGCGCAACGTCTGTGCCGGCGCCCATGGCGACGCCAACGCTCGCCTCACTGAGCGCAGGTGCGTCATTGATGCCGTCGCCCAACATGGCGACGGTTCGTCCTTTTTTCACCTGCTCTGCGATGAAGGCTGTCTTCTGTTGCGGGAGAAGTTCAGCGTAGACCTCAGTGATGCCCAGCTGGCTAGCCACGGCAGCGGCAGCCGCCGTGGTATCTCCCGTAAGCAAGGCGACTTTGATATTCATCTCACCCAGAGCCCTTACCGCGGGCGCCGCGCTGGGACGCAATTGGTCCGTGACCACAATAGAACCGCAAAAGCGGCCTCCCCGCGCAACCAGCACCTCGGTTCCTGCCTCTTTGCCATCGAGATCCTTCTTCGGGCGAGCGATTCCGAGTTCCTCAAACAGAGCTCGATTTCCAACCACAATGGCTGTCCCCCGCACGGAAGCAAGAACTCCTCGGCCGACGCGATACTCAAAGAATTCAGCATCGGTGCCCTGCATGCCTTGTTGCTCCGCAAAGCGGACGATGGCACGGCCCAGGGGATGCTCTGAGCTTCGTTCCGCGCTGGCGGCGGCTTCTAGAAGTGAGCGCTCCGAAATACCCGGCGCGGGGCGGACGCTCGAGACCAGGGGAACCCCGTAGGTCAGTGTCCCAGTCTTGTCGAGAAAAACGATCTGCAAATGACCCAGCGCTTCGAGGTAGATTCCACCCTTGATCACTGCGCCCTTGCGCGCGGCGCGCCCGATGGCGCCGAGGATTGCCAGTGGTGTGCCCGCGGCGATGCCGCACGCGCCGGCGACGATGATGACCGAGATCGTAGAGCGGAGGTTGTGGGTGATCAAGAAGGTAAGCGCCGCTGCGACTAGAGCGAAGTAGACCAGGTAACCGGCAAGGCGGTCGGCTGTCTTTTGTATCGGCGCGCGAGAGCGCTCTGCATTCTCCACCGCCTCGATGATCTTGCCAAAGGTCGTCTCTTTCCCCAGACGCTCCGCGCGCACCTGGAGCGTGCCGGCCTGGTTGATCGTTCCCGCGAATACCTCGCTTCCCGTAGTCTTCTCACTGGGCATCGGTTCGCCGGTGATGGCGGCCTGCTCTACAAATGAGCGACCGCTTAGCACCCGTCCGTCGACGGGAATCCTGCCGCCAGGCCGTATGACAACTACTTCTGCCGGGCGGATGGTTTTGGTCTCAACCTCGATGATTCGATCCTCTCGCAGCACGCTGGCGGTCTGGGGTAGAAAGTCCAGCATGTCCTGAATAGCGCGGCGCCCGCGCCCCACCGTGAGTCCTTCGAGGATCTCGGCGGCGAGAACGAACGCGGTGATCACGAGCGCGGTAAAAAACTCGCCAATCGCCAGCGCGGAAACAAGGGCGATGGTCATGGAAAGTTCCATCGTCATGCGGCGCTCGAGAATGTTCTCCAACGCCTCTTTGAAAATGGGGTAGCCCCCGACTAGCGTGGCCACCAGGCCAATCACGCTTACGCGGTGGAAAGGCTCCCATAGATGAAACCAGACGGCCGCCGCGGCGAGCGCGACGAAGACCACGCGAAGCACCTCTAGAAGTTCAAAACCGTGATCATGGTCATGATCGTGATCTTCTTGCTGCGAGCCTTTGGAAAGCCCATCCGTAGGCTGGGGAAGGTGAATTCCAGCTTCGGCTACTTCGCCGAGTTCAGCGTTTGTTTGGTTCTGGTTGACAACGGCCATACCCACCTCCGCGCTTCTACTTGAAATATCTCTTCACCACTGAAATCAATTCGTCCGCCGCGTCGAGCTGAGAGGGAAGTGACTTCTGATTGGGGGATAGAACGTGAAACCGGACGTGTCCCTCGATCAGTTCCGCCATCAGGCCATTGAGAGCACCCCGGCAGGACGCCACCAGCTGCAAGATGTCTTCGCACTCGGCATCACCCTCAAGAGCGCGTTCCAACGCTTCGACCTGACCCTTGATACGACGAGTGCGCGACAACAGTTTTTTCTTATCCTTGGTCGTGTGCGCCAAGACCGCCTCCGAAAACATGTAATATACTCCCCTATACTATATTAGTTACGGGAAAAGAGGGAAGATGCTGGATACCAAGCGCCGGGTGATCGGACAGATGATTGTTTGTCAGGGGTGCTGCTGTGGGGCTACGCACAAGGCTCGTCCAGAGGTACCGGTCGCCTGGCTCAAGGAGGAGTGGCGCAAGCGCGGCCTGCTGAAGCGTGTTCAACTCTCGGTGAGCGGCTGTGTAGGCCCCTGCGATCTCCCGAATGTGGTCGTGGTGAACTCAGACTCCGGCTCGCAATGGCTGGGCAATATAACCGAGTTTAATCAGTACAGATCACTGGTGGATTGGGCTACTTGCTCGATGGAAGCCGGCCGCCTTTTGGAGTTGCCACGCGAGTTCAAGGACCACATCCTGCAACCCTGGCGCTCCTAGCAGCTTGGAAGACGAGACCGCCCTCGACCGGATCAGTACCCCTCGCTCAGCTATTTCTCTACTCCGTTCTTAAAGCCACGATGGGGTCGACGCGCGCTGCGCGGCGAGCCGGCAACATCGCTGCCAGCAAGGCTGCGGTGAGCAGTAGCGCGATGCTCGATGCGATGACGATAGGATCGACAACGCTCGTGTCATAGAGCAGGCTTCGGATCCACCGTACCGCCACGGACGCGAATACCAGTCCGGCCAATACCCCTCCGAACAGCGGGACCATAGCGCCCCACAGGACTAGCTGGATAAGGGCAGCGCGCCCGCTGCCCAGTGCCAAGCGGATACCAAATTCCTGCTGCCGCAGCGAAACGGTGTAGGCCATCACCCCGTAGACGCCAAGCAGCGCGAGGAGCAGAGCCGTCGCGCCGAAACTTGCCAGCACCGTGGTTTGAAATCGTTCGCCGGCCACCGAGTCGCTGACCTGCTCCTGCAGTGCCTTCACGGTTGGGATCGGAACCTCTGGGTCGATGCTCCAGATGGTCCGGCGGATCGAATCGGCCAGCACAGAAGCAGCCTGATTGCTGCGCACCAGGAAGAAGAGATTCCATGGCGGATTCTCCCAATACGGTACGTAGACCATGTTTTCCGTCTGCTTCAAATCGTTGATGCGTGCATCGCCGACGATACCAACGACGGTGTAGTCCTTTGTAGGTCCACTCTGGAAAGTCTTGCCCAGCGGGTCTTCGCCAGGCCACCCAGCAAGAGCCGTCTGCTGCGAGATAAGAACGTTCCTGGGATGGTTTCTATCCGCCGCTGTCAGGTCTCGCCCACGGAGCAAGGGAATGTTGAGTGTGCTGGCGAACTCCGGGCTGACCCAGCGCATATTGGCATTAGGTTCCTGCTCGGGCGGCAGGGGATGCTCTGGCCGCTCGATGCCGTTGACCCAAGTCTCCCCGGTCAGCGGCATCTCACTGGTTACGGCTGCGCTCTTCACTCCGGGTAGTCGTGCGATGCCGGCCAGCGCGCGATCGATAAAACCAGTGCGTGCCGCCACCGACTGAGGCTGCGTGTCTCCATATTGCGGGTTGAACAAGTGAACTTCAGCCAAGGCAATGTGGTCTGCATCAAAGTCCCGCCGTTGGTTCAGCAGCCGGGAGAAACTGCGTAACAGCAATCCCGTGACGATAAGCAGCACCACCGTGAACGCTATCTGGCCGCCAACCAGCAGGTGGCGTATGCGCTGTCCGTCGTGAGTATTTGCCATACGATTGGGATTGCTCTGCATGGCCGAGAGCGGATCCACGCGCATCGCCCGCAGCGCGGGAAACAATCCAAACAGCAGCGCAGTCAAAGTCGACAACCCTGCGGCGCCTACCAGGATGGGCAAGCTGACGTGAGCTTGGTTCAAGCGGGGCAGGTTCGCTGGAGCGGCAGCGATGAACAAACGCACGCCATGGAACGCGAGCAGAATACCCAGCGCCCCTCCCACCGCAGCTAACACCAAGCTGTCCATCAGCGCCGCCCGCGCTAGCCGTTCGCGGCCTGCACCGAGCGCCGCCCGCACTGCCATCTCCCGGCCTCGCTTCACTGCGCGCGCCATCTGCAGGTTAGCCAGGTTCACGCACGCTATTAGCAGCACTGAGGCCACGGCTGCCAGCAGCAGCCAGAGTTCTGTACTCACACTACCGGCTACTTCCTGTTTCAGCGGTTCCACCAGAATTCCTGGATGTACAGGAAGGTGCGCCGCCCGCACGAAGGACTGTTGCAGGCCTTGCAGTTCGCTCTCCGCCTGCGCACGCGACACCCCGGCCTTGAGCCGGCCGACTACCAGGTAGTTATAATGGCCCGCATCCGTTAACTGAGAGGGGTCCGGAACCAGGGGGCCGAAGATCTCATAGGGTCGCACCTGTTTCTCTGCCACCGTCCTGGCGGTCGATATTTCGTACATATGGGGAAAGCTGAAGCCTCGTGGCAAAACCCCGACCACCGTTTCTGGCTCTCCGCCGATGCGCAGTGTGCGGCCAATCGCGGAAGAACTTCCTTGAAAGTACTTCTGCCATGCGCCCCAGCTCAGGATGACGACGTTGTCATGTCCTTCCGTTGCTTCCGAGGGGAGAAAGCCGCGGCCAAGCATAGGCTGGATGCCCAGTACGGAAAAGAAGTTGGGAGACACGCTCAGCGCGCCCACCATCTCAGGATGGTCTATTCCTACGGAAATACTGGCGCTCTGGTTCTGTAAGACAGCCGCATCTGCGAGCGTTTTCGAATTCTTTTGCCAGTCAAGGTAGTGCTTGTAGTTATCGGGTAACGGAACGTTATTAAATTCGCGCAAGGTCTCGCGCAGCACCACCAGCCGGCCCTCTTCCGGGAATGCAAACGGCTTCAGCAGTACGGAATTCACCACGCTAAAGACGGCAGTCACCGCGCCGATCCCCAACGCCAGCGTCAGGACGGCGGTAAGCGTAAATCCAGGTGACTTGCGGAGGGTGCGCAGGCTGAATTGCAGGTCCTGAAGCAGTGACTGCATGGAAGCCTCCAATGCGAATATCCGCCCATAAAAGAGCACTTCACCAGCCATTGAGCTTGCCCTGCCGCCTCCATTGTTTCAAGCGGTTGCAGAGCCGCGTCCGGGTTCGACGAGGGTTCCGATGTCCACAATCGAAAACAGCGTTCGCTTATGAACACTTGCAGCCGGTAGGTGGGTCGTTCACTGTTTGCTTTTTGCTGGCCGGAACTGTGCCGCCATGAGGTGCTTAGGCACATGATTCTCTGCCGGCGTACGCTTTAGGAACTCCATCGCCGCCGGATTTCGCTTCAGATAAGCGTCGACGAATTCCAGGGTGTAACGAGCCATCCAGTTATAGCTCTCTGCGCCTTCCTGCAACGAATAGTCCGCCGGTGAAAATTGCAGCGCCTCTTTCCCAAACCGCTCACTTCGCTGGTAGAGAGAGCTGAATTGAATATGAGAAACACCAAGCAGATGGATATGCAGCAGATCGCCATGCGTCCATTCATTGAGAACGTTCGGTGCTGCGTCCTCTTGCTGCTTACCGTGACGCATAGCATCCCAGGTCTCCAACGTCTCCTCAGCTCTACTGAAGACAAGCAGCGGAATCGTCATCTGATCAGGATGAACGTCGCCGGCTTCCTGCACCATGCCGGCAGAGTAGCGAAAAGAGCCATCCAGAGATATCAAGGCACGCACGCGCTTATCCCGCGCAGCTTCGAACAGCGCCGCCATACCTCCCCAGCTATATCCCATCACCGCGACTTCAGACATCTCCGCGTCCGGGAGTGTCTTCGCGAAGTCGATGAGGAACGACATATCGCGCGCCTCCGCGTTTGCACCAGCCAGGTCAACTGTCATAGTGCGCGACGCGGCGCCCATGCTTGGGCTGGCCATGACAACGTAGCCATTGCTCGCCAGATATTCGCATAATTCAATGTTTTCCGTGGCCGGAGCGTTGAGACTCGGGGCGTAGATCACCACCGGAAATTGTCCCGTCTGCATAGTGGCGTCGCGCATCGCCCACGCTGGGAGTGCCGTGGTTCCATGCATATATTGTTCGACAAACGCCTGCGGTTTTCCGTGCTCGATCGGCTTATTGAAACTGGTCTCCGTCTCGATCAAAGCGGCATAGTCGCCAAACGTCATTATTTTGCCGCTGGACTTTTCTGCCGGATACCAGACCAAAATCTGCAATGGGCGTGGGCCTTCCGCGGTAATGGGCTTACCATTCTCGTCTGTCGTCGCGAAAACACGGGAGCGATCATACTGCTCGGCCACTCTAAGCCCAACGGAATACGGTCCAGGTTGTTCAGTGAAGCGGAAATGAAACTCTGGCGCGACCTGGGCAACCGTCAAGCTGGAAGCAGCAAATACCAACAAAGCAGCGGAATGGCATAGACGCACGCTCGGTCACCTGGACAGGATCTCAGCAAGTATAGATCTCATGGCGTGCCTTGTTCGTGGGACTTTCGCCATGATCCTTTTTCCCTTCGGCCGGTTTAAACCTTGTGCTCATTGACCGTCTCAAGCCCTCCCTGTAATATTTCGGCTGATTCCCCCAAAACATGCGCGGTTTTGCCATCGGCTGTAGACCCTGCAGGTGCGCCTCAACACGGCATCTGCTTATCAGCCGAGTGGAAACGTGCACTGGGACGAACGGGCTTCACGCGCGCGGTGCGCCTTGCGGCCTTGATTGCGATTGAGGAGAAACGCTATGGCTGACGCACCGGCAATTACAGCAGCAAGAATGAGCAGGCGACTGCTTTTAGGCGGAATGGCATCCCTCGCAGCACTCCGCCAGACAGGTGTGGCGTTTGCCATGCAGGATGGAGAAAGCTCCGGTACGGAGACAGTTTCCACCAAGGTTTGCGTGCGGGTCATAGCGCGTGATGGAAAGTTTCTGGGCGACGATGTTGGGGGCGCGTCGATCACCATTCGGGATGCACACACCAAGGAACTCCTGGCGAAGGGAACAACCAGTGGCTCCTCCGGACTAAACGGCCCGGGTGGAGTGATGTGTGCCAGCCTCCGCCGGGGCGAGCCAATAGCAACGACCGATGCCTCCAGCTACACCGCTGATTTAAAACTTGACCGGCCAAGGCGGATCGAGATCACCGCCCATGGGCCGCTGGGCATCCCGGGTTCGGCAAACACCGTTTCCGCGACTCAGTGGGTCTATCCCGGAAAGGACATCCTCGAAGGCGACGGGTTTCTGCTCGAAGTTCCTGGATTAATCGTGCAAATCGTTTCTCCATCGGCAAGCTCCACAGCGGCGTCGGTTGCAGAGCTGAGCATCCTGGCGCACATTGCCATGATGTGTGGCTGTCCTATTGATTACAAAACCGAGTCGTCGCAACTTGTCTGCCCTGAGCTGCCGGCCGATCAACAACCATGGCTGCCGAATGAGTTCGAAGTGGCAGCCGTTATCTGTGGAGCAAACGGTGCTCAGGCAACCATCCCAATGCAGTTTGTAGGCACTGCCAGCACGCCGGGGCAGTTCGCCGGAATATGGGAACAGCCGCTGGCGGGCGCACACAAAATAACCGTGTACGCATACCAGAAAGCAACCGGCAATACGGGGGTGGATACAACAACAATTACCATTCCCGGCTAAAGTGGCTGCGGAGAAGCCCTACTTTAGATCCGGGACGCCTTACGGGCTGCGTGAAAACCGCCGGTTGAGAAGGAGCCGGCACAGTCTGTGTCCTAGGAGAACCAAAAGGAACAGGCCCTCTGGTACCGAAGCGAAGGACGGGTGGGCCCCATATCTCGCTCGTTTTTCGCGAGATGTGGGATACCACTCGTCTTTCCCTCTGACTCTGGGTTCATCCGATGCACTTAGCGGGCAACCTCAGTGGTATCCCACATCTCGCGAAAAACGAGCGAGATATGGGGCACCCGTCCTTCGCTTCGGTACCAGAGGTGGACTTTCCTACCTGCTGCCGAGTTTTTCCGCGGGCACTAGAACCGCTAGCGAACGAGTTCCGAAACCACCTCGACTTCCTGATGCCGCGTACTACCTGGAACATCAAGCGATCCGAGCACCAGCGGTTTGCCCTGGACCAGGGTCGACGTTCCCTCGAGCGTAGTCTGCCGGATGACAGGATCCTGCGCACTTACACCGGACTTATCTTCCGCAATACTGGATTGCACCACCTTGGTGCGCAATCGCACCCCATCGAGATAGCCATCCAGAGAGGCTTCAATCTCCGTGCCTAGATCCAGATATTGGATCTCAGAGTTGGAGCCCCCAGATGAGGAGTTTGTGCCTGTGGCTACTGGAACCCTGCTGCCTTGCTTCAGGTCTGTTCTGCTGCCCGAAGCTACGATGATCGAAAAGTGCTGCACGCCGATCGTCTTGGCCCCGTCTCTCTCCGTCATGGTGTAAGTGAGGCGGTAGATCTTCTTGGTCTTATCCAGGTCAGAAAGGATCTTCTGCGCAAGGGCAATATCCGCCGCAGACGCTCGGATAGAGATGGCGCTCTGCGACGGCACGTAATATAGTTTGTCGTTTGGCAGCATATTGCGCAGGTCGGTCACCAGTTCGTTGGCGTCATTCTGTTGGGTAAGATTGGTGAGGTATATGGTCTGATAGGTATCCGCCTTCGCTTCGCCATCCTGCCCCTGTGCAACTGCGCTCATCCCGCAGCAGGCGACTGCAAGGCTGATAGCCACAACCACTGGATTCCGCGCGCAATTCACTGTCTTCCGGTTATTCACTTTGGCTCCTCATCTCGATAGCATCGATTCCAAAAAAGTGCTGAAATTGTTCCGTGGCCTTGGCAATCTGCGCCGCCTGCGCAGCGGGATTGAGTAAGGCGAAATTCTCTGCATCCCAGCGATGCGCCAGACGCAGCAGCAATCTCTCCTGCTCAGTCAAAGGCAAGGGTGGAGCAGGGAAGCTGGCGCTCTGGGTTTCCCGCACCGCAGGTCCATCATGCGGACGTCTCGCCGATACGCGTGAAACCAGCCTCCGAGGCACGGCCGGCGCCTTCTGGGCAGCTACCTCCGGCCTTGTCGGCGGCCGCACGTCGGCACTCGCCGAACGATTCCTCACGTTCGCTGCATGCCGGGGTTGCTGAAACGTCATGGCGACCACCAGGATCACCGTGCACGCCAACAGCAGGGCAATCGCTGGACGCAACCGCCGGCCCCAGAGCGAAGCGGAGGTTGATGCCTCGCGAGCATCCATCCCCTCAAGCGCTTCGAGGATGCGACGCTCTATGCCTGCAGGAGGCTCTGCATCGCGCAGCCCCGCCAGCAGCCTTTCGATCGTTTCCTCAGCATCTTTCATCGCGCTTCTCCTTCGAGCCGCTCCCCGGAAATCCGGTCTCGCAGCCTTGCCCGCGCCCGTGACAGCAGCGCCCGCACCGCCGACTCGCTTCGTCCCAGCACCGCCGCAATCTCCGCCGTGCCCAACTCCTCGATGGCGGAGAGCAGCAACACATGGCGTTCCGCCTTTGGCAATCTCTCGATCTCACGCAGAACGGACTGAAAGCGCTGTGCCTCCTCCATCGCTGTGTCCGCAGGCATGGTTGTGCCGGCGAGCGACTTGGCGAACGTCTCGTCCAGCTGCTCTGGCCGTTTGCGTCTCTTGCGGTCCAGGGCAAGGTTCCATGCAATCCGAATCAGCCAAACCCGCATATCGCGCACGGTTGATAGCGAAGGACGATGCTCCAACACGCGAAGGAAAACATCCTGTACCACGTCTTCGGCTTCGGTCCTGCTTCGCAGCACCGAGTTGGCTATGCGGAACAGCAGCGTCGAGTAGGCATTGACCATGGCCGCAAGATCGACCGTCGACCGAGCATCCTCCATAAACGGCAACGCCAAGCTGCAGCCCTCGGTTGATGCCATGATCCCCTTCTATGGAGACAGACGCCCCACTTCCGTTTTCGCCCGGAAGAATTGCAAATAAATGCCGGTATTTTTCACCAGCACGCTTGGCGCGGCCTGGAGCGCTCCTTTGGAGGCCTGCACTCAGGGGTTACCTGTCGAAATATGGAGCACTCGCCGGACTCAACAAGCTGCGGAAAAACTCACCTGCGTGCGCGAACGAGGGGCACGGCTTTCAGCCGTGCCGCAATTGCCTGGGACTGATGAGGGATAAAGAGGGTGTGAGAAGGGGAAGAGAAACAGCAGGTCCCTCCACTGCGCTACCCCGGATTTCCTGTTGAACTTAGTGGCGCTGGCGAAGTTCATGCGGCTTTCCTTACTGAAAGCCGCACGCGCGGCCGTTGGTTAGTGCCGCGTAGCAGGAAATCCGGGTACGCTCCGGTCGGGATGACAATTCTGGGGTGCCCGCAAGAGCTTCAGCGAGGAATACTTGGTCTTGCAATAGAATTGTCATCCCGACCGGAGCGCAGCGTAGTGGAGGGACCTGCTGTTGGCATTGCCAGCGCTAAAGCGCGTGATCAGAGTCGAGACTCTTTCACGGAGCGCTAAAGCGCTCCTTCCCCCGCATAAATGCGGGGGCTCCCACCCATAAGCGCTAACGTATTAAGGATTGCTTTTCGTCAAACTCCCGCAAAATCGTCATCCTGAGCCGCATCCGCTCCCTAGGACCCGCCTAAGACCCAAGCGCCGGGCAGTTTCCTTGACGGGGAAGGAGAGAGCGCGTACTCTCCTTCCCAGGAAAGGAGAGAGCCTTTGACGAAACCGGTTGAACTCCCGCAGGGCACACTCGAGATGCTCATCCTCAAGGCGGTCTCGCTCGGTCCGCTGCATGGCTACGGCATCCTGCTGCGCATCCAGCAGATTTCCGGCGAGCGCCTCGAAATCCTGCAGGGTTCCTTCTACAACGCCATCTATCGTCTTGAGCGCCGGCGCTGGATCGGAGGCGAGTGGGGTGAGTCGGAGAACAATCGCCGTGCCCGCTTTTACTCCCTCACCGCCGCCGGTACGCGTCAGCTCAAGGCCGAGACCGCCAAATGGACCGACATGGCCGCTGTGGTCGCCGGCATTCTCGACAAGAAGGCGGGCGAGATATGAGTTTCCTCGCCGCAATTCGCAAGCTCTGGCGCTCCATCGCGCCACGCAACCACAGCGACGTCGAAGAAGAGTTTCGTTCTACCCTCGACGCCTACCAGGACGATCTAATCCGCCAGGGCCTCCCCGAAGAAGAAGCCCGCCGCAAAGCGCGCATCGACCTCGGCCAGGCCGACGCCCAAAACGAAAATTACCGCGACGCCATCGGCCTCCGCCTCTTCGATGAGTTGGGCGGCGACCTCCGCTACGGCCTCCGCGCCCTGCGCCGCAATCCTGGCTTTGCCGCCGTCGCCGTGCTGTCACTCGCGCTTGGCATCGGCGCCACCACGGCCATGTTCTCGCTCATCTATGCCGTCCTGCTGCACCCGTTTCCCTACGCCGGCGCCGACCGAATCATGAACCCCGTCGTCGTCGACCAGCAACATCCTGACCAGTGGAGCTGGTTTGCCCTTAGCCCGGCACAGTTTGACGACCTGCGCCTTGCGGCCCCGGTTGAATCGGCGCTTGGCTTCAACAAAGACGGCATGGAGATCACCGGCGGGGGATTGCCGGAAGACATCCAGTGCACCTACCTCACAGAGAATGCCGGGACTTTCTTTGGTGTGCGCCCACTTCTCGGCCGCAACATCGAGCCATCGGATGCAGAGAACGGCGGCCACTTCGTCGTTGTTCTCGATTATCGCTTCTGGCAGCGCCACTTCGGCGGCGATCCCCACGTCATCGGGAGAACGCTGGAAATTGATCATGCCCCCTACACCATTATCGGGGTCATGCCGCGCAGCTTCGCATTCAATGACAGCCTCGGCGTCGGCGATGTTTACCTGCCTGCCACGCTCATTCCGCGTTTTAACCTTCCCTTCCTGGCCAACGCAGCGTGGATCAAGCTCCGGCCCGGCGTCACACTTGCCGCCGCCAACTCTGCGCTCGAGCCTATCGTGCGCCAGTTTGCGCAACAGCATCCCGAGCGCTTTCCCGATCACTGGCATCTCGCGCTGCAGCCCATCATCGTGCCTTACCAGCAGGGAACTGGCCGCACCCTGACGCTTCTCCTCGCAGGCGTTGTGCTCTTGCTCATCATCGGCTGCGCCAACTGCTCCATCCTTTTGCTGGCCCGTGGCCGCACGCGCCAGCATGAACTCGCCATCCGCAGTGCGATCGGTGCCAGCCGCTGGCGCATCGTCCGCCAGTTGCTCGTGGAAGCCGTCGTTATCTCCTGTACCGGCGCCATCCTTGGCGTTGCTGCGTCTTACTGGCTGGCGAGGCTTCCTTTGTTGCTTTCGCCGGATTCCTTTCCCGCCGAATCCGTCATCCGCATCAATGCTCCTATCCTCGCGTTCTCCGTCGCGCTCGCGCTGCTCTGCGGCATCCTCTTCGGTCTTGCCCCCGCATTGCGTCTATCGCGTCGCGATTCCGCGCGTATGCTCCCCGGCAGGCAGATTGGCGTGGTCGCTGCTCCCGCAAAGCATCGCTGGAGCGTTCTCATCGCCGCGCAAGTCGCGCTGACGCTTCTTCTCATGGCCACTGCGGGCACGGCCATCCGCGGCTTTCTTGGGCTTATGCAGATGCCGCTTGGCTACGATCCCGCAAATGTCATGAAGCTCGGCATCCTGCTGCACCTCCATGACCCGGGCGAGTTGAGGCGCATTCAGTCGCGCGAAGCGCGCACCGCTTACATCGAGCAGATCCGGGAGAAGATTGCATCCGTTCCCGGCGTCTCCATCGTGGCTGTCTCCACTGATTCGGCCGGCGCCGATGCGACGCCACCCTATACTGGCGTTGAGAGTTCCTTCAGCATCGACGGATCTCGCGATCGCCAGCAGCCGCAGGCCCGTGTGATGCTGGTCGACCAGCGATATTTCGCTGCGCTCCGCATCCCTCTGCTTCAGGGGCGCCTCTGGAATACGGATGAAAACAGCCGCGGAGACTTCATCGCCATCGTCAATCGCGCTTTCGCGACACGCTATCTCTCCTCGTCCAATGCAGTGGCCCGGCAGCTACGTATTCCCGGTCTCTCACATCAGAATCGCTTCGCGGTCACCTCTCCGCAAAGCACCGCCTGGCGTCAGATCATCGGTGTTGTCGGCGATGCGCGCAACGACGGCGTCGATCGCCCTGTCGTGCCCGCCATCTACCTTCCGTACACCGCCGTGATACCGTCCAACGTGCAGTTCTTCGTCCGCACTCAGGGCGATCCGCTCCCCTACCTGCACTCCATGCGCGCCGCGATCGCATCCGTCGCTTCCGACCAGCAGATCTCCAACAGCTCCTTCAACGGTACCTTCACCCTCAACGAAGCCATCGAGCGCGACGCACAGTACAGCCGCCAGCGGCTCTTCTCCATATTGTTTGGCGTATTCTCAGCCATGGCGCTCGCGCTGGCGCTGGTCGGCATCTTCAGCGTCGTCGCTTACAGCGTCGCCCAACGCACTACGGAGTTCGGCGTTCGCCTGGCGCTCGGCGCGCCGCGCGCGCACGTCCTGTGGGTCGCCGCGCGCATCGCGCTCGTCAGCGCGGCCGCGGGCATTGTCGTCGGTCTTGCCTTTGACAGCTTACTCGGCGCCCTCCTCGCCCACTGGATGCAAAGCACCTTTGCCACAGGCAGTCTGTTCGCAGCCGCAGCGCTGCTCGCTCTCAGCGCCCTCCTCGCCTGCTTGTTGCCCGCCCGCCACGCCACCGCCGTTCCACCCGCCGAAGCTCTCCGCTGTGAATAAAGCGTGTCCCATTTGCACAGAGCGCGGGTGCGGTGGTGGAAGCCCCGGCATTTATGCGGGAGTCCGAAAATTTCGGATTTGTCATCCCGAGCACTTGACTTGCCTTCGGCAAGTCGAGGACGGAATGAACGGTCAGCCACAGACTTGTCATCCCGACCGAAGCGAAGCGAAGTGGAGGGACCTGCGGTTTGTTAACCCCCAAAAGAAGCTGTTCATTAGGAGCAGATCCCTCGGCTTCGCTCGAGATGACAAATCTGAAATTTTGGGCTCCCATGAAGCGTTGTTGCTGATAAAGGCAAAACAGCAGCGCCTCAAAAGCTAATTTGGGACAAGTGAGATTCAAGATAACCTCGAACTAGACCACTCGCGCAATCAGCTTGCTCTGCCTCAGAAGCGCTACCGTCATCCAGCTGATTCCCACCGTGGCGAGCGACACTGCAATGCCCTTGACAAAAGCCGGCAATGTCGAACGCAGCGCCACGTATTGTATCCAGAGAACGAACGCGTAATGCACAAGGTAGATCCCATACGCATTTGCACTCAGGCTGTCTGCCCATCGCCACGGCCGCGCAAAGCGAACTACCAGCGCCGTCACAAACAGGCTCGACGCCGCGCACGAACATGCGAACCCGATCATCCCGCCCGTCGCGTTTCGGGCTCGCACACACACGATCGTGACCATCAACATGAGTGCAGCCAGCAAACACCAAAACCACCATCTGCGTGCCAGCCGTCCAGTCCGCTCAAAGATCTCTATGTGCAGTCCGAACGCACCCAGGCACACGCCAATCACGAAGTAAACAAAGTAATGCAGCACGCGGCTGGCCTGTACTGCGAATGGTCCCCAACTCCACCAGGTCAGCGGACCGAAGCGCATCGACATCGGCGCATAGACGATCCACGACATTACGGCAAGCATCAGGAACAGTAACATCGGTCGTTTGCTTACCGCCCGCACCCGGCTCGCCATTGCTTCTACAGTGCGCGGGATCGCCACGAAGCTCAGCGCCGCTATGCCATCAAACACCAGCAGCACCCACAGGAACCACGCTGGCCCGGCAGGCCAATGGCCCAACGCCAACCACGCGCTTGCATAGCTGCCAACGCGCGGCTCGCCGCCCCACTGTAGATATGCCGGGTAATAAGCAAGGGGCGCCAGCACAACTGCTGCAACTGCAAACGGAACGCCAAGACGCAGCAGGCGCCGGCGCAAATACCGCCCCGCATTGTGTTGCTGCAACCCCGGCCACACAAAGAGCCCGGAGATGAGAAACATCAGGGCCATGAAGAAAATGTCGTTCCATGCAGCCAGCAAATCGAAGCCCGGCCACTTTACGCTGTCGCTGATGGGGATTCCTGACCACCACAGCATCGGATGTGTGGGCCCAAGCCGTGGTAGTTTAATCGAGAAGTAGGCGAGCACGGAGTGATGTATCACCACCAGCACGGTCACAAATGCGCGCAGGTAGGAAAGCTGAAATAGCCGTTGTGTCGATGAACTTTGCATAAGCACCGCCTTTCCAGACAAACGTTTGAACACACTTATCCCGTGGCCGCGGACAGATGATTCCGTCCGCCGCACAGCCTACTCGGCACTAAGTCAACTGCTTACGAGGGTGAGGATAAGAAGTCTAGAGAAAATCCCTTTTGCGCGCCTGCACAAAAAACGTGACTGCAAGCATCAGCACAATCAACCCGAGCTCTGCCATCAGCAACGCCGTCGCCGTTCCGCTCCATCGCACCGTTGCGCTCTTCATCAATCCGCCGATCTCCGGCAGCGCGACGATTGACCACCCGATGCCATTCAGGCTGAGCGCGCCTACCTGGGCTGCGGCCACGGTCCAGCCGTTCGACTCGGTAGTCACCGCAACTACAGTTACCAGGCACGTGCTCATCAAAATCTCCACAGCCATGATCAACACGAACGGAATCATGCCGTGAGGAATGCCTGACGTCAGCAGAATCGTCGCCACGGTAGCGCCAACCAGCGGGACCCACAGCGCGAGAAAGATCAGCATGCCGCCGACAATCTTTGAGGTCGTGTACTCCCGATAACTGATCGGCAGACTCATCACAAACGGGAGCGTCAGTTGCTTCCGTTCGTTCGAGGCTGACATCATCACCATGGCGCCCATGCCGATCAGGATGGTGACTAGCACGATGATCCCCAAAAGCAGCGCTACTTGCGAGCCATGCAGCGCCGCTACCAGGGCCAGGGTTGCCACGCCTCCGATCAGCGAAGCCAATACACCCGCTTTGTTCAGATACCAATCCTTCCAGATCAACCGGCACACCATCGTGATATTCACAGCGCTTCTCCTTCCCGTTGGCTTTGCACGCTGGCAATAAAGATCTCTTCCAAGGTCATTACATCCACGGCCTGCACCGAAACACCTACCTCCGCGCAAGCAGCCATCATCGTCGGCTCGAACCTGTTTGTCGTTATCACAGGAAGGCGGCCGCTTCCATCTACCTTCACTATTCCGGGCAGACCCGGCAGCTTGGTGTTTGGCGGCAACACCAGTCGCAGTCTCCGCCATCGATCCAGGAACACTTCTTTGTCCGAGGACTCCAGGATGCGCCCACGATCAATAAATGTGATCTGATCTGAGATCTGTTCGACCTCAAGTGTGTTGTGCGACGAGAAGAGCACTGTCCGTTCCTCATCAGCCAGCACTGCCATCAACTCGCCCAGCACTTCCCGGCGCGCAATTGGGTCCAGCCCGGTCGTCGGCTCGTCGAGCACCAGCAGTCGCGGCCCGCGCGCGAGCGCGAGCATCAGGGCCGCTTTCACCCGCTGTCCATGAGACATTCCTTTGATCTTCTGCTGGGCCTTCAAATCGAAGCGCCGAAGAAGGTCGTTGGCGTATTTATTGTCCCAACGCGGGTAGATCGAGCGCACGAAGCGCATATGCCACTCCAGCGTGGCCGCGCCATAAAGCCGCATGTCTTCCGACACGAACCCGATATCCCGCTTCGCCGTTGCCTGATCCTCGGGCATCGCGTGCCCCAGCACTCTCACACAGCCCGCATCCTGATGCACCAGGCCCATCAGGATACGCAAGGTTGTTGACTTGCCCGCCCCGTTTGCCCCAACGAAGCCCATGATGTATCCCGTCGGAAGCTTGAGATCGATCTGGTCCAGGGTGAAATATTTGTATCGCTTGGTGACTCCGGAAAACTCGACAGCAGCGTCGATCATGATTCCTCCGTTTCCAGTTGCACGGCAGCGCTTCTCAGTCTCTCGACTATCTCTTCCTCTGTCAGCCCCAGCAGAGTTCCGATCCGCACCACCTGCCGCAAATGTTCTTCAAACTCTTTGTCATAGAGCCGCGACCCCAAATCAGGATCAGGCGCAACGATGGATCCTTTTCCGTGCTGCGTGACGATTACGCCTTCCCGTTCAAGCTCCAGATAGGCGCGCTTGACGGTGATCACGCTTATTTGCAGAGCAATCGCCAAGGCGCGAATCGAGGGAATCGGCTCGCCAGGCTTCCACTCCCCCAGGACCACCCTCTGCCGGATTTGCTCCATGATCTGGAGGTAGATTGGCCGGCCATCGGTTTGCGAGATGACGATTGACGTCTCCATCTGTGTATACTGAGTATACACAGGTAACGATGGTGGTCAACTTCTTTTTTCTGTTCGAACGGCGGCGCGGCAAGGCGCTTGAAGACGCGGTGCTGGATGCGGGGTGGAGTGCGTTGCTCGACGGCGGTTACGCCGGCTTCACCGTGGAGGTTGTGGCGGCACGCGCACGCACGAGCCGCCCGGTGCTATAGCGCAGGACGGAACCCCGGCAGCATTCGTACAGTTGGCTGGAACAAGTGGTATTTATCGAACACCACATCGTTCAGCAGTGTTTCAAAAGGCGCATTCACTTTGTAGCTTTCGCTCCATCCGTGCATCTCCATCATGACCCGTTGTCTCGAAATGGAAACGCTTCTTGTCGGGCAGATGTAGGTACGCCCCCCAAGTACCTGCGGGCCGTACTCGACCATGATGCCCGCTCGATCCATCGGCAGTCTTGGTTCGAGGTCCGCTTCAAGAGTCAGACGAAGAATCGCTCCGCTCGCGGGATCGATGGCAAATTCCCCGTGAAACGGCTCGTACCTTTTAGAAAGGGCCACGCTGTCGTCGATGGTGAGATAGTCGGAGACAGTAAAGTACAGTTTTTTCTCTCGAGTCGTCCTGTAGCGAAACACTGCCTCCGGTCGTCCATGCGTGCCCATCTCCCAACGGCTAAAGGACAGGTCGCCATGTGTTCGTGTGGCGCCCACCAGCACAGTATCAAGAATGGGCCCGAAAACTCCGTGGGTTGTGAGTGTATCTGCTCGCCGTGGCTTGCGCGCGGCAGCTTCTTCCTCTACGACCTCCTTGCCGTCCTGGAAGCGCATGGTAGCTTTCGTCGTGTTCTGGGCGTACAGCGATGGATCGCCGGTCACTGTCTTCCATGTTGTACCCGGCTTTCGCGAGGCTTCGCCATACTCAACCGTGATGCGCTCCGCTAGGAAGTTCGGCAGCCGGGGGATGGCTTGTGCAACATATGCGTCCACTCGCGAGATCATCCGCTGTTGCGTGGCAGGATCCGGTGCTGCTCTAGGCAATATCTCCGCTGCCGGAGGAGCCAGAAAAACTGACTCATCGGCTAATGCGATCAGCGCCTGCCGAGACTTTTTGCCCGGCAAGGCAGATTCCAGGGCTCTGAGCCGTATGCTGTTGAGTCTCTCCGTGAGTTCCATGTGCGACAGTTGCTGCGCCAACTCACGATCTGAAGCTCCCCGGGCAGAGCGCACTGCATTCTCCAGCTGCTCAACCGTTGTGGGCACGATCCCGGGAATAGGCTGGTCGTAGAAAGCCGGTTCGTCGAAATATCCCGCTCGCGTGCGGACAGTCCTATCCAATTTGCCAACTTCCACCTTTACCTGGTGATACTCATCCACCTGCACCGTTTGCGGGGGATCGAAGGTCAAGGAATAGAAACAGCTTTCTTCCTCGATACGCTGCGCGATCAATGTAAACAGGTTGTTTGTCGCCTCAAGGACCCCGCCGCCGCTCTGTACTGCCATGAGAGGCAGCGTAAGGGAGCGACTCCCACTTGTTCCTGATTCCAAATCCTCCGGATATATCGGGTCGACGACATCGTGCGCCCGCAGCCGGTTTGCTTGATCGTTAGACGATGGCCACTCTGTATCTTCCCAAATTGCGATCCGGGCCTCACGCATGCGGATGCAAAGCTCAATGGAATGTTCGAGAAGCTCGCCTTTAATCGGCCGGTCGATTTGCCAGCCTGGCCCCAGCCAAAACAACAGTTTCCTGCCCGGCCTGCGGCGCTCCTCGATGGCGATGGAGCCAAGGACGTCCAGAGATGCGGTTACGTTGAAGTTAATTGGCTTCCTGGTCGTGAATGGGTCCGCATGCCGAGAGACGTTTGGCTTCTTCCAGCTCACATGCCGTGCGCTTTGATGAGCAATTTCTTCGGCAAGAGCATTCCCATCTGTGGAGGAATACGACCCCGTCCAGGGCCCATCTTTGGTAATCCGGTAAATCGAAACCGGTTGCGCAAGATGTCCCTGGTTCTGGCGCAGAAAGGTCTCAGCTTCGTCTTCCGCGGCCTGAAGTTGTTGCCAGTCCTGCGTATTTAATTCATCGATGACCAGGATGACTTCCACGGGAGGGTCAGGCCTTTCGCGCAGACCATCGAACGCCTCAAAGGTGACAATTGTGCGTGGCCGGCCATTGTCCTGGAGCGTGAAGTCCTGCTGCCTGAGGCCAGTCACCGGATACCCCGCCTTGTCCTTCACCTCAACATCAAGCCGGATGGTCCCCTGGGTCGGATCGTACATCGGAGGTATCGGAGCCGGCTCATAATCACCCAGTCCCGGCACCTCCAACTGCGTTTGCTGTGCGGACGCGAGAGCCGGCGCATACAAGAGGAGCAGTGCGCAAATAAGAAGTCGCGCGGTCAACGGAATAGCCCTTGGCCTCTACGCAGCGAGTATACCGCTGCTGACAACGGATGTTCCGCTGCGTGCATCGCTACGAAGCCCTGGAGGCACGCTCTACTCCCGGGCTTTCCTTGTTTGAGCGGCTTGATCACGTAATCCCAACAGGGCATCGAAGACGGTACCAAGCATAGCTCTCATCTTTTTCTCAGGAAGGACATCGGGCTCCAGATCGGCTTCAAGCACGAGCGCGGAGAAAATCCCCCCTAGGGCTTCTCCGGCCGCCAGAGAAGAGTTGCCGAAAAGTCGAGTTAACACCCGCTCGATGCTGTCTCCAACGTGCTCGTCAATCTGACGAAGTCTCTCTCTCACCGCTGGATGTCGCCGGATAAGGAGCTTAACCTCAAGGACTATGAGCGCCCAATCCTTCTCCTTCGACAAATCGATATAAAACCTTCGGAATACTTCGATTTTGCCCGCGCGAGTAGGGGCTCTGTCCAAGGCGTTGCGAAGTTTCGCCTGGAAACCGGCTGTTTTCTTCTCATACAGCGCTAGAAACAGCTCTTCTTTGCTCTTGAAGTGAGCGTATAGAGCCCCTTTGCTGAAGCCCGCCGCTACCGCAATCTCTTCCACTTGTGCCTTTTCATAGCCGACTCGCGCAAACAACTGCTCCGCGGCACTCAAGAGCAGGTCTCGTGTTACCGCTGTTCGTTCCTGCGGCTTTCGTGGTTTTTTGATCGTCACGCTAGCCAAAATAACATAAACCGACCGCACGGTATCTTTTCCTTTACAAAAACCGACCGACCGGTATATTTCATTAGATGAAAGCAGCGATCAAACGGCCACCACGGAGAAGACCAAATGAGCAGGCTTACAGGAAAGATCTCCCTGTCGAAGGAACTGCGGCCGAGGCAGATTCGGGTGAATGCGCTGAATCCGGGCCTTAAGGACGGCTTCGGCCGTCTGGTTGGGGTCTGAAGCACGGCTAACGGCGGGTATGGAAAGTATGGAATCCGGACAAAATCATTTGCTCCACGATGTCATCATTTCCGGTGCAGGGCCGGTAGGTTTATTCCTTGCTTGTGAACTGGCATTAGCCAAATGCTCCGTCCTTGTACTGGAAAAGGCGGAGAATCCGCACTCGCCCATGAAGCAGCTTCCTTTCGGGATAAGGGGACTTTCGGCGCCTACGATCGAAGCCCTTTACCGTCGCGGCTTGCTCGAAGAGCTTGAGCTGCACAAACGCCTCAGAAACCCTCACCAAACTTCAACTCCTGAAGGCCCACGTCGTCAGGGAGGGCACTTCGCCGGCATTCCATTTCTTGATGGCAACGTTGACGTCTCACGGTGGAAGTATCGCCTGCCAAGCTCGACCGCGACCAATTTGCTTTCTGAAATGGAGGAGCTTGAATCGGTGCTGGCTCGCCGCGCAGAGGCACTGGGTGTCGAGATTAAGCGCGGGCTCGCGATTACGGGCTTTCAGCAAACCGCCGATGGCGTGACGGTGCAGTCAGGCGATCATTCTTTTCGAGCGAAGTGGCTCGTGGGTTGCGATGGGAGCCGCAGTGTTGTTCGTAAAGCGGGTGGATTCGAGTTCGCCGGAACGGAGCCGGAATTTACCGGCTACTCGGCTCAGGTCGACATTGCCGACCCGGAGAAGCTCGGTCCGGGCCGGAATCTAACACCAACAGGCATGTACTTTCAATCGCAGCCAGGCTACCTGGTAATGCTGGAGTTCGATGGCGGCGCCGCTCACCGCGCAGAACCACCCACGCTCGAACACGTACAGGCAACGCTACGCCGCGTCTCCAACACCGGCGTGACGATCACCGCGCTGCACGCGGCGACCACATGGACTGACCGTGCACGGCAGGCCACAACTTACCGCAACGGGCGTGTCCTTTTAGCCGGCGACGCTGCCCACATTCATTCACCGTTAGGAGGCCAAGGGCTAAACCTGGGGATTGGCGATGCCATGAACCTCGGCTGGAAGCTTGCCGCAACCATCCAAGGCAAAGCGCCGCAAGGCTTGTTGGACACTTATCAAGAGGAGCGGCACCCATTGGGTGTACAGGTTCTGGATTGGTCGCGAGCCCAGGTCGCCATCATGAAACCAGATCCTGCCTCCCGCGCCCTGAATGCAATCGTTCGCGACCTGATGAACACGCGCGATGGCGCCACCTATTTTGCAGCCAGGGTGTGGGGTGTTTCCACCCACTATGATCTCGGTGGCGGCCATCCTCTCGTGGGCCAGAGCGTTCCCAACTTTGCGTTCGAAGACGGGTCAACAATTGGCGAGCTCATGCGCGATGGTCAAGGAATGCTGCTTGATTTCGAGGGGAATGCTTCGCTGAAATCTTGGGCAAGTGAAAACGGCGGTCGAATCAAGTATGTTTCTGGCCGGGCAAAAGAACCATTAGGCTTGAGCGCTGTACTGATCCGCAGTGATGGAATCATCGCCTGGGCTTCGGGCAACGGCCCGGATTGCAACGATCTCGGAAAGGCTGCTGCTCGATGGTTTTGCTGAGCCGGTTACGAGGATCTCCTCCGGCGCAGTTAACTTCTTGTATCGAGCCATATGATCCGATGCTGCCACGAGATTGTCAGTGGACAGAGCAGCGATAGCTATCGGATGCAAGCGCTCTGTCCTGGTTTCAATGTCCAGTTTGATGCCGATCAGAGCATCAGAAGTCACCTGATCGATGGCCCGCCACAACGCGAACAACTCACTTACACCTCAAGCCACTCCAACCGTCGGGGCTTCCACCCGAGAACCCGCTTCGCCTTCGCATTTGCCGCTCCGCTCAGCTTGGTCGCGTAATACACTACATCTTCGCCTGCAATGGCCGTCACTTCTGTTTCGCTCATATGCGGAGGCTCTGGAGCGCCCACAAACTTCGCAAATGCGGGTAGCCATACGATTTGCGGCGAAGGGTCATCATCCACAAGGTTGTACACGCCCGCCTCCGCCGTCAGTGCCGCCACCGTTGCCATCGCTGCGTCATTGATATGTACAAACGACGATACGCCCTCGCCCTTGCCCACTACCGGATTCTGTTGCCGCATCACCATATTTGCCGCGGCCGCGCCGGGGTAGTACCAGGTCTTCGGCCCATAGAAGAACCCATATCGCAGTGCCACACCTTCAATCGCAGTCGAACTGAAGAGGCGCGCCTCCAGTTCTGTATGCGTCCGGGCACTCGCCGCCACACTCGGGCTCGCATTTACATCCAACGGAGACGACTCGTCCGCCAGCGTCCCTACCGCCGCCTTCAAAAAGAATCCACTCGACTGCTGTAGATACCGCCGCACGCCCGCCGCAATCGCCGCACGAAACAAATTCCCTCCGCCCTCAATCCTTAGCCTCCTGTCGCCCGCCACATACTTCGGCATATCACTCTGCTCCTTCGGCAGCGACGTCAATTCATCAATGACCGCCTCCGCCTTCGACCGCCGCAGAGCAGCCTCCACCGCCGCTGCGTCGAACGCGTCCACAATTACTGCCTCGGCTCCCTGGCGCTTCAGATTCTTCGCCCGCTCCTCGCTGGTTGTCATTCCCACTACCGAGAATCCCTGCTTCAACAACTCGGCAATTAACGGTTCGCCAATCGCTCCGCTTGCCCCTGCAACGAATACACGCATCGTCCGCTCCTCTCAACCCATCGATTAAAAACCAAACGAGATGTGAAGGCTGGGGCACTTTCTGCCCCGCGGAACGGCGGACGCTTTTAGGTGCAAGAGCCTCGCGTGCTGCTCCGGAGTCAGCCTTAGGTAAAGAGTTTACCGGCTATCTACCCGGCCCTCTGTAGAAGTTCGCGCAGACGTGAAGCCCGGCGAGGATTGATCGGCTGCAATCCTTAGGATTGCAGCCACACTGCGAGTAACATCGAGGCCCGTCGTTGCCCATGAGGACACGCTGATTCGCATCGCTCTGCGCCCTTTCCAAACGGTGCCGCCACACCAACAGGTTCCCTCTGCTTGCACAGCATCGATGACTCGAGCGTTGATTTCGTCGTCTCCGAAAGAGACCAGCACTTGGTTCAGCACAACGTCGTTAAGAACCTCGCAGCCTCCGGCGCGAAGTGCGTCAACGAACGCTGCAGCGTGGTGACAGCAACGCTCGATGAGGTCGACCACACCTTGTTTTCCGAGGGAACGCAATGCCGCCCAGATTTCAACTGCTCGAGCACGACGCGAAGATTCAGGCCCCAGTTGCATTGGCTGCCGCTTCGCATCAGCGTCCGGAGGATAGTAAGACCCTGCAATCGACATCGACCGTCTCAAGGCCTCTGCGTCCCTTACGATTGCGATTCCGCTATCCTGCGGCACGTTGAGCCACTTATGGGCATCCGTCGCCCAGGAATCGGCTCGAGCCACACCCTCTACCAAATGCTTACGATGATGGCTGACGGCAGCCCAGAGACCGAAGGCGCCATCGACATGCACCCACGCCCCCATTTCGTGCGCAATGTCGCAGATCTCGCCGACCGGGTCGCAGGCGCCTGTGTTCACGTTACCAACCTGGACGCGGACGATCGCCGGCCCGGATACGCGAGGTAGAAGCGATGGCTTCTTCCGCCCTTGAGAGTCAGCGGGAACGATATGCACGCGGCCTTTGCCGAACCCGAGCAACGCCAGCGCTTTGAGCATCGTCGCGTGAACTTCCTCGCCGGCAATTACTTTGACTGGAGGGGCTGAGAAGAGTCCATCCCGTTCGACATCCCATCCCGCGTTTCCCAGGACGGTGCTCCGCGCCGCGGCGAGAGCGGTCACATCAGCCATCTGTGTGCCGGTTACAAATGCTCCGCCACAGTCTGCGGGCAGGCCGAGCAAATCGAGCACCCAGGAAAGAACCACGTCTTCCAGATGTGCTGCGACAGGCGAAATATCATACAGACAGGCATTTTGGTCCCAGGCATCGGCCAGCCAGTGAGCCGCAACGCTGGCCATGCTGTACCTCCATTGTTTGGCCGGGCTGATCATCGACCTTTAGAGAGACTGTTCCAGAGGCACGTTCGCGGGTCGTAATGGTTACAACGCGCGCCGTTCTCACGACGGCGGTTTCACCGGCTTCATCTGGTCTCGTCACCGCGACGGCACATGGAAGGCGCCCTTTAATGCGCTTGAAGGGTGCTCCTGGGGCGGCGATACCTTCCTATGAAGGCAACGCCTGGACGTATTCCACCTTCGTTCCCCAGGATGTGGCCCGCCTCATCGAGCGTTCCGGGGGAATCCAGATGCTCGTCAAGAGACTGGACGCGTTCTTCGCTGTTCCGGGCCGTTACGACGTTACCAACGAACCGGGGTTTCTCAGTCCCTACCTTTACGTTTGGGCTGGGCGTCAGGATCGAACGGCGGACCAGATCCGAGCCATCCTTGCGAACAGCTTCCACGCCGGCCGGCGAGGACTGCCGGGTAACGACGACCCCGGCGCTATCTCCTCCTGGTACGCCTTCGGCAAGATGGGCTTTTATCCAAATGCGGGTCAGGATGTCTATCTTATTGGGAGCCCCGCCTTTCCGGAGGTATCGATTCATCTCGGCAATGGAAAGACTTTCGTCATCGAAGCAAAGAACGTAAGCGCAGAAAACAAATACATTGCCCGCGCCGAATGGAACGGGCAGCCATACACAAAAGCATGGTTCCGCCACCAGGACATCATGCGAGGCGGCAAGTTAGTCCTGACCATGTCAGCGCAGCCCGCAGCCTGGCCAACTGGAGATCTCCCCCCGTCGAGCTCCGCCAAAAATTGAAGACGCAATAGATCCGGCGCTACATGACCACATCCCGCTCGCGCGTACCGGTCTGGAAGACAATCGCGCCCTCCGGATCTGTTTCGAAGCAGAGCTGTCCAAATAAACCCAGCCCATTTCCCTGGACGGGTGCCCATGTTCGCCAAAGCGGACATGGGCCGAAAACGACGGGGGGCTGCGCCCATAACCGCTACCTTGTTAAGGATGTTTTTTGTCAAACTCCCACAAAATCGTCATCCTGAGAGGCTGTGACTTTTTGATTTTGCGGTCTTGACACCCAACCTGCAGACTTTTCACCCCCACAAGCCCGTCATCCTGCAGACTTTTCAACCTCTCCACAAGCCCGTCATCCTGAGCGAAGCGCCTCGCAGGTCTATCGCTTAACAGAGGGTCTCTGGCGCGCAGTCGAAGGACCTCGGTGGTGCTTATTTTACCCATGCTGCTCGGAGCTTTTCGACCACCGAGACCCGACAATAGGATTTGCTGCGATACGGACTTGATGGTTACGGGTACATCTTTTCATGCGCTATAATCGTCTTCCAGCCCCAAGTCTGCGCAAGGTCTTTGAACTCGGGATTGATCGTGCGAATGAGGTTGAGCTTCTTTGCGCGCCGCCAGCCATTGAGTCGTTTTTCCCTAGCGATGGCTGTGCGAATATCTTCGTAGCCTTCAAAGTAGAGCAGGCGCTATGCAATCATAGGTCGCAGTGAAACCCTCCCACGTGCCCTCCTTATGTTGCATGACACGGAGATACAGGTTGCTGGTGACGCCAATGTAAAGCGTGCCTGTATGGCTGCCGAGAATGTAGACGTAGGCGCCGGACATAGCAAAATGCTAGCAAGTTCTGGCTTCTCCTTCCCAGGGAAAGACGTGGCGGCCCCACCCGGTGCGGCTCGGTGGTTGAAAAGCTCCGAGAAGCATGGCAAAAGAAGCACGCCGAGGTCCTTCGGCTCCGCGCCACAAGCGCTGTGTCACGCGATCAATCTGTGAGGCGCTCCGCTCAGGATGACGATTTTGCGGGAGTTTTGACGAAAAACAATCCTAGACAAGTTAGTTAGCGCTTATGGGGTGCAGCCCTCCTCCGCTCTTCCTATGCGAGCAGAGGGTGGTCGCTGAGGACAGTACAAGCAATGCTCCAGGCATCCTCCAAGCAATGCTTCAAGCATCCTCCAAGCAATGCTTCAAGCATCCTCCAAGCAATGCTTCAAGCATCCCTATAGATAGACTCACACCAACTGGCCAACCGGATATCGTCACAACCACAGCGGCACAACGCAAAACCTAGTCCCTAGCCCACCTTTAGTCACTTATCGCGCAGTAACTATTGAGTTGGAAAAAATGCTTAACTGCCCTTGAAGCAACTTACGAAACCGTGAGAGTGTCGCATCATGCTAAGAATAACAAGCAACGGTACAGAGAGCCCGTCCTTTCCAACCCTCGCAAGCGTGCAAAAACGCAGAGCCGAACTGCTCGGCCTCCCGCCACAACCGGAGGAGAGAGCCCAGCCGTCTAAACCCGATCCGGAACCACCACCCAGGCCAGACCCGGTGCCCATACCATCGCTCGCACCGTCCGCCAACCCCGTGCTTTCCGAAGCCGCCCTACATGGTCTGGCAGGACTCGCAGTCCGTACCATCGCTCCTCCCACCGAAGCCCATCCCGCCGCCATCCTCCTCCAGCTCCTGGCCGCCTTTTGGCAACCTTGTCGGTCGCGGACCCCACTGCATGGTCGATGCCACCCGCCACGGTCTCAACCTCTTCGTCGTATTGGTAGGTGATTCCAGCAAAGCCCGCAAGGGAACCAGCTGGAGCTGGATCGCCCTTGGCTCTCCACCTGCGTCACCAGCGCTCGCCTCACCGGCACCGGCCTCGTCTACGCTCTGCGCGATCAGCAGCCGCCCACCGACCGCCGTCTCCTCGCGCTCTCCGAGGAGTTCGCATCCATCCTCTATACATTGAAGCGCGCCAAAGGACACCTCTCGCCACTGCTCCGCGGCGCCTGGGATAGCGGCGATCTCCCCACCCTCGATATGCACCAGCACTTGCATGCCACCGGAACCCATATCAGCCTCATCGCCCACATCACCGAGCGTGAGCTGGCTCAAAGTCTCCATCGCACCGAAGCCCATAACGGTTTTGCCAACCGCTGCCTCTGGACCTGGGTGCAGCGCAACAACTGCCTCCCCGAGGGCGGAAACCTCAGCCCCAACGCCCTATCCGCCGTTGCCCGCGAACTGCGGCGCGCGGTCGACTGGGCAGCCGCTACGCCCGAAATTCTCTTCCGTCGCGACCACCCGGCCCGCCAGCTTTGGCACGATTGCTATCCCGCCTTGAGCCAGCTCCATCCTGCCTGCCCCGGATCAGAGCGCTCTTTCATGGCCACGTTAACTGTGACCGCATCGATGCTGCACTCCAACAGCTGGTGCTCCTGGGCGCGGTCGGCTGCCATAGCCAGCAGACCGCGGGCCGCCCCGCCACCCTCTGGTCGGCCGCGGCCGAGCCAGAGCAAGAAGAAAACGAGGCATGGGAAGCCGATTTAGACGAGCTGCTGGCCGGGGAGTAGGGGGGCTTATCGCGCTTATCGCGCTCTTTTTGACAAAAAACAACGCAACGGGATCGCCGCGTTGCTTGGCAATTTTTTGCATCAGACCCTTCAAGGAGACATCTGCAGTGCCTATCCCCCTCAGGTCTGAAGAGTCGAATCAAGGCACTCTTCGCGCGCCTCAAGATGCTCGCAGCTTTCGCCGGTATGTTTGGAGTTACGTCTCTCGCTCTCCCCTGCGTTCTCTGTGGAATCTTGAAGGCATACCTGTGCGTGTCATCGTAAAAAATACCTGGAACTCTTTGTTTGACGACAATCTCTTAGGGCGCTCCGCCGAGCTTGGTTTCTATTTCATTTTTGCCCTGTTTCCTACCCTGGTCACGGCCTGCTCCATCCTCGGCCTGGCGGCTCGCTCTGCTGCCACCTTCTATGAACAACTCTTGCAGTATCTTTGGATTGTCGTTCCTCCCAGTGCCCTGGGGACCGTACTCGCGGCCTTTAATCAAACCACGGCTGCCGCCACCAGCGGTAAGCTGACCTTTGGTCTGGCAGCGGCCCTGTGGTCGGCTTCCGTAGGCTTCTCCGCCATTCAAGACAGCCTCAACGTGGTGTACCGGGTGAAGGAAAGCCGGCCCTATTGGAAGGCTAGACTGTCGGCCATCGGCGTCACGTTTGTGCTTTCTATCGTCATCACCCTGATGCTCGCCTCGCTGCTGGCGGCCGACCTTCTTGCCCGCCTCGCTCGCCTTCATATCTATCATCACTTTCTGGCTGCAACCACCGCCATCTCATTGAGGACCGCGGGATGGCTGGTTGCCACAGCATTTCTTTCCTTGCTTTTCGCATTGATCTATTATTTCGCGCCCGACGTTAAAGTAAGCAAGTGGCATTGGCTCACGCCCGGCTCCGCCATTGGCATCCTGGGGTGGCTCCTGGCCTCGCTCGGGCTTCGGGTGTACGTTCATTACATCAACAACTACTCGGCAACCTATGGCTCTCTCGGTACCGTCATCATCCTGCTGACCTGGTTTTATCTGAGCGGATTGATGTTGCTGCTGGGAGGCGAGATCAACAGCGAAATTGAGGCCGCGGTCAAGGAAAAAAGCCTCGCTGCCGCGGGAATGTTAAAACCGGAGATTGTGAATTCGCCGCCCATCGCGCCTTCCTAGCATGAACGTCATCCTTGCTTGCGATCAACCACTGCCAGCCATTTATGCATCTCACGCGGAAATGACGTGGATCGAGCCAGTTGTGGGATATCTTCGACTACCGGCTCCATCCACCGTTAACCAGCGAAAGAGGGGGCTGAATCGACGCTGCATGGCGCTAGCCGCCTCGTGTCTACTGGTCCTCTCTGCCGGATTGCGAGCCCAAACTACCACCCAGCCCTCGCAGCTGCCCAAGACCCCTCCTGCCACCGCAAGTCTCCTGACCTCCTATGAAGGCCAGAACGTCACTGCGATCGAGATCGCCGGGCGTCCCAACCTTGACACCAGCAAGTTGACTCCGCTCTTCCAGCAACACGCCGGCGAGCCCTTCTCCAAGCAGAAAGTCGATGCCACCATAGCAGCGCTGAAAAGTGCGGGCAAGTTCACTGAAATACAGCTTCAGGTGGAACCCGAGGCCAACGGTGTCCGGGTGCTGATGATCGTGGAACCCGCCGTCTGGTTCGGTATCTTCGAGTTTCCTGGAGCCGAACGCTTCCCTTATTCCAAGCTGGTGCAAATCGCGAACTATCCTCCGCAGTCGCCCTTCAACGCCGGCGACGTCCAGCGAGACAGCGATGCCTTGCTTCGTTTCTTTCAGCAGGAAGGCTATTTTGAAGCCGAGGTTCGTCCCCAGGTAAACGTCGACACCGCCCACAACGTGGTCAATGTACGGTTCATGGTAAGTCTCAATCGACGGGCGAAATTCGGCACCGTGGCGATCGCCAATACCACGCCCCAAGAAGCCGCCCAAATGACCAGGAGCCTGCAGGGAATCAAGGCCCGGATAAGGGGTGCGGCCATCCGTCCGGGAAAGAACTACCGCCGCGCGACCGTGACGAATGCCCAGCGATACCTGCAAAAGGGATTGGAGAAGCGGGGCAAGCTGGCCGCGCAGGTGAAACTCTCAGGGGCAGCCTACACCGCGGAAACCAACCGGGCTGATATCCACTACGATGTGAAGGCAGGGCCTACCGTCCACGTGCAGGTGAAGGGTGCGCATCTTTGGAGCTGGACGCGTAAGTCATTGCTCCCGGTTTATCAGGGCATAGGCGTCGATCCTGAGTTGGTGCAGGAAGGTCGCGATGCGCTCGTCTCTTACTTCCAGGGGAAAGGATTCTTTGACGTCGACGTCGACTCGCAGTTCCATCGCCAGGACTCGGTGGACACCATCATCTATGTCATCACCAAGGGCAAGAAACACAAAGTGACCGGCGTGAGTGTGGCCGGCAACAGCCAGCTAAAGACGCCGGATTTGATGGCGCTGGTCACGGTAAAAAAGTCGCACCTCTTTTCCCCCGGCAACTACAGCGAGAAGCTGGTGCGCGCCAGCACCAGGAATCTTACCGCTCTCTACCGATCCGAGGGCTTCAGCAATGCTCAGGTGACCTCCTCGGTGAGCAAAAATGAGGGTAATCTCAAGGTGACCTTTCACGTAGTCGAGGGTCCGCGGGATATCGTGAGCTCGCTCAAGATCGAGGGAGACGATACCTTCCCGGAGTCAAAATTCGCGCCCGGTGGCCTGAAGCTCGCTGCCGGCAAGCCCTACTCGCAAAAACTGGTCGAGGCAGACCGCGCCAGCATCGTGGCTCATTATCTGCAGGCGGGCTATCTCACCTCCAGCTTTCGTGAAACTGCAAACGTAGTCTCCAAGAGCGATCCTCATCACATCAACGTCGTCTATCACATCTACGAAGGCCCGCAGGTCCATACCGGCGATGTTTTAACCTTGGGGCGGGTGCGCACACAGCAACGGCTGATTAACCGGGACGTAGCCTCGATTGTTCCCAAACAACCGTTGTCGGAAGGAGAGCTGCTTACCGCGGAGAGCAACCTCTACAACCACACCGGAGTCTTCGACTGGGCAGAAGTGGATCCGCGGCGGCAGATAACCACGCAGACCACGGAAGATGTGCTGGTCAAAGTTCACGAGGCGAAACGGCACCAGTTAACCTACGGCTTCGGTTTCGAAGTGGTCAATCGCGGCGGCAGCGTTCCCAGTGGCACCGTCGCGATTGGCGGTCTGCCCCCGGTGGGATTACCTTCTAATTTCACCACCAGCGAGACCACTTATTATGGCCCCCGGGGATCCATTCAATACACGCTTGATAACGTGCGCGGCAAGGGTGAGTCGCTCTCCTTCACGGGGTTTGCAGGACGGCTGGATCAGCGTGTGGCCGCCTATTACATCGATCCCAATTTCCGCTGGTCGAAATGGGGAGCGACCACATCGCTGCTGGTAGAGAAGGACGAAGAAAATCCGGTCTACTCTTCCCAGGTCGAAAACGGCAGCTACCAGGTAAACAGATATCTCGATAAGAAGAAGGTGAATCTCTTTTTCCTGCGTTACAGTTTCAGTCAGACTGATTTGACGCGCATCCTCATTCCGCAACTGGTTCCGACCCAGGACCAGCACGTTCGGCTCTCCACCATCGCCGCCAACTTCACCCACGATAGCCGCGACAACCCCCTGGACTCGCACAAAGGTACCCTGCAAACGGTCGAACTCGACTTCAATGCGAGCAAGTTGGGCTCCAGCGTCAATTTCGCAAAGCTCACCGCGCAGGAAGCTTACTACCGCACGATCTTTGATAATATCGTGTGGGCAAACAGCATTCGCATCGGTCTGGCCCAGCCTTTTGCTAACAGCTTCGTGCCCTTGAGCCAGGCGTTCTTTACCGGCGGCGGCAACACCTTGCGAGGCTTTCCTTTGCTGAGTGCCGGCCCGCAGCGGCCGGTGCAGGTGTGCAGTTCCGGGTCATCCACAGACTGCTCTTATATCCAGGTGCCCACCGGAGGGAATGAGCAGTTGATTCTCAACACCGAGGCTCGTATTCCGCTGCCCATCAAAAAGGGTCTGGGGTTGGCGATCTTCTACGACGGGGGAAACGTCTTTCCCTCGGTCGGCTTCCACGACTTTGCCTCGCTCTACTCCAACAACGTCGGACTGGGCCTACGCTACGCCACACCCGTCGGTCCCATACGGATCGATCTCGGTCATAATCTCAACCCGGTGCCGGGCATTAGCTCGACTCAATATTTCATTACCATCGGCCAGGCATTTTGATGGAGGTAACCTCTTGAGCACCGCTGCGGCATCCTCCCATCCCGAGCTCACACCGGAACCAGGAAGGCACCCGCGTTGGCGCAGAGTCACTGCCTGGATTGCCATCGTCCTGGTTGCTCTCCTGGCGATAGCGGGCATTGGCGTCACGGTCCTGCTGCATAGTGCGCGGTTCCACAATTATGTTCTTGCCATTGTTCAGAAGAAAGCCAGTGAAAGGCTCGGCGCCCAGGTACAGTTACAGAACTTCGCTCTCCATCTGTCGAATCTCAGCCTGGATCTTTACGGCTTGACCGTGCACGGCGCCGCTCCCTATCCGGATCCGCCCCTGCTGCAGGTGGCTCACGCCGAAGTGGGCGTGCGCATCGTTTCGGTCCTTCATAGGAAGTGGTATCTGGACAGCTTAGTGGTCGACCGCCCGGTGGTGAAGGTCTTCACCGACGCTCACGGCGTAACCAACATCCCCGTCATCAAGAGCAGCAGCTCCAGCAGTAGTAACACCACCATTTTCGATTTAGGGATTCGCCATGCAGTGCTCGACCAGGGCGCGGTCTACTATAACAATCGCCAGAGCGTGCTCTCAGCAGACTTGCACAACGTAGACCTCCGCGCCTCCTTCGACAGCACGCTGCAGAAGTACTCCGGCAAACTCAGCTACACGGACGGCCACCTGCAGTCAGGAAGCTTCAAGCCGATTCCGCACAGCCTGGATGCAGAGTTCGATGCCACACCCACCACCTTCCACTTGACGCAGGCCAAATTGATCAGCGACACATCGCAGCTGGTCCTGACGGCGACGTTGCAGGATTATAGTCATCCCCGGGTGCAGGCGCATTACGATGCGCTGCTCGACGCCGGGCAGTTTCGGAAGATCCTTCAGAATCCTTCGCTGCCGGTTGGGTTGATTCGCGCCAGCGGAACGGTCGACTACCAGGAGATCGCCAATCGCTCTTTGATCGACACGGTGGTGGTGAAGGGCGACCTGGACAGCAAGCAATTGGATGTACAAACACCGGCGGTTCGCTCTCAGATTAGAGATATCGCTGCCCACTACGCGCTCGAAAATGGAGACGCGACCCTCGTGGATTTCCGCGCCAGTCTTCTCGGAGGCGTCCTCACCAGCACGGGCAAGATGAGCAACATCGACACCACCCCGCACTCCAAGTTCAATGCGTCCTTGCGCGGTATCCGGCTGGCCGATCTGAACCGCGCCATGAAATCCTCGGCTGTACCCAAGAACATCGCCTTGGGAGGCGTGCTGAATGCAGAGGCGAACGCCGCATGGGGAAAGACCTTTGACGATATCGTGGCCCACGCCGATGCGAACATTCACGCCTCGTTATCTCGAAATGCTGCCCAGGTTATCCCCGTAGAGAGTGTGATTCATGGCGCCTATACCGGCGGCAACCAGGAACTCGCCCTGAAGCAGAGCTATCTTAAAACGCCGCAAAGCACATTAACCATGAATGGCGTGGTAAGCCGGCGGTCGAGCCTGAATTTGAAATTTCAGTCCAACAATCTGAGCGAGCTCGAGACAGTTGCGGATCTCTTCCGCACCTCTACTCAGCCGTTGGGGCTTGCCGGCACTGCATCGTTTCAGGGTACGGTGCGCGGATCTACGAGTGCGCCTCATTTGACGGGGCAGTTGACCGCTTCTCAATTCCGGGTCAACGGAACAGAGTGGCGGGTGCTGCGAACGAATGTAGACGTGAGTCCATCGCTGGCTAGTCTGCAGCACGCGGACCTGGAGCCTGCCTCTCATGGGAAGATCACCTTCAACGCCAGCGCCGGTCTGCGCAAGTGGGCTTTCACGGACACCAGCCCCTTGCAGGTCGATCTCAACGCAGCGCAATTGGATGTGCAGGATCTGGTGAAGCTCTCCGGCCAGCAAGTGCCCGTGACAGGGACGCTGGCGGCGAACGTGCAAATGCACGGTACAGAATTAAGTCCCATCGGGCAAGGGAACCTCTCGTTGACCCATATCACTGCTTACCAGCAGCCGATTACGTCTGCGACCGTGACCTTCGCCGGCACGGGAGATGAAGTGCACGGCGACCTTGGCGTGCAGCTTCCCGCCGGCAACGTGCAGAGCAAGCTGAGTATTCGGCCGCGGCAGAAAAGTTATACCGCACAACTAACCGCCTCGGGCATTCGTCTGGATCAGTTGCAGGCTTTGCAGGCGCAGAAGATCGACGCCAAGGGAGTGGTGAGCATCCAGGCAAAGGGGGCGGGAACATTCGACAACCCGCAACTCGACGCCACGCTGCAGATTCCGCAGATTGACATACAAAATCAGAAGATCGCGGACGTCAACCTGCAGATGAACGTCGCCAACCATCTGGCGACTGCCAACCTGACCTCCGCGGCGGTGGGTACGCAAATCAAGGCCAACGCGAAGGTCAACCTTACCGGCGACTACGCTGCGGACGCCACACTCGACACGCAGACGATTCCCTTGCAGCCTATCTTTGCCGTCTACGCTCCTGACCAGGCTGCGGATTTAACCGGACAGACCGAGGTGCACGCTACCCTCCATGGTCCGCTCAAAAACCAGAAACTTCTGGAAGCGCGCATCACCATTCCAACCTTGAAGCTGGCCTACAGCAATACCATCCAGTTAGCGGAGACCGCTCCCATCCGGGTCGATTACAAAGACACGGTACTTACGTTGCAGCGGTCGGGTCTCAAGGGCACGGATACCGATCTGCAGTTTTCCGGCTCGATGTCCACAGCGAAGAATGCACCCATCTCTCTGCTCCTGTTGGGTACGGTGAATCTGCAAATCGCGCAGCTGTTTGAACCCGACATCAAAAGTTCGGGAGAGCTCAAATTCAATATCAACACCAATGGAGCGACGACCAGTCCCAACTTCGCCGGAGAGGTCGATATCGTCGATGCAAACTTTGCCGGCGGCGATCTGCCCGTCGGCTTGCAGCACGGAAACGGGGTGCTCTCCTTAACCAAGGACCGGCTCAACATCACGAAATTTCAAGGGACAGTCGGCGGAGGTACGGTTACGGCGCAGGGTGGAGTCGCGTACCGTCCCGGGATCCAGTTTGACCTGGGTCTGGCTGCTAATGGCGTACGCATGTTGTATCCGGAAGGCGTTCGTGAAAGCGTGAACGCCAATCTTCGCCTGGCCGGCACTACCGACAATGCGGTGCTGGGAGGGCAGGTCCGCCTCGCCGACCTCTCGTTTACTCCGGCCTTCGATCTGAACACCTTCATCGACCAGTTTACCGGCGGAGTTTCTCCACCGCCAACTCCGGGAATCAGCCAGAATATTCAACTGAACCTGGGCGTGAGTTCCGAAAACAATATCGATCTGGTCAGCAGAACACTGAGCATCAATGGCTCAGCGAATCTGCGAGTGCGGGGCACGGCGGCACAGCCGGTGATCCTGGGACGCGTGAATCTGAGCGGCGGCGACATCATTTTGAATGGAGACAGATTCGTTCTCAATGGGGGAACGATTGAGTTCGTCAATCCTTCGGAGACCCAGCCGGTGGTCAACCTCGCTTTGAACACCACCATCCAGCAATACAATATCTCTATGCGCTTCACCGGGCCGATCGATCAGCTGCGCACCGACTACTCTTCTGATCCTTCGCTGCCCGCTGCCGACATCATTAACCTGCTGGCGTTCGGATCCACCACCGAGGCACAGACCGCCGCTGCGACTCCGGCAAATCAGGCAGCGGAGTCCTTGCTGGCGTCTCAGGTGAGCAGCCAGGTGACCAGCCGGATTTCGAAGGTCGCAGGCATCTCCCAGCTTTCCATCAATCCGGTGCTGGCGGGTGGAACCAGCCAGGGACCCCCGGGCGCAAACATCACCATCCAGCAGCGGGTCACGGGAAATCTCTTCGTCACGTTTTCCACCAATGTAGCTTCAACCCAGAACGAAACCATCCAGGGGCAATATCAGCTTTCGCCGCGGGTCGCGTTGAGCGTCACCCGCGATCAAAATGGCGGAGTTGCAATGGATACTCTGATCAAGAAGACCTGGTAGCGTGTTGCGGAGGCAAAAACCTCGCCTGAGGTAGAACGATTTCGATCTCCAGGCCGTGCGGTTGTGCGTTTCGGGCGCGGATGGTCCCACCGTGGATACGGACGACGCGGCCGGCGATGGCCAGGCCCAGTCCGGCTCCTCCCGATTCGCGGTTACGGTCATCGGCTATGCGATAGAAAGGCTGAAAGATATTGGCCAGCTCCGATTCGGGAACACCAGGCCCGTGATCGCGAACGACGATGTGGGCGCGGGAGGACTCTGCCGTGTTCTGCGCGGTTACGCTGACTTCCACAGGATTGCCGATCCCCGTATAACGAATCGCGTTGCGGACGACGTTTTCGATCGCGCTGTGCAGCAGCTCGGCATTGCCATGTACGAAGAACTGTCCTGGCAATGTGAGCTGCACGGCAGCATTAGTCTTGCCCAATTCCAAATCGGAGCTGCGCGCGATTTGTGAGATCAGCTCGCTTAGATCCACCTGCGACATGGCCACGGGGATCGCAGACGAGTCCAGCCTTGCCACGGTGAGGAGACGGCCGATCATCTCGTTCAGCCGTTCGAGGTCCTGCTCCATGTGATCGAATGCGGGATCGTTACCCTTCCGCCCGCGCGCGAGATCGAGCGCTACATTCAACCGGGCCAGCGGTGATCGAAGTTCGTGAGAGATGTCATAGATGAGCTGGCGCTGTCCGGAGACAAGCTCTTCGATGCGCGCTGCCATGGCATTGAAGTCCTGTACCAAAGATCCAAGTTCATCGCGGCGGCGCTCCATGCCCGCGGCGGCGCGGGTGCTCAGATCGCCCTGCGCCAGCTGCTGCGAAGCCTCTCGTAGTCGCAGGATGGGAGCGGTGAGATACCGGGTAAGTAGATAGCAGATGATTCCCGAAACCAGAAGGGTGACACTCCAGCGCAGCGCCACGCCCAATGCGCCGATGCCTGAGGGTGGACCGTGGCGTTCGGCGGCTTCCACGGCATAAACGTACTCGCGGCCACTCTTTCCTCGCAGCTTCACCACCACGCGGGCGAAGCCGTGCCTGAAGCCGGCATCGCCGGAAGATGGAGCGTTTGCGACGATACCGTCAAAGATGGCGCAGTCACTGCCGGTGATAATCTGTCCGGATGTATCGAAGAGGCAGGTCTTCAGGTGGGACTTCTGGCTGAACTCCTGCATGTAAGCCAATGCGGCGGACGCACCCTGCCGTTCGAACTCATCGACAGCGACGTTCCCGGAGGCCCACGCAGCACCTGCCAGAATAGTCTGTATCTGTGACTGGCCATTTTTCGGCTCCAGGATGATCCACGTCGCAACCAGTGCAACTCCTGTTGCGATGACGGTGATCCAGAACCACAAAAACATTTTGAGAAACAGGCTACGCATGCTCAGGATCATTTCGCAGCCTCTGAACGCAGTGCGAATAAGTACCCGCTACCGCGTACCGCTTTGATTCGGTCGTCTATATGGGCAATGCTGAGCTTCTTTCGCAGATTGCTGATATGTACGTCGATGACTCGGTCGAATGGCCCAAGGGTGCGGCCGAGCACCGTCTCGGTGAGAGCCTCGCGTGTCACGATGTGTCCCGCGTCGCGTAACAAGGTCTCCAGCAGAGTGAATTCCACGCTGGTGAGATCGAGTGGCTCCCCGTCAATCCAGACTTCTCGTGCGGCAGGATCGAGACGGATACCACTCACCGTCAGCGAAGCGGTCCTCTCCGGCGCGGGCGAGGTTCGCCGCAAAATCGCGCGGATGCGCGCAATCAATTCTCGCGGGTTGAAAGGCTTGGGCAAGTAGTCATCTGCGCCGATCTCCAGGCCGAGGATGCGATCCACGTCCTCTCCGCGAGCGGTGAGGATCAATACGGGCACAGGAGATTGCGCCCGCAGACGGCGGAGAACGTCGAGTCCGCCCATGCCGGGCAGCATGAGGTCGAGGATCACGAAAGCGTGCTCCCGTGACAGAACGCGCTCCAACCCGCGCAATCCGTCATGAACCGCCTCCAGCGCGAAGCCCTCTGTACTGAGGCGTTCAGCAAGAAGCCGGCAGAGTTCTACGTCGTCATCGACGATGAGCACACGATCCATCTGTTCGCTCACTTCCGAGTCCCATGGTAGTTCAGCAGCCGCGAGGTACAGCTGTCTTTACAAAACTTTATGTGGCTTAACCAATCTTTATCGCATGCGCCGAGACCAAATGTTGGAATGCAAATTGTGGCAGAAAGAGTGGGTATATGAAACGAATCGTTATCTGGTCGTGCGTAGCAGCGCTGTTGGTTGCATGTGGTGTGGGTATTGCGGTGGCAGGTGCCCGGGGATGTCACCGGTGGGGCGGTCGGGGATGGGGTCACCGCGGCCCGCTTGGATACCTGTCACGTGAGCTCGACCTGAGCAGACAACAAAGGCAACAGATTGGCTCGATGTGGCAAACCGAGCGGCCGGCGATGCTTTCGCTGGTACACGAATTCGCTGCTGAGAGCAAAGAGATGGATGACGCCACGGCGAAGGGGAATATCGACGACGGTAAAGTGCAGGAAATTGCCGCGCGCCAGGGCATAACGGTAGCCAGGTTTCTGGTAGAGAAGGAGCACTTCAAAGCGAAGATCTACGCCACCGTGCTGAATCCCGAGCAACGCACCAAGGCGGATGAGTTGCAATCACGCTGGCACGAGCGGCTGGGCAAACTATGAGGTGGGTTGAACTTCGCTTACAAGAGGGAAGGGGAGTATCGAGATGAAAACAAAGTTGACGTTTCTGACTAAGCTCACGGCGGGTGGGCTGGTTGCCATGGCCATGGCGTTGTGGATCCAGTGGCTTTCTGGTGATCCGGCGTTTCCCAAGTTTCCCCCTGGGCCGGTTATATTTATAGCCGCCGCCGCGATTGTTATCTATGGTGCGCGCTGGTGGTGGACTCCCATGATAGGCGCGCTCATAGGACTGCTTGTCACTACCGGATGGCTTGCCCGGCTACCTCAGGCGATGCTGCGCCTGAACCATCCCACTGAGGTAGGCAAGTTCGCCGCCGGCATCTTCATCGGCGCCGTACTGCAGATCAGTTCGCTCCTGGTGACAGACATCGCAGGATTGGCTGCGACGGTGCAGAACTTTCGCCGTGCGGAGAGGGTCGCGGACAGCGCCAGGATGGCGTGCCGGTTCTTTGGCGGAATCTTCGTGGTGATGGGCATCCTGGTGGCTATGGGTGGCATTGGCGACAAATACCACAACCTGATGCATCTGCTGTGGGGCGCGTTAGCTCTGGGCGTCGGCTTCCTTGGAACAACGGCAGCAAGGCGCTTCTGCATTGCATCCGGCGCCTTTTATCTAACTCTGGCGACTCTCGGAATGACGATCGGGAACCCGGCGATGAACAGGGCGTGGTACTTCGGTCCCATGCTTCTGCACACCGGCGACCACATCTTCCATCTGGTACTCGGCTCCATCTTCCTCGTCGTGGGGTTGCTCTCAGGCCGCCAATGGGTCCGTCATCCGGCCTAGTGGACGAGACTACCCGTGGGAAGCTGCGGTGTCGCCTTTATCAGCGACAAGGCTTCAAGCCGAGGGAAAGAAACCGCAGGTCCCTCCACTGCGCTCCCCCGGATTTCCTGTTGAGACTGGTGGCTTTGGCGAAGTTCATGCGGCTTTCTCTACGGAAAGCCGCATACGTGGTTGTTGAGAGTGCCGCGTGTAGGAAATCCGGGTACGCTCCGGTCGGGATGACAATTTTGTTGCGCCACCGGCTGTTAGTTCCGTTGAGCGGGGCCAAGGCCAATTCCTACAACAAAATTGTCATCCCGACCGGAGCGTAGCGCAGTGGAGGGACCTGCGGTTTCTTTCCCTCGGCTTGAAGCCTTGTTGCTGATAAAGGCGCGGATGACCTGGCAACCCGCTTTCGTTCGCTCTGACTCCTCTCCAATCTTTCAACGAATTACATAGCCCAACCCTCATCTCTCCCCCCTAATTTGGACAGTTCTGTTGCGGTGGATGCTCTGATCAAGAAGACCTGCTCGGTGGGTGCGGGAAAACTTTGCGCCAAAAACTCAGCTCCAGTAGGCGCTGTCGCCACCGAAGACGCGCGGCCGCTCCCTGGCCAGCCTGATCGTCAGCTCGCCGAAGAGGGTATTGGCCCAGGCGAACCACGGCCGCGTAAATACCTTCGGATCGTCCTTCTGGAAGGACTCGTGCATAAAGCCGGTGCCGGCTGTGGTATTGCGCAGCCAACGAAGGCATTGGCGAATTTCCCCATCATCGGCCGAGGTCAGCGCGCGCATGATGATCGACATCGGCCAAATCATATTTAGTCCCACGTGTGGGCCTCCAATACCCTCCGCCGCGGTGCCACGGAAGAAATATGGATTGGCTCCGCCGAGTACAAATTGCCGGGTACGACGATAGATCGGATCATCCATCCGGCTACACCCGAGGTAGGGAAGATTCAGCAGTCCCGGCGCATTGGCATCGTCCATCATCAGCACGTTTCCATAGCCGTCAACTTCATAGGCCCAGATCTCTCCATATTGGGCGTGCTGCGTTTTACCGTATCGCTGCAGGGCGGTTTCCACTTCCGCAGCCAGGGCCTGCGCCTCCTGGGCCAGCTTCTCATCCTTGAGCACCTGGCTGACCAGCGTCGCCAT
This sequence comes from uncultured Acidobacteriaceae bacterium, assembly GCA_963821215.1. Classification (GTDB taxonomy): domain Bacteria; phylum Acidobacteriota; class Terriglobia; order Terriglobales; family Acidobacteriaceae; genus PALSA-350. Next base: position 36,784 of record CAWGDH010000007.1, on the reverse strand, counting down.
TTGGCGGAGACTCACCACCGCGAAGAGATTTGCGGGAACGAATAAAGGATAGGTGCAAGCATCGTCCGATGGGCGAAACATGGAGAAGATCATGCCCACCGGGACTGCAGGATTTCCAAATCCATCGAGTGCTAACGTATCCGTCGGTGTGTCCGATTCACGCTGAAAGGAATAGGGACCACGGTCATGCTTACGCTGTTGGGTGCGGAACGTCCGCACGATCGTCCACGCCGCCTCTTTCCACTGCGCGTCGAAGGGTCCTGTGTCCCCGGTTTGCTGCCAGTAGCCGTACGCCATGCGGATGGGATAGCAAAGCGAATCAACTTCCCACTTGCGCTCGCCCACCCCTGGATAATGTTTAGTCTTATCGTTCACTGCCCACGGGAGCGGCGCAGCCGTAGCATCGCGCATGAATGCGTTGGCATACGCATCGATAAGGATCATGCGTGCCTGGCGGCGAATGACACCCTCCAGCAGCTCGCGCAGCCGATGGTCCTGCTTTGCCAGGGAAAGGTACGGCATTACCTGCGCGGAGGAATCCCGCAGCCACATGGCATCGATATCGCCGGTTACGACATAGGTATCCGGCTTACCGTCGTAGCTGCCGGGGAAAACAGTTGTGTCCAGCGTATTGGGAAAGCAATTCTCGAAGATCGTGGCCAGCGGCTTATCAGGAATTTGTTTTTGCGTTTCTTGAATGGCCGTCTCGACCGCTTGACTGGTGAAATGGCGCGCTCCCACGGCGGGCCGCGCATGAGGTAGCTCCAGCACCTTTGCTGTGGCCGCCGGGGCAAAATCCGCCCAAGTGGGAGATGCAAAGGCCAGAGCCGCTGCTCCCTGCAGCCACGCCCGCCGGCTGATTGCAACCATCCCTATCTCCTCCGTGCCTTTCTCATCGATTCGCCGAGAGGTTCTGACTCTTTTGATTTTTGTGGCTTGACAAACCCAACCAGAAGACTTCTTCAAAACTCTCACAAGCCCGTCATCCTGAGCGAAGCGCCGCGCAGATCTATCGCTTAACAGAGGGTTTATGGCGCGCAGTCGAAGGACCCCGACGATGCTTGTTAGCCGATGCTCCCCATAGCTTTCCAGCCACCAAAATTATGAAAGTAATCAAAAAAGTCACAGCCTCCGAGCCTAGGAATCTCACTTAGGTCGAGTCGCCGCCACCATTGTCAGTCCCGTATCGTAGTCCAATTCACGCGGCAGGTAGCCGTCGTCCTCGCGTTGCCGGGTGTAGCCGGCGTTCTCCCAGGTTACCGGGAAGTTTGATCGCCATTCACGCCGGCCCCAGTAATAACCACGGAACGCATCGCGCGAAGTGTTCATCCAGTCCAGCAGCCGGTCATGCAGCTGGTCACGCACTGCTGCATGCTCGGCGGAGTGGATGAGGTTGTTCATCTCCGGCGGATCTGCCTGCAGGTCATACAGTTCGTCCGTCGTCATCAGGTTGATGGTCAGCTTGTATCGACCATCGCAAATGCAGCGTATCGGCTGGAATGCTCCGAAACCGTCATGATCCACTTCGTACCGGCTCCACTCGATGAAGACGTCTTTCTGAATTCCCGTATGGGGATCCTGGAAAAGCGAGAGGGCGCTCCGGCCCTCCAACGTTTTGGGTACGTCAAAACCGAAGAACTCCATCATGGTGGCACTCAGGTTGATGTGCGACACCAGACTCTGCGACCTCGCATTCGCCGGCGCGTGAGCGGGCCAACGCACGAGGAAGGGAATCCGCGTGATCTCGTCATACATCGCCGGCCCCTTGTCCGTGAGCCGGTGCGATTCAAGAAACACGCCGTGATCGGCGGTGTATATCAACAAGGCGTTCGGGGTATGCGCATCCACACTATCCAGCACACGGCCAATCTCGTGATCGATGAACGAGTGGGCCCCGAAGAAGTGGGGAGCCTTAATCGGCGGCTGCGTCTGCTTAAGCCGCGACCCGGCCCACACGCGCTGCTCCTCGGGCTTGTCTTGGAGTGGGTCATTCACGTTCACATTCGTGGGAAAGGTGAAGTCTTCATACATCCGCGAATATTCAATGGGGCATAGCGCGGGCCCATGCGGCTCGTCGTAAGAGATCACCAGCAGGAAGTCGTTGTCCTTATGCTTCTCCAGAAAATCCAGGGCACGTTGGGTGCAACGGTATCCATAGCATTTGTCCGCGGTCCAGGTGGGATCATTCCCTGTTTTAGGATTGCGTGAACGCACCCGGTCAGCGGGCGTGAGCTCCTCCAGATAAGTCCGCATGTCGTACCAGTAGTGAGGATCCCAGCCTGCCGCGGGTCTTCCGGTGTCAAAGTAATCCGTACCGCTCAGATGCCACTTGCCAATAAACGCGCAGTGGATGCCCTGGTCGGTCAGCCGCTGACCAATGGTATGCACCGTATTGCCGAGCGGCATACTGTTGCCCAGGACGCCGCTGGTATGCGGATACAGGCCTGTCCAAATCGCCGAGCGAGAGGGCGCGCAGACGGGCTGGCAATTGTAGGCTCGCTCGAAACTGACTCCAGCTGCGGCGATGCGATCAAAGTTTGGCGTCTTCAAGCCTGTCTGCCGGTTACAGTTCAACATGTCGTAACGAACGGACTCGCCCAGAATGATGATCGCTTGCCTTGGGGATGGTGTGGGACGATGCGAAAGTACCGGAGGCGCAGGCTGCGAGGCGCAGTCCACACCGGCCGCGCCAAAAAGTCTCAGAAAGTCTCTGCGATTAATCACAAACGAGCCTTCATTTCACAAATTCTAATGGCTAAAACCCAAGGGGTGAAAGCAGAGGGCGAAACCGCAACCTCTTGCACGGGATCGGGTCTCCATAGACGGTAATGGATTTCGGTTATAAGAAGAATCCAAAAGGGGTGCTTTATGCGTTGTTTCTTGCCGTCACTTGCTATCGGAAGCGTTTTATTGGCTGGACTGTCGGGCAGTACACTGATTGCCCAGGACCAGAGTGCAGCACCAGCCGCCTCTGCACAGGCGCCCGTGGCACCGCCGGCGCAGCGGCCGGTTCATATTCCCAACCCCCGCCACCAGGCCAAGAAGATGGCGAAGGAACTCGGCCTCACGCCGGACCAGGTGTCAAAGATCGAGCCCATACTCGCCGACCGCGACCAGCAGGTGCAGAGTGTACGGTCCGATAGCACGCTTGCTCACAAGGATATGAGGGCCCGGGTACACGGTATACGCCGGGATAGTGACAGCAAGATCGAGGCGATCCTGAACGACACCCAGAAGCAGCAGTACGAGCAGATCAAGCAAAGCCGCAAAGCCAACAGGCAGCAGCAGACAGGCGCCCCCACCAATAGCTAAGCAACCGTTATTGCGGCTAAGACTTCCGGTCGCAATCCGCGCTGCCAGCGATCAAAATGGAGCCGTTGCACTGGGTACTCCTGGTATCGGCCCGGGGAAGGTTCGCGCCTTAAGTCCCGGCAGCGGCTGACAAATTGCCCCAGGCAAAGTCCGGCTCCGATCCGATAACCCTTTTTGAATCAAAGTATCAGCTCGCGGTGAAGAACCGGCGGGTGGGGAGTATCATACCCTCATCAGGACGTTGTTGTGCCTCAGCAGCAGGGGGGAATAGATTGCGGTCATCCGAAAATCAAGTGAAGGATCCTGGTGAACCGCAATTGTCCTCAAACCCCGCTGGCAAAAGTCCCACTCCACCGGCCGTCGATCCCGTGGCCGTGCGCGCGCAGCTGGAACGAATTCTCCTGAGTACCCCCTTTCGCAGCAGCAAACGGTATCCCGCGTTCCTCCGCTACGTTGTCGAACAGGAATTGAACGGCGCCTCCTCCGAGTTGAAGGAGCGCACGATTGCTATCGAAGTCTTCGGCAAAGACCCGTATTACGATCCTGGAGCGGATCCGGTCGTGCGCATCTCTGCAGGGGAAGTGCGCAAGCGGCTCGCGCAGTACTACCAGGAAGTCGCCGATCCAAGCCAGTTGCGTATCGAGCTGCCGGTCGGGTCTTATCGGCCGGAATTTATTGCCCCCATACCCTCACGCACGGTTCCCTCCACATTGCCTATTCCAGCAGCTCCGCCTGCCGCGCAGGAGACCATTGCGGCCAACCAGCCTCAAGGTATAAGGAAGCGGAGCGTGCTGGTGGCAAGCGCTTTGGCCCTGGTCGCAGCTCTGGCAGGATTGGCCTGGGCTTACATCGCCACCAGGCCGACCGCGCTCGATCTATTTTGGCGTCCCGTGATCCAGCAGACCCACTCGGTCATGCTGTGCCTGGGGCGCACCAATTTCCGCGCCCCGGATCCGCCGCCCGGATCCTGGCATCCGACAGATCCGCACCAGGCCGCAGTGGCATGGTGGGATGCGGAAACACTGGCTCGCGTGGCCGGACTTGTGGAATCGAAAGGTGCTTCGCTCTACTTGTTCAGAGAAGACCAGGCGACCTTCAGCGATTTCCAGCAAAGGCCCGCAGTTCTGATTGGCGCGTACAACGATCAGTGGACCCTTGAGTTGATGTCTCGCATGCGCTACACCTTCCAACGGACTGGCAGGGTCCAATGGATCGAGGATCGCGACCGCCCCTCCTTCCATGACTGGAAAAACGACCTGGGACAAACAGACGAGCAAGGAAACATGGCGCTCAAGCAGGACTACGCCATCATCTCGCGCGTCTCGAACCCGAGAACGGGATTCATTACCGTGACGGTGGCCGGACTTTGGGGTTATGGAACCCTGGCCGCTGGACGGTTCCTCACCGACCCGCAGTATATGCAGGACTTCTCCAAGCGAACTGGTTTCAGGCTCGATAAGGGCAACTTGCAAATCGTGATTGGAACTGAGGTGATCCAGGGAAAACCGGGCCCGCCAACGGTGCTTGCCGCCACCTCCTGGTAAGGGCCGGCTCGCCAGTCGAGGTATCATACCTCTCGATACCGAAGTTCCTCTCTTCTACATCCAAGTTCTTGTCTCGCACAAACACCACATTCCAGGATCTTTGTCGAAGTACTTCGCGAGCGATACCGCAACTACCTTGTGGCTTTGTCGCGGCGTGGCTGTAATGCCCACAGGCGTACAAATTCCCGAAACAACAAAAGGAGATCACGGTGAAAAGAGTCCTAACCATATCTTCGCTATTCTTATTCGCATTCGGATCCATGAGCTATGCTGCCACTCAAGAATCCGGATCAGTAAGCTTTCCCAACACTGTTCGCGTCGGCGCTAACGACTTACCGCCCGGAACGTATAAGGTTCACTGGCAAGCGGGAGAGAGAGATGTTCAGGTGACGCTTTCCGGCAATGGGCATAAGGTTTCAGTTCCGGCAACTGTGACCCCTGGCGCCGGGCCTGATCAGGTTCTCGAACATCGAGATGGCAGCACTCAGGTTGTCGATGGTTTCAAAGTGAAGGAAACGAACTTTACCATTAAAAACCCCTAGAAGACCGCTGGCTCGCTTCTAATAAGTTAGGCGCCGGCGTTCAACACCGGCGCCTAAGCACAGCAGCGCAGGAGATTCTGCATGACTCCCAAAGCTCTATTCGCAACCAGTACCGCCTCTGACCGCACCAGTGTCGGGCTGCTCATACTGCGCCTCGCTGGCTTGAGCTTATTTGTGAAGCATGGGTTGGAAAAGCTGACCGGCTACTCAACCATGGTCCACCATTTTCCTGACCCAATCCACGTCGGTGCGCATGTAGGGTTAGCCTTTGCCCTACTCAGCGATGGCATTTGTTCCATGCTTGTTTTCATTGGGTTGGCAACGCGTCCCGCCGCGGCGGTCATCCTCACCAATCTGCTGGTGGCATTCTTCTTCGTTCACCACGCCGCGTTTATTTCCAATGGTCACGTGGAACTGGTGGCGCTCTACATCCTCATCTTCGCGACCCTCCTGTTCACGGGACCCGGCAGATTCAGCGTCGACAGTCGCTGCTGGGTAGCTATCTGACCCGAGGGTCTATGTTCGGTGACTAGCCTCAATTTCTCACGGCCTGGTCGGTAACGAATGACGGGTGCCCCATATCTGCCCGGTTTTGGCAGATGTGGGATTCCACTGCCGTCCACCGGTCACCCTCTACTGGCAACAGGTCTTCATGTCCATGGTCAGCTACACCCTGTACACTCTGGGGCCGAAGGTTGTGGAATCCCACATCTGCCAAAACCGGGCAGATATGGGGCACCCGTCATTCGTTACCGATTGAGATCTCACTACCGACCATCGCTTAACGAGGGGGGCCTGTGAGAACTTCAGGCTAGCGCTTCTGCACGCCTGGCTATGAAGAGTGGCGCGCTGCAACAGGAACCACGATGAACTCCAAGACATCTCGTTGGGCGTCCAATTCCTGAGCTTTACCCTCCTCCCAGGTAGCTTCCATAGGTGATAAAAACGACTGCGACGACCAAGGCTGCGAAAGCGCTGCACAAGGCCACCAAGGTGCTGTGACGACAGCCTTTCCACTCCCTCAGGAAAACTCCTACCAGGGCACTAAAGAGCACCAGCATCGACATATGCAGCGCCCAACTGGTGAACCGATACAGCCCCATGTAGGTGTGTGCCATGCCATAGAAGAAGAACTGCCCGTACCACAGCAAGCCTGTAAGTGCGGCCAGTGCAAAATTAGCGCCTAGAAGGTTGCGGGCCGGGCCGTCAGCAAACGAGACATACTCGCGAATAGAGCTGTCTTTCCAGTGAAGGTATAAACAAAAAATCGCAGTGCTGACAAACGCTCCTCCGCAGGCAAAAATAAGGATGACGTTGCCCTGGAATTTTCCCGCACCATATCTTGCCGCGACATCTGCGATTGGCTGGCCCGCCGCCAACGCTAAACCGAAGACCGCAGAAAGCACACCGGCCACAACGGCGAAAAATAAACCCTTCTTCAAGCCCGACCGCTCAGTGGTCGCCGTCGACCCCGCCTGATCCGTGTCACGGAGCTTGCCGGCAATTCCGGAGGCGAAAATGCCGGCGGTTGCGATCGCGATCCCAGAGAAGACCCAAGCGCTGCCCGTTCTTTGTAACAAGCCGCCTAGCTGGCTTGCCAACAGCGGTGGTAGCAGCGTTCCCAGGACACAGGAAATTCCGATGGAAAGGGCGTAGGTCATGGAGAAGCCGAGGTAGCGGATCGCCACCCCAAACGCAGTTCCTCCCACCCCGTAGCACACGCCGAGCACAAAGGTGCGCACCATGGCACCGCGCGGAGATTCGCCCAGCACCGCGCGAAGATGCGGCGTAGTCAAGACGGCAACGATGACGGGCAAGATCACCCAACATACCGCGGCTTGCGCCATCCAATAGGTTTGCCAGGACCATGCTTTCGTCTTCTTTTGCGGGGTGTAGCACAGCGCGGAGCTGAAGGCGCCAATGCCGTGCAGGCCTGCGCCGAGGATTGGGTTCGTCATGGCAACAGCTTACCTGCTCGTCTGGAACGCGCAATCAGATAATATGTTTCCGGTACTTCCCCCCCGTCTCAGTAAATATCTGAATGGATCACTCGCTTCTCAGTGCGAGCATAGGTTCGACGGTCGCTGCGCGACGGGAGGGTAGATAGCAGGCAACATAGGCAACTGCAACCACGCCGAGGGTGATGGTGACGTAGGTGATGGGGTCAACGGGACTCACGTGGAAGAGGATCGAGGACATCAGGCGCATGGTAAAAAACGCTGTGACCAGGCCGCAGGCAGCGCCAATGAGGGTGAGGCGCAGCCCCTGGCGCACAAACATGGCCGTCAACATCTCTCGCTGGGCGCCCAGCGCCATGCGAATGCCTATCTCGCGGGTGCGTTGCGAGACCGAATAGGAGATGACTCCGTAGATTCCCACGATTCCAAGCAGCAGAGCCATGCTTCCCGCAACGCAGAGCATCACCAGGGTGAAGGAAGTTCGCGCCATGGATTTGGTGTAAAGCGCGCCCAGTGTGGAAACCTCCGCCAGGGGCACATCGGGATTGACCGACCAGACTTTCTCCTGAACCTCGTTCATGAAGGCGCGAGACCCCGCGCGCGGACTGCGCAGGGTGAAAGCGATATTCCGCCGCAGTGTCTGTTTTTGGCCCTCGAAATTGTCGAGCATCACGGGCCAATAGACCGAGCTGGGCGCGGCTTTGTCCACTCCGTCGTCATACACGTCCTGAACCACTCCGACGATCTCGCGCCAGTCGTCGGTGTTGGCCACGCGAATCCTCTTGCCTAACGCGCCATTCGGATCATGCCAATACTGGCGCGCGAAATTCTCCGAGATGATGGCGACCGGTCGCTTCTGGTAGGTGTCGGTCCAGGTGAAATCACGCCCGGCCAGGATCTGCGTGCCCAGCGTTGCGAAAAAGCCGGGTGAGATGAATTTGAAGCGGCGTATCGGCGGCAGCTCGCCCTCGCCATACACATGGTCCTGGGCAAAGAGAACATCGTTCGAGCTGCGCCCATCCATGGGCACCGCAGTGGAAAAGCTGACGGAAGTCACTCCTGGAATGGCCGCGAGCTTATTCACAATCTCTTCGTCCATGTGTACGACGCGTTCGGGTTGAGTGTCCGGTATCTGTGCCTCCGGAATGTCAAAACGGAATGTTTGCACCGCATCCGGAGCGACGAAGCCCGGAGAGACATGCATCAAGGCGCGAAAGGTTCGGATCATCAGCCCGGAGCAGATGAGCAGGACCAGCGCAAGCGCGACCTGCACCACAACCAGGGTCTGACGAGCGCGATGCCGTTCCCGGCCCGGGCTTAGCGCGCGGCCTCCCTCGCGGAGATCGCTGTTCGCTTTTACGCGGGCATATTTGAGGACGGGGATAAAACCGATGAGCAGACTGGTAAAGAGACTGAGCCCAAGAGTGAAGAACAGAACCGGGAGATCGATCCCAATTTCATTGACACGGGGGAGGCCCGTGGGCGCCATCGACACCAGAAGGCGCAATGCACCATAGGCCATTGCCAGACCGATCAGGCTGCCGGCAACGCCCAGGACGACGCTCTCGAAGAGCAGCTCGACCGCGATTCTTCCCCAGCCCGCACCCAGAGCGGAGCGAATCGCCAGCTCCTGATGGCGCCCTTCGACCCGGACCAGCAACAGGTTGGCGACGTTTGCGCATGCGACCAACAGAACCAGAACGATCGAGCCCATCAATACCCACAACACGTTGCCCACATTACCAACAACGTCTTGCTTGAGCGGACGCAGATATGGGGAGAGCCGCGCCTTTTCGAAAAGGCTGATGCTGAATCCCTCCGGGGCCGGGAAACTGCGTAAGACCACGGGAAGGAGCCGCGCCATATCCGCGCTGGCCTGCGCTATGGTGACTCCAGGCTTCAGGCGGGCAAGCGCCTTCTCACTGAAGCTGCCGAGCTTGGTTTGATTGCGATCCCATTGGAAAGGCAGAAACAGCGCGGCATCCGGTTGATCGAGGAAATGAAATCCCTGCGGCAGGACGCCGATGATTTCTCTCGGCTTCCCGTCTACGGTGATGGAGCGCCCAATGACAGAAGACTGGCCGCCAAACTTCCGTTGCCAATACCCATAGGAGAGCACTACGGTTTCCGGTGCGCCCGGTGTATCGTCCCGGCGGGAAAATAAGCGTCCGACGACGGGGGCGACCCCCAGAATCGGCAACGTGCCATCGGTAACGTCGAGCCCCGGCACGTGTTCCGGTTTTCCAGAGCCGGTCACGTCCAGCGAATCGTCGTCGTAGGCCCCGATATCCTGCAGCGTGGTGTTCTGCTCGCGATCGATGAAGTAAATGGAGGGCGACATATTCAGTTCCGCGAAGCCGATCCCCGGCGCCTTATGCCAGACGCCGATCAGCTGCTCAGCATGGGGATAGGGAAGCGGTTTAAGGAGGACGCCCTCCACTACGCTAAAAATCACCGTGTTCGCGCCCACGCCGACGGCGAGGGTAATGAGCGTAATCGCTGTAAACAAGGGAGCCCGGCTGAGCCTGCGCAGGACCTGCTTGAGTTGGTCGACGAACATTGCCATAGCGCTGGCCTCCGGGTACACGTACGAGCAGTTAGACCGGGTGAGCGCCCGGTCCCTGTGAGATCTATTACGTGCTGGAGCAACGGAGGGTTCCATCGACTGGGAGAAATCCCAGGACGGACTCGATTAGGGGTGGAGGGATGCCCCATTCAAGCCGTGTTTCGCTTGAATGGGGACGAACTTGAAAAGTTACTGCGAAGATTCGCCAAGTGCGGTCAAGCCGCCCGGTGCGGAAGAGTCCAATCAGGCCGAATGTAGTGGCAAGTGTAGCCATTTGGATATCGTTCCAGGTAATCCTGATGTTCAGGTTCAGCTTCCCAAAATGGACCAGCAGGCTGTATTTGAGTCACAACTTTTCCCGGCCAAATGCCCGAAGCATTCACGTCAGCGATGGTGTCTTCCGCGGTACGTTTCTGCTCCTCGGTGGTGTAGAAAATCGCCGAACGATAGCTGGTTCCGCGGTCGTTTCCTTGCCGATTCAAGGTGGTTGGATCATGAATCTGAAAGAAGAACTCCAGCAGCTTCCGGTAGCTCAGCTTCTGCGGGTCAAAGACGATCTCGATCGCCTCGGCGTGGCTTCCATGATTGCGATAGGTGGCGTTGGCAACATCACCGCCGCTATATCCGACGCGCGTCGAGATGACACCCGGATAGCGGCGCAACAGGTCCTGCATGCCCCAAAAGCAGCCGCCGGCTAGTATTGCAGTTTCTTGGGATGGTGACATTTTTCTATTTCTCCTTCGTGGACTCAAACAGCTTGAGATATTCGCCGTAACCCTTGCTTTCCAGCTCGTCGAGGGGAATGAAGCGCAGCGACGCCGAATTGATGCAGTAACGCAATCCCCCGGCGTCCCGGGGGCCGTCATCAAATACATGACCGAGGTGGCTGTCAGCGTGGGTCGACCGCACCTCTGTCCGCCTCATTCCGAGACTGTTGTCAGACCGCTCCTCGACGTTTTCGGCGTCGACAGGTTTGGTGAAGCTTGGCCAGCCGCAGCCGCTGTCAAATTTGTCGAGGGAAGAGAAGAGCGGCTCACCGGAAACGATGTCCACGTAGATGCCCGGTGCATCATGATCCCAATAGGCATTCTCGAACGGACGTTCAGTCCCACTCTGCTGGGTTACCCGAAATTGTTCGCGGGAGAGACGAGAGAGAGCGTCCGCGTCTTTTGTGTATTTGCCCATGCCACCTCCTCGTTGCTGCGATCCTTCTGACCGCCAACCATTCGATCACTTCAACCGCGGAATGGATGCAAGGGAATCGCCGATTGCCTTGCACCGACATGATACCGGAGAGGTCGACTCCTGGTTGCGGAGGGCTGCCAAACTGCCCTAGCCAGCCTGCGCCGCGCCTGTTCCCCTGGTGGCGTGGAGCAATTCCAGCAGCAGGTCAGCGGCCGCATGCGCAAACCTCTCATCGTTTATATGCGCGTCAAGCTCAACCAGTTTGATTTTGGAGCTAAGAGTCGTCTTCACGGCACGGTAATAGGAGTTGAGCGCCTCAGGCGAATAGAACGGCCCCCCTGGCTTGTCGATGGCGGAGACACCTTGCAGTGGAATTAGGACGGTCACCGGTCCGCTGGCGCGGTTAAGCCTGGTAGCCGTGATGCGCCCGATCTCCGCACATTCCTCGGGCGTTGTCCGCATCAGCGTGACAGTTGGGTTATGGACGTAAAGCTTGCGGCTGCGAAACTGGACCGGCACCGTTTCGACAGGACCGAAATTCACCATGTCGATGGCGCCTGGGCAAACCAGCTGGGGAATGCCCTTGCGTCCGGCTGCTTCCAGCCGGTGGGGGCCGGCGCTCATTACACCGCCGACTAACTCATCCGCCAGTTCCGTGGTGGTCAGGTCGAGAACAGCGTGAATGGCTCCGTCTTCAATCAACTGCTCCATCGCCTGCCCGCCGGTGCCGGTAGCGTGGAAAACAAGAACCTCGTAGCCGCTCTTCTCGAGAACCTGGCGCGCTGCCGTGACGCAAGGTGTGGTTACTCCAAACATGGTCGCCGCAATTAAGGGCTTGTCCTCAAAGGCGCGAGCCGGTTCCGCGGCAACCATGCCACAGATCGCCCCGGCAGCGTTGTTAAGTATGCGACGGGAGACGTGATTTAACCCCGCGATATCAAGTACTGAGGGCATCATGCATATGTCTTTGGTTCCTACATAGGGTTTGGTATCGCCGGCGGCGAGGGTCGAAACCATCAATTTGGGGAAACCATAGGGGAGGGCACGCATGGCTGCAGTCGCAATGGTGGTGCCGGCGGATCCGCCCAGTGCGACCACACCGTGGATGGCCCCTTGTGCATGGAGCCGTGCCAGGATCACGGTTGCCCCAAGCGCCATGGCGGTTACACTTCGACCCCGGTCTCTTTCCTTTTGCAGTGCGACGAGATTCTCTTTTGCCGCCGCGGCCACCTCAGCTTGCGAGATGTCGGGCGCAAAGGGCGGACTGCCAAGCACACCCACGTCAATCATCATCGTGCGCAGCCCGGCGCTCTCTATGCGGTCACGCAGAAAAGAGAACTCCTCGCCCTTGGTGTCGAAGGTGCCGATCAGCGCAATGGTCTTAGGGATTATCGCAATCATCGCGCTAGGTTTCGGGCAGTTCGCCTGGTGCGAGCACCCGGCACTCCGGCATGGCGCGCAGAAGCGCCTCGGGGCCCGGCGGCGAATAGATGGCGATCATTTTCAACGGCTCCCAACCGGTATTGATGGTGGCGTGAAAGATGTCGGCTGGAATGTGAATCATATCTCCGGCGCTTACCGGCTCCCACTGCTCGCCGTCGATATCGATCATCTGCTTGCCTTGCCCGGAGACCACGTAAAGGATCTCCTCTGTTCCCGGGTGATTGTGGCGGGCATGGCCTTTCCCGGGCTGCAAGAGCACTACACCCATGGTGAGGCGTTCGGTGGCAGTGACGCGGGGTTCGCTGAGCCACTTGATCGTTCCCCAGTCAAAGAGCTGGGTTTCGACATCGGCGGGTCTTACGAACCGGCGACCGGCGAGCTTAGACATGCTTGTTCCTTTCACTGCCTTCGGTGTCGAGGTGGAGGTTCTTGAAACTCTTGACCTGCTCAGTGATGGCACGCTCCGTGGGCAGGCGCTCGATGCTCGAGGCGCCAAAGAACCCGCACACCCCTCGGGTTTGGCTGAGGACGTACTGAACGTCCTCCGGTTCGGCGATGGGGCCGCCGTGACAGAGGACCAGGATTTCCGGATGGATGGAGACAGCTGCTTGCTGGATGGCCTGAATGCGGGCAACCGCTTGATCGAGAGTGATCGCGGTCCTGGCGCCGATGCTCCCTTTAGTGGTTAGCCCCATGTGTGCGATCAAAAGGTCGGCGCCCGCTTTTGCCATGGCCTTCGCCTCGTCTTCATTGAAGACGTACGGGCAGGTGAGCAGGCCGAGCTCACGGGCGCGCGCGATCATCTCAACCTCCTGGATGTATCCCATGCCGGTTTCCTCCAGGTTCTCGCGGAAGAGACCATCGATCAGGCCCACGGTAGGGAAGTTCTGCACGCCAGAGAAGCCTAGTTGTTTAAGGTCGCGAAGAAACAGGTCCATGATGCGAAAGGGATCGGTTCCACAAACGCCGGCCAGCACCGGCGTTTTGCGAACGATGGGCAGTACTTCGCGCGCCATTTCCATGACGATGGCATTGGCGTCTCCATAGGGCATGAGACCCGCCAACGATCCTCGCCCGGCCATGCGATAGCGGCCGGAATTGTAGATGATGATCAGATCGGCTCCGGCCGCTTCGGCACACTTGGCGGAAATTCCCGTGCCCGCGCCTGCGCCGAGGAGGGGGATACCGCGCGCGCTATTGGCTCTCCATCGCTCCAGGCAAGCTGCTCGGTCCATCATGCTTTCTCCAAGTGCCGGCTTGGCTCACAAGGGCACGACCCGAAATATACAGCACTCAACCGTGCGTATGCTCTGCCCGATGGACTCAAATGACCCGCTTGTTGGCGTGAGAGCCGTCATTGGAGCCATCTAGCGAAAAGATGGGAAATCACTGAGGCTGCCAAGTTTCAATGGAACCTCATTGATAAAGGCTTCCCCGTGATGGACGCCAATCAGGGAACCAAAAAATCGGTCGCGAGATTCAAGCCCGAATAGATAGTCGTTCATTCCAAGCGGCAACACTCCGAAGCCCTCAGCGGTTTTTGCAAACTGTGAAGCGTGCATCCGAAGCAGTTCGAGTTTGCTCTGGTAGACGCCGGAAATGTCGACGACGATGTTGGGGTGCTTGAAGTGGTGCAACAGGTAATACAGGTAAGCCGAAGGCTTGTGTGGTGGATTCGGGTCGCTCGACTTTCTCAATGTGCAGTGGACGGCGGCATTTCGAATCAGGCGCCCCGTCGCCGCATGGTCGGGGTGACGGTCTTTCCAATAGGGCGCCAGTACCAGCTTCGGGCGGTATCGCCGGATAACACTCGCAATCTGCCGCCGATTCTCCACCGAATCGATGACTCCGCAATCAGGCATGCCGAGGTTTTCACGAAACCGGGCACCCATACAGGATGCCGCGTTCTGCGCCTCTTTGTCGCGCTCCTCGCTCGTCCCTCTAGATCCCATTTCACCTCGGGTGAGATCCACAAGACCGAATGAAGTGCCCGTTGCCCTTAGCTTCAGTACGGTTCCGCCGGCCCCCCATTCGATATCATCAGGGTGCGACCCGAAGAGGAGAACCTCTACCAGCATTTCGTCACCGCGGCTATTGGTACTTTTAACACCTGTCATCCCGTCCCGGTATTGATCAGTCTAACCGGGAAGGGGCCAGCGACATCTAACGAGCGCAATGCAGGTAAAAGCGGCCTCTGCCAACAACAGTTGGAGGGTGTTCGATGAAGAGAAGGTGCTTTTCTTCTTTGCTGCTTCTGACGTCCTCAGTGGGGTCAATGACAGAATGCAGCTAACCGGCCTCAGCATAGAAGATCTGATTACCCATAGAGCTCTAAGTCTTGAGAAAGCGGCGGCCACGCCGGCTATTCGATACTCCTAGCAGAGTTACGCCACAGTAGACGCAGCGCTCCAAGATCTCTCTAAGCAGAGCACCTATAAACTTAAACTTTCGAATTTGCAGATGTCGGAGCCGGGTACCTGAATGACATCGCCCGAATGGAGATCAACTTCAAAAACGCTTTTGGTGACCGAGGACCGAAGGTCATCAAGTTTAACTGGCAGCGGTACGCTGGAGATTATGCCCGATAGGCTTCGAAACCGTTCACACTTTACCCATACGCGGGTTCCTATCAATTCTTCTACATTCATGTTCTCGCCCCTCACAGATGACCTCAATCTATGCTGATTTGATTCGCGAAGGCACAAAAGGGATTTCTGAGCGGTCACGGCTTGTTACACGTCCGTGATATACCGGCAAGATTGGTTCGGTAGCCTACGGTGGGCTATACAGCGATCCTCATTTGAAATAGCTTATCTCCGAGTGTGCATCTGACTCCAGAAGTGCAGTTCCCCGCGGCTGGAATGCCCAGAGGGTAGTGTTCCAAACCGGACGGCCCTGTCCAGGAGTGGACAGGCCGCGATGAACCTAGGAGGCGAATTCTCACCAGAGCAAAGGGGGAAGGACGATATTGTGCTGTACAGGATCGGCGCCCACGCGAAAATGGGTGTCCCATCCTTCACGTTTCTTCTGAACCCGGGCACCACCATCGTGGGCTTGAGGCTCTTGATTTCCCGCCCTTGCACAAAAAAAGACGCCAAGGACGGAACGCCCGCCTGATCTGTTACGTATTTCACTTGGGAGCAGCAGGCGCCTCATCGATTTGATCTGAGTTGCGCCAAGAATCAGGCTCTTGAAACCGCCAGCCGTTCTGACGTTGGGCCTCTACCTGCAACTGGCATGTGCTGGGAGGCGCAACGTCTCCCTCAGAATCCCGGGAAGGAAGCTTTCTACGAAGATGAATCTCCTGTTGGGAACAAGCCGCCTGTTTGTCGAGAAAGCTCCGCCCATCCTAATCCTTTTCATCCTAACCCTTTTAACGCTCGCATTTCCCAATGCACTCGCGCAGTCGGCGGGAAGTCTACGAGGCCAGATATTCGATCCTAGTGGCGCCGTGGTACCTGGAGCAGCGGTGACGCTCACGCAGGGACCTACTGTGTTAACCGTCCAGTCGGGAAATGACGGCGCCTATGTTTTCAAGGGGGTCCCGGCAGGGTCATACACCATTGCGGTCGTTGTTCCGGGATTTGCCGCTTTTTCCCGCACCAATGTCGTGATTACTGCCGGGCAGGCTCGCCAACTGAACGTTAGCCTTACCATCGCCGTCCAACAGCAGGACATTACGGTCAACGACCAAAGTGCCGGCGTGAGCGTCAATCCCGACGAGAATTCAAGCGCCCTGGTGATCAAGGGCAGCGATCTCGATTCGCTCTCGGACGATCCCGACGAGCTGCAAAATGAGCTTCAGGCATTAGCTGGGCCCGCAGCCGGGCCAAGCGGCGGCCAGATTTATATCGATGGATTCACCGGCGGCCAAATACCCCCGAAATCATCGATCCGTGAAATTCGTGTAAATCAGAATCCGTTTTCAGCGGAGTTCGACAAGATTGGATACGGGAGGATCGAGATCCTCACCAAGCCGGGTTCAGACAAGTTTTCCGGTCACATTACCTCATTGGGCAACGATTCGGCTTGGAATACGGCCAATCCGCTCGTCCAGAAGCAACCAAGCTACTATCTTTACTTCATCCAGGCGGACGTCAATGGGCCTCTGACCAAGAACGCCTCCTACTTCTTCAGCCTCTTTCACTTTGACCGGCAGAACCAGACCATTATCGATGCCGTCAATCCAGAAGACACCAGTGCAACCATCAATGAGGCGCTGCCCAACCCCTCCTCGCTCTTGTACGCGAATCCGCGGGTAGACTTTCAGCTGGGTAAGAACAACACCCTTTCCGTCCGCGACTCCTACTTTCGCTCGGTCGCGACAGCGAACGGTCCTGGCCAGCTGAACCTTCCCGAGCAGGCCTTCAATGTGAACGACCAGGAGAATGCGATTCAGGTCAGCGATACGATCGTGGTAAGTCCGCGTGTCATTAACGAAACCCATTTCCAATGGCGCCGGGTTCGCAACAGTCAGATAGCTTCTTACCTTACTCCGACGATCTCGGTTCAAGGAGCCTTTACCACAGGAGGAAGCAACTCCGGAGTCGCGGAAGACCACCAGGACATCTTTGAGCTGCAGAACTATTCCACGGCGACGGCGGCAAGCCACACTATCCGCTTCGGAACACGTCTGCGGGCCTATAGAGACGCCAATTACTCAACTTCAGGGTTGAATGGCAACTACTTTTTTGAGTCGATTGATCAGTACCTGGCCAAGACGCCGGCGCAATACCAGGCAACGATCATTACCAATCCGCTGGCCCATGCTCTGCTATTTGACGGCGCCCTCTTCTATCAGGACGATTGGCGATTCAAGCCCAATCTCACGCTGAGCTATGGGCTACGCTTTGAAACCCAGAATAGAATTCACGACCATGCTGACTTCGGACCCCGAGTTTCGATGGCTTGGGCGCCCGGACATATGGGCAAAACTCCCCCCAAGACGGTGCTGCGCGCCGGTTATGGCTGGTTTTACGATCGATTCACGGTGCCCAACTCATTCAGCTCATCGACTGGCACACCCTACATCATGCAAGCGATCCATCAAAATGGGATCAATCAGCAGAGCTATGTGATCAGCAATCCTGATTTCTACAACCCGAATGCGACGGCGCCGGCTAG
The DNA here is from genome assembly GCA_963821215.1 of uncultured Acidobacteriaceae bacterium. GTDB lineage: Bacteria > Acidobacteriota > Terriglobia > Terriglobales > Acidobacteriaceae > PALSA-350. The sequence goes on along the minus strand of CAWGDH010000007.1, from coordinate 19,110 downwards.
CGTCGTTGCGGGCGCCTCAGCTTCGATTCCATCTGTTTACAACATTGATCACCACTTTCACGCGGCGCTCAGTATGCAAGGGGGCGTTGGCGTGGACCAGCAGATTGGCAAGACGGTCACTTTCAACGTGACGTATCTGTTTACCCGCGGGGTTCATCAGTACCTCACCAACAATGTGACGGCGCCGGAGTTCGACCCATCCACATATACGGTGGTAGGCCCTCTGCCCCCTGTCTATAACTACCAGTTTCAGTCGGGCGGCATCTTTAAACAGGATCAGGTGATTACATCGGTTAACGCACGATTTCGCCATCTGTCGTTGCATGGCTCATACACCTTCAACGAAGCAAAGAGTGATACGCAGGGCGTCACCTACGTTCCCTCCGTAGCGCAAAATCCAGGTCTTGATTACGGCCGTCCTACTTTCGGTATCAGAAATCGTCTCTTTCTGCTTGGAACCTATTCCGCGCCTTATGGAATCATCGTGGCTCCCTTGCTGGCGGCTCAGTCCGGAACACCCTACAACCTGGTGATCGGCAACGATCTCACTGAGAACAATCAATTCAACGCGCGACCGACCTATGGTGTCTGTGGCCAACCTGGTGTGGTTTCCACCGCCTACGGCTGCCTGGACACCGACCCGGTGGGCAAGGGTGAACGAATCATTCCCTACGGCGTGGGTACTGGTCCAGCGAACTTCGTCATGCATATTCGTGTTAGCAAGGTCATCGGCATTGGCCCCGAAACCAAAGCAGCCAAGGGCGCACAGGGCATGCAAGGAAATGGAAGCGTGAACGGCCGCGGGCTCAGCGGCGGTTCAGCGCCACCGAAGCTGGACGCCGCGGTGGCACGCAAGTACAGCCTGACTTTGGTCGGCGGGGCATTCAACATCTTCAACATCGTTAATCTAGGAACGCCTAATGGCACCCTCAGCTCACCACTCTTCGGTGAGACGCAGTCCCTGGCTAGCGGTCCCTTCGGGTCGCCGACTCCTGGCAATCGCGCCATCTTCGCCCAGGCCATTTTTACTTTTTAGATCTAGCCAGCTAATTTGGAGAACTCTGCCTAAGAGTAGCCAGGACGTCAGTCCTGGGTTAGCAATTGCTACCGAGCCGTCCCGCAGGAGTCTTTGTCAGAGCAGAGCCCAATAGGAACCTGGGGCACCCGTCCTATCCCTTCGGACTTTCCTATGACACAGACTCCGCAGGACGGCTAAAAGATATCCAGGACATGTGACGTCAGTCCTGGGGAAACAGTGGGCAGAAACAGTGGAGAGATGGAAGTTGACGGAGGTTCTGAATAGGGACCGGGTGCCGCCCCCTATTCAGATCGATGCGCGGCTTCCTCATACGGCCTTATACCGGCACATACTCGTTGAGATAGCGCTTGGCCATGCGGAAGCCGACCTTATAGGGTTCGCTAAAATCCGGTCCGGGATTTTCTCCTGCGCCGTAGAGTTCGTCTTCATGCTCAATGCTCATTGCGCCGTCATAGCCGACGCTTTGCAGAACGCCGAAGAACTCCGGCCAATTGATACTGCCCATACCGGGAATGCGGAATTGCCACCACCGGGCCTGGTTTACGGGCAGGATTCCCCCTTGGCGCACAATGTCCCAATGAATCCGGGTATCCTTCAGGTGGACGTCATAGATCTTGTCAAGGAAGTCTTTCGCGGTTTGTATGGGATCCATCATCTGCCACACGAGATGAGAGGGATCGTATTGCAGACCGACATAGGGGGAATCCTTGAAGGCGTTGAATAACGCTTCAAATCCTACCGGGCTGGTGGCAATATTAGGGCCGCCCTGCCAAGGCTCCCACAAGATGCGCACTTTGTACTGTTGGCAAGCGGCGAAATACTTTTCGTGGTAGACGCTCACGATCTCGTCCACTTGAGCTTCAAAGCTCTTGGAGGCATCTTTGCCGGACTGCGTCCCTATATAGGGAACGCCTAGCTTACCCGCCAGTTCGATCGTTTTCACGAAGTTGCTGTTTTGCCGTTCGCGCTCCGCGGGATCTGGGGCGATGTGATTTGCACTCACTTGAAGGGCCGAAACGTGCATGGCTTTCGATGAGAGATGATTCTTGATGCTTACGATTTCTTCGTCCGTGAGCTTGGCCGTATCCAACCCCGGAACTCCCGCTCCGGCATTGAGGATCATGTTGTTGAATCCCTCCTGGATGGCGAAGTCAACGTTGGCTTCGGTATATTTGCCTAAGATGCCAAGACGCGGCTTCCATTCTTTCGTGCGCGCTCCGGCCTTGGGCAAGGCTGCCAGGAAGGCGGCCGCAGTTGCGGATCCGAGTAAAGCACGCCGGCTTAGATTTCCGTTTGGCATAAGGGTTCTTCCGTTGGGTGCCACAGTTTCCTCTCTCTCACTTCTCAAGTGCCGCGTTGTTCAAGCGCGACGTCGGACAATCATTTAGTGACATCGTTCATTCTCGAGCATTATATTTGTCCGCGCGTACCTGGTGCATATGATTAGCCGCCGTAGATTTCTCAGTTCTGCTGTTGCCGCCGGCGTATGCTCCCGGCTGGCCATCGCCAAAGAGGAGACACTGCGCATTGGTGTGACCGACTGGAACCTGGACCTGGGCGCGAACCCTGAGGCTGTGCCGCTGGCTGCGAAACTGGGATTTGCCGGAGTGCAGATTTCCTTCGGGCGAAAGCTGGTGGATGACAAGATGCCGGTGGACAATCCGGAGGTGATTGCCCGCTACCTCAGCCTCTCCAAGCAATATAAGATCCCGATCGATGGAACATGCGTTGACCGGCTGCACGACAATGGGCTGAAGAGCGACCCGCTGGCCCGGAAGTGGGTGCTCGACTCCATTCGGTTAACCAAGGCCTTGCACACGAAGGTACTTCTGCTGCCCTTCTTTTCCCGGTGGGCCCTGGAGACGAGGGCGGAAATGGATTATGTGGGGGACGCGTTGCGCGATCTGGCGCCGGAAGCAACCAAAGCGGGAGTCATCCTGGGCCTTGAGGATACTATCTCCGCAGAGGATAACGTGCGCATCATGGAGAGGTCACGCTCCGCGAGCGTGCTGGTGTACTACGACGTGGGTAACTCGACGGTGGCTGGATTCGATCCCGTGAAAGAGATCCGCTGGCTTGGAAAAGAACGGATTTGCCAATTCCATCTCAAGGATAATCCGCACTACCTTGGTGACGGAAGCATTCAGTTCGGGCCCATCATGCGAGCCATTCGGGATATCGGGTTCTCCGGCTATGCCAACCTGGAGACGGATGCGCCTTCGAAGCAATTGGAGGCGGATATGCGTAAGAATCTGGCCTACATCCGCAATGTCATGGCGCAATCTTGACGCTGGCTGCATTGGTTTGGGCGAGCGAACCGCCGGAGGGCGGCGCAAGATGGGCTAACAAGTCCGCCTGGGCTTGCGGCGGCGCGATTATCAAGAGGCGGTCGCCGGGCTGTAAGACGGTTTCGGGCCGAGCTCGCAAAACCGTCTTGCCGCGCAGTATGGCGGTGACCTTGGAATCTACGATTGAGCCACTAAGAACGCGCGCTTGCAGCTGCTTGCCCACCCAGGGACTCTCGGGCCGAAGTGCTCCAATCATCAGCTGGGAACCATCGGGAAGGTCCAGTGCCACTCCCGATTGCAACAGAGTTGCGAGGTGAAGATGGGTGATTGGTTGTGGCAGGGAAATCTTGCCTTGCTCCAGGAGCCGCAGTGCAATCTGAATGTGCTCGGCAGTATGCGCGGGTGAATCGGAACGCCCGGCTACCTGGGCTTCATAAAGACTGCCGTATTTGAAGAACGACGACAGATTGATCTGAATCACAAAGCTCAGCATGACAGCGAGTCCGGCGGGAACCAGTAGCTGATAACCGCCAGTCATCTCGACCACCATGAGCAATGTCGCGATGGGAACCCGGGCTGCACCCGCGAACACGGCCGCCATCCCAACAATCACCAAACCCGCTGGAGGAACGTGTGCAACCGCCGCGAAGACCCCACCTAGCATCGCGCCGACGAACAGACTGGGAGCGAAAATGCCTCCCGACCCGCCCGAGGAGACAGAAAAGGACAGCGCCAGCATCTTGGCGACGACAAGAACAAGAAGTAGCCCCAAGGCCAGCCGGCCGTCAATCGCTTCCTGAATCCAACCGTATCCACCGCCCAGTACCTGTGGCAGGCGGAGAGCCATTAAGCCCAGGAGTAGACCGCCGACGCCGGGCTTGGTCCACGCGGGTATAGGCAAAGCTGCAAACAGATCGCGAAGACGATAGAAGACCTCGGGCAAGAGGGAAGCGAGGACACCACTCGCAGCGCCGAGAGCAATGTACCAGCCGTAACCTGCCAAGCCTGCGGCATATACGTGGGAGGGGACCTGAAAGAGGGACTGCCATCCGACGAACCACCCATTGACGGCGTAGGCGACGATCGCAGCCAGCATGCAGTAAAGAAGAGCGCCAGCCTCGAAGTCCATGCCGCCGTAAAGAACCTCGACGGCGAAGATGGCGGTGCCGATCGGGGAACGGAAGATTGCGGAAAGCCCGGCGGCCATGCCCATTAAGACCACCAGCCGCCGTTCGTACTCGGAGCGATGAAGAAGCTTTGCGTAGATTGAGCCAAAGCCGGCCGAGATGAGGGCGGTGGGGCCTTCGCGTCCGGCGGATCCCCCGGACCCGATGGTAATTGCGGAGGCAATCATCTTTACCGGAGCCACCCGCGCCCTGATGGCTCCTCCTGTCCAGTGCAGGGCCTTGACCACCGTATCCGTGCCGTGGCCCTCGGTTTCGGGTGCGAGGCCGTAAACAAGGGCTCCCGAGAGCAGCCCGCCGACGGTGGTGGAGAGCGGTATCAGCCACAACCCGTGAGGACCGATGACCTGGCGAAGAACTCCGCCCTCTTCCTGAAGTCCCGGAGGGTGGTAGCCGGCGATCGCGAACAGGAAAATCCTGGCAGAGAGGCGCAGCATCCAAAGAAATAACTGGGCGCTTAGCCCGCCGATAACTCCGAGCACAAGGGAATCTACAATGAGCCGTGGCCTGTCTCCGGTTTTCACGAACTTTGTACCATCCCTTCACAAACCGACAGACAATTACGAACTGCGACCTACGGGCAAAAGACCGCCGTAATGCGGCCACTGGCCTCACACTCCATTGGATTCTACGAGGAGTAGAATAGTTTAGCTGGAATAAATAGCGAATCTTCGCGCTGAACAAGAAAAAAGCAATGCGGCTGCGCAGGACAAAGGATCTCAACGGCTACACGATCGGAGCAATCGACACAGATATAGGATCCGTCTCCGATTTCTACTTCGATGATGGGCAGTGGACCATCCGCTATATTGTGGTGGCCACCGGCATCATCTTTTCCGGACGCAAGGTCTTGATCTCGCCCCTGGCTTTGCGGTATCCGGCCTGGAGTCCGCTGCACCTCTATGTGAACCTGACCCGGGAACAAGTGCAGAACGGCCCCGGCATTGATCTCCATCAACCTGTTTCCCGCCAGCACGAGGCCGAACACCACCGACATTTTGGATGGCCCAATTACTGGGAGGGAACCGGTGTGTGGGGCTCGTGGCCAACGCCACAGGCGCTCGCGGATGCCCCAAGAACAGAGCCGAAAACGGCCATGAAGGATGTGGCGCCTGATCCGCATCTGCGGAGTACGCACGAGGTCTCCGGCTACCATATAGAGGCGGCGGATGGGGAGATAGGACACCTTGAAGATTTTTTGTTTGATGACGAGACCTGGGAAATTCGCTACGTGATCGTAGACACGAAGAATTGGTGGCCGGGCAAGAAGGTCTTGCTAAGACCGCAATGGATCAGCAGCGTGAATTGGGCCGAGCGGGAGATTCACGCACATATAGCCCGCGAAACGATTCAGGCCAGCCCTGAATGGAACCCCGATTCGCCGGTTAGCCGGGAATATGAATTGCGCCTGCATCAACACTACGGCTACGCACCTTATTGGACGCCAAACAAAAAGCACAGAATCGCGGGTTGATAGCAGGAAGCGCCTAGTTATAGTCCGGAAGAGCAATAGAATCGGCGAGGTCGCGGCCTACAGCTAGGTCCGCAATCCAGGGGATCGCCATGAGCTTGAAGATCTGATTGCGCAGGAATAGAGCCAAGTTCGATTTGGGCGCAAATGTACCGGCAAAGCGTAGAGCCGTTTTCTGTTTTCTTACAATGAACGGTCCAAACAGTTCCTGGTATCGTGCAAACGCTGCGGCATAGTCACCCTGGGCGCGGTGCAATTCACCAGCAAGAATGTATGCCCCAACCATGGCCAAAGCCGAACCTTGGCCGGCCAGCAGGGAGACGCAGGAGGCTGCGTCGCCTACCAATGTAACCCTGCCCCGCGTCCACATTCCATGCTGTGGATCCATTCGTATCTGGCTCACACGATCGAAATAGAGGTCGTTGCAGCTATCCAGGGCCTGCAGAATCTCTGGACATTCCCATCCAGCGGCCCCGAAGCGATCCCGTAAAATCGCTTTTTGGGCTTCCATGTTATCGACGTCGGCGACGTTTTCATCGGCAAAGGTGAAGAGGAACATCGTGCGATCATCACGCATGGCGAAACGTACTACTTGCTGGCCCACCTGCGTGTACATCACGTAGACCAATTCGTCTCTTGGCCTGTAGCCTTTGACCTCGAATGCCGCGACTTTGTAACCGAGGTAGCGCTCGAATCGGCTCTGCTCACCGCAAACAAGCTGGCGAACTCGCGAATGAAGCCCGTCTGCTCCGACGACCAGATCGAACTCGCGTGATCCTCCGCTCCGGAAGGTAACGTCGACCCCTTTCCCGGTCTGTTCTATGCGATCCAGGCTGTCGCCGAAGATGGTTTCGACGTTGCCCTCGAGTTTGCTGAATATCGACGCCGCGAGTTCTCCTCGCGGAAGGCTGACAAATCGACCGTCCGTCATGCGGGAAAATGCCTCAGATGGAAATCCAGCCAGGCGTTGTCCGCTTCGGCCGACAACTTTAATCTCCCGGACTATGTATCCTTTGTGGTTGATCTCAGGCAACAAACCCATGCGCTCCGCGATGTCATAGCCGGCGCCCCAGAAGTCAATGACATAGCCGCCAGTACGCAGGCGGGGCGCTGTTTCTATGAGGGTGGGTGTGAATCCGTAATGTGCCAGCCAGTAGGCTAGGGTGGGACCCGCGATTCCTGCCCCGGAAATCAAAATTCTCATGACAGAGGTCAGAATACGCTCTTGTGCGCGCCTAACTGCCAACAATCCTCGGGCGCAAGACGAGGGATATTGCTACACATCCCGTCCTCTGTCTGTCGCATCAAATTGTTTGTCTTGAGTACGAATTGTTTGTCTTGAGTTCGAATGTACGGAACCAAAGCTTTCTTTGTCCAAGCAAGGAAAGGTTGCTCTGGACAGCAGCCCTCTCGGGACGAATTCAAGCTGAAGGAGCAACCTCATGCTAAAACGCACTCTCGTTCTTTCGACGCTTATCCTATTAGGCGTTTCGTTCGCCCAGGCTTCCGATCGTGATGACGACGTCGCTCGGACCCAGAAGGCCGCCCAGGTTTTCACAGAAATCATGAATACACCGGATCAGGGAATACCGCATGACTTGCTGGATAGGGCAAAGTGCATAGCGATCATTCCCGGCGACAAGAAGTTTGCGTTTATCTTCGGCGGTAATTACGGCCGCGGTGTGGCAACTTGCCGTACAGCGCACGGTTGGAGTGCTCCCATGTTTATCGCTCTCGAAGGCGGTAGTGTGGGGTACCAGATCGGTGGGTCTTCAACGGATATAGTTATGCTCTTTATGAACTCTCACGCTCTCCATAGTCTTCTGAGTGACAAGTTCAAGCTGGGAGCGGATGCTTCTGTAGCGGCCGGCCCTGTGGGCCGTAACGCGTCCGCGGCCACGGATCTTAAGCTGAATGCAGAGATTCTGTCTTATTCGCGGACAAAGGGCGTATTCGCCGGTGTCAGCCTGAATGGAGCAGTCGTCCGCGCAGATAAGAGCGGAGATGAGGCTATGTATGGACAGGCGGTAAATAGGCACCAGATTATGGACGGTGCAATTAAGCCGCCCTCCGCGGCGATGCCTTTGATACACGAGCTTGACGCCTATAGGGCATAGCGGTACGAGGGTCACAGAGACGTTTTTGGGGGAGGCGTGCTACCTTGATGCTGCCTCCACCCAAGCGTCTTTGATTGTCTTCCGGCCGGCGTAGGCCATCACGCCCGCAGCTATCGCAGTGCCAGTACACCAGGAGCAAAGCTTTCCAAAGCTCACTACCTGCCGGCTGGCGTTGAAGGCTGCCGCCGAGGCATCAAGCGCCAGCTTTGCGCCCAGTAATTTCTTTGCCGCCCGGTGGCGTCTGGCCAGGAGCGCCAAGGCAAGCGTACCCCCGAAGCTCGCGAGCCCCAAGACTCCGTCGGGGATCCCGAGCGGGTGAGCGGCACGAGACATGGTAATTCGCTCGGAGTCGAAAACGCGGAACGGCGGGTCGGGAAGCCGGTCAAGAGCGCCGGTCTGGTAGAGCGTCACCGGCACTAAGGTAGCCAATGCCGCGCAGCAGCCTGCTATGAGAAGCTTATCGCCGCTGCCCGATGAGGGGATCGCATTGGTCGAAGAAGATTTCACGACGTCTTCCCCAGCGCCACAAGAGCACCCCCTATAATCGTGAGCGCCGCAGCTGTTCCCAGGGCGAGTGACTCGGGATGCAGCGCCAGAAAAATCTCGGCGCTTGTTCGTGTGGATCGACTGGCAAACTTGCCTCGCGCGCTGTGAACCCCGGGAACGTATTCGTAGAGATTGTTAGGTGTGTCTGGATTCTTGGGTTCATTAGGGATCTGCTGTGACTTATATCCTGTCTTTCCGAGATATTCGTCCAGCAAACCTGGGATGAACTTTTGTCCGACAATCGCCATTATGGTCGGGGTTCCGACCCAATATTCCCGCCGCGGACGTTTCGCGAAGCCGGCAGCGACGACTACTTCCGCTGTAAGCTCCGGCTCGAATATTGGCGGAACCGGTTGTGGATCGTTGGGCAGACGGTTTTTGACCCACTCGAATTGAGTTGTGTTCATGGCAGGCATTTGCACGGTAGTCAACTTGATGTTGCTTTTGTCGTGGTGCAGTTCACAGCGCAATGAGTCGGTGAATCCGTTGATGGCGTGCTTGCACGCGCAGTAGGCGGACTGCAAAGGGATCGATCGGTAAGACAAGGCCGAGCCGATCTGGATGATCGTGCCCCGATCGCGTGGGAGCATTCTCCTGAGTGCGGCCAGCGTTCCATAAACAAAGCCGAGATAGAGCACATCGGTCACACGTTTGTAGTCGGATGCCTCCATCTCCTTTACTGGAGAGAAGACGCTGACCATCGCATCATTCACCCAAATGTCAATCGGGCCAAACTCCTCTTCGACCTGGGTGGCCGCAGCCTCTACCGCCGCGGCATCGGAGACATCTGTAGGCAAGGCGAGTGCCTGGCCTCCCAGCTTTTCACATTCTTCTTTCGCTGCGTTGAGGGCTTCCGGGTTCCGGGCGACCAACCCAATACGTGCTCCACGTTTTGCAAACGCGTGAGCAATTGCGCGCCCGAGACCCGCGGAAGAACCTGTGACGACGACAACCTTAGACATAAAAACCCCAACTTTCCAAAAACAAATTGACTTACTTACCCGAATGAGATGCTCTAGATTCCTCGTCTGAACATCCCCTGGAAGATTTATGTCATCCATGCAGTTAGTGGTAGGAGAGAGTCGACGCACATGGCTATCGATCCGGAGCGACAGAAGCGGACGATGGCCACCTTGGCTGCCTCCCGTCACGACGCGGTGATCTGCTGGGCACCCACAGAAGTACTCCTGTTGACTGGCTATTGGCCGGTGATGGGCTCTAGTCTCGCGATCTTTACTGCAAGCGGTGAGGTTAAGGTTATTGTTCCGGAAGATGAGGTCGAGCTGGCGGAAAAGACATCTTCCGCTGAGATTGTTCCTTACAAGCCCGCTGGACTTCATACGCTCGCAAGTCCGCTGCAGTTGCTCAAGGAACCACTTGGCTGCGTCGTGAAGGATCTTTCTCTCAGCCACGCGAAGATAGGATTGCAACTGTCTCAAGGTGTTCAGCCTTCGAGCTATGCCGTTTCCAATCAATTTCGATCGTCCGTGCTCGAGCTGCTACTGGAGCTTCAGCCCCACGCGACTTATGAAGGATGCGATGAGTTGCTGGATGTGATGAAGGCCACCAAGACCAAACGAGAGCTGGAAGTGATGCAGACGGCAAGTCGAGTTGCGGCCACGGGCTTCGCCGAAGCCCGACAGCGCCTGCAGCCCGGCTTGCGAGAGACAGACGTTGCGGCAGCGGCGCAGGCGGCTTTTGAAACGACGAGAGAAGCGGAAACCCTGCAGCGCAGCTACGGTTGCTTTTTCTGCATGTCAGGTCCGAACTCTGCGAAGGCCAGTGGAGCCTTTGCCCGGACCAGGCAGCGGGTTATTGAAGAAGGCGATCTCGTGATGATCCACGCCAACACCTGTGCGGATGGTTACTGGACCGATCTTACGCGAACCTACGTTGCCGGCAAACCGTCACAGCGGCAGCGCGACATGCGCACGGCGATTTGCGAAGCACGCGCGGCGGGGCTGGGCTCCATTCGTCCCGGAGCTGTGGCACAAGAGGTGGATCATGCTGCGCGAGTGGTCATGGAATCTCATGGCTTGGGAAAAGCGTTCAAGCACGCCGCAGGTCACGGCGTCGGATTTGCCGCTGCCAACCCGAATGGGAGGCCGCGAATCCACCCGCTTTCGCCGGATGTGCTCGAAGCGGGAATGACATTCAACCTTGAACCGGCGGCGTATTTCGATGATTACGGCGGCATGCGTCATTGCGACGTGGTCGAAGTGGCAAACGATGGCGCGCGCGTAATGTCTGACTTTTGAGATGGTCATGTTGCAAGGCTGTGAAATCACGAGGGGCAAGGTAGCGGCTTACACCGTTCCTACCGATGCGCCCGAGGCGGACGGTACTTTCTCCTGGTCGAGTACAACCATGGTGCTCGTCAGTCTGGATGCCGGCGGGGAGCACGGTATCGGATACACCTACGCAGATGCCGCCACGGGAAAGCTGGTGCAGTCGCTGCTGGAAAAGGTAGTACGCGGCCGCGATGCGTTTGACCACGGAGCCATTCTCCAGGCGATGTATCAGCAGGTCCGCAACTCCGGCGAGACAGGTATTACATCCATGGCGATTTCCGCCATCGACAACGCGCTTTGGGATTTGCGGGCCAGATTGCTGAATATCTCTTTAGTCAGTTTGCTTGGATCGGTTCGTCCAGGTATCCCGGTGTACGGCAGCGGAGGCTTTACCTCCTATGACGATCGGCAGCTGGAGCGTCAACTAGGCGGCTGGGCAGAGCAGGGGTTCAGCATGGTGAAGATGAAAGTGGGAACGCACCCAGAGGACGATCCTCGTCGTGTAGCGGTCGCCCGCAAAGCCATCGGTGACGCAACCGAGCTGTTTGTCGATGCCAACGGGGCCTATACCGTCGCGCAAGCGCTTCAACTCGGCCAATCTTTCGCAGAGAGACGCGTGCGTTGGTTTGAAGAGCCGGTTAGTTCCGACAACATACCGGGGCTTTGCGAGGTGCGCGCACGGGCGCCCATAGGCATGGATATCGCCGCGGGAGAGTATGGCTACACCGCGTGGTACTTCGAGCGGATGTTGCAGGCCAACGCGGTCACCGTTTTGCAGGCGGATGCAACTCGTTGCGGAGGGATTAGCGGTTTTCTGAATGCTGCCGCCTTGTGTTGGGCTGCCAATATACCGCTCTCTTCGCATTGTGGACCCAGTATGCACCTCCATGTCTGCTGTGCTGTTCCGCGGGCGGTTCACATGGAGTTTTTTCACGATCATGTCCGCATCGAGCGGATGTTCTTTGATGGATTCTGCGAACCTGTCGACGGCATCATGTATCCCGATCGTTCGCGCCCTGGAATGGGCCTGACGTTGAAGGAACAGGACGCAGCACCGTACCTGGTGTGACCGGTACGCACTCTGCATGACACGCGCCATTGGCGCCTTAACCCGAGCGAAGGAGAGACGTTATGGCGAAACAGATTTCCGATCTAATTGTGGAGCGGCTGATCGAATGGGGAGTGGATACCATTTTTGGTTTCCCCGGCGACGGAGTGGATGGATTCTTCGAATCGCTGAGAACGCATGCGGACCAGCTGAACTTTATCCAGGTGCGGCATGAAGAAGCCGCCGCATTCGCGGCAGTGGGCTACGCGAAATACACCGGGCGTCTTGGAGTGTGCTGTGCCACGTCGGGCCCGGGTGGCGTGCACTTGCTGAATGGACTGTATGACGCCAAGTGCGATCAGCAGCCGGTGCTGGCCATCACAGGACACACCTTCAGTGACCTCATTGGTATGGATTACCAGCAGGACGTGGACCTGGACAAGTTGTTCATGGATGTTTCGGTCTTCAACGAGCGTGTGATGAGTGCGCCGCACGCGATCAACGTGGTGGATATGGCTGTGCGGACCGCGTATGGGCGGAAGGGCGTGGCCCATATCTGCATTCCTAAAGACATTCAGGAGTGGCCCGTCTCTGAAAAGCACCGGAGCAACGCAAACGTCTCCCACCATAGTGGAGATTGGAGCGTTCCCTCCTCAGCAAAGCCGGCACAATCGCTCATCCAGCAGGCAGCGGATGTGATTAACGCAGGGTCTAAAGTTGTGGTCTTTGCCGGGCGAGGCGCACTGGGCTGCACCCAGGAACTCGCGCAGCTCGCCGAGACGGTTGGCGGTCCGGTAGTGAAAGCTCTGCTGGGCAAAGCGGTTCTTCCGGATCGGAGTCCTTACACCACGGGTGGGCTCGGGCTGCTGGGCACGGCGCCCTCGGTCGATGCGATGGAAGAGTGCGACACGCTGATCATGATCGGCACCAGTTACCCCTACATGGAATTTCTGCCTAAACCCGGGCAGGCCAAGTGCGTGCAGATAGAGATCAACCCCACGCGCATTGGCCTTCGGCACCAGGTCGATGTGGGCCTGGTGGGAGACGCGAAAGCTACCCTCACCGCCCTGCTACCGCTACTGAAGAAAAAGAACCATAAGTTCCTGAAGAAATCGCAGGAACGAATGAAGGAATGGTTCGAGCTGATGGAAGAACGCGGCACGCGCAAAGATATGCCCATGAAGCCGCAGGTGGTTACGCATACGCTAAACCGGCTGTTGGAAGACAATGCGATCGTTTCCTCGGACAGCGGCACCATCGCTACCTGGACTGCACGCTACGTGGATATTCGCGGTTCGATGCAGTTTTCGCTCTCCGGCTCACTCGCAACCATGGCAAACGGCCTGCCCTACAGCATTGGAGCGGCGGTTGCCTATCCAGGGCGGCAGGTGGTGTGCGTGGTCGGCGATGGCGGCCTGACCATGCTGATGGGCGAGATTGCGACGCTGGTCAAGTACAAGCTACGGGTCTGCGTGATCGTGATCAAGAATAATGTGCTGGGACAGATCAAGTGGGAGCAGATGATCCTGGAAGGCAACCCGCAATTTGGGGTTGAGCTGCAGCCGATTGATTTTGCGCTGGTGGCGACTGCTTGCGGAGCCAAGGGAGTCACGATCGAACGCCCGGAGGATGCGGAGCGAGTGCTTCGCGAGGCATTGGCGCACGACGGCCCCATCGTGGTGCAGGCTGTGGTCGACCCAAACGAGCCGCCGATGCCGGGCAAGATCACAACCGAGCAGGCGATGCACTTCTCCAAAGCATTGGCGCGGGGACAAAAGGACGCGGCGAAGATCATCAAGACCATTGCCGAAGACCAAGTCCACGAGGTGGTATAGGCGATGGCGAGCCAGTCAGCACTATCGATCGCTGATCCAGTGAAGGATCTGGAGATCTTGGAAAACCAGATACGGGAGGGGCGCTTCCAAAGGAGCCTCTCCCTGCTGACGGCCGCAACGAGCGTCGTGAGTGGTCTGGAGGTTGCCTACGAGCACTATCGCGGCAGTTATAGCCGCAGGGTCATGTACACGCCGGTCATCCTTAGCGGTTTGCTGGGGGCAGCAGGGCTGGCAGGATTCTTCAGCAGACGAGCAGCACGCAGTATTCTGCGCATGGTCTCGGCGGTGACGTTGCTCGACGCCGGAGTGGGCTTTTACTTTCACATACGTGGCATCAAGCGAAAGCCTGGCGGCTGGCGCTTGCCCATGACCAACATGATTATGGGGCCTCCGATTTTTGCCCCGCTCCTGTTTGGGACCAGCGCGTACCTGGGGCTTGTAGCTTCTTATCTGCAGCGTGAGGAGAGGATGGGCCCCGCGTCCACTTCGGGCAAGGACACATTCTTTGCCCAGCTTCTGCCTTCCAGCGAGGGTCGCGCACTGCTTTCAGCGGAACAGGATATGCGCGAAGGCCGCTTCCAGCGCCAGGTGGCGATGGTGACCGGAATAAGTGCCTTACTGAGCGGGTTTGAAGCTTACTACTCACACTATAAAAATAACTTTCGCTATTGGGTGCAATGGACCCCCGTAGTTTTGGCGCCGGTACTTGCGGGCACGGCATTTACCTCGATCAAAAGCCGCAGGGTTGCCACGCTTGCCTTGCCCGCCGTATCCGCTCTCGCGGGCGCGGATGCTGCCGTGGGCTTCTTCTATCACGCGCGCGGGGTGCTTCGCCGGCCCGGCGGGAGCAAACGTCTGCTCTACAACATTATGTACGGTCCGCCGATCTTTGCTCCGCTGCTCTTCGGGGCAGCAGGAATGCTCGGTGTGCTCGCCAGCATGCTGCGGCGGAGGCGCACATGAGAAACGGTTATCCAGCAGTCGATACAGCCTTATGTCCGCGCGATCCACAAACCGGTGAGGCGCTCGCACCACGCGATCAGCCGGGGTACTACGCCGGCTTCAGCACGCTCTCGCAAAGCCCCTTCTGGGATGACGCGACACGCACCGTGGTCGAGAAGCGTGTCGCCCATCCACCACAGCGCAAATTCTTTTCAGAAGACGCCTGGAATTTCTGGACGGTTGTGTTCAGTCATCTTATTCCGCAGACGGATCGCACGCCGGAACGCCAGATTCCTATCGTCGCCGTGCTCGATCACCGTCTTTCGCTCAACGAGACGGTTGGCTACCGGTATGAAAACATGCCCCACGATCGGGTTGTTTACGAAATTGGCATTACGGCCATTGACCGCGAGGCCGAGCACCGCTACAGTGGCAAAGTTCTTGTGCTTCCATACCTACAGCAAGATATTGTGCTTAGGGCAATCCACGATGGTAAGCCCGAGGCCGCGGCCGATATCTGGAAGAAAATGTCGGTACACCGTTTCTGGCAGATGATTATGGGCGACGCTATCGACGCATACTATGCCCATCCCTGGGCATGGGACGAGGTTGGTTTTGGCGGCCCGGCCTATCCGCGCGCCTATACCCGCCTGGAGCGCGGGGAGCCAGAACCCTGGGAGGTGGAGGAAACCCGCTACGACTGGCTCGCTCCCGCCACCGCGGTCTCACATGAAGTTGATTCCAGCCCAAGCCACCACACAGAAGCCGGACAGCATAGTCATCATCGCAGTGGGGGCGCACATTGAAGAAGCCACTGCTGGGAGCTTTCAACGGCTCAAAATCCGAGAAACACATGGTGGGCCCGCTGCAATCGATTCACTTGCCGATGCGGCGTTTCCGGGACTATGAGGAGGTAGACTACGCGATCGTAGGCGTCGGCTCGGCCGGCGGCGTGCTGGTGCAGCGGTTGACGCGGGCAGGGTTCAACGTGGTGGGTCTGGAAGCGGGACCGTTCTGGGATACGGAGCGCGACTGGGTCAGCGATGAAGCCGGCTCCCACGATCTCTACTGGACGGAGCCCCGTGTCACTGGTGGCACGGACCCGCTGGCGCTGGGCGCCAATAACTGCGGCCAGGGCGTGGGCGGCGGTTCGGTCCATTGGGCGGCATTTACCCCTCGGCTGCACCCCTCCGACTTCGAGGTCTACACGCGCGACGGCGTGGGCGCTGATTGGCCCATCACCTATGCAGACATCCAGCCCTATTATGAGCAGCTTGAATTAGAAATGCCCGTGGCTGGCCCGGCGTATTACCCCTGGGGCCATCCGCACGGTTATGCCTATGGCCCGCATCCGATGGGCGGGGTTGGAGACGCGTTGATCAAAGGCTGTACCGCTCTCAATATTCGTGTCTCCATCGGGGGCCCGGTCGCGATCCTTTCCGGCTCTCATGGCAACCGGCCGCACTGCATCTATCGCGGCTTCTGCCTCCAGGGCTGCAAGGTCGGGGCCAAGGCGAGCACGCTTGTCACCCATGTTCCCGACGCGGTGAAGAACGGCGCAGAGATTCGCGAACGCAGCATGGTCTCGCGCGTAGAGCTGGGCAAAAACGGACGCGTCACCGGCGTCCACTATTTCGACGCAAGCGGTGAAAGCCACTTCCAGCGCGCCAAGGCGGTCATCCTCTCGGGCTACGCCATTGAGACACCAAGACTGTTGCTTAACTCCGCCTGCCCGGGTTTTGAGAAGGGCCTGGCAAACTCGAGCGACACCGTGGGCCGCTATTTGATGGCGCAGGCGGGGAATGTAGTGTTGGGCCGCTTTGAACAGCCGGTTCGTATGTACAAGGCGCCGCCGGCACATGCGCTCACCGAAGAGTTCTATGAGACGAATCCAAAGAACGATTTCGCCCGCGGCTTTGCCATCCAGACGGTTGGGCCTCTGCCGGTAGCCTTCGGAAAGCAGATCTTAGCTGCCAAGAAGGCCTGGGGGTGGGGCCTGCGGCGCGAGATGATGGACTACAACCACTGGGCCTCTTTTGGCTTGCTGGGCGAGATTCTGCCCTGGAAAGACAATCGCGTCACCCTTTCTGAAGACAAGGACCGCTTCGGTCTGCCGGTGGCGCACGTAAGCTTCAACCTGCACGGTAACGACCACAAGCTCATCAAAGCGGCTAGGGAAAAGACCGAGGCGGTGATGCAGGCTGCCGGCGCGGCCGAGGTCGTACAGGAGGCGCGCTATGCGCACCTGGTGGGAGCTTGCCGCATGGGCGCAGACCCGCGCAGCTCAGTGGTAGATAAGTTTGGGCGCACCCACGACATTGCCAACCTCTTCATCTGTGACGGAAGCGTTTTTCCCACGCAGGGCTCGGCCAATCCCGGGCTGACGATCCAAGCGTTGGCAGCGCGGACTGCGGACTATTTGATCTCCCAGGGAGATCGCATCTTTACCAGCGACCAGCGCGATATGACCTCGCCGCCAATCCGTCGCGAGCTCGCTCCGCCAGAGACGTGGGGTAAGGGAGTTCCACGCTTGAAGTGAACTGCTTCAGGTCTACAGAACGCTGCATCCAGTCAGGCGGAGGACTCATTGCAATCCAATAAGATTGAAGACTATGCCCTGATCGGCGATTGCGAGACTGCCGCTTTGGTCCATCGTAACGGCTCCGTGGATTGGCTGTGCTGGCCTGATTTCTCCTCTCCAGCATGCTTTGCCGCTCTGCTCGGCTCACGCGAGAATGGTTACTGGCAGATAGCGCCGAGGGATCCTTATGCGACCTTCACCCGTCGCTATCGGCCCCGCACCCTCATCCTCGAGACCACCATGGAGACACCTCATGGCAGCGTCCTGGTCACAGATTTCATGCCCATTCGCGGCCGTCACTCCGATCTGGTTCGGGTTGTGCAGTGCACGGCAGGCACAGTGAACATGCGGTTTGAGCTTTGTCTCCGTTTTGATTACGGCAGCACCATTCCCTGGATTCACTTCCAAGCGGCAACGCAAGGCGAATCCGCTTGGGTCTCGAAGGCTGGACCAAACCTGACCGTTCTGCGCACTGCATCGCTGGTGGAGGAATCGAAGCCGGGCATCCTTGCGGCGGAATTCACCATGCATGCCGGGGAGGTGCAAACATTCGTCCTGACCTACGGCTGCTCGTACGAGGCACTTCCCAACCCCATCGAAGTCGATTTGGCCTTGCAGCAAACCGAGCATTTCTGGATGAACTGGTTAGCCCACAATAAATATCAGGGGCCCTACAGAGCAGCTGTCGAACGCTCGCTCATCACCCTCAAAGCGATGACCTATCGCCCTTCCGGAGGTATCGTCGCCGCTCCCACAACATCACTTCCGGAACGTATCGGCGGCCCGCTGAACTGGGATTATCGCTATTGCTGGATTCGAGACGCCACGCTTACCGTCTCCGCCCTCATAGAGTGTGGATTCACGGAAGAAGTGATTGCGTGGAAGCAGTGGCTCTTGCGCGCAGTGGGGCGAAGCATGTCCCAGGTCCAAATCATGTACGGAATAGGAGGCGAGCGCCACCTCCCCGATTGGGAGGTGCCGTGGCTATCCGGATATGAGGGTTCCGCGCCGGTCCGCATTGGGAACGCTGCCCAACAGCAGACCCAACAAGACATTTATGGCGAGATCGCCGGCGCTTTGCATCATGCCCGGGAGGTAGGCGTGCCCTGCGAGCCAGAGGAATTGCAGCTGCAGCAGGGGCTCACCGAACACCTCGCAAAGATTTGGCGGGAGCCGGGATCGGGCATGTGGGAGTCGCGGGACGAACCTCAGCGTTACACCTACTCGGCGGCAATGGCTTGGCTCGCCGTGGAAAGGGCGGTCACGAGCATTGAGCGAGATGGCATGGATGGACCGCTTTCGGAATGGAAGGCGCTACGCGACCAGATTCACGCGGATGTCTGCAAGCACGGCTTCGATGAACACGTTGATAGCTTCGTTCAGCACTACGGCTCAAAGAGTCTGGACGCCTCAGTACTTCTCCTTGCACTCACCGGCTTTTTGCCGGCGACTGATCCCCGGATGCTGGCAACGGTCAAGGCGATAGAGCAGGGCCTGGTGAAGGAAGGATTCGTCTTGCGCAACATTCCGGCGACCCCGAAAGCAAAGCAAGGCGCCTTTTTGGCCTGCAGCTTCTGGTTGGTGGAGTGCTTCTCCCTGATTGGGAGGACTGATGAAGCACGAATCCTTTTTGAGAGGGTTCTCGCAGTCGCCAATGATGTCGGCCTTCTCTCCGAGGAGTACGATACGGAAGCGAAACGCCTGACCGGCAACTTTCCACAGGCTTTTTCCCACATTGCGCTGATCCGGGCAGCGATATGTCTGCAGT
>CAWGDH010000006.1:0-529108 GCA_963821215.1 uncultured Acidobacteriaceae bacterium | reverse complement strand
AGAAGCTCTCCACGATCACACTTGTCCAAATTAGCTTTCGGGGAGCTGCTGTTTCTCTCCCTCAGCCTGAACCCTTGTTGCTCAACCGAATAAAATCCCAGGGCTGTGGTCTCCACAGTGTCCCAGACGAAACAACCCCCAATGAACAGAAACAACGGCGCAAATGGGGGATGTCCCACATCGTCTCACATCGTCTCGGAGCCTCTCGACGCAGCAAGGCGGGGAACAGCGGTCAGGTCCCCACATTGCATCCCGAACGGCTATATCTGTCCCTTTTTCGCCTGATCCAAAAGGTACTCAGAAGATCTCCATGACAGTGCCATAATACTCAGCGTAGGGTTCTTGTCGGGATTGGTGACAAACGATGCACCATCGCAGACGAACACATTTTTTACGTCGTGTGCCTGACTATGACTGTTCAAAACAGAAGTAGCAGGGTCACTACCCATCCGCGCGGTTCCCAGTTCGTGGATGATTCTCCCACCTGCCGAGATTCCGTAGGGTAAGTCTCCCCCGGGCTTCGCATCGCTGAAAAATGTTCCCCCGGCTGCTTCGACGATCGAGCGAAATGTTTCCTGCATGTCCTTCGCCATTTTGATCTCGTTCTCGCTCCATTTGAAATGGAAGCGCAGCACCGGGATGCCCCATTTATCAACCACATTGGGATCGATCTCGCAGTACGTATCCGCATTGGGAATCATCTCGCCACGTCCGGAAAACCCTATGTAGTTACCGTATTTGCTGCGGCAGTTCTGTTTCAGAGAGGTTCCATAGCCCTCATACTCCTCGCAGACACCATGGAACTCACCGACACCGGGCATATCCAGACCTCCGCCAAACTCGATGTGGTAACCGCGCAGGAAGTCGTTCCTGCGATCGTATTTCCACCACGGCATGTACATGTGCATGCCACCCGTACCGTCGTGATTGTGCCGCGGGATCTTTTCCAGCTGGGGAAAGTATCCGTATGCGTCGCTGCCGACGGAATCAGTCAAATACCGGCCCACCGCTCCCGATGAATTCGCTAATCCATTGGGAAAAAGAGAAGAACGCGAATTCAGTAGCAATCGGGCCGATTCGCAGGCACTGGCCGCCACCACAAAAGCCCTGGCATGCACGCGCATCTCATTGCGCGCGGTCTTGTCGATGTAGGAGACTGCCTGCGCTCGACCGTCTTTGCCGACGACGATTTCCCTGGCCATCGCGTTGGTAATCAGGGTGAAGCGGCCCGTGGCCTGTGCCGGCGGGATCATCACCTGGCTGGAACTGAAATTGGATGCGCTGACGCACCCTCTTCCGCATTGCCCACAGTAGTGGCACGGTGGCCGCCCATGGACAGGTTGAGTGAGAATAGCCAGGCGTGAAGGAATGCAGGTGATGTGCAGCTGATCACAAGCCTTCTTGACGATGGTTTCGGTACAGCGAGGAACGGGCGGCGGCAAAAACACTCCGTCGGGGGCACTCGGGACATTCTCCTTCGACCCGAAGACGCCGATAAACGACTCAACCTTGTCGTAATAGGGTGCGACATCGGCATAGGTGATCGGCCAGTCGTCTCCCATCCCATCCGTGGACCGGGATCGGAAATCCACCGGCGCAAAACGCAGGGCAATCCTTCCCCAATGATTGGTGCGGCCGCCCACTATCCGCGAACGGAACCAGTGAAAGTCGCTGCCCGGAGCCGTGGTGTACGGCTCCCCCTCGATCTCCCAAAAGCCGTTGGGAGCCATGAATTCGTCGGAGCGGCCCCCCACGCCCACTCCGCGATGAGCCAACTGGTAGGGCCAGACATGCTCTTTGAAATCTTTGGCGGGGTTCAGAGGGGGCCCTGCCTCTAACATCACCACATTCAGGCCGCCCTCCGTGAGCACTTTGGCGGCAGTCCCGCCTCCTGCACCCGACCCTATGATGCAAACGTCAAACACCTTCGGCGAGCGGATCACCTGCGACATGGAAAGCTCCCTCAACGACCAGGTCAAGAAACGGTGTGTACAAGAGTTGCAAATTGCCCGCAGATTGTCTACAGGGAGCCATGTGCGCTGCATCCCTGCGAGCCGGCGCCGTGTCTTCTATGCTCGTTAAGAGGGCAACGACCATGAGTGGCCACGCATTGGCATTAAAGAGGGACGGACGGGACCCTTTTCGGGGACGGACGGAATTTCCCCGAATGAGCGTTGCGTGCACACTAGTGTGGCCCCAAGGCAGAGCCTGTCATCTCTGGATGCTTAGCAAACCCCTTCCCACGAGGGTCACGACGGCCTCGCTGGCCTTAGGGGAAATTATCTCCCCGGGGGAATTTCGTCTGCCCCGAAAACTACGAATTGACTTTCCATCGAGCAAGCTCGATAGGCGAGGTGATTGGGGATTTGCTGGCGCGGTGTCAGGATAGGTATCATGTCCCCCTATCCCCCCACAATACTGACGGCTTGGGATTGGCCCTGAGGCATACCCATGGGCGCTATGCGATTTATTGGAATGCGGCTCATCAGTCGAGCGGCCATGCCTGGCAGGGTCGTTATTACTCATGCCCATTGGATCGGGTGCATCAGTGGGACGCGTTGCGCTATAGGGAGTTGAACCCGTTGCGCGCCGGCCTGGCGAGGGAGGCGGAAGCGTGGGCGTGGTCCAGCGCGGCAGCGCACTGCGGATCGGAATCGCGGAACGAGGCCTTAGATTTGGAGCTATGGCGGAAAAGTTGGACTGCCAGTGCCTGGCGGCAGTACCTAGCGGCTGGCGAGATGGAATCCAAGCTGACGGAGATTCGTCGATGCACCTACACAGGGCGCCCCCTGGGGAGCGCAGAGTTTGTGCAGGCTCTCGAAGGGACGATGAAGCGGCGGCTGGCACCACAAAAGGGAGGACGCCCTCCTAAGGCCGGTTTGGATGCGAGACAAAGCGAACTGGCCTTTGAATCAGAGTAGACGGCAATCCATTTGATGTATGTAGGTGTTGTTGTGCCGGGCTGGGGTACGTCCTGTCTGTCACCTGGTTAGGTTCGTTTCCTCGGGTGGCGTCATAGCGACCTTCCAATACAACGCGACAGCATCATCTTTCGTGAAGCTGATCGGTTCCAATGAGACCTCCTCCTGGTTTGCCACTCTGACGGAGGACTTGGGGACGGGGAGATGCGAAAAAATTGACTGCTTTAGTTTTCGCGATTTTGTTTTTGATCCCAAAAGCTTGCCGACACCCCGGCGGTCGGTTATACGGCATCATAGAGCTATTTTTTTGACGCCTAGTTCGCTGCAAATTTCAAAATCGATTTTTTCACATCTTCCTATCCCTTCAATGCCAAGCGGTCGCCGGCACCCAGGACATTCAAAGTACTTGCGCCCTTGTCCAGGAGTTCTGATCGTGGCAAACGAACCCCTCAGCAGCATGACACCCATACTCCATTCCGCGAAACTTCTGCATTTGATCATGCGTTGGATAAAACGTTGCCTCGGGTTTTTGACTCACGTGGGCGAGGCAAGCCGCACGCTTACGATCTTCAGTTTGGGTGATGTCCAAGTAGTGAGTAGGTTTGAAGTTCTGAGTCTGAGTACCGGTCTCAACTTCGTAGTAGAACAGGTCCGCCCGCCTCCCGCTCTTTAGCCAATAGTCGTACACCAGGAGCGATGCAGCGCGATGATCCCGATGGCTGTCGATCGGCCATTGCGTTAAGAGTATCGCCGGTTGTTCCGCGTCCAGTATTTGGCTCATACGTTTGTATTGCGCAGGGTTTACCTCAGTATCACCATCTATCTGCCCAGCGAAGACCGGCCTTGCCTTCAGAATGGCGCAGGCCTTTCGAGACTCAGCCGTGCGAATCGCAGCAGCCTCACTCGCCAATTTCCCATCAATGCCGGCTTCTCCCGCCGTCAGATAGACAATCACCACTTCATGGCCCAAGTCTGAATAGCGTGCAATGCTACCGCCGCAACCAGACTCCGGGTCGTCGGGATGTGCTCCAACAACAACGACTTTCATCTTAGGAACCAGTTCGGACGGATCGCCGATGGTTGCCTCTCCCAAAGACAGCACCCCCATCGACAATGCCCCAGCGAGGCCAGCAGAGCGTGTCAGCATATTTCTTCTCGTGATTCTCTCCAAGATTCTCTCCTCTGGTTCACCTCACGTCTCTTCGAGTTAACACCCGTTTCCGGAAACAATCAAAAATCGATCTTTAAGGCCAACTCCAATTCGCGGGGATCATGCGCGGTGTGTCTGACCACAAATCCTTGACCACAAATCCTGTGCGCAAATGCCCCCAGGGCACAACACCGCGGCGATCCCGGTGGGCGAGCGGTTGAATTTGCTGCAATAGGTAAGCTGTCACCGTATTAGCTTCAAATTACAAATCTGAAATCTGGACCCTACGAACTTATGTCGTGCATCCGAGCGCGCTTGCCCCTCGAAGATCGAGAATGTGTTTAAGTTCCGTCCAATTTGTCGCCACATTTGGCATTTCGAAAGCGAAACCGTCTTTTGAGGCAGCTTCCCGCCATAGTGCCTCATCGGATGGCTGGTCCCCCGCATCTATACCGGAGCCCAAACCGGCAATTGTCCAGCGGCCCTTTGCCACATGATAGTTCGTTTTGAATATGGTTCGGCCTCGATAAACCCAACAATAGTGCAGATGTGTGCTCACTCCTCTGGGTTGAATCTCTTTTAGTGTCCTCGTGAGTTCTCCGCCCACCATCGTTGCCATGCCTCCAGAATTGGAGACCTCACCTTGCATGAAGATTTCGCGGCGTTTGAAGTCATTTGAGAACGATTCGACGGTCTGCCTGCATTGCGTGTAGTAGTGGCCAGATCCAATCGACCCTAATTTGTGGACTGGGATGGTTTCAGCTTCAAACTGTGGCGATCTGAAGACGTGGACGAATGACTGCGGCCAGTGTGGATTGCCGTTATGCTCTCGCGGATGCACGGATATCAGGATCAGCTGACACTGTCCCTTTCGGTCCTTAATAGGGAATTCTGAGAAAATCCTCCGGGCTTGATGGGGCCACTGCTTCTCGATAGCGAGTGGATCACAGGCCATTCGTTCGTCCTCGTAGGTTGCGAGCCTGCGAAGTTCGTCGATCATTGCGAAACCAACAACGACCGACCCTGCGAAACCTGCGGCCACATGCCTGCCTATCGAGTAGAGCTTTTGGAGACAATCGACCTCAGTACCGTCCCGGAGTGTTACGCGAACGTCGGAAATTCCAAACCCGTAGCCGAACATTGTCGGAGATCCAACGATCCAAGTCATACAGTTTCATGCTACGCCTGCTGTCCGGAACCACACAGGACAAAAACAGGTGACAAGACAAACGTTCGTCTGTCACTACTTGGTTCTGTCAGAGGGACTGATACCGCGAAAAAGGCTCCGAAATATATTGAACTATCTCAGCAAGCACCTCAGCAGCACTGGTTGCCGAAATCTTGAGGCATAGAGAGTTAAGACCCTCTCTGACGAATGCGCCAGTCCTCGGGTTGACGGGAGAGATCGGGTGACATGATACCTATCCCTGGTTCCGTCATCCGTGTTAATTTTCCCATGGCACGATTGGCGCGTACGGTGGCTGCCGGCCTTCCGCATCACGTTACGCAGCGTGGGAATCGTCGGGTGAAAAACAGGTGACAGGAGGATGTGAAAAAATTGAAAAATAAATTTGCGGCGAGTTCGGCTGCTGGGGACAGACGAAAAGTACCCCAGTGACTTGGCAGCAGTGGCACTCCTGGCTGTGGGCTACTTTTCGCCTGTCCCTAGTCCGCTATTCCTTCACTGTAGTAGCTTTAGTGGTTTGGGAAGAATCTCTTCTTCGGTGTGCGTTTGAAAATAGGCAGACGCATCGAAGCGGGAACCAGGACTGGAGGCACATGGTCTTCGAGGTCGTAAGCGGAGTTTGGAATTTCGAGGCCACGGTGCTGCCGTGTGTTGCCTTGGCCTTAGATGCGTGGGATGACTGGTTTCAGTTCAGCACGATGTACACGCTCTTCTTCTTTGATTCGACGGGTGAACGCCACCGAATCGGAAGCGTCAAGATCGGTCAGTTCGGGATGAAAGCCGATCAACGCCGCGCTGAACTTCCGAAGCGGTTCGAATCTCTCGATGACCGGTTCTTTTCCCTGGGACAAAATGATAGCTACTATGACAATCTGAATGAGTTGGGCTCTGGTGTACGCGACCAAGTCTTGGAGTCGCTACGAGACATACCATTTAGCGACCCGAGCCTCTTAGAACAGGCCTTGAACGAAAGGGTGACTACGTCATCCCTGCTCCGTTCAGTAACTGCGGCTACGGTCAATACCCAATTTCGTCGAATTGCTAGAGGTGGCGCGAGGCTTTCACGCTATAGCTTTGCTTACAGCGCTCCAGGTGTCGGCAGGGCAAAGAGAGGCCTCGTAACGTTCAACTTTGACGTTACGCCAGATTCACAACCTCCAACTAATATTCACGTCATCATTGGCAGGAACGGTGTAGGCAAGACTCATCTATTAAATGCGATGTCGAGAGCCTTGGTGCAAAAAACCGCTGATAGTGGTGAACACGGGCAATTCGAACAACGAGATGAAGGGGAAGACGATTCATTTTTCGCGAATCTAGTTTCCGTGACATTCAGCGCATTTGATCCCTTTGAGCCCCTTTCCGCCGAACAAAATCGGAAGAGTCCCGTTCAGTTTGCTTACATTGGGCTTAAGCGCGTAGCTAAGTCAGGGGAAGAGAGTGCGTCGCTCCCGAAGACGCCACAGATGCTTTCCTCTGAGTTCACCAAAAGCGCAAAATATGTAGACAAGGAGCAAGAGCAAACAGATGGGCTCGCGCATTGAGGATGCTTGAGTCAGACCCCATATTCAAAGACGCGCAGGTAGCAACCTTGGCACCGTCCGAGGAGGAGCTGGAGACGGATGAGGTCAGCCCAATCACTGGCGTCTTTTCGAAACTCAGCTCCGGCCACAAAATCGTTCTACTCACTATCACTCGGCTGGTCGAGACCGTCGCGGAGCGGACACTAGTACTTCTTGACGAACCTGAAGCACATCTTCATCCCCCCTTACTTTCCGCGTTTATCCGGGCACTTTCCGATCTTCTTATCAACAGGAACGGCGTTGCCATCGTTGCTACGCACTCGCCGGTTATTTTGCAAGAGGTACCGAGAAGCTGCGTTTGGAAACTAAGGAGAAGCGGAGCCGTGGTAGTGGCGGAACGGCCAGAGATCGAGACGTTTGGTGAGAGTGTTGGCGTCCTAACACGAGAGGTCTTTGGACTGGAAGTCTCGGAGTCTGGATTCCACAAGCTGCTCTCCGATAGCATTCCAGAATCCCAATCATACGAGCAGGTCTTGGCTAAGTTTAATGGCGAACTAGGTGGGGAAGCAAAAGCTATTATCAGAGGACTTCTGGCGGCGCGAGATGAGGAGGATGCCTGATGTGGTCGCTCGCACCGCCGGCGGAGCCAATTGAATCTGTCCTTGGAACATGCATCAGCAATATCTCTGATGCTGTTCGGAAAAGCCGATTTGCGGCAACCGCGCCTGCTCTGGCCGCTGCCGCGGCGAACTATGTGGTAGCCGCTGAATCGAACGCACTGAGCCACTTTCCACAGGAATCAGCGGTGGATGATGTGAGCGGTTCAGAAATGGTTTGGCTTTACGATACGAAGATGGCTGCGGCCCGTGCTCCCGGGCGCTTGATCTACGACCAGATCAAGATGGCTGCACCAAACGGCCGGTGCCCGCTCTGCGGTAGAGGTACTGTGGCCACCCTCGACCACCATCTCCCGAAGGCTCGGTATGCAAACCTAACAATCACTCCGCACAACCTCATACCCGCGTGCCAAGATTGCAACAAAATCAAGGCTCATTCGGTGCCACACGTAGCTGGGGAAGAAACACTCCACCCCTATTTCGATGATGTTGACGGTCAAATCTGGTTGCGGGCACGGATCGTTGAAGTGGCTCCAGCAGCCGCATTTTACTTTGCAGATCCGCCCCGTTTGTGGTCACAGACTTTGCGCACGCGAGTCCGACATCATTTCCGCACATTCCAATTGAGGAAGGCTTACGCCTCTGTTGCAGCCGAGTTGATCTCTAACATTCGGGGTTACCTGGAGACCAACGCCGCGCTCGGCGGGTCCCAAGGGATTAGAGATCACGTGAGTGCAATGGCGAGCAGCCATCGCGCACCACGGCTAAATTCGTGGCAAGCGGCAGCATACCAGGCAATGGCAGAAAGCGACTGGTTCTGCAGCGGTGGGTACTCGCAGAGAGACTGATTTCGGCACTTGTATGGTCAGACATCCGCGGCGACGAAGGCAAACTGGAGCTAACGAAACGGTCGTCTCCGCGACACCCTGTATGGGGTGGAGGAGGGACTGGAAGGTGTGAAGAAATTGACCTAGGCACCACAACAATCACTGTTACTAACATGTGAATGGCGATACGCTGCAGGCATGGGCACGTCACCACTTCCTCCTCGTCTGGCTTCGATTGACCGTTCTCAACTGGTCTTGCATACCGTTGACGTCGAGCGACTGATCGACGAGGACCACAGTGCGCGGTCAATCTGGCAGTTGGTAGCGCGATTGGAACTGAGTTTGTACCACGCCGAAATTGCGGCTGTGGAAGGGCACCCTGGCCGCGACCATACAGCGCCCCAGTTGTTAATCAGTCTGTGGCTATACGCCTACAGCCAAGGGATTAGCTCAGCACGTGAGATTGCACGCCGATGTGCGTTCGAGCCCGGCTTCGAGTGGCTTTGCGGGTTGCAGCCGATCAGTCATCGGACTCTATCTGGGTTCCGGTCTAATTACAAGGAAGCGCTCGACAATGTGTTTGTACAGGTGGTGGGCATGTTGAGTGCCGAGGGGCTGATCACCATGGAACGGGTGACGCTGGACGGCACCAAGATCAAAGCCAATGCTAGCGGCAACACATTTCGACGCAAAGAAAAGATCGAAGCGCACCTGGCTCTGGCGCGGGAGCAAGTACAGAAGATGAACGAACAGGCGGCAGAGGAAGAGAAAGTGGCTAAGCGCCGAGCCGCTGCGAAACGCCGCGCAGCACGGCAGCGGACCAGCCGCTTGGAGGCAGCACTTCGTGAAGTCGAGCGACTGCAGGAGAACAAGAAGTGTGACCGCGATCGCTTCGTAGCCAGAGCATCCAGCACTGACTCCGAGGCCCATGTGATGAGAAACGGTGAGGGCGGCACCGTACCCAGCTATAACGTGCAGTTAGTAACCGACACCACCCACGGGTTGGTGGTCAATGTGGAGGCAACCACAGACGCCATCGATTATCGTCAACTGCAACCGGCTCTTGATCGCTGCCAACAGACCTTGGGACGTCGACCGAAACAGATAGTGGCCGATGGTGACTATACCAACCATGCGTCGGTGCAAGCCGCTGCCGCCTGTGGAGTCGACTTCTATGGTTCCTGGCAAGATAGCTGGAAGCCAACGGAGTGCGACGCACAAGGCCGTAGCGGCGCCTTCATCGGGAGTGCGTTTTCCTACGATCCGGAACACGATGTCTATCTCTGCCCCGCCGGACAACGACTCACTCACCATGCCATCTTGAATCGAGAACATGGGGTGCGCACGCACGTGTACAAAGCGCCCAAGGCAGCTTGCCGCTGCTGTGCATACCGCAATCAATGCGCTTCTAAAAAAGCGCCACCTGACTGGCGGAGGTCCATCACGCGCCTCGAGGAGCCCGCTGAGACGATTGCCTTCAAGGCTAAGATGGACACCGAAGCAGCAAAGCGAATCTACGGTCAACGGTCGCAGATCGCCGAGTTCCCGCATGCCTGGATCAAGGAACGTTGTGGACTCCGGCAATTTCGATGCCGAGGAAAACAGAAGACATCGATGGAAGCTACTTGGGCTTGCCTCAGTTACAACCTCATCCGCTGGTTCAGCATACGGCGCAAGGTCGCTGCCGAAGTGGCAAAGGCCGCCTAAGCGGCTCCCTCTGGGCGATCTGGAAGCCGATCACTCAAGCATGACGCTGTTTTGCCTTTGCAAGGTCCATACACGGTGTTTACCGCCGCATTCCGTCCTGCCCGCAAGAACTGATCCCAAAGGGATACCAGACAAACGTGGCACATTTCGGTGCAGAAGGATTGCTCCCGCACGGCCAGATCGAATTCTTCACACGTTCCAGACGGAAAGTTCACTAACTTAATACGACCGTTCAAATAAGGGTAACTTACCTTCTGTCCAGCATACCTATTGCAGAGCAATCTCGACGGGAAATAGGTATCGTGCCGACGCATTAGATCTCGAAGTGGTTAGGAGGCCATAAAGTCAATAACTTACGGGCGACGAGCGTGCCGGTTCGCCGAAAATGTCGAGTATGGCGTCGAATATCCGCTGCGTGCGGCGCTGCCAGCTTGAGCAATTTAGCGTTGTGATCCGAGAGCGAGAGCATGATGCGCCATGCTACCCCACCCCTGATATTCAGTTCGCGCGGACGGGGAGCCCTCATCGCCAATCCGGGTCATATAAGGAAATTTTGGCCAGGAACGAATATCGTATTGGCATGTCATTGTCAGCATCGCAGCGAGCGTCGCTTGTGAAAGAAATCGGGCAACGTCTTGGTCCAGAAACTTGGGCTCTCATCGATGTGACGTTGAAGCAATTCAATTTGCCCACGTCCGATCAGTGGAACGGAGGAAGCGAAGCATACGTTTTCAGAATGATTGAGAGCGCAGCTAACGAAACGTTGATTGAACTTGCCCAATATCTGGGATACAGCCTTGAGATTTCTGCGCAATCCTCGATCGAACCTGCATTCTGGCGGAAGGGTATGTTCCGCCTATTTCTCTCGCATCTGTCCGCGCACAAGAAGTGGGCAGCTCAATTGCAAGAAGAGCTCCTCCGATTTGGCATATCAGCGTTTGTCGCGCACAACGACATCGAAGCAACACTCGAATGGCAGGGACAGATCGAAATTGCCCTTGCAACGTGCGATGCGTTGGTCGCGCTGCTGCACTCTGACTTTCATAAGAGCGATTGGACCGATCAAGAGATCGGCTTTGCAATGGGGGGTGGCGTTCCCGCATTTTCGGTTCGCTTCGGTGAAACACCTTATGGGTTCATAGGACGCTTTCAGGCATTCAACGGAAACAATATTGAACCATGGGAATTGGCGAAAGAGCTATCCGACGCCTATCGAAAGAACAAACAGACCAAGCGAAGGATGGCAGAAGTGCTCGTCTCCCTCTTTGAACAGAGTGGGAGTTTCGCGGAAGCGAAGGCACGGGTCGGCTATCTTGAGGAACTCGGCGTCTGGGAACCTTCGTTCATAAGGAGAATAGAAGAAGCGGTTGATAGCAACATGCAAATTAGGGAATCGTGGGGTGTTCCGGATCGAGTGAAAAGTTTAGCGAAGAAATGGTCCGCATGATTACGGGGAACGCAGGGGGGAACGCAGGACAGGGGAACGCAGGACAGACTGGACTGCACCCCTGAACTGAGACACGCCGAGCGCCATTAATTGGGGACACTTCGGCCCGTTTTCGCACTTCGTTATGTGAGCGCTATCTAAACCGCAGGGCTGTGGATTACGCGATTGTCGAAGCAGATTGATTGAGTTTCCAGTGGTCGGGCAGCCAGGCGGCGAGCTGGCTTGGTTGCGTAGTCGGAAGATTGAACAGCAGCTGGGTGAAATAGAGTTGCGGGTCGATCTCATGACGGCGGCAGGTGCTGGTCAGGCTGGCTAGAATGGCCGCCGTTCTTCCTCCGCGTGGGTTGCCGACGAACAGCGAGTTCTTGCGATTCAGCACGACGCGCTTCATCTCCCGTTCGCTTGCGTTGTTGTCGATGGCGACTGCGCCGTCGAAGCAAAACACGTTCAGTTCTTGCCACTGGCTGAGCGCATAGCCGATCGCCTCCGCCATCGGATGCTTGGGCAATAACTGTTCTTTCCAGACCAGTAACTTATCGCGCAGCTCGAGCAACATCGGCACCGACTTCTCCTGGCGCAGCTTCAGCCGCTCGACAGCGGATAGACCCGCAGCCTGTCTTTCGACGCCGTACAGCGCACCGACCCGCTCAATTGCCTGACGCGCGATCTCCGGCGCCGCCTTTTCCGCTTCAATCACCTTGCGGCGCAGATGGGCCCAACAGCCGGCGCGGGTGATCTCATTGCCGGCCACCACACCGTTGTATCCTCCGTAAGCGTCGGCGAGAAGCACCTGGTGGTAGTCCTTGAGAAAATACTTCGGTCCGTCACGGCCTCGGTTAAGGGTGAAGTCGAACACGTTGTAGGGATGAGCGTCGTCACCGAGGTAAACCCACATTCTGGCATTGGCGGTCTTGCCGCTGCTCTGCATGGGCATGATGGTGTCATCGGTGGAGACAACGTGAGAGCCGCGCACGCGCTCGGCCATTAACTCATACAGCGGCTCGACCAGGTCGGCCACATCCCCGCACCAGACCGATTGCGTGGCGCGCGAGATCTCGAAGCCTTGCCGGGTGAAAATATCTTCTAGCCTGTAGAGGGGAAGATAGTCGGCGAACTTGCTGGTGACGATGAAGGCCAGCAATCCCGGCCCCGCCATGCCTTTATCGATGGCAGCTTCGGGCTTGGCCGCGGTCACCATCTGCGGACCGTCACCTCCCTTTTCGCAAGTTGAGCAGGCATATTTCTTGCGTACATGATGAAGGCGCTCGAAGTGGCCGGGATGATACTCCACCTGCCAACTCTCCTCGGCGCCGATTTCCTTCCGCTCCAGACCACAGCAGGAGCAAGCCCGCTGTTCGGCGCTCAACTCGTATACATGCGTGGTGACGGGGAGGTGGTCGAAGTTGGCAAGATGCCGGCGGCCTTTGCGCTGCTTCACCCAGCGCAATTCTTTTTCTGGTGGTGCATCGACTGGAACATCGCTGGGGTTGACCGGCTTGCTCTCCAGTTGTTCGGCGAATGCCAGCAGCAACTGTGCCAGCTCGTCGGCCGAACGCAGCTGGTCGGCGCGAGGGCCGTACCGGGCCTTCTTATAGCCATCCAGCTCTACCTGCAGTCTCAGAACTTCCAGGTAAAGATCGTCGCGCTGGCCCAGCAACGTGGAAACCATGGCCTTCAAGGCTTCTTTGTCGTCAGGTAGGTGGGACACAACGGTAGGCACTCCTAAGTTATGCCACACCTCGTCCGAGATAAACTAACTTGCTACCTTCTCATTGTTGCTCGCGTTGGTTCGCCGGTAGCGTGGCGTCCGCTTCAGCTTCGTCATGTCGATCCCATCCAGCATCATGGCCAACTCGCTGGCACGAAGCTCCACCGAACGCGCTCCTTGTTCGACTCGCGGCAGCTTGAAAACACCGGCTTCCAGCCGCTTGTACCACAACACGTACCCGTCACGGTCCCAGGTAAGAATCTTCAGCCGTTCGTGGCGCCGTGAGGCAAACACAAACAGATGGCCGCTCAGCGGCTCCTGGCTGATCACCGAACTGACTCGCGCCGCTAACCGATCAAACCCGCAGCGCATATCCGTCGCTTCCACCGCCAGCCAGATGCGGGTCGTCTGCAAGCCATCCAGTGTGCGCAGACTCGGCAAACCCATCATGGCCGGCTCTCCAGCACCGCTAACAAGGCGCGCAGGTGGCTCGCTTCAAACCCGGACTCGACCATAAGACTGCGTCCGCCTACGAGCCGCACCTCAATCCCGCGCCCTGCTGTCGCGACTAGCTCGGTCTTCACCGCCGGCGCTGCCCTCAACCGCACAAACCCCGAGGTAGCCTTATCACCAAAGCACCGCCGCTTCCAGGAATATAGCTTCGAAGCCGCTATCCCGCGCTCCCGACAAAACTCAGCCACTGTCTTGCCGCTCTGCTCTTGCTCAGAGATCAGCCCTCGCCATTTCGCCTCTGCTTCTGCTCCACGCGCTCTCATCCCTACAGACTGACACCTTCAAAGGAAGATGAAAAGATGCGGTTTAGATAGCGCTCACCTCATCCCTACAGACTGACACCTTCAAAGGAAGATGAAAAGATGCGGTTTAGATAGCGCTCACGCAGGAGTGCGGACGGAGGGGTCCCCATCGGAGAAATGATGCTCCGTATCGGCATTGAGCTGTTTGATTGGTCAAACTTGACAGATAAGCATGGGCCGCTTGGCTGACGCTTTCTGCAGGAGTCTTGCATCCGCGACGAGCGGGCATTGCTGAAGGTACCGCAACCCTGGAGCGTGTGAACCCAGAACCCTTCGCACTGATCTCTCCTTATGGATGTCCCGTCAAAAGTTCCGCTGCAACTTTAGCCTCGTAGCACAAGTCCTGGAAGGCTCCCGCTGCGAAGAGGTTGTCCGTACCCGCTTCCGCTAGAATTTTTGGCACCCGGCGAGAAGTTGCATTGAAGGTGCTCATCATTTCGGGCACGGTCGGCTGATTTCGATCTCGTCGGAAGACATTTGAAAGCTCACGCATGACCCCAGATGCTTGGCCACCGTGAATCTGAGGATCGCTACCGTTGAGGTCGCTTAGGGATTTCTGCAGTCGGTAGGTCTTCGTTTCAAAAATGAACCAAGTATGCTTGGCCGGATTGGACTTCTCCCAGCCAACTGCCAGACCAAGCTCGAAGGGCATGTTGAATCTGGGCGTAGCAAATGGTGGGTTTCGATCTAGACCAACCCTGGATAGATCATGAATAGAGTAGCGGCAGCCCTGAATCTCCGCGAGAATCTTGTCCAATCTCCGCTTCCCGCCGGGGAGTCCCAGCGTTACACGCGGGACAAGGCCAAGATGAACGAGCCCAGCGATATACGCAAGGTAAAGTGCCCGAAATTTCGTATCGTAGGGGATATTGAGGAATACGGCGTTCGGCTGGACGCTAGCAGTCTTTCGTCGCACCATTAGACCTTCTGACGTCGATGGTGGCCTGATTTACCAGGGACCCATCGTCTCACAGAAAGCTCGACCAATGCTCGTTGCCGATTTCAGCTAGACCTTGCGCCATTTGTCTTGATTACCACGAGAAGTGTCGCGGACACGTTCGACGAGTATTGTCCCGTTAGGGCTAATCTCGCGCGCTCTGTCGACGGCTTCTCTCTGCGTGGGTAAGACGTGGCTGGCCCTTTCCGAGCCCCGCCTTCTGATCGCGTAGTCGCCCTGTGGGCGTCGCTCGACAAATATCGGATTCAGAGACTTTT
The DNA here is from genome assembly GCA_963821215.1 of uncultured Acidobacteriaceae bacterium. Classification (GTDB taxonomy): domain Bacteria; phylum Acidobacteriota; class Terriglobia; order Terriglobales; family Acidobacteriaceae; genus PALSA-350. Next base: position 513,992 of record CAWGDH010000006.1, on the reverse strand, counting down.
GTCTGGCCTTGCTCAGACCCAAGTTCTCCCCAAATTCTTCCAAGGTAGGAACGGGAGTCGTAACTCTCACAGGGCGAGCCATATTACCTTCATTCTACAGCGACTATGGCCGGCGCAACGACTGGCAAAACGAGAAGTACCCCATTTCTCTCGTTTCCCTTAAAGCCGCTCTAACCGCGTCTGCGAATCCCCGAACTGCTCCAACTTCACGTCGAAGCGATCCATCAGCGACAGGTACAAACTGCACATCTTGCGGTTGTCTTCGCTGTCCTTCAGGTAATTCAGGGAGCGCCCCGTTTGCAACGTCCCACCAAGGCCGCCGGCCAGCACCACCGGTAGGCGGAAGTTATCGTGTTTCCGCCCGATCCACATGTTGGATAGGAACATCAGGCAGGTGTTGTCGAGAACCGTGCCGTTTCCTTCCTTCATGCTGTCCAACTTAGAGGCCAGGTAGGCGTACTGCTCGACATGGAAACGAGAGATGCGCTCGTAGTCATCGGAATTGTTGTTGTGCGAAGCGGAATGGTGCCCGTCTTTTACGTTCAGGAAGGGATAATACATGGCCGATAGATCATGAGAAATGATGAACGAAGCGACTCGCGTCTTGTTGGTTTGATACGCAATGGCAATGATGTCGCACATCAGACGCGCGTGATCGCGTAAGTCTTCCGGCAGTCCGTTGGCCGGCCGTTCCATGGTGGCGGCGACGGTGTTTTTGGCTTTCGCTGCGTCGTCGGCATCGTCCTTGCCTTTGCGCATTTGCTCTACGCGCTTTTCTACTTCGCGCACGCTGGTCAAGTATTCATCGAGCTTGCCTTGGTCGGTCCCACTTATGCACGTGGAAAGTTCCTGGGCGCGCTCCTTGACGCGGTCCAGAATGCTGATGTTCTGCAGGCTACCACGGTTGTCAAAGAGGTTGTCCCAGGCAAGCGAGGGGTACACTTCCACCGGGACGGGCGAGTCCGGACTTTGCCAGGAGAGGTGGGAACTGTAGGCCAAGGAAAAGTTCGACTCGTGGTAACCCGTCATGGGCTGCTCACAGGCCAGCACGATGCTGGATTGCGGCGTCTGGTCGCCCACACGGTTGGCAATCATCTGGTCGATGCTGATGCCCGAGTGGATGATGGCTCCCTTCGAAATGTGAGCGCCGGATAATAGACTGCCCGTCTGGGCGGGATGAATGCCCTGGCCAGTGAGCGCCTTGACGTACAGACCGTCAATGACGTTGATCTTCTCTTTGAGCGGCTCCAGGGGCGATAGCGTCTTGCTCAATTTCATGGCCGCGCCATCGCCCTCGGCGCTCCAGTGATCCTCGTTCACGCCACAACCCAGGAAGACGATGCCAAAACGCTTGGGGAAGGCGGAGGGCGGCGGGACATCCGCTAAGGCATGCAGCGACTCAAGCCAAGGCAACGCTACGGTGCAACCGGCTCCGCGGAGTACGGCGCGACGGGAAACGGGGAGTGCGAGCTTCTTGGAGAATCGAGACATGATTAGTTCACCCTCGGCGGCTAAAGCCGCCCCTATTTGCAATAATCTACGTACGGCCTAAAGGCCGTACCCTTCAAATAGACTTCAGCTCCGAACTGGTAGTAGCAGGGGCTAAAGCCCATCTCTATTTAGGCCGTTACGGCCCGACTAAAGTCGTGCCCTGATACAAAACATGAGTTTTTCAGCCTGTAAAGTCCGTACCCTTCAAAACGGATAAGCCACTAGTTCACCTTTCTGGATGCTATCTGAGTCTCTGTTTTCTCAGGCACTGGGATTCGTTCATTGCGGAACTGCGGGCTCATGATAATGGTTTCCAACAGCGAATCAAAACCATAGCCTTGGGCGGCAAGATTGGTCTGCATATTGTCAATTAACGCTTCGTCGGATAGTTGAAGCGACCGGTTCAGCCCGTAACTGAGCAGCTTGCGGCTAAGATTGTTGATGAATTGGTCCTGGCGATAATCGCGGATAAAATCGCGCAAACCTTCAAAGCCAACGCCGTATACGCCGCCAGGATAGGTGACGGTGGTATCGACCGGCCGCCCGGCCAGGTCCTTGGTGCGCAAATCGCCGATGGGTCCGTAGCCTTCGTACGCCAGGCCAAAGGAATCAAAACGTTGGTGGCAGGCGGCGCAGAAGGGAATTGCGCGATGCCGGGCCAGCATTTGGCGTATGGGAAGATCGGACTTCGACTCATCGCTGGGCAGCTCGGGAACCACCGGCGGCGGCGGAGGAACGCGGATTCCCAATACCTTCTGCACCACCCAGTTGCCGCGCTTCACCGGGCTGGTGCGCATCCAGTTCGCCATGCTCATAGTCAGAGATCATCATGCCCATGGAGCCACCCTTCTCGCGAACGAAGATGATGGACTCGCTCTCACCTTGCTTGCCGTGCTCTTGGATGAATCAACAGTGTCTGCGATTCCTTGGGGTACTTTTCGTCTGTCCTCTTTTTCTCAGGTGGTGTATTAGAGGTTACGAAGCGCTGGGGCAAATCGCCGAGACAAGTGTGGCCAAGCCAAACACCTTACGGGAAATCATGGCCCAGTCGTATGCTCCAAACCAGCCCGAGTTCTGTTAGCACCCACTCATCTTGCCCGGTTACTGACTCCCGTCAAATGTTTTTTCCTCCAGCCGAACCGGGCCAATCAGGCCGGACGGAAGCAACCCGTTTTCCGGTTTGTCCTCTGCGGGGCCAAAGACGGCACTGGGGCCTTGCGCCGAAAGCGCGTTGAATAGAGCATTCACGACTGTAATCCGGAGCGTGTTCTCTCCAGTATGCAGCAGTGAGGTAACGTCTGCCTTATAGGGTTGCAGGAGAAGCTGGGGGCCCGGTTTCCCATTTATGTTGATCTCGGCAACATCTTTTACATCGCCAAGATTAAGCACGATAGGATGATGGCTTCCCAGAAGAGACGCAGGCACGGTGAACGTAGTTGTGTACTGACCACGCCCAGAGAAATTCTTAAGCTGGTCAATCATTGTCCAGTCTTCCAGGGAGCTCATTTTCATATCGACCACTTCGGGGTGGCTGCCTGGTCCAATCCCAACTCCGTGAAAATTCCAGCCATTCTCCCCCAGAGCTATCTGGCTTTCCGGCTGTGCAGGAGCGGATATCTCCACCGGTTTCCCCGTTGGCTTTCCATCCGGATCAAAAACCAAAAGCACCGATCCGTAGGGATCAACATCGACTGGCACTCGAACTGTGCTTCCAGTCCTGTCAAAATGCGCGATCGGACCAGTATCGCCGGTCCAGGGGTTCCAGATCTCTGGCGTGCCAGCGGCGTGGAACTCAAGGACGGTCTGCTTCGCACTATCCTCGGCGTTGCGCAGGAAGAAGAAGTCAAGCTTGCCGATGCGCTTCTCGATGAATGACAATGGCCGGCCATCGAAGTGAAGGTTTGGCGCAACGGATGCATCCAGAATCTTTGCCACGCCTTTAGCATCCGGCGCAACATGGACATTGCCGTTCGTCAGAACATTTTGGAGCGGATTCGGGCCGGGTTTCTCGGAGAGTTGCCCGTCCACGACGTTTGGTTCTGTTGTCGGGACGTCGCCCATGAACACAATGGGGAGCCCCTGCCCGGCGAACGCCGCCAACTGGTCGGCCAGTTCGACGGAGAGACTCTCCTGCTGTGGAAGTACGAGCACGCCGAACTTTGCTCCCCCGGGCGAAATCAGTTTTCCGTCCTCAACCTTCGATTTCAAGATTGTGTAGGCATCGATGTGGTCGAAGTTATATCCAGCATCCATGAGTTGGGTGTCGATCTCCGGCTCGGGAGGAGGGGGCTCGATCGCATCGTAGGCCAGCATGCTGCGATAGAGCGCCACTGGCACCACGGTCGTTCCCTTCTGCGATATGTATTGGAGACGGGTGATGTATTGGTTCAGCTGAGCCAGATATGGCGTGAATGGATTCGTCTCGTTCATGTCGGACGAAAACGCTCCCTCGAGCGCGAACGGATGCCATCCAGGGAACGGACGGTCCATATATTTATAGGGATAGCCGTGATAAATAATCTCGTTGATGCCCGCTGTGAGGAGTTCGTCAGCGAAGCGTTTAATCTTCTCCGGAGTCGTCTGGTATGCCTTACCGTGCCAGACAAAGCTTTCGCTGCCTACAATCTTTCGTCCGTACAGGTCGGCTCCCGAAGACGCCATTTTGAGAAAATCATAGCGGCCGTTGTCCAGAAGGTCTTCCGTCTCGGGAATGCTCGACGCGCCATAGACGCGAAGCAGGTCGGTCGGAGAACCATGCGCCTGTACGCGAGATAAGAGATTATTGTCCGCCGCCCACTGGATGAAGGGAGAATAAAAATTCTCGATCATGACATCTGAAACCGTCTGCCAATAGTCGCGGCGAACACGATCGCCGATTTCCTTGATGTTGTAGAGCGGCAGCCGAGCGGCTGTAGCTCCGAATGGCACTTCAAACCCAGGGACTTTGAGAATCGGTAAATAAGGGGTAAGGTCATATCCCCGGCGCTGGCGAAACTCGTCGAGAAAGTGATCGCTCCAGTATAGGTAGGCATGGACCTCAAGGCTGTCAACGAAGATGGCCCGCAAGCCATGGCCAAAATATTGGCCGTCATACTGATGGGCCGTGCCCCCGACGCGCTGGGCGTACAAATCAAATGCATGTTTGCTCATATGGTCCAGAACAAGCTGCGGACCTGCCCCGGCAGCGCCACCGATTCTTTGCCCTGTCGGCATTTGTTTGAACGCGAATAGTTGCCATGTGCCTGGGGGCACATCCCAGTCCAGTGTGCCATCGGGAGACATATGCTCCGTAAGGACTATCGAAGTGCCCGAGTCGAGCTGGCCTGTACCCTTCACTACCGGATCCGGCTCCGTAGGTTCACTGGGGTAATACTGTACTGTGTCTCCGCGAACGGCAACCACGGCCACGAGCTTCTCTCTTTGCCTGAATTCGTTGAGCCACCCCGGGGGCAGATTTGCATGCTTGGTGATACTTGCGTTCAGGAGGGGCATCTGGATCTTCTCGTGAAAGTGAACGGGCCCTCGAACGGTCTGGTGCGCCGAACGCAATTCCAGCGAAGCCAGTTCAGGAGTAACGACTCCTGCTCCTCCAAAGGGCCAAGCCGAGCCAAGGGTATAGTCCAGCCACATTCGTTTCGCGCTCGCCTCATCGAGAGCGGCATGCATATGAGCAAAGAATGTCGGGGTCAAATAATCGTCAACGCGCTTTCGAGTAGCCTCGGGCATTTTGGGATCGAGTCCAATTTTAAAAGGCTGAATTTCTGCGCCGCCAAAGTTCGCCTGATCGAGCAGATCGACTTCCTGGCGCAATTCTGCATCGGTTACATCGCCGCCCGGCCACCACCAGCGCACCATAGGACGGAACTCCTTGGCGGGATTCTGGAATTGCTGGGCAATGGTGGCAGCAGTCTGTGCCGATAATGGTACGCTTGCCACTGCACAGAGCAAGCAGAGTGGGACAAGTTTCATATTCTGGCTCTTTCCTGATACTTGCTTGGATGAGGCGCTAACGCCCGCATTGATTCTGCTTCCTTTGCGAGATGAACTCAGTCCGGGGCAGTTGGGATGCAATGCAACATCTTGAGGTGGCTCCGGTTGTTCGGACAGTTTTCTGCGATTCGCAGGTGAAGGTCGCCGTTTTCTGTTTGGCCGCCGGTGGTTCTGGCGGGCGGTTGGAGTTAACTGCTGGATCGACCACTGACCGATCATCACGATTGCCGTGTTAACTTTTAAAACGCATAGACTGTACCGCACCCCGCCTTCAGGCCAAGTGAAAGACTTCTGTTAGCGGAATAATGTTTTGGTCCGGCACAGTCTCTCCCAGATTTTCGAAACAATGGGCCATCTCGTGCTGCCATTGAGTATTCACAGAGGCCGCCTGCATCTTCCGCTGGGAAACTGCCAAATCGTTGGTTTCAAAATAGCCGACTAGAAGCCCGTCGGGCTGCAGAAACAAAGAGTAGTTCCTCCAGCCAGCGTCTCGCAACGCTTTGACCATCGTCGGCCATATCCTTGCGTGGCGTTCCCGGTATTCTTCAATCTTTTCCCGTCGTATATGGAGCAAGAAACATATGCGCACAGGTCATTTCCTCCTTGAACTTCAAATTAAGCGTGTGCCGCTCAGCCTTTTGCCATTTGGTAAAAGCCCTACGCCGTTGGTTCTTCTTGCAGAACGCCGGCCACCAGCAATCGCCGAAAATGCCCTTGCAAGCCGAACCAAGGAAAAAGCAAGCGCTGCGAAGAAGGCAATGCCAAACTTTCACAAGGTAACAAATTGCGGATACCGCAATCCAAGATTGTGCACACACTCTATTGTTGAATGGAGTCGAGGACTTTGCAGCCCAGAAAGCGCTTGAAGAAGCGGGTCGGGTCAGTTCATGTATTGTGGTGAACATCGGCGGTGGACCCAAAGCTCTCCGTGAGCTGCTGCCTTCCTTCAAGCCGTCCCACCGCCTGCGTTAGCCGTATCCCTGAACTATATGGAGAGCGCGTAATCCAACTCGCAATCAAGATCCTCGATCAGCGAGGTAGTCCCCCGGCTGTATACATGCCGGTTCAGGTTCTTTCAGCGACGAACGTCGACGGCTTCTAGCCGGTGGACTTTTAGGCGATTCCGGGAAGGGTTGATTTTCTACACTAATACGCGCATTGCCTTTCCGAAAGATGCCAGCGATAGACTTGCGATTTCCGCAATCGAGAGCCCACCGAAAGAATGCGTTTAGTTGAGCTTTATTCCGGCGATAGGATTGGCTTCGAGCATCGAAGCAGTCAGTCATCCGGTGAGTTCACACTGGCGCTGTATCTAGTGGGAGTGAAACAAAGGGGGGACTCGAATCTCCATGCCGCCTTCTTTAGGCTTCCCGCTCTTCTGCTTTCATCGAATTGCTCCTTTACGCCGTTAGCGAAGGGTTGCCCGGTGTAGCCGCCATCGACCAACACGTTTTCCACGCGCTTCAGATTTGGCCTGCAGCGGTCGATAGCCTGCAAGACGCCGCTACGATCGGTTACCTCCCCCCCGTGGTCACGGCGATGGCATGGGGCACACCCTGCGGCTCTTAGCGAACGGATTGATGGTCTTTTGTCGAGTCGCCGGTACAGATTCGCGATCTCTGGTCAAGGGTTCGCCCCGTCGAACATATCCGCCTCAATGTTGCAACCCCAGGTAGTTCCCATAACCCACGATCATGGTTGATCCCACCAGTGCCGCCAGTGTCAGAATCACCAACGTCTTGGTCCGCCTGCTTACGCCACGCCACTCCTTAAGGGCGATGCCCCATAGAGTGCTGAAGATAATAATGCTGGCCATGTGCAGCGTCCAACTGGAGAACTTGTAACGACCCATCTGCGTTTCGCCCATTGTGTAAAAGAAGAACTGCATGTACCAAGTGGCGCCGGCCAATGCCGAAAACAGATAGTTCCAGCCGAGTGACCGGCTTTCTCGTAGGGACGAGGGCAGTTGCAGCGCCATCTCCATCGCGGCAGCATCTGTTGGGTTTTCAAGCAGTGGATGCTCGCTTGTGCCTACACTGCTCGCATTCTCAGGAATGCGCAAGTACTCACCATAGCTCTTGTTGCGCACGCTGAGCAATGCACACCACACCAAGTTAGTGGTAAAGCCGCCGGCCAGTACCACGACCAGCACCGGCAGCCCCTGCCACATGATGCTGGTTCCATGCGCCAGTGTGAGTGCTTTGATGGGGTTGCCGGCGTCCAATCCGAACGCAAAGCAGGAACTCATCACACCGCAAAAGGTGGCCACGCCCACGCCCAACTTCAGATTGAACTCGAGTATGCTGGCCAGCTTCTGTTTGCTGGAGAGTTCATTCTCCTTTGAGATGCCCGCAGCTCCTGCAGAAATAATGCCAAGCACGCACACACCTACTCCGATCAAGATCACGATTCCCGAGCGCTGCGAGAGGAGTTGAACGAACTGCCCGTGAAAGATTGGCGGCACCAGCGTCCCAAACACCGCCGTATAGCCAAGGGCTATCGCCATTCCCAGGCTCAAGCCCAGGTAGCGCATCGTCAAGCCAAAGGTGAGGCCACCGAATCCCCACAACACGCCAAAGATGTACGCCCAGATAATTGCCGAGGTCGGTGCTTCACGCAGGACGGGCAACAGATCCTTGGTCAATAAGCCCGCCAGAATCCATGGCATGACGATCCAACTGACGACGCCGCCAGCCAGCCAGTAAGTCTCCCACGACCAGCGGCGCACCTGTCGGTATGGAACGTAGAAGCTAGCCGATGCAAGGCCGCCGAGCCAGTGCAACAACAACCCCAATAACGGATTTGCGCCCAACGTTTTCGATCTCCTTGATTTCAAAAGGACGCGACATCGGCCTCGTCCCTGCGATGTCCGGATCCTTCCGCAAGCTTTCAGCAGCCATGTCTGTGGTCATCCGTCGAACCAGGGTAGAGGAATGGCTGCGAGAACACGCCTGCTGTCGAGCGACTCAAGTGCATGATCGAGGTGAAAGTTGACTTGCGATCGATGTTACCGAAGTTGACTGTCGGGCGGCGAATGGCCGGTAAAAGCGAGCGCGAAGTGAAGGTTCCCGCAAGACAGAAGCCTGCATGAAAATGAACACGTCCGCGAGGTACCCCTCGTACCCTCTCGGTGCGCCAGACCAATTGGTCCAATCAATCCCTTCATTGGCTTTGTTTTGGACGCCATTTTCAAATCCCACGCTAGCCTGGCGGTGCAACATCGCCCGGAGAATTTCGTCACCCTTTTCGGGCTCGCCGACGATATGGTAGGCCATGATGAAATGTAGAGTGTGGCCTGCCGATATTCCGCCATTCATGTAGTTCTGAAACGTATCTGCGCCATCTTCGCGGCTAGGCACGCCAAGGCCATTGGGTTGAAGGTAATCGGCTCTGCGCACAGCCTCTAAAGTGCAAGGAAGCCCGAGATCGAAACGAGCAAAGTTCACATCCCGCATCTTTTGTCGCAGGCGCGAAAGTATTCTGCGCCCTTCGCCTGGTTCAACGAGGCCATATTCGATTGCCAATCCATTAACAATCGGAGTGGCATAATCGTGGAGTTGACCGTCGGCGCTCTTCCACCAAGCGAGCCAGCCGGTAGTCGGATTGTAGAGCGTTTTGAAATAGACAGCCTTCAAACGCTCTGCCAGGTCAGTGAAGTGTTCCTGCTTCTTAGCGCGACCCAGTAGTGCTTCAAGTTCGGCTAGGCATCGCCATGCACGGTAGATCATCGCGTTGCTGTAGCCATCCTTGTGGCCGCAGTTCAACGCATCCCACCAGCAGCATGATCGGCCAGGCTCCACCAGAGTGTCTTCATTGCCACTTTGTGTGGCCTCCACCATCCCATCGCCGTCTATATCGCGTTGCTCCAGGAATGAAGAGAGAAGCTCTAGTCGTTCGATACGTTCCCTCAGCCAAGCTCGATCGCCGGATGCTTCCACGTAGTCCCAGGACGATATTAGAATTCCGGGATTCGCATCCAGGAAATGCCGATAATCCCAATAGCCGATAACTTCTCCCGTGGGATCCGTGCGATGTTCCAGCCACCAGTCGATTGACCGTCTAACTTCGTCCATCACCGAGATTCCAGACCCGACTTCGGGAGTCCACAGGGCCTGGTCTGCATAAAACGGCAAGGCAAAACTAACAGGATCGCTGATGACATTGTTGGCGAGAATACCTATTGGCGCGCTGAATGGTCTGTCTTGATTGCCCCACCGCGAACTAGGTTGCCAAGTGTTAAACCAACCACGCCGGACCGCTCGCCAAAGAGCTGTGTCGGTCATCCCTTGCGGGGGCGCCAAACATACTGGAGTGAAGGTGAGCGTGCACGTGTGACCAGTCCCGACTCCAGGGAGTTCCAGAATCAAATCAACAGTATGTTTGTCGCGGTCGCCTTCTAGTCTCGTCTTGACACCAGTGTGCGCATCCTCCAGTAAGATCTGGCCGAAATCTGGTGACGAGATCAAGGCGGGTAGTTTTCCGCATCCGTCCTCACACCAGGCTTGGGGAAGAATGGTCGTTGGGGTAACCATAGGATCAAAAGGGAAGAGCATTTCAACTGCTTCGAGGTCTCGAATACGGTGGCCTCGCCCAGACACGGTCATGACGAAGCGGCTCGGAGATGGACGAATGGTCCAATGGAGTTCAGCAGCGGTTGCAACAGTAAACGCATATGAAGTTCCACCGTCCGGATTGTCTTCCCTGCGAGCCTCGATATCTCCGCTGGTGCGCCACATTCCACCAATACGGACACGGAGGACAAGAGGAGAGTTCAACCGCAGCAGGTTTTGTTGCGCCCTATTTCCTCCTTCTGTGTCCCAGCTCAAGACTGCAACCCGAGCGTGCTGGGCATCTGGTTGAATGCGAAGAACCGGCTTGACCCCAAAAGCTGATTGGGGCTCTTGTCTCTCATCTATGGAAGAGGAATTTGCTGCAGACCCCAATGCGGCTGCGCCTAAGCCTACTCCTGCAAGCTGTAAGAATGAACGCCGATCAATCTCGCTGTTCCACGCGCGCATCAGACAGTTCCTTCCTAGTAGGTTGCTCTTCCGCCACTTAGATCGAATACAGCGGCGGTCGTGAAGGAGTTTTCCTCCGATACCAACCAAGCGACCATCGCGCTGACTTCATCCACTTCTAGAAAACGTCCGCGTGGTATTTTGCTTAGCATGTAGTCCACATGTTCTTTTGACATTTGCTCGAAGATGCGGGTGCGAGCCGCCGCTCGTGTGATGCGATTTACCGCGATGTTGTTTGTTGCTGTCTCCTTGCCGAGCAACTTGGTCAGGGCAATTACTCCGGCTTTGGAAGAACTGTAGGCTGATGCATTGGGATTGCCTTCTTTGCCCGCGATCGAGGCAACATTGACAATTCGCCCGTAGTTTTGGCGCATCATATGCGGCACGATGGCTCGGCAGCAATGATAGACACCAAAGAGATTGATGCTGACAACGTGACACCACTCTTCGACCGGATATTCCCACGTTTTGTGGTTCGACCCGGCGATACCGGCATTTGCGACGAGTATGTCGATATTTCCATGCTTGTCGAGTGTCGATTCAACCGCACCGTCCACCGAAGCAGAGTCAGAAACGTCAACTATCTCGCCGGCAACGTGGCCTGTCCTTTCGAGTTTCAAGAGCGATGTTTCCAATACGGCGCGGTCGTAGTCCCAGATCGAGACGGATGCGCCCGAAGCCTGTAAACGATTTGCGATAGACAGCCAAATCCCTTGGGCCCCGCCTGTTACCACCGCATGACGATTCTTCAAATCGATCTGGTTCACTTATTCCTCGCGACAACTTTGAGTGTGGCTCGCGTAACCACAGCATTGTTTTTTACCAAGTACGGCAACACCATATAGGACATAGCATATGTGTTTATGGGCTTAACATGCTTCCGTCAATCGGCAAGTCTCCGATTCCAGAGCACGCCGGAGCAGAACGGTTTCAGAGACATTGTCAGTGCGATTACAGCCATTCCAGTCCACCCACACGTATTCAAGGGTGAGGAAGCCGTCAAAACCGAGCCGTTTCAAGCCAGTCAGCATACCGGTGAAATCGATTGTGTTTTCGTCGACGGAGGTTTGCAGCCGATTAGGGGCGCCTCCGCGCACGTGGATATGAGAAGCGAATGGGAGCAAATCGTGTACACGTGCGGAGCTCTCGCCAGCCATAACGAAGTGCCCGTAGTCAAGCGTCAACGTCAGCCCTTCAACTCTGCGCAGAAATGCGCGAGCACTTTCGACCTCCGCGCAAATTGATCCGACATGAGGCTCTATTGCATACTCGATTCCCGTGTAGACACACTCTTTTATCCTCCATGCGGTCTCTTCGGCGGCGATTTCGAAGTCTCTCTCTCGTGGGTTCGTCGGATGAAAGACGCCTGGAAGGCCGGTCAAGTGATTGCAACGAACCGCAACGCAGAAGTCCAGTGCACGCGAAAAGACCTCGCGATTCCTGATTCTTATGTCGGACCTCGGATCGTTCGCAGCTCGCTCGGATGGATCGACTCCGATCTGGACAAATACATCCGACACTCGTAACCCAGCTTCATCCAAATCCTGCAGAACTTGTGCGGTGTAGCTCTGCGGAGCGGCCTGCAGATCGATTGGTGAAAAGTGTGTGCTGCGCGCGAACAGTCCAATGTCCACGTTGTCGAATCCGAGCAATTTCACCAGCTTCAATGCCGCGGTCCTCTCCAAGACCGGGAAAGTGAAATCCGCACAGGAGAACTTAAACATGTTGCATTCCTTCTTTTCGGCTTAGGCGATACAGAGCGTCTATTTGTTCGAGGGCCTTCTGCGCGTTCCCATGATCCTTTGAATATTCAACGATGGCTTCTCCAGCGCGCTCTTGCAGGCCTACGTAGGAGGGGTATCGGGGTCGCACATAGGCGGTTTCAATGCTGGCGGCAGTGCGCAAGAAGAACCCGTCGGTCAGCTGATTGAGAAGTGAATCATTCCAGGCACTGCGTCGTGCCGGTTGGCCACCGCATATCCCATAAAGTGTGCGCTGGCAGGTTTGACCAGCGACAAACAGGCTGTACTCAAGTGCGAGAGCGGGGTCTTTACAGCTAGCAGAGATGGCGATTCCCGTACCCCCGAGCACTGTGCGCACTGGTGTATCTCTATCCATGGCGACCGGATTTGAGAATCGGACATGATTCGCAGCAAAACCATTCCGCGAGTAATTGCTGTAGGTATAAGCGAATGGGCAGTAGGCAATGGTGTCTTCATTTGCCATTCGCTCGTAGAGGCATATCGGATTCATACGATATATTTCGTCAGGCATCAGAGCTGTAAGCTCACGAAGATGCTCCAGGCAGTTGGCGCCGATTTCAGGGTCGACCAGTTGCTCAGGAGTGCAGGCTATGGCGCTTCCTAGCGAAACGCAGAGTCCGATAAAGTTGAGAAAGATGTCTGCCGAGAAAGCCGGCATTCGCACCCACCCCAGCCGCGCCAGGGAAATCACCTCCGCCCAGACTTTTGGTTCCTCGAGGCCGTATTGATTGAGCAGGTCAGGGCGAAAGCTCGCGGCGGGAGCAGAGGCGTCGATCGGCAGTGCGTAAAGTTTGTCATGGTAGACGTAGCTGGAAAAGGACGGACCGATCGAGTCTTGTTGAAGGTCTTCGACTTCTTCGGAAGAGAGCAGCGGAAGGATGTCGGTCAGCACGCCCGTCGCCTCCGCATCGCCTGCCATCGGATGATCGATTACCAGCAGATCGAAATTCCGGGCGAGAGTGACAATGTCCGCATGTCCGAATTCGTGCAGACTTCGCTTTTCCCATTGAATCCGGTTACCTGGATGCTGTTCCTCGAAACGTTGTGCAGTGGCGACGAGTGGTGGCAGGGCTCTACTGTGGTTCCAAGCGATTCCACGCAGCGATACCTGCTTCATGCGGGCTGCTCCACGAGAGAGGAAACAAAAATATTATTGCCGCTCTTCACAGAGCGGGTTGCCCCTTCGATCACTTCCATCGCAGCTACGCCTAAAGTTGCGGGTGACTGGTTGTGGAGTGGATTCAAGATGGAATCAATCAGATTCGTTGCTGGGGCTCGATGCGGATATACGGCGTCCTCTTTAAGGTCAGGATAGCCTCGGGGCTCTCCGACAAGTGGAACAAATTCCAATCTCCCACGCCAAAGATCGAGGAATAGAATCCCTTTGGTTCCGAAAACGCGGACTTCGAAGTCCTTGCGCCCTAAACTTGTCGCGCCCGTGCTCGCAATCGTGACAATCGAATTGTCGTCCATTCGGAGATCGAGGACATCGTAGATGTCGAGAGCAGCGCCGTCGTTGTGGAAGCGCGCGAAGACTTCTCTGGGCCGTGCACCCGTTAAGAATGTCAGGTACGCGGCTGCATGACAGACTTGCGCATAGATTTGTCCGCCCCCAGCTACCTTGGGATCGCTGTAAGTCCCCGCACGAGGATGCATGTAGGGCTTTCCATGGGTAGGCAGAGTGTTGGCGCCGCGAAGAAGTTCGTCAATTGGATTCGTCATCAAGACGCTCATCATGCGTATCTGGCCAAGAGTTCCGTCACGTATCAGGCGCTGCGCCTCGATGGCATGCGCCGTATGATGCCAGGGACAACTGATAAGAAACTGGACACCTTTCTCATCGGCCATCTTCACCAATTCCATTGCTTCGGCCACAGTCAGCGTCATCGGTTTTTCAATCAGGACATGCTTACCCAATGCGAGAGCGGCGAATGCATCGTGGTAATGAAGGTTCGGGCTGCTGCTGACTACGATTGCTGCAATACCTCCGATGGCGAGCAGTTCCCTTGTGGTAGTGCAGACGAAAGGGATTCCAAAATCATGAGCAATCCTTTTCGCCTCTTGCGGGTTGTTATTTTGAATTGCGACCAGTTCAGCGTGGGGATTGGCGAGCAGCGCTGGGATGTGGGCGAACGTTGCCCACCATCCCGCCCCAATAACTCCACATCTGATCTTGTTCTGCACAGGATGCTCCTCTAAGCCTGGAAGTCAATGGGGTCTAGCAGGTCGCGATTCAGTTCAACGCCGAAGCCAGCGCTCGTGCCAAGCGTGACACGTCCGTTGACAGGGAGGGGCTCCCCGACAATCGCTTCGAAGATGGGACGAACTCCCGTCCCATCCCCGACCGAAAGATACTCGGCGAATGGTGAGTTCAGATTCGATTGCACAAAGTGGTAGTTGTATACGCCAGAGCCGTGCGGAATGACGGGAACATCGTAGGGTTTAGCCATGGCAGCTATCCGCCGAACCGCGGTAAGGCCTCCGCACCATTGCATCTCTGGCTGGATAACGTCGCATGCCCCCGCAGCCAGGATTGCGGCGAAGGCTTTCACGTCATACTCCAGATTTCCAATGGCGACTTGTATCGGATTGATGCGTGTGCGCAGTTCTGCATTCATGTGCTCCGCCCATCCATTTTGTAGCGGATCTTCAAACCACTTGACATCGCAAGCGCGGGTACGCTCCGCCAGTCGCGACGCGAATTCAATATCCCAGGAAAGATAACAGTCCACCATCAGCTCCATTGCGTCGCCAAGCGCCGACCGGCAGTCTTCGAGGCATTTCTGCATCTTGATGAGACCCGTACGACCGTCTGCCATGCCCCAGGGAGCTGCAATTTTTACACCCAGGAAGCCGCTATTTTTCCAATGCGAGACCAGGTCCGGATGAGTGGTCACGTAACAGGGGATGGTCTCTTTCGTTTGGCCGCCAAGCAAACGATACACAGGTTGGCCCAGCGCCTTTCCCATCAGATCCCACAGCGCCAGGTCTACGCCACTCATGGCCATGGCTGTGACACCGCCGAGCCCGTATGGCATCGTGGAGCGGTACATCTGATCCCAGAGAAGCTCTATGTTGAAAGGGTCTTGTCCAATTAGAAACTTGCTAAAGTGCTGTTCGATGACGGCACAAGCGAAGTCCCCGCCGCCATAATTGACTGCACAGCCCGTAACTCCGTCGTCCGTGAAAATTTCAATGGCATATGGGTCTTGCCCTGGACCCATCCACAAGGTGCGTACCTGCGCATACTTTGGATAGATAGACATCGGGTTTGCGATGTGTGAACCTGTCTGCCAACCGCCTCCCCAATATTGAGATTCCCCGAACCGCGCACCTTTTTCACCGGTATTCCCCGATCTGATCCTATACAGCTTGATTTGCGAGATCTTCATTCCGCGGCCTTCTCCGTTGCGGCAGATTCAATAGCCTCGGATCATAGACAGCGGGTGTACTCATAGAGCAAGACTAAAAGCAAAGCATGCATAGTTTGCGTATATCGCAATTTAATTCACATTATGAGACGCTGTCGGTTTAGTCCATCCGGAGCGTAGCCTGGGGAACCTCGAGCCGGTCTGGAGGGCTCCATGGCTACTGTTCCTTATCGGCGTCAGCGAATAGAGTGCTCGGGTAAAACTGCTCAATGTTTTGTGGCGTAAGAATCTGTACCGGCGCATAAATGGCCGGCTGGACCGGTTTGTGATGGAGGATATCGAATGCGACCTGAATGAGATTGTCTCCATACCGTTCCGGGA
Source organism: uncultured Acidobacteriaceae bacterium (assembly GCA_963821215.1). Lineage (GTDB taxonomy): Bacteria > Acidobacteriota > Terriglobia > Terriglobales > Acidobacteriaceae > PALSA-350. The sequence continues at coordinate 497,978 of CAWGDH010000006.1, read as the reverse complement.
ATGTAGCAATGGAACCGATCATCCTTGTTTGTGGAGAGCGCAATTCCCGGCGCGCCTCCGGGAAAGCACCCACTCCCAATGCAAGACAGAACTGGCTCCGGCCAACTTCAGCGAACGCGCGAAGCGCACCCAAAACAGCGAGATCATTGACTCCGAAAATGAGTGTCTTGCGTTTCGGGGAAAACTGTAGATGCTTGCGAACCAGTTCAAAAGAGCGCTCCAATTCGCCCCGCGAATCGAGATGAAGAATGTGATAGCTTCCGGTTAGTAGTTTGCGAACCGCAGACTCTGCGCCCGAAACACGAAGGTGTGGAAGGGATCCGGCAACTTCAAGATCGAGCATTAGCAATTCATCGATTTCCCCTTGCCAGTGTTGTCGGGCGGCCTTGACCAAAGCCTTGCCGGCCATTTGGCCGACATTATAGTTGTCTATGCCAAAGAAGACCGCGCCCGGTTGAGGAATCTCTACGGCAATAACGGGTATCGAAGCCTCTTCATATATGGTCGATAGCTGGAGCCCGATGCGTTCGTACACCTGGCATTCGATGGCCAAATCAACCTTTTGGAGTGCCAGTCTGTGCGCATTGCGCAAAGCAGTCCTGGCGCTGTACCGGTTTTCTACCTCAATCAGATCTACCTGATGTCGAGTAGCAGCCCAGCGAATTCCGTGGGTTACCGCCCGGGAAAATGAATCGTTATTTTGTGAAGCGTAGCCGATGCGGAATCGTTTCTGATTCACAATATTGACATTGGAAAAATACCGCCGCCCTTCAGGACGACGCAACAGTCCCTCTTCCTCCAAAGTCTTGAGGATACGAAACACAATTGTGCGCTCGAATCCAGTTCTGTCCACTACCTCGCTGAGGCTCAACGATTGCTGGGCATCTGTAAAACGGTGCAGGATCGTGCAAGCCCTTGCTACTGTCTCAAGCTTGTATCGGGAATTCTCCCGATTAGCAGCGCACATTTCTACTCCGAACGGCAACAACACTCCGCATCATCTGGGAAGATCGTATGCTCCCCAAGTCCGGAGTGTAGCATTCTTTGCGATTTACGCAATTTCTCAAATCGCGATATTTCGCCGTTGTCAACTCGCCCTCCCCTGACGCCTCCTCTTCCTTGATTCATGGCAGCACGCAAAACTGCCCGAGTAATACAACTTCGGAGGCTATACCGATGCAACCCCGTCTTCGCAACAAAATACTCCAAATTGCAGCCTTCCTCAGCTTGTTGCTGTTCGCAGGCTCATTCCTGTACGCGCAGGTGAGCGCAGGCGCTATCTCTGGCACCGTAACCGACCCAACGCAGGCCGCCATTGCGGGCGCCAAAGTGACTATCACCAACCAGGAAACCGGCATCTCGCATGTCCTAACGACAGACAGGAGCGGCTTCTACTCGGCGGAGGGGCTTCCCGTTGGCCAATTAAAGAAAATTACGGCCTTGATCGCCGCGGGAGGTATTGTGCTTTCGCCAAAGCCCACCCAATCGCCAAGTTTGAGTGACGGCGCCAATGCAAAGAATGAGGTGCATTCGATTGCCGACGAGATGTGGGGTCCCGCCAATCCCCTTGACAGTCGTCAAATTAGATGCTTATAGTCCCTCCCGTGTATTGAGACGTTTCATTAAGCCGCCCGGGTGTTGAGGCGACTTATTATCGCTAGAACCACACCCAACCGGCACTCACAAGGGAGCCGGCGAACGCAGAAAACAAGAAAGCAGAAAACAAAATAGAGGTAAACAACATGCAAACACTTTGGCCGACGCGAAAGCCGCATACCTTGATGCCACTACGGTCCACTACCCGGCAAGTCGCACCCCTGCGAATCGCTAGCCTGTATCCGTTGTTCTTGTGCGCTGTCTTGGCCTTGGCGACCCTCAGTGTTCGCAGCTGGGCGCAGCTTTCAACTAGCGGGACGATCAATGGTGCCGTCACCGATGCGACGGGTGCGGTGGTGCCCGGGGCGGCGGTTGCCGTCGTCAATCAGCTTACCAAACAGGAAACCCATACCGTCAGCAATGGAAATGGAGGTTTCGCCGTCCCAGGATTGCAGCCCGGCCCCTACGATATCACCATTAGCAAAGAGGGTTTCGAGAGCTTCAAGGAAGCGGGCGTGGTGCTGAGTCCCGCGCAAGTAGTTTCCATTAACGCCGCTCTGACTGCCGGCGCTGTGACTACCACGGTCAATGTCCAAGCCCCCGGGCAGCAAGTGGAGACCAGCACCCCCGAAGTATCGAGTCAGGTGACATCCCAGCAAGTCGGTACACTGCCTTTGAATGGGCGCAACTACCAAGGCTTGGCATTCCTGATGCCGGGGGTCACCAACTTAACTCCCGACACGGCGCTCCTCCCAGGCGGCTTCCTGACCAGCAACAATATTTCCGTCAACGGTATGGGTCAATCAGGGACCATGTACTATCTGGACGGCATCTGGAACGAGAACACCGGGAACATGACCCAGACAACGATTACCCCCAATCCGGACACGATTGAAGAGGTCCGTTTGCTGCAGAACAATTACGGCGCCGAATATACCTTGAACGGCCCGAACGTAATGCTGCTGCAAACGAAATCGGGAACTTCAAGCTTTCACGGTAGCGCCTTCGAGTATCTCCGCAATACCGACCTGAACGCCCGGAATTACTTTAGCCCCACTGTCCCCGCCCTCGAGCAGAATATCTTTGGGTATACCATCGGCGGCCCAATCTTCATTCCGGGGCACTACAACAAGGACAAGAAAAAGACTTTCTTCTTCTGGAGCCAGCAATGGACCATTCAGCACGTCGCGAATGTTGTTCTCGGAACCGATCCAACGGCTGCTGAGCGGAACGGAACGTTTGCAGACGGTGTCCATGGCTTTACCGGCTCCCTGATTGACCCCCTAACCGGCCAACCTTTTCCACAGACCTCTCCAGGCGTTTATCAAATACCTGCGGCCAGACTCAACTCAAACTCGCTTGCGCTGTTGAGCGCTATTGCTCCTCTGCCCAATAACACGGCGAACGGGTTCCTCAATTACATCAACCTGACTCCGACGATCAACAATACCCGCGATGACCAAATCAAAGTGGACCACGAGATAAGCTCGAGACTGCGGTTAATGGCCGAGTATCTGGACGATCGCCAAACCAATCACAATGCCACCGACACCTTTATCAGCTCACCCTTTAGCACCACCCAGGAGCCGATTACTACGGCCAACCAGTTGGCGCAGGTCCGGCTCACTCAGATCATTTCACCGCAGATGGTCAACACCACCAGCGTCAGCATGAACAACTACGTGGTAAGTTTGAACTTGACCGGCTTGGTCAATAGTAGTCAGGTGCCGGGGTTCCAACCAGTACTTCCCTATGCGGGTCTGCTGTCGGAGCGGCTCCCGGAGATAAATTTCAATTCGGGCTGGTCGACTTTGGGCGTTTCATACCAGTTGCCCCTTAACCACGCCTCCGACCTGGAAGATAGTATTGCTGACGACTGGAGTTGGTTGCGGGGGAAACACTACATCCAAGCCGGCGTGACGGAAGTTTGGGGCACCAAGCGCCAGAATGATTTTGCCGCGACTGCGGGTGAGTGGTTGTTCAGCGGCCAATTTACGAACAATCCGATGGCCGACTTTCTCATCGGTGACGGCGCCACATTCAACCAGCAGAGTAATGAAATCCGAGCCCACGAGTTTTACAAGATTTTCTCGCCTTATATACAGGACCAGTGGAAGCTGACCCCCCGCCTCACCGTGACGGCTGGTCTGCGATATCTGTTTGCTCCGCTGCCGAATTTTGCCGTGCCCCTTTCCAATTTTGATCCTGCGGTGTATAACCCGGCTGATGCTCCGATTGTCAATCCAAGCGGAACCATCACCGCGACCCCTAATTACAACCCGGCGAATGGCATAGTGATCGGCGGCGTCACCAAGGGGACACCTCAAAACCTCAGCAGCAAGCACCAGAACTTCTTTAATCCCGTCGTGGGCTTTGCCTATAACGTCTTCGGCGATGGAAAAACCAGCCTGCGTGGCGGTTTCGGAATAACGCACCAGAATTACTTCGCATTTGTCTGCACATCGCAGTGTCAAAACAACTACCCTCTCACGACGACGATTAACCTGGTTACTCCCAGTTTTCCCGATCCGACCGGAGCCGCGGCGGCGCCCGCCACGATTGAAACCCTGAGCGGCGCGGTTGCCACGAACATTACACAGCCTCAGATAAGAACCTACAGCCTCAACCTGGAACAACAACTTAAGGGCGGGTGGATACTTGCGATCACAGGGGCGGGAAACTCGGTAATCCATGGGATAGGTGGACCCAACGTAAACACGCCGTTGCCCGAGGGCGGATACGATTTCAATCCGATCATCAACACGGGAACGGTTTCGCCATATGCCTATGGCGAGCCCTATGCCGGTTGGGGAGCGATGACAACGTATAACAGCCTTTATACAGCATCATGGAATGCGCTAGAGGTGAATGCGCGGCATCCCGTCGGTCACAACCTCTTTCTGTCAGTAGCCTATACGTGGCAAAAAGGCCTTAGCGATCAGCGGGGTAATGGTGGTGTTGCCGGCAATGGCGGCGCCATCCAGGACGTCTACAATCGTCGAGCGAGTTGGGGGCCTACCAACACTACACCGCCGCAAATATTTGCACTCAGCGCCCTTTGGGCAATTCCGTATTTTTCAAACGGGAAGGGATTGGAACATTGGGTGCTCGGAAATTGGCAATACTCGGACATTACCTCGATTCAAAGCGGTTTTCCCTTAGATCCCGCTTTGAGCACTGCGACGCCTGGGTTGGCGACCCTGCCGGACCGGGTGCCCGGTCAAGCCATTCGCGGTCCTAAGACCAAGGATGAGTGGTTCAACACGAATGCTTTTGCGGCGCCTCCCCCCGGCTTCTATGGAAACGCCGAAACGGGTAGTATCCCCGGCCCTGGCGTCATTAATTTTGATATGGCGCTCTATAAAACCTTCAAGATCGGGGAGCATTCGGGATTCCAGTTCCGGAGTGAATTCTTCAACATATTCAACCACACCAACTTCTCCAGTGTATCGACTGGGGTCGGGTCTGGAAACTACGGGCAGGTCACCAGCGCCCTTGATCCCCGGATTCTCGAATTGGCATTGCGATTTGATTTCTAATCGTGCTTAGTAGAATGGTGGCTTGGGATTGGGACCGGTTTCCAAGCCAAATCCGCGCGGGATATAACGCGGCGGAAGGGAAGAGAGTGAGTTTTTTCCATACCTGGCGCACGCCATGTTCCAAGCATTCTTTCCCTATCTGGATGATCGTATGCTTTGTAGGGGCGCGCCGGCGAGAATTTCAAGAACCCCAGGGTGGTATGTAGAAACCTCGGCGATGGGCGCTTCAAAGACGTTTCGGCAGAGATGGCTACCGGCATCAGCGAACGCTTCTCCAGCCGGGGTGCGGCGTTCGGGGAAACAAGCAAAACTGGATTAAGGTCGAGCTGCTAGGAACTGGGTGCAATCGCACAGCTATCGGTGCAGGGCGATCTGCGCCTGCACTTCGGAATCGGACGGGCTGAAATCGTAGACCTTATAGAAATCAAATGGCCGACCACTCAGAAAACCGAGCGATACACCCACGTGAAAGCCAACCAGATCCTTATCATCCGCGAAGGCGAGGGGATCGTACCGGCTGCGAAGCATAGCGGATGATCGAAGCCGGCAAGGTGGTTTGCCCCGGGCACACCTGGGCCTGGGATCCGGCGACTGGAGCCACTTCCGAGCCTCAAGAACGAGTTGCAGTTTACCCTGTGAGTGTGGAAGGAGAGGACATTTTCGTGAAGGTGTGAGTTGGGTTCAGAACCCCTGCGTCAGCCGGAGCGTTCGACCGTCGCATGGAACGTTGCATAGGAAGTCATCGCCGCTAGGAAACCTTTATGAGTCTGTTTATGCAAGTGGTATCCGGTTTCACAAAAGGCCTGCCGCTCCTGGCACTGTGGTGTGTGGTGTTTGCCGTGTTGGAGCGCCTGTTCCCGGCCGTGGAACACAAGGCCGCCAAAGAATGGAGATTCAATCTCTCAGTATCAGTTTTGTATGTGGCGATTGGCTCGATCGCCGCCGTCGTTGGCGACCTCATGGGCGAAAAGTTGAGAGCGGGACTTCATGGAGGTCTGATCCACCTCGAGATCGAGAAAACTGGTGGCATCGCCCGAGATATCGCGGCCACGTTGCTGTCCCTTCTGATCTTCGATTTCTTCTACTACTGGTGGCACCGCTCGGAGCATAAGTATCCCGGGCTTTGGGCTATCCATAAGCTCCATCACCTGGATCCGGGAATCAACGTGTCCACGAATTTGCGCCATCATTGGCTCGAGGAATGGGGACGCATTCCAATGATCACGATCCCGATGGCCATCTTGTTTGATCTGTCACCGCAGGCCGGGGGCGCGATTGGTTTTGCTTTTTCGGCCTGGACGTACTTTATCCATGCCAATCTCAAACTCAATCTGGGCCGGTTGAGCTGGCTGGTCGAAGGGCCTCAAGTACATCGCATCCATCACAGCAAGTTGCTGCAGCACTATGACCGTAACTTCGCGGCATTCTTTCCCATCTGGGATGTTATCTTTGGAACTTATTATCATCCTGGCCGCGGGGAGTTTCCCCCGACCGGAGTGATTGGCGAGCCGCAGGTCACGACATTGAGGGAGGCAGCTTGGCTGCCTTTTCGCACTTGGCTGCGTGCGTCCCCCGCATCTGCGGACGCCGCGGAACTCGGGGACGGGAAGACGTGAAAAATTGATTTGGGAGTTTCGGGGAGTTTCGGGACAGGGAGTTCGGGACAGACGAAATAATCCCCAATGCACGGGAGTTCGGGACAGACGAAATAATCCCCAATGCACGTGACGGTCTTGCCGGATCAGCTTAAAGCCACTTAACAATTCTCAGAGCACAAAATTCATCAATCCGTCTGATGATCGATCTGTGGCGTTTGCTGTCCGGGATGGACGGCTGAAGAGTTGCCTGCAGACTCTACACCTGCTCGGCGAGGAGTGCGGGTGGGTCAGGTGGACGAATGGTTCGATTCGCTCGGGTGGTTGCTCTAGGCGCTCCCCATCACATAACGCAGCGCGGTAATGCGCGGCGTTTCATCCTCGGAGGTGATGCTGAGCGGAGCGTGTATCTCGACTTGCTACAGCAAGGCCTCCAGCGACAGGGGGTAGATCTGATGAATTTGCGAACACCGTCGAAGGTGAACACTCATCTCTTCCTATTGGCTCAGGATGGAGCGAAGCTTCGGGGAGATACAGGGGACATGACACCTATCCCCACCGTGGAACCCTCATTCTCACGTTTTCCTTAAAGCCGCTCTAACCGCGTCTGCGAATCCCCGAACTGCTCCAACTTCACGTCGAAGCGATCCATCAGCGACAGGTACAAACTGCACATCTTGCGGTTGTCTTCGCTGTCCTTCAGGTAATTCAGGGAGCGCCCCGTTTGCAACGTCCCACCAAGGCCGCCGGCCAGCACCACCGGTAGGCGGAAGTTATCATGTTTCCGCCCGATCCACATGTTGGATAGGAACATCAGGCAGGTGTTGTCGAGAACCGTGCCGTTTCCTTCCTTCATGCTGTCCAACTTAGAGGCCAGGTAGGCGTACTGCTCGACATGGAAACGAGAGATGCGCTCGTAGTCATCGGAATTGTTGTTGTGCGAAGCGGAATGGTGCCCGTCTTTTACGTTCAGGAAGGGATAATACATGGCCGATAGATCATGAGAAATGATGAACGAAGCGACTCGCGTCTTGTTGGTTTGATACGCAATGGCAATGATGTCGCACATCAGACGCGCGTGATCGCGTAAGTCTTCCGGCAGTCCGTTGGCCGGCCGTTCCATGGTGGCGGCGACGGTGTTTTTGGCTTTCGCTGCGTCGTCGGCATCGTCCTTGCCTTTGCGCATTTGCTCTACGCGCTTTTCTACTTCGCGCACGCTGGTCAAGTATTCATCGAGCTTGCCTTGGTCGGTCCCACTTATGCACGTGGAAAGTTCCTGGGCGCGCTCCTTGACGCGGTCCAGAATGCTGATGTTCTGCAGGCTACCACGGTTGTCAAAGAGGTTGTCCCAGGCAAGCGAGGGGTACACTTCCACCGGGACGGGCGAGTCCGGACTTTGCCAGGAGAGGTGGGAACTGTAGGCCAAGGAAAAGTTCGACTCGTGGTAACCCGTCATGGGCTGCTCACAGGCCAGCACGATGCTGGATTGCGGCGTCTGGTCGCCCACACGGTTGGCAATCATCTGGTCGATGCTGATGCCCGAGTGGATGATGGCTCCCTTCGAAATGTGAGCGCCGGATAATAGACTGCCCGTCTGGGCGGGATGAATGCCCTGGCCAGTGAGCGCCTTGACGTACAGACCGTCAATGACGTTGATCTTCTCTTTGAGCGGCTCCAGGGGCGATAGCGTCTTGCTCAATTTCATGGCCGCGCCATCGCCCTCGGCGCTCCAGTGATCCTCGTTCACGCCACAACCCAGGAAGACGATGCCAAAACGCTTGGGGAAGGCGGAGGGCGGCGGGACATCCGCTAAGGCATGCAGCGACTCAAGCCAAGGCAACGCTACGGTGCAACCGGCTCCGCGGAGTACGGCGCGACGGGAAACGGGGAGTGCGAGCTTCTTGGAGAATCGAGACATGATTAGTTCACCCTCGGCGGCTAAAGCCGCCCCTATTTGCAATAATCTACGTACGGCCTAAAGGCCGTACCCTTCAAATAGACTTCAGCTCCGAACTGGTAGTAGCAGGGGCTAAAGCCCATCTCTATTTAGGCCGTTACGGCCCGACTAAAGTCGTGCCCTGATACAAAACATGAGTTTTTCAGCCTGTAAAGTCCGTACCCTTCAAAACGGATAAACCACTAGTTCACCTTTCTGGATGCTATCTGAGTCTCTGTTTTCTCAGGCACTGGGATTCGTTCATTGCGGAACTGCGGGCTCATGATAATGGTTTCCAACAGCGAATCAAAACCATAGCCTTGGGCGGCAAGATTGGTCTGCATATTGTCAATTAACGCTTCGTCGGATAGTTGAAGCGACCGGTTCAGCCCGTAACTGAGCAGCTTGCGGCTAAGATTGTTGATGAATTGGTCCTGGCGATAATCGCGGATAAAATCGCGCAAACCTTCAAAGCCAACGCCGTATACGCCGCCAGGATAGGTGACGGTGGTATCGACCGGCCGCCCGGCCAGGTCCTTGGTGCGCAAATCGCCGATGGGTCCGTAGCCTTCGTACGCCAGGCCAAAGGAATCAAAACGTTGGTGGCAGGCGGCGCAGAAGGGAATTGCGCGATGCCGGGCCAGCATTTGGCGTATGGGAAGATCGGACTTCGACTCATCGCTGGGCAGCTCGGGAACCACCGGCGGCGGAGGGGGAACGCGGATTCCTAGTACCTTCTGCACCACCCAGTTGCCGCGCTTCACCGGGCTGGTGCGCAGTCCGGGCGAGTTCTCGGTCATAAATACCGCCATGGGCAGCAGACCACCCCGTCCATATTGCCCGGCATTGTCCACACGCACCCAGTGGTCTACGTCGCCCTGCACTCCCGGTATGCCGTAGTGCTTGGCCAGCACCGGATTTACAAAGGTGTAATTGCCATAGATAAGGTCGAGCGCGGAACGATTGTTTTCAATGGTGTCTTCGACGTAGTGGATGGGTTCCTGGAACATGGCTTCCCGCAGATCGTTGTTGAACTGGGGAAAACGCTGACGATCGACCGCGTTGTCGTTTTCAAAGAGACGGAAGTTGAGCCAGTTGCCGGTGAACTCCGTCGCCATGCCACTTACCCGGGGATCTTTCATCATGCGTCGAGCCTGGGCCAGCAGAACTGCCGGTTTTTGCAGGTCGTTGGCTTCCGCGTGGCGCATGAGCTCCTGATCGGGCATGCTGGCCCAGAGGAAGTAGCTCAGGCGGCTGGCCAGGGAGTAGGAGGACAACGGCTCAGAGGGGACCCCGGTCGAGGTTTTCAGGGCTACGGTGTGCGACCTCAGTCCTGAAGAAGAGGCCATTTGCCCCCCTGCTACATCGAGGCGGTAGAGGAAATCCGGCTCCATCAGCACGCTGGTGATCGCATCGCGCAGGGCCGCCTGGTGGGATAACTGATTTTGGGTTCGATCCTGGTGATAATAGGCGAGCAAGTCGGCGCGTTCCGCGTCGGTGAGGGGGCGCCGGTAGGCACGCGCGGCAAATTGGAGGAGAGCTTCCAATTGCTTCGGCTCCGCCTCTGCGTGCTCCTTTTCCAGGCTGCGTAGAGTGGCGTTTATCTGGTCGAAGTGATCGCGAATGGCCTCAGCCGCTACGGGGTCGTTGGTTGGATCCTCCGCAGCTTTGGCCAGGTAGACGTCTCGCATCTTGAAAATGACTGCCGTATCGGTAACGGCGTGGTCGGTGGGGCGGTCGGAGCCGGCTTCGTCGCCTTTCCCAAAAACTTCTCCGCTCTGGTTGAAGTAGTACTGGGTCCAGGTACGGGCCGAGATGGCCGCGATGAAGTCGAACTCGTTCCAAAGGCGGTCAAGCTCCTTCTTTCCGTTGTCGTCCAGGATGAGCTGAACCAGGGGAAGGTCGTCGCGGTAATAGCCCATGATGTTGTGATAGCCGGCGCTGAGCAGGCGGCCTTTGTCCTGCGAGTCATCGGGGAAATAACGGCCGCGTTCTGAGACGTAAAACACATCAGGGAAAACCGAAGCGAAGCGCGCAAAGGCGGCTTGATAGCGGGCACGCTGGGCGGCGGGAACGATCAGATCGGTATCGTTGGCGCGGGCTTTGGCCGAGAGAGCGGCCCAACGGGGCGCGGCTTCCTGGTGAAGATCAGGGTATTTAGGAATGACCGGAATGACGGGCGGCGGATCGGTGTCATTGCGCAGATCGTTGGGATCGCTGTCACGGCGGTGCTCGGCGTATTCCTTCAGCTTCCAGTTCAGAAGAGGCTCGGATTGCGCGGGCAGCCCCGCCACGACCGGCGCGGCAAACTGCATGGCTGTGTGGGCGCGAATCTTTACCACGAAATCGCGCATGGCCACGCATTTGGCATGCAGGCCCCCGGTCAGAACCGCGTCAGGAGGGGGAAGGGCGTGCCACATTTTCTGCAGCTTGAGCACCGGGCCGATCGCATTCTGATCGTGCAGGATCTGCCACACCATGGGGAGATACTTGGGGCTCACCTTCGCATCGGCTGCGGTGGTGGCCAGGGTGGCGTGGGGGTTCTTGAGGGCGAAGCGATACTTGTAGCGCCAGGCGGCCTCGAAGTAATCCGCGTAGTCGGTGGGCTGCGCTTTGTAAAAGCCCACAATGCGCTGGATAGCGTACTTTTCCCGGTCGGTCTCTACCTGCATGGGATAGGGCGCGAAGCCGATTCCGTCGGGTTTCAGAACCGCATGATTTGCTACTTCGCGAGCCGCCTTCAGGTACTTATTCAGGAGCGCCGGCGACATGGTCAAGGATTCGCCGGAGTTGTCGAAGCCCGCCTGGTTGGCGGGGTCCACTGGGAACTCCTTGGCGACGTGCAGGTCCTGGCCGGTGAGATCGCGAATGGTGTAGTCGTACTCGGCGTTGCTCAAGCGGCGCGCCAGCACCACTCCGGGATCGCCGGCGGCCTTCTTTATTTCTGCCGCGCGGACGGCTGCTACCCAATCAATGACCTGCTGGGCTTCGGCCGCGGGCGGGGGCGGCATCGGCTTGGGGGGCATTTCCTTGTTTTTTAGCCTCTGCGCCAGCAGTTCCCAGCGGGCGAAGTCGTCGGTGACCATGTCTACGCTGGTGTAGGACTTGAGATCGAACTGGGCGGGGGCCATCTTCCCGCTATGGCAGGCCACGCAGTATTTGCCCACGAAGGGCTTGATGGTCTGCTGAAACTGCTGGTCGATCGGGGGTGCGGGGGCGGTGGTTGGGGCGGGAGCAGCAGCATCCACCATGGGGGCCGCGGCGAGGGAGAGGGTGACGAGAAGGGTCCGAAACTTCATTAGCAGGCGCCTTTGCTCTGGATGTAGGCGGCGAAATCAGGATTGAAGCTGCCGAACGCGAGCCAGGCAGACGTTCCCAGCGGAGTGTGCCTCACAATTGCCCCAGCGGACCTCAGGTAGCCCTTCCTCATGCCTTTTTTAGTTCAATGTGGAACTTCGGGGGAATGCGCCGGCGCTGTGAAATACCCCAGCCCTTTGTAGATGAAATGGTATGCCCAATGGAATTGACGAGTCAATGGAGCAGTAGGACTCCTGCTAAAGTGGGTGATTTCGCGGAAGGTTCGACTTTTCATGTGGATGCAGGCTTTTGGGGGGGGCACAGGGCTATCTCGGAAGTAACCGCCCCCAAGTTGCTGTGGGCGCATGGAGTTCAACGGCTATTTCAGCACGGGCGACAGCGGGGCAAGTTCCTTGGCCTTTAGGCCCCGAGGTATGGATTTCCTCGAATCATGCGGATCGATCGACAAAGAATCTTACCTCTCGTCCTGAAGGCCACCCAGACTCTTCAGCCCTGGTGGCGCAAAAAAAAAATCAAACGAGGGGTCCCAAACTGCACCGGAAGTGGATCTATATAGGTAGCACAACATTTGCAAGGGCGCCCATTGGTTTGCCTGCCTTAACCGCAGCCGTTCCTACAGCAAGAGGGGCGGGAAAATAATTAATTTGGTCATCTTCGTGAAACAAAGGACTTAGCCGCCAAGACGATCAAATCGGTGGTGCAGTTGATCATCTTGGCGGTGCAGAGGAGGACCTAATAGCCTGTACCCTTCTACGGCGGCTTTCTAATTCCGTTGGGCGGCCATGGCGATCGAGAAGTGGCACATCAAGTGCCGGGATCCCATCCAAGCCCCGCGCCAGGCGAGGCTGGCACGGGCCAGCCACAGCGATCATCTCCCCGCGGTGACCTTGGGTGCGCACGCGGGTACTGTGAGCAAACAACGCGATACGCCGTTTCCCAGCATTCGGGTCTCTCATCAGTTTTTCGTCACCTCATCGGGTAACCACAAACCAGCACTGGTGGAAGCCGAATGCAACTTAGGTAAGTGGGAAGATTCGGACGGCTTACGTTAGCTTCTAACCATCGCACCGGCTCCCCCCACCGCGGAGCGGTATTCGTCAGCATGATGGTTGCGCATTGCCGCTGAACCAGTCGCTGCCGCCAAGTTTTCTCCCCCGAGATAGAAGAGGAATTCTGAGAATGCAGTCCTTGAAAACTGCCTTGGTTCCACCGTTGTCAAAATCTATCCGAGGGCTCACCTGCCTTCCCGCAATCGCAATCCTGTTTGGCGCTTCCCAGGCCTTTGCCGCAGCGCCCGCAGTGGTGACCGACGCGCAGCAGACCATCGCAAACGGCTTCAATAACCCGCAGGGAGTCGCTGTCGCACCCAACGGCACCGTGTACGTCGCCGATACATCGAACAACCAGATCGTGAAGCTCACTCCCAATCTGCCGGGGACTTCCAACCCAGTGGCTGTGCCCATGGGGAAACTCTATTCGCCGCAAGGGATTGCCGTGGACGCTGCGGGCGATCTCTTCGTCGGTGATAACCCAACCGGATCTGCGCGGATCCAGGAAGTGGTGGCTAGCGGCGGCGTGTTGACCAGCACCGTCAAAAGCATCTACTCGGGACCCGTACTGAACAATCCGATATCGCTGGCCATCAACAGCGCCAACACCACGTACGCGAATACTCTGTTCGTTGGGGATAGCGAAGCTTTGGGTACAGGAGCAATCTTCTCCATCAATTTAACTAGCAAGACACCCACGCCCGTAGCGGTGTCGCTCAAGCTGCCGCACACCTTTACACCCTCGGCATTGGTTCTGGACCTGAAGGGCGACCTTTACATTGCCAACAGTGCCACCACTGGAGGCGTCTACGTGGCGCCTGCAGCCGGCGGAGATGCTACCCCGCAGTCCATACTTACTGGGAGCTTTAACATCTCCCAGCCCCAGGGCCTGGCGCTCGACGCCTCTGGAGATCTGTTTATCCTTTCGCAGCTTTCAGGCTCCCACCAACCGACGGGCGAGCAGGTGATTGAGGTTCCCAACGCTTCTCCCTCCGTCCAGTCAACCCCGTACATTATTCCGACGTCGAATCTGGAGACCGGCGGCGGCATGGCGCTGGATCCAAGCGGCAATCTCGACGTAGCGGAAGTGGGCACCAATGGCTTTCCCGGCGGCGTCCAGCCGAACAGTGGCCTGGTCACGCAGTTGGACTTCCTCAATCCCGTCTACCTGGGAGCTGTTGCTGTAAATGGCTTCGGGAATAATGGAACCGGAGTTGTGTTCAATTTTGAATTCAACAGTCCGGCTACGTTCTCAGGCCTTACGGCAGTGACGACCGGTGATTCAGCGACCAATAGCGACGTCATTGAAGTTCCAGGTTTTGGCTTTGGAAATCAAAGCGGCAATTGCAACTTCGGGAAACTCACCGGCCAGACGGCATACGAGCCATACTCCTGCTACCAGACGTTCGAAGCGACACCGCAGTATGTAGGGACCCGCGTCTCAGCGATCCTGGTCCAGGGCTCTGGTTCGACAACCCTCAGTTCAAGGCCGGTCTACGAGTTGGGCGACGCGGCGGCGGAGATCGCTTACCCGCTCGACGTGGCAATGACCCAGCTTGGACTCATTCAACCTCAGGGAGTAGCCATCACAGGCTTTAATAACAAGGTCTACATCGCTGATCTGGCCGGCGGCAAGGTTTATTGGATCAGTGGATTTAATGGAGCCACGGCGAATCCTGTAATCACCGGCAATAGCGGTAGCGCCACGGCCCTCAGTGCGCCGAGTGCTGTCGCCATTGACGGCGCAGGGGATTTGTACATCGCGGACTTCAGCGGCAAAGTGGTCGTGGTGCCGCCCACCGCTACCGGGATCGCCCCCTACGTCGTCAATACCGGGAGCGTTCAACTCCAGCATCCAATTTCTCTGGCGGTCGATGAGCTCGGAGACTTGTACATCGGAGACGCGGGAGTGGATGGTGACAACGCAACCAGCAGCGCGCCTGGTTTCGTGGTCGAGGTGCCCTACAATGGTCCGGCCTTCCAGGTAGCGATCAACGGCGCGTCGATCACCTTTCCCCAGGCCCTCGCGGTCAATAGCATCAACGGCGATTTGTTGATCGGAGACGGAGGCGACGGCAACAGCGACGGGCAGATTGTTCAGGTCACTCCGGCCGGCGTGGCTAGCGTGGTTTCGTTTATCAATGCGGTTCCGGGAACACCGCCTCCGGTAACACCTACCAATCCAACCGGTCTCAGCTTCGATGCCGCCGGCAATCTCTACATTCTTGACGGCACATTGAATACAATCACGGTGCTCTATACCAACCAAAACAGCGAAGTGCTGGCCGTCGCCAATCCTGGGGCTCTGTCCTATCCCAGCGCGCTGGCCGGCTCCGCGGGGTCGCAAAGTTTCGTGGTGGCGAACCTGGGTGGGGGTACGGAGAACAACCTGGTATATCTGAACGGCAATAGTGTGACGTTCGCCTTTGGCAGCCAGACGGACGGTACCATCAGCGCTTCGCAAACGGCGACCGTGGCCAATATTGGCAACCAATCCATGACGCTAAGCAAGTTCGGGTACTACAACCCCGCCCCAATCCCCGGATTCGGTCTGGGGACTACCACGAGCTGCGCAGATGGCGATATCTATACCTCGTTGACCTCGTGTCTGTTCGCCGTGGAATTTGAGCCGGCGTCCACAGGGTCGCAAAGCAAGCAGGTGAAGATTATTAGCAACGCTTATAACAGTGGTACGCCGGTCATCAATGTATCTGGAACCGGCACGGCCGCTCTGGTTCAAGCCAATTTCAAGGCTGCACCGCAAACGCTCCAAGCCAGGCATGTGGGGAGGAAATCGTTTGCAGCAGCCAAGTTAAAATAAGCCGTACACGCAACACAAACTTCCGAGGGCCAGGACTCGATCTTCGAGTCCTGGCCCTCAGTTTTTTCTGGGCGGCCACACAGGCTGCGCTCGCACAGGGCGAGGTTTCATGAGGGCTCTAGAGTTCGCGTGAGAACCGCCGGTGGAGAGTTATCCAGCACGACAGTCCTGGGGTTTCCTCGAGTTTCGAGAATGGGTGAGAATACCCAGGACTACATATTGCGATCTGCGCCTTTATCAGCAGTGACGCTTCCTGGCGAGGGAAAGAAACCGCAGGTCCCTCCACTACGCTCCCCCGGATTTCCTGTTGAGAGTGGTGGCGTTGGCGAATTTCATGCGACTTTCCCTACGGAAAGCCGCATAGGTGGTTGTTGGTGAGTGCCGCGTGGTAGGAAATCCGGGTGCGCTCCGGTCGGGATGACAATTTTGTTGTGACACCGGCTGCTAGTTGCGTTGACCGGGGCCAAGGCCAATTCCCACCACAAAATTGTCATCCCGACCGGAGCGCAGCGTAGTGGAGGGACCTGCGGTTTCTTTCCCTCGCCAGGAAGCGTCACTACTGACAAAGGTAAACAGCAGCTCCCCGAAAGCTAATTTGGGCAACTGTGACTCTCAGCCGTCCCTCCGGGACTGTACATGGTCCCCAAACGATTCAGCCAGTTCTCGCCCGGGTGGTTCTCACGTCGACTCTTCAGCCCATGAGGTATGGTTATCATGCTTCGTCCGCCGGGAACTTGCCTTTTACAGCCGTACACCGGTGGCTAAGACCGAACCTCCAAACCGGCGAACTTTTCCGCAGACTCTACAAGCTCTCTCCCGTACTATAGGGAAATTCCGTATGACGAGAACGACTCAAACCTGGATGGCCGCCGCGATCTTTGCGGGTATTTTGCTTGCTGATGGCGCTCTGGGTGGTCCCGGACGGGCGCAGGAGAAGGTAGTCACGAATCCGGTGGCCGGCGATCCGGCCGCGATTCGCGAAGGAGCTTCGCTGTTTCGTGCCAATTGCTCGCCCTGCCACGGGCTCAATGCACAGGGCGGTGGCCGAGGACCCGATCTGACGAGCGGGCATTGGGTGCACGGCGGGAGCGACGCAGAGATCTTTGCCACGATTACCCGCGGAGTGCCGGGGACGGAGATGCCCGCCAACACATTTGAGGATTCCGAGACCTGGCCCATCATCGCTTACATTCGGTCGCTGGCGCCCGCGAAGAGCGAAGCGGTGACCGGCGACCGGGTAAAGGGTGAAAAGATTTTTTGGGCAACAGCAGGGTGCTCGAGCTGCCACATGGTGCGGGGCCGCGGGGGCCTCCTTGGTCCGGATCTGTCACGCGTTGGCGAAGCGCGCTCCGCTGCCTATTTGATCGATTCCATTCGTGAGCCCAACAAGGAACTGAGCAGCGGCATGCTCGACCCCAATAACCACTACGGCCAGCCATTGATCTACGACACAGTCACAGTAGTGACGGCGAGCGGCCAGAAAATTGTGGGAGTAGCAAAGAATGAAGATACCTTCTCTCTCCAACTACTCGATACCCATCAGCAGCTGCGGTTTTTTCTGAAGAAAGATCTAAAGCAGGTAACCCACGAACGAAAATCCCTTATGCCGGCTTATTCCGAACAAATGCTCAAGGACGCGGAGCTTCAGGACCTGGTCGCTTACCTGGAAAGTTTGCGCGCCGAATGAACGCAACAAGGACGGTGGCATGAAGAAGAGGCTGTGGGTGATGGCGCTGTTTCTTTTAGGCGCGGCTTGCGCGCACGCGCAGGTAAGCTACCAGCGCCTGCTCGGCGCCGATCACGAACCGCAGAACTGGCTCACCTATTCGGGGCGCTATACCGGCTGGCGCTACAGCGAACTGGACCAGATCAATACCGGCAATGCGCCGCGACTTGCGATGCAGTGGACGTTCCAGGTCGCCGACCTTGGCCAGTTTGAGACCACGCCGCTGGTAGTGGACGGCGTGTTGTACGGAACAGGGCAGAATGACCGCGCCTTCGCGCTCGATGCGCGCACGGGACGCCCCATTTGGCGCTATCAGCGGAACCTGCCGGATAAGCTTGAGCCGTGTTGCGGTGCGGTGAACCGCGGCTTCGCGATTCTTGGCAACAAGCTTTTCATGGCGACGTTGGATGGTCACGTAATCGCCCTGGACACCAAGACCGGGAACCTGGTGTGGGATGTAAAGGCGGCTGACTCCACTACGGCCTATACCTTCACGGTGGCGCCGTTGGCGGTGAAGAACGAAGTAATCGTCGGCGTCTCCGGCGGCGAGTTCGGAGTCAGAGGATTTGTGGATGCCTATGATGCCGACACCGGCCGCCGCCGATGGCGCTTTGAAACCGTCCCCGGCCCGGGCCAGCCGGGACACGAAACCTGGACCGGCGATTCCTGGAAGACTGGAGGTGCGCCGGCGTGGATCACGGGTTCCTTTGACCCGGAGTTGAACCTGGTTTACTGGCCCACCGGGAACCCTTCGCCCAGCGGTTATGGGGGCGAGCGAGGCGGCGACAATCTTTACAGCAACAGCATGCTGGCGCTGGACGCCGACACGGGGAAGTTGAAATGGTATTTCCAATTCACACCCCACGATTTGTACGACTACGATGCCACCCAGGTTCCGGTCTTGCTGGACGCGGAGTGGGAGGGCCAGCGGCGCAAGCTGTTGGTGCAAGCCAATCGCAACGGCTTTCTCTACGTGCTTGATCGCACCAACGGAAAATTCCTCAAGGCTTCCGCTTTCGGCAACGTGACTTGGGCCAAGGGCATCGGGGCGGACGGCAGGCCGGTGGTGAATAAGGACCTGGTGCCGAACTTAACAGGAACCCGGGTCTGTCCGGGCGCGCTCGGGCTCACCAACTGGTATTCGCCTTCCTACAGTCCAGACACCAGGCTTCTCTATGTGGCGACTTCCGACGAGTGCGACATCTTCACCAGCGGGCCCCAGCCGTATCGCGCGGGCCACGACTTTCTGGGAAGCGTCTACGTGCCCGATCCCGTGGTGAGACCTACCGGAGCGCTCAAGGCGTTCGACCCTACGACGGGCGCGGAGAAATGGGAGTTCAAATACTTCAGCAATCCCGACGGGGGAGTGCTGTCCACTGCGGGCGGCCTCGTTTTCGCCGGCGACTCGGACGGTAATTTCATTGCCCTCGACGCCCGCACGGGAAAGGATCTGTGGCATGTGCAACTGGGCGCAGCCATCTACTCGACGGCGATCACCTACCGGCTCGACGGGCGACAGTATGTGGTCATCCCAGCCGGCTCAGGGCTCTTTGCTTTTGCCATCAGCCAGCCTTAGTACCTGCCCCAGCCCACCAGGTTCCCCTGGCAGGGGAAATGCTTTATCGTTCTGGGGCAGTACTTCCAACGAAGGAAAACGCGGTGAATCGCAGAGAACTGGTTAAATCGGCTATTGCCTCCCTCCCCCTTATCTCCGTTGCCCGTGGGCAGGAGATCGCCACCAGGACCAACGGGCTCCCGCCCCTGACCATCAAGGATGTTAAGGTCATCACCACCAATGGGGGCAGCCACTATCGCTGGATCTTCCTCAAGATCATCACCAGTGAACCTGGCCTCTACGGCATTGGCTCGGCCAACAATTACTACGAGACCATGGCCGTGGTCGCGGCGCTGGAAGACCATCTGAAACCGTGGCTGATCGGGAAGGATCCGGACCGGATCGAAGACCTGTGGCAGTCGGCCCAGATGCGGACCTACTGGCGCAATGGCCCGGTGAACAACAACGTGCTGTCGGCCATGGACATGGCCTTGTGGGATATCAAGGGCAAACGCGCCAATATGCCGGTTTACGAAATGCTGGGCGGCAAGGCGCGCGACGGCGTTGACGTCTACGACCATCAAGGAGGCACGACCAAAGAAGAGTGTCTCGAGGCTTTGCAGAAGTCACTGGCCAACGGATTCACCCATGTGCGGATCCAACTCGGCGGCTACGGTGGAGGCGGATTCACTCCGGCTGGCCAGGGCAACCGTCCGGAGGGTGGCTACCAAGGCGCCGCGTTTGATGAGCAGCAGCTTGTGGACACGATTCCTCCTCTTTTCGAGTACCTGCGTGACAAGGCAGGTTTCGGTCCGAAGCTGATCCACGATGTGCACTCGCACTTAAGCGGGATGAACGCGGTAGAGTTGGCGCGGCGCCTGCAGCCCTACCAGATGTTCTTCGTCGAAGACATTCTTCCTCCGGAGCAGCTTGCTTACTACCGCAATATCCGTGAGATCTGCACCACTCCTCAAGCGGTGGGCGAAGTTTTTTCCCATCCCCTTGAAGTGGTGCCGCTGGTAACCGACCGGCTGATCGATTTTATTCGCTGCCGGGTGGCGGCGACGGGTGGGATTACTCCCATCAAGAAGCTCACCAGCCTTTGCGAAATTTTCGGCGTAAGAACGGCGTTTCAGGAGGGCGGCGAAAACGATCCCGTGAACCAGATAGCCAGCTACCACGTCGACATTTCCAGCAGCGCGTTCGGGATCCAGGAAGAGAACCATTTTCCCCCGATCGTGCACGAGATGTTCCCCGGGATGGGAGAGATCCGCCGAGGCTATCTCTACGGCAGCGGCAAACCGGGTCTTGGCCTGGATATTAATGAAGAGCTGGCGGCAAAGAATCCGCTGGGCCCCATCATAGGCGGCGGAGCTTATCCGACCGACCGCACCATCGATGGAACGGTGGTGAAGCCGTAGTCCACTTGGAGCGAAATCCCCCGGTTTGTAAAGGGCCCGAGCTATGATTTAAGGGCAAATGGCCTTTTTCTCCGATCATCGAAGTAGCGGGCAGCCGGAAGTGTCCTTTCGGACGGCTGCAGAGCTGCGCGTGACAGACAGAGGCCTTCTGCGCTGCGACCACCCTGGCCGGCCAAACCGATTGCCTCATCGAGCTTTTTTCCGGCATATGGCAGCAGCGCTCGGAGCGCGCCTACCAGTCTCGCCTGATCTGCTGGTTGGACATGCTCGAGCAAGACCACGACTTGCGGTCTTGCTTTCAGAAGGGATGGAAATCGGCGCTCGGTTCTTTTGATTCTGTTTCTTTCTTCGCGGAAGCAGGGATTCCTGCGCAGCATGCGCTGTTCCGGGAAATTACCAGCCGCTTTTTTCAGCGCTGGCTGCCTGCGCCGCGCCAGGAGGATGACACTGCTCGACTCTTCGCCGGGGTTTTTTCCTCGTCGCGTGCGGTGCAGCGATTTCTGGATATGGATGCCGCGCTCTTTGGCCGCCTGATTGCGTGCCTCTGGAGCGCGGAAGGACGCGCTGCTTATCCTCATGTACACCAGGATCTCCACGAAGCACTTCGCTTACTGGCAGCGCGCGTTTCTGCGCGGGGCACCAGCCGCGCGGTCCGCCAGCGCAGCACCGACCAGGCGGTGGAGCAATCTCCTTCCTATGCCCTGGTCTTTGCTACGGAAAAATTCATTGAGTGTGAACACTCGGCTGCTCCGGGTGATGGTTCGGATGAATGCAGGGAGCGCTGGCTCAATGCCGTCTACGCCTGCAGGGGAGAGCTCGCGATTGTCCGTATCCATATGGAAGACGCGGGGGTGAATTCGCCGCTGGTCTTCGATCTGGGCGCTATGGACGCGGCGCTGGACCGCATGGAAATGCTTGCCGCGACGCTCGTGGAGCGGACCACGAGGCTTTCCGCCGCGGTACGCCTGCTGCTGAATACGCTGGTGTGTGGCCTGCTCGAGGATACGCGCATCTCCGCACTGATCCGGCAGAACTTCAACCTGCTGGCGCGCAAGACGGTGGAACGTACGGGCCACGGCGGCGAACACTATATTGCCCACAGCCGCAAGGAATACTGGCAGATGTGGGGCGCGGCCGTCGGGGGCGGATTTCTTACCGTCTTTACCGCGGCGATCAAACTTCACGTGGTCGGCCAGCACTGGCCGCCCTTTGTGGAAGCGGTTCTTATCGGCACCAACTACGCCATCAGCTTTTTGTTGCTGCAGATCTTCGGTCTTGCCCTGGCTACCAAACAGCCGGCCCTGACGGGAGCGAGGCTGGCGGACATCATCCGCCGCAACCGTGGCGATTCCCGCCGCGACCAGATCACCCAATACGGCGCATCCATCAGCCGCACGCAGTTGGCCGCGGCGCTGGGTAATATCCTGGCGGTGAGCAGCGGCGCCGTGATTTTCAATCTGCTTTGGCTCAGGAACTTTCACACGCCCTATGTGCCCGCCGAGCAGGCGCAGAAGGTCTACTTATCACTGCGTCCCCTGGCCTCGGCGACCGCCATTGACGCGGCGCTAACCGGCGTTTTGCTCTGGCTTGCCGGCCTGATTGGAGGATGGTGCGAAAACTTTGCCGTCTACCATCGCATTCCCGCTTCTATCGCGCAGCACCGGCTCGGCCAGACTATAGGCGCGGGCAGAATGCAGAGGATTGCCGGCTGGGTTGACCGCAACATCGGCCCCTGGAGCACCAGCATCTCGCTCGGCTACCTGCTGGGCTTTACGCCGGTGTTTTTCGAGTTCTTTGGTTTGCCGCTGGACGTTCGTCACGTTACCCTCAACACCGGGATGTTCGCCTTCGCAGCCGCTCGCTTCGGCCCGTCCGCATTTGGGCAGGTATGGCTCTACTCGGCGGTGGTCGGCATCGCGATCATGTTCGTGTTGAATCTGGGTGTCAGCTTTGCCATTGCTTCGTTTGTGGCGTTACGCGCTTACGATGTGGGCCATAAAGAACGCGCATCGATTCTGCGTTATGTGGTCAGGCAAATGCTGTCGTCACCGTTGCAATTTCTCTTTCCTGTGCAACCGAAGCCGGCGGCCGCGGAAGGGCCGGCGGAGGATATCGAGCGTCCAGCGCCCGCTGCGTAGAAAGTTTTAAGATGCACTATGCCTGAAGACAATCTTCCTTCGCTCTGGCGAGCGCGGCCCTCGGGGCTCGTTACTGCGGGGGCGCGAGCCTTGGCACAATCTTATTTATTTTGTAGTCTGCCGGCACTTGGAACAAGGTTTCATCAGGCTGCCCTTGCTGAATGTTCTTTAGCGTATAAGTTGTTTGGCCAAAGCGCGGATCAGTTTGCGTGCTCTGAATTACCAGTTTTAGATCAGACGAGTACCAGGTTTCGTGAGTAATCATAAGATCCTTATCATTGCCGATAGTGCCTGCGGGAATGGTGGTCGTACTGCGCGTTCCAGTGGCCTGGATGCCTTCGATCGTCTGCGTGCCAAGAGATTCCGTTTTAGGCTCTGCTCCGTTGCTCGATTGAGATGACATCACTTGAGCTTGCACCGTGACCCCCTGCGCCGTGCCGGATACCTGACCCGCATAGGCCATGGTAAGTGGAGGTTCTACGCCTCCAGGTGCTGCAGGCGGCAATGGCGGCATGGGCAATACGTGAGCGACTTTGTTGTCCGAAGTAAAGTCAATGTGCTCTTTGCTGACCGGATCGAAGATGGTGGTTAGCGTCTGGTTGCTTCCCTGAACAGAGCCCGAAGTTCTCCAGGGGCCCATCGTGGTTAGTTTTTGGATGCGCACCGTTCTGCCATCGCCATCGCGCGCAACGGTTGCCGTAGTTGTCTGAACGATATGCGAGCCGTCTCCAAGCGTCTGCTTCATCTCGGTGACGGCCTGCGCCTGATAGGGTTCGTTTTTAACCACTGTTGCTTCATCTTGTAAACCGAACATCACCCCCGCGCGTGTCGCAACGAGGGTCACTTGTCCAGGTCCCGAGGGGGGAGCGCCTTCTATGCTGACTTGGGCGCTGCCAGCTACTTGCTGGTTAACGATTCTCGTGCAAGGGGCATCGCTTGCAGAGCAGTCGTCCTGGCTCACCGTGACTTGCGTCTGTGCCCGGCTGTAGTTGGAAAGACAAAGCGTCAGGCTGGATAGAAGTATCAGCGAATGGCGGCTCATTTCTTCTCCTTGATCACTTCAAGAGGCAAAGACACGCTGATCGCTCGGGGTAGACCATCATCCCCTAAGGTCAGCTCGGCGATCACTCGTTGATCGTGGAGCGTCGTGTTCAGCGGAAAGCCTAGCGACGCCAGCTCTTCTTGAGACATGGATACTCGAATGGTCGCATCCGTTCCGGTATCAATGGTGGGATCGGAGTAGGGGAGTCGCACGGTCATTCGCTGCGAGATGTTGTACCGCGCCAACTTAGGCAGCGAAGGGCGAGTTACCGGCAATGTAGCTTCCGGCGATGGCGCTGCTGGTTGGGCGCGGATTCCGCTATCGAAGGGCGTACTCGGAGGGATAACTCGTGATGCGATCTTTGTTTGCAGGGGTACAGGCCGGCGAACGTGCGCTACCAATGCCGCGGCCATCCCGATAACAATGAGCAGGGCCAGGGCAAAGGCGGGATTGAGCCGGAGCATCAGTCCCGCCCGCGCGCTGCGAAGCGGCTTTCCAGATTCAACTTCGTTTCTCAATTGCTGCGAAGCCAGAAGCTCTAGCCGTCCTCTGAGGGCTGGAGGTGGATCGTCTTGCGATAGCTCGCTCAGCAATTCCAACAGATGGTCCACGCGGGATGTATCGGCATTCTCTGTCCGCTTTGATCGTTGTTCCACTATCCTTGCCCTCCTTTCCTCGTCAGGTTGCAGACGCCTTCGCTTCTTCTGCCGCCGAGTCCCCGCAGCTTTGCCGCCAGCAACGCCTTGGCGCGATTCATGCGCGAGGCGATGGTGCCTTGGGAACATTGCAGAATGGCAGCCACTTCCTGATAGCTCCGCTCCTGCAAGCTGCATAAGACGATTGTCTCCCGATACTGATGTGGCAGCTCCAAAATTGCGCGGTAAAGAATCTTCAATTCAGACTGCACCGCAAGCAGGCTTTCGGCATCTTGTTTTGGATTCTCAACGCAAAGCCTATCCAGGAGCCGATTCCATTCAGGCGTGGCAAAAAGACCCTCCAAGGGAAGTAGCCGATAGGTTCTGCGACGCTCCGCCCTCACAAGATTCCTGGCAATACCAATAAGATATCCTTCCAGCGTCCCTTTCTCAGGTTCAAATTGCTTGATGGTCCCTGAGCCCATCGCGTCGAGAATCACCAGAAATACTTCCTGTGTGAGGTCTTCAGCAACGGCGACAGAGCCCGTCATGTGCATCAGGAACCGATAGACCGGACGTCGATAGAGGTCATAGAGGTCCAAGAAGCCGTGCTCATCCCGTTGCTTCAAACACTCAAACAGTTGAGCGTCTAAAACAGGATCTTTCTTCGAGCCTTTTGTCCTGTTCGCAGTTCGTGGCCACAGCAACGGATGTTCCCTGCCTTGTATTGCACTGCCGACGCAAAAACTTCCTTGTCCGCTCAATTCTTTTTGCGGACCAGCCGCCAGCACCATCAGGGCGCTTGCATTTCCACAGATGGAAGAAGTTATCGTCTTCCCGCCAATGCATCCTGTGGCCGCAAGAACCAGGATGCGTTTGTGATCAAAACAAGAAGGGACGCTAGACGTGAGGCCAAGCAGTCGAAGAAAGACAGGAAGTGCATACTCCCCGCAGCCTACCCTTGTTAGTAAAGCAGAAGCGGAGAATTGGGAGACAACGGGTTTCCGCCAGGGCGCAATCAGCGTTTTCATCCTGTTCCACTTGATTGCAATCGTTTGTTGGACTGCACCCACCGATTCTCCTCTGGTAGAGGGAGTAAGGGAACTCGTCGGCCCTTATATGCAATGGACTGCCCTCTGCCAGTCATGGGATACCTTCGCCCCCAATCCTAAATCGGTAAACGCCTATATCAAGGCAGTCGCTATCACGCAACATGGCCATATGCACGTTTGGACGTTTCCCATGATGGAGCAACTCGGTTTCGGGGAACGCTATCGCAAAGAAAGATATCGCAAATTCGCAGAGAACCTGGCCGACGAGAAGAATGCGGCTATTTGGCCGGACATTGCCCAGCATGTGGGGCGTATGTACAAGAATCCCGCCGATCCTCCAGACAAAGTAATGCTGATCCAATTTGTGGCGGACATCAAGCCGTGGGCGGAGAACGACGACGCCCAGACCCCAAGACCGATTGTCTTTTACGAAGACTACTTAGAACACGGGGATCCCAGATGACGCTGCGGGCCTTCCGTAAGGCTTGGGAAAAGTTTTTCTTTGCGCCTCAGTCGCCGGTGCCCATTGCGGTGTTCCGCATTCTTTATGGCGCCTGCGTTTTAGTTACCCTGATACTGCTGCACTCTGACTGGTTGGATTGGTATGGCGTGCATGGTTGGGTGTCGCGGACGACGATCAGGACGCTCGAACCCGGGATCCGCCTTGACCTGTTCGCGCTCCTGCCCCAGGGTGACCGCTGGATAGGTGCATTCTTCTTTGTTTTCCTGGGCTTCGCTTTGCTGCTCACGGTAGGTTTATGGACGCGCATCAGCAGCGTAGTTGTGTTCCTTTGCCTGGCTTCCATGCAGGAACGAAATCCCTTTATCACGCATGGTGGTGACACCTTTTTGCGGGTCACGGGCTTCTTTCTGGTGTTTGCGCCGGCGGGATCGGCGCTCTCCCTGGATCGCCTTATACGCGCCTATAGGAAAGGGGAAGGACTCGAGGTTACGCCCAAAGCACCGTGGGCTCAGCGGATGATCCAGTTTGAACTTGCTCTGGTCTACATAATGTCCTTTTGCTGGAAGATGAAGGGCCATGCGTGGCTGAATGGAAGTGCACTCTATTACGTGACCCACCTGCATGAGATCCAACGCTTTCCATTGCCCGGGTGGACGCAAAATTCAGCCGTGCTAAAACTGGGAAGCTGGTACACACTTATCCTGGAGTTCTCCCTGGGGGTCCTGATTTGGTTCCGGCGGTTCCGCTATCCATTGCTGCTGCTGGGACTACTCTTCCACTTGTCTCTGGAATACGCATTCAACCTTCCCATGTTTCAATGGGACGTTTTGACAGCTTATGTGCTTTTTATCGATCCCGCGGATCTGGCGCTATGCGGCACTGCGGGGCGCCGCTTACGCGACATCACGGGTCAGGTAACGAAAGCGCTGCGCCCGGAGTCCGTCGGGGCATCAATCCTATTCGCTCTCGACAACGGTCATGATCCATTCCCGGAAGCGAATGCCGGAAGGGGAGACGTACTTGATGGTGGCGGTGCCCGCTGACATGGCCCACGCCAATCCGGCCTGGCTGACGTACATTACATAAGGATTGCTTGAGGTCCAGGTTCCACTGGAACCGTCAAAGTTGCTGTTATACAAGGCTCTAGTGACACCGTTGCTGTAGGCACCCGTAGGCGTGAACTGGAGGGTGGCGCTGGTCCCTACCCGGTTGACATTGGCCAGCGGATTGCCGATCCCAATGTCGATGTTGGACAGTTCTATATTGTCCAACCAGCCAGAGTTCAGTGTCACACTGGAGAGCGAGTCTATGGCTGTTTCTGCCATCTGGGTCATCCTGGCATACCCTGCGGCGGAGGGAATAAGCGACGGGCCCATCAGGGGTACAGGATCCATCTGGTCGGAATCGTAAGTATTTCCTATGCCCGAGCCACCTACGGAGCTTATACAACCGCATAGCATGTCCTCGTAGTTGATGACGGGGATGTTGTTCGCTGCCCCGTAGCTCTCGAGGAAAGCGTTCATTTGAATGATCCCGAAGTTGCTTGGGCCGCCCGCGGGCGTGGTTGCCAGGATCACCTTGATGTCCGCGGCCTTAGCCTCCTCGACCATTTTCACGATGTTGGCGATGAAGTTGGCTACCACAGTTGGCCCGGTAGCATCGTCTGAGATAGCCGCATCGACAGACCCAAGCAGGATGTGGACGATAGCCGGATGGAGGTTCACTACATCGGCCTGGAACCGTGCGGCCGCATCGGAGGAGGTCTGCCCCGGGTAATTCATTCCGGGAAGCGACTCGTTGATCCAGTTTGGGTTGGCCGCGAATCCGCTGGTCCAGTTATAGGTAAGATAGTCCCCGAGGAAGACGACTTTCGGCGGTTTTGCGGCGGCAGCGGCAGTAGGCGAAGCCAAGACGAAAAGAACTACGGCTAACAAGGCAAGCAGTATTTTGTACAGCTGAGGCATGGTGCGCCGCCTCCCCAGGCAGCGGTCCGGGATACGACGCCTCCCGGAGTGGGACGGTTGAGGGCTCTTAAACGGACTAGCTAGGGTTTCGTTGCCGTGGGTAAGCGCTGATTGCCCTTTGGGCTTTTTCTTACGGTCATCATCGGCGCTGCCCGATGTGACTTTAGTATTGTTTTTGATCTGCGACAGGAATGCCGGAGGGCAAGATGAATGGCTCGGGTTTCCGAGATGCCCCAGCCCAAAGCGGGAGCGGGTGCGCTCTCTTCAGCGGTTCTCTCAGGCAGGGACTCATGAGGCTTTGGCATTGCCAGCGCTAAAGCGCCTGATCAGGGTCGAGACTCTTTCACGGAGCGCTAAAGCCCTCCTTCCCCCGCATAAATGCGGGGGCTGCCACAGCAATAAATGCGGGGGGCTGCCACAGCAATAAATGCGGGGGCCGCCACAGCAATAAATGCGGGGGCCGCCACCAGCAATTGTGAGGTTTCATGGAGGCAGGAAAGCGGCTCCGGTCAGGCCATTACCGAGCGCTAGTGTTTGGCCAGTTCACTCTGAGCGAAGGGCTTGCATGGGATCGATGTTGGCTGCCCGCCAGGCTGGATTCCAGCTGGCCACGAGCGTGGTGAGCATTAAGATGAGGGAAGCGAGAACAAACATCGCGGTATTCTCCGCGCGCACTCCATAGAGCAGCCCAGCCAGAGCGCGCACGGCAATGGCTGATCCGATAACGCCCAAGGCAATCCCCAGGGCTGCCAAAACAATGGCCTTGCGGAAGACGCTGCCTAACATTTCTCCACGGCTTGCTCCGACAGCCAGGCGGATAGCCATTTCTCTCGTTCGCTGTGCGACCATCTGGGTTAGAACGCCATAGACTCCTACCACTGCCAGCGGCAAAGCCAATCCCGCGAAGCTGGCGAAGAGAATGGCGCGGAAGCGGGGTTGGGAAAGGACAGCCGATTGCTGGTCCTGCATCGTTCCCGGGCCAGCCAATAGTAGGCCACGATCCATGGCGGCAAGCTGTTCTTCAATTCCACCGATCAACCCCAAGGGACTTTGCTTGGTTAGAACCATCAGGGCTACAGCAGCGGGCGGGTCTTGGGTGAGCGGCCGGTAGACCGTGGGCTGCACCACATAGCCCATCTCCTGGAAAACAGTCGTTACCTTGACGTCGGCCACCACGCCGATAATCGTAAGCCAAGGTTGCGAGGGATCGTCAGCACGGCTTAGCTTGACGGCGCGTCCGACCGGATCGTCATGGGGGAAGTAGCGATTGGCAAGAGCCTGGTTGACGATTGCAACCTGGCGCGTGCCGTTGCGATCCTGGGTAGCAAAGACTCGGCCGCGAAACAATGGAATCTGCATGGCATCGAAGAAGTTTGCGCTCACGCTCTGGGTGGCAATGCCGCCTGCTGAAAATCTGCCGGGAGCTCCTTCAACCGATAAGGGGTTTTCTCCCCTGGGGGTAAAGCTGGAAGCTTCCGCAACTGCCTCGACGCCGGGTATCGCGGAGACCCTTGTGGAGAGATCGGCAGCAAACCTGGATTTTGCTTCGCGGTCGCTGTAGTGGTCCTGGGGCAGATTAACGGTCGCTGTCAAGACATGATTTGTGCGGTAGCCCAATTGGGTCGAAGCCATCCGCCACAAGCTTGCCCCCAGCAGACCTGCTCCAACAAAGAGCATGAGTGAAAGTGCGATCTGCATCACCACCAAAAGCTGAGAAGCGCGCTGCGCGGAAACACCCGCGCCTATGCCGCGTTCGTTGTTCTTGAGGACGGAGTTCAGATCGACCCGCGAAGACTGCCATGCTGGAAACAGTCCAAAGACGACGGCCGAGCCAACTCCGGTGAGCGCTGCGAACAGAAAAACCTGCCAGTGGAGAGACACCGCATTGCCGGGCGGCAATTCGACCGGATTCACAGCCCGGAACCAATGAAGCATCAGCTCTGCCAGGACCATGCCGGCACCCGTCCCGCCAAGGGCCAGCATCAGCGACTCCGTCAACATTTGGCGGATGAGCCGCGTACGGCCGGAACCTAGCGCGGTACGAATGGCCATCTCGCGTGCATGCTCCATAGAGCGGCCGAGCAGCAGGTTGGCGATGTTTAAACACAACATGAGCAAGATGAGGCTCACCGCGCCAGAGAGTAGCCAAAGCCCCCGGCGCAGATTCCTTCCTGCTAACCAGGTGAAATTATCCTGCAGACTGAGCACAATCGGCGTAGCGGAGGCGAGCGTGGACAGCGATGCGGGAGCTTCGGGGGTGACTCTCTTTTGCAGGGCGTCGAGTTCCGCTTCCGCTTGGGCGTGAGTGACTCCCGGTTTCAATAATCCAAAGACGCCGGTCATCGAATCCCATGGCTTCTGCGCGAATGAGCTTGTGGGTGTAATCAGGGACCATGCGTTTGCCTGTTTAGGGTAGAAGGTGAACTGTTTCGGCATCACGCCGGCCACCATGCAGGGAAGGTGGCCCACGGTCAGAGTTTGCCCGGCAATATCTTTGGGAGCGCCCAGCTCCTCCTGCCAGAACGGATAAGCGAGGACTAAGGTGCAGGGATTCTTCAGGTCTGCCTGGCTGAATGTTCTGCCGATTTGGGCTTCGGCGCCAAGCATGGAGAAGAAGTTGGTACTGGCCGGGAGCGCGAGCAGCCCAACCGGTTTGCCCCGCCACAACATGGTCTGACCCGTGGTCGCCCAGGTCATCGCAGCCAACTTCTCGAAGCTGCGGCTCCCACGTTGCCATTCTTCAAATTCGCGGTAAGGATCGAACCATGCGCCGACACCGCGATGGGCCGCGTCCGTCTGCCACACCACCACGAGACGATCGGCATTCCGGTAGGGAAGCGGCCGTAGTAATACGGCATCCACAATACTGAAGATAGCTGTATTCGCCCCGATGCCAAGGGCCAGAGTTGCGATGACCGTGACCGCAAAGGCGGGCGATTTGCGCAGCTTCCGGTAGGCGTAGTGAATGTCTCTCAATAAGCTATCAAGGCTTAACGCCGCATCCACGCCGGCCACTTTTTCCTTCATGACCGTGGGGTTGCCGAACTTCAGTAGCGCATCCCGCCGCGCCTCTTCCGGTGGCATGCCGGCTGCGAGGTTATCCGCAGCCCTCATTTCGATGTGCGCCTGAAGCTCAGCATCGATCTCCCGCTGTACGGTGGAACGGGAAAGTAGATTCAAGATGCGACGAACGAGTCGCATGACGTCCCCTCAACTTAGCCCATATTAATGCATAGATGGCTAGGTGTGTCAATCCTCGCGCAAGGCCGTGACTCACCTCTATTCGCTTCTGAGTGTCTGCATCGGATCAAGCCTAACTGCGCGCAAGGCTGGAATGAGGCTTGCGAGCAGTGCGGCGCCAATCAATAACAATGAGACCGCGCTCAGGGTGATAGGATCGGACGGGGTCACGCCGTAAAGCAGCCTCGAGAGCAAGCGCGTCGAAGCCCAATCGGCCATCAGGCCGATTCCCAACCCTATGCCTGCCAGCAACAAACCCTGGTTTAGGACAGCCAGCAGGATATCGCCGCGCCGCGCGCCCAGTGCGATGCGGATCCCTATTTCGTGCGTGCGTTGAACGACGGAGTAGTGAATCAGTCCGTAAATTCCAATAGTCGCCAGAACAAGCGCGAGTAAGGAAAAGATCCCAAGCAATAATGTCTGAAAACGCCTCGGTGCAAGCTGTTGCAATAGCTCCTGCTGTACGGTCGTGACGCTGGAGAGGATGGCCGCCGGAGCTTGAGCTCGAACTACACGGCGCAGTTGGGAAGCGATCGCATCAGGGTTTCCCGTGGCTCGCACGACAATATCCGGCGTTGGATTATCAGCCTGGCGGTACCATTCGTAAACATGCGGCGTGGCTGCTCGTTCGAGCCCATGTGTTCGTAGGTCCCGTACTACACCAATGACAGTTACCCAGTCATCGTTATGACCCCGTCGATCTTGTCCCTTGATGCGTTTGCCAATTGGATCCTCGCCCTTCCAGTAACGGCGCGCCATGCTTTCATCGATGATGGCAACGAGGGGCGATGAGGGACCGTCTTGTTGGGAGAAATAGCGCCCGCGCAGCAATTCAGCTCCCATTGCCTGGAAATAATCTTCTCGAACGGTATTCCAATTGAGTGCCGTCCACTGTTGCCGCGGTTCAGGCGAACGGCCTTCGATGCTTCGCAGGCCGATGTTATTCGTGGGACCGAGGTCGAAGATTCCTTCAATGGCTCCGACATTCTTCACGCCGGGGATAGCTTGCAATCTCTGAACAATCGAATCAGAAATAGCTGATATTTGCTGTCCCGAAGTTCCTGCAGGGAAGGTTACATGGATGTTGAGGACGTGCTCCGGTTCAAACCCGGGGTCGACAGATTGGACGAGGAGAAAACTGTGGATTAATAATCCGGCTCCGGTGAGCAACAGCACAGAGAGCGCAAATTCAATGACGATCAGAACGTTGCGCATGCTTCGAAACCCGGTCGCGCCTGGTGCTGTTATGTTCATTACCTTCAATTGGTCATTCGGGGCACTGCGCCAGACTTTAAGCGCAGGCGTGAGGCCGAAGAGTATTGCGGACAACAGGGCAACTACAAAGGTAAATCCCATCACGCCGGGATTGAGGCCGGCTTGGCTGAGCCGTGGTATATCGTGAGGGCCCAATGTGGTGAGAGCACGAATTGCCAAAAGGGCAAACAGCAGGCTGATGAGTCCGCCGAGTATTGCCAGCATCAAGCTTTCAGTAAGAAGTTGTTGGACGATACGGCCACGGCTGGCACCCAGTGCGGCGCGCAACGCCATCTCATGGACACGCGATGCGCTGCGTGCCAGCACGAGATTGGTTACATTGCTGCAAGCGATTAAGAGCAGCATGCACACTGATGCGAAAAGAACATAGAGGGCAAGCCGTGTATCCCCGGCGATCTGAATGTGAAGCGGGACCACACTGATCCCGATGCCCCGGTTCGGGTCTGAATCTGTTTTTTGCAAACTGCTGAAGATTGCGTCGATATCGGCTTGCGCCTGCTGCGGGCTGACTCTTCCCTTCAAGCGGCCAATTGCCTGCCATCGAGCATAGAAGCCGCGGCTATGGGAGCTATCGTTGGTGGTGACCGCAGGGTCTCCCCAGTAACGGTTCGTAGTAATTGGCGCCCAAAACCGGGAATCAGGGGCTGGGAGTTGAAAGGTTTCGGGCATAACTCCAATGACCTTCGCGGCTATGCCGTCTATATGCAGTTCTTGCCCCGTAACATCCGGTGAGCCTCCGAATTGACGCTTCCAGAGCGCATAGCTGAGCACAACCACTCGTTCATGCCGATTTTCTTCCGCGGTTGTGAATGTACGACCCAACAGGGGCGCAACACCAAGCAATGAGAAGAAATTTGTGGTAACGTATGCACCCTGGAATGACTGTGGTTCTCGGCCGCCGGTTAGCGTCACCCGCGCCCAACCACTGTCGCGGTAATAGGCCGCTATACCTGTGAAGCTCTGTGTGTGCATCCTCCACATCTCATAGTCTTTGTAAAGGACGCCACCCTCTTGAGGGTCCTGTTTGTCGGCTAAGAGCATCAGGCGATTCGGGTCATGATAAGGAAGAGGATGGAGAAGCACTGCTTGAATAATGCTGTAGACGGCGGTATTGGCTCCGATACCGAGGGCAAGTGTCAGGAGGCTGACTATCGTGAAGCCTGGTGAGCGGCGCAACTGGCGCAGCGCAAACTTCACGTCAGCCCAGGCGCCCTCGACTGTTGGCAACTGCCACACCTCGCGGCCGCGTTCTTCCAGCAGGGCAACGTTGCCGAATTGGCGGCGAGCAGCAAGCGCCGCTTCCTCATGCGACATGCCGTTGTTCATTAGCTCTTCGATGGTTTCATCGAGGTGCTCTCGTATCGATTGCGAGAGTTCGTGGTAACGGCGACGACGGGAGAAGCGCTGTTTGAACCCGTTCACAGCATTCTCCTATTCTTCGCGCAGCGTCTTGGCAGGATCGATTCCTGCGATGCGGAGAGCCGGCACCGTGGTGGCAAGCAGGGTTACTGCTTCCAGGGTCAAGACGACGATGAGGATGGTGGGAAGATCGTAGACGCTTACTCCATAGAGCACACTGCTCATAGCACGCAATGCTCCGGCACATAAGACCAGGCCCAGGATGAGCCCAAGTGTCGACGCCCAAACGCCCGAAGCTCCGATATGGACCATGGCTTGGCGAACCGTCGAGCCCAGGGCAATACGAATGCCGATCTCGCGCGTTTTCTGGGCAACGATATTCGCCACCAGGGCAAAGATGCCGATTGTGCTCAGAAGCAGCGCCAGAGCCGCCATCGCACTCAGCAGCGCGACTTCGACACGCTGGGTCGCCAGCGCCTTTGCCATCAGTTCGCGCATATTGTAGAAGCCGGAGAAAGGCAGATCAGGATCGGCGCTGGCCAGAGCGTGCTGCATCTGCGCAGTCAATCCGTCTACTGGAGCGGCGGTACGGACAATCCAACTTGGTTGGAAGAAGACGTGGAACACCGCGAGTAGCGGGGGATCGGTTTGCGCCGCAGGGATGTACATGGTTTCTTCACCGGTAAGGGGAGCAGCGGCATCGATCCCCGGGGCGATGGGCACATCCTCAACCACTCCGACGATTCTCGTATCCTTATTTACGTAGTGGCCGACGGCACTCGTCCCATGGAAGTACTTGCGCGCGAAGGTCTGGTTAACGATGGCCACGTGCTGCGTATTCGGTCCGTCCGCGGCGGTGAAAGGGCGTCCCGCGAGTAGGGGAATCTGCAATACCTGAAAATAATCGGGGGTGATGTAGACCTCATCGCTCATCACCTGCTGCCCTGCGTCTTTGCCATCGCTGATCGTCACTCCATCGATGGCCGCACGCTCATAGGGCAAACTCTGTCCGACCGCGGCAGCCTGCACGCCCGGTATTTGGCGCATGGCCGTGGTGCTTTCATCGAGCAGTTTTCGGAATGCGGCGACATCGTGATAGCGCACATCGTCCAGGGATGCTCGGGCGGTGATCACTCCATTCGCGTCGAAACCAGGAGGCAAGGTTTGCAGGTGGATGAGAGTACGAATGAGCAGGCCTGACGCCGCCAGCAACAACACGGTCAAAGCCACTTCGCCCGCGATCAGAGCCTGACGCAAATGCAAAGGGTCGCCTCCGGTTGCGGAATGACTGGCGATGGCGGAGCGTAGACGGAACTTGCGCATGGCCAGCGCAGGAAACATGCCAAAAAGTACGCTGGTCAAAAGGGAAATGAGAAGCGTAAACGCCAGAACACGTCCATCAAGGGGTACTTGAGCCACAGGGAGATAATGCTCCGGGAGAAGCTGAAGCAACCCACGTAAAGCGACGAAACCGACTGCTACGCCGGCCGTTCCACCGAGGAATGCCAAGAGGAGATTTTCCACCCAGAGTTGCTTTTGGATCTGCCAGCGGGAAGCACCCAGCGCTAGCCTGGTGGCAAATTCAGGGGAGCGCCGCAACACGCGAACCAGTGTCAGCCCGGCAAGATTGGCGCTGGCAATCAGCAGGATGAATCCTGTTGCCAGCATCAAGGCCAAGGCTTGGGGGCGCAGTTTAGCAGTCATCCCCTTTTGCAGCGGCACCGAGTGGTAGGTCACCTGCGCGTTCGGGTCTTCGCTTAATTCATAGCGGTTGGAGCGGTGAGACCAGGCGCGGTTGATCTCGGCATCCGCCTCCTGCCAGGTCGCGCCATCGCGCAGCCGGGTGATGGCCTCAACGTTTGTTCCGCTCCCCTCACCTTCGGGACCGAGTTGGAGCGAGGTATAGATGTCGGCATTCAAGGGAGTGATTGTGCTCTCGGAGAGCACACCGACGACGGTGTACGGCGCGCCTTTCAGCAATACGGTTTGGCCCAGAATGTTGGGGTTGGAGGCGAAAGTATTTCGCCATAAGCTGTAGCTCAATATGGCTACGTTTGGCCCGTGGGGGCGGTCCTCTAAATCGGAGAAGTTGCGGCCCAGGGCGGGTTGAATGCCCAGCACATCGAGATAGTGGGCCGAAATACGCCCTGCCTGGAGATATTGCACATGAGATCCGGCCTCGAGATTGACACCCGCTGTATGCCAACCGGAAACCGCTGAGAGCAGGGCGGGAACGTCGTCGCGCAAGAGTTGCCATTGCTCATACGTCAATTTGTGCCGCGCATCCCAGGAATTCACTCCGGTGACCCGGGTGTAGATGGTGCCCATGCGCTCGGGGTGCGGATAGGGCAAGGCCTTCAACATGAGAGCGTTCACGATGGAGAAGATCGCGGTGTTGGCGCCGATGGAAAGCGCCAGGGTGAAGATCACGGTCACGGTGAAACCAGGATTGCGGAGCAACTGGCGCACGGCAAATTTCAGATCTGCCAGGAATGATTCCCACCGTGGCCACTGCCAAACTTCGCGGCTGCGCTCTTCTATGAGGGTTACGTTTCCGAATTGACGGCGCGCGGTTTGCTCGGCGTTCTCCCGCGACATACCGTCTTCGACCAGGTCCGCAATCTTTTCTTCTATGTGCTCTTGTATCGATTCATGCAGTTCGTGGTAACGGCGGCGGCGGGAGAAGAGCTGTTTGAACCAGCGCATGGGAGTCTCCTATACCTCGGCGATCGCGAGTACGCGGCGGATGCCGGCAAACATCTGTTCAAAACTCGATATTTCCTTTTGCAGGTGATTTGTACCTGCCTCTGTTACTTTGAAAATGCGCACAGGGCGGCCTTTGGGCGATAAACCCATTTCAGATTCCAGCCATCCGCTCTTCAGCATGCGCTGCAATGCGGGATACAAGGAGCCCTCTTCAATCTGCAGCAGATCGTCAGAGACCTGCTTGATGTGCTGCGCCAGCGCATAGCCGTGCATGGGTTTTCTGCTCAGTGTCTGCAAAATCATCATTTCCAGTGCGCCTGGAAAAAGGTCGCGGTGCTCGGGTTTCCTGGTCATAGCTCTACGTCTTAGTAGATTGACATCACTATATTGAGAATAGTATATGAGGAATGGGGTTTGAACAAGAAATTTCTTTCCGCAAGATGCATCATATGATATATCTTAAGATGTATTTTAAATAAATGGATCTATGGAAGGAATCAACATGCATCGACATCATCAGGAGTTCTCTAATTTCGAAGAACGCGGACGCCACGGCCGCTTTGGGGGATTTGGGGGAAGAGGAAGGCCATTTGACCGTATGGGCGGGGGATTTGTGGGGCCTGGAATGCGGGCCGCAAAAATGCTTGCCTCGGGCGATCTTCGGCTCATCATCCTCGCTTTGCTCAGCGAAAAGCCGGGCTATGGCTACGAAATCATCAAGGCCATCGAAGAGCACTCCAGCGGCATCTATTCGCCGAGTCCGGGAATGGTTTACCCGGCGCTCACTTACCTTGAGGAGTTGGGATACACCGCCTCGGAGTCAGACGGCACCAAGAAACTCTACCGAATCACTGAGGCGGGTACTGCCCACCTGAACGGAAACCGTGCCAGCGTTGAGGAAACGCTTGATCAGCTAGCTCGCTTCGGGCGCAAGGTCTCGCAATTCCAAAAGCAGTTCACAGAGGAAAACGAAGAGGACGACGACTTTGGCGCCGATCCCCGGCGCGGAATCCGAAGTGACTGGCGGCAAATGAAGACGGAATTCCGCGAGCTGCGAAACGAGCTCAAAGCAGCGCTCCACGAGAAGCTCGAAGCTACGCCTGAGGAGAGGAAGCGAGTCTTCGCGATCCTGCGTCGGGCAATCGAGGAAATCCGGGGCAAGCAGGTATGACTGGTGTCGCGAAGGATCGTCCACGATTGAATCCGGAAAAAGCCAGGCGGGCTGCACAACGCGCCGACCGCCCGGGAGAGAAGTGCGGGGCAGACCCGGATTTCCTGTACGCTGCGCCGGACACGACCGCGTGTGCGGCTTTCATCAAGGAAAGCCGCATGAACTTCGCCAACGCCACCAGCTCCACAGGGAATCCGGGGGAAGCCGGCGCTTATCGGCCTGTGGTAGATCGCAATGCCTGCGAGGGAAAACGTGATTGCGTGGAGGTCTGCCCCTACGATGTTTTTGAAGTCAGGCAGATCGACGATGAAGACTTTTCGAGTCTCTCTTTCCTGGGAAAGATGAAGAGCCGGGCTCATGGCAGGCTCACCGCCTATACACCAAAGGTGGATCTCTGTCAGGCTTGTGGACTGTGTGTCGTGGCCTGCCCGGAAAAGGCAATCAGGCTGGTCTCTAACAAAGACTTGTAGCGGACCCAGGGTGGGTGGGTCCGACCCGAGTGTGCGGCCGGCACCGTTGAACCCGGAAAAAGCCGTGCCGTCATGGGGCCTGCCATGGATCGACGATCATCACCCCTGTGGAGGCCACGTCACGTGTGTTGCGCGTAACCAGGGTGAGACCGTGGCCGATCGCGGTCGCGGCAATCAATGTGTCGATTACGGGGAGGCTCCGGCCGGCCGACAGTTCTCCCCAACATCGTGCAGTCGCCACATCTATAGTAAGGACGCGGTCGGCGAAAGTGGTTTCAAGGCCGTCGACCCATGCGCCAAGCTGATCGGCGGCGGCAGGATTGGTCCGGCGCTTCGCCTCGACGCCCTTGCGCAACTCGCCCAACGTCAGAACGCTTAGAAA
Organism: uncultured Acidobacteriaceae bacterium; assembly: GCA_963821215.1. GTDB lineage: Bacteria > Acidobacteriota > Terriglobia > Terriglobales > Acidobacteriaceae > PALSA-350. The sequence goes on along the minus strand of CAWGDH010000006.1, from coordinate 459,525 downwards.
CAATCCGTCCCCGTCAGCTGTGGAGAGAAAAGCCATCACGCCGGAGTTGGCTCGAATTTTGCGTGTCTCCGAGATGACGTTTGTGTCCAACAAATAGCCAGTGGTCAAAGCTCGACGGCACGGCCTGTATCGGGGTCGCGCTCCATAGCAAAATCTTCAACCTTTGGGCCGCCAAGAAGATGGGCTTTGAAATCCGGCTTATGCGATGCCAAAACGCGATAGTCCTCGACGGAGAGCACCACGGCACGCTCGGCTCCGTGGCGCGTGATCGTCTGCGGACCCTCCGTAATGGCACGCTCGATCAGCTCGCTAAAGCGCGTTTTTGCATCGTGCACCGGCCACTCAGTCATAGCAATTCAACCATTCTGTCCTATATGACCATAATATTCCATATTATGGTCATATAGCAATGGGAGGGAACCAGAATCTACCCAAGGGCAAGGGTCTTCAGATGGTCGTAAGTGGCTGTTAGGCGTTCACGCAGATAGTCGGCGCCGGTTGTGGGCTGATACTTCGATGTGGCGCCAGGCGCGATGCAACCCCGCAGGACTTCCACGCGGGCATCGGGGTTAGGATCCAGAAAGAACGCTACGGAATAGCGGTCTTGCACCGGGATCGCGACGCGGTGCGGCGTTGAGATGTAAACATCGTTGGTCCAGCGCATCAAGCAGTCACCAATATTGCAAACGAATGCGCCCGGAATGTGGGGTGCATCGAGCCAGGCACCGCTGCGTGTGCGAACCTGCAGCCCGGCGACACCGTCCGTTGCCAGAATGGTGAGGTTGCCATAGTCGGTGTGCATGCCGGCTCCGCTGTCGGGAGCGCGATCCTGGCTCTGCGGCTGCGGCGGGTAGTGCAGCATCCTCAGTACCGCCAGGGGAGCGTCGAGTTTGTCCTCGAAGAAATCCTCGGCAATGCCCAGATCGAGCGCGAAACCGTGGTGAAGCCGGCGGCCCAGTGCCCAGCAGGCGTCGTAATAGGCCAGAACAGTCTCTCGCCAATGAGGGAGTGCGGGCCACAAATTGACACCGCGAAACGGCTTACCCGCCGTCACCTCAGGATGCCCGGCAGCCAGCTCCAATCCGATATTGAAAGCTTCCTTGTAATCGGCCCGGGCGGCGCCTTCATCGAGGCGTTCCCCTTCGAGCGCTATGTAGCCGCGGTTGTGCGGCGAGAGCTTGATGGAATATTGCTCTTTGACCGCGACCGGCAAGCGAAAGAACTCTCGCGAGGCGGCAAACATGGCGGCGCGTATGGCGTCAGCGATGCCATGATTGACCACATAGAAGAAGCCGATCTCGCGGCAGGCATGGCCCAGTTGGGCTGCCACACGCGCCCGGGCGGGGAGCTCAGCGGAACTCAAACCTGAAACATCGATTACCGGAAGCACAGTCATCGTCCGTCCGCTCCAACCTCTGCTGTGGGAGGCAAGGCTGATATCATTGCGACCGTCGCAGGGTCAAATTGTAGCAAATGAGAGCAAGCTGAAATTCAGGGGAACACATGCTGGAAGAACAAGGATCGGTCCTGGATATCGAGAAGTTTGTTCGATCACTGCCCAAAGCCGAGCTGCACTTGCATCTCGAAGGAGCTGTTGCCGCGACCACGGCAATCGAGTTGGCGAGGAAGCACGGTCTGGCAACCGACGATTATGAAGATGCGTCAAAGCTCTTCGACTTCGCAGACCTGGGCGCGTTTCTCAAAGCCTACGACGTCATCTGTCGCTCGATCGTCGATGCCGACGACTTCCATCGCGTAACCTACGAAATGCTGGCGCGCTGTGCCGGCAATGGCGCGCGTTACGTCGAATTCTTCTTCAGCCCACAGGCACATCATGGTGTGGCCTACGCCACCATGCTCGACGGCATCGTTGCCGCGATGCGCGATGCCGCGCGCGATCATGGTGTGGAGTCGCGCCTGATCCCGGCTCTGAACCGCGAGTTGGGCCCGGACATCAGTATGCAATTCCTCGATCTCGTGCTGGCGCAGCGGCGCGAAGAAGTCATCGGCATCGGGCTTGATTACAACGAGGTCGGCCATCCGCCCGCTCTCTATGCCGATGTCTACCGGCGGGCCAGGAATAAGGGACTGCGGGTGACCGCCCATGCCGGGGAGAATGGCCCGTCAGACCATGTCGGCGCTTCGCTTGATGTGCTGGCCTGCGATCGCATCGACCATGGGTACCATGTGGTCGACGATCCCGCACTGGTGGCAGCGTGCCGCGAGCGTGGAGTTTTCTTCACCGTCTGCCCCACCACGACCACCTTCACCACCACGTTTCGCGATCTGGGTTCGCCCGGCCATGCCATCCATCGCATGTTTGAGGCCGGTCTCAACCTGGTGATCAATACCGACGATCCCGCCCTCTTCCGCACCGACCTCAATCGCGAATATTTGCTGGTCGCCCGGCATATGGGGTGCACTCCGCAGCAATTGGGCGAAGCGGCTCTTAATGGTCTACGCGCCTCCTGGCTCGATGACACCACCAAACGTGCGTGGATCGCCGAATGGAGTGCCGAGATCGACCGGCTGCTCGCCGCCGCGGGCTCGCATCCGCAAGCAGGTTTTGTAAGATAACGGATTCGAGCGCCCAGGGTGAGTGGGCGGCGATTCAGTCGGTGACCCAAAGGCCCGTGGCGGGATCCATCCTCTCGATGGTTAGCTTGACGGGAGGCCGAAGCTTGCTCTCAATTACCTGTTCGAGACGGCTGCGAAAAGCACTACAGGTCTCATAGTCATCGTTAGAGAACAGGTATCTAAAACCCGTGGGAGAATCGCCGGCGACGATTCCGCCCGCACCGGGTAGCTCACGCATTAGTTCACACAGCACTTCTACGGGGTTTCTCCGCGATCCAGCAAAAGCGACGTGCACGCGAAAGGTTGGCATGGCAGAAGCTTCCCCGCCCGCTCGGCTATTTACACGGCCTGGATAGGCGGAGGCCGTACGCCGGGCGGGGTGAGAAATTTATCAAAATTCAAAATTCATTTGAGCACAGGCACTCCATAGTGTACTCTTGGGTCACGTTACGCGAACCATCCCCCCAAGTCCCCCACTTTATCCCCCAGCCGTTACGGGAGACTTTGCCATGGTTAGAGTGATCGACGGCTTGTCCACACAAGCTGCGGCAGCAACTAAACACCCACTGCTTGAACTGAGTGTGGTGATCCCCACATATAAAGAGCGACAGAATGTCGCCCCGCTTCTCGCCGCTCTCGAAGCCGCCCTCCAGGGAGTCAATTGGGAGGTCATCTTTGTGGATGACCACTCGCCGGATCATACCGCCGATGCAGTCCGCGAGCTGGCGTTGACCAACTCACGGGTGAGGATTATCGAGCGCATCGGGCGGCGTGGGCTGTCTTCTGCATGCATCGAGGGAATGATGGCCAGCCCCGCTCCCTGCCTTGCGGTCATGGACGCTGATATGCAGCATGACGAAACCGTCTTGCTGGAGATGCTTCGCCTCATGCAATCGAGGAATCTGGACGTGGTTGTCGCCAGCAGGAGAACCAAGGGTGGAAGCATGGGCGAGTTTGCCAAGAAGCGCGTCCGCTTGAGCGACCTTGGCTCCCGAGTCAGCAGATTAGTCTGCCACTGCGATGTAACCGACCCCATGAGCGGCTTTTTCATGGTGGACAGCCGCTTTTTCCGGGCTTCGGTGCCCCGCCTGACCGGTACCGGGTTCAAACTTCTGGTGGACATCCTGGCCTCAAGTCCAGTTCCACCCCGGATAGCTGAAGTGCCCTACCGGTTTCGTAATCGACTCGCCGGAGAGAGCAAGCTCGATGTGAATGTAGAGCTGGAATATCTCTTTCTGATTCTCGATAAGATGGTGGGCCGCTATCTCCCCACGCGATTTGTGCTCTTTGTCGGTGTCGGCTCCTTAGGCCTTTTGATTCACTTATCGATCTTAGGGATTTTCCATCTCTTCGACGCCGCTGCATTTTCAATTGGGCAGGTGGTCGCTACACTCAGCGCAATGATGTTCAATTTCTTCCTGAACAACCTGGTCACTTTCAGGGATCGCAGGCTAAAAGGAGTTGCGCTGCTACGGGGGCTCACGATCTTCTACGCTGCCTGCACAGTGGGCGTATTGATCAATTTGAGTTTTGCGAACCGCCTGTTGGCCGCGGGCCTGCCTTGGTACTTAGCTGGAATTTGCGGCGTGGCGATCAGCTCTGTCTGGAACTACGGGGTGAATACGATCGTGACCTGGCGACGCACCCGGGAGTCTTACGGGCCGGCGCCAGAGATAGTGCAGGAAACCAGCGGGGCGATCGACCGGTCAGAGGCTGTGGCGTAAAACTTCGTCAACGGCGCAGTGGCAGAACAGATTTTTTCACATCGACCAGCAAATCCAGGCTGCCGTCCTGTTTCTATTTGGTTCTACCAGGACACAGCCCGACAGCGACAAACGTGCACCAAAAGTAACTCTGTTTGTCCCCTTTGGTTTTGATTCTCCTGCAAAAACGACGTTAAAACCGCTTAGCCGCACAAGTACGCGGAGTGGGAACAAAAGCGGAGAGCCTTGTCAAGCCCCACATACTATTTCTTCAGTACCACATTCAACCCTGATGTTACTCAGGATTGGGTGAAAATCTTCCATCGCGATGTATTCTCCTTTCATAAGCAGTGGTTCTGAACCGGCGCAAAAACCCATCCCCCATGGGAGCCCTGTTCGAATCCTTGTAAGAAGCGGAAACACTTTGTTTTAGACAAAGTTTGACTGTATCCCGCCTATATCCCCCTAAATCTTGATGGCGTCGCCTGGCAGTTTGGGCCACGCCGGAGCAGGTAACTTTGAGCTTTGGTCGCAAAGGCGTGGTTATTATCGGCGGAGGCCCAGCAGGACTGGCGCCTCTGCTCGCGGCGCATAGACGTGGGCGTCTCGCTGACTTATTAAAAGAGGGCGTCACGGTGGTGGAGCAGACGGGCTCCGTTGGGGAAGGGACGATCGGCCGCTGGTACATCAACTCCGACAGCACTGCTTTCACCTTTGCCGACTGCCTTGCCGGACCACCCGACAGCGAGCTTGCCGCACTGCGCAACCATCCGCTTACCAGGGAATTCGTGGAAATGGGGGAAGGCACCGTGCCGTTGCCCCGCGCAGGCGAGTTTCTCGGCCTGGTCGGTCAAGCATTAAATGAGGTCATCGAGGCTTCGCCCAACGGCCATGTTCTTAAGGGATACCAGGCAGTTTCGACGCAGCGCACCGCAACGGGTTGGCTGACGCTTATCCGGGATATTGAGAGCGGACGCGAGCGGACCATTGATTCGCGCAATGTAGTGCTGGCTACGGGCGCCTCCCAGCCGATCGAACGCCTGCGCAATGAGCGCGTGGCGGGCGTCAACCTGGTGGAGCGGTGTGGCCATCGTCTGTTGCAATCCGGCGACGTGGTGAGCACCCCAGGTTTCGCCGCGATGGGCGCCCGTCTTGCCAAGCTGGGCCGGCCTCCACGGGTTGCCATCATCGGGGGTTCTACCAGCGCAGCAGCGATTGCATTCGCCATGTTGAACCGTATGCCCGAGGTCACATTTGGTCCGGGCGGACTCACCATCCTGCACCGGCGTGAGCTGCGCATTTTCTATCCCAATGCGGAAGCGGCTCTGGCCGACGGATATACGGAGTTTGGGCCTGATGACATCTGCCCCGTCAGCGGCCGTGTCTTTCGTCTGAGCGGATTCAGGTTGGACTCGCGCGAGTTGATCATGCGCGCCCGCGGTATCGGTGGGCGTCCCGCTGAGCCGCGCTTGCAGTTGCATCGCCTCGGGGTGGATGATGCCGCTTCGCTGGCGCTACTGGACAATGCAGATCTTGTTATCGCTGCGTTGGGTTATCGGCCGCGAGCGTTGCCGGTCTTCGATCAGGAGGGGAGAGCAGTGCGCCTTCACTCCGAAACAGGACCGCAGGCGCGGCTTGTGGACAACGACTGCCGGGTGATGGACGCAAGCGGCGACCCGCTGCCTCACTTATTTGCGATTGGCCTGGCCGCGGGTTTTGTCCCGTACGGAAAGCTGGGCGGTGAGAAAAGCTTCAGGGGCCAGGCAAACGGCCTGTGGCTGTGGCAGAACGATGTGGGCGCGATGATTGCCGATGCCATTCTGTCTCCCAGCTTTGGCGAGGACTACCTACCCGAATCGCCCGTGCTTGCGGGTCTGGAACAAGTCAACGTTACTCAGGAGGTCGAGATATGAATATCCCGTTTGTTCGTCCTGCCCCGCCACAGCTTTCGCTTGCGGTCGCACAGCTAAAGGCGCTCGAGGAGAGTGGAATTTTCAGCAATTTCGGTCCGGTCAACACGCTCTTTGAGCAGGAGATGATGGAGCGCTTTTTCGGCGGAGAGGGCGCTTGCACGACTGTATGCAATGCGACCATCGGCCTTATGCTGGCCATCAAGGATGCGGTCGGCGAGCAGCCTTCTGCAAAGTTTGCCTTGATGCCCGGCTTCACCTTCGCAGCCGCGGCACACGCCGCACTTTGGTGTGGCCTGACGCCGCTGCTCTGCGATATCGATCCAGCGACCTGGGCAGCCGATCCTGCGGCCGAGTCGGAGATGCTGGAGCGTTATGCAGGCAAGATCGCTGTGGTGATGCCCTACGCGACCTTTGGTTATTCGATCGATCTGGAGCGTTACACGAAACTCGCCGCGCAGTTCGGCGTGCCTACAGTTGTGGACGGCGCAGCCTCGCTGGGCACGTTTGACGAGCGTGGGCGAGGGTTCGGGACTGGCTTTTCCGGCAGCGTAGTGTTCTCCATGCACGCTACCAAGTCGTTTGCTGTGGGAGAGGCGGGATTGATGTACAGCGCGGATCCGGATCGTATCGCCCGGCTTCGCACCATGAGCAGTTTCGGCTTTGGCGAGCCGCGCACCGCAACCATGGCCGGCTTGAACGGCAAGGTCAGCGAAGTCACCGCGTTGCTCGGCCGGCTACGTCTTGCCGATTACGACAGCATCTTGGCCCACCGGGCCGCACTACTCGAGCGCTATCGCGATGCCCTGCCGGAGCTGAAGTTTCAGAGGAAAGCGCCCGGCACCCAGGCGCATCAGTTTGTGCCTGCCCTATTGCCATCTGACCTGAAAACCGAGAGGGCGGCGATTCGTGCACAGTTGGCAGATCTGGGTATCGCGACCGGAGCTTACTTCAGCCCACACTTGATGGAGCAGCCCTACTTCCAAAAAACGTGCGTGGCCGGTCCGATACCGGTCTGCGACGATGTTTCCGCAAGGATGATCAGTCTACCTCTGTTCGACACCATGACTCACGCTGAGGTGGATCACGTGGCTGAAATGCTCAACAACGTGATGAGTGTTAGGGCGCAGGGCAGAAGGCGGCCCAAGGCGCGCAGCAAGCAAACCGTGCAATTAGTGGAGGCATGAGGGCCCAGTGGAAAAACCATTGAATAAGATCGGCAGGATTGAGGCGCTGGATTCGGTGCGAGGCATCGCCGCGTTTATCGTGGTGATCCACCACTGCTTTCTAACCCGGGCGGTCTACAGCAATTTCTTCTTTTCGAACTGGAAGACCCCCGCGACCGATCTAGTCTCGTGGATTTTTCTTTATACCCCGGCCCGTATTGCGTGGTCAGGGTACGAGGCAGTAACGCTGTTCTATGTGCTGAGCGGACTGGTGCTGGCTTTGCCCTGGGTGGAAGGACGTGCCCCCGACTACAAGAAGTTCGCCATAAGACGTATGTGCCGGCTTTACATTCCATACGCGGCTATCGTTATAGTCGCTGGGGCGATCAACATTGCGTTACAGCAGCATGCCTATGTGAGTGGAGCAAGTGACTGGGTGAATACGATGACCTGGACCAATTCGGTCACCCCGTTTGTGCTGTTCGATCACTTCGCAATTATCGGGCATCATTTCACGATCAATGGCGTTACCCACACGTTGATTTGGGAAATAAGGGTATCGCTTATTTTCCCCCTGCTCATTGTGCCTATACGGCGCTGGGGCGCACGGGGTGCGATGGCAGTTTTGGCTTGCTTGACGGCGATTGTGGTGGGCACGCAGCTGGTCTACGGAAACATCAGCCTATTGGGTGACCTGCTGGTTTCAGTGAGGGGCCAGAGTATCGCGAACAAGGGGGCCATTGAGCTGCAGTTATATGCTTACTACGCCTGTCTTTTCGTCTTTGGAGCCATCCTCGCTTCCTATCTCCGTGAGATCCGCGCCTTCTTCGCGCGCGCAGGGTCCTGGTTGGGCTTCGTGCTTCTGGGCAGCGGCTTAATGGTGTTTCAAGGCCACTGGTCGCATTGGCATGCAGTTCAGGAGTTCATGGTGGCCGTCGGATCTATTCTGATTTTGTGCGCTGCCCTTGCTCCAGGTGGTGTACAGAAGTTGCTGATGAAAAGATTTCCCCGCTATCTCGGCCGGATCTCATTCAGTCTTTACCTGGTCCATGTCCCTGTCATACTGGCGTTGACCATCTTCACTCACGGGAAGCTACCTCTGCCCCTATTGATTCTGATTGTGGCCCCTATCTCCATCGCGCTTGGTGATATCTTCGATCGTCTCGTTACAGCTCCCAGCGCGAGCCTGGGACACCGGCTGACGCAGGCCGGCGGTAGCCCACGCCGCGCGCTGCGCCTGATTTTTCACGAGGGACGGGTATGACCAGCCCTCTTCCCCGTTGCGCTGTTGTCTTCAAAACCTACGCCTGGGATGGGTTCGTCGAACGCCAGGCGCGACGCCTGGCTGAGGCTGCCGGGGCTCTGGACTTTTACATTTCGGTAGATGAAACCAACGGCGCGGTGGGGTCGATACCATTCGAGCGTGTAGTCCGCTTCACCTGCGCCGATCTTGCAGCCGCCGGTTTGCCGATGCGGGCTGCATCGGGTGGCGTACTGTGGTGGAACCCGGATTACGCCCACTATCAGTTTCAGGAGCTGTATCCAGATTACGACTATTACCTATTCGTCGAGTATGACTGCGTACTGCAGTGCTCGCTGGAGCAGTTTGTTGTCCGTGCGGCCTCACGGGGCGCCGACATGGTTGCTTTTCAGATCACATGTCCCTTCGACGAATGGCACTGGGCGCCGTATCAGCGCGATGTCTATCCTGCCGGCGAGACTCACCTCGCTATGCTCAACCTGTGTTTTCTCTCTGCCCGCGCTTTAACCATGTTGCATCAGCGGCGCTTGGCCATGAACGCTGATCCGTCTATGCTTTCCTGGCCGAACGCTGAGCTCTTTCTACCTAGCGAGGTGATGCGGGCGGGCATGACATGGCTTTTCCTCGGGGAATTTGCTGACATTTCTCACTATGCCTGGTTCCCACCGACGCTGGAAGAAGATTTACGGCCAGGCGATGGCGACGTGTTTTTGCACCCGGTGCTCGACCGCCGGCGCTACATCTCCTCTATGTTGCATAACCGTGGCTCGCTCGCGCCGGGCGAGTTAAAACGCGCATTTGCCCGTTTCCCGCGCGAGGAATACGCCAAGCTTATCTGGCCGGCGGCCCGGCAGGGCGTAGTAAAGCGAATACGACACAAACTCCTGCGCTTGCGGCAAGAAGCCGGTTTATGGCCGCGCTTCCATAAGCGGACGCCCTTACAGTGGAGTTAGTTCCTCCCGGTCCCGGCTACCTTGCCGGAAGCACGCGAATGATCGCCACCATTTAAGCATCCAACCCGGTGTGCAACTTGCGCTGTCTCTAAATAGTGGTACATTATCCACATATCCGCGATGTTATTTCGGGGATCTATCGTCATTTGTTCATTCGGGCTGTTAAGTCCTCTGGCGCGCAATGAAGAACCTGGGAATCCCGGGGAGATAGTACCAAACCAGCGGCATCTTAAATGCATCTAGTATGTCTGCTCTAAGCGGGGCCGGGGCGGACTATTTTGCCCGTGACCCCGGGGGATGACTATCGGTTGGCGAGATGGACTATTACAGTCGATATCGATAACTGCTTCGTTTATGCTCTCGACAGACTGCGATTGAGTAGAAGGGCCCGTGCAGTGATTCTCCCGGGGGAATTGGAGCCACAGAGTCGCAGCGTAATTCGGAGGTCGACACCGCCGTGGATCTGCTCGCACTACCAGCATATTTTCGCCGTTCCCGTCGCTACCTGGAGCGTGGCCCCCATCACTTTCTGATGTATGTCTTCGGTCGTTTTGGCCTGGTCCGTTCGTCAATGGTCTGGCTATATAGTCGAAGGCCGTCCAGCCCGGCTCTGACTGTTAGTTCGAGTCTCGCCGACGGTGTAGACGTGGATGACGTGGTCCGCAAGATTCATGAAGATGGGTTCTTTCCCACTCTGAACTTACGCAAAGAAGTCCTGCAACAGTTGCTAACGTTTTCTTCGCTGGCGACGTGTTATGGCGATGGGAACGAGGACTTTCCTTTTCACTATAGCGGCAGGGATGCCGCCCAACAGTGGACCGAGCGACCGTTCAGACTCGGCAGGTATAACCACGCGCTGCGTGCCTCCTCCGCGCTCCAGGCTCTAACGTCGGATGAGCAGTTGCTGGCCATCGCGCGCAAGTATCTTCGCACCGAACCGGTTCTAATAAGTGCGCGCATGTGGTGGAGTCTCGCCGGTCCGGCCGACAGCGAACAACGGAAAGGAGCAGGCCAGAGTTTTCATTACGATATTGACGGATATCGCGGCCTGGCATTCTTCTTTTATCTGACGGATGTAAGTCCATCGGGCGGACCCCATGTTTACGTTCGCGGAACTCATGTGAAGAAGTCGTGGAAACACCTGGTTTCCATGTATAAGGGACGGACTGACGAAGAAATCGAAAAATGCTATGGACCGGAAAAGCAGGTTCTCTTATGTGGACCAGCGGGATCTGGATTTGCCGAAGACATTTTCGGTTTTCATAAAGGCGCGGATCCCGAGAGCGTCGACCGGTTAATAGTTCAAGTGCGTTACGGACTTCGCGATTACGGTACCGGGCAGAACGATTAGGCAACAAAGCTTTGGGTGGCCCATTCAAGCCGTACTGTGGCTTGAGTGGGCCAGGATGCCTCCCGCAACGCTTTGTCATTAGGAGCGGAGCGTTTGCAGTTTGCGTTGATGGAGAAAGAGAACCCGGAGGCAATTCGCCGAGGGGGTTTTCGCTGTGCCCAAAAGTGACCGTCCCCCGATAAGTGAAGGATGGAGCTGTCCTCCGGTCCCGGCTACTTTGCCGGAAGTACGCGAATGATCGCCATCATTCCACCATCTTCATGGCCGAGAATATGGCAGTGGTACACGAAATCCCCAACCACCGGCCCGCGGAAGTCCATTCGAACCTTGACGCTCGGATACGGACCGGTTCCACTCCAATACGGAACCTGCACGGTATCCAAATACTGTCCGCTATCCACAGACCTGCCATTCTGTTCCAGCAGCAGGAAGTGGATCTGGTGGATATGGAATTCGTGGTTTTCCTGAGAGCGGTTTTCTATTGTCCAGTCTTCGACCTCGCCTTGCCTGGTTATGATCGCGGGAGGATTGGACGGATCGAAGAGAACGGGAGTCTGTCCATCCACCGTAATGTAGAAGTTGGTTGGACTGTTGGGATCACTCGGATCGCTCAGAACCTCAGAGAAATAGAGCTTGCGGTGGGCCGTCGGCATCATATCGGAAAGCCCAAAGAAGCGCTCGGAGGGCGGGAGCGAGGAGGTGTTGGCAATACGCAGCGGGGGCTCGGCGGCGCTGTTGCTGGCCTTGATCGCCAAAATCGGGCGTAGCGGATCATTGTCGCCGTCGGGGCCGGTGTCGATATTCAGCGTAGATAGGACCGCACTTTTGACCTTTAAGGAAGGCCCGGTGACGATGAACTCCGCGCGCGAGGCCGGAGGGACCAGTATGTCCTTCGTGACCACCGCCTCGCCCAGGCGCAAACCATCCTGCGACCCGGTCGGTACGCCGTCGAGCGCCACCACGGTCAACGGTTGTGTCACATGGTCATATCGCAGCTGAAGATCGATGATTGTATCCGCGGATGCGTTCAATACCCGCCAGAATTGTTTCTCCAGGGGCTTCATGGGTAGCACCGCCGGGGTAAAACTGGGGTAGGGAACTGGAATGTAATTCAACGAAATATCCCAGGAAGGGATGGCGCCGCCCGGGGTTGGATTTCCCGGGACCAGGTTGTCGCGAATGATGAGCGTCCGCTCGGGAAGGCCGGCCACCAACGGGTTCACATTCTCGATCCCGTCAACGACGATTGCGCCCGAGGCTCCGCCGAGCACCGCAGGTTCTGAGATGCCGTGAATATGAGGGTGATACCAGTAAAGTCCGGGTGGCTCATCCGTTGGAAAGTGAACGTCGTAATCATAGCTGTCTCCCGAGTTCACCAACGTCGTGATCACCTCATCCTGATGGCAGACAGGGGGTGTGTTGGTACCGTGATAGTGAATATTCACAGACGAGTTGTCCATCGGCTTGGTAGTGCAATCTCCGGAGCGCCACCCAGTGACTTTCATTCCGGGCATCGCCGCAGGGGTGCTGGATGGAGGGAGTGCGTTTTTCAGATGGATGATGAGCTCGTCGCCAGGGTGGACATGGAGGGTAGGCGACTCCACTCCGTCGTCCGACGTGAAACAGTACAGCGTGTTGCCGAACTGATCGACACGCGTCTGGTAGATGAAGTTGACCTGCAGCTTGCCGCCCGTGCTGAAAAGATTCTTGGGTTCAATGATTGTGCTTCCCGGGGAATAGCGCGGACACGGAGCATTCTGGGCGAAAGCGCAAAACTGTAATAGCGACAGTGTCAAAATGGCAAGGAGGAACCGGCAGCGAACTACGAGCGAATGGATGGTCAAGGCTTATTTCCTTGCGATCAAGATTAGGGGATGAGCAACACAGGCGCGGCTAGATAAGGCAAAAGTTCAACAATTAAGGCAAGTATGACCAGTGAAGTGCTTGGTGTGGAGGCGCGGGATGGAATTGAACCATCAAATAAGGCTTTGCAGACCCTTCCCTTTTCTCTTTGGGTTCCGCGCCATTCGCAACGTCAGCGTGAAATGCAAGTCCTTCAAGGATTACTTCATCCAGCTACCCCAATGATAAGAACAAGCGGAACACCTCTACTGAAGGTGGAGCATACGTAGCCATTTGAGGTTTGTATCTCAATCATGAGTAACAATGGCTGTACAATCTGGTAACCAAGCGGTAGGTTACGGCGTTTAGTTTTCCGCAGCGTCGGAATGCGGACATTCGGCCCCGGACTTCAAACGCTCATAGACGCTTCCCGATTGCACACGGGTGGCGGCCATCTCGAACAACCTGGCACGGAGGCCGGGCTTCCAGATAAAAACGTGTGTGCCGGGCTCGGTGGGCTCGCAGTATCTTGCCAGCAGCAAAGAGCATCCATTCACGAAGTTAACCAACTCCTGCCTACGGGCAATCTCGTGCTCTAACATGAAGGCTCGCATCACCGCGGAGATGGATTCCCTTTTATAGCTCATGTCGTTCATCTGCAAGTCCACATAGGTCACGCCATTGCGGCGCCAGCCAGTCAGAATGCTCAGCCAGGGACCATCGGGCATGCGCAGGCCCATGGAAAAAAAATCGGAGTTTACGCGTAACAAGCGATACCGTGCATGATAGAACTTGCTTGCCGGCCGCCTTATCGACTTCGCATCCAGCGCCCACATGACTTCCAGAGCCTGATCCGGGTCCAACACAGGTACAAACCGGACGTTTGCGCTCTTTTCCAGTTGGTGGCGCTTTCCTGCCAGGCTGCGCCGGGTGCGTGGTCCCAGGCGTGCCAGCATGCCCTCGTAGGTCCCTTCCAGGGGGAGTGTGTGCTTGATCTCCGCGGCGCAGAGTCTTCTGGAGTTAGTTGGGGGCCCCATTATTTGAATGCAGGTATCAACAGGAGCTTTAACGGTGAGGCTGACACCATGAATCCGCCATCGTTTCAGGAGCGCCTGAGTTGCCAGATGGACATAGTGCACGCGCAGTGCTTGGGGGGCTACCACCAGGCTTTCCCCCATGTAGTCTCCTCCGCGGAACAAGCCTAGCCCAACACCTAACCGGGTGTGCTCAAAGAACAGGACACAAGCTTGGAGCTGCCCAGCCTGGCGGATCAGTGCGGCCGCGCATCTTCTGTTTTCGAGGGTATTTGCGGCGATGAAGTATTCCGGCTCCGTGGTGAGATCATCTTCCTGTCCACAGCGGCGCCGCAGGTCGCGAATCTCGGCCAGGCAGGAGTGCAGCTCCCGATTGCCTATCACCAATTGCAAGTCTCTTGCGTAGTCGCTAAAGACCGGGAAGGCGAGGGCATCGCTGGGCAGAGCACTTCCATTCCACCGTGGACTGGTGGGGTCAATCAAACCGCTCGAACTCATCTTGTTCCTCCCGCAATGCGAGTCACTCGTAATCGTGGCATGGGTGCTGGGGGGATCATCAGGCGTGGCAGCGGCAGTACAGCATTCATCAATTACTTCGCGTTCCTGGGGGTTACTCCGCGCATGTATGCGCTCTGTCTTTTGGAGTAAGAATTATTCTTTTTAACGGCGACCCAATATAGCACTTCGTGCCTGCCACACAAATCAGAAAATCACAAGCCTTTCCGGGGGGCAACGAATACTATCGTAAGCTGGACAAACCAGCCAAGAATTGATATGGGCGCGATCATAACATTTTTTTTAGAATTGCAACTAACGGTTTATTACTTGTTTCGTCCCTGCGATGGTTGCTCTTAGGTCAAAGCCCCGGGGGAACGGAAACAGAGCCGGCTACCAATTCACCTCATCCATGGTGTTCCAAATTGAGTCCCGGAGGGACGGTTGAAAATTACCCAGCACAAGGTCCTGGGTTGGCTGCCCCGAATCGCGGATAGTCCATTTCAGAGGTAGAGATGCCCCAGGATTGCATCCTGGGTAATTTTCAGCCGTCCCTGCGGGACTGGTCCGTCTTTCGAATCTCTCCCAGGACTACCCCGGATTTCCTGTACGCTGCTCTGGACACATCCGCGTATGCGGTCCCGGCCAGGCGGGACCGCACGAGGGTCATTGACTCCACCGAGCTACACAGGAAATCCAGGTCCGTCCTGGGCTACTCTCAGCCATAGCTGTCTAAATTAGGGGGAGAGATGAGGTTTTGGCTATGTAATTTGTTGAAAAGATTGGAGGGGAGTCAGAGCGAACGAAAGCGGGTTGTCGAGTCATCACGAAGCCTTGTTGCTGATAAAGGCAAAAACAGCAGCTCCCCGAAAGCTAATTTGGACAAGCGTGATTCTCAGCCGTCCCTACGGGACTCAATTTAAAAAACGTAGTTCTGATGCAGACTCTAAAGTGGACGCACCCAAGCGCGGAATTCTCACGCAGACGCCAAAGCTGGACGCACCCTGCGGAGTTCTCACGCAGACACTTAAGGGCGAGGCTGCCAACCCGCCACGCCGATGCACGGAGCTTTACCGCAGAACCATTCCCGAAAAACCGCGGCGGGTACATGGTTTCGAAGACCATTGACGCGAGTGAGGTCGAGCCCGTTGGATAGCACCCAGACGGACTGTTTCGCCTCGATCGCCTGCAGGATCTCGGGTTCTGTGATGTAGGGGACATGAAGCCTTTCCGCCGCCACGTTCATGATGGTCGGACGCAACGATGCATCCCACAGACGAACATTTTTGACCTGCGGCGCGTAGTAGGTGAGCACCATGGGATCGAAAAGGGGGCTCAGCACCACCAGATCTGCTCGTTCCAGCTCAGGTGCTACAGCGCGCATACTTTCTCTCCAGGGCTCTTTGTCGCTTTGCGGCGCTTTCACTTGAAAGAACAAGCCGATTCCGAACGCAGCAAGCAGGCCAAGCAGGACAGCATAGCGGGCGCGCCCCGCCACCAAAAGCTGGGTTCCGGCGATCAAACACAAGGGCACAATCGTCCAGACGAGAATCCGCGGCAACATGATCGGGCGGGCGAAGCTTAGCGCGCTCACCAGCGCAACAAAAATGCAAGGCACGCCGATAAGGGTGACGCTTGCCCGGATAGGGAGCCGGTGGAGGAACAGCGAGGCGATCAGGGTTGCGAACAGGGCAGCCGCCAAAAGGAACCCGGGCCAAGGATACGGCGTCATTTCCCCGCTCACAACCGTCGAGGTGGAGTAGACCAGTGTGCGGATGCCCATCGGTGGCATCCAATCGAGTCCACCACCGTGGCTGGCCGCGAGGACGTGGATAAAATAAGGCACCCCGAGCAATAGAATGAACGCGTTCATTGCCGTCCACTTCAGGAGCTCCCGGCGTCCGCGAACACCTTGCGTCAGCAGGAACAGCCACACCGCGGCTCCGCAAGCTGCAACGAACAGCACCCCGGTCGCGTGGAGATAGAGACACAGCGTAGCGAACAGAACATAGAACACCGCCGCCTTTTTAGAGCGCGGGTCACGCAGCAACACGGCTGCGGCCCAGAGCACGATCGAGGCGGCCAACATGAAAATCGTATAGACCCTGGCCTCCTGAGCGAAATACAAGCTCATGGGGCAAAGCGCGAAAAGAAGAGCGGCGAGCACGCCCTGCCACTTGCCGACCAACTCACGGCCAAGGAAATAGATCACTGGAACGCAAAGAGTCGAAGCCACGGCGGACAGCGACCGCAACGCTGCTTCACTGTGGCCCCACATGGTCATCCAGCCCCGGAGCAGGAGATAATAGGTAGGAGGGGTCGGCTCCATGGACAGCCCGCCGGTCAGCATGTAGTGGAGTCCAAAAAGATCCGCATAATAACGCGAAAAGATCTCGTCACTCCACAGCGAGGCTGCCCCGATATGGTAGACCCTCAGCGCGACGCACAGAACGAGGATGAGGCCGAGCGCCAGGATCTCGAAAGAGATCTTTCGCCGACCGGATGTGCCTTCAGATGTCTTGCTGGCTACGGGAGGCTGGCTCGGTACAGGCCGGGTAAACATCAGGCACCTTCCAAAGGTCATAGGTAGTTATGGAAAACAGTAGTCCGTGCCGTAAGCTCTTAAGACGCTGACGGAATTCAAGTAACATTACAAATTATCTTTCGATAGTTCGAGGGGGACAGCCCGACCGCCCATCCCGGCATCGAAGTGTGACAAGGGGTTAAAAATCCACAAATCCGGCCGAAACTCACTCATTTTAATCATGATCGAGCCGGTCTACCAGGGATCGGTGCGTCTGGCGGCGGCTGAATTGTGGAATACAGTACGTAAACCCGGGGATTAGATTCTACGGGGTAATCACCCCGTGTGAGTACCAGAGTAACTGGCCGGAATTACTAAGAAAGGAGATACAAAGCTGGATTCACCTCGTATCCTGCTTACTAGGCAGTGATTTGGCCCGGGCCGAAATGCTTGTGACAGCCTTGGCCGGGTCGGCAATCAGCGAAAGATATTTTGCTTTTAAGCAATGACTATCGTAAGCTGCTCGCCAGGATATGCATTAGCGTCGCTTTAAATAGATCTTGAGGCACCGCGACCTGAGTGTGTCCTGCCTAAACATTCCCCCCCGAAAATCTTGATGGCGTCGCCCCGCCAATTTGGGGTACGCCGAAGCAGGTGACTTTGAGCTTTGGTCGCACAGGTGTTGCCATTATCGGTGGAGGTCCAGCAGGACTGGCTCCTCTGCTTGCGGCGCATAGACGTGGGCGTCTCGCTGACTTACTAAAAGAAGGTGTCACAGTTGTGGAGCAGTCCGGCACCGTTGGGGAGGGTACTATTGGCCGCTGGTGCATTAACTCCGACAGTACTGCTTTCACCTTCGCTGACTGCCTTGCCGGAGCCCCTGATAGCGAGCTTGCCGCGCTGCGCAACCACCCGATTACCAAGGAGTTCGTGGAAACGGGAGATGGTACCGTGCCGTTGCGCCGAGCGGGCGAGTTCCTGGGGCTAGTCGGTGAAGCGCTGAATGAGGTCATTGAGGCGTCCCCCAACGGCCGTGTTCTCAAGGGGTACCAGGCAATTTCGACGCAGCGCAGCGCAACGGGTTGGCTGACGCTTATCAGGGATAGCGCAACCGGGCACGAGCGCACTATCGATTCCCGGAATGTGGTGCTGGCCACAGGTGCATCCCAGCCGGTAGAACGCCTGCGGCGTGAGGTAGTGGCGGGCGCTAACCTGGTGGAGCGCTGTGGCGAAAGGCTGTTGCAATCCGGCGAAGTGGTAAGCCACTCAGGGTTCGCGGCGGTGGGGGCCCGTCTCGCCGCCCTTGGCCGGCCTCCACGCGTTGCCATCATTGGCGGTTCCACCAGCGCGGCGGCGGTTGCATTTGCCCTGCTGAACCGCATGCCCGAGGTCACGTTTGGTCCGGGCGGCCTCACCATTATGCACCGGCGGGAGTTGCGCATTTTTTATCCCAACGTGGAAGCAGCGCTGGCCGACGGATATACCGAGTTTGGGCAGGATGACATCTGCCCAGTGAGCGGGCGCGTATTTCGTCTGAGTGGATTCAGGTTGGACTCACGCGAGTTGATCATGAGTGCCCGTGGCATCGGAGGACGGCCGCCTGAGCCGCGCTTACAGTTGCATCGCCTCGGTGTGGATGACTCGGCTTCGCTGGCGCTACTGGACAATGCAGACATTGTTATTGCTGCGTTGGGCTATCGTCCTCGTGCGTTGCCCGTCTTTGATATAGCGGGGAAGCGAGTGCTGCTGCAGTCCGAAACGAGTCCGCAGGCGCGGCTGGTGGACAATTATTGCCGCGTGGTTGACGCCGGCGGTAATCCGCTGCCTCACTTATTTGCCATTGGCTTGGCCGCAGGTTTTGTGCCGTACGGAAAGCTGGGTGGGGAGAAAAGCTTCAGAGGCCAGGCAAATGGCCTATGGCTGTGGCAGAACGATGTTGGCGCGATGATTGCCGATGCCATTTTGTCTCCCGGCACTGGCGAAGACTACGTACTCGAATCGCCCGCCCTTGCGGGCCTGGAGCAGATCAACACAACTCAGGAGCTTGAGGTATGAAGATTCCGCTGGTTCGTCCCGCCCCTCCCCAGCTGTCCCTTGCGGTCGCCGAACTGCGGTCGCTCGAGGAGAGCGGAACTTTCAGCAATTTTGGACCCGTCAATACGCGTTTTGAGCAGGAGATGCTGGAGCGCTTCTTCGGCGGAGAGGGCGCCTGCACGACGGTGTGCAACGCGACCATCGGCCTTATGCTGGCCATTAAGGATGCGGTCGGCGAGCGACCTTCTGGACAGTATGCCCTGATGCCCAGCTTCACCTTTGCAGCCGCGGCGCACGCCGCTCTTTGGTGCGGCCTGACACCGCTGGTCTGCGAGATTCATCCAACGACCTGGGCAGCCGATCCTGCAGCCGAAGCGGAGATGCTGGCGCGTTATGGCGACAAGATCGCTGTGGTAATGCCCTACGCGACCTTTGGTTACTCGATCGACCTGGAGCGCTACACGAAACTCGCCGCTCAGCTTGGGGTTCCCGTGGTGGTGGACGGCGCAGCCTCACTAGGCACGTTTGACGAGCATGGGCGCGGGTTTGGGACTGGCTTTTCCGGCAGCGTGGTGTTCTCCATGCACGCTACCAAGTCGTTTGCTGTGGGAGAGGCAGGATTGATGTATAGCGGGGATCCGGATCGGATCGCCAGGCTTCGCACCATGAGCAGTTTCGGCTTTGGCGAGCCGCGCACCGCAACCATGGCTGGCTTGAATGGCAAAATGAGCGAAGTCACCGCGTTGCTTGGCCGGCTACGGCTCGTCGATTACGACAGCATCTTGGCCCACCGGGCCGCGCTGTTCAATCGCTATCGCGATGCGCTGCCGGAATTTCAGTTCCAACAAAAAGCGCCAGGCACGCAGGCGCATCAATTTGTCCCCGCTTTGTTGCCGGCTGGATTAGGCGGGCGCAGAACGGCTATCCGCGAGGAGTTAGCAGCTAGGGGGATAGCGACGGGAGCCTACTTTAGCCCACACTTGATGGAGCAACCATACTTCCAAAGGGTTTGCGTGGGGGGTCCGATGCCGGTCTGCGACGATGTCTCCGCCAGGATGATGAGTCTGCCTCTCTTCGACACTATGTCTAACGCTGAGGTGGATCAGGTGGTGGAGTGCCTGCGCGATGTGATAGGTGCAGAGCAGGACAGGAGGCGTGTAAAGCCATCGCGCATCGAGCAGCAAGTCCCGCTGGTTTATGGACGGATGAGTCGCGCCACAGGGGAAATTGCCGTTGAATAAGATCGGCAGGATCGAGTCGTTGGATTCGGTGCGAGGCATCGCCGCGTTTATCGTGGTGATCCACCACTGCTTTCTGACGAGGGCGGTCTACAGCGATTACTTTTTCTCGAACTGGAAGACCCACGCGACCGGGCCAGTTTCGTGGATTTTTCTCTATACCCCGGCCCGCCTGGCGTGGGCAGGGTACGAGGCGGTCACGCTATTCTACGTGCTGAGCGGACTTGTGCTGGCTTTGCCCTGGGTGGAGGGGCGGCCCCTCGAATACAAGAAGTACGCCCTTAGACGTATGTGCCGGCTTTACATCCCATACGTGGCCGGCATTGCGGTTGCTGCGGTGCTCAACATTGCGCTATTTCAGCACGCATATGTGAGCGGGGCAAGTAATTGGGTGAATTCGATGACCTGGACGAACCCGGTCACCCCCTTCGTGATGTTCGATCACCTGGCAATTATCGGGCACCACGCTACGATCAACGGCGTCACCCACACCCTGATTTGGGAGATAAGGGTATCGCTTCTTTTCCCATTGATCATTGTGCCTATTTGCCGCTGGGGTATGCGCGGCGCACTTGCTGTGATGGCGTGTCTCGTGGCCCTTATCGTATGTCTGCAGTGGCTCTACGGAGATATCAGCACGCTGGGTAACTTACTGGCTTCGGTGCCGCATCAGCCGATCGCCCACAAGGCGGCCATTGAACTGCAGTGGACTGCATACTACGCCTGCTTCTTTGTCTTTGGGAGCGTTCTCGCTGCCCGGATCCGCGAAGTCCGGCTCTTATTCTCGCGCGCCGGATCCTGGTTGGGCTTCGTGCTTCTAGGCGCCGGTTTATTGGTATTCCAAGGCCACTGGTCGCAGTGGCATGCCGTGCAAGAGTTCATGGTGGCTGTTGGATCGGTTCTGATTTTAGGCGCTGCACTTGCGCCCGGCGGTGTGGAGAAGATGTTATTGAAGAGGTTCCCTCGCTATCTCGGCAGGCTCTCGTTCAGCCTTTACCTGGTTCACGTTCCGGTCATTCTGGCGTTGACAATCCTTACCCATGGAAGATTATCTTTGCCCCTGCTGATTCTGATTGTGGTTCCGGTTTCGATTGCGCTTGCTGATGTCTTTGACCGTCTGGTGACCGCTCCGAGCGCAAACCTGGGACACCGGCTGACGCAGACCAGGCGTGAGTCGCGCCTCGCGCCGCAACCGGTTCTTGGGGAGGGACGGATATGAGCACCAATAGTCCCCGCTGTGCTGTTGTCATTAAAACTTACGCTTGGGATGAGTTCGTTGAACGTCAGGCGCAGCGCCTGGCTGAGGCTGCGGGCGGTCTGGACTTCTACGTCTCGGTCGATGAGACCAACGGCCCGGTCGGGCCGATACCATTCGAGCGTGTGGTCCGTTTCACCTGCGCCGGCCTTTCCGTGGCTGGTCTGCCGATGCGCTATTCCGTCGGCGGTGTGCTGTGGTGGAATCCGGATTACGCGCACTATCAGTTCCTGTCGCAATATCCGGATTACGACTACTACTTGTTTGTCGAGTATGACTGTGTGGCGCAATGCTCGCTGGAGCAGTTCGTTGTCCGTGCGGCGGGGAGAGGCGCCGATTTCGTGGCTTTGCCGATCACGCGGCCCTTCAGCAAATGGCATTGGATGCCGTACCAGCGCGATGTGTATCCTGCAGGCGAAGTGAAGCTCGCTTTGCTCAATGTGTGTTTGTTTTCTTCCGCCGCGTTAAATCAATTGCATCAGCGGCGGCTCTCTATGCACGCTGATCCGTCCATGCGCCAGTGGCCGAGCAGTGAGGTGTTTGTACCCACCGAGGTCTCGCGGGCGGGCATGACCTGGCTATCGCTTGCCGAATTCGGCGATGTGTCTCACTGCGACTGGTTCCCACCGACGATGGAAGAAGACCTAAGCCCAAGCGATCACGATACCTTCTTACACCCGGTGCTCGACCGTCGCCGCTACGTCTCCTCGATGCTGCACAACCGTGGATCGCTGGCACCGGGGGAACTAGACCGGGCACTCGCCCGCTTCCGGCGCGAGGAATATGCGAAGCTTATCTGGCCCGCCGCCCGCCAGGGCGCGGTGAGGCGGATACAGCACAAACTTCTCCGCTTGCGGCAAGAAGTGGGGCTATAAACGACGGTAAGTTAGTCGTTTTTGCCCCACAACCCGCCTGTAAGAACCACTCTACCTGCCACAGCCGGGACAAGTGCGAGCCAGGTATTTGTGTTGATCCAATGTACGGGTTCCATCCGCCTTTTTGTATACGACGTGGTAGTAAAAGTCCGCATTCGTACCGGGCATATGAACGATTATGGGGTCGTTGACGGTTCCAGTGAGTTTGTCGGTGGCACAGGGCGGCCCGGGTTTTTCGAACTCTATTTCAAATTCCGGGAACTCGCGGGAGTGATTCCGGAATTCCAGAGTGCCGCCCAATTCGACCCCGACTTCAGGCGGGGTTTTGCCGAAATCGGCTGGGACCAGTTTTGTTGCTGCGACGACAGGATTGCTTTGGGGTTTCATGTTCATGCTCGCTTTCCGGGAGAAGTTCCCGATTCAATTTGCCAGGCAACACGCTCTGGCCTTGACTTCGCATTTTGGCCCGCCAAACGCTAACCTAGCCGTTTGGGTTTCGACAACACCGTGGCGCCTCCTAAGAATCGTTGCTTACGGCGGCAGCAGATTTCGACCCCGCTAACTGCCGATAACGAGGGTCTTTTCGCAGCGACTGCAGGTCTGGAAAGGCTGCAACCTGCACATCGGTGGCTCCTCTTTGAAAACATGCGGCGAAGGTAGTTAACGCCTCGTCACGTTTCCCTAGAAGCTCCAAGGCCCTTCCTTTGTAAAGCTGGGAATCCATGTCACGGTCCCCCAGCGATTCGGCTTTCACCATGAGCGAAGGAGCATCCTGCGGGCTACCCGACTTGACCTTGTAGAGAGCAAGCAGCAACCAGCTCGGGCCATTGGTCGGATCTGTTGCCAGGTGCCGCTCGGCCTCCTTCGCGGCCCGAAGGTAGGCGTTTTTTGCTTCTCTCTGATGATTGCGCAAGGAAAAGTAACAATCACCGAGCTCGAGCCAGTTAGCGTCCAGAGCCGGATTCAGTTCGACCGCCTTGCGGGCGAACGGCAGCGCCTGATCATTCCTGCCCTGGTAACGCAGGGCAAGCGACATGTACGCTGCCGCTTGATCAGAGTCGGGGTCGAGCGCGAGACTCCTTTTCAAAATCTCCATCGCTTCGGTGAATTCGCCGGTCTGGATGTACTCTGCGGCCAGGTTGCTCAGGGCCATGGAGTTTCTGGGAGCGGCCACGCTGGCTGCGCGGAAAGCTTTGAGCGCTTCGTGATACCTGCCTTGCTCTTCTAAACCGAAGCCGAGTTCGTTGTAGGCTAACCAGTAGTTGGGATGCTCCTTCAAAACCCTGTGAAAGGTTTTTTCAGCGTCTGGCCAGCGGTTGAGACGGGTGTAGATCTGTGCCTGCCACACCAATGTTTTTGGATTGGATGGATCAAGGGCCAGGGCCCTGGCGATAGCATCCAACGCTCCCTGCTCGTTACCGGAGTATTCAAAGATCAGGGCCTGCGCGAGATGTGCGTCTACCAGTCCTGGGGCTAGGGTCAGCGCAACCTGACAATTGCCTTGCGCCAGTTCAAGGGCGGCGGGGTTCCGCCGAATGACAGAGAAGTGGCCGTAGGCCTGGGCCAGCTTCGCATGGGCAAGGGCGTAACGGGAATCTAACTGAACCGCCTCCTTATATTCCTCTATAGCCGCGTCGAGCCCTGCGTCGTTAGGCTGATACATAAAGGTCTCGGCCGATTGGAAGGCGGTAAAGGCGGCGACGGATCTCGTTCCGGGCGCTGCCAGCTCATCCGTCTGCAGATAAGAATTGAGTTCAAGCAACGAGGCTGCAGCCTGCACGGCTTTGCCCGGCAGAGAGGTGATCTCAGTCTGTAAGCAGGTCAGTTTCTTCTCCCGCAGGGGCTGGCCGGATGTGGGATCCAGCAAGCGCAGGAAGAGGTGAAAATGCGTGGCTCCGGGCACACCAGAGGCTGCCAGCACCAGGTTCGCCCCCAAAGGATCACAGACCTCTTTCAAATGAGTGACCCCGGCGACGTTGAGGCTCGCATCCTCAGGTGAGATCACGAAGAGGTCACGGTCCAGAGTCTCGAAGCGCGTGAGTTCACTTTTGATTGCACTGAGGACGCTGGTCAGCATCGGGGCCACGTGGGTATCGGAGGTTTCCGGCCAGTTCATCAAGGCGACGAAACGCTTGCTGGGCAGCGGGCGCAGCAGGTCTTCCACATCATCCCATCTCCACCATGCGGCGCCGGCAAGGGCGCCAATCGCGGCTAAGGCCGCTCCGCCAAATTGACGCCGGGTCCAGAATTCTCGAGTGCGCCGGCTGATATGCATGGAGGCCAGTGCACGCTCAAAGGCCTGGCATCTGCGCTGCGGATCCGGATCGAGGCATTCCACGATGAGCTGGACGCAAGAGGAGGGCAGGCCTGAGGTGTTCAATCGCGGGCTGACGATCAACGAGGAGCCATCGGGAGCGACGGCCGGCTTGCGTCCGGTAAAGACCTCGTGGAGCACCACGCCGAAGGCGAAGAGATCGCTGGCTTGCGAGGGCGGCCGCCCCAGGTAGAGTTCCGGCGCCATATAGTCCGGTGTACCTGCTACTAGACCTCTACCGGAAAGAGAGGGTTCAGCCTCATGGGCGCGAGCTAAGCCAAAGTCGGTGATGCAGAGGCGCACTTGCGAAGCGACCCCATCGAGCATGATGTTGTTGGGTTTGATATCGCGGTGAACGATGCCGGCGGCGTGGATGGCGGCCAGCCCTGCGGCCAGCTGCTTGAGGATGGCCAATCCTTCCGTGGTGGATATAGACCGGGCTCTGCGTAGCCGCGCCGCCAGGGTTTCGCCGGGCAGAAGCTTCATGGTTAAGAAGAGGAAATTAGCCGGCGGCTGCTCATCATGAAAGATGTCATAGATGGGGCAAAGGTTTGGGTGGCTCACCTCCCTTGCCACCAATACTTCGCGCTCGAAGCGTTGGCGCAGGTCAGGATCATCGGCAATTTGCGGAAGGATGGTCTTCAGGGCGACGTGGACGCCTTGCAGGAAGCGGTCCTCCGCCTCATAGACTTCGCCCATGCCTCCCTTGGCGACGAAACGGATAATGACGAAACGATCGATCAGGACTTGACCGGGCTTGAGTTGCCCCGCAGGCGGCGGCGCCGGAAGAATTTGATTCTCGTCAATGGAACCGGTGGTACCGGGGGTGTTCGGAGGCTGTACAGCCGCCTGGCCGAGAAAATCAAAGGGCGGGTGCTCCAGCAGGCTGCCGGCGTTTGCATCCTCGGCCAGCAGCTCTTCGATCGTGCGCCGCAGCTTTGGGTCGTGGCCGCACACCTGGTCGAGCCAGGCCTCGCGTTTGGCCGGCTCGAGCGCCAATGCCGCCTCGAACAATTGCTCCACGAACTCGGGATGAATAGCCATAACACCCGTCCCATAAAGCATTTGTTTGTAGTGACCTATACCGCCGGAGAGGGTTCCGGCTGGGGCCTGGCAGGCCGCCCGGGCGTTCCTGCCTTGGGAGTTAGTGCCTGGGAACGGCAAAAGGTATCAGATTTGCAGCGAATTTCGTGCCCGTGTCCCCAGAAGGTTACGTACTGAGATTACATGGGAAGACCCGAAGTCTCTTTTTTTTGGCCCCGGGTCTCCCCACTTCCAATGACTCCGTTACCGAGTAGCAATGAAGACCTCCCTGGTCGGATGGTCCATTGCTTGTTCCAAGAGAACACTTTTCTCTGCCTTGGAACGAGGGACGCTGACGTTCATCGAAGCCCAGTCAGAGAGAACCTCGCTCAGGAAGTACTGGTCGCCGATCTTGTCGAAGATCAGCTTTCCACCGTTTGTGGACCTGTTGCCGTCCTTATCGACCAGTGTGAGCACCACGATGGGTTTATCGTTGTTCCTGATCACGATGACTCCTGCTGAGTCCCCTTTCAGGGTGTAAGTACCCGCGGGAAGCAGCGTGTTGGCGACGGTAAAGTCGAAGGGGACGTTCGCCCGAACCTCTTGGGACTGTGCGAACGAGGTGCCGGCCAAGGCAAGATTTGCGATGGCGAGGAGTGCGATTGCTGTGATCCGTTTCATGGCTGTCTCCTTTTCATGAGGCGTCCAACTCTGATCGCCTTCAATCTGTTAAGCGGAGTCCAGTGCGGAAAAGTGCCAATTATCCGAAACTTTTTTTGAAAGAGCGAGTGGGAGCCGGCAATCATGTGTGCGGATGACGGGGAAGTCACCCTTCTGCTGAAGGCCATGAAGAACGGAGACGAGTCTGCAGCCGGGAAGCTATTGCCCCTGGTCTACAACGAACTGCACAGGTTGGCCAAGTCCTACATGCGAAGGGAACGGCCGGACCACACACTCCAGGCGACTGCTTTGATCAATGAGGCCTACCTGCGTCTGGCTCACGATAACGTCGATTGGCAGAGCCGCCAGCACTTTATCGGAGTGGCGGCAAACGTCATGCGCCGCCTGCTGGTCGACCACGCACGAGCGCGCAACGCGGAAGCGAGAGCGGGAGGCCTGCAGCGGGTTGAGCTGGAAGAGGGATTGATCGTCTCGAGTGAGCGCTCAGACGAAGTGCTGGCGTTGCATGATGCGCTTACCAAGCTTGAAGGAGCGGATCCGCGGCAGGCGAAGGTGGTGGAGCTACGGTACTTCGGTGGATTATCCGTGGAAGAGATCGGGGCGCTGCTCGAGATCTCTCCACGATCGGTGAAGCGGCATTGGGCGTTGGCCAGAATCTGGTTGCTGAAGGAGATGCAAAACGCTCGCCATCCTGATGCGCCTCTGGCTTAGGTCCCTCAGCTTATGGGTGGTTTGGGAAATGGTTCGTTGGAGACGATCGGCTGTTCCGCGAAACGCTTGGGCGATGGTTTTGCAGCCACAAATGCAATGTCACCGGGCACACGCAGCTCCACTTGCGTTCCCGCTCCATGGCGACTGAATACTTTGAAGGTCGCGCCGATCCTGCGCGCTCGCTCTCGCATACCCGACAATCCCCAATGCCCATCCCGGCCGGTTTCGAGCACCCGGTTGTCGATACCACAGCCGTCGTCGCTCACCAGGACGCGCAATTGACTGGATGAATATTGCAGCTCCACTTCAATGGTGGCGGCGCTGGAGTGGCGGAATGCATTGACCATTGCTTCCCGTCCGATGGAATAGACTTCATCGCGGATGACGGGATGCAAGGCTTGCGGATCGCCTTCGACAATGACGCGGAAATCGACTTGACGTTCAAAGTCCAGTTCGTGAGGAACCCTGGTGAATGCGCGTCCCAGGTCCAGGCTCTCTGTGTCCGGCGAACGAAAACCGCGAACTGTATTACGCCCTTCTTCAATCACCTGCTCGGTGACTTGCAGCGCACGGACCAAGAGTGGTTTTGCCGGGGACTCTTCCGGCAGCTTGTCCATGGCTATATGCAGGTGGAGGGAAGCGCTGATGAATCCTTGCAGGAGCGTGTCGTGCAATTCGCGAGCGATGCGGGTGCGCTCCGTGAGCCGCTCTTCCAGGCGGAGCTCGACGATCCGCCGGGTGATGGCCCAGCCCAGGAAGGCGGCCATGAAGAACGTGGTGATGGCCAGGGCCGGAACCAGAAACAGGATTTTGAGTTGCTCATCTTTCATGTTGGCGAGCGCTTGTCTCCGCTCTCCGCTCACCTCGTGATCAATGTTGGCTACCAGGGCCGCGGTCTGGGTTTCCAGCGGCTCAAATTCATTGTCGAGCCGAAGCCGAACAGCCTCCCAGTCGCCCGAGGCGGCCAGCGCGGTGACAGCTTCCAGTTGGGATGGCAGGGTGATCTCGATGGCATCCAAGGTGGGTAAGAACGCGGGATCCATGCGGGCTTCAGAGGGCAAGAGAGTCAGCGCGTCCCTGGTATTTTGGGTCTGATCGAGAAGAGCTTTGCGTAACGGTTCGGCTTCAGTCAGCAAGCGGTGGGCGTCGCGGGTTTTGGCCAGTTGGTCCAGCCGCTCGTGCGCGTAGACGAGGCTTTCCTGCAGTCGCAGAACGGAGATCACTTGCTGATTCACAGCGGTGAGACGATCCGTTTCGAGGCGAGCCGTGTGGAATTGCCAGAGAAGAAGCGCGTTCCCACCCAATATCAGCGCGAGCAAGACAGCAAAGGTCAGCGTCAGGCGCGGACCGGTGTTGAAATAGCTGGCGTCTGGTGTCTTCATGCCGCGGCTGCTTAGGAGCTTACCCCCAAGGCGCTGCTGTTCGCCAATAGGATGAGGATCTAGTCCGTTGTTTTGGGCGGTCCGGCGCGGAAACCCGTTATCTTGATCAGTTGACGTTCGAGGTCTGCGGCCGCGTCGGCGGCGGGTCTCTGCCCGGTCAGCACAGAATGCACGGCCGCGATGTAGGCCCGCGCGACTTGCTCATAGGCTCGTCCGGTAACGCCGGATGGCCTTTGGGCGATACTGGCCTGGTTCGGGTGGTTGTGATGATCCTGTATGGAGGGCATGTCTGAAACTTCGGGCGGCGCTGCGGCGCCGGCATCCTGCTTGCTGGATTGAATCTGCGCGCGCACCAGGAATCGGACCAGCTCGATGGCTTGCTGAGGATGAAGCGAGTGAGCGGAGACGGCCAAGCCTGATCCTCCCAGGGTGCCTGCCCATCCTCCGGGACCGCCGGGGATACTCGCGTAGCCGGTCACGCTATCGAACGGCGAGCCCCGCGCATGCGTCAGACGAGCATTTCTGCTGAGCGGGATGGTGGCTCCTCCCCAGACGCGGCCGAAGGCTGCTTCTCCGGAATCGAAAACGTTCATGGAATCGAGTTCGTGGTAGGCTACGACGCCGGGCGGGGAGATCCAGCCAATCCAGTGTTTTGCTCGCTGCCAGGACTTGATGGCCGCGGGATTGTTTACGCTGATGGTCCCGTCGCTCTCGATGATCTGTCCGCCGCCCGCGGCGACCTGCCATTCCAGGGCGTTACAGGTCAGGGACTCGGCAGCTGCTCCCTGCCAGACGTATCCCCAAAAATCTTTCTTGCCTTTGGCGCGCTCGCCGGCCTGGATGCGCTGGGCCATGCTCTCCAGCTCGTCCCATGTTTTTGGAGGATGGGTGTAGCCATATTGGTGCAGGAGGTCGGTGCGATACTCGAGGACTCCCACCTGCATTTGATAGGGAATGGCCACGACCTTATGGTCGACTACATAGCTGGACAGCAACTCAGGCTCGATGGCTGAGATTTCCGTCGCCAGGTAGGGGCGCAGGTCGAGCAGATAGTCCTGAAGAAGCCCGGACCAGATCAGGTCAACGCCGAGAACATCCGGACCGGAAGCACCCTGCTGGAGGAGCACGCGGGAGAGAGCCATTTGGTCGAGGGTGTTCTCGGGAACAGGCAGACTTTTAAGTTGGATACCTGTCTTCCGGATAAATTGCTGGGACAAGGATCCGGCGGTAGGCAACTCGTCGGGCTGCGACCACCCAAGGCGGAAGTAACTGAGTGTTACCGGTGCCCGCGGGGCTTGCCGGCAAGCACACATGGTGAGCGCGAGCAGAGCGGCCGCCAAGGCCTTAGTTGAAGTTACAGTTGCGGAATTGGCCATGAGTCTCTCTAGCGTGCAGCATACCTCTAAGTCTTTCGTTTCGATTGCAATGTTGCCAGGGTTTCAAGGAAGACTTCAACTGTCGTTTTGCCCGGGATTTGCTTGCGTTGGGTTCGAGTAGCAATGACTACGCGCCACTTGGGGAGGCGATGGGCCTGCGTCGTGACGGGCAGAACGTGAAGTTGTTTGGAATATGGCGAAGCGCTGGCCAATGCTGAGGGCACGATTGACACGCCAAGGCCGCCGGCGACGAACTGCAACATGGTCTCCACATTGCTGACCTGGTAGACGCTGTCTCGTTTCAGATTGTTTTGGAGAAAGGCGCGGTCCACCAGCGTTCTCAGGGAACGTTCCGGGGTAAGGTCAACGAAACTCTCCTGGCTCAGCAGCTCCAGGCTCACGCTCCGCCGCTGAGTCAGAGCGTGTTTGCTGGAGCAGATGGCTACGAGAGAGTCCCGGGCAAAAGGAATGATGGTTATTCCAGGCCATGTCTTTTCGTCCACGGGGGCATGAAAGCTCAAATCCACGTAGCCGGAGCGCACCAGCGCGGGGATTTTGCCGGTGCTCAGGGAGCGGACGGAAAACTCTACCTGCGGATAGCGGAGGCGGAAGGTTGCGAGCAGCAGGGGAAGATCCACATACGGTCCCAGGCTTTGCAGGATGCCCAAGTGCAAGCGGCCGCGCACTACGCCGTCTCGCGAGCGCACTGCCTCGACTCCATTGTTCAGCGTCAACAGACTCGACCGGGCGTACTCGAGAAATACTTCCCCGGCGTCGGTGAGGGACAGAGTCCTGGTGGTCCGATTCACTAGCTGAACACCTAGCTCCTGTTCCAACTCTTTGATGGTGACAGAAAGGCCGGACTGGACGATGTTCATCCTGCGTGCGGCGGCGGTGAACTGTCCTTCTTCGGCGAGGGCAACGAAATGCAGAAGGTGGCGCATCTCCACGAGCTCTCTCCTCCTCAATTCATCACGTTCGATGATAAGTGATATGCGTATGTTTCGTTTTACTCATGAGCGGAAGGGGATTAGCTTTTCAATATAGGGCGCGATCAGCGCCGCGGCGAGGAGTCGGGTGATGTTCAGAATGGCTCGACATATGCGAGGTCTGCTGCTCATGGCCGTGAGCTGCATCTGCGCTGCCCGGGCCCAGGCTCATCCGGCGGAACCTTCGATCAATCTTGGCGATACCAGTTTTCTTGACGCTATCGGAGGGCCGGGCTGGCTGGTGGAGGAGATTGGCGACGGGAACCATAGCGGCAAAACGGTAGACGGTGCAGGGCAGAGCATAGCCGGCGCACCGGCGGTGAATGCGATCAGCGGATTAACGCACATCGCGTGGCTGAGCAATCGCCGCCTGGTTGGAGGATGGTATGGAGTGGAGGCGGTGGCCGTCGCCGCCCATGCGAATGCGGGCTCTCAGGGAGAGGCCGGTGGATGGGGAAATCTCACGCTCTCACCCTTCATCCTGCAATGGCCAGAGACAAAGATTGGCCGCATGCGGATGATTCAGCGGGCGGTGCTCGATTTCGATCTCCCGGTTGGAGAGTACCAGCGAGATTCGACTGTCAACATAAGCAGCCATGCCTTTACGGTGCATCCTTACTACGCCGTTACTTTTTATCCGGTGAAGAAGATTGAGACCAGTTGGCGTGTCCATTATTTGTGGAACGCGACCAATAACGCGCCGCCTTATGCGACGGACGCTCGCTCAACCCAGGCAGGTCAAGCGATTCATTTCAATGCAACAGCAAGCTATGAACTTCCTCACGGCATTTGGATTGGGGCCAATGGCTACTACCTGAAACAGGTGACAGATCCAAAGGTAAACGGAACGCCTCTTCCGGCTTCTCCAGAGCAGGTGGGTGCGATAGGCCCGGGGGCTGTGTGGAATTTGGGACGATGCCTGTTGTATGCGAATGCATATCACGAACTGGGTGCGGAGAACAGGCCCGAGGGAAACAAGATCGTCCTGCGGGTGCAATGGATCATCGGAAAGTGAGAAGAATATGACTACACGGGCATTAGAGAGATTGCCGATGCACGCACTCACTGGGGGTGGGGAATCGATGTCATTCTTCGCGCGCGTCGAGAGCCTGAGGGCATGAAGGATTACCTGTGTTCCTTTGCGATTGGATGTGCGGTGGGCTTGCTGTACGCCGCACTGCGGACGAAGAGCCCAGCGCCGCCGCTGATTGCACTCGTCGGCCTACTGGGCATGCTGCTTGGCGAGGGCGGATATGCGTGGCTCAAGATAGTGATTCGTTAGAACAGAACGCCGTGTAGATTCCGCCGGCATGATTTTGCCGCATCTTGGGGGCTCGTATAGACCGGCGGTGAAAGCATTGGAAAAAGGTCGTCTTCAACCCATGTACGCGAAAGTCCGCGAACATGGCACCCGTCCAGGGGGCAAGGCTTGGTGGAAAGCCGGAAAAGCGGAGGACGAAATGACCGCTGCCCCCAAATAGGGCTAAAGTCGTTCATTTCTCTCTTAACTCGCTCCCGCGAGTCGGCTAGAGAGTGACGACGATCTTACCGATCTGAGCGTTCGACTCCATATAGCGGTGGGCTTCGACGATTTCAGCGAAAGGAAATGTCTTATCGATAACGGGCTTGAAAGCACCTGAAGCAAGATGGTCGAAAATGTATCGTTTTGCTTCCGGGAATACCGGATCGGGTGTCAGCTCAAAGAGCGTGTAGGCACGGATGGTGAGACCCTTGGCGAGTGCCGTGAAGAGTGGGTAGGGAGTAGGTTCGGGCGCCAGGGCTCCGTATTCGAAGATGACGCCCTTGGGCGCTGTCGCGGCAGCGAGCGTTTCCAGGTTCTCTAATTAGTATTCGGGCGCCAGGGCTCCGTATTCGAAGATGACGCCCTTGGGCGCTGTCGCGGCAGCGAGCGTTTCCAGGTTCTTGCCCCCGATGGGATCGAAGACGATGCGTGCGCCTTTACCCGAGGTGATCTCGTTGACGCGCGCCACCAGGTCTTCCTCACCGGTAACGATCACATGATCCGCCCCCGCTTTGAAGAGCCCGGCTTTCTTGGCTGCTGTGCGGGTGACGGCGATGCTGAGGGCGCCCTCGACTTTGGCGATCTCGATAGCAGCTATGCCTACGCTGCTGCTGGCCGCGGTAATGAGGACAAAGTCTCCTTTGGTCACCTGGCCAAGCCAGATGAGCGCACCGTATGCGGTAAGGTATTGCATCCAGATCGATGCGCCCTGTTCGTAGGAAAGGGTTGAAGGATATTCCGCGGTTCCATGAAGGGGAACAACCGCGACTTCGCCGTAAACTCCGTGGTCGTTGAGTTTGAAGGTTCCAGGAACAGTGCTGACGGTCTTCCCAATCCAGCTTGAATCGACACCTGGTCCTACGGCTTCGATGATCCCGGCAGCTTCGTAACCGTTCTTTGATGGATGGACCGGCGTTTCCAGGTACTGGCCATTGCGGAACATGATCTCGGCGCGGTTGAGTCCGAGAGCTTTGACGCGGAGACGGATTTCACCTGGGCCAGGCTCGGGAACTGGCAGTTCATCGAACTGGAGGACTTCGGCGGGTCCGGTCTTGTGGAAGCGAACGATCTTTACGGTGTTGGACATGCTTACCTCGCAACTACAGAGCTCCAACTTAGATGACCATGAAACGTTGCGGACTCAGCATTCGTACCTCCGCGCGGTTGGCGTTGGTGGGCTCCGGATTAACTTTGTTTGCGGCCGGGGTAGGGCTATTTGATGAGGAACTCCTGATCCACGGGGACTTGCATCGAGTTGGCCAGGGTATTTGTTTCAGCAGCCATGCCGATGACAGCCAGGAACTCAGCATATTGTTCATCAGAGAGGCCTTTCGCGCGCGCCGCGGCGGTGTGCGAATGGATGCAGTAGCTGCAGCTGTTAGCCGTGGATATCGCTATATAGACCAGCTCTTTTATAAGCGGATCGAGCACTCCGGGCTCAATCATCACCTGTTTGACGCTGGCCCACGTCCGCTCAAGAAGGCTGGGCTGATTTGCCAGAGCACGCCAGAAATTATTTACAAAATCTGACTTGCGCGTGGCGCGTATGTCGTCGAATACGGCCTTGACTGCTGGGACGGTTGCTACTTCGTCATCGGTCCAGAGCTTTACAGTGGCCACCCAGGAACCCTCCCATTGCCATGATAAAAGACTATGCGTTGAAGTAGCGTGGGTGTATTGCCTTGCCCTGGCGCTTTGCGAAACCAGGAGGCCGCCTGGGCATAATCTTGTATTAAGCCCTGCCGACGGCCGGGTCGCAGAGGTGGGGGACGGGCTTTGGAAAGGGTAATGAGACTCAATGGTAAATGTGGATAGAAGGGCTTTTCTGCAGAGCGCTGCCGCCGCGGCGCTGACTGCCTCAATGCCGGCAGCAGCACAGGCCGCGACTCCGCCCGACACGACAAAAGAGAAGATGATAGGAATCCAGGTGGGAGCCGTTTCCTTCGTCGATGAAGGAGTGGATAAAGTGCTGGATGAATTTCAGCGGGACGCTGCGATCAACACGCTTTTCCTGGCCACATTTAGTTATGGACGGGGCATCGCCGGACGGCAGGTTCCCGGGCAGCCACTGCCTGATCACGGCAAGCAGGAGTATGACACGGGGACATTCTATGGCGGCAACTACGCCACCATCCACCCGCAGTACTACAAGAACACGGTTTTTCAGGGCACGCGCGCGACCGACCTGGGCGACTATGACGTGCTGCAGGCCGTTCTGCCGGCAGCCAGAAAGCGCGGCATCAAAACTATCTGTTGGTTCGAAGACGTCTTCCGCAAGGACCTGCCCAACATCGGACAGCTGCAAGAAAAAGAACTGTCCGGCCAAAACGCCACCACGCTGTGCTTCAACAATCCCAATTACCGGAATTTTCTCTTAGGTATTGTCGACGATTGGTCCCACTCCTACGAAATCGATGGAGTGATGTGGGGATCGGAACGCCAGGGTCCATTTTCCAATGCGCTTGGCGCAAGCGCCGGCGGCCGGACCAACAACCCACATAACGTGACTTGCTTCTGCCAGTTTTGCGAGGCCAAGGCAAGGGAGCGTGGCATCAATCCTGAGCGGGCACGGCAAGGGTTTCTGGAGTTAGCAAAATTCGTGGATGCAGGCCGCCAAGGCCAGAGGCCGGTGGATGGATACTACGTCGCAGTCTGGCGGCTGATGTTGCGCTATCCGGAGCTTCTCGCCTGGGAGATGCTGTGGACCGACAGCCTGCGTGAAACCTACGCCGCCATCTACAAGCAGGTGAAGGATGTGAAGCCGGGGCTGGGCGTTGGCTGGCACATCTGGCACACTAACTCGTTCAATCCGATCTATCGTGCGGAGCAGGATCTGGCAGCGATTGCGCCGGTTTCTGACTTCTTGAAGATTGTTATGTATCACAATTGCGGTGGCGAACGGATGGCCGAGTACATTGAGAGCGTCCACCAGACTCTCTACGGGGATGTGCCCCAGCAGGAATTACTGGACTTCCACTACCGGGTACTGGATTACCAGGAAAGGAGCCTCGCCGAGATCCCATTTACAGGATGGTCGGCCGACTATGTGTACCGCGAAACCAAACGCGCACGCGCAGGACTCGAGGGCACCAGGACCCAGTTGTGGCCTGGAATCGACATTGATATTCCGACGGCTCCGAATCACAGCAAGTGCACTCCGGAGGGGACGAGGGATGCAGTGCTTGCGGCATTCCGCGGCGGCGCCGATGGCGTCATTCTGTCACGAAAGTATTCTGAGATGAAACTGGCCAATCTCAAGGGTGCAGGCTTGGCGCTCAAACAACTTGGCTTGGCCTAGAACGGCGTCTGAAGAGGGAGGATGACACCCATAAACGCTTCGCCAGCCAATATCGACCGGGCACCGCGCCTCGCGATCGTCGGCGCGGGCCTCGGCGGTCTCACCCTGGCGCGGGTGCTCCACGTGCACGGTATCGGCGCCGTTGTCTTCGAAGGAGAGTCGTCGCCGGCGACACGCGCTCAGGGCGGCACTCTCGACATCCATCCCGAGTCGGGGCAACTGGCCCTGCGCGAGTGTGGCCTGGACGCTGAGTTCCACGCGCTCGCCCGCCCGGAGGGCGAGGATTTGCGAATCGCAGATCGCACCGGGCGGGTGCTGGTCGACAAGATCACTCCCGACGACGCGCCGCGCCGACGGCCGGAGATCGACCGCACCGACCTGCGACGGATCTTGCTCGACTCGCTCCCCAAGGAGACGGTTCGTTGGGGACGGCGATTCCTCCGCGGCATACCGCTGGCCGAGGGGCGATACCAGCTCGAATTCGAGGACAGCAGCACGGAGGTCTGCGACCTGCTGGTCGGGGCGGACGGAGCCCATTCGCGAGTGCGACCGCTGGTCACCGACGTCGTACCCGAGTTTACCGGGGTGACCATGGTCGAGCTGAGCGTTCCGGATGTGGACCGTAGGCATCCAGAGATCGCGAAAATGATTGGCCGGGGTTCGTTCTGGGTACTCGCTGATCGACGCTGCCTGGGGGCCCAACGCAATTCGCATGGCCACGTCCGCGTCTACCTCACTTTGCACACCGATCCAGATTGGATCGCTTCTTGCGGCATTCCCTTCGACTCGCCGTCCAGGGCCCGAGCCGCCCTTGCCGAACTGCTGTCCGCCTGGTGCCAGGCGAATCAACTCGTTTGGCTGAATGTGGTAACCGCAGAGCGGGCAGGGAAGTGAGAAGACGAAGTTGGGCTTTCCTCTGAACCGCGGCGCCATCATCCAGCCCGCCCATCTGCCGTACGCACCGGCTTCCGGATCATCAGGTGGGAGAGCCGGCCGAGGAACACCTCCGACGGCAGATAGCGCCTATGCTCATGGCAAAGCGGACACTTCGCAGCGATGGGCTGCGCCGGCATGGACTCTACCGGCGCCGGGATGTTCTCTTGGCAGCCCTTGCACTGAACCACGACAAGCTTTGCGCTTTCTGGTTCGGGAAACATGTATAAGAGTATAGGCGAATAAAAGGCGAATATTTTCCACAAAATTTACGGGTCCGCACACCTTCTGCTGTCTCGTGCAACATGAATCGGGGGAGTTGGGCTAGCTGGTCGCAGCGCCATCGTTCAACGGCGAAATCTTCCGGGGATGTTCTTCGTGAAGTTCGTGGTGCAGTTCATCGACCTTCACTCTGGCCTTGTCCAAAGCCCTGTTGCCCGCAGCCGTGATCTTATAGACCCGGCGACTGTGCCCTCCAACATTCTTGAGGACAGATTTCAAAAGACCGCTGCGTTCCAGGCCATGCAGAAGTGGGTAGAGAGTTCCCGGCCCGATGCGATATCCATGATGCGCCAGTTCCTCCATCATCGCAAAGCCGAAGATGGGCTCCTGAGACGCATGTAGGAGTACATGAATCCGTATCAGGCCGAATAGGAGTTCTCGCTGGTGACTGGACACAAATCAAATATATCTCCGTTTCATCCGAATCGAATTTCGATAGTGTAATATCGGATCTCGATAGCAACGGCCAGCTGATTCGTGGTGGGAGGCAGAGGCGCGGATGAGTCGCCGTCATTGCTCAAGACTGATACTGTTCTTGCTTGTCATGCTGACCTGTTCTCGACTGTGGGCACAAGGGCCTCCGTATCAAACCGATGATCCGGTTCCGGTGGACCTGCATCATTACGAGTTCTACATCTTCGGCGGCGTCGATGGCACACCGGCAGAGATCGACTCGACCGGACCGGCCTTCGAGTTCAACTGGGGCGCCATTCCCAGAGTGCAACTGCACGCCATCCTGCCTTGGGGAGGGGTCTTTCCGTCGAACAATCCCGTTTACCTGCCCGGTGGAACGGGTCCGAGCGCGTTCGGTCTTATCGACACGGAACTGGGGGTGAAACTAGCCATCATCAAGGAGACGAAACACATTCCACAAATCGGCACCTTCACCATGTTTGAAATGCCGACTGGAAACTATGACAAGGGGCTGGGCGTCGGGAAAGTCTGGTACAAGCTACCCTTGTGGTTGCAAAAGAACTACGGCAAGTGGCTCTTCGATGGCGGTGGCGGCTATCAGGTCGTCCCGCAAGCCAACTATCAAGACTTTCCCTATACCGGATGGCTGGTGAAGCGGGAGCTCAACGAGAGGCTTGAACTGGGCGCGGAGTTATTTGCGCACGGGCGCGAAGGGTTTGCAGCGGCCCAAACCGGGCATTCAGCCATGATCGACGTTGGCGGCTATTACCACTTCAAGCACAATCCCAATGAGCAGTTCTTGTTCTGCTACGGCCATTCGATCGCCGGCCAGACGGAGAATTATGCGTACGCAGGCATGTATTGGACCTGGGGCGGTAAAGATGACAAGGGAAAAGACGGCGACAAGAAGGACACAGCGGCGAACAACTGGATGCCGGGGCCGATGCGGGGTAACGGATTTCGATGAGGTGGGGAGCGCGGCCAAGGTAGGCCGCCCCGCAGCGGAGGGCACAAGAATGGAAATTACGGCACGTGGTCTGTGGACTCTCATACACGGCATGGGATTCGGCGCTCTGTACCTGCTGGCTTGTTCCGGCGCGCTCATTGAGATCTACCGGTTCACGACATCGTCCGCTCCTGTTGGCGAAACGGCCCGAGAGGAGCGGTTTATCAAGCTCTACCTGGGCGCGATGGCCGTATTGGCGTGGACAGCCGTGCTGACTGGCGCTTACGTGATCTACCCGTGGTATCGAGCGGCCCTTCCGCCGGGCACTAAGGATCTTGCGCTCTTCCCGCAACGACTGTTGATGTCAAGCCGTTCCACCAGCGGATGGCATGCGCTGGGAATGGAGTGGAAGGAGCACATCGCGTGGTTTGCTCCCATCTCGATCACCATGGTCGCCTTCGTCTTTTTCAAGTACGGGCGCGACCTCAAGAATCACAAGCAGCTTCGGGCCGGAGTACTCGCCTTCGTCCTAGCCTCGTTTGTCTCAGCGGGCGTTGCCGGATTCTTCGGCGCCATGCTCGACAAGTACGCGCCGGTGCAAGGTGGACAGACCATTCAACTGAGCAATGGAGAGGCAGAGTGAACGTTTCAGACAGCGCCGCACCCGGTATCCCGAATGGCTCAGGCGCGGCAGCCATGCTAGCAGCCGCCATCGGCAGCTTCGTTCTTGCCATCATTGCTTTTGCTGGAGACAAGTCGGTTCCCATCAAGAACAGTCTCAACTTTTACAAGCCGACGGGGCCGCTCTCCGGTGTGACGACGGTCGCTATTGCCGTCTGGTTCCTGGTGTGGGGATTGCTGGAGTGGCGCTGGGGAAAGCGGACCGTCGCCATGAGCCGAATCAACCGGGTATCTCTTGCGTTGTTGGTCCTCAGCATTCTGCTCACCTTTCCTCCCATCGTTGACCTTCTATAGGCTCGCTCAGTTGACGTCCTATCCTCACGGGCGATATCCCAGCAAAGGAGTGTGAAACGCTGTGCGGCTCAAATCGGATCTTCTTCAGATTTTGCTTTCGATCCTTATTCTGGCGATCGGAACGACAGCCGGTGCACAGAACCTGGAAGGCGCCGCCCTGGTGCATGCGCTTGAACACGGGGGCTACGTAGTTGTGATGCGCCATGCCAGTTCGCCTTCCGAACCACCTGCTAGAGAGTCGGCGGACGTCGAAAACAGGGGAGACGAACGGCAACTAGACGAGAAGGGGC
The DNA here is from genome assembly GCA_963821215.1 of uncultured Acidobacteriaceae bacterium. Classification (GTDB taxonomy): domain Bacteria; phylum Acidobacteriota; class Terriglobia; order Terriglobales; family Acidobacteriaceae; genus PALSA-350. The sequence goes on along the minus strand of CAWGDH010000006.1, from coordinate 420,171 downwards.
GCAATACGGCAACGGCAATGGGCAAGGCGCTGCATGATCTCAAGATTCCTGTTGGTGCAGTGCTGTCCAGTCCGACGTACAGAGCTCTGGAAACCGTTAGGTATGCTCAACTTGGGAGTGCACGCACCTATGCAGAACTCGGCGACAACGGGAAGAGTATGCAAGGCGGCAGCGAAGCACAGGCGCATTGGCTCCAGAACAAGGTGACGCAGTTTCCATCCGGCACGAACACATTCATTGTCACCCACAATCCCAATATCACGGCGGCTTTCCCGCAGGCAAGTCCCGTCTCAGACGGCGAGGCGTTGGTGTTTGGACCGGACGGCAAGGGTGGCGCAACCATCGTCGCCCGCATCAAGATTGAACAATGGCCTTCCCTACGACCGTAATAACGGCGAGAGAATCCGCCCCGTCCTGCTTTTGACACAATGGGTGTCCTGTAATCCTAATCGCCCACGGGAAAACGGGTTGAACCTCATCTTGGGCTATGAGAGTTTGGCCGTGCCCTAAGAGAGCTGGACTTATGCCATTCCGGAAGGTCCGCCCCGTGGGAAAGTGCCCTGGTTCCGATCGAAAGACCTTTCCCTCTTTCCGGCTTTTGCCGCGGCTTCGTTGGCGATGTTGTTGATTCTCTTTTGTTCCGGCGTCTCCGCGGTGTTGGACTCATCCAGTTCTGATGTTTTGGGGCTTTCGGGTTCGTTGGGCATGGTGTTTACCTCCTCTTTCCTGCATATCCATACTTTATGAGAGATTCGTGTCGCTGACAGTGATGTGCGTCACAGGGTTCATGGAAAATACGTGGCTTTCAGGCGGACTGGTTCTCCGGCGCGGTGGCTTACCCTGACACACTCTCTCATCGACGGGAATTTCTCCAACTTTGGGATGCTTTGCATTCCAGACGAGAAACTGGACGGGTCAAGGGGCACGCCAACTCTGGCGGGAGCAGTTGTAGCATGTCGCGCGTATGGCCGGTTAGTCTATTGGCGCCGGCGCCGGAACGGAGATAAGATTTTTCCAACATTGAAGGAGAAGCGCAGCCTATGCCGAGCAGTCCAATGGACTACATCTGGCCTGGAGTCATTGCCGCCCAGGCGATCTATGCTGCGGCCAAGTTTCGTATCCCTGATCTCCTCGCTTCTGGCCCCAAGTCCGCTGCAGAACTGGCCTCCGATTGCGATGCGCACCCGCCGACGCTCGAGCGTCTATTGCGCGCTCTTGTCAGCATCGAAATGTTCGCGCTTGACCCCGATGGCCGCTTTCGTAATACGCCGCTTACAGAGGTTCTTCGCGCCGATCATCCTGAGTCTCAGCGGGAGAGCGTTCTCTTCCTGCCTGCGCCATTTCTCTGGCGCCCGCTTGGCGAACTGTACGATTCTGTTCGCACCGGCGAGCCAGCATTTCCCCGGGTCTTCGGACAGCACTTCTTTCAATATCTCTCCGCGCATCCCAACGATGCAGAAATCTTCAATACAGTCATGACGCAGGGCATCCAATGGACTACGCCGGCTTTGCTGGCCGCATACGATTTCTCGCGGTTCCAATGCATTGTGGATGTGGGAGGCGGCGAAGGTGCGCTGCTGCGGGATATCCTTGCGGCGACCCCAGAAGTCAGAGGCATTCTCTTCGATCTACCGCCGGTAGTGGCCGGCGCCGCTGCCATCCTTTCAGGCGATGTTGCTGCACGCTGTCAGATCGTAGGTGGAAGCTTCTTTGACTCCGTACCCGCGGGGGGCACTGCCTATTTGATGAAGGGTGTGATTCACGACTGGCCGGATGACGACGCCGTCAAGATCCTTCAAAATATCCGGCGCGTCATCCTCCCGAGCGGCACTCTCATCCTGGTCGAGTCTCTTGTAGATTCCGAGGCGCGCCCAGCTGGTCTAGCGGATCTGCTGATGCTGGCGATCGGAGGCCGCGAACGTACCGAAGCGGATTTCCGGTCCCTTCTCGCATCGGCCCGATTCTCCCTCACCAGGATCATCGCAACGGAGGCATCCTCAGTGATTGAATGCCATCCAGTGTAGGGTTTCGGCCGATTCCTTCTTTGGATCGACGATCTGTCCGGAGTCGCTGGCTCTAATTCATTAATTATAAGAGCTCGACGGCCATATAATCGAATAAGTTAGGGGCCTATTGAACCGTTCTATTTCACCCCACCGCTACTTGACGCCGGCCGGCTGGGATGGGTACTCTCAGCACATCCCCTCGACCTTTCAATCGTAGAATTTTCCAAGGAGGGGCAATGTTGAGCACGGAATCTGAGACCGGAATGGAATTCCGAGACTTGCTCAGCGACCATGCCTTTCTCAGTAGAACTGGAAAAAAGAGAGACCTGCAACAGCCTTTCGATGCCTTGCGTCGTGTGACCGAGGTATTTTCGACACACCGCGAGAATGTTCTGCAAGAACTGGTCGATGTGGCGATGACCTGTTGCGGTGCAGATAGTGCGGGGATCAGCCTGGAGGAACCCGACGAAGCAGGTAAACCAACCTTTCGCTGGGTTGCCATTGCAGGAAGTTTCAGCCAGTACCTCCAAGGTCGCACACCACGCTTTTTCAGTCCTTGCGGCTCGTGTCTTGATAGCGGCAGACCACATCTGTACCGCGTCACAAAACCCTACTACGATTTCCTCGGTGTCACGGCAAAACCGATCACAGATGGGATGCTCATCCCTTGGGAAGCGGACCACTTCCGAGGGACTATCTGGGCAGTCTCCCACACATCCGAAGAGGCCTTTGACCGGCGAGACTACGACCTTTTGAAGAGCCTCACTGACTATGTTGCCGTCATCCTTCGACAACAAGACGCGGATGAGAAGGCGCGTCAGTCTGCAAAGGCGGAAGCGTCGGCAGAACGAGCCCACAAGATGGCGCACCAGATCAACAATCCGCTTCAGAGCTTGACGAATACGTTGTACCTGGCCAGCCTCGGTGGAGCAGATGCGCAGACCTACATCCAATCGGCCGTCGCGGAACTCGCTGCGTTATCAGCGCGCGTTAGAAGCCTTCTTGCGCTGCCATATCGCGAGGGCGAATCGTCCCATTCTGACAATCCGCCCCGTCGCGGTTGAGGCCAACCTCACGAACTTCTCGGACCTGCGCGTTCCCCCAGGATTCTAAGCACAAAGGCTACGCTGTCCGCCAGAGAAAGGTTCGTGGTGTCGAGAATTTCGTAACCAGCTCGACCGTTTCCTGGTGCAGATATCGACTCCATCCCATCATGCTCTCACTGGCCAAATCCGGCTGAATGCAGACTTCATTCCATGATTCTCGAAGTTGAATAGATTCAAAGCCGCGATTCCGGAGTGGGGGAGCCATTATGCAAATCTTTGCCAGCCTCTTCGAGTCTCGCCGCCTGGGTCATCAGATAGTTCTGTTCCGGTAGACTGGCCGTCTTGGTCGCCGCCGTGCGATAGTGCTGGACCGCTCTTTCCAGATCTCCGAGCATCTCGAACAAATGGCCGCGCACAGCGTCCAGCCGATAATGCCCAGCCAGCCGTTCATCGCTGTCCAGCGCGCGCAGACGTTCAAGCCCTCGCTGCGGTCCGTGTACCATCGCGACGGCAATGGCGTGGTTCAGTGTCACCATGGGGCTGGGCGCAACGCGCTGGAGCAGTTCGTATAGCGCCAGAATCTGCGGCCAGTCCGTATCTTCCGGACGCGTTGCCTCGTCATGAACGGCGGCGATCGCCGCCTGAAGCTGGTAGAGTCCCACGGCTCCCTTGGAGAGCGCGAGCGTCAGTAGGTCCGTGCCTTCAGTGATCTCGGCCTGGTCCCACAAGCTTCGGTTCTGCTTGTCAAGCGGGATTAGTTCCTCACCCGGCCCGCTCCGGGCAGCCCGTCGCGCATTGGTGAGCAGCATCAGCGCGAGCAATCCGGCAATCTCTGCATCTTCCGGCAGCAGAGCCTGCGCGCTGCGAGTTAACCGGATCGCTTCGCGTGCCAGGTCAAGTCGCTGCAAGTGCGCGCCAATGCTGCTCGCATATCCTTCGCTGAAGATCAGGTAAAGCACATGGAGAACCGCGGGCAGCCGTTCTCTGCGCTCCTGCGGAGTCGGCAGGCGAAAGCGAACCTTCGATGCCTTGATGCTCTGTTTTGCGCGGCTGATCCGCTGCGCCATCGTCGCCTCAGGGACCATAAACGCGTTGCCAATCTCCGCTGTGGTCAGGCCGCCTACTGCGCGCAGGGTAAGCGCAATTGCTGAGGACGTACTCAGTGGGGGATGGCAACACATGAAAAGGAGAACGAGCGTGTCTTCGGGATCCATCTCCGTTTCCAGTTCCGCCGGCTCTATCGCCGGCACCTCCTCGGTTGTGATAGCGGTCTCCCGCTGGCGGCGCGCCATCTCGCTGCGCGCCGTGTCGGTCATCCGCCTCAAAGCCACCCTGATCAGCCACCCGCGCGGATTCTCGGGGGTGCCCTGCTGCGGCCACTGCATGAAGGCGGCCAGCATCGCTTCCTGGACCGCGTCTTCGGCCGAGGAAAAGTCGCGAAAGCGCCGGGCTACCACGCCGACTACCTGCGGCGCCAATTCGCGGAGCAGGTGCTCGATCGGAATCTCCGGGCCGTTCATGCTTTCTCCAGTTCGACTTTCACAGACCTAAATCGCTGTGACTGCTTAGCACCCGCCGCACTTCGACAGACATGCCACCCACCTTTCCTCCTGCGCCGGGCGCCTGAGAAAGCCGCGCCGCAATCGCGTAAGCCTGCTCGGGGCTTTCCACGTCAACGATCCAGTATCCGGCAAGGAACTCTTTGGATTCCGGAAATACTCCATCGGTGATGGGCTGTCCTTTACTTCCGGCGCGTACAAGCCTGGCTTCGTTTGGCCACCCCAGTCCCTCGGAGGAGACGAACACGCCAGAGTCCTTCAGTTCCTTGCTGAACTCGCGCATGAACGCAACATTGGTCTGCAGGTCCTCTTTCGACCACCGGGCATATCCCTCGAAATCCGACCTGTTCCCGTTCATCATCAGAATGTATTTCATTTTCTTAGGCTCCTTTTCGCTGTGTTTGCCCAGATGCGACCGGACAGCGCCTTCCGTGTCTCGATTCCCGTTAGTCGCCGGGTCAGTTCGCGGCGCCGGGGCCAGCCGCGATCTGCCGCACCTCGATCGGCAGGTTAGTCGGAATACCTCCCGGTCCGGGCGCCGACGAGATCCGGCCCGCGATGGCGTAAGCGCGTTCGGGCGTGGCCACGTCGACAATCCAATAGCCCAGCAGAAACTCTTTCGATTCGGGGAAGATGCCATCCGTCACCGGCAGTCCATTTGTCCCGCCGCGCACGACTTTGGCTTCCGTGGGTTCGGCCAGTCCTTCTGTGGCAACGAACTCACCTGTTTGCACCAACTCCTTCACCATGGCGCCCAAGGTTTGCATGTGCGTATCGCGGTCACTCTGCGACCAGGTGTGATACCCGGAAACGCCCGCTTTGGTGCTCGACATCATCAGAATGTATTTCACGACGGTTTCTCCTCCTGTTGGTTACGTAATGCGGTTGAGGCTCATCGAAGCCTTTTCGCCGGATTGAATCATATTGGCTGTCCGAGGGCCCCGGCGGGCCTCCGTTCTGCGCTTTCATCCCTTAGTCGGAGCCGGCGTCCGGTTCTCGACATTCCTTGCCGGAAAAAAATTACGTCTGCAAAAATCCGCGCCCCATGTCGAATTTTGTCCTCTGCAATCGACATATAAGTGGAGGTTGACCTATGACGACCGACGATATGGTGGTGGATGTTAGCCCTGATTGGCTTGACGCCTGTTTAGTTCAGGAGCGCTTCATGCGTGGTCCAGCCTGGAACGATTGCCAGGCGGATTACAGTGCGAGCTGCCGGCAGATCCGAGCTCTGGGCGGCGACTGCTACGACTTCACGTGTCTGGCGGATGGCCAGGTAGCGATGCTTGTGGGCGATGCCTCCGGAAAGGGAGTTGCTGCCGCACTCATGATGGCCAGTGTGCAGGCGTCGCTGCGGACCGCGGCTCAGTTCACCGGCGACAACCTGGCCGGCATCCTCCGTGCCGTCAACCTCCAGGCCTGCGCCTCATCGCCCGCCGACCGCTATGCGACGCTGTTTTATGGCGTGCTGGATCGGGTGACCCTCGCGCTGCGATACGTGAATGCGGGACACAATCCGCCAATGGTCCTTCATCGCGACGGGTCCCTCAATTGGCTTGAGCCGAGCGGAGCTCCGGTGGGATTGTTTCCCGACGCAATGTGGCACGAGGAGGTTGTCCGCCTCGATCCCGGCGATCTGGTTCTTGCATACACCGATGGTGTGATCGAAGCGTCCAGTCCGTCGGGTCAAGAGTGGGGAATTGACGGCCTCCTCCAGGCTGCGGGGGCCAGCAGGATGGAGCCTGCGGATGAACTCGTTCGGTCGGTCCTTGACTCCATGGACGCTTTTTCTGGAGGCATCCAGACAGACGATGCTACGCTGGCGGTTTTGCGAGCCATGTGAGAAGGAGAATCAGTTGCGAGAACAATCGCGCGTCTCAACTACTTTTCCACATAAAGAGCGATTTATCATCACCTTCCGTAATCTCCGGCGTTCCGCTACGCTGGTGGGATGTCGGGTGACGCCAAGATCTTCGAACGCGTGATGCGGAAGCAAATCGGCAATGCCGAATTCTGGAGAAGAATTGAGATTGTTGAGGAAGGCCCATTCGTGTTCAGGGTCGTGCAGGATCACGAGTTGAGCCGGATGGGAAGTGAAGCCAAAACGGTCCAGTCTGCTGCCCGTTCTGAATGGATGTGCCTAAGTCGAGAAGCAGCAACTGAGCAGGCGCTGCGTTGTCTTCACCAAAGCAAAAACGATAAATGGGTCTTTCCGACATCTGCATCGCCTAACTCTTCCATGTAGTGTTGACATAAATCCGCGATGCTATCGTCCCGGAGCGGCCCGCGCCCGTTGACACAATCTCCACGTTGAAGCCCGAACGACTTGTGGGCGTTGATGCACTTCAGTGGGCTTTCCTTGATGAAAACCGCAAACCCTGACGTTGATTGGTGCCACGTGCAGGAAATCCGGGGATCTCGCTCGTTTTTCGCGAGATTTGGGATTCGATTGCACTTTTCCCTCTGACTCTCGATTCGTCCGAGGCACTTAGCGGTCAACCTCGTGGAATCCCACATCTCGCGAAAAACGAGCGAGATATGGGGCACCCGCCCCTGGTCAGGGAACCAGCGCCCAAGCGGCTGCCGGCAGTGACTTTTTCCGCAGCCTGTATAGATTTCCCCGCGGGTCACAACCCGGGCGCTCTCGAGCTTTCGCGATATTTTGCGGAATCGTTGGGATGGTCTTCGCTCATTGACTACAGGGATGACTGAGGCAGAGGTTGATGGTCCGTAACTTCCTGAGAGGCATAAATTTGCCTGCAGAAAGTGCGCTACCAAGAAGTTTATGACGCATCAAAAGCCCAGACAGTGAGGGAAAGTTAAGTTGCTGAAATCACTTTTCGATTCCATCGGACAAGTGGCGCTATTTGGCGCAAGGGCAATCCGCGATGCGTGGGTGCCGCCGTTTGAAGGCGAGTACCTTCTCATGCAGTTTTATGAAATCGGCGTAGGTTCTTTCTTTTTGGTCGTGGCGGCCGGCCTGGCGCTCGGCGTGGTCATCACCTTGCACACGCGAAGCACCCTGGTGCAGTTTGGCGCAACCGCAGAAATTCCCGTCTTCCAATCTCTTGCGTTCTTTAATGAGATTGGACCGCTGGTCACCGCCTTGCTGATGGCCGGGCGCGTGGGCGCAGGTATTGGAGCACAGCTTGCGAACATGCGCGCCACTGAGCAGATCGACGCTATCGAAACCCTTTCCGTCAACTCCTTCAAATTGCTGGTAGTCACCAGGGTCATCGCCTGTACCGTCATGCTCCCGCTGCTGACCATCTTTATGGATGCAGCGGGTATCTTCGGGGGCTTTCTCTCCGAGCATATCTGGTCGCATCTAAGCTGGACGCTCTACTTGCAGCGTGCCTTCGACGGAGTCGCACTCGCCGATTTCCTTCCCCCCACCCTGAAGACCGCGGTCTTTGGCTACCTCATCGCCGTCATCTCCTGCTTTTTTGGATACACCACCAACGAAGGCTCCGACGGCGTGCGCAAAGCGGCCACCAACAGCGTTGTCGTCTCTTCGCTGGTCGTCATCCTGGCGGACGTGATCCTGGTCAAATGCATCTTCTTCCTTTTTCCGGAGCAGGCTATATGACCGAGGGGCAAGCCAGCGAGACTACGATCGCGTTTGAACAAGTGGAAAAGGGTTTTGCCGGCAGGAAAGTTCTCGACGGGGTGTCATTCAGCGTAGCTCAGGGAGAAGCAATCTGCATCCTGGGGCGAAGCGGGACCGGTAAGAGTGTGACCTTAAAACTGATGATTGGCCTGCTGATGGCAGACGCAGGAAAAGTCCTGGTGACAGGAAAAGATATGTCGGCTCTGGACGAGGACGGGTTGGTGAAGGTCCGCCGCAAAATGGGGTATCTCTTCCAGAGCGCGGCTCTCTTTGATTCCTTCACTCTCAGTGGAAACCTCGCCCTGCCCCTTCATCGGTTGGACCGCAACAAATCTCCTGACGAGATCGAGCTCGTGGTCGAAGAGACCTTAAGAGAAGTCGGGCTGGAAAAAGATGGTAACAAAATGCCGTCGGCTCTCTCCGGCGGTATGCAGAAGCGAGCCGGGCTGGCGCGGGCCCTGGTGCTTCAGCCGGAGATTCTGCTGGTGGATGAGCCCGCCAGCGGATTGGACAGAATCACCGCCTCTGAGATCGATCGCCTACTCATGAAAGTCAAAACCGAGCGCCACACCACCATGGTGATTGTCACCCACGACATTAATGGAGCGCGCAAGATCGCAGACAAGTTTGCGGTGTTGGATCAAGGCCGGCTCCTGGCATTCGGCACGCCGCAAGAACTCGACAGCAGAAATGACAACCGGTTGCAACAATTCATAGCGGAGCGCTGCTAGTCGCATGAAAAACCACAACGGAATCATCGGGATTTTCGTTACCGCCGCTATCGTGCTGTTCGGCGCCTGCCTCTTTCTGATTGGCGATCAGCACAAAGCGTTTAACCGTCACGTTGTTTTCTACACTAATTTCCAGAGTGTGGATGGGCTACCGAAAGGGGCGACAGTCAGAGTGGGCGGCCTGGATGCTGGCGAAGTGGTAAATATCCAGGTCCCGGCAAGCCCGGAACAAAAATTCCGTCTGAAGCTGAATGTAGAGGATAAACTGCATGGTTTGATTCGCGAAGATTCGCTGGTGACCGTGGAGACGGAGGGATTGGTGGGGGACAAATTCGTGCTCATCCATCCTGGTACCGATCGTTCGCCCGAAGCCCCGCCGAGCAGCACTCTCATCAGCAAAGAGCCCTTCGACCTAACCAAGATGCTGGAACAGGCGCAGGGCCTCATGAACCAGGCGGGCACCACCATCACCGCCCTTCAAGGCACCATGAAAGACGTAAGCGGCCGGCTGGACACCACTCTTGACACCGCGACCGGTACCCTAAGAAACGTAGACGGAGTGGTGCTCGACGTGCGAAAAGGGAAAGGCGCCGCGGGGCTTTTGCTCGAAGATCAAGCAACTGCGGCGGACGTAAGGCAGTCCATCGCGAACGTCCGCCAGACCACTGAGAAGCTCAACGAAACCTCGACTCGCGTCAATAGTCTCCTGGCGGACGTGCAATCGCGGCAGCTGGTCCCCAAGATGGACGAAACCCTGACCAGTGCCAGGGCGGCAACACAGAATCTCGACCAGACAACGGAGCAGATCAATACCACGCTGAAGAGCGCGTTTGCCCAGGATCAGTATGGCGAAGACGCAGGCACCAACCTGCAGCAATCCCTTACCAACTTCAACGAGGCTTCGGGCAACCTGACCGACGACACAGAAGCGTTGAAGCACGAATTCTTCTTCAAAGGCTTCTTCAAACACCGCGGCTACGACAACCTTGACGATCTGCCGGTGGAGCAGTATCGCGCCGGACAGATTTTCAAGTCATTGCCTGAGAACCGCGAGTGGATAGATGCTTCTTCTCTTTTCACAAAAGATCAGAGCGGGGAAGAAGTGCTGTCAGCGAATGGCAGGCAGAATATCGATCAGGCGGTCGGTGAGTTTAAACAAATCTACGATAAGCCCCTCATCGTCGAGGGCTACGCCTCTTCAGGATCGCCGTCAGATGAACTATTGCAATCGCGTAGAAGAGCGGTCCTGGTCCGGACCTATCTGCAACTGCACTACCATCTTCTGCCCAAGAACACCGGCATAGTTGCCCTCAGGAGCACGCCTCCGGAGAACGCGGGCAAAACTACCTTTGACGGAGTCAGCCTGGTAAGTGTCGGCGGAGCCAGCAAGTAAAGCCATCGCTCCGTACCCACATCGCTCATTATCTGAGCCGGGCAGCAAGGGATTCGTCACCTTTTCGTCTTCGGCCTGCTACCTCGATACCGAAGCGGGCAGCTGTCTCCTGGGGATTGCCGAGTTTCGTCGACGTCGGCAGGCTCAGCGTCTGCCAGGCTTTGAGTCCTCCTTCCAGAATCCATACCTTCCTGATTCCCTTGTGGCGCAGAGAGACAGCCACGCGCGCGCTGGTCAGCTCCTTGGGAGACGAGCAGTACAAGACGATGTCGACGTCATCGGGAACATGGACTTTGCTCGAGGTGCGCAGTCGCGTCGGGTCGATGCGCACCGCGCCGGGAATGCCTGGGGTCGTATCCAGCAGGATGTCGTTCTCGCAGAGGATCAAGTCCAAAACAGCCACCTTCTTCCCCGACGCGAGCTTTTCCTGGAGGAGTGCCGGTGAAATTGTTCGGATACGGAGCTGGTGCATCATGCGAAGCAGCTCCCACATCCTCCAGCCCAAATAGCAGGCAAACGGCACCCCAATGACGATCGCCAACGTCCCGCCCACACGGTCCAAGCCTCCCGCCACAATAGTCACGCGGTCGGCAAATATATAACCGATCAAGCAGTAGGCAGAGGACCAGAGAAGGGCACCGACAGCATCGAACGAGATAAACTCGATGACGCTCGCACCTTGCATTCCCGATAAGGGCGGCATGGCCCCGTCAAGCCCTGGAACAAATTTGGCTATCATCAGGGTGCGCAATCCCCACCGCGCAAATACGTCTCTTGCCCTCTTCTCACAGTAGCGACTGTCCGCGCTGAAGCTGCACAGAATTCGAAGAATCCGGCTGCCCCAGCGGCGACCGGCGTGGAACCAGGCGAAATCTGCCAACACGCATCCCAGAACACCAGTAAGGATGATCGCCGGGAGGCTCAGCTTACCGCGCTCTCCGAGAGCACCTGCCATCATCAAAAAAAACACGGCGGGAACCGGCAGCCACATCTGGCGTGCAAAGACCGCGACGAGAATGATGGGATAGGTAAGGTAGGGTATATGGCTGCCAGGCATGCTCTTTGAGCCTATCGTGAAGCTAGGTTCAGCAACTGATCGACACCCGAATATTCTGCACAAGCCGGGGAGATTTGGGACAACACACCTTTTGCAGTTTCCAGGCTGGAATGACACGTATGACATTGAAACGGTTCGAGTTGCCCTTTTCGCAATTAGAGGTAGACGACCTCCGTGGCCGTCTGGAACGAACGCGTTGGTGTGATGACACCCCGGGCGACATGTGGGAGTACGGTTTTGACCGCGACTTTTTGAAGGATATTTGCGGCTACTGGCATGACGAATTTGATTGGGAGGCGCAGGTGGAATGGCTTTCGTCGTTTGACCATTACCGGTTCGGCGGGGAGGGCGGCAGAATTCATTTCATCCATCAGCGGGGTAGCGGGCCCGCTCCCATCCCCCTTATCCTCACGCACGGCTGGCCGGGATCGTTTGTTGAGATGATGCGCGTCATTCCGCAACTGACCGACCCGGCGGCTCATGGCGGCGACCCGGCAGACGCATTCGACGTAGTTGTACCCTCTCTGCCCGGATACGGCTTTTCCGACAAGCCGATGAGCCGCGGGATGAACTCCTCGAGCATCGCCGGCCTGTGGGTGCAATTGATGCAGGCGCTGGGCTACGAGCGCTTTGCCGCGCAGGGCGGAGATATCGGCGCCGGGGTGAGTACGGCGTTGGGTTTACGCCACGCCGGGCATGTGATCGGCATTCACCTGAACTACATTCCGGGGTCCTATCGGCCTTTTGTTACGGATGAGAGGGAACTGACCGGGGAGGAAAAGGGTTTCCTGGCGGAGGCTGCAGAGTGGAACGACAAGAACGGAGCCTATGCCCATGTGCAGGGGACCCGCCCCCGGACAGCGGCTTATGCGCTGAACGACTCGCCCGCCGGCCTGGCGGCGTGGATATTGGAAAAATTTCGCGATTGGTCCGACTGCGATGGGGACCTCTATCGCAGCTTTACCCGGGATGAGCTGCTGACCAACGTGACCCTGTATTGGATGACCAGTACGATCAACTCGTCGTTCCGCTTGTATTACGAAAACAGGAAGGCGCCTCTTCATTTTGAACAGAACGCATTCGTTCATCCCCCGTGCGCGGTGGCTCGGTTTCCCAAGGAAATCCTCTCCCCTCCCCGGACGTGGGTGGAGCGCGGGTACAACGTTCAACGTTGGACAGATATGCCTCGGGGAGGACACTTCGCCGCGGCAGAAGAACCGGAGCTTCTGGCGGAGGATATTCGTGCCTTCTTTCGTGGCCTGCGCCAGTAGGCAGTGTTCGTTCACGCCAGTCTATGCGCTCGTCAACTCTACTGCGATGAGGCGGCTCGGGCGTCCAATGCCGGCTTGTGCGGCTGCCAGGCGGGTCCGCCTTCTTCCCACTGATTGTCGGTAAGCTGTTGGACATGGGTGCCGTCATAGCGCATGACGAAGACTTCGCCGTAAGGCTGCGGCGCGCCAATCAACACGACTTCGTCTTTGAATCCCATGCGACTGCTGCAGAACAAAAGCCGCTCTCCATCGGGAGACCACGCCAGGTGGGCGTTGACTCCGTGGTCGTCGGTTAACTGCTTCAGGCCGGTACCGTCAGGGTGGATAGTGAGGATATTGAAATCGGCTCCGTTCCTGCGGATGAAGGCGATGAGGTCTCCGCGGGGAGACCAGACGGGAAAGTTATCCCACTCGTTGGTGAGAACCGTGATGGAGCGATCGTCGAGATTCATGATGCGCAGGCCGTCAGCATCGGGACCGGTAGTGCGGTAGACGATGTGTTTGCCGTCGGGCGCGAACGATGCGAAGGCATTGTTGCTGTTACCCGAAGTGATTAGGTGGAAATCGGAGCCATCGGCGTTCACGATACCTACCTGAGCTCCGCCGTTGATGGGATCGATGGGTTTCTTGCCTCCAGATGCGAAATCGAGGAATGCAGTGAAGATTCCGACGCCGGCTACGATCTGCTTGCCGTCGGGAGACCAGGATGGAGCCAGAATCAGCCCCTTCTGGGTGAGAATGGAGCGTGCCGGCTTGCCTTCATCGACGATCAATAGGCTGGTGGTTGCACCGTCGGAGCTTATCTTGGTGACCGCGAGGTGTTCTCCGCGGGAATCGTATGCGGGCAGCAACGCGGTGCTGTACATTTCAAAGTTCGGATTCCGGCTCCAAACCTTCACGGGCTCGGCAGGGTGCTTGGAGACGAAGCGGCTGTAGACGACTTGCGCGCCGTCCGGCGACCAGGAGGGACAGCGCAGATCACTGCCCTTGGGACCCGCTTTGCCGCTGGAATAAAAGACTCCGTGCTCGGCCTTGTCGCGGCGAAGATAGGCGATCTCGCCCGAAGACAACAGCGTGGGCAGCAGCTTGACGCCAGGACCGGCCGCAACGGGCGCGGTGGCGCCGCTGACGATATCGATCTTAAAGAGCTGGTTGTCGCCGTCTCCCTGGCCAGAGCGATTGTCCCATGTATCCTGCGCCGACATGCAATAGGTAATTACGCTTTTGCTGTCGCGAGCCCATTTCGGGCTGCCGCAGAAGCCTCCGTGGTGGGAGATGCGTTTGAGACCGGAGCCGTCGGGATGGATGAGATAGATGTCCACCAGATGCAGGCGTTCCCATCGGCCTTTGGCGGGAGGAAGGTCGCCGTCGCGATCGCGATCCGAGGAGAAAGCGATCCATGAGCCGTCGGGAGACCAGGAAGGGCGGAAATCACCGCCCTGCCCGGAGGTGAGCGGCGTGGCTTTGTGGGTGGCCGCGTCCAGAATCCAAAGATTTGCCCGCCCGTTGGCGCGGGTGGTGACGAAGACAATCCGGTCGCCATCGGGAGAGAAGGCAGCCTGATCGTCGAAGGCCGGATCGTCGGTCAGGCGTTCGAGGCCTGTCCCGTCGGGATGAGTGCGGTATAGATCGGCCGAGCCGCCGCGTTCCGAGGTAAAGACGATCCAATCGCCCTCGGGAGACCAGGAGGGGTTGTAATCGAGCGAGCCCGGCTGGGTGAGAGGCCGCTCGGATGAGCCATCCGCGTTGGAGATGAAGAGTGTGGCTTGAGTCGGGCCGAGACGATCGAAGAGAATCCGGTCGGCTGCAAGGCAAGTATTGAGCGCACATCCGAAGACAAGGACGCAAAGAGACAGGCCGCTGGTTCGAGTCATCGTACACTCCGAACACCGGGTTCTGGAAGGAGGGGTCGCGGCGATCATATCACCGGGAGACGGGGCGGGCGAGTTGTCTCTGGCAAGGCTGTGTTCTGTTGGACGTGAAAAGGCCAGTTGCGGTTTTTCAGCAGTTCCGCTAGAGGTCTCAGGGTAAAATCCTCGCCCATGGAGAAGAAGCACTACTTTCCTTTGCGATGGGATCCTTTGCTCGGCGGCAATTGAGATTTAACGAATACAAGGTAAAAAGGCATGGTTGCCGGCGGAAGCTTTTACCAACCCCTTTTTGGGCATGGCCCCCCCTTTTTTGGCGTGGCCTTCATTTTTAGAAAGACCGCCATGAACAATGGACCTCAAGTCATGTTATGGATAACATAGGACGGATGGGACCCACGGACATCGTGTCCCGGTGTATTTTCCCGGCGAACGATGCGAAAGCCTTGATCCTGATCCCTCCACCGGCCAAAGATCCTGATCCGCACGAACTCGTAATCCTGCGGAGCAACCAGCTTCAAGTGATATCGCTCTACGACAGGATGGACCGCAGCTAACGCAACATGAACCGCACGCGATATAGGAGACGATCTATGTGGAAAGAAACCACCGCCACTGAAGCACCCAAGCAAACCGTCCCGGCCGGTCCCGCGAAACCGGTCACCGAAGACGAACTGCGCGGAATATTGGACCGGTTGGAATCAACCCGGGACATTTTCCGCGAGAACCGGGAATTGCGGAGCGTTTTGTCCCGCCGCGAAGGCGAGGCCCAGGCACTGCGGACCCGCAATGCCGAATTGGAAGAGATCATGCGGCAATTTGCTCCGACGCTGTTGAACATGGCAACCACCATGGGATTGGCGGCAAAGAATGAAATGAATGGTCATCGGGGTGAGGCCTAAAACATGTAGGTGAGCTTGGACCGTCCTCATAAAAGCATGGAGCGTCCAAGAGAATTTCGTTATGAAATCAACTGACTCTGTAATGCTGCGTTTAGTAGGTCCCGCTTGGGTGGAATTCGCGATCTTGTCCCGAAACTTCGAAACTTCTGTCCCCGAAACTTCCCGGCTACTGACGGATGCACTTCGTCAATGGTCGGGGATGGGATCAAGGAGCAAAAATTCGTTTGAATTCCCCGCGAATTTTTGCTTGTACACCACTCCGATTGGGAACCAACCGTCACAAGGCTTTGCTCCACCGGTTCCGGTTCCTACCGGTCTTCCCGAATTGCCGAGCGCAATGCTGTCAGTCGCCTCCAGTGACGGCCATCGCATCGACTGCGATGTGACGTGTGATGGAGGTCACAGACCGGTTTGGGGCAATTCTGTAAAGTTGGGACCACTCCTTCCCAAATGCACGGCCTGAGACTCGCCTCATTGCAGCCGAGACCGCAGACCCTATAGGTAATGGCATATGGGAGTCTCAAATGGCTGACCCAACCTATCGTGTACAGCTTACGACCGGTGCAGTTCAGCATGTTATTGCCTCAACTGTACAAATCTACGGAGACCATCTGGTGTTTGCGGACTCGAAGGGAAAGCTTGGCGCCCTATTCTTGAAGGATCTGGTCCGAAGCTGGAAGTTGCTGCCAGACGCAACAAGAGCTTCGAGGAAGGCTTGCACCTGAGCAGAAGCTCGAGCAAAATCTTGCAAGCAGTAGAATCGGAAGATTGCGATTTATAGACTGGTAGCTTCGCAACGGAGTAGTCCATGGCAAGGAGGAAGCATGCGAGTTTCTAATTGGTCGGTGATCGGTTTGCTCACCATAGCGGTAGCGAGCGGACCAGCACAGGTGAGAGGTTTCCACGATACCTACACTGCTTCGGAGGCGGGCAAGCCCATGACGCCGGCCAAGGCATTGGATGTCATGCTGACCGAGTTCGAGACCCAAGTGCTGGGTGTGGCGGAAGCGATGCCGGCGGACAAGTACGGCTTCGCGCCTACGGCGGCAACGTTTGCTCCGGGCTCGGCGGCCAAGTTTGGAACCGTGCGCACGTTTGCCGAGGAACTGACGCACATTACCAGCGCGAATTACTACTTCTACAGCAAGCTGAACGGAGCGACAACACCGGCGGCGGCGAAGCAGGCGAGCGATCTGAAAACGAAAGATGAAATTCTGCCGGCTCTCAAGCAGAGTTTTGCCTATGGTCACGCCCAGATCATGACGATCACGCCGCAGAATGCTTTTATCGGCATTGAGGGAGCCGACGGATTCCACACGCCGGCCACGGTCGCCGCGTTTGCCGTGGCACACGGATACGACCACTACGGGCAAATGGTAGAGTATCTGCGCATGAATGGCATAGTGCCACCGGGCAGCAAGTAGGCCGGCAGCCTGGCGACGTCCGGCCTACTTTGTTGGGGGTTGGAGGTCTCGCGCTACTGCGGCCATTTATAAGGTAAGAAAGACCCCTCTCCACGGACGCTTCTGCAGGCATCTTTTTTTTTGATTTCGCAGTCGTAAGTAGGGGAGGGGAAATCGCGTGAAGCCCTTTAAGTTTTCTCTAGCTAGTTCCGTTTGTACGACTTCGATCCTTGGTGTATGTCTGCTTTGCGGTTGTAACGGCACGTCCGCAGTAAGGCAGCATCCTGACGAGATCGATTCCGTCAACAACGCACTCGCCTTCAACGGTCTTTCCAATGTCAAAGTCTGGCAGAACCGCCTCAAGGGTGTGATGACCCTGACCGGCGCCGTTGCATCACCCGGCGAAAAGGCTCAGGCTGGAAATATCGCGTCCGTCAATGCGAGCGGCTACACCATTGCTAATGACGTTGTCGTGACACCGCCGGCGGGCAAGGTGAAGCCTGCGTCCGACAGCCAAATCAAGGACAAATATCAGGCCATGCTCCAGGCGCACAAGGATCTCGAGCGTCAGAAAATCGACTATAAGGTCAATCACGGAACCATCGTTCTTTCAGGCAGCGTACGTAGCACTCCTGAACGAGTGGAAGCCGTGAAGTTGGCCAAGTCTGTGCCCAACGTTCAACATGTGGTCGACGAGCTAAAAGTCCGGTCCTAGCGGATTGGGAGATAAAGGGGACGGGACGTTCACCAACCGATAACACGGGAGGCGTCGTTCCGTTCCCGGTTCTGGCGACCCCTGCAGGTTGGCGCTGCGTGCGGACTTTTGTCTTCCTAGCGGGCGGATGGCTGGGCTCAACACCATGTACATTCGGCATGGAAGATACCTCCTATCCAACGCAATCCAACCCTAACGTTTAAATGCTTGCGTACTCGTTATAGTGGCGCTAAACGTCGCCTAAATCATCTCGCGCTCGAGTTGATCTCTCACCACGCGGTAACACTCACACGCTTTGTGCTCGAGGCCGTCGCGGTCAAGGATCGATATAACCCCGCGGGAGTATTTGATGAGTCCGTCCCTTTTGAAAGCGGCTGCTTCCACTGAGACCGTGGGACGAGTACTTCCCAACATATAGGCAAGAAACTCATGAGAGATACGGAAGCGATCCGACCCGGCACGATCGGCACAGAGAAGGAGCCAGCGGGCAAGACGCTGTCTAAGGCGATGTTTCGCGTTGCAACCGGCGAACTGGGTTGCCTGGGTGAGTTGCATCTGCACATAGCGCAAGGCGATTTGCTGAAAACTGCCGCCCAGCTCGAACTCCTTACTTGCAGCCTTGATGGGTGAGCAAAACCCGCGGCCCGCCAACTGCATGTAGATGCGGTTCATGCTGTGTTTGCTTCCCATCAGAGCCGACACCCCGATGACAGATTCGTATCCGAAGAGGCCGACCTCGACCTCGGAGCCGTCTTTAAAGACGGTCGTCATCGAGCTCATACCCTCTTCGATGAACACGAGTTCGCGAATGGGTCTCCCGAGGGATGCAATCTCATGGTTAAGTTCAAGAGTGACCGGCCGGAGGGAGAGACGCTCGATGATGTCCGGATCCAAACTCTGAAGCAATTTGTTTTTGAACGGGCTTGCAGGCAACGTACACCTTTCGTTTCAGGACGAGGAGAGCCTCGCCTGTTCACTAAATTTGAAGCCGTGCAGTATTCTTGCACAACTGTGGCAACTAGGCGCCGGGCCGGCCGCCGCTCAAGCCTGGAAGCGTCTCTCCGCGGATTCCTATTAGGGTTTCGCGGCATCCTTTTCGAGCCGGTACAACTTGGTCGGTTCTCCTGAAGGATTGTCTTCGCAGGTGAGCACCAGCCCTTCCGAATCAAATTTTGCGAAGAAATCTTCCCACGAGATGGGCATAAGCTCCGGTTGATTGAGGGAGCCATCGAGGAACATAAACCGAAGTTTGGGAAAGCGGCCATCGTCCAGATCGGGAGAAACTTCAGCGGGAATGGCTCGACAGGATGCGGCCCATTTGCGGATTTCCTGATGATTGGTGATTCGTCTGGACAGGGGCATAGATAAGGCACCTAAATTGGGATCCAGCCGTGCTTGCAGGATTGGATGCCCCGCAACCACGGAAGAGGCACCTGGTAAGTCTTTTCGTGCCGGTTGCCGGGCGAAAATCGCGCGCTATGTTCGCTCGCTTACCTTCGGAACCCTAGGGTGTGCGTTAACCTCGCAGAAGAGAAGGGGTTAGCACACCCTGCTCACGAAAGGTACAGTGCGCGCGCTTGCCCTAATGAACCCATTTAGAAGGTCCCACATCCTTTGGCTTTCCCCCTCTCAAATCTGCTGATTGAAACCCTTCCTCGCGCTGTTCGAGCCGCCCTCCTCACGCACGTGGAGGCGGTGCCGTTGCCTCTAGGCGCGATCCTCTACGAATCGGGAGAGGTTCCCCGCTACGCGCATTTTCTTACCTCCGGCATGGCCTCGACGATGACTACGATGTCCAACGGGGATGCCGTCGAGGTCGGTATTGTGAGTCGTGAAGGGCTGCCCGAGGCGCTCCAGGCGCTTGGACCCGGGCCCGGCTTTACCCGTTGTCTCATGCAGGTTGCGGGCAGTGGTTTCCGCATGGACTTTAAAATCTTCGAAGAGCTCTTTCTGCGCGAGGAAGGTTTGCGCCGGCTGGTCCTCCGCTATGTGCAGTATCAAGGCCGGACACTGGCCCAGCTCGCGGCCTGCAATCGGATGCACGACGGCGAGGAGCGCCTGTCCCGATGGCTGCTTATGGTGCAAGACCGGCTCGGCACTCCAGATATTCCCCTCACGCAGGAGCTTATCGCCAACATGATCGGCACCCGCCGCTCAACCGTCACCCTCATGGCAGGCATCTTGCAGCGTGGCGGGTTGATTCAGTATCAAAGGGGTCTGGTAAGGATTCTTGATCAGGATAGCCTGGAGAGGATCGCCTGTGAGTGCTACCCCATCACGCGCAGGCTTTTTCAGGAGCTCTTTAAATAGTCATTTGGGCAAGTGTGTGTCGCAATGTCGTAAAGAGTGTCTTCTTCCTGACAGACACCGTAAATAATGATGGGATAGAGTCCAGGCGGGACGTTTCTTGCACAGAAAACGCGAGCCTTTGCTCGTGCGGGGGTTCGCGATGCTTGGATTCGGGCTACCGGCGGTTCGCCTTGCCGACGAGCCCCTTCGGAAGCCGGCTGCTACGGAAGAGTGGAAAGGGACGGTCGAGCAGCCGGAGCCGCAAAACTTCATGGTACTGGTCGTCGATGACGAGCGCTTGGTTGCGGATACGATTACCGAAATTCTGAAACTCTATGACTTTCGAGCTGTTGCGGCGTATGGCGGTCGCTCGGCATTGGAACTTGCTAAGAAAATCGAGCCGGATTACTTGCTGACGGATGTCAGGATGCCGGAGATGAACGGGGTGGAGCTGGCAATCGCCGTCAAGAATCTGCTTCCGAAAACCAAGGTTTTACTTTTTTCGGGACACGCCGGAGTGTCTGACATTATCACTCAAGCGGGACAACAGGGCCATGAATTCGAGCTTGTGAGTAAGCCTATTCATCCCGAGAAACTCATCGAAATCTTGCGCAACAGATAAATCTTTAGACCGTGGCTATCTAGCCCACCGTCCTTGTATACGATCTTGCTGACAAGCGCCGCAAGCAACGCAGACCGACTTACTCGAGAAGCTGCCTGCGCCATTTAACGACATTTCCTCATCAGAGAAAGACAAATTCGCCTCGGATGCCGCCCAAGTCAAGTCGATACCCTAAGCTACGGACCGAAACGGAGCAAGAGTCTCAACTGCGGACTCAAGCTGCATTGAAACTAACATCTTCGAGCAAACCCACAGTTCCCTGTAGAATCAAACAGTTTGATGTTGGATACCTGACCGAATAGACGGAGTGTGCAGTGGCAAAAATATTAGAGGCTATCCAGAAAAATCAGGATGCGCTTCTGGAAGAGTGGTTGCAGGGCATCAAAAGCGGAATTCGCAGGCGCGATTTGATTGATGAGCGGGAACTCAAAACGCAGGCGGTCGAAATACTCTCTGCGATCAGCGCCGTTCCCGACGAGACGTCTCTGGATGATTCTAATTCTCCTGTGTGGCAGCCGCTGAAAGACCTGCTTGCGAATTTGTCTGCTTCGCGAGCGGTTCAGGGCTTTACACCCTCCGAAACTGCTATGTTCGTCCTTTCTTTGAAGTCTCCGGTTTTCGGGCTTATCCGGAAGCAGCGGGGAGGTGACGCCAACCAACTATTCGCGGATATATCCACCGTCGGCGACTTCTTCGACAAGCTCGCCCTGCACACGACCGACAGCTACATTCGCGGACGCGATCAGGTGATCCAGCGGCAGCAAGAAGAGATGCTGGAGCTTTCGACGCCGGTGGTCATGCTGTGGGATGGAATTGTCGCGCTTCCTCTCATCGGCACGCTCGACAGTGCACGGACTCAGGTGGTGATGGAGTCTCTCTTGGAGGCGATCGTACATACCAACTCCCGTTTCGCGATCATCGACATTACCGGCGTGCCGACCGTAGATACGCTGGTAGCTCAACACCTGCTTAAGACCATTACTGCGGCTCGATTAATGGGCGCCGAATGCATCTTAAGCGGCATCCGGCCACAGATTGCGCAGACGATCGTTCATCTCGGCATCAATCTCCAGGACGTGATTACCAAGGCTCGTTTAGCCGACGCCTTTCGCCTGGCCCTGGAACGCAGCGGCCGGGTGGTTACCCGGGTTGCCAAATTAAACGGTCCCACAGCATCGACCTCCCGGGAGCAATAAGCAGTGGACCGCATACCAATCTTGCGAATGGGCAACCTCCTTCTGGTCACCATCCAGGTCGACATGCATGACAAGTTGGCGCTGACTCTCCAGGACGATCTGACCAACAGGATCGCCGAGGTAGGAGCGCATGGCGTGTTGATCGACATCTCGTCTCTGGAAATCGTGGACTCTTTCATCGGTCGAACGTTGGCCAACATCGCATCGATGGCCAAGGTCCTCGACGCAGAAACCGTTGTGGTAGGTATGCAGCCGGCCGTCGCGATTACCCTGGTGGAACTTGGGATGTCGTTGCCCGGCATCCGTACCGCACTCAACGTGGAATCCGGAATGCAATACCTGCAACAGACTGCAGCGGCCTACGCTGAGGATGAGGACGATGACGGGGATACCCGAAAAGGCTGAAGTACTCCCCATCAAAGACTCATCGGACGTGGTGTTTGTGCGCCAGAGGGTACGTGTCTGGGCGAT
Source organism: uncultured Acidobacteriaceae bacterium (assembly GCA_963821215.1). Classification (GTDB taxonomy): domain Bacteria; phylum Acidobacteriota; class Terriglobia; order Terriglobales; family Acidobacteriaceae; genus PALSA-350. The sequence goes on along the minus strand of CAWGDH010000006.1, from coordinate 398,032 downwards.
CGGCTTGAAACTAAGCCTGGTGGATCAGACCAAGATCGTTACCGCGGCCAGCGAACTGGGGCGGAACACCCTGGAACATGGCGGCGGAGGCGAACTGGAAATCGCCGAGGTGAGCAACGGTATCCGAAAAGGTCTCAGGCTTACCTTCTCCGACAAGGGCCCTGGCATCTCAGATGTGAAGCAGGCGCTCACCGACGGCTTTACCTCCAAACAGGGGATGGGGTTGGGGCTGGGTGGGAGCAAGCGCCTGGTGAACGAATTTGAGATCAAGACGGCTCCAGGAGAAGGTACCACCGTCACCATAATCCGATGGAAATAATGTTGCCCCCGAGCGTGGCGGTCCCTATCAGTCTGGCGGATTCGAGCCAGGCAGGCCATGCACGACGCCAGGCTTTGGCACTGGCCAACCGTATGGACTTCGAAGAGCTCCGCCAAGGCCAACTGGCGATCGTGGTAAGCGAAGCTGCGGCCAACATTGCAGCCCACGCGGAACGGGGCGAACTTCTTTTGGTCCCCTGGCGATTTCGTGACGATGCCGGCATCGATGTTTTGGCATTGGACAATGGACAGGGAATCGCGGACGTCGGGCGATCGCTCGAGGATGGCTATTCGACTGCGGGCACGGCAGGTCAGGGCTTGGGAGCGATCTCACGGTTGGCCAGCGCTCTACAGATTTATTCCTCATCCGGCGGCGGAACGGCTTTGCTTGCCCGGGTCGTCCGGGAATCGCCCACTGCCGACCAATCTGCCACCGACTATGCTGTGGGAGCGGTCTCCCTGGCCATGGCCGGCGAAACCCAATGCGGGGATGCCTGGAGCGTCCACTCTGCTCCGAACCGCAGCATCTACATGGTCGCCGACGGCCTGGGCCACGGACCCTCCGCCGCTGAAGCGGCCCGGGAAGCCATCAGAGTCTTTCAGGAAGCTCCCCATCTGTCGCCGGTCAGGATTCTTGGCGACGCCCATTTGGCTTTAGCAAAGACGCGCGGCGCGGCTGTATCGATCGCGGAAATCCTGCATGATAAGGCAGTAGTCAATTATGCCGGCGTCGGCAATATTTCCGGGGCCATCTATGATGGCCGCAAAACGCGCAGCATGGTCTCGATGAACGGAACACTCGGACATTCGATCGGCCGCATCCAGGATTTCTCCTATTCCTGGGAGAAGGGTTCTTCACTCATCATGCATTCCGACGGTCTGGCTACACGCTGGAATCTCGACCAGTATCCGGGATTGGCGGGCCGCCATCCCGCCCTCATAGCCGGCGTTCTGTATCGCGACTTTTGCCGTAAGCGTGACGACGTTACAATCCTAGTTTCACGCATTTAGCCCGAACATCTAAATGATAGCCACATTCGTGCTCTCGCCTTTAACCATCCGGCTTCGCCAGGAGCGGCACGTCGTCCAGGCTCGCCAGAGGGCGCGGGACATTGCAGCTCAGCTTGGATTTGAGCATCAGGAACAGATCCGGCTCGCCACCGCGACTTCGGAACTGGCGCGCAACGCTTTCCGCTATGCCGAAGGCGGTTTTGTCGAATTTCTGGTCCAGGACTCTTCCCCTCAGATGTTTATTATTCGGGTCGGCGACACCGGCCCGGGAATTCTGAATCTGAGCGAAATCCTCGACGGCCGCTATGTCTCAAAGACTGGACTGGGTATGGGGCTCATCGGTACGCGGCGCCTGATGGAGCATTTTTCCATCACCTCGACCCCATCCGGCACGACGGTGGAATGCGGCAAGCCGTTACCGAGAACGGCTCCGCCTGTCACCGCAAGCAACGCGAAATCGATGGCGTTGCAGATGGCCAACGGTAGCACGGCCGATCCATTTGACGAGATCGAGCGGCAGAACCAGGAACTGTTAAAAACCCTGGCTGAGCTCAAGGAAAAACAGGAGCAACTTGCCGACCTGAACCGTGAATTGGAAGACACCAATCGCGGAGTGGTCGCGCTTTACGCCGAGTTGGACCAGCACGCGGACGATTTGCGTCGAGTTTCTGACCTGAAAACGAGTTTTCTTTCCAACCTGTCGCACGAGTTCCGCACCCCTCTCAACTCGATCGCCTCCCTGAGTAACCTGCTATTAGGCAGATTCGATGGCAATCTTTCTCCGGAGCAGGAAAAGCAGGTTACCTACATCCAGCGCTCCGCCGCAGAACTCTCGGAATTGGTGAACGACCTGCTCGACCTTGCCAAAGTGGAAGCGGGCAAGATCGATGTAAAGCCGAGACACTTTGAAGTACAGGAATTCTTCGCTGCGCTTCGTGGCATGCTGAAGCCCCTGCTTGCTGGAAACAGCCTGGACCTGCTTTTTGAAGCCGCTCCTCGGATCCCAACCCTCTACATGGATGAGGGAAAGATCTCGCAAGTACTGCGCAACCTGATTTCGAATGCCCTCAAGTTCACGCGGAAAGGTCACATCCGGGTCACGGCGGCGCTGGAAGAAGGCGGCTGGATTGTGTTCCGCGTCGCAGACACGGGCATCGGCATCGCCCCGGAAGATCAGGAGAGGATCTTCGAAGAGTTCGTACAAATCGAAGGGGAGATGCAAAGCCAAGTCAAGGGTACGGGGCTGGGACTTCCCTTATCGAGAAAGTTGACGGAACTCTTGGGGGGCACACTTTCGGTGGAAAGTACCCCCGGAAAGGGCTCGACGTTCACGGCTCGCGTGCCTGTGCGCGCCGGCGGAGCGGTGCAAGAGCCCCCTCCTCCCTCCCCGGCTGAAATCGCTGCCGGAGCTGTTCTGTTTGTCGAAGATAACCGGGAGACCAGCTTTGTTCATCAGATGGCCATGAAGAGCAGCCGCTACCAGGCTGTCTTCGTGTCGAATATTTCAGAGGCGCGCGAAGCCATGAAGCTGATGAGGCCCGAACTGATCGTGCTGGATCGTCTGATCGACGAAAGAGATTGTCTTTTCTATATCGGCGAGTTGAAGTCGCAAGGCTACGCGGGTCCAATTCTGGTTTTGAGCGTTGTGGACGATGAAAAGGCCGCGCTGGAAGCGGGCGCCACGAAATTCATCGCCAAGCCAGTTGCGCCTTTCACCCTGCTGAGCACGGTGCAGGAACTCATCAAGGGCCAACCCTCCAAAACCGTTCTTCTGGTCGACGATGACGAAGTCACGCGCTACTTGCTGGGCGGCGAGTTGGCGAAGCTCGGTTATCGAGTTCTCGAGGCGCGCGGCGGCCGTGAGGCCGTTCATCTGATTGAGCGCGATACTCCGGACGCAGTGATCCTCGATATTGTCATGCCGGACGTGAACGGATTCGAAGTGCTGCGCCAGATCAGGAATAGCCCATCGTTTCGCTTACTCCCGGTTATCGTTCATTCCTCGCGGGAGTTTAGCGAGGAGGAGCGAACCACGCTGTTCGAAGCGGAAGCGTTCCTCTATCCGAAGCGTGCATCCAGGCCCGAAGGGGCTTCCAGCGGCCTGCTCGAGGCACTGCAAGCAGCAGGGATTCACCCGTGAGCTCCGGTAAGGACACGATTCTAGTGGTCGACGACCGGCCAGCCAATCGATATGCAACTGTCCATGCCTTGAGGCGGTCCGGCTTCAAGGTGATCGAAGCGGAGAGTGGCCGCGAAGCCCTGGAACTTGCCCAGCAGGCTCCCGCGGCAATTCTGCTGGATGTCAAACTGCCGGACATTCTGGGCTACGAGGTGTGCCGTCGCATCAAGTCCAATCCCCGCACAAGTCACATCCCGGTTTTGCAACTCTCTGCCGCGTTCGCAGATAACGAGAGCAGAGTATACGCGTTGGAGAGTGGAGCCGATGCCTACCTGACGCAGCCCGTAGAACCAAACGTTCTTGTGGCCACCGTCCGGTCTCTGGTCAAGCTGCATGAGGCAGAGTCACTGGCCAAAATTGCTTCAAAACAATGGCAAGCCACCTTCGATGCGCTGGGCGAGGGCGTAGCTGTAGTGGACCCTTCTGGAACCGTCCAACGCTGCAACCGTGCCATGACCGAACTTCTGCGCCGGTCCTATACGGAGATCGAGGGTCACGGGCTCAATCAGCTGCTTCAGGATATCCTCCAGGTTCATCTCCCTGAAGAAACCGCCGTTGGGCCCATCGAAGTTCTTTCGGGATCGCAATGGTTTCGGCTGAACATGGAGCCGGTGTATCTGGAAGAGGCGGTCGTTAGCCGCATCTTCATTTTGGCTGAAATAACTCAACAGAAGTTGGCGGAGCATTCAGCACTTCTCAACGAGCGCCTGGCGGCGACGGGAAGAATGGCGCACACCATAGCTCACGAAATAAATAACCCGCTCGAAGCCATCACCAATCTGCTGTATCTTCTGCGCGGGCCGCTGGCGGAGTCTGCTGAGGGATCGGCCTACCTGTTTTCCGCCGAGCAGGAGGTCGAGCGTGTGTCGCGGATCGCGCGGCAGATCCTGTCCTTCCATCGGGAAAGTTCTGTTCCCCTGGTTGTCGATCTTACTGAACTCATGGAAGACGTTCTGGCTCTTAACAACCGCGAAATGGTGGATAAGAATCTACGCATCCTCAAAGAGTGGGAAGGGCCGGTCACGGTCAATGGGTTCCCGGCCCAATTACGGCAGGTCTTCTCAAACTTGATACGCAACGCGATTGAGGCTTCGGATAGACATGCAAAGATCCGGATCAGAATTTCAAAGTGTACGCTCTACCGCGAACCGCGGGAGCGAGGAGCCCGGGTCACCATTTCAGACCATGGGGTTGGCATCCTACCGGAAAATCTTCGTAAGATTTTCGACGCATTCTTTACCACGAAAGAATTGAAGGGATCTGGGATTGGGCTGTGGCTGAGTTCAACCATCATTCAGGGACACAGGGGACGAATCCAACTTAGGAGCCGGACACAACCTAAGCGTTCGGGCACTTGTGTATCCGTGATCTTGCCCGAAAGGGCTGACGAAGAGCTCCCACCTCGTCGGGAACTTCAAAGCTCTGCATATCCGTCTTCCCGGCGATCTGTCGGTGGACTGATACGTCACGCAGCCGAATGACAAGTTTCTGTGCCGCGTCCAGTCGCCGCTAAACTACTTGGTGCGCGCGGGTATTCCCGGGCTGAGCAGGCTGCGGTTCACCCGTCCTTCGTGAGGGAGCCAGCGGCAGACCCAGCAGGAGCAGGAAAATGGGGGTCTGAAATTGGCTCGGTGTGAAAAACCTGCGTTCTGATGGTACCGATACCATACAATGGGCATCAGCGACCTGAAGTTCTGGCAAGAACCAGATAGCAGGAAGAACGAACGCTGCGTCAACGCTTGTGTCTTGTTTCGCTCAGCTTTGGGGAGAATCCGTTTATGAAGATTACCAGACGCGAATTTAACCGCCTGTCATTAGCCAGCATGGCGGTGGCAAGATTCAGCTACGCCTCCCCCGGAACCAAGAACAATGCCGATTGGATTAATCCGCTCATTGGAGCAAGCACCAGCATAAAGCTGGGTGAAGGAAAGACTTTTCCTGGGCCCGCCACCCCGTTCGGCATGGTACAGCTGGGCCCCGATACCGTGACCGGAGGTGACAATGCGCCAGGTTACTCCTACGAACAAACCTCGATTGAGGGATTCAGTTATACGCGCATGAGTGGCGTTGGCTGGTACGGGGATTTCGGAAACTTGCTGACCATGCCGATGGTAGGCGAATTCAAAGCGGCATCCGGCCGGCCTGACCATCCAGGCGAGGGTTGGCGTTCGCATTACGATCACAGCAGCGAGACGGTTGAATGCGGATATTATGCCGTCACTCTTGCGGATTACGGGATCCGCGTGGAACTTACGGCTGCGCCCCACGCAGGCATCCTGCGATGCAGTTTTCCAAATTCGACCGAGTCCAGAATACACGTCGACCTGGCGCGGCGGATCGGTGGCACGTCTACGCGACAGTACGTAAAAGTAGTAGACGATCACGCCATCGAAGGCTGGATGGAATGCCCTGAACAGGGGGGTGGGTGGGGGAATGGCGCGGGTCATGTCAATTACACGCTCTACTTCAGGACGGAGTTTTCCAAACCCTTAACCAGGGTTGGAACCTGGAGTATCGATATTCCGGAAGACTTTCTGGATCCAGCCAAAGGCCTCATCGCCGATCAGTTCCACACGGATGCGTATTACGAGAAGGTTAAGCAAGCCAAAGTCTTCGATGGGTCGAAGGAGAAGGAAGGAGAACATATTGGCTTCTTCGCGGTTTTCGCTACCCAGGCCAACGACCCGTTACTGATCAAATCGGGCATTTCGTTTGTAGATGTCGAAGGGGCGAGAAGGAACCTGGCCCACGATCTTCCGGGTTGGGACTTTGATGCCACGCGGCGCTCTGCCCGGGTTCTGTGGAGCGAAGCTACCAACAAAATTGAAATCGAAGGCGCCTCCGAAGCCCAACGCAAAATCTTCGCCACCGCCCTCTACCATGCAATGCTCGACCCGAGGAAGATATCAGATATCGACGGGCGCTTTAAAGCAGCGGACAGCAAGATACATCAGCAAAGCGATTTCACCCCGCGCACCATCTTTAGCGGCTGGGATGTTTTCAGAACCGAATTTCCCTTGATGACCATTCTGGAGCCCGAGTTAATAAATGACTCCATCAATTCGTTGCTTGAAATTGCCCGCCTAAGCGGCAAGGGTTACCTCGAGCGCTGGGAAATCATGAACGCATATAGCGGATGCATGGACGGCGATCCCGCGCTCTCAGTCATTCTGGATGGGTATCGAAAAGGCATCCGGAAATTTGATACCGAACAAGCCTATGCGGCCTGCAGACAAACCGCGGCGGGCCTGGGCAGCCATACAAACCGGCCCTACAACGATTTCTACCTTCATCATGGCTATGTGCCTGACCAGGTTTCCTGGACTCTGGATAATGCCTACTTTGACTGGTGCGTGGGCCAACTCGCCAGTGACCTGGGAAAGATAGAAGATGCCTCGCTCTTCTCACAACGGGCACTTAATTACAAAAAAATCTATGATCCCCAGTTGAAGAGCATGAGAGCCCGTCTTCGCGACGAGAGCTGGATGGAATGGAAGGGCGCCACAGCCTTTGGCCAGGGCTGCACGGAAAGCAATCCACTTCAGCAGTCGTGGTTCGTGCCGCACGATGTTTATGGGCTGATAGGGCTCATGGGCAAAGAGCAATTTCTGTCGGGTCTGGAGGAGTTTTTTGAGAAGACTCCGAGTTCTTTCGGGTGGAATCCTTATTACAACCACTCGAATGAGCCGGTGCATCATGTTGCCTACCTGTTTGTCTATGCTGGAAAGCCGTGGCTAACGCAAAAGTGGGTTCGCCGCATTCTCGAGGGCGCTTACCACGCCGAAGTGAATGGCATTTGCGGCAACGACGATGTAGGTCAAATGTCTGCGTGGTACGTGATGAGCGCCCTGGGATTCTATCCGGTATGTCCAGGTACGAATGTCTATGTGATCGGCTCCCCGCTGTTTACCAAGGCGACCATTCGCCTCGATCCGCGGTGGCACGCAGGCCGGACCTTCACGGTAATTGCAAGAGGCAATTCAGCGACTAATGTTTACGTGCAGTCGGCGAAATTGAATGGCAAGGCATTGAACCGCCCATGGTTGAAGCACGAAGAGATTGCCGCCGGAGGCACATTAGAGTTTGCGATGGGTCCTGAGCCAAACCTGCAGTGGGGTACGTCCGCCTCGGTTCTGCCACCCGACAGCATGAAAAACCAGCCAACGTCCATCTAGGTGAGAGTCAATGATGAAGCGGGTCAGGGCGCGATTCCGGGTAAGCACTGCGGTAGGTGTCGCGGTGGTTTGTCTGCTGGGAGCAAGCGCGCGCAGCCAGCCCGCCGCGCAGACGAACGCAACAGGCAAAGTGCTGCCAGTGTTCCCCTACGAGAACGGCTGGCTGGGTGCGGACGCCGCATATTCCATTCCGCTGGGCAGCGGGAAGTCGCTTTGGCTATTTGGTGACACTTTTGTCGGCAGCCGAGGGGCAAGAACGCGCGCACAACGAACCGGCATGCCGAGGAACTCGATCGGTATCTCTCAATGTGACAATCAGTACTGCACCATGCGGTACTACTGGAACCGGAAGTATCAGCCTCATCCTCGGGCGTTCTTTGATTTAGCAGGGGCTGACTGGTTTTGGCCACTCGATGGATTCATAGCCCAGGGATCACTCCATGTTGTGCTGGAAGAGATGCGCGCCGTAGGGACCGGGGCATTTGGCTTCGGTAACAGCGCGGTAACACTGGCAACCATCCCCAACTTTCATGAACCGCCAACGCGGTGGAAGATCCACTATCAAAAGATCCTCTCCGGGGACTTTGCCGTTCCAGGGGTTTCTGTGGTTGCCGGGCAGCCAAACTTCAACCCATACCCCAAAGATCCCAATGGTGCGGCCTGGGTGTATTTCTTCACCCTGCGGAAAATGGCTAAGCAATCTGTCATTGCTTTGACACGCCTGCCGGTCGCGAGTCTTTCCCGGCCAGCGCAAGCGGACGGCTCGTGGCAGTATCTCTCCGCGAGCGACCAATGGCTGCCATGGACCAGCCCGGGTGTGCTGCCTGCCGACGCGAAGACGGTGCTGAACTACGGGTACACCGAATTTACCGTGCGCTATCATCCGGAGCAAGCCCGATGGATCGCCGTGGCGCCCTCAACAAAGCTCACCGAAGCCCGTGCAGTATATAGCCTGGCGCCTGCGCTTGATGGTCCATGGAGCGCCCAGCAAACCCTGCTGCAGTACCCGGAAATGAAAAAGGGCAACCCTGACTATACTGCGAACGTATTTTGTTACGCCGCCAAGGAACATCCGGAATTCGAGACGTCCGGATCACTGCTTGTCACTTACGCCTGCAACTCGCTCGTGGAGGAGGAAGTTTTCAAGAATATGGACCTTTACCACCCGGTTGTTGTGACCCTGCCAGTGCCGAAGCAGTAAGTGTTCGTGACCCCGGTTCCGTCACAAAGGACGGGTGGGCCCCATATCTCGCTTGTTTTTCGCGAGATGTGGGATACCAATGCTCTTTCCCTCTGACTCTCGATTCATCCGACGCGCTTAGCGGTCAACATCTGTGGTATCCCACCCGTCCTTTGTGAGGGGAGGAGAGCCTATGAGGCTAGTTAGCATGTGAGTTCTCACGCAGACTCTTCCGCCGGCGATTCCGCCAAAGTGGAATAGCCTGTTATGATTTTGTCCAACAATCGGAAGTCTTCAAGATGAAGCAAGCCAAGAAGCGTCGAGCCACGTTACGGGACGTGGCGAAGGCAGCCGGTGTTGGGACCACCACGGTTTCTCGCGTCATCAACGGGGGTTTCCGGGTGGCTCCGGAAATGCTTACCCGGATCGAGACGGTGATCCGGGAGCTGAACTACCAGCCCGACCAGGCTGCCCGCTCCATAAAACTTGGTAGCGGGCGAACCTGCACCATCGGTCTTATCGTTCCTTCGATCACCGACCCATTCTTTGCCCAGCTTGCCGGGGTTGCCCAGAGCATCGCGCGAAGGAATGATTACGTGCTCATCCTTCTGACCTCGCAGGACAATCCCAAACAGGAACTGCAAGACCTCCGCATCTTTCATCGCCATCGGGTCGATGGCCTGCTGATTGTTCCGCCGCGGATACAGTCAAAAGCTTTGATCACCGACCTTCTTCAACTTGCCGTCCCAGTGGTCGCGATTGATCGCCCCCTTACCGACCCCAGTTTTTCAAGTGTGCTTTGTGACAATTACGATGCCGCCGTGCGAGCCACAAAGCACTTGATCGAGCACGGACGAACGCGCATTCTTTGCCTGAGCGGCGACCCCGGACTCCATACCATCCGCGAGCGTTCCAAAGGATACAGTGACGCAATGAAGGCTGCCGGCTTGCAGGGGATCGTGGAGATGAATGTGTACGATTATGGTTCGGCGGAACGGGCGATCAGCGCACATATGACCAAGCGCGGTGGGATTAACGGCATTCTGGCGCTCTATAACCTGGCCACGATCGAGGCTTACGAAGTTTTGCAGAATCGCCGGATTTCCATTCCTGAGCGTATAGCACTCATCGGCTTTGACGACTTTGCATTGGCCTCTACACTGCGGCCATCCATTACCGTCATTCAGCAGCCTGTCGAGGAGATGGGCCGCACCGCCACGCAGTTACTCTTCGATCAAATGAACGGCGCAAACTCTCCGTCGCGACGGATCGAGATAGCATCCACGCTGGTGCTGCGTGAGTCATGTGGCTGTAAGAGCAGCGCCCGAACGCCAACGAAGTCAATCAAGCTGTAGCCATATTTCAATTCACGCGTGCGGCAAGAACCCTGGCGAGTTATCTTGACACGCGTTCCAAGCCATGACTATAGTAGCTTGCAGCGTGGAACCGTTACCATACGTTTTATGATGATGATAAGCGTGCTCTGATTGGATTTCGGCCTCCACAGTCGACGGCCGTGATAGGGTAAGCCCCGATGCAGCAGGAAAGGGAAGTGGATGTTGGCTGGGCAGTTGCGAACGCGCGCGCAATCGTGGTTTGCAATGCATCTTGGTAGTGCCAGGGTAAAAAGCACGTGCCACGCAAAAAGATGGAACGGCCAACTCTCTACGACGTCGCAAAACAAGCAGGCGTGGGTACTGCGACTGTTTCACGTGTAATCAACGGCGGCCACCGGGTTGATCCGAGAACACTACAAAGAATTCAGCAGGTGATGAAGCAGCTTGGCTATCAACCAAGCCAGGCGGCACGGTCACTCAAGGGCAGCCCGACCAGGACCATAGGGCTCATTGTACCGACCATCACCGACCCCTTCTTTGCGGCCTTGGCCACTGCCGCTCAAGAAGTCGCGCGGCGTAATAAATACGCTCTCATTCTGCTTACGTCGGACGATGATGCCAGGTTCGAAATGGACGATCTCCAGACCTTTGAGCGCCATCGCATCGACGGGCTCATCATGGTGCCGCCGCGGTCGAACATCAGCTCCGTCTGGGAGTATCTGAACAAGATCGATATACCGGTAGTTTCCATTGACCGGCCGATGGGCAGCCCTGACATCTCAAGCGTGCTTTGCGATAACTACCTTTCTTCGAAAATCGCAGTGGATCATCTGATCGGCCATGGCAGCAGGCGCATCCTATGCCTGGGCGATGATTCCCAGCTTTTTACCCTGAAGGAGCGAGTGCGCGGATATGTCAGCGCTGTTGAAGAAGCTCGGCTTTCGGCGTTGTGGAGCTTGAATGCCTCCTCTTACGAAGCAACCGGACGAGTTGTCAATGAGCACATGAAACAGAAAGGTGGAATCGACGCCATCTTCACCCTCAAGAGTCCGTGTACCGTCAATGTCTTTGAAGTTCTGCGCCGGCTCAAGGTCAAGGTGCCGGGCAGAATTCGCCTTCTGGGCTTTGACGATTTTCCTCTTGCAACTTCACTGCAACCGCCCATCAGCGTCATTCAACAGCCAGTAGGGGAAATGGGCAGAACGGCGGCAGTGCTTTTGTTCGATCAGCTTTCGGGGCGGCGAGTTGCGAACCAGCACGTCGAGATCAGGTCGCGCCTCGTGGTTCGAGAGTCCTGTGGCTGTCCTCCAGAGACCAGGGCCTTGTCGCCGCTTGACTGGGGTTTTGCACGGTAATAGCTTGGGTCTTGGCGATGAAAATAACTACCGGGAGAATCGCTCTGTGCCGCAAAGCAGGCCGCAACCTGTTGGCTGGTCTCCTGATGACGGGGAGTCTAGCCGCTGTTTGCGGGGGGCAAGACGCAAGCACGGCAAGCATCGCCCCGCAGGTGCAAACGCTTTACTCAGAGGCTACCGCAGCTGAAAAGAATGGGGATCATGCTACAGCGATCCAAAAGTACCAGGACATCATCAAGCTTTCGCCTGGCTTGGCGCGCGCGTATAACAACCTGGGCCGCCTTTACTTCAACCAAGGCAATTATCCAGCGGCCATCAAAGTACTGGAAAAAGGGCTGGCAATCGATCCCGGGATGTATCCCGCATATGTCATTCTTGGCGCTTCGTATTCGCAAAGTGGAGAGTACAAAAAGGCGAAGGCGCCGCTGGAAACCGCGCTGGCCAAAAACCCTACCGATCTTCACGCTGAGATGATGTTGGCCAGCACCCTGATGAATCTTAATGACTACGAGGGAGGCGCGGCCCACCTGAGACACATCCTGACGCAAAACCCGGACGATCGGCAGGCCCAGTACCTTCTGGGAAAGGCATATCTTCAGCTCTCGAAAGAGACGTTAGCAAAGGTGATTGAGCATGACCCGGATTCGGTTCTGGCTCATGAAATCAAAGGCGAAGAGTACGAAAACATCAACGACTTCGATGGCGCGCTGGTCGAATACAAGAAAGCTGTAGACCTGGATCCTCATCAGCCAGGAACACATTTTCATCTGGCGAACGCTTTTTGGATCATCGCAAAGTGGCCCCAGGCGCAGAAAGAGTTTGCCGCCGAACTCGAAAATGATCCGACGAGTTGTGCAGCGCGGTGGAAGATGGCCGACTCGATGTTAGAAGCCAAGGAACCGGCTGACCCGGCGCTGGTGGAGCTGAACCATGCTTTGAAGCAATGCCCCGAGCTGGTTCAAGCGCATCTTGATCGCGCCCGCGCGCTGGTTAAATTGGGACGTTTCGGCGAGGCCCTGCCTGATCTGAAGATTGCTGAGGCGGCCAATCCTGACGATCCCTCAATCCATTTTCTGTTGTCTACCGTCTACCGGAATCAGGGCAACGCCTCCGAGGCGAAGGCCGAGATACAGCGCTACGGACAGCTGCAGCAAAAAGTGACAGAAAAAGCGACGCAACACGCTAACGATGTCATGGCGGTCCGGTCAAGTACGCAGTAGCTACTGTGTGCCGGCGCGGATGGTCGAGGGTTTTCCACTTGACAGAGCTATAGTGCATCCGTTTGAATCAACTGCGGCGTGGAATCGGTACCATCAACGGCTCTTAGTGGTACCGGTACCAGCAAGCAGCTCGCTGCCTACGACTTTCGGGAGGGCCCCACACATGCAGTTCGCAATCAAACACTTTTCAGTAAAGCTTTGGATCTTCACCCTGGCTCTGCTGCTCGCAGTCTCGTGCCAGTACTCACTGGCCCAGCTCGATAGAGGAACCATCCAGGTCATTGTGGCCGACACGACCGGCGCCGTGGTCCCCAACGCCGTGGTTACCGTGACGGATACCGCTACCGCTCAAAAATATCAACATCATGGCTCCGCCAACGGCCAGTACAACTTTCCCTACCTTCCGGCAGGCCAGTACCAGCTGCAGGTGACCGCCCCGGGATTTAACAGCGCGACGCTGACCGGTGTCGTCCTGAATGCCAATGACACCACTTCGCAGCGAGTATCGCTTAGCGTCGGCACCGCCACGCAAAGCGTGACTGTGTCAGGAAGTGAGGTGGGCATGAACATGGAAACCTCTGAGCTCGGAGCCGTGATCTCGACGCAACAGGTTAAACAACTGCCCCTCAATGGGCGCGATTTTACCGACCTGCTCTCGCTCATCCCAGGTTCCATTAACTCCGCCGGCCAGCAAGGCAGCCAGAACAGCATGGACGGATTCTCGACCGCAACGATCGGCGCCAATGTGCTGGTAGATGGTACCGACGCCACGCGTATCGATTGCAACTGCGTGTTTACCACCTTCGGTAACGGTGATGCCCGCCTCACCCGCTCAAGCATCGATGACATCCAGGAGGTGCGCGTACTTTCCTCCGATTACTCGGCCGAAAGCGGTCGCTCCATCGGAGACATTATCAACGTGATCTCCAAGTCAGGCACCAACAGCACCCACGGCGAGTTTTACGATTATTTCCGCAACAATGCCCTGGATGCGAAGAACTATTTTGCCACTCCCGGTGTAGGCTTTGCCTTCAGAATGAACCAATTCGGAGGTAATCTCGGGGGCAAGATCATCAAGGACAAGCTGTTTTACTTTATTAATTACGAGGGGATCCGGCAGGCGGTCGACAATGCCACCTTTGCCTATGTCCTTAACCAGAACCTTCGCGCCACCGCAGTTCCCGCCATCCAGCCACTCATCGCCCTCATACCGCGGGGAAATGCCGGACCGGCCCCCATTATTGGGAACACCAACTTCGGTTACTGGTTTGACCGCTACAACGGTGAAACCACGCAGACCCTGCAAGAGGATACCGGCGCCGTCAAGCTCGACTACCTCCTTAGTCAAAGAAACAGCTTGTCCTTCCGTTATAACGCCAACGATGCTGAGACCTCCGGGGCATATGGATTAGCAATTGGCGAAACGGCCAGTGCGCCCGAGCACGTACAACTGGGCAAGTTCACCTGGAATTACACCACCGAGAATTTCATCAATGCCGCAGGCATCGCCGTGAACCGGGTGGTCTCCACACAGTCACCGGGCGTATCCAATCCCTATTTGGACTGTAACGGATGCAGCGTTGGTCTGGAGCTGGTGCCGACGCCGCAGTTTGCAGCCATCGTGCCCGACGATTCCATCCAGCTGATTGACACCGCAACCAAGATCATCGGCAATCACACCCTGAGCTTCGGCTTCAACCTGCAGAAGAACCAGGTAAATCGGGAGCTTACCCCGCAGAGCACGATTACTTTCGCCGCCGGCCCACCGGTACCCGCGGCAGCCGTCAATCCGGCCCTGGGCATTCCTTCCGGCGGTCCGGAAGGTTTCCTGGCCAATCAGGGTGTGGGCTTAAGCGTGACCGGTTACCCCATGACCGGAGTCTGGAACTCGTACTATTCCTTCTTCGTGAATGACAACTGGCGAGCCAACCACCGTCTCACCCTTAACTTGGGCTTGCGTTACGATTACAACACCGTGATCCATGATCCCACCCATAAGGTGGAGAACTTCGACCTGGCTTCGCTGTCGTTGAACCCCGGAACCGATTCTTTCTACAATCGCAACTGGCTCGATTTTTCCCCGCGCGCGGGCTTTAATTGGGATCCCTACGGATCAGGCCGAACTTCCATCAAGGGCGGCTACGGTATTTTCTTCCTCCCCATTGCGCCCGGCGACCTTCTGAATCTCGCCACCAATACGAATCAGAACATCTCCGTGAACATCTATCAAAATCTCACTTGCACCCCTGCCCTCAATATCTCGTATCCGCTACCCCCTGTTCTCCCGACGTGTACTCCGGCTGCTCCATCAAACATCAGCTTTGTGTCGCCGCAGACCCGGGATTCCTATTCGGAGCACTATAGCCTGAGCCTGCAGCAACAGGTGGCCAGGAATACCGTGTTTACCATGGCCTATGTCGGTAACCATGGCCTGCACATATCAACCGGTCTGAACCTCAACGCGCAGAGCCCGGTGACCAACCAGAGGGCCATATCGAATGATTTCGGAAGTCTCAACCTGACCGGTTATCTGGCCGGTTCGAAATACAACGCCATGCAGCTCAACCTGCAGCGCTCCTCAAGCCATGGCCTGACCGTAAACACCAGCTATACATGGGCCCACGAGCGCGATGATGAACTGCAGTTGTTCGAAACTTACCAGAATGTGAACGATCTGCATCAGGAATGGGCGGACGGCGATACCGACGTGCGCAACGCTTTCTCTCTGGGTATGACCTACGACTTGCCGATCGTGCCTGAGGTACCAAAGGCAGTAGGCAAAGGGTGGCAGGTCACTTCGGTCACGCAAGTGCGTTCCGGACTGCCTTTCTCGGTAACGCTTCCCGGATATCTGAATGCCAACACTTATCGCCCGGACTGCGTTCTAAGTAATACCCAGGCCACCAACTACAGCGCACCGTTAAATCAGTTGAACCCCGCGGCCTTTGCTGTTCCGCCCGTGGGCGTCTTCGGAAACTGCCAACGCAACGTGGCCCGAGGTCCGGTCTTTGTACAGCCGGACGTTGGGGTGGTAAAACTGACCAACCTCACAGATCGTCTCAGCTTTGAATTCAGAGGTGAGTTCTTTAACGTCATCAACCATCCCAATTTTTCCAATCCCGGAGCAACATTGGGAGGAGCCGGGTTTGGCCAAAGCACCTCAACGATCGGCAGTAACCTGGGCAACGGTACCGCACGACAAACACAGTTTTCAGCAAAGTTCATCTTCTGAAAAACTGCTCTTCTCATCAAACTGTGGGGCGGCATTGATTTGGCCGCCCCAGCTTCATTGTTGGCGGCCGTTGGCTGAGCTAGCAGGTTCATCCACACGCAGGATCTGATTTGCCGGGACGTCTCGCAGGGACTGGACGATCCCGCTAGGCCAATCGATTTCGATCGTCTGCGCAACCGCATCCGTACCCATTCCAAAGTGAACCCGCTTATCGCTGGAGGATAGATAGCTGGACCCCGTGCTTACCGTCCGGTATTGCTTTCCGCTGCTGGTGGTCAGTTTCACCACTGCACCGATACCATCGCGATTGCTGGTGTGTCCCACCAGGTTGAGAAGAATCCAATGATTCCGGCCCGGCGTGTCATTTCGTAAAAGGTATGCACGCCCATCGTTAGTGGTAGTCACAAAGTCCATTTTGCCGTCGTTGTTGATGTCACCGATGGCCAGCCCGCGCCCTGCGAGCGGCTTCTGGAAGATGGCTCCGGCGGTCTTGCTGACGTCGATGAACTGCTTGGAGTCATTGCGTGCCAGCAGAAGAGGCTCTAAGTACCGTTGGTCCGGATGGGTTAGCTGAATGTTATCGAGCACGTGGCCCTGGGTGGCGACAAGGTCTTTCCAGCCATCATTGTCATAATCGACGAAAAGGATGCCCATGCCGGAATGCGGTGCGGTGATGCGTCCGATACCGGTCGAATCGCTGGCATAGGTGAAAGTCCCATCATGGTGGTTGTGGTAAAGAGCATATTCCTGGCCGGCAAGTGAGGTAACGATCAGGTCGGGCCAACCGTCATTGTCGTAGTCCTGAAAATCTACTCCCATGCCTGCATAGGTGTTTCCATCGCCGTCGACGGAGACACCCGCATCGAGTCCATCCTCTTTGAACTTGCCGTTGCCCTGGTTATGGTAGAGAAACTCCAGCATCGAGTCGTTGGCGACAAAAAGATCGGTTCTGCGATCATGGTCGTAATCGGCAATGGCTAACCCGAGCGCGCGGCCGGGCTTGTCGAATCCGGCTTTAGTGGTCCAGTCACTAAAATGGCCATTACCATCGTTGTGGTAAGCGATGAGCGTAATTGGTTTGAATGTGTCGGGATGGCAGTAGCCGCGGTATCCTGGCAGGTGCTGGCCGCACCAGATATCGTCAAAATCCCAGTCAAGATACCGGCCGACCACCAGGTCCAGCTTTCCATCATTATCAAAATCGAACCAGATAGCCGAAGACGACCAGCCGCTCGCGCCCACCCCCGCTTGCGCGGTTACATCGGTAAAGGTTCCGTTACCGTTGTTGTGGTAGAGGGTATTGTGCCCGTATCCGGTGACATAGAGATCTTCGTATCCGTCGTTGTCGTAGTCACCTACAGCGGCGCCCATCCCATAGCCGCTGCCCGCCACGCCGGCTTTTAAGGTGACATCTTCGAAACTTCCATCCGGGCGCTGATGGTAAAGCCGGTTGAAGTACCTTGGGCCGGTCTTCTTTGGTAGATCGTGCAACGTCTCGGGATCATTGATCTTGGCGCCGTTTACCAGGAAGAGGTCCAGGCGGCCGTCGTTATCGTAATCGAACAGCGCTACGCCCGAACCCATCGTCTCCAGAAGGTACTTCTTCGAGGTGTGTGAAGCCCGGTGCTGAAAGGTCACGCCGCTTGCTTGCGTAATGTCGGTAAAGTGGGGAACCGCGGCAGAGATGCCCACAGCTGGTTCAGGCGCCGTTGTGTGCTGCGCGTGCACTCGGCAAGCAGGAAGGCCCTGGCAGAGAAAACACAAAAGTAAGAATTGGATCAGCTGGTTGCGCTTGTAATCAAGCGGAGTACTGTGCCGGCACATGACAACCCCGTAATCCAGATACTACCTTGTATCTACTCTGTAGCGCTGCATGTCGTCCTGACAGTCGTGTTTCGAGATAATAGATTCCATTTGCGCTGTGGAACCGTTACCATGGTTGTGACTCGGTCCCGCGAAGCCCCTTCGGAGGGTAGCCCTTTATCCATGTTCAATCGACGAGAATTCATTCAGGGTTTGGCCATTGCGGCCTCGGCGAAGCTCCCAGCGCTCGCACTTGATACCAACGGCACAATTCCGACCCTCTATTACATGGATGGCTACCACGGCGGCATCAGGGGACACATGCCCCCCGGCTGCTGGCGCGACATTCTTAGCGCGATGCGAGAGTTCCCGGAGTGGAAGTTAAGCCTGGATGTCGAAGCTTCATCGTGGGAGGTACTGCGCCGTCGGGATCCCGAAGCCTATGAGGAGCTAGCTCTCTACCTCAAAGATAATTCCATGAAGTCCAGGGTGGAGATGGTGGCTGCGACCTTCGCCCAGCCCTACGGATGGGCGATCAGCGGCGAGAGTAACATTCGCCAGTTGCAGCGCGGCTTGCAGGTGATACACGAACAATTCAGCGAGGTCCGTGTCGTCACCTATGCCGTGCAGGAACCCTGCTGGGCCTCCTGCCTGCCGCAGATTCTGCGCTCTTTGCGCTTCGATGGGGCGTCGCTCAAGAATGCGAGTACGGCTTGGGGCGGTTATGCGGCCGGCTTCGATGCGGATGTTTTTCGTTGGATCGGCCCGGATGGTACGGAGATCACCACCGTGCCTCGATATGCGGTTGAAAAACTGGAAGAGACCTGGGAGACGGAATCCGTCGATGCGACGGCGGAGTTCAGCGAGAAGTGCGTCGCCCACGGCATTCCTCACCCGGCGGGAATGTGCTTCCAGGATCTGGGGTGGGCTGCCAAGCCCAGGGTTCACGGATCCTATATTCGCTTTGCCACCTACCGTGAATACATTCACACCATTGCCGGTCCCCCAACCAAGAGCTGGCGCTTTGGGATCGAAGATATACTCGTCACCCTCCCCTGGGGCGATCCCACCCTGCAGAAAGTGGCGCAGCAGGTTCGTTCCGCAGAGAATCGACTGGTTACGGCAGAAAAGATAGCCGCCATCGCCTTCGTCAAAGAGAAAACCGTTTGGCCGGAGCAGGATTTTCGCGACGCTTGGGATTACGTGCTGCTGAGCCAAGCGCATGATGCATGGATCACGGCCACAACCCGTCAGGGACGCGATGCCTGGGCATTCAGGGTTGCTTCCAACACGCTCAACGCGCAACAGACCGCTGACCAGATCATCGCCGTCGCGGCTTCTGCCCTGAGCACAGGCGCGGCGAGTAAGCCGCAGATCCCTCTGGGCGGGCAATGGGTCCGGGTCATCAATCCGCTCGGGTTTCAACGAGACGACCTGGCTCAGGTGGAACTGGCAACCGATCCGGGTACATCGAGTATTCAAATCACGGATGGCGGCGGCAATCCCGTCCCTGGCCAACTTGTCATCACCCGAGCGTATCTGCCACTGGACTCGCTGCGCGGCCTAAGCATTACCCATGCGATCTCTCCCGACAAAAACGCTGGGTCCGTTGCCTCCGCCGGCATTAACAACGCCATCGTCTTGTTCCGAGCCCATGCGCCAGAGCGTTGGTTATGCAAGCTATCTGCTGACCCCTTCCTACCAGGAAAAGAAAGAGAGTTTGTCAGGCAAGGTCTCCGCGACCTCTGCACCCGACGGAACCGTCCTGTTGCAAAGCGACTTGTATCGCCTGCAACTCGATCCCAAGAAAGGGGGCGCCATCACCAGCTTGTTCGTCCAGCAACTCGGAAAGGAATTCTGTGCAGCGAATTCCGAGCGTCTCTTCAATGAATACCGGGGCTATTTTATTGAGCAGCAGGCATGGCGCAGCAGTACGGATAACCCTGCCCAGATCAAGATCGTCGAGAATGGTCCGCTGCGCGCAATCGCGGAGATCGAAGGTCAAGTGGGAGACGTACCCTGCCGGACCCGCATCACCCTGGTGGAAGGTCAGCGCAGAATCGATTTCCAGGTCCGCTTTCTCTTCGAAAAAGACACCTGGATTGGCGACCCCTGGGATATCAAGCCGGAGAACCGAAGGACTGAGCAGAGGCGTTCGCAGAACGACGGCCGTTGGAAGCTGCAAGCTTTTTTTCCGGTTGCGTTCGCTCAAAATCATCTCTACAAGAACGCGGCCTTCGATGTCTGTCGCAGCCAGAATGTGGACACCTTTTTCCAGCGTTGGGACGAGATCAAGCACAACATCATCGTTAATTGGGTAGACCTTGTCGATGCGGAAGAAAGCCTGGGTATCGCGCTCCTCTCCGATCACACCACAGCGTATACCCACGGACCTGCGTATCCTCTGGCGCTGGTGCTGGGGTGGGCATGGGAAGGCGGCTTTTGGTGGGGCAAGCATCCGCTTCGTGGCGCGCAGGAGATCAGCTACGCCATCGTGCCCCACCAGGGACGCTGGGATCAAGCTTCGATCGCGCAGGAATGCAGCCGTTACAACGAGCCGTTTGTGACCCAATTGATCGATGGCCACCGCTCGGGAAGCGATGACACCTTTTCTCTATTGAACCTGAAAGACCCTGGAGTCCAGGTGTCTACGATGTTGATTGAGAAAGGACTATTGCTGGTTCGATTGTTCAATGCGGAGAGCAGTCAAGCGGAACAGGTCGTATCTTTTAGTGAGCGGCCGCTTAGCATCGAAATTGTTGAGCTAGACGGACGTGTGACCGAAAAGCTTGAGGTACACTCCATTGCCAGGAAAAGTCACCAGGTGACGCTCCGAATACCGAGGTTTGGTCTGCGAGTGCTGAAGTGTGCCTGGTCGCACGCTACGGATACGCGCAGTTGAATTGGCGTGTATTCCTGCGCAAAACGCCGTCTTCCTTGGAGGAAACATTCTTATGTACCGCCCGCGCCTCACCGCAACCTATCTCCGTTCACTTTTCGCCTTTGCTTCTGTGCTTTGCCTCGCCGTCGCGCCGGCCCAAACCCGCACCGCTGCAGCCGCCGCGCCTCCGGCATCCTGGGTCGGCGCCTGGGCTGCAGCGCCTTTCGGCGGCGATCCCTGGCATCAGATCCCCACGCTGGTTGACTCTACCCTGCGTCAGATCGTTCGTACCTCCATGGAAGGCCGGGCCCTGCGTATCCGCTTCACCAACGAATTCGGTACCGAGCCGCTGCGCATCGACGCCGCCAGCGTCGCGCTCAGCGCCGGCGGCTCCGCTATTCAGCCGGGCTCACTCCGGGCTCTTGCTTTTGGTGGCCAGCCCTCCATCACTATTCCCCCCGGCGCCCAGGCCCTGAGCGATTCGGTCGACATGTCGACTCCACATTTCGCTGACCTGGCGGTCAGCCTCTATCTGCCGCGCCAGCGAATCAGCAACGTCACTGTGCACTCCAGTGCCCAGCAGACCAACTACATTCAAAACGGCAACGAAGTCAGTGCCCCCCGGCTCTCAGCGCCGGTTTCTGCTCCTTCATGGTTTTTCCTCAAAGGGGTTGATGTTCTGCCGGTCACGCCCAAAGCAGCTGCGATCGTGGCCTTTGGCGACTCTATTACCGATGGCGCCCATGCTACTGACAATGAAAACCACCGCTGGCCCGACTATTTGGCTGTCCGGCTACACAAGAACCCGGCCACGGCGAACCTCTCTGTCCTTAATGAAGGCATCGGTGGCAACTGTGTGCTCATCCATTGCGTTGGTCCCAACGCGCTGGCCCGATTCGATCGCGATGTCCTCGCGCAATCTGGCGTCGGCTACCTAATCGTGCTCGAAAGCATCAACGACATCGGCAACCTCCACAACCGGAATCAGCCGGATTACCACCTCACCGCCGAAGATCTTGAACAAGGCCTCAGCCAATTGGTGGCCCGCGCCCACGAGCGCGGTATCAAGGTTTTCGGAGCTACCCTCACTCCTTATCAGGGAGCCGGTTACATTACCGACAAGGGCGAGCAGATTCGCGAGGCGGTCAATAAGTGGATCCTTACCAGCGGCGTCTTCGATGGAACCATCGATTTTGACAAGGCCACCCGCGACCCCAACCATCCCCTCGCCTTCGCATCGCAATACGACAGCGGAGACCATCTCCACCCCAACGACGCCGGCTACTCCGCTATGGCTGACTCCATCGATCTCAGCCTTTTTAAAATGCGGTAACTAATTCTTATTCGAGCCGCCTGCGACCTTGAGGCTGTTGGTCGCTTGAATATTCCAGGTACGGATTTGGCGCGCGGTCTTTGCGTCCCCGGGGATGCAAAGAATGGCACAGTATTAGCAAGAATCCTTTAGTGTTTACCCTTGCGAGATTTGCCGTTAGCAGCCTTCGCTGAAACGGTGTAGAGACTGCGGATCATTCGAGGTTCGAGCACATACTGCAAGGTGGTCGCGCTTGGAGTGGAACTCAACCTGGCGAGTGAGCCTTTACGGAGTTGGATCCGGGCTGGGCTGGCACCGGCGGGGACGATGAGGGCGCCCAAAAATACGCTCAGGTTAGGGTTATGCCCCACCACCAGGACGTTGTCTCGGTCGCCGTACTCATCGAGAAGCTTCTTGAAGTCCTTAAGGGTCGCTTCGGGGGCAAGGCTGTTGGATTGCACGACTCGTGACTTGTACCCGGTCTCGGTGGCGACGAGAACTGCTGTCTGCAGGCTTCGCTTGAGCGGGCTTGAGACGATGAGATCGAACTCTATTTTCATAGAGTTCAGGGCTCGCGCCAGCTGCAGGCAGTGGCGAACACCTTCCTTGTCGAGAGGGCGCTTCCTATCTACCTCAGGGTCTGCGGTGCCGGTCCCGGCGCTGGCGTGGCGAAGGATGTATAGGTTCATGGAGACGGGACCATTGTATGAGACCCAGGCTAGTTCGATCGGATATGCTGACCCCTCTTATTCGATTTTTAATGCTGCATTCATATCTGCATTCGTAAGCCCTTGCTTCCACGTTAAGAGAGGTAACCGGCATGGTGACATCGATCGATAACGCCGCCCGGCATCGCGTCGCCGTGGGGGCGAACACAAAAGCCACTGATGAATAGAAAGGTTCTGCCGATAAGGTCAGATGCATGCCATTCAGGTTTTAAGCGAGAGAGTTGGGCCCCTGAAATGCCACCCTTAGAGCGTCTTTTGGCCAGCGGCCTGAGCCTCAAACCGCAGGACACCTGTGATCCCAAATTCACCTTTGCTTTTCAACCGATTGTCGATACAAAAACGCGCGAAGTGCTCTCGTACGAAGCACTGATTCGCGGTCCAGCTAGAGAGCCTGCCTATCAAATTTTGCAGCAGGTATCCGCGGATAGACTTTTTGTATTTGACCAGAGGGTCCGCGTTGAAGCAATTGAGCTAGCCATGCGCCTGCACCTTAATTGTCAGCTCAACCTCAACTTTATGCCTGGGAGCCTCGACTCATCGCCGCAATCGATTCTGACGACTTTAGAAGCCGCTGGTCGAGCCAATCTGCCAATCGAGCGCTTAATCCTTGAAGTGGCGGAAGGGCAGATCATCCACGATCACTCTCACTTCAGCGGGCTCATCAATCAGTACCGTGCCCTGGGCCTGAAGGTGGCAATCGATGATTTTGGTGCGGAATACTCCGGGCTCAACCTGCTTGCCGAGTTCCAACCGGACCAGGTGAAGCTGGATATGAAATTGATTTGGGGCATAGATCGAAACGGCCCACGCCAGTCTATTGTTCGGGCAATTAACGGGATGTGTTTCGAACTTGGTATCGACCTGATTGCCAAGGGAATTGAGACCCAAGAGGAGTATGCCTGGCTGGCAAGCCAGGGGATACACTTGTTTCAGGGATATTTGTTCGCAAAGCCTGCTTTTGAATCCTTCCCGCCAGTACACTACCCTGAAACCTGAATCCGCACACGCCCGAACGGTCCGGCAAATCTCTTCCTGGGATGGTGATCGCGTCACCTTCTCTATGCGCAGTGCAATAGGTAGAATTCTCTTTAGGGCTGAAGAGGAGGTCTGCCATGCGAGTGTCACGGGCAAGCGTGGGTTTGATCCTGGTGCTGTGTTGCGTCTGCTTACATGCTGACGAGGGCGAGCCACACAAGATAAACCTGGTAGGAACGCTCCACCGCGCGATGGCGATCGGGGCAGAATCCACTGGCTGGATGGTACAGGTCGATTCCGAGACCATCCTCGACGGGAAACCCATCAGCTCGATTGAAGTAAGTGATGTCCGTAAGCCCAAGCAGCTTACGGATTTCGAGAACAAACGCGTGAAGATTTCCGGTAAAGTCGTCTACCGTAACGGTGTAGAAACGGGGGTCCAGCCCTATGTCGAGATCTCGAGCATCAAAGCGGACCCAGGCCCAGACTAAACGTTCCACAGGACCATAAGGGGCCTATTTCACGACGTACGTGATGCCGGCAGTGAACTGAAAAGTATTACGCCGGAAACCTTCGGGTGGGTCGCCGAGGTAATTGTCGGTGGATGAGAGCGTGAAGTTGAGCTTCTTGTAGACCGGAAAGACGAAGTTCACGTTGCCCACAGCGGAGTAAGCCCTAACAACGTTGAAGGTCGGCGTGAGCGTGATGTACTCGTTAAACTTGACATTGTGGGCAAAAGTCCGCGACCAGCTTTCATTGAGGGCTGCGCCGATCAGGTTAACTGAGGGCGTTCCGAGCCCACTTTCCACGCCGTTGTAAAACTGTTGCTGCTGATACAGCAAAGTTGCTTTGATATCGAAGTCTTCTTTCGGTTCCTTTATTATGCTCCAACCAAGACCCGCACCGTAAGCCTGCTGTAGCTGCAGGCCATTGCCAAAGTTGTGATCGGCGCTTGCGTTGACCAATCCAAAGATGACCGCTGACAGGTATTTGTCCCACTCTGTATCGCCGTGCAGGATATCGGTTTTGCTGGTGGAGGCGGCCTGATAAATCTCTCCCTCGGAGAGGATTTGTGGACTTTTCGCGAGGCCGTAGGTACCGCTCAGGTGGAGCGTGGTCTTGCTCGCCGGCGGCAGCCATGCGATGGTGGGGATGGAACGGGTAAGGGCCACGGAGCCGGTGTAAGTCTGGGCGCTGTTGGTGGCATCCACCAGGCTGGCGCCGAGGGTGATGGAGCCGCCCCAACCATAGAGGAAATCCGACTCGCTTTGGATCTCGCGATGAAAGGTGGCGCCATCCACGAGGGAGGCGACCTGGCTTGCCGGAAAAGATTTCTCTTCGGCGTGGGGAGGGCTGACGCTGACCGAGTTATTCTTAAGCGCGATGTTCCCAACGGGGATTTGTTCTACGGCAGTCTTTCGCGTAACGTGCTGATTTTTTTCTACCACCGCGAACGGATGGGCTGTGTTGAGCGTCTTGACCTTACTCAGGGGCACCGTCACATTTCCCAGGATGTCGCTGTGGAAGGTGACGCTGCCGCCGAGAACACTGATTAGCTTGCCGGCGAGTTGCTCGCCATCGCTGAAGGTGATGGTGTCGGTCGTTTCCGCATAGGCCCCGCTGGCCCAAAGGAAGACCAGAGTACATAACACGAGGTTGGATATGGATCGGCCTCGAGCGGCGCATCGGCCAGATTTGCCTTTGCGTCGAGCAGACGAGACGCAGGCGACTGCAATGTGGTGCGCTACGGCAGTTTCGCAATTGGTGTAGATCGAACCCGGATTTCCTGTGGAGCTTTGTGGGGCCACCGAACTGCATGCGGCTTTCCGCGAAGAAAGCCGCACTTCTCTTCTCTCAACCAGTGCCGCACGGCAGGAAATCCGGGAAGCGATAAGCCACTTCGTGGTTTTCTTCCAAGGAAAACCACACCTCGCGATCTTTATCAGGCCACGGTAATTGCGAAACTGCCTTAAAGTCAGGAACGGTTTCCGATTGAACATGTTTTTCCTAAGATGATGACTGCGGAGTTGGCGCTGGATCGATCGGCTGACGGACCGGTCATCTCTCCCGATTACGGTCGAAGCCGTCGGCGCAAAGGATGGTGCGGAAGGCGCAGGTGAAGGATTGGACGCGGGCGATGCGCATGCCAGCGGCAGCACGAACAGGAGGCAATGATTGTTCGGCCTGCTTGCGCGGGTGAGCCATAAAATCGTCCGGCATGGAAATAGTCTAGCGCTGGGCAGTTCAAGGGTGTGAAGACAAACAACGCTTGATGACCACGGGGAGAATCACCCTAGAGTCATTCTGGTTTGAACTCGAAGCGGACTGAGGATGGCGCATGCATTCCAAGGGATCAAAGCGTCAGGGCGAGCTGGGGGAGCACATTTGCTGGCCTCGGTGCGAATCAGGCCCCCTGAAACAACATCGTTCTTTCGCCGCGGATGAGGCCTTCATAGCTCAAGCCGACACCCCAAAACACAGGAATAGGACTGACAAGCTGCTTGGAATTAAGTGCCCAGGCTCCCCAGACCGTGGCGCCCCGAGAGGTCCGGGCCGTCCGGGCGAAACACCATCTGCTGACCCATGAGGTATGCGCCGCCATATTGGTCCAAATTAGCTTCGTGGTTAGTAATCGATCGAGAGCGTAAGTGGGCAGTCTGGGTAGGTATCGGGGCCCTCATTGGTGGTTCTGTCCATCCATCTCCACCACTGCCAAGGTGCAGCGCCACCCTCGACTTTGTCATCCCGACCGAAGCGGAGGGATCTGCAGTTTGTGTTGGTGGCGAGACGGAACCCGGAGGTAATTCGCCCACGGCACATTCGCTGTGCCCGAAAGTGAAACTGCAGATCCCTCCGCTTCGGTCGGGATGACAAAGTCGAGGGTGGCGCTGCACCTTGGCCGTGGTGGAGTGGGATGGACAGAACCAGCACAACAGCAACCAACCCGGTTTCGGTTGGCCCGCGTTCTCTTCAACACATTCAGCACATTGAGCCGTCCAGAAGGTCGTTCTTCCGTCAATTCGGACAGCTCTGATGCGGCGCTGTGACCATTGCTGTGTTCGAGCGGGGTGGCAAGCGAAGGAAAAGAATTATTGCTATGCAGAAAGCCTGCAGTTATCTGCCCGGGCCTGTGTCCGGAGGCAGGATAAGATGCGGCCTGCAGACCAACCCATGCAATTACGCCCATTACGTTGCGCAGCATGCTTACAATGCGCGCACGATTTGCTCCTCCTGTGGTCAGCCGCACCGCGTTGTCACGCCTCGTGCTGGGCTAGCGTCGCCATGCCGGCTGCCAGATGCCACAGGATGTGGCAGTGCAAATACCAAATACCGGGATTGTCGGCAGTGCACTTACACGGGCACACATTTCAAGTGATTGCAATCAACGGCAAATCGCTGCGGGGGGCGCTCCGCGACACCGCCCTGGTGCCACCAAAGAAAAGCCTCACAGTTGCATTCGATGTACAGATTACATCGAAGAAGTGGTTTCGAGCCTGCCCGGGAGGTTTTCGATTGAACGCCCAATGACTTGGGTGACAAGATGGCAACTAATGTTTGCCCGCCTGGCATTCCGCCTGATTGCCGTCGTTCTGACCGCTGTTGCCCTCAACGGCTCGCTCAGCGGGCAAAGCTTCGACCTGGCCGCCCACGGTCAGCAGATCATCAAGCTTGACCAGCTCATGCGCTTCCATCCCGGCGACGATCCCACACTCGCGTGGGCCAACCCTGCCTTAGACGACTCCTCGTGGCCCCTCATCCGCGGCAACGAAAGCTGGTACGCGCAAGGGTATCCAAAGCTTACCGGCTTCGCGTGGTACCGGTTCAAGGTGACGCTGCCCAGCCACTCAGGCCCGCTTGCCCTTTGGGTTCCCCTCATCGCCACGGATTTTCAGATCTATGCCGATGGCCGGCTGATCGCTGAGAACGGCGCCATGCCGCCGCATCCCCGTCCGCGGTACGGACCAAACCTCGTCTTCGCCATTCCAGCCGATCTTGCGCGCTCCAGCCAGCCCGTCAGCTTTGCCATCCGCGTATGGCACTACCGGTGGGAATATCAGCTGTTCGGCGGCCTCCAGGAAGCCATGCAATTGGGCGATGCCGGCCTCATCCGAGAGTGGCAGGCACTGCAATGGCACGAGCTATTTTGGGTCAACACGCAATTCAACATCGATGGCCTTATTTGCCTGCTGGCCGGCCTAGGCTCCCTGGTGCTCTTCTTGCTGCGCCCGACCGACCGCGAATTTCTATGGTTCGCCGTGTGGGAGGCCTTCAACGTTCTTTATGTCTTCCTGGGGATATGGTGCAACTTCCATTCCTTCGACGTCATTTTTTGGAGATTGAGCGGGGCCGTCCTGCTTGCCGGTCTCAATGGGTGTATGCCGGTGCTGATCCGGCACTTTGGAAGGACCGATCGAAGCCGTCTTTACTGGGCTGCCATCGCGGTCGCGCTGCTCGACTCCGTGATCAACGCTCTGCAAGGTCTCAATGTGATCAGCATCCTCTCGTTCTGCGTAGCTGAGGCAGTCATGAAGCTCCTGCTCGGAGTTTTGAACTGCGGTCTGCTCTTCCAAACGTCGAAGGAGAGCAAGGTGGAGATGCGCGTCTTCGCTTTGCCGGTGGCTGTCTATTTCCTGAATCTTACCGCCGTCTACACAGCATTCGCCCTGATGGTTCAGGGCGCAAGCTGGGTGGGCCACTACGTGCAGCTCTTCATCGCCTTCACTGACCGGCCCTTCCCGCTGGGAACCTATCAAACCACCGGAATCGCCGTTCAGCTCGCGCTCTTCACCATTCTGTTGTTCCGCTTCGTCCGCACCCGCAGCGACGAAGAGCGCTACAAGACGGAGCTCGAAGCCGCGCGCACCGTGCAGCAAGTCCTCGTGCCCGACGAAATCCCCACCGTTCCCGGCTTTGCTCTGGCCAGCGTCTACAAGCCCGCCGGCCAGGTTGGTGGCGACTTCTTCCAGATCATCCCCATCGCCAACGGCGGAGTCCTGGTGGCTATCGGCGACGTCAGCGGCAAGGGCATGCCGGCTGCCATGACGGTCGCGCTCCTGGTCGGCACCCTGCGCACTCTCGCGCACTACACGCAAAAGCCCTCAGAGATCCTAGCCGCCATGAACCAGCGCATGCTGGCGCGCAGTTCCGGCGGCTTCACCACCTGCCTGGTTCTCACTGTCAGCGCCGAAGGAACGGTTACCGCCGCCAACGCCGGCCACATCGCCCCATATCTGAATGGCCGCGAGCTGACGCTTGCGAATGGTCTCCCGCTCGGCCTCTCTGCGCACGAGCAGTACTCTGAATCCGTCTTTTCGCTGGCTGCGGACGAACAACTCACCCTAATGACCGACGGCGTCGTAGAAGCCCGCGCGACCGGCGGCGAACTGCTCGGCTTTGATCGCGTGAAGGCGATGACGACTCAATCAGCGGATTCCATCGCGCAGGCTGCGCAAGACTTCGGTCAGGATGACGACATCACAGTAATGACCCTGCGCTTAGCTCCCGCGGGGGTCCAAGTTTAAAAGCACGCGCCTGGGCGAGTCACTCGCCGGGGAGAAAAAGGGCCAACACAATGCGTCGGGTATACTCCCAACCTATGGTTCGCATCCTGGCCGCCACGCTCCTCGCCTGCGCTATCTCCGGGCACGCTCAGCAGTACGATCTCGTTCTTCGCAACGGTCAAGTCCTCGACCCGAAAAACAACGTTTCTGCGAAGCGGGACGTAGCCATTCGCGACGGCAAGATTGCCGCCATCGAACCAACGATTCCCTCGAGCGCGGCCAAACAGTCCGTAGACATCTCCGGCCTCTATCTCACGCCCGGGCTGGTCGACATACACGTGCACGTTTTCACCGGACTTCGCCACAATGCATGGGGCAACGGCGACCTCTCTGTCCCCGCCGACGTCATGGCCATCCCAAACGGGGTTACCACTGTCGTCGACGCCGGCTCCTCTGGCTGGCGCGACTTTCCCGAGTTCCGTCGCCGCATCATTGACTATTCCAGGACCCGCATTTTCGCCTTCATCAACATTGTCGGAGCGGGCATGGTCAATATCGACGATGTCGCAGAACAGAACGAACACGACATGGACCTCGACGAGATTTCCAAGACGATCGAACAGAACCGCGACATCATCGTCGGCATCAAGACTGCACACTGGCAACAGCCCAACTTCATCTCCGTAGAGAAGGCCGTCGAGGCAGGGAAGCGCAACCATCTGCCCGTCATGGTCGATTTCGGCTGGTTCGACAACAAATCCTATGAGCAGATGATTTCCAGCATTCTGCGCCCGGGAGACATCAGCACCCACGTCTTCCGCATGCCCGCGCCGCTACTGACTGCGGAAGGCAAACCTGCCCCCTTCATGCTCGCAGCCCGCAAGCGGGGAATCAAGTTCGACGTTGGCCACGGCGGCGGTTCCTTCACCTTCGCGCTCGCGGAGCCCATGGTGAAGAACGGCTTCTTTCCTGATTCCATTTCAACCGACCTCCACGTCGAGTCCGCCACCGGCGTCATGCTCAACCTGCCCAACGTGATGAGCAAAATGCTCGCGCTGGGCATCCCCTTGTTTGAGGTTATTCGGGAATCCACTACCAACCCAGCTACCGAAATCGGTCATCCCGAACTGGGGCAGATTGCTGTCGGCTCGGTCGCCGACATTGCCGTCCTCCGTGTCGAGCACGGCAACTTTGGCTACGCCGATCTGGCCGGCGGGAAGGTCGACGGCAGCGAACGCATTTTGCCCGAAATGACCATCCGTGCCGGCCACATCGTCTTCGATCTCAACGCGCGCGCCGCGGTCCCTTGGCGCGAAGGTCACCTTAAGTACGCGACCCGCTGAACAGATAGCCGGTAGTCATCGTGGGGCCCTACTGGAAGAGCTTGAGAGCGTTCAGCAGGGTGTAGTAAACGCCCCATGCGGCGGGTATCGAAACCACGAACCACGCAGCCAGGATCAGGATCGGCGATGTCTTTTTTTCATTTGTGACCATAGATGGATGCTCCTCCGGTTCCGGCTCCGCTCAATGTGCTGCTCGAACTCGACTGCTCGCGCTCTCCAGCCAATACTTCTGTGCCACTGGGCGCACCAGGAGATTGGCGATAAAACCCACCACCATAAGGGCAGCCATGATGTTGAGGATCACCGGGTAAGCCTGCTGTTTCGGCAGGTGGTTGGCGACGTAATGGTCGAGGATGCCGTTGACGATGAGCGGCCCCACGATGCCTGCGGTGGACCACGCCGTCAGCAGACGTCCATGGATGGCGCTCACATGATAGGTACCGAAAAGATCCTTGAGATAAGCCGGAATGGTCGCGAATCCTCCGCCGTACATGCTGATCAGCACGCCCGCAATCAGCACAAAAAGCGGGACGGAATTCAGGTGCGTATTACCCGTATAAGGAAGCGCGAGATAGAGCAGCATGCCCAGAACAAAAAAGACCATGTAGGTGGGTTTGCGTCCGATGAAGTCCGACATCGAAGCCCAGACAAAGCGTCCGCCCATGTTGAAGAGGCTTAGCAGACCCACAAAACCAGCCGCCGGGATCGCCGAGATATGCCCGTGGAAGAGATCCTGGATCATCGGCGACGCCTGCTCCAGGATGCCGATGCCCGCGGTCACGTTCATGAACAGGATCAGCCACAGCAGCCAGAATTGCGGCGTACGGGAGGCGGCGTTCACATCCACGCTGTGCGCAGAGATGAGGGCCGATCGCTTCGCCCTGGGAACCCATCCTTCTGGCTTCCATCCCTCCTGCGGCACACGAATGGTAAAGACGCCAAACATCATGAAGACAAAGTAGAGAAGGCCCATCGTCACCCAGGTGGCCGCGATGGGATGCGCGGACGCCCGGTAAAACATCATCAGCCTGGTCCCCAGCGGCGAACCGATCATCGCGCCTCCGCCGAAGCCCATGATCGCGAGGCCGGTAGCCAGGCCCGGACGGTCAGGAAACCACTTGATCAGCGTCGAGACCGGTGAGATATAGCCCAGCCCCAGCCCGATGCCACCGATGACTCCATAGCCGAGATAGATGAGCGCCAGAGAATGTGTTGCCGCGCCTGCAGCCGCCACCAGAAATCCGGACCCGAAGCAAGTAGCCGCGACAAACATCGCCTTGCGAGGTCCCGCCGTCTCCAACCATCGGCCAAACAGAGCCGCGGAAACCCCGAGCACCGCGATGGCGATGGAAAAGATATAGCCCACCTCTTTCAGGTTCCACACCGCGCCGTCCGCGCCCTTGAGCGCCAGCAGCGGATTCTTGAAAATACTGAAGGCGTAGACCTGGCCGATGGCCAGGTGGATAGAGAGTGCGGCGGGCGGCACCAGCCAGCGGCTGAAACCGGGATGGGCAACAGAGACTTCACGATCAAGAAATGACAACATGCGGGCGCGCCTCCAACGGCGGAGCTAATCGGATAACTTGATTAACAGAGGATTAACAGGAGTTTCACACCTCAGTCTGTCAACAACGGGACGACACCATCTTCTATCACATAGGTGTTGCGACCGGCGACTGAGTCGCTGAACTCCCGCCGCTTTGCGTTCTGACGCGGTTCTGCAACAGGGCATCGGATGCTGCGAGGAACGCAAATTGCGGAATGCGTGAGGTTCCGTCATAAATCTCTATATGCCATCAGGTTCCATATGCGAGAATTCCCAGGTCAACAATTTAGGCCGGCGTTCGTTTATCTTTCCCAGGAGCCAACCCAGATGCCTGAAGAATTCGAAAAGGTTCTGACCTTTGAAATCGAACGTGACGGGGACACGGCCGTTGTGAAATGCCACGGCCGATTGGTAGCAGGCACCACTGAAGAATTCAACCAGGAAGTGAAACAGCTACTACCTAAGACAAAAGTGGTCGTTGTTGACTTAGCAGACCTTACCTATGTGGATAGCTCGGGACTTGGCGCGTTGGTGCGACTGCATGCATCTGCCCGGAAACTGGGATGCGAGTTCAAGTTGCTTCACCTTGGTAAACAGCTTCGCAACATACTAAAGCTGACGAACCTGCTCTCGGTTTTCGGCCAGGTGGAGGACCAAGGCATTAATATTGCTTGATTGTCCGAGATGGGCGCGCCCAAGGCGTCTTTATCAGTCAGCCTGTTAAGATGTTCGCCATCGAGGATGTAAAAGCTTATGCCCGCGCATGATCATGACCATCATCACGAACACCAGGCCGTTCCGTCCGATCCGGCGCTGCGAACCAAGGCACTGGAATCGTTGCTGGTGGAAAAGGGCCTGGTAGATCGGGCCGCCTTGGATGCCCTCGTAGACGCTTACGAAAACAAGATTGGACCGCGCAACGGCGCTCGCGTGGTGGCGCGTGCCTGGGTGGATCCGGCATATAAGGAACGACTGCTCAACAATGCCCCCGCGGCAATTGCCGAACTGGGCTATGGAGCAGCACAGGGCGAACATATGGTCGTGCTCGAAAACAGCCCGGGCGTGCATAACCTGGTGGTGTGCACGCTCTGCTCCTGTTATCCCTGGCCAATCCTCGGTTTGCCGCCCGTCTGGTACAAATCGGCGCCGTACCGATCGCGCTCTGTGATCGACCCACGCGGTGTTTTGCGTGAATTTGGCCTGGAGTTGCCCCCAGACGTAGAGGTTCGCGTCTCCGACAGCACGGCAGAGATCCGCTACCTCGTCTTGCCGGAAAGGCCGGCCGGCACGGAAAAAATGACCGAAGAGGAGCTTGCGGCTCTGGTTACACGGGATGCCATGATCGGGGTGGCCAAGGTTGCACCGCCGCCAGGAGGTGGGGCATGAACGGAATCCACGACATGGGCGGCATGCAAGACATGGGTCCCATCGAGCGCGAAGAGAACGAACCCGTATTCCATCATCCCTGGGAGGGCCGTGTGTTTGCTATAAACCGCGCGCTTGGTGCGTGGGGCAAGTGGAATATCGACGCAGGCCGTTACGGTATCGAGATTCTTGCCCCCGCTGATTATCTGCAGATGAGCTATTACGAGAAATGGCTAACCCGCAACCTGCAGTTGCTGGTGAAGTCTGGCTTGGTGACGCGGGAGGAGATGGAAACCAGCAAGCCCGCGCCGGGATCGCAGAAGGGAACTCCGCCTCTTACCGCCGCCGCAGTATCCGCCGTGGCCGGGCTCCGCGGCAATTTTATGCGGCCGGAAACCGACGCCAAGGCTCGCTTCGAAGTGGGACAGCAGGTCCGCGCCCGGAATAGGAATCCAGTGGGCCACACTCGCCTGCCCCGATACGCCAGAGGCAAAAAGGGCGCTGTCGTCCGCTGCCACGGCGTCTTCGTATTCCCGGATACAAACGCGCATTTTCTGGGCGAGCAACCGCAGCAGTTGTATTCGGTTCGTTTTATGGCGCGGGAGTTGTGGGGAGAGGACGCCTCGCCGCGCGATTCTGTTTACATAGATATGTGGGATAGTTACCTCGATCATGCCTAAATCGCAATCCGATCGCGACCGGCTCGCTGCTTTGCCCGCACTCCCTCGCGACGAAGGTGGTCCGGTCTTTGCTGAGCCCTGGCAAGCCCAGGCCTTTGCGCTGGCCGTGCGGCTTTCCGCTCAAGGCTACTTCACCTGGAAAGAGTGGGCGGCGATGCTGGCCGATGAACTCAAGTCCGCGGCGGATCGTGGCCACCCGGACGACGGTTCCGCCTACTACGAACACTGGCTGGCTGCTCTCGAACGTCTCGTGACTGCGAAAGGCCTTTCCAACCCAAACGAGATGCTTGCCCGCAAAGAGGCCTGGGCCGACGCCTATCGGCATACCCCACATGGTAAACCCGTAGATCTGCCGCAAGAATCCAGCTAGTTGCCCTTCGACCCGCCCCCGATTTTTCAAAGCTGCCGGGGTCGTTCCTGATTCAACGCCGCAACTCAGACTCTAAGCGCACCTCGGAAGCCCCTTCCGCTATAAAAACAGGGCGCCGTATTGTGATATACGAAGACCGTGTCGAAGCGGCGATCGGCGAAGATAGCGCCGCCCAGTTTCGTAATAGAGTCGGGTGTTTTCAACCAGCTCTGCGTTTTGGTGTCGAAATTTCCAAGCTTCTGTAGCTCCCGGTATTGTTCTTCCGTTAAAGGCTCGATGCCCATGGCGGCTGCCATATCCAGGACGTTACCCGCCGGATTCAATCCTTCTTTGTTTCTTTTCTGCTGTCCTTCACGGTCGTAACAAACAGCCCTGCGGCCTTTGGGAGTTTCTGCGGAACAATCGCAAAAGATGTATTGGCCCGTGCTTTTCTCGTGACCGATCACGTCCGGCTCCCCGCCAGTTTTTTCCATCTCATTGAGTGACCACAGTGCTTGAGGAT
Organism: uncultured Acidobacteriaceae bacterium; assembly: GCA_963821215.1. GTDB lineage: Bacteria > Acidobacteriota > Terriglobia > Terriglobales > Acidobacteriaceae > PALSA-350. Next base: position 363,019 of record CAWGDH010000006.1, on the reverse strand, counting down.
TGGCTGTTAATGTTTCTTCTACTTTTGCCCAGACAAGACCCTTGTGGCGGTTCATGTTTTTCTCAAAACGGGCTTGCAAAGTTTTGAGTAGTTCTTCGCGTTGTGCTTTCGAAAGGGTTTCCCTTGCCATAGTTTCCTTTGGCCCAGACACTTTAGGCCTTGATGACCTTGAACGGATCTCCTTTTGGTTTCTTTATATACCCAACCAGCCAGGGCCAGCCGCTTTTTTGGCCGATAGGAGAGGGTCGCGCCCGCAATCGGTCAGGGAAAGATGGCTCAGGATTCATTTGGCAGATGCAGTAGCGTCTGCGACAATCCGCTAACGAACTGTGACTCATCCGCGCGTGATGCCCGAGGCCCCCAGCCAGCGACGATTCCTCATTGCCATGATGCTGTTTGTGATCGTGGTGATCAATTACCTCGATCGCAGCAACATTTCCATCGTAGGACCGCAGCTCTCACGCACGCTGAACCTGACGCCGGTCAAGCTGGGCGTAGTTCTGTCTGGCTTTGGCTGGACCTACGTCGCGCTGCAGATCCCCTGCGGATGGCTGGTCGATCGCGTGCATCCGCGCTATCTCTATGGCTGCATCCTGGGCCTGTGGTCGCTGGCGACTCTGTCGCTGGGGCTGGCCACTGGCTTTGTGGGCCTGTTGTTTCTCCGCCTGGCGGTGGGCGCATTTGAGGCGCCTGCCTATCCGATCAACAATCGCGTGGTCACCACGTGGTTCGGGGAAGACGAGCGCGCCGGCGCCATCGCGGTCTATACCTCAGGCCAGTACGTGGGCCTCGGATTTCTAACCCCGCTGTTGTCCTGGATTGACCTCTCCTATGGGTGGAGAGCGGTCTTTGCCGTCACTGGCGCGGTGGGGTTCACCTGGGCCGTGGTCTGGTACGTGCTTTATCGCGATCCGGCGGATTTCCGCGGAGTCAACCAGGCTGAGATCGATCACATCTCGGCCCGCGGAGGCCTTCCCGACCTGAGCCAGCGCATCCGCCGGCAAAAAAGAATTCTCACCTGGGCGGACTGGAAGATTGTCCTGGGAAGACGAAAACTGTGGGGCGTTTACCTGGGACAGTTCGGGATCAACGCGACGCAATGGTTCTTCCTGACCTGGTTCCCGACCTACATGGTCACCTACCGTCACGTGAGCTTCGCCAAGTCCGGACTGCTGGAGGCGCTGCCGTTCCTGGGCGCCTTCGCCGGCGTGCTCCTGGGAGGCTTTATTTCTGACGGCCTGCTGCGGAAAGGAAGTTCGCTGACCGTGGCGCGCAAGGTGCCGATTATCGTCGGCATGCTGCTTTCGAGCTCCATCGTGGTAGCCAATTATGTGAGCGACCCGCTTGCCATCAGCGCCTGCCTCACCTTGGCCTTCTTCGGCTGCGGCTTCGGGTCCATCACCTGGTCGCTGGTTTCGGCGATGGCCCCCGAGCGCCTGATCGGACTGACCGGCGGCGTCTTCAACTTCATGGGCAATCTGGCCGCCGTCGTAGTCCCGTTGACCATTGGTTTCCTGATCAAAGGCAACGATTTCACGCGGCCGCTGATCGCCGTTTCTGCCATGGCTCTGATGGGAGCCGGGTCCTACATTTTTCTGGTTGGGAAGATCGAGCGCGTCCCCGAAAATGGTCAATAGGTACGATATCGTTACCGGAAGTTAATCGCTGAGTAGCGTCAAGCTGGAAACTTCGGTCGCCATCAGCGGAGATTTTTGCAATCTATAGTCGATTTGCCACTTTGATCCGTTGTCAACATCGAGCAAAGTGACTCGGGCCAAAGGCTCAGTAGTCGCGTTGATGGGAAACAATCCGCAAAACGGGCTGGCTGCACCTGGCTCTACCTGAGGATCTTGTAACGCCATAAGTCTCCCACCCACCTGGAGGGCAAGAATGAGTTCGAGTGATTGCTTGTTCTGCGCTGGTCGCCAGCAGGCCTGATCCACGCGGCAAACAGTGGTTTCGAGTGGGCCAGAATGCGCGTCGATGTAGTTGATTGAGGCTTTTAGTTGATGGTTCTTTTCGCCTTGGCCACTGGATAGTAATTTGAATCGGGCCAGACAGGTTGGAATCGAATCGCTGCCGAGTCGCGGTAACGCCGTAGCTACTGACTTTATTGGCAATTCTCCGGCCCACGCGGGAAGAATGAGTATCTTGGGCCGACGCTGATCCATCGCGGAACGCTGAGAGGATCTAGCGATGGCAAGTCTTCGGCGACGGATCCAATCAGCCAGAGCAACGAACAACGCCAAGGCAAAGCCAACTAAAATCCCCGCTTTGTGATTCCAGAGCCAAATAAGCATCTATATTCTCGATCCAGAGGTAAGACCAAGGACAAAGTACAAACTTAAACTCATCGTTGTCCGTGACGAGCGTCACATGCAGATGCTGGCTCTTGGCGTTAGAACCTGTCCTCATCCGGCGTCGAACCGTACAGACCAGTTGTGGTGCGACGTAGATCCCACATCCTGCGCAACCTTAGTTATCGGGACAAACAAACACCCCGGTGTCCTCGACAAACTCCCCTGACGAGGCCGCAGCGTACGAGACTATGGAACCGGACATGCGATTTGAGCAGCCTGGCAATATTGGACGAGTACCCGCCTGCGCCTGAGGTTCCCGGGAGTTTGCCGAACTGCAAAGAGCTGTAGGTCAATCGCTTTTTGGGCTTGTTGAAGCTGCATGAATGCGGCGGCTTGTTCTTCAGCGAGCTCGGCGCGGAACTCAGCTGCCGCGGGTGTCTCACCGGACCCATCGGCGTTCTTTTCCGCGGCTTGCGCGAGGAAATGCAAAGCTTGTTGCGGCTGTTGTTGCAGCAGATAAATTTTCGCGATGAATCAATAGATAACGATCAGAGACTTGATGAGAAAGACGAGCGGAGTTCCGCAGGGCTTCGACCGCCTCGGGAAAACGGCGCTCTCTGGTATAGAGCAACCCGAGGTTGTACCATCCAGCGTGCGTCTGCTTTATTCCATTTCTGCATCCTTCCGTTCAGAAATGATGGCGGAGACATCCATGTAGACCGGCGTCCAGCGAGAACTCTCGCGGTCATCCAGGAGGGGAAACTGGCCCAGGGCGAAGATCCGCGAGAGCGGAAAGATGACGGTATTGATGTGATATTTTGCGGTGGCTTGTGTCCACTCCGGGGAATCCAGGGGGAGACTTGTCAGCGTGCGCTGCTGATCGAAGGGCTGCGGCCCGAAAGGGATATACCGGCCGTCGGCGAAATCAGGATATTGATCTCCCAGTCGCCACACAAGATAACTGCCGAGATTGAAGCGTCGGCCGTTTTCGAAGATTCCTGAGTCTCCTCGTTGCGTTTCCGGCTCCGCAAAGCTTTCCGAAAAAAGAATGCACTTTGTGAGTGAAAAGAGAGAGAAGCCCCCCGGCCGGCGCTTTCATGCGGGAAAAAGATTGAGCGAAAAGCGAGAAAAGCGAGAAAAGTCCCCGATGGAGGCCGGCATCGGGGACGGTGGCCAAAAATATCAGCGCTAAAAGCGCTATAAGCCCCCCTTTTCCTGTGCCACCTCGCCGATCCCTTGCAGATCGGGGACGCTTCTGCTCCGTCGACCCGGCGACAAACGGGACAATGGCTCTGCCTTACGCACTACAGCCTAGCTAAGGTCCCGCTCGTGATTCAGCGTCGGTGTCCTCTGGCCGGGCGGGCGTGAAGGCGCTGGGCGGTGGTATTTTCCAAGTTGTCAAAGACCACTTAATCAAAAGGACGCACTGAGCGCACCTTACTTAGACAACGCTGATGTTTGGCGGGAGAGGCGGCGGATGCACGGGTGGGGAGAGCCGGTGCAAGGCCGTGCAGGGCCGTCGTGGTAAGACAGCGCTGGTGTGAATTCCTGGTTCCACAGTAGTACGGCTTTTGGACATTGTCCAGGGCGAGAAAAAATAATTTTGGTAACCATGGCGGCGCTTTGTTACTTCCTTATCGCGCTAGGATTTATTGCGGGAAGAGGGCAAGTTGGCAAGTTGGCATTATCTCCCTGGTTTCACCCTCGAGGCGCCTGGCTAAGTCCTTTGTTTTACGAAGGTGCTCAAATTTTATTTTTCCCGCCCCCATAAGCTGTTTAGGGGACTGGTATTTCCGGATGCCGGCGAAAGCCGGGAGGGGGATGAAATGAGTTTCCTCAGCGGCTAAAGCCGAATCTATTTGCAACCATTTACGTACGGGCTGAAGCCCGTACCCTTCAGGCCCGTACCCTTCGCACCCTTCAGGCCCGTACCCTTCAGGCCCGTACCCTTCAGGCCCGTACCCTTCAGGCCCGTACCCTTCAGGCCCGTACCCTTCAGGCCCGTACCCTTCAGGCCCGTACCCTTCAGGCCCGTACGCTTCAAAAGCGAGGCTTCTTCCGCAAGCTGTAAAGCCGTGCCCGGACACAAAGCACGATTTGCCGCGGCTCATTCGATGAGCAGAATCTCAAATCATCGGAGTCCTGGTTAGGACGGTATTACAGTTCGGTTTTACCGTCCAGCGTTCTGGGAAAAAAAGATGTGGAAGAAGGGGAGGGGAACTACGGAAATGGGTGAGTGCTTGCAATGAGCCGACAGGAAGTCCTGCGTGTGAACCACTCAGTCTTTGTGGCGTATGTTTTCCCACAGAAACCGCTTCCGAAGGCGCTGACCTTTAAAGATGAAGGAAAGATGCGTGAATTGGCGCCGCGGAGCGAAACCTCGGCGCAGCCGGCTAGCCTCAGACCGGCTTCGAGGAATAGGATCTGCCGCGCCAAATGAGGCCGCCCCGGTGAACTTTGCAGCATCTCGCTTTTTCGATGCCTTGCGCTGAAGCCCTCCGATTAAAGGAACCGGTGGAGTAAGAGTTTGTTTGTACCTCAGCTTGTGTGGGAATCAGAGCGGGCGCCGCTCGCAGCCTTGGAAGCTCGCATGCACTCGCCTGGTTGTCGTCCCTTCCATGCCAGGTGGTAACGGGCGCGGTGTAGACTGGCGAGCGCAGGTTGAGGGACGGTTTTCTATGCACTGGAAGACATGGATTGGCGCTGTTCTGTTGACGGCCATGGTGGCGGTGAGTGCGGCTCCGGTACGGGCGGCGGATGCGGAGCTTCAAGTAAAGACGAGACAGGGCAAGGTCGAAGGGCGGATGGATGGGGACGTGAAGGCGTTCCTGGGGATTCCGTTTGCCGCGCCGCCGGTGGGGCCGCTGCGCTGGAAGCCGCCGATGCCCGCGGAGAAGTGGAGAGGGGTGCGGTTGGCGACCGGGTTCGGGTATCGCTGCATGCAGCCGTCGATCTATCACGACATGAGGTTTCGCGATGCGGGTATGAGCGAGGACTGCCTGACGCTGAACGTGTGGACGCCGGCGAAGAACGATCATGCGAAGCTGCCGGTGATGGTGTGGATCTACGGCGGCGGGTATACGGCGGGAAGCACGTCGGAGCGGCGGCAGGATGGAGCGGCACTGACGAAGAACGGCGTGATCGTGGTGACGATGAACTATCGGCTGGGGATCTTCGGGTTCTTCGCGAATGATGACCTGGCGAAGGAGTCGGGCAGGAATGCGGCGGGCAACTATGGTTTGCTGGACCAGACGGCCGCGCTCGAGTGGGTGAAAGACAACATCGCAGCGTTCGGCGGCGATGCGGAGAATGTGACGCTGTTCGGAGAGAGCGCGGGATCGTTTTCGGTGTGCGCGCAGATGGCGTCTCCTCTGGCCAAGGGACTGTTCAAACAGGTGATCGGAGAGAGCGGCGGGGCGCTGTATGGAAGCAGGGGCGTCTCGTTCAAGCCGTTGGCGGAGACGGCGGAAAAGGACGATGCGTTTGCCAGGACGGTGCTCTCGGCAACGACGCTCGAACAGCTTCGAGCGATCCCGGCGTCGGAGCTGCTTGAAGACATGATGAAGAAGGACGAGGCGGGCGCAACGACGCACTTCGGCCCTGTTGTGGATGGTTATTTTCTGCCGGAGAGCCCGGCGGCGATCTTTGCGGCGGGCAAGCAGAACGACGTGCCCATGCTGGCGGGATGGAACCGCGATGAAGGCGGCTATGATCCGAAGGTGACGGTGGAGAGCTTCAAGGCCGCGGTGGAGAAGCAGTTTCCTGAGCAGGCGGCGGAGCTGTTGGCTCTGAACCCGGTGACGGATGACACGAGCGCGATACGGGCGAGCGCGGACCTGGCCGCTGACCGCTTTATCGCCTACTCCACGTGGAAGTGGATCGAAGCGCAGACGAAGACGGGTAAGAAGCCGGTTTACCGGTTCTACTTCGAACAGGTAGCGCCTCCGGACCCGGACCATCCGGTGGGTCTGGCGGCGTATCACTCGTCTGAGATCATGTATGTCTTCGGGGACCTGGACCTGGTGAGCAGCATCGGCTTTCATTTCCGGCCAGAGGACTATCAGACCAGCACGGCGATGCAGAAGTACTGGACCAACTTTGCGAAGACAGGCGATCCGAACGGCGAGGGGCTGGCGAAGTGGCCGGTGTATGCGGCGGATACGCAGTGGCAGGTGATGCACCTGGGGCCGGAGCCGATGGCGGCGCCGGATAGGCACCGGGCGCAGGATCTGCTGCTGGATAGTATTTGGGGTAAATAGCGGTTGGAATTGGTCGTCAGACGGGACTGGTACTTTTGGAAAACCTCTTTCTCAAAGTACCAGTCCTGTCTGACGATCAAATTCCGCTTACGACTTCCCATAAAGTGCCAGTCCCGTCTGTTTGACCACGAAATTCTGGAATGCCTCAGCGGCGGGTTTAGAATAACTTCATGAACGTAGATTGGTTTGCGGTCGCCAAAAAAATGGCGGAAGCCGCACGTGTTAAGGTTGCTGAGGATCGGCGGCAACTCCAGGACCTTCTAGACCGGCGTGCGAAGCGCCAAATTGACCAGGTGTCCTCCTCCTCGCAGTGAGGCGGCCTAGATTGACTCTCATTGCCGGTGCCAACGGTTCCGGCAAGAGCACACTCACTAGCAGCAATCCTGATATCTTCGGCTCGATTCCGCTTTTGGATCCGGACGCAATAGCCAGAACCATTCAGTCAACGGTTGCCGGCCCTTCCGCCATCGCAGCAGCCCGACAAGCCCTTCAAAGCATTGAGCAGCACCTACGCGACGGCCAGGACTTTGCCGTCGAGACGACGCTTTCGGGAAAGAACTATCTGCGCGTGATGCTCGATGCGCGCGCCCTCGGATTCGAGGTTGTCCTCGTTTACATTGGCACAGAGACTGTCGAAACCAATCTGGACCGTATCGCCAATCGTGTTCTGGCCGGAGGTCACAACATCCCTGAAACGGATGTTCGGCGCCGCTATCAACGCAGTCTCGGCAACGCACCGATCGCCATCTCACGCGCCGACCATGGGATCCTCTTCGACAATACCACCGAGCAGGGATATCAGCTTGTCGCTGTAATCGACGACGGCAAAGCCGAATGGCTTGGGTCCTTGCCCAAATGGGCCGAGGGCATCCGGAATCGGGGAGAGTCAGGGGACAAAGGAAAGGTACCCCAATGAACGTTGGACTGTAGCACGACCCCTCTTGCCCGGTTATCCGTTGTCCTAATGGGGGATTACCCCCCTCGAACTGAGTTCGCGGATCTTCACCGACGGCCGATTTCGTTGGGGGTATTTTGTCTGCCACCTTATCCTGGCGAAAAACAGGTGACTGACATGACGATTACTTACTTATTCATGGTTTGAAGGTGATCGTCCTGTCTGGCACCTGTTTTTGGCACCTGTTTTTCTCGCACATCCATGCTGCACAATTATCTCATTGTCCGCGGCCGGGGGAACTTGGGGACGACAGGGAGTGTCACTGATGTTCCGGGAATAGGCGGAATAAAACACTAAATCGTTTGCCAGACGTTCAGCGTCTAGGAAACGTCCCGTCCCCGAGCTCTCGGTGATTATTTCGTCTGTCACCGATCCCCGTCACCGATCCCCGAAGATGGTCACCGGCGCCTTGCCATCCGAGTTATCGTCTCCGGCGGCCGCTGCCATAGCGTGCACCTGTGGCGCCTCGAAGGAGAAGATGCGCTGCGGCCTCTTGTCTTCGGTGATGGTGAAGTCGTCTTTGCTAAGCCCGGTCACCACCGGGTTACCCTTCTTGTCCAGAACTGTCACATCGAGATAGACCAAACGCGATGTGACTTGAATGGTAGGAATGTTGGGAGGTTCAGATTGGTTTTTCAACTGGCTTTGCGGCATGGATTGTGAGGCCGGAAATGCAACCAATATCGCCGCGCAGAACAGGGCCCGAAGAGACGGCATGATGAACCTCGGAAACAAGGTTATTCCTTGAAACCATCCCAGGTAAAGCATCGCTGCCGGCATCGAGGCACTGGGCCTTCAACCATGGCATTTGCGGGAGGAGCAGGTTTCGCTCCTGGACCTGCGGCTCACATGAGGAGATGCGGCGACGGGACGGAGTAGCCGCTAATGGAAGACATGGTGGTTACTCGGTCCCGTCCCTCTTTAGTCCCGCAGTGATGCAGGGCACATGGCTCCCTGTAGACAATCTGCGGGCAATTTGCAACTCTTGTACACATCGTTTCTTGACCTGGTGGTTGAGGGAGTTTTCCATGTCGCAGGTGATCCGCTCGCCGAAGGTGTTTGACGTTTGCATCATAGGGTCGGGTGCAGGAGGCGGGACTGCCGCCAAAGTGCTCACGGAGGGCGGCCTCAATGTGGTGATGTTAGAGGCAGGGCCCCCTCTGAACCCCGCCAAAGATTTCAAAGAGCATGTCTGGCCCTACCAGTTGGCTCATCGCGGAGTGGGCGTGGGGGGCGGCTCCGATGAATTCATGGCTCCCAACGGTTTTTGGGAGATCGAGGGGGAGCCGTACACCACGGCTCCGGGCAGCGACTTTCACTGGTTCCGTTCGCGAATAGTGGGCGGCCGCACCAATCATTGGGGAAGGATTGCCCTGCGTTTTGCGCCGGTGGATTTCCGATCCCGGTCCACGGATGGGATGGGAGACGATTGGCCGATCACCTATGCCGATGTCGCACCCTATTACGACAAGGTTGAGTCGTTTATCGGCGTCTTCGGGTCGAAGGAGAATGTCCCGAGTGCTCCCGACGGAGTGTTTTTGCCGCCGCCCGTTCCTCGCTGTACCGAAACCATCGTCAAGAAGGCTTGTGATCAGCTGCACATCACCTGCATTCCTTCACGCCTGGCTATTCTCACTCAACCTGTCCATGGGCGGCCACCGTGCCACTACTGTGGGCAATGCGGAAGAGGGTGCGTCAGCGCATCCAATTTCAGTTCCAGCCAGGTGATGATCCCGCCGGCACAGGCCACGGGCCGCTTCACCCTGATTACCAACGCGATGGCCAGGGAAATCGTGGTCGGCAAAGACGGTCGAGTGCAGGCAGTCTCCTACATCGACAAGACCACGCGCAATGAGATGCGCGTGCATGCCAGGGCTTTTGTGGTGGCGGCCAGTGCCTGCGAATCGGCCCGATTGCTACTGAATTCGCGTTCTTCTCTTTTTCCCAATGGATTAGCGAATTCATCGGGAGCGGTGGGCCGGTATTTGACTGATTCCGTCGGCAGCGACGCATACGGATACTTTCCCCAGCTGGAAAAGATCCCGCGGCACAATCACGACGGTACGGGTGGCATGCACATGTACATGCCGTGGTGGAAATACGATCGCAGGAACGACTTCCTGCGCGGTTACCACATCGAGTTTGGCGGAGGTCTGGATATGCCCGGTGTGGGTGAGTTCCACGGTGCCTGCGAGGAGTATGAGGGCTATGGAACCTCTCTGAAACAGAACTGCCGCAGCAAATACGGTAACTACATAGGGTTTTCCGGACGTGGCGAGATGATTCCCAATGCGGATACGTACTGCGAGATCGATCCCAATGTGGTTGATAGATGGGGCATCCCGGTGCTGCGCTTCCATTTCAAATGGAGCGAGAACGAGATCAAAATGGCGAAGGACATGCAGGAAACATTTCGCTCGATCGTCGAAGCAGCCGGGGGAACATTTTTCAGCGATGCGAAGCCCGGGGGAGACTTACCCTACGGAATCGCGGCAGGTGGGAGAATCATCCACGAACTGGGAACCGCGCGGATGGGTAGTGACCCTGCTACTTCTGTTTTGAATAGTCATAGTCAGGCACACGAGGTAAACAATGTGTTCGTCTGCGATGGTGCATCGTTTGTCACCAATTCCGACAAGAACCCGACGCTGAGTATTATGGCACTGTCATGGAGATCTTCTGAGTACCTTTTGGATCAGGCGAAAAAGGGAGAGATATAGCCGTTTGGGATGCAATGTGGGACCTGACCGCTGTTCCCCGCCTTGCTGCGTCGAGAGGATGGACTGCACCCCTGAGCTGAGACACGCCTGAAGGCAATTAAACCGGGGACACCTCGGCCCGCATTGGTTTCGTTTATCTATAAGCAGTCGTCGTGCCGCGGGAGTGTGGGAATCCCGAAGGGATTTCCAAGGCCTGTGGGAGCGGTGGTAAACCTGCTTTTGGTTTTCCACCGCTTCCATCAGTGCCGTCACTTCCGCGGGCCTCGCGGGCCTGCTCGAACTCTTCCGGTGTTAGAAATCGTAACGCGGAATGCAGCCTTTGGCTGTAGTGGACCCCTCGGTTGAGACAGTGCAATTGAGGAGTCCACTACAGGCTGTTCCTCTTTTTACCGGGGCTGTGTTACGTCGATTGCAGAAAGCCTTATCTCCCGAAGACTTCATGCACTGGCTCATGGTACCTGGAGTCTCCGAGCTTGAGAGGTTGCCGGGCGAAATCTTCTATTCTCTATAACTGTTAGGTGGGAGGAAGTGCTGAGATATCCATCGACGCCAGGAGTGGAATGGATCTCCTTGAAGGGTTAGGTCTCTGTCCCTAGGCTCCTAGGAGGCACCAGCCAACGAAGGCCGCCACGCGTCCCTACCGCTATGTGGATGTGGCCGCCAATGTCGTTGCCCCCTTCGACGGGAACCGCTGCGCAGCCTTCAATATAGTTTCGAACTAGCATCTCGGCGTCCGCCAACGAGTAAACCGGTTGGATCGCACCCGATGCGCGCAGTGAATCATGAACTGCCCTCTTACCACTGAACACCCCCAAAATCGGGGACAGTGGATCCGACACTTCTCCGAGTTCGGGTTCCACTAACACGCCTCGTTCAGCCTTGAGATAGATCGCTGCGGCCTGGGGCGAATCGGAAACATATCCCAAGAGTGTCATCCGGGCCACCTCTGTGAGGCTGGGATGGATAGCGCCCCCCGAATGTTCCAGCCACTTGTGGAAGCGGCTATAAAGATAAGATGCGATTGTGCCAGCATACTCAAACAAGGTTGGGAATTCTTGTTCTTGCAGTGATTCTGCAATTTCGAGGGTCTGTGTTTTCACGTCAAAGGTCGAGTTCGTGCCCTCAAACGTTAGACTCCCCGACCACGCACCAACAGCTTTAATATTGGCCGCTGAATATCCGAAGATCTTTCTGGTGTTGTCGCTCTCGACCATACGATCCGGAGTTACACGTCTTCCATCTGCACCGATCACGAACCCGTCCGGGGTGTAAACAGAAGCAATGGCTGTCATTGCTTCTAATTGTACGACGCACGGTTGCCTAATTACGAATGAGATTCGGGGGCAAAATCCCCGAGTCCCTATGGGGTAATCTATGGTCACGGAAATGATCCGGGGCTTCACCCAGCGCTGATACGTGCTTCGGAGGGAACGAACGATGGCTGCAATGGCAGGAACGGTAAAGGCCCTCTTCATCATTGAATCCTTGGACTTCGAAGATGAGAAAGAGCGACGCGAAGGCCGAATCATAAGACAGATGCTCAGACTCGGCAACGAACGTGTGCGATACATCTACATCCGAACCGCGCAGGAACTGCAATTTGCGCTTGGGGAGTTTCGCCGGTCGAATTTTCGCTACCTCCACATCTCTTGTCACGGCGACCGCAACACCGTCGCCTTGACACTAGACCAGCTATCTTTCGGAGATTTTGCAGAAGAAATTCGTCCCTATCTTCGCGATCGACGCCTCTTTTTCCGCCTGCAGCGTCGTCAATGAAGATCTTGCAAGCGCGATAATCCCGGGATCCGGCTGCTACTCAGTTGTCGGTCCGAGAAAAACGATCAGCATGGATGATGCCTTACACGTTTGGGCTTCGTTCTACCATCTCGTTTTCCGGGACGGGGACACCAGGCTTCACGAGGGCAAGATTCGCTGGGCACTGCGACGAGTGCGAAATGCATTCGATATAGGGTTCGAGTACTATCGCAGCTCCTCGACCCCACCCGGCTATAGGCGCTCCGACATCGAGGAACGGTAAAGGGTGCGTATAAAGTCTGTCGGTGCTTTTGGGTCCCTTTCGTGAGTGACAGGCGATGAGTGACAGACGAAATAACCCCGAAATAGCTCGCAGGATTACCTCGTTTGCAACTCCTATGCTGCAACTCCATTTCGTCTATCCGGAAACCCCGCGTCGCTCAACGGTTCAATAAGCGATCCGCGGCGTAGCTCTAATTTATTTAGGGGTTATTTCGTCTGTCACGCATCCCTGTCACGCATCCCTGTCACGCATCCCTTGTCACGCATCCCTTCGCATCTCCGTCCAGACAAGTTCCCGGGTACGCACCGGTAACTTCCCGTCCGTCACTTCGTAATTGGACTGGCGCTTATGGCATGTGGGGGGAAGAATGGGGACGGCCTGATCTGCGCGATTTCTTCTAATCTCAACATAGGTAAATCACGCAGGTCAGGCTATCCCTCTTTCCCCTCTTTCCCCTGTCCGGGCGAGGATCGGGGTTTCGCTTATTTACGGAGCTTGCTGTGATTGCAAGGTTGCAATGTGGGAAGAGCATTCGCGTGCGACGGCCAAGGCAAACTGTCTAACGATTGCAAAATTCCATGAAATGTCCAGTACCGGTGACAAGTACCAAGACCTACCTTGGTATTCGATTATCTCCACGTCCTCAGCTATGGTGTTCTTTTCAAGCAGTTCAGCTACGGCGATTGATCGTGCCATCGCGACAATTTGTGGTATCGTCGAACAGAAGGGCTCCTCTCGCACCCAGCCTCTGCCCGTTGCTCTCAAATGTTCGTCGATCTCTTCGGGCGTTGGTGGAACCTCCGGATTTTCTACGATCTTGCGAGGTGTAATCGAGCCCCGATGTGCAGCAAGATTCCGCAAGGCCCCGAGTCGGGCGATAAAGTCAGTGATCTTGTCAGAGGCGAAAAGGGCATGCTGGTTCGCGGACTTAAGTTGAAGTGCGTCCAAGAATCTCCCGTAAGTCGCCCCAACGGCCCTCTCTGAAAAGCCCAGTCCATACACGCCGTTGACCACGAGTGCCAAATGGTCGAAGGTCCCGCTCAGAAGAAGGTAGTAGAAGTTTAGATGGTACGAAATCTCAAAGATGTAGGTTTGGTTGGTGAACCCGTCACGCCTTGCGGCCTCACGTTGTAGCCTCAGCCATAGCAACTTGTCTCGTGTGTAGCAGACTTGGGGCATACGATTGACTCCAATCGACCAGATTGCTTCCACTGTATCGCGACCTAATCCCGCATCCAGTGCGTCCCCGGCTAGCTTTCTCAGCGGTCCTGTAATGTCGATATCTGCATAGAGGTATAACGACTCCCATGTGCCATTCCAGATCGGATTCTTGAATGTCCAGGCGATGTCGAAGCCTCTGACGTAAATCTCCGCGATGACGTGTAAGAAAGATGCATCCGTCAGCAGACAGCGCAGTGACTCTGATACATCTTCGAGGAACGATAGAGCGAGCGATGCCTTGGAGAAGACAATGCAGTCCGCGCCCACAACTAGTGCGCACAGAGCCGGACGGGATATCAGATCATGGCTCAGCTTTGGATGTTTGGTCAGAAAGCTGTCAGTCACTTCCGGCGAAGTGACCACATCGAAGGGTATTCGGTTCATTTGTAGGGCCTGCCGGGTGCCGTCGAAAATATCTGGTACTAAGAGGCGAATCTGGCAAGTCTCGCGATGACATCTTTGAAGGTAAACACGGAGTTGCTCTAACATCTGGAGGTTGCTCACGTCGTGCCGATCAAGCAACTCGATCCATAGCAGAACATCAAGTGAGCGTTTTGCAATGCGGCTCTTTTCTCGCTCCGGGATGAACCTTCCTCTAATCGCAGGCATTCGTTACGCCCCCGTAGTCACTCTGCTCATACCATAACCCCAAAAGCATCCGACCCATGGATGTCCATTTAATTCATCTGGGGGATGAGTGGCCAAAAGAGACGGAGCCTAGCGGCTCCCTCTCTTTTGGCAATCGTCTTGAGGATCTGACCCGGACTCAGAATCTCTTCTTTACTGACAAGCTGCAGAGAAATCGACTAGTGACTGAGATCAGTGACCGTTACCGCGATGTATGTTCCCTGGGACCGCCCCATCAATGGGAAAACCGACCTGATCGTTTCTCGCCCAGAGTGGACGTATACGCCTCGCATAGTGACCGTCACGGCGATGTGATTTTCCCTGGAGCCGCCCCCATCAATGGGAAAACCGAGCCGATCCTTTCTCGCCCAGAGTGGTCGTATACGCCTCTTAAAAGATTATGGGTGGCAGCCTGTGTTGTGTATCAGTCGGGCTTCTCTCCCCGCATTTATCACACCAAGGTTTGGTATCTATCTTCGCCAAGGCACGGGGTCAAAGAGCCGATTCCCATATCTCCAGAAGTTGAAGACACTTGGCAGCCCTTCGACAACTTTGTTCCCTATGGCAGTGAGGCAGATTGAGGCTCCCGATTTCTCAGGGCGGTTATAGTCGGCTGGGAGAACTACATGCACACGTCAGAAGTGATTCAGAGTATCGATGCAGAGATTGCCCGACCTGATAAGGCACGAGCGCTATTGAACGGTCATGTCAGTGGGTCAGCAAAACGCAGGTCAAAGCCTATCGCCGCACCCAGTCCCTAAAGGGGAGATGGCCGAAAGCAAAAGGGAAGTAGCCTGATTTTCGTCCCAAAGCCTTGTCAGCGCGCCGTAACGGTAGAATAGCAGTGGTCCATATGTCCGTACCAAGGGCTAGTGCTATGACAAATGGCTCAGACAGCAATGTTCCCGATCCAGGCGACCCCGAAAATCGCGCCAAACAGGGTGATGGGGTTAGCGAAGGGCGGACTACGGCCAAAGAGCTTGCGAGAGAGTTCAGATTCGTCGAGGTTGCTCAACTTGTTGTCAACGGAGTTTTAGCCGTCATCGGCGTGGTAGCTCTGTGCATTTACCATGGACAACTCAAAGTAATGCGCGTCCAACTCGGGGAGATCATAAGACAGTACCCAGAAATTAAAGAATCCGCCGATGCAGCCAAAAGCGCTGCCGATACCGCTGATCAAACTCTCAAGAACTCCCAGAAGATTTTTGAAACCGACCAAAGGCCCTATTTGGTGGCGACCGCTCCAGTTTTTTCAGGTAACGGGCTCGTGGCTGATAAAGACATAACTGTAAACATCACATTCAAGAACATTGGTCGGACCCCCGCAGTCAAATACATTGCGAATCTCGATTTACTTCGCTTCGATCCTTCGCAGGGATCGAAAGGAAGAGCAAGAGTCAAAAGCTTTCTCATGGCCACGTTCGATAAACTTAGGGCGAAGGATACTTTAGGAAGAAAGGAAATCGAGGGGGTTGGAGCCGAAGTGGACGTGGCTCCCAACGATACAGTTTTCGTGAGCAACCCGCAACCTGTGGTTCTGAGCACTGCAGACTTTCCAAAACTACAGACCAGCGCCATCACGCTCTTTTGTGCTGGCGTGATCAGTTACACCGACTCCTTCCACAAACAGTACAAGACAGAGTTCTGCGAGTTTTATTATGGTGTTGATCCGAAGACTTGGCACATCTGTGATTCTCACAACACAATTGAGTAAATCAGGCGGTGTTACCGTTTAGGGAGATGCGGGACAGACGAAACAACCCCCAACGAACAGAAACAATAGCGCAAATGGGGGTTATTTCGTCTGTCCCACATCGTTCCACATCGTTCAAATCGTCGGGTTATTTCGTCTGTCCCACATCGTTCTTCGTTGCAAGAATCGCTAGCAAGCAGGCTCCACCCGCCTGCTGCGTAGGCATTGGTTCTCCTAGCGCTCACGACAAGGCAGTTCACTTGGGATCAAAAATCACAAAATGATCGGTACCGCTGATGAAGACTCGTTGGAAAAGCATGGTCGGTAGCAGACCGTCTTCACGCTGCTTTGGAAGGTTCTTCGCGACGATTACAGGGGTCACGAATGAGATGTGGGTAAGGATATGGTTGCCGATCTGCATATTCTGCGGCGGCACGACGGCAAAAGCCCGTTGCGCGCTGGTTGCGTTGCCTCCCTGCAGAGCGGCGGCGTGGGTGAGTGTCTGGACTTCCGGCTGCTCGCTGCCGGGATAGAGGATAGGACCGTCGCTGCCGGAATCGAGTTGGAGCAGAATCGGCCTAGTTCCAGTGCCGGAGAGATGAACCAAAATAACGAGCCGCTCGATGAAGGGCAATTCATCCTCAGGATGTTGCGGGGCCACAAAGGGAATGCGCTCCCCGCGCAAACTGTCCCGCATCGCATTTGTCTCGTCGAGACAAAGCAATTTGTGCCGATAGTCGACAAACAGGTCGAAGTGAGCGAGAAAGCTCTCACCGAGAACCCCCCGAATGCGAGGATCGGCTGCCTGAATCTGTCGGAGGTCCTGGACTATGGCAGGTGAGTTCTCAACCACCTTGGAACCCGCTTCCAAACTATCCAGAATGGTTGCGGGCGCCTGCGCAACGCTGGCAACGGAAACAAGGCCGACCTTGCCTTGAGGCCTGAGGTCGAGTTCCGCGGCCAGCGATGGATCGATGACCGTAACCTGGCTCCCGGTATCCACCATGAAATCAAACGGGCCTGCCTGGTTGATCCTCACGGGAATAACAATTAGTGCGTGCTGGACAAACTGCGGGGTTACACTAGCGACATTTCCCGGGCAGCGCGGCTCTGCTTCGATTACGGGAAGGATGACCAGCGCCAGACCGACTGCGGCGAGCAACTGTATGCGGCGAGTGGAGACCAGGTGTTTCATGTCGACCTCCGTCTCGCGGGGTTGCGAGGTGAAGGCGACATTGGCGCCTGGGAGGGACTACCTCAATCGACAGCGGGTAAAATGCTGGTCAATGAAAGGTCGAAAGAATCTCCATCGCCTAACTGATTGCTGCTCAGCGGATTACACCGCTCTCCCGTAGTCCGGGAATGTGATCGGTATCGCTACAGATCGCGAGGGCATCAGTGATGGAAGACGCAGAGCGCCAGATTCGACTCCTGCGATTTGAGAATTTCGAGGTGGACCTGCGCAGCGGCGAACTACGCAAGGCGGGAGTGAAGCTGAAGTTCGGCGGCCAGCCGTTTCAGGTTCTGACCATTTTGCTGGAGCGGCCGGGCGAGGTGTTGACGCGGGAGGAGTTGCAGAAGCGGCTCTGGCCGGACACCTTTGTCGACGTCGACCACAACCTGAATACCGCCATCAACAAGATTCGGGAAGTGCTGGGGGATTCGGCGGAGAGTCCGCGCTTTGTCGAGACGCTGCCTCGGAGGGGGTACCGATTCATCGGTGAACTGGAGCTGCCGGTACAGCCCGTAATTCCCGTCGTTGCAGTCGAACCGGACCGCGGCTGGCACTCTCATCGAACGTGGTTGAAGATCGCCGCAAGGTTTCTCGCCATCTCAGTGTTAGCCCTTGCAGCAATCCTTGCCTATCGATGGCATCGGCAGCAGCGTCCGCAGGAGCAATCGGCCTTGACTGCCATTCCGTTTACCGCTCTGACCGGACAGGCGAGTTCCCCGGCTTTTTCCCCTGATGGCTCCAGAATCGCTTTCGCCTGGAACGGTGATCCAAAGGGTGGGGCGAAGGGTTTCGACCTATACGTGAAGGCCCTCGGGAGCGAAACTCTTCTCCGCCTGACGCAGCATCCCTCGGACTGGATCAGTCCGGCATGGTCGCCCGACGGAACGCAGATTGCGTTTCACCGCGTAGCCGCCGCTGACAGCGGAATCTATGTTGTCCCCGCCCTCGGCGGCCCCGAAAGAAAATTACGCTCCACCCGAGTACCCGGGGAGGACTCCCCAACGATCAGCTGGTCGCCTGACGGCAGGCGGATCGCCTTCAGCGATTGGCTGCCGGCGGACGATCATACAGGGATTTATCTCCTCTCCCCGGAAACGGGGGAAACCGAGCGGATTCCGAACGGCGCAAAGTGCCTTGGACAAATTCAACCCGCCTTCTCCCACAGCGGCGAGTACCTCGCATACTGGTGTTTTCGAAGCGAGAACGTAGCCGTTCTGTATTCCCTACCCCTTCAGGGCGGTGAGTCCAAAATGGTTTCGTTATTTCGGGATCGGCCAACGGGGTTGACATGGTCGGCTGACGACAAGAAACTCATTTATTCCCTTTGGCATGGATTCTCAGGCGGCCAGTTCGGCGAAGTTACCGTCGCGGATGGTTCGGTGAAGCGGCTAGCACTCGAAGGAGGCGCAGAACTGCCGACAGTTTCTCCCAAAGGCGACAAACTTGCCTATAGCTCCTTTTCCGCTGGCTCAAAAATCTGGCGTAAAGACCTGCTTCACCCGGAGGCTTCCGCTGTAGAACCTATCCCTTCCTCGCGGGCACAGTTCGAAGCTCAATACTCTCCGGACGGAAAGAGCATTGCCTTCGCGTCTACACGATCGGGCCGGGAGGGAGTCTGGATCAGCAGTGACGATGGCAGCAACCTGGTGCAAATCTCAAACCCTGCTCGACCGAGTGGCAGCCCGCAATGGTCGCCGGGCAGAAATAAGATAGCGTTTGACTCGCTTTCTCCAGACGGCTGGGAGATATACGTGGCCGACGTATCCGAACGGATCCCTCGAAAGCTGGTTACAAATATCTCCGACCTCTCGCGACCTCACTGGTCCCGCGACGGAACGTGGATTTATTTCAGATCCGACAAACCTGGCAGGATGGGAGTCTATCGTTGTCCCGCGTCCGGAGGAGATGCCGTCGCGCTCTCGAAAGATATCGATGGATTCAGTCCGCGGGAGTCTTTCGATGGGAAGACAGTATATTTTGCAAGCCACGACGAGAAGTCGACGCTGAAGAAAGTGGCTCTGCCGGGGCAGCCCGGCACGGAATCAGAAGTGGAGGGATTGCCTCGCCTGAGCAACTCCGGCCTTTGGACCCTCTCACCAGGCGGTATCTATTTTGTTCCTGCCGATGCGCCCAGATCTCTCCGCTACTTTGATTTCGCGAGCAGGCAGATACGCCCAATTTTTGAAGTGGACAACGATTTCGGCAACGGGCTTTCGGTCTCTCCCGATGGCCGCTGGATACTCTATTCACAAGCTCGCGATGTAACCGGCGACATCATGCTCGTCGAGCACTTTCGGTAACAGTCCCCCATTCACCGCGAGGAACCTGGATTCTTGCTTCCACTCTCATCGCTTAACAGTGCGCCGCCCTTACATCGGCCCTCATCAATATGCGGTAGAACGCCAGCCAAATGCACAACCACGGGATAAGAGTGTCAGCAAGCCTCATATCTGAGCGCCACGACTGCGCACTCGGATAAAAGAGGCAGGGCTCCGCTGGTCCGTAGGAGTGGGGGATTCTTCCCCCGGGCACCAGCGGTTGCAATTGTCCATCAGGAACGAGTGCTTTTGGCCACTTGCCTATCCGATAGCGAACCTCGACTGCATAGACACGGCTCACCGGGGCGGGTTGAAGTTCCCCTCTCGAGAGAAGCAAGCCACCAACGATCTTGTAGTGGAACCCCGGATAGCGGCTCCGGATCCACACACCTTGTTCTCGAATGCCAATGGTGCGTATCCCCATCTACGCTCCAAAGAATTGGTTTCGCTGAACAACCGTCGATGCAGCAACGGAACTAGATGTCAAAGTGCCGACGGACGTCACTGCAAGACGCCTGGTCTCCCGCTTCGCGTTCATGTCTGCAGCCTCCAGTCGGATGGCCTCCTGTACCTGCGCGGCCCCAAAGAGACCGCTGAGGCGCTCTACCGTCTTCTCGAGACCTAGCCGTTGATCCTCAATATTGGGGTACAACAGGTGCTTCATTTGGGCCCTGAACTGGCCAATGTACCCCTTAAATTGGTTGAACTTTGCTTCATCCCACGTGTCTGCAAAGTTCTCGTCCGGATGGACGGGGTTCTCGATGCGCGGGACCACTCGGATCCCCTCCATGGAGTAGTAAATGCGGTCTAAGATCGCTTCCAGCGCGAGGCTTAGAGAACGCTGTCCGTCGTAGAACTGCCCGGCGAGGGTCGTGATGATCACAGATCGTGCAATGTCGCAACCACCGTCAAAGAAAATGTCACGGTGCCGCTTCATGAGCTGGACAACACGCTGCAACGCATACTTGTACATTGACGGGACGGATGACGGAAGCGGCTCAATCGCCTTTGCAAACATCCGCTCAGCAAGCTGATCTCGGAGCCGACACCGCTCAAAGAACCATTCGGCAAAGCCCCGAGGGTTGCTATGAATCCAGCACTGGAGCCTGCGGTCTGGAACGACGATGCCATTGTTCATTCCATTGGGACATGCCGGCAGGATATCCAAGTGGAATTCGCCGGCGTAGTTGAGCCGGAGGCAGCGCTTTAATTTCTCTAACATTTGCAGATAGGTTTCATGGCTGGCCATTCTTCCGTAGACCCAACGGTATATCGTCAGCGGAGGCCGGTCTGAACACGAATGCAGTCGGCAGACGAGATCGAGATCATATTCGACTCCGCGCCAAGGGCGCAGCGTGGTTCCTAGTAACATCGATCCCTGCGGAAAGATTTCCGGGGCAAACGGCGCCAGTTCGCTATCGCGGGAGGAAAGCCAATTACCCACTGCCAGGTATTTACTTTCAGCGTTTCGATATTGGGTGTCTGTTAGTTGAAGCTGAAGACAGGATCGTTCTAATTGACGGTCCAGCCACGCCACGCGCGGTGACAGACCAGCTGAATAGAGTTCTACCGCCTTGGTCAATTCAATCGGAAGTTCCGCGCTCGGCTCGAGCAGTCCCGTCCAGTTCGACATAAAACCATTCCTCCTCGAGGTAAATGCGGAGGCGCGATACCTAGTCCCGAGTTTCCGCTGGAGCGGTCTTCAGTAGGTTTCCCCCGCAAGACCCAAAATCTGCTCCCTATACTCCCTGAAGTCATCACGCTTCGGATCGACACACCGGTCCGCGAAACCAGCGACATCTCGGTAGCCAATTAAAGCCGATAAAATCGCGCGGCCGGTGGGTACGTGGCTATTGGCAATTCCTGCACTGTATCCACAGATTCCTCTCCTTCGTGTTGAGCCGGTTGAGATCCCTACGTATAGTGAACGCGATTAGCATTTCCCTAAATAATACGAATACTTTACATATATGTCAAGGTATACAATTTTGTCTAGAGGGAGATAGATGCCGAGCATGGCCAACTTCCCGTCGTTTGAAAACGACGGACGGCTGCCGCCAGGCGATTACGAGGCGTCGTTTACCGAACTGCGTCAGTCGCCGTTGGTGCTTGGTCCGCCCGATCGCACCAACTACCCGGCCTGGGATCGGGCATGGAGGTCCCGGCTCGTCGACAACCTCGAAACTATGACCCGCCAGCTTTGGCAGGTCGGGGTTCGCGAGATTTATGCTGATGGTTCGTTCACCGAGGATAAAGATCATCCAAATGACATCGATGGATATTTTGTGTGTGACTTCGCCCAGCTCATCAGTGGTGATCTGGCGCGACAGCTGAACCGGATCGACCCGTTCAAGGTCTGGACCTGGGATCCAGCATCTCGAATGCCGTATCGAGGCTACCCCAAAAAGCAACTTCCTATGTGGCACAGGTATCGGATAGAACTGTACCCGCACGTACCAGGAATGGGTATTGGCAGTGGGATTCTCGACCGATATGGTCAGGAGCTAGAGTTTCCGTCCGCGTTCCGCCAATCGCGCCGTGATGGTAAACCAAGAGGGATCGTCAAAATCAAGAACGGAGGTAAGCCATGATTCGCAACGAGACGGAATATCAGGAAGCTTCAGCTCGTCTAGCAGAAGAGCGAAAGAGGCTCGCCGACCACAGGATCAGGCTCAAGAGTGCTGGCCTATCCGACGAAGAAATTAAGCGAGCTATTGATCCGTTCGAGTCGTTTCATCTTCAACTCAGCGAAGAAGTTGAAAGCTACGAGAAATTGAAGCGGAGAGAATTTGTCGAGCTTGATAACCTCAGGGGTTTGGGACACCTATTGATTTCACTTCGTATCGCTCAAGGGCTTTCTCAGCGTGATTTGGCCAAGAGGCTGAACGTACACGAGTCCCAGGTATCCCGAGACGAACGTAATGAATACTACGGCGTCACCCTTGAGCGCGTGATTAAGTTACTCGATGCTCTAAACGTGAGGCTCCGCACTAAGGTAGACACCGACTCGCCTCAAGAGGTGGCAATGGTGTAAGCGGCCTAGAGCAAATTGAAGGAACTGTAGCAGGAATGGACGTAAGGGGATGCAAAACGGAGTAACCATCATCTTTGGCCTTTTTGACAATAGGAATGCGTCGACATGATACCTATTGCAGCAACCTCAGCTGTACGCCGTCAACGCTGGCCGCGGGTTTGCGTCCTGGAGCGCGGCGCGCGATGGGTCTGCCCAGCAGTCGTTCAAGACCGGTGACAAAGTCTGCCGTGCCAAGCGGTCGCCCGCTTCCTTCAGCTAGCCGGAGATCCCCAAAGTCCTGATCCTCAGTCGTCGATAGCGATTCAGCAAAGTGCGGGAGATTTGTGGTCAGACGGGACTGGGACCTGCTCGAAGTGGTAAACCGGCCGCCACTTTTCTGCAGTTTTAGCGCTCCCCATCGCCGGCTCAACATGAACGCATTTTAACCTTTGCAGAACCGGCACTGCCGGCAGGCAATGACGGTCCAACTTTTCCGCCATAACTCCAAATCTAAGGCCTCGTTCCGCGATTTCGCTCCGCAGTGCGCTGCCGCGCCGGACCACGCCCACGCTTCCGCCTCCCCAAGCAGAGTTCGAGAGGTCTTTAGACACAGGTTCATGGGGTTCTGATCTGCGCGATTTTCCTCTACCCGCAAGGCTAATAAGTCACGCAGGTCAGCAGTGTGTCGGAGATAGATGGGGGTAGCCATGAAAATCACTTTGCCCTGAGCTGAAACTTTTTATGATGATTGCGTGAACAAGCGTTTTCGAGTCTGCACTCTCGATCAGCAGTTTCTGCTTCCTCCTTCGCTCCAGGACTGGTTGCCGGAAGATCACTTGGCGCGATTCGTAGCCGATGTGATGAACGAACTGGATTTGTCCCAAATCTATGCAAAGTACGAACGCGGTGATGGGCGCGGGCTGTCGGCTTATCATCCTCTGCTTCTAGCGCGATTGTTGCTTTATGGCTATTGCGTAGGGATCAACAGCTCGCGGAAGATTGAGAAAGCGACCTACGACAACGTGGCGTTCCGTTATCTGGCTGCAGACCAGCATCCGGACCACGATACCTTGGCTAGTTTTCGGCAGGAGCACCTGGACGCACTGGCTGGCTTGTTCGTACAAGCGCTGAAATTATGTCAAAAAGCCGGGCTGGTGAAGCTGGGCAATGTCGCCATCGATGGCACCAAGATCATGGCCAATGCCAGCACTCGACGCTCCGTGAGTTATCAGAAGATCAGTGAGCGGGAACAATATTGGCAAAACGAGGTGCAGCGATTACTCAAGCAGGCACAGCAAACAGATCAGCAGGAGGACCAACGTTTTGGCCAAGGCCAACCTGCCGCTGCCTTGCCTGATGAACTCGCTCGTGCGCAAAGCCGGCTGCAGCGCCTGCAGCAGGCTAAGGCAGAGCTAGAACAGGAGGCGCAAAAGCAATTGCAAGCCGCCACGATCAATCTCCCGCTGGGCAAACGCGGCCGACCGAGTAATGCCGAGCGAGCCAGCCGGCCTGTAAAAGATCGGCAGCAGCGCGAAAAGGAGAAAAAGCAGCGCCGCAGGGCCAAACGGAATGCTCAGCAGCCTAGCAGACAATACAACTTCGTCGATCCGGATTCGCGGGTGATGAAAGACAACGGTCAAAAGGCCTTTGTTCAGGCGTACAACGCTCAGATTGCAGTTGACCGGCAAGCACAAATAATTGTGGCAGCCGAGTTAACACAGCAAACGACAGATCGCCAGCAGTTACTGCCCATGGTGGAAAGCATAAGGAACAGTGCTGACAGCAAGCCGGAGATCATCGTCGCGGATGCTGGTTATTGGGACACCACCAGTCTGTTGGACCCGGCCTTAGAGGGCATTCAAGTCTTGGTTTCGCCCGACGCTAAACCACAATTGCCCGGAGCGAAGCTGCCAGCCAACGCACCCCGCAATGAAGAAGCCGTACGCATGCGAAAAGTCCTCGCCAGCGATGAGGGCAAAGCACGCTACGCACTGCGAAAATCGACCGTGGAACCAGTCTTTGGACAAATCAAAGAAGCTCGTGGCATTCGTCGATTCCGGCTGCGCGGCCTAACCAAAGTGACATCGGAGTGGAAGTTCATTTGCGCAACGCACAATCTCCTGAAATTATTCCGCCACCGCCTCACCTTAGGTTCTCATCCAAATGATCCCCTCCACCATGTGCAACGCCGCGGTAGCTCTGTTTGCACTTTCCTTCGACCAATCACCATAACTCGATTCTGGGCGATATTCCCGGGTCCTCGCTGGGGCTATCTCACCTCTCGCTCCCAACCTTTTTGTGGGACTTCCTGACTTTCTCTCCGACACACTCCTCAGGCTGTCCCCCTTTTGTCCTCCCCTTTTGTCCCTCCTTTTGTCCCTTTTGTCCACCGCAGATCCCTCGGCTTCGATCGGGATGACAAATTTAAGATTTGCGTTCCTATGAAGCTTTGCTGATGATA
Organism: uncultured Acidobacteriaceae bacterium; assembly: GCA_963821215.1. Lineage (GTDB taxonomy): Bacteria > Acidobacteriota > Terriglobia > Terriglobales > Acidobacteriaceae > PALSA-350. Next base: position 338,180 of record CAWGDH010000006.1, on the reverse strand, counting down.
AAGGCAAAACTGCAGCGCCCGGAAACTGCGACTGTGGAATGAGGAAAGATCCCCAGAAGACATACATAATGCAGAACTCAAAAAAGATAAGGCTGGTTGGTTAGGCCTACGGAACCGGACATGCGATTCGCGCAGCCTGGCAGTACTGGTCCAGTATCCGCCTGCGCCTGAGATTCCCGGGAGTTTGCCGAACTGCAAAGAGCTGTAAGTCGATCGCTTTTTTCCCTTGTTGAAGCTGCATGAATGCGGCCGCCTGTTCTTCAGCGAGCTCGGCGCGGAACTCAGATGCCGCAGGTGTCTCGCCGCCCCCGCCGGCGTTCTTTTTCGCAGCTTGCGCGAGGAAATGCAAGGCTTGTTGCGGCTGCTGTTGCAGCAGATAAATCCTCGCGATCAATAGATAACGATCAGAGACTTGATGAGAGAAACGAGCGGAGTTCCGCAGGGCTTCCACCGCCTCCGGAAAACGGCGCTCTCTGGTATAGAACAACCCGAGGTTGTACCATCCGGCGTCCGTCTGCTTTATTCCGATTGCCCTGCGAAGCTCTTGTTCTGCCTCCTCCGGCTGCCTTTCATCGGTTGCAATCTGCGCTTTGATGAAATGAAGCGTCATGTCCTGCGAGTAGATATTCTCCGCTCGTTCCGCGGCTTCTTGGGCATCAGGGAGACGCCCTAACAGCGAGTAGATGGCACTGGCGTTGGCAAGCTCCTGATATCGTTCCGCACGTTGCCGGCTGCTGTCGACAGAAGGCTTCTCCGATGACAACAGATTCTGCGTCTGGCAGTCGATCCCTGACATGGTTTCCGCATCCTTGCGTTCAAAAATAATGGCGGAGACGTCCATGTAAACCGGCGTCCAGCGTGCACTTTCGCAATCAGCGAGGAGGGGAAACTGGCCCAGGGCGAAGATCCGCGAGAGCGGAAAGATGACGGTATTGATGTGATATTTTGCGGCGGCTTGTGTCCACTCCGGGGAATCCAGGGGGAGACTTGTTAGCGTGCGCTGCTGATCGAAGAGCTGCGGTCCGAAAGGGATATACCGGCCGTCGGCGAAATCAGGGTATTGATCCCCCAGTCGCCACACAAGATAACTGCCGAGATTGAAGCTGGAGAAGATATTCGCCGGCAGATGATTTTGCAGAAGGAAGGTGGTTGCCTTTTCCGGCAACCACCAGGAAGGACCAGTGCCGAAGAGGGCGACATCCCCTGAAGAGAGATAGGTTCGATTGGTGACCAGGTCGAAGCAGCGAACGGCAACCAAAACCACAAGCAGCGAGACGGTTACCAAAGACGAAGCTCGCTTTGTGCCAGGGAAACCGGTTGTGGGCGGCAGCGTTGGTAAGCACAGAGCCGCCGATAAGACATATGAGGATAACGCATGGCCCTTCCATCCGCTGATGTCTGACAAAGGCGAAGGCCGCCACTAAGAGTACAAGGGCCGGCCCGATACGACGGCGCCATAAGCATAGAGCCGCGAGGATGATTCCAAAGCCAAGCAGCCACCAGCGGGCGCTGTCGGGCGTTCTCCAGCCGAGCTCCTGAAGGGCACTTGCGGCCTGCACCGGCTCCCACTCTTCCAGCGAAGCGCTCTGCGAACGGATAACCGACTGCTGTCTGCTGATTGCGGCAAAGATGCGTATACCCCACGGATTGATCATGGTAGCCAGCACGGCGGCAATCAACCACGGAAGGGCTCGTTTGAGCCGGGAGATCGCCGCCGTGCGCCGTGAGAAGAAGGGGATCTCAAGCGCTTCTACCGTCAGATAAGCTCCAACCAGAACACACCCTGCAACAAATCCGGTGTGGAGATTGACCCAAAACACCATGAGTAGCGGCAGCAGCCAAAGCGGAGACCGGCGCCCTTCGAAGTGATCCACCAATATCCGAGCGAAACAGGCGAAGAGAACGATGGTGAATAGGCTCGCTCGCGGCATGATCTCCGAGGAGAGAACAGGCACTGCCAGCAGCACCAGAGCAACCGCCCAAAGATTGCGGTGATAGATCAGGACAGCAGCAGTGGCGACGCAGGCCAGGGCACAGAACCAGGAGATCGCTGCGTAGCCTCCCATCAGATGCAGAAGATAAAAGACAACGCCGGATAGGACCGGATAGATCCATTCAGTACCGTGCGCGGTGTAGGAGAAAAGCTCCGTACGAGCAATGGCGTGATGGGCGAGAAGATAGCGGCCGGCAGCCATCTGCCAACCGAGGTCGAAGTCGATGACGGTCTTTAGTCCCGCCAAAAGCGCATAGGCCAGGGTCAGGAAAACGAGACACGCATAGAGGCCGCCCATCAACCGTGGATGCTGTTTTGTCCTCGAGTCGTCACTCCGGTTCAGGACATTCCTGCTGCATGGCTGCGATCCGGGTTCAAATATGGCTCCATCCACGGTTTATTTTAGCTCCGCCCCAAGGTCGGTCGCGCCCAACGATTACCTGCGAGGTAATTGCTGTGCCCCAAGATCCATTCGATATTGAAGGGGTAGATGTTCAGGATTGCCTGCCATCTGCAGACCACATAGGAGAATCACATGCCGACCTATCAGATTCACACCATCGCATCTGCGCCAGAGAAGTCCAAGCCGGTGCTCGAACAGCTGCAGCAGGCTTTCGGCGTTATTCCCAACCTTGCTGCCGTAATTGCAAACTCGCCGAAACTCGTGACTGCTTTTGCCGCCGTATTTCAGCAGGTACACAGCAGCAGCCTTACCGAGCAGGAGATTCAGATCGTTCTGCTGACCGACGCAGTCGCGAACTCCTCTGCGTACGCGGTGGCATTCCACACCGCGCTGGCCCTCAAACAGGGAGTGAGTTCTGAGGAGACCGACGCGATTCGTGCGCGGCTTTTGCCCAAGGAGCCGCGATTCGCCGCACTTTCCACCCTGGCGAAGACGCTTATCGAGAAGCGCGGGCAACTGAGCCAACAGGAGCTCGATGCATTCCTCGCCGCCGGCTTCACCAAGGAACAGATTCTAGAGGTCATCACCGTAGTCGCGGCCTCTACGATCACCAACTATGCTGGAACCATCGCCAATCCTCCGCTGGAAGATCAGTTCCAGCAATTCGCCTGGCGAGGATAACAGCGGAGCATCCAAGCCCGGCGCTGGTTTAGCCCCGCCTGGTTCCTGACGAGAGGGGAGATCGAAATGGCAACGCAATCTGCTTCCACAGTTCCTCAACTCGGAGAGATGTTGCGCTACTGGAGACACGAGCGCGGCAAAAGCCAGCTCGACCTCTCACTCGACACAGGCATCTCGCAGCGTCATCTGAGCTTTGTCGAGAGCGGGCGGAGCGCTCCCAGCCGGGATTTTCTTTCCATTGTGTCCGACAGCTTGAACATTCCGCTTCGCGAGCGGAATGTTCTGCTGCTCGCGTCAGGCTACGCTCCGCTCTACAGCGAGCAGAACATGGATGGCGAGCAAATGGCGATTGTGACCCGGGCAATCGACCGGATGCTGCAGCAGCATGAGCCTCATCCCGCGCTGGTGCTGGACCGGTACTGGAATGTGATTCGAACCAATCAGGCCGCGCCGCGATTCTTTGGCTCATTTGTCGATCTGGAGGCCAGACCAAAGCCGCGCAACCTTCTCGACCTGATGTTTGATCCGGCGGGGATGCGGCCTTTTGTTGAGGAGTGGGAGAGCGTCGCAGCCGGCCTGCTGCAAAGGGTTCGGCGGGAAGCGGTTGGGCAGGTGGTGGATGCGGGACTTGCCAAGCTGCTGGAGCGGCTGCATAAGTATCCAGACGTTGCCGGAATGAAGCCGCCGCTGGCGCCTCTAAGCCCTGTGCTGCCCATCACCTTTCGCCGAGGCGATGAGCGCTTCTCTTACTTCTCGCTGATCACAACCGTGGGCACGCCACAGTGCATCACTGCGCAAGAACTTCGTGTGGAGTGCATGTTCCCGACACATGCCAAGGGGGATAAACCTGTATGAGCGCTCAGAGCCCACTCAGTTTGGCGATGAGCTCTTCCGGATGAATGGGCTTGGGTAAAAGTTCGAAGGTGTAGCCGTCGTCCTGCGCTTTGCGCATAAGCTCGCTGGTGGCGGCCTGTCCGGAGAACAGAAAGACCCGAGTGCCGGGAAATTCCCGGTGGATCTTGATTCCCAGCTCGACTCCCGACATCTTCGGCATCAGGACGTCGCTCAGGACAATGTCCGGATGGAACTTGCGCGCCGCTTCCAGCGCTTCTTCGCCAGTGTAAGCTTCGACGGCCTCGAATCCATTTTCATTGAGAATGGCGGTGACGGTCTCGGCAATCAGCCGCTCGTCGTCGACAACCAGGACCCGCAGCAGCTTGCGACCGCTGGTCCTCAGAAATATCTCAGCCTGGCCGGCAAGTGGGCCAGATTCCCCATCCGCTGAAAGAACCGCGACGCCATCGAGCAAAGTGCATTCCTCCAGAGGGACTACATGAGCCGCTGTTGCGGCAGGTTCGGCTTCTTCGCCTCCACTGCGGCTACCAGTGGAAGGAATATGGTAAACGTTGTTCCGTGCTTCTGGGTACCTGTACTGCTATTGACCTCAATCGTGCCTCCCCAGGAGGCAACAAACTGGCGAACCACCCAAAGGCCGAGGCCGGTGCCGGCTGCCGGTTTAGTCGTGAAGAAGGGCTCGAACAGGCGAGGGATGTTTTCCAAAGGTATGCCAGTACCGGTGTCCTCGATAGTGATAAGAACCCCGAGGTCGTTACCGCCATGCGGCCGCTGGACTGATATCTTCAGCTGTCCCCCACCATCGCGCATGGCGTCGATGGCGTTGGAAATGAGATTGGAGAAGGTCTGATGCAGCTCTCCCCGCAGAGCATGAACAGCGGGAACGACGGCGAAATCGCGGACGGCGACGATGGAGCAAGCGCGCAGTCGACTCTCGTAAACGGTGAGCACCTCTTCGATGAGCGCGGGCAGGTCGATGTCGGACGCAACAGAGGTATCTCGATAGAAGCCGAGGGTATGGCGAGCGATGTGGGAAACCCGGTTGAGTTCCTTTTCCGCGGTCTCGAGATATTCTCGAATTTTTGCCATCTCGGCGCGCGAGGTGCGGGCCAGATAAATGAGGTTCAGAACCGATTCGAGAGGATTGTTGATTTCATGCGCAATGGTGGCGGCCAACCGGCCGGTGGCGGCGAGCTTTTCCGAGAGCAGGAGCTTTTGCTGCTGCACCCGGCGCTCGGTGACGTCCTGGGCAAAGATCGAGAGGCCGTCGGGCGAGGGATAAGCATTCGCGTGGATCCATCGTTCTGACGGTTCGTAGTAGTCCTCGTGATGCATCACCCGGCCGGTTGCCATGGCCTCGTGGTAGGCGGGAGCGAAGCTGGAGTTCTCGATGACCGGGAAGGCTTCCCAAAGCGTCTTGCCGAGAATGCTGCTGAGAGCGACGGCGCCGAGCACGGCGAATTGCTCGTTGGCATAGCGGATGCGCCATTCGCGATCGACGAAGACGAAGCCCTCGGAGATGCTCTCGAGAATAGCGCGGTACTGCTGCTCTGCTTTTTCGGCCGCGGTGCGGAGCTCGTGTTCCCTGGTTGTCAGCTCTAGCCGCAGGCGGTGCATGGAAATGTGCGAACCGACACGAGCCATGAGTTCGCGCGCAGTGAAGGGCTTGACCAGATAGTCGTCGGCCCCGGCTTCGAGGCCTTCAGATTCGGCTTCTTCGCCGGCACGCGCCGACAGCATGATCACCGGGATCGCAGCGGTAACCGGGTCATCGCGCAGGGAGCGCAGCAGATGGAAGCCGTCCATACGCGGCATCATGATGTCTGTGAGAACCAGGTCGGGAGGGTGAGCCAGAGCAGCAGCCATCGCCTGCTTACCGTCCTCAACCGCGGTCACCTCGTATTTGCGGCCGAGCAGACGCTGAACGTATTCCCTCATATCACGGTTGTCGTCGGCGAGCAGGACGTGGGCACGGTCGGCAAGTGCGGGTTGGTTCTGATCAAGGAGCAGGGCGAGATCTTCGTTCGCCAGGTCTTTGACGAGTTGCTCTTCGCCGCTGGCGCCCCCAGGGAGCCAACGCAGCGCTTCCTGGACGTAGGGCGCGGCGCCAAGCGTGCTTTCGGAACGGCGATCATCGGTGGCAATACGTTCCTGCGGGAGATGCGACGCCCCCAAGGGAATGTGAACCGTGAAGGTGGTGCCTGCGCCCATTTTGCTCTGTGCCTGGACCGTCCCGCCGTGAAGCCGGACCAGTTCATCGACCAGGGCGAGGCCGATGCCGGTGCCTTCGTGCGTGCGCCCAGCCGCGCCTTCGACGCGATGGAAGCGCTCGAAGATCCGAGGCAGCTCGGAAGCGGGGATGCCGGTTCCCGTGTCGCGGACTTGCAGCTCTGCCTGGCCGTCGGCGGAGCTAAGAGTTAGCTCCACGGTTCCGTGAAGCGTGAACTTGAGCGCGTTGGAGAGAAGGTTGAGGACGATCTTCTCCCACATATCGATGTCCACGTAGACCGGCTCGGGCAGCGTAGAGCATTCGATTCTATAGGTGAGGCCGGCGCGGTCCATGGCGGAGCGGAATACGCTGGCCAGCTCAGCGGTGGAGGCGCAGAGGTCGACGGGGCGGTAAAGGGCCTGGATGCGGCCGGCTTCGATGCGGGAAAAGTCCAGCAGCGTATTGACCAGCTTGAGCAGACGGAGGCCGTTGCGATGCACGGTTTCGATCTGGCGGAGGTCTTCCGGCGCCATGGTCTGCTCGCGTGTGTTGAGGACGTCTTCGAGCGGACCCAGCATCAGGGTGAGGGGAGTGCGGAATTCGTGACTGATGTTGGAAAAAAAGATGGTCTTGGCGCGGTCCAGTTCGGCAAGCGCTTCGGCACGGCGGCGTTCCTGCTCATAAGCACGGGCATTGGTCAGTCCGGCGGCGATTTGCCCGGCGATGAGTTCGACGAATCCAGAGTATTCAGCATCCAGCCGGCGATAAGGGTTGAGACCAGCGATGAAGAAGCCTGCCGGGCGATCCTGCCCCTGGCGCTGCAGGGGAACGACCACCGCCCGCTCGGGTGCGACGTCCCAGGCGCCAGAGGGTAATTTGCCAAACCGTTGCTCAAGATTCTCGACCGTCACCAGCGCCTTTTGCGAAAGAAGCTCGCCCACGGGCCAAAGGGAGCCGGGGTCGTGGACCGCGATCCGTGGCTGGGCTGCAGGGTGCCCGATGTCGATTCCGCTGCTGCAGGCGAGCTTCGCGTACCCGCCATCTCCCAGAAGATAAGTGAGCGTGAAGGGTAGATCCTTCTGGCTTTGGCTGAGACTGCCCTTGATGGCAGCGAGCACATCGGCTTCCACGATGGCCGTGCCGAGCGCAGACGCGAGCGACCGCAGGAAGCTCAGGCGGCGTTCGCCGATGACTCGGTCGGTCTCTTCCGTGACTACGCAGAGCATGCCCATGATGCGCCCGTCGTTGCCGCTCAAGGGGCTGTAGGAGAAGGTGTGGTAGGTTTCCTCGCGATAACCGCTGCGCTCGAGAAGGAGCAAAAGGGCTTCGTCCCAGGTAGCGCGACCGTCGTCGAGTACGCGCCGAATGCGCGGGATGATTTCGCTCCAGATTTCGCTCCAGACTTCGCGGGCCGGCTTGCCGAGGGCCCAGGGATGCTTCTTGCCCAGGGTTACGCGGCCGTAGGTGTCGTTATAGAGGAACGTGAGATCGGGTCCCCAGCCCATCCACATCGCGAAACGGGAGGTAAGGAGGATGCGCACCACAGTCTGGAGGCTTTGCGGCCAGCTTTCCACCGGACCGAGCGGCGTCGCGGACCAATCGACCCGACCCGCGAGAGCGCCGACCTCTCCGCCGCCGGCGAACAGGGCAGCGATCGAAGGAGAATCGATCGAAGGCTGATTTTTCTCGCCGTCGACCGGCAAACCACCAAACGCCTCAGGTATCGCGCCCCAATCTCCGGATTCCAAGGACCTACCTCGAAGGAATTTTCAGTGAACCAGGCAGCTTGCCCGGTCGCGCCGGGCAGCAGACTTCTGGGTTGTAATGAACTCGCGGACTGAGATGCAGTGGAACTGGAGCGGGTTGGCAGGAGAGCAGATCTTCAGACGCCAGCAGAAGGTTACCAGACCGAGTCCCGTCTGGTACCTTTTCTGACCGTTCTCAGACTACTGCGTAGCAAATCTCCTGCCACAGGACGCTTGGCTCGCTGATTCGCTTTCAGAATCAAAAAATTCGTGAAGATCGCGCGGGAGCCGTCGATAAGCAATATGAGCTACTGGCCGTAGGGGGTTATTTCACCATTGCTCGCCTGCATTCTTGCCTCGGTTCTCGACTTCATGCCCCCTGTTTGATCTGGCGCAGTCCATCGTCATTCACGTCACGGCGCACATTCCAGTCGCTGCCTTGAGAACCAACGCTAAGCCGCACGACATCCCGAAAGGCTTGGGGGTGGGGTTTTCGCTATCTCACCAAACCGATCAGAATACAAGACTAACGGACATGCTTGACGCGGCGATGGAGTTTCCGGAAAACGCTAGATCGGACCAACGGTCTTGATCAATTCATCGGACATTCTTAAGGCGAGCATCCTGATTGTTGACCATCAGCAAGCCGACATCTCTCTACTGGAGTCGGCGCTTCGTGGCGCGGGCTTCCTCTCCATCGCCTCCACCATGAACCCGCTAGAGGTCTGCGAGTTACACCGCAAGAATCGCTATAACCTGATACTGCTCGACCTTAAGATGCCGGATATGGATGGATTCCAGGTTTTGAAGGGCCTGAAGGCGGTCGAAACAGAGGGCTATCTTTCGGTGCTCGTGTTCAGTGCTCGCCCGAGCCACAAACTGAGGGCGCTGAAGGCCGGAGCGAAAGACTTCGTCGCGAAACCAGTCGATCTGGCGGAGGTGTTATTACGCGTTCACAGCTTGCTCGAAATCCGGCTCCTGCAGCTGGATTCGGCCCTACGGACGGAGCAGGCGGAGACGCGAACAGAGCAGGCAGAGACACGGACAGAGCAGGCGGAAAAGCGGACAGAGCTTGCGGAGACGCGCACAGAGCAAGCAGAGACGCGCACAGAGCAAGCAGAGACGCGCACAGAGCAAGCAGAGACGCGAACAGAGCAAGCGGAGACCCGCACAGAGCAGGCGGAAACGCGGACGGAGCATGCGGACACACGGACGGAGCAGGCGGACACACGGACAGAGCAAGTCGAGGCGCGGAGCGAGTTGATGATCCGTGCCTCCGAACTGAGTTACCGTCGCCTGTTCGAGACAGCGAAGGACGGCATCATGATCCTGGATGGCGCAACCGGCCGCATCCGTGATGTGAATCCTTTCCTGACCGGGCTGCTGGGTTTTTCTCTCGACGAAATGGTGGGTGAAGTCGTTTGCGAGCTGAGTCCGTTCAAGGGTATTGAGTCAAACCAAGCCATGCTCCTGCGGCTGCAAAAAGACGGACATATTCGCTATGAACATCTGCCGCTGGAAACCAGGGCTGGCCGAAAGATTGCCGTGGAGTTTGTCAGCAACGTGTATCAAGCTGACGATCGCGACATGATTCAGTGCAATGTCCGCGACATCACGGAGCAAAAGCGGGTAGAGGCGCAAGTGCTCGCTCTCAACGCTGAATTGGAACAGCGTGTGATCCAACGCACATCCCAACTGCAAGCGGCTAACCAGGAATTGGAGTCCTTCAGCTATTCCGTCTCCCATGATTTGCGCGCACCGCTTCGCCATATCATGGGCTTCGCGAAACATTTGCAAAATGACGCTACACCTTCTTTCGCTGAGCATGCTCTCGGCGGTCTGTCCGCCATTTACCAGGCGGCCGAACAGATGGAAAAGTTGATCGATGACCTCTTGGCCTTTGCGCGAATCGGCCAAATGGAGATGCAAAAGACGGAAGTCGACCTTGACCAGCTGGTCGCGGAGACGGTGCGTGGTTTTGCAGGGGAAACAGCGGGGCGAGCCATCACCTGGGAAATCCACGCCCTCCCGCCGGTGCTGGCGGACCGTGCCTTGTTGCGGTTGGCCCTGGTCAATCTGATCTCCAATGCAGTGAAGTTCACCAGCAACCGCGCCGACGCCAAAATTGAGATCGGTTGCACCACCAGCGATAAAGACGGCACAGTCATGTTTATCCGCGACAACGGCGCCGGTTTCAACGCCAAGCACGCCACCAAATTATTTGGCGTCTTCCAACGCCTGCACAGCCAGGAAGAGTTCGAAGGCACGGGCATCGGCTTGGCCAACGTGCAGCGAATCATTCAGCGTCACGGAGGACGAATCTGGGCCGAGGGCGTGGTGGATGGCGGAGCGACGTTTTATTTTTCGCTTACCGCGCAGCCCGCCTAGGACAGCCTATTTCACTGTGGGGCTATCATCCGCCTTCAGATCGCCCAGTGCGTATTGAATTCCGGCTCGAATGTGTTCCAGCATCGGCGTCATGGCATATACCCGGTAACTGTGGCCGTGCGCTTCGTAGAACACGCGCCCCTTGCCCTCACGGCGAATATAGCTCAAGGCATAAAGGTGATCGCTTCGCGGATTCACTTCCTTCGCTTTATCCTCAGCGCTCATCTTGGCGTAGTCGATACTCGTCAACAAATGCACGTTCTTGAGCGTAAACGAGTCCTCCTCGAAGGTATAGGTCTCGTCGTGGATCACGAACTCCTTGTCATGGAACATGGCGTTCAAAGGACTGTTCGGATCATCGATCTTGACCCAGATTACTTGCGGATCGGGCCAGTGAAATTTGAAGTACCCGCCAATCAGCTTGTTGTACGCCGGCCATTGCAGCACAGGCTTCGATTCCAGGCCTGCACGATGCATGTCGGGCGGCGGCAACAATGAGTTGAAATGGGCCACAAAATCGGCGCGGGTGATCGTCCCCGCATTGCCGGTGTTCAACTTTTGGAACCAATCGTCGGCCAGGGCACTCCACTCCTGCCGGCTGACGCTGTCGTCACTATCCTTGTCCGCTCCTGCGATGAACCGGGCAGCTAAAACCTCCGCCGCTCGATTCTCCGCCGGCCTGCCGCTTTTTATCGCGGCCTCGCTTGCCAGGCAATCGGTGTGATACGCGTCTGACGCCGCGTGGATGCCGGCAATTCCTTTTCCGCTTCTCACAAAACTCAGGAACGCCGCTCGCCGCGCGGCCGTCACTGCGGGATCCGGATCGTCAAGAAAGCACGCAGTTGTGCTGTCCAGGAAAATGGCGTCGTATTTCTTGAGGTTGTCGGGGTTGATATCCGCCGCGTCGTAACTGACGGTCGTGGTCCATAAACCGCCCTGGTTCCCTAGTGCTTCCACCGTCTTTGCGGCCAGCGGGATGGAGGCATGCACAAACCCTCCCGCGCCCGTATGCGCCATCACCAGCACCCTGCGCGGGTGCAGCGGCTTCACGCCGGGGGTAGTGGGTAGCGCTGCCATCATGGCGTCCACCGCCGCTTGCGGCACCGGGATCGGTGTCGAATTACCCACAGGGTTAAAAGTGTTGGCTTGCCCAGGCTTGACCGCCGGCGGCGGAGGGAGCAATGTGCTGAGTCCCGCGGAAATCTGACTCTGGTTCAGGGTCCTCGTATGAGTGGTGTCCCAGGCGCTAAACCAGGAGTTGAAGCCAGACTCCAACTCGGCCCGTGTCAGTGTCCCATCGTTGTCGGTATCGAGGGCAGCAAATAGCGCCTGGGCAGTTCGCCCGCCCCCGGGTCCCTGCGCCCGTAAGCCCGCGATTCCACTTGCCAGCAGCACGGCAGCGCCAGCCCATATACATGTCGTTCCGATAAATCCGGTTTGTCTCATAAAATCCGCCCGGATGAGTCTATCGCGGATGCGGTCTCCGTATCGCGACAAAAATGCCAAGATGTCTCGGTGGGGGTTTCTCCGTTGGTCTCCAAGCCTACCCAACGGCACGGCGCCATCTGTACCGGAGGTGTCGCGCGTGGAGTCGCAACGGCGACTTGTCGCCGATTCCGCTTAGTGCATGCCGGTACTTCGGTGGCATATTTGTGTAATTGCTCGCTGTTGTAAGCAATGACACGATCTGGCATATGCTGCAACTCAAGCTGGATAGGAATCTGGTATGGATCTTGATAGGAGTCCTTTTCTGCTGCTCAACGGGTATTGCGCGTGGCGAAGACAGCAGTGGCCCAAGCCCCAATCCAGACGCTCCATCCAGCGCAAGTCCGGCGTCGCCGCCAGTAGTCGTGCCGCCTCCGGCACAATCTTCCAGCCCTGCCCTGCGCGACGCCAAATACTACCTGCAAAGCACGTATTCGTTCCGTAACGTCCTGGAGGCTGGTTTTATTGCCGGTGTTCCGAATCTTACGACAGCGCCCGTCCAGCCCCAGCCCCCCGCAGTCATAGATGGAGCAACGGAAAACGCATACGAGGGCGCCATGGACCAATACAGCGCCGAGGTGGACGATTGGCGCCGCACCAATGAGGACGAGCTGCGCTATCGGGGGCGCCGTTTTGGCTTTGGACTGGCGACGGCTGAGACCCGTGACCTGCTGAGCAACTTCGTACTACCGGTGGCTTTACAGCAGGATCCTCGCTACGTTTCGCCAAGCCTTGGCTTGAGCACGGCAAGCCGGCTGGGCTTCGCCGCCGAATCCGTCTTTGTTACCCGCGACAACGCCGGTAGGCGGGTCCCTAACTTCTCCAAGCTGGCCGGCACCGCCGGAGCCGCCTTGATTGCCAGGTATCTTTATGCTGACCGGTTGGGTGTACCCGAACTCAACAGCAGTCAATTCCTCTGGCGATACATGGGCTACAGCCTGGCCGGTGACGCAGCGACGAATGTCGGCCGTGAGCTGGTCCGCACCGCCGTAAGGCAAGACCTTATCCGTAGCGATGAAGAGGGAAGCGTGACGGATGACAACTACTACCCATTAAGCACGGCGGGAACCCTGCTCTTTTGGGCCCGGAGCACCGTTGCTCCGCGAAACTTCATCTCCGGCGCATTGATTGCGGGCCTGCCGAACATACAGACCGAGCCAACGTACCCTGCTCCGCCCACAACTGACACCAAAGCTGGCGAAATTGCCTATGCCGACGCAGTCATGCAATACGGAACAGCGATGGAGGATTGGCGAAGAACAACCGATGAGGAGGTGCGTTATCGCGGCAGGCGCTTCATCGCTGGCTTCAGCGAATCGGAGACCCAACAGTTTCTGGGCAATTGCCTCATTCCTCTCAGCTTGAGGATGGATCCCCGCTTTATTCCCGCGGGCGGCAACCACGGTGTGGGGGCTCGGCTTGAGAATGCTATTGAGCAAATTGCCGTGTCACGCACCAACTCCGGCGCCCGCATGATCAATCTGCCGCTCCTTGGTGGCACGTTCGGTGCGGCCTTCATCGCGCAACAGCTTTACTACGATCAATTGGGTGTACCCGAGCTCGCAAGCAATCGATTGGTGGGCAAGACGATAGGGTTCAACCTCGCCGGCGACCTGCTGCTGAACATCGTTCACGAGTTCTCACCTCACCAGGGAATCTAGGGTCTCGAGAGCGAGCGAATAGCCATCGGCTTGCGTCTCTGGCGTGATCGTTCCCTAGCGAAGGACGGGTGCCCCATATCTCGCTCGTTTTTCGCGAGATGTGGGATACCACTACTCTTTCCCTCTGACTCTCGATTCACCCGATGCACTTAGCGGTCAACCTATCCGCCGCCTCGATTTGAAAACCTCTCCGAGCACTGGTCGTCCGGGATGCGCGCAATCATGAAAGAAAGGTTCACACAACTTGCGCGCGATCCCGAAAGTCAGGACCAACAAACCGTCAACTTGCCGCTGCCCCCACAGGCTCGAGAACATGATCGGTCAGGCCGCTTGGTTTCGATGTGCTTAGGATGCTTTTGGCTTTGGCGACCTCATCGGCAGTTCCATGAGCGACGATGACATAGTTACCGGCCTTTACGTCTGACTCATACTTCACGATGCTATCCTTCGGGATGCCGAGACTATAGAGACCGGCCCCAATCGCACTCAGCCCACCGACGACCGCCGCACCCTCCAGGGCGGCGACGATCCAGGCCACCAACGGGCCGCCGACCAACACCGGGCCTATGCCTGGTACCCAAAAAAACGCGGCGCCGAACAACAGACCCCACAAGCCGCCCCAAAAGGCCCCGAACTTGCCCCAATGCTTCATGCGTTCGCCCGCGTTATAGTAGCCTACGACCTGATCTTCGGTGTGATAGTCTTTCCCGACCACCGACAATTTCTTCATGGCGAACGGGTATACAAATATTACGTAGGCTTCCTGGTTGAGCGGGTAATAGAGAAAGACGAGGAGGAAGAACAAGACAAACGCCACCGTCTGCCGGCGTCCTGTAAGCTCCGCGACGAGAAAATAAAGAATGAGGAAGGCCGCGTAAAAAACCGCGAATTCTATCCAAACCGCAAATGAGTGCCGATAAGCCGGCATGAAAAAGAAATATGCGGAATAAAGCAGCGCCACCCAGCGCACGATCGAGCGGCCACGGACAAACTCCTGCTTCGAGCCGGTGATCTGCCTACCCGAGGCTGCCGCCTTTCGTTCTGGCGCGTGCGACTGCCCTTCGTCCATACCTTCATCATCCCACCAGACAAATGGTCCTGGTACCCCAAGCTGTCATATGGAACGCATGACAGCTGTCATGGTGATGCCCGGCTGTCCAAACTAGCGCGAGATGACGGTTGGGCTATGTAATTTGTTGAAAGATTCGAGAGGAGTCAGAGCGAACGAAGGTGAATTGCCAAGTCATCACGAGGCGTATTGCGCTCTGCGCCTTTATGAGCAAGGACGCTTGGTGCCGAGGGAAAGAAACCGCAGGTCCCTCCACTACGCTCCCCCGGATTTCCTGTTGAGATTAATGGCGTTGGCGAATTTCATGCGGCTTTCCGACGGAAAGCCGCATACGTGGTTGTTGATGAGTGCCGCGTGGTAGGAAATCCGGGTACGCTCCGGTCGGGAGGACAATTGTGTTGTGGGAATTGGCCTTGGCCCCGGTCAACGGAACTAGCAGCCGGTGGCACAACAAAATTGTCATCCCGACCGGAGCGCAGCGTAGTGGAGGGACCTGCGGTTTCTTTCCCTTGGCATGAAGTGTTTTCGTTGGAAAAGGCAAACAGCAGCTTCCCGAAAGCTAATTTGGACAGGTGTCATGGTGGTACCTGTCATCTCTCATCGATGACAGCTGCTACTGTTCTTCGCTTAGCCGTCCGGCGCATTCTTCTCTCACGCTCACCGGAGGACAATCATGAATCTCGAATTCTTTTTCAATGCACTGACAAGTGTATGGGCGGTGGGAGAAATCCTCCTCATCGTGCTCACCCAAACGCGCCACGGCGAAGGCAAGATACAAGATCGCGGATCGCAGATCATTCTCCTGGTTGTGATTGTTGCATCGCTCAAGACCGACGAGTGGATGCGCAGTTTGTTCCCGGTCGACATGCCGGGAAGTTATAACTGGCTCCGGCCTGCGGCCCTTGGAGTGTTGATTCTCGGTTTGGCAGTCCGTGCCTTGGCAATCGTTACGCTGGGCAGAGCTTTTAGCACGAACGTAGCGACCCGCGCCGGACAGGGACTTGAGCGAAGCGGACTCTATCGCCTGGTCCGTCATCCTTCCTATCTCGGTCTGGAACTGATTCTCCTGGCCTTTGCTCTTCACGCACAAATCTGGGCCTGTTTTGCGGTTGTCCTATTTCCAACGACGCTGGCGGTCTTGTATCGCATTCATGTTGAAGAGGCTGCGCTCCGCGCGGCTTTTGGAGCCGATTACGAAGACTATACCCGCAGCACAAAGCGGCTGATTCCAGGAGTGTATTGAGGGTTTGTGCACCAGGAGAAATATCCGCGCGCTCATTCACACCGCAGAGAGACCATGGGATCGACGGCGGCTGCGCGGCGCGCAGGGAGCCATGCCGAGAGCACTGTGACTGCCGCGATGCCGGCCGTGGCCGCAATGAAAATCGTGGGATCGAAGGGACTCATCCGGTAGAGTTGTGTGCGTATCAGGCGAGCGGCGCCGAGGGCGATGGGAATACCGAGGACGAGACCCGCAGCGAGCAAGGCAAGCGACTCCCGTAGCACCATCCATTGCACGCCTCCCCCAGTAGCACCCAGAGCAATGCGGATGCCGATCTCGTTGCTGCGGCGCACCACGTTGAAGCTCATCACCCCGTACAGTCCAACGGCTGCAAGCAGCACCGCAAGCAAAGCAAAGAGGGCCGTGAGCCGCGAGACCAGCGTCTCCTGGCTCATGAAGGTCCCCAGTTGATCGTGCATGGTGTGGACCTGGAGGATGGGCAGATTGGGATCGATGCCTGCGATCGCGCTCCGAAGCTCATGGATCGTCGACGCCGGGTCGCCCGCCGTGCGCAGAAGAATGGTATTGGCAAAGCTGTCCTGAATGCCTTCGCCGTGCTTGCCGACTATCTGCGCTACCGGTAGATACACCATGCGATACGGATCATCGCGAGGGTTGCCGGACTTGGTGTCGCGCGCAATGCCGACGATCTGCCATGGGCCCGCGACAGTATCGATGTCGATCTTCAGAGTGTGCCCGACCGCATCTCCATTGGGGAAGAATTTGTGTGCGATGGTCTCGTTTATTACAGCTACTTTCATCCCGGTGGCGGTATCGGCGGGTGTAATCGGCCGGCCGGCGACAATTGGAATTCCCGCGGTTTCAAAGTACTGGCCGGAAACGCGATTGAGCACCGACCCCATGTCCTCCTTTGGCCCCGGTGTGTATCCGGAGAGGGAGATGGACGAAGTCCAAGTGCCGAAGCTGATGGGTGGCGATCCCGCGAGAGCCGCAGAACGGACGCCCGGGATCGCCGACAAGCGCTCCAATAAGCGCTGGTTCAAGGCGGGAATCTGTTCCGGCTTGTAGCCCGCTAAGTCGGGAGCAAAATCAGCAATCAACAGGTGCGTGCGCTCGAAGCCGTAGTCCTGGTTCTGGAGATTGCGGAGAGTGCGCAGAAACAGTCCCGCTCCCACCAGCAGCAGAAGGCAAAACATGATTTGCGCGGTAACCAGCGCTTTGGGCCACCAGCGGCCGGTACGCCCACCGCTGCTTGCGGCGGTCCGGGCGTTCATGGCCGGCATCGCCGAGGCGCGAGCCAGGTGCAATGCCGGCGCCAGGCCGAAGAGCAAACCCGCGAAGGTCGACACGCCGAGTGTGAACAACAGAATGGCAGAGTCCGGCGACGCATCGAGCGGAACATATGACGTGCCCCGTGCAACAAAGGCGATGAGCGCACGCGTAGCGGTAAAAGCCAGACCAAGTCCGAGCAGGCCGCCTGCAAGCGACAGCAGCAGCGCCTCCAACAGGCTCTGCCTGATAATGCTTTCGTGGCTCGATCCCAAGGCAAGACGCGTAGCTGTTTCGCGTTCCCGCGCGATCGCCCGAGCCAACAGGAAATTAGCCAGGTTGGCACAGGCGATAAGTAGAACTACGGCCACGATCGCCATGAGGATCGTAAGCGAGTCGCCATATTGAGAGCGAAGCCGCGAGACTCCGTGTGCGCCAGAGACGAGGCGGACGTTGATGTGCTCAATCTCCTGCTGTCGCGCGGCAGCGATGCTGCGGCCTTCGCCGGCGCGAACGTAGTCACGAATTTGACGATCCAGCCACACCTGATCAGCGGCGAGCTGCGACTGAGGGCTTCGCCGGGCGACCATATGCAGGAAATAGAACGACCGCGGCTCCAGGAAGCCCGGCTGCAAGAAGATTTCCCGCACCATCGTGATCGGCACCCAAATCTGGGCTGGTTCCAGTTCCTGTTGAATGCCGTGAAACGCCGCCGGCATCACGCCGATCACCGTAAACAGCGTGGCGTTGATGGAAATGGACTTGCCCAGGATGGCAGGGTCGGAAGAAAACGCTTGCTGCCACAGATGATAGCTGATGACCGCGACCGCGCTGCGGTCCGGAGCGTCTGCGTCCGACCGGGCAATGGCGCGGCCAAGTAGCGGCACCGCCCCCAGAACTCCAAAAAAGTTGCCGGAGACGAGATTGGCGGGAATCTGCAGCGCGCCGGCGGTGTTGGAGAGACGAACGCTCACCGTTGGCGAAACGCTGCTGTAGGCGGCGACGCCTTGGAATGGGCCGGGATCGGCTTCGAGTTGCCGCGCGAAATCGTAGGTGAACATGTCGGCGGTGCCGAGGTCGATGCCGCCGAGAACCCCTCCGCCGTGCGACGGGCCGAACGTGACCAGCTGCTGCGGATCGCGCACCGGGAGCTGCTCAAGCAGAACCTGCTTGATAAGTGTGAAAATCGCCGTGTTCGCACCGATGCCAAGCGTCAGCGACAGCACGGCAATCAGCGTGAAACCGGGGCTGTGCGACAATCCGCGAACGCAATATTTCAGATCGCGCCAGAAGCTCTCTACTCTGGACTCCCATGTGGCGGAGCGAATATGGTGTTTCACCGCGTTGGAGCTGCCCATTTCCACGCGGGCGGCGCGAGCGGCTTGCTCCGCGGGCATGCCACGGCGCAGCTTGTCCGCGGTGGACGCCTCCACGAACCCACGCAGTTCATCGTCTATATCGCGCTCGATACCGCCCCGGTGGAACAGCGAACGGATTCCCTGTGCAATATTGCTGAGCAGCCCCATTCCAGCTCCTTCGCTAAGTTCACTCAGGCCTCCGTCACCTAGGCCTCCATGATGCGAGCAATGGCAGAGATCTGGCGGTTCCACGTCTTTGCTTCTTCAGAGAGCGCCTTGCGTCCGCGAGCAGTCAACACATAGTACTTGGCGCGGCGATTGTTCTCGCTGGCGCGCCACTCGCTCTTGACGCGCCCTGCACGCTCCATGCGGGCCAACGCCGGCAGCAGGGATCCGGGATTCACGCGAAAAACGCCTTTGCTCACCTGTTCGATGCGTAATGCCACTCCGTAGCCGTGCATCGGCTCTAATGCCAGGGTCTTCAGGATCAACATTTCCAGGGTGCCTTGTACAACATCTCGTTGGCCCATCTCGACATCACTCCTCTTGATAATCGAGAGGTTACACAAAACTCCTCTCGATCGTCAAGAGGACAGCGGGGGCGGGCCATCACAAGAGATGGCCCATCTCGTCGTGTTGGGGCTGGCGATTGTCTTTTTGGAGATTGAGAGCAGTTACTGAAGGTGGGACGGGATCGATTTGTGCGAAAGTCGCTCACCAAGGAGCTGATTGGTACGGCGGGCTCACCTTGATGAGTTCCGGTAGTCCTTCCAATCCTTCTCCACCATCCGCGCCATCTCCTTAGCGGCCGTCCGCAGCCAATCGGATTTTCTCCCTCGGAGGTCTTTCTGGATACGCGGCACCTGGCGTTTCGAGCCCAGATGCACATTCGCCGCTTCGGCTCCCATGGAGTGCAGCAGTATCAGCTCATCGCGATGCTTCGGTAACGTTTGAATATCGATTGGGTTCGAGTCCGGCGAGAGACGGCGAACCAACCAGGAACCATCAATGAGCTGGAACGGATCTCGAGATCGGACCGCTGACTGGATTGCCTGTTCGTAGAACGATTGCCGGCTTCCCTCGTCATCCTGAAGCCAGGAGCATGCCGAGGGCAGCGTGGCTTTCGCTTCCCGGGCCACGAATCCGCCTTTCCACATGCCTATCGCCACAAATCGTTGCTGACCCAGGCTTCCCAGGCCTGCCTGGCGCCGCACAACCTTGTAATCCATGCGGGCATCCGGCAGTGTCTTTTCGAGCGCGCGCTTGGCATTCCTATCCAGTGGACGGCGATTAGCCGGCAGCTGATTTAGCTTCTCCCAAAAGTCAGTCTCCGGCTTGAAGCTGTCCACGCCTAGCTTGCCCAGCTTCTGTTCCCGTTCCGCCAGCACGATGGGATTACCACCTGCCTTGAGGGACCGTCGGTAACCGTCGAGGATCGCGTCACATCCGTTTTTGAACGGAACGGAGAGGCTTTGGGCATCAATCACGATCTTGAGGCTGGCCGCCAAACGGACCAGGTCGTTGGTGTACGCCAGCGGGTAAGCTTCGTCGAAGTCATCCACGCCCCAACAGAGGCGCCCCTCCCCGTCGCGCCAGGTCCCGAAGCTATTGACATGCAAGTCACCGACGGCCAACACCCGGGGAGCCCGGCATAAGTCGGCGCACACCGCAGGCCACATTTGGGCCCATCGGTAGAAGGTACCGCGCAAAAACAGAAAGCTGCTCTCCCGCATCTGTGTGTGCTTGAGCGCAAGATCAGAGGAGACAACCGTCGTACACTCCCTCATCCATTGTTCGTAGCTCGCCGTTGTTTGCTCCAGGGAACCGCCGTCCAGGGAATTTCTCCCCGGCAAACTTACGCCTCGCCGCTTGCTCCTCATATGCCCCGATCCCTTGCCCCGACCCTTTGTTTGATCCTTTGTTCCGTCTTGCGTCCGAAGCAATCTTCCACCGGACCAGCCAACGATATCGCAAAACGATGCCTTCTGAGATGCGAAACGCCAGTTCGCGACATCAACGAACCGGAGATGAAGCCGCCCCATTCGGTTTTTTGGTTACTCCCCCCGGTTTCCCAACCATGATTACCAGGGTGATCTCTGTGCCGCCTGGCTCTCTGGGCGCCTTGGACAGTGGCCCGAAGCATGGTCTACTCTTGACAGGCCAGCGAATGCAGATGGCTTATATCAGGGGATCTAGCGGACGCCCATGCACTCAATCCACAAACGTCTCGGTGTGGTTGCCGGCTTTTCGATAATTCTTCTCCTCCTGGCAATCAATACGGCCGTTCTGCGGCATCAACTTGCTGTTCAGGTCGATCATCAGGAATGGTTCAGTCACAGCCGGCGGGTGCTGCAGGAACTGAAAAATACCGAGTCGCTGCTTAAGGATGCCGAGACCGGCCAGCGCGGCTACCTTTATACCGGCGAGTCCGGCTACCTCGCACCATACAGCCTTGCCACAGCGCAAATCGATTCGCACCTTCAAAATCTTGCCGCTGAGATCGGCGACAACCCTGGACAGCAGGCTCAGGTTGCGACCCTTCGATCTTTGATACACCAGAAGCTAGCCGAATTGGCAAAGACCATCTCGCTCTTCCAATCGGGAGACGCGGCGGGAGCAAAAACGCTGGTGATGTCTGGCAGAGGCCTCGACATTATGGAAAGCATTCGCTCCCTGGCAAGCCGGATGGAACAGGAAGAAATATCAGTGGGTGAGTTGCGGAGAACCGCCTACCACAAAAGCATTCGCATCACGGTCGTCTGCATATACGCGGCAAGTGCCATTGCGGCCCTGGGAATAGTCTTGGTGGCCTTCTCTATCATCCGCGAGAACGAGAGGCGAGAGCGAGACGCTGCCGCGCTGCGCCGAAGCGAAGAATGGTTCAGGGTTACGCTCTCCTCAATTGGGGACGGTGTCATCGCGACCGACGACCGGGGTCTTGTCTCATTCCTGAACCCCGTAGCCGAACGGCTCACGGGCACAAGTCTGGCACATGCCAAGGGAAGGAAGGTTAGTGAAGTATTTCCTATCTTCAGTGAAGTGACGAATAAGCCGGTAGAAAATCCCGTCGACAAGGTTTTGGCGTTGGGCAGCGTGGTTGCTCTTGCCAACCACACCGTCTTGCAACATCGTGCAGGTCATCTGTTGCCGATTGAAGACACTGCTGCACCCATCAGAGATGATTCCGGCAGGCTGATTGGGGTCGTCCTGGTTTTTCATGATGCCTCTCGTGAAAGGAATCTTCAGGAAGTGTTGCGGCGCACCGAGAAACTTGCGGCCGCGGCTCGCTTGGCAGCGACTGTCTCCCACGAAATCAACAACCCGCTGGAAGCAATCGGTAACCTGATCTACCTGGCAAGAAACAATCCAGACCTTCCGGGCAACGTTACCGAACAATTGCAACTTGCAGAACAGGAACTGGCTCGGGTATCGCACATCACGCGCCAGACGCTCGGCTTTTATCGGGAGTCAGCTTTACCCACATCTGTTCATATGCCGACCCTCATCGAATCCGTGCTCACGCTGTATTCGAATAAGCTGCAAATCAAGCAAATCAAGGTTCAGCTTGCGCTTGAAGATTGCCCAGCCATCCCGGGTTTAGCGGGCGAGATACAGCAACTCGTATCCAACATCATCTCCAACGCCATCGATGCTGCACCTGTCAGCGGAACGTTGAAAATAGACACGTCTCCCGTAGAGCTGGCCGATGGAAAGTCGATCCGCCTCAAAATAGAAGACGACGGTCCGGGCATCCCTCCGGAGAACCTGGAGCGAATCTTTGAGCCCTTTTTCACCACCAAGAAGGACGTGGGAACGGGACTCGGGTTGTGGGTCTGCAAAGAGATCGCCGAACGCCATGGAGGAAGCATACAAGTACTTCCCAATAATGGGAACGGCAACAAGGGAGCCATATTCGCTATTCTTCTGCCCTATCAGGAATGAACACCCCAAAGGGCCATGCGACAGTGGGAGCCCCCGCATTTATGCGGGGGAAGGAGCGCTTTAGCGCTCAGTGAAAGAGTCCCGACTCTGATCACGCGCTTCCCCGGATTTCCTGTGCAGCTTGGTTGCTCCGGCGCGCTTCTTGCGGCTTTCCTTAACGAAAGCCGCATACGCGGTCGCGTCCAGTGCAGCGTACAGGAAATCCGGGTTTAGCGCTGGCAATGCCAAAGCCTCATGAGTCCCTGCGTGAGAAAACCGCGGCCTGAATTTCTCACAGGCCCCCCTGGGTAAGCGATGGTCGGTAGTGAGATCTCAATCCGTAACGAATCAGGCCGTGAGAAATTGAGGCGAAGGAGAGCTTTAGGTTCCAATCGTCCAGGATGCGCTCATCCCAGAACAATATCCAGCTTAGTGACGGACGCGGCGGGAATGATAACGTTCAGCAAGCCACTACCCACCGCTATCGCGAGAGTGGTGGACATCACGGCATTCGGCTGGTCGAACGTGTTGTGCGCGTGCATGTCCCTGGCCGTCAGAACGGTACCAGATGCACTGGCTACCGCGGCGCCTCGAAGGGCGATCTGGGTTTCGATCGTCTTCGATAAATCGGGATTGACTATGGTGAGCGTCACAACCTTATTTTTCCGCGATGCTGAGCCATTGAGACCCCAGAAACGGGCCGGCCGGTCGTCGCGCATGTACTGTACATCCGGCGCCGAGAACTCAGTCCGCACCGCCTGCCCGCCCTGGTGTGCGGCGTACATTGCGAAGACATGAAAGTTGGGTGTGGCGAAGAAGCGGTCCTCATGCGCCATAAATAGCGCATTGATGTTGTTGATGAGCTGTGCGCAGGCGGCCATGCTCACCTTCTCCGGATTGCGGTTAAAGGTGTCCAGAGTCAGCGCCGTGGCCAGTGCATCGCGCAACGTTATCTGCTGGCCGAAGATGTGGGTCGGGTCGAGTTCGGTTCCCTCGCGATACCATGGACCATACTCATCCACCACCAGCTTGACGCGATGCTGCGTATCGTACTGCCCCATCACCGCCCACTGATCGTGAATGATCTGCTCCATGCGATCGCACTCGCGCAGCAGTTCATACCAGTCTACGGAGTCAAACCGCAGCGCGTCGCCTTTGCCGGCCAGCCAGTCCTTCGTCTTGCCCCGGCTCAAGTTCCATGCGTAGTGATGCACCGACCAGCCCGTAAAGCTGGGGTTGTTGTAGGCCCGGTCGGAGTAGATCCGTTGAAAAAAGCGATGGGTCCAATCAATATCGTTATCGTTCGGACCGGACCCGATCAGTTGCAGGTCTATGCCGTATCGCGGTATCCAGTCCGAATAGCGGCGGAACTCGGAGGCATAATCTTCCGGGGTAAACTCCCCGCCGCAGCCCCAACTCTCGTTGCCTATACCCCAGTAGCGCACATGAAACGGTTCTGGAAAACCGGCGGCCGCGCGCATATCGGCCAGGGTTGTGCTCCCGGCGGGAGAGTTGCAGTACTCCACCCAATGATCAAAATCAAGCGCGGGAAGACTCCGCAGGTTCGCTGCGATATACGGTTGTGCTCCGGTCAGCTGGCAAAACCGGATAAACTCATTGGTGCCGAATTCGTTGCTTTCGAAGAGCTGCGGCCCTTTGTCGTGCAGTCTGATCGCATCGTGATCAACCTCCCAGAAATTGGTACGGCGCGGCCGCTTCGAAGCTTCACCAATCCCATCTTTCCAGTCGTAGCTATCCGCGAAGCAGCCTCCTGGCCAACGAATGATAGGAACATGAATCTGCTTCATCATGTCCACCAGTTGAGAACGGATGCCGTATTGGTTGGTGATTTTCGATTTTTCTCCAACCCATACTCCGTCGTAAATCACGCCGCCGATATGTTCTGTGAATTGTCCATAGATATTGGGCGAAATCTCCCCCAGCGGCTCGTCCAGAAGGACCTCAATGCGCGCGTCGGCCTCCTTTGCCCAAAGATGCGCACTGGAAAAAGCAAACACAGTGCCTGCGACCGCCGAGCTCTTGAGAAACTGTCTCCGTTTCACGGCAACTCCCTTTCATTTCAATCCGCAAACTGCGCAAATAGATTCGCGCCCATGGTCAAACCATTCCCCTAGACGCATACCGGGGTCAAGCGTCCCTTGAGCGTAGCCGGGGGCAGGCGCAGACATAGCATGGCTCCCAGCAGCGCAAGCAGCGAGCTTCAAAAATACACTGAACGTCGCGGTCCGGGTTTGTTGCCGCTGGCGTGGCCGTGTCTGCCGATTGTACAGCGCATTTCACAGTAGAAAGCTTGCCCCAGCCAGAGAGCCCTCATTGACGGGAGGCGAGTGACCGGAGGAGCACCGGCCTAATACATCGCGGCGGAAATTATCATGCGTTGCAGCGAAACCTCGGATCGAGCTAACTCCCTGAGTATTCTGCTATGCCTCACCCGCCGGCCCTGCGCTGGCCGCAAGTGCTGCCAGGTCGCGATCAATCAGCTCCAAGAGCGCTACTATCCCGGCCACCAGTTCCTGATCATTGGCAGCTCGCGCAGCTACAAGTTGCTCGGCGACGATGGCGCGATTATTGGCATAGTGCTCCAAGACGGCCGGCAAGGGCGATTTCCGGCCGTTGATCGTGAATGTCTGCATCAGGACTCCCTCCGGGATTGCTTGACCAGTTGCGCCGTTTCAGTTACAGATGGCGCGCCAACGTGCGTTCAGTGTAGAACTTCGCCCAGTACAAATTGGGCGCCTTCATGTTGCTTCAGGTGAGTCCTCCGGTCCGCGGGAGACAACGCACTCCAAACAACCTTGATCGGGCTTTGAACTGCTGAAGGAATTTCCGCGCCGATTTCGTTCTTCTGCAGGAGGAACACTTATGCGTTATGGGCTCTTCAACCAAGGCTACCCTGAATATGTCCATGATGTGCGGATTGATTGCTTTCGCATTTTAACCACTTGCATGGTTTAGATTCCAGCACATTTGTCGGACGACTTATGCCTGGGATTTCATTTTGTTCTCGCATACAACCCGAGCTTATTGTTGATCACACAGAAGTTCCGTGGCTTCTAATGGTTTAGCAGGCGTAGAGTCTTGGAAGATAATTTCAGAAAGTATGAAAGGTTCGACCATGAAGCATTTGCCTGCCGAGGTTCTCTCTTATGTTGGCATTCAACGGTTCCAACTCAGGTGGCCGGCTTCTTCGTAGGCAGTTATCAGTTGGAAATAACAGGCCCCTGGCGTCGCCCGACCTTCAGGCCCTAATATGTAAGTCTTCTAATATGTCAGGACGCACGGTCCGATTCACGCGCGGTGCGAACGACCACGTCTCTGGTTCGTCCCGCTCGCCTTCTGACAGCGGAGCTACGAGCGCCGCCAAATCATCCGCCTGATCGGTCCTTTCCGGGACGGTTGCTGCAGCTTTCGCCAGTTTAAGATGTTTTCGTCAAACTCCCGCAAAATCGTCATCCTGAGCGGAGCGCCTCACAGATTGATCGCGTGACACAGCGCTTGTGGCGCGGAGTCGAAGGACCTTGGCGGCGTTTAATTTACCCATGATGCTCGGAGCTTTTCGACCACCGAAGCTCGACAATAGGATGTGCTGCGAGACGTACTTGATGGTTATTTCCCGGTTTACTCGAAGTGAAGCACTACAATTTCGGGATTCGATCCGAGTCGCAGCGGTGGTCCCCACGTTCCCGCTCCGCTTGAAGTGAAAACCTGCATCTTCCCGATCCGGCTTAAGCCGTAGACAAACTGCCGGTATATCCGCCGCGCCATCCAACTCCAAGGTATGAACTGTCCAAGATGAGTATGCCCGGATAGCTGCAGAGAAACCCCAGCAGCCTCCGCGATTTCCGGATGGTCCGGCGCATGCGTTAATAGAATGCACGCCCGATTGCGATCCAGGCGGATGCCTTGTAGCACCGAAGTAAAATGCCCGTTTTGAGCCGCATCCCGGTACGGCACACCAACAATCTGCAAACCGTCGACTTCCACCTTCTCATTGATGAGCACGCGCACCCCGGTTGCCGCAATGGCATGCAGATATTTGCTGTCATCCCCAAACTGCTCGTGGTTTCCCGCGACAAAATACACGCCGTGCGGTGCCACGAGCTCGCTCAACGGCTCCGCTGCTCGCCGGATGTCGATGGCCGTGCCGTCGTACAAATCGCCGGCAATAAAAATCGCGTCCGGCTCTTCCTTCAGAATCTTCGCCACCATCCGCCGCAGAAAACTGCCGTTTCGCACATGCCCCAGGTGCAGGTCGCTGATGAGCGCCGCCCTCCGCCCGCGCCACGCCGGCGGCAAGTTCGCGAGTCGTACCGTTGTTCGAGTGATTCGCGTCCAGCTTGCGTTGAAAACTCCGTAGAGGCCAGCCAATGCTGCAGCACCGAACAGCCATTCCACCATCCGATGGAAGCTCACCTCCAGCCCAGCCAGCCGGGCAACTCCAAAAATCATCCAGCAGAAAACAGCGGCGAAGAAGAGGAATGTCAGGAAACCCAACCAAGCCGCAGCAATCCTGTAAAACACCCGCACCGCAGCATTTGTATAGCGGAAGGCAAGCAGGGAAGCGGCAACAAAGCTCACCGACAAAATGCTGAGAGCCAGCTTGATCCACAACCTCCCGGGGATATCGCTTCCTGCGGGCGAAAAGGTCCACGTCTCATAGACAAGAAAATGTGCCACGAAAAGCACGGTCTGCAGAATTACCATGAGACCGATCAAGCCCTTTTGTACCCGCATAATGCGTTAGGTTCCCCAATCTGCCATTCAGATTGTTGCGTAGTGTCCCGGAAATTAACAGAAAAATCAAAACGCCGGGGCCCAATCACCTAAAGAGGAGGGAATGCGGTTCAGACTTGTCCAAATTGGCGGTGGAGCCCTTATAAGCGCTAACTTGTTTGGGAGTGTTTTTCGCCAAACTCCCCGCAAAATCGTCATCCTGAGCGGTTGTTACTTTATTTGATTTTTCGCGAGGTGCTGGGGCCTTTCTCCCAAACAAAGGCCCAGCACGTGAGCTCGCAGCTCTAGCCCTGTGGTTGTTTATTTCCTCCTTGGGTTATCCCAGCATGCGGTGGGTAACTACAGATTGGCTAGGTCCCAACGTCGCACGACAAATCAAAAAGTCTCAGGCTCTGAGGATGACGATTTTGCGTGAATTTGACGAAAAACAATCCTCAACAAGTTAGCGCTTAGGATGCCCCGTCCCACCCAAAACTTAAATGGACTATTGAAGGCAGGAGCGGCGCATCGTTTATAAGTAAAAGATGATGGTGCGACGACGTCCCGGACACCTAGCCGCGTTGTTGGCAGCCTTTGCTCTGCCGCTCCTGGCCGGCTTCCATGCAGTCGCGCCCGGACAGGCGCACTTCAGCCCCAAGCCGGCAATTTTTGCTCCCGGCAAACTGCCTTATTTTTCCTACAATGAGTTGGTCTCCCTCTCCAAGGACCAGCCGCTTCCCGAGACCACCCAGGACAAGCTCTCCACCATTCTCAACGCCGCGGTCCTTGATAACTCTGCCCCCGACCCGCCTCCTCCTTTGCAGGTGAAGAAATTGGGTCCCACCTTGAGAATGGCGGAATGGAATATCGAACGAGGCGAGAACTTCGATTGGATCGTGCTGGCGCTCAAGGACGAAAAAGGCTTTCGGCAAAAAATCAAAACAGAAAACCCAAAGATCACTGCCGCGCAGCTGGATAAGATTGCCGGGCAGGCCCACGATCTTAGCCAGGCCAGCACTCTGATTCTCGACGAAGTGGATTTGGGAATGAACCGCAGCCAATATCACGACGTCGCTCGTGATCTGGCCGCCGCCCTGAAAATGAACTTTGTCTTCGCCGTATCGTTCGTTGAAGTCGACCCATTGAAGCTGGGCACTGAGGAACTGACCGATGCCGACGCGGGTGGCGACGAGGAACTACGAACAGAACTGGAATCCGAACTGAAGGCTGATCCCAAGCGTTATTTGGGTCTTCACGGGTCCGCCATCCTCAGCCGTTACCCGATCTCGAATGTGCGCGTGCAGCACTTGCCGGTTTGTCATGACTGGCTTCAAGGGGAGATTGCGAGCGTCGCCCAAATAGAGCAGGCAAAGCGCTTCGCCTCGGACAAGATCTTCCTGGAGAAGATCGAGAGGGAAGTGCGCCGTGGCGGCCGCATCGCCATCCTTGCCGACCTTAAAGTAAAGGGTGCACCAGGCGGCGTGGTCACGGTGGTAAATGCCCATCTCGAAAACAAGTGCCCTCCCGCGTGCAGACGTAAGCAAATGAGGGCCATTCTTGACGGCATCGCGAACGTCCGCAATCCCGTGATCCTGGCGGGAGACATGAACACCAGCGGTTCTGATGCCTCCCACCTGTCGCTCGCTTACCTGGTGAAAAGCAAGGCCACCGACTACCGTTTCTGGGGACGGACGGCGATTATGATGAGCACTCCGCTGCCCTCTCTTTTCGCTCTGAACTATTACAAGAACTACACCGATCCCACGGTGCGCGACATCAAGTTTCTTTCCGACAACAAAGAGGCAGCGTTCTTCGGTGATATCGAAAACTTTCGCTTTGCCGACCACGGCCGCTTCGACGTGCGCGGCGACAAGTATCGCACCGTGAACGGAACCGGCAAGCGCTTTTCCGACAGCAACCAGCGTAACCTGAAAGGCTTTGTGCCCACGTTCTCTCTCCCCCGTGATTTCAAAGGGTTCGTTGGGCGTTTTAAACTGGACTGGTATTTCGTCAAACCCGCCGTCGAAGATGGCAAGACCACAGAAAACCTGGCGCCATGGTACGCGCGCACTATGGTTGAGCTGAATAAAGCGCCGGTCGAGCGCATCTCCGATCACGCTCCCATTACTGTGGATCTGCCTTTAACCGCGAAGCCTAAGGTACGCTCCGAATAACCTTCTCTGTTTGAGACTATCCAGCAAGAGCTGGGCTTGAGGCTGGAGGTGACAAAGGGACCGGTCGACGACCTTGGAGTGGCTACAGCAGAGCGGCCTGCGGCGAACGGATGTCAAGATAGAAAGTGCTCTCATCAGTAGGTCTCAGGGCTTAACTGCGGGCACGCTCTCCCGATAGCGCGGCCAATGCTGCGCCAGCTCGCGCACCACTGGACTGCCAACCCGATACGCGTTCTCGATCGCCTCGGCATTGCCGGCGTAGTTGCCCGTCGCCTCGCTTTTGAGAAAATCCGCAGCCGATACCCCCTTGGGCGGGACCGTAAAGTCGCTGCCGGTTCTGAGATCGAGCGCGCGCGCAAGATCAACCCGGCCGGCATGAGCAAGGAAGGTGAGCGCCTGCAGATAGGCTGCGTCTTCCTCGGCCGAGGTAACGAAGCGGCCTACGCCCTTGGTCCAGTAGGGCACCCACTGTTCCGCCCAGTCGTTCATCCTGGCGCCGATCCAGAACCGGTCCGCGGTCAATGTATCTCCCTTCATCACCAAGGGTGGCCGCTGCGCGTTGGGGAAGTCGGGATAACCGGCGCGCGCCGCCTTGAGCTTGTCATCGTCCACTAGAGCGACTCCGAGTGTCAGGTCACAGGCCCAGGTTACGAGCCCGTCGTTCAACTCATGGTCCATCGTGCCATTCCCTGATACGGCGGGTGGCGCCGGTTGCTCGAGAGGCGTCGCACGGTCGTAGGGCACGATGCCGTTCGCCCAGTGGGCCGGGATCTCTCTAGCGTCGATTTCATAGGCCAGATCGCCATCGACGATGGAACTGGCCCAGACCGCCGAGCCGACCGAGGCCCGGTTGGGATCGATGCCGCCGATGCCGGCCAGGATCCAGTAGGCCTTGCTGAGATCGAAGCGCGGATCGAGGCCCAGGGCCATGATCGAGGCCGCAGCTTGGGACTTGCCGACGCCGGTCACGATGCCCAGCACGTGGTCTTTCGCGTTGTAGCGCAGCTGGTGGTAGCCCTGGGGAAACGGCAGCACTTCGGGCAACGGGTAACGCTCGACCCAGTTCTGAAACTCGCCCGCCTCGTCACCGGTATCATTGCCGATCTCGAAGGTGGTCACCACCACGACGCGAATCTCGAGCGGCGCCGGCGCAGCAATCACCCGGCCGGACGAGAGCATTAGAATTGCCGCCGCCACTCCGACGCACCGCGCTAATCTCTTATGCAACTGACGTCTCCTCTTGGATACTGTCTCTTCGCGTTGCGTCAACACTGGCCTTTAAACCAGAGAGATTACATCAAGCGGCACTTTTTTAGCGAGAGTGCCGGTTAATAACCGCTGCGGACGGGCCCATCCGTAGCCAAAGCCTACAACCTCAGGCCGCATGCGAGGACTTCGCAAGGCGTTTCGCCAGGATCCACCAGACCGCGGCAGAGAAGAGCCCCATGGCCGTGCCTGAACTGAAGGCAGCGATCCATCCTCCATATCCGTAATGCTTGACCAGGGGCGGAACGATGCTGGTCGAGACGATGCCTCCCAGGATGCCGATGGTGTTCATGAAGCCTGCGACCGCGCCGGCGCCGCTTCCCGAGATCAAGGCGGCTGTCGTCCAAAAAGAAGACTCGGCAAGATAAAGAGAGCCGAGGCTGATGCAGAGCGCCAGAACCGCAAGAGGACGAGCATGGACCAAGGCCGCTACCAGCAGCAACAGCCCGGACAATGTATATCCAGTCGTGATGAGAATGCGCGCACTGGTAATCCTGCCGAAACGCAGGGCAATGCGGTCAGAGAGAAACCCTCCCAGGGGAGTGGCCGCGATCGCCGTCAACCAGGGCAGCGCGGCCAGAAGCCCTCCATTGGCCAGACTGAACCCCCGCACCTCAACCAGGTAGATATACAGCCACGATATGAACATGAATAACAGATAGCCCTCGGAAAGATAGCTGAGCGAGAGCAGCATCACGTTGGTGTTCAACCATCGGCCGGCCTGTCGTCGCAAAGGCGCGATCGGCGCAGGCGGATCGCAGACCGGAGGCGGGTGCGTAAAGCTCAGCCAAAGCAGGGCGATGGCGAAGGCAACGACCGAGGTCAGATAGAAGGAGGCACGCCATCCGAAGCGCAGCATGCTCCAGGAAACGAAGGGCGCCGTGAACGCGGATGCAACTGAGCTGCCCATGAGCATGAGCGCGCTGCCGAAGCCGCGGCGTTCAGCATGCATCCACTGGTGCGCGGAGCGCGCAGCCACGGGAAAGGTGGAGGCCTCCGCAGCACCCAGCAGAAAGCGAAGCGCCGCCAGCAAGGCGACAGTGGCCGCAGCCGTACGCGAGATCACCCCGGGCAGCATGCCGCTCAAGACAGTGAGTACTCCCCACGCAAGCGCCGATAGTCCCAGTACTATGCGCGCGCCGAAGCGATCTCCGAGCCAGCCGGCCGGCACCTGAAAGATCGCGTAGCCGAGCAGAAAGCTGTTGAAGATGACGGCGAGATCGCTCTTCGTCAATGACAGGGCCGGCATCATCAGCTCGGCGGCGACGGAAAGGTTCATCCGTTCCATGTAGCTGGCGAAGGTAAGCCCGAAGAGCGTGGCCACTACGAACCAGCGCACTCGCCGGGAGGTCATCGGAGGGAAAGGAGTCACACCTCTTGTTATACCGATCTCTGGATTTCCTGTACGTGGCCCCATCCTACGGCTGGCTGTGTGGCTTGCCGTAAGAGGCTGTGATTTTTTTGATTTTCCGCGCTTTGTCACGCCCAACCAGACTGTTGTTTAAACCTTTAAACCTCCCACAAGGCCGTCATCCTGAGTGAAGCGCCTCGCAGACCTATCGCTAACAGAGGGTTTATGGCGCGCAGTCGAAGGACCCCCACGATGCTTTCTAGCCGATGCTCTTCATAGCTTTTCCAGCCACCAAAATTTGAAAGAAATCAAAAAAGTCATAGCCTCTAAGGAAAACCGCATGAAGTTCGCCAACAAGCTCCACAGGAAATCCGGAGTGAATCGGCCTATCCAGGCTCGGCAAACGACAGTCTTTATCAGGGGTCCCTGTTTGGTCACGCCGCGGAGAAAGCATTTGCATTGAATTTTTCGGAGTCTTGCGATATACCTGACAATCAAGTAATTCGATTCTTTGCTCAGGGAAACCGTATCGATGACAGTACGCCGCATCATTCTGGTTCAGCACGTCCCCGAAGCGCGCGTTTTATCAGGCTGTCGCTTAAAGAAGCAACGTACTTCATGTTGGCGGGCGGCTGTGACGCCCGTGTCGCTGTAACCCGGCGCGGTTCCGGGTAAGTCGACCTCGTGCAACCATGTTTCTGTTCAGCATTTTCTTCGGGCACGCCTTCTTTTACGTGAGCCTACTCCCTTGAGCAACGCTGCCTGGCTAGCAGAGTCCGGGCATCTTTTCCGTTGCCCGGATAACAGACGCGGTTGCGTTTAGTTCCTCCATCCTGAGAAAAAGGTGCGATCCTGGAAGCGAACATGAGCCTTTGCGATCCGTTGGATTTGGCTAAGCGCTCCGGCCTTTCGCAGCGATGTCGGCTGCAGATTGGCCGCGGCGGATATCGCGGATAGTCCGCTCCTGCGCCCCGTACTATCTCTTTTCAGTTTTCGTAAGACGCGTACCGCAGCTATCCACCTTCCACAGCTGCGGAGACACCGGGCCGAGTTGTTCAAGAAGTACTCCTTACAACTGGATCTTGTTCCGGAGGTTTCAATGAAGCACCGCTGCCTATCCCCGATCTACATCTTTTCTGTTCTGACAGCAATGTTCCTTATTTATCCGCGGGCCGGCGCTCAAGCCATCTTCGGGAACATAGCCGGCACGGTGACCGATCCATCTGGCGCCGCCATCGTGGGCGCCGGAGTGGCGATAAAGGACGTCGATCGCGGCACGGAATACCACACCACGACCAAAGAACAGGGCGGCTACGAGCAGGGTCAGCTGCTTGCCGGCCCTTACACCGTGGAGATCACCGCCCCAGGCTTTGCCACTTTCTCCAGCAGCGTGGAGGTGCACGTTGACAGTACGGTCAAGCTGGACGCAAGCCTCAAGGTCGGCTCCGGATCGGGCACCGTTCAGGTCACCGATGCGACCCCGCTGCTGCAGGTGGATCGGGCCGAGATCAGCACCCAGTTGACGACCTCGGAGGTTGAAGATCTGCCCCTGCTGGGGCGCAACGCAACAGGACTGGCGTTTACCGCGCCGGGCACAGTTCTGGCAAACTTTCAGGTCTCCGATGCGGAAAACGCACAGGGAGGCTATCAGTTTGCAACCAACGGACAGCAGTATTTCGCCAACGGCTTTCTACTCGACGGCACCGAGAACAATAGCGCGATTCTCGGCATCGCAGTCATCAATCCCAACATCGACTCTTTGCAGGAATTGAAGTTGACCACCAGCAATTACGATGCTGAGTTCGGATCGGTGGCCGGCACACTCATCCAGGCCACCACCAAGTCGGGCACCAACAGCCTGCATGGTTCTGCGTTTGAGTATCTGCGCAACACCGAATTCATCGCGCAGAACCCCTTCGCACCCGGAAGCCTGCCCTTGCACTGGAACCAATTTGGCGGCTCTATCGGCGGCCCGATACTGAAAGACAAGCTCTTCTTCTTCGCCGACTATCAGGGCACGCGAGAAACCACGGGCGCCCCGGTGGTCACCACCGTGCCCACCGCTGCCGAACGCGCGGGCGATCTGACAG
This sequence comes from uncultured Acidobacteriaceae bacterium, assembly GCA_963821215.1. GTDB lineage: Bacteria > Acidobacteriota > Terriglobia > Terriglobales > Acidobacteriaceae > PALSA-350. Next base: position 304,285 of record CAWGDH010000006.1, on the reverse strand, counting down.
CTCTGTTAGGACCCGTTATCCCGGGCGCCCCCATGGTGCAAACCACCGAGGGTAACTACGTTGCACCCCAGGCCGGCATGATCTTCGACCCCACCACCGGCAACAGCGATGGCAGCGGCCGCAAGGCCATCTCCACCAACGGACAGGTGAATGTTTTGCCCTCGGTTCCGGAGGCCATCACCAAGTTGCTGGCCTACCTTCCGCAGCCGAACACTGGCGGGGCGGGCGCAATCGTGAATAACTACGTCGGCACCGGCAAGTCGACGTTTCAAGACGACCAGGAGGATGGCCGCATCGACTACGTGCTGAATGCGAACTCACGCATCTTTGGCCGCTACACGATCAGCCAATTCTCGGCTTCGGCGCCGGGCGCATTTGGAGTGCAAGCCGGCGGTCCTGCCCTCAGCGGCGCCAACTTTGCCGGCTCTTCCAATACCGATAACCAGAGCCTGGCCCTCGGCTACACCCGTACCTTCAGTCCAACGCTGATCCTGGAAGCGCGCTTCGGCACCTATCGGTACAAGGTGCGGGTGCAGCCGGGAGACGTTGGCACCACGCCTGCGACCGATGCCGGCATTCCCGGCCTAAACCTCGGTACCGACGCTACCAGCGGCATGCCCGCGTTCTATGTGAATGGCAACGGGGCCTTCGAGTTTGGCTACTCGCTCCCCATCAACTCCTGCAATTGCCCGCTCTCTGAAACCGAGAATCACTTCCAGTGGGTAAACAACTGGACCAAGATCATCGGCACGCACACCATCGGTTGGGGAGCCGATATTCGCCGCGCGCAACAGACGCGCATCCCCAGCGACAGCCACCGCTCGGGGGAAATTACGTTCGATCCCGCCACCACCGGCAACTACGATGCGGACCTCGCCGGCCAGAATTCCGGGCTGACCACAGGCGCCGGCATTGCCTCCATGCTGTTGGGGGTTCCGGAGTCATTCGCCCGCTACTTTACCGGTGCGGGTCTGCGTCCTGGCCTGCGGCAGACACGCATGTTCTTCTTTGTCCAGGACAACTGGCGGGCAACGCCGCGGCTGACCTTGAGCTACGGCCTGCGCTATGAGAATTACCTGCCGCAGAACGCGGCCTATCCGGGCGGCGCCGGCAGCTTCGATCCTGCGACCGGCGACCTGCTGGTTGCCGGCGTAGCGCCCGTGTCAAAAACCATGAACGTTACCGCTTACAAGAGCGGTTTCGTTCCGCGCATTGGTGTGGCTTATCAGCTGGCGCAGAAGACCGTGATCCGGGGCGGCTTTGGCAGCAGCTTTACTCCGGCAGGCCTGGGAGCGGTATTTGGCCAGGCGCCTGACTATGATCCACCGATCCTTCTCCCCCAACAGCTGAGCCCCAGCACTCCCTACGCCAGCGTCTACAACCTCTACACCGGCCCACCCTTGCCAACGTTGCCTTCGGGCACCACAGGCGCTTACCCGCTGCCCAACGACCTGGGCGTCTACTACTGGTTCGACCCACCCAATAGTTATCGCGTCCCCTTGGCGATGTTCTGGAATGCCGCCATCCAGCATCAGATCACGCCCACAATGTCGATCGAGGCCGCCTACGTAGGAAATGTCGGCCGCCACATCTACGTCAACGCTAACCTCAATCAGGCCGTGCCTGGGCCGGGAGCTCTCTTTCCCAGGGAGCGGTTCTATCCCAACTTCGGGCTGACGCAAGGCCTTTATAGTATCTGCAACTGCGACACGTCTAATTATCACAGCCTGCAAATGAAGTGGGTCGACCACCAGGCGCGCGGACTTGATTTTATCGTCTCTTATACCTATTCCAAGGCGCTGGACGACACCGAACTGGGCGGCGTATTCGATAACAACCTCGATTATCCGGCAGATTACGGGCCGGCCAGCTTCGATCGGAGACATATTCTCTCCGTTGCCAACGTATGGAAGCTGCCCTACGGACATGGTCAGCGCTTCGGCGCGAACGTCAACCGGGCGGTTGATCTGGTGGCCGGTGGATGGGCGCTCAATGGGATTACCTCGGCCACATCCGGCGTGCCCTTCACTGCCAATGTCGCCAACGCCCCGCTATTGAATACAAACTTCAACGCCGTGCGCCCGGACCAGGTTGGCAACCCGCACGTACCCAATCCCGACCGCACCGAATGGTATAACCCCGCGGCCTTTGTCGAACCCCAGGGTCTGTATCGCGACGGCAATGTCAGCCGGAACTCGCTCGTCGGCCCTCGTTTGTTCCTGATGAACCTGTCGCTGGCCAAGGTGTTTACCATTGCTCAGGAAAAGACGATAGAGTTCCGCTGGGAAAACTACAACGCACTCAACCATACCAACTTGAACACACCCGCCAATTTGATAGACGAAGCCGGCGCAGGAGAAATCACCTCGCTTCTGCCCGGAGCGAACATGCGGCAAATGCAATTTGGGCTTCACCTTCGGTTCTGAGTGGCCCTGTTCAGCATAAGATACGAAGAACCTAAGGAGTGGAAGATGAAAGCATGCATAGGAGCAACGCTGCTGGCCTGCAGTGTGCTGTGCGGATTGCTCCAGCCACGGTTACAGGGGCAGGCAGTCGAGACGGCGCCGCCGATCCCCAAGCCCGATGATCGCTACAAGGCCGACATTCTCTTAGTGGTCGCCCATCCGGACGATGACACTGGTATTTTGAACTACATAACCCGCGCGTCGCTCGACCAGCACAAGCGAGTGGCCGTCATCTTCACCACCAGGGGCAACTCAGGCGGCAACGATGTCGGCATGGAGCAAGCCAAGGCCATGGCCGATGAGCGCGAGATGGAAGCGCGCCATTCGTTGGCGGTAAGCGGCATCAGCAATATCTGGTTCCTGCATGGGTCCGACACCGCGACTCAGGACGTGCTTCATTCGCTCGAAACCCTGGGGCATGGAGAGGCGCTGGAAGAGGTAGTGCGTCTTGTTCGTCTAACCCGGCCTGAGGTCATCATCACCTGGATGCCCGGCTACGTGGCGGGGGAGAACCATGGCGACCATCAGGCGTCTTCCGTGGTGGCAACGGAAGCCTTCGATATGGCGGGTGATCCGGTTGCCTTTCCCGAACAGGTGGACGCGCCGCGGCGCAGCCACGGCATCAACAACTACGGCGAAGGGCTTCATCCCTGGCAAGCCAAGAAGCTCTACTTCTTTTCGGATGCCAGCCATCAGGATTTTCTTGAGCACCATGGCCCGAAGTATCTCGCCAGCGATATCTCGAGCAGTAAGGGAATTTCCTTTGCGGCCTTGAACAAGATGGCCTGGGACCTGTACGCCACCCAGATCGATCCGCAGGAAGACTACTACGTTCACATGCCGGACTACCTGATACTTGCCAAGTCTCTGGTCAAGTCTCCCGTGGAGGGGGACGTGTGGGATGGTATCGACCACACGCCGATCGCCTACGCGCCGCCGCCCTGCTATCGGCCTGTGCAGCGCCCTCCTGTGAGTCTCGAGTTAGGCGGCCCCTGGGCTTTTTATAAGCAATTCTATGTGGCTCACGGTTTGACCTCGGTCATGAGCTTTCTCAAACCACAAACTGCACTGAGCGCAGATCGCGGCCTATGGGTGCCTCTGCTGCTGCACAACGACACCGCCCAGGAGCGGGACGTTACCCTCCACCCCACACTCCCGGCCGGCTGGACCCCGCCCGCGAAGGAAGTCCTTTACCATCTGGAACCGCGCAGCACCTACCCTGCACAGATATTCCTGACCGCACCTGTGACCAAACCGGATGCGCCACCGCAGCAGTTACGTTGGAGCATCACCGACGGGGGAACGGAAGCCGGCGAGGTTTCGCTCACGGCCTATATGGAATACAACGGAGTACCGCAGTAGAAGCGGCTATTTTCCCCGCAAACGGCTAATGCCCCGGAAACGAGATAATCGTCTGGTCAAGGGGCATTGCTCGTTTTACGGCTTGCGGCGGAGAGAATGGAGTCACTGGAAGCGGAGTCCCGTCGGTTTCCGCTTTGTCGAAGGCTTCCGTGCCCGGGGATTTCCCGGTCATCTCAAACTCGCTGATCTCGTAGGGAAGTCCGTTGGAAGCGAGGGATGACGGCCTGTCAGTCACTTGGAAGTGCAGGTGGGGCACAATCGAGTTGCCGGTATCGCCCACCAGTCCGATGACCTGGCCGAGGTGAACTTTTTCGCCGCGGTGGACCTTGATGCTCCCCGGCTGAAGGTGGGCATAAAGCGCATAGCGCTTCTCCCCAAGATCGAGGATGATCGAGTTTCCGTCCGCCTCATTGAGCGCAATATGAGTGGGATAACTGCCCGGCGTCTGTTCGGGTTGTCCGTCGATGACGGAAACCACCAGAGCGTTTGCCACCGCGAGCACGGGCTGGCCGAAGATAGCATAGCTCTCGAGCTTCTCCCGTGGGCCGGTATAGATATGGCCGCCTGCGTCCATTTGCTCCCAGTCCACCGCGTAGCGTTGTGCCACCCACACCCGGCCGTTGACCGGCAGAGCTGCCCGCGTATGGCGGGTCGCGTCGCAGCAGGAGTCCGCGGCAATGTAACGCTCTCCTCGCAATGGAGGGCCGATCAACGCAACAGATTGCTTATCCACCGTGGTGGCGCCCCCGCTTTCGCTGAGCTCCTGTTGCCCGGGGGGCGCAGCGCTCACCCGCAACGCAAGGCGATGCGATAGTTCAGAGGGGACCTTGCTTCCGGGGGCGAGCGCAACATTGAGAAAGAGAAGAGCGTGGGTGCTCTTGGCCAGCGTTCCCGCGGACTCGCGCACGCCCCCGGCCTGCAGACGTCCGGCAACCGCGGTGGTGCCGAGTGTTTGCAGCACGGAGCCGTCGCCGACTATCTCCACCTTCTCCACAGCTATCTCCGCGCTGGAGAAGTTCGTCATCCCCAACTCATAAACCAGGTGTATTTGCCCGTCCGACCCCATAAAGGGTACAGGCGCGTCCTGGACCGCAAGCAAAAGCGGGGTCATGTTCTCTGACACTTGAGCGTTCCCCACCGCAAACGGAGCTACGAGGATCAGTAACGCAAGCAGGAACGCAAAACGTCGAGCAATCTTCATAGGGATGCCTGGATTGTATAGAACGCGATGGCTAAACATGCCGCAGAAACTAACTGGACTGTGCGATGGACAGGGCTTCAGATCCTGTGTGAGAGCCAAACCATGCCGGAGCCACTCTCCCAACAGAACCCAATAGGAACTGGACGGGTGCCCCTCGCCAGCGTACCTGGGCCGAATAAGATGGGCGAAGCCGCGAAAAAACTAACTCGTTCCACCTTTCGTTCCCTCGCGGAGGACGGGTGCCCCCCAAGCTGCAAAATCAAAGATTTTCCGCATTCTGCTAGTCAGGGTAATGAAATTCGATACAAATTTCGGTGCGAGGTGGTATTCACGTAGGCAAAATGAGAGAGGTCCTTGCCCGGCACCAGCTCGGCGCGGTACACCGATTGGGAACCAGGCATGACGTCCGGTTCTGCCCCGGGCTCGATTCCTCCCGGCGGGAACTCAGGCAGGCTTTCCCCGGGACCAACGGGAATCGCCAGGCTTCGCCCGGGACTCGTCTGCGTCGATGCTTCCACTGGAATGAAAAGAAACTTCCCATTCGACGACCAAGTTGACGGGCAATAGCTCGCGCACAAGCGCCGCGGAGGTCCACCGTCGAGCGAAATCGCCACGTTCATAGGCACCACGCTCTTGCCTTCCGGAAAAGGAGCGATGGCCATCAGCCATTTCCGGCCGGGTGAAATCCCCTGAATCTCAATGATCGGATAGGGAAGGACTTTGGACCGATCGGATCCGTCCTCATTCATCTGCTCCACATAATTCAGGTTTCCCTCTGCGATTTGAAACAGGATTTTCCCCCGGGGACCAAAGTAAGGCGTCGTTTCGCCGGAATGTCCAATCTGTCTGGGGGGAGAGCTTCTGTCGATAGGCGCCAGCCACAACTGCGACTTTCCGTCGCGCCCCTCAGTGGCATAGACGACTTGTTTGTCATCCGGCGACACGTCGTAGGCAAACATGGAAATGCCCGGAAACACCGCTTCGCTCTTGCCGGAATCCACCGTCATGCGCCACAGTTCCGGGCCTGAATTCGCTGATCGACGGCGCAAAAGATAGTAGAGCGTCTTATCGTCTTCCGCAAAAGAAGGTGGGGAAAGTTCCGCGACGATCTCTCCCTCTGAAGATAGAGAGCGTTCCCCCCAGGCATTGTGGATCCAAATGGCGCTTTCCCGCACTCCAATCGAGGTGATGACCGAACGGCCATCGGGCTCCACAGCCAGTCCTTCCTCCTCCGTGGGGCCAAAGCTGATTTGTTGCGGCTTCCCGTTGGGAAACCGCTGACGCCACAGGTGGCTCTGGCCTTCCACCGTAGCGATGAAATACATCCAAGAACCATTGGGAGACCAGCCCGCGGAGGTGCACGCGCCCTTCGGTCCTACCGGGCGAGGTGGTGAGCGGCCATCAAGAGAAATCAGCTGGCAGACCGTCCACTCTCCGGCGCCATTCATCTCCACGACTAACGCCGATCTGCGGTCGGGGGAAGCGTACGAGTAATGCGCCATGCCCCGTTCGTGTGGCGGAAAATACAGTTCGCGAAAATTCTCGCCGGTTACCGACTGCGTCACGACTCCCAGATGCAGACCCGAACGCGTCCGGGAGAAGAGAAAATGGTGCGGGTCGAGCCAGGTAAGTCCCGCTGCATTCTTCGCCAGAAGGTGTGAGTCGCCTCCCAATACCGAGACAGCGTAGGTATCGAAAGACGGACTTTCCAGAACGGTGTAGGCGATCTGGGAGCCGTCTGGCGAGAACGCCAGATTGTATTTCAGTCGCGGGTCGTCGGTCAGGCGTCTGGCTTCGCCGTTGGGAAGCATCTTGACGTAGATCTGATCCGCCGACATGAAACTGCTGCCCCCGCGAATGAACGCAAGGATATGACCATCTGGCGATAAGGCGGGAGTCGACGCGGAATCAGTGAAATCGGTGAGCTGCGTGTACTTGGTCACAACCGGATGGCTGCGACCGGAGAAGTACACAGCAATGCCGATGATGGCCACGGCCAGGCAGATGCTTGCCGCCAGGCCCCACCATCGCGCCCTTGACTTGGACGCCGGCGGGGCAGCTATTGGCAAAGCGGCGGGGCGGTCGATGGCTACAGCAAATTCCGGCTCTCGCGGCCGGGTTCCGTTTCTTACCGGAGCGATGAAGCGGTACCCGACGCGAGGGATGGTCTCTATGTAGCGAGGAGAGGCTGCCGAGTCGCCCAGCGCATCCCGGAGTTTCTGGATGGATTTGTTAAGGCCGTGGTCAAAATCGACAAAGACGTCTGAGGACCAAAGGCGTTGCCGGAGTTCATCGCGAGTGATGATCTCGCCGGGGCGTTCCAGCAGCATAGCCAGCAGCTGCAGTGGTTGCTGCGGCAGCCGGAGTTTCGTCCCATTCCGGCTCAGCTGCCCAACTTTGAGGTCGAGCTCAAAGAGGCCAAAGCGAATTAGGTCCTCGGCAGGAGAAACCGCCACTCCGCATCCTCCCTGCACCACCGAAAACTGAGTTTAGCATCTGCAGGTAAGCGGTGTATCGCCCTTCACGAGCCTGCCCGGCCAGGGGATAACTTCGCCTAAGTGATTGCGGATTGGCGGGTTATCCGGGGATAAATAAATCACCCTGCAGGGCATTGCTCCCCCTGTACGAGTGCCCCACACTCGGCCCACGTCGCTCGCTCGAACGAGTGCGAAAGGAGCATCATGAATCGAATTACGAAGAACACAGGTACAGGACTCTCACGGCAGGTGGCGTTTTGGCGGCGGCTGTCGCGTGGGGTTTTGACAACACTTGCCGTCACCAGCCTGATATTTGCCGCCACCAGCGCCAGAGCTGCGTGCGGTGGTTTCTCGCGACTGGGATCCGTAAGTCCTATCAAGATGCCAATGCTCGTGGGCGCTGAAGAGCCGGAGGAAGCGACCGCCAACGGTTCCAGGGACCCCATCGTTGGACTGTGGCATGTGGTCTACACGGCGGGGGGAGCGGTGTTCAACGAGACCCTTGACCAATGGCATAGCGACGGGACCGAGTTTGAAAATGCCTTTCTGGCCCCCGCCCAGGGCAATATCTGCTTTGGGGTTTGGAAGTCGACCGGCTCGCACAGCGTGCGCTTGCACCACATTGGGTGGACGTTCGACCCTACCAGCACCGGAACGGCGAACGGAACCTTCACCTTGGACGAAACCAATACGGTGTCGAAAGACTGCAATAGCTACACCGGAACGTTTACCTTTCAGACCTTTGACTTGAAGGGCGATAAGGGCATGGAGGTAACGGGCACGATCGCGGCCACGCGCATCACGGTCAGTTGAAGCGCTCAGTCAGATACGGGCGACAGCATGCCTGCCGGGGGGGCAGGCATGCTGTCGCCTATCTGCCGCTCACTACCGGCAAGATGAGCCCCGATGGGTGCCCCTTATCGGAAACGATCGTGACCGTGGCCTTCTGGTAGTCGTCCGGATGGGCAGTCATGATGTTGGGAACGAATATCTGCGGATTGCGGTCATAGAGCGGAAACCAGGTGCTCTGCACCTCAACCAGTATGGTGTGCCCTTTCTTGAAGACATGATCGAGCGCGTGCAGGCTATATCTAAATTCACGAGGCTTGTTCGCCGGAAGCGCCGACGGCTTGTCAAAGGCCTTCAGGTAGCGCCCGCGGAAGATCTCCTCGTTGGTCATCAACTGGTAGCCTCGCATGGCCGGATCGCTATCGTCGTCGGGATACTGGTCGATCAGCTTCACTACCAGGTCAAGATCCCTGCCCGTGGTGCTGGCGAAAATATCGGCAATAACCTCACCTGTAACCGTAAGGTCGTGGTCAAGCTTGCCCATCGTCCAGACCGCCACGTCCTTGCGCCCGGTGACAAAACGTTGGTCCTCCGTCATCCAGTTGCGCCAATGTGAGTCGGCGGCGTAGGTCGGCTGGATGGGGCGATGACGGTAGGGAACGGGATCGGCGGGATCGGAGAGATATCTTACTCTCACCTTTTCTTTGCCCATCTGCCAGCTCAAGTGGTTGTCCGCTGCCAGGTAGAGCTTTGCCGGCGCAGCGTCGGCCGGGGGGAAGTGGGGGTAGCGCTTCCAGACATTCGAGCCGGTCTGGAAGCTGGCTGTGTCCTCGAGGTCGAAGCCGGATTGGTCCTTCAGGTACTTGGCGAAAAAGGGCGCCTCGATCTGCTTGCGGTACTCGGTACCGATCGGCTCCCCATATTTGAGGACGCCGAGACTACGCGTCGACGCGCTCCAGGAACCGTGGCGCCACGGACCGAGCACGAGAAAGTTCTCATGCCGGGTGTCGAGCGGCTCGAGGGTCGCGTAGACCTCCTGCGGCCCCCACATATCCTCCTGGTCGTAGTAGCCGCCGACTTCAAGCGTAGGAACCGTAACCGCCGTCATGTGGTGTTGCAGGGCGCGCACGTACCAGAGGTTGTCATACGCCGGGTGCTGCAGGAATATCTGCCACGTGGGTAATACGTTGCCCTCGGGCGTTTTGGCGGCGGAGCGGCGAACATCCTCGGCAAACGAGCCGCGCTCCAGGAAGTAGTTATAGCCGTCCACACCCTTGCCGTAACTCACCTCCGAGCTCTGCTTGCTTTGCTCCAGGCCCATGGCATAGTCATAGCCATAGCTTTGGCGAAAGGCGCCGTTATGGAAGAAGTCGTCGCCCATCCAGGTATCGATCATGGGCGCCTGGGGAGAGATGGCTTTGACTGCCGGGTGAGGGTCAATGCCCGCGGCCATGGTTAACGCCCCGTCATAACTGGTGCCAATGACCCCGACGCGGCCATTGTTCCCGGGAATATTTTTTACCAGCCAGGCCACGGTGTCATAGGCGTCGGTACTTTCGTCCGTGACCTTAGGATCCGTGTGGTCGACGACCATGCGGCTTAGCTCGAATTTGCCCTCTGATTTGAAGCGTCCGCGAATGTCTTCTCCGACGTAGATGTATAGGGCCCGCGCCAGTTCAGGCCGCCGGCTGTAGAAGCTCGCCATGGTCAAGCCGTCGACGCCGTAAGGAGTGCGGTCCAGGAGTATAGGAAAGGGCCCGGGCGCGCCCGCCGGGGTGAGGATGACAGCGTGCAGTTTGATCCCATCGCGCATGGGGATGGTCGCCTCCTGCCGCTCATAAGGAGGAAAGACATGGTGCACAGCTTCACCGGTGCGTATCAGGACGTACGTCATGGGATCCCATGTATATGCGACAGTGACGGTAGAAGGGCGGCCGGAGGCATCCAGAGAGAAACGATAGCGCTCCTCCTCGTCCGCAAATTCGGTCGCGCTCACCGCCTTTAAGGCAAGAGGGAACTGACGCTCCGACTCGAGGAATAGCTGCCCATCCCTTAGATAGAAACTAAGGGGCAGATCCGGCTCCTCGGCGGAGGTATACTCGCCACTAAGCGCCTGCAGTTGCGCCGTCGTGAGGTGGATGGCCTCCGTTGTCTGCTGACCAAACGCCCACCCTGGCAAGACAAAGACGAGCAACAGCCAGACAGATCGCGGCCTCGAGGTCATGAAATCCACCCTTTCAAAGCAGCCAGACTAGCACAGCGGGTGGGAATTCAGAACCAATAACGGCCACAGCCGGTCTGGACATCTAAGCTCCCTTGCGGGCATCCAAGCTAGAGGGGGGTGGCCCAGATGTGGACTCATCCAATACGAAGAATGGGACTGTCGCGTTGCAACCTGGTTGCAGCCTTGTTTTTGAAAGCTGTGTCGGCACGGGATGCGATCGCCGACCTTAAAATAGCCGGCTTTAACACCAGTGACATCGGCGTTGCGTTATCGAAGCAAGGCGAACGGGAAAAGCAGCGAAATCCAGAAGCAGTACCCACGCCCGACAATTTAGAAGGGAAGCACAGCATCCCCTGGAAGGTTCGGCATAGTCTTCACCACGATTCCCATAGCCACGGACCCAGTTTATCGAGCCGCGAGGATGCGGCGGAAGCCAATGAGGAGCAGCCGGTTTACACGGAGATCGATCTGACCGAGACATTGCGCGGCCTGGGGGTTGCCGAAGACACCATCCAGTTGCTGCAGCAGGACATGGGAAAGGACGGCCTGTTTGTCCTGGTACACGCCGGCGATCGCGGCGATGAAGCGGAATCCATACTTGACCGGAACCGGGGATTCCTGCGCACAGCCATGGTTACAGAGCGGACCCACGCCGCCCACTGAGGTTCGAAGATGCCGTGCCGGGCAGAGCTATTTCAAGACCGCAGAGACGCGGGCCGTATATTGGCGCGCGCCATCCGGGACGCGAGCCAGGCGTCGGACATGGCCCGCGATTGGCAGCACGGAATCGTCCTCGGGCTGCCGCGCGGAGGCGTGCCGGTAGCGTATGAAGTTGCCCGTGCCCTGGATCTTCCCTTGGATGTCCTGGTGGTGCGAAAACTCGGCGTAGCGGGACTGGAAGAGCTGGCCATGGCAGCGGTTGCCAGTGATGGAACGGTTGCCATCAATACCGCGGTTCTCCATGAATTTCACATTCCGCTGGAAGAGGTCGATGCGGCAGCGCTACGGGAAAAGGGGGAGATCGAGCGCCGCGAACGTGTCTACCGCAACGGTCGTCCTCCGGCGCCCATTGAGGACCGCTTAGTGATTCTGGTCGACGATGGGCTGGCAACCGGAGCCAGCATGCTGGCTGCCGTGCGCAGTGTGCGGCCGCGCGCGCGGGAGGTTATGGTTGCCGTACCGGTGGCAGCGGAGAGCACCTACAACGAACTCAGCGGCGAGGTAGATGAGATAGTCTGCGCGCGGATCGCGACGCCCTTTCACTCTGTGGGCAGCTTCTATGAGAACTTCGAGCAGACCACAGAAGAAGAGGTCTGTACTCTGCTGTCGCAGGCACGAGACGGGCATCAAGAATGGCCGGCTGCCTCGTAGATGACCTGTTGGTGGGTCACCTTCAGCGTTGATAGATAAGCTGGCCGGCTAAGAGGTCGTTGGCGTAGCCGCCGCTGATCGTTGCCGCCAGACCGAGGCCTTTGCGCGCGAGCTTGATGGTCTTGATCTCCGCCCGGGGGAAGACCAGGACGGGAGAGCCAATTGCTTCCGAACGGCCGCAGGTAAGTTCTTGCTCTTCTACGGAATGGACATAGCAAAGAGCGCTCTCTTTGTCGGTCTTGATAAAGACCCTGGTGTGCGGACCCAACCCCTGCACCTGGCGCCAGCCGCTCGACCCGGAATCCTGCGCCGCGCCACCAGGGGCCACCAGCACGAAGGTCATCAACGCGAGCTGCAGGCCGTTTCGCATCTACCTAGGATAAGCCACCCGCCGGGGTGAGCAAAATGGCTATTTTGGGGAGGCGGCTATCCCTTTTAGGCTCTGCGCACAGGGTCCTCAACCAGCACCCGGCGAAGCACATCACTCATCTCTTTCACCGTCCAGGGTTTTACAATCACGGCCTCAAAGCCGTATTCGGCGAAATGGGACATGACCGGGGCGTCGGAATAGCCGCTGGAGACAATCAGCTTGAGGGCAGGGTCCAATTCCCGAAGCTTGGCGGCGGCTTCCAGACCGCCCATTCCGCCCGTCACCGTCAAGTCCAATATGACCGCGTCGAAACCCCTATCTGTAGCCTTGGCTGTTTCATAGAGGGCGATGGCCTCGGCTCCGTCGGCAGCGGCCTGCACATCGTAACCGAGACTGATGAGAACGGCCTTAAAGAGAATGCGGAGAGCCTCGTCATCGTCCATCACCAGGATTCGTTCGGTGCCCGTGCGCAAAGGAGGGGGATGCCGCGGCTCAGGCGCTTCGAGCGGTGCGGGCGAATCCAAAGCCGGCAGATCGAGGGTGAATACGGTCCCGGTGCCCGGCGTCGATTCCACTGAGATATGGCCCCCATGCTTGCCAACGATGGCATAGGCCGTCGCCAAGCCCAAGCCAGTGCCACCCGGCTTGGTGCTGAAGTAGGGATCGAAGATTTGCGGCAGCACTTCCGGGGGGATTCCGCAGCCGTTGTCGCGGATGGAGATCTTGACTCGAGGATCGGAGGCGCCGGAGTCATTGGCAACAGCGACATTCCTGGCCCGCACCTCGATGGCGCCGCCGCCGGGCATGGCCTCTCGCGCATTGAGGAGGATATTGTGGAGCACCTGGCTGATCTGGCCGGGATCGACCTGGGCGGCCCAGAGACCTTCCTCGGTCTTGATCTCAATGCGAATAGGGGAGCCGGTCTGGGCCAGATGAACAGCGTCGGTGACGAGTTGGGCGACGGAAACCACGCGCCTGACCGGCGAACCTCCTTTGGCAAAAGTCAGTAACTGAGAGGATAGCGATGCCGCACGCCGGCACGCGTTTGCCGCCTGATTGAGGAATTCCTGGGCCGGCTCGGCCGCGGTCAGCTGGGTTTTAGCTACTTCAATGTTTCCCTGAACTACGGTCAGGAAGTTATTGAAGTCATGAGCGATTCCGCCCGCCAGCACGCCCAGAGATTCGAGTTTACGAGAACGTAACAGTTCTTCTTCCGTCTGTTCGCGCTGGGCGATTTCTGCGCGCAATTGCTCGGTCGATTTGTGCAGTTCCGCTGTACGCTCCTGAACACGGCGTTCCAGTGCGTGGTTCAGGGCCGCGGTCTCCTGGTTGGCGGCGCGCAGATTCTCCACCAGGTCGCGGTTTTCCAGCTGCAGCTTGAGCGACGAGTCGATGGTGCGATAAATGCGCCTGGTGATGATCAAGGTCGCCAGGGTGAAGACAGCGGCCAGGAAGCCCATGGCTACATGGGTTTTATCTCCCGCGAAGAAGAGCCGGACCGCGGGGATGAAGCCTGCCGGAATCAGAAAAGCGAGGAAAGCCTCGGGCCGGGGAGCCAGCACCGAGGAGGCGCCCAGCATCATTCCTCCCAGGACGAAGACGAGAAACAGCTGGTTGGTGAGGTGAGCCGCCGGATAGAGCAGAATGCCCGCTGCTCCCCAGCCGGCGCCGGTCAAACCTACGCCGGCGGCGAAGACGGTGCGCCACCTGTGAATGTCTGTGGGGCTTGGAGAGGCGTGCCAATAACGCCGGGCAAGCGTGTACCTGGCAACCGACACCAGGGTGATGTACAGCCACCAACCGACGATGACCGTCCTGGCAACGACATCCCATTGCAGGCGAGCCAATATGGTGGCGGCCAGGATGTTGATGACGACTCCGAGGTTTGCATTGGCGTACAGGAGCTTCAGCTGCGCCGGCAGGAGCTGTTCGTGGGGGGATTCCCGATCGACCCGTGCTACGAACGCAGTGGGGGGCATGGAGGACATCCGATCCGGCGGGGTGATTATCTCCACCTTAATATAAATGTGGAACGTCAAATAGTGCCGTTCTCGCCGTTACCGTTACCTTCGCGCCACACCCGCATCCTAGTTTTCAGCGGTGCCGCAAGCGGGGCACGTAACCCGTTCCTCGTCCCGCTGACCCTGCGGCTGGGAAGGTGCAATCATGAGAGGCCTTGGCAGGCCCTCGGGGCTCTGCTCTCTGTTGGTTTTCCCCGTTCTGGTGTGCGTACAAGCCACCTTCGCTGAGACAAACAACCCTACTCCTCCTACTGCAAGTGCTACTACACCCCACCAGGCCGTGGCTGACCCGACAGAGCATCAAGGTGACCTGCTCCTGGCTCACGGAAGCTACTCCGCTGCGATCCGCGCTTACCAACGCGTGAGTCGCCGGTCTGCGGTGCTCTTCAACAATCTCGGCGTCGCCTACCACCACTTGTTCGCCTACGACCAGGCGCGCAAGTATTACCGGCAGGCGCTGGCCATCAATCCCCGCTTTGCAGAAGCCATGAACAACCTGGCCGCGGTCGATTACGGCCAACGCGACTTCGCGCAAGCGGAGCGGCTCTACAAAGAGGCGCTCCAGTATGAACCCGATGGAGCCGTTATTCTGGCCAACCTGGGGACCACGTATTTCGCCGACGATAAGTACAAGCTGGGCATGGAGGCCTACCAGAAGGCACTGGTCATCGACCCGAAGATCCTCCATGGTGATCCCCGGGTAGTTGTGGACGAGGGGGGATCACGGCGGCAGACCGTCGCCAGCGACTATTACCTGGCCAAGATGTACGCCGCTGCCGGGAAAGTGCAAGAGGCCATCGACTATCTGCGAAAGGCTCTCGACGCGGGGTTCCACGACCGTAAGCACCTGATGAAGGACAAGGAGCTGGCCGCGCTGCGTTCTACGCCGGAGTTTCATGAGCTCCTGGTCGAACATAAGGTGGAGAAATGATCCGCGGGGCCGACTACCCCGGGAAATTTGAGTCGCTTATTTTTTCGTGCCGCGGTTTTGGGGGAACTAGACGCCTCTGGTCTGCGTATCGACCTGGTAGCTGGCTTACCGGGAGGTATCGATGCGTAGGTTTGCCGTCGTACTGCTTTTCGCCGTTCTCTTCGCAGGCCGCGTTCCCGCGCAATCGTTCACGGTCACTCCGTGCGGCGGCGATGAAGGCAACAACAACAACGGCTGGTTTGGCCACCAGGAGCGTGTTTGCGAGCTGCGGAGCGCAACCCTGCCCGTGACCAACGGGCAGCTCAGCCTGTCGGGAAAGAACGGCGGGATTGAAGTGATTGGCGAAGAACGTGACGATATCGCGTTGGAAGCACGGGTCACTACGCAGGATGAAAGCCGCGAGGATGCGGAGTCACTGATGCGCGAAGTAAAGATCCTCACCACGGGCACCATCCACGCCGAAGGACCATCGAATTGGGGCTTTTCTCACCGCAGCTGGTCTGTCAACTGGAGCCTGCGCGTGCCCCGCCACATTGCCGCCCAGCTACATACAGTGAACGGAGGCATCAAGGTAACCAATGTTATTGGCGCGATTAACGTCGATACGACCAACGGCGGTCTCACCCTCGATGATCTGGGCGGAGAGGTGCATGCCACGACCGTGAATGGCGGCTTGGATGTGCGGCTTGACGGGAATGAGTGGCACGGAACCGGCCTGGTGGCGAGGTCGACCAACGGCGGTGTGACGGTGAAGGCTCCGGATCACTATTCCGCACACCTAGTCGCAGAGACGGTCAACGGCGGGATTTCTGTGGGCTTCCCCATTACCGTTCAGGGAAAGATCCGTCATCAAATTGACACCAACATCGGCCAGGGCGGCGCCACGCTTCATTTCCAGACGGTCAACGGCGGGGTCTCCATCCATCCTACCCATCCGATCTAATCGATTCCCCCTATCCCGCCTCCCCGGGGGTAAAATCGTATGCGAGTCCCTGCTCTGGTGTGCTCCTATGAAGGCACACTCACGGGGAAGGAGCCGCGATGGACAGACGCATGTTCCTAAGAAACAGCGCTATTGGGATGGGTGCAGTGGCAAACATTGGTTTCAACGGCGCTAAAGCGGAAGCATTGAACGCAAGTCCATCCCCTGAGCCCGCCGCAAACGCAAAAGCCACCTGGGGAGACGGGATCGGGCGGCCTGTCCGCATAACCAGCATCGGATTCAAGGGAGGTCAAGTACCCCTGGAAAAGATGGCGAGCCTGGTGGACGAAGAAGGTGCTCGAGGCACAGACGTCATCGTGTTGCCCGAATTGTGCCGCGGTCTGGACAATACAAGCGACGAGCCGCTGCACGGCCCGACCGTAACCGCGATGAGCGGTTTGGCCAAAAAGCACAAGGCCTATATTGCCTGTCCAATTGATAGAAAAGATGGCAAGCGAAGGCTGAATTCGGTGGTCTTCCTCGACCGCTCCGGGCTAGTGGTGTGCGTTTACGACAAGGTTTTCCCCTACTATTCAGAATACGATGTGCAGCCCCCAATCAATCCTGGAGACGCCGTTCACGTTCACCAGACAGATTTCGGCCGCGTTGGATTCGCAACCTGCTTTGACGCCAACTTCCCTGAAGTATGGAAAGGCCTGGCAGACAAAGGGGCGGAAATGGTCATCTGGCCCAGCGCATATTCGGCCGGCCTCTCGCTGCAGGCCCATGCGATCAATCATCATTACTACATCGTGAGCTGCTCCGAGACGCCTGACTGCCTGGTGTATGACATTACCGGAGAGCGGATCCTGTACGAGTCTGCTTCCCAGGATCTAAATATCAGCCGGGTCACCCTGGACCTGGATCGGGTCGTCTTCCACGAGAACTTCAACCTGGCCAAGCGCGACAAACTGCTGAGTGAACATGCGCAAGACGTAACCCAGGAGAAGTGGCTGAAGCTTGAGCAATGGTTCGTGCTGCGCGCCAAGCGCCCTGGAGTGAGTGCCCGGGATTTAGCCTGCACATACGGCATGGAGGAGCTGCGGCATTATCTCGACCGTAGCCGCGTAGTCATCGACCAACGACGCGGCTGGGAGTTTGCGGAAGAGACCGTATTTCCCAATTCCGATGTAGGAGAGCTGAAGCCTTCCTCTTAGACGCTGCTTGCCGCTGGTTCCCTCACCAAGGACGGGTGGCCCATATCTCGCTCGTTTTTCGCGAGATGTGGGATACCACTGCTCTTTCCCTCTGACTCTCGATTCATCCGACGAGCTTAGCGGTCAACATTGGCGGAATCCCACATCTCGCAAAAAAGAGCGACATCCCCGAATTTCCTGTACGCAGCACCAGCAACGGCCGCGTCGGCGGCTTTCATCGAGGAGAGCCGCGTGAATGCCAACAGGCTTCACAGGAAATCCGCTCTTCGCTCCCAGGCCGATGGCTGTGGAGTACCCTGTGGATGAGAGTCCACAGTATGGAAACAATCCAAATCGTTCTCGATAAGACTCTTCTGCAGGCCACGGATCGGGCTGCCCGGCGAATGAAACGGAATCGTTCCGCACTGGTGCGGGAAGCCCTGCGGGAGCATCTCAAAAGATTGGAAATACGCAGTAGCGAAGAGCGCGACCGAGAGGGCTATTCGCGGCTGCCGCAAGCACGTGATGAGTCTGCCATCGGGGAAGCGGAGGCGGCGTGGCCGGCGGAATAGCGCGCGGCGATGTCAGGCTTTACAGCTTTGCTTCACCCGGCAAAAAAAGGCCGGTCGTGGTGCTCACCCGGGACAGCACCATCGCTTATTTGTCGACGGTGAGTGTCGCGCCCATAACTTCTACGATCCGCGGGGTGCCGTCAGAGGTTGTCTTAGGCGAAGACGACGGCATGAAGGCGCCCTGCGCCGTGAACCTCCACAATATGATCACGCTCTCTCAGGACCGATTGGGAAAGCGCGTGGCTCGGCTAAGCTCCGATCGCATGACGGAAATCTGCGCGGCGTTGCGATTTTCCCTGGAATGCGATCTCAGTTGATGCGGAGTCCTTCAAGGTCGCCCCACGCCACGCCGTGAAGCTCGGCAGTCGGGAGCCGTTGGTACCTGAGGAACGGAATGCCGCCAAAAGCTTCCAAAATCATGATCATCCGCCATGCGGAGAAGCCCACCGGCCATTTCGCCGGTGTCCATGAATCGGGCGCGAGCAGCCCTCACAACCTGATTGTGCGCGGATGGCAACGCGCGGGCGCGCTCGCCTCTCTCTTCGCGCCTGCCCAGGGACCTCTACAACACGAACTGCTCGCGAAGCCCGCATTCATTTTTGCCTCCGCTGCCGTGGACGACCCTGTGCCGGGCAGTTCCAGGAGCCGCCGTTCGCAAGAGACGGTTACGCCTCTCGCTCAACGGATAGGTGTGGAAATCGACCTGACCTTCAGCAAAGGAGAAGAGAAGGCGCTGGCTGAGGCGGCCAAAGCGTGCGAGGGGCCAGTCCTGATTGCCTGGCAGCACGAAAACATCAGCATGATTGCGAATTCCATCCTGGGCGCGAAGTTTGCACCGCCGTACTGGCCTCCTGAGCGCTTCGATCTGATCTTCGTGCTCACCCTGCACCCGTCGGAAGGCAAGTACAGTTTTGCGCAGGTGCCGCAGTGCCTCTTGGCGGGAGACTCGCCCGTGCCCATCTAAAGCCGGCTCGCCGCGCGAAACATGAAGCCTAATTAATGAGCGCTTAAGCGAAAAATCATTCCCATACGGGAAGCTATAAAACGGCAAGGGGCCTTCGGCGAACCGCCGCCGTTTCTCCCGCTCTGAATGGACGCGTGTCTCATGAGCAAGGTCGTCATCGCCGTTGGATTTCTCGTGCTTCTTTTAGGCCAACAGACTCTGAACAACGACTCCGTAATCAACCTGATGAAGGCCGGTTTTTCCGAGGACGTAATCATTTCCGCCATCAACCGCTCGCTCGGATCCTATGACACTTCGGTAGACGGATTGATTGCTTTGAAGACTGCGGGATTGACCAACAAAGAGATCTCGGCGATCGTCGCCAAGGCATACCCGCAGATTTCCGCGCGGGCTGCGCCTGCAGCGCGACCCGCGAGTCCCGTTCCTGTGCAGTCAGCGACCAAGCCGCGCGTGTTTTTGCGGGCGCAAAGCCACAGCAGCGGTTGGAATGAATCGCGTGACCAGGCGATGGAGATGAGCAAAGACTTTCAGGAGCTCTGTCCCCAGGTACAAGTTTCGCTCAACCAGCACCTGGTGGATTACACCGTGAATCTGAATCATATCGAATACAGCTTTGTGCGTGAAAACCAGATGCAGGTGGCGAACGGAGCCGGCGACCTGGTCACGAAAACCGAGAAAACGGCAAGTATTAAAGGAGGTGTGAAGAAGGCGTGCGAGGCCATCGTTGCGGATTGGGCCAAGAAATAGACGGCGCCGTACTCGTTGCCTTACTCAAGGATGGAGAAGCTATAGATTTTTCCGGATGCGGCCAAATTGGAAGTCGAGATTGCGCCGGGTGGGAGGATACCGTACTCGCCCGGGCTGAGAGGAGCTCCGAAGGTGAGCTCGTAGACATGGGGGGCCAACTTCTGTGACCCGAAGGGAATGCTATCCTTGGCGGCGCCGCCGGAGGAGTGGAAGACGCCGCCGGTCATGGCGCGGAACTCGCGGTTGTCAGAGTTCTTATGGAGCTTGACCAGGATGTAGTCATTGGCGGAGAAGGTTTCCGGCATAAAGATGAGGAGGTTCGATCCCGTAGTGAGCTTGGTCGTGCTTTCGGCGCCTCTGATGTGGCCGTTGATATCGCCCTTCACGATGCCGTCGGAGGCAATGCTTTTGAGCAGGCCACCGGATTTGGTGTTGACGATCTCGGACGGTACGGGATGCCAGGCTTTGTTTTTATCCTGGTAATAGACCCCGACCTCATCGACGCCGGGTGGGGGTCCAGCCGGAGGGGGCGCGGTCATATTGGTGCCTGCCGGGTTGGCGACGCCGCTTTTCATGGCGGCGTTGCGGGAGATCATCGCGGCGACCACCGCATCGGAGACGCCGGCCTTCTTGAGGGCGAGGAGGCCGTCGGTCGAGGTGTCATAGGCCGCCGGCTGTTCGTTGACGGACGCGAGGATGATGTTTTCGCTAAGCCCGGCCGACTGCATCTTGATGATGTCAGCGTTGGTGAGACCCTGCTGAGCACTTGCCGGCGCCGCGGTGACCAGAGTCGCGGCGAGAAGGATAAGCAGAATAGAAGGCAGGCGCATGGGCGACCCCAGTGCCCTCATTTTCGGCCTGCCAGCGAGACAAGGCAAGCAACCGTTCGGACAACCGGGGATTAGAAGGCGCTAAGCCGGCCCCCGCAGGTTCTTTTCGGGATTTGCTGAAATTGCCCGATGGCTTTCGGCGATCCTTCGAAAAGCGAGCGTGGCCACCTGCAACGCGATGCGTTTGCGCCCTGCGGAAAGTCACTGAATGAAGGGCATGGCTTCAGCCGTGCTGCAGAGTATGCGATCGGAGAGGGCTACCTCGCTGCAGCGAGCATTAACCCCTGCGTGAGAACCCGAAAGGAGGCCGCAGACCTCACCATTCCGAGTTTGGTGGGAGCCCCCTGCTTTAGCAGGGGGGAGCTGGACTTGAGTCCAGCGGAAACGGGTTTTATCTCTCAAGAATGGGCTTTAGCCCTGGCCGGCGCTAAAGCGTATGATCAACCTCGAACTCTTTCCCGCGACGCTGAAGCGTTGCTGTCCAAATTAGCGGGAGAGATGGGGGTTGGGCTATTTAATTTGTTGAAAAGATTCGAGAGTAGTCAGAGCGAACAAAAGCGGGTTGCCAAGTCATCCTCTGCGCCTTTATCAGCAACTACGCTTCAGGCCGAGGGAAAGAAACCGCAGGTCCCTCCACTGCGCTGCCCCGGATTTCCTGTGGAGAGTGGTGGCGTTGGCGGAGTTCATGCGGCTTTCTCTACGGAAAGCCGCATACGTGGTTGTTGATGAGTGCCGCGTGGTAGGAAATCCGGGTACGCTCCGGTCCCACGGCAGGCCGGGGCAGGCGGGATGACAATTTTGTTGTGGGAATTGGCCTTGGCCCCGGTCAACGGAACTAGCAGCCGGTGGCACAACAAAATTGTCATCCCGAGAGGTTGTGACTTTTTTGGTTTTCCGCGTTATTGTCATGCCCACCCAGATTGTTGTTTAACCTCCCACAAAGCCGTCATCCTGAGCGAAGCGCCTCGCAGATCTATCGCTTAACAGAGGGTTTACGGCGCGCAGTCGAAGGACCCCGACGATGCTTGTTTGCTGCTGCTCTTCCTAGCTTTCCGGCCACCAAAACCTAACAGAAATCAAAAAAATCACAGCCTCCGACCGGAGCGTAGCGCAGTGGAGGGACCTGCTGTTTCTCTCCCTCGGCAGGAGGCTCATTGCTGATAAAGGCAAATAGGTCCCCGAAAGCTAATTTGGACAAGTATGGTACCTCGCCGCGTCCTCGCTCGTCGCCGCGCGGGAGTTAATATCCCCACTGTTGCGTATCCGCAACGGACAACCCAGCCCGGCGACCTGTTTTGGTCCTCAGTTGTGGAATGTTTTCGAAGTGGCGATGATGGTTGAGGAGTCGCAAAGGAGGATTAGCTTTGGGCGAGGGTGGGCAACGCATTACGCGGCGGGAGGTGATGGCCCGGATGAGCGGGGCTGTTTTGGGATCTGCATTAGTTCCGCAGATGCTCTCGGCAGAAGTAGCTGGGCAGAGTGATCCCCAGCGGAAGCACGTTGGCGGCTCTTCCAAGCAACCCAATATTTTGTGGATCACCACCGAAGGCGTCCCCCTCAAGGTGCTGAGCTGCTATGGGAGCCAGTTGATGAGCACTCCTCATATTGACCGGATAGCCCGGGAGGGGATGCGCTTCGAGAACAGCTTTGTCACCAACGCCCTATGCGCGCCGAGCCGGGCTGCTTTGCTGACAGGGAAGTATGACCACCTGAACGGAATGGTTTCGAATCCCCCCCCCGGGGAGACCACGCAAGGAGTGACGGCTTCCTCAACCTTCGCTGCTTCGCAGCAGACGGTGGCGAAGATCCTCAAGAGCCATGGCTATCAAACCGGGATGGTGGGGAAGTGGCACTTGCCGGCGAACCCTGGGGAGACGGGGTTCGATTACTTCGTCTATAAGCCGGGCGCGGGAGGTCCTTACTATGATCCCAATCATTACCTGCGCAATCCCAGCCTGGGCAGCACGGTCGTGGAAGAGAAGAGCTATGAGGGATACATCACCGACAATGTGGTCGACTTCACGATCGAAGGGATCAAGCAATTTACCCAGCCGTTTTTCATGATGCTGCAGTTCTTCAACGATCACCGTCCGTTCGATCCTCCTCATAAGTACGAGCACCTGTACGACCAGACGCGGATTCCGGAGCCGGGCACGTTCTACGATGACTATTCGATGCGCGCGTCGGCGGCGCGCGAGGCTCGCATGCGCATCGCCGATATGCCGGACTTCCATCCCCCGCAGGACCTTACGGAGCGGCAGCGCAAGCAATGGAATTATCAGAAGTTCATGGGCCACTTTCTGGCCACCCTGCGCGCGCAGGATGACAACGTAGGCCGGCTGTTGGATTACCTGGATGCAAGCGGGTTGGCGCAAAACACCATTGTCGTCTTTACCGGGGATCATGGATTCTTCTTGGGCGATCATGGCTGGTTCGACAAGCGATTCATGTATGAGCAGGCGATTAGGGTTCCGTGGATGATTCGTTATCCAGGGCGTGTGAAGGCGGGCACGGTCAGCACGGACTGGGTGGTGAATATCGACAATGCTCCTACGATTCTGGATTTGGCGGGCATTGAGGTTCCTGGGGATATGCAGGGGCGCAGTGTGGCTCCCTTGCTGCAGGGGAGCGCTCCGGCCGATTGGCAGAAGTCGATGTATTACCACTACTACGAATTCGCGCCGCCGCACTGGGTTTTTCCCCATTACGGGATCCGTACGGAGCGGTACAAGTTGATCAGCTACTACACGGTGAATGAGTGGGAGCTGTTTGATTTGGAGAAGGATCCCGATGAGATGGAGAGCCTGTTTGCCTGGTCGGGGTACGCCGTGCATCCGGCCTATGAGGCGGTGGTGAAGGACCTGGTGGGGCAGTTGTCGGCGCTGCGGGAGAAGTATAAGGATACAACTGGAGCTCCAGTAAAGCTCTGGCCAACAAGTAGCTACGACTGAGATCGACCCAGTTCGGTTACGTCACCGAGGGTAATAGCCGGCAGATCGCCTGGGCGGGGTTCGGAAGACAGCCAGCTATATGTGCTAGCTAGTGTTGCTTATCCGAAACGCACAAGGCGAATCGCTTGGTAGCCCTATTCCGACAGCAAAGAGACTGCGAAGTAATTCATCGGTCAGCTGTTCCGTAGAGGCAACATAGCCATTTTCCGCGTTACTAGCGCTGGCGGTCACAAGCACGCCCGCCTGCGAAAAGGCTTTTATAAGTGGATCTCGTTAGGTTGATAGATTGCTGTTCCCACGAGAGGAAGCATGTATCAACCCTGGAAGTTTCTCATATACATAGCTGCGGACAACGTTTTGTATGAAAACGCGCAGGTAAGCTTTCGTGAGATCGCCGATTCGAGTTTGTTCAGCGACGTGGAAATTACCGTCCAGGTCGACGGCCCGACTGCAGCCATGGCCACGCGCTACAAGTGTGTAGAAGGAAGCAAAAGGCTCATTTGGGAGGCGCCCGAAAACTACACCGCCGACCGCGGAAACCGTTTACGCGATTTCCTGAATGCGGCGGCGGGGAATTGCAACGGGCACCAGCGCATTCTCCTGGTGCTATGGGGTGAGGGGGCCGGCCTTGACCATGTCTATTTCTATGGTGATCCTAAGGGGCACAAGAGGGCGAGCAATGGCGACAGCTCTCAGCTCCAGCCAGGAGAGAATCCGCAGCGCCTTGTCAAGGCGATGCAGGCAATCAAGGGCGTTTCCAACGACGTGCTCGACGGCCAAAACGCTAATCTCTATGTCAAAGATATAGAACTTGGGACCATCCTTCGTGAGTTTTCAAAGAAGGTCGGCCGCCGCATTGACATCCTGGGCTTCGACGCCTGCTTGATGGCGATGGCTGAGATTTGTTACGAGGTTCGTGGGTCTGTGTCGATGGTCGTGGGCTCCGACGAGCAAATCCCCAAGCAGAGCTGGCCTTACGCGCTGATCCTTCAAGATTTAGCCAGATTCCCGGGGATGAATGCAAATACCTTGTCCACGCTCATCGTGAGCCGGTACGTGGAAAAATACAACGTTCCGGGCAAGAGCGACCTGGTTTCCTTGTCGGCAATGAACCTGTCGGGCAGCGAGGAGCTTGCTTCCGCGATGAGCCGTCTGGTCGATGCCTTTAACGCGGTGGCGGATGACGTCGCCTCGAAGCGCCGGATCTTTCGCGCACGAGATGCTTCGCGAACTGCGGACGAGACCAGCTATATCGATTTCGGTGTATTTTGCAAAGAGCTTATGGAGTCGTTTGACGAACACACGCCGGTGTATGCCAGCGCAAAGACGGTCCTGTTCGTGCTGAAGAACCATTCCTACATTCAGTACCATCGCGACGTGCGCGAGGGTGGATCTTATGATCCATACGGTCTCTCCCTGTATTTTCCCGAGGTTCTTCCTCCCGATGCGGAAGGGCTTGAAGCCGCTGCAGCTGAATTCACGGTCGCGACGCACGCTGCCTTCGCGGGCAAGAAAGACCCTCCGCACTCCAGCAAAGATCCAGGGAGTGAGATGAAGGATCCTCCGCATTCCAGCAAGGATCCGGGAAGCGGAAGGAAGGACCCTCCACACTCCAGCAAAGATCCTGGAAGTGGGATGAAGGATCCTCCGCATTCCAGCAAGGATCCGGGAAGCGGAAGGAAGGACCCTCCACACAGCAGTAAGTTTCCTGGCGGAGCCGGTCCGGCGCCGATGGAGATCACCAGCTATTACATTCTTTGGGACAGTTACGTTCCGCTTGAGTTCAATAAGGCAACGGGCTGGGCAGACTTCCTGGCTCGGGTGTTGGCAGATGACAGTGACCAGACCGGGGCGGGCGGCTGAGATCGGCTTAACAGGTTGCGGAAGGGCCGTACTAGCCTGGGCCCGCAGTCGCTCCACTACGCTGCCCCGGATTTCCTGTTGAGACAGGTGGCGTCGGCGGAGTTAATGCGGCTTTCTCTACGGAAAGCCGCATGCGTGGTTGTTGATGAGTGTCGCGTAGCAGGAAATCCGGGTACGCTCCGGTCGGAATTGGCCGTCTCCCCGGTCAACGGAACTACCAGCCGGTGGCACAACAAAATTGTCATCCCGCCTGCCCTGGCCCGCCGTGGGACCGGAGCGTAGCGAAGTGGAGGGACCTGCGGTTTCTCTTCCCCCTTCTCACGCCCTCGTTGGAAGCCCTGAAGTATTGCTTTCCTGCGTGGTTGCAGACTTTTACCGCAGCCAGTTAGGCGCCCCCAAACTCGGAAAAAGCAGCCCAGTAATAAGGATGCGAAGTCTCTATCTTGGATCGCATGGCTCGTTCGACGCGAGCCAGCGCGAGCTCCACGGAATCTCCGTCGAGCAGTCGGGCATACAGATTCTCCATAAGTTCAGAGCTGGCAGCGGAGTCAACAGGCCATTTGCTGGCAATCACCTGGGGTACGCCGGCTCGTAGAAAAACCCGCACCAGGCTCCCTGGATCATCCAAGCCGCCATCGGCAACCGCGGTGTCGCATGCGGACAGAACTGCGAGCTTGAGCTTTTTCATCTGCTGCGGCCGCAGTTCCTCTTCCCCCAGCAACGCGGTCTTATCGCTCTCGCCCGACGCAAGCAGCAGCCCTGGTCTGCGGCCTTGTGTAAGCGTGTGTCCCGCAAAATGAAATACTTCCGCTTGCGGGAGCCATTGGAGAACATTCGTCATGGTGGCCTCGTTACCGGTCAGGAGATGATACCGGCTGAACCTCAGCGAGGCATCGCGCGCCTCTTTGTCTGCGTCGGGTAACGAGCGAAGCCTGTCGGCGCCACTGAGCAGGGGATTGCCCACTGCGAGAATCATGCTCTTCGGTGAGACGGCACGGTCGCTTCGCAGCAGTTTGGAATACGCGAGTCCGGGCGACTCAATGATGAAGAAGCGATCCCCTAAATATTCCCCGGCTTGTGACTTCAATGCCTGAAAGGGGATAGCGTTCAAGCCCTCACCCGGTTCGATGACAAGCGTCGTCGCGCCATGGAGGAGCTCACTTACCGGTTGCAGCATCCACTGGTATAGCTGTCGCCCCTCTTTATCTATCAAGCTTGTATCCGACAAGGGGTCAGCGCAGAGGCGCGCGAATATCTCGACGGCGCTTTCGAGTCTGTCTTGGGGCACGTCCACCCAGGCGGTGTGTACCCCGACGGTGTCTACTAACCAAATCGCAAGGCCCCTCGGGAAGGGCATCCAGGTGATGACGGCAGTACCAGCCTTCCATTTCATCTGCCCGGGAAGATAGGCGGAAGGGAGAAGTTCCGGCGTCCCTGTTTCATGAGTGATTTGGCGTGCTCGCAGCGGCGCCGCCCGCGACCACTCAAGAAACGCCAACGCCCGAACAGGATCATGGTAGGTCTGTTGATAGAGTTCAACCACTGACTTATAGGCTTGCGCGGTATTCCGCTGCCAGGCAAAGAGCTCCGTGTCTGAGTCCAAGGTGTTCTGGTTAGTTTCGATGAGTCGTATGGCTTCCAGCAATTCACCCTTGGCCAGCTCCGGCTTGCCAAGGTGAAGGTGGAGAGCGCCCAGCGCCTCAAGATACGGGATGGTGACGTATTGTTTGCTGAAGCCGGTTAGGGAGGGTTGTATCTTGTCGAGCCGGGTGGCCGCTAAACCAAACCTCCCCTGGCGTACTTCGAGCGCAGCCCGCTCGATTTCGAACGTGATGGCGGCCGTGCGGGAATCCGTGCCGGAGCTTTTGAGCAGAGCGCCGGCGCTTTCGTATTCAGCGTCGGCAAGGGAAGTGTTCCCGCCGGCCTCTGCGATTTCTGCCAGCCAATGGTGAGCCGCCGCCTGGCGCATACGGTCGCCACCGAGAGAATCCATCAGAACGGTCTCCCGTCCTACTCGCTCAGCAGTCCGCCACATTCCTTCCGTTTCCGCCGCATAACCCAGGTCGACGTAAAAATCCGCGCTCGGAACCGGGGGATAAGGATCTTGCCACAAGACACGAAGGCCGGAGCGTATCTGGTTCCACGACTCCGACGAAGCCACCCAAGAGGTGGTGACGCCGTCCAGGTAGTTAAGCCCTATCAGCTGCGACACAGGGTATTGAGCCGTCTTGGCCAGTGCTTCGCCGCGACGGGCCGAGGCGTCAGCAGCCAGCGGGTTGCCGTTTAATAAATGGCACGTCGACAGCTCATAGAGAACTCTAGTTTCCACCCAAGGGTAACGGTGATGGTTTGTTTCTTCCAGCGCGCTGTTGGCGGCAGTCAGGCAGTCGTGTCCCCGTTCGGAGAGGTTTAATCCAACGAGATACTGCACCCGTGCGCCGGCTTCGCCTGCCTGGTTTCCAGCTAGCCGGAAAAGCCTGATGGATTTTGCGGCGTGTGAGACGATGCCGCCAATGTCGCCTGATGAGTTGGCACGAAAGGCAGCAGCTAATTCCCGTGAACCTTCGGCCCACGCGGGGCTATAAGGACCACGGACCAGGTCAGCCAGCCAATCGTCATGGTGCCGCTGACGGAGCTGCTCAGCGAGCAACTCCCATGCGGTCCAAGCCGCGGAGCCCCCATCAGGCGCGTAGTTATGGCCGGATGCTAATCCGATCGTTTGTAACCATTCCGTGGTTGCGATGTTAAGGTAAACCTCATCGAATGTGCGCGGCCAGGCGTTTGCCTGGCCTGACTTAGCGTGCAAGCTGAGAGCAGCGATGGCTGCCGAGGGATCGTGCAACGGCGCGACGCTCGAGTGTTTTCTTTCTTCCATGGTGCGACGGAGGTCGTCAAGCCACTGCCGGCCTTCCTCGCGCCATGCTGGGTCCGGCTCCGCCTTGAGAAAGTGCTCCCAATCCGCAACGGCATCGTCGTAGAGGAACATTCTCTCTTCGCAGATAGCGCGGTTAAATAACGCCAGGCTATCGTTGGGGGAAGCCGCTAACACCTTACCTAAGTTGTCGACAGCTCGGCCATAATCAACGGCCTGGCCGGTAGCTTCGGCGCGCGCGAAGTAGGCGGTGGCGAGGTCCGTCATCAGCACGGGTGAAAGGGGTTGCGTCTCCATAGCCCGCTGCACGCTCTCGACCGCCGAGTCAAAGTTGCCGTCCATCAGGTCGGCGCGCGCTTTCGCATCGAGAAACTCCACGTTATTCGGGTTGTTGTGCAAGTGTTCGGCAATAATTGCTTCCGCGCGCAAGAGCGAGTCCGGCTTGTCCAGATTGGACGATTCCGTCCCGCGTTCCAGGTGCATCGGCGCAGGTTTTGCTCCCGGGATGCGTAGTTCCAGGGTGCGGTGCTCCGAGTAAGCGTCGGCGAGCAGGTTTTGAGCGGAACGGTCCCGCAATCGATGAAGCACTGCCCAGGTGGAGAAAAGGATGAGGACCATAACCGCCACGGCGGAGAGCTGCCAGAAGCGCCGACGCCGCGGCGGAGGTTCTGACGGCAGGCTAGCCAACTTAGGGCCGGCAGCGGATGGGCTTTCCGGTCCGCGGGCGTTGAGGCTCCGCGCAAGATCTCGTTGCCAGTTGGGGGTGCCGCTGGCCAGGCCGGCAATCTGTGCTAGCTCTTGGGTCGTGCACTCGCCGGTAAGATCGGCCACCGCATCGGTAAGCAATGGTGCACAGTGGTCGCATTGCGCTGCATGCGCGAGGATATTTTCAGAATCCGGATGAATTCCGGCTGCTAATTCCAACCACACACTGTCAGGCGGGCACTGCGGGGTGCGTGTTGCTGTCTCGCTGGGTTTGAGCTGAGCCAGACGCTCCATTGCCTTTCCCTCTGCTCGAACCCGCATCTGGCAGATGTAACAATCGTTCAAATGTATCCGGGCACTCGCATCGATCTCATCATTCGCCGAATCTTCCTTCTTATTTGAACTTGCTCGGAGAAGCTCTTCGATCTGGGTGCTATCTAAATGGGGTCCCAAGGCCGCTTCTCCTATCTAAAACGATTGTGCGGGCAAAAAACCTTCGCCGGGGCTCTGGCTTTCCGGTGGCAGTGCGCCCTTGGGCTCGGCCATCCGTGTGCGCAACTCCCTGGTAATGCGCTGGATAATGCTTTCGACGCCCTTGGTGGTGAGCATCGTGCCGGGGAGATCGGCGATGGCTCGTGCAGAAAGCCCTGAACGGTAGTGGAGCCAGAAGATCCGGAGATTGCGCTCGTGATCCGGGCCGGGCACGCATAGCTCCAGGAGCTCGGTAATTTCCTCCATCAAAATGGCGCGCTCGATGGATTGCGGGCTGCCGGCAGAGCGGTTCCCGGCTAGGGGAACGAAATCCACCTCATACTGTTCCACGTGGCCGGCTCCGCGCTTTTTGGTGTGGAACGACTTGAAATGATCGCGGGCCACGTTGGCCGCGACTACCTTTACGTAACCGATAAAGGCGTCTGGACGTTGCTGTTCGAAACTGCGGAGGATACGAGAGTCATCGGCGCAGAGTTTGAGGTAAGTTTCCTGGATGAGATCGTCGACGGTCTGCCTTGAGGAATCACCCAATCGGGCTGCCGTACGCAGGATGACGGTGGCGATGAGGCGGTGAAAGCGGCGAACGAACTCCTCCCATGCGTCGGCGCTGCGCGAGGCGGAGCACCGGCGCACGAGTTCCTCGATCGACAGGGACGAGTAGCTTTCCATTTCTTTTCCCGGGGGACGGAGCCAACATTCTACAGGGTGTTTCTGCTTCTCGTGAGGTTAAGATTTCGAACTGTGCAGCGGCCCTGAACAGCGGGTATTTGGGAAGGTGCCTGACGGCCCGAGGAGGTAAAAGGCGCCGCTTCGACTTTGGATTTGTGGCGAAGAGGGACTCGTGCATTCGGGATATCGATCGCAGGAGCAATGGGTGTGCAGCCTCCGAAGGGGATAATTTTTCCATCCCGCCCGCCCCGGCGTCCCGTGGGGCGTGCCGTGGGATCTGCAGTTCTCCGCATGAGCAACGGCTCCTGAAGTGACCGCTGCCCTCCCCTTCGTCATCCCGACCGGAGCGTACCCGGATTTCCTACTACCCGGCACTCATCAACAACCACGTATGTGGCTTTCCGTATAGAAAAGCCGCATGAACCTCGCCAACGCCACCTGTCTCAACAGGAAATCCGGGGGAGCGCAGTGGAGGGACCTGCTGTTTCCTTTCAGCCGCTAACGAATTCCCGATGGAAGAGCCTGCCCACCCCTTTGTCATCAAGAGCCTGTGACTTTTTGATTTGCCGTGCGAAGTTCTCGGGACCTGCGGTTTCACGCCACCTCAAGCCAATGCCGTCGCCAACGATCTTTCAGCCCCTAAACGGCTCCCAATAAAAGTCACCGTTCTCCCCTTTGTCATCCCGTCGAAGCCGAGGGACCTGCTGTGCGCCTTTCTCCCAAACAAAGGCCCTTGCACGTGAGCTCGCAGCTCTTGCCCTGTGGTTGTTATTTCCTACTTGGGTTATTTCAGCATGCAGTGGCTAACTACGGCTAGGTCCCAACGATCAAGCCGTCAGACAAGATGTGCGAGCTCACTTGCAGGGACCTTTGTTTGGGAGAAAGGCGCACAGCAGGTCCCTCGGCTTCGCTCGAGCGTAGCCGAGGGAACCCCGAGGATGGTTGTTGACCGATGCCCTCCAGAGTTTTTCGGCCTCAAAACCCGAAAGAAATCAAAAAAGTCACAGCCTCCGACCGGAGCGAAGCGCAGTGGAGCGACCTGCGGTTCTCCGCATAAGCAGCGATGTTGCCGATGGTTTCCGAAACGGAGATGTGCCGAGCCTAGAGTCTCGCACCCCACTTTGAGGCAATAGAATAATTCTTTCTGAGTTCGATCGTGGCTGAAGGGATTCCCTCGGGGCCGTCGTTATTTAGAGCAAGGGGAAAATCAAGGCAGAAGACTCAACTCTTTATCTAATCGAAATACGGAGTAAGCATGCATTCTTTTGGCCTAAGTCTGCTGTCGGTTATCTCTTGTGGTGCCGAACCATAGTAGCCTCGGTGGATCAGACCGGCAGTTATTAGTAAGTATCATCTAAGAAATCTGGCTGCACAGCAGCTTTAGTCACCAAGCTTGGTTACTGTCATAGTTCTCAGCTCGAACCCTGTAACTTAGGCGCTCAAGTATTGTAGACAATGTAAGGCCGGAGCATACCATGGGGGGGGGACTTTCGTATGTTCCTTTAATATAAGAATACGTTCTGTCTGTCCCCGGGTTATCTTAGATCGCGCCGGCCTTGGCCGCCGGCTGCACGGTGGTCGCCAAGCCGGCGGAGGACACTCCTTTGTCCGCGCTCGCACTCGCGTTTCTCGCGGCTGAGGCGGGCATTCCCGCCGGCGTCATCAACGTGGTTCCGTCTTCCCGCGAGCGCGCCGCGGCGGTGGTTGATCCATGGCTGAACGATGCGCGGGTGCGCAAGCTCTCCTTTACCGGACCGACTCCTGTGGGCAAGCACTTGGCCCGCGGTTCGGCCTCGACTCTCAAGCGGCTCTCGCTCGAACTGGGGGGCAACGCGCCCTTTATCGTCTTTGACGATGCCGACCTGGATGCGGCGGTGCGTGGCGTGATCGCGTCCAAGTTTCGCAATGCAGGCCAGACTTGCATTTGCGCCAACCGTATCTACGTCGCGGACGCGGTCTACGAGGTCTTCGCCGAAAAGCTGGTCGAGGCTGCTTCCGCGCTGCGCGTGGGACGAGCAGGAGGAGAGGCCGAGATTGGCCCGCTGATCAACGCCAAGGCGATAGAAAAGGTGGAACGTCACGTGGCCAACGCGATCGCTCATGGCGCGCGCGTGTTGCTCGGCGGCAAGCGGCACGCATTGGGCCGTTATTTCTTTCAGCCTACGATTCTGGCCGACGTGGACGCCACCATGGATGTCGCTTGCGAAGAGACTTTTGGTCCGGTGGCGCCGCTGTTTCGTTTCCATAGCGAAGACGAGGTGATTGCGGCGGCGAATGCGACTCCCTTCGGCCTCGCCGCCTATTTCTACGCGCGCGACTTGGCCCGCGTCATGCGGGTCTCTGCGCAACTGCAGGCGGGGATCGTTGGCGTCAATGAAGGCGCGATCTCGACCGAGCTCGCTCCCTTCGGCGGGGTTAAGGAGTCCGGTTACGGCCGGGAAGGCTCGATGTACGGAATCGACGAATACCTGCAGATGAAGTATCTCTGCCTGGGTGGTCTTGGCGCGTAATCCCGTTGTTTGCCTATAAGTGCTTCAGAATAAGCGAATGTTGAACGGCTGTATTGGACTGTAACGGCACCAGTGGACAACCTACATTACACAGTGTGTACACGGAAAGCCCAAAAGTGACGTTTTTCGGCTCCGGCCAGGTCGTGCCCTTTCGTGCGCTTGACGTGTACGTAGCGGATTGCCACATTGAGATCATTCTGTAGCACGGAGGAACTTAAATGCCTGACCAATCAATTGTGAGAGTCGATACCCGCTTGTTAGATGAGGTCCAGACGTACTGCCGGATCACTGGAATTTCGCTTACCACGGTCTTAAACGAAGCGGTTGCCGCATGGATTGAAGGCTGTCATCTGCATGCGCCGCTCGAACGCATGTTGAAGCAAGTTCAAGATCGCGTAAATGAGAAAGGCTCCCAAGCCCGGCTCAGCATGCGCGAATTGGAGCTATTGGGTCGTTATTTGCCGCAAGAGGATTTGAAAGAAGGCGAGGAGCCTTACTACACAATCCACTTGCACAACAACGATCCTGTTCCGATGCAGTTTAGGCCAGCCAAACTCTACACCAACGGGGAGCCAGTTCGGAAGCCAAAGAAGTGAGCGGCTCCAAGGTCTGTGTCAACCTAATCGACTACCTACCCACAGTGACAGCCAAGCCAATTCCCCGGGCTGGCCCCAAACCTCAACCCAAGGAAACATTGGGGCAATTCAAGGCCAAGTATTCGCTCTGAGGGTAGCGCCACGAAGCCAGGTCGACCGCTGTGAAGCCGCTGCGATTTTCTGAGGTTAGGATACGGCGGAAAGCTTAAAACGGACGCCAGCAGCACCCTTCGGGGTGCTGTTCTGTTTTCTACCCCGATTCTCTCAGGGTCGTTTGGTGCTATGCTCCCGGTGACTCAAAGGAGAAAGTCAATCATGGAGCAAAATGATAAGTGCTCAGAAAAAGCCACACAGTTTTTAGCCCCGACCGACCCGGACCTGCCAACCAGCCTGAAGGTTTGGGAACTTTGCGATGAGCACGCGGAAATTGCGAAAGAGGCATTGCGTTATAAATTCCATTCTGCTGTGACACCTGATCGTAACCGTCTTTGTAAGTGGGACTTATTTAAGTAGCTCCAAACAGATCAGGCTAGAATATGCCCGAAACCCTTAGTTTCCACAGAAGGTGAAGAGATGATCCACTTGGCCCTCTGGATTGCCAGCGCTCTGTTTTTGATCTGGTTTGCCTGCCTTATTATTCCGTTGTTTCTCGCAATTCTTTGGAAGTGTAGGTGGATTATCGGCGGCGCTGTGTTGCTATTCGTCCTGTACGCAGGTCACATGGACTGGTTTCCACAAACCACTTCTCAATCTGTGAGTTCGGTACAGCCGCAGACTTCAGGTGATAGTGCGATTTCAGGCGTGATAGTGCTGGTGCTCTTGGGTGCTCTCTTGCTTTGGCTCAAACTTGGCTCGAAAAACTACAAAGCGGCGATCCCAATGAGTACCAAGCCAAAACAAAACAGGCGCGATGTAGCTGACACAGAAAAGCCCTGACTCTCGCCAGGGGCTTTTTCTTTGCTCGAATTATCAAGATGGTACGAACTGGTGCATTTCTGACCGGGAATCCACAGTTCGGGGCCAAATCGCTCTTTCGCATTCGGCGCAGACCCGGTACTCTCCCCGCAAAGGGAGAACAAAATGGCAACTTACGGAACGTTCAACACCAACGGCGGTATGACTCCACTTAGGACTTACCAAGGCGACTTCATGGAGCGCGACGGGGAAGTGGTGAATATATACGCAAGACTCGAAACAGGCGGCAAAGAACTAGTGACTTCGATCCGGTTGGAACGGAATCAGAGCGTCGAAAAGATACTACCTAAAGCATCGGCGGCATAAGCGCTTCAGAAACAGATCAGGCCAGGCGCTATTGTGTGTACCTGGCCTTTTCTTTGCCGCGGTGATGTGGTGTGGTGCCGCTAGACCATAGGATAACTGAAAAGCCACCTTCCGGATTGAGTTCTGCTATGCTTCCCAGCGGAAGGTGAAAGGGAATGAAGCTAGCGACGGAAGCCCGTGTATTTATTGCTGTCGAACCTAAATGGTACGAAGCGTTGCAAATGATCAGCATGATTAGGGATGACGACCCCGAGATGGGCCTACATTTGCTTTTGGCTCGATGGCTTTTCGGGACCATAGCTTCTTCGGACGACACTCATGGACTGTGGGTGAAGATTAGTAAAACACAAACAGAATATCCCGACATGAGTGTATTAGTGCCTTGGCAACATATCATATCGCTTAGTCTGCCGGGGTCGAATGAGGATAACAAATTGATGGGATTCGTACAATCTAAGCGGAAAAAGCCCTGACTCTCAAGCGTTCTTAGTGTAACGTAGCGCGATTTACCAACCTGATTCCGGCTTCAGATTGCAGTTGACGAACTTTGGAGCCGGAATCAGACTGAAGTCACCATTCGTCCAAGTCGACGACCTTTTTCGCAGTTTCCACTAGATTTACTAACCACCCAAAACAAGGAAGCAGCTATGACGTTCTCCATGACCGTTCGGGTCAAAGGGAAACTGTCGTCTGTTCAACTCCAGCGACTTGTAATCAGCGTTCTTACTTTGCTCTGGACGCTGAGCCACTTCACGCACTAACAGCAATGCCCACACGGGAGATTCCAGCTGCCATGTGGGCATCTCTTCCGGCCAGATGGTTGCCTGGCGCGAAATCTTCTACTTGCTGAGTCGGGTAATTTCGCGTGCAATCTCTTCAGCCGCGTTGATCGCCATATTGAGCGCCTTGCGCGCATCGCTTTCCTGGCGTACAAGCGTGTTGTGGGATTCAGCCGCGAGCGACGCTTCCATCGTTGTCTCTTGCGCCCGCTTGTTGGCTTTGGCACGCTTCTCTGCCCATTCGGCCTTCTCGGCCTTTGTCAGCAACGCCAAATTTAGCTGACTGAAGTCATAATCCAGATCGGATGCGTGCTTGCCCGCCGTCTCGCTTTTACCATCGAGAGCGGTGTACGACTGAAGCGATGCGAACGTTTCCCGTTCGGCGGCGGTCAGCTTCTTTTTGGCGTCGCGAACGGCCAGGATCAATGCTTCGTGTTTCGCTTCCAACTCTTCCCGCTTCGCAGCGCGGGCGTCGTCCAGAAAGCTTTCAATTTCCCCACGAGGCCTCGATTATCACCTCAAAACCGGCCATACGTTATCAGTTCAAAACCGGCCAACGGGATTGGCCGAAGACGTGATTGTTTTACCTTGCGGCAGCGTGCGTTTGCAAGGCTTAGGATTGAGCCCTCGAAGTGGTGTTTGCTATTGTGGTTTTGCTCTGCCGGGGTCGCGCCTTGCGGAGTGATCCATGGCCGATGACACGGGGTTGGCTCCGAAGGAATCGGTAATCGAGACCCTCTGCAGTTGGCCCGATGGGCTGGCTGTCGGAGGGTTTCGTGTTTCTACCAGTATTCCTAGGGTGAGGCTCCGGCGTGGGAGGCCCTTGGATCCCGAGTCGCGACGCCGCCGGGCGTTCTTTGCCCGGCATCCTTACTGCTTTTGTTTTTGCCGTTGCGGTTGGTTTTATCATTGGCTTTCTGCCGGACTGCCGGTCTTGGTTCGCCAACTGCGCGGGCCGCATTTGAGAACGTGTCCGTGGTGCAGAAGACGATCCAGCATGGCGGAGACGGCGGCACTATCACCGAGCAGCTTTCCCCAGTCTTCCACGGGTCTGTTGGATGTAATCAGCGTGCTGGCTCGCTCGTAGCGTCGCATGATGATTTCCAGCAGTTCCTCGGCGGCGGTCAACGGCAGTCTGCGCATTCCCAGGTCATCGATGATGAGAAGCGGCACAGTGGTAAGCAGTTCCACATGTTGCTTCCGGTTGCCGTCCAGTATGGCGTCGGCTAACTCCTCCAGCAGGATGTGCGCTTCGCGATACAACACGCGATAGCCCTGCTGGATGACTGCGTGCCCGATGGCCTGGGCGCAGTGACTCTTACCGCTTCCACTCGGACCAAGGAACAGTGCGTCCTCCCGCCGTCCGATCCATGCGGCCGTGGCCAGGTCGAAGACCAGACTGCGATTCATCTTTGGGTTGAACTGGAAGTCGAAGTTATCCAGTAGCTTGTGTGGGTCACGGAACTCAGCCTGCTTGTGGCGCCGCTCCAGCAGCCGCTTGCTGCGACAAGCAAGTTCGTCGGAGACCAGGATGGAGATCAGATCGATGGGAGCCATGGCCTCAGACTGAGCCTGCAGCAGACGCGTCTCCAGCACCGCGGCCATGCCGCTGAGGCGCAGTTGCACCAGGGAGCGCTTGAGTTCGATCGGGTTCATGATTGGGGTTCCTCGAAGTGGATGCGTTGTTGGATCAGGTCGCGATACTGAGTCAGTTCGCGGATCAGCGGATCGACTTGCTTCAGACTCAGAGGAGCCTGCGGATTGCGCTCCAGATAGCGGCGCACGAAGCGATACTCGGCGACGCGCAACTCCAGCGCCGCCGCACAGGCATCGTCGCAAGCTGCTGAGCCGTACTGCTTGACCAGTTGGAGAACGCCTTGGATGCGGCGTATTCCGAGTTCGCCCTGGCGCGCATGGATGGCGTCCAAGACAGCGCCGATGCTGGCTCCTGCCTTGTGCCCACGTGCCAGCAGTTGAAGCAACTGTGGCGGTGTGCGACGCGGACGATCCCCATCGCGGATACGATGAGCGCCACGCTTGCCGCTCAGATGCTCGCGTAGCAAGACACCCGTGCGGGGATCAAGCAGACGCACGAACATCGCGTCCCACTGCACCTTGACCTTGCGCCCGACCCAGCCCGGCGGCGCTCCGTAATAAGCCGCTTCCACTTCCACGCAACCATCCAGATGAACCGTACGCTCGCCATACTGGTAGTAGCGGAACGGCTCCAACGGAAGCGGCTGCAAGAAGGGCTTCTCTTCGGCGAACATCGCCGCTACCTGCCGTTTGGTACGGCCGTGGATACGTTTATCGGCCCAGCGCTCTTCCCAGTGGTCCAGATACGCTTGCGCTTCTTCCAGGCTCTCGAACTTCTTGCCCTTCAACGGCGTCATCTGCGCATGGTTGACGCCACTCTCCACTTTTCCTTTTCGATCCGGGTCGCGCACTTTGCACGGCAGCGCCGTCACACCGTAGTGTGCCAGAACGTCGCGATACAACGGGTTCACGCCCGCATCGTAGAAGTCTGGAGACAACACGCCCTCGCGCAGGTTGTCCAGCACCACTACCCGCGGCGAACCGCCCAGCCGGCGAAATGCCTTTTCATGCAGCTCGGCCCACACACGCGCACTGGACCGGAAGGCCAGCAGGCGAACACACTTGCGACTGCAACCCAGGGTCATGACAAACAGCCGCGTGCGCCGATACTTGCCACTGTCCGGATCGCGCACCATCGGTCCGGTCCCATAGTCAACCTGGGCCTCTTCGCCTGGCTGCGTCTCGATGATCACGCGAGCTTCAGGCGATACTGCTCCGCGCAGCTTGAGTACGAATCGCTGAACACTCTGATAGCTGCTGGTATACCCGTGCTGATCGACCAGATCCTGCCAGATCCCCATCGCGTTGCGACCTCGCGACAGCTCCAGCTCGATCAACTCCCGATACGCTTCACTGGCTCCGCATGGGCGCTTGCCACCCTGCTCCGGCAACCTCACTTCCGGCAAAAAGCCGGTAATCACCTCGTTGGCCGGTTTTGCCTTTTCTTCGCGTCGGGATGGGGAAAAGCCGGTGATCACCTCATTGGCCGGTTTTGAACTGTCAGAGCCGGTGGTCACCGAAGGGGCCGCTGTTGCTGGAGCCTTTCGCCCCCAACCTCCCGGCGTGCGTATCGCTATCCCGGCAGACCTCAAATAGCCGCCAGCCGTCTCGCGACGGACTCCCGTCGCCGCCTCAATCTTGCGTAGGGACCAACCAAGACGCCCCAGCGCGATCACCTGTTCCTGCTTTGTTCGTTCCAAGACATTACCCATGCCAACTGAGGCTAATTTCCCTCGTCGGAGCTAATGTCTTAGGCCGCTTCTCATTGGCCGGTTTTGAAGTGATTATCTATGGCCGGTTTTGGGTGATTACCGAGGGGCTCAGGGATTACCGCCAGGTTCTGGTAGCCGATGCCTATGGCGGCTATAACGGCGTAGTGGCGGGCAACGAGATCACGCGCGCTGGATGTTGGTCGCACACTAGACGAAAGATCATTGAGGCGGAGAAGGCTGCCCCCGAAATCGCACAACAAGCCATCGAGATGGTGCGCGCCCTTTATGCAGTGGTGAAACAGGCCGCAGCGCTTTCCGTCGCAGAGCGGCTCGACTTGCGTCAGAGCCAGTCAGCGCCGGTGTTGGCCCAACTGCGGCAGAAGCTGTTGAGCTGGAAGGAGCAGCTTTTGCCCAAACACCCTATGGCCGAGGCAGTGAACTACGCTCTGGGACAATGGACGGAGTTGAACACCTTCTGCTCCGATGGCGCTGTGCCCATCGACAACAACATCAGTGAGCGGGAAATGAAGCGTGTGGTGCTGAACCGCAAGAACTCTTTGTTCGTCGGCAACCCACGTGGAGGGCGAACCGCTGCCATACTGGCAAGCCTTACCAGCACCTGCCGTAGACATGATGTGGACCCGCAAC
Organism: uncultured Acidobacteriaceae bacterium; assembly: GCA_963821215.1. GTDB lineage: Bacteria > Acidobacteriota > Terriglobia > Terriglobales > Acidobacteriaceae > PALSA-350. Next base: position 265,169 of record CAWGDH010000006.1, on the reverse strand, counting down.
TCTACCTCACACAGCTGTTGATCAACTTGCCGGCAGTGCAAATGAGTGAACTCGCCGCTTGGCTACCCGATCAGTGGAAGATAAGACAAGCAAAGCGAACACCCGCTCGCTAAGCTCGCATCCAACCTGTGGTTCGTGTAGCGCTCACGCTTCAATGCACAGAATTGCAGAATTGCTGCAATAGATTTGCTGTCCCTACATCTCCCTGGACGGAAATGGGGATCTCTAGGTCTCAGCTATTGCGACTGTCAGGCCTTAGCGCATCCGCAACAACCTTACGCATGGGCGGAAGCTCATCCTTGACGGTGTTCCAGATTATTTGGTCGTCGATCCGGTGATAAGCGTGTCGCAGGAGATTCCCCATCCCGCGGAAGCCTTCCCAATCCGGCCCGGGAGCGATCCGTTCGGCATCCTCGCCAAGACGAATCGCTGCCTCAGTCATAATCTGCATTTGGCGTTCGACTGCTGATTTGGTTTTCAGATCGATCTGATAGGACTCAAAGGTCATGTCATGAAGAAACAGCTCAATGAGATCGATCGCTTCGAGAATCTCGCGCAGATGCCTGGTGTTATCTCTAAAAAGCAATAACGGCCTCACTGAGCGCCTTAGACTTGACAGGTTCGCGCATCCAGTCGGTGGAAGACAAATCCACACGAGCGCCGAGCATATCGCTGAGACGGCTTTGCAGGCTTCCCACTTTAACCAGTGTCATCCGCTTTGACTTGTCAAAATCAGCCAGAAGATCCACATCGGAGACCGTGGTCGCTTCATTTCTTGCCACGGACCCGAACACAGATATGTGCAGAATTCCGGCAGCCTTAAGCTCCGGCTCGTGGTGGCGCAGCTTTTCGATAACAAAACGCTGATCCATGCGGTTATTTTGCGCTAACAGCCAGCGTTTCTCAAGAAGATTTGGGAAACACAGGGACCAGAACCGAGATCGCTCCGTGCACACGTCCTACCTGGGATTGACAGCATTTCGGAAAGGGGTTGAGCTATCTGTTCCCGAAATACCTCGCGCCGAGCTGATCCCTCGGCTATAGGCGTAAAAGCCACAAACTGATCGATAGTTGGGGGGCTGTGTGATCGCGGCCAGGTTCGCCTTCCACCGCAGCGATCTCAGCATAGGTTCGCGCCAGATTTTTCCGCCATCTGTATGCGCGTATCTAATTTCCGTTTTGCAATATGCGGCAGAGTGAAGGCGTGGACCAAAAGTCTGTGCGACTCCTTCAGGCCCTCCGGCGAGTCGTCGATTATCACCTTTTCGATGAATTCCGCGTCCTCAGGACTGATCTCGTTCAACCGATAGAAGTAGTTTTCGGCGCCGACCTTCTCAAGGTTGCGAGGCGTGATTTTCCCGCTCTGAAGGCAAAAAAGCCGTTCGTCGGGTGCCCATGCTCGTAAATAGAACCATTCACTTTCAATCCGTTAGGTCCGGCGGCGGTATCTCCCCGCTCTGGGTTTTGCGAAGACCCCTCAGGCGTCGAGCTTGCGCAGTTCTAGAACACCGTGCGCAAGGGAGTCGATGCAATTCGTTGGAAGTTCTGTGTTTGGACGGGTCCACCGGTAAAGATCTTCGGCGGCACGTGCGATTAGCGAGCCCCAATCGTGTCGCGTTCTCTTGTAGTCTTCTCTCTCGTCAACGTTTTCCCCGAGGAGGCAAAGGATCTAGGTTTCAACGTTTCGCTTGGGAACCAAGCGCGCGATCCGCTCTTTATCCGTGTCGACAGGGATATCGCCAACTTCATGCAAAGCTTGATCGAGTTGGCTCAGTCGCTGGCGAACCGTGTGGGCGTCGGCATCGATGACGATGATCAGCTTTGTCTGAGGATACCGACTACGGTATACGCGAACCTCTTTAACAAACTGACTACGAACCCAAGTCGAAGCGCTTCCCGATGCCGAGGGCGATTTCTGTATGCGGATCGCGTGACGACTCAGCCCCGTCTTTAGAACATATCGGTATATGAGTTGTTGATGACGGTTATCTTCGACAACAAGAATTAATTGGGAAGGATGTCCCATCACGCCCATCCGCGGGCAATCCACTCCGAAGGCTGTAGATTTCCGTCCTGCTCAAGTTTAAATTTTTCGACTCTGACCTGGCCGTTGCCTTCTCGGAAAAAACGCAATCCATATTCAGAGGCCCAATGGTTGAGCGTCTCGGGGTGGTGCGAGATCAGAATTAATTGACCGTTGTGGTCGTCGACCGCTTCCTCCGCTGCAAGTAACCAAGGCTGAATTTCGCGGAGCGCAATGAAATTGTCCGGCTCATCTATGAAAACGGTCGCGCCCTTCGTTATCAGAAAGTGAAGAATCATATAGAGCGCGATTAGATACCTTTGACCCTCCGACAGCTCGGCAATGGAATAGCTCACTCTTTTTTTCGTCGGGGCTAAAAACTCGGCTCGAAGCTTCCGCAGGCCGTCCTCCTCTGACGAGAACCTCAGAGCTTGAAACCCGTCTAGCGCCTCCTTGCAGGACTCCAAGAACCGTATATTCTCGTCAGGATAGCTTTGGACTAAGTGACGGTACCAACCCGCAAGATTGTCGAGCTCGAAATCAGGTTCCCGCTCCTCGCTATCCGCCGCTTCGTCCATTGTTCCCGGGTACGCGTCAATATCGAAGCAGTGGAGACAGTCTAGCCATTCAACAAATCGCCGAACGTTTGCATTACTCAGTTGCGATAGGTACAAAGCGGACCGGTCGGTTTGGAGAGGAACAGTCGTTGAACTGCTGTCATCTGTAAAAAAATTGATCTGCCCGTCGGCAAGCTCAAAGACCGTTGTGCCAAAAACCTTGAGGCGTTCCAGACTGACCGTTTGTTCTTTAGTCAGAGCGTCGAATTGAATCTCCACCCGATATTCATGCTTCTTCCCATCCAGCGTCGCTTGAATCTCAATTACCTGTAGAGGGCGATCCTGCCAACGTGTCCTGGTAGATTGGGTGAACCGATTCGGCCCACCCTTAACAAACCTTTTCAGAAATCGGACCGCGTCAAGCAACGATGACTTGCCAGTGCCATTCGGGCCGAGCAATAGCTGCTTTGTCCCCATTTGGCATTCGAAGTTCACGAAGCTTCTAAAATTGTCAATGTAGATCCGATCCAGCATTACCCTTGATTATACGTGTCGACGTCGGCTATCGAATAGGGCGAAAGATCGCTCCTCATACCCCGGAATTGCCTTAGGCACTCCGATAAGCGCTCCTAGGGGGCGTTCAAACACCGCCAGAAAGACCAGCGGAGTTGTCCGACAACCGGGTCCAGAAGTGACTTCGGGCATCCCTAAACTGCTCTGCGCTCACTATTTCTTGTGCGCCGCGAAAACTAGGCGAGGATACACGACAGGGTGAGCTGAGGTTCAGCGGATAGCACATCGCCAGGGTAAGTTTCATCTTTCCACGGGTTTCCTGAAGGTGCTCTCAGTTTCCGTGAGTCCCCGCTTCCATCTACCGCCGTGTCTCACCTTCGGGGCTCACCACGGTAGGAGGCGTTACCTCGGGAGCGCCCATGCAAACAAGATGGTGCCGCTGCTTGTCAGCACATATTGCTTACCATCGATTTGATACGTGATAGGGGAGCTTTCAATGCTGGATCCGGAGCCTGCATGCCAAAGCGTCTCGCCATTGATCGTATTGAGCGCAAGAAAATTGCCCAATGCATCTCCACTGAACGTAAGTCCCGAATCCGTCGTCAAAACGCCCGCCCCGGCGCTTCCTGGACCGATCTCGTGGCTCCAGCGAACCTTGCCCGTCTGGTAGTCGATGGCCTCAATCACGCTCTTGCCCCACACGTCGTCGTTATCCCCTGTCCAAGCTCGAGTTCCATCCGTCGGCTTGGAAAAGTAAAAAAGGCTATAGCTTGGGTGCGCATCAACAATCAGGAGTCCAGTTTCGGGGTCGAAGCTGGGAGAACGAAAGTTGGTAAGGCCGTTCTCGTCGGGGGCGACCAACCGGCCATCGAGAGTAGCGTCTTTATCAGGATTTGGAATCGGGCTTCCATGCTGATCAACGCCCAACGACCAGTTCACGGGTCCAAACGGGCTCGTTAAGAGATTCTTTCCGTCTACGCGGTCCAGGACAAAGAAATATCCATTGCGCGAGGCCTGTATAAGCATCTTGCGCTGGCGGCCATGAAATTCACCATCGACCAGTACCGGGACCTCGACTGCGTCCCAGTCGTGCGTATCGTGGGGCGAGGGCTGAAAGGCCCACACCAATTTGCCGGTACCGAGGTCAAGAGCCACGATAGTACAGGTGTAAAGATCATTGCCCGGCCTCGAAGACGCGTTCAATATAGGAGTAGGATTTCCCGTCCCCCAATACAAAAGGTTGAGAGCGGGATCATAGGTTCCCGTAATCCACGGCATGCCCCCGGTGGTCGAATGCGGCGTGCCGAGAGGCGGGGTCGCGTTCCACTGCCATTGCGTCCCGCCCGTCTCCGGGTCGACTGACCGTAAATAGCCCGTCAACTCGACCGGATCGCCCGAAACACCAACCAGCACATGGTTGCCGGCAACGAGTGGCGCCATTGTGGTGAAATAGCCTTTCCTGGAATCTGCTACCGCCACACTCCAGCGCACGGTGCCGTCTTTGGCATTGAGTGACACTAAATGCGCGTCCGGAGACAGAAAGAATAGCCACCCCTTGTACATCCCTACACCGCGATTGCCGATAGGAATTCCTTTATTCGGCGGGTAGATATAGCGCCAGATTTCGTGGCCCGATCGCGCATCCACGGCCCATACAATATCCGGAACGGTAAAGTACAGGATGCCATCAGCGAACAGCGGGGAGGATTTGATAGCTGCGGCCTGGTTTGTCTGAAACGCCCAGGCAAGGTTTAGGTTGCCTACGTTCTGTGGGCTGATCTGGGTGAGCGCGCTATGACGTTTGCCGGAATAGTCGCCGTGATAAGTCGGCCAACTTCCCGCTGGCGGGTGGAGAAGCGTTGTAGCATCCACTTCCTGAGCGGCAACGACAGGAGCAACTACGATCGCTATGAGGATACCCGCGGTAACAAGGAATGCGGCCTTCAAAGACCTCATCTTGGTTTCGGTTCTCCGGTAGGTTTGCTATACCCGCACGGATCAACGGGGTCTAGGCTGTCCATCGATACGCAACCTTCGAGTTTTTTGAAAAGAACTTTTGCGAAGCATCCATTCCCTTGGTAGCGAAATAACTGCGTACAACATGGAAGACAATATCATATGGCCCAACGTTGTCGCTGACGGGCCAGTTGCTGCCGTAAATCAATCTGTCGGCGCCGAAGACGTCCCAAAGCTCTTCCAATCCAGGACGATAGTAGTTAGCATCCGTCTGCAGGCGGCCGTTCACTCTGCGCAGAACATTTGAGGCTTTGCAAAAGACCTGCGGCCGGTCCCTTATTTCGCGTAGCGCTCTTGCAGCCGTAGACCTTTCTGCTTCGGTATCAGGAGCATCGAATGGCATATGTTCGATCACTATCCGCAAGTCAGGGACTCTATCGCTGATTTGAACCACATCCTCGAGGATACTTGGCCCACCCAGGACGTCCGCCTCCAGACCTGCCTGAGCGAGCAGTTTCAGATCCAAAATCGTTTTGGGATTCTTCAGGTCAGTGCGAAGAACTCTACCCCACGTGGATCCAATACGTATTCCGAGGAAGCGGTCCGTCTTGTGAAAGCGTTCCAAACTCTCACCGAATCCTGCGTTGCCGATCTCAAGATGGCCACATGTGCCGAGGATAATAGGCTCACGGCGCGCAAGATCGAGAACCCACTGATTGTCCTTCAGCAGAGGGCTGGCCTCCACCTCAATCACACCCTTGATGTGAAAGGCCGCTGTCACTCGTTTGTAGTCGGCCGGCAAAACTGTACGATAGAGCACTGCATCGTCTTTCGATGGCCAGGGAACTCCTCCGGGCCGCGATGGATCGTAGAAATGGACGTGCGTGTCAATGATTGTGTCGAGTTTCGGCAGCGCATACAAGTCCGGCCCAGCGAGCGAGCCCAGGGCGGCGGCCGTCGAAGATCTCAAAAATGTTCGCCGGTCGATTGCTTTCATAGCGTCCGGAAGATCTGCCGGGACTTCCTCACCATCTTCGCGCTGACTCAGCAGCGCGCGCCGGCGAAGGCTGCGCAGACGGTCGGGGGAGTAGAAATGGATCATGGTAGACTCGCCGCAAAATGATAAACCCCGCCTTCCGAGCTTCCGAGGGGCGGGGTCACTGGTGCTAATCGGCGAATCCAGTATAGCTGGGGTGCGCCCACATGCAATCTATTGTTCAAAGGGAATCACGTCTTGCCGCAGTACCTCCCCGCTTTCAGCCTCTACAACGCACTTGCGCACGCGCTCTCTTTCGCTGGATTACCTGGTGACACGATGTAGCTTCGCTAGCCAGGTGGGAACCAGTGCATTCAGGCACGGATGCGCGCCCCAATGCGAGGCGCCTCATAGCCGGGCGATGCACACATCGTTGCTGATCGCCCACGCTGCGTGATAGGTCATCAAAATAGGAAAATACAGTGCACGAACGTTGCAGAGGAAAACCGTCGTCGAGAGTTAAAGGGACGCAGCAATCACCAACCGGCACTTGAGGTCCTAACCCGCCGCTGACGCAACGCCGTGCCGTCACGCGATGCCCCGGCGCGAGTGCGACAAATGGGCTGGTAATGGACGCGCCTGGTTACCAAAAAAATCTTCTGCTCACGCTGGACGCGGTCCCAAAACCGTACTACTGTGGTTGCAAGTAACACACATCGGCGCTGTCCTACCACGACGGCTCTGCTTGGCGTTGCACCGGCGCGCTTTACCCGTGCATCTGCCGCCAATCACCGGGAAAGCATCAGCGCTTGTCCGCATGATGACTTGGGTGTAGCAAACGGTAATGTGACATCGAAAGTGACGGATCACGTCTGTCCGCAGCATTCCCGCGCACTGCGAGGGGGCCTGCGGTGAGCACAGATCAACCAGGGTGCGCTCAGTGCGTCCTCTTGATTGAGCAGTTTTGACAACTTGGAAGAGACACCACCAGACAGCAGCCTGAGGCCATCCCACGCCTCGTCTCCGGAAAAAGCGGCAGACTTACTTCGCTTAGTTCGCTTATTTCGCACATTTTTGCACGCACCACCCTCTGGTCGGTCATCGAAGTGGGCGAACACATAGAAAATGGGGTATCGGTAGAAGCCCAACGGTGGACTTATCGCGCTTATCGCGCTCTTTTTTTTTGGCAGCCGCAGCCCGCCTGACCTCCGGTTGTCTTGCCCACGGCGAGTCGCCGCGCCCTTTCATACAAATTCCCGTTCGAACCAGCGAATCCCCTGTACACTTCCATCGCCAGGAATACCCAACCTGGATCCTGATCTAACTTACGGAGGATGAACGATCATGAACGGGAAAGTGTGGAAAGACTTCGCAGCCGTGGGCGCACTGGCGCTGTCCGCCGTTTGGGCCGGGCAGGCAGGTGCGCAGACGTCTGAGGTGAAAGAAAAACCTGCGCTATATACGTACGTAGCGAATTGGAATATTCCCCGGGAAAAGTGGGCCGACATGGAGAAGTCCTACGCCCCTGAACAACAGCTGCTGGACAAGGCCATCGCCAACGGAACCATCGTCGGCTATGGCAACGATGTGACCCTGGTCCACCAGGGGGACGGCGTCACCCACGACGATTGGTGGTCGGCCATGTCTCTGGCCGGCGTACTCGACGTGCTGGATCAGCTGGAGAAGTCCGCCGATTCATCTACTTCCGTCCTGACCAGCGCCACCGGCCACTTCGATAACGTCTACGAAAGCCATTATTACAACTGGCATCCCGGAGCGGTGAAGGGTGGGTATACCTATGTGGCGTCCTACCGTTTAAAGCCGGACGCGCCGGACGGCTCGGTGGCGATGATTAGCAAGCGGCTGGTCGTGCCGCTGCTGGAGAAACTGTTCGCCGACGGCACGCTGCGCGAGTACGAAGTCGATACCCAGGCGATCCACACCGAAGCTCCCGGCGTGTTCAACATTGTCTACCTCTCAGCAAATGCGGACGGCCTGGATAAGGTCAACGCGGCGCTCGAGGAGGCGATCAAGTCCGATCCCCTGGGAGGCGTGGCGTTTACTTCCATGATCGACGTCAGCGCGCACCACGACGACCTGGGTCGCTCCAACGCTACCTATAAATAATGTGTCAAACGAAGGGCACGGCTTCAGCCGTGCCATAACACGGCAGCGAGCATTAGCCCTGAGGTAGCGGCTTTCTTCGAAATCATGCGGCTTGAATTCATGCGGATGGATGGAAAAGCTTACCTCAGGGTCTCAAGGCCGATCTGTCTTGAGGATGTCAGGGCTTCAGTGTCTGCGTGGGAACCATCCGGGCTAGAAGCGGCCGAATGGTTTGGGGAAATACCTGCAGTCCCGAATAGCCTGCCCTGAGCTTGTCGAACGGAGACGACTGAGAATCAGACTTGTCCAAATTGGTGGTGGGAGCCCCCGCATTTATGCGGGGGGAGGAGCGCTTTAGCGCTCTGTGAAAGAGTCTCGATTGATCACGCGCTTTAGCGCTGGCAATGCGAGACCCCCATTAGTCCCTAAAGCCCGGACACCCAACCGAGGATTTCTCCCGCTGGCCATCTCCATGTGTCGGGTCGCTCGATCGCGATCCACCCAAGATCGGCCTCAGGCCGACGGGTGCCCCACACCCCCCGATGTAGGGCACCCGATCGCCAGGACGAAGCACTCCGCGCGTGCACCGTCATTCTGCAGACTTGCGAGCTAATAGATGGAGATAGGGAAGAACCAAGGCAGAGTAAAGCGCAGCGCAACGGCTAAGACAGGATCTCAGCCGAATAGTTTCAACAGCGTTCCGAACTACGGTTGGCATGACGTCATGCAGGGTGCGAGCTTCCTGCTGTGGGAGCACAGTAGGGCATTTTGTGGGCAAAATCTTTACCTGAATCTCACCCAATTCGGAATTAATTATGAAATCGTTAACCTAACTCGATATACTGCGGTCCTCCCCCCGAAAAGACGGTCGCATCGTCATGTTTGTCTTAGGCTCCGCAACCCTCGATCCCGATAACCAGCTGCTGACCATCGGCACCCGCAGCGTAACCCTGCAGCGCAAACCCTACCAGGTACTCCTGTGGCTGATTGAAAACCGTCACCGCATGGTCTACCGCGAGGAACTGCTGGAGCGGTTTTGGGATGGCAAAGAAGTCTACGACCAAAGCCTGAGCAAAGCCGTGGGAAGCATACGCAAAGCCCTGGGCGAGCCGCAGGGTTCCCAGTTTATCGAGACCCGCTGGGGCCTGGGCTATCGTTACGTGGGTCCATTCCAGGAGCTGCCGCCACGTCCGGCCCCCACCATCCCCGCAGCCGAGGGCGTTGCTCTCGCTGCACCCTCCAGCCAAGTCTTGGCGCCGGAGGCAAAAGCAGAGCCCCCGGTGGTTGTTGAGACGGCTCCTCCGCCGCCCTCCGTCAGCATGCCCGCCCGCGCGTGGCTCATTTCCGTTCCCCTCGCCGCCCTGATTGCAGTGCTGGCCGTCGTCTTTTATTCGCATCGTCTGCAGGGGGGCGCGCCCAGCCGCGTGGCGGCGACGGAGGGCATCCATTCGCTCGCCGTGCTGCCCTTCAGCTCCCAGGGCAACAGGGAAGAGGATCAATACCTGGGGCTAGGGCTTGCAGACGCGGTGGCGGCCAAACTCGACACCGTCCCGCAGTTGCGGGTCCGTTCTTCCAGGACCGTTGGATCCATCCTGGGTCCTCATCCGAACCCTGCCTCGGCAGGGAGGAAACTCAAGGTCCAGGCCCTGGTAAACGGAGAGATCCACCATGCGGATAACAAGTTCGCGATCACTGTGCGCTTGCTGGACAGCGGCACCGGCGCGGACCTCTGGTCAGGCAACTTCAAGACGGATAACAGCAATCTCTTCAATACCGAAGACTCCATCGCGCAGCAGGTTGCCAGCGCGCTGATACCGCAGTTCGCCATGCGTGCGGTAAAAACCGGTCCCGACACCAACCAGCCGGAGGCCTATGCCAGATACATGAAGGCGGAGTTTTTCGCCAACATGCGCACGCAAAATTCCCTGGCAAAAGCCATCGATCTACTGCAGCAGGCTATCCAGATCGATCCCAAATATGCGCGCGCCTACGCGGCCCTTAGCGATTGCTACACGCTTCAGGGTTTCTACCACTTCGTGCCCCCCTCGGAAGCTTATCCGCGCGCCAAGGCGGCCGCGCTGAAGGCATTATCTATAGATAACTCCCTCGCGGAAGCCCATGTCTCCCTGCTTTCTGCGCTTACTGACTACGATTGGGACTGGCAAGGCGCGGAGCGGGAATTCAAAGCTGCGATCGCCATGGATCCCAACTACGCGGTTGCGTATCAGTATTACGGCTATGCGCTGTTTGGGATGGCCCGAGGCGAAGAAGGGATCGTGGCCATGAAGCACGCCGCGGAACTCGACCCGGTTTCACCGAGCGTGCAAACCTCCCTGGCCTGGGGCTACTTTCTCCTGCGCCGCCGGGAAGCGCTCGACCAATGCAAACGGGTTCTGGAGCTGTATCCCGATTTTGTTCCCGCGCACCAACTGCTGGGACTGGTGTACGCGCAGGAGAACGCGGATAGGCAAGCGATGGCCGAACTCCACCAGGCGGAAAAGCTGGAGAGGGATAGCGCCATCACTCCCATGCTGATTGATTACGAGTTGGCCCGGAGTGGAAGACGAGCCGAAGCCGGCCGGAAGCTTGCGGGTCTGGTGGCGCGATCGCACGGCGCGCCTATCCCTGATTATTATGCCGCGGCGGCTTGGGCGGCTGTTGGTGACAAAGCGAAAGCGCAGATGGCGTTGAATCACGCTTACCAGGCGCGCTCTAACTGGCTTATCTACCTGCCCTATGATCCGCGCTTCGATGCTCTTCGCACCGAGCCGCAGTTCCAGGCGCTGCTGCACAAGGTCGCCTTTTCCCGCGACTGATAAGGGCTAAAGAGGGTGTGTGAGAACTGGGAGAGAAACAGCAGGTCCCTCCACTACGCTACGCTCCGGTCGGGATGACAATTCTCTTGCAGGGCCAAGTATTTCTCGCTGAAGCTCTTGCGGGTACAACAAAATTGTCATCCCGACCGGAGCGTAGCGTAAAGGAGGGACCTGCTGTTTCTCTCCCGCTTCACACACCCTCTTTAGAAGCCTCTGAGGTATTTTGCTTTCCTCCCCAACGCCGACCTTTTCCGCAGCCTCTAAATTCGGGCCGTTAACGACCCCACAAGGTCTGGGCTCTAAAGGATGCGGAAAAACTCATGCTTTGTGTCAGGGCACGACTTTAGTCGTGCCGCACACGATTGAAAATAGGTTGGGCTTTAGCCCCTGCGCTTTTTGCCCGCCGGCGAAATGTAGCTGAAGTGCACCGCAGAACGGGCCACAGCAGGCGCTATTATAGCCGGGCCCTTCGTCCCCCACGTCTCAAATGCCCCCCCGTCTATCTATTTGTTCGTCACCGCTGCGGTTTCTAATCTCCCACCGCGAATCCATTCCAGGATGGTGCGGTACTGCCAGCTGTCCTCATTGCCATGCCAGCGCTGGCCGCCGTTGTGGGTGGCCAGGTAGTCGCCAACGTTGCCGACGGCATCCGTCGGCCGCGTCGGCTTGATCAGGATCAAGCTGTGGGTGGGATCGCTGATGTTCACTACCCGCATCGCATACTTGTAGTTGTCTTCGCTGTCCTGGTCAGAGAAGACTCCTTGATCGTTGGGCGGACGCAATTTGAAGATCACGTGGCTGGCATGGCAGAAGACGCACGCTTTGCCGTCCGCCCCCTGGGTCGCCAGAATGGGTTCGATCTTGGCCACGAAGTAGTTGAAGTCGAGCACCGAGCCGGGCTGTACGTCCTTGAGCGCGTCGCTGAGCTTGTTGCCTTCCAGCACGCTCGCGGCGATCAGCTTCAGGCGCGGATTGTTGTCGTTCTGCAGCCGCTCCATGGCGGCGCGGAACTCCGGCCGCTGCTCTATTCCTTTGACCTTGCGCAGCGTGTCCAGGCCGGCCGCGCGCACATTGTTGTCAGGGTTTTGCAGGCTGGCAAGAACCGTGCTCAGCACCAGCGGGTTATCCAGCAGGTCCGTGGGACGCTTAATCGCGACCAAGCTCTTGTTCAGGAAGTAAGCCTGATCCTGCGAGATGGCTCCGCCCGAAACGCCGGCATGCCGGTTCAGGAACTTGGGGTCGCTCACCTCCTGCAAAAACACCCCAACCGCGGAGGGGTTCAGATGGGCGAAGGCCGTCTTCACCAGCGGCTCGGTTGCCGGGTCGCCCAGGAAGTGCTCCAGCGAGACACGAATCGCGGCGCGCTGTACTTCCGGATTGGGATCATTCAGCCCGGCCAGGACCTGCTGCTGCAGATCGGTCTCCCGCATCAGGCTCTTGAAGGACGAGGCCGCGTTCAGCACCTCCGCGTAGTTTGCCGGCCGCGGTTGTTCTTCGAGCAGGGAACGCAGGCCACCTAAAACCTCCGGCTGCTGTGCCCACGGGGAATCGCTGGGCAGCGCGGCCAGCAAGGGCAGCACCACCGCCTGGCTATCGGGATTGCCGTGCTTGAGGATCTCGACCACCTTGCTAACCAGGTGCGGATCGGGAGCAGAGGGAGCATCCAGATTGAGGACGCCGCGCTGGCCATCCTCATATACATAGCGCACCGTCTGCCGCACCTGGAGGTTCGGGTCTTCAGACAGGGTGAGGGCCGCCAGGGCGAAGCGCTCGTCGCCCGCTCCGCTGAGTGTGCTGCCCGCCTTCAGAACCTCGATCTTCATGTTGTCGTCGGCGCCCTTGAGGCAGGCAAGTAAAGCCTCTTCAAGCTCCGGCCCGGAAGACTTAAAGAAGTGGATGAGGTCGCTATCGTTGCCCACGCGGGTCTGGAAGAATCCGTTGTGCACGTCATACTTGAAGTCGACTGTCTCGCGATAGGGCGGATACTCATAGCCGGGGCGATGCAGGTCGGGTACTCCGCTGACGTACTTGGTGAGCACCGCAGGCAGGCCGATGGAGACGGTGTTCTCCTTTAAGGTAGGCAGAGCGTAGTGGCGCACGTGGAAATCCCACAAGGCATTGAGGATGCCTTCGCGGCCTAAGGGCGTTGCGGTGCGCAGGACTTTGGCCAGGACTTGGGCCTGGTCATGCACCACGGCCTCGTAGCCGGCGCCTATGGCGTTCTTATCCGCATCTTGAGCGCTGGCGCGCACCCACGCGGTCAGGTAGCCGGTGTTCTCGTCGAGCAGGTCGTAGATACTCTCCTGGAGCCCGCGGCGCACCATGGCGTCGGTCTCGACGTTCATGCGCGTGGCCAGGGTTTCGAGGGTGCTGTTGCGCATATCCGGCTGATCCACTTGCCAGTAGTACCAACGCCATAAGCCGGAAGCGGCCTCAAAGCGGACGAAGGGCACGGGGTCGTTGATGTCGCGCTCCAGGGCGGCGAGCAGTTCCTTATCGCCAGTCAGATCGCGAAAGTGCTGGTTGAAGACGCGCGCGGCGCCCCAGCGGACACGCGCGCTGGGCGAGCCCAGCGCGGCAGTCAGCAGGGTGCGTCCGGCAGGAGCTGCGTCCTGGCGCCGCGAGAGGATCATGCGCACCGCGTAGGCAGCGCTGCTCTGGACCATCTTTGTCTGATCGCCGAGGGCCTGCATCAGAACCGGCAGCGATCCCGGATCAGCCATGTGGCCCAGCGCGCGGGCGGCGGCTTCGCGGGCCAGGGGCTGATCGCTCTTGATCAGCACCTCGCGGATTTGCTTGAGGACGGGCTCCGGGGCCAAGTCCCAAAACAGGTCAAGCTGCGCCAGCAGCAAGGGCAGGTTGTTCTTGGCCAGCTTGGTGGGTGGGGCGGGGAAGCCGGCGTCCCAGTCCTTGGCTTGGGTGGTTCCCGGGTAGAGGGTGGAAAGAGCCATTACGGCAAACTGCGTGGCGCGGAAGGGCGTGTTGAAGCCCTGGTAGACGGGGTCGCCTTCCCAACTGCCTTCCTGCCGTTGGGCCGCGAGCATGGCTTTCACCGCCACAGCTAAGTGCTCGTCGCTCTCCGGACGCCGGCCTGCCATGGCCACAGCGAGCACGGCGTTATAGGAGATAAAGTCGGCCGTCTTGGCTTTCTTGTCAAAGGGATAAGGCCAGCCGCCTCCGGGGGTTTCGTATCCGTAGAGTTGGGTGATCAGCTGGTCGATTTGCGCCTGGTATTTGGCGCGGTCGATGGTCGACATCAGCATGATCTCCCAGCTGAGGTCAATCATGTTTTTCGCTTTGTAGGCCAGGGCCAAGCTCTCCACATGGTTGCGCTCGGCCAGCCACTGCGGGTCCTTGGTCTGCTTGTAGACCATGTCGAAGGTCTGCCAGCTTTGGGTAGCAATTTCGAAGGGGCTCACGTCGGGTTCGCAGCCATCGGCCTCGTCGCCGGGCATGGTAGTGACGCCCTTGTAGTGGATCTTGAGGTACTCGGCGTAGGGGACGTCGAATTTTTCCCGCGGCGGATCGTGGGTTACGTTCTGCTCGAACTGGTGCGTGATCAGGGGCAGGCGGCTCGCCTCTGTACGCGCGGTGTAAATCACCCGCACCCAGTTGGTGCCGGGCTCCCCATATAAAGGACGCGTGTTGTTGTAAAGGCGGTCCATGATGAACTCCAGCTGCGACCGCTGGGTGGGAGCGTAGCCGTTCTTCACCGCCGTAAGATAGCCGCGAGTAGTGAACTGCGCCGGATGGCAGGCGATGCAGAGCTGGGTCTCAGAATGCTGCATGGTGGTGCGCAGGGCGATAGCTCCGCGGCGGGGCGTATTCGAAAGCCACGTGTCGCCCATGTTGACCAGGAAGTCCATGCCCGCGCGCACGGCCAGGTGCGGGTCGGAGTAAGGCGGGACAGGGAAGTCGGAGGTGTGGAGCTGGTAAGCCGGGTGGTTGCCGGCCACGCGCACGTAGTACTCCTGGCCCGGCTGCAGGATACGGGTGCGGAACTTATAGAGGCCGGGATAATTTTGCGTGGCTTCCACCTGGTAGACAAACTCGCCGGTGTTGTAGGGGACTACGTCGTCCTTGCCTAACTGGAAGATATCCACATCCAGAGGCACATCGCGATCGGTGACGTTGAGGGTGAAGTAGACCAGGCGCGGTTGGGCTTCCTTAAAGGTGAACTTGAACCATTGGAAGCCTTTGAGCATAGCGGCGTAGCCGTCTTCGTTGCGCGAGGGGGCGTAGGGGCGTTCGTCGTCGCTGCCATAAATGGTCTGGCCGAACTCGAAGGGCTGGGCGGTTTGCCAGGTGCCGTTGGGCGCGGCGGCGATGACTCCCGGGGTAACTCCACCTTCGGTCTTCAGCTCTGGGGCTTCGAGGATCTTGTGCAGCGAAGCGCTCATCGCCGGGGCGGGCGCAGTGGAGGATAGGCTCACGGTTACCGGGCCGGCAGCGCGCGGCCGGAGGGTCAAGTAGAAATCCAGGTCGGCGGTATGCAGCCATTTGGAATCGATGACGCCCTGCGCGTCTTTCACGGTGGCGAGGACAGCGTCGCTCCCTTGCACTTGCGCGGGATCTTTCACCGCCAGGGTGAAGGCGTAGAGAGTGCCCGGGCGCGCAGTGCCCAGCTTGATCTCTTTAACGGTAGGAGGCGGGGTCTGGTCGGCGTGAACAGATCGGCCTCCGTGCAGTAGCGAGCCGATGATCAGTGCGAATGCAGAGAGCGGGATGAGTCCCCAACACCACTTTGCCCAGTTGCGCGAAATTGCCCCCATTGCTTTCGAGCCTCCCCGTGGTATGGACCTGGGAGCTAGCCCCAGTTTCCAACAGATAAACAATACACCTGCCGAACTACGGGAGGACACTGGTTTTTCCCGGGAGGGGAAGGGGTCGGGCGGAGTTTGGGTTGCTGGGGGTTTCTCCGCCCGTCCAGTTAGTACGCCTCATCCGCTGATGGCCCGTAGAGTGCTGGAACCTTCGTTTCCAGCAAGCGCAGGTACACCGTCAGCTGTCCGCGATGATGAGCGAGATGTGTCATGGCTCCGTCGGCGATCATGGCGTAGCGCGGCCCTTCGCTCACTACGTGGCCGTCCATGCGGAAGCGCCACATCCCTAACAGGTGCTCTTCCGTCGTGTCTTCGAGCGCCTTCCGCGACTTTGCCAGCCCCATGGCCAGCATGTGGCACAACTCCGCGCGCGTCTTCACCGGCTTGGTTCGCATGACGTCATTCGCGGGATCGGAGAGATTCAGCTCACGACGGTTGACCATGAACTCGACCCATCCCGGCATCGAGGCTACCAAGGCTGCCAGATAGCCTAACTCCATCGACTTCTCATGCGGCTTCCAGCTGTTCCGTCCCTCAGGGACACGTTCGATCACCTTGCGCGAGGTTTCAACCTCGTGCTCCAACTGCCACAGGAAAAACTCTCTCAAGCCCATCGGTTTTCTCCTCACTGTCAACTTTAAGAGGCATATATGACATCCGCTGTCATATATGCTGAATTATCTAAATAGAAGGAGGAGACAGCCCTATGAAGTCGGACCGCTTGCTCTCCGCCTTGTTGCTGCTGCAGGCGCACGGACGTCTCTCCACTCGTGAGCTGGCCGAGCGCCTCGAAACTTCGCAGCGCACCGCGCATCGCGATATGGAGGCGCTGAGTGCTGCCGGGGTTCCAGTGGTCGCGCTGCGCGGCGCTCAGGGCGGATGGGAATTGGCACACGGCTGGCGCACAAAGGTTCCCGGCCTGGACGATAGCGAGCTGAGCGCGCTGCTCATGTCCCAGCCCAGTGCGCTGGGGCATCCTGCACTGGCCGCGGCATCGGAGCGCGCCTTTGGCAAGCTGCTGGCGGCGATGCCGCAGAGAATGCAGACCCAGGCCGCCTCCATCCGCGCACGGCTTCACATCGATCCAGTCGGCTGGCATCCCAGCTCCGGTGGCCTCGATTTGCTGCCTATCGTCCAGGACGCCATCGCCCGCGACTGCAAACTCAGCTTTCTCTACTCGCGGGCCGACGGCGAGAGCGGCGTGCGCACCGTGGACCCCTTCGGCATCGTGGCCAAGCAGGGAATCTGGTACCTGGTGGCGCGAGCGCCGGCGGGCATGCGGACTTACCGCATCTCCCGCATGCAGGATGCAGTGGTCCTCGCCGTGACCTTCGAGCGGCCGGCAAACTTCGACCTCGCCACCCACTGGAAAACGGCGACAGCGCAGCTGCAACAAAAGCGCGAGCAGTTTCGCGCCACCTTGGCTCTTGCTCCCGACGCAGCGGTCGTGCTCCGTCGTTGGTGCCGCGCCTCGCCGGCGCCGGAAGTGCAGCATGCTATTCCGGATAAGTGGACTGTTCTTCATGTCTTCTTTGAGAGCCAGGATGAGGCTCGCTTTGTATCTCTGGGTTTCGGCTCGCGCGCTCATGTTCTCGCGCCGGTAACTCTGCGCGACGAGGTCCTAGAAGAGATGAGCGCAGCCGTGGCGCGGCCGCCGATCGCTGTCTAGGGCAACTAATCCCGCAAAATACCTCCGTCATTACCATGACGTTCAAGAGCGCGCGATTTGGACATGTTGCCTGAATCATCTTGCTGAGGGGAGAGCGCAGGCATAGCCTGGAAGCCTATGCGAACGATCCCGCTTTTGCTTGCTTGCGGCGCGCTGCTGATAAGTCACACGTATGCCCAATCAACGATGCCCGATATGGAGCATCACCAGCACGACGATACGGCCGAGCAGTTGGGGCACGTGTCCTTCCCCACCTCGTGTGCTGAGCGGTCACAGGCGCCGATGGAGCGCGGAATTGCCCTCCTGCACTCCTTCGGATACACCAAAGCGCAAATGCAGTTTGAGGCCATTGCCAAAGACGATCCTGGGTGCGCGATGGCGCACTGGGGCATCGCGATGACCCAGTTCCAGGAGCTTTGGGGAAGGCCGGAAGCGCCGGCTCTGAAGCGGGGTGCGGATGAGATGGCCACGGCGCGCGCGCTCGCTGCGCCGCCGGCGACGATTACACCGCGGGAGCAGGCGTACATCGCGGCGATGAGCGCGTTTTTCAACCCTGCTGATGTTCCGTTTCAGCAGCGGGCCGATGCCTATGAAACGAAGATGAACGCACTGCACGCCGAGTTCCCTCAAGACGTGGAGGGAGCGGCCTTCGATGCTCTGTCCATGCTGGCTTCGGAGGCGCCGAGCGACACGTCGTTGACCCATGAGCACCAGGCGCTGGCCATCCTGGTGCCGCTGTTCGCGGAGCATCCCGAGCATCCAGGATTGGCGCACTACATTATCCACACCTGCGACACGCCGGCGCTGGCGCCGGACGGGCTGGCAGCGGCGAGGGAGTATGCCAAGATTGCGCCTTCCTCTCCCCATGCGCTGCACATGCCCGGACATATCTTTGCCCGGCTGGGTATGTGGCAAGAGGACATCAATTCGAACCTGGCTTCAGTGGCCGCATCGGAGAAAGCGGAGGCGGCAGGGCAGCCTGGAAGCGCGCACCAGATGCATGCGGAGGAGTTCCTGATCTATGCCTATCTCCAGGTAGGTCAGGATGAAAAGGCCAAGGTGCTGACTGAGAACATGAGGGCGGTCGGCGAGCATATGAGCGCGATGCCAGGCATGGACGATATGAAGGATGCCGGGCCCTGGTTCGACAACGAGGTAAGAGCAATCTATGCCGCGGAGATGCACGACTGGCATGCCCTTGCCATGCAGAAACCAGCGCCGGGATCCAAGGAGACCGCCACGTTCGAGACCTATTGGGGGCAGGGGATTGCTGCCGGTCATCTGCGGGATGCGAAGCTGGCTGCTGCGGCCTTGAAGGGTTTCGACGCGGACCTGGAAGCGGTGAAGAAGTCTCCGATGGGAGACGATGTGGGCGGGCTCGAAATAAAGCAAAACGAGATCCTCGGTTGGCAGGCTTTCGCCGAGGGTCATCCGGATGCGGCAGTGGCAGCAATGCACAAGGCCGCTAACCAGCAAGACAAGTTAGGGCAAGCGGAGGTCGATATTCCCGCGCGCGAGATGCTGGGTGATCTGCTACTGCTGGAAAACAAACCCGAGGAGGCGCTGACAGAATATCGCGTAGCGCTCAAGCTGAGCCCGAACCGTCTGAATGGATTGCTCAGCGCCGGCGAGGCTGCGGAGCGGGCCAAGCGGCCGGACGAGGCGCGCGCGTTCTACAGCGTCGCGGCGAAGCAAACCGATGCAGGGGCGCACACCCAACGGCCTGAAGTTGCGCACGCCGTGAAGATGGCGGACGCCACGATGGCTGACTTGCATTAGAGTATTGCCAGGATGATCCACCGTCGAGACTTTCTGAACCTTATGGGCTTGGGCCTCGCCGGTGTGGCCGGGCGCTCCTGGCTCTCCGCCGTCGCGCAGAATACAGGCTTCAACGACGCTGATCTTGTCGTCTTCAACGCCAAAGTTTACACGGTCGACGCGCGCATGCCTCAAGCCGAGGCCTTCGCCGTCAAGGGCGGACGCTTCCTCGCAGTCGGCAGCACCGCCGACATCAAGGGCCTCATCGGGAAGAAGACCCAGACCTACGACGCAAAACAAATGACCGTGGTTCCCGGCTTTATCGACGCGCATAACCACGGAGGCGGCGAAGGTCTGCTCTACGACGTGCTGGTCGGCAATCCCTACCAGGTGGAGTTCGTCACCATCGACAGCATTGTCGAAAAGCTGCGCGTGCGCGCCCAGGCCACTCCGCCCGGCTATTGGGTGGAGGGCTATTTCCACGACGACACCAAGATCAAGGACAAACGCCCACTGAATGCTCAGGACCTCGATCGGGTCTCGACTGAGCACCCGGTCTGCGTGCATCATCGCGGCGGCCACACCGGCTTCTACAACAGCAAGGCCTTCCAGATGGCGAGCATCACCAAGGACACGCCCAACCCTTACGGCGGAACCTATGACAGAAATGAAAAGGGCGAGCTCAACGGCCGCGTGACCGATCGCGCGATGGAAACCATCGATAAGCCGGGGCAGCGCGTGACCTACTCTGCGCAAGTGAAACAGAAGCGCGTCTTCGACGGCGTCGCGTTCATCTCGCAGAAGTTCGTTGAGTACGGGCTGACCACTGTCCATCATGACGAAGCCGATGTGCTCCCGGCCATGCAGGAGCAGCGCATCCGCGGAGGACTGCTCCACCGCGTCAGCTATGAGCCCTACGATGAGCTTCTTGAGGCCATGATCGGCAACGGCATCGAAACCGGCTTTGGCGACGAGTACATCAGCTTCGGCGCCACTGCCGAGCATACCGTCGATGGCTCTTTTTCAGAACGCACCATGGCCATCAGCACACCTTATAGGGACATCTCTCCGCCGTATCATGGCAACCTCACCGAGACGCAGGAGGACCTGAACGCCTGGGTGGAGCGGGTACACCGCGCCAACATCCGTCTAAACTGCCATGCCAATGGGGATGTGGCCATCGACCGCGTCCTCACGGCATACGAGCGCGCGCTCAAGCTTTATCCACGTGCTGACGTCCGACCCAAGATTACGCACTGCAGCCTGGTGAATGACAGCCTGGTGGCGCGGATGAAGGCCATGGATGTGGTCCCCGCTGAGTTCAGCACCTATGCTTATTACAATGCCGACAAGTTTCACTTCTACGGCCAAGACGTGATGCAGCACATGACCGCATTCCGCACTTTGATCGACGCAGGGATCACGCCCGCGGCCGGTTCGGACTTTAGCCCGGGCCCATTCGCCCCTCTGATGGCTATGCAAGGAATGGTCACGCGCACCGGTTGGAATGGCGAGACCTGGGGAGCCAGCCAGAAGATCTCCATCGATGAGGCGCTGCGGGTTAATACCCTTAACGGCGCCTACAACGCGCGCGAGGAGACGATCAAAGGATCGATCAGCGCGGGCAAGCTCGCGGACTTTGTCGTGCTGGCTGATGACTTCCACACTGTCGACAAGGAAAAGATTAAGGACATCCAGATTGTCCGCACTGTCGTCGGCGGGAAGACGGTCTATCAAGGATGAGCTTTTAAGCCTCCCGACTTGCTGGTCGATATAACGAAAGCTTTTGTGGGCTTCCCCCGTATTTCCTGTGGAGTTTGGTGGCGTTGACGCACTTCATGCGGCTTTCCTTACTGAAAGCCGCACACGTGAACCTGTTTGGTGCCGCGTGCAGGAAATCCGGGTCGCCCGTCGTTTTCGGCCCACGTACGCTGAGGCGAACGTGGGGCACCCGTCCAGTTCCTATGAGGTTCTTGTTAGGTTCTTGAATGGGGCGCCCAGGTTAGTGGCTATATCGAGCTCTTCTTGAGTGGATATTGTCGCCAGACAGCTTTGCGGCGATAGTGGCGCCAAGGGGCAAACCATGCGAAATCGGATGGGATCCACTGCAGCTCTTTTTGTCTTGTTATTGTTGTTGGCCCTTAGCCCTGCGCCTGGCGGCTCTCAAAATCAGCCGGGAAATAAGAGCAATGTCGTTTACGTCTGTGCCTGCCTGAAGACAAAGTCCTGCGATTGCATGACCGAAGCCAAGACCGAAGGGCCTTGCGCCTGCGGGACGCAGGGCGGCCCGCCACTGAAGGCAGTGCCGCGAGATAGCGCCTGGGCGAAAGAGAACCGCGACGAGCTGGCCAAGTAGCTTAAACGAACAGCATTTCCATCAGGCTGCGGAATCCTGAAAAATCCAGCGACTGCATTCCATCGGACAACGCTTTCGCGGGGTCCGGATGCACTTCAACGATCAGACCATCGGCGCCCGCTGCTAATGCTGCCCGTGACATGGCTGGAATCAGATCGCGTCTGCCCGTCGCATGCGAGGGATCGGCGATCACCGGCAAGTGGCTGAGTTGCCGTGCGAGCGCCATACCGGCCAAATCGAGTGTGTTGCGCAATTCCGGGTCATACGATCGGATACCGCGTTCGCAGAGCACCACCTGGGTATTACCCCCTGCCAGCAAATATTCGGCAGCCAGTAGCCACTCCTTTACCGTGGCCGCCGGGCTGCGCTTGAGCAGGATGGGCTTCCTTAGTTGTCCAAGACGCCGGAGCAGAGCGAAGTTCTGCATATTGCGCGCGCCCACCTGCAGCATATCTACGTGCTCCGCGACCACTTCAATGTCGTCGGTGCTCAGGATTTCCGAAACGATCGGCAAGCCTGTTTCTTCGCGAACCCTGGCCATGATCTGCAGGGCTTCGACCCCCAGTCCCTGGAAGTCATAGGGAGAGGTGCGCGGCTTAAAGGCTCCGCCGCGCAAGATCCGAGCGCCGGCGGACTTGACCGCTTCTGCTGTGGCCAGTGTCTGCTCATAGGACTCCACGGAGCAGGGTCCGGCAATGACGACGGGTTGGCCAACTCCGATTTCCACTGTCCCTATGCGAACAATCGATCGTCGGTTGCTGGTGGTGCTCATTCCCTTCAGGTTTGTATCCGCTTCTACGGTAAGGCTAGGCATGTTCGAAGTCCTCGCTTTGATTTGAAATGCAAAAGGGCCGCGACTTTGGTCGCGGCCCTTGATGGTGAATGCGCTCTTTAGATCAGAAAATCAGAGTCGTAGATGCGCAGACGCCGCCAGAGCCGCTACTGGAAACCAGTAGCGGTAGGTAAAGAAATAGGACTGGCGCTGCGCTGTCTGCATACTGGGGATAAGGTTACCCTGAATTCCTTCATTTGTGAAGACTGACAACGTCGTGGGAAAAACAAGGATACTTACCACGATAACAAGCTCTGAGGCCCAGTTCGATCCCCATTTAGGGCCTTGGATTCGTAGCTTTCATCAGATGTGCCAGATAGTCGCCTGGCGAGAGGACCGTTACTCCTTCTCTTATTTCTTCCGGGAAGTGTCTAAGATTGCCAGTCACGAGCCATGCGCCAGCCGAGTGCGCCAAGGCAAGGAACGGCATGTCTTTCGGGTCTGGCCCAGCATGAGGCCAGCGCGCAGGATCGGGAAGGCGCATGCTCTCTTCAATCAGGAACTCCAACCAAAGCGGAGGAAACCCAAAGCGGCGAAACTTGGGGCGCTCTACGATGGCCCGGTATTCTTCGACGATTAAAGGGCTGGTGACCAACTGCACCAGCCCATCCAGGACCCAATCCATGACAAGCTTTGCTGGTGCGCCCTCAGGTCTAATGCCGGCAGAGACGATTATGTTCGTGTCCAGGACGGCGAGCCTCACCTCGTCTTCCGGCGCTTGTGAACTCTGCGGACCTGCTTGATTTCCTGCTCAATCTCTTCGTCGTTCGTCTGGTCCAAGCCAGACGCCTTGGCATGAAGCCAACTCTCGCGCAGACTGGCCTTCGCTATCGCCCTCCGCAACTCCCGGTCTTCCATGGCGACATCGCCGAGCACCGGAACCAGAAAGTAAGCTGGTCCCTGCTGACCAGACAGCAATATGGTCTCTCCCTGGGGAACAGTCTCAAGGGCCTTCGAGCCACGAGTCCGAAACTCTCGAAGCGAAATTTGACGCATAGTGAACCTCCCGAACAGTGTAGCCGAAACGGCTACGCTCAACAAGGAATGCAAATTCCACTGGAGTACCACCGTAGCTCTATCCTATGTGGAGCAGCGGTACAGCCGGGTTTGTATCAGCGCAAGGATGCTTGGAGGAATTTTGCCGAATCCAGACGAACGCGAAGCGATGGCCGGGATGTTGCCTTCAGGTCCGGATATCCCGATCCGGTTGGCAACCTTCGATGAATATCGCAGCCTGCTCTTCTCCGTTGCCTATCGCATGTTGGGAAGCGTGGCGGACGCCGAAGATATGCTGCAGGAGACCTTTATCCGCTGGCAGCAGGCGCCCGAGCAAGAGATTCGTTCGCCGCGGGCCTTCCTGATTACGATCATCAGCCGTCTGTGCATCAGCCATCTGCAATCGGCGCGGGCGCGGCGTGAGGAGTATGTGGGTCAGTGGCTTCCTGAACCGATCGTCACTGCTGCGGGAAGCGATCCACTGGAGAATATAAGGATGGATGAATCGCTCTCCATGGCTTTTCTTCTCGTGCTGGAACGCCTGACACCGGTGGAACGGGCAGTGTTTCTGCTGCGCGACGTCTTCGAGTACGAGTACCCTGAACTGGCCACAACGCTAGGTGAGAGCGAGGCGAATTGCCGGCAAATTTTGCATCGCGCCCGGCAGCATGTCGCCGCGATGCGGCCCCGCTTCAAGGCTTCTCCCCAAGAGAGCAGCGACTTGCTGAAACGCTTTCTGCAGGCGACAAGAAGTGGCGATCTGGAGGGATTGGTCGGATTGCTGGCCGGTGATGTCGTACTGCACTCCGACGGCGGCGGCAAGGCGGTGAGCGCTCCCAATCTGATTCGCGGTGCAAAGAACGTGGCCCGCGGGGCATTGGGCACTCTAGAGAAGCTGATGCCAAAGAATCTGGTCATCCGCCTGGCCCAGGTCAATGGGGATCCTGGGATGGTCAGTTATCTGCAGGGGAAACCGTACTCCGTTCTCACCGTGGAGGCCGGCGAAGGGCACATCCAGAGAATTTATGTCGTCACCAACCCGGAGAAGCTGGCACATTTACCTGAATTGTTCCCGGATCAAAATTAAGGACTTTGTCACAGATCGCCGGCTTGAACAGTCTTCTGTTCAGGAGAAGAGCGATCATGCAGACACAAACAAGCCAGCCCACGACCACGGTTCCCAACTCGGCGGACCCATATCTTGCGCCCATCGAAAAACCGGAAGGACTGATGATGAAATTGGTGTACTACTTTAGCCGGCGCCAGTTTGGCAGAGTGCTTACACCCATCAAGGTGTACTCCGCGCGATTGCCGGCTGCATTCGGCATGTTCGCGGGGAAGATCGGCCAGCTGGATAAGAAGCTGCAACTGCCGCGAGAGACGGTTTTTCTGATTCGCGAACAGGTGGCGCGCCTGAACGTTTGCCTCTTCTGCATGGATATCGGGAGGTCGTACGCGATCAAAGAATCGATGAATGAGGCCAAATTCGATGCACTGGAGCGCTACAGCACCAGCCCTCTTTTCAGCGATGCGGAGCGCTCGGCGTTGGATTATGTGACAGAACTGACAAGGGACAAGAAGGTCAATCCAAATACGTTCTCGCGCATGTCGAGTTTTTATTCCGAGCGCGCGATTTGCGAGATTGTGTGGCTCGTGGCCAGCGAACATGTCTACAACATCACGAATATCGGTTTGAATATCCACTCTGACATGCTCTGCGACTTTACGCGAAAGACGGGCTAAGTCACGAGCTGCGGGTTGTAAGTACCAGAGGGCGGTAAGTACTGCGTTAGAGCCCGAGTTATACCCTGAATTTCCACTTTTTGTAACGCCATTTCCACAGCAGAAAATTATGAGAGCCACGCTTATTCCCGTTGCTCGAGAGTACTATTGGTTTCAGCGGAAGAGTGATCTTCCAGAAGGAGAGAGCAGACTGACGGCGGTCCTTGAGACTCGGCAACGAGACTCAGTCCAGGCAACTGGAAAGGGACGGCAGGGGGAAAGCTCTTGCGGCGAGTGTGATCATAGAAGAGTGAGGCGGACGCGGGCCGTAGCTCGTGGTTGCCAAGCGATTCCGTGATAACAAGCGTTGTGATCCGGAAGCCGAGCCGGATCTCTGAAAATCGGAAATAAGAGGGCGAGATCTCGCGAGAGAAATCGCCCTCTCGCTTTTGTGCGTGTGGTGGTGGAAACACACGGAAACAGCTCTCAATCCTCCTTTCTTAAGTCTCTCGTTTTGTTCTCAGGTCAGTTTCAGTCACAGCAGACAGCGGCGGTTGGCTTCCTTCTCTTCGCTGGCTGCAAACGAATCCCTTCGCGTTTCTGGTAGAAAGACAGTGGACGTCGGCCCTCAGCTGGACCGCAGACGTAGAAGGAGATTTGCGATGAAGAACCCGAACTTTGCTGTACTTGCAGCGGTAGCGTTGCTATCCGCAGTTTATTCGCTCGCGCAGACCGCGACCCGCCGGCCGGCGATCCGCGGGATATCTCATATTAGCGTGTATAGCTCAGACGCGGCCAAGACGGAACATTTCTACGTGCATGATCTTGGTGGGGTAAAGCGAGCAGACCCGGAGAATTCCGCCGGCGTCCGCTACTACTTCAGCGCAATCCAGTTTGTCGAAGTGTTGCCCTTGCCCGCTGGGAATACTTCCATCAACCGGCTCGATCACGTGGCCTTCAACACCGCCAATGCAGAAGGGTTAAGGAAGTACCTCGCGGATCATGGCACTACCGTGCCGGCGAACGTCGAGAAAGCGAGTGACGGCAGCCAATGGTTTGACGTGAGCGATCCCGAGGGCAACAAAGTGCAGTTTGTGCAGCCGCCCGCCGAGCCGGAGCCCGTCCCAACTAATCCGCTCAGCAATCACATGATCCACGTGGGCTACGTGGTGCATAGTCCTGACGCAGAGAACGCATTTTTTAGGGGAATCCTGGGCTTCCGTCCTTACTGGTACGGCGGCCGAAATGGCAAGACGGAGTGGATTTCGCAGGAAGTGCCGGACGGTACCGACTGGCTGGAATATATGGTGGTCAGCGGCCCTGAGACCAGGGGCATTCCGCCGGGGATGTCCCAGGACACTCTGGGCGTGCTTGACCACTTCTCGTTGGGGGTTTTCAACATGGAGAAAACGGTTGACCTGCTTTACGCTGGAGACCGCTTGACCGCGAAGCATAGCCCTCCGCAGATCGGACTGGATGGCAAGTGGCAGCTGAATATCTACGATCCTGATGGCACGCGCGCCGAGTTGATGGAGTTTCAGCCGTCGGTCAAGCCATGCTGTTCCGAATTTACCGCGGCCAGCCCGACGAAGTAGCCCGGCAACGATCAACCAACAGGGATGACAACGATGCCTGACCGGCCGCCACGCCGCATTCTGCGGAGACTAGGCAAGACGAGGGATTCATGACAGATTGGACGCGTAGAGGATTTATCGGATCGCTTTCGGCGGCAGCGGCCGCAAGGGCATTTGCCGCGCAACAGAAGGGCAATCCGCCGGCCCCTGAAAAACGGACGGGGCAAATATCGATCAAGATCACAGACCTTCGGTGCGCCATCATCGGCCGCAACCCGACGGTGCGCATCGTCACGGATCAAGGCGTCTCCGGGTATGGGCAAGCCGAGTCCTACAAGCCATATCTCAAGCCAATGGTGCTCTTCTATAAGGACTACCTTCTAGGCGAAGACCCGACTGACGTGCAGCGCGTGATGCTGAAGATTCGCCGGATGGGTGCGTTCAAGCCCTGGGGTGCGGCGGTGAGCGCGATCGAGATAGCGCTCTGGGATATCGCGGGACAGGTGGCCGGAGTACCGGTATATAAACTGCTCGGAGGCAAAATCCGGGACCGCGTCCGTATCTACAACGGAGCCGTCCGCTTTCCCATGACGGGCCATACGCCGCAGGATTACGCGGAGAACATGCAGAAAATGAAGGATGCCAAAGAGGGCTTCACCCTGATTAAGCAAGCCGTCGGCTTTCACGATCCGGCGATGATGCCCGCGGTGCCCAATGCATGGTATGACGAACCGCCCCGGACAGGAGCCTCGCATCCCGATCGCGGCATGATGACGGAACGCGGCCTCGAGAATGTGATCGCCTGCGTCGAAGCCATGAAGAAAGTGCTGGGTAGTGAAATCGGCCTCGCCCTTGACTGTGGACCAGGCTGGACGGTCAAGGATGCGATCACCTTTGCCCGGGCACTGGAACCGCTTCGCATCGCATGGCTCGAAGACCTGATCACAGGCGACTACATGCCTTATCCCAATGCCGATCTTTTTAGGGAAGTCACCGTGAGTACGACGATCCCCATTCATACCGGAGAGGAGATCTACCTCAGGGAGAATTTCAAAGACCTTATCGAGAAGCAGGCGGTCAATATTGTTGGCCCCGATCCGGAAGATGTGGGTGGAATCGCGGAGATGAAGTGGATCGCGGAGTACGCGGACCTTCACGGCATCCAGATTGCGCCACACGGGGTTTTTGATGGGCTTTTCGGGCTGGCCGCGCACGTGCAGGTGGCGGCTGCGTTACCGCAAAACTACATCGCCTTCGAGTATCCGCTGGGCCAGCCTGAGTGGTGGTATGACATTGTCGAAGGGCTGCCAAACCCCATCGTCGAGCGTGGTTTCATCAAGGTTTGGGACCGGCCTGGTCTTGGTGTGACGTTCAATGTACAGGCAGCGAAGGCGCACCTGGCGGATGAGGATCGTCACTTCTTCGACTGAGGTGGCCAGGGCGAGTGCCTCTCTGGTTCCCTAGCGAAGGACGGGTGCCCCATATCTCGCTTGTTTTTCGCGAGATGAGGGATACCACTGGTCTTTCCCTCTGACTCCCGATTCATTCGATGCACTTAGCGGTCAACCTCTGTGGTATCCCACATCTCGCGAAAAACGAGCGAGATATGGGGCACGGCCTTCGCTAGAGAACGAGGAGCCTATGAGATCCGTATAAAAGATAGAGCAGGGAAGTTGCAGAATCGGGAGCGTGTGAATGGCTTATGACGTTGTGATTGCAGGCGGTGGACCGGTAGGGTTGTTTCTGGCTTGCGAGCTCCAACTGGTTGGGGTGTCGGTCGTTGTGCTGGAGCGAATGGAAGATCCCCATTCGCCTTTGAAGGCTGGATGGATGGGAATGCGCGGTCTTAACTTTCCATCTGTGGAAGCCTTCTATCGCCGGGGACTGCTGGAAGAGGTTCGGGGAAGCGCCCTGGGCTGGATGAATACAGATTCAAAGCCAGGTGTGGAGTTGCGCGGCACGCAAGGTCCCAATGGCGCGCCTCTTCGGCGCTTCGGGGGCCACTTCGCAGGCATCATGCTCGACATGGATAAGGTCGATTTCTCCGGCCAGAGATATCTGGTTGGCGGGCCTTCTGCCTCCGGCGGTATGGTGAGTCTTGAAGGCATCGAACTGTTGCTTGCCGAACGCGCGGAGGAGTTAGGCGTTGCCCTAAGGCGTGGTGCCGAAGTGACGAACTTCGCGCAGGATGAGAACGGCGTCACGGTGCGAGCCGGCGCGGAATCGTTTGCAGCGCAGTGGCTAGTTGGCTGCGACGGCGGCCGCAGCACGGTGCGGAAGCTCGCAGGATTTGAATTTGCGGGAACTGAGCCGGAATTCACCGGCTACACCGCATCGGTGAAGATCGCTGATCCGGAGAAGAAGCTGCGGCCCGGCTTCAATTTGACAGAAAGAGGAATGTACATCAACGGTCCGGGGCCGGACCGTATCGGAGTGCTCGAGTTTGATGATGCCTCGTTCGATCGCGGAACGACCATCACGCTGGAAAGCCTGCAGGCTGTCCTGCGGAGAGTGTCGGGAACCGATGTCAGCCTCAAGGAAATGCACGTTGCTTCGAGCTACACCGACCGCGCGCGGCAGGCGACTACGTATCGCAAGGGTCGCGTGTTGCTGGCCGGCGATGCGGCGCATGTTCATTCGCCCCTTGGAGGGCAGGGGCTGAATACGGGCATCGGGGATGCCATGAATCTCGGCTGGAAGCTCGCCGCGACCGTCCAGGGTTGGGCGCCTGAGGATCTTCTTGACACCTATACGGCGGAGCGTCATCCGATTGGAGCCTGGGCCCTGGACTGGACACGCGCCCAGGTGGCCATCATGAGACCAGATCCTCATGCTCGCGCGATCGCATCGGTCATTCGCGATCTGATGCAGACACAGGATGGCGCGACCTACTTTGTAGGAAAGATATCCGGCATGTTGATGCGCTACAACCTGCCCGGCGACCATCCGCTGACCGGCTGCAGCGCGCCCGACTTCGAGTTCGAGGATGGTACGCGGCTCGGCGACCTTCTGCACGAAGGCAGGGGATTGCTGCTTGACTTTGCGGACAGCAAGAAACTGTGCGCCCTCGGGCAGCGGTGGAAGGACCGATTGCAGTGTGTCTCCCCCAAAGCGAAAGATAGCAAAGGAGTGACCGCGATGCTGGTAAGATCGGACGGGTTTGTCGCGTGGGCCACTGAATCGGAGCCAGACTTGCGTGCTGTTGAAACATCGATTGCGCGCTGGTTCGGCAGTCGCTGATCTCGGCCGGGCTCCCGGTGTAGCCTTTTATGTCCAGGCAACGAAAGCGCACTTGGATGTCATGCGGGAGTGCCGCTTCACCCTGCAGCACCCTCAACAGTGGCTGGGCAGACCGTGGTAGAGTAATCCCGGCGTGAACGGATTGTTGGGCCCATGGTCTACTGACAACTAACTGCCGACCAAGTCCATGTTTTACTTTGTATGGGTCTCTGGGTAGCTAATTTGCGGACGCTTGGTAATGAGTATACGGAGTAACTGGAAGCTAAAATGCGCAAGCTCGTCGAGCAGCATCTTGCTCGGCCCAGTGCGACGAGGACCATTATCGTTTTTCTTGTTGGGAATCCTTGCTGTGAGCGTGCAGGCGCAGGCTCCGGCAAGATTTACCAATACGCTGATGCCTCAACCGGCGCATCTCACGGTCGAAACAGGGCGGCTGGAACTTACGCCGGCTTTCACGGCGGTTACCGACCGGTTTCACGACGCGCGGCTGGATGAGGCGATTGGGCGAGCTTTGCTTCGTCTCCAGTCGCAAACCGGACTGCAGATAGCGACGGCACCGGCACGAGGATCGGCCGGGACATTGACAGTCACCGTCGATGGCCCAGGCGAGACGGTCCAGTCTCTGGATGAAAATGAGACCTATTCGCTGGATGTAACCGGGAATGGCGCGCACCTGCAAGCGGCCACCGATGTAGGCGCAATGCGGGGACTCGAAACTTTTCTGCAACTGGTGCAAGCGGAGGGTCCCGGCTTCTTTCTGCCCGCAATATCAATTCAGGACACGCCCCGATTTCGCTGGCGCGGGCTGATGGTTGACTGCAGCCGCCACTTCGAGCCGGTGGAGGTGATCAAGCGCACCTTAGACGGCATGGCGGCGGTCAAGCTGAATGTCTTCCATTGGCACCTTACCGACGATCAAGGTTTCCGCATCGAGAGCAAAGTATTTCCGAAGCTGACCAGCATGGGTTCCGACGGGCAGTTCTACACCCAGGAACAAGCGCGGGAGATCGTCAGCTATGCGCGCGCCCGTGGCATCCGTGTTGTGCCGGAGTTCGATATGCCCGGCCATGCGCAATCCTGGTTCGTGGGTTATCCCGAGCTGGCGAGCGGACCAGGACCTTATTCTATCGAGCGCCACTTCGGGATCTTCGATCCGGTCATGGATCCCACACGCGAGAGCACTTACCAATTTATCGACAAATTCCTTGGGGAAATGGCCGCGATCTTTCCCGATCCTTACATGCACATCGGGGGCGACGAAAATAATGGGGTTCAGTGGAGCCACAACCCGCGCATTCAGGAATTCATGAAGGCGCACAGCCTGAAAGACACGGCCGCGCTGCAGACATATTTCAATCTGCAGTTGTTACCGATTCTGAAGAAACACGGCAAGCACATGGTTGGCTGGGATGAGATCTTCTCCCCCGGCCTGCCGAAGGATGTGGTGATCCAGTCGTGGCGAGGCTTCGCATCACTGGCCGCCAGCGCCAAGCAAGGGTACCAGGGGATTTTGTCGGCAGGATATTATCTCGATTTCACCGATGAGCATTACCTGGTTGACCCTGTGCCTGCCAACAGCGACCTTACACCAGCGCAGCAGGCACTCATCCTGGGTGGTGAGGCGTGTCTGTGGGGTGAGCATAACGTGCCGAGCAATATCGACTCGCGGCTATGGCCGCGCACGGCGGCCATAGCGGAGCGGCTCTGGTCCGCGCAGAGCGTGACCAACCTCGATGATATGTATCGCCGCTTGCGCGTCGAGTCGTTGCGGTTAGAGGCCCTGGGGCTGAGCCATCTTTCGGCCGAGGACGTCGGCCTGCGGCAGCTTGCGGGAACAGCGGACATCGGGCCTTTGCGTATTTTGGCCAATGTTCTGGAACCGGTTCGATGGCAGCAACAGGGAAAGTTGCAGCACACGACGCAGTTGACACCTATGGATCACCTGGTCGATGCTTTACCTCCCGACCCTCCTTCGCGGCATGATATGCAAGTGCTGGTACGGGAATATCTGGCGCACCGCGAAGCGGAGACGCGAGACAGACTGGACGCCATCTTCGAATCTTGGATCGCGGCGGGCCCACAGGCACATAGGCTTATGACCGCATCTCCTCTCATGATGGACGAAGCGCCTCGCGCGCAGCAGGTCGTGGCTCTGGGAATAACGGGCCGGCAAGCGCTGGCCTACCTGGACAAACACCAGGCGGCTCCTCCGGGCTGGGTACAGACGAAGCTTACGCTGATCGATCAGGCGGAAAAACCAGTAGGGCTGGTGCGGTTTACCATGCTCCAACCGCTGCGAGACCTGGTAAAAGCGGTCCAGAATTAAACACTTACCTTGTTCGTAAAGAGTCATGATCACGCCGGTGACCGGCTTGACCATGTCCCGCCATCGAGCTTGTTCAGGTTTGGGTTCGACACAATATCCTAGAAGTGGGATAATCATGGCACGGCCACCCGTACCGGGCGAGAAGCCGCTTTATTGGATCGGCTCTTCGCTCAAGGACATTGCTCGATTCCCCTCTGATGTTCAGCGGAGCTTCGGATTTGCCCTGAGCGCGCGCAGTACGGTGGTAGGCATCAGGCGGCCAAACCATGGAAAGGCGAAGGGCCGGGAGTTCTGGAGGTTGTCAAAGACTACGATGGCGACACATACCGGGCGATCTACACAGTTCGCTTCGCCCAGGCGGTCTACGTTCTGCACGTTTTTCAGAAGAAATCGCCGCGCCGGATCGAG
The DNA here is from genome assembly GCA_963821215.1 of uncultured Acidobacteriaceae bacterium. Lineage (GTDB taxonomy): Bacteria > Acidobacteriota > Terriglobia > Terriglobales > Acidobacteriaceae > PALSA-350. Next base: position 232,518 of record CAWGDH010000006.1, on the reverse strand, counting down.
ACCAGGCAATCCGATATCGCACTGGTCCGCGAACGTTTGAAGGCAGCGCAACGGGATTATGAGGAGAGATATGGCTAAGGGAGCCACAGAAAGAGCGATTGCAAGCAGCGGTAATGTGTTTGCTGATATGGGCCTGCCGGATGCCGTCGAGCTGGACACGAAAGCCCGCCTCGGCGCCACGATTATCCGGGTCGTGGAACGGCTCGGGCTTACCCAAGCTGAGGTCGCGGCAGCGCTCGAAATCAATCAGCCCAAAGTCTCCGCCCTGCTGCGCTACAAGTTGGAAGGCTTTTCCGTCGAGCGCCTGATGCGCTTTTTAGTAGCGCTTGGACAGGATGTCGAGATTGTCGTGAAGGCCAAGCCCCGCTCTCGTTCCGCTCGCATCGCAGTCTCCGCGGCCTGACGATCACGTGCCACTAAGCAGCACTTTCGTGAACTGAACCTACGACTCAAGCGAATTGGTTCAGATCCATGCCCAGCTTGTAGGTTTCTCCGTGGGCGAGGAGCTCCTCCCAGGTTATCTCGCGTTTTTCGTAGCCGGCCATGCGGCCGAGCATGCAGCTGAGCGCGGTCTCGACCCCGGCGGCTATCTGGTTGTGGCACGGCCCCGAGGTGATGCTGTCGATGAAGGTGCGCTCCTTATCGCGATCGGCCAAGGCGAGGTTGTCCTCAAAGCTGCCGTTAGCGGCAAACTTGGCCGGCGCCGCATTGGTATTCATCGAATCCTTCCAGACCCAGGGTTGCGCGCCCGTAATCTCCACTGCGCCGGAGTAGGGAACTGTAGCTGATCCATCCCCTCCGTAGAGGCTGAGCCCAGCGTTGAAGCCGGGGTTGCCAAACTGGGTGGAAGCGAAGGCGAAGTGAACCTCGTTAGGATAAGTAAAGTCGACCTGGTAGTTATCCCAGCAGTCGCCGGCGTGGGTCAGGATATTGCGACCTCCCGTGGCCCCGGCCTTCAGCGGATGAGCGCCCAGCATCCAGTTGGCAAGATCGATGATGTGGATGTTCTGCTCCACCAGGATGTCTCCGGAGAGGGCGCGCCACCAAAGCCAGTTGCGCAGGCGGTACTCATCAGGCGAGGCGCCGGGATGGACTTTCTCCTCAGAGGCTGGAGCATTGTAGTAGCCGGCAACTGAGCCCATTTTTCCCAGAGCGCCGCCCTTGATTTTTTCCGCGATGGCAGCGATCGGCGGGGCGCTGCGGCACTGGAAGCCGACGTCGACGCTTTGCATCGGCTTCACGCGCTTCGCGATCTCGAGTGCATGTTTGGCCTGAACGACGTCGACGCCGACAGGCTTCTCGCAGTAGACGTGCTTGCCCGCAGCCACCGCGGTTTCGAGATGCTGCACATGAAAGAAGGGGGGCGTGGAGATCTGAATAAGGTCGACATCCTTGGAGGCGGCCATTTGCTCAAATGCGTGCGGGCCGTGAAAGAGCAACTTGCTGTCGATGGTTGCGCGGCCAAGGGAGGTGTTGAGCTGGTCGAAATGGCTGCGCCCGAGAGCGAGCTTATCGGGGAAGATATCAGCCAGCGCCACCACCTGGGCCGTAGTGTTTTTGGAAAACGAAGTGGAAACGGTGGTGCCGCGATTGCCGCAGCCGATCAGCCCCAGGCGTACGGCCGAGTTTGCCTGGTAGCTAAAGGCGGTGCTGGACTTAAGAAGAAGCAAGCCACAAGCGCTTCCGGTTTGGATAAATTGCCGACGGTTCATCATGCCATCACTTCCTGCAGTACATGTTCGAGAAAGATCTTTTCCTGACGCACATCTGCAATCTGTTGCGTTCCTGAGGTCTCGCGCTCGATGGAGATAGGGCCGGCGTAGCCGAGACGACGAAGTTTGGTGAAGACGGTGCGGAAGTCGACCACGCCCTTGCCCATGATCACCTCTTCGCCCAGCTTGTTGGGGTCCGTCGGCCACAGGCCATCTTTGGCATGGACATTGCGAACGTAAGGACCAACGATGTCAACCGCTTCGACCGGACTGGCTTTGCCGTAAAGAACCAGGTTCGCAGTATCGAGGCCGACGCCGAGGTTGGGCATGTGGACGTCGCGGATGGCACGCAACATGGTAATCGGTGTCTCCTGCCCTGTTTCCATTAAGAAGTCCTGACCATTGCCCTGGCAGTGCTTGGCAACGGTGCGGATGGCTTCGACGGCCTGTGGGTAAAGCGGGTCGGCCGGATCCTCGGGAATAAAACCGCAGTGCGTCTGCACCTGGAGAATGCCCACCTGCTTGGCAAAGTCAGACGCCTGGCGCAAGGCGTCGATGCGCGCTGCGCGGGTCTTAGGGGGCACCAGGCCGATGGTCGAAGGGCCACGGGTAAAGTTCCACTCCAAAGGTCCCGGGCCCACCACTTCGACCGCCGTGGCTGTGAGCTGGTACTTGGCCAGCAGATCGCGGAATTGGGCGGCCAGCGCCGGAGTAAAGCTGCCGATGTATTTGTCGAGAGATAGAAAGCAAGTGGAAAAGCCGAGGTCGTGCACCGTCCGGAAATGCTCTTCAGGGGAGCCGAAGGGTGTGATCACCCAGCCTAGAGCGAAGGGCTTGACGGGAGCAGACGGCGTGGCGCCCAAAGCCAATGACGGTTTCAGCCCATGGAGTAGTACAGTGCCGGCGGCCAGGCCGGCGAAGTGTCTTCGGTTCATCAAGAAACACTATAGGACAACAGGAGCTGGCGTGCCCTAAAAATCTATCCTACCGCCTCCCTGCAAAAATCCTATGGCTCCCTGCAAAGGCGTGGAGGGCGAGCAGGCAAGCGCCCATGCTCGATTGCATGAGAGCCCCTATCCTGCTGCTGGCCGCCTTCGCTCTGGCTCTTCCCGATATCCCGGGGCGTGCACAGGATTCTGCCAAGGCTTCGATCGTGCAGGCCTATCGACTGTGGAGCGAAGGACAGCCCAAGGCGGCCATCGCGATTCTCGAGCCCTTGTTACGGCTGGACACGCAAACCTTCACCGAAGAGCAACGCGGCGCCGCCTGGGATCTGCTTGGCTCGTCCTACCAGGACCTGGAGATCTTTGACCGGGCGAGGCAGGCATACGGGAAGTCTATCGAGGCGCTGCGATCGATCCCGTCAGCACAGGCGCAATATGCGGCGGCGCTCAACAATCTCGCTTCCATGGAGCAGACGCTGGGTGAGAACGATTCAGCGATGGCGCTCAGCGAGAAGTCGAGACGTATCTACGAGCAACTCGGAGACCCTGCGGGAATTGCCGTTGCATGCACCAATCTCGCCGGGCTGGCGTACGTCCAGAAGGATTTCAAGACGGCGCGACGCTCGCTGGCGACAGCCCTCAAGGAAGCGCAGGCCACCACCCGAATGAGGGAGGACGATTATGCAGCCATGTACGCCACAGAGAGCGCGCTGGCGCTGCATGACGGGAAAGATGAGGAGGCGATCTCCTCGATTCAACAAGCGATCGACCGCTGGATTCATTCCCATGGCCCCGGCTATTTGATGCTCGGGACCGGTTATCTCTTGCGTGCGCACGCATTGGCGAGATCTGGAGACTATCCGCGCGCCCTTGCAGACGCGCAGCAAGCGCTGGCCATCGATGAAGCGGCCATAGGCAGAAATGCGCTTGGCTATTTGACCGCCAAGACGGAATACGCGCAGATTCTTCACGCTTCGGGAGCTAAAGAGGAAGCATCGCGGCTCGAAAAAGAAGCCGGCAGCGCGCTGGCCCAATTAGAGTCGCGGAAGTGCTACGGATGTACCATAGATGCCAACGGTTTCCGGTAACCGGGCCGGGCCAATGGCGATTTGAAAGGATGACCATGAGCACTCGAACAGCCCACATCGCCCCCTGGATCCCTCTGCCTACAGCGGAGAACACCGCGCCCGTGCCCGCGGCCACTGGCTGGAAGTCCTGGTGCAATGGGCACGCAGTCATATTTTCGCTGGCGCTGGCTCTTGCCCTGGGTACGGCAAGCGAGTGTCATTCCATCACCTATCTTCCGTCGCTGCTTTATGGTTTGGCGCTTTGGGGATGGTGGGCTTGTGTGGCCAGCGCTCTTTGGAAGATAGGTAAGCGCGTACCTCTCATGTCGAGCCTGACTCCAATGACCACCGCAACTCATGTGCTGGTGGCATCGGTGCTGGGCGTGGTGCATCTTCTTTTGATTGGCAGTGCCGGCTTTAGCGTAGCGGGATGGCAGGCGAAAGCAAGCGCGCTCTCGGTGTGGACCAGCGAGTTCGGCCTCAATCGTTTTGGCATGGAGCTGCTGATGTACGGGTTCGTTTTCGGGCTCACTGGAGTGATCCAATTGCAGATTCGTGCGCAGCGCGAGGCCATGCGATCTCTGGAGCTGCAGCGGCAGCTCTCTGCCGCGCACCTGCGCGCGCTGCAGATGCAACTGGAACCGCATTTCCTCTTCAATACCTTGAATGCCATCACCACGCTGGTTGAGCTGGGAAGGCAGAAGGCTGCGGCCGAGATGCTTGGCCATCTGAACGCACTTTTGAAGACCACGTTGGCTAGGACAACTCCAGAAAAGGTCCCTTTGTCGCAGGAGTTGGAGTTTGTGGGCAACTACCTGGCCATCGAACAGGTCCGGTTTGCCGACCGGCTGCGGGTGGAAATGAACGTTGACCCAAGCGCAGTCGACGGCCTGATCCCCAGCTTTCTGCTGCAGCCGATCGTGGAGAATGCGATTCGCCACGGGATTGCACGGTGCGAGCATGACGGGTTGGTGGAGGCGTCGGCGATACGTGATGGCGATGAGCTCCATCTGCGGGTACGCGATTCCGGGACTGGAATGGTGTACGCGCCACAAAATGGCCATGGCATCGGACTCAGCAATACCCGCGAGCGCCTCGACCACTTTTATCAGGAAGGTTACAAGATGCAGGCGCAGCCACTGAGTACAGGCGGCTTTGAAGTGGCCATCACCATCCCCTACGAATGCCAGGGCGTATGAAGATCAAAGCGCTGATCGCGGATGACGAACCGCTGGCGCGGGAGCGGCTGAGCTTTCTGTTGTCCGGGCAGGAAGAGGTCGAGGTCGCGGGAGAATGCCGCAACGGAAAGGAGGTCATCGCTGCACTGAAGAAGAGCCGGTACGATGTTCTCTTTCTCGATATACAAATGCCGGGACGGAACGGATTCGAGGTTCTGGAGCAGATTGGTCCAGCGCAGATGCCGGTCACGGTATTTGTGACCGCGCACAATGAATACGCGGTGCAGGCCTTTGAGGTGCATGCGCTGGATTATCTGACCAAGCCGGTAGAACCGGAGCGGTTGCAGGCGACCCTGGTTCGGGTGCGGGAACGCATTGCTTCGCAAGCGGCGTTGATGACGCACGAGCAGATGAAGTCGGTGCTGCACAGCCTGGAGAACGGCGGTGGACCGCGGCAGGATTTTCCCAAGCGCCTTCTGGTTCATAACGGGGCCAAGGATTCGTTCGTCCATGTCAACGAGATCGATTGGATAGAAGCAGCGGATTATTACGCATGCCTGCGCGTAGGGACTAAATCGTTTATGTTGCGCGAGACCATCAAGGAACTATCTAATACGCTGGATCCTGCTAAATTCGTGCGTATCCATCGCTCTATTATCGTCAACGTAGAGCAAGTGAGCGAGATCTTCCGCGAAGGACAGGGCGAAGGCTCAGTCGTTCTCAAGAACGGACAGCGGCTGCGGATGAGCAAGGCGGGTTGGCAGAGCTTGCTGGCGCTGAGTCAGCGCTAAACTATTTTCGGAGGCCGGCCTTGCAACGGCGAACCTTTCTCTCTGGGGCAGCATTAGCACTCGCGTCGCGCGTTGTGCCATGTAAACAATCGCTTGCCATGGACAGTCCCCCTCACCGGCTGCCGGCGAGCGACCATCATTACCGCCGGGTGCAGTCCTATATCGAAGAGGTACCCAAGCCGGGATACCATTGGGCTTCACCGGCGGCGTACGAAGCCTTTAATGACATGAAGTATGGGGTGCGCATTCACTGGGGCCTTTATTCCCTTGCCGGGCTGGCTCATGAGTCGTGGCCTTTTCTTGATCTGAGCTACGCGGAGCGTGCCCACTACAACGAAATCTACAAGGGCTGGAACCCGGCCGGCTTTGACGCGGATGCATGGACGTCTCTCTTTGCCGATAACGGCATGCGGATGTTTGCCTTCACCACCAAGCATCACGAGGGCTTCTCCATGTTCGACACGCGCACGCGCGTCAAGCAGCGGATTCGTTGGGATGCGGCCGGCGGGCCTGCCCTGGAGAATTGCGACCTGGCGTATTCGATCATGGAGACGCCTTTCCGGCGGGATGTTGTGAAGGAGCTTTGCGCGGCCGGCCACAAACGAGGTCTGCGCATCGCTTTGTATTTTTCCCATCCTGATTGGTACGACGCGGATTTCCGCCCCTATGCCGATCATCCAGCGCAGGTTCCTTCCTCCGCGATTCTGGACACGGAATGGATGGAGTCCCGCAAGCGCTTAGGCAAGCTGATCTGGATGGCTCCTGACCCCACACCAGGTGAGGTCACCCGCATGATGGCGCGGCACCGGGCGCAGCTGGAAGAGCTGTTAACCAACTACGGCGAGATTCAAATGCTCTCGCTCGATCAATGGCTCGGGCCCAAGGTTTGGCCGCAGCTACGGCAGACCTTGTTCCGTATCCGCGAACTGCAACCGAATGTGATGATTCGGGCGCGGGGTATCGGGAACTACGGCGATTACTATACGCCGGAGGGGTTTATCCCCGGGGACAAGTCGAACACCGGCATGCCCTGGATGGTGATCTATCCGCTGGCCGGCGGTTTCTCCTATGACCCGGACGCTGCCCATTACAAGGGAGCGAAATGGATCGTGGATAACATTATCGACACCGCTGCCAAGGGCGGTAGTTTTCAGGTTGGCATCGGCCCGGATGCTACCGGCCGGTTTCATCCCACGGCGATAGAGCAGGTAAAGCAGGTCGGCGTCTGGCTCAGAACATGTGGTCCGGGGATATACGCGACCCGGCCCCGGGAGGGCGACCTCTGGCGCGAGGGAGAAACGATCCGCTTCACACGGGCGAAGGACAACCGGACCATTTACTGCTATGCGCTGGAATGGCCGGGCAAGATTCTCCACCTCAGTTCTGTGCGGCCCAAGCCGGGCAGCAGGATCTCGATGTTTGGGTATCCCGATGCATTGCGATGGAAGTTCGATGCTGCCACGGGGTTGACTATCGAAATCCCTGAATCGCTAGCCGCAGAGTCCCGCAGGCCCAGCGACTATGCCTGGGGCTGGACGATTCATGCCTGAGGGTGAATTACGGGGTTCAGTCTCTCGTTACCCGCCCTTCGTTAGTGGAACGAGAGGCCCAGGAGCAACAGCTACTGTTGCCCGCTGCTTGCAGAAATTGTGTTGGCGTTGGCTGGGCTTCCGCCTATGTTGGCGAAGGTGGCCGCTCCGGCCTGGGCCATGGACAGAATCCTGCCGGGAAAGATGCCCAGGATTAGGGTCGCGGAGACCGTGAGCAGAAGGGCAATGGTGAGCGACCCCTTCAACCGCGGCACCAATTGCACTGGCGCGTCGTCCGCGGGCTTGCCATAGATAGAGAAGAGCAGGCGCAGATAGTAGTAAGCGGCAACGCCGCTGTTCACCAGGCCGATGATGGCCAGCCAGACCTCACCGGCATGCAAAGCCGCGGTGAATGCGTAGAACTTGCCGAAGAAGCCGCCGGTGAAGGGAATCCCAATCAGCGAAAGCAGAAAGAACGCCAGCGCGCCGCCCATGAGCGGCGAACGGTAGCCCAGGCCGCGGTAGTCGGCGACCGAGAGCAGCCTGTCGTCAAAGCCGCCGGCATGGCTGACGATGGCGAAAGCGCCGATGTTCATTGCCGCATAAGCCGCGGTATAAAACATCGCGGCAGCGATACCTTCGCGGGAGAGGGCGGTGAAGGCAACCAGCGTGTAGCCGGCGTGGGCAATCGAGGAATAGGCCAGCAGCCGCTTCACATTGTGCTGCCGCAAGGCGCCCAGATTGCCCACCGTCATGGAGAGGGCAGCCATGATCCAGATAAGCAACAGCCAATGAGCGTGCAGTGCCGGATAGGCGCCGTAGAGGATACGCAAGAGCACGGCGAAGGCGGCAACCTTGGGGCCGGTGGACATCAAGGCAACTACCGGAGATGGGGCCCCTTCGTACACATCGGGGGTCCAGACCTGAAAGGGCGCCGCAGAAACTTTAAAGCCAATGCCAATCAGGATCATGGCTACAGCCAGAATCGCAAAGCCCGGCGTCGGGCTCTGGGAAAGACCGGCGGCTACCTCGGCAATATTGGTGGTTCCCGTAGCCCCAAAGGTCAAAGCGATGCCGTAGAGGAAAAAAGCGGTCGCAAAAGAACCGAGGAGAAAGTATTTCAACCCCGCTTCAGGGCTTTTACCGCTGCGTTTGCGAATAGCAGCCAGGATGTAAGTGGCGATGGAGGAGATTTCCAGGCTGATGAAAATCAGCAGCAGCTCCACCGCGCTCGTCATCAGGCACATGCCCGTGGCGCCAAAAAGGACCAGGGCATAGTACTCGGCCGGCCTTTCCTTGCTGCCGTCGAAGACGTCAAAAGCAATCAGCAGCGCGACCAGGACTATGCCGCAGATCAAGACGTGGAAAAATACGCTGAAGGCGTCGGTCTGCACCGTGCCGTAGTAAGCCGTTCCCGGCGGCAGCCCCAATTGCCAGACGCTGGTCAGCAAAGCGCCAATAACGCCCACCAGGGAAAGCACACCTATCGGCTTACGGCTCATGCCAGGCGGCATCAACGGCTCGATCAGCATGATGAGCACACCGGTGACGGTGAGCCATAGTTCGGGCAGAATGCGGTAGACCTGGGGCACGTGCATCACTGTCTCACCGCGATGCCCAGGGTGGGCGCCGGCGCCGGCGAGGCCAGCTTCACCACTGCGCCATCGATGGCGCGTATCCAGATGGGCGAAGCGACGCCCATCACCAACATCAAAACAGCCATAGGCCAAATGGCTAAATGTTCGCGGCCGCCCATATCCACTACGTTCAGTTCTGTAACCATCTTGGATACGTCACCGTAAAAGACGCGCTGGATCATCCACAACATGTAGGAAGCGCTTAAAATGACGCCGGCCGTGGCCGCCGAAATCCAGGCAACATGGCCGGGGAAACTGCCGCTGAGGATGAGAAACTCACCCACAAACCCGTTCAGCAGCGGAAGGCCGACCAGGGCGAGCGAGCTGACGACAAACAAGGTGGCCAGGCTTGGCATCTGGTTGGCTAAGCCGCCGTAGGAGGCAATCTCATACGTTCCATAGCGCTCGTACATGAAGCCGAGCAGGATCAGAAGCGCGCCCACGGTGATGCCCTCATTCACAGTCTGGTAGACCGCGCCGTCCAGGCCCGAAACCGCGAAGCAAAAGATGCCCAGTATGCAAAAGCTGAGTGAGCTGACGGTGGAGAAAGCTACCAGCCTCTTCATGTCGCGCTGCACCAGCGCCACCAGCGCTCCGTAGAGAATTCCTATCACCGCCAGGGCGATCATCCACGGCGCCACCTGGCGCGCCTGGGCAGGGAAGAGGCCGAGATTGAAGCGCAGGATGGAATAGAGGCCCAGCTTGCCGGCTACTACCATGGCCAGCGCCGCGGGCGCCTCGCTGAAGACATCCCCTAGCCAGCCATGCAGGGGAAAGACCGGGACCTTGACGGCGAAGGCGACGAGAAATGCCAACGAGGCCCAGAAGAGCGCTTGGGGTGGAAAGTTCACCGTATCCTGCGCCAGGATCGACTGCAGGCGCACGAAGTCAAAGGTGCCGGTCTTGGCATATAGCCAGACAATCGCTACCAGCAGCAGCGCGGAGGGCAGGAAGGTATAGACAAAAAACTTGATAGCCGCCTCGGTGCCGCGATCCCGGCCGAACATGGAGATAATGATCGCCATCGGCACCAGCGTCAGCTCCCAGAAGGCGTAGTAGAGGAACATGTCGAGGGAGACGAAGACACCGATCATCGCCGTCTGCTGCAGCAGGAAGAAGAAGTAAAACTCCTTGGTGCGGTGATTGATGGCCTTCCAGGAAGACAGTACACCGAGCGGGGCGAGAAAGCCGGTCAACACCACCAGCCAGAGCGAGATGCCATCCACGCCCAGGTGATAACGAATGGCAGGGCTGGCAATCCAGGCGTGGTCGACTTCAAATTGAAAGCCGGATCGACCATAAAGATAATGGAACGGCAAATGAAGCGTCAGCCCAAAGGTGACCAGCGTCGTCACCAGCGTGAACCATTGGATGATGCGGCCCCGCCGCGGAAGCAGAGCCACGACCACCGCTCCTGCAGCGGGCACAAAGGTCGTAAGCGTCAATATCGAATCGTTCAGCACAAATCGTCCCTTAGAGTTGCATGGAGAAGCCGAAATAAGTAATCAGGAGCAGGGCTGCGGCTCCAAGCGCCAGCCAGCCGGCGTAGGAACGGATGTTTCCCGACTGCACCCGCTGGACAATCGCCCCCACACCGCGCACACCGTATGCCGCCAGGCTGCCACCACTGTCGATGATTCCGCGATCGGCTACGCCCCATAAAAGGTAGCGAGTAACAAAAAGCAGGGGAGCCACGATGACCGCGGTGTAGATCTGGTCAATCCAGTACTTGTGGACCAGCACGCCGTAAACACCACTGACGCGCTCGACCAGCCGATCGGCCAGGCCGGGCTTGCGGCGGTAGAGCAGGTCGGCAAAAAACCAGCCAATCGCCGCCATAACCACGGAGAGGATGCTAAACATGCGCTCCTGGCCTTCGCTGCCCTCGCGGCGAGGTTGCGGAGTGGAGAGGGCGGCTGCGCGCTGCACGCCCTGCACATCCATCGTGATGCGGGTCCGCTCGAAGCTGGGAGCGGGGTTGACCACCGGATCGAGGAAGTGCGCGAACTGATCGCTGCCGCCGAGGGCCTTGGGAATTCCGATCCAGCCTCCGGAGAGCGAAAGAACAGCCAGCAAGACAACCGGCACAAGCATCGACCAGGGACTCTCATGGGGATGCGCATCGGGCGACCGCAGCTCACCGAAGAAGGTGAGGTACCAGAGCCGGAACATGTAGAAGGCGGTGAGCAGCGCGGTCACCAGGCCGACGAACCACAGGATCGGTCCCGCAGTAGGCGAAAGAAAGGCCTGGTAGAGAATTGCGTCCTTGCTGAAGAAACCGGAGAAGGGCGGGATGCCGGAGATGGCGAAGACCGCGGCGCTCATGCTCCAGAAGGTGATGGGCACTGTTTTACGCAGGCCCCCCATGGCGCGCATATCCTGCTGCCCGCCCATGGCATGGATGACCGAGCCCGCAGCCAGGAAGAGGAGGCCCTTGAAGAAGGCATGCGTGACCAGGTGGAAGATGGCCGCGGAGTAAGCGGCGGCTCCGCAGGCCAGGAACATATAGCCGAGCTGGGAGATGGTGGAGTAGGCCAGCACGCGTTTGATGTCCGTCTGCACCATGCCGACGGTGGCCGCGAACAAGGCCGTGGCGGCGCCGATGACTGCGATCACGCCCAGGGCGAAAGGCGAGCGGTCAAAGAGCACGTGCGCGCGCACGATCATGTAGACGCCGGCGGTCACCATGGTGGCGGCATGGATCAACGCGGAGACCGGAGTGGGGCCTTCCATCGCGTCCGGCAACCAGACGTAAAGCGGAATCTGCGCCGACTTCCCGGTAGCGCCAAGCACCAGCAGCAGCGCAATGGCGGTGAGGAAGCCGCCTTGCATCTGCGGGTTCTGGGTGATGATGCTGAACACCTGGTGAAAGCTGACGGAGCCGAAATGGGCGACCATCAGGAACATGGCGAGCAAAAAGCCGAAATCCCCGATGCGGTTGAGGATGAAGGCCTTCTTGCCGGCGTCCACAGCCGAGTCGCGCAGGTAATAAAAGCCGATCAACAGGTAGGAGGCGAGTCCAACGCCCTCCCAACCGACGAACATGAGCAGAAAGTTCTCCGCCAACACCAGGGTCAGCATGAAAAACATGAACAGGTTGAGGTAGGCGAAGTAGCGCCAGTATCCCTCTTCGTGCGCCATGTAGCCGACGGAGTAGATGTGGATCAAGAAGCCGACGCCGGTGACGATCAGCAGCATGACCAGCGTCAACGGGTCGAGCAGGAAGTCAAAATCGGCGCGGAAGGTCGAGGTCTCGATCCAGGCAAACGGCAGCCGCTCGTAGTAAGGCAAGGTGAGACTGCTGAAGCGGAAGGCGATACCGATGACCAGCGCCAGCGGAGCCGCGGTAAAGAGCAGGGCAATAGTCGTGACCAGCGCCTTATTTAGAAAACGGCCCAGCAATCCATTCAGCAGAAAGCCGATGAAGGGCAGCAGCGGGATCAACCACAGATGGAGGGATGGATTTCCGTTCATAGTTTCATCAGGTTGATTTGATCGACGTTGAGCGTGCTCCGGGAGCGGAAGATGGCAATGATGATGGCCAGGCCCACCGCTGCCTCGGCGGCGGCGACGACCATCACGAAGAAGACAAATATCTGGCCTTGCAGCCGGTGCCATTGGTAAGCAAAGGCGACAAAGGTCAGGTTCACGGCGTTCAACATTAATTCAATCGACATGAAGACGGTGATGATGTTGCGTTTGATGAGGAAGGCGCCCACGCCGATGGAAAAGAGGATGGCGCTGAGCACAAGGTAGTAGGCAATGGGAATCGTCATGTCAGTGCTCCCTGCTGGCGAGCGCAACCGCGCCCAGGATGGCAATGAGGATCAGAACCGACGTTACTTCGAAGGGAAGCAGCAGGTCGCGGAAGAGCACCTTGCTCAGATCGCTGGTGGAGACCACGTAGTCCCCCAACCGGGCCCTTACCAGGTGGGTGTGCGGGGAAAGAAAGATAAATCCCAACAGGCAGACCAGGATCGCTACTCCCGGAACGCCTACGATGTAGGCGGCGCTGCTGCCGTGGGTACGTTCTTCCACCCCAGCATTGAGCAACATGATGACGAAGGTAAACAGAACCATGATGGCGCCGGAATAGACGATGACCTGGGCGGCAGCCAGGAACTCCGCGCCCAGCAGGAGGTAGAGCACGGCCAGCGAGCTCATCACCACAATCAGTGAGAGAGCGCTGTTGATGGGATGGCGCTGGAACAGAAGGTTCAACGCTCCTGCTACACAAAGGCCGCCAAAGAAGATGAAGAGGACCAGATACATGCTAGTACTTTTCTCCTAGACCGGGCCCGAAGCTGATTGTAGAACACCTTGCGTGCCGCGGATTTCGGCTGCTGCTCCAATTCCTACCTTCCAGATCAGGCGCTAGGCGAGCCATAGGCTGGTGGCAAGAATATTGGCGATGGCCAAGGGCATCAGGAACTTCCAGCTAAAGCCCATCAGTTGGTCGTAACGGAACCGGGGTAGCGTGCCGCGTACCCATATATAGAGGAACAAGAAACAGAAAACCTTCAATACGAACCACAAGACCGGCAGCAGGGCCTGGAGCACGATCCCCCCAAAGGAGGGAATCAGTGACCCGAAGGGACTGGTCCATCCGCCGAAGAAGAGCAGCGTCGCTACACAGCCGACGGTGATCATGTTGGCATATTCGGCCATGAAGAACATGGCAAACTTCATGGAGCTGTATTCGGTGTGATAGCCGGCCGTCAGCTCGGTCTCCGCTTCAGGCAGATCGAACGGGGCGCGGTTGGTTTCGGCATAGGCAGCCATGAGGTAAATGAAGAAAGCGACGAATTGATAGCCGCCAAAGACATTCCATGACAAGAGGCCATGGCCCGACTGGCTATCGACGATGGTGCGCAGATTCAATGACCCGGCCCGCAGCACCACGCCCACCAGAGAGAGCCCCAGGGCAAGCTCGTAGCTGATCACTTGGGCACTGGAGCGCAGGGCTCCCAGGAGGGAGTATTTGTTGTTAGACGACCAGCCCGCCAAAGCGATCCCGTAAACGCCTACCGAGGTGACGCCGAGAATTACCAGCAGTCCGATATTCACATCGGCGATCTGGAACATATCGACGCCGTGCCAGGTGATGCGGGCCCCGAAGGGCACAACAGAAATCGAGATCAAGGCGCAGCCCAGGGCAATCATGGGCGCCAGAATGTACAGCGGACGATCGACGCTGGTGGGTATAATGTCTTCTTTTAGAAAGAGTTTGAGGCCGTCCGCCATGGGCTGCCACATGCCAAACGGTCCCACACGGCTCGGCCCCCAGCGATTTTGAATACGGCCCACTAGTTTGCGCTCCAGCAGCACCGTGTATGCGACGGCTCCGAGAAAGATCGCGAGGACAACAGCAATCTTCAAACAACTCAGAAGGAAAAAGATTAGGAAGCTCACAGTTTTCTTCTTTCTTACTTGCCTTCGTGCCTCAGGGGCTAAAGCCCTCATCGCTGCGGCCCGGTACGGCCCGGCTAAAGCCGTGCCCTGACACAAAGCCTAATGTCGTTTCATCCTGGAAAGCACGAACCCTGCCTTCGGCCCAATTACAGCTGCCCTTCGATTGCCGGGGCTAAAGAGGATGCAGAAAAACTCATGTTTTGTATCAGGGCACGACTTTAGTCGGGCCGTAAACGATTACGAATATGACGGGGCTTTAGCCCCTGAGGTATTCCTTCCCAGCTCCGCGCGAACTTTTCCACAGGCCTTCCTTAATCCGCGGCTGTTTCTGTTGGTTTGGTGGTGTGCGATTCCATGACCGAGTGCAAGACGTTGCTATAACGGCCTAAGGTGCCGGAGGTGAACAGAGTATCTTCGGCGGGCAGAATCAGTGCGTGGCGCTCGGGGCCGGCCTCGATTTGCACTAGCGATGATTGCACATGAACGTCGTTGCCGGCCAACAATTCCAGGCGCGAGACCTGGTACCCGGGCACCAGCCGCTGAATTTCATCAAGAATGGCAAAGGGGTCGAAGGGGCTAAGCTTCGGCTCCAGGTTTTGCGCCGCCAGCCACACGCTGTGACGGTCCGCTTCGCCGGATTGCGCGCCCCGCGTCTGCCCCATGTCCGCGTGAACTCCGCGGCCGAACGGAACCAGCTTTCTGGGGTCTGCTCCCATGGTGTCGGCAAGCCGCACCATCAACTCGAAGTCGCTGCGCACGCCAGCCCGGTCGCCTGCCTTCTTTACCAGTTGCTGGTCGCCGTAGGTGTTGGTGACCGTACCGGACTTCTCATAGAGATTCGAGACCGGCAACACCACATCCGCCAACAGCGCTGTCTCGGTCAGAAACATGTCCTGCACCACGACGAAGGTATTTTTGAGGGCGGCCGGGTCAATGCCGTAGCGGGCGATGGGATTGGCGCCCACGATGTAGAGTCCGGCCAAGTCACCACGTTCCGCGGCATCGAACATTTCCACCAGGTCCAAGCCCGGAGTCGTGGGCAGGGCTTCGCCATACTCCTCAGCAAAAGGACCGCCGCGGTCCACAGGCACATACCCGGGCAGCAGACCGGGCAGTAAGCCCATATCTGCGGCGCCGCGGGAGTTGACGTAGTCGCCCAGGCAGGCAAAGCGGGCGTTGGCCAACCAGACGCCGAAGTTTACCAGCGCGTCGATGTCCCGGCCGCGGTATTCAGAACCAAAGATGATCAGCAGGTTGGGTTCGGCGCGCAACGCCTCGCGGAACTTTTTCGCCTCGTCTCCTAATTGAGTTCCAGGAAAAGCTTCATCCTCGCCGGCCAGGAAACGTACAGCGTTGGCGTAGCCGTCTTGGGGAATGATCAGCGACTGGTGCGCCTGGCGCTCCAGCTTGATGCCGGCATGGTTCACGATGTAGATGCGGGCATTGTTGTGGCGCACGTTGGTGCGCAGGTTCCAGGCCAGGAGAGGATGCTGCTCGGTGGGATCGTTGCCCAGCAGCAGGATCGCCGGGGCGGTCATGGTGTCGCGCAAGGACGCGGCGCGGTCCTTTTGTGCCGAGATGGCGCGAGCGAAAGCGATATAGTCAGCGGTGCGGTGATGATCGATGTTGTTGGTTCCCAGCACCGTGCGGGCTAGTTTTTGCAGGAGATAATTCTCTTCGTTGGTGGTGCGGTTGGAGCCGATGACGCCGATGGCTTTGCCGCCACGGCTCTCGCGAATCTCACGCAGCTTGGTGCCGGCATGCTGCAGCGCCTGCTCCCAGCTCACTTCTGCGAACTTGCCGTCCGCCTGGCGAACCAGCGGCTTGGTCAGCCGGTCGGTATGGTTGGCAAAATCGAAAGCGTAGCGTCCCTTGATGCACAGGAACTCGCCGTTGATGCCACTCTTGTCGCGGTTGTCACCGCGCAGGATCTCAGAGCCGTCAGGAACGCTGCGCACGCCCAGGGTGGTCTTGCATCCATCCGCGCAGTGCGTGCAGACGGTGGAAACGTGGTTCATTTCCCAGGGGCGGGTTTTATAACGATAGGCGCCCGAGGTGAGCGCGCCGACGGGGCAGACGTCGATGCACATGCCGCACTCTTCGCAGTCCAGGTGATCGCCTTTGTTGGGGGCAATGATGCTGGTCACGCCGCGATTCTGCACCCCCAGCGCCCACACATCCATACCCTCGCCGCAAGTGCGCACGCAACGATAGCAGAGGATGCAGCGCGGCCGGTCGAAATACACCACCGGAGACCATTGCTGTTCTTCACGGTGCTGCTTGACCTCGTTATAGAGCGACTCCGGTGGCCCGTACTTGAAGGTCATGTCCTGCAATTCGCATTCGCCGCCGGCATCGCACACCGGGCAATCCAACGGATGATTGCCTAGCAGCAACTCGATGGTGGCTTTGCGCGCTTGCGTGATCTCATCGTTATCAGTGTGGACCACCATACCTTCAGCGACCGGCGTGGTGCAGGCGGTTTGCAGCTTCGGCACCTTCTCCAGGCGCACCAGGCACATGCGGCAAGCTCCACACAGCGAAAGGCCGGGGTAATAACAGAACGAGGGAATCGCGATACTCGCGGTACGGCAGGCCTCAATCAAAAGTGTGCCTGCGGGCGCGGTGACCTTCTTGCCATCGATGGTAAAGGTTACGTCAGCCATGGGTTCCTATCTTGGTTGTGGGCGGGCGTCATACGCCGGCCAAGGCCGCTTCCGGCTGATGGGCGTACGGACATGGTTTGCCATCCAGGTGGTCTTCAAACTCTTTGCGGAATTTGTCCACGAAGGCGATGGTGGGCATGGCCGCAGCGTCGCCCAAGGGACAGAAGGTGCGGCCCAACATGTTCTGCGCCAGGTAGCGGATATTGTCGATATCCTTGGCCACTCCACCGCCGGCATGAACGCGAGTCAGTGTCTTCTTCAGCCAGTCGGTGCCTTCGCGGCACGGGATACACCAGCCGCAGCTCTCGTGCTGGTAAAACTTCATGGTGCGCAAGGCAAACTCCACCATGCAGACGGTGTCGTCCAGAACCACCACGCCGCCCGAACCGAGCATACTGCCCGCCTTGCCTACCTGGTCGAAGTCCATGCCGATGTCGATTTCGCTGGGCAGAAGGACTGGCGTTGAGGATCCGCCGGGAACTACGGCTTTGAGTGACCTGCCGTCGTTGATGCCACCCCCTACCTCGTAGATCATCTTCTTGAGGTTGTAGCCCATGGGCAACTCGTAGACGCCGGGCTTGGCCACGTCCCCGCTGAGACAGAAGAGGCGGGTGCCGCCGTTGCGCTCGGTGCCGATCTTGGCGTACTCTGCGCCGCCGATGCGGAAGATATGGGGCACGGTGGCGAGTGTTTCGGCGTTGTTAATGACGGTCGGCCCACCGTAGAGCCCTACCACCGCGGGAAAGGGAGGACGAATGCGAGGAATGCCGCGCTTGCCTTCGAGCGATTCCATCAGTGCCGATTCTTCGCCTACTTCGTATGCGCCCGCTCCGGTATGGGAGATGACGTCGAAATCGACGTTGCTGCCAAAGATCCCTTTGCCCAGAAAGCCCTTGGCGTAGGCATCGTCGATGGCCTTTTCCATGATCTTGAGCAAGTAGCGATACTCACCGCGGAGGTAGATAAAGCCCATCTTCGAGCCGATGGCCAAGCCGGCGATGATCACACCCTCAATCACCGAGTGGGGATCGTGTTCGAAGATCAGCCGGTCTTTGCAGGTGCCCGGCTCGCTCTCGTCTCCGTTGACCAGGACATATTTTGGTTTGGCCGATTGCTTGGGAACGAAGGACCACTTCATGCCGGTAGGGAAGCCGGCGCCCCCACGGCCGCGCAGGTTCGACGCCTTCATCTCGGCGATGATTGCTTCCGGCCCCAGGGCGATGGCCTTGCGGGCGGCGGTGTAGCCGTCCAGCTCGAGGTACTTGTCGATGGAGGTCGCACCCTTGCCGAAACGGGAGGAGATCAACTTCACTTCATCTGGATGAGAGACGAGATAGGCCATGCTTTTCTCCGCGTGCGAGGGACTAGCCCTTAGCCCGATAGTCGTCCAGAACTTTGTCCATCGAGTCCGCTGTCAAATTTTCGTGAAAATCGTAATTTACCTGAACAGCGGGAGCCCAACTGCAGGCGCCGATGCATTCCACTTCTTCCAGGGAAAAAAGCTTATCGGGCGTGGTTTCCTTGTTGCCGATGGCCAGACGCTTTTTGCAGTGCGCCAGGAGTTCATTGCCACCACGCAACATGCAACTGATGTTGGTGCATACCTGTACATGATACTTGCCCGCCGGGGCGGTGCGCATCAGAGAGTAATAACTGATGACGTCGCGCACATCCAGCTCGGTGATGCCGATGCGGGCAGCCACTTCGCTGATCACCTTTTGGGAAAGATAGCCGACTTCGTCCTGCGCATAGAGCAGCATGGGAATCAATGCCGATCGACGCATGGGATAAAGCGTCACCATGCGGTCGAAGCGCGCGGCCAAGGCGGGACTGAAGATGGTATTTATCTGTGTGCTCATAGTTGTCGTCCGCTACGCCCGGGACTGACGTCCTGGGTAACTTTCAGCCGTCCCTTCGGGACTCGTCGTGTGGTTGCACAACCTACAATGTCATGGATGAATTGTGGGAGCTAATGGCCTCATCGATTCGTCCGCGATTACCTTGTCTCGCCCTAAATAGCCGATCCAGTCGATGGCTGCTTGATCGATTTCCTTGGGGCCCGCCGGGAACGTAAGTGTGCCATGTTCGTCGATCCGGAACGCTCCGCACTCTTCCCGTTCCGGGTGAGTGACGCACCAGTCTCCCTCGCCGCTGTCGGGAATAAAGTGAAGGATCAATGCGGAGTCCCCATGATCAACCCTTGCCTCGTTCGGGCCACTGGTCACCACATATGGACTTTCGTTAAGGCCGGCTGCATGCGCATAGACGCGGAGCATGCTCACCAGCGATTCCCAGACGTGCGAGCGAACGTCGACTGGATCGCTCACCGGTCGATTTCTCCCAGTACGATGTCGATGGAGCCGATCACCGCAACCACATCGGCCAACAAACGCCCTACGCACATTGTTTCCAGAGCCTGCAGCGATGCAAAGGTGGGGTTGCGCATGTGCACGCGATAGGGCTTTGCGGTACCGTCGCTGACCACGAAGTAGCCCATCTCCCCACGGGGCGATTCAATCCCCTGGTAAACCTGGCCGGCAGGCACTGCAAAGCCTTCGGTCACGATCTTAAAGTGATAGATCAAAGACTCCATCTCAGTCTTCATCTTTTCCCGGTCCGGCAGTACCACTTTGGGCGCGTCAGCCTTCAACGGCCCTTGGGGCATGCCGTCGAGCGCCTGCTGGCAGATCTTGATCGACTCCCGCATCTCCTGGACGCGAAGCGTGTAGCGAGTCCAAACGTCACCTACATCGGAGACCGGTACTTTGAATTGGAACTTCTCGTAGCCGGAGTAGGGCATGTCGCGGCGCAGATCCCAATCGACTCCGCTGGCGCGCAACGGCGGCCCGGTTACTCCCAAAGCGATGGCGTCGGCAGCGCTGAGGTAACCCACGCCCTTCAGACGGCGCGTCCAGATGGGATTGCCGTTGAGCAGGTTCTCGTACTCATCGATCTTCTCCGGCATCATCTTGAGCAGGCCCTGCACCCGCTCGTAGAAGTCGACCGGCGGCTCCAGCGAAATGCCGCCAACGCGGAAGTAGGAACCCATCATGCGCTGGCCGCTGACATCCTCAAAGATCTTCAGGATCTCTTCGCGCTCGCGGAAGGTGTAGAGAAAGAGGGTCAGCGCGCCGATGTCCATGGCGTGAGTGCCTAGCCAGACCAAGTGAGACTGGAGGCGGGTGAGCTCGTTGAGCAGCACGCGGAGAAACTGGGCGCGGGGCGGAATCTCTAACTGCAGCAGCTTCTCGACCGCCAGGCAGTAGCAGAGATTGTTGGACATGGGGCTGAGATAGTCGATGCGGTCGGTGAGCGGGACCACCTGCTGGTAAAACTTCGCCTCGCAGGTCTTCTCAATGCCGGTGTGCAGAAAGCCGATGTCGGGCACCAGGCGGAGCACGGTTTCGCCATCGATCTCCAGCACCAGGCGCAGCACACCGTGGGTCGAAGGATGCTGTGGCCCCATATTGATGACCATGGTGCGGTCCTTGGAGCCTTCTTCGACGCGTGG
This sequence comes from uncultured Acidobacteriaceae bacterium, assembly GCA_963821215.1. Classification (GTDB taxonomy): domain Bacteria; phylum Acidobacteriota; class Terriglobia; order Terriglobales; family Acidobacteriaceae; genus PALSA-350. The sequence continues at coordinate 212,071 of CAWGDH010000006.1, read as the reverse complement.
TTCAATCAGCGGTGCTATGACGTAGTCGGCGGCGTCCATCAGCGGTAGCCCTCCACCGGGTAATCCTTACGTAATGGATGACCTTCCCATTGATCCGGCAACATGATGCGGCGCAGGTTGGGGTGGCCGCCGAAGCGCACGCCGAAGAGGTCCCAGACCTCGCGCTCGTAGAAATTGGCCGACGGCCATTCCGGGGTGATGCTGGCTACTTCGGGATCCAGGCTATCGACCAGGACGCAGAGCCGCAGGCGTTCCTTGAGACTGTGGGAAAGGATGTGGTAGGTGACTTGAAAGCGCGGTTCGCTGGGGTACCAGTCCACGCAGGTCACGTCCACCAGGAAGTTATAGCCCGCCTTCTGCAGCGTACGGCAGACGGGGCGGAGGTCGTCACGCTCGATCCACAAAGTCAGTTCGTCGCGATCGAAGCGAGCGTTGGTGATGCAGGAGGGCTTGGCGGCCAGGAGAGCAGCGATGGCGTGATTCTGCGCGTGGGCTTGAAGGACAGTGTCTTTGTCGTTGACGGCGTCCATTAGAGGTCCGCCTTGTCGGAGGACCAATCGAGAATACCCTTGTTGCGGACGTAGAACAGCCCGACCAGCACGAAGCCGATGTAGACCACCATCTCCCAGAAGCCAAACATGCGCGATCCTACCAGCTTGGGCAGGTCGCGGTAGACCACCGCCCAGGGAAGCGTGAAGACCATTTCCACGTCGAAGAGGATGAAGAGCATGGCGACCATGTAGAAGCGCACGGAGAAGCGGCCGCGGGCATCGCCTTCCGCCGGGATGCCGCACTCGTATGCGGCCAGCTTGGCAACCGTGTTCCGGTGCTTCCCGATAAACCAGGAAGCGGTGACGATGCCACCCCCAAAACCCACAGCAACGAGGATTTGTAGCAGCAGCGGAAGGTAGTTCCAATAGTAATCGTGCGTCTGCATTTGGACTCGCGGTACGAGGTTAGGCCCAGTCTCGACTGTAAGTTTTCGCCCTCCCAGAGTCAAGCGGCCCCTCCTGGCCGGCGATCTTCTCTGGAGGAGTGTCGCCTTTTGGCCGATAGCACCGCCATGAGGTGGAATCATGCTCAAGTTTCGTAGCGCCCCATCCCCGGAGACCTCTGCTTGCTCCGCAAACGACGATCCTTTTTTCGACTGGACAGCGCCGCCGCGGCCGCGAACTTCGTCCCCTCAGCCTCGGCCTCTCGTCCGCCGCCGGCTCTCGCCGGCGAGTGGCCGTGCGCTGGAAATCCTGGGCCACGCGATTGAATACCTTGCCGACGAGTATGCAAACGACCTTCTGGACAAGGGGCCGCTGGGAAGCGCCGACCCGCGGGTCGCAGCCATCCAGATTCTAAAGGGGCGCAACCGGGCTATTTATTATTCCGGCGCCGAGGTGCAACCAGCGTTCAGCCGCGTGAAGCGGTGGCTAGGCCGGTGATACTCTCCGTGTATGCATTTTGTCCTTAACGGTCAATCGCGGGATTTTCCGCAATTGACGGTCCCCGCACATATCCAGGACTTGATCGCGGACCTGGGGCTTCAAGGCGACCGGGTGGCGATCGAGCATAACGGCAACATCGTTCCTCGCGCGGAATGGGCCAACACTGGCCTGGAGGATGGAGACCGCCTGGAGATTGTTCACTTTGTGGGCGGCGGCTGCGCCTGATGGGCGGCTTGCGCAAGGCAGCAAGCTTTTTGCTTGCCATCGCGTGCCTGGCCGGCACGGCGTTCACGCAACAGACCTCGCCGCCACCCACGCAGAGCAGCGACCAGGACAGCGCCCCAACCTTTACCGTCTCTGATTTGCCGGTGGGGCGGCCCTTGCGCATCGTCGTATACGGCGACATGCGCTTTACCGATCCGGCCAATACTTCCGACACCCACCCCGGGGTACGCAAATGGCTGGCGCAAAAAGTTGGTGAAGAGAAGCCGGACCTCCTGCTGCTCACCGGCGATATGCCCTTTCACGGCAGCGAGCAGGAGGACTGGAAAATCTATTTCCAGGAAACAGCGCTGTGGACCCAGGAAAAGCTGCGGATCTATCCCACCATTGGCAACCATGAAGGGCTTTTTGATCCTCGCGCCGGCCTGAGAAACTACTTTGCGGCGTATCCACAGATCGACCACCACGAGTGGTACTCGGTGCAACTGGGAAACATCTACCTCATCACACTGGACAGCAGCACTTTTCTCGACCCCGGTTGGCCGCAGCGTCGCTGGCTGGAGTCACAGCTTGCTCATCTTCCTCCGTCGGCAGACTTTGTTTTTTTTCTTTTCCACGTACCGCTGGTCTCCGATCTGCAAACAGCTTTCATGCTTGGGATTCCCGCCCCTGACACACTCGCGTTACGGCATTATCTTGAAGCCCAGGCGGCCGCATCGCATGCGAAATTTGTTATCTTCAACGGCCATATACATAACTACGAGCGGTTTGAAATGAATGGCATCACGCACGTGATCACTGGGGGCGGAGGCGCGCGGCCTTATCCCATCTTTATCCGCGGCGATCAAGACCTCTACCGCGCCCGCACCTATCCCAACTTTCACTACCTCGTCATCACGCTGACGGGTAAGCATGCCGACGTAAAGATGTATCGCGTGGTGGACCCGGATGCGGCGCAGAAGTCCGTTGAAGTGAAAGACCGCTTCACGCTGGACGCGAAGTAGGCAAGAGCCGGGTTTGGGGGGCGGATCTTTCGTTCGGGTGCCGATGCTGATTGAGAGAACCGCAGGCCCCTCCACTTCGCTACGCTCCGGTCGGGATGACAAAGTTTAGGACAGCGTGTCAGCCGACCATTTGCGAGTGGGATTGAGAGGACCAAGCCCCACGGCAGCCCGGGCAGTCGGGATGACAATTCTGCTTGTGCAATGAATTTGTCATCTCGACCGGAGCGCAGCGGAGTGGAGAGACCTGCTGTTTGTTTATTGAGGAACGGGAGCTGGATTGAGCACGTCAGACTGCCGTTGATGCCAATACGGGTACGGAGCGCTTGTCTTGCTGGCCGCATCCAGCTTGGCTACTTGCGCAGGGGTAAGATTCCAGCCTGCCGCGGCCAGATTCTGACGCAGTTGGCTCTCGTTGCGCGCCCCTATAATGACCGTCGCCACTGTCGGGCGCTGCAGCAACCAGTTCAGCGCCACTTGAGGGAGGGGCTTACCGGTTTCTTTCGCTACCTCATCCAAAGCGTCCACAACTTTGTAGAGATATTCATCTTCGACCTGCGGACCCTGAGCGGCGGTTTTGTGCAGCCGGCTCTCCGCCGGCAAGGGATGTCCACGGCGGATCTTTCCCGTCAACCGTCCCCAGCCAAGAGGACTCCATATGATCGCGCCTACTCCCTGATCGACCCCCAAGGGCATCAATTCCTGCTCGTAGTCACGGCCGATCACGGAGTAATAGACCTGATGCCCTACATAGCGAGCCCATCCATACCTATCCGACACGGCCAATGACTTCATCAGGTGCCAGCCGGAGAAATTAGAACACGCAATGTAGCGTACCTTGCCGCTGCGCACCAGGGTGTTCAAGGTGTCCAGCGTCTCCTCGACCGGCGTCAGCGCGTCGAATCCGTGGAGATGGTAGATGTCGATGTAGTCCGTTCCCAGGCGCTTGAGGCTGGCCTCACAGGCATGCACCAGGTGCAACCGCCCGGAGCCGATATCATTGGGGTCGTCGCTCATGCCGAAGGTTGCCTTGGTCGAAATCAAGACCTTGTCGCGCCGCCCGGCGATCGCCTGTCCTAGAATCTCTTCCGACCGGCCTCGTGAGTAAACATTGGCGGTATCGAAAAGGTTGACCCCCGCCTCCAGACAGATGTCGACCAGGCGCGTCGCCTCGGCCACGTCCGTATCTCCCCATGCTTTAAAAAACTCGCCCTCACCGCCAAAGGTCGCTGCGCCGAAGCAGAGCACCGGCACCTTCAATCCCGATTGTCCAAGCCGTCTGAATTCCATAGTGCAAGAATAAACGAGACCTGCGATCCGGAGAAAATGCCATGATCTGCCGCTTGGGAGCTGGTTTCTGGTTGTTCTGCTTTCAGTTCTTTGTGGGCGAGCAAATCGCCCGGTTAGGTTGGACGGGACACTACAGCATGGCGCGCAATTACATCAGCGATCTGGGCGCTGTGCGTTGTGGCGGCACCGCAGCATGCTCGTCGCTGCACTGGGTGATGAATGGCTCGTTCGTGCTGCAGGGATTGCTGATCGTCTTCGGCGCCGTCCTGGTGCGGGGATTTTTCCCTGCCAAGCCCGTCTACCGGATCGCGCTGGCCTTGTTTGTAATTGCGGGCGTGGGCGTGCTGGAGGTCGGCCTGGTCCCGGAGGACGTTAACTTGCGATTGCACCTTCTGGGCGCGGTAGCCCATTTTCTGGGAGGCAACCTTGCCATGGTCCTGCTGGGCCTGGTGATGATTCGCCGATCCGTCTGTGAAGCGCTGCCGTTTCGCTTTAGAAGCTGGATCACCTTTGCGCTAGGATCTATCGGACTGCTGGCGACGCTTGCCTTGGCCTTCCGCGGCACCCCATCCTGGGTGGCACTGGGATGGAATGCAGGTACGGTAGAACGCCTGGCTGCTTATCCGCTTCCTCTGTGGCTTACCTGTGCGGGCTTCCTGATCTTGAGAGAGCTCGCCTAGCTTCGCTCGAGCGCGCTACGATCCCACTTTGCCAGCGTGGCTCCTGCCTCGTAGGTGCTTTCGAGGAAGGTGAGCAAGGCCTCGTCGGGCGAAGGCTCCTGGCGCAGGTCCTCGTAACGATAGATGAACTCACCGAGTGTACTGTTGTAACCGGCCTTGGCGGGCTTAATGGATGCGGCCTCGAGGCCCTTTGGCGCCGGCGCGGCATAACAATAAAAGGCGGCGTCGCCGAAGCCGCCATTGCCCGGCCAGAAGCCTGCGCTGATCACTTCCTGGGAATAGGCCTCGCGCGTAATTCTGTCGGCGCCTTCGCGCGGCGGCGCCGGTCTTCCGGAAAAGCGCGTGACCGCCAGATCGAAGCTGCCCCAGAAGAAATGTACCGGGCTGACCTTGCCCACGAAGCGCGAAGAAAACTGCTGAAAGATTTTGTCCGCGTGCATCAGCACCCGCCAGAACTGGTGCGCTGCTTGCCGGTCGTAGGAGGCGTGCTCGAAGTCCTCAGCGAAGGGAATCGGATGCTGCACTTCTACCGGCACTGCGTAGATCTCTACGCTGACACCGAGCGCGGCCAGACTGCGCTGGTACTCCAGGTAGAACTCAGCCACGGATTGGGCGCGCAGAGGGGTCGACAGGCTGGCGCCGGTGCTCATGACAAACTTCAGTTCATGGCTGACGAAGTCGAATGCGACTTCAAGAAACTCTGCTCCATACGGCATCGCCGAGGTGTTCAACCCGCGCGCGCTTACATAGAGGGGAACATTCCACCAGTGGGCCTGTAGAGGACTCAGAGCGAGGCGTGTTTTGCCCACAATCTGCGTCCACATATGCAATGTGTCCGCAGTCGTCTGCCAGTCTGTCCATTTGAGTTGCGGCCAGATGTCCACGTCCGTGCTCTATTGGCAAAAGACGAGCATGCCAAAGAGGAAGATCCAGAAGACGCCCATGGTGTGCCAGTACCAGGCGGTACAGTCCACCACAACCTGGCGCAGCTCGACACGGCGCAGAAAGATGAGCGCAAACATCGCGCCCCCCAGGGCTAACACACCGATGAGCAGGTGGAGACCGTGGGTGCCGGTAATCAGGAAGAAAAAGTGGCTGCTCGGATTAGAGGCAAAGAAGACGCCCTGCGCGACCAGTTGCTTCCAGGCAATCCACTGGCCGGCGAGAAACAGTCCGCCCAGTACCACCGTTGCCGCCAACCAGGGAGCAGCGCGGCGAATGGTCGGCCGGCCCAGTCCTAACCACTCCTCCATCACGTCGATCTCTTGGAAGAAATGCCTGCGGCCGATTTCCATGGTCAGGCTGCTGAGGACAATCAGCGCGGTGTTGATCCACAGGATAGGAGGGAGTGCGATGGGATGCCAATCAAGAACCCAATTGTTGTTGACAGTGAAATGACCACTGCCTTGGCGGGCGAAAAACGCACTCACCAGCGCAACGAAGAACATGAGGTCGCTGGCCAGGGCAAAAAACAACACCATGCGATAGCGGCTCAGAAGGTCGCGGGGACCACGCCGGCCGGGGGGGCGGTTTTCCCAGTTCTCACCGTCTCCACCACCACCTGTGGGCCTGCGGGCAACCGGCGGTTTGCCGCCAAATCCGGGATCCTTACGCTCTGTCTCAACGGGGGTGCGAGTGAAGGTAGCAGGCATGGTTCAAACTCCGACATTCGAAGATTACTCCTGTTTGGCCTCCGGCTCACACTGCATTTTGCAATCTACTTCGTTGCTGTGAACTCCGTCGAACATACATTTGTCAAATTGGATGCGGGGGAAGGGCACTTGTCGCCTATGCCGCAGAAAAAAGATCTACTGCGGGCGGTCGCGCTGTTCACGCACCATGTCCACAAAAAGCTGATGAACCCGGCGATCGGTGGAAAGTTCGGGGTGAAAGGTCGCCGCTAGTAACCTGCCTTGGCGCACTAGCACGGGAAACCCGTCGCGTTCCGCCATGACTTCCACCCCAGGGCCCACGCCGGCAATGCGCGGAGCGCGGATGTAGACCATCTCCAACGGACCGCCGGGCAGCTTGCTGGGACCGGTTTGGATGGCGCTGTCGATCTGCCGCCCATATGCATTTCGTTCCACACTGATGTCCATTAGGGCCAGACTTTGCTGCGGTGGATGGGCGACAGTCCGGGCCAACAAGATACAACCGGCACAGGTGCCGAAGGCCGGCTTTTCGGCGAGGAAGCGCTGCAGGGACTCAAGCAAGCCATCGCGCTCCAGAAACTTCAGGAATGTAGTTGATTCGCCGCCGGGCAGCACCAAGCCGTCGAGTCCGGCCAGTTCCGCCGGTTTTCGCACCTCGACCGCATCGGCGCCGGCCTCTTCGAGCGCCTGGGCGTGAGCGGCAAAATCTCCCTGGATGGCGAGCACGCCGATGCGCGGACGTTCTTCCCCCATGCCTACCAGCCGCGGGTTTGCAGCAGTTCAGCTTCTTGCAGACCGCCCACAGCCAGGCCGTGCATGGAGCCGGTCATCTGCTCGCTTACCTCGGCCAGTACCTTGGGATCGTTGTAATGCGCGGTCGCGATCACGATCGCTTTGGCTCGTGATTCCGCTTCCTCGCGCTCCTTGGGGTTGCGGATGGCACCGGTTTTCTCGTCCAGCTCCACGTCCAGCGGGGTCGCGCCTTCTTTCATGAAGATGCCGGAGCCAACAAAGACGGCTTCTGCGCCCAGTTGCATCATCAGGGCCGCGTCGGCCGGCGTGGCGATGCCGCCGGCGGAGAAGTTGGGCACCGGTAGCTTGCCTGTCTTGGCTACCATGCGCACCAGTTCGTAGGGGGCACGATGCTCCTTGGCCGCGGCGTAGAGCTCCTCATCGCGCAGCACGGTGAGGGCCTTCATCTCTTTTACGATTTGCCGCATGTGCTTGACGGCATGAACCACGTCGCCGGTACCGGCTTCGCCCTTGGTGCGAATCATGGCCGCGCCTTCGGCGATGCGCCGCAGGGCCTCGCCCAGATCGCGGGCTCCGCAGACAAAGGGAGTGGTGAAGGCATGCTTGTCGATGTGGTGCAGCTCGTCGGCGGGGGTGAGTACTTCGCTCTCGTCGATGAAGTCAACCCCCAGATGTTGCAGGATCTGGGCTTCAGCGAAGTGCCCGATACGCGCCTTGGCCATGACCGGGATCGAGACGGCGCCGATAATCTGCTTGATCAGGCCGGGCTTTGCCATGCGGGCCACGCCGCCCTGGGCGCGGATCATCGCGGGAACCCGCTCCAGCGCCATAACTGCGGTGGCGCCGGCGCGCTCGGCGATGATGGCCTGCTCGGTGCTCATCACGTCCATGATGACGCCGCCTTTAAGCATCTCGGCCAGACCCAGCTTTAGCCGCAATCCTGTTCCGCCCGGGTAGGTTCCGTTTGTGTCCGCCATCTTTCCGCCTCCAGCAAGTTGCCCACAGGCTCGCTCTTGCGTGCGCGCCTGCTACTTTTTTTCCATCAAGCCCAGTCTTAAGTTTAGCAGGCTAAGAGGGTTTGAGTGCAGTGGCATGGTACCCAGGACTGAGAACTGAAAGAGAAACCGCAGGTCCCTCCACTCCGCTCCCCCGGATTTCCTGTTGAGACTGGTGGCGTTGGCGAACTGCATGCGGTTTTCTCCTACGGAAAACCGCACACGTGGTCGTTGATGAGTGCCGCGTAGTAGGAAAATCCGGGTACGCTCCGGTCGGGATGACAATTCTGTCGCGAAATTCGCTTCAAGAGCGTCCAATTGAATGACTGCTTCTGGTTCAGAGAGTTGACTTGCTTCCGGTCCCACAGAATTGACCGGACGGGCCCCATAGATAATGACTGCTTTTGGTCCCACAGAATTGAGTGCTACTGGTCCCACAGAATTGTCATCCCGACCGGAGCGAAGCGGAGTGGAGGGACCTGCGGTTCCTTTTTTCAGTTCCCAGGCAGACTCTGCCTTATGCCGCCCCAGAGCCGAACCTTCCCAAAGCGGCTTTTCTCCGCAGCCTGTGGTGCCCGCTACGACACTCGTGGGCGGCTCTTACTGCGGTATACTCGGTCTCACCATGGCGCCTGAAAAAACGTTTTATCTCGAGACTTTCGGTTGCCAGATGAATGTGCATGACTCGGAGAAAGTCATCGGCACTCTTTGCCATGAGGGCTACCAACAGGTTGATAGCGAAACCGCCGCCGACCTGATTCTCTACAACACCTGCTCCATTCGCGACAAAGCTGAGCAGAAGGTCTTCAACCGCCTGAACGACTACAAGAAGCTGTACGCCCAAGGCAAACGGTTCGTGGTGCTGGGTTGCGTGGCGCAGCAGGAAGGGGAGCGGATCTTCGAGCGCGCCCCGTACGTTTCCATGGTCTCGGGATCGGCTTCCTACCGCAAATTACCCGAGATGCTGGGCCGGCTGGAGGCAGGGGAGTCGCGTATTACCGGTTTGGACGACCGCCAGACCGAAGAAACCTTCGAAACGGAGTTCACGGCGCGCACCAATCCGCACCGCGGCTACATCACCATCATCGAAGGCTGCGACAAGTTCTGCGCCTATTGCGTGGTTCCGTATACGCGAGGCAAGGAACGGAGCCGCACCTCCACCTCTGTGCTCGCCGAAGCTCACACCTTGGCCGAAGCCGGCTACACCGAAATCCAGTTGCTGGGGCAAAACGTCAACTCCTATCGCGACCGCGAAGGTAAACGCACTTTCGCCGAGCTGCTGGCCGCGGTGGGCGAGGTTCCCGGCATTCGCCGGGTGCGCTTCACGACCTCTCATCCGCGTGACTTTACCCCTGATATCGTCGAGGCCATTGATGCCGTGCCCGCGCTTTGCGACCACGTGCATCTGCCCGTGCAGAGTGGTTCGACTCGGGTGCTGGCGGCGATGCAGCGGGAGTACAGCAGGGAACAATACCTCGAACGCATTGCGTGGATTCAGTCCGCCCACCGGCCCATCAGTATCACTACCGACATCATCGTCGGCTTTCCCGGAGAGACCGAGGAGGACTTCGAGCAGACGTTGAGCCTGCTGGCTGAGGTGGGCTTCGACGCGGTCTTTGCCTTTAAATTTTCTCCCCGGCCCAACACCCCGGCCATTGCTTTAGCTGACAGCATCCCAGAAGAGGAGAAGAGCCGGCGGCTGCAAGTCCTTCTTGAACGCCAGCGCGAGATCCAAAGGTCACGTTACGCCAGTCACATAGGGCAAATTATGGAGGCAGCCGTTGAAGGTTATAACAGCCAAAGGGGCCAGGTCATCGGTCGTAGCTCGCAAAATAAGACTGTGAATTTCACGACTCCGCACCCCATCAGTCCCGCCCCCGGCAGTTATCTTCCGGTGCGGATCACGCAGAGCTTTCCCAACAGCCTTGTCGGCGAGGCGGTTACGTAGCCGACCACGGAGTTGACCATGGATGTGGAAATGAAAATCCGCGGTCTGGTCATGGATCCAGCCAGCAATATGCCCATCGTGATCCTGAAAGATGTGAAAAGCGACACTGTGCTGCCGATCTGGGTTGGCATGTACGAGGCCAACGCCATTGCGCTGGAAATTGAGAAATCCTCGACACCGCGGCCCATGACTCACGACTTGCTCAAGAACCTCATCCGGGGCTTAAACGCTGCGGTGCAAAAGGTTGTGGTCACTGAACTTAAGAACGACACATTTTACGCCGTGATCTGGATGGAACAGGATGGCGAGGTGGTCAGCCTGGATGCGCGGCCATCCGACGCCTTGGCCTTGGCTCTGAGATCCGACTGTCCAATCTACGTGAGCGAAGAGGTGATTCGCATTGCCAAGCTTGCGCCTAGCATGGCGGAGACAACGCCGGAGGAGCTGCGCCGCTGGCTGGAGGGTCTCAACGACGAGGACCTGGGCCGTTACAAGATGTAACTGACAGCCTTTGCCCAAACTAGCTTTTTTCGACCGGTCGATCTAGACAGCACCTGCTCAAGGACCAATCTGCTATCCCGTGTACCGGGATCAGTCCCGCAGGGACGGCTGAGAGTAGCCTAGGACGTCAGTCCTGAGTGTATTCCCAACGAAACCGAGTCCCGCAGGGACGACTGAGAATGACCCAGGACGCCAGTCCTGGGTGTAACCCGTAGCGCACGCGAATGCTGATTGCACACCATAAGGGAATTGAGCCGAAAAGGAACCTGCGTTGCGAGCCGGAGATTTAGTTAACAGAATATATGTTATCGGACGCGACAGCTAAGGGATTGCTATCAAACCACCCGAGAGTCCCTGAGCCACTGCGCCCCCACCATCCCGGCGGCGAATATCAGCGCCAGGGTCAAGCCGCTCCACAGCCCGTAAATCCCCCAGCGAGTGTGGAAACACAGCATATAACCGATGGGCAAACCGATCACGCCGTACGCCACGATATTAATGACCATGGGACCACGGGTTTTGCCCAGGCCGCGCAACGCGCCAGTGCTGATGCCCTGGATGCCATCAAAAATCTGAAAGGCGGCTGCCACGGCTAGCAGGCGCACCCCAACTGCGACGGTCCCCGGGTCGTGGGTATAGATGTGTACCAGCTGCCGCGGAATGGTCAGGAAACCCGTCGCCGCAAAAGCCATGAACACCACGCCGATGCCGATCGCCATGGAACCTTTGCGGCGGGCGAGAGCACGATTCCCTGCCCCTATGGCATGGCCCACGGAGATGGCCGCCGCTGAGGAAACCCCGAGCGGCACCATGTAGGTGAGGCTGGCGGAATTCAAGACAATCTGGTGTGCGGCCAGGATGTCGGGCGAGAGCCGCCCGGCCAACAAGGTTGCGGTGGAGAAGGCGCCTACTTCAAAAATCAATTGCGACGCTGCCGGCCAACCCAGCCCCAGGAGCCGCAGAAACAGACCCGGCCGCAAACCTGGCCAATGGGCAAAGAGGGGGTGTCCGCGCTCCCGCTCATGCTTCCAGGCCCACCAAATCAATACCGACGCCATATAGATGCGGGCCACGCAGGTGGAAAGCGCCGATCCGCGCACGCCCATTGCGGGAAGTCCCAACTTACCGTAGATGAGCGCCCAGTTGCCGAACCAATTCACCAGGTTGGCGGAGATCAAGGCAAAGGTGACCGGACGAACTTTCCCGACACCCTGCAGGTAGCGGCGAAAAGCAACGTACAAGAGAAGCGGAAGCGTGCTCCAGTTAAGCAGGCTGATGTATTCCCTGGCGGGACCGCGCACCGCTTCGGTGATTCCGATGAGGGGAAAGAGATGGGGCGCGTATCCGATCACCAACATGGCGATGGGTGCGTATCCGATAGCCAGGTAGACGCCCTGGGCCAGCGCCCGGTGGCAGTCATCGAAATCGCCGCGGCCAAAGGCCTGCGCCACCAAGGTATCGAGTCCCAGCAGCAATCCGATGCCAAAGAGCGCGGGAGTATAGAAGATGGCGCTGCTGATGCCGACGGCCCCAATGGCCGCTGGGCTGAGGCGTCCCACCATGATGGTGTCCACCATGGACATGGCGCTCCAGCCGAGCTCGGAGAGCACGACCGGAATGGCGAGCAGCAACAGGGCTCGCAGTTCGCTACGAAAGCCTGCCGTGGGCGGCGCCTGGGTCGCTGGAGCGCGGGAGAGCATGATCCTTCTCACCTTAACTGATTGAAGAAGCTGCGGGGCCTACAGGATTGGGGGTGAATCTTTGCGGTGGGGAAATTCAAGATGGTAAAGTCAATGAGGCGCGGCTGAGCAGCAGCGAGCGCTCATAGACCGGGAGAGATGGCCGAGTGGCTTAAGGCGCACGCTTGGAAAGCGTGTGTACCGCAAGGTACCGTGGGTTCGAATCCCACTCTCTCCGCCAGCGTTATAAACAAGGGACTTAGGTCCGAAACCGGCTTGGTTACGTTTCGCGCAGCGACGGTACGGACTCTTAGGAGCAATTCCCTGAAAACGCCAAGAGTCTCCGCTCACTCGTCCGGATGAAACCCCATTCTAAGGCGCCCGATTATGGAAGGGTCGTGTTACCAGCCGACTTCCTGCCGTAAACGCAGGAGTTTGTGTCGTATTCGCCGCACCGCCCCCTGCCGGGCCGCCGGCCAGATCAGCTTCACGTATTCTTCGCGCGGGAAACGTGCCAATGCGCGTTCTAATTCGCCGGGCGCGAGCGAGCCACGGTTATGCAGCATCGAGGAGATGTAGCGCCGCCGGTCGAGCACCGGGTGCAAAAACACGTCGCCTTGGCCTGGCCGTAAATCTTCTTCCAGCGTCGGCGGGAACCAGGCATAGTGAGAAATGTCAGCAAATTCCGCAAGGAAAAGCCATGTCATGCCCGCCCGCATCACCTCGGTGGGTAAAAAGAGCTCAGTGTTCGGCCAGGAGCGCATGGACGAATCAGCGTTCATGGCCAGGCGCCGCTGATGCAACATGGTTAAAGCGCGGGCAGAGAGAAAACACACGTTGAGCATAGCGAGGTGAGTCTCGCCGGCAGGATAGACATCGCGCTGATACGGCGCCCAGTGCCATTTGTTGAAGGGGCATGTGATCTGAAAAGCAACCAGGTCGGCGCCTCGTGAGGCCGCACGGACAACAAACTGCTCCAGTGAGCATTGCAGCACGCAGTCATACTCGACAAACAGGTAGTAGGCGTAATCCGGATACAGCTGCTGAAACTGATAGTGGGCGTAATCCGGATTCCACCACAGCACACCGCCCACTGCAGCGCGCATGGGCAGACCGGCGGCTGCAAGATCGGCGCAAGTGAATCGGGTTACACGCTCGAATGGTATCGGGCCGGCCGGGCCGTTGGTCTCATCTACCGAGACGTAAAAATCCAGAGCGCCGGCAGCCTCAGCCAGGCGCCGCGCCTGGCGTTCAACGAACCCATCCCAGGCGTAGGCTTTGAAGACAACAGCGCAGCGAGGAATGGTGTTGGTCATACCCGTCCCTCGTGAAAAATCAGTTGTTTCCCGTGGCGTGAGCTACGGCCGGCCTGCGTCAGCCGGTGTCCCAGGCTCGCGCTGGGAGCCGTCACGATACGATCGAAGACATCACCAAGCGCGATGGAAACAGGGGCCACAATCAGAATCAATAGGGGCAGAGGTAGCTTCCCGTGAGTGAAGATGGTCAACGCCAGAATGACAGGGACATGGACCAGGTAAAGACTGAATGAGATACGGCCGAGATAGCGGGGAAATCTTTTCATCAGCAACTTCTCTACACCGCCTGGAGCAAGGGCAGCGCACAAAATCAGAATGGATCCGACGGCCACCATGAACTCCTGAACGGCATGCCAATGCGACCAATGGCCTTGAAATACCAATAAGCCGCTGCCCAGAAGCATGAAACCCAACCAGGACCCTGCACGCACGAAGCAGGCGCGGATCTCACGGAGATAGGAGGCGAGAATGGCTCCCAAGACGAAAAGACAGGCGTAGTAAGCATAAAACTGCAGCTCAATGGCCCCCTTGTTCGCGATACTCTGGCCCCTCACTGAAACCAGCAGGTCACCCAATAGGCTGATGTTTCCGTAGATTAGCTGCGTGCCCACAATAATCGCCAGCAGGCAAGTCAAGACAGCCATGGCACCCCGCATACCCCAGCGCCGTATAGGCACAATGAGCAGGGGGAAAAGAAGCGATACCCTTATTTCCCAAATCAACGTGTGGGTAACGCCGTCGATCGTGTAATGATGTCCGATAACTGCGAGGTGGTCGAATATCACAAACGGCGTGACTCGATTGGTCCAGGTCATCGTATTCACCCAGTCACTTGCTCCACTCACATAGGCATGCTGGTGTAACGCAATGTTGATCGCTCCCGCGATTACAACGATAGCCGCGTATGGAATGTAAAGCCGGCACATGCGTTTTACAGCGAACTTCTTGTAGCCGGGGGCACGTCCTTCCACCCAGGGCAAAGCGAGCACAAGTCCGCTCAGCACGTAAAACAGCGTGACCGCCTCGTAGCCCGCCCACGCCAGGCGGGCCGGGGTATAGAGAAAAATCCACGAGACGATTCCGGTCGCGGGGGTCTTCCAGCTCGAGAAAAAGTAATCGCTGTAGACCGGCCGGGTAAGAAAGCAGTGGTGGATCACTACGATAAACGCGGCGATGCCTCGCACCGAATCCAACGCCTCGATCCTGCCGATCTTATTCAACGGTAATTTCCCCATCCGCGAGCAGAGGCGCCAGTCCTGCCGGACCTCCACCAGTAATGGCAACATCTGTGCGACCAAAGCTCAAAGCCACCTGCTTCGGCGTGGCCCAAATGGCGGGTGACGCCTTCAGGATTTGCGGGGGGATAGTTATAGTTTAGGTAGGACACAACCAGGTCGCTATGCCTCGAGATCTCTTTAAGCGACTGCCTAACGCGTATCCTGGCGAGCAGCTTACGATAGTCATCGCTTAAAAGCAAAACATCTTTTGCTGATTGAGGCTCGGCCACCGCGTAGCCGTCTAACCTGAATTTCTCATATGCCTCCCTGGGTAAGCGATGGTCGGTAGTGAGATCTCAAACCGTAACGAATGGACGGGTGCCCCATATCTGCCCGGTTTTGCCTGCCCCGGCGTGCCGTGGGGCAGATGTGGGATTCCAAGGCCGTCCACCGGTCACTCTCTACGAGCAACGGGTCTTGGAGGCTGGCACGGTAAAGGCTGGTCTAAACCGGCGTGGCCGGTTGGCAGCCTCGCCCTTAAGGCGCCCTGCTGCCCCGGAGGCGACCCTAGAGCCGCTCGCTGTCCCTGGTTGACGTAAATTAGCAACCGGCTCTGTTTCCGTTTTGCCATGGACTTTCAGACCTAAAGAGCAACCGTCACAGGGGCGGACCAGGCGAATTAAATTTTAATTTAAATTCTAAAAAAAATGTTATGATGCGCCATTATCGGTGCTATATTGGGTCCGCAAGTAAGAAAGTTTTAGAACTAATTCTTACTCCAAAAGACAAAGCGCATACATGTGCGGATTAAGCCCTGGGAACGCGAAGTAATTGATTGATGTACTAATACTGCTGCCACACTGACAATAACCCCCCGCACGCACACCACACTTACAGGTGTCTCGCATTTGCGGGAGGAACAAAACCGAGTTCAAGCGGGTTGGTTGACCCCACCGGTCCACGGTGGAATTTAAGTGCTCTACAAAGCGATGCCCTCGCCTTCCCAGTCTTTAGCGAATGCGCAAGAGACTTGCAATTGGTGATCGGCAATCGGTAGCTGCACTCCTGCCTGCCGGGAGGTAGACCAGTTAAAGGGTCGAAATCGGCAGTCGGTTTCTGGGTCTGACGCGAACAAAGCGGGGGATTACCATGCGCAAAATCAACATATCTGGTGGTCTGACTGGGTCACTTTGACATGGCGAACGTCCGCATCATCGATGGAGGAAATTATGGGTTTTCTTGTAGTATCTGATACCTCGGGAGTGGCGGCCGGCTCTGCTCCAGGATCGGACTTTACGGAGGGATCTGCGAAGTCGATGGGAGAAGACCCGCTGGTCTCCGTGGTCATCCCTTGCTTCAACGGCGAAACCTTCCTCAAAGCGGCGATCGAGAGTGCACTCGCCCAGAGCTACCCACGCGTGGAAATTATTGTTGTGGATGACGGCTCGACCGATCGCAGCGGCGAAATTGCACGAAGTTTTCCTGTTCGTTACATACACCAGCCCAATCGTGGTTTGACCGCGAGCCGCAACCTCGGAATTCAGGAGAGCCGAGGCAGTTACCTTGTCTTCCTGGATGCAGATGATCGCCTGATGCCGAAGGCGATCGAAGCAGGTCTTCGGGTCCTGGCTCGGCACCCCGAATGTGCATTGACTGTTGGCGATCATCTCTTCGTCTCCGAGGATGGCTCCTACCTTGCCAGTTCTCGAAAGTCTTTCCTTCCTGCACACCACTATGAAGCACTGCTGAAGAGCAACTATTTCGAGATGATATCTTCCATCCTTTTCCGTAGAAGTATCTTCGACCAGGTTGGGCGGTTCGACGCTGAACTTCGCGTGGCCGAGGATTACGATCTCTACCTGCGCATCGCCCGGGACCATGCAATCTGCTTCCATCGTGCCGTGGTCGCTGAATACCGCATGCACCGGGGCAACGCCTCGCATAATTCGGAGTTGATGCTGACCATGACCCTGCAGGTTTTGAAGAGCCACTGGCCTTATATCCGCAGCCATCCCTGGCTCCTGCTGGCCTATCTCGAGGGAACCAGAAACTGGCGCAGACAGTACGGGCGGCAGTTGGCCTGGGAGCTGGCAGGTTCGTTGTCCACCCTTCAGCCAGGCGACCTTCGACGTAAGATTCTGCGCCTCGCTGTCCACTATCCGCAGGGGTTGCTCCTGCTCTCGCTCTTGCGCATCATGCCCAGTTTGAGCAAACGCAACACAAGGAACAGGAGCGAGGTAGAAAGCGCGCGAACGCCCTTGCTGCAGCGAGTGCATGCCTGGTTACATGTCTCGAAGCCGCAGTCTTCGACCCGGATCGGCGAAGCCCGCTCTGCTGTTTGATGAGCCGGCTCCTGCGCTTGCTAATCCCACAAGAACGGCCCGAATCTCTCCTGCGAGGTAATGTACATCAACGTTCCGCAAAATATCCCGTTTCGAGGTCCACTTAAAAACGCGTCACGGCGTCTTCATCGCTGGCGTACGGTCTTCCACAAGAAGGCGATGATCCTGGTTTACCACCGCGTGGCCGAGGCTGTCGTAGATCCGTGGGTGCTCGGGGTAAGTCCGGCACACTTTGCCCAGCACTTACAGGTTCTCCGTACGATGGCGGATCCGATTTCGCTCCAAGACCTGATGAAAGCGAGGTCGGATAGAGACCTTCCACGCAGGCCGGTCTGTATCACGTTTGACGATGGGTATGCTGATAACTTGTATGCTGCTAAGCCTGCGCTCCAGGCAGCACGTGTACCGGCCACGGTCTTTGTCACTCTCCGATACCTCGACGTTGCCAAAAACCTTTGGTGGGACGAGCTGGCCAAGCTCATTCTCGACCCGGCCTCGAGGCAAGAGGAGCTAAGCCTGAGTCTGCATGGCTACCATTATGTTTACCGGTTCCGCGAAACCGACCGCCTCCATCCAGAGGATTCACATACTCAGTGGAGAGCGTGGGACCCGCCGCCCGGCCCTCGGCAGGCAGCCTATCTGGCTCTCTATCGTTTGCTGCTGACGCTCACTGACGCCGACCGCGAACGTGCGCTCGAACAACTGCGCACCGGGACAAAGGCCTATGCCGATCACCAGCAAAACCGCTGCCTTACGGAAGACGAACTGCGTTCATTAGCAGCAGGCGACCTGGTGGAGATTGGTGCGCACACGCTGACCCACCCTGTGCTTGCGCATTTGCCGCTGGCTCAGCAACAGCACGAGATCGGGGGCAGTAAGCGGCGGCTAGAGGCCCTCACCGGGAAAGCGATTGCCAGCTTCGCCTATCCCTATGGCAAGAAAAATCACTATACCCGGGACACGGTGAAAACAGTGCAGGAGAGTGGATTTGCTTGCGCCTGCTCCAACTTCGGTGGATTGGTGACGAGGTCCTCCAATCGTTTTTTGCTGCCGCGCTTCCAGCCGATGAACTGGGACGCGGATCAATTCGCTGGGGTGTTGGAGGAATGGTTCTGCCTATAGTCCTGGAAATCATTGGGTATACGTGCCAGCACCAGAAGGTCTTACTCGGCTCCTTCGAGATAGTCACAAATGAGTCTCGTCAGATTAGCTCAATCTTCTCGTCCTGTACCGTAGTCACGAAGTCCGTAGCGCAACTGAACGATTAGCCGATCGGCGCTCTCGGGAGCCATTCCTTTATGAAAACCGAAAATGTCTTCGGCAAATCCAGATCCCGCAGGCCCACACAAGAGGACCTGACTTTCAGGTCCATAGCATTTTGTGATTTCCGCGTCAGTCCGTCCTTTATAGAGGGAAACTAAGTGTCTCCAGGACTTCTTTTGGTGAGTTCCTCGAACGTAAACATGAGGTCCACCTGATCGCCCCACATCAGTCAGATAAAAGAAGAATGCCAGGCCACGGTAACCGTCGATATCGTAATGAAAGCCCTGGCCTGCCTCTCTCTGTTGTACGCTGTCAGCTGGACCGGCAAAACTCCACCACATTCGCGCGCCTAATAAAACTGGTTCCGTGCAAAGGTACTTTCGGGCGATTGCGAGTAACTGCGCATCCGACGCAAGAGCCTGGAGCACGGAGGAGGCACGGAGCGCGTGGTTATATCGGCCGAGCCTGAACGGTGGCCTGGCTTGCTGTTCGGCGAAGTGGCTGTCGCCATAACGAAACGGGAATTCTTTGTTTCCATCACCGAAGCAGGTTGCCAGGGACGCAAACGTCAAAAACTGTTCAACCACTTCCTGGCGTAGATTCAGATTGGGACAGAACCCATCCCGAGAAATCTTGAGGACCACATCATCCACATCCGCGACGTCGACGAGACTTGAACTAGACGTTAGCCTGGGTTCAGATCTTCTCTGGCTATAAATCCAGACCATTAACGAACGGACCGCAACAAAGCGGCCGAGAACATACATCAGCAAGTGCCCTAGACCATGACCCAGGTAGCTGCGTGATCGGCGATAGTAAGTTGGTAGCGCGAGCAGATCCAAGTGGTCCCAACCTCCGAATTACGCTCTCGATCTGGCCGTTCTAATGATCGATCGCGGACTGTAGGGGGCCCAAACTAACTGCTTGGCGAAATGCGTTTCAAACTATAGCATCCAGTTAACTGATTGTCACCCACTTTGTTACGTTAGAGAGTGCTGCCAAGCCATACCCAACTTACTTTAGGCGCATCCCAAATCCGAAAGGGCTTAGACAGTCAGGGAATGGACGCCGCCCGATCACTCCTTGCAGCGTTCCCACCGTGAAAAGCTGACCGTGCAGGAATCCGACCGCGTACTGCGTAGGCCGACGCGCCCCAGCCGGGGCATCGACGTCGGCGTTGTCATCAGATCGAAGGGGCCCTTTGGGGCGCTACCACGAACAGCACCTTTGCACGCCGTTATCGCCGATATTCGTGCGGGCCGCTGTTCGAGCGAACCCCTGGCGGCGACTGTTGGGCTCTTCGGGGGGATGGGGTTGGCGAAAACGGTTGAAGGACAGGAAACCTGTTGCCCTCATAAAACGTTTTGCGATCAAATCCCTGCCCTGCGAGTACAACACCGCGCTCGGCGTAAGAGAGTCCTATTGACATCGCTGCAATCTGCGATATTCTTCTTTTGCCGGCGAATATTCATCTACGGGCTCAAGACCACAAGCACTTGGAGGATTTTGAAGCCAAAAGCAAAACACGGGCCTTTTTTTTGTGACTTGATCGAGTTCATATGTTTTGAACCAGTCTGCATTGCTGCCCGACGCACAACCCGCACGATGTTCCCAACGCAAAACAAGCGAACGCATGTCGCCTGTTTCTAGCAGCTAACGCTTAGGGCCCTTCCGCCCTGCAGGGTGATCTTGCGGTGTTTGATTCTGAGTGAGTGCCGCTCATCTTGAGTTTCATTTCGAGAGCCGGGCCTGACTCTTCGGAAAGACGCAAACAGCTCGGCTTTGCGCCGGCCGCTTGAGACAAGGTTAATTAGCATGTCAAACGGGACACCGTTGTCCCCCTGGATGAATTGTTCTCACGCTGAAGAATCCAAGGAATGGTGCCCGCAATGAAACAAAAACTGCTTTTATTGGTCGCCGTTAGCTTAACGGCCGTCTTATCGCTTCACGCGCAAAGGGACACGGCTTCGCTCGAGGGTCGAGCCGTAGATAGCGGCGGAGCGGTCGTGCCACTTGCGTCCGTGGACGCAGTGAATCTCGATACAAACTTTGATTACCACACCGTGAGTGATTCCGCCGGTCAGTGGACTATCAGCCCTGTACGTATCGGCAGGTACCGGGTTACCGTGACCGCCGCCGGCTTCAAAGCCGCCGTAGTTGGTCCCATTACCTTGGATGTTCAGCAGCGTCAGCGAGTGGACTTGACTCTGGTTCCAGGGGCGGTTAGCCAAAGCGTAGAAGTTCGGAGCAACTCCCCTTTGATACAAACGGACAGCTCGGAGCTTGGTCAGGTTGTCGACAACAAGACAATGGTTGGCCTGCCTTTGAATGGCCGGAATCCAGTCCAGTTGGCGCAATTGACGGTGGGCGTAACCACAAATGAGCCGGGCGCGCGCACAACCGCCGCTTTCGGCTTTAGCGCAAGTGGGTCGCGCTCCATCGACAACAGCTTCCTGCTGGATGGGGTCGACAACAATTCCAATCTTCCCGACCTTCTGAATGAAGCGAACTATGTGATCATGCCGCCGCCCGATGCGCTGCAGGAATTCAAGATTGAAACCGGCAACTACGATTCGGAATTTGGGCGTTCGACCGGAGCTATCGTAAACGCGGTTACCCGCAGTGGAAGCAATCAGTTCCACGGCGTGCTCTACGAGTTCCTTCGCAATCAGAATCTTGATGCAATGAACTACTACGACACTTCCCTGCAGCCGTATCATCAGAACCAATTCGGCGCTACGCTAGGCGGCCCAATCATTCGCAACAAGCTGTTCTTCTTCGGAGACTACGAGGGGCTCCGTATCAGCCAGGCGCAGCCGATTACCTCTCTCGTGCCGACAGCAGCGCAGAAGAATGGGGACTTTTCCAGCCAGCTCGATCTGACTTCGCCTACCGGTGTTGCCGATTGCAATGGCGTTCCGACCTATCAAGGGGAGATTTTCGATACTACTCAGACACAGCCGGCAGCTGCCAACCCCAGTGGGTTCTGTGGAGTTCCGTTTGGCTATCAGAACGGCCAGCCCTCGAATATTATTCCGGGCGCAAGAACGGATGCGCTCGGAGCTAAGCTGATCCAACTCTATCCCTCGCCGAACGCAAACGCCGCCGGGTATAACTACCTCTCAGACCCGCTGCAGACCCAGGTAGTGAACCAGGGAGATGTTCGTATCGACCAGGTGATCTCCTCCAAAGACACGGCATTCTATCGCTTCAGCATGAGCAGGAGCCCAGAGACAATTCCCTCTCCGCTGCCGGGCCTTGCAGATGGAGGAGGCTTTTTCACCGGCATTCAGCAGTTGAACGCATACAGTCTCGCCGCCAGCGAATCGCATGTCTTTTCGCCTTTGCGGGCAAATGAATTTCGCTTTGGCTACAACCAGCAATCTGCTTCCAGATACCAGGAAAACTACAACCAGAATGTCTCCCAGGAAATTGGTTTCCCTGGAGTTCCCTACGTTGCCGGTACGCAAAATGGTGGCTTGCCACAAATGACCTTCAACGATGCGTCCACTCTGGGCAGTCCCACTTATCTGCCGGCCATCGAGAGTCAGACTACCTATAGTTATGCTGACACCTTCACCCTCATCGCCGGCAAGCAGACGTGGAAGTTCGGGGGAGAGATTCGCCCGGAGAAGTTCAGTTTCAACGAACCCCCTTCTCCGCGCGGGAGCCTAAGTTTTTCTACACAGTTTACGGATAATGCTGGAGATCCGGGCAGCGGCGGTAGCGGCTTGGCGACGCTTTTGACCGGTCAGCCCGGTTCCGGTCTTATCAACAATATTTCGAACGCGCATTTTATCCGGCACACCTTTGCGCTCTTTGTTCAAAATGACTGGCGCATTACACCCACATTGAGCCTGAATCTGGGTATGCGATATGAATATTTCGCACCGGTACTTGAAACCTCAAACGCGCAGGCGAATTTCAATCCCTACACCGGAAATCTCGACATACCGAAAGACAGCCATGCTACCCTGCCTCCCGCATTGGCGAGCATTCTCCCTGTTAACCATAACGCGCCCGATGGCTTAGTGGAGCCTGACCATACCAACTTCTCACCCCGAGTCGGCCTGGCCTACCAGATCACCCCAAAGTTCACGGCGCAAAGCGCCTTTGGTCTCTTCTTCAATCCGAATGAAGGAGGAATCTGGGGCTACGCGGGAACGAATCCACCCTTCCTGTTGAGTGAATCTTACGCAGTCCCATGCAGCCTGCCTTCTTATAGTGCGGCTGCCGGAAACTGCTCTATTCCCGGTCTTAGTGTACTCTCGCAAGGTTTTCCGGTAGATGCCCTTACCAATGCAAATACTCCCAACCTCACCTCTTACCAAACGAATATGAGTACGCCCTATGTTATGCAATGGCATCTGACGTTCCAGTACCAAGCCGGTCAAAATACGATGTTTGAAATGTCCTACGTGGGTTCAAAGGGCAATAAGGAATACATCGAGCCAAACTTGAATCAGGCAACGCCGACGGCTGATCCTTCTGCTGCCTATGCTCCACGCAGACCCTTCCCCTATATCAATGCATCGATCTATGAGGTTATGTCGGAAGGAAGTTCAAACTACAACGGCTTACAAACCTCGATGACCCGCCGTCTCAGCAGCGGCCTATCCGCTATCGTCAACTACACCTACAGCAAGGCGCTGGGCGACGGTAGCACGACAATGGGCTCCCAGAATAATGATGCGTTCCGCTATAGCAGGGATCCCGGCATCGAGTACGGGCCGCTGGATTTCGATGTCCGCAACCGGTTCGTGGGGAGCGCTATCTACCAACTCCCCTTTGGACAGGGAAAACGTTTTGGCGGCTCGGCCAACGCGATGCTTGATAAGCTTATCGGTCACTGGACGGCAAGCGGCATCGTGACCCTATCCTCTGGAAACTGGTTCACGGTGACCGACGGCAACGGAAACTTTGCCAATTCGGACGGGCAGCAACGGCCGGACTTTGTTCCCGGACAGAAGGCCTCAGGCAAGCCGTGCGTTGCGGGAACGTTCTTTAACACCTGCGCATTTGCCGATCCTCCGTTGGGATCGTTCGGAGATGTGAGCCTCAACAGTCTCGAGGGCCCTGGTTACAAAGATGTCGATTTTGCGCTGCAGAAGATTATTCCCATCAGCGAACGGCTGCAGTTAGAGCTTCGCGGCGAGATGTTCAACGCGTTCAATCACCCAAACCAGTTATTTGCGGCACCCGGACCGCAAAACTCAAATAGCGCGACGGTCTTTGGCACTCCGAGTTTCGGCATTGTCACTGCGGCGCAGGCTCCCAGGGAGATTCAGGTGGCGGGCAAGCTCTACTTCTGATAGCTCTCAATTGGGTCCTCCAGGCCGGGGGCCCGCAAGAGACATAGCCAGAGCTGCGGTGAGATGGCCGGCTCCAGGGAGACAAGAGAGATGGGAATCGAAATGAACAGGAGACAAGTAGCGCTGCTATTGGCCGAAGCCATGGTGGGGGTGCCAATGATGGCAGCGGGCGTCCGGGCTTCAGGTGCAGAAACTGCGCTGGCGGCAGACGATACGCCGGCTGTTCCCGGCGCCCTGCCGGCGGCGCCGGTCTATATCGTGCTCTGGTTTGATACTGAGGATTACATGCTGCCTGAAAGCGATGACTCGGCGTTGCGCATCGCAGACTTCCTCACCGAGCAAGGGGTTCGCGCCACATTTAAGGTGGTGGGTGAGAAGGCGCGTGTGCTCGAACGGCGCCAGCGCACAGATGTGATTGAGGCGCTCTCCCGTCATGAAATCGGCTACCACTCGAACACCCACAGCCAGCAGCCGACACCGGCGGTGTACGAGTCAGTGCTTGATTGGGAATCTGGACAGGAGGAGTTCAATCGTCGCGAGCGCCCAGGTTTTGACGATCTCACCCGCATTTTCGGCAGGCCGCCGAGCTGTTATGGCCAGCCGGGGGTTAGTTGGGCGCCGCAAGCTTATCCAACATTGAAGAAATGGGGTGTCAATGTATACCTCGATGACGGCGAGCAAGTACAGCTCGATGGCAAGCCGTTTTGGTATGGCGGCCTGCTGAATATTTTTCATATCGATGCCGGGCGGCAACTTGAGCAGAATAACGATTGGTCGAACCTGGAGTCAGCTAAAGCAAATTTCAAAACTCTTTATACCCAGATGAGTGCTGAGCCACCGGGGGGTATTGTGAGCTTCATGTTTCACCCCACGCAGCTGATATCCGAGGTCTTCTGGGATGCAGTGAACTTTCCCCACGGAGCAAACCCGCCGCGTTCGGAATGGAAAATGCAACCACAGTGCAGCCCTGCGCAACGCGAACGTGCCTTCCAATACTTCGAAGGACTGGTTAGTTACGTAAAATCGTTTCCCGGCGTTCGCTTCGTGACCGCATCGGAGGCCTATGTAATCTGTCGGGATAAGGCCCAGGGCCGGGTGTTTAGCACCCAGGAACTCGCCCAGGTGGCTAGCCAGGTAAAGCCTGGTGTAACGTTCCAGGTTTCCGGAGACTATTCTCTTTCCGCTAGCGATACGTTTTACTTACTCAATGGCCTTGTGTCTCGCTATGTAAGCAGTGGCGCTATTGGAGAGGTGACGCTTGCGGGCACTCCCTATGGTCCTGCCTCAAAGGCCTACGGTCTGACGATGCCGGCGGGTGCAACAAAGATAGGATGGAGTCAGTTCTCGCGAACTTCCATCGATGTAAGCGACTTTCTTACCAGGCAGCGATCCATCCCAAATGCTGTCTGGTTCGGTAGCATGGCAGTGACTCCTGAGGCCTATCTGTTGGCGCTGGCAAATGTCACGCAAGAGCTTGTTTCCGGGGCCCGGGCGCCCGATACGGTGACGGTTTTGCCTGCGGAGCTATCGGCTGCGCAATGGGTTGCCAAAGATTCTCCCTCGATCTGGGAGTGGCCCATCTTTCCCCCCGGCTTCCACTCCGAGCACCTGATGGAACTAGCGCGCCTGCAGGCCTGGACCATCAAACCGGCTATTCTCGAGCGCCCACGTCGACATACAACGCATGGCGCCTAGTGGCTTGTCGCAGAGAAATCGTTGCCAAAACAGAAGAATTGTCATCCCGAGCAGCTGAGTTACCTGTGGCAAGTTAAGTGAGGAATTACGCCGGCAACAAAAGGCTTTGGGTGCCCCATTCAAGCCGTACTTTGGCTTGAGTGGGCTAGGATGCCTCACCAACACTTTTGTCACCCCGAACAGCTGACTAGCCGAGGGCGAGTTAAAAGAGAACGCCTGTTGTCTAATCGGCTACCTGTATCCCCCAAAGGGCGCAGAAGACTTTAGCTTTCAGCCCCATCCTCAACGTGAGGAGGGCTTTATGGGTTCTTCAACCAGGACTTCACCTAGTCGGAGAAAACATCAAACGCGATGCACCCAGGGCCGGGCTCTTTGCACGCCATTTCCGGAGCGCATGACGCATTGCAGAAGCCGGCGGACCATCGAGGCACCATACCGTCTGGCCGACCGGCATTATCGCCATCCGTCGCTCGAGTTTTCGAAGGATGGCTCCAGGATGGCTTGGTAACGTTTGCGGCACCCGCAAGAGGTTCCTGATGGATGTGGAAACCCATCGAACTGTTGGACATGACTGCAATCCCTTGGCCGTCCAGTTAGGTGAACATGAAACTGTTGTAGCTTGCCGCGCCTCCATGATCGAGAAATGGATGACAGCAGCGAACTCAACTACATCTGGCAAAGTACCCACCGCTGCCCTTCTCTTCTGCATCAAGCCACGGCTTTGGCATTCTGACTTTTTGGCGTGATCTATCCCTTGTGCGAAAATGTGCGAACTAAGCGAACTAAGTCGATGAGATTGGACTTAGGTTGTGGGTCCCGGTTTCCAAATAAAAGTGCGCGATAAGCGCGATAAGTACCTTCTCATGTGCCCGGTTGGCCGATCCGCGACGAATATCACTGGTTCCCTCGCGAGGGACGCGGATACCCGGCTTTTCTGCGAAGCTTGTTCGCGCCGATGTGAACCTCGTGCGGATTTCCTCGATGGAAACCGGGCACACGTTGCCGTTGCTTGGTGCCGCATACAGGAAATCCGCGTAACTCACTGGTTTTTTGCGAGATATGGGGCAGCCGCCCTTTGTGAGGGAACCGGAGGCGGACCCCTAAGGCCGGTGTCCGGTGGCTTAGTGTTTTCCAAGTTGTCAAAACTGCTCAATCAAGAGAACGCACTGAGCGCACCCTGTTGCCTTCGCGGTGATTTCCGCTCCCCGCAGGCGCCCGGCGCGGGCGCAGGAATGCTGCGGACAGGCTTGATCCGTCACTGTTACTGCTTGCTACACCCAAGTCATCACGCCGACAAGCGCTGATGCTTTCCGGTGGTGGGCGGCGGATGCACGGGTAGAGCGCGCCGGTGCAAGGCCAAGCAGGGCCGTCGTGGCAAGACGGCGCTGACGTTTGAATAACTTGCTCACACACTAGTACGGTTTTTGAGCTGCGTCCAGAGCGGAAGAGAATTTTTTTGGTAACCAGTCGCGTCCATTACCAGCCCGTTTGTCGCATTCGCTCCAGAATGAGCTCGATTGATTGATTCATGCGCGCAGGCTGCCGGCGTTGCTTAGGGACGGCGGCCAGGTGGAGACAAAAGGGCGGGTGAGAACGCTTCGTGCGAAACGATTCCGAACTTATCCGACTTAGGCATTCGTCTCGTGTTAGTGAGTGGGGGCACAAAGAGAAGGCCCGGTTCTCGCTACTCTGATACACGCTGTGGGTGACACATGCTCGGTGGTTGACTTGACGTTAGCCACTCTGTAGTCCGTAGGCACAGATATCGTCCCGTTTGAAAGGCGAAAAATGGAAACTGCCACTCATCTGTCGAAATTTTGGAGCAAAGCGTCCGCGTTCGGCAAACCCGCACGTGAGCAAGAGAGCTACAGCGCCTATGGCGCTTTTAGCCCACTTTTGTCTGCAACCTCGAAAAGCAACGGCGAGCCGGGCCACCTCCGTTATTTCGCAACCGCGAGTAGAACCAGGGTTTGGCAAGAATATGAGATGGGGTTCTTTTAAGCCTGTTATCTAACCGGCTACCCTTATCCCCCCAAAGGTCGTAGACGACTTTAGCTTTCAGCCTCATCCTTAACGTCAGAAAGCATTTAGAAAACCTTGAACTAAAACTTTACCTGCCAGAAGAAAACATCAAGCGCGAGGCAACCAATTGGGGGATTTCACTAGAGCTGAGCGCAGCCACGGTTTGTGTCATAACAAAGCCCGAAGGAATACGACGGGTGCCCCAGGTACGCTTGGGCGAACCTGGGGCACCCGTCGTATTCCTTCGGGCTTTGCTGTGACACAGAGTCCTGCTGGACTTCCCGCTCCCCCCAACAACAGGCTGAAAGTCGCCCTCCCTCCTCCTCTTTCTATAGAATTGCTCGTGGTGCAAAATCGTAGAGCGAACCATTGGGGAATTACGGGAACCACGGCAATATGGATTCGGTATGTTACACATAATAATGGCCTAGGAGTTTCCGAATCTTCACTTCTCCGCCACTGACTCACTGCACCTTTTGGTATCGTGCCCAGGATTGAACTCATCTCAGCAAGAACGCCGCATTATCGTGCTGCTTGTTGGCATTCTTATGAGTGTTCTCTCGCCCAGCCTCTGCGCCCAATCCTCTGGCGGCGCAACCGCTAAAAATGTTCCTGGACTGTTTGTGGATGCTACGGCTGCCAGCAACGTCCATTTCACGGCGGTCGCGTCCCATACCTCGAAGAAATACCTTCTTGAGACGATGGGCTCCGGCGTGGCGCTGTTTGACTTTGACAACGACGGACGGCTCGACATCTTTTTCGTCAACGGCGCACCCCTGTCTGACCCGACCGCGAAAGGCACCATTCCCCAGAAGGCAAGCGAAAAAGACTGGAATCGCCTCTACCACCAGAAGAAGGACGGCACCTTCGAAGACGTGACCGTCAAGGCCGGCCTGCAGGGCGCCGGCTATGGCATGGGGGTAGCGGTTGGCGACTACGACAACGACGGCTTCGAGGACCTCTACGTCACCGCCTACGGCGGAAACCGCCTCTACCACAACAACGGGGACGGAACCTTTACCGATGTCACGGAAAAATCCGGCACAGCCGGCAGCGGGTGGTCTACCTCCGCGGCATGGGTAGACCTCGATAACGACGGCCTCCTCGACCTGGTCGTCCTGCGATATCTGCAGTGGGACTTCGATGATATCTGGTGCGGCGAGCACCGCGAGGGCTATCGCTCCTATTGCCATCCCGACATCTTTAAAGCCATCTCGCCCCTTGTCTACCACAATGACGGCAATGGACACTTCACCGAGATCTCGGCAAAGATTGGCTTGAACGTTCCCGGCAAGGGCCTTGGGATCGCTATAGCCGACTTCGATCGCGACGGCCATACCGATATTGCCATCGCCAACGATTCGATGCCTGAGTTCCTCTACCGCAACAAGGGTAACGGTACCTTCGAAGAGCAAGGCCTGATCGCCGGAATCGCGGTCGACAACGATGGCCACACCTACGCCGGCATGGGCATCGACTTCCAGGACTACAACAACGACGGACTTCCCGACCTGGTGATCACCGATCTGGCAAACCAGAAGTATGCCTTGTACCGCAACAACGGCGACGGAAGCTTTACTTACGATACTTACCTGAGCGGCATTGGTGTCATGTCGTTGCTCCGTTCGGGTTGGGGCGTGGCGTTTCTTGACTATGACAATGATGGCCGCAAGGACCTCCTCGTGGCCCAAGGACATGATCTGGACACGATTGAGCTAACCTCTGCGCAGATCCACTACCGCGAGCCCATGCTCCTGGCGCGAAATACCGGTAAAGGCTTTGTCGACGTCTCCGCCGAGTCGGGCCCCGTCTTTCACCAGGCGTGGGTTGCCCGCGGAATGGCCATCGGAGATATTTACAACAACGGCCGCATCGATGCCGTCGTCACTACCAATGGCGGACCGGCGCACATCCTGCGCAACGAGACCCCTACCGCTAACCATTGGCTCACGCTCAACCTGACGGGCCATCGAAGCAACCGTGACGGCATCGGCGCCGAGATCAAGCTCACCACCGCGCACGGCTCGCAATTCGTAACTGTCACCACTTCCGGCGGCTATCTATCCGCGAACGACAAACGGGCTCACTTCGGCCTCGGCTCCGATACCGTAGCCAATACCATCGACATCCGATGGCCCAGCGGGATCTTGCAGCACCTCGATCATGTCAAGGCTGATCAGTTCCTCCAGGTCGATGAACCTCAATCCTCGGCGCCCGCGGTCAAGAAGGTCCCATAGAACCGATGAGCAGTAAAATAGCTTCCGTAGCAAGGTGATTCAGATAGCGCTTGAAGAAAGGCAGTGATGTTGTCCGGGGATCCAGCACTACGACGCAGGTGGGCGATGACCCTATTGGTCTGCTGCTGGGCCACGGTCTCCTGGTCCCAGGAGCCCTGTACACTGCCCCACGATACCAATGCGACAGCCCGCCAAACGCAGGGGGAAACGGCGGACGCGCAAGGTGTCTTGTTCCTGCGCGCCAAGAACGCTAACTGCGCTCTCGCTAGTTTTACCCAGGAAATTCGAACCAACCCTGAAGCGTGGGAGGGGCATTATCACGCGGGCCTGGCCTACCTGGATCTTTCGGATGCTCAGCATGCGATTACGGAACTGCAAGTCGCCGTCGGAAAAGCGCCTGCGCGAGCTGAGGTTCGGCTTGCCCTGGGCATTGCCCAGGAAGCCCACGGAGAGAACGGACAGGCAGAATTGTCATACCGGGCTGCCTATAGATTGGACTCTCAATCGCCCGAGGTTGTTCAGCACCTGGCCGCTGTCCTGGGAAAAGAGAAGCAGAGTGGCGCGGCAATCACATACTGGCGGCAGGCCGTCGCCCTGGCTCCTGACGATTTCGACCTCAGGTTGTCACTGGCGACAGCATTGATGGATGACGGCCAAAACGAAGCTGCCGGCAAACTGCTGAACGAGATAGTGCAGCAGAATCCAAAATCCGGCTTGGCGCTCTTGAATCTGGGCGCGGTTCTTTACCGTGAGCAAAAGTACGCGGAATCAGCCGACGCTTACCGCCGTGCTGCGCAGATCGATGCCGTATCGGATGCTGCAAAACTATCTCTAGCCAAGGTCCTCATCACCCTGGTACGTTTTGCCGAAGCAAAACCGCTGCTCGAACCGTACGTGCGGGAGCATCCAGAGAACGCGGAGGCGCTTTACCTGCTCGGCATGACCTATCAAGGACTTGGGATGCTCGCGCAAGCGGCATCGGAATTGGAACGGGCTGTTCAATTGAACGAGAACGATTACGACAGCCAGTACAAGCTGGGTAGCGTGCTGCGGGAAGAGGGAAAGTACGAAGAGGCGATAGTACATCTGAAGCGTGCAGTTACTCTGAAACCAGACTCCCAGGAAGCACACTTCCAACTGGACCGTGCCTATCACCAGAGCAATCAACCGGAATTGGCTGAGCAGGAAAATCTGATTTTTCAGAGACTGCAGAAGGCCGTAGTCGACCAGCGGCGGGCGTCGGTGCTCGAAAATGAGGGTGCCCAGGAGGCTAAGACCGGCGACCTTCAGAAAGCAGTGTCATCCTATAAGGAAGCGATCCAGCTCGTTCCCCAGGAAGCAAAAGTACGCTACGACCTGGCTTTAGTATTTGAACAACTGAAGGACCGCGGCTCGGAGCGCGCGCTGCTGCTCCAAGCGGCGGCTTTGAATCCCTCGATTGCCGATGTACACAACCAGCTTGGATTTCTGGACTTGGCCAGCGGCGATGCGGCGGCGGCGGAGCAGCAGTTTCAAGCGGCGCTCCGAGCCGAGCCAGGGATGACGGATGCCTTGGGGAATCTCGGGGTCTTGTACGGACAGCAAGGCAAGCTTGCTCCGGCAGAACATCTCTTGCGCTTAGCTGTGGAGAGTGACCCTTCCTACGAGAAGGGCTATATGAACCTGGGATTGATACTTGCCGCAGAGGGCCGCTTTGATGAAGCGCACGCGCAGATGCAAAAAGCTTTGGCCCTTTCCGCAACCGATGCGGTTGCGCTGCACGCCATGAGAGTGATTGAGGCCCAGCTGGCGAACCCTGCCAAGCCCTAGCCTGCATTTCTCACAAACCCCTGGGTAAGCGATGGCCCGGTAGTGAGATTTCAACCCGTAACGAAACACGGGTGCCCCATATCTGCCCGGTTTTGGCAGATGTGGGATTCCACGGCCGTCCACCGGTCGCTATCAACCGGCAACAGGTCTTCATGCCATGGTCAGCTGCATCCTGTACACTCAGGGTCCGAAGTCTGTGGAATCCCACATCTGCCAAAACCGGGCAGATATGGGGCACCCGTCATTCGTTATGGACCAGGCCGTGAGAAATTGAGGCTAGCTGCGGAAAACTCTGGTTTTTGAAGGGTACGGCTTCAGCCCTTACGTAAATCATTGAAAACAGATCCGGCTTTAGCCGCTGAGGGGCTGAAAATGTTGTAGTGCTCAGTCGAGCTTTCCTTGATGGGGCAGGACCACGGCCAACGCCTGCTTTATCTCCGGATCGGTAGGATTCAACGAGGCGGCTGCTTTCAGCTCCTGGGCAGCGGCCGCCAGGTCTCCGGATCGCGCCTCGATCAGTCCCAGGTCCTTTTTGAGCGTCGCCTGGTCACGGCATTGGCCACAAATTTCAATCGCGTTTTGCAGCTCTGTGATGGCCTTGGCATAGTCGTGGTTATTGGCGGCGGCAAGAGCGAGATTTCCTGTGATATCCGCCTGGCTGGTCGCTTGCTGTTCTGCCAGCCGGGCCTTCAAAAGCGCAGCGTACTTGCCGGCTTCGGACGGATCGCTTTCATGAAGCGCCTGGGATAGCCGGTAGAGCACCTCAGTACTATTGGGGTCGAGCTGAACTGCGTGCTTCCAGGCCGCGATAGCCTCCTGCTCACGTTTCGCCGAGGACAGATTTTGCCCCAATAGGTAGTAAGCCCTGGAATTGCCGGGAGCCAGTTCAACGCTCCTCTCAGAGAGCTCAAGGGACTTTTCGTTTTCGCCCAGCTGACGCTCGGTCACCGCCAACAGATAGACTGCGTCGCCGAAATGGGCATCAAGGCTTATCGCCTTCTCCAGTTCCGGCTTTGCGTCCTCGAAATGTCTCTCATCGAGTAGGAGACGGCCCCGATTGTAATGAGCGACCGCCGACCCCGGGTTGAGCTCGACCGCCTTCGTAAACTCGGCCAGGGCCGCCTCTACCTCCAGGTGGTCTGCCAAGGCTATGCCCAGATTCAGATGATCCTGAAAGTTATCCGGCCTGGCCGCCGCCACCTTTCGGAGAATTTCAATACTGCTCTCGCTCTTGCCCTCGCGGGCCTCTACCTCGGCCAAAGCAGTCTGCGCATTCAGATTGCTGCTGTCGAGGGTTACGGCCGTTTTTAGCTCACTTTCCGCTTCAGGAAAGCGCTGCTGTTGAGCCAGTACCAACCCCAGGTCGAAGCGGGCCTGCGCGTATCGCGGATCATTTTCAATGGCCCGCCTTAACAGCGCTTCTGCCTCTTTGACCTCGCCCTTTTGGTCGTAAATAGTAGCCAGGTTCACCTGGGCTTCCGTGAGCTGCGGATCCATCTCTATAGCCTTCTTGAAATTCTGGATCGCGTCGTCCAGGTGTCCTTGCGCCATATCCAACACGCCCAGCTTGCTCCGCGCTTGGGCGAGCGTTGGGTCGAGCTTGAGTGCTGTTTCCAGAGCCTGCCTCTCGTCGGAGAACTTTCCGTCCATGTCGAGTGCCAGGGAAAGGTTGTAATAGGTGTGCGCATCGCGCGGTTGTATTTGCAGCATTTGCCGGTATACTTCGGCGGCCTGGGCCGCCTGACCCGCTGCCAAGAGCTGATTTGCCTTCGCTCCTTCGGTGGTGAATTGATTCTTGAGCAGGTTGGATTGTTCTGTTTCCCGCACGTCTTGGTAGACTTTCGCCGACTTCTGGGTTTCGTTGAGATCTTTGAGGGCGATCGCCAGTTGTAAACGGGGACCTTCCGCCGCCGGATCCAGCTGAATTGCTTTTTGCAGATGCGGCACAGCCTCTTTGGCTCGCCCACTGCGAAGAATCACAAGCCCTAAATTGAATTGCAGGTCAGAGTGATCCGGCTCAATGGCAGCAGCGGTACGCAGCTGCTCCTCGGCTTGAGGGTACTGGTCGAGACCGCGGTAGGAAAGACCCAGGAGGTAGTGCGGTTCGAAGGCTTTCGGATGATTGAGTACATAAGGCTTCAGGATTGGTATAGCCTCTGCATAGTCACCCAGAAAGGCGAGGCACTTGGCCAGCGAAAAGCGAGCTTGCGGATCGGCCGGGTTCAGCCGTGCGGCCTCCCGGTATTCGTCCCCTGCCTGGCGAAACGACTTTTGGTTGGCGTAGACCGTTCCTAAATTGAAGTGGGCTACTGCCAGATCGGGGTGCGTCTTTACAATCTGTTGCAAGGATGAAATGGCAGCATTCTGGTCGCCATTCTCACTCAGGGCGATGGCTCGGGCTATTCCCGCGTCCACATTCCCTGCATCCAGCGCAAGAGCCTTATCCCAATAGCCGATCGCCGCGGAATAGAGCTTCTGCGCGGCAAGAATCTCTGCCAAATGGTTCAATGCCTCGACCGAGTTCGGATCGGCCTTCAAGATCTCGCGAAATTGCTTTTCAGCCTCGCCCAGCTGCCCGGAATCCTTCAACGCCATACCCAGAGCATTGCGCGCATCTACCGAGTCAGGTTTCAGGTCAACCGCCCGCCGGAGATGAAGGACTGCGGACGGGTACCGCTTCTGGGCGACTTCGACTACCCCGAGATCGTAGAGAGTTCGCCAGGATTGGGGGCGTAGTTGCAACGCCCGGTTATACGCCTCAGTTGCGCAGCGCAGGTCTTTCCGCTGGGCAAACCAGGTGCCCGCTGAATCCCAGGCAGTGAAAGAGTCTGCGCTTCCATGAGATTGCAGACCCCGAGGAAGGGCGCAATCGGACGCAGACTGGGCGTGGCAGCACGAAACGGCTGCCGCGAACAGTAGAACGGAACCTAGACCGAGTTCGTTCGCTCGTCGCATGATCCTTGGCTTGTTAACCAGGCCGTTCACTCCACGCTCGTTCAAGAAAGGAGTTGAAGCTGCCCCCCCTGAAATGACTGAGCCATAGTGTACCCCCTATCTCACCAGCCGCCGAGCGGAATTGCGAGTTCGTACCCTGAATGGTCTGAGAAACCGAGTCGTCATATGGCGTACTGGTACTACTGGCGGCCAGCAACGCGCGTTAGCGCCAAAAAAAAACATATTGACAAACCTGTTTTCGCGCCACTATAAGGGCTAGGTCCATTGGATGAGCCAATGTTCATTCTTTCGGATGATTCGGTTTGTGTTCAGTCTGCTTTACACGCTGTGAAAAGTTGAATCGTGGGCCAATGCCAAAGGGCGATCCGGCCGGGCAAACGTTTAAGAAGCTCAGGGCAATTGTGTTATTTGCAGGTTATTGGAGGAGTCGACGGTGGAGAAGAAATATCCAGCACAGGTTTCAGCGTCATGGATAGTGCAGCTTGCACTGTTCATTGCCATCATTCTGCAATTTTCTCCCACCAAGGCTCTCGGGCAGGGCGCAACTGGAGCTTTGAACGGCACCGTTGTCGATCCCACTTCGGCCTTGATCCCCGGCGCGAAAGTGACGTTGAAGAACCTTGATACCCAGGTTGAGCAAGAAGCGGTAACCAACAACGCTGGACGCTACGTCTTTGTTGCCATCCCGCCGGGGCGATACACGCTCCAAGTGGCAAAGGAAGGGTTCGAAACATCGGCTACCTCCGAATTCACACTGGCGGTGAATCAGACGCTGACGAAGGATGTCCAGCTGGTCGTCGGCGCCGCCACGCAACAAGTTACGGTGCAAACGACTGAGGCCGCCGTGGAGACGACCACGACCGAGCTAGGCACGGCCATTGAGCAGAACGAGGTCAACAGCCTGCCCTTGAATGGTCGGAACTTTACTCAGCTGCTGGCTTTGACGCCAGGCGTCTCGCCCATCAGCACCGGCCAGAATAGCGGCGGCGGCAATAATTTCGCGGGCAGCGCCATTGGCTCGTTCACCTTCCCATCGGTGAACGGACAAGGCAATCGCAGCAATATGTTTCTGCTCGACGGTTTTACGGATTACGGGTTTATCGGGAATTACGCGGTTGCCCCCATTATCGATGACATCCAGGAATTCAAAGTTCAGTCGCACAACGACAGTTCCGCATATGGCGGCTCCCTGGGCGGCATTATCAATGTCGTAACCAGGGGCGGCACGCAGCAGTACCACGGGGATGTGTGGGAATTCTTTCGCAATAGCGCCCTGGACGCCAGGAACTACTTCCAAACGGCTGTGACCCCCTACAAGCAAAACCAATTTGGCGGCGCCGCCGGCGGCCCCGTGCTTCCCGGCCGCTGGAGAAAAGCCAACCCCATGCTGGAAAAGCTTTACTTTTTCGCATCCTATGAAGGGTTCCGGTCCACAAGAGCTGCGAATACGCTTGACATCATTCCCACCCAAGCGCAGTTAGGGGGCGATTTCAGCGGTGGTAATTTGAATCCGATCTATAACCCCTACACGACCAGGGCGGATCCCAACAACCCGGGCCAGCTTCTGCGGGATCCTTTTCCCAACAACATTATTCCCGCGGCGCTGGTAAACCAACCCCTGGAGGCGTACCGCAAGGCCATTTTTCCCGTGGTCAACCAGCTGCCATCCAATGGGTACAACTTCATAGACCCCACGCCAAATATCCTGAACAGCGATACGGGCTCCATGAGAGTGGACGAGCAATTCACAGATCAGATCACCTCCTATTTCCGCTTTTCCAAATTCTATTCGCCTTCGACGAGCGCTACCGGAATCCCCGGTATTCTCAGTGCTGCTAACACCAGCGGCTATAATTTTGGCGGATCGGGCACCTGGACATCGAAGTCCGGAACAAAAATTCTAACGGCACGCTTTGGCAAGACCATCGCCTATTCGGTTACGGACACTGAATTCCCGACCAATTTGGCCAATGCTTATACGATTGGACAATTCAACCTGCAAACCGTAACCGGCTTTGTCGGCGGTCGAAACTTCAATATGGGCGAGGGCTTCAGCGGCTACACGGGTGTTCCAGGAGGGTCATACCAGGGCAACCAGATAGCTGATATCTATGAAGGCGCAGCGGATTTCACTCGCGTGTCCGGCAGGCATACGCTGCAAATGGGAGTAGATATCAACACCAACGATAACAGCCAGCCAATCCTGTTCATCAACGATAGCTATAGCGCAACCCCCACCTCCAACCTGGAAAGTGCCTTGCCGACCGGAGATGCGCTTGCATCGGCGGTCCTGGGCCTGCCCTCGAGCGTGAATCGCCGTAACGTGAACATCACCACACATGGCGGGTGGGAGGATGGTTTCTACATCCAGGATCAATGGAAAGCAAGCGGCAAGCTGCAAATTAACGTCGGGTTCCGCTATGACATCACGCTCTGGCCAATCTACGGAAGTCACGCTCTGGGCAACAATTATGTGGGCGATACCGACTTAGACACCGGCCAATACATCCTTGCCGCTGTTCCCGGCGGATGCTATACCGGCGTATCTCCGTGCATACCGACACCGGATGGCTCCCTACCGGCGAACGTCGTCGTAACTCCGAAGAGCAACCAATCCATCATTCATAACTCGTTTGACAATTGGCAGCCGCGGTTCGGGTTCAGTTATCAAGCAGTACCCGGCACTGTAGTTCGAGCGGGCATTGGACGCTTTTTCGACAACTGGGCCGCTATTCAGCAGTTAGCCACCAACTATCAGGGAAACTGGCCGGACACTACGTTTCTGCTGGCGAACAATCTCAACGCCACCACACCCGACCCGACGACGGGTCAAAATCCCCTCGCCTTGGGGACCAGTGGGGCACAGATTCTTCCTGCGGCGACTCCGTTCAACCAGGTCAACTGGATGATCGACCCGTACTATAAGAACGCTTACTCTATACAGTACAATTTTGGCATTGAGCAGCAGGTCAAGAACAACACTGTATTGCAGGCCAACTATGTAGGAGCCCACAGCCTCCGCACTGATTCCGGCTCCTATCGCAACACAGCTTTATATCCCGCTCCCGGACCGATCTCTGAACGCCAACCATTCTCCTACATCACTCCCACTTACTATGACAAGAGCGTAGCTAATTCAAATTACAACGCATTTCAGTTCCAGGCGCGAACCATCGTGGGGAGGAAGCTAACCCTGCTAGGGTCGTACACCTGGTCAAAGACGATTGATCTGGGGTGCGATGGATTCTTCGGCTCGGAAGGATGCAGCGTGCAGAATCCCTATAACCTGAGGGCGGACAGGAGTGTAGCGGGTTACGATCTTCCGCAAAACTTCAGCTTTAGTTGGGTCTACCAATTGCCGTTTGGCAGAGGGCAGCATTTTGATGTTTCCAGTTCCCTGCTCAACGAAGTCGTTGGCGGGTGGAGTTTCCAGGGCATTTACTCAGCCCATTCCGGGATCGTATTTAACAACAATGCCGGTAACGATGACTTGGAGAATACCGGCAACGTGGTGGAGAGGGCGGACCGATCGTGTTCGAATCCCTATAACGGGGGCAGAAGCGTGCAGTACCTGAAGCAATCGTGCTTCGCAAATCCTGCGGCCTACACATTCGGGAGTGAGCCCAGGAATGACCTTCGAACGCCCCATGTCACCAATACGGACTTAACGCTGGAAAAGGTGTTTCCACTCGGCAAAGAAGCACGGACTGTCGTGTTTAGAACGGACTTCTTCAACGCCTGGAATCAGGCAGCCTTTGGTCCGTTCCAAGGTTCTTCGCAACCCGACAACACCGTAACGGATGCCAACTTCGGCCTCTTTACCGGAACTGCCCAAACCGAACGCGAGATCCAATTCGCGCTCAAGATAACGTTCTAGCTGAACAGGTAGGACCAACAGAGCGGACGGGCAGATAGCCGTCCGC
Organism: uncultured Acidobacteriaceae bacterium; assembly: GCA_963821215.1. Taxonomy (GTDB): domain Bacteria; phylum Acidobacteriota; class Terriglobia; order Terriglobales; family Acidobacteriaceae; genus PALSA-350. The sequence goes on along the minus strand of CAWGDH010000006.1, from coordinate 173,823 downwards.
ACTGTTGTTTTTGTTTTTATTCCACCCTGCGGTCACCGGGCGCGGCCGCCCACTCCTGCCCTGAACCCCCCTTCTTCTTTTCCTGCCCCCCGAGCTGATTGAGGCACTGGAAACGGATGACCGTCTCGGGTAGCCTACGATAGACGAGATAATTTGGCGCAAGGACGTTCTGATTGCTCATCGGTGAGGTTCGTTTACCCTTGAATGGTTCGGCCAAATGATCGTGATGGTGGACGATCCAGAAGAGGGGCCCGGCCAATGAGACCGCTCATGGCTATCGATGTTCTATTCTCGCTGCTGAAAGCAGAGTACCAACTGACGCGCCGTCGCTTCTTTCGTCAAGCTCTGGGCCTCTCGCTCACGAGTCTCGCCGTCGGTAGCATGGTCAGCGTCGCCCAGGAGGGGAGCTCTTCTCGCAACTTGAAACCCCAACCCCGGGGCAAGCCTTCAGGCATACCATTTGATGCCACGTTTACCGATGTGGCGCTCCAGGCTGGACTAACGCAGCCCGTGATCTACGGAGATGTCGACAAGAAGAGCGTGATCGTTGAAACGGTCGGATGTGGAGCCGCCTTTCTTGACTATGACAATGATGGCTGGCTCGATATATTTGTGTTGAGTGGAACCCGGTTCGAAGGTGCACCGCCCGGAACGACCAACCGCCTCTACAAGAATAACCGCGATGGCACATTCAAAGACGTTACGGTGGAGGCCGGTCTTGTGCACACCGGGTGGGCATGTTCGGTGACGGTGGCAGATTATAACAATGACGGCTACGAAGATATCTTCGTTACCTATTTCGGGCAGAACATTCTTTACCGTAACAACGGGAATGGAACCTTCACCGATGTGACCGCCGCCGCAGGCCTGATGCATCCGGGAAAACCCCTATGGAGCGCCGGGTGTACCTTTCTGGACTACGATCGCGATGGCAATCTCGACCTCTTCATCACCCATTACGTCGGCCTGGATCTTGAAGAAGACCGTCCCAAGCCCGGTCAGCAACTGAGCTGCACGTTCAAGGGAGTGCCCGTCCATTGCGGACCACGCGGACTTCGACCAACCACTAATTGGCTCTTCCGCAACCAGGGCAACGGCGTTTTTCGCGATGTGAGCCATGAGTCTGGGATCTCCAGCGCAACCGCGACGTACGGCATGACTGCCGTTGCCGCCGACTTTGACGGGGATGGTTGGACAGATATCTACGTCGCCTCGGATTCGACGCCCAGTTTGCTGTTTATGAACCAACGCAATGGAACCTTCAAAGAACAAGGGATTGAACGCGGCGTCGCCCTCAGCGATGATGGGATGGAACAGGCCGGAATGGGCGTCGCCGTAGGCGATTACAACCTCAAGGGTAATCTCGACATTTTCAGGACAAATTTTTCTGATGACACTGACTCTCTTTATGCCAATGACGGCACCGGTAACTTTACCGATGTGACGATCGGAGCCGGCTTCGGAGTAGAGACGCGTTACGTAAGTTGGGGAACAGGATTTGCGGATTTTGACAATGATGGTTGGCCCGACCTGTTCGTCGCCGCGGGCGCAGTCTATCCGGAGGTTGAACAGAGGTTTCCGCAGTATCCAATGAAATGTCCCCGGCTTATCTTTCATAATCTCCGTGATGGAAAGTTCGAGGAGCTGATAGACGAAGCCGGGCCGGGGATCGCGGCTCCTCATTGCAGCCGGGGCGCTGCGTTCGGTGATTTTGATAATGACGGTGACATCGACATCCTGGTGGTCAATCTGAATGAGCCCCCTTCCCTTCTCCGCAATGACCTCAAAGGGCAGCGTAATTGGATCAAGGTTCTTCTTGTCGGCACCAAGTCAAACCGGAGCGCGATTGGATCCCGGGTGATCGCGCGTTATGGTGGGAAGGTCCAAGCCCAAACGGTGATGGCACAATCCAGTTTTTACTCCGTGAACGATCGACGACTCCACTTTGGAATTGGGGAAACCACCTCCGCGGAGTTGGAGATTCATTGGACGAACGGACTCAAGGAGAAGATCCCAGCAGTGAGTGGCGGCCACTTGTCCGTTATCAAAGAAGGGCAAGGCATCGTCAGGTCAGACCCGATGGGCGCAACCAGTAGTGCAGCCAGGAAGAAGAGCTTGTAGCCATGGCATCGCGGACGCAGCGACGTGACCGTGCGGTCTTGCTGGCCAGCTCTCTCAGCTGCTTCATGATCATCCTCCTGGGACTTTATTCTGCGTACCGGCCGCAGGCTATGGTTCATGCGAAGAGCGATGTACCCTCAACGCCGGCCGCGCAGGCTGAATATGTGGGCGCAGAGGTGTGCGCTACTTGCCATCGCCCGATCTATGACTCGTTCAAGAAAACCGACATGGGCCGATCGATGTCTATTGTTGGAGGCGAGCTGCCTTCAGTTCCAGCAGGACATACGATCACCGTACGGAACGAACCGCTGGACCGCTACTATGATGTACAGTCGACGCCGGCCGGCGTCTATCAGTCTGAATATCAAAAGGCTCCGGACGGTTCAGAGATATTCCGCAATACACAAAAACTGGCATATGCCGTCGGTTCGGGAAGGAATGGCACTTCCTACCTGGTGACGCGAGATGGTTATCTTTATGAGGCTCCGCTCTCGTTCTATACAAAGACAAGCTCCTGGGAACTGTCTCCCGGCTTCGAGGTGGCAGATCTGGCGTTCAATCGACCAGCGCTTCCAGGATGCCTGACCTGCCACAGCGGGCTTGCGCTGCCTACGGGCCGCGGACTGGGATCCTATGCAAATCCTCCCTTTAAAGAACTGGCTATCGGCTGCGAAAATTGCCACGGACCGGGGAGCCTGCACGTAGCCCAGCATATGGGCCACATGACGGCAAGCGCCCATACCCAGTACATCATCAACCCGGGACGGCTCGATCCCTGGCTGGCAGATAACATCTGCATGAGCTGTCATCAGGGCCGGGCTATGAGGGTTTTGCAACCAGGAAAGAGCTATGCGGATTTTCGTCCCGGCACTCCTCTTGACCACGTAATGGCCATCTTTGCGGCGCCACTGGATCCGAAAGAACGGTCGGCTCCCATATCGCCGTTACTCGAGCATTTTAGTTTGATGAGTCTGAGCAAGTGCTACACCGCCACCAAGGGACGCATGAGTTGCCTCACCTGCCATGATCCGCACGTGCAGCCAACCAATGCTGTCGAATACTACAGGCAGAAGTGCTTGACCTGCCATACTGAGCAAAGTTGCCGGCTTTCCTTGCATGATCGTCAACTAAGGGCGCCTGCCGACGACTGCCAGGGTTGCCATATGCCAAAGCAACCTGTCACGGGCATTGCGCATTCGATCCTGACCAGCCACCGGATCGTCAAAACTCCGGACGAAGAGTTTCCCAACGAGAGCTTCATTGCCGGCAAGCTGGAGCTGGGCGGCTTGATTCACCTGGATGCGATTCCGGGGCAGCCGGATCACGTTCCCTCACTCACCCTGCTTCATGCGCTGGGCGAGATAGGAACAACCAACAGGGAGTACGTGCCGAGCTACCTTCAGGAGCTGCTTTCCCTGGAAAAGCAAAAGTCCACCGACCCCCAGGTACTCTCCGGGCTGGGTTGGCTCCATCTGGCAAAGGGGCCCGACTACGATGAGAATCAAGCCAAGGACTATCTATCGAGAGCAATCGCCGCGGGAAGCGTCCGGCCGGAGGACTTCCTGGCAGTGTCTGAAATTCTCGTCAAGGAAGGACAAACGGATGACGCAGAGAAGTTTCTCCTGCAAGGCAAGTCGTTACTTCCCTATGACGAGCGCTTTTATCAGAAGTTATGCCGTCTTTATATTTCAACCAATCAATACCAGAAGGCGTTCGACATGTTACAGAGCTCCAACCAATTGTTCCCTGAGGATGCATTCCTGAGGCTGCTCTGGCAAAAGGCAGAGCAAGCAGGGAAACCTCCCGGCCAATAGGGTCATCGATTGGTCTTAAGGAGGGCCCCGGCTTCGGTAATATGCTGGAGCATCTGGCGGCGCGCTTCATCCGCATTTCGATCGCGAATGGCCGAATAGATCTTCCTGTGGAATGCCAGCGGCTTTTCAATCTGCACTCGATCGACAACCTGAGCCATGCTCTTTGAGACTGTTTTGTGTATCAATCGAAATAATAGGTGGCAGATGCGGTTACCGCTGGCACTGAAAATCCACTCGTGGAAAGCCATGTCTGCATCGAGTCTCTCCTGAATGGTGCGGCTCCTCTCCATATCAATGATCGACTGGCGCAGCTTGGCAAGATCCTCAGAGGTAGACCGAAGGGCTGCGCGGGCAGCCAGTTCCGGCTCGACAATCGAGCGGGTTTCAAATAATTCAGCGGGCGAAATATCATCGATCAGAACCATGAACTCCAACGGTTCCTTCAAGATCAATTCCGAACTTGCGCTCAGGTAAGTGCCATCACCGACCCGCTGGGTCAGGACACCCATTATTTCCAGAACCTTCATGACCTGCCGCAGAGACGCCCGATTAACCTTAAGCTCTTTGGCCAGCTCTCGTTCCGGAGGAAACTTACCGCCCGGCGGAATGGTGCCACTGGAAATCAGCTCTTTGATCGTGGTGATGAGCCTGGCGGTAACCCTGCTGTCCTGTTGGGGAGCGCGGGACGCGTCTTTGGTTCTAGGCATGAGTCATCCATTTGGTAAAACGCTACTATCCTAAGTATATCCGCACCATTTTTCACCGTTTTCCCGGGTCCCGGAAGACGGAATAAATGATCTGCCTGCAACAAAAGTCAACTTGACCAACGGGGAAAACCCACTATATCATGCTCTCTAATTATTGGTTCGTCCATTTACAACTACACAGCTGAAGGACCTATGCTCTTACGCTAAGGACAGCATGAGACAGATCGTTTTACAGGCTCCAGGTGAGTTTATAGAGCGCGAAGTTCCTGAGCCCTTCCCTGAACCCGGCCACGCCCTGATCCGGATGAGGCGTGTAGGGGTTTGTGGGAGCGATTTTCATGCTTATAACGGTACCCATCCTGCCTACACCTATCCCCGGATCTTAGGCCATGAACTTGCGGGCGAGGTGTTGCAGGCGCCGGAGGATCAAAACCGCATCAAGCTGGGAGACCGCTGTGCCATCGAGCCCTATTGGGCATGCGGTTATTGTCCAGCCTGCCTTAAAGGACGAACCAACTGTTGCGATAACATCCGCGTCTTCGGGATACATATCGACGGAGGCCTGCAGGGAGCCTTGTCGGTTCCCGTACATTTGTTGCATAAGTCCGCCTTGCTCAACCTTGATCAGCTTGCCTTGGTGGAGACATTAGGCATTGGCGCCCATGCTGTGCAACGAGGCGGCTTGGAGAAGGGCGAATCAGCCCTGGTGATTGGCGCAGGACCGATAGGTCTGGCGGTCATGCAGTTCGCCCAGGCGGCGGGAGCGAATGTCGTAGTGGTGGAAAAAAACAAACGCCGTAGAGAATTTGCAGCGAGCTTTGGCGTGGAGGCGCTCTCGAGTGCCGAAGCCCGCACGGCAGATGTGGTATTCGATGCCACGGGAAGCCCCGCAGCGATGAGTGCGAGCCTTGGGCATGTAGCGACAACCGGCAGGCTTGTCTTTGCCGGGCTCACTAAGGAACGGGTTTGCCTGGATGATCCCCTCCTGCACAGACGTGAGATCACGGTTTTCGCCAGCCGTAACAGTAGGGCACAATTCCCGCGCATCATCAAAATGATCGAGAAAAGTGAGATTGATACCTCCCGCTGGATAAACGAGCGGATGTCACTGGCCGAGGTCCCCAAAAGATTTAAGGGCCTTATCGGGAATCCATCGCTGATCAAGGCAATGATTGAGGTTGAAGCCGTCGATCTTTATTCGGACTAGTACTTCCATTCCTTGTTCAGTACGGGTGCAAGGATCTGCTGCACTTCTGTAGCCAGTTCCCTATCGCAAGGTTGATCGTGCCATTGGACGTTGCGCCTTACGGATTCCGGATCCGCGGAGCTGAAGAGCGTGGTAGGGATATCATCGTTCTGGCTCGAGAACTGCAACGCAAGCTTTGCGATGGGTATCCCATGTCTCCAACAAAACTCTGCAGCCGCCCGGAAGAGAGCCTGATCCTTGTCTGATGCAGGATGCCACGCTGCGGCTCCCCGATCAGTCAGAAGGCCGGAAGCAAAAGGCGACCCGTTGATGATGCCTACACTTCCCTTCGCTGCAAGAGGCAATATCTGCAGGAGTTGAGTGTCGTTCAGGCAATAATGGTTGTGCACCAGAGCAGCATCTATCTGCAAGGATGAGAGGATGCGCACCCAAAGATCCATGGGGTAAATGCCAAAGCTCACGCCCCCGATGCGTCCTTCCCTCTTCAACTCCTGTACTGCATCGTATCCTTCCGTAAGCGCCCACTCGGTGTGTCTGCGATTCTGATATTCGATGTCATGGATATGAATAAGATCGAAGTAGTCGACGCCCAGGCGGACGGCACTCTCGTCCAACGAGGCGCGGATTCGGGAGCGCGAGTAATCCAAAGTGTCTTCACCGTAGCTTCCCGGCTTAGTGTACTTCCCCACCTTAGTGGAAAGGTAATATTTGGCGCGCGGAACCCCGCGCAGTGCTTTCCCAAGGACACTTTCCGACACTGTGCCCCCGTAGGCGGGCGCCACATCGAAATAATTGATCCCACAATCAAGTGCGGCATGGACTGCCTTGACCGCAGTTGATTCGTCTACTGGCCGGAAGACGCCGCCGAGTGCCGAGGCTCCGAAGCTCAGTCGCGAAACGGTAAGACCCGTGTTTCCCAAGGCACTGTATTGCATGAGACTAGAGACCTCTTCGGAGATGATTAGATGAACACGCTTCCCTTAGCCTCTTTCAGAAGCCAACCAATGCCTGGGAAAATCTGGTAACAAACCTACCGTACTAAGATCAATGTTCTTGAAGCCAAGTTGGAGCGCCGGTGACTCGGGTTTCAGGCGGTAATCGCCGTGCTCGGCATCAACAAATTCGGGATCTGCAAAAACCGAATGCTTGTCGAAGCCCAGATCCTGCCACTGGTCGAACGTTAAATGAGTCCTCGACTTACCGCGTGGCGTCATGGATGCAAAGAATTTGCCCATATCATTAAAGAAGAGGTTGTAGTCGATCTCCGCGACGATGGGGCCGACCAACGGAGGCAAAACCACTTTGTAGGAATCACCCGGCACACTGGATTTCCCAAAGGCCGCGTTAATCGCAGAGCTGGTGACGATAATGTTGCGCAGCAGCCGATCGTGATTTCCCTGGTAGCCCTGTTCAATCGCGACAGGATTGCCGGGGCGGATAAACACGTTGTTCTCAACCAGCCGCCAGTCACCTTCGCGCAGCTTGACACTAATGCCAATGCAAACATTGTTATAGATGTGGTAATGCGACGAGCCGTCATCCAGGTCTATCCCTAACTGGTGGACGGAGAGTGGCTCGCGAAATAGATTATTGCGAATGATACTTACGTTACCGTCTGCTTCGGGATAGAAGAATACGTAGTCCTCGTCACCATCGTGAAAGCCGGATTTGTGCGACGCGTCGCCGTGTGATTGCTCCATACACCAAAACCTGCTGCGGTCCCAGGAGTTGAACGGTCCATGATCATGGGTCTCGCGGACCGTGTCGTGGATATCATTGAACTCAATGACGTGGCCGCCTCCCCAACCATCGTTCACACAAATAGCAGCCCGCGGCAGGTTGTAGATCACGTTATGGCTAATTACATTCTTTTCGCTGATGGAGAGGAAAACACCTGCGATCTGCTTGCCAAACATTCCACAGTCATGGATCAAATTGTTGGAGATAGTGTTTTCCGCGGGTAGCGGACGGTTTGTGCCCTGGATCCGGCTTTCGGAGCCAACCAGGCAGATGGCGCTATCGCCAGCCTCGGTAATCCGGTTACCGTAAACACGAATCTGCCGGTTGTAATCATTCACGAAAACCGCATTGCCGCCCACAGCGTCGAAGAAACACCGGTCGACAGAGCAATGCTCTGCGCCCTCGAAAAATATTGCTCCGCCTCTATGAATGGTCCAATCTCCCATGGACGGAGCTTCATAGGTGCTGAGGAAGGTGCTGGCGGTGTGAGCGATACGAAAGCCGGAGAATCGAATGTATTGAACCGGCAGGCGCTGCGACCCACGGAACTCCACTACCTGCTCCAACAGCGGCGCCTCAACAATTGCCTTCGCCAGGTCGATGTCCTGGCCCGGCATGAAATAGAGCACATTCTGTTGGCGGTCCAGGTACCACTCATCCGGAGCGTCCAGTTCCTCAAAAACGTTCTCGACAAAGAACCGCGATTGGTAGCGCTGATGATAGAGTTGGCTTTGCCCGATACCCGTTGCGGCTTTGCCGAATACCTGCTCGTTCAGTTGAAAGCCGCCCCAGCCCAGCTTGATGATGCTGTCATTCCAGTCGACGTCGCGCACTTCCCATTGCAGATTGCCCCAGTAATCCGGTGGAAATAAGTGGACAACCGCTTCCTGGGGCTTGCTCCACCTGGTCTTGGTAAAATTCGCCGGGTCGAAATGAAACTCCGTCGCAGGCCAGGGTTCACTCGCTTGGCGCACGTCTATGTAGCCCGCACCGGATACCAGAGGGTTCTTAGGATCGTAGTTGGGATAGCGTGCTCGAACTTGGCGTTTGCCATCGACGAAGAGCTGTGTGAAGTTCAGATTTTTCTGCTCCCGATCGGCTAGCGAACACTGCATGATTCCGTTCTTGAAAGCTTTCCAGCGGCAATTCAGCTTACGGCCACCGCTGATAGTGACGATCTCCTGCGGGTATGCCACATAGCTGATCGGCGCTTCGGAGCTCCCGGAATCTTCCGGGGTGAACACCAGGGGAGCCTTGAGATAGTAGGTTCCCTCACGCACCCAGACTGTAATCGGTTGGCTTACGCGCTGCTTTAGTGAACGAGCTTCCTGCTGGGCGCGCTGAAGAGAGGCAAAAGGCCGTTGCCTGGTGCCTGAGTTCGAATCGCTTCCGTGGGGGGCCACGTAAAGCGACGCCTCAGGATTTTCACTTTGCGCCGTTGCCTCCAGCTGGGAAGCAGGCATCCACATATCTGCAACAGTGAACGCACTCGCTTGAAGAAATTCCCGTCGGTCCATTGGCTCCGCTTATCCCCAGATTTCTTGTAGCCTCAGCCGAGCTTGAGAAGACTTAGAAGACGCGTCAGACAAGGTCTTAGAGTGGATCGATTTCCACTGTCGTGACAGACGTGGCTTTCATGCGCAGCCACACGACGAGTTTGTCCGCATCGAGTGAGTTCACCCGGCCATATCGATCGTCCTGGCCCCACGGGACCAGCTTGCCATTCACTTTTAGTCTGGGCGTCGCATCGCCCCATCCATTCACCACAAAGGCCGGGTTCACCAGCGGAGCATCTTCCTTTGCGCTAATGCTCATGCGTAACGGAGCGCGTGAAGGTGCCGCGCTGCGCTCCAGAACAAAGGCGCGCTGGGTGGGATCGTAGCCGTTACTTTTGAAATCGCTGCCACTAAGGTCCAGGGCCGGCGGAGAGAGCCAGGATTTCGCCAGTACAGCCAATTCGCTCGGCGGCTGATCGGTTAAACCGTCCAGCATGATCTTGGTGATCGAGTCTGAAGTTTGCGCATAGGGTTGGCCCTCAATGTGCGACAACGAGGTGTGCGAAGGCCGGTCAGGAGCGACCGCCGAAATACCACTCGACTTCACCTGGGCAACTGGCCAGTGATTCCACCACTCAAAAAGCGAATACGATTTTTCGCCGGTATAGGTTGATAGCAACGGATGCACCGGCGAGACAATCTGGAATGGCTTCCACTTTGATTTCAAATTGACCACCTGGATGTTTGCATCGGCCGGTTGGGAAACGGTGCCTGGCGGATGCTCCCAGGAATAAGTGTGGGTCTCGCCCTTCATGTTCACATAGGTAAGAGCGTCGGTTTGAATGTTGTCTTCCGGCCGTGTGCCCGGGGGATTGATAATGATGGTTTCCTGGAATTCATGCCACGTCTTGAAGTTCGAGGTCCAGGCAACAGTCTTCCTCGCGGCCACACCATCCGGATATACCGTGTAGTAATCGTCGGCCCAGTCTGTCCACCCGGTAAAAGGGTCGGGGTTGGCACAGATGTTGTGCTCCACTTCACATTGTCCGTAGCGAACGTGGATTACCGCCCGCGCCGGCGTACTCTCCAGAACACGCACGTGAGAGTAAATGTTCTGCTTGTCTGACATCGGCTCGCAGTCTTCACCATCCGGACAGCCCGGCAAACCTCCGGTTTCAACAAATTCGTCGGAATACCACTTGCCGTTATCTGTCATCCAGGCCGGTATGTAGTTGGTCCCTTGCCAGGAAACCAGCCTTATGGGCGACTGGTCGAAGCGGACCACTACATCTGAATCCGGCCCCACGCGGCGTGGCGCATCCCACAGTTCGTCGTATTTCAAGGTCGCGTAGAAGGCTCCAAAGGGCCCTGCTCCCGGCGGTCCGGAAGGCAACGCAGGATAGGGCAGGGCGTCGCCCGCGGGGGGGTGAATCTGCGCATATTCGCTGGCCATTTCATCGGGCGAGAGCGCACCTTCGGTAATTTTTATTTCATCCAGAATGCCGTCGAAGGAGTACCAGACCGCGTACTTGGGATGGATCCATTGCGCGGGAAGAAGCGCCTCCCTCACGCGGCCGATGAGAAGGTCCGCGTCATCCGCGGAGGTGAACGGAGGCTGCACTTTGAGTTCGCCGGCTGCCTTCCCATCGATATAAAGTGTCATCCCCTTCGACTCATCGAAGGTGGCGGCGACGTGCGACCATCGTTTGAGCGGCAGGCGCTCCTGGGAAATCAGGGTTTGCCATACCCCGTTGGCAGAAAGCTGAAAGCCAAGATGCCCGAAAGAATCGATGCCAAAAAAATAGCCGGCTTGTTCCTCGCGGCGGTGGTCGACGATGGGAACCCAATTCCAGGGATAGGCATTGATTGCGATCCAGCCGTCGATGGTGAACGAACCGTGCAGATGAGGCGCGTCCGAAGCTGCGACCCTTACGCCGGAGGTTTCTCCATCCAGCCGCAGGCCATTGCTCAAAACACCGCTGACGTGTTTGTATACGCCGGTGATCTTTCCATTTGCATGCCCGACTGAATCATGGACTGTGTCGCCATCGCCTTCGTCGAAGCTCCAATGGGCCACTGGGGTGGTGGTCTGCGCCGACGCCCTGCAGGCTAAAAGAAGGACGAAGAGCATGCACACCAGGATGGGCGCGAACTCGAGCTTGCTGGACGATAACGCCCTGGATAGGATGGAACGGCGCATTGGACGAGCCAAATTTACCGACGTAGACTATGATGGCCGACGGGTTGTTGTCAAGGTAAAGTCCGAAGCCCGGGAACGCGTGCCTCCGTCGATGCACGGTAAGGGCGGAGTTCGAGGCGATCACACCTCAATATTGGTCCGACCAATAAAGCATCATAGAACGCTATCTTCGGGCGGCGATGGAGATCTGCGCCGGACTTGTCCCGGCTTTGCGCAGCCAGAGCACCAGATCCGTTCCGCCCAATGTATGGATGAAGCCTGTTTCGACTTCCCCCTCCCCCATCGGGGCCCCATCGACGCGAACCAATGGCGCGGCCTGACCCCAACCCTTGATGACGAAGGCAGGATTGGCAACCGGGGAGGCTTCACTCGCTTCGATGGTGAACTTGATCTGCGCCCCTTTGTCACCTGTTGGAGCGCCGGTCAAAAGATACGCGCGTTGGCCTGGATCGTAGGCTGCGGCAATATTGTTGTCCGCCATCTTGAGATCGGGAGGATGCAACCATGATCGATCCAGCCGGGCCAGCTCTTCAACCGAACCATCGCTGAGGCCAAATAGAAAGTAGGTGCTCTTGGTTGGACCCGGTCCTTCGATCCACACAGCATTCGGATTCGGGGACATGATCCCTGCGCTGGCGTAATGGTCGGGAAAAAGCTCAAATCTGCCATCGGAAGGGATCTGGTTAACCGGCCAATGATCCCATACGGGGAAATGCGAATACTGGGGCCGCAGCTCAGGAGGCCAGCCATAGGGACCCAGGACTGTTCCCTCCTTGTAGATGTAGAACGGCTTGTATTTCGCATGCAGATTAACGACCGCAATGTTGGCGTCCGGCGGTTGGCCGGGAAAGGGGAATGGAGGGGATACCGGATCCCACGAGTAGGTGCGATTCTCACCTTTACTGTTTGCGACGGTCGCAGCCTGCAACGAGATGTAGTCTTCGGGTTTCTTACCGGGCTCCAGAAGCAGGGTGGGTTCGGTGAAACTGTATTTCTTGCGCTTGCCGTGAATGATGCCATGCCTCACCGCGACCCCGTCGGGGTAGATATAGAAATATTCGTCTACCCAGTCTCCCCACCCCGTTTCCGGATCGATGCCCGCAAATCCGCCGGTCACGTCGACCAGTGCATAGCGCCAATGAAGCACGACCCTGGCATCCATCGTCTCGAGAATGCTGATGCTTGCGTGCATATCGTGCTTGTCGTTCATATGCTCCGCGGTGCCGATACTTGTGCTGGCCTCGAAACTTTGATCGCTCATCCAAATGCCGTTTTCGGTAACCATGTTCGGCCCGAAATTAGCGCCGCGCCAGAACACATAATGGAAGGGCAGATTCTTGAAGCTGACTACAACATCGCTGGCGGGTCCGGTCCGCCACAGCGCATCCCACTCTGGATACAAATGCAGACTGGTATACACCGCCTTCAGGTGGGACGCTTGCCCGGGGAGCACGGGCCAGCGACGCTCGTCCAGCTCAGGCTGCGCACTTGCGATAGCTGGGTTGTAGGCGGAGGCGACTTCCGCGGAGGAAAGAGGACGATCGTAAATGCGCAGATCGTCGAGAATACCGTCGAAGGAGTAGAACGCGGGGAATGACGCTTTGGGACGAACCAGGGCTACCGGCGGCAGATCCTTTAAATTCCTGCCAATGCGGAGAGGCGTGTTTTTTGCTGGAACAAAGTTGCCGGTGACAGGCAGCTTCCCTGCCGGCTTCCCATCGATATAGAGGCTCACTCCTGTCTTCGGATCGTATACGGCGGCCACGTGCGTCCAGCGCTGCAAGGGTACGCGAACGTCTGAACGGCAAACCTCCCAGGTGCCCCATACGGAAAGCTGAAGTCCCAGCCTCCCTTCCGCGTCGATTCCGAAGAAGTAGCCAGAGTTCTCATCCGCGTGCTGATCAACGATGGGCACCCAGTTCCAGGGATAGGACTGCATGGCGATCCAGGACTCCACCGTGAACCCCGGCCCAACCTTGGGCGCATCCTTCGCAGCCAGTTCGATCACGGTGGTGAATCCGTCGAACTTCAAACCATCTCCGGAGATTCCTTTTACCCACTTGTAGTTGTTCAGGATCGAACTGTCGCGGCCGCTCACGCTGTCGTGAACTGTGTTTCCGCGGTGATCGTCAAAAGCCCACTGCGCGGCCAGACCTGCAGTGGACTGCGCCTTGGCAGGGATGACTGACAGAAACAATGCCGTGAAGATCAACCAGCGCTTTAAAGATTCTCTTGGCACTCTTATTGGTCCGTCCATTCATTGTGCAGCATATGACCCATTCTCGCCAGTCATCTGCCGCTGCTATGGCTCATCGATTCTAGATCCAGCCAGTCATCGATTGACATTGGCAGGTGGTACATCCAAACTGGGCATCACCGTCGCTATGTGTCACCGCGCTTCGCGGCCTATCTCCTGAGCTGGGCTTCTGGGTGCTCGCGATTGTCGAAAGAACACATTCCCGTACCATGAAGGCCGCAGAATGAACAAAATTGCGCGGATGGGTCTGCTAGCCTGTACGGCATTCTGTACCCTCGTTGCCGCTGCGCAGGGGTCGGCGCCACAAACCTTCAGTGAAGCAGTGCAGCAGGTGATCAGCCGGCCAGTTTATCGGCATGCTGTCTTCGGCATCGAGGTCTACTCGCTCGATACCCAGAAGCCGCTTTTCGCCCTGAACGGCGATAAGTTGTTCACCCCGGGATCGACTACCAAGCTTCTAACCGAAGGGACTGCCCTGCACTTGCTGGGGCCGGACTACCGTTTCCACACCTTTATCTACCGAACCGGCGAGATTGATGGAAAAGGAAAATTAAAGGGCGACCTCGTTCTGGTTGCCAGCGGCGATCCAAACCTATCAAACCGCATGCAGCCAGACGGCACGCTGGCTTTTGCTAACGAGGATCATTCCTACGGCGGTCCCGATTCCCGCCTGATTCCGGGTGATCCTTTGGTCGTTATGCAGGAGTTTGCCAAACAGATTGTGGCTGCGGGCATCAAGCGCGTCGAGGGCAGCGTGGTCGTTGACGTCAGCCTCTTCCCCGAGGGCGACCGCGAGTTGGGCACCGGCGTTGTAATCTCTCCGATCGCGGTCAACGATAACGTGATCGACGTGACCATTGAACCGGGAACAGCCGCAGGCGCACCGGCCAAGCTCTCCTATTCTCTGCAGGTGCCCTACATCCATTTTGACAATCGGATTGTCACTGCGGCCGGCAGCAAGACTTCCCTGGATGATCCCCAGATGACCCAAAATGCGGACGGTACGCAGACCGTGGTGCTGAGTGGATCCATCGCACAGACAAGTAAACCTCGCATCTACGGTTATCCGGTGGCCAGTCCCTCCCGATTCGCCGCTGAGACGCTGACTGCGGCTCTCAACGCCCAGGGGGTGAAGGTCACCGGCAAGCCGGCGGCTACGGTCGATGCAACCCAATATAAGAGCTTCTACAACAGCCAGCACCAGGTGGCGGAGCATGTCTCGGCTCCGCTGTCGGAGGAAGTAAAGGTCACGCTCAAGGTAAGCCAAAACCTGCACGCCAGCATGACGCCATACCTCCTGGGCGCAATCGTGGGCAAGGCCACAACCAAGATCGATCAAAAGGGATTTGCGCTGGAGCACGACTTTCTGACAGCAGCGGGCCTTGACCTCTCGGGTGCATCGCAGGCGGACGGTGCGGGCGGTGCTACCTCGGCATACTTCACCCCGGACTTCATGGTGCACTACCTGGCCTACATGGCCGGCCAGCCCATTTACCCCGTATTTCATAAGGCGCTCCCGATCCTTGGGCGGGACGGCACCCTGGCCGACATCCAGCGGGAGTCGCCAGCGGCCGGTAACGTCTTCGCCAAGACAGGCACCTTAGACTCCTTCGATCTGCTGAACATGCAGATCATGCTGGTAGGCAAGGGTCTTGCAGGCTATACAACAACGCCGAACGGACAACATCTGGCATTTGCCATCTACGTGAATCATGTGGCGCTGCCGGACGATCCGGATACCTTGCAGACCATCGCCGGTGAAGCCCTTGGAGTCATTGCCAGTGCGGTCTATTCCCTGCCCATCGACAAATCGTCGCTCGATGCTCGCTGACTGCGAAAAATGCGGGTCTGCTTCTGGTTCCCTCACAAAGGACGTGGGCCCCATATCTCGCTCGTTTTTTGCGAGATGTGGGATACCGCCGAGTTTGACCGCTAAGTCCATCGGATGAATTGAGAGTCAGAGGGAAAGAGCAGTGGAATCCCACATCTCGCGAAAAACGAGCGAGATATGGGGCACCCGTCCTTTGTGAGGGAACCAGAGGCAGACCCCTGTGGAGTCTGTGTCATAGCCGGAGCGGATAGATCCGGTTAAATGCCTTTGCTATCCAAGGCTCCATTTGCGTGATCGAGCAAATGCGATCGTGGGGGCTACGCCCCATCGTTTTCGGCCCAGGTACGCCTTGGCGAACCTGGGGCACCCGTCCTATCCCTTTGGACTTTGCTATGACACAGACTCCTTGTGGGACTGAGGGCGTATGGCGGGCTTCGCCCGTAGAACGCAATCTGAACCGGCGGCTCTCTTGAAGGCCTGCCAAGCAGCAACATTTTTCTGCAACCAACCTTCGTCCAGCGACCTGTTCCGTAGGCTTCCGGTCATTGGTTGATCCAAAGAACCAGAGCTCCTTGGAAAACACGTGTAAATTGAGCCGTTGACACGATAATCGCCGGGTCTATATATTCGGCGGGGAGCGGGATGCCTGCCTGAAAGGGTAATTTAAGCGGGAAGGCCGCCCTCCAGGGCGTTGGGAGAATCCACAAGAGTGGACGAACCTTTCGATCTTTTAGGACGGTAACCATGCAGCGGAGAGACTTTTGCAAACTAATGGCGGCGGCTGCTGCATCGGCGGCGGTGCCTGCGATAGGGCAAACCAGTGGGCCATCCACGCCGCTGAACGGTTTCGACACATATACAGAGGATTACGCAAAGTTTTGCGCCACGCCGGCAGACCAAAGAGTGTTTTATGCGCTGCAGGACGGCAAGTTCGTAAAGGTAATGCTGGACGAGAAAAACTGGAAACCAACGGCCTGGGGCAAGGCGCCCGATTTGCCAGTTCCGGGGGGTTCGTGGGATGGCGTGCCCATGAACTCGCCGTTTCCAGACCTAAGCGGCGAGGGCCCCTATAAACCCACCTGGGATTCCCTAAAGCAATATGACGCCCCGGAATGGTACCGCGATGCGAAGTTCGGCATCTGGGCGCACTGGAGTCCTCAATGCGTTCCTGAAGCGGGCGATTGGTATGCGCGAAAAATGTACATGGAAGGTTCCGACGAATATAAGTTTCAAGTGGAACACTATGGTCCTCCTTCCACCTTCGGTTACAAGGATCTTTGTCCCCAGTGGACGCTGCTCAACTGGGAACCCGAAGAGCTGATTCAACGCTATAAAAACGCGGGGGCGAAGCTCTTTATAGCGCTCGCCAACCATCACGATGGTTTGGATACGTGGAACTCCAAACATCAACCATGGAACTCCGTCCAAATCGGCCCGCATCGTGACGTGATCGGCACCTGGGCCGCGGCCGCCCGCAAGCAGGACATGCGGTTCGGCGTCACCGTACACCAGGCCCGCAACTGGTGGTGGTTTCAAACTTCGCACGATGCGAGCAAAGCCGGTCCGTTGGCGGGCGTGCCGTACGATGGCGACCTGACCGAGGCCCAGGGCAAAAACCAATGGTGGCAGGGGTTCGACCCACAGCGGCTCTATGGACCCAAGCATCCCTTCGATGCCCTGCCCGACATTTCCTACGTAAAGAACTTCTACGATCGCACCCGCGACTTGATAGACCAGCACGACCCTGACCTGCTCTATTTCGACAATTCCCTGCTGCCGCTGGGCTGGGGTGGGATGAACATCGGCGCGTATTTCTATAACCACAACCTCAAGACCCATGGCGAAAAGATGGAAGCCATCCTCAATATCAAGCAGGTGCCCGACCGCCTGGCAAAGGCTGTGGTCGCCGATTATGAGCGTGGCCTGACCAGCCAGATCATGCCCTACACGTGGCAGTCTGAAACCTGCATCGGAGATTGGCATTACAAGCGCAGCTTGTTTGATCAGCCCGGAGAGTATGGCGGCTATCTACCGCCTCGCGATGTTATTCATTGGCTCATCGACACGGTAAGCAAGAACGGTACGTTCATCCTCAATCTCCCCGGCAAGCCCGACGGCACCATTGACAGTAAGGAAATCGCTGTCCTTGACCAGATCACAGCCTGGATGAAGGTCAACGGAGAAGCGATCTATGCCACCCGGCCATGGAAGGTCTATGGCGAAGGTCCGGACATGGTGAAGAGCGGCGAAATGGAGGGCACCAGCGTCAACAAGCTGGGAGAAAAGGACATCCGGTTTACACGCAACAAAGCCAACACGGTGGTGTATGCGATTGTCCTGGGTTGGCCGGCCGATGCCTTCGTGGTGAAGTCGCTGGGCACCGCCAGCGCAACCCAACCCGGACGAGTGGGAAACGTCCAGCTACTGGGCACAGACGAGAAGCTCAAGTGGAACCAAAGCGCCGACGGCTTGCGTGTGGAGTTGCCCAAGCGCTATCGCCCCAGCAACGACTATGCAGCGGCCCTGAAAGTATCATTGGCATAAACGAGGTTGAGTCTTGAATAACAGAAACCGAGGGTCATGCCATGGCTAGTGTGCAACGCGCAGTCAAGTACGGGCGCATTAAGCAGTCACTCACCTATTGGTGTCTGAATGCAGACTGGAATTGGGACATCGATCGGATCTGTACAACAGCCAAAGATTTGGGCTGCCAAAGCGTGGAACTCGTTCCCCCGGAAATGTGGCCAACCGTTCAGAAACATGGTTTGCAATGTGCGCTGGCGCCGAACGGCATGCCCGACCCGCCGTTCCAGAAAGGAGTGAACAACCCGAGGTATCACGATGAGGTAATCAGCACGATGAAACACGTTATTGACCAGGCCTCCGACTTCGGTTTTCCCAACGTGATCGCCTTCACCGGCTATAAGTGGCGCGATGCAGAAGACCCGACGAGTGGAGAAATCCCGCTTGCGGAAGGCGCAGCCAACTCGGTAAAGGCGCTCACGGAACTGGGAAAGTACGCCGCAGGGAAAAACGTCACCCTGTGCCTGGAGCACCTCAATACGCGCGACGTTACCCACCCGATGAAGGGTCATCCTGGGTATCAGGGCGACAACGTCGACTATGTTGCGGACATCGTCAAGCGGGTTGATTCCGCCCACGTGAAACTGCTGTTTGACATATATCACGTGGAAATGATGAATGGCGACGTGATCCGGCGTATACGCCAGTATCACGACATCATCGGCCATGTTCATACAGCGGGTAACCCGGGGCGTAATGAGCTCGACGACCATCAAGAGATCAATTTCCCGGCGGTGATGAGGGCATTGCTGGAAGTCGGCTACAAGGGTTATGTCGGACAGGAGTTTATCCCCACACGCGATCCCATTGTGGGGCTCACGCAAGCCGTGTCGCTGTGTGATGTCCCTTAGCCCGGTGGCGATCGTAGATGGATTCAAGGAATCGAGGGGCAGTCGCTTATGAGCCGTATCGTCTGGTTGTTGTCGCTGTTTGCATTTCTGTCCGGGCCAACCCTGCTCCTTCATGCGGCTGAACCGTACCTTGTTTTTCAGCCCCACGGACACGCCAAGGGAAAGAACATCGTTTTGATCAGCGGTGACGAAGAGTACCGTTCCGAGGAGTCGTTGCCTGAACTGGCCAAGATCCTATCGACTTATCATGGGTTCCGCTGCACGGTGCTTTTTGCCATCAATCCCAAGGATGGCACCATCGACCCCAATTACCTAAGCAACATCCCCGGATTGGAGGCGCTCGATTCTGCGGATCTGATGGTCATCCAGACTCGCTTTCGCGACCTGCCGGACGATCAGATGAAGCACATCGTGGACTATGTGAATTCGGGCAAACCCATTGTGGGCATCCGCACAGCGACGCACGCGTTCGAACTCAAATCCAGTAAAACCTACGCGAACTACAGCTGGAACAGTCCCGGTGGCGGTTTCGGGGGTATGGTGCTGGGCGAAACCTGGGTCAGGCATCACGGACACCATGGGAAACAAAGCACCATGGGTGTTATCAATCCGCAAGAGGCCAACAACCCTATCCTGAGGGGAATTCATGACGGCGAACTGTGGAGCAAGACGGACGTTTATGAAGTCCACTTGCCCCTGCCGGGAGATAGCAAGACGCTGGTCTTCGGAGAGGTGCTCTCCGGTATGAGCCCTAAAGATCCCCCGGTCCCGGGCCCGGTGAACAATCCCATGATGCCGATCGTATGGACCAAGACCTACACGGGAAGCGCCGGGAAAACCGCCCGGGTCTTCGCCACTACGCTTGGAACTTCAGAGGATTTGCTCACCGAAGCCAACCGTCGGCTGCTGGTGAATGCCTGCTACTGGGCGCTCGGGCTGGAGCGGGAAATCAAGCCAAATGCAAAGGTGGGACTGGTGGGTCAGTACCATCCGCATCCCTTCGATTTCAATGGCTATGTCAAGGGTTTAACCCCGTCGGACCTGCGTTAAACGAGGCCGTCCGTCGAACTGCAGGTCAACGATCTTCACCGCAAACGGAGTAAGGATTCATGGTGCAAGCTCCTTCATCGAGTATTCAGTTTGGCAGTGAAGTCTACACATGGTTCATGAAGGAAAATGGGCGCGCGCATACAAACCGGCTCGACCACATGATTGACGTGATCGCCCAGGCCGGTTTCGCCGGCGTGCAGCCGATCTTTTCCTGGATGGGAGATCTGAGCGATCCTCGACGCCTTGCGGACAGCCTGGCTGCGCACGGCAATCTGAGCCTGTCTGCCATGTCTTTCGTATTGGATTGGAATCACGAAGGCGAAACAGAAGATGAGTTGCGCCAAGCCGAATCCGTGATGAACTTCCTCGGCAACTTCCCTGGCGCGTTGCTCTGCGTAGTCCAAATGCCGCGGGGGCGTTTCGATGTGCAGATCAGGCAAAAGCGGCTTGTCGGCAACCTCAACGCGCTGGCACGCCGTGCCGCCGACCGGGGCATTGTCACTTCATTCCATCCAAACTCGCCGGAAGCTTCGATCGCACGCACACGCGAGGACTACGAATTCCTGCTGAACGGATTGGATTCCAAGGTAATTGGCTGGACTCCTGATGTAGGACACATCATCAACGGTGGTATGGACCCTCTGGAGACAATGAAAAAGTACCGTAGCCTCATCAACCACGTGCATTACAAGGACTGGGATGGCAATCCGGAGTTTGCTGTGATGGGCGAGGGCAAGGTGGATTTCACCGGCATCACGGCCTGGTTGCGAGACAGCGGTTTTGAGGGATGGATCGTCTGCGAGGACGAGGGTCACCGCGCCGTAGATGACCCCGACGGCGTCACCCTGCAGGACGGGGCCTGGGTGAAGACACATCTTGAGCCGCTGGTACGAGGGGAGAACACATGCCGTTCGTAGACAGCAACGGGATCAAGCTTTATTACGAGGAGCAAGGTACGGGTGATCCGCTCCTGCTGCTGATGGGCATCACCGCGCGGGGAGCGGTGTGGCAGAAGCATGCCGAAGATTGGAGCAAGGAGTTTCGCTGCATC
This sequence comes from uncultured Acidobacteriaceae bacterium, assembly GCA_963821215.1. Lineage (GTDB taxonomy): Bacteria > Acidobacteriota > Terriglobia > Terriglobales > Acidobacteriaceae > PALSA-350. The sequence continues at coordinate 152,915 of CAWGDH010000006.1, read as the reverse complement.
CTGCCTGACAATCGTGGAGTGGGGCTAAGCGATAAGCCGGCGGGGGTGTACTCCACGGAACAGATGGCCGACGATTCCGCCGGGCTGTTGAGCGCGCTCGGAATCGAAAGTGCGCGCGTCGTGGGCTGCTCGATGGGCAGCACGATCGCCCAACAACTCGCGTTGCGGCATCCGCACCTGGTGCGCAGCATGGTTCTGATGTGCACCTGGGCACGATGTGACCGCTATGCGCGCGATGTATTCCGGCACATGAGCGACATTAAGAGCCGGCTCCGGCCGGAAGAGTTTGCGACTTATATTCAGCTGCTGATCTATGCCAAACGTTACTGGGATCAGGATGACGGCTTTGCTGAGTTGTTGCAAGGACGAAAGGGCGCGGCTACCGACCCTATCCCGCAACCGCTTCATGGCTTCGAGGGCCAAGCAGCGGCGTGTGTCACTCACGATACCCTGAACCTATTGCAGGGTATCACTTGCCCTTCCCTGGTAATCGGTGGGCGCAGCGACATCTTTACCCCGGTGTGGATGGCGGAAGAGGTCGCTGCGGGTATTCCGCATTGCGATTTGCATCTGTATGAAGGAGCCGGGCATGCGTTTCACTGGGAGTGCATAGATGACTTCAACCCGAGGGTGCGAACATGGCTGCGCACGCATTGAGGTCTTGCATCTCTCCCCGTCTGGCTCTCTTGCTTTTCCTCTTACCCCAACCATTGCTTTCCCAGCAATCGTCGTCGCAGGTCTTGTTCCATAACAATTGCGCGGGCTGCCACGGTGAAGATGCTCGCGGAACAGCTAAAGCACCCGGCCTGGCCATGAATCAACGGGTAGCCGGGCAATCGCCCGAACAGCTGAGCGCGTTCCTCGCTCAAGGTAATATCGCCGGGGGCATGCCTTCCTTTGCCGATCTTTCCGCCGCCGACCGGGCTTCGCTTGCCAAATACCTGCGTCATCTAAATGCGGGGATCATTGTCAGGCCGCCCATCCCCACACAGCCCACGCGAAAAATCACCTGGGGGCCGCCGAAGCCGGGCGACTGGCTGACTTATAACGGAAATGACTCCGCCAATCGCTACAGCCCCCTTAAACAGATCAACACCGCGAACGTATCCTCACTGAAGGCGAAGTGGGTTTTCCCCATCCAGTACTTTGGCCTCGAAACCACGCCGCTCGAGGCCGACGGAGTATTGTATGTAACCGGTCCGAACGAGGTATTCGCCATTGACGCGCTCACCGGCAGTACGATTTGGCAGTATTCGCGTCCTGCCAGCGCAGGTATGGTCGGTGATGCAAAACTTGGCACCAACCGCGGCGTCGCCATTTTGCGCGACAAGGTATTTTTTGTTACCGACAATGCTCACTTGTTGGCGCTAGGGCGAGCTACCGGCAAACTACTCTGGGAAACACCGATCGCAGCCGACAGTGAAGGTCAGCACTATGGCGGCACGCAAGCGCCGCTCATCGTCGACGATATGATTATCGTCGGCGTTTCTGGTGCGGATGAGGGCATTCGCGGTTTCCTTGCCGCCTTCAAACCTGACGACGGCGCTCTTATATGGCGGCATTGGACGGTGCCTGACAAAGGAGAACCCGGCATAGAAACCTGGGGGAACAAACAACCAGTCACCGGCGGCGGTTCCACCTGGGCCACCGGCTCTTATGACCCATCGTCCGACACGCTTTATTGGTCTGTGGGCAATCCCTACCCGGATGGCGATGACCGTGACCGCCCCGGCGACAACCTCTATACCGACAGCGTTCTAGCGCTCAACCCTAAGACCGGTGCCTTGAAATGGTATTACCAGTTCACGCCTCACGACGTGGAGGATCGAGACGCCGCGGAGCCCGATGTGTTGGTCGACACCGTCTATCGGGGCAAGCCCTCCAAACTGCTGCTTCATGCGGATCGCAACGGTTTCTTTTATGTTCTTGACCGCACCAATGGCAAGCTGCTGCTGGCCAAGCCCTTCCTGCACCGCATCGACTGGGCATCGAGTATCGGACCTGATGGCCGGCCGGTGGTAAAAGATCCGCGGGGCTGCCCCAACGATGCCGCAAATTGGGACTCCACCGCCTTCTCTCCGGAGACGGGCCTGTACTATTTTCTGGCCCTGGAACAATGCGTAAGCGATCGCAATGGCGGCTACCCCGACGAGCAGGGCCAGCGCTTCCTGCGCGCCCTGAATATTGACACGGGAGAGATAGTTTGGGAGGTTCCCCAGCCGGGGGCCGCGCGCGCTAAGACCTGGTCGGGGGTTCTCGCCACTGCGGGAGGCCTGATTTTCTATGGTCACCCAAACGGAGGCTTCGCGGCCGTGGATCAACGAAACGGAAAAACGCTCTGGCAATTTCCCACCAACATCTTCATGAAAGCCTCACCCATGACATTTATGCTGGACGGCAAGCAGTATGTTGTCGTGGCGGCGGGTCCGAATATTCTCTGCTTCGGTCTCTAATCGATCGCGCACACATAGCGACTGCGGATACCGCATTGCATTCAACTCCACCTCGTGCTTCCGGCATAGATCGATTTGCCGCTCGAAATGAGATCGATCACTTTGCCTTGATTTCTGTGGCATAATGTAGGAAGGTGCTTCTCCTATGAAGGCTGCCAGCGCGCAGATTGGTGACTGGCTGGGATTACAGCCTCCTGCCACAGAGGGCGAGATCCTTCGCATCGTAGAAGGAAGACTTGCTCCGTCTGTAATCAAACGCCTGGCTGCACTTGGCCTGGAACGAGCAGAAATTGATACTGTGGTGATCCCGTCTCGGACTCTCCAGCATCGCCGTTCCCGCCGTGAAAAGCTGACGGTGGAGGAATCCGACCGCGTACTGCGAGTCCTTCGGGTTCTTTCGCTGGCGGAGTCGGTCTATGGCGGCCGTGAGCGTGCCTTGGCCTGGCTGCGGAGACCCCATGCGAGGCTGGATGGACGAACGCCGCTCTCACTTCTCAAGACCGATACAGGCAGCAGGATTGCAGAGGAACTGTTGATTCAGATTGACGAAGGCATGTTCGTCTGATGGTTTTGTGGCGAATCAGCCGGCATCGTGATCTCAGCGGAATAGGTGGACTGAGAGCTGCCGGACGATGGCACTATGCAGGTTATCCGATTGTTTATCTGGCAGAAACTCCTGCCTCTGCTCTGCTCGAAGTCTGCGTGCACACCAGCGCAAACGATGTGCCTCCCGAATTCACGCTGCTGAAAATCGACGGACCGGATGTACGAGTTTCTTCTGCTGCAACGAAAGAATTGCCGGAGGATTGGCGGACACGGCTGGAAGTGACTCGGGATTTGGGAACCGCATGGCTCAAAAAGAACGATAGCGTCCTGCTGCGTGTGCCGAGCGCACTCGTGCCCGAGACGGTAAATTTCCTCTTTAATCCTTCTCACACCCAGGCGAAAAAGTTCCGCATCACAGACGTATTCTCGTATCCATTTGATCCTCGTCTCAAGACATAGAACTTTTTCCTGGATGCGATGTGGATGCCGATCTGGCCTGGGCTATCGCTCAGCCTTCTCCGTCGCTGCGAGTCAGCACGGATGAAGTTCCGGCACAGCTATTTCCAGAAGCCTTCAATAGCTTCGAGAGTGCGTCCCTTGGTCTCGGGCACCCACTTGAATACGATGGCAAAGCCCGCCAGGCAGATGACGGTGTAGAGCCAGAAGATCCTGGCTGCACCCAGGCGTTGATTGAGCAAAGGAAATGTATATGTCAAGACGAAGCAGGCACTCCACAAAGACGTGGTGGCCACCGACATGCCCGCCGAACGGATCCGGTTGGGGAAGATCTCGGAAAGGAGTACCCAGGTAACGGGGGCTAGCGTCATGGAATAACAGGCGATCGCCGCCGCAACCAGGAGGAGGATGGCGAATCCGCGCAGATGAAAATAATAAGCGGACCCGAGGCAGATATAGAGGATGGCCAAGCCGCCCGAGCCCGCCAGCATAAGCAAGCGCCGCCCCAGCCGGTCAACAGTGAAGACGGCAAGCACGGTGAAGATCAGAGTCACGAAACCGGTCACCATTATGTTGAACAGCATGCTGGAAAGGTCGTAGCCCGCCGCGGTGAAGATCTCCTGGGCGTAATTGAATATGACATTGATGCCGCACCATTGCTGCAGAACCGCAAGGCCAATGCCCAGCAGCAGGGGCCGCGCATAGCGCCGATCGAGCAGCTCGCGCAAAGCCGATTCGGGCGCGCGATGGGTGAGCGACTCCTCCACCTCTGCGAAGACGCGAGCACTGTAAGCGCCTCCGCCAATTCGCGCCAGGATGCTCTCGGAACGTGCCTTCAGACCCTTCTTCGCAAGCCATCGCGGACTCTCGGGCACGACGAACATCGCCAAGACAAAGAGGCTTGCAGGTATCGCGGTTACGCCAAACATCCACCGCCAGCCAAACTGGCCGTCCCACGACTGGCGTACCTGGATCCATGTGGCGCCCGGCGGAAGCGGTCTACCGATCAGCCAGTTCATCACCTGTGCCATCACAATGCCGATGACGATCGCAAATTGATTGGTCGCGACTAACTTGCCCCGTAACTCTGCCGGAGCAACCTCGGCTATGTACATAGGGGAGAGGGCGGATGCCAGGCCGATGCCGAATCCTCCAGCAATGCGCCAAAGCACAAACTGCAAAAAGCTGAAGGCCAGTCCGGTGCCCAGAGACGAAAGTGCAAAGGCAAAGCCGGCTACGATGAGCATGCGCTTGCGGCCAAAGCGATCGCTCAGATACCCCGAGGCAATGCTACCCAACAAACACCCCACCAAGGCGCAACTCATGGCCCAGCCCTGACGTTCCGGACTGTGGATCTGGAAGTAGGGTTCATAGAACGGCTTTGCGCCGCCAATGACTACCCAGTCGTAGCCAAACAACAAGCCGCCCAACGCAGCCGCCAGCGAGATACCCCAAAGATAGAGCCGATTGAACGACCTGGTTGTGGCGGGAGCGCTTGCAGAGGAGGCAATAGGAACCGGCATCATCGGAGAGACCTCGTGTCCAGCAACCTTCCCGGCATGCACAAAACACTTATGTGCGTTCCGGCCTGATATCCTCGATAGCCGTCCTCAAGCCAGTGTAGCAATGGAACAAACCCATCACGCCATCGCTCGTGTTCGTTAACGGTATTTCCCCTAAATCTCGGCTGTCAAGCCCGCATTCATTAAAAATCGAATGGCTCGGACTGGCTTGGGACGGGTCCCGGCGGCCTCACCCGAGGGTGGCGGCAAAACTGCAACTCAACCGTCGAACCTTACACCCCTTCGCCACGTAAGCCGGTTCCCTTTCAGCAAGAAAGTCGTGCAAATCCCTTAAGTTGCCTCTACCGGTGACCTTCACGAAATAAGCCCTTGACAGTTCTTGCAATCAATTCTTATAGTTGCGTTTCTCTGAAATCCTGCTCCATTCCTTAGTTGTTGGTATCGTACACGGTCAAGCGGGCAGGCGACTGAAGTGGTGGGCTTTGAGGTTCTGTTTTCCCCTACGGGGTTGGAGGCACTATGAGCAAGTTACGAAATAGGAGCTGGGTCGGGATACTCCTGATAACCTGTGCGCTGATCTTCGGCACATCCCCGGGAATCGCACAAGTGGATACCGGCACAATTCTGGGAACGGTAAAGGATCAGACAGGTGCCGTCATTCCCGACGCACGCGTGACCATTACCAACCAGGGAACGTCAGAGCAAATCACCACCACGACGCGATCAGACGGCACCTATATCGTGACCCCGCTCAAGATCGGCACCTACCGAATCAGCGTCGAACATGCCGGTTTTAGCAAGGCTGAGAACGCCGCATTCGACCTCAATATCCAACAGCAGGCTGTGGTGAATTTTGAGTTACGAGCCGGATCGACCAGCCAAACCGTTGAGGTCACCTCCCAAGCTCCCCTGCTGCAGACGCAAAGCGCCGTTGTGGGCCAAGTGATCGGGGAAGCGACTGTGGTGAACATGCCGCTCAATGGCCGTGACTGGACGATGCTGGCTATGCTTACCCCCGGGGTGACGCAGCCGCAGCAGGGCGCCCGGGCCGGCAATCAGTTCGCCGCCAACGGCACCCGTCCCGCCCAGAACGACTACCTTCTGGATGGCATCGACAATAACAGCAACGATGTGGACTTTCTAAGCGGTGAAGCCGACGTCGTTAAACCTCCTGTCGACGCGATCCAGGAATTCAATATTCAGACTAACAACTTTAGTGCCGAATTTGGACGCGCAGGAGGCGCGATCGTGAATGCCACGATCAAATCCGGCACCAACGGTTTCCATGGCACAGCCTGGGAGTTCTTCCGTAATGATGCCCTCGATGCCAACGCCTACTTTTCCGATCCTGCAACCCAACGCAAACCGGAACTACGGCAAAACCAGTTCGGCGCAGCCGCCGGCGGCCGAATCATCAAAGACAGGACCTTCTGGTTCGCGGACTACGAAGGCACGCAAATCCACCAGGGCGTGCTGCAGAGCGGCATCTGGGTGCCTACCACGCCCGAGGTAAGCAGCGGCTTCACCAACTTCGCCGACCTATACAATGCAAGCGGAAACTTTCAACGCACGGACGCGCTGGGACGCTCTTTCAATAACGGCCAGATTTTCGACCCGGCAACGACGCGCGCGGTTACAGCCGGTCAAGTAGACCCGGTGACTGGACTTGCAGCCACCACCACTGGCTACGTCAGGGAGGCTTTTCCCAACAATCAACTCCCGGCCGGCCGTCTGGATGCCAACGCCATCAAACTGCTGCAGCTTTTTCCGGCACAGAACCTGACCGGCGTGGAAAACAATTATCAAACGACTACCGTCAATACCACCGGTCAAACCACGTTCGACATCCGCATCGACCAGCACTTCAACGACAAGAACCAGATGTTCGGACGCTACAGCTACATTAACAACACGCAGCACGTTCCCCCTCCGTTTAGCGGGGTCGCCGACGGCGGCAGCTATGGTGACGGTACCCAGAAATGGGACGTATACGGTGTCGCGGTCAGCTACACCCATCTCTTCTCCCCGACTCTTATTAACGAGGTGCGTTTCGGGTATGGCCAGGAACATACCACCCGCACGCCGACAACATCCGATACATTGGGCATTCCTGCCCAATTTGGAATTGGTGGGATTCCCCAGTTTGCGGGCAATGGCGGTCTTCCCTATCTAAGCCTTGGTGATGTTCACAATCTGGGCGGCTCCGAATGGCTCCCCGGCGATCGCTATAGCGATACCACCCAACTCACCGAGAACCTGACCAAGGTTTACAAGTCACACAGCTTCAAAGGCGGCGTGGAATTCCAGTATTTGTATTTTCCCTGGCTTGCGCCGCCGGAATCGAAAGGAGCCTTCGACTTCAATGGAAGGTACACGTCGATTCCAAATCAGACAGACGGACTCACCGGCACCGCTCAACTCCTGCTGAGCCCCATGCCGGCAACGGTTCCCAACGGGGTGAACTATTCCGGCGGCTCGGACCAGGTACAGGCCTCGAACTATGGCTACCTGCATAGCAACCGTAACTACTACGGAGTCTATTTCCAGGACGATTGGAAAGCCACGCCCCACTTGACACTGAATCTCGGCTTGCGCTGGGAATACTTCGGACAGGTTGGAGACTCCGATGGAGCCCAGGCCAATTTCGTACCCGGAATTCCTGGATCGACGGCGCAATTCATTATGACTTCTGCCAACAAGACCAAGACTCCGCTCTCTACCAGCTTTGTCCAGGACTTGGCGAAGGACGGAATTCAGTTGGTGTATACGAATCAATATGGCACTGGCCTTGGCATCTCGCAAAAGCTCAACTTTGGCCCACGAATTGGAGTGTCTTATGAGGTGACGCCGAAGCTGGTTGCCCGGGTGGGCTTTGGAATCTTCTACGGAGCCTTTGAAAACCGCGGCGGAGACCCCAGTCTTGGTTACAACTATCCCTTTGAATATGTACTGCAGTTTCAGGACTCGTCGAATGGCGGGGTTGGCAACGTCTCTCCTACTATTTTCCCTAACGGCACTTATGGCACCTTGGAAAACGGGTTACAGGGTATCAGCCTTACTCCAGCCAACGTAAGCGGTAACGGATTGCAATTTCGCGGCGTGCAACTCCATTACCAGACGCCCTATACAGAGGGCTTCAACTTGATGTTGCAGTATTCGTTGACTGTTCAGGACTCAATCCAAGCGGGCTATGTCGGTTCCGTTGGCCGTCATTTTGAGGCTTTTTCCGGCACCAACAACCCCTCGGAGATTTTGCCGCCCGGTACGCCCATTACTCCGTACCTCGCGTTTCCTGACTTTGCCAACGGTGCTTCGTACGACGAGACTGCAGGCTCCAGCAACTACAACTCCCTGCAAACCAAGTATGAGCACCGTTTCAGCCATGGGCTTAGCCTGCTGGCCGGCTTTACCTGGGCGAGGACGCTCACCGACGCTGGGGATTTGTTAAGCAATGGGGGTGTTGGCGGTTATCGCGCTCCCCAAATCACCGGCATTTCGTATGACAGTGGACTCGCTTCCTTCAACATCAATCGCTCCTATCTAACGAGCGGCACCTATCAACTGCCCATTGGCGCGGGCAAGGCCTTCCTGGGCAATCTTCATGGGCCCGCCCAGATGCTGCTTGGAGGTTGGATAACCAATGGGATCCTGACCCTCAACAGTGGTCCCCCACAATATATTCCTTGCCAGATCACCACCACCGCCACTACCGGTACTTGCTACGCCAACGTCGTCTCTGGCGTCAGCAAGTATCGTTCGGGTGGACCCGCCCACTACTACAACCCCACGGCGTTCACCGATCCGCCGGTGGCCACCACCATCGGCAACAGCAATCTTGCCCCTCTGGGCGGTTCGAACACCCAGGTCAACGGTCCCGGTTTCCGTGACTTTGATTTTTCTATCTTCAAGGAATTCCCGGTAACGGAAACGACCCGGTTGCAGTTCCGGGCCGAGTCATTCAACCTGACCAACACACCAAGCTTTAACCTGCCCTCGAATCAAAACTACCAGGATACGCTGAATTTTGGCGAGTCAACCACCACCCGCAGCAACCCGCGCGAGATTCAATTCGCGTTGAAGTACTACTGGTAAGGGCCAGGAGTTATACTCGTCGGGATGTACCACAAGGCCCCATGTTGGTTGCGTGTTGTTGGGATTCTGTTTCTGGTGACTCACTTCGCCGCGATAGCAGCTCTCGGTCTTCAAGCCGACTCGAGAGCTGCCCCGTTGGCCGGTGAGCCTCGTTTGCAGGAAGTAGAGCAGGCCCTGGTCGAAACAGCGAAGCAAAACCCCAACGACTTCAGCGCGCAGCAGCGCCTGGGTGAATTCTACCTTCAGCAGAATCGCCTGGCTGACGGCATCCCCTATCTGGAAAAAGCTCTGCGGCTCAATCCACAGGACTACAACACCGGCTACGATTTGTCCCTGGCCTATCTGAATTCTGCCGATACAGTGAAGGCCTCGGCGCAACTTCACCAGATGATCGCGCAACACGAGACCGCGGAACTGGATAATCTGCTCGCGGAAGCGAATGAGAAGTCCGGCGATTACAAGAGCGCCGCAACGGAGTACTATCGCGCCGCACAACTGAACCCGAGCGAGGAAAACATCTTCGATCTCGCCTCCTTTCTGCTGCAACATAAAAATTACGAGGGCTTTCTTAGCAACGCCGATAAGTTCTTCAGTTACGGGGTAAAAAAGTATCCTCGATCGGCGAAGTTGATGGTCGGACTGGGTGTGACTCTGTATGCGGAAAACAGGTACGACGATGCCGTCGAAACCCTCTGTGCGGCCGTAGATCTCAACCCGGCCGACCCAAAGCCCTTCCAGTTCCTGGGCAAAGTAAGCACAGTCTCACCGGCGCTCATACCCGGCATACGCAAGCGCCTGGAAAAGTTCGTGCAGCTCTATCCCAACAACGGACCGGCGATCTACTACTATGCCATGAGCCTCTGGCAGCGTTCCGAAGGAGAATCTGCTGCCGATCTGGGGACGATAGAGGTTCTGCTCAAACGAGCGATCGCGGCAGCCCCGAATCTCTATGAGGCCCATTATCAGCTCGGCATCCTCTATCAAGACCAACTGAAATACCCTGAAGCGATCCAGGAATTCAATCAGACAGTTAAGCTTCGCCCCGACTTCAATCATGCGCATTACCGTCTCTTTCTGTTGTACAGCCGCACCCACCAAAAGCAACTTGCTGATGAACATCTCGCAATACTCAAGCAGATAAAGCAGGAGGATGCAGAAGCGGAAGAATCAGACTCGGGAGACGCCCAGGCAAAGCAAACCTCCGAGACGGTACACTAGACTCCGGCGGGAGAGCGGTAGACGAATGGACCCCTTTGGTACACAGAACGATCGCAGATGGGAGATATTTTCTGAGCCCTCGCGCGTCCGCGATCTGCAATCTTCGCAAAGCATCGAGCGCGCGATCTCGTGGAGCCGGCGCGAATTTCTGCGCACAGCTACCGGAGCCACCGCTGCGGCCATGCTGTCGGCGTTCTCTCCCCTGCGTGCCATGGCGGCGCGCAAAGGTCAGAAGGCAGTGGTGGTTACGTTTGGAGGAGGTACACGAGATGAAGAGACCTTCATGCCCGAGGGCCAGGAGAATATTCCCCACCTCCTAGGTGACTTCATCCCCCAGGGAACCTTCTTCACCCAGGTAGTGAATCGAGGGATCCTGGGCCACTACGTTGCGACTTCAAGCCTGGTCACGGGGGTGTACGAAACCTTCAATAATTTTGCCGCAGTGGCCCCAGACCACCCGACAGTCTTCGAATATTTTCGCAAGGCGCTGAATCGACCCGCATCCGATGCGTGGGTGGTCGCTCCCAGCAACGGCTTCGGTCTCATTGGAGAGAGCAGCCACTCCTCGCATGGAGCCGGGTTGGGCGCGGGCGTGATTCTGCCCAAGCGCTTGCTGGCGGCGGCGATGCCGGCCAACGATTCCTCCGGCTACGACCATCTGTTGCGCGATAACTATGAGAGCCCGGTCTATGCTCCGGCATTGGGCGTCAGCGACGAGCAGTTGCACCAGATGGCTCAGATGCTAAAAGTCTCGGTGGTGGATTTTGCTACCCACGCGCGCAGCCTCCGTAGTCCGGACGAGCTCTCTGTCTATGTGGCCAGGGAACTTATGCGTCAGCTGGCGCCGAGCCTGCTGTGGATCACTCTTCACGATATTGACGTCGCGCATGCAGGCACTTACTCGCTTTACGTCGATGCCATCAAGCGCTCCGATCGGCTTTGCGCCGAGATATGGCAGATGATTCAAAGCGAACCGGAATACGCCGGCAAGACGACCATGTTCATTCTGCCGGACTTCGGCCGCGACTCGGATTTCACCGCCGGCGGCAATGGCTTTCAACATCACCGCACCGGCGACGCGTTTTCCAGGACCACGTGGATGATGGTGAGAGGCGCCGGCATCAGGGAAAACGTGGTCGTCGACCGTCCCGTGGAATCGATTGACCTGGTTCCCACCCTGGGATCGCTCTTCGGATTTTCGCCGGACTTATCGCGAGGCAAAGCTCTGCCGGAGGTACTGTAGCCATGATCGCCCAGCAGCTTCGTGAGCAGCAGTTCGAAGGCTACCCGCCCGAGGCGAAGAAGGTCGCAAGCAGCAATATCGGGTTGCTGCAGCAGCTTCCACTGGCATTTCTACCGCTGCTCTTGCGCGAGGTCATTGTCTATGACTGGAAATTCCCGGCGGAGCGAGACGAGATTGACCGGCAGTTTCGTTATTTGGGAGGCCTGAAAGAAGACCAGTTGTCGAGCGCTATGAGCGCATTTGCGAAGGTGAAGCTATCACCGGCCCTGGAAGCAATGGATTGGGTAGGTGAGCCCTCCCGCTTCTCAGAGAAGCTCTCTGCCTACCTGTGGGCAACTCACCAGATCGACGACTTCAGCAACGCCGCCGAAAACTACATAAAAGCTTTCAATGCCACCGTGCCGGCAGCGGCCGCGCCCGCTCCACGGCTTGGCATCGCAGTCATTGCTCGAGAGATCAACCAGGCAGATTATCCGCTCTTTCGCAAACTTCGTCCGCATGGCGTCTACTTCGATCATGTTGACTCGGGAAGTGCTTATGACGTGCTAGTGGCGACCGTCGCGGCACGCACCCAGGCGCATCCTTCCCCTTATGCCCATTGGTGCATTGACGGCGCAGATCCGCCGTCTCCGCTTAATGACCAGATCGCATCCGTGGCCTATGGGTCTCTAAAGCCGGTCCGCAAGGCGCTCATCCACAAAATGCAGCAGATCTCCGCAACCCAGGCCGGCCCTGAAGCCCTGCGTACCCGCCTGGCGGAAACGGATCCGTCAGAAGTGGGGATGAAAAATCGCGCAGACGATCCTGTCATGAGCCGCTTCGCTATCAGCGTACTGACAGAAGGCTCGGGAACGCAGATCTACAGCACAACCTTTGTGCAGTGGACGGCGCGCGAGGCGCTTCGCCGGGCACGGCCGCTTACCATGTTGACAAGGTTCGCTCCCCGGCAAACGGAAGAATCGGCGGACGAGGAGCTCGCCGGTGTGCAGGAGCGGGTCACACTCGACCCGGCAGGGTCGCTGGCCGATGCGGATATGGGAGCCTACTATAACTGGATCAATCTTCAACGGCTCTCCGGCGCCAACCAATCCTCTTACCTGGCCTGGTATGAAGGGCATCATGAAGCAGTCGCGATTTCTCCCTCTCTAGCGCCCGGAACCGAGTCTCATGACAACGTGAGTCTGGCCGAGATTCTCCGTCGCATGCAAAGTGGAAGCTGAAGCGTTCCGCTGCGAAGAGTAGAGCGGCACGGTACTTATTTTGGACTGAAATTGTGTACGTACACACTTTTCCTCACCCTGAAAGGCCGTAGATGGCATCACGCCGGGACTTCCTCACTGGACTAACGACCGCGGGTGTAGCGGCCATGGCGCCGCTCACCGTCAACGCCGCAAAAACTACTCCGGCCGCGCCTTCTGCGCCGGCGGCCCTCGAAAAGGGCTGGCAGTTTCGTCTTGACCCTCATGGGGTGGAAGAAGCGCGGGAACTGAGCACTAAGAGCGACGGCTGGCAACCCATTGTTGTCCCACACACGTGGCAAATCGTCGAGGGCTCGGAAGATTATGTAGGTGTGGCCTGGTATCGCACGATGATCTATGCTCCGGTGGAATGGCAGGACAGGTTCGTTCGTGTGGAGTTCGAGGCCATAAGCCACACTGCTCACGTATTTCTCAATGGCATGCCAGTGGGCGAACACAACGGCAAGGCATACACCGCGTTCACCTGCGACCTGCAGCCGCTCCTGCGCTTTGCTCAAATCAACACGCTGCTGGTACGCGTCGACAATACCTACTCCGAGACCATGCTTCCCCGGATGAAATCCTATGACTGGGCCAATGATGGCGGCATCATCCGTCCTGTCAACCTGCTGGTGACCCCCAAGGTATTCATCGAGCGCATCGAGATTGACGCGATCCCTGACATCGATAAGAAAAAAGCCGAGGTCAAGGTGCGTGCAGTTATCCGAAATACGCGCACCGACCGGCTACAGGCCCAATTGCGCGCCAGCGTCCATGAAGAAAATGCAGATTGGGACTTGCAGACGACCCCCCCTACCGTGACGCCGGTGAGCGCCGGCAGCACAGCCGTCGTGGAGCTTGGTCCGTTACAGATCGACGCGCCGCGCCTGTGGCATTTTGACGCGCCAAACCTATACCAGGCGAGGGTAACCGTGGAAGCGGCTGGTCAAGAGCATAGCTATTCTGATGGCTTTGGCATCCGCAAATTCGAGATACGGGGTACTGCCTTCTATCTCAATGGGGAACGAGTATTCCTTATGGGCCTGGAGCGTATGGCCGGCAGCAATCCGGACTATGGCATGGCGGAATCTACCGCATGGATCGACGCCAACCACCACGAGATGAAGGAACTTAACTGCGTCTTTACCCGGGTGCACTGGGCCCAGGACCGGCGGGTACTCGACTACTGTGACCGGCACGGCATTCTAATGCAGGAGGAAGTCCCGGCTTGGGGCCCAAAGACTTTCAAGAATACAGAGAATGGCATCCAGCAAAAACTGGAAGAGAATGGCATCGAGCAGATGCGCGAGATGATCACGCGGGACAGGAATCATCCGAGCATTGTGAGCTGGGGTCTATGTAACGAGGTCAATGGCAAGAATCCCATGACCCGGCAATTTGCGCACGCAGTGAGCGCGGAAGCTCGCCGGCTCGATCCCAATCGCCTGCAAACTTACGCGTCGAATTCCTTGGCAACCGATCCCGGAGCGGACATGGCCGGCGATTTCGACTTTATCTCATGCAACGAGTACTACGGCAGCTGGAGCCCGGGAGGGGTGACGGAGGTGCGGGGTTATATCGATCGCATTCGTAAGGCCTTCCCTGGCAAGCCTATCGTGGTCTCAGAGTACGGCTGGTGCGAATGCAAACCGGAGACATCTGTCGGGGATACTGCCCGCGTTGACATTGTTAACTCGCACACCGAGGTCTTTCGCGACTTTCCCGAAGTCGCCGGCGCGATTTATTTCGACTACAACGACTACCGGACTCTGGTTGGAGACAAAGGATTAGGTGCTTTCAAGCAACGAGTCCACGGGGTAGTCGATCTCTACAGCAATCGCAAGCCTTCCTTCGATGCGCTCCGCCTGCAATCGAGCCCAATTGAGCAGGTGACGCTCAGTCGGTCGGGAAACAGCTGCGCATTATCTCTGAAGACGCGCCACTCTATACCCTGTTATCCGCTGCGCGGCTACAGCATCCGGTGGATCGTTTATGGCTACGATGATCTGCCGATGGAAGGGGGCTCGAGCATGCTTCCCGAGCTTAGCCCTGGAGCACAACATTCCGCAACTATCCATTTCAAGACGGATCCGGCAAAGAGGATAACAGTGGAGATCCTGCGGCCTACTGGCTTCTCCGCAGCCGGCGCTGGAGTTTGACCAAATCAGCCTCTAGAGACTGTGGCTGTGGCTTTGTATCAGGGCCCAACTTTAGTCGGCCGTCAAGAACCTGGCTGGCTGAGAGCCAGCGAGGGAACAAAAGGCAGACCCCTTCTCCTTCTTTGGTTCCGCTAGGGCACAGACTCTGCCGGGGCTCCTTCTCAACCGCCAGTTCTCAGACAGACTCTTAGCCCCTGCGTGAAAACCCAAATCAACGCGTACCAGAAGGCTGCCTCAGCCTGCCTTCGAGATGCTCCATCAAATCCGCGGCGCCTGCATGGTTTCTGTCCAGCTGCATTACTTCACCAAGCAAGTCCTTAGCTTCCTTATCACGATCGAGACCCAGAAGAGCTTGTGCGCGCAAAAACTTAGCTTCGATCTGATTCTGCTTAGCGAGGTCATTCTCAAACAACAGCATGGCGGGGAGAGAGGTGGCAAAGTAGTCGATCTTGGGAATCTCCTGTTGCAGCTTCAGGGAGTAGTCGTAAATCTCCTGAAATATTTCCCGCGCTTTCTTCGCATGGCCGAGGCGTGCATAGGCCATGCCGGTCCAAAAGGTCATGTCTGAAATAGAACGCACACTCATTTGCTGGAAATCGCCTCGCTGCCGTGTAGCCAGCTGCCACGCACGGGCGGCCTCTGCCAATAGGCCCTCGTCCGCATAGGAGACACCAATCCAGAAGGAAACATCACTCCAGTTAGCGAGCAGATGCTTGGCTTCCCCAAGATTCTGCGGTGGCGAGAGCACTGCCTCGAAGAAGCGCCGCGCCTGGATTGGATCGTTCTGCAGCAGAGCTCGCCGGCCCAGGAGCAGATTGGAGCGCACAAACTGTGCCAGCACAAGACCTTCCCCTCCCTCCCACGGCTGAAATATTCGCGAAGTGAGCAGGTGCAGCGCCTTCTCCGGCTCTCCTGTTTGGTTCAGGAGGGTGGCAAACTCCACCGTGAGGTCATCGCGCAGGAAAGTAAGGGCAAGGTGCGTCTGCAGAGTTTCCAGCCGCTCTTCCGGGGACTTCCCCACTCTTTTCCAGAGTTGATCGCGCTCGTAGAGAATGCGCGCATCATTCGGATCAATCGAATGGGCGCGATCGAACGCTTCCAGCGCCTTGGCTTCGTCGTGACGAACGTTGAAGTAGGCGATGCCGAGGTTTCTCCATACGGTGGCAAACTCCGGCTCCCGCTGCGCAGATGCCTCCCACTGCGAGATTGCGTCCCGGTGCCGCCGCCGGTCGTAGAGCATGTTGCCCAGGAAATACGGAGCATGCGAGTCCTCAGGGTTTGCAGAGATGGCTCGCTCAAGGACCACCATCTCTTCTAATCTGCTGGGAAAGCAATACGCCGGGTCCGCCTCTGCCGCCTGCCGGTAAGTTTCCGCGCTCCGGCTCAGATCGCCCAGTTTTTCGTACACGTCGGCCTTGAGATAAAGGATGATCGGTAGGGATCCATCTTTAGTATCACGATCAGCGCTCAAAAGAACCTCTAATGCCTCCCTGTTGAATCCGGAGCGCGCTAGGTCGAAACTCAAATCGAGGATCTGCTGTCCATCGGCGGGAGAGGCGCCAGTTTCCAAATAACGAGACCAGGTGTCCAGGCGATCGAGTGCGCGCGTTTCTTTCAAGAGCGCCTCGGCATCCGCGGTCTTTCCCAGCTTGCGCAGCACCATTACCTTCAAATTCCGCGCATTCAGGTTCTCGGTCTCTGTGCGCAGAGAACGCTGCAAGTGGTCCAGTGCGGCCGCCCAATCCATGCGCCCGGCATCAAGCTCGGCGAGTGCGTGATAGGCAGGGCCTCGCCACGCCGCATTCCACGTAGCTTTGTAGAAGGCAGCATAGGCCTCGTGCGCTCTACCCTGGAATCGCAGGGTCAGGCCGAGGTTGTAGTAAGGCTCCCCGTCATAAGGATTGGGATTGAGTTCTGTCAGGCGGGCAACGGACAAGCGCAAGTGTTCCTCTGCGCTGCTGAACTCGCCCCGCTGCAGCAGCCAACGTCCGAGGGCATTGTTGCTCCTGCTATCGTGGCGGTCTCGCCGCAGCGCCTCCCGCCAGTAGATCTCAGGACTTCTGGTGGCATGCCGGTACTGCTGCAGATGCAGACCGGTGAGATAGAGCTCCTCGTTAGTAGCAATCTCTTCGGGGGGTGGAGGTTCTGTGGCGGTCTCCGGCAGCTCTGCAGGAACACCGGCAGAGCGGTCGTACTGGATTACGACTCGCCCTTCGGCCTCGATGGACAATGAGAGACGCTCAGAGGAGCCCGCATCAACGGGGTGGGTCGCATGCCAGGGATGATCGACGGAGAGGTCTTCCCTCCACTCGGCGCAAAGGCCGGTTGAGGATTGGAGCGAAATATGCGCCCCGGGAATTGCCCTGGTTACGCAAACGCCGATGTACACTTCCTCGCCTTCGAAACGCATGCTGAGCGCCGCGTCAACGTTGGCTGCCTGCGCAGGACCGATATCGCGAATGGGATACCAATACTGGCTGAAGCTCCTGGTTTCGCCGGGAGCCAGAAATGAGAAGTCCGGTTGGTTATCGGTATAGACGCCAGCCATCAGCTCAACGTAAGGCCCATCGGCATCGGTGAGGCTCCGATCCCAGGCATAACCGAACTCATGGTTTCCCCAAGTCCACTGCTTCTTCCCGGGCGCGATGTTGTGATTGGCTACGTGGACGACTCCGGCTTGAGCGGCATGGTCGTAACCGCCGAAAAAATCCATCTCGCTGTGGGTAACCATGTAGCTGGTCGGCACCGGAATGTTGGCATACCAACTTAGATCGTTGGCCGGGTAGGATCCATCGGGTACGAACATTGCCGGCTGGTCTTCTTGGGGAATGCCTGACTTAGCTCGCTCGGCATAGTCAATTCCATAGTAACGGCCGCTACTTAGGGGAAAGCTGGTAACGGCGCGCTTGGCATGGTCCGCGACAAAGCGGACATCTTCAGGGAAAAAAGACTGATATTTCTCGTGGACGCGAACCGCCATATTTGCCCACCAGAGAAATGTCTGTACATACCGAGTTCGATTGTAGAGCCGCACTTTCAACTCCAGGTATGCCTTGCCCGGATGCAGGCATACCCCGTGCATGCCCTTCATCCTGAGCATGGGGTCGTGATCGCTGCACCACACAATGACCGACCCATCGTCCTTACGCTCGATCTCGACTTCGACAGGCATGAACGTGGCCGGACGGTGGTGCTGTGGCCAGTTAAACTCCACTCCACCGGAGATCCATGGACCGGCAAGCCCAACCAGAGCGGGTTTGATGACATTTTGCCGATAGAAAAAGTCGTAGCCGTTTCGTTTGTCGAACCCGACGTGTATGCGGCCGCCGATTTCCGGCAGGATCATCAGGCGAAGATATTCATTTTCAAGGTGGATCGCCTGCCACACCTTCTCAGTAGCTTCGGTAGATATGCGATCTATAAAGGGCAGAGGGTAGACACGTCCGCTACTGCCTTGATAGACGCGCTTCTCGAGGAACATGGGATTGCGATCAGCGCTCGCCGGCAAGTAGGTGGGAATGCTTACCGGCTCGGACCAAGCCTTAACTGACCCGTTTTCCTGGCTAGGCGGGGATGGCAGATGGAGGAAGTGCCGGGTGCCGTTGCGATCTGAACGTAGGGAAGATTGCATGGCGATAATCCTCTAGTTACGAACCCATGTCAAAGCAACCGGCCGATTGTGCGGTATCGTACACGTAATGCTATTTTAGAGCTAAAATCCTTGTCAAACGCTATTTGCCTGCGCCGCAAGCCTGCTTCGCTTTGGGGGGTGGAAGCCTGACCGGGCTCACCCTTACTTAGCGCCTGGCCGTCAGGTTTCCTGGTTTCGCAAGCGCATATTCAATTCGTCTTAATTGCGCTTCGATACGCTTGAATGTTTCCCGCAAGCCCTCGATCTGCTTATCGATGCTTGCAGTTTCGCGGGCGCTCAGGTCCTGGGGGCAAAGAAGCGACAAGTCGCGCTGGCTCTTCCTACGACGATCGGATGTCGTGGGCAACACCACGCGAATGCGGCCTCGCCGCCTTTTGACGGCCGCGATAAGGGCCAGTTCCGAAGCATTGCGATTGGGAATGTACTCTAACTGGTCGATCGCGCTGATTACGGCTGTCCTGGTGTTTGCGGAGACCGTACTGCTGGCGTTGATGACCCGGGACACAGTGGCGGTTGAGACTCCAGCCAGTTTCGCGATGTCCTTCACGGTTGCGTGGCTCATGCCTTTTTCTCACGACACGTGAAACGCCGGTAAACGGTAACGTTACCGACTCTAGGTTGGCATAAGACGAAAGTCAAGTACCTTCTTGACCACCCGTGATGGGTCGCGCCTTCCCTGCACTGCTTTCTACCCTGAAACGGTAAGGTACACAGAGAAACTTGGGATCACGATAGAATGGCGACGCAGTGACGGAAGAAAAAAAACTACGTGCGGGCATCAAGCAGCTTGCGGATGCGCTGGGTATATCGATCGGAACCGTAGATCGAGCACTGCACGGCCGAAACGGCGTCAGCCCAAAAACGCGCGATCGCGTCCTCAAGATGGCGCGGAAGCTGAACTACACTCCCAATCTGGCGGCCCGGAACCTCAAATTGAATCGCCATGTGCGCATCGGCGTATTCCTTCCCGAGCAGATAGCTTCCTTTTTTGACCCCCTGAAGGCGGGTATTCGAGCAGCCTCTCACGGAACGACGGGTGCGACGGTCGAGGTCGTGTTCCATTCCTACCCACGCTTGGGCGAGGGGGACCTGGATGCGATGGAACGGCACGATTGGCGGCAGTTCGACGGAATCATCATGGCTCCGGGAAACCCGGCGCGGCTGAACTCGATTTCCCGAATTGCCGAAGAGGAAAATAAAACCATCGTCTATGTTGCCACTGATGCGGCTCGGACCCACAGGTTGGCGTCGATCGCGGTCGAATCGGAGGTGAGCGGCGGCATCGCTGCGGAACTGCTGGGACAGATCATCCGGGAAAACCGCCCCGTGGTTGCCTTCACGGGTGACCTGAAAATTCAAGACCACGCGGAGAAGTTGCGAGGGTTTGCGGCAAGTCTGGCGATACTCTCTCCGCACCTCCGGCTACTTCCCGCGATCGAGTCCCACGAATCTCCTCAGGACGCACACCGATCGGCACTCGAGCTGCTTGAGAGGAATCCCAATCTGGGTGGGATCTACATCAATACAGCAAACAGCATGCCGGTCGTGCGAGCGCTCGACGAGAGTGGCCGTCTCGGCCGCGTTCAGGTCATTGCCACCGACCTTTTTCCGGAGATGGAACATCTGATTGAAGCGGGTCACGTGTTCGCCTCGCTTCACCAGCGCCCATTCACACAGGGCAAGATGGCATTCGAGATTCTTAGCCGTTATCTGGTGAGCGGTGGCGCGCCCCGGCGCATCGTTCGATTAGCGCCTCACATTGTTTTACGAAGCAACCTGGCGCTCTTTATGGATTCGCTCCTCCCGGAGAATGTTGAACCCCATTCCGCCAGCGCCGAACAGCGATCTTCGGCGTGAAGGCGAGAGACGGGGTTTAACTATGCAGCCCATCGCAAAGCTGGAGCAAATCGGCAATGCTCAACCGCGGGAGCGACCTGTAGATCCGGTTGTTCATGCGGTCCCGCGGCGAATTCTGTGCGTATTTCCCCGCTACACAAAGTCGTTCGGCACCTTTGATAATGCATATCCGCTGCTGGGAGTGAAGGCATTTATGCCTCCGCAGGGGCTGCTATTGATTGCTGCGTATATCCCAAACCACCGGGAGGTAAGGTTCGTCGATGAGAACGTGCGGCCGGCGAGAGAACGCGATTTCCGCTGGGCGGACGCGGTACTGGTCAGCGGAATGCACATTCAGCGCAAACAGATCAATGACATCAACCGGCGAGCGCACGCGTGGCGGAAGATGACGGTGCTGGGCGGCCCTTCCGTATCCGGCTGCCCGGAATATTATCCCGATTTCGATTACCTTCATTTAGGCGAACTGGGGGACGCGACAGACGCGTTGTTGACAGCACTCGCGCACAGCCGGGAGAGGCCCGCCGCGCAGGTACGATTCACCACCGGGGAACGATTGCCGATGGCGAGGTTTCCAACGCCTGCTTACAAATTGGCGGGGATGTCGCGGTACTTTTTGGCTAACGTGCAGTTTTCCAGCGGTTGTCCGTACCGGTGCGAGTTCTGCGATATCCCGGAACTTTACGGGCAGAATCCGCGTTTGAAGACACCGCAGCAACTGCTGATGGAATTGGACGCCATCGTGGAAAGCGGTTGCGTGGGCGCCGTTTATTTTGTCGACGACAATTTTGTGGGCAATCGCAAAGCGGCGAAGGAATTGCTACCCTACTTGATCGAATGGCAGAAGCGCAAGCACTATCCAGTGGAATTTGCCTGCGAGGCTACCTTGAATATCATCAAGTCCCCTGACCTGCTGGAGATGATGCGGGAGGCGTCCTTCTGGACAATCTTTTGCGGCATCGAGACCCCGGACCCCGTGGCGTTGAAGGCGATGGACAAAGATCATAACAATCAGATGCCGATCCTCGAAGCGGTGCAGAATTTGAATAACTACGGCATCGAGGTAGTGTCCGGAATGATAATGGGGCTGGACACGGACACCTATGACACGCCCGATCGCATCCTGGAATTTGTCGAAGCCTCAAAGATCCCCGTGCTGACGATAAATTTGTTGCAAGCTTTGCCGCGCACACCTCTGCACAGGAGGCTGCAGGCCGAGGGAAGATTAATCGAACAAGAGGGACGGGAGTCGAATGTTGACTTCAAGCTCCCCTACGACGACGTCGTCGCTATGTGGAAGCGTACCTGGCAGGCCGCCTTCACACCCGAAGCCATCTATCGCCGGTTCGCATACAACCAGAAACATACCTATCCGCATAGGATCGAGATCCCGCCAACTGGGAAACTAAGTCTCCGCAATGTATGGAAAGGACTCAGCACCCTGGCCAAGCTGATAGCGAAGGTCGGCATAAGCAGCGACTATCGTGCGATCTTCTGGCGAATGGCATGGCCGGCATTGAAGAGCGGGGATATCGAGACCGTGATTCACGTAGGCCTGGTCGCGCACCATATGATTTCGTTTTCAAGGGAAGCTGACGCGGGAGGGCAGAACGCTTCTTTCTACTCCACGAAACTGAAGCAGACGGCGTAGCAGGTGCTTGCACTGCTCAAGCGGAAATGTGTCCCTCTTACTGGGCGGTTGCCAGGCTCTTGATGAAGTATTCCTGGCTGTTCATGCTGTCAGCGTTGTTGCGATGGGAAGGCCGATCATACGTTCCGTCAGCTTTCATATGCCTGGCTTTGACAACGTCGGCAAGATAGACAGCAAGCACCTGTTCATGGAGAAACCGGACCAGCTTGGGATCTTGCACCGGGAAGGCGACTTCTACCCTGCGATCAAGATTGCGGGGCATCATGTCCGCGCTGCCCAGGTAAACCTCTTCTTGTCCGGCATTGCGAAAATAGAAAATGCGGCTGTGCTCAAGGAAGCGCCCCACGATGCTTGTTACCCTGATGTTATCGCTCACGCCTGCTAATCCAGGACGCAAACAGCATATCCCGCGGACTAGAAGATCTATCCGAACCCCGGCTTGTGAAGCTTCGTAAAGGAGCTGAATGATGCGCGTATCAACCAGGGCATTCATCTTGAAGATAAGGTGGCCCTGTTCGCCGGTTCGCTGATGTTCCATCTCGCGGCGTATGAGCCGCTCAAAGGCCTCTCTCAAACCCACGGGCGCGACCCGCAACTTGCGATAGTCAGTCTTGGCGGAATAACCCGTCAGATAGTTGAACAGGTCTGTACAGTCAGCGCCAATCGCTTCATCGCAGGTGAACATTCCGATGTCGGTGTAGAGCTGGGCAGTAACGCTGTTGTAGTTGCCGGTGGAAAGATGAACGTAGCGGCGGATGGCATCGCCTTCGCGCCGAACCACCAAAGCGGTCTTACAGTGCACCTTCAGTCCGAGCAACCCGTAGACGACGTGCGCTCCTTCGTTTTCCAGAGCCCGAGCCCACTCAATGTTGCTCTCCTCGTCGAAGCGGGCCTTGAGTTCCACAAGCGCAGCCACCTGCTTTCCCTCTCCGACTGCGTCCAGCAGCGCCTCGACCACGGGTGAATTGCGTCCCACGCGGTAAAGAGTAATTTTGATGGCCAAGACCGCTGGATCATGAGCAGCTTGCTGCAGGAACGTCACAACCGGCTGAAAGGAAGCGAATGGGAGGCACAGAAGAACGTCCCTTCGCCGGATGGCCGCGAAAATATCTTCACCCTCTTCCTCCGGCTGCAACCCGGCCGGGACTGTTGGCATGAAAGGCTTATCTTTCAGCTCCGGACGATCTATCGCATAAAGATGCTTCAGGCGAGATAAGCCCAAAGGTTGACCCACCTTATAGACATCTTCCGGGGCGACTTCAAGGTTCTGCAGCAGGATTTCCAGAACCCCCGCGGGCATTCCGTCGTTTACTTCCAGCCGGACCACGTCTGCAAAACGCCTTTGCCACACACCTTCTTCCACTGACTCCATAAGATCCCCGGCCTCAATCTCCTGGATGGCGCTGTCTGCGTCCCGGGTTACATGGAATGGATGGGCTTTGATAATCTCCATCCCCGGAAACAGGCTCTGCAAATTGGCCGCGATGAGTTGCTCCAACCACAACATGTGCTGTGGAGCAGTTTTCTTCTTAGCGGCGCCAGTTTCTTTGACCTTTGGAGTGACTGCTATGAGTTGCGGCAGGGTATCCGGTACTTTGACCCGCGCGAAATGTTCCGTGCCTTTACCGTCGCGCAGCTGGACGGCCAAATTCAGGCTGAGATTTGAAATATGAGGAAACGGTCTGCCAGGATCGAACGCCAACGGGGTGAGCGCAGGAAAGACTGACTCTAAAAAATATTTGTCGGCCACGGTTCGTTGCGCGAGAGTCAGCTGAGAGTAATCGACCACGTACAAACCGGCCTTTTTGAGGGCCGGGAATATTTCCTGTCGCAAATGGTCTTGTGCGGTTTTGAAGAGTTCCAGAACCTTTTGGTGAATGGCGGTCAACTGTTGTTTGGGCGTCATACCATCGGGACCGCACTCAACTACACCGTTCTCCACCTGCCGCATAAGCCCGGCCACTCGAACCATGAAGAACTCGTCCAGGTTGGAGCCCAAGATGGAGAGAAACTTCACCCGTTCAAGCAAAGGATTTTGCTCGTCCTGAGCCTCCTCAAGCACTCGTTGCTGGAAGGCAAGAAGGCTGAGTTCCCGGTTAACGTAGAGGCGTGGATCGGCCATTGAACAGGCGTCGGGCGTGCCCGTGTAGTCCGATTTTTGTTGTGTTCGTTTGCCGGCTTGCCGGTTGATTCGGCTCTTGGCTCTGGTAGCGGGAGTGGGCGCGGCAGACATGGGAATCCAGAATATACCGATGGGCGACCGGCGGCCATGGGTTCAGACGGCCCTTTCCCACACTGCGCAATCCAGTCATTGGAACACTCACTGATTTATCGGTGTCTAACAAGGTGAGCGACTTCCTCCATCGTGAAGAAGCAAACCACGGCCCCCGAGCCTTCGTCTGATGCAGCGCTCGCAGCTATTCTAGGAAGAAAACTTTGGCCCCACAGAGAGCACGAGTCGAATGCTATCAAGGGTCTGTTTTGTCATTTTGGCTTACATCGCTGGCGCCAGCTGGATCTGAAAGAGCTTGTCCCAAACAAAGAAGTTCATTTTTGCTTCTGGTGCTCCAAGGTTCGGGTTGATGGAATCATCTATGACGGCTAGCTTCTCTTGGCGACGCTACCGGGCGGATGAACCGAGCGAAAGATGACACCGCTATCTGCATAGCTCACGGCTGCACCGTCTTCTGCAGTTCCAACATCTGAATGAAAGAGAGGGTTTCGTGGGGAAATCTTTTTACTGTGGTCCATCCCTCTCGCCGGTAGAACGCAAGCGCTCTCGCGTTCGCTTCGACCATCCGAAGATGCAGAACGTCGTGGCCCCTTTCGACGATCTCTTCTTCGCCACGAAGCAACAGCCTTTTCCCTATACCTCTTCCTCTAAAGCCGTGAAGCACCCACAAGTCTTCGATCCAGTCTTCGTGTGTCAGCACTGTTCCCACAAGGGAGGTGCCATCGAACGCGATCCAAGCCTTCGACCAGTCTTCTGCCGCAATGCGGGAGGCAATGATGGCCCGAACATCGAGCGAGGCGTGAGGCTGCCATAAATAGCCGTAGACCTCATCTACAACCATTTGAACGAATGGTTCTAGCAACCGAACATCCTGGCGATTTGCGCGCCTGATTTTCATTGCTCGCTCTCCTGAGAGCGGCCCGGCTTCCCTTTTACAGCTACCGGGCAAGCTTGGTTCATCTTCATGAGTGCCACGTAGCAGGAAATCCTGGTCACCCGACCTATTTTTATTTTTTCTGCGAAAACACAGGCTCAGCAGGAACTTACTGCGGAGACTCAGGTTCTCAGACAGACACGATAGCCCCATGATTCTGGTCGGTTTACCGATGAACTGGAGTGCTCCACATGCTGTTTACAACAATGTACCGCGTGATTACTTAAGGGTGTAAGTGGCCCGAAAGTGATACTCACAAGACACCCCCAGGCTCATTAGGATAGGGCCATTCGATGCCAGATCGCTCGGAATCAATCCCGAGTCCCGCTCGAAGAAGTTCAACCCAAAGGGAACGAGGTGTAACAATGCGTCTTCTTCCAACATGTGCCCTGCTGCTGTCTCTCTCTGCCGTACCAGGATTCTGCCAGAGCAGCAACGTAGCCTCCACCGCTTCTTCCACAGCCCAGAACGCGAGCGATGCGTCCGTGGACTACTCCGCCCTGCGCGAACGCTTGGCCGAACAAAACAAAGTCCTGACCAACCAGGTCACCACCCAGCGTGCGATCGTCAAGAAGAACCAGGAATTGCTGAAGGAAGCGCAAAAGCTGGACGCCTCGAACAAGAAGCTGTCGGAAGAGAAGAAGAAGCTCGAGACCGAGAATGCTGATCTCGAAAAGCAGCGGATGGCTCTCAAGTCTTCCCAAAAGCCGACCGACCTCGCTTCTAACGACGGCACCAACTAAGGTCAGTCTGCAGGACTGGCTGGCTTAGCCGGCAACAGGCGCACCGGGCCGCCGCTGAATTCGTAGCGGCGGCCTCTCCGTTGCTTTTGCGGCTACCGGCACGATTGAAACTGTGTGTTGCCACTAGCGTGGCCCTACATATCCGCGCCCATGGTTGTCTGGTTGCTCATCAGGAAAGTCTGTGAGGAACCTCGCTTGGCATAGATCAACGTACGCGTAGCAGACACCGGTCCTTGCCTGATCCATCGGCATTTTCACTGTGCAGGACGTTGAGTTTCGCAGGCTCGCCTGGTTATATGCCAGAAAGAATCAGGTCCCTGCTCCTGCTCATTGGTGCTCAATCTCGACTACGACCTTTCCGACGGTCTTGCCTGATTCCACAGCCATGTGCGCCTGAAGAGCGGTCTCCAAGCTGAACCTCTCCCCGCTCAGCAATGGCATCAGCTTGCCTGCCTCGGCGAGCTTGGTTGCCGCGCGCAAAATGTCTCCATGGTGGGCTCTTCCCTTACCTGTCAGCATCGGCAGCAAGGTGAAGACGCCGGAATAGCTCGCGCCGCGAAAGGAAAGCGGCGCGAGCTTGTGAACGCCCCAACCGAGACAGCTGACAACGTGGCCGGTGTAGGTTCTTACCGCGAAGAACGAATCGTCCAGTGTGGTTCCACCCACGGTGTCGTAAACGACGTCAAAGCCTTCTCCGCCGGTATGCTGGGCTACATACGTGTCAACGGTCGTGGTCCGGTAGTCGATTGCGACGGCTCCGTAACCTTCGGCTATCTTCCTTTTGTCTGCGGAAACCGTAGCGAACACCTGTGCTCCCAACGCGTGTGCGATTTGCACGGCAACATGCCCAACGCCGCCGGCGCCTGCGTGGATGAGCACTTTTTGTGTTGCCTGTACTTGGGCGCGATCCACCAGTCCTTCCCAGGCGGTAACAAATACGAGCGGCAGCGCGGCCGCCTCGCGCATGGATAGATTTGCCGGCTTGATGGCCAATAGATCGGCATCGACCGCCACCAACTCAGCCAGAGTTCCCTGCAGGCCGCCGATCCCCCCGACCATCCCGTAGACTTCATCTCCAGGATGAAAGCCTGTGACCTGCGGCCCAACCGCTTCGACCACGCCCGCCATGTCCATGCCCAGGATTGCCGGTAGTTCGACCCGCGCATGGGCGGCCTGGCCGGCGCGGACTTTCGTGTCCAGTGGGTTTACTCCACTGGCCTTGATACGGACAAGTACCTGGCTGACGCCAACCGTAGGAAGCGGAACTTCAGTTAGCGTGAATGGATCGCCGGGATGTTGC
Source organism: uncultured Acidobacteriaceae bacterium (assembly GCA_963821215.1). Classification (GTDB taxonomy): domain Bacteria; phylum Acidobacteriota; class Terriglobia; order Terriglobales; family Acidobacteriaceae; genus PALSA-350. Next base: position 125,620 of record CAWGDH010000006.1, on the reverse strand, counting down.
AGGACGAGAGCACGCATATGGCTAGAGCTGGGCATATTCTTTTTTGGCTTCGGCGATAACCGGCAGGTCCGAGTCGGCGTTCTTCCACTCGGTGAAGAAGACGTCGTAGGCTTTTTTCGCTTCGCTCTTATCGCCGGCCATGGCGTAGACGCGGCCCAGCCCCAAGTAGGACAAGGCGTATGGGCTGCCATTGGTGTAGGCGAGGCCTTTCAGCCGGGTTTCGCGGAAAACCGCGTTCAACGTCTTGTGTTGCGCGCGCGCGATCAACCTGGCACGTTCGATCAGTTCTTTGTCGGCGCTGAGCGTGATATTTTTCATACGAAACCAGTGTGCACTGTTTTCGTACGATTGGCCGAAACTTCTAGCCGAAGCGGAAACCTACGCACACCAAGTAGCCTGGGTGTAGGATTGGGGCCGGATTGCCGAACATCCCCATGCGGAGCGCTCGAATGGATCGCAGATCGCTGCTTAAACTTGGCGGACTCTTCGCTGTCACCCTTCCCGCACTTGCTTTTCAAGAGGAAAAGAGCAAGCTCAAGATTACAGGAGTACGCTTGGTGCGAACCCGGCCGAAACGTCCTGTGCCCAGCTACACGCCGGCTCCAGGATCATGGTCGACACAGGGCGTCGAGGTAGCGAACCCCATGTCGATTTACCCACAGTACAAGGCGACCCGGTCGTTGTGGAATCCTGATCCAGGAAAGCTGCAGGGATTCACCGTCGAAATCTCCACCGACAAGGGCGTGACCGGTTACGGGTCCGGCGGAGCGGGCGGCGGCGAAGTGGTGGAGCAGCACTTGGTGAAGCTGCTGGTGGGTGAAGATCCGTTCAACGTCGAGCGCCTTTGGGACATCATGTACCGCTCGACGTTGCCCTATGGGCAGGCAGGCATTGCCATCAACGCCATCAGCGGAGTCGATCTGGCTTTGTGGGATCTGATCGGCAAAGCGCTCAACCTTCCTGTTTACGAATTGCTCGGCGGCCAGACCAAGCCTCGCATCCCAGCCTACTGCACCGGCAATGATGTCGAGCAACACTTGAAGTTCGGCTACAAGCGCTTGAAACTTGCCATTCCCTACGGCCCCGCGGATGGCTGGGAAGGACAACAGAAAAACCTGGAGCTGGTAAAGAATACCCGCGCACAGCTGGGGCCAGCCGGCGACCTGATGCTTGATTGCTATATGGCCTGGAATGTTCAATACACCATCGAGATGGCTAAGCTGTTTGAACCGTATCGCATCTACTGGATGGAAGAGTGCCTACAGCCGCGAGACTATGAAGGCTTCGGGCGCCTGACTGCGGAGATAAAATCCACCCGCATCGCCACCGGCGAGCATGAGTATACGCGCTATGCCTTCCGGCAGTTGTTAGACCATCGCGGGGCGGCGATCTGGCAACCCGATATCCACTGGTGTGGCGGAATGACGGAACTGCGGCGCATCGGCGCGCTCGCCGCCGCGTATGATATCCCGGTGATTCCCCACGGCGGCGGGGCTTTCGATTCGATTCACTTCATCCTGGCCACGCCGAACAGTCCCTGGGCTGAGACGTTCATGCCCCCGCCCGGTGGGCCGGAGGAAGTTTACCGGCGGTTCGAAGAGGACAACCATATCACTCGTGGGCCAGAGGGAATCTATGCGCGTCCATCGGACAGTCCGGGGTTGGGCTGGGACATCGAGGTGGTGTAGTGGGTTACTCGTTTCTTAACGCCTCGATCGGTTGTATGGAGCAGGCGCGGCGGGCAGGCACCCATGCGGCGATGGCTCCTACGATGAATAAGGCGATGATGGCAGCGCCAAGTGAAGGCAGGATTCCCGCTCCGAAGGCGGTGAAGGCGTTGCGCAAGACAGCGACGGTTACGAGTGATAGCGCCGCTCCGATGATGAGGCCGGTGACGATCCAGATGAAGACGCTGGACAACACCAGGTTGAGAATATCGATGCGCTGCGCGCCCAGGGCCATACGGATGCCGACCTCGCCGGTACGCTGGGTGGTGATGTAGCTGATCAAGCCATAGATGCCGACGATAGCAAGCAGCAGCGCCAGGGCTGCGAACGCGGCCAGCATGTCGACGATGAGGCGGCGGCCGGCAAGCGACGCGGAGACCAGGGACTCCAGGGTCTGGATATCGTAAGCCGCCTGGGCACTGTCGGCGGACGCGACCGCCCTCCGCATCGCGGCCACAAAGGAGTTGGGATCGCCGTTGGTGCGGATGAGGAAGTTGGTCAGAGCATCCTCTTCTTGTGCGCCGGCATAGTAGCGCATCCCATCGCTCGAATCTTCTTCAAGAGAGCTCAGCCGAATGGTGCCGACGATGCCGATGACCAGGGCCGCGTGCCCGGCCTTGCCGCTCGAGATATGCTGTCCGATGGGATTCTGGTTGGGCCAATATCGTTTGGCGAGACGGGTATCGATCACCACGACAGACTCTGTATTCGCCAGGTCTTCCGGCGATATCCAGCGGCCGGCGATCAACGGAATCTGCATCAGCTTGAGATAGCCGGGCGAGGCATAAGCGAGTTGGCTGTGGGGACCCGGATCATTGGGTGCGGCGGGACGGCCGATGATGTTGAAGGAGCTCGATCCGCCCTCTTCAGGATCAAAGGGCAACGGTTGCACGGCCGCCGCGGCAGTGACCCCGGGCTGCTGGGCGAGGTTGTTGACGACTGTATCGATGAAAGCAGCCTGGCGTGGTTGTTGGCGCCTTAGTTCGTCGCCGGAATAGTAGACCGATGCGGTGAGGACTCCCCTGGGGTTGAAGCCAGGATCGACGCGCTGCAGTTGGCGAAGACTTACCAGGAAGAGCCCGGTGCCAGTGAGGAGAAGAAAGGCGATCGCGACCTCCGCTATGACAAACGCGCTGCGCAGGCGTTGCTTCTCGAGCGATGCCGTGGCACTGCGGCCACCGTCGTAGAGTTTGAGCGATGGATGCTGCCGTATCAGCTTGAGCGCAGGGCCGACGCCCGCAACCAACGCGGTGAATAAACCTGCAGCAGCGGTAAAGACCAGGAGCGCAGGATCAATGTGCACGCTGTAACCTTCCGCCAGGCTGTGCGGAATCAGCCAAAGCAGTAGCCTTCCGATTATTGGGCCCGAGGCGATACCGATGAGGGCGGCGACGCCGGCAAGAAGCATGGTTTCTATCAAGAAGGGCCGGAGAATGGCCATTGCGTTTGCGCCCAGTACCGTGCGAATGGCAAACTCCCGCGTGCGCGCGGAGGTGCGCGCCAGGAAGAGCCCGGCGACATTTGCGGAGGCTATAAGGAGAACAAGGGCGACGACCGCAAAGAGCACGTCGAGAGGTTTGCGCAGGGGCCCGGCGGCAAATTGGGTGACCGGAGATGCGTATAGGAACCATCCGGAGCTGGCTCCATATGCATTCTTCCCTTCCCGCAGCACCTCCTCATGCATTTTCTGAGCCAGGCCGGCGTTGATCTGGGCGACCGAGATGCCGGGTCGCAGTCGCAGAAAAGCATAGTAATATTCTTCGAATCGTTCCTGCGCAGCAAAGGCCTGGCGAGTGAGCGCAATCGGCACCCATAGCTGTTTGCCGCGCGGCCAGTCGAAGTCGCTGCGCATGACGCCGATGACCTGGTAGGGCTTCTGGTCCAACAGGATGCTCTGTCCGAGAACGTCACGGCGGCCACCGAAGGCGCGTTGCCAGAGGCCATAGCTGATAACGGCCACCGGCCCGGCGCCGGGTTGATCTTCTTGCGCGGTGAAGGTCCGCCCAATAATAGGGCGGGCTCCAAAAACCTGAAACCACTGCACGCCCACCTGTTCGGCTGGCAGGTGTTCGACGGTTCCATCGTGGACGATATTGAAGCTGGTATCGCGGGCCAGTGAGGCGGCCTCAACTTGATCCTTGAGGGCAGCCGCGTCCATGAGATCAGGCACGGAGACGAAGGGGATATCGAGCGAGAATTGCGCATACCGCACCTTCATGACGGCGACCCGCTCCGGGTGGTCGACCCCGGCCGGATGGCGGAGGACTCCGTTTACCACGCTGAAGATGGCGGCATTGGCCCCGATACCCAGCACCAGGGTGAGAACAGTAGTCAACACGAATCCAGGGATGCGGCCGAGTTGACGAAGCGCGTGGCGCAGGTCATGAAGCGACATGGACGGAGGGTTCCTCGGCTTGTATTTACGGATTTATGGGCCGATTTGTTCCCTGCGAATGCCGCTGGACGCTAGTCGAGAAGGCTGAGGGCTTAAAGTAGGGTATGGCCGATATCCAGAACAACGATCTTCTTCAGCAATTCGCCAGCGACAATTATTCCGGCATCTGCCCGGAGGCTTGGGCCGCCATGGAAGCCGCCAATCACGGCCACGTCTCCGGTTACGGAGACGACCCCTGGACCGCGGCTGCGTCTGATGCTTTCCGGGAGATGTTTGAAACCGACTGCGAGGTTTTCTTTGCCTTTAACGGCACTGCGGCCAATTCCTTGGTCCTCGCCTCCCTCTGCCAGTCGTATCACGCCGTCATCTGCTGTCAATCTGCCCATGTGGAGACAGATGAATGCGGCGCCCCGGAGTTCTTTTCCAACGGTTCCAAGCTGCTTACCGCTGAAAGCGACGACGGCAAACTCACGCCGGCCGCGGTGCACAAGATCGCCACCAACCGGCAAGACATTCATTACCCTAAGCCGCGCGCCGTCACCATCAGTCAATCCACGGAAACAGGCCGGGTCTACACCGTCGAACAACTGCGCGCTCTCTCGCAAGAGTGCCGGCAACACAGTTTGCGGCTGCACATGGATGGAGCGCGCTTTGCCAATGCCTGCGCCGGCCTGGGCTGCTCTCCCGCAGAACTTACCTGGAAGAGCGGAGTCGACGTTCTCTGCTTCGGGGGCACGAAGAACGGAATGGCGGTAGGCGAAGCGATTCTCTTCTTCGATCGGAACCTCGCCGTAGACTTCGACTACCGCTGCAAGCAGGCTGGGCAACTCGCGTCAAAGATGCGTTTTCTTGCTGCGCCTTGGGTGGGCATGCTCAAGACCGGCGCATGGCTCAGCAACGCGGCTCATGCCAATGCTTGCACGCAGTATTTAGCGGAGCAACTGTCCGGTATCCCGGGAGTCGAGATCGTCTCACCGCCGGAGGCGAACGCGGTGTTCCTCCACGCCTCGGACGAAGTCCTCGAGGCTCTGCGTCGACGGGGGTGGAAGTTCTATACCTTTATCGGGGGCGCCGCGCGCTTCATGTGCTCTTGGGATACGGATCGCAAACGTGTCGACGAGCTTTGCCGCGATATGCGCATTTGTGCCGACGCGGCTTCGATGCAGGCGAGGTGACTCCGATCGGGGCTCTCATTGAAGCAAAAGTGTTACTCTGTGTAACCGTCGAAGGGCAACTTACCCGCTTGCTTCTTTATAAGTTTCTTGAACCGCTTCAGTGCAACGATTTCCCTGAGCGCAACGTCAACGGCCTCCGTTCTTGATTTTGCTCCCAGGATCTTCGCGGCTTCATCGGCAAGGTGAGTATCGAGTCGAATCGAGCTTCTGTTGACCGCCATCTGGTCATCCCTCACAAACAGGTTATGCCGCTCGCCGGTCCCGTGCGGGGAAGTCCCAGCATCTATCTTTGCTGCAGTGCACGCTCCAGAACCTCTGCCAGGTGGACGGCCTTCCGCCCGGTCGCTTGCAGGATTTGTTCACGGCAACTGAAGCCGTCGGAGACGATCAGAGTTTCCGCGTCTGCCTGGCGTACTGCGGGCAAGAGCACTCGTTCTCCGATGGCCTGGGAAACCGCATATTTTTTCTGCTCAAAGCCAAAGGGTCCCGCCATTCCACAGCAACCCGCGTCCAACGTCTTTAAGTCGGCGCCCATCTTGCGCAGCAACTCCTCTTCGTCCGTCATCTTCATGATTGCTTTGTGATGGCAATGTCCATGAAGGAGCAGTTTTTGTGACAGTTGCCGAGGCTGATAGGCATGATGTTGCAGGAATTCGCTGAGCAGGAAAGTTTGACGCCGCAGGCGGTCCGCACGCGCATCGCCAGGAAACAGGTTTCGCAATTCGTCGCGAAACACCGAGGCGCAGCTCGGCTCCAGGATCACGATGGGTACGCCGGCGTCGATCTCCGGGGCGAGCACCCGCATGATGCGCTGCAGGTATTCCCTGGCTCTGTCGAGCATGCCAAAGTCGTACAAAGGCCGGCCACAGCAGAGATGGTCCCGAGGGACCTTCACCCCAAACCCCGCGTGCGTAAGTACTTCAAATGCAGCCCGGCCGGTCTCAGGCTTAAAGTAGTTATTGAAGGTATCCGCCCAGAGAACCACAATTGGTTTGCCGTCCTTCGCACGCCTTTGCTTCGCGGCCCACTTCTGAAAGCTGACGGGAGCGAGCTGCGGCATCTCGCGTTGGGGTGCAAGCTCGAGGTTTTTCTGCAACCAGCGCTTCGACCTCGGGGCGTTGCTCAGGCGGTTGGCTAGACGCGGTGCGAATGAGCCCAGCGCGGCCCAGCGGTCGATCATGCCGAAGGCGTAGGCGTGCAGCGGGCGTCGCTCTCCCTCGTAGTAATGAGACAAAAACTCTGCTTTATAGGTGGCGAGATCCACGTTCGCCGGGCACTCTGACTTACACGCCTTGCAGGCCAGGCACAAATCGAGCGCCTTCTTAACCTGTTCATTTTTCCAACCGCCGTCGATCACCTCGCCCTGCAACAACTCGAAGAGCATATGGGCGCGTCCTCGGGTGCTGTGCTCCTCTTCGAGGGTCACCATGTAACTCGGGCACATCGAACCACCATCCTGCTTGCGGCAGGTTCCGACTCCAATGCATCGCGCTGCGGCGCTGGCGAAGGAGCCGCCGTCCTCGACAAACTTGAAATGAGTCTTCGGTTGCAGCGGTTTGTAATCAGCACCGAGCCGCAGGTTTTCCGTGGGCAGATAGGCATCCACCACCTTATGAGGATTCATCTTGTTCTGCGGATCCCACACTGCCTTGAACTGGCGGAAGGCGTTCATCAGCTCAGGGCCGAACATCTTCGGCAGCAAAGCACCACGCGATTGCCCGTCGCCGTGCTCGCCGGAGAGTGAACCTCCGTAGCTGACGACCAGGTCGGCAGCCCGCTCGACAAACTCGCCATAATCGCGAATGCCCGCTTCGCTCTGCAAGTCAAAGCTCACCCGCATGTGGATGCAGCCATGCCCGAAGTGGCCGTAGAAGGCGCCTTCGTAGTCATACTCGTTCATGAGCGCGCGAATATCCCGCAGGTAGCTGCCCAGCTTTTCGGGAGCCACCGCCGCATCATCCCACCCTTCCCATTGCGGCGCCGCGCCAGGAGCAAACGCCGCTGCCCTGGGGCCGGATTCCCGCAAATGCCAGACGGCACGCGCCTCAGACGGCGTGTAGAGACGGGTATTGGGCGGTTCGGGCATTTGCCTCAGGTGATCCATCAATTGCTCAGCCAGGCTGCGTGCATGCTGCGGATCGTCGGAACCAAATTCAACCAGCACGATGCCGCGCCCCTCAGGCAGCAGATCAAGTTTAGGAGCTCCCTTGCGCCGCAGTCCGTCTACGATGCTTCCCTCGAAACCTTCGAAGCCGATCGGCTGAAAGTTCAGGATCTCAGGAACATCATCTGCTGCGACAAAAGCGTCGTGGTAGCCGATTCCGACCAGCGCTCGATGCTGCGGGCTGGGGATCAGCTTTACTTTGGCTTCGAGCACCGTCACGCAGGTGCCTTCTGTTCCTACCAGTGCGCGAGCCACGTTGAATCGCTCCGCTAGTAGCTCGTCGAGGTTGTAGCCCGAGACGCGCCGGGGAATTTGCGGAAAGCGTTCCCGTATCAGATCCGCGTATTGATCACCGATCGCGCGCAGCGCGGCGTAGATTTCGCCGCGCCGGCCGCCTTGCTGAAGGATCGAATTCAACTCGTCCCTGGTCGTTGGGCCGACGGTGAGCTGGGTTCCGTCGTAGAGCAGAATGCGCAGCTCTTCGATGTTGTCTACCGTCTTGCCACCCAATAGGGAATGCGTGCCGCAGGAGTTGTTTCCGATCATGCCGCCAATGGTGCAGCGGTTATGGGTGGACGGATCGGGCGCGAACGTCAGCTTGTAGACTTCTGCCTGGTTGCGCAGCGTATCGAGCACAACCCCGGGCTGCACCCGGGCGAAAGATTGCTGGGGATCGAGCTCGAGGATCCGGTTCATGTACTTGGTGAAGTCGAGGACTACGGCGACATTGCAGCACTGTCCCGCCAGGCTGGTGCCTGCTCCGCGGGCTAAAACCGGAGCGCCGTATTTGCGGCAGGCCGCCACGGCAGCCACTACATCGTCAGCGTCGAGTGGGACCACCAGCCCGATGGGAACCTGGCGGTAGTTCGATCCGTCGGTCGAGTACATGGCCCGGCTTCCGCGATCGAAACGGACTTCTCCTTTAATGTTTTGCTTTAACTCTTTTTCCAGCTCGGCCGCCTGCGGGAATGTGTCAACGGGCTTCGCGTGGGAACTTAACGGGAGGGGCGTGAGAGGTTGCATCTTTGCGCTTAGCGGCGGAACTTGCGCCACCGCAATACTATCGCTCGCTGGCAGCCACGAGCCAATGATCGGTTCTACATCGTGCCCAAAAGGTTCGCGGCCTCGGGTTTTAGCAAGTCTCTACCCTTGGGGCACCCGTCCCATTCTTATTGGGTCCTGCGGTCGGAGGGACCTCCTCCTTAGCGGCCGGCGGAAGCCGGGGCTTCAACAGGGGCAAGGGACTGAAGCGCGGCTGTCACGCCCCCCACCTGGTAAGGGACGCCGGCCAGGCGTAGGCCCATCTCGACTCCGCTGAGCGTTCCCGCCAGCATCAGATCATTGAAGCTGCCAAGATGCCCGATGCGGAAAACCTTGCCGGCCAGCTTAGAGAGGCCGGCTCCCAGAGACATGTCAAAGTTCTCCAGGATGATTTCGCGCAAACGATCCGCATCATGGCCTTGCGGCATAAACACCGCGGTCACCGCGCTTGAGTACTCACGCGGATTTTCGCAGACAATCTCCAGCCCCCAGGTGCGCACCGCCGTGCGCGTCGCTTCCGCGTGACGGTCATGGCGGTGGAATACATTCTTCAGGCCTTCCTCCTGCAGCATCGCCAGCGCTTCCTTCAAGCCGTAGAGCAGAGTGGTTGCGGGCGTGAACGGGAAATAGCCATTGCGATTGGGGCCTAGCATCTCCTGCCAATCCCAATAGGAGCGCGGTAATTTTGCGCTCTTGCTGGCGGCCAGCGCTTTTTCAGAGATTGCGTTAAAACTCAGGCCAGGAGGCAGCATCATGCCCTTCTGCGAACCGGCGACGGTTACATCTACTTCCCATTCGTCGTGGCGATAATCAATGGAGCCTAAAGATGAGATCGTATCCACCATCAGCAGCGCCGGATGGTTGGACCGATTCATCTCCCGCCGTATATCAGCGATCCCACTGGTCACACCGGTTGAGGTCTCGTTGTGCACCACCATCACCGCTTTGTAACTATGGCGATCGTCAGAAGCTAAGCGTGAAGCTACTTCAGCCGCGCTCACGCCACTCCGCCAGTTGCCCGGCACATAGTCCACTATGAGTCCGAAACGCTCCACGAGCTTGCGCCAGAGTTGGGAAAAGTGCCCGGTCTCAAACATCAGCACATGGTCACCCGGAGACAGGGTATTGACGATCGCCGCTTCCCATGCGCCGGTGCCGGAGGCAGGATAGATCACCACCGGACCCGTGGTTTGAAAGATGGGGCGCAGGTTCTCCAGAACCTCCAAGCCTAGCTTGCCAAACTCTGCGCTGCGATGATCAATGACCGCACGATGCATCGCCCGCTGAATTCGATCGGGGACGTTCGTGGGTCCGGGAATTTGCAGAAAGTGCCGGCCAGGGCGTGTCAAGAGGACCTTCCAAAATCCTAAGCTATGTCAAACCGCGCTATCGATTGCGAGCAGCGCTCGCCACCATCTATAGTGTAAGGCCAACGCATGGCGACGGATCGTTTCTCCCGAATGCAGCGGCGGGCCTTCCTGAAGCTTACCGGCGCGATGGCGGCCTTCCGTCTCACGCCGCGTGCCCTGGCAGCTCCCAGCCGCCGAATCTCTGTCATTGTCGACGGCAACGATCCAATCGCTTCCAGCGATCCCGTCCAGTGGGCCGCCGGCCAGCTTCGCAATAGGCTGGTTAGCAAAGGCTTTCTCTGCGACATCGTTTCTTCTTCGGATCATGTCAAAGGCGCAATCTTTTTGATCGCGGTGGCCGGTGCAGGCTCAAGCCTGGCGCGGAATTTCCCCCAAGCGGCTGCGCCCCTCAGCAACCCGGAGAGTCTGCGTCTCACACCCGGGCATCTGGCAGGCGCGCAGGCAATCCTGGTCTCCGCGGCCGGCCCGAGGGGATTCATCTATGGGCTGCTCGAGCTGGCGGAGCGGGTCCAATTCCATCCCGACGCGATAGCCGCCTTGCATCTGACCGGGTCGCTCGAGGAAGAGCCCGCAAATGAAGTCCGAAGCATTGCTCGCGCATTCTGCAGTGAAGTCGAAGATAAGCCCTGGTACTACGACCGGGATTTTTGGCGGGCCTACCTGGATCTCCTGGTGGCCAGCCGCTTCAATCGCTTCAACTTCACCTTTGGCATTGGCTACGATTTCCCGCGCGGCGTCACCGGCGACTACTTCCACTTCCCTTACCCGTATCTCGTCGACGTACCTGGTTACGATGTGCGGGTGATTCGGCTGGGCAGCGAGACGGGAGAACAGAATCTTGCTCCGTTTACCGCGGACGAGCGGCAGAAAAATCTTCAGATGTTGCGTTTTATCGCCGCCGAGACGGGTGCGCGCGGACTGCAATTCCAATTGGGACTGTGGACCCATGCTTACCAGTGGACCGACAGTCCGCACGCACATCACCGTATCGAAGGGCTTACGCCCCAGACGCATGCAGCGTATTGCCGCGATGCGTTGGACATCCTGCTGAAGGAATGCCCGCAGATTCAAGGGCTCACGCTTCGCGTGCACGGGGAGAGCGGAATCCCTGAAGGAAGCTATCCCTTCTGGAAGACGCTGTTTGAAGCCATCTCGGGCAGTGGCCGCAAAATCGAGATCGACATGCATGCCAAGGGAGTCGATCAGACCATGATCGACATTGCGACGGATACAGGCATGCCGGTCAAGCTGGGAGCAAAGTACTCCGCGGAACACCAGAGCCTTGGCTATAACCAGGCGGATATTCGGCAACTGGAGATACCGGAACCAGACCGCATGGAGACGGGCGTTTTCAGCGTGAGCAACGGAGCCCGCCGCTTCACGCGCTACGGCTATGCTGACTTCTTTCGCCAAGGCAGCCGCTACCAATTGCTCTTTCGCCTATGGCCGGGCACGCAGAGGCATTTGCTCTCGGGCGATCCGGAGATGGCCGCGGCTTTCGGCCGCACTTCCAGCTTCTGCGGAGCGGCCGGGCTGGACATATTTGAGCCCCTCACCTTCAAAGGCCGCGAAGGCTCCGGTCTCCCGGGCGGCCGTTGTGCTTACGCGGACGAGTCCCTCAATCCCAAGGCGGGCGACTGGGAGAAATTCGAATACTTCTATCGCATCTGGGGTCGATGCCTCTACAACCCTAACGCGGATCCGGAGAGCTGGCGCCGCTACCTGAAGAGCAGTTTTGGACCAGGCGCGCTCTCGGTCGAAACCGCTTTAGCCAATGCCAGCCGTGTTCTGGCGTTGGTTACGTCGGCTCATCTTCCTTCGGCTTCGAATCATGCATTCTGGCCCGAGATATACGACAACATGCCCATCGTCCTGGGGAGCGAGCGGTCGCCCTACAGCGACACGCCTACGCCGAAGTGTTTTGGCACCGTAAGTCCTCTCGATCCACAGCTCTTTTCTACCATCGTCGACCATTCTGGGGACCTGCTCGCGGGGCGGGCGAATCCCAAGTATTCGCCGATTGAAGTCGCCCAGTGGTTAGAGGATTACACCGCTGCATCCGCTAAGGCCTTGGCCAGCGCGCGTCTGCAGGCAACGTCGCACACCTCACCAGAGTTTCGGCGGATCGAAGAGGATGTGCTGATTCAGAATGGATTGGGCAATTTCTTTGCCGCCAAGCTGCGCAGCGGCGTCTTGTTTGAGATTTACCAGCGGACGGGCAATGCGGAGGCGGGCAGGCTTGCCCTTGCCCAATACAAGAAAGCCCGCGAGGCGTGGGCAACGATGGCGTCTCGCGCAAACGGCGTGTACCGGCCGGATATCACTTACGGCAGCATTCCCATGCGGCGCGGAAACTGGACCGACAGGCTTCCGGGTATCGATAAGGATATCGCGGCCATGGAGAGCAAGCTGCAAACTCCGCCGGCTTCGACCGAGTTTGCGCATGACGTGGAACGAGCGATCCAAGCGGCCACTGGTAAACCGAGCCGGCCTTCGGTCCGTTGCGCCCACCCGCCGCCGGCGAGCTTTCATCCCGGGCAGCCGCTCTCATTGTCGTTGGGAGTTTCCGCCGTGGCTGCTCACGAAGAGCCCACTGCCGTCCATCTTTATTACCGTCACGTCAATCAGGCAGAGCGCTGGTTGTCCGTGGAGATGCAACACGACCACAACGCTTACAGTGCCACCATTCCCGCGAAATACACAAATTCCGCCTTTCCGTTGCAGTACTACTTTGCCTTTCAGCGCGGTGCGGATGCAGCGTGGCTCTATCCCGCGTTCAACGCGACTCTTTCGAATCAGCCTTACTATGCAATCGCAAAGAGAAGTGGTTCCTGATTTCTGCACGCCTCGAAGGTCAAGCGATACCTAGAGTGGAATGACTCAGGCTGCCGGCCGCGGCTTGATCTTCTTCAGGTCCTTATTGGCTCGTGCCAAGCGTAGGTCGTAATCCGCTTGCAAATTCATCCAGAACTGTGCGGGAAGACCAAAATACTTGCCGAGACGGAGCGCAGTATCCGCGCTGATCGACCGCTTGCCATGCACGATGTCATTGATCCGCGGAAGCGTGACATGGATATCCTTCGCGAGGCGATATCGTGTAAGCCCCATCGGCTCCAGGAACTCCTTCAGTAAAATCTCTCCTGGATGAATAGCATGTGCTGACTTGATCTGCGGCGCTGCATGAGACATAAGGTTCCTCGATCTTTCAGTGGTAGTCTACGACCTCCACCTCGTAGGCGTTGCCGGCCTTCCAGACGAAGCAGATTCTATATTGATCATTGACGCGAATCGAGTGCTGGCCCTTCCTGTGCTGCGTCAATACTTCCAGCCTGTTGTTTGGAGGTATGCGCAAGTTCTCCAGGTCTAAAGCGGCGTTCAGGATCATCAATTTTCGCAACGCGACACGTCGAAGATTAGCAGGGATTCTGCGGCTTCTGCCAGTCTCCCAAAGCAGTTTTGTATCTGCGTCGCCGAAGCTGACGATCATGGAGTATGGTATCGTGGTGCGTTAGTATTGTAAAGCGATACTATGACTACAGCCCGTTTCACATCGAGGACTATAATGGCGATCGATCTGAATGGGACTGTAGTGGTCCGCTCGAAATCTATTGCTTCAAGGGATAGGTATGAAATCACGGTCGCGTTTCTTCTCTCTCGTTCTGGGCACTGCTTTCTGGTTGTTGCCCTTGTCGGCACAACAAGCCGGTCCGCAAGGCGCGCCCCGGCCATGGGGCCAGAACCCCAACGGGATGCACGTTTACCTCCAGGCAGGGCTGAAGACGCACTTTGCCGGCCAGCATGACTATCCACAGTTTCTCGCCGACTGGAGCAAGATCCTCACCGAACACGGAGCTATCGTCGATGGCTCTTTGCATCAGCCCAGCGCTGCTGAACTTGAGGGCGTGGACGTGCTTGTCATTTATAAGGGAGACGACGGTTACATGAGCGATAGCGCAAAGAGCGCCCTCGAAGCCTTCGTCAAACGCGGCGGCGGTATCGTCAGTCTCCACGATTCACTGTGCGGTCCAGATCCTGCCTACTTCGCAAACCTGGTGGGCGGCGCGAAGAAGCATGGCGAGGTCAACTACACGCTGGGCGCGGAGATCCCCTACACCATCGTGGACAAGTCAAACCCCATCATGGCGGGAATGTCCGACATCACGATCTACGATGAGGCGTTCTTCTCCATGACATGGGCCAAGGATCCGCCGATCCATGTGCTCGCCACCACCGTGATTCCCGGAACCCCCAGCGCCGGCAAGCATAAGGGAGAGGTTGTGCCGCAGATCTGGACCTACGAACACACGCTTCCTGGCGGCCAGCCCGCGCGGGCTTTCGTCTGGATGCAGGGGCATATGTACGCCAACTTTGCCAACCCCCAGATTCAAACCATGCTGCTTCGTGGCATCGCATGGGCGGGAAAAAGGCCGGTAAACGAGCTAGTCGACTACAAGCCCCCGGTGCGCAAGACGCCAAGCCCTTATGGGAACGGCCAATAGAATGCCCTTCGGCCGTCTTGTCCTGGCTGCTCTGCTGGCGAGTGTCGCTGGCCACGCCCAGACCAGCCCGCACCAATGGCCAGTCCAGGACGGCAACTACGTCATCAGCAACTTCCACTTCGGCAGCGGCGAATCCGTCCCCGAGTTGAAGCTCCACTATCTCACGCTGGGCAAGCCGCACCGCGACGCCGCCGGACACACCGACAACGCCATCCTGCTTCTCCACGGCACAGGTGGGGACGCCCATTCCTTACTCAACCCGGTCTTTTCCGAGGTTCTCTTCGGGCCCGGTCAGCCGCTCGATATCACGAAGTTCTACATCATCCTGCCCGACGACATCGGCCACGGCGAATCGAGCAAGCCCTCCGACGGCCTGCGCATGCACTTCCCGCACTATGACTATAACGACATGGTCGCCTCCCAGCACGCCATGCTGGTCGATGGCCTCCATGTCGACCATTTGCGCTTGATTCTCGGCACGTCCATGGGATGCATGCAGTCCTTCATCTGGGGCGAGACCTACCCGCAGTTCTCCGATGCGCTTGCCCCCTTCGCCTGCCTGCCGGTGGAGCTTGCCGGCCGCAACCGGATGTGGCGCTACATGGCGATGCAGATCATCCGCGACGATCCGGCCTGGAAGAACGGTGACTACACCACGGAACCCATCGAAGGCCTGCGCGGCGCCAATGACCTGATTGTCATCGCCGGATCCGCGCCGCTGCAGATGCAGAAGAACTTCCCCACCCGGGCTTTGGCCGAGCGTTACGCCGACCGCGCGCTCGACCATCTCATCGCCCGCACCGACGCCAACAACTTCCTCTACTACGTGGACGCCTCGCGCAACTACAATCCCGAGCCTAAGCTCGGCAGCATCACCGCACCCGTGCTCTGGATCAATTCCGCGGACGATTTCATCAACCCGCCCGAACTCGGCATCGCGCAAAAGCTGGTTACCAGGATGCCGCACGCGAAGTTCATCCTTATACCCATTTCGGATGCCACCCGCGGACACGGCACCCACACCCAAGCCGCAGTCTGGAAGGATTACCTGGTCGAGTTTCTGCAGCAGACGGAGAAAAGCAGCCCTTAGTTCAGGACAAAGGCATACAGCGTATCGCCTCCTCCGGCGATGAGATATTGGCGACCGTCGAGCAGATAGGTCTCAGGCCCGTTGCTGAGCGAGTGCAGCATTGGGAAGTGCCATAATATGTCACCATTGCTGGCCTTGAAGGCGATGAGGTTGCCATTGTAATCGCCGCTAAACAAGAGGTCGGCGGCAGTGGTCAGGATTCCCGGTCCGCCCAAACCGCCGCCCAGGCCCTCGACGTTGATATACGGATGGCTCCATCTCACCTCTCCGGTTTTGTGGTCGAGCGCCTCGAGCACGTGCTGCGACCAAAGCCCGCGTATCGAACCTCCGTACCCCTCCGGGTGTTCGCTGGTGTCGGTCAGATAGGTCACGCTGTAGCCACGAACCGCGTTGACGTAAAACAAGCCGGTCTGCGGGCTATAACTGGGAGGGAGCCAATTGGTTCCCCCGCCCCCGTTAATCGTCAGCAAATTACCATCCACCGTCGGTTCCCGTTGCGGGTCAGGTATCGGCTGCCCCTTGGCGTCGACGCCCTTAGACCAATTAAGGGGAACAAAGGGTTTGGAAACGATGTTTTCTCCGTTGGTGCGATCGAGCACGAAAAAATACCCGTTGCGAGCCGCCTGCGCCAGCAGTTTGCGCGGCTTGCCGTCAACCTCGGCGTCGAACAGGACCGGAGTTTCCACATTATCCCAGTCGTGCGTATCGTGGGGCGAGCCCTGGAAGTACCACACGAGTTTGCCCGTATCCGCATTGAGGGCCACGATCGAGCAAGTCCAAAGATCGGCGCCCTTCCTGCCCTGGCCTGCCATCACAGGGTTAGCATTGCCTGTTCCCCAATACAAAAGGTTGAGGTCCTTGTCGTAAGTGCCCGGCAGCCACGTCATGCCTCCTCCATGGGCCATTGCGTACTCGTCGGGCCACGTCTCCGATCCAGGTTCTCCTTTTTTGGGTTCGCTATCCCAGCGCCACTGTAATTCCCCGGTCTCGGGATCACGCGCTTCCAAATAGCCGGGAACATCGATTGCGTCGCCGCCCACACCCACGATCACGTGCTTGCCAACCACCATGGGCGCCCCGGTGGTGAAGTATTGCATCTTCTCGTCGGCTACTTTCTTTCTCCAGCGCTCTTTGCCCGTCTTCGCATCCAGGGAGATGAACCAGCCATCGGGGGCAAGAAAGTACAGCCACTCGCCGTACATGCCCACCCCGCGATTGCCAATCAGGTGACCGCCCTTGTCCACCCAGTCGTAGTGCCACAGCGGCAGCCCAGTGCGCGCATCTACCGCGAACACGTGATCAGGAATGGTGAAATACAAAATCCCATTCACCATCAACGGAGTGGACTTGATGTCCGGCTCTCCCACTCCACGCATGGCGCCGGGGACGGTCACGCGATAGGTCCAGGCCACAGATAATTCATGGACATTGCCAGCATGAATCTGCTTCAACGGGCTAAACCTTCGTCCGGAGTAATCTCCGTTGTAAGTGGGCCAGGTATCGGTCGGCTCCGCTTGCAACAGCTTCTGCGGATCAAGCCCCTGGGCTGCAGATATACCGGGTAGCCACGCAAGCAAGCTACAAAACGACATCAGAACGAGGGCAAATTTCATTTCAGCGTAACCAGGTAGGCGGTAAGATCGTGCATCTGCTGGTTGGTGTACTTATCTAACATCTGGCGATGGAAGACGAGTTTATCTTCTACTCGCACTTCGATCCCTTTCTTTAGGGTGATCGAGTGGTAGTCGCCGTCGGCATCGTAAAACGCGACATAGAAGTCGTCGAGATGCTTCAGCGTCCCATTCATTGTCTTGCCACCTTCCAGAGTAACCGTGACTTTGGGGGGAGTGGGAGGCCTGGGGGCGGGATATAAGAAGGTCTGTTGCAGATCGGATGGGCTCATCTTGGACCCTAAATGCGCCAGATCGCCGGTTACTGAATGGCAAGTGTTGCACTTGCCCGTGCCGTTGAAGTAGGCCTCTCCCGCCTTGGCGTTGCCGGTGACTACGTTCAGAGGCTTATAGGTTCCGCGGTTCGCCGCCAGTTCCACCTGTAAATGAAGAAATTCGGCGATTTCGCGAAGCTGCTCACTGGTGAACGAGGGGAACGCCGGCATCCCTCTGCCAGGTCTGCCGTTGTGCACTGTTGGTCCGATAAGCTCGCCCTGGTTGTCATCCAGTACGACCTGCGACCGTAGCAGATCGGGACCACTTGCGCCCCGGGCATCCGCCCCATGACAAAAGCCGCACGTGGGGCCGAAGAGTTTGCCGCCCTCAGCCGCCATCCGCGCATCCGGCAGCCTGCCCAAACCGAGAAATTGCCGGGTGCTGATCGCTCTCGAGTCCTCCTGTTGCCCTGTCGTGTCTTGGGGGTTCGCAGCCGGCGTGGCTTGCTGCGACCGAGCCACCGGCACCAGGGCGAGAAATATAAAAACAGTGAACAGTGGCGTTTTCGATCGATGCTGCTGCAGGTTGTGGTACTCCGCCGGGGGGCCCATATTATCCTAAGATATACTTCGAGTTTTCACCCGTCGATAGGCTTTTCAGCTTCCTGCCGGGATGAGTCTGGCGAACCCACCTGCACTGACGATCGGCAGCCGAATCCAGGCATTCCGAAGATGATATAAGGGATGTTGTTAGCTTATCCACCGGGCCCCATACATTACTGGTACTAAGAAAAGAGGATAGTCATGCTCAAAACAATCGCCCTGGTGAGTGCTTTGGCTTTATCAACGTCGCTGGGTTTCGCCGCAGCGGATGTGGTTCATGCGGTGGACGGCACGGTAGAGAAGGTCGACACCGGCACAAAGACCGTCGTAGTCAAAAGCGCAGACGGTACTGAACACACCTTTCACTATGTCGGCGACGTCACTGTCGACGGCAGTAAGGATGCCGCGAAAGGGACAGTCAAGGGAGTGGATGTGGGCAGCAAAGTCGCTGTGCACTATACGGTCGACGGAACGAAAGAGACCGCTCACGAGTTCGACAACATCGGAGACGATGGACTAAAGGCAACCGAAGGCACCGTTACTCATGTGGACAGGGGAGCAAAAACGATATCCGTCAAGACCGCGGATGGCAGCGTAGACACCTTCCACTTTACTGAGCACGCCGCCAAGGACACCGGCGAGGATATCGGCAAGGGCACCGACAAGAGCGCCAAGGTCACCGTCTACTACACGGAAAAGGCAGGCGTGAAGACGGCGCATTTCGTTAAATCGGTATTCTAAAAGACCCTCTACCGGAGGCGCCCTAGCCCCTCCTCCGGTTTCCCGGGGATATGGTGGCTCGCCTCCCGTCCAGCCAATGCTGGTGGTGCTGGCGGCCTGTGCGATTCCCTATCCTCGACCGGAACAGGAGAACGGTATGAGACTGCTGCTAATGTTGTTGTTGACGGCGAGCATGAGCTTCGCGCAGGAAACCCGGCGGACGAGCATCATACCTCGTCCTGCTGAGGATTCAAGGCCGAATAGCAACCAGGTTCCCGACGCCTATGCGATCACCGGTCACTTCGATCGCATTGTTGTTCTGCGGATGAAGTACAAGACTGACCTGCTCGCGGGCCTGCAAAAAATGGTGAAGCAGGAGCACATTCAAAACGGGGTCATTCTTTCGGCCATTGGATCGGTGCGCGGCTACCAGGTTCATCAGGTCAGCAACCGGACCCTTCCCACTGCGGTCACCTTCGAAAAGAATCCCACCCAGCCCGCCGACGTGGTGAGCATGAATGGGTACGTGATCGACGGCAGACTTCATCCCCACATAACCCTGGCGACGCCGGATAGGGTCATCGCCGGCCATCTCGAACCGGGGACCGAAGTCTTCACCTTTGCGATCGTGACCATTGGGGTGATGAACGACGCGGATTTGGCACGAGTGGACGACACGAACTATCGCTAGGAGCGCGCGTTGGACGGGTTCAATCTGGACGGCAAGGTGGCCGTCATCACCGGTGGGGCAAGCGGCATTGGAAGAGCAATCGCCATTCGCCTGGCCGCCAACGGCGCGCAGGTTTGGGTTTTGGACATTGATGGCGCAGCCGCCCAGGCGACCGCCGAGGAAGTAAAAAATGCCGGCGGCGGCGCTCGGTCTCTGGCCTGCGATGTCGCCGACCCGGAGAGTGTCAGCACGGTGTTCGCATCGATCGCCGCTCAGGGGCCGATCGACGTGCTCATCAACAGCGCCGGTATCGCACATATCGGTACCATCGCAACCACAAGCATGCAGGACTTTGACCGCATTTTCCGGGTCAACGTACAAGGTACGTATCTCTGTATGCAGGCCGCGATTTCGACCATGGTTGGGCGATCCGGTGGGCTGATCATTAATCTATGTTCGATGGCCGCGTCCGCCGGCATCCCAGACCGTTTTGCCTACTCCATGAGTAAAGGCGCCGTCCGTGCGATGACTCTTTCCGTGGCAAAGGACTTCCTGGGCAAGAATATCCGCTGCAACTGCATCTCTCCCGCGCGTGTTCATACTCCCTTCGTCGATGGATACCTGAAGCAGAACTATCCCGGACGGGAGACGGAGATGCTGCAGCAACTGGCAAAAACGCAACCGATCGGCAGAATGGCGACGCCGGAGGAAGTGGCGGGACTGGTGGCTTACCTCTGCTCGGATCTCGCCAGCTTCCTCACGGGAGCGGATATCCCCTTCGATGGAGGCGTTCTCAACTTGCGTGGTTGATCGTCACCACAAATCAGGAATCTCTTGCGTTCTACCCTACCTGGGTCTAGAAAGAGTGGGGACCTTTTGACCCGGAATGAAAGGGCGCTGGTGAATAGGAGAACGAGATGGGGTATAGATTTGGGCGGATTTCAAGTGTATGGGTGCACGTGGTACTTCTGGGACTTTTCGCAGCCGTCTCGTTCAGTGTTCCCCAGTCCATGGCTGCACCGGCGAAGCATATGACAACAGCTAACTCTTATTTCGTTTACGTCGGAACTTATACCGGGCCCACGAGCAAGGGCATCTACGGTTTCCGTTTCGATCCTAAAACAGGCCAGTTCACCCCCAGGGGTTTGGTAGCCGAGCTGGCGAATCCATCGTGGCTTGTAACCGGCCCGCAACATCGCTTCCTCTATGTGGCGACGGAAATGGGTCCGGAACCAGGCGCGGATGACTACAAGAAAAACGGCTTCATCAGCAGCTACTCCATCAACCCCAAGACCGGCGCCCTCACCTTTCTCAACAAGGTGGATGCGGGCGGAGGCGGCACATGCCACCTGGTGGTAGACAAGACGGGCAAGATGCTCTTCGTCGCCAACTACGGCAGCGGAAATGTCGCCTCGTTCGCAATCAAAGCCGACGGCAGCATCGGTGAGAGAACAGGCTTCGACCAGCACACCGGTTCGAGCATAGACCCTGCTCGTCAAACAGGACCTCATGCTCATGCGGTCGTGCTCTCACCCGATAACCGCTTCCTCTTCGTGCCCGATCTGGGCTTGGACCAGATCAAGATCTATCGCGTCGACGCAGCCAAGCAAACGTTCACACGCAATGATCCTCCGTTCGCCACCGTGAAAGCGGGCTTGGGACCGCGGCATTTTACTTTTGGCCACGGAGCAAAGTTTGCCTACGCAATTTGTGAGATGGGATCGAGTGTTGTGGTCTTTGCTTACGATTCGGCAAAGGGGTCGTTGACACCACTGCAGACGATTTCCACCTTGCCTTCCGACTTCAAAGGAGAAGACAACTCGGCAGAGATCCAAGTGGGCCGGTCGGGGCGGTTTCTGTATGCTTCGAACCGCGGGAGCGACACCATCAGCGTATTTGCCATCGATCCGGTCAAGGGGACGCTGACCAAGGTTCAAGTCGTACCTACCCAAGGGAAGATTCCGAGGAATTTCGCCATCGATCCCACGGGCAAATACCTGGTGGCGGCCAACCAGAAATCTGACAACATGGTTGTCTTTGACGTGGATCAGAACAACGGGCAGTTAAAGCCGGCGGGGCAGGTTATCGATGTTCCGGCGCCGGTCAGCATTTTATTTGTGCCGGCCGAATAACGGACGAGCGCAACGACAAGCGTTAGAGGGGGCTGAATGAAATTCTTCCGTTCAAACTTTACCCGGCGGGCCTTGGTTCAGAATGCCGGCCTTGTGGCCGGGGCAGGACTGCTGGGCCTGGGCACAGGCGCGACCGGACAGTCTGCGCGGAGCAGCGGAAAGCCACGTGCCCTGGCGCTGATCGGCGATCGTTATCACAATCCCGATTACATTCGTGTGAGCCTGGATAAGGTCTTCAACGACCTCCATCTTCCCATCGACTACACCATCCAATACGACCAGATCTCTGCCGCCTTGCTGAAGAACTATCAGCTGCTTCTGATCCTGCGTGACGGCATGATTTGGCCCGATGGTTATCTCGGTCCGGATGCATACACTGCCTATGAGGCAGACCTGGAAACCCCGAAGACCTTTCCCGATCCGAAGCCCGTAAACTGGATCACGGAGGAGCAGGGTGCGGCGATCAAAGACTTTGTGACCGCGGGGAACGGCTTTTATGCTCTCCACAACTGCAGCCATATCTCGCTCAGCTCAAAAAACTACCGTGAGGTGATGGGCGGAGCCTACATCAGCCACCCGCCGCTGCGTCCGTTCCAGGTGCGCGCCACCGCCAACACACATCCCATCACGGAAGGGATGACTCCTTTCATGGTCAACGATGAGCAGCACTACGTCACCTACGATAAGGACCCGAAATACATCATTCTAGAGGCGGAGAATATCGATGGCCTGAGGTTCGAGAATCTGGGCACCAAGTCGGTCTCCGGTTGGGCCTACGATTTCGGGAAAGGCCGGGTGGTGTTTACCGCGGTTGGCCATACGATCCATGCCATGTGGGCTCCGCAATACATTGAGATACAGAAGCGATCGGTACGCTGGCTGCTGAAAGAGCTTTAAAATTCGGTTCCTTGAATGACGCAGGCGCGGTAAATTAATATCCTCTCTCCCCTTTCACCCCGGGCCACGATTCACCTGGAGAAGGGCCTTGCAAGGACCGCGCACGACCATAATCTACCTCGCCGTGGTCTTTGGCCTGCTGGTCATCCCGCGCGCATTGCAGCGCTTTCGTCTCCCTGCCGCACTCACCTGCTTTGCTTTCGGAATCATTGTGGCCGGGTTTTTCAAGCCCCTTGCTACCGACAGCGTGATCTCTTACGTTTCGACCCTGGGAATTGCCTCACTATTTCTCTTTGCCGGCCTGGAAGTCGACTTGGTCGAGCTTCGCCGCGAGCTGCCATCGCTGGCCGGCCACTTCGCGCTGCGCGGGCTGGTGCTGGTAGTTTGCGCCCGCCTGGCCGCCGTGTATCTTCACCTTGGCTGGCAGGTCGACTGGCTGCTGGCGCTCGCGCTTCTTACCCCTTCGACCGGTTTCATTCTGGATATGCTGCCTCACTCCGGGCTGGACCACGTGGAGCAGTCCGAAGTGGCTCTGCACGCAGTTGCCGGCGAAGTGACAGCCGTCTTTCTCTTTCTCGTGATTTCGCAGGCGGATTCGGTTAAGACCCTGCTCATATCGGGGGGTGCGATCGCCCTGTTGATCGCCTTCATGCCTTTGGTTTTTCTGGCCCTGGGACGCTACGTGGTGCCTTACGCGCCCGGCTCGGAGTTCTCCCTGCTGGTGATGATGGGGCTCATCTGCGCAGTGATCACCGAGGCACTCGGCGTCTATTATCTGGTGGGCGCCTTTGTCGCCGGACTGGTCGCGCGGTCGCTCAGCAAGCGCATGACCACTCTTGCTTCAGAGCAGAATCTCGAAGCCATCAGTCTTTTCGCTTCCTTTTTTGTCCCCTTCTATTTTTTTCACAATGGACTCGGAGTGCCCAGCGCCGCGTTGGTCGCCAACTCTCTGTGGTACGGGTTTGCGCTTGCGGCGTCCATCATACCTGTACGCATCGGCGTGATTTGGCTGCAATCACGCCTCATGAAGCATAGGGGACACCGCGGCAGCTTACGGGTTTCCATCGCGCTTACCCCCACGCTGATCTTCACCCTGGTGATTGCGGAGATGCTGCGGGAGAATTTTGCCATCAGTCCCCCGCTCTACGGCGGCCTCCTGGTCTACGCGGCCATCGCCAGCATCCTGCCTTCGTTAACGCTACCGGCGCTTTCCGCAACCCCGGTCAATCCCATTGCTGTTGAAGTCTGAAGCAACCCTGCTGGAGGACTCTGGCTCCCGTCCTTCGTGAGGGAACCAGAGGCACCCGGCTTTTAGCCTTGGCGGCGAGGCGTCCAATCCCATCCCCAAGGACGGCCAAAATGATCAACTGCACCGCCGATTTGATCATCTTGGCAGCTAAGTCCTTTGTTTCACGAAGATGATCAAATTAATTAATTATTTGAGCATCTTGCCATGAGAACGGCTGCGAGTAAGGCCGGCGGACCAATGGGGCGCTCTTCTTCTAACTATATAGATCCATTTCCGGTGCAATTCGTCCCACTCCCTTTGACTTTTTTTTCTGAAGCAGGCCGAGGCGGGGTTCTCTTCCCTCGCCTCCAACAAACATGTACTCAGGGGCTTCTTTTTCGGATGACAAAGAGGAGGCTTGCGCCTCATTGGCCGTGGATAAACCAAAACCCATTGACGCACAGCACTGCCCAAGCTATTGTTGACCAATCTGGTGTTCGGGAAGGCGGTGTGAATCCGCCACTACCCCGTAACTGTAAGCGCCGAGAGCTTGAACCAATTAGCTGAAGCCACTGGGATGCGAATCCCGGGAAGGCTGTTCAAGATCGATGAAGCGTAAGTCAGGAGACCGGCCAGATGCCCACCAGGGCCGTTTTCAGCTTCGATGGGAGAGCTGGAAAGCAACCTCGCCGACGTAGTTGTTCGTTGGCACGGACGCTGCCTTTTTGACTTTATCCCGCTTCGCGCCAGGGTTTTGCCCTGCGCCAGAGGCGATTGAATGCAATCAAACCGCCGCAACACGGTGACACTCGTGCTTGGGGGCGTGCGCAGCGGCAAGAGCCACTACGCGCAGCAACTCGGCGAGCGCGCGGCACGAGTCGTCTTTGTGGCCACGGCGAAAGCCGGCGACGACGACGAGATGCAGCGCAAAGTCCAGCGCCACCAGAACAGCCGCCCGCGACACTGGCAAACCGTCGAAGAACCTCTGCGCTTGGCCGAAACCATCGCCCACCACGGTTCCAACTGCGACCTGATGATCATCGATTGCCTGACTTTCTTCGCCGCCAATCTGCTGGATGCACAAGGGGACGAGCAAAGTGCGATCGAGGCGCTCTGCAGGGCCCTCAAGTCGCCTACCTGTTCGATCGTCCTGGTGTCGAACGAGGTTGGCAGCGGCGTCGTGCCTCCTTATCCGTCGGGCCGGCGATTCCGCGATCTGCTGGGCGAAATGAACCAGAGCGTCGCCCGCGTAGCGTCCAATGTGCTGCTGCTGGTTGCCGGTCTTCCCTTAATCCTCAAAGGCCAGCTGGAAGTCAGCTCCGCCGTTGAGCTTACTACCGAGGTTTCCCAATGATCGGTCTGCTGGTTGGGGGCACTGCCAGCGGTGTAGGCAAAACTACGGTCGTCCTGGCCATCATCGCCTGTTTGCGCAGGCGCGGCTATAGGGTCCAGCCCTACAAGGGCGGCCCCGACTTTCTCGACACCACCCATCACACGCGTATCGCCGGGCGAGGAGCGCGCAATCTCGATACCTGGATGCTCAGCGCCGAGGCCAATCGCGACGTGCTCCGCCGGGCGGCCGTTGGCGCAGACGCCATTGTGGTGGAAGGAATGATGGGCCTCTTCGACGGCAAGGACGGAGTCACGGAAACTGGCAGCAGTGCCGAGATCGCCAAGCTGCTCAAGCTTCCCGTGATCCTGGTCCTGGACTGCGCCAAGAGTGCGCGTAGCGTGGCGGCGGTGGTGCTTGGCTTCGAGTCATTCGATCCCGATTTGCCGCTGGCCGGCCTTATCCTTAACCGGGTTGCCGGCCCGAACCATTACCGGCTGCTCGAATCCGCCATCGAGGCCCGCTGCAAGACGCCGATTCTGGGTTGGCTGCCCCGTGAGCAAGCCATTGCGATTCCCGAGCGGCACCTTGGATTGCATGCGGCGGCGGAGACCGAATCTTTGCTCGACGCGGAAAGGCTTGAGCAACAGATCGATACCCTGGCAAGTCTGGCTGAAAAGCACTTCAAGGTCGACGCCCTCCTGCGACTCGACTGCCCCGTCGATAGCGATAGCACAACCACGCTGCCCACGGGCGAATCCCTCCCCTTGCGCATCGGCGTAGCCCGCGACCGTGCCTTTTCCTTTTACTACGAAGACAATCTGGATCTGCTGCGCGAACAGGGTGCAGAGATTGTTCCCTTCAGCCCCATCGCCGACCAGGCACTACCCGCAGGTCTGGACGCGCTGTACTTCGGCGGTGGATATCCCGAGCTTCATGCCCGGGAGCTCAGCGAAAACGAGGCGATGCTGGAACAGGTCCGGGCCTTCGTGCGATCGGGAGGCCGTGTCTATGCGGAATGCGGAGGCCTGCTCTATTTATCGCAACAGCTTAGTACCAGCGATGGAAGCGTCTATCCCCTGTTGGGGATCGTGCCGCTGGCCATGGAGATGACCAGCCGGCTGGTGGACTTCGGCTATGTCACCGTCAAGTTGACAAAAAGCTGCCTGCTCGGTCCCCAGGGCACTTCCATCCGCGGCCATAGCTTTCACTATTCCCGCATTTGCTCATCCGCGGATGTGGCGACCAGTTACCAGGTGGAATTCTCTCTTTCCGGCCGGCAACAACAGGAAGGGTTCACTTGCGGCCACGTGCTGGCCAGCTATATACACCTGCACTTTCGCGCTAACCCGGCGGTCGTGCGGCACTTCGCCGCCGTGCTTCGCCGAGCGCGCCAACCCGAGGCGGCGACTGTATGAGGCGCGCTCTGGTTGCATTCATGATGCTGGCTGCCTGGGTTGGACCGGCGTGTGCGAGCCGCGTCCTTACCGATGAGAGCGGACGCAAAGTCACCGTGCCCGACCACCCGCATCGCGTGATCTGCCTGCTGCCAAGTGTCACTGACACGGTTTTCGCGCTGGGATCGGGCGATGATGTCGTCGCCATCAGTGACTACACCACCTATCCTCCCGCGGCGCTGAAGAAACCGAGTATAGGTAGCCTGGTCAAGCCTTCGATTGAGACCATTCTCTCCTTCCACCCGGACTTGGTGCTAGGGACCGAAATACCCGGATCAGCAGAAACTGCGACCCAACTAGAGGCGGTTGGGATACCGGTCTATCTCGTCGACCCGCATGGTCTTGCCGGCATCCTGCACTCGGTCGAGAGCATCGGCGAAGCGCTCAATCGCGAGCAGCAGGCGGCGGCGCTCAACGCCAGCCTGCAAAGACGTATCGACGCCGTCAGAGCACGCACTGCTGGTAAACCGGCTCCGCGAGTCCTGGTTCCCATTTGGTATGACCCCATCATCACCGTCGGCAAGCACGCGTTCATTACTGAGATCGTTGAGGCCGCAGGAGCCAAGTCCGTAACTGACGACTTGATCGCCGATTGGCCACAGATAAGTCTGGAAGCGGTGATCACCCGGGCTCCGGACTCTTTATTGTTGATCCGTGGGGGCAAGATCGACATCGCTACGTTGCAGAAGCAGCCCGGCTGGAGCAGCCTGCAGGCGGTCCGGACAGGCAAAGTCTATTACGTCAACAGCGGCATACAGGAGCCAAGTCCAGTCGCCATCAACGCGTTGGAGGAATTAGCTAAAGAATTTCATCCCTAGAAGCAAGAACGGATGGTTCCGTTCTTCCCCACAACCACGGCAAGGTAACGAGAAGGCGGTGCGAATCCGCCACTACCCCGTAACTGTAAGCGCAGAGAACCCGGCAAGGACGAGCAAAGCCACTGGGATGAGTCCTGGGAAGGCAGCTAGGGTTTGTTGACGCGTAAGTCAGGAGAACGGCCTTGCTTTACCCACCCGAGGGGGTACGCACGTGTTCGATCGTTCGAGTTTGCGAAGCATTTTCGTTTTGTTCATACTGCTGGCGCCGTTCACCACCTTTGCCGCCGAGAGCGGCACTTTGCGCGGAACCGTAACCGACCCACTGGGCGCGGTCGTTGTCTCAGCCACCGTGGAATTACTCGACGGAACATCCGTCGCCGGAAAAACAACCACCGATTCCACGGGCAGCTATCTCTTCCATCTTCAAAAAGCCGCTCGTTACCAGGTTCGTGCCGTGGCGCCTACCTTCCAATCCACCATCAGCAACGCCGTCTTCGTGGCCGCTTCGGGCAAAGCGCAAGTAGATATCACCCTGGCCACGCAGACGTTAACCCAACAAGTTACGGTTACTGCGACCGGAACCCCGACGCCCGCGGCCCAGGTGGGCGCAGCGGTGAGCGTGCTGACCGCGGATCAATACCGTTACTCGACCGAGGTGCAGGATCCGTTGCGCCTGATTCCGGGTGCGCAAATAACGCAGACGGGGCAAACGGGAGGCACCACAGGTCTGTCGATACGAGGCGGCAACGTCAACGCCAACAAGGTGCTCATCGATGGGGTCCCGGCCGACGACATAGGCGGGGCGGTCGAATTTGCTAACATCGATACCGTCGGCATCGCAAAAATCGAGGTCCTTCGCGAGCCCAACAGCGCACTGTACGGTTCCGATGCACTGGCAGGCGTGGTGAGCCTGACCACGGCTCGCGGCAATACACTGCTTCCCTTGCTGACTTACTCCGGCGATGGAGGCAACTTCAACAGCTTTCGCCAGGTGGGCACGCTGAGCGGCGCTTATCGCCACTTCGATTATTACTCTGCTTTCGGCGCGACCCAGACGCAAAACAGTTTTCCCAACAGCGACTTTCACAACGCGACCTACGCGGGGAATTTTGGCTGGACGCCGAATACCGCCAACGATCTGCGCTTTACCGTGCGGCACCTCACAGTCTCTGCCGATCAGCCGAACGCCATCCTGCTTTATGGCATCCCCGACGATGCAGCAGTGAAGGAGCATGACAACTATTTGAGCGCCGGCTGGAACAACCAGACCACGGAAAAGTGGCACAACCAGATACGCTACGGCGGCTTGCGTTTGAACTACAACTACACCGATTTTGCCGCGACCGGGATCTATGATCCGGCCGAAGACGTGTACCTGGGCGCTCCCGTCAACATAAAAGGTGCGAACGGCTATAGCGTAAACGGCCAGGCAATCTTTCAATACGGCGCGAGCTACGGCGAAGCCTATCCCAATGACTATCTCGCCCCCAGCAAACGGGACTTCGTCTATGCACAGACCGATTACCGGATCAATGCCCATATGGTCGCCCTGGGAGCCTTCAAATACGAGGACGAGCGCGGCTCGACGTTTACCTCCGGGGGAACCCTCACCGCAATCGAGCGGGGCAACTACAGCTACACGGTTCAACTCGAAGGGGACATCCGCAACCGCCTCTATTACACACTGGGCAGCGGTCTCGAAGACAATGGGCTCTTTGGTTTCGCGGCCACACCCCGCGCTTCCCTTGCCTACTATCTCTTTCGGCCCACCAACACCCATTGGCTCAACGGGACCAAGCTCAACTTCAGCTTTGGCAAGGGCATCAAGGAGCCGAGCATCTACTACCAGAGCATCTCTCTTTACGCCATCCTGGCCGCACAGCCGAACGGCGCCGAGCTGATCAAGCAGTATCACGTCTCGCCCATCGGGCCGGAGACCTCGCGCACCTACGATGGAGGCGTCGATCAGCAACTCTGGAACGGCCGCGCGCGCATTACCCTGACCTATTTCCACAATGAATTTACCAATGGGGTCGAATTCGTGCCCCAATCGGCCTTGCTCGAGCTCGGCCTACCCGCGGCCAGTGATCCCGCCGTTCAATACGGAGCGGCGGTTAACTCGCAGGCCTTTCGCGCCCAGGGCGCAGAGATCACCACCGAGTACCAGGTCGGCAACCATCTCTTTGCCCGGGGCGGCTATACCTATCTGGACGCTTTGGTGCAGCAGTCTTTTTCCAGCGAATCGTTGCCCAGCTACAACCCCAGCTTTCCTAACATCGCCATCGGCGCCTTTTCGCCACTCGTAGGCGCGCGGCCCTTCCGGCGCGCGCCCCACTCGGGCTACTTCGGGCTCACTTATAACCGTTCGAAATGGTATGGCTCTTTTACCGGCACTCTGGTCGGCCGCCGCGACGACAGTGACTATCTTACCGACTCAAACTTCGGCAACACGCTGCTGCTGCCCAACCGCAACCTGGATGGCGCTTACCAGCGCCTCGAACTTGGCGGCGGCTACCAGTTCACACGCACCGTTGCGGCTTACACTGATATACAGAACCTTTTGAGCGAGCATTACAGCGAAGCGTTTGGTTATCCGGACCTTCCCTTGACCTTTCGGGCCGGGGTAAAGATCAGCTTTGGAGGCGAATCTTGGCAATTGAAATAGCCACGGTTTCGACCGTACCCGAGGCTGATTCGTCCCCCGGCCGGCTCCAGGGCGGAAGAAGCAGGATCGGTCCATGGCCCCTCATCGTGCTGCTGACGGTGGCGCTGGTGGTTGTCACCCTGGTATCGCTCGCCACCGGCGCAGTGCCGATCCCACCACGCACGATCTTTGCCGCTATCCTTGGCCATCACCCGCTCACTGAGACGCAGCGGCTCATCCTCTTTCACATTCGGCTCCCGCGGGTGCTAGCCTCGGGGCTGGTGGGCTCGGCACTGGCCCTGGCCGGCCTTCTCTTTCAGGGCCTCTTTCGCAATCCCATCGCCGACCCCTACGTTATTGGATCTTCGGGAGGCGCGATCTTTGGCGCCTGCATTGGAATCTTTTTCTTCTCCCAGTGGTCGATCTTCGGCTTTAGCGCAACTGCGTTATTGGCCTTCGCCGGCTCGGCGGCCACGATGGCACTGGTGTACTCCCTGGCTCGATCCGCAGGCAAAACCAATGTCGTTACCCTTCTGTTGGCCGGCTTTGCCATCAGCACCATGTTCACCAATACAACCTATTTCTTTGATTTGTTCGATAAGACAGGCACGGGCAACCGCATTTTGATCTCCTGGCTGCACGGAGTAATCGGCATACCGGCGTGGAGCGAACTAGGCATAAGTGCTGCTCTGCTCGGCTTGTCGGCGTTGGCCGCGCTGCCCCTGATGCGAACGCTGAACACCCTGGCTTTGGGTGACGAGTACGCGCAGCAGTTGGGGATCCGGGTCGAGGCCGCGCGGGTGTACATAATCTTAATTGGCTCGCTGCTGACAGCCGTGGCGGTTTCGCTGGGCGGCATGATCAGCTTCGCCGGGCTCATCGTGCCCCACGTCGGGCGGCTCCTCTTAGGACCCGATCACGTGCGCCTGCTGCCGGTAACTGCGTTGGCCGGGGCCATCTTCCTCATGCTTGCCGATACCCTGGCGCGGACGATCTTTGCCCCCTCAGAGGTGCCGGTGGGTATTCTCATGGCGTTTATTGGCGGCCCCTTCTTCCTCTACCTGCTGCGCAAGATGAAACGGAGCTATACCGTATGAGCTGCCTGTTGCGCATGAGCGGCGTCTACTTCGAGTACCAGGATCACAGCGTCCTGCGCCAGGCAACCTTCGATCTCCAGGAGGGGAGCTGCAGCGCGCTGATCGGCACCAACGGCGTGGGCAAAACCACACTGTTGCGTATTGCCGCTGGGGTTCTGCGCCCGGCATCGGGCAATGTCATCTTGCGCGGACAGCCGATGGAGACCCTCTCCCTAAAAGAGGTCGCGCGCACCATCGCCTTGGTGCCGCAGCAACTCGAGCTTCCCTTTGAGTTCACCGTGCAGCAGGTGGTGGAGCAGGGGCGTACCCCTTACATCGGTATGCTGCGGGGACCGGGACGCACCGACCGCCTGGCCGTCGACCGAGCCCTCGACCTGGCCGATGTCTCCAGCCTGCGCAATCGCATCTTCAACGAGCTCAGCGGAGGAGAACGCCAGCGGGTGAAGATCGCTCTCGGACTGGCACAACAACCTCGCCTGTTGCTGCTCGATGAGCCCACGCAGAACCTTGATATCGGAAGGCAGGTGGAGCTGATCGACCTGCTGCACTTTCTGCGTGATGAAGGCATAACCATCTTGGCCTCCATGCACGATCTCCACCTGGTGGATAAGAACTTCTCAACCGTACTGCTGCTGAGCCCGGGACAGCCCTTAGCTAGCGGAAGCCCGGAGCAGATGCTGAAGCCCTCCATCCTGGAACACGCCTTTCAGTGCCCGCCCGACCGTCATCCGCTGCTGATTGAGCGCGCCGAGCTCTACCGGAGAGAAGCCCGATGAACACTGAGCTGCAACCCGACATTGAGGAAGTGATCGGGGCCATCGTCGCCCCGCCAGAAGCTTATCTGTCCCAGGCGAAGACTCGTCTCGACGCACTCACCAAACCGCTGGGCAGTTTGGGACGCCTGGAAGATCTTGCGGCGCAATGGTTCGCTATCCGTCAGGGAAACCTTGCCGGCCCGGTGAGCAAAGCGGTCTACGTCTTCGCCGCGGATCATGGCATCACTGCAGAAGGAGTCAGCGCCTACCCCGCAAGGGTCACCCAGCAGATGGTGCTCAACTTCCTTTCCGGAGGAGCAGCCATCAATGTGCTGGCTCGACTCAACCAGGTTGAGGTTAAGGTGGTGGACGTTGGCGTCGACGCGGACCTGTTTGGCTATGCAGGGTTGACGGACGGCAAGGTGCGCAGGGGCAGCAGGAATATGCTGCGGGAACCGGCGATGAGTCCGGAAGAGGTAGCTGCAGCGGTGACTGTCGGCCTCACCATGGCGGAAGCCGCTTATGCCAAGGGAAACAACCTGATCGCGGTGGGCGAGATGGGCATTGGCAACACGACCGCGGCCAGCGTCATGACTGCGGCCCTTACGGGCATGCGACCTACGTTGGTCACCGGCAAAGGGACGGGCCTCGACGACGAGGCGTACGCACGCAAATGTCGCACAGTGGAGGCGGTTCTGAAGCTTCACTTTGCCCAGCCCACCGGCCCGCGCAAAATTCTTCGCTGTGCCGGCGGCCTGGAAATCGCCGCCATGACGGGCATGATCCTGGGCGCAGCGCGGCGCCAGATGGCCATCGTCATGGACGGCTTTATCTCCACTGCGGCCGCGGCCATCGCGTGTGGCATGGCTCCCGCAGTGCGGCCTTACCTGTTCGCCGGACATCAGTCGCAGGAGCCGGGCCACCGCATACTGCTGGCTCACCTGGACATCGAGCCCATCCTCGACCTGCATATGCGCTTGGGCGAGGGCACGGGCGCGGTTCTGGCCATGCCTATTCTCGAAGCAGCCATGCATCTTTATCAGGAGATGGCCACTTTCACTTCGGCCGGCATCAGTGGAGCCACTGCATGAGCTTGCGCGCTCCGCGATTCGCAGTGGATATAGCAGTAGCATTTCAATTTCTCACCCGCCTGCCGATACCGCAGGTGCCGTTCGCGCCCGACGGCCTGGCGCGGGCAGTGAAGTTCTTTCCCTTAGTGGGGCTGGTGATTGGGGCAGGCGCGGCGCTCTTGCAGAAGGTGCTCTCGCCTCATCTTGGACGGCCTGCCTCTGCGCTAATCGTGCTGCTCTACCTGGTGCTCATCACTGGATGCCTGCACGAAGATGGACTTGCCGATGTCGCCGATAGTCTAGGTGGTTGGAATCAGGAACAGAGGCTGGCCATTCTCCGTGACAGCCACATCGGCAGCTACGGCGCGGCAGCCCTGGCACTTTCGCTGCTCAGCCGCGGCGTGCTGCTGGCTGAGCTGCCGCTGGATCGTTTCACCGCGTACCTGGTGTCAGCCCATGTGCTTTCCCGCTGGTCCGCTCTGCCCCTCAGCTACTACCTTCCGCCCGCTCGCGACAAGGAAGGCCAGGGCGCGCGGATCGCTCGTTTGACCTCTACTTTCTCCCTGATCGCAGGGTCGGTCTTTACTATCGTCACCGTGGTTGTTGTTTTGCGCAGGGCGGCGATCGCTCCGGTGCTGGCGGCGATCTTTGTTTCCCTGCTCGGTGGAGTCCTTTACCTGCGCAAGTTCGGCGGCGTAACCGGCGATTGCTTTGGCGCCACCACGCAGATCACCGAGATCGTTGTATATCTCTGCGGAGTGTGGAAGCCATGAGTCGCGTCTTGTTTATTCGCCATGCGGAGACGGAGATGGCAGGGCGGTTTTGCGGCCATTCCGACCCGGACTTGAACGCCCAAGGGCGCATGCAGCTCAGCTCGTTGACCGGCCTGCTATCCGCGGAGCCAATCGATATCGTTTATAGCAGCGACCTGCGCCGCGCCAGTGCTACTGCGCAGGCGATCGCTGGCGTTCGACAGATCCCGCAGGTGGTACGGCCCGCACTGCGGGAGATCGACTTCGGACAGTGGGAAGGCTTGAGCTGGGAACAGATTGAACAGACGGATGCGGAATACGCGCGCAAGTGGATTGCGGGCTATCCCCATCTTCCCGCGCCTGCGGGAGAAAACTTTCAGGCGTTTGAGGCCCGCGTCCTCCGTGAAGTGAATCATCTTCTCCAAGGAAAACGTGGTCCGATCGCGATAGTCACGCATGGGGGTGTCTTGCGCGTGGTCTTACGGCATCTGTGCGGTTGCTCGGATGAGGAAGCATGGCGACAAACACGAGCGTACTGTTGCACGGTGCGCTACGAGTGAGGCGAAAGGAGAAAAGGGATGAGTATTGCAACCAAACATGGTGATAAAGGACAGACCGGGCTGGCCGGCGGGATTCGTATTTCGAAGGCGGACTTGCGGGTAGAGGCGTACGGTACTGTGGATGAGCTGAACACCGTGCTGGGCTTCGCCCGCAGCATCTGTAAGAACGAGGAGATCGCCGGCTGGACCGAGCAGATTCAAAAGACGCTCTTCCGGCTTGGCTCCGCCTTGGCGACGCCGCCGGAGAGCCGCAAGCTGCCACCACAGATCACCGCCGAAGACGTCGAGTTTCTGACCCAGTTGGTGTATCAGATCGAGGCCACGGAAGGGATCCTCGCCGATTGGTCACTGCCCGGCGCACATACCGAGTCGGCTGCGTATGAAGTCGCGCGCACGGTGTGTCGGCGCGCGGAGCGCGCGGCTGTTCGCCTGGCGGAGAGCGGACAAGAAGTGAAACCGGAGGTGTTGGCGTACCTGAATCGGCTCTCGGATCTGGTCTGGCTCTTCGGCAGGTTGATCGAACTGAACGCGGGCATCGATGCACGTCTTCGCGACGGCAGTAAGCCTGGCCCAAAGTGGTCGAGGGCATGGTAGCCGTTAGGGGTAAGGGCGCACTGAAGATCCCTCGGCTACGCTCGGGATGACAAAGGAGAGGCGGTGCCTTTTATTAGGGGCCGTTGGGTCGGATGGACAGAAAGAAGCAGCAGGACAAATTAGTTTAAAACTTGATGACCTCGCGCGAAAAATCGATAAAGTCACAGCCTCTCGGGACGACAAAGGGGAGGGTGGTGCTTCCATGGGGAATTCGGCTAGTGGCTCGGAGAACAGCAGGTCCTCCGCTGCGCTCCACTCCGGGATGACAAGGGGAAGGGTGCCTACTTATCTTGAAACCCGCTAGTCGGTGAGCGTTCTGTTGACTTGAACCTATCCCTCCCACCAAGAGGACCTTTGGGATAGCAACCAACCTCCCCTTTGTCATCCCGTCGTAGCCGAGGGATCTGCAGTGCGCCCTTCCT
Source organism: uncultured Acidobacteriaceae bacterium (assembly GCA_963821215.1). GTDB lineage: Bacteria > Acidobacteriota > Terriglobia > Terriglobales > Acidobacteriaceae > PALSA-350. Next base: position 90,525 of record CAWGDH010000006.1, on the reverse strand, counting down.
TCTAACGGCTTTCCACGCAAGTCATCACTCCCTTAGGAGCATCATGAATCAAGCCCGCGCCATCATGGTTCTAGGCACCAGCTCCCATGTTGGCAAATCTCTGCTGGCCGCGGCGCTCTGCCGCATCTTTGCCCAGCAGGGCTACAGCGTCGCTCCATTCAAATCGCAGAACATGTCGCTGAACTCAGCCGCAACGGCCGAGGGCCTGGAGATCGGCCGCGCCCAGGCGCTGCAGGCCGAAGCGGCCGGCATCGCAGCCTCGGTCCACATGAATCCGGTACTCATCAAGCCATCGGGCGACTGCTCGTCGCAGGTGGTGGTGCGGGGTAAGATCTGGGGGCAGATCTCCGCTGCCGACTACCATCAGCGGCGAGTGGAAGAATTGATGCCCGCGGTGCGCGAAAGCTATCAGACACTGGCATCCAGCTTTCAGGTAATCATTCTGGAAGGAGCCGGTTCTCCCGCAGAGATCAACTTGAAGGAGCACGACATCGCCAACATGCGCATGGCGGAGATGGCGGATGCCGCATGTCTCCTAGTAGGTGACATCGATCGCGGCGGAGTCTTCGCTTCCCTGCTGGGCACAGTCGAGCTGCTCGACCCAGCTGAGCGCGATCGTATTCGTGGCTTCTGCATCAACAAATTTCGCGGCGACCTCAGCCTGCTTGAACCCGGAGTCCGCATGATGGAAGACCGTCTGGGGAAACCCTGTCTAGGTGTGGTCCCCTATCTGCCGGCCCTCGCACTGGACGAGGAAGATAGCGTTGGCCTTCCACCCGTAACGCGCACAGGCTGGTCCATCAGCAACGACAGTCCGGACCGTCCGCTGCGCATCGCCGTTGTCGCGCTGCCATCGTTCTCCAACTTTACCGACTTCGACTCGCTGCGTGCCGAACCGGCGGTTGATTTGCTCTTCTGCCGCTCGGCTGGGCCTCTGGCGAACGCGGATGTCGTGATCCTGCCAGGAAGCAAACAGACCATGAGCGACCTGGAGTGGATGCGCGAGGGTGGCCTCGATCAGGCAGTCCGCAACCACGCCCAATCTGGCCTTGTGGTCGGTATCTGCGGCGGTATGCAGATGCTTGGCCACTCACTCTCCGACCCGCTTGGGATCGAGCGTCAAGGCCGCATGCCAGGGCTTGGCCTGCTCCCAATCAGCACTACGATGCAAGCACAAAAGGTGACCCGCCTCTGCTCCGGCAGCATCGATGGCGGCTCCCTCTTCGGCCAACCGCTGCCGGGCGGTCGAATTGCCGGCTATGAGATTCATGTTGGCAAGACCTTGTATCTGGACCACGCCGAGCCCTTCGCTACCCTTAGCTCCGGAGAGCCGGACGGCTGTATCAGCGCCAACCGGCAGATACTGGGCAGCTACCTGCATGGAATCTTCGACGAGGACGGTTTCCGTCATGCATTCGTTACTGCCGCGCGCAACTTCCGCAAGCTGGCCTCTCCCTCCGCGCTCAATCCATGGAAGGCGCAACGCGAAGAATCTCTAGAACGTCTAGCTCGCCAGGTGAGCCAGTCGCTAGACATGCAACGCATCTTTAGCTGGGTAGGGATGAAGTACCAATGACCCGCGCTCAATCCATAGCTGCTGCTTGCCTACTAGATTGGATCGCGGGAGACCCGGAGTGGTTTCCTCACCCGGTACGCGGGATGGGACGCTGTACGCAGCTCGCAGAATCGCTGTTACGCCGGCCGGGGCAAAGCGCAAACCATGAGCTGCTGGCGGGCGCAGCGCTCACCGCCGGTCTGGTCGGCGCCTCCTACCTGGGCACGGCGAAAGCGATCGAAATAGCCTATCGACTAAGCACCGTAACCGGCATGGCAACGGAGATCCTGCTGGGATGGACCTGCATTGCCTCGCGCAACTTGGTCGATGAAAGCCTTGCCGTCATCCGCGCGCTGGAACAGGAAGACCTCGCACGCGCCAGGCAGAGGCTGTCGCGAATTGTCGGCCGGGATACGCAGTCTTTGAGCGAGACCGAGATCCATCGCGCGGTCATTGAGACGCTGGCCGAGAGCACCTGCGACGGAATTGTGGCCCCCCTGTTTTATATGGCTATCGGCGGCGTTCCTCTGGCCATGGCTTACAAAGCGGTGAACACACTGGATTCCATGATCGGGCACGCTGACCAACGCTATTTCTACTTTGGCAAGACGTCCGCTCGGCTGGATGACCTGGCTAATTATCTTCCCTCGCGCCTGACGGCCCTGGCCTTAGCAACAGCGGCGGGGATGAGGAGCGGGACAAGTATCACATCAGCCTTGCGCATCTGGCGGCGTGACGGCGAAAAACACAAGAGCCCGAATGCCGGCCAACCGGAAAGCGCGATGGCGGGCGCACTGCAGGTCCGGCTGGGCGGCGATAATACGTACGCTGGTGAGCGCATCGCGGCGCCGCTTCTCGGAGCGGAGTTTGAGCAGCCGAAGCTTCATCACGCAAAGCAAGCTCTATGGCTGGTCGCGGCTGTCTCTCTCCTCAGCGCTGTTGCCGCCGTCATGATACGAGGTCGCTTACAACTCCTCCCATCAGGGGATCGCTGAAGCCGGGCCTGCCGATTTCCACTCGTCCGGCATAACGGGCTTCCTCGCTTGATCCGTCTGCTTTCACCGTGAAGTCGTACCAGCCGTAACTCCGTTTGAGATCCAGAACGGCAGATGTTTCCTGGCCGGCTCCCAGTTTTCGCGTTACCTTCTCTGACTTGTAGGAATTGTCCTGGATCGTAAAGCCGACCGGTTCGGTGGACATGTTACGCACCTGCACCTTCACGTTGCCACTCAGCACCGTTCCTTGACGCTCATAGGACGTGCGCACTTCCAACAATGGCAAAGCAGGTCGGCCCGCAAACGAACGGTAAAAACCATTCGCGCCCAGCACCTCGATCAAGTAGCTCGAATCGGCAAATAAGGAAAGCGGTATTTGCCTGGTCAGAGTGTCGCCTGCCCTGACCGCATACGTAGCGGACATCATGCGCCCGCCGCCCTTGCCTCCTTCTCTCATGTTGCGCAGGTAGACATTGAAGGGAGCGCCCGCGGACTTCGCTCCATGCACTTGGTTCGAAGCGCTTAAGTGAAGTTCGTAATGTGCGCCATCCGCGCTGAGATTCCCATCCGCGTAACACTCATAAGGCAGCGCGCATGCAGGCCGGATTCCCTCTTCCTGGCGGACCAGGAACTCGCTATGCATCGGTGCTTGGTTGATCTGCTCGATCTGATCTGCCGTAAGCTTTCGGTAATTCGATGGGATCTCTTTGAACCGGGCCTTTTCGATGCTCACGACAAACTTGTCCCGGTCGAGCGAGGCGAGCGAAGGTTCCTTGGGATCATAGGGGCGGAAGACCGAGGTGAGATCTCCTGAGGTCGTTCGCCGCCACGAGCTGATGTTTTCTTCGCGAACTGTTTTGCCAAACTTACCCTCGACAAACCGTTCCAGAAACATCAGCGTGGAGGTGTGGTCAAAAATCTGCGAGTTGACCCACCCGCCGCGGCTCCAGGGCGAAGCGACAATCATCGGCACGCGAAAGCCCATGCCGATGGGCCCGGACCGAGCCTCGTTCTCTTGAACTCCCATCCGCAACTCGTCTTCTTTATAGCTGTACTCGAGACCGGTATCGATGCCCGCCGAAGCCCCTCCGGTCGCCGGACGCTTCGGATCGGCGGCAACAAACGATGCTGCGTGATCGAAGTAGCCGTCGTTCTCGTCATAGGTCAGAATGAAGATCGTCTTTTTCCAGACCTCGGGATTCTTGGTCAGGATGTCCATCACTTCCGAAACATACCAGGCGCCATACCAGGGTGCGGTTGGGTGATCAGAAAATCTCTCCGGAGCCGTCAGCCATGAGATCGCCGGCAGCTTGCCTTCGTTTACGTCCTTGCGGAATTGATACAGAACGTCGCCCTTCGGAACCTGCATGCTAAGAGATTTGCCCTGGTCTTCAAAGGGCAAATCGTGAAGCGCGTGGTAATTGGGATCCTCGGCATTGGTCACAAATGCCGCATGATAAAGGACCCTTTCTCGCGCCGAGAGTTGTTGGTATCGGACATCGCCACTCTTGGCAAGCGATGCCTGGGTAGCCTCGATTCGGCTTCGAGCATCCCTGATCCCTGTGCGGAGCTTCGCCCCTGCCGCAGGATCTTTCTCCGCGGATAACTCCGTTTCCAGCTTCGCCACCTGAGCCGAAAGCTCTGAAATCAGTTGCCGTCCGGCCCGGATATATCCCGGATATGCCTCGACGTTATAGGCTGAGAAGCATTCGAGCACATTGTCCCCGAAATTTGAAAGCCATGCATCTTTTTCACCGGAAAGCCCGGACCGGGTCAGCTCATTTTGGTAAGCTTTCCAGCTGACTCCTGCCTCCTGCAGCCGCTCGGGAAAGGTCTTCCAGCTCATCCCGCCGTCGTCGATCTGCTCGTTCCGTATATGGACCTTTGCATCCGCCTGCTGCTGCTCGCGAATGGTTCCGCTCCAGAAGTAGCTGCGGTTGGGCGAGGTGCTGGTCATCACCGAGCAGTAGTTCTGATCGCAGACCGTGAAGGCATCGGCCAAAGCATAATAAAAGGGCAAGTCTTCCCGCGAGTAGTGGCCCATAGTCAGAGGCAGGTCCGCATACTCCTTTGTGCCGGAACGCTTAGCCTCCAGCCATCCGTCATGGCGGCCTTCGTTCCACGCATCTACCTGGCTCTCGCGGGAATGAGGAAGCGATCCCATCCACGTGACCCGGGTGTCCCTGATGTCCATCCGCCACGGACCATAGGAATTGCCCGCGTTGTCCGTCTGCACGAAGACCGGGTTGCCATTTGCCAGGCGCAAGGCTCGCGGATCGTTAAATCCTCGAACTCCACGCATAGTGCCGAAAACATGGTCAAACGAGCGATTCTCCTGCATCAGAATCACGATGTGTTCGGCGTCAAGGAATGTCGAGCCGGGTGTTGGCTCAATCGCGTATGCCCGCTGGACCGATTCGGGGACGAGTCCGGCCGTCCCGGCAGCACCGGAGATCATGGCCGCAAACTTAAGAAAGTCGCGTCGCGTCTGCATACTTAACTTCTCTCACACTCACGTTAGAGACGTGCAAAAACTTCAGTATCAAGGATATCCCCTTTTGTCCCGGATCATCTGCGCCCTTCGAACAGGCGGAGCGGCAACGGGACCTTGACAAATCAAGGGCCACGAACTACAGTCGTTTATCGATATACTGATCATCGATGAATTATGCCAAAACGAAAACTTGATCCCTTACCCGCGGCCGCCTTCCAGATTATGCTTTCTCTCGCTGATGGCGACCTTCACGGCTACGCCATCATGCGGCAGGTGGAAGAGCAGACCAGTGGACGCCTGCGTCTTGGACCTGGAACTTTGTACGCTTCGATTCAGGCGCTCCTCGAGGGAAAGCTGATCGAGGAGGTTTATCGCCCCGAGGAGTCGGCAGACCGCCAGGAACGTCGCCGTTTCTACAGGTTGACCGCTGCCGGGCGCAAACTCGCGCGATCTGAGGCCGAGAAGATGGCCGACATTTTGCGTGTAGCTCGGGCCCGCAAAATCTTGAGGGGGGATTATGTCTGAAAAGATATACGCTCGCCTGCTTCGCTTATATCCTTCGAGTTTCCGCAAGAAATACGAGGGCGAGGCCCTGCAGCTCATCCGCGATCGCCTCCGCGACGAGGCAGGTTTCTTCAAGAGAGCGCGTCTATGGTGGGACCTGGTGACCGATGTTTTGGCTGGACTCCCCTGCGCGTACCACAATTCCTACCCGGTTACAGAAGCAGCGTCGCTTTCCCTCAATGCCGCAGGCATTCCTTCCTTCAAAAGCCTCGACAAGGAGCCCCTGGGGCTAGGTTCGATTCTGGTCGGCAGCACAATATCGCTGATCGCGCTCGCTGTCTTTGCATTTCTGCTAAGCCGGCCGGCCGCCTACCAGCCAATCTCGGGTTCGGATGGACGGATGTCTCCGATCGAATCTGTCATGCAGCGCCTGAATTCACCCCCGCCGCCTGATTCGGCCGAAAGCAGTCTCCAGGACGCCGCCACACCCCCATCCGTGCAAATGAGCGGACCGCCGGCCCAGCCATCGACGCCGGGCGCGTCCACTCCGAACACGTCAGCGTCATCATCGGGTACTTGGGTTCCGAGCGGCGCGCGAAATCTTGGGTCGATAGCAGATGTGCGGAATGGTAGCCACGATTCGCAAACTGCTGTCCCGCAATCCGCGAGGTATTCCGGAATGATTGTGAAGCTAACGCCGACAGTCGCCCTCTCGTGCATGCCTGCCAACCCCGCCCCCGGATCGATGGTTAGCCTTTCCGCAACGGTACTTGCGGTCGGCACCGGACCGATACCCACCGGAAACGTGCGCTTTTTCGACGGAAGTGCAGTTCTGAATATGGGCCAGCTCAACAACGGCACCGTCACGGTCAAAGGAAAGCTACCCTCCATTGCGACGCCCTCCCTCAGCGCAGTCTATTACGGCGATGCCAATTACGGTTCCGCCAGCTCGATTGGGGAGAGGAAGTGAAGCGCTTGGGTTGTTAGAACTCACTCCCATCAGGGGGCTCAGCTATCCTAGCTGTCCAATTAGCGGGAGAGACGACGGTTGGTTTATTAATTCGTTGAAAAGATTCGAGAGAAGGCAGAGCGAACGAAAGCAGGTTGCCAACTCATCACGAAGCGAATTGAGGTCTGCGCCTCTATCAGCAACGACGCTTCATGCGGAGGGAAAGAAACCGCAGGTCCCTCCACTGCGCTGCGCTCCGGTCGGGATGACAATTCTGTTGTGCCACCGGCTGCTAGTTCCGTTGACCGGGACTAAGGTCAATTCCCACAACAGAATTGTCATCCCGACCGGAGCGCAGCGCAGTGGAGGGACCTGTGGTTTCTTTCCCTCCGCATGAAGCGTTTAGAATACCTATTCCCAAAATAGGTATTCTAAACTAATCTTCCGTCATGACAAAGAAAGCCGACCAGCGCGATCTTTTTCCCGGCGCTCTGGAGATGATGATCCTTCAATCACTCCGGCTAAAGCCCATGCACGGTTACGCTCTGGTGAAACATATCAAGCTTGTCTCTGACAATTTGCTGCAGATCGAAGAGGGCTCTCTATACCCTGCCCTGCAGCGAATGCTCAAAGAAGGATGGCTGGATTCAAAAGAAGGTATATCCGCCAAAGGGCGCCCCACCAGAATCTATCGGCTCACACCGGCGGGCCGCCGCCACCTGGAGCAGGAAATTACCAGCTTCGAAAAAATGTTTGCCGGCATCGCTCGCGTACTTGCCGTTGCTAAGGCATAGGAGATCGCCAAGGTGACCTTCAAGCACCTCTTTTCCCGCTCCCGCAGGCGCAGTGATCTCTCCCTGTCGATCCAGCAACATCTGGAAGACAAGGTTGAGGATCTAATGGACGAAGGAATGTCGCGAGAGCAGGCGAGACTCACTGCCCGGCGTGAGTTCGGTAATGTAACCCTGATTGAGGAGCGCAGCCTTGAGGTTTGGCAGCAGCTTTGGTTCGAACACCTTCTGGCGGATCTGAAATTTGCCTGGAGGCAGGCGACGAGGTTGCCCCGCTTCACCCTTGCAGCCATCCTAACCCTGGCAGTCGGGATCGCTGCCCAAACGACAATCTACAGCGTGGTGCATGCGGTATTGATCGACCCGTATCCATATCGCGGCGCTATGCGCATGGTGCATCTGCACCTCTACGACAAGGATCCCGTTCCCGATGACCTGGGCCTGACCGGTCCACAGTTTGCAGAGTTTCGAAAATCTCCGGTCCTTGACGGAGCCATTGCAGAAGATATGTACAGCCGGGCGCTCACCGGAGAAGAGCTTCCGGAGCAGGTACAGGCAGCCCGGATTTCTCCCAACGCGTTCGACTATTTCGGAGTTCCCGCGTTACTGGGGCGAGAGTTTGGGCCCTCGGACAACACCCACGTGGCGGTGCTGAGCTATCACTTCTGGAAGTCTCATTACAACGGTCGCAACGACATTGTCGGCAGGGCGCTCGAAATGGATCACGAACTCTTTACCATTGTCGGCGTCTTGCCCCAGCGCTTCGCATGGACAAGTAGCGACCTCTTCACCCCCCTCGCGTACTCGGCGGATTCGCATCGTCTTGCCAATGTCTTTGCGCGCTTGAAGGATGGCGTAAGTGACCAAACAGCGGAGCAGGCGATCCAACCCATGCTCGACCGCTTTAAGCGCGAGACGCCTGAGAATTTTCCCCAGATCTTCAAGGTTCACCTCGTGCACATCAACGAACTGGCTATTGGGCGGTTCCGCGGCGTGTTGGTGATTCTATTCATCTCTGTTTCGTTCCTTCTGGCTTTGGCCTGTGCCAACGTGGCCATTCTGCTTTTGGCGCGAGGAGAGGCGCGGCAGACAGAGATTGCGATGCGCATGGCCCTCGGCGCGGGAAGGCGCCGCATCGTTCGCCAATTGTTGACCGAATCGCTGGCGCTCTCTCTTGCCGGCGGGGGCTGCGGGGTCGTGCTGGCGCTCGGAGGAATATGGCTGGTGCGGCGTTTTCTTCTCCCGGCATTTTTTCCCGCGGAAGCAGTCATCGGGCTCAATATACCGGTCCTGCTGTTTAGTACCGGGGTGTCAGCGGCGACGGGTGTGCTTTGCGGACTGTGGCCTGCTCTGCGGTCGTCGCGTGTCGACGCGCGGCAGGCAGCCGCTGCGGGATCACACAAGCTGGCGGGAAGAAAGGGAACGCGCAACAGCCATATGGTACTGCTGGCGGGTCAGGCAACCATTACTGTGTTGTTGCTAGCCTGCTCCGGCGCCACTGTACAAAGGCTATTCCAGCTCATGAATACAGACTGGGGATACGATCCTCACCATCTGCTTTCAGTGAGCCTGGCGCTCCGCGAGGGTGACCACGACCAGTGGGCTGATCGCGTTGCCTACTACGAACAAATTCGAAAGACGATAGAGGCTGACCCGGATATCACGTCCTTGGCCATCGCAGAAGGGAACTTGCCCCCGAGCAACTTTGCCTCAACCGCATTGTCTATTCCAGGGATAAATACAGCGCGCGGAGAAGTGCAGGTGGAGCGCGCGAGTGACCGATACTTTTCGACATTACGGATCCCCTTGCTGCATGGCCGCTCTTGGAGCCCACCAGAAATCGTCCAATCCGCGCATTTAGCCCTGATCAACCAGGCGATGAGGCGGCGCTACTGGCCCCACAGTGACCCCTTGGGGCAGACGATCATTCTGAATCATGGGGTAGCGTCAGGAAATGTATGGACGTTGGTAGCTCCGGGAAACGATCAGCATTTTCAGATCATCGGCGTCGTCGGAGACGCGCCTAATCAAGGCATACAGGAGCAGGTTGCCCCGGCCGTATATGTGCCATACACCGGCATTATTCATGATTGGTTCAACCTGATGTTGCGAACCCGCGGACCGGCCACCGCCGGGTTGCTGCGCCGGATCAAGGAACGCGTGCATGCGATTGATGCCGGGCAGGCGGTCGGCGACATCGTGAAAGCGGAGGATTTGCTTGAAGAAAATATCGGTCGAGACCGGTTCGTTGCCACCCTATTCACGGCCTTTGCCTTCCTGGGACTGACGTTCGCGGTTAGCGGCTTGTACTGTATTCAATCCTTCCTGGTCACCCAGCGCTCGCGCGAATTCGGTGTTCGGATCGCGCTCGGCGCGCGGCGCGAACACATCGTAGGCCTGGTAACGCGATCGTCCTTGCTAGCAGTGCTCGCGGGGACGGGGGTAGGCCTCGGTCTCAACCTGATTCTAAGCAAGATCTTTTCCCAATGGACCAGCGGGGACTCCCGAAACCCGGCGATGTTGGCCATCACAATGGTTGTGTTCCTGATCGCTGCCGTCCTGGCGTCCGTCTTTCCAGCCCGGTTGGCGGCATCGATTGAACCCATGGATGCCTTGCGGGCTGAATAACGCGATCAATCCTCCAGCATGACTCTGCACAAGAAAAGGCAGTGATACACTTTCTAATCGCTGGCCCTCGCGGACACTGCTCAAGGTGTGGCGAAAAGACCTAGAGATTATGCGGCTGCGAACCCAAAAGCTGAGGAGTGGGTTGTTGTTGGCCCTGATCGCAGCCCTGCCGATTGCCTCTCGAGCGGCCAAACGCATCACCATTGCGCAACTCACCCAGATCCTCACTGCAGACCTCGACGCGCATAAACCAGATGCGGGCATTGCGCGCCAGATTACCGGCATGGAACTTTCCGAGCGGCTGACCGAGTCGACATTGGCCCGGCTCGAGGTGACTTTGCATGCCGACACGCAGGCGGCGTTGGCTTTGCAGTTGCTCGCCAACTGGTCGGCGTTTCTGGATCCACCGGCTAGCGAAGTGCCGCCAACCCCACCTCCCGACGACCCTACCCAGAAGCGGCTGCTCGACGCGGCGCGAAATTATGTGGCCCAGACCTTGCCGCGACTGCCCAACCTCCTTGCCACTCAGACCACCAACCGTTACGACGACAGCCCCCAAGTGACCAAGCAAGGGGGCTGGCCGGTTCGTGCAGGACTGCACCTGGTGGAAACTTCGAGTCACGAAGTCTCCGTCTACGAAGAAGCGGCTAATCAGTCTGCCACGGTTGCTCCCGCTCACTGGCAGGATCAAGTTGGACTGACATCCGGGGGCGAGTTCGCCTCCACGCTGGCGATGATCCTGAACGACACCCTGAAAGGCAAGGTGACCTGGAGCCACTGGGAACAGACCGCGACGGGACAAGCCGCAGTCTTCCATTATTCGGTCCCCAGATCCGCCTCGCACTTTGAGGTCATCGGCTCTCTTCAGCGCCAGGCGGCGCTCGAGGGCAGCCCAACGCAAATCGGCAACTCCAGGGTGTCCGGGATCGGAGTAAGACCGAGCGGCAGCTCCTCCAATAGCTCGACCTTCCTTGTCAAGCCCGGCTATCACGGTTCGCTCTGGCTGGATCCGTTTACGGGAAGCATCCTCCGTGTCACCGTTGAAGTCGATTCGAAAGAGAGCGTGCCGTTCCAGCGGGCCGCTATTTTGGTACAGTATGGCCCGGTGCAGATCGGCGACAGCGAGTTTATCTGTCCGGTGCGCAGTGTGGCCCTGTCCATGGCGATCTCCGGTGCCAATCTCGACCCGCTCACCCGCATGCCCGGGGATGCGCCGACCCAGTGGTTGAACGAGAGTGTCTTCACCCGGTATCGCCGCTTCGGCTCAACCGTGCGTGTAGTGCCCAGTGCGCAGACGCCGCAGTGAACTTGCCATCCCATGGCACGCAGCGCTACTTCTTCTTTTTCTCCGCTCGCGGCATCAGGTAGCCGCGCCTCGCTTGCACGTCGAGGCCGTCGCGGTCTACTTTCACCTTCAGGTTGTGATAACCGCTACCGGCCTCCACGTCGTCGAGCGGAAGTTCCAGCAGGTACACCACCTCCGGCGCCGCGGTCAGCAGCTTGAATCCCGCGCTCAGATCATTGTTGTTGTGAAAAAACGTGCCGCCGGTGCCATTGGCAAGTTCGGACATTGGGTTCTCTTCGAGTCTCATCTCGCTGCGGCGATATTCGAGATTCTGCCCACCTGAACCGGGGCCGCGCTCACTCGCGGTCAGCTCGCTCGTATAGAGCCCGCGTGCGTCGAGCGTACTGATGACCACGTTGAATTGCGCTGCCGCGTCCAGAATGGGCGATTCCGCCGTCAACGCTTCGGCCTCGACGTCGAGGAAACCGGGCGACACCAGGATCAGCGTCCGCTGGCCCGGCAGCTTCTCCATTCTGCGCACAAATTCTGCGAGATTCGCATACGTGACCCGTATATCCTGGCCGCCCAGACTCAGAGCGCGCCTGCTCGCTGACTCCACCTGACCTTGAGCCATAGCGAGGTCGCCGTGGCTCAACTGGACGGCCGGATTGCAGAGGGCAAACCGCTTGAGCGCGTCCTGCAGAGCAACAGCGTCATGTTTGTTTTCGATCAGGTCGGCCTGATAGTAGTCGATATTGCCGCACGCGGTCGCGTCGGCCCGATAGATCGGCTTAGGTTGCAGGCTTTGCAGAGCCGCCTGCAGTTTTGTCAGATCGCGTGTGAGCCCACTGTTAACCGCACCCGAAAGCGACACCACCGCCGCCATCTTCGAGCCGCTCACCGCATCACCCAACACCGGTGCTGCTGCTTGCCTGCTGCGCGCCAGCTCTTCAGCGTTCAGGTGCAGGTCATCGAAAAGAAAGACGACAATACTATCTGGGAGCACGTCCGGCGGCGTTTCGCGATTTGGGACAGAGACCGCTGCTGTGCCGGTTCCCGCATGCACCGCCGCCTCCGTCCCACGTTGCTCCACCACAAATCCAGAGATCGCCCGTGGCTTGTCGTTGTCCAGCACGGTGAAGTCTTCTTTCTTTAGATCCCCTACCGTCTGCCCTAGCCGATTGCGCACTACCACCGGTACGAGCACGCGGTTCACATTCACTTCCACGCTGGGCACCGGAGCCGGCGGCCCATTGGGTTGCTGAGCGGCGCAAAAAATGCCGGGCATAAATCCCATCCAACACAAAACAGAAACCGAACGTAATATGCCGCCGACATCAACTGGCCAGAGCAGGCCAATGCAATCATTGACACACAAGATTTGGTCCCTCTCGTTCCGAGTGGATTGACATCGAGGTTCGGCGCCCGAAGTCCCTCAGAAAGGGATTATAGGTAAGTTTGCCATCTGGAAGTCCCTCCAATTTCGGGTTCTGTCCGGTATGGCGGTGATACACCCACAAAGACGGATTATGGGGTCATGAGTACCTCAGCGACTTTTTACTCCTCGAGCAAGGACGCCCTCGTTGCCTGACGCGACTGCCGAAAACTGCATTACAAGTTAGCCCGTGCACGAGAAAAACTGAAGAATCCGAAGAATCAGATTGCAGCCGAGACAGCCTGAATCTAATCGCGACACAAATGCTCTGTCAAGAAAGCATCGGCCCAACGATTTACTTCCATGGTTTGAGCGTTGGCCACAGCACCTCGAGGCTAGGGGTCAGACCGCGGCAATGGTAGATGGGAAAGTTCTCATCGGGACGGGAATAAGGTTCCACGGGGTGGGCAACTTCGCGCAGCGATTGACAGTGCGATACGTACTTCTGTGGCGAATCTTCGTCAAGCAGAATGATGCTCTGGCCGGTGTAATTGCGCGGACCCCATATCCAATAGTTATTGCTGCCGCTGATCGATTTGGGCAACCCGTACTTCGGGCCGAATAGATCAATAGCACCCGCCTGACCGTAATTCGGCGCTCCTATCGCGGTCACGCGTTGCTCCTCAGGGGGCAGAGAATGAAAATAAGCCGCAACGACTCGTACGCGCTCTTCCCATCCAAACATGTCGGCATAGATCTGTGGCAATTGGCCCTGAGGCTCATTCTCGAACTTCTGTTGCTGAATCCCCAGTGTCCTGGTGTAAGCGATATAGTCCTTGACGGGCAAAACCGGAAGCGCGGTAGGAGCGATCAGCGCACCCACAACCAGCATTGCCAGCGCATAAACCGGGCGGAACCATTGCAGTCTGCGACTTTCAGTCAACTGTTCCAGAAACACCGCGCCCGGAGCAAAAATGACCGGATAGGCTGGAGCGACATAGTAGAACTTTCCTTTAAGTAACAGCATTAGACCCAGAACGCTAAGAAAGCCAAAGCCGAGTATCGAGTAGCGCCTTCCCCGCGGGGAAAACACAAAGCCCACACCAAGAACAACCAGCAGAGCTGGGATAAATGAGAGCATCTGCGCTTGCTGCGCGAGATAAGGAAGGGGCGGCAACATCACGTCGCGTCCGCCATGGCGAACAGCGCTCACCAACTGAACAAAAGGAAAGTTCCAGTGCAATTGCCAGAGGAAATTCGGCAGCGCGATAACTGTGGCCAGCGCAATGCCTGCCCAGAACCAAGGGCGCAAAAAACTCCGGCGTAACGGTGAGGCTATGACACCTGCGAGGAGCCCCACCACCAGGAATAAAACGCCGTACTTGTTCAACAGAGTGATCCCGACAAGGACTCCGATCCAGAGCCACAGCTTTTGATTGCCAGTCTGGATCAGTTCCACAATCAGCCAGGCAAGCAGGGTCCACAACAGTGGATCGAAGGCGTTCATCGTGAAGAGATGCGAGAAGGCAAGGAAGATCGGTGTAATGAACACCGCCAGCGCAGCAAAAAACATCGCCCACCGTCGCCCTCCAAGCTTCTGAGTGAGAAGTGCGGTCACAGCGATTGCACCCACATCGGCCAACATCGGTAGCAGGCGAATGGCGTAAAGCGAGGTGCCAATTGTATGCTCTAGGAGCCAGGCCATCCACGCGATCATCGGCGGCTGGTCCATGTATCCCCACGCCGGATGTTCGCCGCACGCCAGGTAATACAGTTCATCGCGAAAGTAGCCGTAGTGGGGGGCGGCTACCAGATAAAGCGCCACGCGCACAAGTGCGATATATCCAACCAGAGCATAGCCGCGGGTGAAGCGGTTGTAGGGCGGAGTGGAAGGCAAAACGACGCCGGCGTCTGTCAGAACCATTCTCCTCGTGGGTTCAAATCGCGCTGACCAGTTCTCATTACCTCTGTCCTGACAAGCATACGCATTTCAATCATGGAGAGTTCCCATGGGCCCGAAGTCGTCCACTCGGCGCGCATTCTGGTATATTGGAGGCCTGCAATCCAGGTTGCATCCCGTCCGCGGAAAGGGAAGATCCCACCTGAACCAACTTCGAAGCGCCGAGAAGTGACTTCTCTTTTGCCCGAGCAGCGGACACCGGGCCCAAAAAGGAGAAGTGTATGTCTCGTGAGCTACCCGCAAAGCCCAGCCTCGAATATCTGAGGAAGCAAGCTAAACAATTACAACGCACCATGCCCCAGTGCAAGCTGGCCGATGCGCAGCATGCGCTGGCCAAGGAGTATGGTTTTGCCAACTGGGCAAAACTGAAATCGTACGTCATCACCTTGGGCCTTCCGCCCGCCGAAGCGTTGACCGCTGCTATTCGCGATAGCGATGCGCAGCGGGTTCACGAACTCCTGGAGAGCCATCCAGAATTAAGAGCGAGAATTGACCAACCGCTGGCCGACTATGGATTTGGCATCCACGCCCTCTTCGCGGCTGTGCAGCGAAGCGATCGAGCGACCATCGACGTTCTGCTGCGTGCAGGAGCTGCTATACGCCAGCGAACCGAGTGGTGGGCAGGCGGCTTCGGTGTGCTCGACGATTGCGATCCGGGCCTGGTGGATTTTCTTCTCGAACGTGGCGCGGTCATCGACGCCCACTCGGCTGCCCGGCTGGGGATGATCGCAAAACTGACTGATTTGGTCGCGGCGGATCAGAATGTTGTCCACGCAAGAGGCGGAGATGGGCAGACGCCGCTGCACTTCGCATCGACAGTTGAGATCGCCGCATTTCTTCTCGATCACGGTGCGGAGATCGATGCGCTCGACGTGGATCACGAATCCACCCCGGCCCAGTACATGCTGCGCGTGCAGCAAATGCGCCACTATCCGCGCGATCGTCAGGACGTCGCCCGCTACCTTATAGCGCGCGGATGCAGAACGGACCTCCTCATGGCGACGGCGCTTGGTGATGCAGATCTCGTGCGCCATCACCTGGACACCGACCCTGCCTGCATTCGGATGAGCGTCTCGGAAGAATGGTTTCCCAAGAAAGACCCTCGCGCGGGCGGCACAATTTACATCTGGACGCTGGGGGCAAATCGAACCGCGCACGCGGTCGCGCGCGATTTCGGCCATGAGGAAATCTTTGCCTTGCTCATGGAGCGAACGCCGGAGGATCTGAAGCTGACCCTGGCCTGTGAACTGGGCGATGAAAGCACATTTCAGGACTACCTGGCCCGAAATCCGGATGCAGCCAAAACGTTGTCAGAAGCGGATCGCCGAAAGTTGCCCGCAGCCGCACAGAGCAACAATACAAAGGCGGTCCAACTGATGCTGGAGGCTGGCTGGCCCGTCGATACCCCGGGCGAAATGGGAGCCACAGCGCTGCATTGGGCCGGCTTCAATGGCAATGCTGAAATGGCGCGTGTCATATTACGGTTCCACCCGGATCTTGCGCTGAAATCGCAGGAGTATGCGGGGACCGCGCTGTCCTGGGCCCTCTACGCTTCAGGAAATGGCTGGCATCGCGACGCAGGAGATTTTGTAGGAATCGTTCACGCACTTCTGGAGGCTGGAGCCGTTCTACCGCCGGACCCCGAATCACTCGAACCCAGCGACGCCGTGTTGGAAGCGCTGCCATGAATTCAGCCACGCGCCCGATATAAGCCGGAGTTGGAGCGTTTGCTCCGTCAGCTAGGCGTGTCCGGCCGTAACCTTGCCGAACACGCGGCAGAAGTTCCCGCCGCCGACTTTGCCGATCTCGTCAGGCGTAAAGCCCTGGAGCAGCATCGCGCCCACAGCCGCGGGAAAAAATCCTCCACTCAGGCCCGGCCACGCCTGGTTGGTGCCTTGGCCAACACGCGACGAGAGCAAATCTGTGTCCGTGCCAATACCCACGTGGTCGACGCCCACCGCGTCTACCATCGCTTTGATGTTTTCCACGAATTCCTTCGGCGAGTCGGCCAGTTTCGTCCACACCCCGATCACCCCGCCGGCGTCGGCCACCACCTTCGCGTGTTCTTTGCTGATCAAGTGCGGCTTCATGATTTTCGCCATCCTGGGGTCGCTGCCTGTCCGGCTGTCCAGGCCCGTGTGCGACACAAGGATCGGCTGCGTGGCCACCTTCAACGCGCCCAGCACCGTCTCGGGACTGGCGTGGGCGAGGTCCACCACGATCCCCAATCGGTTGCACTCCTTCACCACCTTGGCGCCAAAAGCCGTCAGACCACCAAGATGAGCGGGAGCCGTAATCACATCGCCCAACGGCGACACCAGGTCGTCTCGCTCGTGAAGCAGTTGAAGGTCACGCACCCCGCGTCCGTATACCTCTTCCACTCGCTCCAGGCGCCCCTCGATGAACTGTGATCCTTCGACCGTTTGGACGATGGTTGGTTGACCATGGGAGTGCGCGGTCTGCAGGTCTTTCAGGTTCAGGGCGCGGTGCATGTGGCCCTTCTCCAACTGCGCGTCCATCACGGTGAGCCAACTGCGATAGTGGTCCCAGGCATCGCCCGGCTTGGTAAATGGCGCGAAATCCAGCACGAAGCTCGCACAAACGGCGGTAAGCCCCGACCGTTTGACCTCCTCTGCCAGGGAAAGGGCGGGACCCTGCTGTTGCTCCTCCTGCCGCGGTGGCTGGCCATTCTGCGGATGCGGTTCCGTCCCCGCTGGATAGACATGGTTGTGCATGTCGATGCCAATGGTCTTCGACATGACCTGCGCAACCCGCGGATCAACCCCATCGCCCGCCGCATGCAGCCATGCCGGCCCCAGCAGCATTGCGCCGCCGGCGCCCACCGCGGTGGTCAGGAATTCTCGCCGCGAAAGACTGGGATAACGAGGCTTCAACATACCCCTCATACTAGATCATCAATGAGAAGCCGCTAGCCCGAAAAACCGGCTATGCGCAACTCGCGTTTAACGCGCCAATCCCATCAGCCACGCGACCTGCTTCGATTACGGCGACGTTCTCTATACGCGGCGACCTTGTGGCGATTCCCGCATATTTCCATGCTGCACCAGCGGCGATGATGCGATTTAGTCTGATCGCAGAACCATAGTACGCAGGTCTCGTCTTCGCAGCGTTTTATCAGCTTGAAGTCCGCCGTGGTAAGCAGATCGGCAGCAGCCTCCGCAACCGGAGCCAAAATTGACTCGGCTGTATCCTGTCGCCTTACCGTGTCAATGGTCGGTGTGCTCGATTTCTTCCAGACCAGTTGGGGATAACTTTGGCTCGCCGCCAGAAAGCTGTTGAGGATGGAAGGATCTCCCTGCCTCCCCGCCTTACGCTCTTCAACCAGCGACCGAATGCTTTCCCGCAGCCTTCGCGCGCAACGTAGAAGAGTCAACGGTCCGCTGCCGGCGGCGATGGTTGGCGCGGAAAATCCGGCTTGTTTGAGCCAGGTGAGCACGTCCTCGTCGGTTTGCAAAAGCTCCACCAGATCTTCGTTAACTCTCACCCGCGTGTTCAGAAAGTCCAAGGCGGGGTGGCCTGCCAAAAACAACGCGCGAGGTTTGCTTGATTCCTTCGGGCTCACAGTATTGCTCGGGCGGGGATCCAAATGAACTGTAACCCGCAAAGAGCGCCTTGACAAGTGTCGCCCCCTGATGTAACTGTAAACCAGATGGTTCTCCGGTGTCTCCCTCCTGTCACACAAGATGGGAGGAAGGCGCGGAGATTCGTGCGTCTTTATCACTGGAAGGCTGCCTGCAAACGCTTCTACACTCTTGTTGGCTGTCTTCACAGATAGATAGCGATAACAGGCGACGGTTCGGTCAGGGCAAATGCAAAGTATGGACTTGCGACCGGCATTCAGTCGTGTGCATCCGAACAAGGTAAAGCAGGTGCGCGCCCCGTCCTCCCTCACGGCGTGGCCTCAGGAAAGGAAAGCTCATGGAGCAGGCAACGGAGTCTCTTCTACAACTCCTTTCGCGTACTGAGCGTGCGCAGAACGAGACCGGCCTCTTTTCCAGCGAATCCGTACTCGAAGTTCTTAAGTTGATCCTTGCTGGATCTCCGTTATCTGAAGTGCTCACGGTGATTGCTCGATTGGTTGAGTCTCAAGGCGAAGGCACATTGTGCACCATCTGGCTTCCTGATGGAGACGAAAGGCAAATTCATTGTGCGGCAGCTCCCAGCCTCCCTGGATTCAGCGCTCACGTCGGACCGATGTTCGTTAGCCCCAAAGGGGCATCCTGCGGCACAGCAATCTATCGCCGGAAGCCGGTGTATGTAACCGACATCTTGAGCGACTCCTTATGGGACGATTATCGCGACTCAGTCGTGCCTTATGGCATCCGAGCCGTGTGGTCGCGGCCCTTGTTCTCGGGTGAAGGCAAAGTGCTCGGCACTTTCGCCATCCTTTATCGCGAAGTCCGCAGCCCGGGTGCAGCTGACCTGCAGTTGATCGAGAATGCCGGCCACATTGCAGGCATCGCAATCGAACGCCACATGCATGAACAAAAGCTGCGCCATGAACGCGACCGGCTCAGCTTGCTTCTGAAAATCACCAACAGCATGACCTCAAAGCTGGATCTTGGCCATTTGCTGGAGACACTCTCCACCAATCTGCTGAGCGTAACGCGGTGTGATTTTTGCGCGTTGCTCTTGCCCCAAGCTGATAGCAGTCAATTGCGCATGACCGTTCTGTATAACCCGGAAGGTCGAGGCGCCATTCGTGATGGCACGACCGTTCCGGTAAAAGGATCGACCTGCGGTAAAGCTTTCCTGTCCGGCAAGAATCAACATATCAACCGGCTCGAAGACCTGACCCACGACCCTGAAAGCTACGGAAATAGCGAAGGGCGGCGCTTCTTCGATCGAGTGCTGGCGGAGGGCTTGAAGTCCGGCTGCGAGCTGCCACTGATCGGTCGAAAGGGCGTCATCGGTGTTTTGGCGGCCTTCAGCCGCTCCGAGAGAGCTTTCAGCCAGGATGAGTTCGCCTTTCTGGAACAAGTGGCCTTGCAGGTGGCCATTGCTGTTGAAAATGCCTTGGACTTTGAAAAGGCGACGGAAGACAGGGTAAGCGAAACCAAACGGAGACTCTATCTCGAAGAGGAAGTTCGGGCCGAGTTCGGGGCCATCGTCGGCGACAGTCCAGCGTTGAACACTGCCCTGCACCTGGTCTCTGTCGTGGCGCCTACGGATTCGAGCGTGCTGATCCTGGGCGAGACGGGAACAGGTAAGGAACTCATCGCGCGCGCAATCCACAATCTTAGTAGCCGGCGGGAACGCGCTTTCGTCAAATTGAATTGCGCGGCTATCCCCCTCGGGCTCCTCGAGAGCGAATTATTCGGCCATGAAAGGGGAGCATTTACCGGAGCCATCGCACAGAAAACCGGGCGCTTCGAACTTGCCCACAACGGTACTCTTTTCCTTGATGAAGTCGGAGACATCCCTCTGGAACTTCAGGCAAAACTGCTTCGCGTACTGCAGGAACAGGAATTCGAGAGACTCGGTAGCAACCGTACCCACAAGGTAGACGTTCGCCTGATAGCCGCCACTCATCGTGATTTGACCGCCATGGTAAAGCAGACGGCATTTCGCGAAGATCTGTACTATCGGCTCAAAGTATTTCCCATAAATGTTCCCCCCTTGCGGCAACGGACTGAGGACATTCCTGAGCTCGCTTGGCACTTCACAGAACTCTACGCGCGGCGAATGCACAGGAAAATCGGCGAGATCCCTGCAGAGACCATGGATGCACTGGTGCGCTATTGCTGGCCTGGAAATGTTCGCGAACTGCAAAACTTTATCGAACGGGCTGTGATTCTTTCTCCTCGCAGCGTATTGCGAGCCCCGACTTCCGAATTGGAGCCCATCCATGCTCACAAGGGATCCAATGTGCCCATCGCGCGTCTGGAGGAAGTTGAGCGAGATCATATCCTCCGTATGCTCGAAGCCAGCAATTGGGTGATCGGCGGCCGGAATGGCGCTGCAGAGCGTCTGGGAATGAAGCGGACATCCTTGGCTTACAAGATGCGAAAGCTTCGCATAAGCCGTCCCGTTCCCACCCAACCAAAGAGTGCCGTGGATAGCCGGATACTCTAAGACCTGTTCTTTGTAGCTCGCGACATCTATCGCGACCGGGGCCCGTCAGTGACGGGCCCCGGTCGCAAATCCGTCACTGACCGGGCTAAATCCACCGCCCTCTTGGCACGGCCTAACATTCAGCGGAAGAATGACTTAGCTCAAAACACTCCTTCGGCCCAACGGCACCGTTGTTGGATGGTCCGTCGCTTGCACTCGGTATCGGTATGCAGACCAATGGAAACGAAACGCTTCCTTCAGCCGCCCAAAATCAGGCTAGCGCTGTAGAGATCTACGACGTGGTAATCCTCGGCGGCGGGACCGGATCGACGGTTGCCGCATGGACGTTTGCCAGTCAAGGAAAGCGCGTTGCGGTCATTGAGCGCAAGTACATAGGTGGATCATGCCCTAACATCGCCTGTCTGCCGAGTAAGAACATTCTCCACAGTGCCAGAATAGCGTCGTATTTTCGTCGAGGCAAAGAGTTCGGCATGGTCGCAGACGGCTTTCGCGTTGACATGCCGGCAGTGCTCGCCCGTAAACGCGCGATGGTATCGGGCTTGAACGGTGTCTATCTTGACAACTACAAGCAGACGGGAGCGGAATTCATTCTCGGGCCTGGACGCTTCGTAGGCCCAAAGACTCTAGAGGTCATTCTCCCTGGCGGAACGACTCGCCGCCTCCGCGGAACCAATGTAATTGTCAGCACGGGTACGAGGGCCGCATTGGAACCAATTCCTGGCCTGGCCGATGCGCAGCCGCTCACGCACATCGAGGCGCTTGAATTGGATCAGGTTCCCGGGCATCTTATTGTGATCGGCGGCGGTTATGTCGGCGTGGAACTATCGCAGGCGATGCGCCGCTTCGGCAGTAAGGTTACCGTCATTGATCACAATGAGCGTTTGCTGTCTCGGGAAGACGATGATGTCACGGCAGCCTTGGCCACTTTATTCAGGGACGACGGTATCGACGTGGTCCTGAATACAACTGTGAAACGAATTTCTGGCAAATCAAGTGATTCCGTAACCGTGGTTGTCGAGCAAAAAGGGAGAGAAACGACTCTTGCCGGCACTCATCTGCTTATCGCGACGGGGAGGCGGCCAAACACGGAGAACATCGGATTGGAATCGGCCGGCATTGAACTAACCGATCGCGGCTATATCAAGGTAAATGAGCGGCTGCAGACAACCGCGCCCGGCGTTTGGGCGATCGGCGAAGTAGCAGGAAGCCCTCAGTTCACGCATGTGAGCGTTGACGACTTCCGCGTAGTTCGTGACAACCTCGCAGGTGGCAATCATGTGACGACCGGCAGGCAAATCCCTTATACACTTTTTACCGATCCGGAACTTGCCCGCATAGGCCTCAATGAAAAAGAAGCCCAAGCGCGAGGAATCAGCTACCGCTTGTTCAAGATCCCGTTAGAGCAGGTGCTTCGAGCCCGCACTCTCTCTGAAACGCGTGGATTCTTAAAGGCCCTGGTAGAACTAAACGGCGACCGCATTCTTGGTTTCACCGCCTTTGCTGTCGATGGCGGAGAGGTCATGGCTTCTGTACAGACTGCCATGATGGCCGGACTGCCTTATACCGCACTCCGCGAAGCCATTTGGGCCCACCCGACTCTGGTCGAAGGGCTCAGTCCCTTGTTCTCGTCCACGCCGTCGCTACCGGCCACCGCGGATGCGCAAACCAACGTGCCGGCCATGGCGCCCGTGATGCATGTTAAATAGCGCCCGATCGACCTGGCAAGTATCGAACAGTTGAGTGGAGGAAAGTATGCAGCAACTACGGAATGTTCTGGAAGAAGCCCAAAGCAACGGGGTGGCCGTCGGTCACTTCAACATTTCCGATTGGATTTTGCTCAAAGCAGTATGCGCGGCTGCTCAGGAGTTGAAGGTCCCGGTAATCGCCGGCGCATCCGAAGGGGAGCGCGCATTTTTGGGTGTGCCTCAGATTGCGGCTTTGGTAAGAAGCCTGCGCGAGGAAGAGGGCATACCCATTTTTCTCAATGCCGATCATACGCATTCCCTGGAGAGTGCCATGGCGGCGGCCAAAGCCGGGTTTGATTCGATCGTGTACGACTTATCCGCATTGCCCTTTGCGGAGAATGTCAAGCAAACCAGGCAGGCGGTAGTGGCGTTGAAGTCGGTGAATCCGGCAATCCTCGTGGAAGGAGAGATTGGCAATATCGGAACAGGGTCTGAGATACATGAATCGGCGCCCGACAACTCGAAGGACCTGTCCACTCCGGCAGAAGCAAAGCAGTTTGTAGAAAGCACTGGAGTCGATATTCTTGCTCCGGCGGTCGGCAACACGCACGGCATGCTGCAAACCATGGTACAAGGCAGCGTGAGAAAGCGGCTTGACCTTGCACGGATCCGGGAGATTAAGCGCGCGTCCAAATCTCTATTGACCCTGCACGGCGGCTCCGGTACGGAAGACCACGACCTCGAGGAAGCGATCGTGGCCGGAATCAATATCATTCACATCAACACCGAGCTGCGGCTGGCATGGCGGCGCGGTCTGGAAGCCGCCTTTGCGAAAAATCCACGAGAGATTGTTCCCTATAAGCTCCTGCCCGTTGCGGAAGAATCGATCAAGGAGGTTGTTCTGGCCCGACTGCAGTTGTTCAATCAACCAGAAAGACAATCGCTGGCGCAACCCGGTTTGCACCAATAATGGGATCGCAGCCACTCAAGGTAATGAAAATCGTGCGACCGAGCCGTGAGATCTGAAGTTCTCTCTGGACTGGAACGACATTGGCTTTGTATCAGGGCACGGCTTTAGCCGCGTCACCCGAGCCGCGGAGGTGAGGGCCAAAGTCTCTGCGCGAGAACCTGTCGGTCCAGAAATGAGTCCCGAAGGGACGACTGCAGGTTGCCCAGGACGCAGTCCTGGGTTTGAGGTTTGATTGGGTCCGCACCACTGCACACATACGTATCTTTCAACAGAGTGAGGAGAAGTTTTATGAACCCCGTTCTTTCCCAGTTCACCGTACCTGTGACATCCGTTCATAAAGTCGAAGCAGACGGAGTCGAAGTGTTCTACCGTTCCGCGGGCGACCCCAGTGCGCCCGTAGTGCTCTTGCTCCACGGATTCCCTACTTCCTCGTTCATGTTCCGCGAACTCATTCCACGCCTGGCAGACCAGTTTCGCGTGATCGCGCCAGACTTGCCTGGTTTTGGATTCACGGAAGTACCCGGGAAACGAAACTATACGTATTCCTTCGACGCATTGGCGCGCACCATAGAGGCCTTCACCGAAGTCCTCGGCCTCAACCGCTATGCAATTTATGTCTTCGACTACGGAGCTCCCACCGGCCTTCGTCTGGCCGTGGCTCACCCCGAACGAGTGTCGGCGATCATTTCGCAGAACGGCAATGCCTACGAAGAAGGGCTCGGCGATGCGTGGGCGCCGATTCGAAAATATTGGGCGGAGCCTACAGCAGAAAACCGCGAAGTGATTGGAAAAAACATCTTGACCCTGGAAGGGACGCGCTGGCAATACACGCACGGCGTAGCCAATCCGGAGAGTGTTCCGCCTGAGTCCTACACCTTGGATGTAGCGCTGCTGGAACGTAAGGGGAACAAGGAGATTCAGCTCGACTTGTTTCTGGACTATGCGTCCAATGTAAAACTCTATCCCAAGTTTCAAGAGTATTTTCGCAAGTCAAAGCCGCCCTTACTTGCGATCTGGGGTAAGAACGATCCTTTTTTCATCCCTGCTGGAGCGAAGGCATTTCAGAAAGACCTGCCGAATGCCAAAGTCCAGTTTCTAGATACAGGACATTTTGCTACGGAAACGCACGTGGTGGAGATCGCCGCTGCCATGAGAGAGTTCCTTGAAACGGCCGGCGCAGGGCGCCGGGCGGATAAGGCGGTTGCGCGATGAATGCCTCTCTACAAGACCCTACGTTCGTGTTGGTTCACGCAGCTTGGGCCGACGGATCTTGTTGGAGTAACGTCATTCTGCCGTTACGAAACCAGGGGCGCGGGGTCACCGCGGCGCCCATTCCCCTCACGTCGCTCAGCGACGACGCTGCCGCTCTTCAACGTGCAATCGACAGAACGATCGGCCCGGTCATCCTGGTAGGGCACGCGTATTCCGGCGCTGTGATCACCGCGGTCCGTGATGATCGAGTGAAGTCGCTGGTATACGTTGCGGCGTTAGCGCCCGATGAGGGGGAGACGGTTGCCGATGTATTTTATCGGGTCGCCCCGCATCCCAAAGCTCCCCACATGGTGCCGGATGCGCATGGATTGATTTGGATGCCGGAGGAGGGTTTTGGCTGTGCCGTCGCTCACAAGGCGTCGCCGGATCAACTCGCCATTATGGCCGCCGTGCAGCGGCCACTTGCGGTGCAGTGTATTCAGGAGAAGGCTCCCCCGCCGGCGTGGAAGCGGACCCCCTCGTGGTATTTGGTTGCGGAAGAGGATCGCATGATTAGCCCGGAGACGCAGCGGTTCTTGGCTGGCCGGATGGGTGCAACCATGCGTTCGCATCGCGTGGACCACACTCCTATGTACACTGCACCGGAGCTTGTGCTGGACGTAATTCTCGAAGCTGCCCGATAACATTCGCGCGATGCACAACGAGGGACCATGAAAAAAATTGATTCGGTCGCTCTCGTTACTGGCGCAAGCCAGGGGATCGGCCGTGCGACTGCGTTGCGCTTAGCGCGCGATTTCTCCGCCGTCGTACTTGCCGCGAGAAATCAGGACGAGTTGCAGAAGACCGCAGCCGGTGTATGCTCTGCGGGCGCCGAGCCCCAGATCTATGCGCTTGACCTGGCGGATCCCCAGTCGGCTGAAATCGTCGTCAACGGCGCTCTCGATCGTTTTGGCAGAATCGATGCCCTGCTCAACATTGCCGGCGCAGTACCACAGATTGATCTGTTTGAGATGACAGATGCGCAGTGGGAGAGTGGCTTAGCGCTCAAGCTCCATGGCGCGCGCCGGCTGACCATAAAGGCCTGGGATGCGCTGAAGGCTTCAAAAGGATCCGTCGTTCTGATTTCCGGAAGCGCTGCTCTCGATCCCAAACCCGGGTTCGCCGCCGTGGCCACGGTCAATGCGGCGATCATAGCGCTGGCCAAGGCATTCGCTGAGCAAGGCATCAAGGACGGCGTGCAGGTCAACAGTGTTGTACCGGGCGCTGTGATGACCGGACGCAGGGAGTCGTTCTTTAGAAAGTGGGCGCCGGCCCACAACCTTACCGTGGAGGAGGCGGTGAAGAAGTTCCCGGACGAGGTCGGCATCGCTCGTTTCGGCAAACCAGAAGAGATTGCCGATCTAATGGCTTACCTGGTATCCCCTGCGGCGAAGTGGATGACGGGATCGTGTGTGCGCATGGACGGGGGAGAAATCAAAGGCATCTAGCATGCTATGGAGCAACTCTGTTTCGTATACGGACACAACGTTAGGGGGCCGAAAACGATCGAGAATACGTCGGGCTTTAGAGTCTGCATGAGAACTCCGCTAACAAACTCAGTCCCGCCAGGAACAAACGTGATCAGCTTTTTTCGATCAGCCGGTTGGGACAGCAGTTGCTGAAAACAAATCAGCTCTCACGGTCTATTGAGATCAGTCCCGAAGGAGTCTGTGTCATAGCAGAGTCCGCGGAGGGATAGGACGGCCCGAAAACGAGGGGGCGTCGCCGCATAAGCGCTAACTTGTTTAGAATTGTTTTTCGTCAAACTCCCGCAAAATCGTCATCCTGAGCGGAGCGCCTCACAGATTGTTCTCGTGAGACAGCGCTTGTGGCGCGGAGTCGAAGGACCTCGGCGGTGCTATTTTACCCATGCCGTTCGGAGCTTTTCGACCACCGAAGCCCGACATAGGATGTGCTGCGATATGCACTTGATGATTACGTGTACATCTTTTCATGCACTCTAATCATCTCCCATCCCCAAGTCTGCGCAAGATCTTTAAACTCGGGATTGGTCGTGCGAATGAGGTTGAGCTTCTTCGCGCGCCCCCAGCCTTTGAGTTGCTTTTCCCTAGCGATGGCTGCGCGAATATCTTCATAGCCTTCAAAGTAGAGCAGGCGCTTGCAGCTATAGGTCGCGGTGAAGCCTTCCCATGTGCCCTCCTTATGTTGCATGACACGGAGATACAGGTTGCTGGTGACGCCAATGTAAAGCGTGCCTGTATGGCTGCCGAGAATGTGGATGTAGGCGCCGGACATAGCAAGAATGCTAGCAAGTTTTTGCTTCTGCTCCCCAGGGAAAGACCGTGGCGTGCGGGCTGGGTGGTTGAAAAGCTCCGAACGGCAGGGGTAAATAGCATCCCCGGGGTCCTTCGACTCCGCGCCACAAGCGCTGTATCACGAGAACAACCTGTGAGGCGCTCCGCTCAGGATGACGATTTTGCGGGAGTTTGACGAAAAACAATTCTAAACAAGTTAGCGCTCATGGGGCGTAGCCTCCACGGATTGCAATTGCTGGATTCCGCAAATCGAACTGACCGGCAGCGCCTCAATACACCTCAGCGCGGTCCAGCGGCAATCGCACATGAAACGTTGTTTCCTGTGGCTTCGAATCGAAAGCGACCGCGCCAAAATGTTTCTGGATGACTCGTTGCACGGTATCCAGCCCCAACCCCAATCCTTTCCCGAAGGGTTTTGTGGTAAAAAAGGGCTCGAACACGCGATCCGCACACTCTGCAGGAATCCCCTGGCCGGTATCGGTGATCTCGACAAGGATCGTGTTCCCCTGCAACCGGGCGGACAGAGTGAGCGTGCCAGAATCACCCATCGCGTCCAGCGAGTTTTCTATGAGCGCTGCCCAAGCCTGGTTCAGTTCGCTCCCATAGGCCTGGAGCAACGGAACCTCCGGACTATAGAAACGTCTCACCGTAATGCCGCCGAGCCTCGGCCGAAAAAGCTGGAGCACGGTCTCCAGAGATTCGGCAACATTGACATCCTGGACGGGCTGACGATCCATATAGGAGTAGTCTTTTATCGCTGTGACGAGACGGAAGATCCTGTCAGCCGCCTCGCTCACCAACAGTACCGAGGCATCCCGCTCGAGCGCAGCCATAGCATCGCGCATCGCAACGCATAGCTTGTCCGCAGGTACGAGGCGCTCGAGTTCCTGAAGCAAAGAGACCTGGATATTGCCTTCGGCCAGCCTGGGAGCGAGTTTCCATGCCTCGGCAAACCCTTTTTCTTCCAGCCAATTGATCAACGAATCTTCCAACGATGAGGTATCGATAGATTCGTTACCATTCGCAGCTTGGCGGGCGTGGGACACTGCAGAGCGGAGTCGGGAAAGCCACTCGAGGTAGGCGTTGAGCCGCTCCTCTGTGCCCAGGGCCATTCCAATTTGATAAGCAGCACGTTCTAGTTCGCCTGCCGCGGCGCTCAGCAGATGCGAGGCGCCGCTTTTGGCCGCCGAAGCTGGGTTGTTCAGTTCATGAGCGAGGTTTGCGGCAAGTTTGTTGAGCGCCGCCAGTTTACCAATCTGCTCTTCTGCTCGCGTATATTCCCGATTGCGGTCCAGCAACAGTCGGACCACCCGTTGCGTCATCGACGGTATCGCCGTGAGGAGTTCCGGGAAATGTCTATCGTGCAACTCCAGAATCCACGTGTCTCCCGACGACCTCCCGTCCGCATTCCATGCCTTGATGCGCGAGAAGGGGGTCTTGCCCGTAATCCGGCCCGTCTGCCCGATCAGTACCGAGACTGGGCTCGATGAATGGCGTTTCACCAGAATATCGCCATGCAGGATGAACATCAGGTGCTCCGGGGGACTCCCCTGGCTAAAAATAAGCTCTCCGTCTTTACCAAACCTCTGGGTTCCATGGGTCGCGAGCCAGGTGAACTCCTCCTCGGTCAGGCCCTGCAAAGCTTCGATGGTGCTCAAGGCTGCAACAACATCTGCAATGGGCCTGGTCTGGTCAGGGCCTTCCACTTTCGATTGCATCCGCTCTGCCGCTAAGTCAGTCATTTTGACTCGTCGCGGCCGAGGGCGGGCCCCATTGTCTGGAATACGCCATCATGCCTCACCAGCGCATGGAAAAGAATCGCCGAAACATGCAACAGGATCAGCGCGAAAAAGGCAAACGCCAGGTAGAAATGAGCATGCCACAGCAGCGTATGCAGGCTGGGGCTCAGAGGCAGGATCGATGGCAGATGCACGCCGCCGAACAGCACCACGGGGTAGGACGCTGCGGATAACATCCCCCATCCGATCAACGGCATGGCGATCATCAGCGCGTAGAGAGCATACTGCGACAGATACGCGCCCAGCTTTATCGGCTCCGGCAGATCGGCAGGCAGCGCAGGTGAGCCGTAAAAAACCCGCAGCGCCAGGCGGATGAGTGCCAGTACCAGGATGGCGATCCCCAGCGGCTTATGAATCTGGACCAGTGTCAGGTACTTCGGAGCGATGGTCGAGACCATGCCCACCCCGATGAACAACATCGCCAGGATGCAGATCGCCATGAGCCAGTGGAGCAGTCGCTGCGGCGCAGAGAAGCGTTTGCGGCTTGTCGTCATTGTTTAGCTCCTGCGGCAGTATGCGGATAGTACGATTCTTCCGCCGTGCGGCTGTTGTAGGACCGGGAGTAGGCGGCCGAGCGGGCGGCGGGGAATGGGTCGTCCGAGGTCTTGATGCCGGCTGGCAGCACAGTCGGGTCGAAATTGATCTCCCGGCACGGCCCGTCACGCTCCGGCTCGATCTGCTGCACGATGAGCGTTCCGGCCTCGATCGTACGGCGATCGGCAGGCCAAGCATGGTTGGGGTCTGCTGTCGGATCGCCCGGGTTGGCCACGGTCAACACCAGGCTCCAGCGTTGAGGTCCTGCAGCAACACGCTGGGTGATCTCCTGCTCCAGAACGTCGGGGCCCCCCTTGGCCAGCTGATCGGGCGAGACCGGCACAGGTTGGGCCGCAGGAACGAATGACCAGCGTATCGGATGTGCCGCGCCGGATCCGTCGACAAACAGAAACGAGTCGAGGCTGTTGTACTGTTCCTCCGCATAGCTCCCGGTCCACGGCGCACTCTTGGCCCAACTGACGAACGTGGCAAATTCCGGATGCGCGCCGCTGAACTTTTTCATCGCATCGGGGTCCTTGCTTCCCGAGGCAGTCAGCAACTCGTAGAAGGCTTGCGGCGTCGAGACGGGAAAGATCGGAGCGTCGATCATCGCACTGCGCCATTCCTGCCCGTCCGGCGTCGTGATGCGGATACCGAGGCCGCGCACGCGCACCATTGCATCCGCGGCATTCGGATCCGCAGTGGCCAGGTTGAATCGTCCCACCACCGGATACTGGCCGCGAACGAAGACCTGCGCCCGGGAGAGCGCCGAGCCCTCGCCGTTAGCGTCGAAAGTGCCGGTGAAACAGATGCCTTTAGCATGGTTGCGACGATGGCCCAGCGCCGGGCCGCCCGGAGGCGCCAGTGCAGCCACGATCTTTTTCGGCGTCAGCCGCTGCGGCGAGAGCCATCCGGCCGTATAAGCGAAAGCAACGGCGGCTACCCCGACGACCACAGCAATAATTACCAGCGACCCGAGTGGTAAGCGTCCTTGTGATGAGGGTGACTGGACCATTTAGACCTCTTTTAGCCGGGATTTCCATTTTGCTTCCCGGCGGCGACAGTATGCTGCCCGCCGCAGCCGCAATACGTTTCTGCATCCATTCCAGAGCCCAACGACCCGATGCGCCCGGCAAAGCCTTTGCCAAGACTCAAACAGCCCCAGCATCCCCGTTCCGCTTTAGAGTTTGCGTTCCGCACGACGGTCTCATAATGTTGCTATTTTTTTCGCCAGAAGCCGTCAGTGACGGACATCGGTCACAAATCCGTCACCTTCGAAGCAAAGTGTACTCTCCCATCCAAGCGGATCCTCCTCAAGCAGAAGACCTTAGCGAATTGCCTCGGAATACTCCTCAAGTTGGCAATTCACTTGCTTCGCAGAGTTGTGCCTTCCGAATCGGCGTCCGAATGACAGGTCGACAACTCAAAGCTTCTACTAACAACGACGAATCTCAACTTTGGGTGATGGCTGCCATCGCCTTCGCTGTCTTCTACAGCAATTACATGATGGCGCCGCTCATCCCGGCGCTCTCCCGCCAGTTTTCCGTGAGCCCTTATCAACTGGGCTGGTTGATTCCGGGTTTCCTGATCCCCTATGGCATTTCGACGCTCGTATACGGAGCGTTATCCGATTGTTGGGGGCGAACACCCGTGCTCCTGACCCTGCTCTGCTTCGCCACGGCGACCATGCTGTTGGTCTCTTTCGCAGGATCGTGGCCAACACTCCTGGTGGCGCGGATTCTATCCGGGGTGGGCTGTGGTGGAATCGTCACCATCTCTCTGGCCATTGTCGGGGACCGTTATCCGTACGAGGTTCAGGGGCGCCCCATGGGCAGAATGTTCGGGGCGATTGCAGCCGGGATCGGATTTGGCTCGACCCTGGGGCCCATTCTGAATCCGCTGGTAGGCTGGAGGAACGAATTTCGAGCTCTCGCCTGCGTCTGCGCTTTAGCCGCCGTCTTCATTACCAGGAGCACCAAATCGGCCGTCAAATTGGCCAGACAGCTCACTTCCTTCGATCAGGTCATTCACGAATACCTGGTTGTCCTCAAGGCTCCGCGTGGTGGACGAACCAT
Organism: uncultured Acidobacteriaceae bacterium; assembly: GCA_963821215.1. Taxonomy (GTDB): domain Bacteria; phylum Acidobacteriota; class Terriglobia; order Terriglobales; family Acidobacteriaceae; genus PALSA-350. The sequence continues at coordinate 59,303 of CAWGDH010000006.1, read as the reverse complement.
GGCGTTTATCTTCTGCAATGGAGCTTTCCACGGCGGTATCTTCGCCTGGCTCAGTCTCTTGCTCATAAGCCGCTATCACCTTCATGACACCGGGATCGGTTTGGCGTTAATAGGATACGGACTACCAGGCATCTTCTTCGGACCCGTGCTTGGGAAATGGGGTGACCGTTACGGAAGGAGCTACGTCGTTCCTCTCGGCATTATTTGGGCGGCAATATGTGCATTCCTCCTGATTCCTTCGAGTCCGCGTCTCGTCGCAGCGCTTGTCATTACAGCTTTGTCGGTAGGATTCGACGCGACCCATCCACTCATGTCCAGCATTACAACCTCATTAGACCCTAAGCATAGAGGCCAGATTACCGGACTCGCGACCTTCACCAACTTTGTCGGCATGGGCATAGGAGCCTTCTGCTTCCAGCAACTGATAGCCTTCGGCTTTACCACTGCGCTCGCCACCTTCGCCTCAGCACAGACGCTGTTAGGCTTTGCAGCCCTTTACGACTTTCGCGGAGAGCGCCCCGCTTGCTTGCGGTTCATTAGGCTCCCCAGAAGACAGTCCGTTTAAGGCTTTCTCCAAACACCGGGACTTTTATGTCTCGCCGGCCGCCGCATCCTGCGTTCCTGAAAATTCCACGCAAGTGTCGCCTTTCACCCCCAGTTCTCGATTTCCCCTGTAAGAGGATTTACAAATCTTCGATTTGTCCCGAGCCCGAGTGAGACGCGCCTATACTGTAGGCGCGCCCAAAAGCATCCTCGCTCGTGGAGGTGAATCTTGGCAGCAACCTGTTCCCCGGCGAACCCTCCCCAAAGCGACGTGCTCTTCAGCACGTTGTATTCCGAACTGCACCGATTGGCGAGACGGCAACTAGCCGGCCAATTTATTCCCGGGCGCCTCGGCGCCACTACTTTGCTCCACGAGGCCTACCTGAAAATGGCCAAGGGTGCGGACCACTCCTTTCCTGACCGCCCTCGCTTCATGGCCTATGCTGCGCGCGTGATGCGAGGGCTCATCATCGATCACGCGCGTGCTCGCCACAGCGCAAAAAAAGGCGGCCGCTATCACATCACCGCGGTCACCCTGGATAACCTGGAATCCAACCTGGAAAACACGGTCAATCCCAGGGAGCTAGCTCTGATCAACGACGCGCTGGAGGAGCTGACCCTGGTCGAGCCGGAGCTCGCCACCCTGGTCGACCTCAAGTTCTTCTGTGGGTTCTCCTTCGCGGAGATCGCCGAGATGCAGATGATCTCAGAGCGTACCGTGCAGCGGAAATGGGAGAAGGCCCGCATCTATCTGCACCAAAGCATCGGCGGGAGGTTGCGCCATGACTAAACCAGCTCCTCCTCAATGGAAAGACGAATGGCTCCTGCTCAGCCCGCTGCTTGACCAGGTGCTTGCATTGGACGGAGAGGAGCGCCAGGCATGGCTCAAGGCCCAGGAGCCCGGGATCGCTTACCGGCTGGAAATACTCCTTCTCGAACACAGCGTCCTCGCTTCTGATGGATTCCTGGAAACCGGTGTCGTCGATTTACCATCCACGGCTGCAACGCTGGCAGGGCAAACGATTGGCGCCTTCGAGGTCATTTCACAAATCGGCCAGGGCGGCATGGGTAGCGTCTGGCTGGCACGGCGCAACGACGGACGTTTCGAACGCCAGGTAGCCTTGAAGTTTCTCAACATCGCACTGCTGGGAAAAGAAGGCGAAGACCGGTTCAAACGCGAAGGCAAGATTCTCGCGCTGCTTGCCCACCCTCATATTGCCGAGTTGATCGACGCCGGCGTCACCACCGCCGGCCAACCCTACCTTGTGCTCGAATATGTCGACGGCGACCAAATCGACCGTTACTGCGATCAGCGCCAGCTTGATCTTCACACCCGCATCCGCCTTTTTCTTCAGGTACTCGATGCGGTGGCAGCGGCCCACGCAAACCTGATTGTGCATCGCGACCTCAAACCGTCGAATGTCCTGGTGCGCAAGGACGGCGACGTCAAGTTGTTGGACTTCGGAATAGCCAAGCTGATCGAGGCCGAGAACAACCCCGAAAACCAGCCGGCCTTTACCGTCGGTGGAACCGCGCTGACCCCCGAGTACGCAGCTCCCGAGCAACTAAAAGGTGAGGCAATCACCGTATCCACGGATGTTTATGCGTTGGGCGTGCTGCTCTACCTCTTGCTCACTGGGCGGCATCCTGCCGGTGACAACCCGAGCTCGCCGGCGGAGCTGATTAAAACCATTGTCGAGTGCGAGCCGTTGCGCCCCTCCGACGCCGTGGGAGCGGCGTTGACCAACGCTGGCGACGCCCCAGCTCGTGCCCTGCTACGCAGCGCTTCGGTGGAGAAGCTTCGCCGCGTACTCCGCGGAGACCTGGACACCATCCTGGCCAAGGCACTCAAGAAAGATCCCCGCGACCGTTATGCATCCATCGGGGCGTTTGCAGACGACCTCCGCCGTTACTTGGCCTGCGAGCCGATCAAAGCACGGCCCGACACACTCATGTACCGTGCCGGAAAATTCGCTCGCCGCCACCGCACGGGCATATTCATTGCCCTGCTGGCGCTTGTGGGGGTGGCCACCGGCATCACCGGAATGCTTCTGCAAGCGGGAACAGCACGCATCCAGCGCGATTTGGCGCTGCGCCAACTGGCGCGGGCCGAGCGCATGACCGACCTCAATGAGCTCTTGCTCAGCAATGTCGCGCCCATGGGCAGACCGCTCGCCGTCGACCAGTTGCTGGAGCGGGAAGAGCGCGTGATTGAGCATGAACGCAATCCTGACGCCGCCAATCACGTGGAGCTACAGCTTTCCCTGGGCAACCAGTACTCCAGCGAAGACGAAAACGACAACGCATTGCGCGTGCTCAACGCGGCCTATCGCGTTTCCCGCGATTTGAAGGAGCCCTCCATTCGTGCCAAGGCTTCCTGTGTTCTGGCCGGGGCCATGGTCCCCGTAGGCGAGTTGTCGCGAGCGGAGGCCCTTTACCAGGAGGGCCTGCGCGAGTTGGGGAACGCGCCCCAATACGCCTCTGAGCGCGCCGCTTGCCTGCTCCATGGCAGTGAGGTCGCGTATCGCAACGGGAATTCGCAAGAGGCCATCGCGCGCGCGCGCGCCGCAGAGCAGGCCATCCAGCAGTCGCCGGTGCAATGGAATCTCGAGGGGCTCAACATCCTGGTCAATCTGGCTATGGTTCTGGGCGACGCCGGCAACTTTCGCGAGGCCGAAACCATTTTTCAACAAGCATCCGACCTGATGACCACTCTCGGATACGACGATTCCCAGAAGGCGGTGAAACTCTTCGACGACTGGGCGCTGACCCTGAGCTACGACGGACGCGAGCTCGATGCGCAACGAACCTATCAGCGCGCGCTCGCCATCAGTCGCAATGACGAAACCTACAGTGCCGTCGCTCCTGACCTCTTGCTCAACTACGCGGGCTTATTGCAGGAGCTAGGACAAACGACCGAGGCAGCACGATATTTTGCCCTCGCATCCAAAAAAGCCCATGAGTTGAATGACAACGTCCTTGTGGATGATACCGAGCTAATGCAGGCGAATATGTTTACTGACGCCCATGCCTTTGCCCAGGCAACCCGCCAGCTGGATGAGTTGGAGCAGAGACTGCGGCAACGATATGCACCCGAGCATTACGTCTTCGCGGAGCTGTCTTGGGTGAGAGCCCGCATCGCGCTTGGCCGGGGCGACCTTCCATCCGCCGCCCATTTCGCGACCGAGGCCGTGGAGCTCGACGAGGCCTCCATGCGAAGAATCGGGCAGTGCGCAGCCTTGCTTACGGCCCTTCTTGTGAGCAGGTCCGGTATCGACCTCAAAAATGGACAGCGGGAGCAGGCTGTATCCGACGCAAGGCGCGCGATCACCCTTCTTGAGCAAGCGGAGAATCCAAGCATCCTGTCCAGCAATCTTGGCCGCGCCTATCTGGCGCTGGCCCTGGCGCTCGAAGCCGAAGGTAAACCGGACGAAGCTCAGCTCGCAGCGCTCAAGGCCTATGCGAATTTGCAGACCACGCTGGGCTCGGACCAACCTGACACCCGGAGCGCGCGTCAACTGACAAACACTCGCTTCCCGGGCCACTGACCGCCGGCGCTTTTTTCCCGTTGGCGCCTTTCACCGCTGCTTTTCGTTTTCTCCAATAGTGGCCTGCCGACGCCTGCTTGCAGCTCTTGAGCCGGGGCCCCAAATGAGGGAGAAAACATCTATGCCGAAGTTCGTGATCGAAAGAGAGATTCCCGCAATAGGCAGCGCAACCCCAGAACAACTACGAGCAGCCTCACAGAGCTCCTGCAGCGCCCTGCGAGCCATCGGTCCCCAGGTTCAGTGGCTGCATAGCTATGTGACCGAAGATAAGATCTACTGTATTTATCTGGCTCCCGACGAAGCGGCAATTCGAGAGCACGCCCGTTTGGGAGGCTTTCCTGCCAACCGGATCTCGCGCGTTTCCTCGACCATTGATCCGACCACGGCTGAGTGAGCAAAGCAAAAAATAAGTTCTGCTAATTGTCGTCTTTCCCGCTCGGATTGCGATTAATCAGACGGAGACACCGGTCGCGGGGCCTAAAACCATGTTCGTCACACCGCCGTTCTCCAAATTGCGATAGGAGCAAAACGATGCAGGAAGAAAATGTACTGAGCAAACGAATCAGGGCTGCCAGTCATACGGCGAGCCTTACGCTGCGGCTGTTGTTGCTGGGCAGCTTCGCCTTGACCACGCCTCTCTTCTCCCAAAGCGGCGCCGCCATGGATCACTCAGAGTCCACGCAAGCAACGCCGGAGCTCGTGCAGGTGGTACGTCAGGCCACGCAAAAGTACGCCAATGTCAACGCTGCTACCAGTGCCGGGTATCAACCCGTCCTTGGCTGTGTCTCGGGGCAGGATCATGGCGCCATGGGGGTGCACTACCTGAACCCAAGTCTATTGAACGGAGAGCTCAATGCCACTCAGCCCCAGGCCCTGATTTATGAGCCTCTGGGCGGAGGAAGCATGCGCCTGGTTGGCGTCGAGTTCATTGTGGACGCAGCCACCTGGGCAAAGTCGAATGCGGCTCCCCCGCAGCTCTATCAGCAGCTGTTGCAGTTGATTCCCAGCCCAAACAGATACGGTCTTGATACCTTTTACGAACTGCACGTGTGGGCATGGCAGGACAATCCAAATGGCGCTTTCGTTGACTGGAACAACAAAGTGTCCTGCAACCTTCAAGGCACGACTCTGTAGCCGAAATTAAGGGGACAGTTATTGAGGACGCACTTCCACCAGCAGATTTCCGTCGAACTCAACCGGAAGATGCGCGCTATGCCCTGCCACTGTCCCCAGGCTTTTTCCTGTGACGTAGTCCACGACACTGTAGTTGCGGTCTTCCAGGCCGCGCAGTTCAACTGTTCCCTTCCACTGCTTGGCAAAGAAGGCATAGTACATGGTCTGGTCCTTGCGGATTACATGCGTCTCGGGCACATCGAAGCCGATGTCATAGAGTTGCCCGAGATATTCTCCTCTTGACAACATCTTCTCCCGATAGATGCGAAGCCACTTTTCGAAGTCCTTCTCCCGCTCCGGAGTCAGAACAGATCTGCTCTTCTTTTGCACCTCGGACGGAAGAACGAACTGCGTTCCCACCACCCCGCCCACACCCAGTGTGGAGGCGAAGTCGTTGCCACCATCGCTTAATTCGACGTGATCGCCGAAGAAAGGAACATTGTCTCCCATCAGAGCTTTTAAGGTTTTCGCCTTGGAGCGAACCTGAAAGGAGCTTTCCGGATCGGAGGCCACCGACATGTTGAAGTCGGGCATGGTGAAGAAAGAATAGCCCGTGCCACACGGGCAGAACTCCACCAGCGCCCCCGGCTTTACCGATTGTGCGGTCTCGTAGATGGCGTGAAAGAAATCGGGCAGAGCTTCCACCGAGTCCTCGGGATGCGCGTGATGGTGAGCAGGGTTGTAGCAGGCTGGAACTCCGTTCATGTGCTGGCCATCAAGCTTTAGCCCGTCAAATCCCCAATCCACCAGGATCTTCCGCACCAATGCCTTGTGGTACTCGACGACAGCGCGATCCGCCGGGCACAGATAGTAGGAGTTCCACCAGGAGACTTTTCTAACCGAGCCGTCGCGATTCAGCAACTCGTAGTCGGGATGATCGCGGAGAAGTTCCGAGTTCGGCACCGCGCTGAGGGGTGACCACCAGAGCTGAGCCTTGAATCCTTCCTGGTGAATGCGGTCCACCAGGGCTTTCATATCAGCGTCTCCGTGGGGGAATTTTTTGGGATCAAGCGCCCAATCGCCCACATTGTTCTGCCAACCGTCGTCGAGGGTGACCCACTTGAATCCCAAACGCTTTGCCGTGGGAAGCGTGTCGTATACCTGCTTAGGCTGCACCGATCGGCCGTATCCCCAAGCGCACCAAATTGCCCCAAAACCATCAGTGGGAGCAGAGGCCATCTGAAAGCCTTGTTTCATCATGAAGCGGCGGTAATCGGTGAGGGCGCGAAAGTAGTCCCCCTGGTGGACGGCGACGAAGCTGCGAAAGGTATGAAAGCTTTCACCGGGGCTCAAAGCGACTTCTTTGTTAAAGCGCAAAGCGATCGTGGCGTGTGCGGGATCGGGCATCGATACGGGGAGGGAGACCAACTTCGGCCGCGTCTCGACGTGTCCTACGGCTATGCCAACGTCACGCCGCCAGACGTCGACAATCGGCGTACCGCCGCCGTAGTCGCTGGCATTCATGCCCTGATAATTCTCCTGCTGAAAATTAGCGTGCAGCGGTAAGACCCAGTTGGGACGTTTCTCGTAGGAGCCGCTCTGGTAAGACCAGAAGGCCGGCTGTCCCCCACCGGGTTGGGCATTGATCGTGTACGCGTTGTTTGTCCAACTCTTGATCGCGAGCTCGGTTTTTCCCGTGTTGGTGTACTGGACATCGAAAAACGCCATCGTAGGGAAGTTGTCGTACACGGTGACGGAGACCGACTTTTTGAGCGCTCCCGCCTTTCCTTCGATGGTGAGCCGCTTCCCTACCCCGAAAGCGTCTTTTACGGGCACTGTTTTCTGCGAGGTCAAGCTGAATTCGGCCCAGAGCCTGCCCGCTGCGGTCACCGTCTCAGAGGCGGTGAACGGCCCCAACACCGTCTCCTTATTGTCGAAGCGGGCGACCACCCGGCTACGCATGTGGTTATCAAATTCAATGCGGAGGTTGGCGCCCTGAATCTGAGGCGTGGCGGTCGGCATTTTCGCAGGCGACGGAAGTGAACTGCAAGTCAACAAAGTGGTGAAAAGAATGCAGGCTCTTATATCAAGTCGCAAAGTCTTTTTCCTGGTTGGAAACATAAAGCATCTTCCTTGATCAGCGGCTGCACAGAAGAAGAGGGTGGAATTGACCGCAAGCATTCGTAATACAAGGAAAGATTTTGAAAGTCAAATGATTTTGGAGCCTCCATTGCGATCTTGCCTTCTGCGAAGCAAGCTGCACATGCACTTACTCAGTCCCCTCACAAAGGACCGGGTGGCCCACATCTCGCTCGTTTTTCGCGAGATGTGGGATACCACCGCTCTCTCCGTCTGACTCTCGATTCGCCCCATGCACTTAGCGGTCAACGTCGTTGGTATCCCACATCTCGCGAAAAACGAGCGAGATCCCGGATTTCCTGTACGTGGACCTAAGAAACGGCCGCGTGTGCGGCTTTCATTCAGGAAAGCCGCATGAAGTTCATCAACGCCATCAAGCTTCACAGGAAATCCGGGGGTGTGGGCACCCGTCATTTGTGATGGCCGCTTCGGGCACCAGCAGGCGATATTTACCAGCACAATATTTGCGGTCTTTGTTGTGGACAAACGAAATGAAACGATATAAATGGTAACAGTTCGATGGTCCAGCTATTCCGCGAATGGAGAGATTACTGCCTGGCAAGTGTGTACTTTCATTGGACTTCCCTTCGCAACCAAACCCGTTTCTCTAGCGATACCGCAGCGTCAGATGCAATTCGCCAAGTTCCAAACATTGATTGAACAATACGGAGGAGATCCTTCCTGATGCAGCGTAGAGATTTTCTAAAGAGCACTGTCGCTGTTGCCGTAGCTGCGGAACTTGGAATCGCGAAGGCACAGGCCAAAGTCGCCGCACACAACTGGACAAACTACAACTTCGGTTCCGGCCCGCAGGTGGCCGATCGCCTGAATCAGGGTCCCTTCCCCCAATACCCGCCAGATGCCCTCATCCCCACCGACGATGTGGTGATGACGACGACTCCTTCAGAAGACGTCGTGCCCAACTATGGCAAGGGCCTGGTCACCTACATCACGGCAGACATGGGCACAGACGAAATCAAGTCCGGCAATATTCCCCAGGCGATTGAAGACCTGGTTCAATTTCCGCTGGGCGAGCAGCTTTACATCCGTCCGACTTGGCGGGAAGTACAGCCCCGGCCTGGCCGCCTTGAGCTACCCGATTATGTGAAGCTGGTTTTTTCCTTGGCGAAGACCCACAACAAGCGGGTGGGATTCCGGGTGCAGATGTGCGCCCCGGACTACACCCACGCAGCGGCCTTGCCGGATTTTGTCCTGGACAAAGTGCCCAAAGTAGATCTGGTCCTGGGCGATCAGGAAAACGCTGCTGAGGCGAAACGATACTTGCAGAACCCGCATGCGCGGTATCAGCCGCGATATGACGATCCCTTTTTTCAGCAGGCATTCAAGGAACTGGTTGGCCTATTGGCAGCCGAGTTTGATGGCAATCCGCAGATCGAGTATATGGACACCTTCATGTATGGCTTTTGGGGAGAAGGCCACACCTGGCCATTTGCCAACAATCCTTTCCCTGACTACCAGACAGCAGAGCGCACCTGGACTGATATGCTTGCGGTGCAGCTCGAGCATTTTACCAGGACGCCTCTCCTGACCAATACGCAACCGGACTTCAGCCGGGTAGGTAATTCAGAACTGTTAGACCGCACGGTCCGCAGCAACAATTGGATCCGCAGCGATACCATCTTCATTGAGAACGAGCAAATTGAAGCACTCAGCAATCGCCCGCCCTGGATCGCTGCCTTGCTCGAGCAGGCGCTTCCCGGGAAACCTCCCGATCCTCGCGCCGCATTCGAAGGCATATCGCCGGCGGAGAACATGATCGCTCATGTGATGGATGTCGGCGTCAATTACTGGTCGCTCTGGAATTTTCACCAGATCAACGCAAAGAATCTTGAGACCTACTACCACGCTTATCCGGCAGCCTTCGATCGCATCAGTCGGCGCATAGGCTATCGGGTGAGGCCGTCTTTCATCTGGAGCTACAAGCAAGACAGCTACACCGGGCTCATTATCGGTTTTGCGAATGACGGCATAGCGGGGGTGCCGGGCGTATTGCGGGTGACCGTGGAGAACCAGGACGGAAACGTCCTCAAGAGCGGTTGTCTGGACCCCGGTTACCCATTACCGGGCAAGATTCGGCAGGCACAGTTCGTGCTTCCCAACATCCCAGATTGGAAAGGATTGAAACTGAGAGCTGAGATTGAGGTAAAGGGAATGCGCTATCCCGTGCGCTGGGCTTGTCATCAGAAGCTGAACGACGACGGCTCGCTTACACTGCGTCCCAACCTCCAACAGCAGGTCTAACGCTGCTTTCAGACACGAGCGTATTGCGATTCCGCCGGCGGCTGGTAGCGAATGGCCAACTGCGGTGTCTCCAACCGCTGGTTCAGCCTGTGCCGCGAATGCAGACACGCCTCCAGCACGCCACCCGTCAGCAAGCTACGCTCCACGGGATAGGCCGCGCTCCCGGTCGCAAACATCTGCTCGATCTTCGCTGCCAGGCACGCTGAGTAAGTAACGTTAGGAGCCGGGGGCAAGAAGAACTGGGTTGAGACCATGCCGTGCCCCGCCACCCTCGCCGAGATGTTGAAATCCATGATGCCGCCATTGAGCATGAGCAGCGTGGCCCGCGTGCCATCGCTGTACTCGATACAATACGCGACCGGATTCTTCACCAATTGCGGCAAAACGCCCGAGGCCACCAGGTCCTGAGTGCGCCCGTCCAGGACCGTCAGGCCCGTCGGCGTGTCGCTGCGAGAAAGGGCGGAGCTCAACAGATCCTTTGACCAGCGACCCGCGTTCCCTGCCGTCCAGACATCGTCGCCCTCAAGCAACTGCACCGCCTTGACTCCCGTCTCGCCCCCCTTGCGGCGCTCCAGCATGCACTGCAGGGCTTCGAGCGCATCGAACTCCATGCCATCGCCGGCGCCCACCACCACCGCTTCTTCGACCTCCGCACCCAGAGGGATGTCAACGTCCGGCAAGCGCCAGGTCACGGGGAGCGAGGAGCCGGCCAACAGCGGGAATCGCAGCCGGTTGGCGGTCTTCACTATGCTTTGCGCCTCATCGAAGCTGAAGGAGAGCTGCTTGTGGTTGAAGTACGGAACTCCGCGTCCCTCGTCCTCAAAAACCTGGACACACTGCTGAAAGAAATCGTAGTTGGGCAGCAGAATCTGCCCCCTGTCGTTGCTCGGGTAGTCATCCTGCTCCACGATCGTCAGCACCGCATCGACGGCGATCCGGTCGCCGCCACAACGCAAGGCCTCGGGAATATTACTGCACAGACGAAAGCCGAACTGCTGCGAGCGGGCTCGGCTCAAATCGGACGTTGGTTCCGGTTTCTCGGAGGGCTCCACTTTCTCTGTCGCAGGCTGGGCCCCCACGGTGCGGTCCCTGCCCAAGCCGCCCGCTATTCCTTTAGCTGAACTTGACGGCGCAACTTTGGCTCCCGTCATCGCAAGCTGGTAGGGCGAGGGCGCAGCGTCGGCCTGGCGCTCCAACTGATCCACATAGACGGAGACCACTTGCACGTTAGGCATGTGCCATGCGCCGTCGTAGGGATAACCAACCAGAAAGCGGTCAGCGAGGGTTTGCATATGCGACTGGTGGCGATAAACGCTGCCCAGGATCGCCAGGCGCAGCGGGCGCCCGGGCGTCTGCGCCCAGCCACTGCGCAGCAGCGGGCGATACGCCAACATAGCCGAGGACAACGCGGAATACTCTACAAAACGCCGGCGGGTCAGCATTAGCTCCTCCAAAATGTGGATTCAGGGTTGGGCTGGTAATTTACCGCCGCCAGGTTCGGCGTTTGCAAGCGCTGCATCCCCTGGTGGGCGCTATCGACGCCGGCGATCAACAGGCCGCTGGTCAACAGTGTTCGTTCGATCGGGTACTGCGCCTTGCCGGTCAGGAACATCTGCTCGGCGTTGTTTACCAGCGGGCTGAAAAAACTTGCCAGCGTGGTGCGACCGTCCGGCATAGGCAAATACATCTGCGTGGAGAAGGGTTTCGCCCGCCCCTCGATGGCCGCCGCGAAGGTGAAGTCGCGCACCAGCCCGTTCATCAGCAGCATGGTGCAGCGCAGCCCGTCGCGATGTTGATAATGGTAAGCAACTGGATCAGCCACCAGGGTCCGCATTCGCTCGATGGTGGGGAACACATCGGTAAAGCTCGAACTCGCAGGGGCCAGGGTGGAACTGCGGGTTAGCGCCGCTTTCACCAATTGCTGCGACCAAAGCCCCTGCTGGTAGGCCGTCCAGAAGCCGTCGCCGCGATAGGTCTGCAGCCACTCCACCCCGGTCTCGCCGCCCTTGCGCCGCTCCACCATGCAGTGGATGGTCTCAAGGCCATGAAAATCGTAGCTGCCCATGCCCCCGTAGCCGATGGAGACAGCTTCGTGCACCGTGGCCCCCAACGGGAACTCCACCGACGGAACTCTCCAGGTCACCGCCAGGCTTGACCCTCCCTGCAGAGGAAAGCCCATCTGATGGGAGGTGTCGACCATTTGCTTCGACCAATCCCACCTGTACGAGAGCTCTTTGTCGTTGAAGTAGGGGACGGAGCGGCCGCTATCGTGGAAGACCTTGGTGATCTGCTCGAAGAATTCGAAGTGGGGATGCTTCATGATCCCCGTGTCGGTAAGCGGATAGGTACCGTGCTCCCCGACCACGACCACTCCATCAACTGCCAGCTTGCTGGTGCCTAGGGTCAAGGTTTCCGCAATAGTTGGATAAACCTTCATGGTGGGATGCCGATCCACTCGTTCCTGGGTCAAATCGCCCGGGCCCCGTTGATCGACGTAGAGCGATACCACGTCCATCGCCGGATGGTGGAAAGTTCCGGCCCATCCATAGCCGTCGAGGAACCGGTCCACCACGTGTTGGCCGTGCAGTAATCTCTTATAGGCGGTGATCACGGCAGCAAGCCGGGGGCGATGAGCAGACGTCGTATTCTGAGCCATGGTGGGTCCTATGAAATCGGTTGGTTGCGAGCGAGTGTAGCAAAGATGCCTGTACCCGCATGTTGGAGGAGCGAATGCTGACCCGCCGCCGATTCCTCGGCTACACCGCGCTGGCGCCCGCGGCGCTGCGTTCCACCCTTTGCGCCGGTCTTCCCTTTCAGGGCTCCGCCACTGGTCAGCCCGCCCCGGAGATCTCCGCGCGCGCATTGGCCGTGCATAAGCGCGCGCTGGTCTTTGACGGCCACGTCCATGCCTTGGACCGCGAGTTCTATCACGGTGGCAGTATGGGCACGCGCAAGCCTGATGGACAATGGGATCTGCCGCGTGCGCGGGAAGGTGGAGTAAGTGCGTTCTTCCTCTCGGTGTTCATTCCCGAAGAGTACTACCCCGGCCGATTCGAAACCAAGCAGGCCTTCCGCCGGGTAGATCACGCCCTGCGCCAGTTGCAGATGAACAGCGACCAGGTCGCGTTGGCCTTGAATGCTGACGATGTGGAGCGCATCCATGCCCAGGGGAAGATGGCCGCGGTGCTCGATATTGAAGGCAGCTACGATCTGGACGGCGATTTGGGAGTTTTGCGCGATCTCTATCGGCTGGGACTGCGTTCGGCCCAGCTTTCGGCGCACAACTGGAACCAGCACTACGCTGACTCCTGCTGCTCGCCGCCCCAGTGGAACGGCCTCACCCCGCATGGCCGCGATGTCATCCGCGAGATGAACAAGCTGGGCATGGTGATCAACGTGTCCCACTCATCAGACGACACCATTTCCCAGGCGATCGACGTGAGCGATGGGCCCGTGATCGCCACCCATCACGGCCTGCGCAGCGTAAACAACATCCCCAGGAACATACCCGACTGGCTGCTGAAGAAGATGGCGGCCAAAGGGGGTGTAATTGGGTTCCAGATCGGCAGCGAGTTCAACTACCCCAAGGAGTACGCTTACCTCACCGCCCACCAGAAGAAAACCTTTTGGGACACCACCAGTATCCCGGACCGGGTGAAGGGCAAGACGATCTACGAGGTGGACGAGTTGGTGGCGCCGCAATTTCCCATGTTGGGCGCCCAGGTGCCGGGCTCGGTCATGATGTCGGTAGACAACTGGGTCGCCGTGGTGGATCGAGCCATCCAAATGGTGGGAGAGGATCACGTGGCGATCGGCACCGACTTCGACGGCGGACCGACGCTGGCGCGTGGCATGCGCGACGTCCGCGATCTACCGATGATCACCGATGCCATGCTGCGCCGCGGATATTCGGACGAGCGCATTGACAAGTTCTGGGGTGGCAACCTGCTGCGCTTCTTCCGCCAGGTTACGCAGAACCGCGCCTGAACCACGAATTTCCATGCTTCCTAATCCAAACAGGTGGAATCGGCTTTTGCTCCCCATTGAGGCTTGGCTTCCGGAGGCGCGTACAGCGCCGCGGTTCGCCTCACCAGGGGCGGGTGCCCCATATCTCGCTCGTTTTTCGCGAGATGTGGGATACCACTGCTCTTTCCCTCTGACTCTCGATTCCACCGATGCACTTAGCGGTCAACCTCCGCGGTATCCCACATCTCGCGAAAAACGAGCGAGATATGGGGCACCCGCCCTTTGTGAGGCGAACCAGTGTGGGACTGAGTGCGTAACTGGAGTTCTCACGAAGACGATAGGCCCCCAAGCCAACACGAGCCTAGTGCTGATAGGCATGAACTCTATCGCAAATCAGACGAAGCTGTTCTTCAAGATCGTTGGAGTCGCGGCCAATGAGGGGAGCGCCTAGAACAACCAGACGCGCTCCGAATTCCGGAGTGCGGATCGCCTGTTCAACCGAAAGCCCGCCAACCGCCTGGACTGGCACCTCCACCGCCGCAACGACCTCTCGTAGTTGATCGAGCGGACTGGGATATGGCTTTCCCATCGCCGCCAGGCCGCGGCGTTCATCGTACCCGATATGGTGAATAACGAAATCGCAGCCAAAATCCTCCAGCCTTTTTGCGGCTGCGACCCTGTCCTCGGCAGCGAGATTGTCGCCCATGACCTTCACCCCAAGGTCCTTTGCCGCCTGCACCATGGCTTTGATCGTCTCTGGATGAGCACGCTCCATGACCACGACATGGGTTGCTCCTGCGCTCGCTGCCACCTGGGCCTCAAGCGAGCCGCCATCCATGGCCTTCAGGTCAGCCACGATAGGAACGTCGGGAAACTCGGCGCGCAGAGCACGAATACCGTTCATTCCTTCGGAAATGATGAGCGGAGTGCCTGCCTCCAACCAATCGACTCCTGCACGGACCGCGAGCCGCGCGGTTTCGAGAGCTTTGGGGAGGGAGGTGAAGTCAAGTGAGATCTGTACGATGGTTTTCATAATATTAAGGTCAGCTCCGTCTAGAGTGCTTTTTCATCTCTGCTTTTTCGCGAGGGTCTATACTTGCCGGACTGGACATTCGTCCATGGAAGGAGTGTCTTGAAATGGTCAAGCCAATTCCCGACGGATATAGCTCTATCACTCCGTATCTCATCTTCGAAGATGCCAACTCCGCGATCAATTTCTACGAGAAGGCGTTCGGCGCGCAGGAACTCTTTCGTATGCCCATGGGAAACCGGATCGGACATGCTGAGATCCAGATCGGAAACTCTCGGATCATGCTGGCCGACGAGGCCCCGCAAATGGATGCGTACGGGCCCAAACATCATAACGGATCACCTGTCAGTCTGATGCTTTATGTCTCAGACGTCGACAGTTTCACCAAAAAAGCGGTCGCAGCAGGAGCTAAAGTGCTCCGTCCGGTGAAAAATCAGTTCTACGGTGATCGTTCAGGAACTTTTCTCGATCCCTTCGGCTACAAGTGGACCATCGGCACCCACGTCGAAGACGTCTCACCGGAGGAAATGGAGTCGCGCATGGCGGCCGCGACTGCGGGCTAGAATCTTGCATTCTCCTCAAGAACAATGAACCTGGAGCCCCGGCGCGGTGTTTCCCGTAGTCGGGGCTCGTCATTTGCGGAGCGCTGCGGAATGTGCGCGACGAGCTTGAGGTTTCTTGCCACACCGGCAACAAATGCCGGGTGGCCCATTCAAGCCCTCTTTTGGCTTGAGTGGAACCTCGGCGCCTGATGTACTACTTCCGTTCGTCATCCCCCGTAAGTTAGCGCCGCGATCTGACAGACGTACAGGGACGAACGTTGACCATCCAAAGTACACTGTTTTTGCCCGATCGTCCTCATCCCACGCGACCCGGCTCTTAGCCGCTTTGATAGACTTGCGCCAAACAGATGAGAGACCTAAGCGGCCAGCTACGATCTCTGGTGGAAGCCACGGAGCCAACGCTGCGACAAATCCCTGAATCAGAAACCATGCGGCCCGCCTTACCTGGTGGTTGGTCCCGCAAGCAGGTTCTTGGACACCTCGTCGATTCGGCGTCCAACAACCATCAGCGCTTTGTCCGCGCGATGTTGCAGCCGTCGTTGGATTTCCCTGGCTACGACCAGGAAGGCAACATACGCGTGCAAGCCGTACAGGAGGCCGACTGGCTGTTGCTCGTCTCGCTATGGGCAGCCTATAACCGCTATCTTGCCCATCTCATCGCGCACATCCCACCTTCTCAACTAGACATGCCGTGCCGGATCGGGGCCGCCGAACCCGTGACTCTGGGTTTCTTAGCCTCCGACTACCTCACCCATCTGCGCCATCACCTCCATCAACTCGGCGTGGCAGGATGACGTTTGCCCTAACGGCTTGCAGCTATCCATTGAATACGAAACCTTCACCGTGTCCGGATAACGTTGCATCCCAAACCAGAGAACGGGGTTTCTATTCTTTACCTAAGCAGATAAGACTCCACGCCTGGTTACCTATGGATCCAAGATAGTCATGTCCCGGGACGGCGCGTTCTGCGCGTGACACGCGTCACGCGAGATTACCAGTGACTGCTGAGTAACCCACGGTACCCGCTCCAGTCGCGTTTCCTAAAGACAACCATCACAAGCACATGTTTGAATACTCCAGAGCTTGAGTGATGAAACCGTATTAATCCCCTAGACGCGAGAGAAGAGCTACAACCCCGTCTTTTGATCCCCCGCCCGGCTGCGTTAAAGTCCATCAAATTAAGCAGTTACCTCATGGGGGAATTTGTGAAACGTCTGTCTGTTGCCTTGGTGGTTGGAACCCGGCCTGAAGCAATCAAAATGGCGCCGGTGATGCATGAATTGCAGCGTCGTCAGAAAGATTTCGAACCCATCATTATCTCCACCGGGCAGCACCGGCAAATGCTGGATTCCGCACTGGGGATTTTCGGCTTGCAGCCACAAGTCGATCTTCAGGTGATGCTAAAAGACCAGACCCTCGACGGCCTGACTGCCAGAGTGCTGGAGAAAGCCGCCGCCGCACTGGAACAGCTTCAGCCGGATTGCGTGGCCGTTCAGGGCGACACCACGACAGCGCTTGCTGCTTCTATGGCGGCACTCTATCGCCGCATCCCGGTGGTGCACGTAGAGGCCGGCCTGCGCAGCGGCGACATGAACAATCCTTATCCTGAAGAAGCGAACCGAAAGATGATTTCGTCTATCGCCGATATCCATTTCGTGCCCACAAAACAGTCGCGAAGTAACTTATTGCGCGAAGGGATATCGGAAGATCGCATCGTAGTCACGGGAAATACGGTCGTCGATGCCATGCACTCCGTGGTCCATCGTCTTCCCAGCGAACCATTGCCTGCGCTGCAAAACGTAGACCTGAATAGCCGCTTCATCCTGGTAACGACCCACCGCCGGGAATCATGGGGACAGGAACTGCACAATGTCTGCTTTGCGCTGCGCGATCTTATCTCTTCTTTTCCCGACTTACACATCGTCTTTCCCGTCCATCTAAATCCGAAAGTGGGCGAACCGGCGAAGGAGATTCTCGGAGGACATTCACGCATCCACCTCTTGCCGCCGCTTGATTATGTTTCCTTCGTGCAACTGATGCAGCGTTGCTATTTTGTTATGACGGATTCCGGCGGCATACAGGAGGAGGCGCCTTCGTTCGGCAAACCTGTGCTGGTGATGCGTCAGGTGACCGAGCGTCCGGAAGCCGCCGAGGCCGGAATCGCCAGAATCGTGGGCACATCGAGAACGCGGCTTGTCGAGGAGGCCGCCTATTTACTCACCGATTCAGTGGCATACCGCGGGATGTCGAGCATCGGCAGCCCCTACGGAGACGGCAAGGCATCGGAGCGCATTGCTGCTTCCCTGACCCGCTGGTACGAGGGAAAGACTCCTCTACTTGATGAGTGGGATCAATTTGGCGGAATACCTCTCCCTGAAATAGCGGCGGTTTAAAAAAGCTCAGATACTGACTGGCTGAAGAAGAATAGTTAGCAGTTATATAAGAACCCTTGGGAGTCCCGATGCTGTTAGTCTGCTTTGCGGTTGTTGTGCTCGTGGTGTGCACCTATGCCCTGCGCCATTATCTGTTTACGCTCAACCGTCTTTTTAGTCATCCTCATCATTCGAGCGTAAACGTCGATACTGCCGATTGGCCAAAGGTCACGGTGTTGATCGCTGCGCACAACGAAGAGGCAGTCATCTCTGACATTCTTCAGGCCCTGATCGATGTCGACTATCCAGCCAACCGCATGACCATCATGCCGGTGAACGATCGTTCCACCGACAGAACTAAGGAACTGATCGACGCATTTATACAGAAGCATCCCGATCGGAACCTCAAAGCCTTTCATCGCTCGGAAGGAAAACCCGGCAAGGCCGCAGCGCTGAAAGACGCGATGGAGATGATCACAACCCCGTTGATCCTGATCTTTGATGCCGATTACCTTCCCGGCCACGGGCTGATAAAGCAACTGGTGACTCCATTCTTCGACCCCGAGGTGGGTAGCGTGATGGGGCGGGTTGTCCCGTTAAATACCGGCAAAAACCTGCTCACACGTCTACTCGATCTGGAGCGTTCCGGCGGTTACCAGGTGAATCAGCAGGCGCGAATGAATCTGGACCTGGTGCCGCAATACGGCGGCACGGTCGGCGGCGTACGCATGAGTGCGTTGGCCGAAGCCGGCGGATGGAACGTCGACACCCTCACTGAAGACACCGACCTTACCTATGCCCTGCTACTGCATGGATGGAAGACCGTCTATCTCAATCACGCGGAGTGCTATGAAGAGGTTCCCGAGCAATGGCCGGTGAGGGTTCGCCAGATCCGGCGCTGGGCCACCGGCCACAATCAGGCTATGGCGCAGTATGGCCTGCAAACGCTCTTTTCGTCGCAGCTCAGCCTGCGGCAGCGTGTAGACGGCCTATTGCTCCTTGGCGTATACGCGGCTGCCCCAATATTGATGGCGGGATGGATCATCGCGCTTGTCCTTTTCTATCGTGGCCTGGAAATCAACGGATTGCTGCTTGTGCTCTTTTTCGCCACCTTCAGCACCCTGGGAAATTTTGCCACCTTCTTCGAAATTGCTACAGCGGTGCGGCTTGACGGCTCACGGGAACGCCTTCGTCTCCTTCCCTGGCTGTTGCTCAGTTTCATCGTCAGCCTGGTTTCGGTTAGCCGCGCATGTGTGCGGCAGATCATCAACAAACTCGGTGGGCGTCGCACGGTGTGGCATAAGACCGACCGCTTCCGCCAACCCGCTCCTGCTCTCGCCCCAACACTGAAGGCTTCCTGATATGTTCAACTTTCCGCTTCTGATTCTCGCAGCCGGCATTCTCTTCGTCGCTCCATTCCTACCCGCGCTCATGGAGTGGTTGTGGCCAAGAGACAGCGCGCCTTTGCCACTCGGGAATGATCGTCGTGCACAGACTGCGGCGGCGTTCCAGGCAAAAATCCTGCAACTTAATCCCGCAATAGGGAAACTTAAAGACAACCAGCCGGAGCAGCCGCAAGTCGTCGCCTTGACTGCCGCTGAGGCCGGGCAAAGGGCCTTGCAGGAGCAGGTCATATTTGCAGAGGATGTGAGTCTACCGCCGGAGCTTGAGCTTCGCCGTGAAATTTATTCGGCTCGCTCGTTCCGCTCCGGTCGAGGCTGCAGCTTTGACGCTATCTACAGCGACGGTCCACTGTACCTGGCCGAAGAGACAACCGTAAACGGCTGGCTGCATAGCCAATCGACGCTCATCCTGGGTGCTGGATGCAGAACCATGGGACCAGCCAGAGCGCAGTTGTCGCTGCAAGCTGGACCAGGCTGTCATTTTCACTCTCTCCATGCGCCTTTTATTGCTGTAGCGAGTTCAGGGATATTGACGGCTGATTCTTCCCTGGCCTTTGCCGGGTCGGAACGGACCGGGCGTCAGCGGCGAACTGAAGGCGTGTACGAGATTTCCGGAACCTGCCCTGACGATGTTGTGGCCAAAGGAGAACTGCGTATCCGCTCCGGAAGCGTAGTCGAAGGTGATCTGAAAAGCCACAAGAAGATCGTTATCGAAGACGGCTGCGTCTTGCGCGGCAGCGTCGTCTCTGCAGGCGATCTGATCGTGGGTCGCGGATGCAGCGTGCATGGACCCGTGATTGCCGAGGGACAGATCACTCTCGGTGAGGGCTCCCGTGCCGGCAATTGGGAACATTCGACATCGTTGTGCGCTCCACGTATTCGCCTGCGGCAAGGGTCGGTCGTTCACGGGACGATCTCCGCCGCCGAATGGGGAAAAGTAGATTCCGACGGTGAGGCAGCATGAGAAGACTCATTTTAGGGCTATTGGCTGTCCTGTTTGTCTGCGGGACCGTCGTCTATTGGGGACAGGAACAAAGGCTTAGAGCAGCTTCCGCCAGCGACTTGCTCCTGCTGTTGATCCCTGATCAGGCGAGCGTAGAGGATCCTGCTGTAACCGTGTGGTTGGATGCCGCCGGCGAAGAAGGTTTGCACATGAGCGTCATCCGCGACTCGGACTTTTTGCGCCGCGCTCCTCATATCGCCTGCGCTGGTCTGGTTATTCCCGACCTGGCGCACAAGAAGGCGAAC
Organism: uncultured Acidobacteriaceae bacterium; assembly: GCA_963821215.1. Lineage (GTDB taxonomy): Bacteria > Acidobacteriota > Terriglobia > Terriglobales > Acidobacteriaceae > PALSA-350. The sequence goes on along the minus strand of CAWGDH010000006.1, from coordinate 39,116 downwards.
GACATTCTAGTGGGCGGATTAGAGCAGTACGTAAAGCAGGGGGGCCATTTATTCCTTACTTACGATGCCGCTACGCTCAGTTTGCAGGGCCTCTATCCGCCTCACGCATCGCGGCTTTCCTCCCTGGCCGGCGTTCACTATGCGCTCTATGACACGGAGGGTAGCGACACCATCGCCTGGAGCACCATAAGCGGCACCGGCAACACCATGCGTGCGCTGAGAATCCCCCCGGGCAAGTATCCATTGGAACAGGATGCAAGCGATCAAAATGGCGCCAGTCCCAATCCGAAGCTATTCCCCCTGACGACATACCACTATGGCAGTCTGCACTATCCCGTCTTTCGCACTGAAGGGACATACGACGGCCGCACTCTCCTGTATTCAGAGAACGGTGTGGCCGCGGGACTCCACCGCTATGGGTCCGGCGATGTGCTCTTCGTGAATCTTCCCATAGGCAACCTGGCGCTCCACACCGACGGGCTTTTGCTGCACTGCTTCCTCCGCTATTTTGCGCTGGATCGGCTGGAGCTGCCTTACATGGATAGCGCGCCAGACGGAATAGGTGGTGTGGTGATGAACTGGCATATCGATTCGCGCTATGTGTTGCCGGCGGTCGAGAAGATGTACCAGGACGGCGTTTTCCGCCACGGCCCATTCTCTATTGACATCACGGCCGGCCCCGATCTCGATCTTCCCCACGACGGCCATGGAATCGATGTCGATCATAATCCCGAGGCTCGCCGATGGATTCAGTTCTTTCTTTCTCGCGGATACTCGGTTGGCTCGCACGGCGGCTGGATTCACAACTACTTCGGGAGCAATGTCAGCGAATCCAACGAAAAGGAATTCATTCATTATCTCGTCCTCAACAAAGCGTCGATTGAAGCGGTAACCCACCAGCCGGTGACGGAATACTCCGCGCCCGTGGGCAATCAACCCAAATGGGTAACGCGCTGGCTGCAGCAGAATGGAGTGCTCGGCTACTATTTTGTCGGCAACACCGGGATGGGCCCGACGCAGACTTATCGCGATGGCGTGAAGCAGGACCAGACCATCTGGTCGTTTCCAATTCTTCCCTTGGGCGATGCCGCAAGCCTCGAAGAGATGCGTCGTGAGGGGCAGTCGGAAAAGACAGTAAGCGACTGGTTCAGTAAGACCACGTCCTTTGTAGCGCAGGAGCATGAAATCAGGCTCTTGTATTCGCATCCTCAGGACGTTCCGTCGCACTTTGAGTCAGCTCTGAAGTCGTGGTTTCAGCAGACGGATGCACTCGCCGCCAAGGGAGAATTTCGCTGGTACACCGTCCCGGAAGTGGCCCGCTTTCTCACCAGGAGAAGTGAAGCCAGGTGGACCTTTCAGCGCGACGATCATGGAGTTGCGCGCTTTGAAGCGACCCATCCGCAATCGCTCGCGCACATCACCTGGATATTTCCAAAACAGAAATACGGAAAACCAACCCTGGTCTCCGGAGCAGCGGAGGTTCATGCCAGCGGCGATAACTGGCTGGTAGTAGCAGGCCCGGGAAAAGATTTGAAGATTGAAATCCGTGAGCCCTTTGAGCTTGCCGCCAATGCGGAGCAGGGCGGAACGCGATGAGGATGTCAGGAGAGGTCTTGGAACATAAATACTGCGGACGATACAAGAAATTGCTGCGCGCGATGTTGATCTGCTTCATGGCACTCCCCGTCTGCGCTGTAGCCCAGAATAACCCTGGGGCTCCCGCTGCGGCGGTGCAAGAGTCTCCTTCGATGACACCTTCGCCATCGGAGTCAACCGCTCCATCGCTGGCAAAGGAATCCAACGACGAGGAGAAACCCTCCAGTTATGTTGAGGTCGGTGGCGCGCACTACTGGCTAACGAACCAATACAACAACTGGAACAGGCAATATGTATCGGGAGTTTATCAGCAGAGTCTGCGCACTCATTGGAACTGGGAATCATCGCGTCTACAGGAGTTCGGCGAGACAGGATATTTTCTGGTGGGCGGAGTAACGCATGATTTTTCGCCCAATTGGTACGCGGACGCCAATATGGGAAGCAGCGCGGGCGGCTACTTTCTCCCCAGCTTTCGCACCGACGACTTCGTTCATAAGAAGTGGTTGGCGAAGAGACCACTCGTCACCACCTTCGGAGCCGGTTACGATCACGCCAAAGACGAACACCGGGACTATCGCTTATTTGCCGGGGCAGTTTACTACTTCGAGCATCCGTGGGTGCTCGAGAGTGGCATGACTCTCAATATCAGCACCCCTGGAAACGTGTACTCTCACCAGAACTTTGTTGCGCTTACTCAGGGCAAGGACAAGAAGCGCTATATCACGTTGCGTGGCGCCCTGGGGACTGAGGGATATCAGGTGATCGGTCCCAACTCCAGCATCACCGACTTTGCAAGCCACGATGTCTCGCTAACCTGGCGCCAATGGGTCGTCGGGAAGTGGGGTTTCAACTTGCTTGTTGACCATTACGGAAATCAGTATTACCAGCGCACTGGCGCTGAGCTAGGTTTGTTCAGGGAGTTCTAATGTCCAGCTTTCAGGCCGTAAATATTCGCCCCCATCGCGCCTTTCGCTCGCTCCATTGGCGCTCGCGGGATCTTTTCGTCAATCTGGCCCTCGTCTGCCTGCTGACCTGCGTTTGGATTGCATCTCTTCCCTGGATTTGCCGGTTATGGATATTCGTCTTCCGCGTGGGGGCGGAGGCGATTGGCCAACCCCAGGCGCTGGAAGTCTCCCAGCATGTCTGGGCGCCTTGGATTCACTTTTACATCCCATACCTGGCCTTGTCGGCTGGCGCACCAACCGTGACTTCCTGGACGATTACGGTATTTGTAGTCTTGCTGGCGTGGGTGGGCACATATTGGCTGAGAGGACCGAGGCTTCCACTAGCTTATCTGCTACGCGCAGCCTGCATTATTATGTGTACCTCGCTGGTCTACTTTGCCTTCGGATCCGCCCGTTTCCCGCATGATCTGGCTAGCTACAACACCAGCATGCTAAGTTTCAGCCTTACCCTGATCGGCCTGTTGCCGGCGTTCCTGGGATTGACCTACTTCATCCTGGAACGCAACGTGATCAAAAAACTCTCGCTCACCGGGCTGATGGCAGCATATTTTGTTCTCTTCGTTCCTGTCCAATATCTGCTACAGTCTTTGATCATTCATCAGTCAGTATTATTGATGCCGCTGCTCTACTTTGCCTTTGGGCCGTTACTTGAAGCGATTGCCTTCGTGTGCTTTTACGGATGGGCAATGAGCTGGACAGCGCACGAATGACATCCCTGCGCGGTGGAAGTTAACGGTCAATTTCAGGTCTCCTTTTCTCATCAGGAGCAAGAGCCGTAATCTGATCCACTTGTTCCCCTTTTTGTATTCTGACCGCCTGACGGTGCAGATGGGCAACTGGGTCATGATGATCTGGAGAGTCGTTCTCAATTACTTCCTGCTTTTGCATCTGTACGATCGCGTGTTTCACGTGAGGGTGCACGTAAGCGCGAAGTTGATGGAGCGCATTTCCGGCCGACCCTCTACGGAGACGAAAACGGGACTTCCTACGATGCGGACTACATCTCAGCCGCCTCTGGTAGTAAGTGAGACCGATGAACGCGAAGGCCAACAAAAACTCAAGGACGACAAAATCTGAACTCACTGGGAACTCCTCCGTGATCTTCTCCGGGCAGCCTTGCATACGACGGGTTGAGCGCTTCGGTCTCCATTACGGATCTGTCTAAACTGGCGCGTTAGGTCTGCCTCATCTTCAAGTTCGCCATCGTCATCCTCTTCAGCGTTGTCAGCCACTTTCTCCTCAATTACATATCCTGTCTGCGGCTCCGCAAGCATCTGCAGCTGCTGAAAAGCGTTACCGAAAGAGGTATAGGTGGGAAAGAAGCCGAATCTGCTGCCTCCGCTGCGCCCCTTCATCCTCCAAAGTGCCCGCCGAATATAGAAGGCACAAACTGCGAGAAGCACGAATACAACTAGACCACGAGGGCTCGACGCTAAAATGCAGACAGCGAGCCCTGCACAACAAAGCAAACCACGTTTAAACACCACACGGGGTCTCATATCATTCCTCTCGAATGCACGGGGCTCCCTATGGAAGCCTCTTAAGCAGCTATTCATGCGAAGAACATTGGGGAGGAGCTAAACCGAGAGGAGCGGTGGAGGACGATCAAATAGTGCAGATCGAAACGCGGCTCGGGGAAGAAGTTGGGCTTCCCCCCAATGCCAACGGCAAGTCGCAACTTGTACGATGCCGAACAGAAAACATGTAGCAAGAATGATACATGCGGTGGAGGCGTTTCCCAGGTGCGTTGGATGGGTCAGTAAAATCACCACATATAGGAACAAAACTAAAACCACAGCGGTCTTCAGCTTTGGGTGTGGTCTGTGATCCATCATGGACGCACTCACTCTCACCTGGAGGATACTACGACTGACTGTGGTTCGGCGTATCATCTTTGGCAGCCGAGAGGAGCAATTCCATGAGAAGTCGAATTGCGATGTGGGCAGGAGCGGGCTTTCTCGTTGCGGGCTGCTGGGTGCTTTTCGTCTTCGCAACTCATCCGAACACAAATGAATGGATGCGGTACGTATGGCCACTTGCATTCGTGACCTGCCCCGTTACGGCAGTTGGCTCGCGTTTTCCTGTCAGCCTGTATCAGGTCCTTGCTGCGAATGCTGCTACATACGCTCTGTTCGGTCTGATTGTGGAACTAACGCGGCGGCGATTTCAGACTCAGCGCTAGCGCACGTCTTTGTTGGAACGGAGTGTCCGTCCTCCTGGATACTCACTGGTTTGCATGGAGAGTCTTCTCAAGAAACTCGATGTAGATCTTCCAGTCCGAAGGCACCATGCCGTGGCCGCCTTCGTGCATGTAATAGCTGAGGTCATGGAAGATAGGCTGGCCGGCCGCGGGCCAGACGTCGGTGCCCAAACCCTCTTTGCCGAGTAGCTTATAGACCTCGCCGGCGGCGACCGCGGCGAGAAATTCACCTTTAGGATCGGACCAGTAGTCGGTGCTACCGGTCTGCAGCAACAGGGGCCGGGGAGCGATCAGCGCAATCAGCAGATTGGCGTCCATGGGCGCCCGGTCAGGGAATCCAGCATACTTCGCATAGTTGGCCGCAAACTGATACGGAAACCGCGTAGGGGCAGTGAGGTGGGCGATGGTCTCGCCGTAGTTGCGATGACTGAGTGCAGCGCCGCCCTCGCCGGAGCAGCTCGCGATAACGGCCGCGAAGCGCTGGTCGTGTGCTCCGGCCCACATCACGGTCTTTCCCAGGCGAGAGACGCCGTGGATCACGACGTGCCTGGCATCGATGCTCTTGTCAGTTTCGAAGTAGTCTTCGACACGGCTCATGCCCCACGCCCAAGCGGCAATCGAGCCCCAGTCATCCGGCGCTCGATCCGTCTGTCCGGGCTTGAGGTAACGTGCCCGAATGCCGTTGGCAAACCCGGCAGGATAGTCGGGATCGATGTCGCCGTAGTAGTAGGTGGCCACACCAAAGCCGGCATCGAGCAGGTCCTCGGCGTCGATCCGGCCGAATCCACGGCGTGCCGCCGGGCTTATCCGGGTATTGGTCTTGGGGTCCCAGACGGTCTCGGGTCTGATCCCGGGATCGTCTACTGCTTTCTGCACCGCGCCGAAATTGATACTAAAAAACATCGGCACGGGTTTGCTGGCTGCGGCGGGTAGATAGATCAGCAGATGGATCGCCGGGCCGGTCTTTTCCCGGTTGAGATAGATGGTGACCTGTTTGCGAATCGCTTTACCGTTGAGCGCCGGTGTTCCCCTGTCGATGATTTCGAAGCTCTCGTCCGGGGGCCTGCCCGGCGCTCGACCATATTGCTGCGTCTCGAACATTCCGACGATCTCCGGACGGCGTTTGGAATACCACGTGTGCGCGTCGCGCACGGATTTTCCATTGTTAAGCCTCAGAGCATCGGGCAGTGAGTAGCTTCCGACCTTAGCCTCGTCGTAGTTAACAGGAATACCGGCCACAACGTCGGGGGAAGGATTTGGCGTCGGGGGTGGCGCCTGTGCCTGCAGTATCAGCGTGGGGCCGACAACAAAGAAGGCCACGAATTCTCTGAGGATCATCGGAAGTTGCCTTGTCAGCCGGCGAAAGATTCGGTGTGGTTTCATCCTGGAAATAGCTTTCCACAAAGACCAGAACTGCCGCAATGGGTATGCGGTCCCATGATTTCCCGTTTTTCTTTTACGCCGTGGGACGAACCCGGGATCCCTGTGCCCAGCCCGGTTCCGGGACCCTGCACAGTATGGGGCGGTGAGGCGTACCTACTCGAAGCGGCAACCTGGTACCTCAGCGGCTAATTCAAAGGTTCGGGAGCTAACCCGCGGGAAATTGAAGCTAGCCAAAGGAGCTTCTTTGTTTTGGACTGCCACCAATCCCAGTAGGAGGTAGCTCTGACCAGCTCTCAACACTCTCGAACAGAAATAAAGCCGCCAACCTGCCCTTCGAGTTCACGAAGGCGAGATGTTCGCCCTGAACCTCAACGCGGGCAGCATTCACAACGTCAGTGACGATGTCAGGTGTCTTGAACCGGACGATGTATGTTTTATCGGCCAACTGGTTCCCAACACTCTCCTCTATATAACCGGCATGCTCGATCTCTAAGAGGTTCAATCCCGAAGTGTCAACCACGTCTCCTGATTCCAGAACGATTCTAAACATGCTCGCGTCGACTGATGCTTCAATGTCTTCGAGGTTGACGGGCTTGGAAACCGTCGCAATATACCCAACGTGCTTTGCCAGGCCGGGCTGTTCGACCCAGACCTTAGCCCCTACAAGATCCTCGACTTTCACGGCCTCGTCCTCCTGCTGGCTTAAGACTTTAAGATTGTCTCATGACTGCTGGGCGAATATTATCGGGGCATGGTTGGCGCTGATCCGTGCGCGGAATTGCAGCAGTTAATGCAGCAGTATGAATCTGCTCTTCGCAACTGGGGGCAGTATCAGTTTCCCGTTTACAAGGAAGTTCCAGCGTGGCGATTTGGGCAGCTTCAGCTTAAGCAAAAGGCGTTGGCAGCGAAGGATGCGGCCTACAATCGCTTGCTTGACCACAAACTGACTTGTCCGCTGTGCGCTGCCAAAACAAATCCTTGAGCCACCGGTATGGATTGGCCTCTGTTCCGCACGGATCATGGGAGTATGAGCTGTGAAGAAATGAATCGACTGGCGACAGAATACGATGCAACTCGAAGCGATGCCGTTCCGCCTGTCCCTGCAATGTCCTGGAGCGAATGCGGCATGGGCTGGTAATGGACGCGCCTGGTTACCAAAAAATTCTTCTTCCGCTCTGGACGCGGCTCAAAAACCGTACTACTGTGACAGCAAGTAATCCATACGTCAGCGCCGTCTTGCCACGACGGCCCTGTTTGGCCTTGCGACGGCGCTCTCTACCCGCGCATCTGCCGCCAACCACCGGGAAAGCATCAACGCTTGTCGGCGTGATGACTTGGGTGCAGCAAACCGTAATGTGACAGTGACGGATCAAGTCTGTCCGCAGCATTCCCGCGCCCGCGAGGGCGCCTGTGGAGAGCAAAAATCGCAGCGTAAACAGGGTGCGCTCAGTGCGTTCTCTTGATTGAGCAGTTTTGACAACTTGGAAATCACCACCGGACACTGGCTTGGGCCATCCCAGGCCAGATGACTCCGACGCTGGGTAGGTCCGGACTTCACTGTCTGCGTGAGAACTGTCGACTCGCGGTTGAGTCCCGAAGGAGTCTGTGTCATAGCAAGGCCCGAAGGAATAGACGCCGCAGAACCAGCCTGCTAGGCCTTCGGGGCAGCGCTGAAGATTTCGGCTAAGCGCTCGGCAATCATCCTGTCCTCGCCGTCCTTGAGCTGCCACACAGCAAAGCCGAAGCTGTTCGGATCGCGGGGATGGCCATGGTGCGCGCTGTGATTCTCCTCCGCGGGCGCGTCCGGATTGCGTCCGCGCATGCCGCTGGCGCCGGCGCCCATGCTGCCAATGCCCATGGGCCGCGTGTCGGCCAGCTTTTGCATCACCTCCGGCCCAGTGATGTTGAGTTTCGTGCGATCGATCTGCCAGCTATAACGCGGCGTCACGTTACCCAGGGCCTGGAGGTTGAACTCCCGGGGAAGCGCGGTGACGCCGAACTTCTTAACTGTATCGGTGATCACCTGTGCGCGTTGGTCGTACATCCTCAGGGTGGCGTCATAGTCCTGATTGACGAAAATCTCAAGTGCCTTGAGCAGACCGAAAATAGTCTCCTTGCCCACTTTGCAGCAACGGCCGATGCGATCTTCCTGCGGGCTCATGTTCAGCAGCGCATAGCGGATCAGCTCTTCCCTGCCGATCAGGATGCCGGAGGCCTGCGGCCCGCAAATATCCTTGCCACCACTGAAAGTCACCATGTCGAAGCCCACCGCCGGATACTCCCACAGCCGCTCTTTCGGCGGCACATCGGCGGAGGCGTCATTAAAGGTGTAGACATTGTGCGCCCGGGCGATTTCCACCGTCTCAGGACCGCTCACCTGTCCCTTGTCGGAAAGGATATTGGTGAAGTGGATGGCCACGGTCTTGGGATTGATGGCGGCAATCATCTGTTCGCGCGTCTCCACCTCCACCAGCTTCGCGCCCGTCTGGCGAATCTGGTGGTCGAAGGGATAGCGATGGCTCTTCTGGATGATGACCTCGTTCCGGGGGAAATCGGCAACGTCGGGAATGGTGTGCATGCGCGGCTCAAGGTCCTCGGTCATCATGCCGGCGTAGCCGACGACCATGGCCGCGGCTGCGCCCCCCGTCACCAGGCCGGTGTACCCCGCCGGAGACTTACACAATTTGGCAATGAACTTACCCGCCGCGATTTCAAGCTCGTCGATTAAAACAAAGTGTTCGTTGCCTCGCCGCATCAACTCCATCACCTCCGGCCTCATCAACGAACCACCAATGACCGTCACCGTGCCGTTGATGTTGACCAATGGCGTGACGCCAAGCTCGGCGTAGACGTCGCCGGTACAACCTAACCCGCTGGTAATGGGGACGATGGGCTCGCCGTCCACAGAGGCCATAGACGGTTTAGGCTTCTTGCCAAAGATGCCCGCCGCATGCGACTCCGCCGGAGCAAACAGACCACCGAGGGAGGCGCCCAGCGCAGCGACAAAGGAGCGGCGGCTCCAGTCAAACTTTAAGTTCATGACACTTCCTCTCAACTCTCTCGCGCAATCATCTCTCAGCCGGCGGTGGGCGGATTGAGGACGACTGCGCTACCCACGATCTCAATCAGCGAATCGCCGGGGATCCATTCCAGCGCCATGCAGGCGCGGGACGGAGCTTTGCCGGGAGAAAAATACGTCCCGTAGATTTTGTTCAACGCGTCGTACTGCGCTTTATGGGCATCGAACCTTGCCTTGCCCGTCGGCATGGGAATGCTGTCAGCGAGCGGGAGACAGAGAAAAACCTGCAGGTGGATGATGCTATCCATGCTGCAGCCCGCACGCTCCACCGACTTCTTCAGCGCGTCCATGGTGCGCGTAACGTGCTTCTCAAACGCATCAGTCACGAGCACGTGATCATCCTTGGGATAGCCGTCATTGGAGCCGGTGCCGGAAAAGTAGTAGATGCCGTTGTGCGTATGATTGCCGCCGCCACGACGAGGCGCCGGAGTGGCAGGCGCAGCGGCAGGTGAAGCCTGGAGAGCGAAGAGTTTCGGGATGCCGGCGGCGCCCGCCGCCATGGCGGCGATCTTGGCAAAGAAGCCGCGTCGAGTATTCATTTCCATAAGCTTCTCCTGCGCACTGGCTGCTGTGAGATTCTCGAGCACTGCGGAAATACTGTTACATGTTACCAATTCACTCTAAAGAGTGTTCTTTTAGGAAGAGCTTGGAGTCGTAGCTCAGTCCTCTTGAGGCGGCACATGGAGAGGGCCGATGCAAAAGTGATCGAAAGTGACTTCCAGAGCTTCCTTGCCGGGTGCAGCAGCCATCATGCCTATTTTGACTGGCGCCTGCGGCGGAAAGTACGCAAGCCGAATCATCGACCATTCCTGGTTGTCCCTTGAATACGAAATCTGAACCGTGTCGTGATAGCGTTGCATGCGCAACCAGAGAAACGCGGGGTTGTCGGAACAAGCAAGTACAGACCAATCGGAAAACCCCCGCGTGACCACGGCGCTCACACTTTGCTTGCCCTTCAGGAACTCAATTCCAGCTTTGATCCAATTCTCGTCGTCGACGCGTATCATCAAGGCCGCCTGATGATAGAGCTCACGGTACTTCCCCGCGATTCGCACCTTCGCTTCAAAGTTTCCATCTTGCTCCTGATACCGAAATGGGCCGCTGTCGCGGATGAATCCGTAATGGGTCACTCGCCAATAGTCTGTGCCAGGGGGCGCCGTTACGATCAGCGTATCCCCAGTCTCACTCCAATATGTAGGCTGATTCAGCCAGGTGCGCGCGGTGGTTTGATCTGTCATGGTAACCGTAAGCATACTGAAAAGAGCGGAAAGACAAATTGGATCATGCAGGCCCACACCCTTCTATGCAGCCCCTAACCTGCCGTCACATCTTCGGTCGCCCGATCAAATAGACCGGAGCTAGCCAGCTACCCTGCCCGTGGGCGTAGCCCGCCTGCCAATCATAGTGGGGGAACTCACTGGTGAGTGCTAACAGCTCTTCCGGAGTTCGGGTGCGAAAGCAGGAGACGAGGCCATCCCACAAAACCACCAGCGGGATCACGGGGAGCAGGTAAGTCAGCAACAGCCGCGACCACCGGAACGGCCGCATCCGCGGAGTGAGGAGCCACGCGAAGACCGGCATCAGCAACATGGTGGCGAAGGCTCGCAGCGTAGGCGTAGTCACTTCGGCCATCGCGAACCCCTCCCCATTGCGTACTGCGTCGTCCAGAACATCGCGCGCAACTGTGTCGCGAAAATGGTGGAAGGAAGAAAAGATAGTGCGAAAGCCGCGTAACGACTCAGGAACACAAGCGGCATCTACAGGAAAATTCGCGCAGCTCACGCCCGCAACCAGCCGACCCGGCAGAGCGCTGCTGGGAAACTTATCGGTTAATACAACGGTAAGCGGTGCATGTTCGGCCAACGCGGAACGCCATGCGGGACTTAGCCACGGGCCGCCGCCGCCCGAACAAAGATCGACCACGCGTTCGGCGCCGCAGTCTTTAATGGCGCGAAAGAATTCCGCCTGAATGGGACGATAGATGTTTCCCCGGCTGGTGATCGCTTCCAGAAAATCCGTGGCTCCATGGCGTACGGCTCGCGGACACCAAGCCTGGTCGAGGACTTCAAAAAGGTGAAGACGGCGCAACCTCGCTATTGCCCATCTCTCCACAGAGCCATGGCACCGAGCAAACCCTCTTCGTTGGAGATGATCTTGATCTCGTTACCGTGTTTGAGCGTCACCTTCTTGGCATTGCCACCCCCGATATACAGGGTGTCCCAGTTAAAGGTCGCGGCCGTCTGCTCGATCGCCTGTTTGAGCAATTTATTCCAGCGCTTCACGCCGTGCTTCTGCAGGCCGCGCTTGCCCAGATATTCCTCATAGGTTTTTTTGCGCCAGGGATGATGCCCTAATTCGAGGCCCGGACAAAGGACACCTTCGGTGAACAGCGCAGACCCCATACCGGTGCCCAGGGTAATGACCAATTCGACCCCTTGGCCCTGGATCACGGCGTAACCACCCACTGCCGAGTCGTTGGCCATCCGCACCGGCTTCCCCCAACGTTTTTCCAGGGTTTTCTGCAGCGGGAAACCAATCCATCCCGGGTCAAGGTTCGCCGCGGTAAGCGTCTTGCCTTGCTTGATCACTCCAGGAAACCCGACCGAGACCCGGTCAAAGAGAGGAACACTTACCTTCAGCTCGTCGAGCGCGCTCAGAATCTCGGTGGTGGTTGCCGGAATTGGAGTAGGCACGCGCAGCCGATCGCTGAGCGGCCGGCCCTCCGGGCTCAGCGCCTGTATCTTCAGGCCGCTGCCCCCAATATCGATCGCCAGAGTAATCGGACCTGCGGCATCGCCCGTGCGACGCAAAACTACTTTTTTAGAAGCCGTTCGTGCCATAACCCCCCGGAGCCCAAACCACTGTCATTTTAGCCGCCAGCCGCCGTTTGCCGAATGGCGAGGATGTATCAGGTACCCCCCTGCTTAACCCCGGCGGCTCACTTTGCCAGCGCTCCTTTTTCACGTTTCGCCGGTTTGGCTGCTGCCTCTTTCTTCTTGCCGACGCGGTAGCCGGATTCCTCCGCCTGCTCGCAGGCCTCCTCAACCGCCTGTCCAATGGCTGCGATCGATTTGACGGTTGATTTCGGGGCCGATTTTCCACCCTTAGCGGGCGCCTGTGTCTTGGCCGGCCTCCCAAGCTCGACAAGATGGGGTAATTGCGCCCACCACATCATCTGCTCGTGCAGCTCCTTGTTGAAGTACCACTCGCCCCCGGACTCGTTCACCCGCAGCAGCCAGCGAGCGTCGGGATCGTCCCAGATTCCGCGGGGGAAGCCTGCGAACGCGTCGTCTACCGCCCCCTTCACCGGTTTGGCTCCCGCCAGCGTGAGCCCCAGCAAGGCCAGCCGCACGCGGGCGGCGGCGCGCCAGCCGTCCTCGGTGATTTCCCCGCCTGGCGAGAAGGCCCGGGCAAGGGGCTCGCGCAGGCGCAGGCGATCGAACATGTCCAACGCCGTGGCGGCCGTGTCCTTGCCGCCAATCTTTCGCGCCATGGCTTCGAGAACACAGTACGCGAGCACCGGTCCCCAAATTGCCTTCGCGTGGAGCTTCGGGCTGCTGCTGGGCAATACCGCCTTGGCCTCGCTGGACCAGGGTTCCGGGAACTCGGCCTCCAGCCCAGGTAGCCCGGCCGCAGCCTGCAATTGGGCGCAAATCATGAGCCATGCATCATTTCCATCGACGTGTGGTTGGCCGGTTTTTCGCGCGTAGAGAGCCAAGCCTTCGCTCGCGAAGCGTACGCTTAACTCCTCCAGCCGTTGCATAACCTGAACAGCCGGTGTTGACGTTTCCGCCTTCTGCCCGCAGGCGGGCAAGGCCTCCTCGCTGCTAACCACAAGGGCAAAGCTCTCCACCGCATCGGCATCGAGCAGCGAAACCAGCGCCTGGTGCAGAGGAGCCAGTTCAAGCGCCAGCAGTGCCTCGTCCAGGTTAGGCACGCCGCGGCCGTTTAATGAGTCGCAGAGCAGGTCCCAGCGGTAGTTCTCGGATGGTCTTAGCTCTCGCCAGTCCAGGAAGACGTGGCAATTGTAGGCCTGCAACTCCAAGGAGTAGCCCTGGGAGACGATCTTCGATGCCCGCTCCAGGTGTTCCAGCCCGGTGCAATTATCGCGGAAGGCCAGGAAGAGGTTGCCGTCGTTGGGCAGCGCGAACGCGCCCCCCAGCGACTGCTGGCGCAGATGGCCCGCCCCCTTGTCAGCATAGGCGGCGGAGTGGTTGACCGTGCCGTAAGTGGTGGCAAAGCGGTTGTGGTAGATGATCAACGCCCGGTGCTCCCCGCGCCGGTTGGAGTAAGCGAAGACATTCTCGTCCACCGACCCGTCCGGCCGGTAAAAGTCGTACAGCAGAAAATTCTCGCTCTCCGCGAACAACCAGCGGCGGTGCAGCAGGGGCGCGATTTCGCGGTTGTGACGCTCCACCAGCGCGCGATCCGGATCCTCCTGGTAGCGGGCGCGGCGGAACTCCATGCCGTACTTCTCCGTGAAGCCTTCGATCTGCCCGTGGCCGAACATGGGCAGCCCGGGAAGAGTAGACATCATGGTCGCCACCCCGAAGCACTTATCGCCGTTGCCGAACTGGTCAATGGCCGTACGCTCATCGGGATTGCTCATAAAGTTAACGTAGCGCTTGAGAATATCGGGGTCGAATTCGATGGTGTTCTTGATCACCGAGCGATACTTTGCATTCTCCTCGTCGCGCATCATGTTCATGAACGCGCTGTTGTACACCCGGTGCATGCCCAGGGTGCGGACGAAATACCCCTCCATGAGCCAGAAGGCTTCGGCCAGCAGCAACGTTCCGGGGACCTCCTGGGCCACACGATCTACCACCTCGCGCCAGAACTCTTCCGGCATGGCGCGGTCGAAGTCGGCCTTGCTCATGCTGTATTCCGCGCGCGAAGGAATGGCTCCGCCGGTGCCGGGAATGGGAAACCACAAGCGCTGAAAATGGCGCTTGGCCAGAGTCATTGCGGCATCGAAGCGGATGATGGGAAAAAGGCGGGCAACGTGCAGAATGGTCTGGATCACCTGCTCGCGCGTGGCCGGGTTCAGGTAGTCGAGCTGGGCGGTGTCGTTCCAGGGAAAGCTGGTGCCGTCGTTGCCGTGATAGACGTAGCGGGTTTCGCCGGTCCACTTGTCGCGGCGGCGAAAGACCACCGCCGCATCGGACTGCTCGTAGTAATGGTCTTCAATCTTGATTTCTACCCGGCCGTCGCGGGAGAGGTCGGGCCCTTCGAAGCGGTAGGCGGGATAGGGGCTGTCGGGGCGCGACATGAACCACTCCGGGTGCTCGATGACCCAGCTGGAATCGATGCCCATGTGGTTGGGAACCATGTCGCTGGCCAGGCGGACGCCATGGGCGAAGGCGCGGTCGCGCAGGTTGCGGTAGGCCGCTTCCCCGCCCAGATCCTGGGCTATGTCGTAGCCATAGAGGGAGTAGGCCGAGGCGACAGCGTCGTGGTTGCCGCAGAGTTGCTTAATGGTCTGCGAGGCGGAGCTTCTCTCCCACACGCCGATGAGCCATAGCGAGTTGATGCCGTGCCCGGCCAGGCGGCGCAGCTCTTCATCGGGTATCTGGTCGAGGCGATAAATGTGGCGGCCATAGTAACGGGAGAGCTGCTCCAGCCAGACGTAAGTGCTCTTGGCGATGAGCACGGTGGTGGGCATCCATTCCTGGTCCTGGCTGAAACGCTCGGCCTCCTGGGCCGATTCCACGTAGGACGGCACTTCCCCCTTCTTATCAATATTCCATGGAAAGTTGCCCCTGCGGCCGGTATTGGCGCCGGGCGGGTTGAACCGCATCCAAATGGCGATGTCCTCTTCCTTGAGCACATCGATGGCCTGCAGAAGTTTGGCAAGCGCGTCGCCGATCAGATCAGCCCAGTGTTCGATGATGTAGGCGAGCTGGCCGCTGAGTGAGTCCGGCGATGCCAAGGCCGGGGCACGCAGCACGTCAATCAGGTTTTGCTGCTTCAGCCGAGGCCGGGTGCTGAAGAATTCGCGCAGCCCAGCGGTGATCTGCTGGTAACGCGTGACCGCGGCCAGAGATTGATCAGTGAAGAGTTCGGAAAATGGTTTGAAGGCTGGGTTTGCGTTGGCCAGCCACAGCAACGTCATCTCTTCAAAAGCCACCGCGCGATGCGGGACGCCATCCGTTGAACCTGCCAGCCACTCCGCCGGAGCCCTTTCCTTGCGATAGACATCAACGGTCGGAAACTGCTCCACGAAAGCCAGGATGGTCTTGTCCAGTTCCGCTTTGCCCAGGCGGCCATCGAACCACTCCAGCGCTCCGGCCATGACCTTGGGATCCAGGCGCAGGCGGTAATACTCGACCAGGGCATGGCTCATCTCATCAATGAGGCCCATGGCGTAGAGGGCGCCAGGGTTGATGGTCTGCGTGGGGTCTTTTTCGGCTCCGCGGCGCTCGTTCATCCGGAAGGCGAACTCCCGGCTGGCGCTGAGATTGGCGAAAACTACGTTGCCGCTGAAAGAAAACAGTTTCTGGCTGAATTCATAACGGTCGCGTGCTTCCTTTGAGACGTGGAATTCCATTTCTTACCCTTCCCGAGGACTGCATGTTTAGCCAGTTTCTTTGTTCGATGCGGAAATTCGCCCCGGAAACTGCATAAAGCGGGGCAATGTACCTAAACCGGCGCAAACCGGCCACGGTGACCGGATTTTCTGCCACGTGGCGCCAGCAAGGATAGTTATCTGCGGCTTTCTTCGTGGAAAACATTGGTCCCAGCAAACTCAGGAGAAAATCCGCAGGACGCCCACAAGCCCAGAGCGGGGTGGGAAATGAAGAACACTTCTTCACCCTCGATGGTGTTGTAGCCATCGTGCATTTTTGCCGGGTTGTACCGGGCGATCGTGCTGGCCAGATCGGCATAGCCGAATCCTACGCCTTCTGTCTCCTCGCGGGTGAGGCCCCCGGGGCAATATGTGATGTGGAAGCGGCCTTCCGAGGAGCTGTGGATCAGATGAGCGGCGGTGCTCAGCTCGGCGGCCAGATCCGGGTTTTGTTTCACCGCTTCGAGCGTAGCTGGGGTGCCGTGATAGCCAAATCTGCGAATCATGCGGTCAATCGTGGGATCTTCTCCAAATTGCTTCACCCCGGGAGCGAGCACGATCAGCTCTGCCTCGTCTGCCAGTGCCATACGGGTGCGGTAGATCGCCTTATTCCCCAACCAGGTGCTGTGGAACTCCTCCGGATCGAGGTAAACGACCGCCTTGTGTATGGGCCGATCGAGCAATTGGATGTTCACCTGGACGCTGAGCTCCGACGCCAGGCGGAAACATTCCAGGTCTTCGCCCACGAAGAGGCCGCGCACTACCAGCTCACCGGCTGGGTTGGCGCCGATCACCGTCAATACATAAACGATAGGGATATTGCGAAGGAACTCATCGGCGGCTCGATTCAAGACCCGGCGCACGGGGTTATCCATCCGCCCCATGATCCGCTCCATGCCCACCACCGCGCCCAGGTAGTGGCTGCGATGAATGCTGAGCGGGCCGGCTGTGCCTACCAGGATGTTCTTGTTGTGGTTGGCTAAGCCGACCACCTCGTGGGGCACGACTTGGCCGATGGAAAGCACCAGGTCGAAATTCCCTTCCGGGATCATGCGGTTCACCTGCGCTGGCCAGGTGTAGTCAAGCAGTCCGTCTGACTGCTCCTGGATGAAGCTTGCCGGCAGCTCGCCCAGAGTGACCACGTCGGTGCGCCAGTTGTGCACCGCAAAGAGGGAGTGCGGTATGTCCCCAAACATGCGCGTGAGGGTAGCGGGCGGCATCGGTGTATGTGTCCCCAGGGCGGGCAGAACACAAGCCAGCCGGTCCCCGTAGTACGCGTAAGCATATTGGGTGAGAGGACCAGCCTGGGAGTGGAAGCGGCTGAAGTCAGGGGGTACGGCCAGAACCCGGCGCCGGTTTCCCAGCCGGTCGAGCGCCTGGTAGAGCGATTCGCGTAAACATTCCGGCGAGAGCTCGGTATTCGGGCTGCCCTGTTGCCAATAGAGACTCATTTTTGCTCCCTTCTCGCGAGTTTGAAAACCCGCTCCCCCGGACTAAGTCCTTTTTTACAGCCGGTACGCTTTGCGCGCCAGATCGTAGGCGAGCGCATGAGCCACTTCGAAGGCCTCGTCCTCGTCCAGCTGATGCTCGGCCACCAATCTTGCCAGGTAAGCGCAGTCCACACGCCGAGCCACGTCATGCCGCGCCGGAATGGAGAGGAATGCCCGCGTATCGTCGTTGAAGCCTACGGTGTTATAGAAACCCGCGGTCTCCGTGGTGAGCTCGCGGAAGCGCATCATGCCTTCGGGGCTATCGTAAAACCACCATGGCGGTCCCAGGCGGAGGCACGGGTAATGTCCCGCCAAAGGCGCCAGCTCGCGCCCGTACGTGGATTCGTCCAGAGTAAAGAGAATAAGGGTAAACGAGGCGTCGTTGCCAAAGCGATCCAACAGCGGCTGCAGCCCGTTAACGTAGTCGGTTGGAGTCGGAATATCCCCTCCGACGTCGCGCCCGAAGCGGGCATAGACCTGGCGGTTATGATTACGACGGCTCCCAGGATGGATCTGCATCACCAGGCCGTCCTCTACACTCATGCGCGCCATTTCCGTCAGCATCTGAGCACGAAAGAGCTCGTGCTCCTGAGCGTCAGCCTTGCCTGCAATGACGCGATCGAAGAGCGCAGCGGCCGCACCGCCGTCCAGGTCAGCCGTCCGGGCTGTGGGATGCCCGTGGTCGGTCGCCGTGCAACCCAGCTTCTTAAAGCGCTCGCGGGCCTGGCGCAGAGCGAGCAGATATCCTGGCCAGCGTGAGCAATCCTCGCCGTGCATCTCGCCCAGCTTTTCGACATTCTGGCGAAAACCATCGAATTCCGGATCGACGACGGAATCGGGACGAAAGGTAGGCAGGATGCGCGCCTTCCATCCTGAGTCGCGGATCGCCTGATGGTAAGTCAGCGGGTCAAGCGGAGGGTTGGTCGTGGCCAGCACTTCAAGGTTGAACTGTTGGTAAAGCGCTCGCGGCCGGAAGGCAGGAGAAGCCAGCTTGGCGCTGATGGTGTCGTAGTACGCGCCGGCATTCCTGCCGCAAAGCCGCTCTTCGAAGCCGAACAGCTCCTGGAAAGCATGGTCGAGCCACAAGCGGGTGGGCGTGCCGCGGAAAAGGTAATACGACTCTGCGAAGCGGATCCAAATCCTGCGTGCCTCATCGTCATCCAAAGTCTTCTGCCCAATGCCCAGGTCTTCCATGGCGATGCCTTGGCTGTAAAGCATGCGGAAGACATAGTGGTCGGGAACGATGAATAGGCTGGTGGGATTCGGGAAAGCTTCGTTTTCTGCGAACCAGCGCGCATCCGTGTGCCCATGCGGACTGACAAGGGGTAGATCGCGAACGGCCCCGTAAAGCCTGCGGGCAATTGCTCGAGTTGTGGGTTCGGAAGGGAAAAGACGGTCTTCGTGAAGGATGGTCACAGCACTTATTTTCGCCTGTGAACCGGTCTTCTGCACAGGGACGCCAAGAAAAGCGGGCCCCGGCCAGCTCAATCTTCGCTCAGGCGATCCTGTCCAGGGTCCGTTTGAGCGTTTGCGCCGGAGACTCCTGACGTTGCAAGAGGTCGAAGGCGGCGCGGGACTTGGCGCTTTGCTCCCTCCAGGCATCGCGGCGCGAGAGCCGGAGCAGCCATTCGGCCACCTGCTCCGGTCCGGAGCACGTTGCCGCAGGATGGAGGCCCAACTTACGTACAAAGCCGCCAGTTGCCGACGCCTCATGCACAACCCCGACAATGGGAAGATCCACGGCCATGTAGTCGAGAATGCGCGAAGGGATAGAGTAACGGCTCCTTAGATCACATCCTGGATCCAGCTTGGGGCCGGGCAGGAAGCCGACGTGAGCACTGCTGAGTTCGTTATCCAGCTCGCGCTGCGTAGACAAGAACCCACGCATCTTGACCCGATTCTTAAGGGTGGTGTTGGCCAGGCGCAGTATTTTCGGAGACCCGACAAAGGAGACCTCGACCTTCAGCCCTTTGCGTTCGAGCAGAGCAATAGCCTGATCCAGATCGTCGAGGCCCTCGGCATAGGAGAAGACGTTGCCATGCATGACCACCTTGAGCGGGCCTTGGTCCCGGGGCTTGGCCGTGGCTTGCGAGGCATCTCTTGAGAAGGAAAGCAAGTCAGCATCGCCGCGTATTCGCAGCACATCGTCCAGCAGGGGCTGACTCACGCAATAAACATGCTGCGCCCGATCTACCAGCTGCCTTAGCGCTCCGCCGGCGACGTCGCCTTGCAATACGTCCCAGAGATGAAGCACGAAGGGAGCCCCTACCAGGTTGGTCAGCTCAAGGCATCGGGTCGCATCCTCTTCGCCCAAGGGAGCCACGTAAATGCTCGAGACGCGTTCGCGATAGTGGGCAGTGAGGCGCTTAGCGAGCGTGGGACGCAGATCGCTGCCGCTCCATGAGCTAATGCCCAGCATTTCGCAGAAGCGCACAGTTTTGGGCTTGTGGAGAAAGGAGAACCGGCTGAGAACGGTGTTCTCAAACAGAACCGAGCGCGGATCCGGCTGCGTAAGGCTGCTGCTCCACCAATGAAAATGCAGCCAGTCCTGGTGCGGACCAAGCAAGCGAAGCGTTTGCACACCAATCGCCGTACGCGGCGAAAGCGAATACCGATTGATGAACAGCGGAACCCGATTGTGTGAGCTCATAGAATCTCTGCACGTCACCCCAAAACCGGAACATTGGGGAACAGCTTCCAGCAGTAACCACCTCCCGTGACCTAGAGTAGTCGCAGGGGCGTTACTTCCAGGCGGAGTATCGGCGGGCAGGTTGTAACCGTAGTGCTATTCCCTTGTTACCATAGTGCCACCAGGATCGCTCTACAACAAGTGTTGTAAGTGTCGGGGGACGTCAGCCAAGTCTCCGCGATCGCAACAACAGGCTCCCGATACATCCTGCGGCGATCGAGGCGGCCATGGTTCCTATCTTCGACATGTCCAGCAAGTGGTCGTCGCCCAAGGCTAGCGAGGCAATAAAAAGCGACATGGTGAAGCCAATACCGCAGAGCCAGCTGGCGCCAAAGATCTGGCTCCAGGATACAGAGACCGGGCGCGATGCCCATCCGGTCAACGACGCGATCCGGGCAAAGAGAGTAATCCCCAAAGGCTTGCCCAGCAGCAGGCCGAGCATTACACCCAAGCTAACGGGATTGGTTACCGCCGCGCCTAACTTGCCCAGAACGTTAACTCCCGCGTTGGCGAAGGCGAAGATCGGCATGATAAGAAAGCTGACCCATGGCTGCAGCCAGTGCTCGATGCGGTGCAGCGGAGACTCGATCATCTCGCACTGCTGCTCCAGCGAATGGATGGCTTGGTGGGCCTGGGAAGAATTCAAATCGTGGGTTTCGAATTGATCCAGCAGCCAACGGCTCTTGCGCAGGAACTCTGTCTTGTCGAGTGAGTTCCGGGCAGGAATGGTGAAGGCCAGAAGGATGCCGGCGATGGTGGCATGCACCCCCGAGTTGAGCATCGCGAACCATACGCAAACGCCGATCACGGCATAGACCGCTGGATTGCGGATGCCTAGCCGATTGGCCGCGAAAGAAAGGGCGACACCCGCGAAACCAAGACCCAAAGCGAGCAGCGAAATGTGCCGGGTGTAAAACAACGCGATCACCAGCACGCCGAAGATATCGTCGACGATGGCCAGGGCGGCGACGAAGACCTTCAGCGCCACCGGAACCCTGCTGCCGAGCAGCGCCAGCACGCCCAGCGCAAAGGCGATATCCGTCGCCATCGGAATACCCCAACCGTTGGCGCCTACACCACCCTTATTTACGGCCGCGTAAATCAGCGCCGGAAAAATTGATCCCCCCAAGGCGGCAATGAACGGAAAAGCCGCCTGGCGCAAGGTGGAGAGCTCGCCGATCAAAAGCTCACGCTTGATTTCCAGGCCGACAAGGAAGAAAAAGATCGACATCAGCCCATCGTTCACCCACTCATGGCGGCTCTCGGAGATGGAGAGATGCCCCAGGCTGATCACGACCTGGGTGTGCCAGATCTCGTAGTAGCTGTGTTCCCACCTCGAGTTAGCCCATATCAGCGCAATGGCTGTAGCCACGAGGAGCAGAATCCCGCCTGCAGCTTCCATCCTGGCGAAGCGCGTAAACGGGCTGGTGATGACATCAATCGGCGGCCTCGATTGCAGGCCGGTGGGGAGTGGCAAGGTGGCCTCCGCTGGCGCTTTCCTCCAGCAGCATACGCGCCCAATTAAAGTATTAATAAATTAGTTGACATGCGACATCGACGGCATTATGCTTTTTTCAGGATGATGCGGCCGTAAGTGGCCACACGGGACTTACTCAATGCCACCAAAAAAATCGCCTACGCTGACCGAAGCGGAATTACGGCTGATGAAGATTCTTTGGACCCGCGGGGAATCCACAGTCAATGAAATCGCAGCCGCCCTACCGAAGAAGGATGCGCTGGCGTATAACTCTGTGCTCACAACAATACGGATTCTGGAACAGAAGGGCTATGTTCTGCATCGTAAAGAAGGACGGGCGTTTTTCTATACACCCTTAGTGGCCGAGGAGGAAGCCGGTTTCTCCGAGGTGCGGTTGGTACTGCGCCGTTTCTTCGGTGATTCCCGGGAGAAGTTGATGTTATCTCTGCTGGGCGACAAAGAGATAACAGCGGAAGAGTTGCAACGTCTAAGGGATGCGATCCAGCAGGCGGATGAGTCTGGACGCTGACAAGCGAGTAATGGAATAACCCGATGGAAGCGAATCTATTGCGGCAATTCATTTCGACCGGCCCGGCGGAGTTGCTGATCACCAGCATCTGGCAAGGGCTGCTCTTGACTGCTTTGGCTTGGGCGGCGCTTAAGCTCGCTCCCGGGCTGCGTGCTTCTACTCGCTTTACCCTTTGGTTGATTGTCTTCACCTTGGTGGCTTTGCTGCCTTGCTTTGCGCTCGGCCGGGTGCTTTTTGGGGTTGACCCTTATTCCGTCTCCGCTGGACACCAGGCAGATTTCTCCTTGCGCTTGAATAGCGCGTGGGCTTTTGCGATTGAAGGTTTCTGGGTGGTCGCTTCCCTGTTCTCCCTGATCCGGCTTTGCACCAGCGCGCTGCAGATGAGATCACTGTGGCGGAACTCCACCCCCGTTCCCTTCCACGAGCTGGGTGCGGAGATGCAATCGATGGTGGTCCGGCCCGGCTCCCGTCCGGTCGAGGTACGGCTTTCCGATGCCGTCGATGCACCCAGCGTGCTCGGCTTCTTTCGTCCGGCGGTGATTGTGCCGCGCTCGCTGTGGAGTGAGCTGGCGCCGAGCGAGCTGAAGCAGATCATTCTGCATGAAATGGCCCATCTCGATCGGGGCGATGATTGGACCAATCTGCTGCAGAAACTGTTACGAGCCCTTAGCCCGTTGAATCCTGCGCTCTTTTGGGCTGAGCGTCATCTTTGCCTGGAGCGGGAGCGGGCCTGTGACGATGCCGTGCTGGACGCTGCCGGCAATGCCCGCGCCTACGCCACCTGCCTGACGAAACTTGCCGAGAACAGGCTGGTCAAACGCGCCGCCTTGCTGGCGCCAGGCTTGTGGAAGCGGCATTCCGAGCTGGCAGAAAGAGTAGAGAACATCCTCCATCGGCGCCGCAGCCTGGGCCCTATGCTTTCTCGTGGGTTGGTCGCGGCCGGGTTGATGCTTTCTCTCTCCGGCGCGCTGGTTCTGCAGCTTTGCCCGGGCATCATTACCTTTGCCGGCAATGACTCGGTCGCGGCAGCAACTGCCGTGGAACCGGCCTATTCAGAACCACACCGAGCCCGGTATCAGGAAGCCGTATTCCATCCCGATACTAGGCGGCCGGCTGAGCGCGCGAGCGTTCAAGCCAAGCCGCATGCCGTACGGCCGGCTAAGACTTCCCGCCGTCTCCAGTTCGTCCAAGTAACAGAGGACCAGGACGGCGGAGTCATCACCTTGCTTCTCTTTACCGTGGAAGTCCCGCAAAGTTCGAGGGTCTCTCACGGCGAGTTCCGTACCACCCTTCCCTCAACTGATCGCTGGATAGCTTTCCAGATTTAAAAAACTTCACCCCGAAAGAGGAAAACCCATGTCCAAAGAAACTAATTTATTAAGAGCAAGAGCCAAAGCCTACGCTGTTCCACTGTTGGCTTTTGCCCTTGTTCTCTCCACCGGAGCACTCATCGTCGGCCACCGGCATGTCGATGCGGCAACCGCTCCTGAAAACACCATCACCCCCATCAACAACTCGACAATTGATCCCCTGCTGGCGCTCGATCAAGCGACGGAAGCTGTCGCTTCGCGGGTTACCCCTGCGGTGGTCAACATTGCTGTTACCTCCCACGGGCCGGAGCAGCCGGCTGCAGCTGAAGGTAGTGACGATCAAGGGCAGAGCGATAATCCTTTCGCCCAGTTCTTTGGCCCTGGATTCGCCCAGCAGTTCGGACACGGAATGCGCGGGCAGGGACAACAGCAGATTGAGCACGGCATTGGCAGCGGTGTGATCATCTCCCCCGATGGATACATCGTGACCAACAACCACGTGGTCGATGGCGCGATGGAAGTGCGGGTAACGCTGCATGATCGCCGCTCCTTCCCGGCCAAGGTAATTGGAACCGACAAGCTTACAGATCTCGCCGTGGTCAAGATCAACGCCACAGATCTGCCCACGATCGCCTGGGGCGACTCAACCAAACTGGTGGCTGGACAATCGGTATTGGCCATCGGCAACCCCTTCGGTTATTTCCGCTTCTCCGTCACCCGTGGTATTGTGAGCGCGGTTGACCGGCCGAACCCGTATTCGGACAATCCTCGCAAGCCTGGAGACTTCATCCAGACCGACGCCGCCATCAACCCCGGCAACTCCGGTGGCCCGCTGGTGAATGCCCATGGTCAACTGATCGGCATCAACACCTTTCTTATCTCGGATACAGGAAACTTCTCTGGCGCGGGCTTTGCTATCCCCACCGAGACGGTGCACCCGGTGGTCGACGCCCTCATCAAGAACGGCGTGGTTCATCATGGATACCTGGGAGTGGGATTGAACGATGTCACTCCTGACAACGCGAAGTTCTTCAACCTGACCGGGAACACCGGAGCGCTGATTGCTTCTGTAACTCCCGACTCTCCCGCGAGCCGCGGCGGCTTGAAGCAGGGTGATGTCGTCACCGCTGTGAACGGCAAGCCGGTAGAAACCGGAAGCGATCTCCAGGTAGTGGTAAGCGAGATTGCGCCTGGCTCTAAGATCCAGTTGAATGTGGAGCGGAACGGGCACCCGGAGACGGTCGACCTGACGGTTGGTGAATACCACAAGAACCAGGAAGTCGCGACAGCTGCCAGCGGAGACTCTGGTCACGCCAAGCTAGGCATCGCGATCTCCGATCTCACTCCGGATGTGCGCCAGCAGTTGAACCTCCCTGCGCAAGTACAGGGAGTGGCGATTGCACAGGTACAGCCCGGGAGCCCTGCGGAGGATGCAGGGTTGACCAGTGGTGATGTCATCCAACAGATTGATCGCAAGCCGGTAACATCGGCGGATCAATTCCGCAACGACGTCAAGGAGGCGCCGGCAGATAAGGACATGCTGCTCACGGTATGGTCGAACGGTGGCAGCAGCTACCGCATCGTTCATCCGGAAGCAGTTTCCGGCTCTAACGGCGAGTAACTATGGCACGGACACCCCATCCTTGAACCCAGTTGCCGGGTTCAAGGATGGGAATCCGCGAAGCTCACTTTTTACCTCGGCGAACCGTAGATCCCTCCACTTCGCTGCATTCCGGATTTTCTGCTACGCGGGAGTTCATCGACGCTGAACTCGACAGAAAGTCCGGAGCGGAGTGGAGAGACCTGCGGTTCGCTTAAATTTGTGAACAGCTCAACGGGCTCAAATAAAGATTTGAGATATTGCACACGATCTCCGCATCCGAATTTTGCGGCTGGTGTGAGAGTTCCTTCCAAGCTGGATCCGATCCAAACACTCCCCACTTCGCATTCAGATCCGCCACATCGGCAAACGTCAGCATGTAGGTCAGGCTTGGCATCCGGTGCCCAATCAAGGTGTCTCCGAAGAAGACGGGAGTCAATCCTGTCCGGGTGAAGATGCCAATCTCCGATTCGTTGAACATCTGTACTTTCCGCACATGTGCCCCATAGCCTGCGCTCTCGTAGGTGCGCAGTTGAAATATTCGTTTTTCCCTCTTCGGCGCAACCAGTTTCGGCCAGCCCGCAAAGGCGGACATGAGCGAACTTTCCACACGCGCGAAAGCGGGTGCAGAAGCCGGCGCTGCCCAGAACGACGTGGATACTTTGAGGAAATCGCTGTCCTCGGCCAACCGCGTGTCCAGCGTAACCAGCGCTTCCACCGACGTTGCCGGAATCAACAGATAGTAGGTCGGCGTCTCCGGGCCGACATCCAGTTTGAAGGCGCCGACCGGAGTGATCGCCATCCGGTTGAGCGCGGGAATCAGAGCATGCTCAAAATAGGTTTGCGTGAGCGCTAATTGCGGCCCCGTTTGTAGCGAATACTTCCGCAGCTGGTAATATTCTCGCGCTGGTTGCGCCATCGCCCATCCCTCTCCGCCGCTCAACGCGGCCCCCGCCATAGCAATTGCCGATGTGACAAAGTCTCGTCTTTCCATTGCTTGCTTCCTCCGATGTTCGCCGCTAGTCGGCGATGACCAGTGCCAGGGTGAAGCCATCGTATCCCTTGCTGCCCACAGTCTGGATGGTGGTTGCGCTCACACGCGGTTCAGCGGCTAACATTTCATGCATGCGCCGCGCTCCTAGTACATTGGGATCTTCGCTCTTGGCATCAATCAAGGCTCCGTCGCGGATCACGTTGTCCACGATAATGAGAGTGCCACGGTGTGACAGCTTCAGCGACCACTCCAGGTAGTGCGGAATACTTTGCTTGTCGGCATCAATAAAAATCAAGTCGAAGTTGCCGCGGCCTTCTGCCACCAGTTGCTGAATGCCGGCGCGGGCATCGCCCAAACGTACTTCCACCACTTCGGCCAAGCCGGCGCGGGCGATATTGCCTCGGGCCACGTCGGCGTGTTTGGGATTGGCCTCGAGCGTGATCAAGCGGCCACCGGGAGCAAGCGCCCGGCCCAGCCAGATGCTGCTGTAGCCGCCCAGTGTACCTATCTCTAAAATCTGCTTCGCGCCGGCCAACTGAGCCAGCAGCATGAGCAGCTTACCCTGGCTTGGACTAACGCTGATCGAGGGCAGCCCGGCCGCCTCACTGGCTGCCAACGCCGCATCGAGAGCAGCGTCCGCCGGCAAGAGCAGATCCGTGGTGTACTGGTCAACCGCCGTCCATAGTTTTTTTGTCATGCGAAATGCTCGCTCCTTTTGAGTTGCTGCTGCGAAGACACCGCGCAACAGATACACTATCACCGACCGCGCCATGCCAACGTCTTACAACCAGATTAGCGGCCAAAGTCTGGAGCGGCTTGCCGCTCTCAGCGACGGCATCTTCGCCGTGGCCATGACGCTGTTGGTTCTCGATCTCCATGTCCCGGCCAGCGAAGTCATCCACAGTCAGGGTGAACTGTGGCGCACACTCGCCGGCTCTGCGCCTCAGCTGATCAGCTACCTGTTGAGCTTCATGACCCTGGGCATTTTCTGGAATGGCCAGCAGGCGCAGCTCAACTCGTTTACGCGCAGTGATCGCCATCTTTCCTGGATCCATATTGCTTTTCTTTTCGCGGTATCGATCATGCCCTTCTCTACCCGGCTGCTGGCGGGATTCATCGCCTATCGCAGTGTCCTGATCGCGTACTGGGCTAATATTCTGCTGCTCGGCGTAGTGCTTTACGTTAGCTGGCGTTATGCGGAACATGCGGGTCTGCTGCGGGAGAGTGTTACCCACGAGCAACAATGCGCGGTGGAACGCAGAATCGTGGTGGCCCAGGGGCTCTATGCCCTGGGAGCCTGCCTCTGCCTGATAAACACCTACGTGAGCATCGTCTTCATCGTGCTGGTCCAGCTCAACTTTGCCCTGGCGCCGCGCCTGCCGTTTCTCTCTGAAGTTTAAAGTCACAGTTGCTCAGATTCGATGATATGGACTCCCGGGGGAGCCGTGATGGCGGCCTCAAGCAAAGCCTTGGCGATCTTGTCGGCAGGAACTACCCGGTAATGACGCGGGAGTATGGGCCGCAGCGAATGAAAAACCCGGATGGTGCGCGCCTCCCAGGCACGATGCGGTTTGCGCGGGCCCAGGATGCCCGAAGGGCGCACCAGCGTGAGCGAGGGAAAGCCGCCCGCGATGAGTC
The DNA here is from genome assembly GCA_963821215.1 of uncultured Acidobacteriaceae bacterium. Lineage (GTDB taxonomy): Bacteria > Acidobacteriota > Terriglobia > Terriglobales > Acidobacteriaceae > PALSA-350. The sequence continues at coordinate 11,598 of CAWGDH010000006.1, read as the reverse complement.
TTTGTTCCACCTCACCTTTGACCCGCATATAGAAGGCCCTGGCTTTTGGATTAGCTCCGATCGAGGAGTTAAAGGCAAAGCTCTTCGCGCCATGCTGATGCAGTAATCTGGCCACGGCCAGCGGATAGTCGACATCCACTTTGCGGAAGGCTTGATGCGAACCTGCCTGGCGCATGGTGGTGCCCAGGGTGCAGATGCCTCCATCCACGTTCCACCAGGGCGCGTCGGCGGGCAATGCGTCGAAGTCGACCAAAGGGTTTTCAAGATTGTCTTGCGGCGGCAGCGCCTTGCGCGTGATTGCAACCACCTTGCTGACCCTGCTGTCGGCGAGCGCTTGCTGCAAGACTGACTGGCCCACCAAGCCGGTTGCGCCAACGAGTAGAAGAACCGCCATCTCTTGCTCCTAGATTCTGCTCTGGCCAGTGTACGGCCAAAGAGACGCAGTCTGCGGTGACGCAGCAGATCAAGGCGTTGGAATCGGAATTGGCCTGAACTCTGTCCCGTCCACGACCAATGGGTGAGTGGGATAGTTGTGGGAAAGGAAAATCTTTACGCACACCTCCTCTAAATCCGCTCCCGCATCGTTGAGCCAGCGCGATGGCCGGATGAGGAATGAGCGTGGGTGACTTTCGCTTATGTTTCGCCTATCCTTGGAGACTGTGACACTCCGGCTAAAGACCGTCAGCCCAAGCGGCCTGCGCTGGGAGCTCAGCCAGCGCAATGGCCTGAGAGCCGCAGGGTGGGCGGCAGAAATGAGCTACGGCCCGGTGCCGAACATTGTCTACGCGGAAAATGAGGCTGGGGAACACGGCAATTTTCTGCCTTCCTCGTACAAGCGAATCCTGCAGCACGCGGGATGGAAGGCACGCCTGGCCAAGGTTTATACCGGCTCGCGATTTCTGCCCCGGAAGACCGATCGCACACGGCGCGAGCTCGAGTGTGCGAACAGCTCAGATGCGCTACTGATGAATATTTTTTGCTACCCGGGAATACTGCGCCGTGCGTCTCTCTGTTCCCTGCTCGGAATCGATCCTGGCATTCATCCGGCCTTTGGCTTCAGGCCGGGAATCGCGTTAAAGAATGGCGCTGAGGATCGTAGTGAGATCGACCTCAAGCTGGGAGGGCTGTTCATCGAAGCTAAGTTAACAGAAGGAGATTTCCAAAGCGCAAGGCAGGATCTGGTGCATCGCTATCGCGATCTGGAATCCGTCTTCGATGTGGATCGGCTGCCCAGGAACAAAGAACGATTTCGTTCCTGCCAACTGATTCGCGGTGCTCTGGCGGCGCATGCCCATGCCGCATCGTTTGCTGTCTTCTGTGACCAGCGCCGTCAGGATCTGATCGAGGATTGCTTCGAGGTTATATCGGCCGTGGTGAGCGCGGAACTCAGGTGCCGGATGAGCGTGGTCACGTGGCAGGAACTGGCTTCGGCAATGCCGCGAAAAGTGAGAACATTTCTGGCCGAGAAGTACGGCATCGCATGTTGTAGCAAGCACTCTGATTGCTCATAGCATCGCAAAGGTAAGAGATGATCAAGCTCATTGGCTTCATTGTTGTCCTGTGTCTTTGTTGTGGCCCGGTTGCCCGGCTGGACGGGCAACCGGCGCCATCCGGCAGCCGGGTATCGTGCAGCCGCTGTGTGCTGACCGGCATTGACGTGCTGGAGCAACAGCATTTCAGGCTCTTGCAACAGCTGGCCACCCGCCACGGCGGAAGATTGCGCATAGGGTTGATGACCAACCAGACCGGCTTGGACGCGGCAGGCCGGCGCACCGTGGACGTACTTTTTCACGATGCAGCGAGACAAGTTCCTGGTCTAACGTTGACCACGCTGTTCAGTCCGGAGCACGGCCTGAGCGGGCTTCTGGATACGGCGCATATAAACGGCGGACAGCATCTGGCAATCGCTGACGGCCGCGATGGGAAAACCGGCCTGCCTGTTATCAGCCTCTTCGGCGATACGGATGCGCAACGACATCCACAACCGGAACAACTGCGTACCCTGGACGCGGTATTGATCGACCTGCAGGATGCCGGAGTTCGCTTCTACACCTACGAGACCGTGGTGGGATATTTTCTCGAGGCCGGCGCCAAGAGCGGCACGGAGATAATCATTCTTGATCGCCCGAACCCCATCAACGGCATGAGTGTTCAAGGTCCCATGTCACCCGCCCGCCAGAGCTATATCAACTACATGGCGCTGCCTGTGCGGCATGGCATGACAATCGGTGAATTGGCAACCTACTTCAATACGGAAAACCACTTGCATGCGCAGCTCACGGTGGTGCGGATGGAGAATTGGCATCGCCAGGACTGGTTTGATCAGACCGGCCTGCTGTGGACCAACCCATCACCCAATCTGCGGAATCTCACAGCCACCACACTTTACCCCGGCGTCGGCTTGCTGGAAGGAACAAACATCAGCGTGGGACGGGGCACGGAAGCGCCGTTTGAACGGCTCGGGGCTCCCTGGATGAGCGGCCGCAAACTCGCGGTTTTCTTGAATGCCCGTCATATCCCCGGCGTTCGTTTTCTCCCCGATAGCTTTGTGCCGTCCGGAGGGAATCGCTATGACGGACAAAGCTGCGAGGGCATTCGCATCCTGGTGAGCGATCGAATGATTCTTGATTCTCCTGAGCTTGGAGTGGAGATCGCGTCCGCGCTTTGGAAACTCTATCCGCGAGACTTTACCCTGCAACCCATCGATCCAACGAAACTCGACCAGTCGACGCTGACCGCCATCGAGGCAGGTACAGATGCCCGGCGAATAGCCGCGGGCTGGAAGCACGACACTGCATCGTTTGCCGCGCGGCGCGCAAAGTATCTGCTTTATGAGAGTGCGGGTACGAAATAGCAGCCACCACAGCGCCAATGATCTGTCCTCTACAATGGAAGGATCGGGGCAGGGGTCATGGAGAAAGAGGCAACTGTCGTAAACGGGGAGAACATGAGGTCAGGGATTCACTACGCCATCACTGCCGCCGCCGGCGGCGCCATCGCGCTCAGCGCGGCCGCTACACCCGCCATTGCGGCCACCTTCGATGCCAGCAACCCGTTTTACGCGCCCAGCACGCTGCCGTTTCAGGCGCCTCCTTTCGACAAGATTCACGACAGCGATTACCAACCTGCAATTGAAGCCGGGATGGAGCAACAACTGGAAGAGATCAGGGCGATTGCCCATAACCCGGATAAACCGACGTTTGAGAACACCCTGGTGGCGATGGAGAAAAGCGGACGCCTGCTGGATCGCGTGATGTCGGCCTTCGACGCGGTGACCGGCGCCAACACCGACCCGGCTCTACAACAGGTGCAGGCGATCGAAGCTCCCAAGCTGGCCGCGCACGACGACGCCATTTATTTGGATAGCCAGCTCTACCGCCGGGTGGAAACGATCTATCGGGAGCGCGAGAGGCTCAAGCTGGACCCCGAATCCCTACGCCTGGTCGAGTACTATCACCGCGAGTTCGTGCACGCTGGGGCCAACCTCTCCGATGCGGATAAAACCGAACTCAAAAAGATGAATGAGGAGATATCGACCCTGGAGAACGCCTTCCAGACCAAGCTTCTGGCCGCAACCCGGGACGGTGCTTACGCGACAACGGATAAAAGCAAACTGGCGGGCCTTAGCGATGCGCAATTAGGCGCAACCGCGGCAGCAGCCAAGCAGAGAAAGCAGAAAGCCTGGGTGCTGCCCCTGCAGAACACGACCCAGCAACCTTACCTGGCGAACCTGAGCGATCGCGCGACACGTGAGCAGTTATTTGAGGACTCCTGGAACCGCGCCGAGCACGGAGGGCCGAATGACACCCGCGCCACCATTATCCGCTTGGCCGAGCTGCGCGCTGATAAGGCGAAACTGCTTGGCTTTCCCAACTTTGCCGCCTGGAAGCTGGATGACCAGATGGCCAAGACGCCGGAGGCCGCGATGCGCTTCATGGATGCCCTGGTCGCACCGTCCACGGCGAACGCGGCGGATGAAGCCCGCGACATCCAACACCTCATGGACAGCGACAAGGGCGGCGAGTTGCAGCCGTGGGATTGGGATTATTACTCCGAGCAGGTGCGCAAGGCGAAGTACGACATTGACGACGCCCAGGTGAGGCCATATTTCGAACTCAACCGGGTACTGCAGGATGGCGTGTTCTATGCCGCGAACCAGCTTTACGGAATCACGTTTACCGAGCGCAGAGACATACCTGTCTATCAGCCGGATGTGCGCGTCTTCGAAGTGAAGGATGCGGATGGTAAGCCGTTGGCGTTGTTCTATTGCGATTACTTCAAGCGGGACAACAAGAACGGAGGGGCCTGGATGAGCAACCTGGTGGATCAGTCCAAGCTGCTCGGCACTCTGCCGGTGGTCTACAACGTGGCTAATTTCAGCAAACCGGCGGCGGGCCAGCCGGCGCTCATCAGTTTTACGGATGCAACCGCGATGTTTCATGAATTCGGGCACGCGCTGCACGGCATGTTTGCGGACACTGAGTATCCGAGCCTCTCCGGCACCTCAGTGGCGCGAGACTTCGTCGAGTTCCCTTCCCAGTTCAATGAGCACTGGGCGTCGTATCCCGCTGTCTTCGATCACTACGCCAGGCACTATAAGACGGGCGCGCCTATGCCGGCAGAGTTGGCGGCGAAACTGAAAAAAGCCAAGACTTTCAACCAGGGCTATGCACTTACCGAGATTCTCGCCGCGGCCGAGCTCGATATGCAGTGGCACACGTTGAGCCCGGGCACGAAGGTGGAGAGTTCGGATGCGTTTGAGAAAGAAGCGTTGAATAAGACGCACCTGGCGATCAGCTATGTGCCGCCGCGCTATCGTTCCAGCTACTTCTCCCATATCTGGTCAAACGGCTATGCAGCGGGATACTACGCATATCTATGGAGTGAAATGCTCGACGATGATGCCTACCAATGGTTTCTGGATCACGGTGGCTTGACGCGAGCGAACGGAGACCGTTTTCGCCGCATGGTCCTTTCCCGCGGCAACACGGAAGATTTGGCTGCGATGTACAAGGCCTGGTTAGGGAGCGACCCCAGTGTTAAGCCGATGCTGAAGGAGCGGGGACTGACTCCGCAATAGCCCGCGACCTTTGGTTGCGAGAACCGGCGGAACTGCAGATCCCTCGGCTGCGGTCGGAGGCTATGACTTTTTTGATTTCTGTTAGGTTTTGTTAGCCGATGCTCTTCATAGCTTTCCAGCCACCAAAATTATGAAAGAAATCAAAAAAAAGTTACAGCCTCCGAGCGAAGCCGAGGGATCTGCAGTTTTCCCACCCCTATTGATGCTCCTCTCCTCGATCTGCTCCCACGGCCCAGAGAGGTGATCCTCATTTTGCTTCGGCCGGAAGCGGTTGTTCTGTTCGATCGCATCCGTCCGCCGGGCGTCGATCTGTCCAGCCGTGAACTTCCTTTCCGCGTCCTGGTGAGGGTGGAATAAAATTCGGACACTATCTGGAGGACGCTGTGACCGGGAAGAAACGAGCCTTTAAAAAGTGTGGTGCGCTGACTGCTGCTTTGTTGATCGTAGTTGGTGCGGAACGCGCAGCGGTGTGGGCGGAACCACTGCCTCCGGCGAAGCCGCTGGCGGTGCCGGTGCTGCCGTACGAGAAGTACACCCTGCCGAATGGCCTGGAAGTGATCCTGTATGAAAACCACAAGCTGCCGCTGGTCGCCGTGGACCTCTGGTATCACGTCGGGCCGGCGAATGAGAAGGCCGGACGAACGGGCTTTGCCCACTTGTTTGAACACATGATGTTCGAAGGCTCGGAGCATGTGGGGGAGAAGGCGCATATCAAATACCTGGAGGGCGCCGGCGCTTCGGACTACAACGGGACAACGAACTATGACCGCACGAACTATTTCGAGACGCTGCCAAGCAATCAGCTGGAGCTGGCATTGTGGCTGGAGAGCGACCGGATGGGATTTCTGTTGGAGACCTTGGACCGGGCAAAGCTGACCAACCAGCGGGATGTGGTGCGTAACGAGCGGCGGCAGGGCGAGGGAACGCCTTATGAGTTGGCGGACGAAGAGGTGGGACACCTATTGTTCCCCAAGACCCACCCTTATTACGGGAATGTGATCGGTTCTCACGCGGATATAGAAGCGGCGCGGCTGAACGACGTACGGGATTTTTTCCAGCACTATTACACGCCCAACAATGCAAGTGTCGCGATCGCGGGTGACTTTGACCGGGCGAAGGTGAAGGCGCTGGTGGACAAGTACTTCGGGCCAATACCACGGGGACCGGCTGTGGAGAAGCCGGCGGTGGTGACTCCGCCGATCGAGAGCGAGCGGCGGGCGACAGTGACGGATACAGTGCAACTGCCGCGGGTTTCCATCGCCTGGTTGACGCCGGAGGCATTCAAACCGGGAGATGCCGAAGCAGATTTTTTCATCCGGGTGCTGGGTGGCGGCAAAACCAGCCGGTTGTACCGCAAGCTAGTGTATGAACAGCAGATCGCGCAGAGCGCGAGGTGCGTGAATGACTCTCTCATCTTGACTTCCATGGCGGCGTGCGACGTGACCGCGCGCCCGGGGGTGAAGCCGGAAGACCTGGAGGCGGCGATCGACAAGGAGATTGCCCTGCTTCGCGAAAATGGACCGACGCAGGCGGAGCTGGATGGGGCCCGCACCGAACTCCTCACGAACAAAATCAGAGGGTTACAGCGTCTGGGCGGATTTGGCGGCGTCGCGGACATGATGGACCGCTATAACCAGTACCTCGGCGACCCCGGATATCTGCCCAAGGACATCGCCCGCTACCAGGCGGTGACGACGGCTTCGGTGCGCGAGATCGGGCAAAAGGTGTTCGGCAGCAACCAGCGTGTAGTGGTCTATGCGGTGCCGGGCAAGAAGGTCACTGACGATGTGCCGCGTAGTCCGGAAGATACGGACGCGAAAGTAATCGTGACGCCGCCCTATTCGCAGGAGTTTGAGAACGCGCAGAGCTGGCGGAAAGATGTTCCAAAAGCGGGGCCGCCTCCGGAGCTGCATCTGCCGGTACCCAAGACTTTCGCCTTGAAGAACGGGCTAAAGGTCTACCTGGTAGAAGAGCATACGCTGCCCGTGATCAGCGCAGCGTTGGTCGACCTGGCCGGAGGCGGGAACAATCCTGCCGACAGGCCTGGACTAGCTGCTTTTGCAGCGCGAATGCTGACCGAGGGCACGCGCGACCGCAGTTCGGTTGAGCTGGCGGATGACGTGCATTCCATTGGCGCGCAATTGGTCTCGACTGCCACGGTGGACAATGCGGCGGCTAGCATAGGTCTGTTGAGCAACAACACCGATGCGGCATTTGCCCTACTGTCGGATGTGAGCCTGCACCCGGCGTTCAAGCCGGAGGAAGTGGAGCGCATTCGCAAGGAAAGGTTGGTCGCGATTGAGCAAGAGGGTGATCAGCCGATGGCTACGGCGGTGCGCGTGGGGCGGAAAGCACTTTACGGCGACCAGCCGTATGGCTATCCCAATACCGGTACAACTGCTTCGGTGAAGGCGATCACGCGCGAGGAACTGCAGCGGTTCTGGAGTGAGCATTACACGCCGGGAAATGCTGCGTTGTTCCTGGCCGGGGACGTGACGGAGCCGGAGGCGCGCCGGCTCGCGGAGAAGGACTTCGGTAGCTGGAAGGCGAGTGGCGGGGCAGCGACGTCGCCGATCCCGCAGGCTCCGCCTGCCCCTGCGCGGCGGGTCGTAATCGTGAATAAGCCCGGTGCTCCGCAAACGGCGTTGATAGCGTTTGGCCTGGGTGTAGCGCGTTCGACGCCGGATTATCCTGCGCTGAATGTGATGAACAGCGTGCTCGGGGGACTCTTCTCCAGCCGGATCAATATGAATCTGCGGGAGAAGAACGGCTTCACCTATGGGGCTTTTTCGGAGTTCGTATTCGATCGTGGAGTCGGACCCTTCCTGGCGGGCGCACGAGTGCGGACGGATGTGACGGGACCAGCGGGGCGAGAGCTGTTTGCCGAGCTGAACCGCATGCGGACGGATCCGGCGACGGAGGATGAGCTAAGGTTGGCCAAGGAAAATGCGCTGCGTTCGCTGCCCGGTAACTTTGAAACAGTGGCCGACACCGTGCAGCTCACGTCGGAGATCTTCACCTACGGGCTACCGGTGAACTATTATCAAACGCTGCCGCTGCAGTATGAGGCGGTGACCGCGGCGGAGGTGGAGAAGGCTGCGGAGGATCACGTGCATCCCGGGAATCTGATCTTGGTTGCCGTCGGAGATCAGGCTAAGATCCAACCGCAGTTGGAGAAGCTGAACCTGGGCCCGATCGAGCTGAGAGACGAGAGCGGGGACCTGGTGAAGAAATAAATTTTAGGGCGAGAAAACCGCAGAAGAGAAACCCCGCAGGCTCTATTCGTGGTCCTTCAGTATCTCCTCCACCCGTTCCTTGGGAACGGAAAGATGATCTTCGTTTTGCTTCAGCCATGCACGGTAGTCGTCTTCGATGGCGGGAGTCCAACGAGCGTCGATTTGACCGGCAGTGTACTTCTTCTCTTCCAGCCGCTGGTGCCCAAAGGTATCCCGCAAGTGGGTGGATTCGGAGTTCTTCACCACTTCTTCGGCCAGTTGCGGCGGAATGAAGAGGACCCCACCATTCCGGCCCAGCACCACGTCGCCCGGCATCGCGGTTGCGTGCCCGATCCGCGTTGGGCCATTGATGCTGACCATGGTCGAATTGAGACGAGGTCCGGAGGCCAGCGACCCGAAGTGATGCGACGGATCGTAGTAGCGAACAAAGGAGACGAAGTTCGGCAGTTCCTCGAGGCCGTTGATATCGCGGACCGCGCCGTCGTAGACGATCCCGTTGCCCGAGCGAGCATAGATTGCGTTGCCTACGTTGTCGCCGATCGAGGGACCATCCACTTTGAGCCCAAAATGGTCGGCCACATAGACGTCGCGCGGCTGCAGCATATCCACCGGCCACGCGTTCATCGCACCCTGGCGTTTATCTTGCACGCCCTGGGCCTCGATCACTTTCTGGATATCCGGCCGCCCCGGCACCCAGGTCGCCGTCAATGCCCTGCCCACGAGTACCTTATCCGGATGGATCGACAGCCATCCATCCTCGTACTCGTGATTGAAATTGTGAGCACGCAACGTCGCCCAGGCTTCCTCGAGGGTGACGTTCTTCATCCGGTCGAGGATCGCGTCCGGCACCTTGGGGCGTCCATCCGGGAACCTTTCCCCTGTCCAGTCAGACGTGTACTTGATCACATCTTCGCGGGTGAAAAATCCTTGCTGCCCCCGGGCGGTCAGAGACGTGAACAGGCACGCACCGAAAATCATCGATGAACAAACTGTCCCCGCCGCCGCACGCCTGAGTTGTCGAAACAATGCGTCTATTTGCTCCACGGTCCCTATCCTTTTATTTACCTATTTACCCGGCTCGAACCACGTTGTTCCTGGAATCTGCACTGTCTTGGCCACCTCTTCGTTCATCTCCACGCCGAGGCCAGGCTTATCCAGAGGGGTGACGTAGCCTTTTTGAATGATCTCGCCCTCCTTAACAAATGTCTGCCAGACTTTCAGATGATTGATCCAGTGCCACTCGCAAACCAGGTAATTGGGAATGGTCGCACACACATGGGCCGAGGCCATGGTGCCGATGGGAGAGACGACACAGTGGGGAGCAAACGGAACATAGTAAGCCTGGGCCATGTTGGCGATCTTGCGTGCCTCCGAGAGTCCGCCCACCTTTTGAATATCGGGCATGATGATGTCAGCCGCGCGCTTCTGCAACAATTCGGTGTAGCCCCAGCGCAGGTACAGATTCTCGCCGCAGCATATCGGTGTGGTGGTGGAGTGCCGGATATCGGCCATCGCGTCTACATCTTCCGGCGGTACCGGTTCTTCCAGCCAAAGCAGCCGGAAAGGTTCCACCGCCACTGCCACCCGTTTGCCCGTGGTCGCGTCATAACGGCCATGCATGTCGCAGGCCAGGTCCATCTCCTTAGGTATCGATTCGCGCACGTGCTTTACCCAGCTGACCATGCGGTCGATTTCACCATTACTCGCGGTCCAGTTCACCTTGTCGAAGCGGGCCGGATCAGAATAATCGTCGAGGTCAATCTTCATCGCGGTGAAACCTTGGTCCTTGATCCAGGGAAGCTTGCGGTCCGACTCTGCGCCGATGGGATTTTCCATGTCGGAATCACAATACATACGAACTTTGTCGCGAAATTTTCCTCCCAATAATTGATAAACCGGTAGTCCCAGAATCTTTCCCGTAAGATCCCACAACGCGATCTCGACTCCGGTCATCGCCGTCACATATTGACCACCCTGAGCGCCGGCGAAGATTCCCGACACGCGCATCCTCTCCCACAGAGCGTCTACATTGAGGGGATCCTGGCCGATCAGCATGCGGCGAAAGCCATGCACCAGGGACGCAGTGCCTACTGCAGCATCTGTCGATTCGCCCTGACCATAGAGACCGGAATCGGTATAAACGCGCACGTGGGTTTGCGGCCCGTGGACCAGGACCTGGGCGGTGCGGATATCCGTGATTTTGACCTTTGGCCTTTGCCACACCGTACTGTTGTCCTGAATCGCCCGCGCTAAAGACGGCAGCGCAAAGATTCCGGCTGTGGGTAGCGCCGCAGCCGCACCTTTGAGCATGGACCTTCGTGTATATCGATTCATTATCGAGTTCCTCTCCTGGTCAGTTTTCTTCTGCCGCGGTTACGGGGGCTTTCCGCGCGAACACGTCTCCTGTATCTAGGTTTGTTGCATAAGACAGGTGCAGCTCCTCTTCAGCGGAGCTGCACTCGCCATTAAATGGTGAGAAAGTTGAACTGGTGTTGTCCATTCCCTCCGGCCGCTTCATATCATGCAATGGTCATTTCACATACGGCGGCCAAACTATCACGCTCAAAAAACCTTAGTCAAGAGAATGTTGCGGAGGCGCCGAGCACGGCATCGATTGTGCTAATGTTTGCAATTTCGGCTCGCGGATCGCCGAGGGAGATTGCGGATGACCAGAGATTGGCTGGCCCTTCATGGAGCGCAGGAGCCGGATTTGCGGCGAATCTTCCGAGGGTGCCCGGACTTGCGACAGCAAGAGCCGCGCGATTCCACCACCGATTGATGGACCGGTTTGGAAGGAACGACGCTGACGCGAAGATGGTGAAAAAGCCGCGGATCCCTTGCTCCGTTTGGCTCAAAGACAGGCCAAACGGAGCAAAGGGTGACAGCGCCATTGTTGAACGAACTACCGAGATACGACGCTAGAACGAGTACCTGGCGCCTAGCTCCAGTTCCCGCGCACCTCCATTTGCACTTCCCGGAGCTGCATTTGAGCCCGTGATTTGGCCCGCGCCTGACCCTGTCACATATTTGTTCGGGTTGCCGAAGTTGGTGTGGTTGAGGGCGTTGAACGCGTCAAACCGGAATTGTAACTGATGGTGTTCGTTGTAGGGCATCCTGAAGCTCTTGCCGAGGGACATATCGAATTGCTGGTAGCCCGGGCCGTATAACATGTTGCGGCTCGTGCTTCCGAGGAAACCCGGGGCCGGCTCCGGGAAGGCCGCAGGATTGTAGTATTGGCCGGTTGTTCCGACTGTCCGATGGGGCTCGTAAAACTGTTTTGAG
>CAWGDH010000005.1:0-80953 GCA_963821215.1 uncultured Acidobacteriaceae bacterium | reverse complement strand
TCGCAACCGGCGTCCCTCAGGCGTGCCGGCCGAGCCACTCCAGGAACCAGAGGATGAGGACGATCGGGGCTAGAAAGATGGCCCCGAGGGTGCCGGCAATCAGCATCAGGAAGGCCCAGTCTCGCCAGGTTTGCCGCCGCTGTTGTTCCAGATGACGAACGATGAGCGCATAGTTGCGGCGGTTGGCCTTCCAGGCAATATCAAAGGCATCGCCCAGCAGAGGAATCGTCCCCAGCAGCACCTCGATGCCAATGTTGACTACCATTCTAACCAGCGTGATGTAAGGCACGCCCCGTACCCAGGCCGCTACAACGATGATTGTGGAAGCAAGGCCGCCGATAATGTCGCCCAGGCCGGGGACGAGACCGATGATGCCATCCAGTCCGAAGCGGATGGAGGTGCCGGGGATGCGGAACCATTCGTCGAGTACATGGGAAAGCAAGTCGAGATTTTCATCCGCGAACAAGCCGCTCCCCTTCTGGAAACGAGGCGGTGGGCCAGGCTTTCGTGGAGGAAAAATCTCGGGTTGACGGCTGCTCGGCATAGGCAAAAAACGCGGCCTGTAGAAGGCGTGGAAGGCCCATCCGAGCTGCTCGGAGCGCAAATCCGGATGCTACAATCTAAGTCTATATGGCGGCTATAGTTCAGTGGCAGAACGCCGGACTGTGGCTCCGGATGTCGTGGGTTCGACCCCCACTAGCCGCCCCATAAATCAACAACTTAGCGGCCTCGCAGAGTCAGTTAAGTCCAGCAAGCCATCCGCACTACCTTCCCGTTCTATTCCAGTGGTCCTGCTGAATTCCTGACCCTCAACGAGCAGCTCGGGGCTTAGCATTCACCGACCAACCTTCCAAACACGACTCCTCGAGCCGGGCTTAAAAAGCGGATATGGACAGGCGCCATACGGGCATCGCAGGTGAATTGACGCTCCCACCAAGCAAAGCGCATGTCTGGTGGTCGTCAATCGTCAGCTTGCTAGTCAAAATGTCGCCGTCAAACACCCCGTTGCACTCGCTGGACGTCGGCGCGGAACTCACGCTACTCGTCGCTGTAAACGCCCGCGCACCGGCACTGAAGGTAAACACGTAACTGTCATTGGTCTATACGACCGTCAGTAGACCATTCTCTGCGGCGAGAATCCGCACGGGGCCTGCTCGCTGTGGTGTTGGAAGATAGCTTGTCTGTCCGCCTGCGAAGACCACAAAGTATTCCCTGCTCACGGTTCTCGGCTTCTACTCCAGGACGACGCAAAGAAAAAGCTGCTTGATGATACGGTGCACGCGTATAGCAGAGCGTTCGGACTTACCGAAAACAGATTCGAAGGCGGAGCCGCACCTAACTAAGCCAAGAGGCCAGCGCTGAGACGGTCTTACGTTTTCCGCAGGCCCACATGACTTGGTTACTCCGCCAACGAGGTTGACTTAGACGCAACAGGGGTTGGTATTCCTGTTGCGAGCAAGCTGAGATAGTCCCGGGTTCCTATAGAACCCCGTTAGTTGTCGATAATGGGCACAGGAAGTTATCGGACCAGCCTTGCTCCGGGAACGGGCAGCAGCCGCCTGGGGTAGAAAACTCAGCGTGCGATTGGTCGACAGTTCGATAGTTTCAGTGAGCGCTGTACTCTACAACACCTTCTATGGTGATCGTCGGGGTCCACGTACTCAAGTAGGAGGTACGGGCGGGGAAAAAGATACAGAGCTTTTGCTTTTTCAATGGATTTTTTTGGGGGGCGCGGCGAGTTGGCGCGGGAGGGTGGCTGACCTGCAGGGCTGGAGGCTGCGCAAGTTGGGAGCGAGAGCGCGTGGGACCGCTGCCCTAAAGAGTTGCCAATGCTAAGGTCTCGCAGAACAGGAGTCCCGGCTCACCTAATTAAAATCGCAACTATAACTATCTTTGTGTAACTAAATCGAGAGCTGTTCATTCTCACAGCTACACAGCATGTGTAGAGATACACACTCAACACTTCGTTGTGCAGTCCCTTTATAGGAGTCCGACAATGATTTCTGCTCTTCGTGGGTCCTCCCCTTCCGGAAAAGGCCTGAATGTGACAGCCGTGCGGTCACGCATCTTCTCCTCGACCAAACTATTCGTCATGGCAAGTGCAACCGTGATGAGTAGTCTCGTGCCCTCAGCAGCCTTCGGGCAAGCTGCCGTGGCGGCTAGGCCACCCATATCCCCGGAGGCGATGGCCGTGCATCTCCTCGCCAAGCGTCCTGTTGCAAAGTCGGCGGCGCCGGAAGACGTAGCTGAGAGTTCGTCGGGAATCAACTCGGCACAAGGTCCCGGAGCCGGAGCGCGCGATCTCGGAGAACCCGGCTGCGACTTGTTCCCTGCCCCCGCCAGTACCGGCACGAATGTACCCCTTTCCTACTTCGGGCCCTCGCCTTCCACAGTCAACCAGAGCCTTGTCGGCCCTGTGCAGTTGCTCAATACCGGTCAAGTCGACGCCACTGCCGGCACAATTACCATCCCTCTGTACAAGGGATCGGTCAAGAGCACCGGCAAGACGGCCTGGTACATCCTGACCGACGTTTCCGATCAGGGGGTCGCCCAGGAACTCGGCTTGAATTTCTCCGCAAAGCTCAATTTCGTCAACACCGCGGCAAGAACTGGCAACCTGGACGCGAATGGAAACATCGTGTTCGATAAAGGCACTGTCAACTTCGCGGCGGTTCGCAACCTCGTAGCCGGACCAGAGGGAGCGGAATTTCCTCCCACGTCCTACACGCCGGGCGAAGTCGGCGACAGTAACTATAGCCCCTTCGTCAGCATCACGAACGCCCAGGGTGTTATCTATAACGCTCCAATGGTCGCATATGGTGTTGATGCCAGCCAGATCAACTTTCCCAATGGCAATGTCGACTATACCAAGGTTCACGACGAAGTGGTCGCCATCGATCCCATCAACATGACCGTCACCTTGAACCTGATCAACGGCTTCAGCTTCGGCCGCCCCGTTTGGTACCTATCCATGGACTCCAGCAACACCCTGGCCGCAACAATCGAGCACAACACCTACGCCCCGCTGATGGACAAACTCCTTCTCGGGGATGACGATAGCTTCGGCAGCCCGATCGAGCGCATCTTCATCGCCACCAACGGCACGGAGGGTTGCGATAATCCTCAGCGTCAGGGGCTCTCAGCTGACCTGAACGACGGTCATCGGCCGAACAACACTCTGGGCGGGATTCCGACGCTCGCTCTCGACTACAGCCCGGCGTGGAACGCGCAGTTATACACCTGGACTGACGATGCCATTTCGAAGGGCTACCGCCAGCAACTGCGTGAGGAATTCCAGATTCTCACCTATGCACAAGACGGTTTAATCACCGGATTTCCTGCTGGAACAGCATTCGGCAGCTCTGGTTTCTCAATCAACTGCCCGATTGTCCAAAGGTTAGATTGAAAAATCCTTCTTCTTCTGGGATTGTTCAAACCTGACAGTCGTTGGGTTTGAGCAATCCCTCATTTCTTTTGACAACGTTCGGCGAGGGACCTCTTCGCGCAAACACTCTTCCCACGCTGGCCAAAGACCTGGAATTCGTGGTCATGACTGTAACCTTCCTCGGAGTTGTGCTTCTAACGATGCGAGTGACCAGGTTCGCAGAGCGCCAGCTCTCTGTGTTCTTTCGGTCGCGAGCATGCAGTTGTGTGTCCGGACGTGTGCCGGGCACCAAATAAACAATCACCCTCTTGCAAGATGCGAGGAGAGTTCAGGTCCAAGTACACCGCAATTTGACGACTCATTTTTCCTGAACACGAAGGATACACTCGATGTATGACATGTCGAATTTGACAAAGCTGAAGCTGCTGGACGAGAACAGCCCGGAAGCAATGAAAGCTTTCTGGGCTTTTGATAAAGCCGCATTTGCTCCTGGAGCCATCGACACTCTGAATAAACAGCTCATGGCGGTTGCTGTTGCTCTTACAACACAATGCCCATACTGCATTCAACTGCATGTCAGGGCCGCCCGTTCTGCAGGCGCTACAGATCAAATGCTTGCAGAGACGGCAACGATTGCTGCGGCGATGCGCGCGGGAGGGGCAATCACACACGCGAGTCACCTCTTCAAGGACTAACGGACCTGAGAGGCGCGTTTTCCAGCCAGCTCCAATCAGCGAAGCTCTCATGCACGACACCGAAACGCCTACAATTGCCTCGATGATCGGCAGCAATAGTTTCCGCGCCCGAACTGGCTCATCCTCACCGAGCCACGGATAATGGTTTTCGAGCAGCGCCAGAACCATTTCAACGAAGGTTTGGGGTTGGGCTCCGCGTTAGAGCGCGACCGCCACTGAATGGTTACAGAGAAGATGAGGTTAGTCGCCTTCAACCACCTGCCGGCGCACACCACAAGCCTGGTCGCCTTCGCCGCTGCGTTTGCAGGTCTACTCGGCGGCACGACTGCGCGCTTGAACGCTTGAGAGAGCACAGGCCTCCGGCCTTTTCTTTCTGCGGCTAGAGCTGCGCGACTACTACGCCGTCAATGCTGCAAACGACGGTACATCTCTCCGCCAGCAAGGTCAGCACGATCTGGTACCAGCTGGCGGATTCGTGATCCACTTCTGAGGCTGTAACTTATTCACTTCCCCAGCCTCTAATAGACGCGGACCCAAGAAACCCCGGAGGACTCAGTGACTTTCAGATCCCCATCATGGCCTGTTCTTCTCGTGTGTGTAATCGCCTTTGCGTACCAACCAGCTGCGCCCGCTCAACACATCATCGGCTTACAACCCGGGGTGAAAGCGCCTGAGATCGCCCTTGCTGACCAGACCGGCGAGAGACAGAGCCTCAGCACACTCACGGGTCCGAATGGACTCCTTCTCCTGTTCTTTCGATCCGCCGATTGGTGTCCGTTTTGCAAGGGTCAACTGGTCGATCTGGAACGCGCACAGAAGCTGTTTACTACTAAAGGAATCAATGTGGCCGGCGTCAGTTATGACTCTCAGCAAGTACTTGCTGAATTTTCGCAGCGGAAATCCATCACCTACCCACTTCTCTCCGACTCATCGTCCAAACTTATTGACGCGTTCGGTATTCGCAATGTTGAGGCCACTGGAGCTCAGGCCGGCATCCCGGTTCCGGGCTACTATTTGATCAGCAAGCAGGGGATCATCGAAAAGCGCTTCTTCGAAGATGGGTACATCAACCGGCTGACTGCCAACAATGTTTACCAGAACATCTTCGGAGATGTAGCTCTTCCGCAGCCTGTTAGGAGTTTGCCTTCTCCCCATGTCGAGTTGACCACCATGCAGTCTGACAAAGAGGTGACACCGGGAGAGGTGGTACGGCTTGTGGTGACTATCACGCCGGATCGAGACACACATGTCTATGCTCCTGGCGCGGAGAAAGACCACTACATCGTGGCCTCGCTCACCCTCGATCCTTCCAACCTTTACACGGTGAGACCGACGGTCTATCCGAAACCTGAAATGATGCATTTTCCTGAATCGAACGAAACCGAGCCTGTTTACACAGGCAAGACGATTCTGGACACCTCTGTGGCAGCCGTCGTCAACAAGGAGACCCTTGCCATATTCGCAAAAGATCCGGCGCTGCATATCGCCGGCAGTCTGGAGTATCAGGCCTGCACCTCGAGAGTTTGTTTTCCTCGCATAAAGGTGCCTCTCACCTGGACAGTCCAGTTGACAGAATTAGATAGAGTGCGCGCAGTGGCAGCGAAGGTTAACTAGCAGCCGACTGGCGCGGGTGTCGGCGCTGGGCAAGAGGGAAAGGCTCTGTTCAATATGAATCGTAATTCTTTGGAGCGCGCGCATCGACCTGGAATCGCAAGGAACAGGACGCGGCTAGGGTGCTACAAGAATGAGCCGTGCAAGATCTGGTGCGCGAGAATCTCACCTGCAACCAACAGGAGAGTCAGAATAGAGAGCACGATTTGAATCGTCTCCGACCGGCGTTGTTTGGCAGTGACCGGCTGCACTCTCCATTGCGACGCGGGCCGTGCTCGCAGGGATCGTATTTTCCACACGACATAGAGATTGAGAACAGACCCAAGAACCGCGATGACCATCATCGGAATGCGTATTTTGTCTGTATGAATGGAAAAAATAAATCCGGGAATGACAGAGGCCGCCGCCAGTGAACCCAACCCAATCAGCAAGCGAAAGCCGCTGACAGCCAACACCGCAGTACAAGCACTCTGCAACAAAACAAAAATGAAACTCGTCAGACCGATGAGCCAGGAACGCTGCCTCTGTCTTTGTTGTGCAGGTACCCCGGTGTGCTCTGTCACGATGCTTTTATCTAGCTTCTTCAGAGGCTTTATCTGCACCTTCGGTAGACGCGCCAAGACGAAGCGAGGTTACAACGAAGATCACGAGATTGGTGACGCCGGCACCGGAGAAGTTGAACTGGCTGAAACCGGGATCTCGAGCGGCAAGAACATGTTTTCGACTTTGGGAGAGAACCCTAGGTTCCGGTCTGTCCGTCGCCAAGGGTCATACGGTAAAACAAGGGCTTGCTAAAATGGCTTTGCTCCGGAATCTCGGGGTCAGTTAAAGGTCAACTTGCAGAAACTTTGGATTCCGGCCAGTCTTTTGGATGCCGCCCAATGACGCTAAGCTTGAACAGACGGAGTTAAAGCCCTGGTGGAAAACGTCGACGCGACCACCCTATCCCCTTCTTCCACACCCGCTGTTTGGCTCGGCTGCTCCGGTTGGGGCTATCCGACCTGGAAACCGGAATTCTACCCGCCAAAAACGTCCGCTAAGAAAATGCTGGAGTACTACGCGACGCAGCTTAACTCCGTCGAGGTGAACTACACCTTCCGCCACCTGCCCTCCGCTGCCACCATCGAGGCTTGGTTGGCGCAGACCGGGGCGGACTTTCGCTTCTCGTTCAAAGCCCCACAACGTATTACGCACATCAAGCGGCTGAAGGAGTGCAGCGATGCGCTGACTGCCTTCTACTCAGCCCTGCTACCGGTCATCCGTGCGGGACGCATGGGCGTAGTTTTATTCCAGTTGCCGCCGAATCTCAAAGCGGACCCGGAAAGGCTTGCGTCCTTCCTCAAAGAAGCCGCACCCGAGAGCACCGCCTCGATACGCGTCGCCTTTGAATTTCGCCACCCTTCGTGGTTTGCAAGCGAGGTCTTCGACCTGCTAAGCAAGCATCGGGCTGCGCTATGCGTAGCGGAGAGCGACGAACTGCAGACCCCGGACGTTATCACCGCCCCCTTCTGCTGCTACCGGCTGCGCAAGAGCGACTACGGGCCGGCTGACTTGCAGCAGATCGAAACACAGCTCGCCGCCAAGGCAACGCAGGGAGATGTTTTCGCGTATATCAAGCATGAGGATTCGCCCAAAGGGGCGTTGCAGGCGGCCTCCCTGCTGGCGAGGTTGAAAGCGCAGTGAGGGATACAAGCGACCTTCTCGCCGAAGCCGCAAGCAACTTGGTGGCCACGCCCATGGAAGAGTTCCTTCCCCGGCGGCTCTTGCGCAACGGCCACCTGCAAACATTGGCTGGCAACTTTCTGCCCCGGCGATATTTCCTACCTGAGCCTGAGGCGCACATCATTCAAGTGGATGCAGGAGAAGCCAGCGATGCCCGGACGTCCGGCTCGAGGGCAGTAAACCGGCTAGAGCAAGCGCGAACCGATGCCCGCACCCGCGGTGCAAGCCACGTGCTTTGCCATTGCCATTGGCAGGCAAACGCCAGCGAAAGACCGACTGTGCTGCTGGTGCACGGTCTGGAAGGATCCACGCGCTCGCAATATATGCTGGGGAATTCCGCCCGGGCGTGGGCCGCGGGATGCAATGTCATTCGCATGAACATGCGCAACTGCGGGGGAACCGAGGATCTGTCACCCACACTGTATCATTCCGGCCTCTCGGGCGATGTCGCAGCCATCATGCGGACCCTGGCCGCCGAGAAAGGACTCCCTGCGTTTGCGCTGATCGGCTACTCCATGGGCGGCAACCTGGTTTTGAAACTGGCGGGTGAGTTGGGCGCAGGGACGCCGCCCTATCTGAAAGCCGTGATTGGGGTTTCGCCGGTGATGGATCTGGGGGTCTCCGCGGATGCGCTGCATAACGCCTCCAACCGCGTCTACGAGTGGAAGTTCCTGATCGGCTTGCGGCGGCGCTTTCGACGCAAAGCAGAACTCTTTCCCTCCATCTATTCCACGGAAGGTCTGGAGAGGATTGGAAGTTTGCGCCAGTTTGACGACCAGATCACTGCCCGCTACTCCGGGTTCCGGGGTGCGGACGACTATTATGACCGGGCGTCCAGTTCTCATGGGGCATCGCATATTGCCGTGCCCGCACTGATTCTGCATGCCCTCGATGATCCCTTTATCCGGATGCTGCCGTCGACCCGTGCCGCTTTGCTGGCCAACCCCCGGGTTCGGCTGATGGAGACGGCGCATGGCGGCCATTGCGCATTCCTGGCTCCGGCTGTCGGTTACGACGGCTATTGGGCGGAAAAGATGCTGCTGGATTTTCTGCTCTCGGTGACGAAACCCTGATGGAAGCAGATTGGTCGGTTGCGCTCGCCGCGACGGATCCGGTAATCACCGTTCCCTGGTCTGCGTATGGCGACAACGAACCCAAGTGCAAATTCATCGATTTGCGCGTGTATCCCCACTTGATCGCCGAAATCGAAGAAGCTCAGCGGAGGCCCGCGCTGCGGTCTGCATTGCTTCTGCTCAACGGTGTCGCTTCGGATCTCTGGACCGCGAAGTGTGATGCGTGGAGCAGCAACCCTGAGCATGGTGATGATCCATTGGATCCCTATGAGATGGGCGCCGAGCCGGGAGAAACAGCTTTTGGCACCGGCTCGTACATCGACTTGTTGGCGCGCGATTTCGAGATCCCCCAGAGATTCGAGACCCAGGAGCGGTGGCTGCGGGCGGTGACCGAAAGGCTGCGCGCGATTCCGGCGAGCGCGGCGCGGGTGGAACTTGTCCTGCGGCGGGCACAGGTTGACGCCGTGCCCGGTTTTGGAGTGACTTGGTTCGTCGAGGGCTGCGGGGCAACTGCGCAGCGCGCCGATCAAGGCTGGGAAAACGCGCTCGATCTCGCCCTGGCCGCGATCATGGATGTTCCCCAGGAGTAGCTTCGACGCGCCAGCGGATGACGATACAATGGCAGAACCGGGCGAGTAGCTCAATTGGATAGAGCACCGGCCTTCTAAGCCGGGGGTTGTGGGTTCAAGCCCCGCCTCGCCCACCATTTGGTGAGCACCCGTTTCCAACTGAAGGCGAGCATTCAGAATCGAGAGCGCCAAGTCTATGCTTTGGTGGTTGCGAAAGGCGGTCCCAAGCTTACTGAGGTGGAGCTCTCTCCATTTCCCCCTCCCGGAACAACCAGCTCCTCGACTTGGCTTTTGAAGTCGACCAGCGATCTCATCGCGTGCGGCTCCATGAACGAAACTTCATGTGGGTTGCGACCTTGGTTAGCCCCGTCAGTGCGACCCCATCACGGGACCGCCGCCTCAGTCTTGCAGACACATTTCCCTTAACTACCCAAGTGTCTAACAGCCCGCGCAGAACCCCCTCGGGTAGTCACACGATCCGAATGCTTGCCCTTTTGGCGATCCGGTCTATCTTCGCGAGCCCTGGATTTGAATCAATACTCCTGATTGCCGAGACGAGCTTTAGAGCATCCTTGCCGCATCGGTCGGCAAAAAAAACGTAGGACCGTCCCCTGCCCCCAAGTCTCGGCCTCCAGGAGAATCCTTGAATCGTGGGCACACTTGCGTGGAGGAATCGCGCCCAAGTCCGGATATTGGGATATTCCGATGGAGGCGAGTGGATCAACTCGTCCTCGGTGAGCGACGTTGTCCGGCCGGAAACAGTAATCTGACGCAGGCGCGGATTGGTCAACGAGAAGACCGTAAGGTCACTCAGCAGCTCAATACGGCTATATCGCCAATCGGCGAGTTTAGCCCTTGGAAACCAAGGGGACGGAGTATGGTCGACGTCATGAAAGACACTCTCAAGGGCCGCAGCCTCGAGGGAATCGGCTGCGTAGAGCGTCCCAATGTTCTTTAAGGGGGCTCCCGGGAAAGGATTGAATCGGGCGCCATGCTCAGGAATCTCAATGTGTTTGTTTGTATTCGGATTGAAGGAATCTGCAGGGTAAATCATGCCCTGAAACCGAACGAGCCGAATCCCCGCCTTAAGGGTGGCCGTCTGAAGGACCAAAGTCGGATCTGCCGTTGTGGATGCGGTGGGGCAATTAGAAGACATTGGCAGGGTGCGCGAAAGCTTCTGCCAATGAGACTACACGATCTGGATCTGACTTTAGCAAGTCGATTGGTTTGCGGTCTTCTATGTACGGATTAGGGTTGGCGAAGAAGTACGCAATGTCCCAACCAGTTGCATGTTCCGGAAAAACAGCGATGACCCTACTTATCACCCGCAGAGGCAAACCGTCCTGAAATTGGAACCGCGGGAACAGCTGCTGTCCGCGATGACGCACCGCGAAAATCTTCTTTTCCCTTGCCCAGCGTGAGGCGATTTCTGACTTATTCTTTGCGCGGCTGGCTCCCACAGAGATTTGCGCCGAAGTCAGATATGGATTTGATCGAAGAAACGCTTCCCTCCACTTGAGAGTGTCACGGTTGACCTCAGTCTCAGTCTTCTGTGGCTCTGGATCAGGCGATTGCGGTAGATCCACGCAGGCAGTGCCGGCAGCCACTTTCGATTCGTCCGGCGCTTGAAGCGAGCTAGTTTTTACTTCGATTCGTGCAGACAGCGCCAATCCAGCTTCGTCGTTATGCAACGTAAGTGGAAAGGCAAGCACATTCCACGCCCACTCTTCGCCTCTGCGAGGCAGGCTTAGCAACCCGTGGTAGGTGCGATCAATATAGGTCTCGCGGTTTTCCGCCACGGTGCGCAAGATATCTTTCCAGTGGGCCGCCAAGTCGGGCATCTCGACAAACATGTTCTTACCCAGGAACCAGTCGCGAGGGTGCTCCAGGAGACGGGCGCAAGCATCGTTGACGTACATCCACTCGCCTTCGGCGCTGAGGATTTCGAGCACGACGTCCTCGCCGATCGCCTTGGCGATGCGGGAGTAGAAGAAATCCCGAGCATCTACCACCACCGGCCTGCCCCGGTGTTTGGCTTCAAACGAATGCAAGGCGGCGATCAGATCGTCGACCGAGCTGTAGTCCTTAAGCAGGTGCATGTCTTCCACCCCGCCGAACGGCTGCTGCAGGGTGGGGGAGATGGTGATGATCGGAACCTCGGGTCGGCGGCCGCGCAGGACGCGGGCCACTTGCGATCCGAACCGGTCCGCGTCGAGGACAACAACATCGATCCTATTGAGCAGCTTCTCCGCTTCACCGATGGTCCCCGCAGTGTCGGCCAAATAACCGTGCTTGCGCAGGGTGGCGACTCTAAGCAAATTCTCCGGGTCGGAGTCAAGGAGCAGCACGCGAGGCCTTCCGGTCACTGTTTCTACGTTTTCGCCTATCAGTCTCCGTCTAGTTTTCATGTATGCGTCGTGCGTCCCAAACAAGCGTGATGTTTATGATACACGTGATCTTCATGATAGCGCATTCGGCCGCTGCTGCTTGCTACGGGAGCCAAGTCTAATGCTTACGCGAGGCGGCCGGCACCAAAATAGAAGTCAATCCGACGCAAGGTGGGCCCCTCTGAGCCGAACGGCTTAACACCGCCACGGGCCGAGCTTTTCCATTATCGTCTCAGCTTCTGATACTGCTCAGGCGTGAGCCTCAAGTAAACCCCGCCCTTGCCGGTCCCCATCGCGTGCTCCCACATCTGCCGAGGCTCGGGCGCCGGTGCAGCTACGCCAGAAGGGGACGCCACAACTTCGGGAGTGACTATGAGATGGACTCAGGGAGCGGGACAGTAGCAAGCCTTGTAGGTTGCGGGATCCAGGGCGGCGATCGCGCACTCCAGGGTACGCACTCCGTTGGCGGGCACGGGCTGGTACGTACTGGAGACATTCAAGAGCGTCAGCCATCGTTGGCCGGCGTCAGGATTGCTGCGGATCTGATCGTAGATGGAGTTGAGGCTGGCTGCGTCCAGACGCGGGCTATGCCATTCGCCGGAGAAGGTGTACTCCGGCATCCAGGTTCCTGGAACCGTGGTCCGTGCTGATTCCAGGTTGGTCAGGTACCAAGTTGTTTGATCGGTCAGAGCGCCGCCGGCGGCGAAGGTGACGACACGAAACGCAGGGTTTTGCCCGTAGATGGGGGAAACCGGCGGATCAATGAGGACAAATTGCTGACCGGCCTGGCCGGCATGGATGACGCGGAAATCGTCGGTGTGATCATGACCGGCGAAGATGGCGGTGATCGTCGTTGGGTATTGGGCTATCAGGCGATCAAAGAGATCTGTCCAGAATGGCTTCCACATGGGAACGATCGCCTCGCTGCACAGATCCCGAGGCGCGGAGGACGCGGCCTGGGACAAGGACCGATAGCTGACCATGGTGGAGTAGCCGTCGATTCCCGGAGGGATGTGCAACATGATCCAGACTTTTTCGTGATTCTGCGCGGCGCTGCTCAGCGTGGACTCGAGCCAGCTGAAGGTGCGCGCCGGACCATCCGACTGGACCGCTGAGCAGCCATCGGCAAAACTTACTGACTGATATTTGTTGGAGAAAAAAATAGAGTTCACGGAGATAATACGCAGCCCGCGGATATGACGCGGCTGGAGGGTATAACTGCCAAGCGACTTCCATTCCCCGGTGATTCGCAGGCTTGCCCGGGCAAGCTTCCAAAGCGTCCAGGCAGTATCGCTCAGGAAGGGTCCTCCGGCCTCAATGTTGTAATCGCCACAGTCATTGTCATTGTTGCCCGGGGTGAGGAGGATTTGCGGCTTGCTGTAGCGTTTGCGCAGCTCGAGGGCGATAAAGGACACCGTCTTCGCTACAAAAGCACGGTAGTGATCGCGGTTGGTGTCGGGGATGGCTTGCGCGTACTTCTGAGGAAATCCATGGGCCAGCAAGTCGCCGGTGATCATCACCAGGGTGGGGTCGGGCTCAGCCTTGCGCATGGCGTCCAGAGCGGATTGCAGCAGCCACCAGTTGGGGTCCTGTCCGTAGGGGCTGTAGGCAGTGGGTGATGAACGGCTGAGAATGGCCTCCCATTTATGGACCGGCGCCTTCGCCAGGCCGGCGGCCAGAGTGGGGTCGGCAAAGGGGTTGAAGTGCAGGTCCGAGGCGATCAACAGCTGCTGGCTGGTTGGGCGAGGCCGGGAAGGACGAGGCCTAGGCAGATGGGGCAGGGATCGTGCCGTCCCGGCGAGCAAAACAAGGACAGCCAGAAGCGCGAACGAATCACGTTTGTGCGAGCTCAGTTCCGTCTTCCTCCTATTCGTTCCAGCTTAAGCGGGAATCATGAACTCACGCGAAATTGTCCTGAGTCAGATTAAACGATGGCCGCTTCCACCTCCAGATTCGGGTAATAGTGGGTGATTTGAAGGCCGGGCCACTGGCAGCGGGTGGCTGAAGGATACTGGAACTAGTTTGCTGAGGGCTTATCAAGGTGGTCAATCACTATGACCTCCAGCGGAGATCTCTTCCTAACCAACTTGAAGCCCAACGGTTGCACCGCACCAAAGTAGGCGGTCGCCTTGTCCATGTCGTCGGGACCTTGCCTGCCGTAAGCCGTATTCGTGGGGATCAGCAGCGCGAAGTTGAACCGGCCGGTCAGTCCCGTCTCGTCCACAATCTGGCGATCCTGGATGAAATTCATCAGTGCATCGGCGAACTCCGGCATGGTGTAGTGAGTAAACTGCACCGCCGTTTGGCCGTCGTTTCTATCCGTCACGTTGACGTACCCGTGGTCATAGCCGCTTGACTCGTCCGCGGTAAGTTTCGGAGGGCTTTCCACCACCGTCAGCGCGTACACCGGAAAATCCTTCTGCACTACTTGCACCTTGAGGCCGAATCGATCCGCTAGCAGTTTCCTGACCATCGACCGCTGTTGGTCGCGGCTGGGCTTGCCTGGGGTATCGGTTTCCGCGGCAACGTCGTACTTGTCCTCATTCATCCAGGCCGGCCCCCCATCGATCTGGCGATCCTGCACCTTATAAGCGAATTTGATGAGATCGGTGACCGACTCATTTTCAGCTGCAAACCGCGCGCCTTTGAAGCCATAGGAACTTTCCTTTGCGCTTCCCTGGCTCGGTTTGATCGTCGCCACTTCAAACGCCGGGTCTGCGGTCGCGGCCATCGGCGGCATTGGAGCCGGTCCGCTGTAGGTCCAGAGCGTCTCCGGAGTTGCAAGAACGAGCGTCAGCGGAGAGCTCTGGTTGCCCTGCGTCCAAACTCCCGTAATCGACTTGCCATCCGCACTCAGCTTGCCTCGATAGCTGATGTCCGCAACCACCACGCTCAAGTCAGGCGGGGTGAATGTGACCGAACGAAGTGGCGGACCGGATGGTCCGCGGTCGATGAAGATGAGGGAGCCATGCAGCGATCCATTGTTGCCGGGCTTGGCAAACTTGAGAACGATGCGTTGGCTCTCCTTGGTGGACAGCGTTCCCTGCCAAGTGCCGGTGATTGTCTGCCCGTGGAGCACAGTGCACATCGAGAAGGCAAAGCCAGCCACATACAGGAGCGCAGTTTTGAGGACCAGCCTCTTTGGCGTCATGCCGGATTGACGTAGACCTTCCGCAAGTTGCTCGGAAAACTTGTGGCTTTGCCTTTTGTGTTCTTCTCCATCGGAGGCGGGATTAGCAGCCGGAGCTTACTCGCTTGGTGAGATTCAAATGCGAACTGAGCCAACAACGCGCCTTGGCGCAGCTTGGAGTGGTCAGCTCCTTCAACAGATGAGAACGCCGCTTGGGGCCGGCAGCCTTGTGCCCCTGCATGACCAAACCCGCCCAAAGTCGTCCGAGGCGTACAAGTTGCCTGCTTTGTCGGCAACTGCTATGGACGAGCCGCTTGCGGCGATGCAGCCGGTATCAACGATACCCTCGGTCCATGCCGGCATCCCATTTTCAACGGCTAGCAGAGATCCATCCAGCGTGAGCGGCCGACGATAAAGTTTTCCCTGAGCCGCGAAGTGATCTGTCGACACGGAGACAAGAATGTCATCGCCGGAGAACGCTACCGCAGAGCAGTACGACGCGTGGAGACCGTCGCGTCCTATGGTCCAAGTTGCTCCCGCATCGCGGCTAATGCAAAGACCAACAGCGGCCGCCGCGACGACAATGTCCGGATTTGTGTGGTGCGCGCGCACCTCATGAACATCGCTGTTGATATCGAGAGTGGGGCGCCAGCTTCTTCCGCTATCTGTGGAACGCGGAATGCCTCCCACGTGGACGTTGGCGAACAGTATGCTCCCATTGGAGTTGGCCGCGACCGAGCGAATACCTAGCGGAGGGCCAAGACGCTGCCCATTTACAATTGCGGAACCAGCAAACCAAGCATCCCGCCCCGGGACGCTGTCGAAAGCATCGATAGGATCGAGCACGCCGCCCGAATCGATCAGCCGCAGCATGCGTGCATCGTCCGTTCCGACGTAGATGGCGCCTCGAACAGACATACAGCACGAAAGATCGAATTCACTGTTAGCGATGGTTGTCCATTCGCCGCTTGGTGCACGCCGGTGCAACGAATGCCGGCCGACAATGACGAGCGCACCGCCGCGTCCATCCGATGCGAGCCCTCTGATGGGCTGGTTCGGAATCTCTTGCGTGCGCTCATCGCCGGTGACTGCGAACAGCCCATCGCGCCAGGTTGCCACAAGGATCGTCGGTTTCGTCACGGTTTACGTTCCTCCCCAAGTGTAGTGTGTCCTACAGATGGATGTTTATCCATGCAGACAAGGAAGCTTGAGCGGATCGTCGAACGCGGCCGGTTGAAGTCTGCTTTCCCACCGTTGGCAAAAAGCGCGAAGGATGGGGCACCCGATTGTTGGCAGCAGGGCAAGCAATACTCGGTTAACGGCAATTCTTTGTAAAATTCGATATTTTTGGGTCCTTTTTTAGGATTGGCAGCTCAGCGGGGGCGGATAAAGGGGTTAAAGGGTTCCTTCTTTGTACAAAAAGGAACTCCCAGGTCTGGAATAGAAGTGAACAGGGGGACAGTGGGCGGTGCTTCCGAGGGGGTAAATCGTTTGGACTGGCTGGGGCCAGGAGAAACAGCAGGCCCCACCACTACGCTTCCACGGCTCGCCGGGACTGGTCGCTCCGGTCCCACGGCACGCTCCACGGCAAGCTCCACGGCAAGCCGGGACAGGCGGGACAGGCGGGATGACAATTCTATTGGGTCCGGAGACGCCTCTCCCGCCGAGCCGGGAGCTAGCTTGGACTCCCAGGGTACGCTCCACGGCAAGCCGGGACAGGCGGGACGGGCGGGACTGGCGGGCTCGTTTTCTTGCTGGTCGGGGGCAGGGGCTGGCTGCGGGTCGATGTTTGTGGCCTGCTGCGGGGCCCGCCATGCGGCAGAGGAGATGGCGCGACGGTCGGGGATGAAGTTTTGCATGGCCACGATCATGGAGAGGGCCTTGACTTGGCCGGTGATGCTGCCTCGGGTCATGTCGGGGCTGAGGTTGGCGATTTCCCAGAGGCGGTCCAGTACTTTTTCGCGGTCCAGGTTCCGGCGATGCATTCCCTCAGCTTCTTGCTGGACGAGCTGTTGCTGCACAGCAGCGCGGTGCTCGAGCATGTAGGCGCGGACACGGGGCTTGGCTTTGGTGTAGGCGGCGGAGTCGGGGTTGAGGCCGACGGCTTCGGCGGCATGACGGTCGGTCATGGCGCCAGAGAGGATCAGGCGGGCAAAGGCTATTTCCTGATCGGTGATAGGGTCGCTTACTTTATTTTTGGGCATAGGTGGCTCCTGGAGTTTGAGAATGGAATTTGAGAGAAGCTATGGGTCGAGCTTGCTAACGCGCGGGTAAAGCCTGCTAAGTGTCTCGGATGGATCGAGAGTCAGAGGGAAAGAGCAGTGGAATCCCACATCTCGCGAAAAACGAGCGAGATACCCGGATTTCCTGTACGCGGCGCCAACCAGCGGCCACGTGTGCGGCTTTCATTGAGGAAAGCCGCATGGAGTTCACCGACACCAACAAGCTTCACAGGAAATCCGGGGGTATGGGGCACCCGTCCTTGATGAGGGAACGAGAACGCCGGGCGGGACCGCTTGGATTGCCCTATTTGTGACAGGGATCGGGTGTGCCACCGGACAGCGGTAAAACTGTCCTTCGCTCGGGCTTAGTCCGAAAACTAACGGAAACTGCCGGTCAGGGAACGTCCGCCGAGAAGCTGCTCCTGCCGAAATCGTCTGCTAAGAGGATATAACGCTGCGGAAGCGGATTTGGCCGCCAAGGCTCTTTTCCTGAATCGCTGGTTACCGTTTCCGAGGTTACTTTTGGTCGGCTGGACACTTGGCGGTGAGGCTCGCAATGCCGCCGATTGAAATTCGATTAGCACTGCGTTGGCTGGGGTCGCATAGCAGGAAAATCCGGGTGCACTCCGGTCGGAGGTGTGACTCCTTTTTCTTTTCCTGTAAGTAGGTGTAGACCGGCAGTGAAAGCATTGGAAAAAGGTCGTCTTCAACCCATGTACGCGAAAGTCCGCGAACATGGCACCCGTCCAGGGGACAAGGCTTGGTGGGCAGCCGGAAAAGCGGAGGACGAAATGACCCCCGCCCCCAAATAGAGCTAAAAGGCGTTCATTTCACTCTTAACTTGACGCAAGCAGGTCGACTCCTGCCACGGCGCGCCGGGGCAGGCGGGATGACAGTTTTGTTGTGGGAATTGGCCTTGGCCCCGGTCAACGGAACTAGTGGCAGATGGAACAACAAACTTGTCATCCCTACCACGCAGCACTCATCCGACAACTACTCTGGCTATGTCGTGGCTCCAGGAAACATCTCCGTATGCGATTGGCCTTTGCGGCCGAAGTATACAACCTTCTTGCCGGTAAGAAATGCCCAGTAGCCGATTACGCCGGACTGGGTTGAGAGGTTCACAAACTCGGGATAGCGGACTGTGTCGGCTTGCGCTCCGCGAATTGCCGCTACGATGCCCTCCGCCGAGAAGCTCTCAGCTACAGGTCCGATGGCAAGCGTTATGTCCGCAACCTGAGTCTCGCCGTTTACGCCATAGAGGGTCTCCTTCCCAGTTGCGAAGTCGACAAAGTAAGACTCCACGCCGGCTGCGAGAAGGCGCCCCACCACTTCGGGGAATTTCAACCTGCCGGCGTGTGTTTCTGTCATCACTTCATGAGTTTCTTTGGTGTTCATTGCTCTTTCTCCTCTTTTAAGCTTCGTCTTCCCGTTACTTGAAAAACAGATTATCTTGGCAACTGTTTCCTTGTCAACTATTTTTAATAGCCTAGGCAACTGTCGCACCGTATCATTACTGGTATGCCGAAAAAAAACTCCACGCAAGCTCCGGTCAGCGATTTGAAAAGTCACATAGGATTCTGGCTTCGTTATGTCTCGAACCATGTCTCGCAAGCGTTTGCCAAGGCGCTCAGCGAAAGCGGAGTAACCGTCGCGGAGTGGGTGGTACTGCGGGAGATGTACGCGACGGATGATACCTCGCCCAGCATTATGGCGCGGGCTATCGGGTTAACCCGCGGCGCGGCCTCCAAGCTAGTGGATCGTCTAGTGGAGAAGCGGCTGGTTACCCGGCAGGAGCATGGTGACGACCGGCGCTTTCAGGTGATCGCTCTCACCTCGGCGGGAAGACAACTTGTACCGAAGCTCGCCGAGATTGCAGACCGAAATGATGAAGCATTTTTCTCTCGGCTTTCGGTTCGTGAACGCGATGCCCTGGTGGCAACGCTCAAAAAACTCGTGCAGGAACACGGCCTGAACAAAGTACCGACGGAGTGAGTAAGGATGCTGTTATCCGCATCCGAAGCCCAAGAATAGTAACGTCGCACCCGCTGTCCCTCGTTTTTGCGCAGGGCTATCCCATGCCTTATGATTCAGCATCGAAGTTCCTGATTGAAATTTGAGGTGGTTCCGGCATGGCAGCTGAGATTTTGCAGACGACCTGTTGCGTGGTGGGTGGTGGGCCTGCAGGCATGGTGCTCGGATACCTTCTGGCACGCAGCGGGGTCCAGGTCACTGTGCTGGAAAAGCACCAGGACTTCTTTCGCGATTTTCGGGGTGACACAGTGCACCCTTCCACACTCGAGGTTCTCAAGGAGCTTGGACTGCTGCAGGAGTTCCTGAATTTGCCACATGAGGAGGTGACGTCGCTGGGAGTAATCATCGGAGGGTCCTTCTTCGATGCGGCCGATTTCCGGCATGTGCCGGTGACGTGCAAGTTCGTGGCGCTCATGCCCCAATGGGATTTTCTGAACTTTCTTTCCGACCACGCCAGAAGGTTTCCTTGGTTCCAACTCCTCATGCAGCACGAGGTTACCGATCTGATAAGAGATGGGGAACGCATCACGGGAGTGGTGGCACAGCACGAAGGACAAGCGGTGCGGGTCTACAGCGATCTTGTGGTGGGCTGCGATGGCCGCCATGCCGTCACGCGCGAAGCGGCCGGAATGGAGGTCATCGAGCACGGAGTGCCCATCGATGTTTTGTGGTTCCGGATCAGCCGCAAGCCGGACGATCCAGCCGAGGTACTGGGAAACGTGAACTACGGAAGGGGACTGATCCTGATCAATCGATCAGATTATTTTCAGGCAGGCCTCATCGTCCAAAAAGGCTCCTATGACGAGATCAAAGGGCGCGGCCTCGATGCATTCCGCAGCGATATTCGCCAGATTGCTCCGTACCTGGGCGAACGCGTGGATGAACTGCACGATTGGGAGCAGGTTAAGATCCTAACCGTGCAGATCAACCGGCTCCGGCAATGGTATCGCCCTGGCCTGCTGTGCATCGGAGATGCGGCGCACGCGATGTCGCCCGCCGGAGGAGTGGGCATAAATCTTGCGATTCAGGATGCCGTTGCCGCCGCAAACCTACTGTCCGGACCGCTTCAGGAGCGATGCGTTCCAGAGGAGGTGTTGGCGGCAGTGCAAAAGCGGCGCGAGCTTCCAACCCGCGTTACCCAGGCGGTCCAGATCCTTGCTCATCGGGGCTTAGCTCGCGTATTCGAAAGCCCTGGGCCGATCCAAGCCCCCTGGCAGATCAAGGCGGCCATGCGAATTCCCGGCATCCATCGCGCAATGGGATACGCGGTAGGGATCGGCGCGCGCCCGGAGCATGTGCGGGAAAAGGCGTGGGCGAGGCCGCGGCGCCCGCGCATGGCAACAGCAGTCTTTGCCGGAATCGGGATCGCGGCCGTGGCTGCCGCGTTTGGTTGGGCAGCCTGGAAGGCATGCCGCAGAGTCACCGCACCTTAGCGCGCTCTCTCTTCGACGCTCCTCTCGTCCCGATGCGGCCGAAGTCATCGGAATGCCGGCTTTGCAGGCATTCCTGCAGAACATTGCCCTGGTGTTTGACGCTCTCAATGCAGGCGCCGGGGGTAGGGTCGAGAACCAGGATCGCCCGGGCAACGAAATCGTCAAAAGCTTCATCAGGACTGGTGGGATGGCAGGTCTTTGGCAGAGGGCGAACCCGTGAGCAGCGCGGAAAAAAAACGTGTGCTTATAGTGGATGACGAGCACGTCATTGCTGACACCCTCACGGCGATCTTTTCCAATGCCGGGTACGAAAGCCGGGCCGCCTACTCGGCGGAGGGCGCACTCGGGTTAATTCCAAGCTGGCCGCCTGACTTAGCAATTGTCGATGTCATCCTTCCTGCGATGAACGGCGTCGATTTCGCAATACTCCTAAAGGCAATACGACCGGACTGCACAGTTCAACTCTTCTCCGGACAACTCGATACCAGCCACCTGCTGGAGGCTGCACGGCAGCGTGGACATGCTTTTGAAGTCTTCGCAAAACCAGTGCACCCGAGCGAGTTTCTCGCTTTAGCTTCCGCCATTTTTCTTCCCGGCAGCATGCCCAATTGAAGCTTATGCAGAGAACGATGGTTTTCTGGCTGGAGCGAAGTGCCCGAAAAATGGATTGGTGGTACTTGCCTGCTTAAGCTGCCCGGGAAGATTACGAGAGCTCGCCTGAAGTCACCTTCGGCGTATTACCGGAGTGTTGTTTATGCAGCCTTTTCCCTTTTTGCTGTAATCTTTGCGGGCTAAGGTTGCCTCCAGATGAAGGAACTAAATCTCCAAATCTGGCGGAATGAAGAGGCTGGAGACTGGTCCGTGGTTATCAATGGTCTGCGTTACGAACACATCTCCAGTCAGATTCTGGAAGATCTCGTCGAATGCGCCGTGATCGTTGCGGAAAATTCGTTGATAGGACCAACACTTGTGGGTTCTGGCGACGAGCCATCACCTGCTGTTCCAAAGGAGATCGTTCAAGATCAAACTGAGAGTCGGATTCACGGACTGGTGCAGAGCAACGATGACCTGGCGACCGCCCTGGAGCGCCTATGGGAGTCTTATAACCAACTCCTAGCCGGAAAACCTGTAAAAAATGTCGATGAGCTTTGGGCACAAGGCAAGGACGCTTTGAGGAACGCAGCAAGAGCGAAGAACGTAAGCTAGACGGGCGTCCAGTCCGGACTATCGACTCAGATAAAATCACCGGGCCAGCCGACAAACTCGGCATCGAGCCGGATGCCGGTCCGGGCTGAGCGGCGCCGGCTACTTCACTCCGCCGGGTACACCAGTGAGGCTGTACGGCTACAACTACAATCTTTCCTTTTGCTACCCAAGGCGCATGGCGGATTCCAACAGAAACGGTATGCTCTTTTCAAGCGGCGATTCTCCAAACACTTCGGCGATCCTTTCGGGGGATGGGGTCGATGAGGGATAAGGAAAGTCGCTGTAACAGTAGTGGTAGCCTTACACTGTGTTTCGCAGCAAATGAATAAATTGCCTCTGCCATTGTTTCTCTGGTTTACGTTTTCCCGATCTTGCCACGTGTACTGAATCACTCGAACGGTCCATTACCTTTGCCCTATCAGGTCACACTGGTAGGGCATTACTTTTTCTACCCCTCAAGCACATCCAGAATCCACATTCAACTCCGTTGGGCGCCTTGACGGACCTCGCAACACGAGGAGAGCGAAACTCTTTGCCGCGGTGCGGGTTCAAGTAAGTGGGCGGGGAGCCAGGATGGAAGTTAACCGAGAAATAGTGCTTAATTGCGGCCTTCACCTATGAGCGCCCGGTCAGCGCCTTAGCCTCTTTCAGTCTGTAATTCAACAACTCAACCTCTAGCCAAGGTCTGAGTCGCGCCAAACCGCGCGGCTCGCAGCGAAGGTGACGTCGCTTGAGGGGCGGCCCGGTGGTTGCACTGGCAGAGAAATATCGGAGAACAAGCAAAATGAAACGCGCAAATCGTAGATTCATTCCTGTACTGGCCTTGGTCCTGGGAGCATCCGTTTCCGCCTTACCGTTTGCGGTTGCAGCTGCGCAGTCTACCCAGAACGACACTAACCTGCAGGCCGACGTCGTAAACAAGGCATTGAACAAGGGCAACCTCAAGGGCGTTCAGGCTACGGCTCATAATGGAGTCGTTACTTTGACCGGAACCGTACCACTATTCGCCCTGAGACAAGAGGCGGATAAGCGCACGCATAAAATCAAGGGCGTGCAAGGCGTGTCCAACGAGATCGAGGTTGCGGGTGCAAATCTTCCCGATTCCGTGGTGCAGGCAAAACTCGCCAAAGCCATTTCCTATGACCGCATCGGATACGGTACGACGCCGTTCAACGCGATTTCGGTCCAGGTGCAGGATGGAACCGCAACGCTGTCGGGTGATGCCTACGGGCCTGTCGACGCATCCTCCGCCCTCGCGCTGGCGGCCTACACACCGGGGGTGAAAAATGTCGTCAACGAGGTCCGAATCGATCCGCTTTCGCCCATGGATGACCGCTCGCGGATGCAGCTGTTCCGGGCTATCTACGGATCTTCAACGCTGAGCAAGTACGCCATGGATCCGGCAAAGCCCATCCGCATCTCGGTGCAAAACGGCCACGTGACACTCTACGGCGTGGTCGACAGTGAGATGGACAAGGAGGTTGCTGGTATACGCGCCAATTCCGTACCTGGAATATTCAAAGTGACCAACGACCTCAAGGTCGCAAACGGCTCGGAGAAGAACTAGCGTGCGGGTGCGATAAACCCCGGGCCGCCGCGCAATTACGGCAATGCTGAGTCCGTGGCGGGCCGGGGCATTTTCAGTTTTTCCTTCGGGGACGAGGGTGTGAGAAGGGGAAGAGAAACAGCAGGTCCCTCCACTGCGCTACGCTCTTTAGGCCTGGATGTAAGTCCTAGGTAGCTTTCGCCTTCCCCGGCGCGCCTCCGCCTAAAATCGCCTGGTTTGGGCCAGTCTGAAGGCTCACCGCTGTTAGTTACCCTTGTCGATTCTGGTCCCCCCGTCATCTTGCTTTCATTCGCCTGCGCTACGGTTGCCAGGGAGGGTTTGTGTGACGATAGCCATCTTCGAGTGGCTCCTCGGACTGGGCTTAGTGGGGCTGATCGGCCACCGGCTCCTTTTGCGTTTACAGCTCTCTCGCGCCAAGCACCGCTCCCTGGCCGGCCACGCGCGGCTCGGGCGCCTGCTGGCCCGTTTGGTGCCCTACTACGAATATGACGAAGCGGAGTTCTTCCGGGCCGACGACGCCCCGGAGCACATCGGGGAACAGCGCCGGGAGGCCTTCAGGCGCCTGGCCGCACTCTATGCGCAACGATTTGCCAATACCGTGCGGCAGACCAATGAAGTCCAGGACGAGATCTCCGACCTGCAATTCACGGCGCGCTACCGCGTGCCCTTCCAGTTCAGCCGCTACGTGCGCCAGCACCTGAACTCCGGATCCTTCGCCGTCTGCTCCAGCGGCCCGACCACGACCGATCTGGACGGCAACCGGCGCTACGACCTGACCGGCTCCTACGGCGTTAACGTGTTTGGCTACGACTTCTACAAAGAATGCATCGAACGCGGCAGCGCGCGGGTCCGCGACCTGGGCCCGGTGCTCGGCGCCTACCACCCGGTGACCGCGAACAACGTACACCGCCTGCGCGCGATCTCCGGGCTCGATGAAGTCTCCTTCCATATGTCCGGCACGGAAGCCGTCATGCAGGCCGTGCGCCTGGCCCGCTACCACACCAGGCGCCGCTACCTGGTCCGCTTTTGCGGCGCCTACCACGGTTGGTGGGGCGAGGTGCAACCGGGGGTCGGCAACCCGGTGAGCGAGCGCGACACGCTTACGCTGAAGGATATGGATGAGCGGACCCTGCGGGTGCTGCGCAGCCGTCGCGACATCGCCTGCGTGCTCGTCAACCCGGTGCAGGCGCTGCACCCGAACGCGGGCGCGCCGGCGGATTCGACGCTGGTGGACAGCGGCCCGCGCTCCAGCTTTGACCGCGCGGCCTACACAAAATGGCTGCAGCGCCTACGCCAGGCGTGTTCGGACAGCGGCATCGTGCTGATTTTCGATGAGGTGTTTCTGGGCTTTCGGCTGGCCCGCGGCGGCGCCCAGGAGTATTTCGGGGTTCGCGCCGACATGGTGACCTATGGCAAAACGGTAGCCGGCGGCCTGCCGATCGGGGTGGTGTGCGGGCGTGCCGGCCTGATGAAACGCTTTCGGCAGGACAGGCCCGCAGACGTCTGCTTCGCCCGCGGTACCTTCAATTCCCACCCTTATGTCATGGGGGCGATGTCCGAGTTCCTCGAACGCCTGGACACACCGGAGATCCAGGCCTGCTATCGCGAGCTCGATGCAGTGTGGGATTGGCGGGCGGCCCGGCTCAATGAGCGCCTGCGCGAAGCCGGGGCCCAGGTAAGGGTGGCTAATCTCTCCTCGGTGTGGACGGTCTGCTATCTGCAGCCATCGCGCTACAACTGGATGTTTCAGTACTATCTGCGCGCCGAAGACCTGGCACTTAGCTGGGTGGGAACGGGCCGGCTCATCTTCAGCCTCGATTACACCGACGAAGACTTTACCGCGGTCGCCGATCGCTTCGTATCGGCGGCGCGGCAAATGCTGCAGGATGGCTGGTGGTGGGCGAATGACGCGCTCACCAACAAAGCGATTAGGCGTCGCGTACTGCTAGAAATGGTTCGGGCTCTTCTACATCGTCCATCGGATCAATCAGTTGGCCCGCCAGCAGGTAAAACGGCGCTCGATAGTAGAGCATGAAGTCGTGAAAGGGATCGGTAAGGATTTTCGTCATCCAGACCAGGCCGGTTTGGACGTCCCTGACGAAGAACAGTTGCACGGTGCGGAAGAGCAGGGCGCCAAAGCCGACGACCAGCCAGATCTGGCCGACATGCTGGATGAAGAGGGCGCGATCGGCGTAGGGCGGAAAAATCCCGAACAACGTTGGGCTTAGCCACAGCAGGGCCGGTGAGAGCGCCCAGATCGCCAGCAGAACGATCTTGCGCCGGAGATTGTAGCCGACCTTGATTTCTTCCTTCTGCTCATGGGTCGCGTGGTTGACCTCGTCGTAACCCTTGGGCTCGAAGAAGAAGTGCCCAGCTTGCCGGCTGACCATCGCCACCAGCCAGCCGATCAGCGCCGAGGCTGCCGGATTCTTGAAGACCAGTCCGTACGCGGTGAGAAAGCTGAGCGCGCTCAGCAAGTGGAGCGACTGATTAATGCGGCTGTGATGATAGTAGCGGTGGTCGTCCCACCGCTGGATTCGCAGAGCTTCGAGAAAACCTTGCATGCTGTTCCCTTTCTCAGTTCGCCGGCGCCAGATGGCCATGAAGAAGGAGATATAGCAATGTTGTTACAGCGATATGACAGTTTGAGGCTTACGGGCTCGTCTGCCCGTGGCGAGTGAGGCACCACCCGGTAACCAAGCTTCTACTGAGTGGGTTCACCAGGCTGCGGAACCAACTCTGCACGAAGGGCACGGCTGAACCCGGGCCCTTCGTTCGCAGATGCAGCATGAGTTCCGCATGCTGAGGGAGCTAACGCATTCTCAATCCTTCACGGCTCGATTAAAGGCGTGTGCGCCCTTAACGTTTTCAACACAAAGTTTGTAACGTTAGTCGTATCGCCACCACTATGTCGATGTTTGATAGATGGAGCTGGTCCCGACGGTTGGGAAATGCCTGCAATGCTTGTCTGGGGTTCAGTTCCATCCTGCCGGCCGCGATTCTCCACGGACTACTTCATAGAATCTTTCGGGGGGAAGAGTTCTATGAAGTAGAACGAGGAGGATCGCAGTTGGCTTAGAGGCAAGCCTATGCTCCACCCCCGGTCAAGCCTCCCTTTTGACCGGCCAGACCTCTTCTCGGTCTACCCGGCCCCAGGGTATCCAAGACACTTAACCGCCGACTGGCTATTGACATTTCTGCAGGAGTGGATATTGCCCCCCGATCCGATTGGGAGGAGAATAAAACACGCAAGTGTCTGATTGCATCGCCGCAATCAGAGAAGTGTTGCTTACAGGAGGCGAGCAATGGGTGAGATTCCCAGTCTACCGTTCCTAAGCGTGAAACTGTGGTGCGCAGTAGCAATTCTTACGTCAGCCAGTGTTTCGCTGTTCGGAGAAGTATCCCAAACACCGCAAACCGCCGCTGGCCCTCGCCATCAAGTGTCTGCTTCTGCTCCACAGCGCAAAACCCTGTCTGAAGAGCTTCCCGCTGAGACCAAGGCGGACATTTTGATGGCCAGGGGACAGTACGCTGCAGCGATTGTCGCTTATCAGCAAGCAAACTTAAAGTCCGCTGTGGTGTGGAACAGTATAGGCATGGCCTATCACCATATGTTTGCGCTGGAGGAAGCACGTAAGGCTTACCAGACGGCGCTCTCGATCAATCCTCACTTCTCTGCCGCTTCCAACAACCTGGCCGCTGTGTATTACGGCCAACACGATTTTCGGGACGCGGAACACTATTACAAACGAGCGCTGAAACACACGTCGGAGAGCGCCGTCATCTTCTGTAATCTGGGCACCGCCTATTTTGCCGAAGCGAAATACAAGAAAGGCATGAAGGCATATCGCAAGGCCTTCGAAATCGATGAGACGGTCTTCGCTCCCGATCAGTCCGCCATGATCGCAGCCGGCAGCTCACGTGAACAGCGAATTGCCATGAACTACTTCGTCGCAGCGACCTATGCCAAGGCGGGAAAACAGGATCAGGCCCTCATCTTTCTTCGTAAGGCAATGGATGAGGGCTTCAACGACCGCAAACGTCTCATTGAAGACAAGGATTTCGCCACCCTGCGAACCACGCCGGAGTTTCAACGCTTGCTCGACCAGGAAAATCTGAATTAGCCCGGTCATCGACCCCCGTGCGTGAGGCTTAAATCAGGCAGACCAAGTGGTACGTCTTCAACAAATTCTTCCCCAGAGGCGATGTCTTCCGCTCCAGCCGCGGTGAGAACCTCTCTTGCTTTGGGGACGTTCTCAAAACGAGCGCAGTGGATGGATAGGAGTACTCCCCCGTCCTTTACCCGGCCATCAAACAGCTTTGCCTCATATTCGGGGATGCCCAAGCCCACAAGCGCTCCGACCAAACCACCTACAGCTCCACCCACAACACCCAAGCCGGCGAGGCTGGCGATGATGGGACCAGCAGCTATGAGGGGGCCGACGCCC
This sequence comes from uncultured Acidobacteriaceae bacterium, assembly GCA_963821215.1. Taxonomy (GTDB): domain Bacteria; phylum Acidobacteriota; class Terriglobia; order Terriglobales; family Acidobacteriaceae; genus PALSA-350. The sequence continues at coordinate 53,471 of CAWGDH010000005.1, read as the reverse complement.
GGTATCGCCAAGGCGCCAATGCCCGCCAGAACCCCAAGTGTTCCTCCGACGACCCCTCCCACTCCAAGCCCGGTTGTAGCATCTCCAGCCGCCTTCGTAGTCTCGTCGGCCGCGGACTCCTTGGATGCGTCCTTTTCGGACATCAGGACGGAAATATCCTGACTCGGGAACCCTGCAGCTGTGAGCCGATCGATAGCTGCCTCGGCGCCCGTTCCGCTCGTGAAGATGCCAAAGACTGCAGCACTCTCTGCTGCCATGGTATGTCTCCTTACTTACACTTACTTCGTGTCTTCAGAACGCGAGCACTAGTTGTTTTCTGCCGGAGAACCATTCAATGCTGCGGCGTTAACCTCTTTTGCAATCTGCGTCAGCTTCTTGTCAGCAGCCTCTTCTTCTTTCAAGGTTGCGTCCAGCAGCGCCATAATCTCCCTTTGACCAAGCAGCCTGGCGTATTCTCGAACACCTCCGTATCCCGCCATTTCATAGTGTTCGACTCGCTGAGCGGCTGTAATCAGACCCGAATCGCGAAGGTCTCCCTTCCTGGTCTCTTGCAGGACCTCGGCGCCCTCGGATAACACGCCCTTCATGCCTTCGCAGGTCTTGCCCGTGCCCTTTTTCTTGAGCATTTCGAAGATTGTTTCCAGGCGCTCGATCTGGCCGTTGGTCTCTTCCAAGTGGCTCTGAAAAGCATCTTTAAGTTTCGGCGCCGTTGCCGCCTTCACCAACTTCGGCAGTGCTTTCGTGATCTGCTTCTCTGCCGAATAGAGATCTTTTAGTTCATCCAGGAACAGCTCTTGCAAACTTTCTACACTCATCGGTTACCCCTCCAGGCGATACATTCTTCCTTTCGTTTGGTAGATGCGAGAAGCCGCATCCGCGCACGAACCGGCGGTACAGTTTTTCTTCTTCCGTATGCACACGAGAAAGTACTTTGCTTCTTTGGCAACACGCCCAGGGGAAACTGCATCTCTTGAACCGGTCAAATGGATTAGCAATGCTTTCCTTGTCAGATTGATCATGATTCGCTCGAACTCATCTCGCGCACTTTCGCAGCTGTTAGCGGTCGTAGTGACGGTGGTTCTGATCACGGTGCTCTACCTTGCAAAAACCGTGATCCTGCCGCTGGCCCTCGCTATGCTTCTGACTTTTGTGCTCGCGCCGGTGGTCACCTCGTTAGAAAGGATACGGATTCCCAGGATAGTGGCCATTCCTGTTGTGATGCTTGCGGCGGGCGTGGTTTTGGGCTCCGTCAGTTGGACCGTTTTGATGCAGTTGGTTGAAGTGACGGACGCCCTACCGTCGTATACGACTAACATCCAGGACAAGATCCAATCGTTCCAAGAGTCGAAGACGGGGAGTTTCACCCAGGCGCAAAGAGAGCTAGACAATCTAAGCAAGCAAATAAGCGATTTGAGCTTCAGCTTTACCCGAGATCAACGGCATGAGGGTGCGGTAGACCTGGGGTCACCCAGCCAACCTGTCTCTGTGCAGGAGGTTGGGGGCAGTCAAGGCAGGTTAGACGCGCTCAGCGGTGTGCTGGGTGTGATCGTCTCTGTCGTTTTGGTTGCCGTTTTTACCTTTTTCATGCTGTTGAAGAGGGAGGACCTGCGCAATCGCCTCTTTCGGCTGAGCGGCCAAGGGCATCTTCACCTCATGACGCAGGCAATCGATGATACGAGCCGTCGTGTCAGCCGGTATCTATCGTTACAGGCTCTGGTGAATATGAGCTTTGGCCTGATCATCTTTGTTGCACTGCACTTCATTCGGATGCCTCATGCTCTATTGTGGGGAGCGCTGGCCGCGCTTCTGCGGTTTATCCCTTATATTGGCGCACCCATCGGCGCTCTCCTACCCACCGCGCTATCTCTGGCGGTCTTCAACGGCTGGACGAAGACCCTGCTTATCATGAGTATCTTTTTTTGTCTGGAGATCATCACCGCGAATCTTCTGGAACCACAGGTTTACGGTAAACATACCGGCCTGTCATCCCTGGCGATTCTAGTAGCCGCGATCTTCTGGGCACTCATATGGGGACCGATCGGCCTGATCTTATCCGTCCCCCTCACGGTGTGTCTCGTAGTTGTGGGCGCGCACGTGCCCAGTCTACAGTTTTTAACCGTGCTTCTCGGAGATCAACCGGTCATGCAACCGGGAGCTCACTACTACCAGCGCTTGCTGGCGAGTGATCAGCGCGAAGCCAGCCAGGTGCTTGAAACACATCTGAAGGACAGCTCGCTCGAAGACCTTTATGACACGGTGTTAATTCCCGCACTCAACCTGGCCGAACAAGATCGTCATCGTAATGCGCTCGACGACTCGACCGTCGACTTTATCACTCAAACCACGAAAGACCTGGTAGAAGAATTCAGCCTTAGAGAAGACGAAACCGGAACGACCCGGATCGCGGATATAGTTTCCAAGAAGATTGTCTGCCTTCCAGTGCGGGATGATGCTGACGAGATCGTCGGCATCATGCTGGCCCAATTGCTGGACCGAGCTGGTTACTCGGCGATAGCGATTCCGATTGGAAGTGTGGATGGAATGCTGGCAGAAACTGTGAACGCCGAACCGGAACTTGTTTGTCTGTCTGCTTTGCCGCCGTACGCCATCTCGCATGCCCGCGGTATCTACAGAAGATTGCGCGGGCAGCGACCGGCACTAAAGATCATCATCGGGTTGTGGAATTACACGGAAGACCCAGTCAAAGCCGCGACGGAGATCAGCGGAGGGGAACAGAAGTTGGTGTGCACTACCTTGGCTCAAGCCATTCTGCAGGCAAGCCTGGCATTGGGTACAAGTTCTATGCACGACGCAACGCGATCGTTGGAAAGTGCGGTTTCTCCTCAAACGGTATGAAGAGGGGACGGGTTCCCCATGTCTCGCCAGTTTTTCGCGAGATGTGGGATACCACCGATGTTGACCGCTAACTGCATCGGATGAATCGAGAGCCAAAGGAAAAGAGCAGTGGTATCCCACATCTCGCGAAAAACGAGCGAGATATGGGGCACCCGGCCTTCGCTCGGGAATCACGGCGAAAGGGGGAACGGTAACCCGTTCCCCCTTGCTCACGCCAACCTGACTTGCTTTTGTTATCGCGATGCCCTATCAGCCCTGCCTCTACGGAACATTTCGTTGACCGTGGCCACGAAGTGATGTGCCGAAGGAGGAGTGGGAACCCCGCCACTCAAAATGACCTTGTAAGGAATGTCTTTGCCATAAAAGGCTTCCGTATCGGCTGTGTTCTGGTGAACTTCGTCGCCGGTCAGGTCGACCCCGGCGAACAGTCCCTTACTGCGAGAATAGGTGAGGAATTCGGCGTTCGCGAGCTCTGTGGTTGCAGCTTGCGAGTCGCGGCCCACGGGTCCGGCCGAAGCAGCAATGTCGCCACCGAGCTTCACTTTATCCTTGAGCAGATCATCCAGGCTTCGGCGGTTGACACCAACCAGGACGAGGTCAGTGGATTGGCCGCCCGCCTGCAATCCGAAACTGGCTCCGGTCAACTGGATAAATACAGGTGCGCTCCAGCCCCTTGCGGTCCGGCATGTGGCCACGCCCTGCCCGTACTGCGCGCCCACCAGGAATGCGCCTTTCTTGAAACCAGGGATAACTGCTACGCAATGCGCCTTGGCCGCGATGTCAAGGGGAATTCCCTTGTCCGGAGTGGCCATTAACTCGTGCAGGACCTCGTGCGCAGCGTCGATTCGTGCGTCCAGCTTTGAAACATCAGCTCCCCTTGCCGGAGCGACGCAAGCAAAGGTGATGCCAACCAACGAAGCAGCCAACATAATCTTCATGCGGATTCTCGACTTTCCTTCAAGAGGCTTTCTAAGTCTCCTAAGCCTCTAATGAGTAGTTGGATGCACTTTTTCCAGGTGCGACCAGCGATTTGTTCGCTTTCTGTTGCAGGGAAAGCGCGATTCGATTACACGCAAATTACATTGGGCTGCGCTTGAGCAGGTAATCGAGCCCACAAACGCGGTACCACCGGTAACCATACGGTTCGAGCAGAACGCGATGTTTTTCGCCCTCTATCGGCTGGCTGTGATTTTCCGAAAGGAGATTGATCAGAGTACAGGCTTGCTCTTGTCCGTTGGTGAGGGAGAAGCTTACCTCCCGGGGTACAGCACCAAGGTTATGAACAAAAAGCACCGAATCGTTACGCCAGTCGTAGCGCATGATTAATACTTCTCTAGCGTGAGCAGAGATGAAGGAGAAGTCGCCCCAGCCTATCTCGGGGATCTCCTTACGCATGCGAATGATGCGTTCCATCCAATCCAGCAATGAATCAGGATCGCGGCGCTGCGCTGCGACGTTGACATGCTCGAAGCCGTAAGGGCCGGAGCTGATTACCGGCATGACCGGCTTATCGCTTTTGGTGAAGCCAGCATTGGGTTCCGTGGACCACTGCATCGGCGTGCGGGCGCAGTTGCGCTCCGGTAGTTTGAGGTTGTCGCCCATCCCGATTTCGTCTCCGTAGCGGATCACGGGAGTGCCGGGTAAGGTCATCATCAGACTATAGGCAAGTTCCAAGCGCCTGCGATCTCCCTCTAACATCGGCGCCAGGCGACGGCGAATGCCGCGGTTGTATAGCTGCATGTCGGGGTCCGGCCCGAACGCGGCGAAGACGGCATTTCGCTCCTGAACTTCAAGGCGGCCGAGATCGAGCTCGTCATGATTACGAAGAAACTGACCCCACTGCGCGGTTGCCGGCCGCCGCTTGGTGGATAGCATGGCGTTCTTCAAAGGCCGGCTGTCTGCAGTGGCCATGGCTAGGAAGAGATGTTGATTGACCTCGAAGTTGAACATCATTTGCATTCGCTCGCCGGCGCTCCCGAAATAGCGCATATCCGTGTCTGGTAAGACATTGGCTTCGCCAAGGATGATGGCGTCTCCTTCTCGCCAGCTTAAGAACTGGCTGAAGGTGCGAAGCATTTCGTAGTCTTCCTGTGGCTTGGTAACCTTGGCTCCCTTGGCAGAAATCACAAAGGGAACAGCATCCATGCGGAAACCGGAGACACCCAGCTGCAACCAAAAGCCCATGATCTTGAGAATCTCTGCCTGCACGTCAGGGTTGGCAGTATTAAGATCCGGTTGAAAATCGTAGAAGCGATGAAAGTAGTATGCCTTGGCTACGTCGTCATAGTTCCAGGTGCTCTTCTGCACCCCCGGAAATACCATCCCGGAGCCGGCATTTTTGGGTTTCTTCTTGGACCAGACATACCAGTCGCGATACTTGGACTTGGGGTCGCGGCGCGCTTCCTGAAACCATGGGTGCTGGTCCGAGGTGTGGTTGACCACCAGGTCGATCATCACGCGCAGCCCACGTTGGCGGCAGGCCTTGGTGAATTCCACAAAATCGCCCAACGTACCGAAGCTGGGATTGACCCCGTAGTAATCGGCGACATCGTAACCGTCGTCCCTGCCGGGGGATGGCTGAAAGGGCATAAGCCACAGAGCAGTAGCGCCAATGCCCTGCAGGTAGTCAAGGCGGCTCATGAGGCCTCGAAAGTCGCCAATACCATCACCATTGGAGTCAAGGTAGGTGGCAATCGATAGGCAATAAATAATAGCGTTCTTGTACCAGAGATCGTTGATCATGTGGGATATCGTCCAGACTCATTTAGGATGCAGTAGTTAGGATGCCAAAGTTAGCCTGGCCGCAACTGGACGGGCAAGGGTTTCACTTAAGCCGTTCCGGTTCAAATGGGAGGCGATCTAGTCGAGGCCCAAAGGATATCCCCGATGATGCGCAGCCCGAGCGAATTTCATTTAGATCTCAACTGGATGATCGGGGGTCCAAAAAGGTTCCTTCGTGGGAACAAACTCGATGGGAACTTCAGTGATAAAAGACCTCAACCAGTCAGCGCAATAAATCATGCCGCCCTGCTCCGAAACCACATGTCCCAGCAGGATGAGCGCCTTCTTATTCCCTGCCGTTATGCTGTCTCGCACATACTCCACCAGTTCCCACTCACGTGTCTCGCCGGCGATGAACACGTCGACATCGGGACGAGCGAATAAGGGAATACCGGGCATCCTGCTCACGAACCCCCAACTCACAAGCACTCGCTTTACGGGCATTCTCGGGTCGCCAACAACTCTTATGGTGCGAGCTTTCAGCTTTGACTGCATTTCCTTGCTGAAGTGGGCTAGCGGTGGTCCAGGGAAGGTGAATTGCTTTACGTTGTCTGGATCGACATTTTTCTCCCAACCAAGCTGCTTCATCATTCCGAAGGCAATCCCGTCTGGCTTGTGAGCATGCCAGTGGTCGTGGAAATGAAAAATGGCCATATCGTTCTTGCGGATGAAGTCCAATTTGTACTTTAAAGTTGGGTCGTCTTTGATGTCTTCGGTGTGATCCTGGTGAAGGTAGAAGGGGGTTTCATGGGTAACAATCATGTTTTTCCCCGCGGCTGCGGCCCGTTCCACAACGTCCAGAGTCGCCATCATGGTGGTGGCGATTCCGTGCACAGGGGTGCTTTCACTCCCGGCGACGATTTGATCGACGGTTTGTGCCCGCCAGGGAACTCCCACTTGCTTACGGATACGGTCCACAACTTCGCCAGTGGTCAATTGCGTAGTTGTTCCTTCTGCCTTTGCGAGATAAGAAGTCAGTGCGGCACTCCCTGTGAGAATGAAGTCGCGACGGGAAAGATCGCTCATAGATGTTCATCACCTCGGTGCGAATGCCGGCCGCAAGCCGAAATCAGGTCAGCTACTCACCAAAGCTACCTCAAATTAACCAGACTTCGTTGAGGGCTCCCAGTTGAAGGGAACTTTGTTTGGGAGAAAGGCGCACAGCAGATCCCTCGGCCTCGCTCGGAGGCTTTGACTTTATTGATTTCCTTCATGATTTTGGTGGCTGGAAAGCTGTGAAGAGCATCGGCTAACAAGGATCGTCGGGGTCCTTCGACTGCGCGCCATGAGCCCTCTGTTAAGCGATAGATCTGCGAGGCGCTTCGCTCAGGATGACGGCCTTGTGGGAGGTTTGAAAAATCCTCTGGTTGGGGTGTGTCAAAACCACAAAGATCAAAAAAGTCACAACCTCTCAGGATGACAAAGTGTCGGGGAGGCGTCCTAGCCCACTCAAGCCAAAGTGCGGCTTGAATGGGCCACCCAAAGCTTTTGTTGCCGGTGTAATTTCTCTGTCAAGTCGCCTCCGCGAGTCCACTGTAGACACTGAAGGCCCGTATCCTGAGTTTTTTGCAGCCTATCAAGCGACGGGATGAGTACCTTTGGCTTGAAATAGCGCCACCAGAGCGGGCTTCATTACCTTTCCCATGGCGTTGCGCGGAAGCGCATCAAGCACCAGGAGCCGCGAAGGCAGCTTATGAACAGCTAACAATTCCCGCGCCCAGGCGCGAAGGGATTGCAGATCGAGAACATCGCCATCTTTCACCACCACCGCCGCGGCGACTCGCTCTCCCCACTCTGCATCGGCTATTCCCACCACCCCACACTCGGCCACTGCGGGATGCCGGCGCAGAGCCTCTTCGATCTCCAGAGCGGACACCTTGTGGCCACCCGTCTTGAGTATGTCGATGTTCGTGCGACCAAGGATGCGGTAGATACCGTCCTCGACGACCGCAGTATCGCCGGTGATAAACCAGCAATCGCGGAAGGCATCCTGCGTGGCGCCTGGTCTGGCCCAGTACTCCGCGAACACCGCTGGACCGCGGACTTCAATCCCACCTGGTGTGCCCGGGACAACGGGATTGCCATGTTCGTCGACCAGACGCACCTCGACGCCGGGGAGCGGAGTACCTACGCTTCCCGGCACGCGCTCTCCTCGTAGCGGGTTCGACAGAGCCATGCCAATCTCGGTCATCCCGTAGCGCTCCAGCAGCGTGTGACCACTGATCTCCCGCCACCGTTGGAGCGTGCTCACGGGCAGCGCAGCTGAGCCGGACACCATCAAACGAAGGCTCGCGCATGCGTGGCTCAGTTGCGCACGGCGCTCAGGCGAAGCCGCTTCCCAGGCGGCGATGAGCTTGGCGTAAACCGTCGGCACCGCCATGAACAGAGTGAGTGCGCCGCCGGCGATGCGATCCCACACCGCATTGGCGTCGAAGCGGGGCAGCATTTCGCAGGCTGCGCCCGACCACAGAGCACAGCCAACAACATTGATGATTCCGTGCACGTGGTGCAGCGGCAAACAAAGCAAAATGCGATCGCTCGCTGACCACCCCCAGGCGTTCACCAGGCTGTTGATTTGCGCCGCAACGTTGGCGTGTGTCGTGACCACGCCCTTCGGCTTGCTGGTCGTGCCGCTGGTGTAGAGGATCATGGCGCGCCGGTCGCTCGAGATCTCCGGCAATGGAGCTGCTGCCCGGGACGTGGGAAACGAGTCGTATGGAAACGCGCGGAGACCACGGGCCGCGGCAATCGGCTCCAGAAGGGCCGCCGCGGAACTATCGAACACCAGTGTCGACGCGCCGGTATCGTCGACCAGGTATTCGAGCTCAGGGCGCGTGGAGTTAAGCGGTAGCGGGACAGCAACGCCACCCGCCCGCCAGATGCCCCACTGCGCCGCCACCCATGAAAAGCCCGGCGTCATGAGAAACCCCACCCGCTCTTCGTGGAGATCGTCACGACCGGCGAGCAGCGCCGTTGCCAGCTGCGAGGACGCGTGCAGCAGATCGTCGTAAGTAAAGACCCCCTGCGCATCCACAACTGCCGTGCGCGGCCCGTAGCCCTGGACGTTCGCGATGAGTGGGATAAGACTGGCACTTCTGATCACACGCAGACTTTACGGCCTGTCCGGCGGCATTGTCCAACCAACCGTGTCAGCGGGATGCAACGGTCATGCCAGGATCAGTGCCGCGGCCAGTGCGGCCGTTTTGTGGTCCTTGGTCCAGGGTGGGCCGATTGTCTTTCCGAGGCCGGCAATACTGCCCTCGATCCGGGTTGCCGCTGGCCCGAATGCCGCCTTGGCTCGCTGGTCGAGCTCTCGCTGCTTGAAAGCGGTGACAGAAATCTTCAAATCCTCACAAGCCCGGCTAACGGTGTGGCGGAAGAATTCGCCTTCTGCGGTGTGAATCAGCGGGTGCGAAGCAAGAATCTTTTCAAGCGGCGGTAGGGAATGGCCTGAGGCCAACAGGACCGCGGCACCTACCACATGGTACTGGCGCCCTTTCAGCTCCGCGAGCAAATCAGCGATAGCCGCGGCAGCCAAACGAGTGGAGGCGGCTGCGCAGTTCGCCAGGTGCTTCTCCGACTCAGGGAGTTTGAGGTTCATCGCATAGTGATAGGGCTGGATGGCCCCGGGCATTTCTTGACCCGCGGTGACGATGCGGCGCCGGATTAGTATTTCGATTGCGTGGGGAACCCCCGAAACGGCCACCAGCACTCCCCACCCGGAATGCATTTGGACGCCGAAGGCTGCGCGTTTCATGGTGACCCTGGCTACTTAAGCGCGATCTGAGGTGAACGCTTCATCAATTCAGTCAATTTGTCATGGGGCAAGGCTTCGATGGTATGGCCATCAACACCGGTCATTGTTTGGGCCGCGACCATGGCGTTCACAATCGCCTCCTCTGTGGCTTCGACGGTGGCCTGAAATAAGGGACTGATGCGTTCATTGGAAACCGTGAGCACTGAATTGGGACCAGGCTCTTTGCCGGCGCCACGATTCGCAGTGGAGAAGGCTATGAAGATGTCGCCCGAAGAATTGCCGGAGATGGAACCAGTCCGGGCCAGGCCCATAGTTGCGCGGCGCGCGAGCCGCTTCAGTTGTGTGGGCAAGAGTGGAGCGTCGGTGGCCACCACAATGATGATGGAGCCGACATCGCCCCTCACCTCGGGTTCGAGCATCGCTTTGCCCGGGGCCGCGGGAATGAGCTTACCGATGGGCACTCCGGCGATGGTGAGCTGTGGACGCCTTCCACAATTGCATTGCACCAGCACGCCCACTGTATAGCCACCGGCCACCGCGGAGAGCACACGGGAAGCGGTTCCGTCTCCCCCTTTGAAGCCGTAGCAGACCATGCCCGTACCTCCGCCTACGTTGCCCTCAGGAACCGGCCCACCGTGTGCGGAGTTGAGCGCCGAGAAGACGTCCAGCTGGTGCACATGGAAGCCGTTGATATCGTTCAGGTAGCCATCCCATGTTTCGGCAACCACCGGAAGCGACCAGGGCTGCTGCGCAAGCCGGCCGCTCTGCACCGACCAGGCGATGACGGAATCGCGCACCAGGCCAACCGAATGGGTATTGGTAATGGCGACAGGGCCTTCGAGAAAGCCCGATTCTTCCACCCAGGTAGTGCCCGTCATTTCGCCATTTCCGTTTTGCGAGAACCATCCGGCGTAGACCGGATCGGCATCGGCACGGCCCCGGGGGAAGATCACGGTCACACCGGTGCGCACCGGACCCTGGCCAACGACCAGCTTGCCTTCGCCGCGGATCAAGGTGGTGTCACCTACTTCCACCCCTTTCACGTCGGTGATTGCATCCAGGGGGCCAGGGTTGCCGTCGAAGGGTACCCCCAGCGCGCGGGCACGCGGTCCGGATTGGGCGAAGCCAGTCATGCCAACCATGAACAGTGGGAGAAGAAGGCGAAAATTCATGCGCGAAGTCTACACCAGCTTCATCGCTTCGGGATCCCAATGGATAATCTTGCCCTGTTCGTAGCTGAGATTGCTGAGCAGGGCCGCGCCCGCAGCACGGAAGCCAAACACGGCATCTTCGACGACGGGTTTGCGGGTTCGCACCGCGGAAAAGAAATTTCTGAAGTGGTCGTAGCTGTCGCTATAGCCGGCTGCCGCTACGTATTTCTCATATCCCAGCTGCGGCGCTCCCATGGGGTGGGTGCGCGGATACTTTTGCCGGTACTGTTCAAGAATGCGCGCTTGCATGGCATCGGTGAAGGTGCCGATCATCAATCCTGGCTCCCTCTCACGCGGCGTGCGGCTTACGATGACGCTGTTGCCGGCAATCTCGATGGTGCCTTCCGAGCCAGTGAACGTCAGGCCTTCGTTTTCCTCGCCTCCATCCTCAAAGTTCACACGCAGGCTCAGATTGTAGCCCTGCGGATAATCAAAAAGGCCCAGCAACAGGTCGGGCACGTCCCTTCCGTCCTTCCAGAACCGGATCCCTCCGGTTGCCATGGCGCGAGTGGGCCCGTTTGAGCCGGTGATAAAGTGCGTTCCGCTAAAGAGGTGGACAAAAAGATCGCCCGCCACACCGCTTCCATAGGCCTTCCATTTGCGCCACTGGAAAAAGTGCTCGGCGTTGAACGGGATTTTCGGCGCTGTTCCTTCAAAGCGGGGCCAATCACAGGTTTCGGTCGAGGCATCCAGCGGCACTGTGTAGTTCCAGGCCCCAATCGAAGAATTGCGATCCCAATGCGCGGCCACCATATTCAGCTCGCCGATGGCGCCGGCGGCAAGCAACTCCTTCGCCTTGGCGTAAATAACCGAGCTTACGCGCTGGCTCCCTACCTGGATGATCCGTTTGGTCGCACGTGCGGTCTCGATCATCTCTGGCCCGTCGGAATACAGATGGATCATCGGTTTCTCACAATAGACATCCTTGCCGGCTTTCATGGCGTCCACGGCAGCTTGCTTGTGCCAATGGTCGGGCGTGCCGATGATTACAGCATCGATGTCTTTGCGCTCCAGAATCTGGCTGTAGTCACGGGTAGTGAAGATGTCATTGCCCCAGAGTTCCTTGCTATGCGCGAGCCGGCCGTCGTAGCAATCCGCGACCGCAAGGAGCTTCACGCCGGGAACTTGCAGCGCAACCTTGGTGTCTCCCTGACCCTGACCACCGGCGCCGATCAGCGCGATCTGAATATGATCGTTGGCCGCGACCGGCTGGGCCGGTTCGGATTGAATTTCGGCCAGCAAATGCGTCCTTGATCCGAGCAAAGTCTCCGCCGTTGCCGCCGCCCCTACCGCTTTAAGAAAGCTTCTTCGATTCAAATCCTGCACAGTAGCCCTCACCTGTTGAAGTAACCCGCCGTCTGTAACGATACAGCCTCCGCGGGATTGAATGAAGTTATGCCCTGAGATATGGGGCACCCGTCCTTCGTGAGGGGACCAGAGGCTTTATTTGGATTGGGTGGGTGAATCAGAGGAGGGGGATCGATCTGAAATTCGTTAACGCTATATGAGTGGAAAGGGCGCCGGGGTGAGACCCGGCGCCGCAGGAGCTACATGACGAAGGCCAGATTTTCCAGCTCGGCCTGCATGCAATCGAGATTGCAGCCCATCTCTTCCAGGCGGGTGATGGCGTTGCGGGCAGCGGGAGCGCTGACGCCATATCCCCGGCCAGTGAGGAAGCCGCTGAGGACTTCAGCCGCCTGCCAGGAATCGATCCCCGATTGCAGGAGCTCGTTGCGCAAATTTAATAATTCGCGTGCGGAAAATTTTTCGATCTTGGTGGTTGGCGGCATTCTATTGTCCTCTCTCGCTCTTTGTTCTATTGAGACCCAGGCACGATTAACAGCATTTGCCATCGACCGCTGCGCGAAAACAGGGAACCTAGCACGTGTGCAACAAATCTAAGGCAGAAACCAACCAGTTTCGTGTCTTCGCTTATATGAACCCGCAAGGACATGGATTGGTTGCGAGAGCCCAACATGGCATTGCCCGACTTTCGGAATGCCGGAGCAATTACGCCCACAATATGTCTATTTGATGCTGGACGGCTCTGCTGGATGTATCGGACGCTGGAATCATTTCGACGAGGACGGGCCTGCAAGCGATAGCACATTTCCTTGCAACGCATCGTTTCTGGGAAAGCGGTTCCAAAACCGGCAGATCCAACGGTAGTTGTACTTAGTGTTTGTATTCGGCGTCGCTTTCCTGTCCGCACTCTCCTCATCAGGCTCTGAATCAATAGACTGGCTTTCTATTGACCTGGTGAGCAGAGAAACAGGTTGTCCTGGCATTGCACACAGTGGTCCTTACGCGAGCGGGGGTTCGTGGGTCGCGCGATCACTGAGCATTACCGGAATGCCATCCTGGACCGGATAGTAGCGGCCACAACCAGTGCAATGCAGCCATGCATGTGAAGCACTATCAGGACCAGCGATGAGCGAGTGATGGCATATGGGACAAACCAGAATTTGAAGCAGAGTCTGAGAAAGCATTGGGCGCGCCCTGCCAAGAGTTTAGACCAGTCCTTGGCAGGCGGCCCCGCGCTTCCCGCAGGGCGCGCCATTTACCATGAGCGCAGCAGCAAGGATGGTGCATGACTAGAGTTTTGGATGGAACGGCGATCGCCGCGGAAATCAAGGCGGAAGTGAGGGCGGAAGTGGAGCGGCTGGCGCTCGAGGGCATACGGCCCGGGCTGGCGGCAGTGCTGGTGGGGCACGTTCCTGCCTCGGAGATTTATGTGCGCAGCAAGGTCAAGACCTGCGAGGCTCTGGGGCTATTCAGCGAACTGATCACCCCACCGGAGACGGTCACTACCGAAGAAATGCTGGCGTTAATCGGGCATTTGAATGCTCGTGAGGATATCGACGGCATCCTGATTCAACTTCCCTTGCCGGCCCATGTTCAGGCCAAGACGCTGCTGGAAGCGGTGAGCCCCGACAAGGATGTCGATGGCTTTCATCCGGTCAACGTCGGCCGCTTGCAGACCGGCCAACCGGCGCTGCCTCCCTGCACGGCTGCGGGAATCATCGAGATTCTGAAACGCAGCCATCTACAGATTGCGGGCCAGAATGCGGTGGTGGTTGGGCGCAGCGACATTGTGGGAAAACCCACCGCAATTCTTCTGCTGGCGGAGAATGCGACGGTCACGGTGTGCCATTCGAGGACGCGTGATCTGGCCTCGTTCACCCAGCGGGCAGACATACTGGTGGTCGCCATCGGCAAGCCGGGATTGGTGACGGCCCCCATGGTGAAGCCCGGCGCCACGATACTGGACGCGGGCATCAACCGGGTTACCGCCCGGGCGGAGTTTGAGCGATATTTCGCCGGGGATGCCCGGCGCGAGGAATTGTTCCTGCAGAAGGGCTCCACGATTGTTGGCGATGTGGATCCCCACGCATTCGCGTTGGCGGGAGCCTATACGCCGGTGCCCGGCGGCATTGGGCCATTGACCATCGCCATGCTGATGGCAAACACCGTGCGCGCAGCCAAGCTGCGGCGCGGACTGCCGGTTTAGGACAGGCGCATGCTGCGGGTTGGATTGACAGGCGGTCTGGGCAGCGGTAAGAGCACCGTTGCCAGCATCTTTCAGGAGCTGGGCGCAGCGGTGGTTTCCGCGGACCAGCTTGGGCGCCAGCTCATGCAGCCCGGGGAACCGGTCTATGCGGCCATCGTGAAGACATTTGGCCAGGGCGTAGTCCGCGCTGATGGTTCGCTCGATCGCAAGGCGCTGGCCGAGTTGGCCTTTCAACATAACCAGGCGGACACGCTCAACCACATTGTCCATCCCGCTGTGATCGCTGCGGAAGAGGAGTGGATGCGGGGTATCTTCGCCGCCGATCCAAGGCGTGTGGCCATCGTGGAATCCGCGCTCATCTTCGAAGTGGAAAAGTGGGGCACAGCGCCCGAGTGGGTGCAGCGATTCGACAAACTCATTCTGGTCACCGTGCCCGATGAAGTGAAGATTGCTCGTTTTGTCTCGCGCATGATGGCCAACGACGGGCGCGACAGCCGGCGAGAGGCGCTTGTTCAGGATGCCCGGGCGCGAATGGCGATGCAAATTCCGGACCAGGAAAAAGCCGGCCGCTGCGAGTATGTCATCGATAATTCGGGTTCTATTGAGGAGACACGCAGGAGAGTGGAAGAGATCTACCGCGAGCTGGCGCAGGCCGCGCAATAAAGACGGAAATGATCTAATAGAAGTTAGCTCGTTATGAAGATTCGCTCGGTCATTTTGATTGTCTTGCTGGTAGGCTCGTTCGTCTACCTAACCTCGTACAGCAACTTCAGAGGAGCCAGCGATCTTCCCCTGGCAAAACTCTGGCATCAGTCTCCACTGCGGCTGACTGTGGCCGATGCGCAGCCGGCCTACACCGCAGAGGAAGCCAATCGCATTGCGGTCTATAAGCGGACGCTGCCTTCAGTCGTAAACGTCACTTCCTCCGCATTGGCATTCGACTTTTTTTATGGAGTTGTGCCCCAATCAGGACAGGGTTCGGGCTTCATCCTGAGCAAAGACGGCCGCATCCTCACCAACTACCACGTGATCGAAAATGCGCAGAAGGTGGAGGTAACGCTAAGCGACAAGCACAAGTACCCGGCGCAGATTGTTTTGCAGGACAAGACACATGACATGGCGCTGCTGCAGATCAACGCCAACGACCTCACCCCGGCCGTGCTTTCCGAATCGCGTGGCCTGCAGGTAGGTCAGAATGTCTACGCTATCGGCAATCCCTTTGGCTTGAATGGCACCATGACGACGGGGATCATCAGCTCCATCCGCTCGGTGCGCGAACCGCAGGGCGCAACCATCGAGAACGCGCTGCAGACCGATGCAGCCATCAATCCGGGCAACTCCGGTGGACCGCTGCTGAACTCGCGCGGAGAGGTCATCGGCATGAATACCTTGATCGCCACCGGCGGCGCGGAGCAGAGTTCGGGCATTGGTTTCGCGATTCCCGTAGACACCATTAAAGCGGTGCTGTCGGACTACACCAAGTACGGCCGGGTGCGGCGGCCTTCGCTGGGCATCTCATCGCTGGCGATCGGGCCCGATCTCGCCGAGCAGATTGGATTGCCGGCTGATTACGGCGTGCTGGTACAGAAGGTCGTCCCTGGAGGAGCAGCCGAGCGGGCTGGATTGCGGGGCGGCAACCAGGAAGCCTATTTGGGCAATACGCCGATTTATCTCGGCGGCGATCTGATTGTCGGCATCGACGGAGACCAGGTGACCAGCCCACAGGATATTTCCGAGATCATGGACCACCACCAGGCTGGGGATACGGTTACCGTGACCTTCTACCGCGGTACGCGAAGGATGACTGTGAAACTCACTCTGGGTGAAGCTCACTCAGTTTCTGTGTAATCACAGCGGCAGATAGCGCCGTCCCGCAATGCGGTACTTGCCGGACAGCACGCGGGCGATCGCCTCGGTGTAGGCCACATGCTCCTGGGCGAGAATACGCGCGGCAAGCGTGTCCTCGTCGTCTTCCGGCAGGACTGGGACTGCCTTTTGCAGCACAATGACCCCGTGGTCCAGTTCCTCGTCAACGAAGTGGACGGTGCACCCAGCGACCGTAACCCCGTAGGCCAGGGCCTGGCGCTGTGCGTCGAGGCCGGGAAAGGCCGGCAGCAGCGAAGGATGGATGTTGAGGATGCGCTGCGGGAAGGCGCGCACAAACTCTGCTGATAGCAACCGCATATAGCCGGCAAGACAGATCAGATCGACTTGGTGCGCCTGCAGGGTGGCGATGATCTCGGCATCCTGTTCGGCGCGTTGCCGTCCTCGCGGCTCGATCACCTGGGTTGCAAATCCGCTGCTCCGTGCGGCCGCGATGCCGGGCGCATCGCGGCGATTCGAGATCACCACTGCGATCTCAGCGTGCTCCACCCGCCCTTGAGCGATTCCCTCAGCGATAGCGAGAAAGTTGGATCCTCGTCCAGAAAGCAGGATCCCCAAGCGGTGGGCCCGGAGGGACCCCTCACCCGCTCGCGTCATGTGTACAAAACCTTGCGGTCTCCCTTGACCGTACGGCCGATGACGCAGAACTTCTCTCCAGCCCGGTCAAGCATCGATTTGGCCCGTCTGAACTTGTCCGCGGGGACGGCGGCGATCAGCCCAATGCCCATATTGAAGGTGCGCAACATCTCCTCCTGCTCGACGCTGCCTAGTTGTTGCAGGTGGGCGAAAATGGGAGGCGGCGTCCATGCGGTGGTTTCAATGACTGCGGAGATCGTCTTAGGCAATATGCGGGGCAGGTTTTCCGTAATACCTCCGCCGGTAATGTGGGCCATACCCACTACCAGGTCGGCGGCAGTAAGCTTTTTAATCACCGCCAGGTAACTGCGATGCACCTTCATCAGGGCTGCACCGGCTTTGTCCTTCAACTCGTTCACGTATTGATTTGGCGCGTAGCCGGCAACCTCAAAAAAGAGCTTGCGGGCCAGAGAGTAGCCATTGGTGTGCAATCCGGTGGAAGGGAAGCCGATCAGCACATCACCCACCTGGATGTTACTGCCGGTGATTAGTTTTTCCTTGTCCACAGCTCCGACGATAAACCCGGCCAAGTCATACTCTCCATCGGAGTAGAAACCGGGCATCTGGGCTGTCTCGCCTCCGATGAGGGCGCAGCCGTTCGCACGGCAGGCTTCAGCTACTCCGCTTACCACCGTTTGGGCCACTTCGTCATCGAGCTGGCCGATGGCCAGGTAGTCGAGAAAGAACAGGGGCGTTGCCCCCTGCACAGCAATGTCATTCACGCAGTGGTTGACCAGATCGGCGCCGACGGTGTGATGCATGCCCAGAGCAAAGGCAACTTTCAGCTTGGTGCCCACGCCATCGGCGCTGGAAACCAGGATCGGGTCAGTGTACTTGGCAATATCCAGGCGGAAGAGGCCGCCGAATCCGCCAATGTCGCCCAGCACCTGCTTGTTAAAGGTCTTCTGGGCAAGATATTTGATGCGCTGTTTGGTACGGTCCCCTTGGGAGAGATCTACTCCCGCCGAGGCATAAGTGGCAGGGGGCGGGGTCGATTTGCGCGTCGCATCTGGCAAGGCTTTTCCAATTTCGCGGGGGATACCGGCCAAAGAGGCAGGCGCGTTTGGATTGGAAGAAAATGTATCCCCGAGAACTGCAGTTTAACATCGCCTGTAGGACGCAGGGAGTTCTGCACATTCCCCTATACTGGAGCGAAAGGGGACGGCTTTTGCACCGAGAACTGAGTCGATCCAGAGAGCTGCAGCGGCGCGCGGAGAGCTACTTACCCGGCGGCGTAAATTCGCCTGTGCGCGCGTTCCGCGCTGTGGGGGGAGATCCGCCGTTCCTGGTGCGAGCGGAGGGTGCTTACCTGTGGGACGCCGATGGCAATCGCTACCTGGACTACTTCGGGTCCTGGGGGCCCATGATCCTGGGCCACGCGCACCCGTTGGTGGTGGAGGCGATTCAACGGGCGGCGGAACGGAGCCCAAGCTTCGGAGCCTCAACCGCTGTCGAAGCCGATCTGGCGGAGCTGGTGATCACCGCCATGCCCTCTATCGAAAAATTGCGCTTCGTCAGTTCGGGTACCGAAGCGACCATGTCCGCCATTCGCGTGGCACGGGCGTTTACCACGCGAAAATATGTGATCAAGTTTGAGGGGTGCTATCACGGACACTCGGACGGGCTGCTGGTCAAGGCCGGATCCGGCCTGGCCACGTTTGGCCTGCCCGGATCAGCCGGTGTACCACAGGAGATCGCCCACTGGACTCTCGCCCTACCCTTCAACGATTTGCCCGCGGTTGAAGAGGCATTCGCCAAACATCAAGACGAGATCGCATGTGTGATCGTGGAACCGGTGGTGGGCAACATGGGCTGTGTGCCTCCTGCACCGGGATATCTGGAGGGTTTACGGCGAATTACCCGGGAGACGGGAAGCCTGCTGATCTTCGATGAGGTGATGACCGGCTTCCGCCTAGCCTTGGGCGGAGCTCAGCAGGTCTTTGGTGTCGACCCTGACCTCACCTGCCTGGGCAAGATCATCGGCGGAGGGCTACCCTGCGCCGCCTTTGGCGGCAAAGCCAGGATGATGGACTTGTTGGCGCCGCTCGGTCCTGTCTACCAGGCCGGCACGCTGAGCGGCAACCCGCTGGCTATGGCCGCCGGCATTGCTACGCTGCGTTATCTGGCGGGCCATGAGCAGGAAGTCTACGGGGGGCTGGAGAAACACACTACGGCGGTGGCTAACGGTGTTGCCGGAGCAGCCCGGGATGCGGGAATCGCTGTCGAAACCAACCGCGCCGGTTCCATGGTCACGTGGTTCTTCACCGGCGCCCCGGTCACCGACTTTGCCACGGCGGCGGCGTCGGACACGGAGGCTTTCGGGCGCTTTCACCGCGCGATGCTCGACCAGGGCGTATGGCTTCCTCCCTCGCAATTCGAAGCGGCTTTTCTCAGTACGGCTCACAGCGATGCCGACATCGAGTTCACGGTTGAGGCCGCTCGCAGGGCGTTCGCAGCGATGCTCGCCGTCCGCAATTAACCTGCCCTCTGGTTCCCTAGCAAAGGACGGGTGCCCCGGAACTGAGTGTTTCGCATGCACGACCTAAGCTGTTGGGTTGATCGAACTCGGCAAAGTCTCCGCAGCCGGCCTATCTTGGTCTGCCCAGGCGTCCACGGTGACCGTACGCAAGCCGCTATCAGCCCATGCTTCGAGCAGGAGCCAAGTCGCCGTAAGCGTAATGGAGCGATCGGTTCCCATCCGCTTGTGACCGCCGTCGTGCAGCAGTATGTTGCTGCTCCTATGCAGGCGCTGGTTGAGGCGAATGCCACGCCCTACTCGCGCTGCCAGGGCCTCAAAGTCGGTCGCATCCCAGTCGTGAGCGGTTACGTTCCACATCACCGGAGTGAGGCCGAGTTCTACCGCACAACGCAACACATCCGGCCGGCGCGCCCCAAAAGGCGGCCTGAACCATTTCACCACTTCGCCAGTCGCATCTTCGATGACAGCATTGCAACCGGCAAGCTCTTCCCGGATGCGCTTGGGATGCTGCCAAAGCAGCGAGGGATGAGTCACGGTATGGTTCCCCAGCAAATGACCGCCCTGTTGTATCGCCCGGGCAATCTCAGGATGCTGGCGAACATAGCTGCCCATCAGGAAAAAGGTCGCACGTACCTGGCGGCGATCCAGTAGATCAAGCAACCGCTGAGTGTAAGGATCATTGGGACCGTCATCGAAGGTGAGCGCGACTTCCTGAATATCGGAGCCGGCCACAAGGGTGCGGCCGAAGAGCTGCGAGGTGGGCCACTTGGCTGCATAGGCATACGCTCCGGCCGTAATCCCGGTAATGAGTCCCGCGGAAACCAGCTTGGTAAGCATCCTTCCAGAGTTTAACTGTAGGCTGGCGGCGCGCATCGGCTCGTGGTATCTTCGGCTTTTCTTCGCTGAGAATCTTTTTGCGGAAAAGGGCATCGTCATGGCAGAGCTGTTTGAGGCGCCCAGATTCATCGCCATCGAGGGGCCGATCCGCGTCGGCAAGTCGACCCTGGCCGGGATTCTGGCTGAAAACCTGCACGCGCTCCGCATCGTGGAGCCGGAGAACAACCCCTTTCTGGAGCGCTTCTACCAGGAACTGAGCGGCATGGCCCTTGCTACTCAGATGTGGTTCCTGGTGGAACGGTACGACCAGATGCGCCAGGCGGCTAAAGACCTGGCGGGCAGCGAACCATTGCCCATGGTGGCCGACTACCTCTTCGAGAAAGACAAGCTCTTCGCCTACATCAACTTAACGGATGCTGAACTGGCGCTCTACAACCGCTTCTACCAGATCTTCCGCAGCGAGGTCCCCACGCCGGACCTGGTGATCTATTTGCACGCTTCGCCCGAGGTGCTGAAGCAGCGCCTCAAGCGCAAGGGCATAAGCCAGGAGCAGGCCATGAGTGACGCCTACCTCGATCAGGTGGCGAAGGCTTATGAGCACTTTTTCTTCCACTACACAGCCAGTGACCTGCTGGTCGTCGACACCTCAGAGATCGACTTCGTGAACCGGCCCCAGGATCTGGCTCTGCTGCTCAAGCGACTCTCTGAACCAATCAAGGGCAAGCAGTACTTCCTACCTCCTGGTAACCAGGGATGACTTTGCCGGGAGCACATCCGGGGCGTATACTCCTCTGCGGTAACCCCTTTTGCTCATCGGGGAGAAGGGGTGCCGATCGGGCAGCATCCCTCAATGGGAGCTGCACTGGAGTACAT
This sequence comes from uncultured Acidobacteriaceae bacterium, assembly GCA_963821215.1. Taxonomy (GTDB): domain Bacteria; phylum Acidobacteriota; class Terriglobia; order Terriglobales; family Acidobacteriaceae; genus PALSA-350. The sequence continues at coordinate 32,646 of CAWGDH010000005.1, read as the reverse complement.
CATGAGCATCACGCACTTCCGCAGCGCGGATCAGTCCGCGCCCGCTACCCGGATCGCACGGGTGACCATCCAATCCCTTCAAGATAAGAAAGTTCAGGGCAGACCGATTGTGGCTCTCACTGCCTATGACTACGCCACCGCACGGGTGGTGGACGAGGCGGGCGTCGATTTCATTCTGGTCGGAGATTCTCTGGCCATGGTGGTCATGGGCTATGACAATACCTTACCCGTCACCATGGACGAGATGCTCCTGCACACCCGGGCTGTACGGCGGGCTGTCAAGCACGCGATGGTGGTCGCCGACATGCCCTTCGGCTCCTACCAGGTAAGCACGGCGGAAGGGGTCGCCAACGCCACGCGCTTCCTCAAAGAAGCCGGCGCCGAGGCAGTAAAGATCGAAGGCGGAGCAAGCCGCCTCGACTTGGTCAAACGGCTTACCGATGCTGAGATTCCGGTGATGGCACACCTCGGCCTTACGCCACAATCCGTCCACCGCATGAGCGGCTACCGGGTCCAGGGTAAGTCAGTCACCGCCATCCACCACCTGGTGAAAGATGCGCTCGCCATGGAAGCAGCCGGCGCCTTCGCAATCGTGCTGGAAGGCATTCCCACGGAAGTGGCGCAGCGCATCACTGCTGCTTTGCACATCCCGGCCATCGGCATCGGCGCCGGGCCGCACTGCGATGGGCAGATACTCGTGCTGCACGATCTCATCAATTTGTCCTTCTCCGCGCCCGCGAAATTCGTACGCCGCTATGGCGATGCCGCGGCCTTGATCACGGATGCGGTCAATCGCTACCGCAACGATGTGGAAGGGCGCCAATTCCCCGGCGAAGAGGAAAGCTATCATCTGGGCAAAGACGCCTTGGCGGCTCTGCTCCGGGAAGAAGGCAGGCTCAAGGCCTAGCGCAATGCTGGTGGTGAAGACCATCGCCGAAACCAGGAGTGCGTGTGCGCGCATCCGCGCCGCTGGTAAAACACTGGGGCTGGTGCCGACCATGGGATCCCTCCACGAGGGCCATCTCTCCCTGGTGCGCGCCGCACAGGCTAGCTGCGATGCGGTCGCGGTTTCCATCTTCGTGAACCCGACCCAGTTCGGACCCAAAGAAGACTTTGCCGCCTATCCGAGGAGCCTGGAAGAAGATTGCCGGATACTCGAGGCCGCTGGGGTTGACCTGGTCTTTGCTCCCTCCTCGGAGGAGATGTATCCCCCTGGCGCCGGCACCTTCGTCGAAGCCGCAGGTTTGAGTGAACGGCTGGACGGGGCATCGCGACCAGGTCACTTTCGCGGAGTGGCCACGGTGGTGGCCAAGCTGTTCCACATCTTCTCTCCCGAGCGTGCATTCTTTGGGCAGAAGGACGCCGTCCAGGTGGCCGTCCTGCGCAAGATGGTGCGCGATCTGCATTTTCCCCTCCAGTTGGATGTTTGCCCAACGGTGCGGGAGCCTGACGGACTGGCGCTGAGCTCACGCAACCGTAATCTGAGCGGCGAACAACGGCGCCAGGCGCTGGTTCTTTCCCGCGCGCTGCTGGCTGTCCAGCAGCAGTTTCAGGGCGGCGAGCATAATTCGAGCAAGCTGCTTGCCACGGCTACGCGTACCCTCCAGGAGGAACCAGCGGTGGTAGTCGATTATTGCCGCATCGTCGATCCGGAGACGCTGGAGGATGCACCCACCGCGGCCCACGGGGCTCTGGTGGCGGTGGCCGCACTTGTGGGCAGCACCAGACTTATCGACAACCTGCCGCTTTGACTCGGGTCAACACCGGCACAAAAAGTTTAGCCTCTGCGCCCTGAAACAAAGGAGTTGGCTTTCCCAGGAGCTTTCGGCCGACCACGCCGGGAGGGTCGAGGTAAAAGCTCCGGGAAACGAGAGTCGCTCCGGCGCAGGCCGAAATGTCAGCCATTTGCGGCTTTGACTGCGGCGAGCACCTCTTCAGCATGCCCCTCCGGCTTTACTTTGGGGAAGATCTTCAGCAGCTTCTGATCCGGACCGATGAGGAATGTCGTCCGCTCAATCCCGATTACTTTCTTGCCATACATATTCTTTTCCTTGAGAACGCCAAACTGTTTGCAAACTACTTCGTCTACATCTGCAAGGAGGGTGTAGGGCAGGTCGTACTTCTCTTTGAATTTCTTCTGCGCCTTGGGTGTATCGCGCGAGATGCCCAGAACAACAGCCCCGGCGTGCTGTATCTTCTTGAAGACGTCACGAAAGCCGCAGGCTTCGATAGTGCAGCCGGGGGTGTCAGCCTTAGGATAGAAGAAAAGGACCACCGGTTTGCCGGCGAAATCCTTCAGATGTACGGTCTTGTCTTCATCGGTCTGCAGGGTGAAGTCAGCAACTTTGTCGTTCACTTCCATGGGAAAGATCCTTCCAAAAAACGAGATGCAATGCCGGAACGCGGACGAGCGTGAGGGCCCTCAACGAGATTATTCCACGATGAGGAGTTACAAGAGCCGCGCCCTCGTTGTGTGTCTTGCGCTGGCAATGCCAACCTGGGCACAGTATCCCGGACATCTGGAAAACACTAAGAAGGCCGCGGCTACGGTGCGCGCCATAGCCGTCCTCGAATGGACAGGCGAAACGGGGAAGCCGAAAGCCAGCCGCATCATACCGATCTCTGTCTTCGACGGTGAACAGTATCAACCGGGAGGGCTCTACCTGGCCAGGCCGGAGCCGCTGGCGCTCGAACCAGGAACGGAATATGTGCTGCAGGATGCGGGCGTTGCCCGTGGACTTTTTGACGTCAACAGCGCGCAAGATGTGGATGGTTATTGGTTTGGCTATGGTGCGTGGAAGCCGATGGCTGCCCCGGTCAAGCGAGCCAAGCCAAAGCAAGGCAGAATCATACCCCAAGTAGTCGGCGGTTCGGGGGACGGCCGTCCCCATTTGAACAGAAAGGACGGGAGCGGAAGCCAGGACAGCTCTTCGTCCACGGGCTCAACGTCCTCGAGCACCCAGGCTTCTAACAATCCACCTCCTAGTGATCCTGACCGTCCCACCCTGCGCCGGCGTTCGGAGACTTCGGATTCGGCTCCCAGCCCGAGCAGCGCCAGCGGTGAGAGTCCGGCCCCGGAGACTGCGATCGTGGGGGCTGACCCGGACCGGCCGCACCTGTTTCACGGCCAGCAGACCATGAAGGACGACTATCACCCTGCCGAGCTCACCGGAGTTCCGTCTGGCCTGGAGCAGATGATTGCAGTTTCTGATGCCCACGAAGGCGAAACGCATCCTTTCGTGTATTTGTGGGCTGACCCGGCGGATGCGATCAACATGAAGACGCAAATGGAGATCGAGGCCAGCAAGGCGATCGCGGCCAGCGAGCCTGCGGTAAAGCCGGCAACGAAAGCGCACACCGCACACACGGCGCACACGGCAACCACAGCCGCGCAGCGCCGTAAGGCGGCCGCGGCCGCAGCGGCCCCTCCAAAGCTGGTTTTCACCAACGAGCGCTTCAAAGCTTATGAGCTGACTTACAGTGGGGGAGCGACGTTGGTGTTCTCCGGGCAGACCCTGGATCACGCGGGCAAGGTCAAATATGTCACTCTGATCGCTCAGCCGGATTTCAACGGGGTGCCCAAGGTGCTGTTCAAGTCCGTGACAGATGACGATCACCTCGACCAGACACCGAAGATGCGGCTGGTCGATGCTGTGGATGCGAAAGCCGACAACCGGGGAGACCTTGTTTTCGAACTACGCAGCAGCAGCGATCGTCAATTCGTAATCTATCGGGTATCTGCTGGACAAGCGGAGCAGGTTTTTACCACCGGTTCGCTGCCAAATTCCAATTCCCCGTCATGATGCTTTTAGCAGGCTTCCTGCACTCCGCCGGAAAGCACTACATCAGGGGCAAACAGACTGCGGAAAGAGTCACTAGGTCCCAGCTTCACAGGCTGCGGAAAAATTCTCTACGACGGGCACGGCTTCAGCCTTGCCGCAATACCTAAGGCTGATGAGGGCTTGAGTGTCTGCGTGAGAACTCAACTCACAAACTTAGTCACGAAGGTACGGCTGAGAGTAGCTTTCGGGGAGCTGCTATTTTGCCCTTTTCAGCAACGACGCTTCCTGACGAAGGAACCGCAGGTCCCTCCACTACGCTGCGCTCCGGTCGGGATGACAATTTTGTTGTGCCACCGGCTGCTAGTTCCGTTGACCGGGGCCAAAGCCGGAGTTCTTTAGAAGCCTGCCTGCTAAGGCGTGGGCAACTTGGTGGTATCCCAACCACCGCCCAAAGCTTCGATGAGTTGCACACTGGCGACAAACTCGCGGGTGGTGATATCCGCAGCCGTGCGCTCGTTGGCTAACTGCGTGGTTTGTGCCGTTATTACTTCAAGATAAGTAGTGACGCCGCCTTTGTAGCGGTTGGTCGAAATGAGCAGCGAGCGTTGCGCGGAGTCAACCGCACGCTGCTGGGCCGCCGATTCGCTATTCAGGATTCGCAGGCCGGAAAGATTGTCCTCGACCTCCTGGAAGGCCTGCAGCACCGTCTGCCGGTAGTTGGCGACATTCTGCTCATAAGCATGCTGGGCCTCTTCGGTGATTGCATGACGCCGGCCGGCATCGAATAGCAGCTCAACCGCCGATCCCCCCAAAGACCAGAGTGAGCTTGGCCCCTGGAGCAAGGTACCGCCGGACCTACTTTCAAATCCACCTGTGCCAGTCAGGTTGATAGTTGGGTAATACGCCGCGATGGCAATCCCTATCTGCGCGTTGGCCGCATCAGCGCGCCTTTCCGCAGCGGCAACATCCGGGCGGCGCTCCAGCAATTGCGAAGGGACGCCCACCGGCACTTGTGGCAATTGCAGATCAAGTGGCGCGGGCGGAAGACCAAAACTCGACGCGGGGACACCGGTGAGCATCGCGATGGCATGTTCGTACTGGGCCCGCGCGACGCCTACATCGATGGCTTGGGCGCGAGTCTGGTCGAGCTGCGTTTGCGCCAAAGCAACATCGGATTCCGTGGCCACCCCTCCCTTGAACCGCGCCTGGGTCAACTGCAGGTACTGCTCATATTGCACCACGGTGTTGTTGAGCAATCTCTGCTGGGTGTCCAGGCCACGCATTTCAAAATAATCAGTTGCGAGCTCGGAGCGGATGCTCAAATCGGCATTCGCCAGGTCTGCCGCAGTGGCCTGAACAGTAGCCTTCTGCGATTCCACCGCTCTGCGGATGTTGCCCCACAAGTCCGGTTCCCAGGTCACCTCACCCTGAAGAAACAGATCGCTGTAGGTGCTCTTGCTTCCTGGAACATACAAGGGCCGATTGGTCGATTGCTTCTCCCGCGTGGCCGAGGGCCCGGCCTGTATCGTGGGGAAATACTGCGAACGATAGTACTGGACGGCCGCTCGGGCCTCCATGTACTGCTCGTAGGAGGCTTTGAGGGTCTGGTTCGAAACCGCGACCTGTTGCTCCAGCTTATCCAGTTGCGGGTCCTGATAGATCTCCCACCAGTTGGGGCGGAGCGCGCTATCGTTCGGGCTCACCTGCTTCCATCCTCCCCCGGGCGGGTTGGGAGGAGGCACAGGAACGGCCGTCTCTTTGAACGCAGGCGCGGTGGGCGCATCGGGGCGATGGTAGTTGGGCCCAACGGTACAACCGGAAAGCAGCAGCAGAGCGGTCGCCAAGGGTAGCGCCACCATGGGCAAAATCCGGGTCAAATGGCTGGAACTCGAATGGGTAGGAACGGGCTTCATTCCTGCGCGCCCCCGTCCTTGCTCGGTTGGACCACACGCACCGGTTCGCCATCGATCAAGGAATCGGGCGGATTCTGGATCACTTGCGAATCAGAGCTGAGGCCGTTAACCACCTCTACCGTGGATCCATCATCCTGGCCAAGCCTCACGGCAACCAGCTTGGCGTGATCTCCGTTGGGCCCTTTCACCACCGTGCCCACCTGCAATCCCTGGTTGCGGAAGATAAGCGCGGAGACGGGGATAATCATCGGCGCAACGCTCTGATGCACATTCATATGGACCTCGGTGTAAGCTCCGGGCAGAAGCTTGCCATCGCGATTGTCGACATCAAATTCGACCAGCAGTGTGCGGGAAGCAGGATCGATGGCGCGCGCAGTGCGCACCAGCTTTCCGGTGAATGACTGTCCGGGAAATTCGGAGAGGGTGAGCTTGGCGGTGGTGCCGGGGACCGCCGACTGGGAATAAATCTGCGGAACATTGACGTATACGCGCAAGACGTCGATGGCAGAGAGGCGGAACATCAGCGTGCCGGCTCCGGCATTGATCAGCTGCCCTACATCGACATTACGGGCAGTCACCACGCCGCTAAAGGGAGCATAGATCTTCTCAAAGGATTGCAGCTCCTCCAACCGCTGGACATTCGCCTGGGCTGACTTGACGGCCGAAGTGGTGGATGCTTGCTGGGTAACGAAGGTATCGGTGTCTTGTTTCGAGACGGCGTTTTGCGTGAGCAATCCCTGGTAGCGATTCGAGTTGATCTTTGCCAGGCCTGCGGTGGCTTCCGCCGTGGTCAAGTCCGCGCGTGCCTGAAGCAGCTGCTTGTCCACTTCCGGGGTGCTGATGACGGCCAGCAACTGCCCCTTGCGGACGTGGGCGCCGATGTCGAAGTACCACTTCTCGAGATAACCGTCGGTGCGGGCATAGAGCGAGGCGTCACTATAGGCATAGACGTTGCCGGGCAGAATCACCTCCTGCCCGACCTGGCCCGCCTGCGGTGGGTTCGTCATCACCGTGGGAGCAGCGAGGACATCGGTCTGGTTCTTCAGCTCGGTGCGCGCGCGCACCCTGGGCACGATCCCGCCCACCACCACCAGGGCGGCCAGCACCAGGAGAACCACGATCATGACCGCGGCAACACGGCCCGATAGGGGCGGGGCGTCGGGAGGACCGGGGTGCCCCCCCGTCGCCGGTTGCGGACGCTCGTCTCTATTTTCCTGATTCATCTTTACGCTCTCTCTCCGGTGTTGCTTTCTAGTCTTCCAGATCTGTCGCGGCCGCGGACTGTGAGGCGTTATTACCACGCTTGCCAAGCCAGCCGTGGATCACGCTGAAGAGTGTCGGTACAAAGAACAGCGTGGCCAAGGTGGCAAACAGCAAGCCGCCAATGACCGAACGACCCAGGGGCGCGTTCTGTTCCCCACCGTCACCCAGACCCAGCGCCATCGGTATCATGCCGATGATCATGGCCAGCGCGGTCATGATCACGGGCCGGAAGCGTGTGTATCCGGCGCTCAAGGCAGCGGCGTGGGCGTCTCCAGCGTTCTCTTCCATCTGCTCGCGGGCGAAACTGATCACCAGGATGGAATTGGCAGTAGCCACGCCCATGGTCATGATGGAGCCGGTCAGCGCCGGGACGCTGATATGGGTGCCGGTGATAAACAACATCCACACGATGCCGCACAAGGCGGCCGGCAGCGCGGCGATGATCATAAAGGGATCGAGCCAGGATTGAAAATTCACTACGATCAAGAGGTAAACCAGCAGGATAGAAAAGGCCAGGCCGCTGGTCAGCCCAATGAATGAGGAGTTCATCGTCTGCACCTGGCCGCGCAACACGATCTGCGAACCGCGGGGCAGATATTTGCGATGCTGTTCAATGATGGCTGAGATCTTGTCTGACACGCTGCGCAGGTCGCTATTGACCACGTTGCCGTAAATATCGAGAACCGGAGCAATATTGTAATGGCTGATGGTGGCCGGCTCCTGTCCGCGCACCAGCGTAGCCACATTTCCTAGAATCTGGATCGGCTGAACTCCCTCCGCGGTGGAGGGAGCGGCACCGGTCCCGATTGGGGTAAGGCTCGATGAGCCTACCGAAATATTGGGATTGGGAGTCACCGAAGCTACCGCGCTGCTGGTGGTGAGGGGGATATTTTCCAGATCGATCAGCGACTGCAAATCATATTGGGGAGATTGCGCGTTGATGTTGTAACTGACACCGTTCCTTGGATCAAGCCAGAAGGTAGGGCTGGTCTGATAGCTGCCGCTGGTGGAAGCCAGCAGGCTGCCGGTTACATCCCGTTGCGTCAAACCGATGTCCTGCGCCTTGGAACGATTCACATTGACAAAAAAATCGGGATCATTGAAAGGCTGCTGTATGTGCAGGTCCGCGGTGCCGGGTACGTAGATTATGTCCCTCAGCAGGTTGTCGATAAAGACGCGATTAGCCTGCAGATTTTGCCCGATGACCTGGATATCGATCGGAGCCGGCAAGCCAAAGTTGAGAATCTGGGTCACCATATCGACGGGCAGGGTGTAAAAGACAACGCCTGGGAACTCGACTGCCAGCTTAGCGCGCAGCTCTTGCACATAGTGGTCGGTGGGATGGTGCTTTTCGGCCAACGCCACGGTGATATCCGCGTCGGCAGCGCTTACCACACCGGTGCTGGTGTAGGAGAGATTTAACCCGGAATAGGGGATGCCGATATTGTCGATGATGCTAACGACCTCACTCTTGGGAATCTCCCGCCGAATGGCCTTGTCGATTCGATCGCACAGGAGCGCCGTATCTTCGATGCGCGTGCCGGTCTGGGCGCGAACGTGGAGCTTGAACTGGCCGGCATCCACCGAAGGAAAGAAATCCTGGCCCAACCATGGATACAGCAGCGCAAACGAGCCGATGGAAAAAACGAAGAAGAGGATAAGAAAAACTGTGCTGTGGGCGATGGCGAGCTGCAATACGCGAAAATAGAAAACACGGAGCTGCTCAAATCTGTGCTCGAAGACGAGTTGCGCCCGAACCAGAGGATTGCGGCTCTGATGCTTTTGCTTTTCGCTCGCCGGATCATGCTCCTGAAGAAGGTACTTGGCCATGGTTGGGACCACGGTGCGGGAAAGAAAATAGGAAGCCAGCATGGCAAAGATGACAGCTTCGGCCAAAGGCACAAAGAGGTATTTGGCCACTCCCCCCATGAAGAACATGGGTACAAAGACGATGCAGATCGATAGGGTGGAGACAAAGGCGGGAATGGCAATTTGTGCGGCGCCATCGAGGATCGCCTGCTCCACCTCTTTGCCTTCTTCGAGATTGCGATTGATGTTCTCAATTTCTACGGTGGCGTCATCGACCAGGATGCCGACGGCCAACGCCAAGCCCCCGAGGGTCATGATGTTGATGGTCTCGCCCAGTGCCCCGAGCACGATCAGGGAGACCAGGATCGAGAGGGGAATGGACACGGCAATGATGATGGTGCTGCGCCAGCTGCCCAGAAAAACCAGGATCATGAGACCGGTGAGACAGCCGGCAATAATGCCCTCGCGCACCACTCCGCTGATAGCGCCGCGCACAAAGATCGATTGATCCGATAACGGCGTTATACGCAGTTGGGGCGGCAGTTGCTGCTCGATCGTGGGCAGCATCTGGCGGATCCTGGAGATGACGTCGAGGGTGGAAACATTTCCGTTTTTCAGCACGCTCATCAGGCTGGCGCGCTGGCCGTCGACACGCACAATGTTGGTTTGCGGCGGGAATCCGTCGCGCACGTGAGCCACGTCGTGTATATAGACGATGGCTCCATTCACGCTTTTGATGGGGAGATCGTTCAGGCCCTGGATCGTGGTCGGGGCGCTGTTGGTGCCCAGTTGGTACTCGAAGCCGCCTACCTTTACGGTTCCGGAAGGCAAAATCAGATTCTGCACGCTGATGGCATTGACTACATCGCTGGGGGAAAGTCCGCGAGCCTGAAGCGCCTTGAGATTGAGATCTACCTGTATCTGCCGCTGCTTGCCGCCGTAGGGATAAGGGCTTTCAGCACCCTCGATGGTGGCGAACTGAGTGCGGATGAAGTTCAGGCCGTAGTCATTGAGCTGCTGTTCGGAGAGGCCCTGGCCGGAGAGACCGAGTTGTAGAATGGGCACACTCGATGCCGTATAGGTGATGATCAGGGGAGGGGTCGTCCCTGCCGGCAACTGGCGCAACTGGGTTTGCGACACCGCCGTGATCTGCGCAATGGCGGTGGCAATGGTTACGTGGGGCTGGAAGTAAACCTTCACTACGGCAACGCCCACCAGCGATTGCGATTCAATATGGTCGATATTGTCGACCGTGGTGGTCAGCGTGCGTTCCGTCAGGGTGATGATGCGGCTGGCCATATCCGGGGCGGAGAGCCCCTGATATTGCCAAACGATGCTGACCACCGGAATATCGATGTTGGGGAATATGTCGACCGGCGTATTCAAAATGGAGAGCGGTCCGATGATCAGCAGTAAAAGCGCGAAAACGGCGAAAGTGTAGGGCCGCCGTAGCGCAAGTCGAACAATCCACATTTGCTAGCTCACTCCTGGGGACGTTCTCTCCGGGGGGCACGACGACCCGGGAGAGAGGGGTGACTCTCCGGCATAGACGAGTGGGCCAGACTCGAGCGGAAGAATCGGCTGATAGTTTGCGAGCGTTCTACAGAACCCGAGGCTTTTCCTGTGCCCTCTGCAGGGCATGGGGTTTTAACATTTTCACTTCCACTCGGGACATGCAGGTGCATCGAAGTGCAGCTTTCCCTGAGGAAAAGCAGCAACAAGAGCGTTTGCGCTGTATCGACCGGAAGTGAAAATGCTAGGGCAAATTTTCGGCCACGATCAAATTATACGTTTTATGCGATCAATTCGGCACTCAGAGATCTGTTCCGGCGCTCTTTGGCAAGGCGGGCCGTTGCATCCGGTTTCTCCCCGATGAATTTCCTGACACGTCTCAATCGGATGCGGAGCGCACGCGATTTGATTCAGAAACTGATGGTTCGGTCTGCTCGAATGAAACGACCGGACAAGCTGTGCTTGGCCGGTCGCCATGGATGACGGGTAGGTGCCTTATTTGACCAGAGCGGACTCCAGCGCGACGCCGGAAGCGACGCCGTTCTTGTCCGGGTAGTAGGCGTTCGAGATGTACTCCTGGAGCATGCGGTGGGTGTTGAAGAATGAGCCGTTGAGCGCGATGGTGGAGCGCATAACGGTGCGCCACTGCTCAGGATCGCCATAATAGAGGGGAAGAATGGTCGACTCCAGCCGGTCGTAAAGACTCGCGACCTCATGTTCCTGGGTGTCGCTGTCCGGAATAGCCCAGCCGGTAACGCCTTCAATCCAGCCCTCGACCCACCAACCATCAAGAACGCTGAGGCTGGGGACACCGTTGAGCGCCGCCTTCATCCCGCTGGTGCCCGATGCCTCGAATGGGCGGCGCGGGGTATTCAGCCACAGATCAACCCCCGCGGTGAGCATCGACGCCAGCCTCCACTCATAGTTTTCCAGGTAGACAATTTTGAGCGCGTCCGATTCCAGCCTGGCAGCAACCTCAAAGATCTGACGGATGAGTTTCTGGCCCGGCTCGTCATGCGGATGAGCCTTGCCGCTGAAGAGAATTTGCATGCCGCGAAACTTTTCCGCACAGCGCACCAGGCGCTCGGGATCCGATAAGAGCAGGTCGGCTCTTTTGTAGGTGGCCACGCGGCGGGCAAAGCCGATGGTGAAGACGTTGCTGCGCAGCGTAATGCCGGTCCTCTCCGCGACTGCGTCGATGAGGTTGCGCTTGGCCTGTACGTGCGCCTTCTCGATGTCACGCAGTGGGATGTCGATCACGTAGCGAAACTGGAAATTGTCTTTGCGCCAGCGCGGGATGCTGCGATCAAAGATCGCCTGAAATGGAGCGGCGGTCCAGGTGGCAGCGTGCACCCCGTTGGTGATGGCATCGATCGAGTAGTCGGGGAACATCTGCCGGGATATCTTGCCATGCTGCATGGCGACGCCGTTTACAAAGCGCGATGAGGCCAACGCTACGTACGTCATGTTGAGCATGCCGTCGTGGCAGCCGCCCATGCGCTCCAGAAGGTTTGCGACTTCCCGGCCGAGAATCCTGTAGCTCTGGTCTATGGTGAAGCGGTCGTGTCCAGCCGGCACCGGCGTATGGGTGGTAAATACGCAACGGTTGCGTACTGCCTGGGTATCGCGCTCTTCAATGATCCGGCTCATGTCGCCGCCCAACTGTTGTTCCATCAAGCCGACAGTCAGCAGCGCCGCATGACCTTCATTCATGTGGTACACATTCACGTCGTAATTCAGAGCTTCGAGAATGCGCACACCACCGATTCCCAAAACGGCTTCCTGGCGCAGCCGGTAATCCGTATCGCCACCATAGAGGTAATCGGTAAGCTTTCTATCGCGCGTGTCATTCTGCGGCAGATCAGTGTCCAGCAGGTAGATCGGGATGGTGTGCCCGGAGACTCCCTCGAGGTCGTACCGCCATGCCCGAATCATCACCGGGCGATCCTCAATCGTTACCTCGACCACGGCATTTTCGAGCACGAGAAATTTTTCCAGGGGCCAAGGTTGGTCCTCAGCGGTCTGAATTCCCTGCTTGTCGAGATGTTGCTGGAAGTATCCCTTGCGATGGAGAAGCGTGACGGCGCAGAGTCCCAGCCCCAGGTCTGCAGCGGAGCGCATGGTGTCTCCTGCAAGCACGCCCAGTCCCCCACTATAGGTAGGCATGTCGGGCGCGATGGCAATTTCCATGGAAAAGTAAGCAACTATGCCCCCTCGCTCGGAGAGGGACATTGAAGAAAAATCGCGTTGCTGGTTCGAAAAATGCATCCTGCATATCTCCTGTTAGCCGGCACCGCCGGTGATGCTCCGGCCTCACGCCTGCAGCGTGTGCCTTCGCGAGCTCTTACCCATCAACCTCGACGAATTCTCCTGTTTGACAGCAGTAACTCTATTCTAACCATCGACCGCCCAGCTTTTATCACGAATCGGACTGACACTTCCGTCGAGCGGTCTAGTGCTTCTGTGGGAGCACATTTCCAGGATTTTCCTGTTCAGGTTGTGAACACTGGCGGGTTCTTCTTTTTGTTTAGCCAGCCACGGTTTCGCCGGCGTGGCCTGTGGCAGGCATCGCCAGCACTTCGCCCGTCACATGGCTCAATCTGCTCCAGATGGCATCGAGCCAGTCCAGATGTTCCGGCTTCATCAGTACGGATCGCAGGCAGGTGACGCTGCTTTGCTGGTCCTGGTCTGCCCACGAGCCGGAAGGAAAAAATCTGCTGGGTAGTTGGGCCAGCGCGAGATGAAGATGTTCGCGGGCGGCGGCGGCGAAGATCTGTTCCGCCAGGCGAGACGATGCGGCCGTGGTTGGAGCGCGCACAGCCCACACCAGAATGTCGAGCTCCGGTGCGAAGGGCGAAAGGAACCGGCCATCCGCGCAGATTTTCTTGTGCAATACCACCGCCGCCTCACGACTACTACGCAGCCCGCTAGCAAATTCACCCTCTTTGATGAGAGGTAGCAGCTGCTGCGTTGCCCACAACGCCACGGCTGAGGCGCCGGCGCGCGAACACTCCAGGCTGATCTCGCCTAAATGCAAATCATTGGAAGTGAAATACGTGTAGGGCGAATCATGTTTATAAAAACGGCCTACGGCCGGATCGCGAAACAGGATGCAGCCGCAGCCATACGGCTGCAGCCCATGCTTGTGAGGATCGACCACGATGGAGTCGGCCTGCGCCACGCAGGCAAAGGCGCGCGCGGCCTCCTCGCCGAGTGTGGAGAGGAGTGTGAAGTATCCGCCGTAGGCAGCATCCAGGTGAATGCGGAATGGATAAGTGCTGCGCAGTGCGAGCACTTTATGCAGCGGATCGACAGCTCCGGTAGCCGTCGTGCCCAACGTCGCCACCACTGTACCGACGTCGCCCTCTTGTAGCGTGGACTCGAGGGCCGCCAGGTCCATACGGCCAGCTTGGTCAGCAGGCACACTGGCGAAGGGCAGGCCGAGGACGGCGCTGATCCTGCTATGCGTGTAGTGCGCCTGCTCGGAAGCGACGATGCGCTTTCCGGGAGCAAGCTGGCCGGCGATCCAGAGCGCCTCGAGGTTGGCGAATGTTCCTCCGCTAGTTAGATGTCCCAGATAATCCGTCCAGCCAAACATGCGGGCGATTTCGCGCACCGCTTCCACCTCCATACGCGAGCTGGCGCGGCCGCCATCGAGCGCATGGTTGTTGGGATTGATGGCCATGGCGAGCGCATAGGCGGCACGGGCCAAGGGATGCGGAGGCTTGAGCATCTGCCCGGCATAAAGAGGATGAAAGTAGGGGTAGTTGTCCGCCATTCTCTCAGCCACCTGGCGCAGCACCGCAGCCATGGCGTCGATGTTGGGTGCTGGTCCCTCTAGCGCCGGCAGATCGCCAAAGGATGCTTCGAGCAGGGGCACGGCGCCGGCAAGCAGCCGCAGTGCAATATCTTCAGGCATGTCTCTGGCAGTTTACCGTCACTCGAGGTCGAGTCTTTTGTCATCAGCGCTTTCGACAATATTTTTCGGGCGGCCCTTATCCAGGGCTTCGAGCGCATCACAGGCAGCCTTCAGGCCATTTTCGCGACGCAATTGCTCTCCGATTTTGGCGGCCCGCTGCCGCATCGCGGTCTTCTCTAACAGCAGTGTGATTTTGCGGGCAGCAAGTTCCGCCGTATAACGCCGCCGGCGTATCACGCGGGCGACACCGAGGCGGCGTACGCGGCGTGCATTGTCGGGCTGGTCGTGGCTGTAGGGCATCACCAGCATTGGCTTGCCGGAGATCAGAGCCTGCGCGGTCGTACCCACTCCACCCTGGTGGATAATGACCGAGGCTCGGGGAAAGAGTTTGGAGTACGGCGCATAGTTGGCTACGCACACGTTCTGCGGAACCTCCGGAGGAATATTGCGGGGGTCGCTTCCCACCAGGAGCACGGCGCGCTGGCCGGTCAATTCGGCAGCCAGGGCACTCTGCAGATAAAAATCCCCTGCATCCAGAACGGCTGCCGAACCTAGCGTAAACACTAGCGGCGGCGGCCCCTGCTGCAGGAAGCTCTCAACTGCCGGGGGCAGATCACGCTGGCCCGCGTCGCCATCGTAAAACACAAAGCCGGTCACCTTGGTGGAAGCGGGCCAGTCCGGTTGAGGCTCGCCCAGCAAGGGCGAAAACATGGCTAACACCAGGTATGGAGAGTGTTTGGCTTCGAAGATTGGATCGGGACCGCGGCCCAGGCCAAGCTCAGCACGCAACTGATAAATGGGCTCCGGCCAACTGCGGGTTACCCAGCGTGCGAACCGGGCAATCACCCTGCCCATCCCGGGCAACGCCGGCTGCAGACGCGCCAGCATGGGATAAGGCGGCAGCACGGGAGCATCGTAGCGGGAAAAAAAGGACAGGGGGGCGAGCACATGTGAGGCCCACGGGATCCCGGTAACTTCGGCCACGATCGGGGCCTGGTAGACCAGCTCTCCGGCAAGCAGCAGATCGGCGCCGCCCTTGGCCTCGACCACTGCCAGCAGCTCCCGGTAGCTCTGGCGAATGGCAGGAAACAGGATCTCGCGCAGGGTGCGCTCCGTTCCCTTGCGAATGTCCATCAACATGGCCACCAGCTGGTTGTCTTCCGGATCGAGGATGGGGCCGACGGGAGCAAACTCCAGGCCCAGCGAAACAATCTTGGAACGGAAGAGTTCGGGAACGGCCAGCACCGGAACGTGGCCTCGCTGCCGCAACTCGAGGGCCAGAGCTATCAGGGGATGGATATCGCCAAGAGTCCCGAAGCTGGAAAGAACAATGCGCATGCGCTGCCTCTGCAGTGTAAATGTGCAGCATTAAAGAAGCGCCAAGCCAAAGGGTCTAGAACGAATTTTCGAAAGCGTGGAACCGCCGTTCCAACTCGAACTGCTGCTTGGCTTTTTCGCTGGCTTCGAGCAGTGACGCGCACGCTCCCGAAGCCTGTTGGCGGCCGAGCTGGGTGCGGCATGCGGCGCGCGCATGAGCGTAGCTTTCCCATGGGCCCGGCTGCTCCCAAAGGCTATCGCCGGGAAGGAAGCTATGTTCCAGCCCGGTGCGCACCATCTGCTTAAAGTCGTTGTAGGTGAGCGGGTACGTCATCGCGGCGCGAACGTACTCATGAGTGAGGTTGATGCGGGAAACCCCCTCATCATCGGTGGAAAGGGCGACTGGCACGTGATAGAGGCGGTACATAGGCAAAGGGTGGTATGGGCCTTTGATGTTGAGGATCACGTCGTTGCTGGTGAGGTTGATCTCGACCATTACCCGCTTGGTGGCCATCTGCTTGAGCAGATCGTAGGGGTGATCCTCGTACATCACGTCAACCCCGTGCCCGATGCGTTCGGCATCTGCCTCTTCGACCGCGGAACGGATATGAAAGCGCAGTCCATCCGGCGGCACCATTCCGGGCGCCAGTTCGCCTGCATGCAGGGTGATGTGAACCCGCGGATAAAGGACGTGGAGTGCATGGACCATGCGCATTTGCATCGCATAGTTAGCCATGGCGACGCGGCCATCTTCCGGCTGGACCATATTGATGCCCACGATGAGTGGATCGGCGGAGGCCAGCTCGAAGCCGCAGACCAGTTGCACGAAGACATCTTGTGGAGACAGGGCGCGCAGCACCTGGTAAAGGAAGCGGACCTGGAGATTGCAGGCGGGCGTTGCTCCGTTTGCACCGCAGTGCTCCAGCTCGCGGCGGCGGCGCTCGCCTTCATCGAACTCCGCGCGCTGTGCGGGGAGGAAATTAGCCAGGCCTGCATCGAGCAACTGCCGGCGTAGGTGGGCGAAGTCGGTCTGCGAGTCGATTGGTCCCAGGTTCCCGGCCAGAGCCGCCGTGGCCGGGCGGAAGTTGGGCGTATTCATGATTTCGAGGTACTGCTCGTTTTGCTGGGCGGCTCGACTGGCCAACTCATCGACCCACTCACCCACGTGCTTGGGATCCTCTACCGCCAGAAAGTGATCGAAGGAGGCAAAAAAGTGGTCGTGTCCTGACTCTGCGGTGGTGGGCACAAACGTACGCATGGAGAATGTGTCGATCAGCTGGTCATAGAGGTTTTGATTGGTGAGTGCATCGGCGGCGCGCTCGCCCTCGTCGCCACAAACCGGCTGCGGGGGCAGGCTCCGGGTTGTGGCCGCTGTCTTATAAAGCGTGAGCGTCTTGGACTTGACACAGAGATTGTCTTCCGCGGCCTGGCGGATAAAGCTTTCCGCGTACACGGCGCCCACCAGGTGCGTGTGCAGATCCGCGCCCTTGGGCATGTCGTGCAAGAAAGCGTAAAGGGCCAGCGGTCCTTGCTGGCGGGCGCGCTCGAAGGCTTGAGCGGCACGGGCTTCACTACTTTGCGCGATGGCTTGAGGCTGCGCGATGGCGCACGGCGCCAGGCAAAGCAGCAGGGTGTAGGCAGGAAGAAGCAGGGCCCGGCAAATGGGAGCGCGGCGTCGGGACATAGGGTGCGAAGGCAACCGGTGTATTCGAATTGTGCACTGCGACCCGGATTTCCTGTACGTGGCTCCATCCATGGCTGCGTTTGCGGCTTTCATTAAGGAAAGCCGGGTGAGGTTCGTCAACGCCACCAGCTCCACGGGGAATCCGGGTGAGGGTCCAGTGTACGACATAGTGGGCCCAGTTGCTGCGCTGAGGAATTGTGGCTGCGAGGTTTGCGCGCAGCGAAGTGATTGCTATACTGGCGTTTGTTGCTTGTGCGCAGTTGCTGACCTGGCCGGG
This sequence comes from uncultured Acidobacteriaceae bacterium, assembly GCA_963821215.1. GTDB lineage: Bacteria > Acidobacteriota > Terriglobia > Terriglobales > Acidobacteriaceae > PALSA-350. The sequence continues at coordinate 15,170 of CAWGDH010000005.1, read as the reverse complement.
CCCTCCGCCTGAAGCTGCAGACTCAGAAACAACGTAAGCGGAAGCAGCGTCCTTGGATTCTCCGAGGCCAGATAGCTCAGTGGTAGAGCGCGGCCCTGAAAAGGCCGGCGTCGGCGGTTCGATCCCGTCTCTGGCCACCACATTCAAAAAGACTTAGCGGCAACCAAAGAGTTCAAGTTTTAGTCGCACGACCAATACACGACCATCGCTCAAGCGACGTCTTGTTGGCCGCCTTCTTCCTGCTCCGGTTTCTTCCTATCCAACATGCTCCACATCACCTTGGCCGTATTGCCGGTCTTGGTGATATGCTCGCGTCCCAGCTTGGCGTAGCGTTCAGTCATCTTGATATTGGCATGACCGAGAAGCTTCGCAAGCTCATAAAGATCGCCGCCGTTCATCATGTACCAGGACGCAAAAGTGTGACGCAGATCGTGGAACCAGAAGTCATGAATCTTCGCTCTTTCGAGCAGGTCCTCAAAACTTCCTTCCAGTCGCTGACGCCGACTTGTTGGGCCCCCTTTCGGCGGAAAAATCCGATCCTGACCGATCACCGCAGGGTACCGCCGAATTTCCTCGGCCAGCTCCGACGGCATGGGGACGTAACGCACCTTGCCCTTTTTCAGCCTCGCCCGAACCGCCAACAGCCCTTCGCTATCCATCACGTCGGACCACCGGAGCCGGTGAATCTCGGCTGAGCGCATCCCTGTTGATACAGCGATCAACACGATGAGCCTCATCCGAAGATTCGTCTGATTAAGGTCTTTTGTGCCTTTCCGGAACATTTTCTCGTCCAAGGCTATCTTTAAACGGTGGAGTTCATCTTCCGAAAGATAACGCTCCCGTGAATCATCCGGGCGGTTTACCTCTACCAGGTCGGCCGGATTCCGGTCGATGCCGGTTTCCTTAGACCAAATTGTCGATGCCTTCTCCATCATGTGGTGTATGACGTTGAAGTGCCGCACCGCGGTGTTGTCAGCGAGACCACGAGCTCCCTTGAGGTTTTCGTACCAGCGTTGCACGGCTATACCGTCAACCTCCCGTACGAACTTCCGACCCAGTTCAGATCGAATTCCTTCTACGATGCTCTTCTCGCGATCAGCTGAAGCCTTCTTGCTTCCGTAGTGTGTCCAGTAACGATCGATCAATTCAGTCATCCGGTAGTGGATCTCCTTCTTTACGTCGAGATGCCGGTTTTCGTCTCGCATCGACAGTTTTTTCCGCAGGATCTTGCGAGCCAAGTCATAGCCGCCATGAATCCGTTTGGTCTTCTGTCGACCTTCCTCCCTCCAACGAACTTCGTACAAACCTTCAGACAACTTCACAACAGACATAGATTTGCTTCTCCTTTAGTCAATGGTTTGGATCGAGTGTTGCTCGATGTACTGCTCAAGTGCCTTTACATCGAACCGCAACGCTCGCCCGACCTTGACGCAGGGGACCTCCCGCAACCTGGACTTTTTGTAGACCGTATCCACTTCAAGCCCCAGGTATTGGGCAGCCTCCCTGACATTCAGGAGCCGCCTAGCAATGACTCCATTTGACACTATTTCGACGGTTTCTTTGCGAAACATATGTGCTTCCCCTCGCTCGCTAGCCACCAGACGACAAATGTTTCGTCGCCGAATAGCGCTGGTTGAGTTCCGAATTAGGCGAAAGCCGGCAAGGGAGCCCTGCGCGAGGACCCGCCCTGAACGGACAACGAAATGCGCCAATGAAGTCAGGGTCGTGTCAAACGATCATCGACCTTATTAGCAATGTACATTTCAATATAAATGTGACACATATTTCCGATAAGTCTGCAAGAGAAACTGCAGGATTCTTGCGCCTCAAGCTGTATCGAAGCTTCCTTTGACAACTTGTCTTGACGTCAGGAGTGCAGATGTCGAAGACGCTCTACGTCCGGATGGCTCAGCTCAACAGAACCTCAATCAATATCGCTTGGCGATGCCGCGGATGAGGCGATGGCCAATACTCTTGAACTGGAATATTTGAGGAAATTGACGACCATGTGCGATTGACAGCCGATCCATCCTGCGAAGATACTGAGTCTAGAGCGGGTGTTGGAGTCCACTCTTAACCGCCCCTTTCCTGAGGGGAAGATGACTCCTACGAGACTGGAACTCGGAGGAGTCCCGTGCCTGCTCAGCGCTGCAAAATGTCAAACCCTTCCCCTCTGCCGCCGAGGCGGAGTAAGACCGTTGGCTGCAAATCATCTTTCCTTACTACGGCCGCGGTTCTCGACTGATCTGAGCGTCCCTCAGGCGAGTTCATGCCAGCGGTTTGTGCGGAACGATGAGTCCGCAAGCTATTTCGAACGGGTTCACCCCGGTGTCGGGTTCGACACAGAGCCGTGCCGGCTCTGCGCCCTTTTGCAGCATCCTCTTCGACCGATCCGAGATGAGCGTCGTTGACCGGGAACCGCCCGAAATATTCGGCGACCTGAACCTTGACCAGATTGTCGATTCCATCACTGCTGGCCGAGAAGAGTACAACCTTAAGCCTTTCTTCTACGCGCCATTGAGCGATGTTGAAACCGTTCGCTACCGCTACGACATCTTCCGGGACCTCGAGGACCAGGCAGTTGCGGGCTATGTCCGTTCGTTTGCCGAGGAAATGAGGGAGATGCGAGGCCATCTGTCTCAAGCGGGCAAGGCTTTACTACAAATACCAGAAGCAGAGCTGGTTTCTTGACGCTGTTGAGACCTATTGCGACGCCGTCACTCAACTGAGCAATGCGCTGATGCAGGCAAACATCGGGTCGAGCGGTTTTCGTGCTTTTCGCGGATATCTCGCGAGCTACATCGACTCCGATAGTTTTCGCCGGCTTGTCGCCGAAACACACAAGCTAAGAGCCGATTTAGCTGGAATCAGATATTCGCTTCACATCGCAGGCAAGCGCATTACGGTCAGCAAGTACGACAACGAGGTCGACTACGGTGCAGACGTATTACGGACCTTCGAGAAGTTTAGCCAGGGAGCGGCAAAAGAGTACCGTTTTCGATACAACTCCCCTCCGGATATGAACCACGTTGAAGCAGCCGTTCTGGATCTGGTTGCTGACCTATTTCCCGATATCTTCTCTTCCCTGGAGGAGTACTGCAATCTTCATAGAGACTATCTGGCCAGCACGATCGCCAGGTTCGATCGCGAAGTGCAGTTCTACATCGCTTGCCTTGAGCACGTTCATCGGCTCAAATCGGCCGGACTTCCCTTCTGCTATCCAGAGGTCACCAACGAATCCAAAGAGATCTACGGAAATGGGGTGTTTGACCTTGCCCTGGCGAACAAACTCGTTGGCGAAGGATCATGCGTCGTGCCGAATGACTTTTATTTGAAAGACCCCGAGCGGATCCTTGTCGTCTCAGGACCGAACCAAGGCGGCAAAACGACTTTCGCACGCACTTTCGGACAGCTCCATCATCTGGCCAGCATCGGCTGTCCCGTCGCCTGGCACGGATGCGCGCCTGTTCCTTTTCGACAAGCTCTTCACGCATTTTGAGAAGGACGAGGACATACGCAACCTGAGCGGCAAGCTTGAGGACGAGCTGCGCAGAATTCACCAGATTCTTGAGAACGCGACGCCGAAGAGCATCCTCATTATGAACGAGAGTTTCCTGTCAACGACGCTGAATGATGCGCTTTTCCTCAGCAAACAAATCATGCGACGCATCGTCGCGTTAGACATGCTGTGCCTGTCCGTAACCTTCCTCGATGAGCTGGCGTCGTTCAGCGAAACGACCGTGAGCATGGTGAGCACCGTAAACCCCACGGACCCGACATTACGCACGTTCAAAGTTGTTCGGCGGCCAGCCGATGGGCTTGCCTACGCAGTTGCAATCGCACAGAAATACCGACTCACACATGACGCTATCAAGACGCGCATCGCTGGGCAGAAAAGGGGCATGTGACGTCATGAAGGCCTTTCTCATGTATCGAGATCGTGATTTTGGACCCGTCGAGGAACAAATACCGAATGCGGCGGACCTAACGCAAGACCTTGAGTTGAACACCCTCCTGCTTACCATGGCCTCGGGCGACGAATTCTTGCGTGACGTGGCGAGGAAGGCTGTACTAGCGAGTCTTTACGAGCCGGGGGCGATCCTTTATCGACAAGAGATTCTTGTTGATTGCCAGGAACAGCCTGAGATTGTCAGAGAACTCTATGCGATTGCGGTCGACGCAATCGCACGTGAGAGGAAAGTTTGGGGCTGGACTTCCGATAAGTATCCGGACAGCACGTTACATCGGTCGGTCGACGTGCTTAAAGTGTTCGTGGAATTGCTCAAGCGGTTACGGCACACTGTGGATGAGCACGGCCCACAATTTCGTTCGGAAGGCTTCAGGCGGCTCTTCGAAATGCTATCCACGGAGCTTAATGACGAGTACCTCCGAATGGTCGATGACCATCTGGAACGGCTTGCGCTTTCGCAACGGCACGCTGATCAGCGCCGAACTCGGCGATGGCAACAAAGGCGTCAACTACATTCTTCGCAAACCGCCATATACGGCGCAGAGCTGGATTGAGCGGGTTCAGGACTGGATGGCGCAGTTGGTCCTCTAGAGACAGCGCTGGAAATTACTACGAGATCCATGAACGTGACGAGGCAGGATTCCGGGCGTTGTCGGACCTCCGGAGCCAGGGCATCAGCCGTGTGGCAACGGCGCTCGCTCAGTCGACCGACCACATTTTGAGCTTCTTTTGCATGTTGCGATTGGAGCTGGGATTTTACGTAGGATGCTTGAACTTACGTGACCAACTGGTCCGGAAGCGTGAGCCACTTTGCCTTCCCGAGCCCCTGCCGGCGAATCAGCCCATGCTCACGAGTCAAGCCCTCTACGATGTCTGCCTAAGCTTGAGCATGGAGGACCGGGTCATCGGCAACGATGTGACCGGCGACCAAAAAGCGCTGGTAATAATCACGGGCGCCAATCGCGGAGGCAAGTCCACCTTTCTGCGCAGCATCGGCCTTGCGCAGCTGATGATGCAGTGCGGCATGTTCGTGCCAGCGGAATCCTTCCGTGCAAATGTTTGTCGCGGCGTCTTTACCCATTTCAAGCGCGAAGAGGACTCCAGTATGGAGAGCGGGAAACTTGACGAAGAACTCAGGAGAATGAGTGGAATTGTCGATCAGATTCAGCCTTACAGCATGGCTCTGTTCAACGAATCGTTCGCATCGACAAACGAACGAGAGGGATCGGAGATCGCGAGGCAGATTGTGCGTGCCCTTGTGGAAAGGGAGGTGAAAGTGCTTTACGTCACCCACATGTTCGATTTGGCAGAAGGATTTTATCGCCTGAAGATGGGTGACGCCCTATTCCTTCGGGCGGAAAGACTCGGTGATGGCCAGCGGACATTTCGACTTAGTGTGGCCGAACCGTTGCCGACAAGCTACGGTGAGGACTTGTATCGCCAGATTTTTGGCCCGACTCCTGATGGAGTCAATCAACCGGCCATCCTTTGAGCGAGGTCAAACCACCATCGACGCGGACGGCGATCTCAGAATCGAGAGCCTACCCACACGGGACCCGTGGCGAACAGTACTCTACCGTGGCTTCGCTCGCGTTCCCCAGCTTGCCGCCATGGCCAGCAAATCATTTGTAAAACAGCGCCAATCCCAGGATGAGCACCAGAAGCATCCCGATCAGCCCGTTATAAAAATTCAGATAGCCGGACTGCAAAATGCTTACTTTGTCGGCTGCGGCTCGCACCAGACGAGTCAATGGGGTAAACAAGTATGGACCAAAGATGGGAGCAACTTCCTGATTGAAGATCAGACGTGTCACAAAGTACGGTCCATGGTCATACTCGCGCTCCAGATTGTGAGTAGGGCCGTAGATGAACCCATAGAAGGTCCGGAGAGCGTTCGAGAACGCCAGAGAGGTCGTGGCGATGCGCCGTGCATCCTCACGTCTCCCGCCAGACCACACTGGTACACGGCGCACCAGAAATGCACGCCGGCTAAGCAGGAACAATGCAATGGGAAGCAACGCCAAAAGCGGGGCCGCGACGACCAGTTTCGTCGGCGAGATGAAAGCGAACTTTCCGCTCAATGGGACCAGCAGCCAACCATCTTTCATCGCCGCTGCAGCATTGATCCCAAAGAGAAGCTGAGTTCCTGCGCCGAGCCCCTGTACCCACCAGGGCATACCCACCGCTAATCCCAGGACGCACATTCCCAGAATGAAGACACTGCCGCAGCGGGCCGTAGAGAGGTGCGTTGTATGGGTATGGCCGTCTCCGAGCAGACCGATACCGAAGAGCTTCGCGAATGTGGCCAAAGCTACAGCCACGACCAACGCCAATCCCGCTGCCGCCAGGGCGATGGTCAACTTTGCAGCGACGACATTCACCTGCATTCCCTGAAAGAGAGTTTGAAAAACATACCATTCGCTCACAAACCCGGACTGTGGAGGCAATGCCGCAAGACTCATCGTCGCAAAAAGCGCGCCCACACCGAAAAGTAGAGGACTATTGCGCAATAGCCCGGTCTGCCGGATGAGATAGCTGTCGTTGACGGAATATACCCCATCGGCAGTGAGGAAAAGCGTGCCCTTGGCCAAGCTGTGGGCCGCCAAATGCAGCAAACATACGATCCATGCCAACGCCGCGGGACCCGGCAATCCGCTGGCGGCAAACAATAAGGAAGCGCCCAGCACCGCCACGGCGACTCCGGCATTTTCGGCTGAAGAAAGACTTAGCATGCGTCGCCAATCTTCCTCCTGAAATGCATTGAAGATGGAAAGGATTGCGCTGAGCACTCCGGCGATAATCATGATGATCGCGACGCTCATCGTCCACACTCCGGCACGGGGCAGCCATTGCAGCACCCCTCGCGCCAGCGAATAGAACGCGGCATTCAGAACGACCCCGGAGAAGATGACCCCTGTGGCACCACTGCCGGAGCCATAGGCCGCAGGAAACCATTCGTAAAACGGAAGCACCCCCAATTTGGCGCCAAAGCCGAATAGCAGCAGTAAGCCGATCACCAGGGTTCTTAGGCTCAGCAAAGCTTGTGGGTTCGCAAGACTTCCGAATGCGTACGAGCCGGCGTAGGATCCGAGCAATAAGAGCGCGAGAAGAATTGCGACCGCCCCCACTTCGAGGAGAGCCAGCATGAAGAGCATTGGGCCGCCGGGAGATCGAGAGACTCCTTCCCCCAGGATCATGACGGCGCCGCCGACGCTCATCACTTCCCATGCAATCAGAAAGGACATGGCATCCTGCAAACCGAAGACTCCAAGTGCTCCAAGCAGCGTGAGCGAGAGTCCCGCCAACCAATATCTCCTTGCCGGCTGCGAAGATGCCGTTGTGCTTAGACCGGCGGCGAAGAGCGCCGGAAGAAGCCCAAAGAGCAACAGCCAGGACCCGCCAGTGTCCATGTGAAACCGCACTGGGGTGTCGCTCACTCGGAAGCCGAATGAAAAGATAGGCATGGCTCCCTGGAGATTCATCAAGCAACCAGCGATACCTGCGCCACATCCGAGCACAATTCCAATACGCGCCAACCATCCACTTTTTTCAAGCAGGGCAGCCACTAACGAAGTAGCCCAGAGCGCCGCCATGGCCAATAGGAGGTCACTTTGCATAGTGGCCTCCTTGGACGAACTGTGTGGAGCGATTGAGCAGCAGAAGCAGTGCCTGGATCATGGCTGCCGGATTTGGCGGGCAACCCGGTACATAAATATCTATAGGCAGGACGCCTTCAACGCCGTGGCCGCAACTGTATCCGCCGCCAGTGGCGCCGCCTGAAACTGCGCATGTGCCCATGGCCATCACCCATCGTGGTTCAGGCATGGCGTTGTAGGTCTCGAGCAGCGCCTCGCGCATCGCATACGTGACCGATCCCGTGACCAGCAGCAGATCGGCAAATCTAGGCGAAGGCGTAAAGAAAATTCCCAGCCGATGCAGATTGTAATAAGGATTGTTCAGCGCCTGCAGTTCCGACTCGCATCCGTTGCAGGAACCAGCGTCTACATGACGGATATGCAGGCTGCGCCCAAAGCATCGCTGGATATGCTTTTTGAGCTCCTGAGCTGGTTGCGAAGCCAGCGCTTCGACCCACACCAGATCTTCGCGTCGTTGCACACCAAACGCCCAATCGTTCGACTTGATCAAGGCTTCTGTCGGGCACGATTCGGTACATAGCTGGCACCCGATACACTTCCCGTAGTCGATGCTGAGCCTCTCGCCAGTCTTTCCTGCCTCGACTCCGATCGCTCCAGGAAGGCAAACCTCGGCGCAGGCACGGCAATTCTCCTGGCATTGATCCGGTTGGAAACGGGGCAAGCCGAGCACTCCCGGCTGGACGTCTGCATTTCCGCCATCCGGCCATGGATTTGTTGCGATTCCCTGCCGGATACCAAATAGAGTCCAGATCGGCATAGTGTTTTCTCCAGTCCTAAAAGCATTTCTCCTGTTGCGTCCCTTTCAAGAGCATCTATGTACAGCTTTTCTCGATGAAAAGCTGTCATGGCCTGGATACATCCCAGAGAAATGCTTAACGGTCGCATCCAGCCATGGTCAGCCCGAAGCTTGCCTCGTTGATCGCATAATCCATCATGTTGGTGTCGTGCACGGTAAACGGAAAAACACGCCAATTCGAAAATGACGCGGATTTCACTTTCACACGCGCCAGCCTGCCTACCGGATCAAAATGCACGCAGTAGTAGATCGACCCCCTTGGACCTTCACACCATCCCAAGCCTTCCCCGCCCGGCGGTAAATCGATCGCCGCGTCAACCGGTCCTTCCGGCGCCTCCTCCACTGCCCTCAAGATAAGGGCAATGCTGTTGCGGATCTCTTCCATTCGCACCTGCACGCGAGCATGCGCGTCGCCTTCTGTGCGCACCGGAATCTTCATTGGTAGCTCGTCATAGGCAGCATAGGGATGGTCGCGGCGCAAATCGCGCTCGATGCCGGAAGCTCTCTTGATCGGGCCGGTGGCTCCCTGGTCGAATGCAGTCTTCTGTGGAAGATGGCCGGTCGTAATCAGCCGGTCGAGATGACTGTTTGTCACTTCAAGAGCTTGCATGTAGGTGCCGATCGTGGGTTCGAGAGCCCGCAATTTGGACGGAAGGGCGTGTAAATTGAGATCGCGCCGTAAACCACCCGGCTTGAGCAATCCGCGCAAGAACCGGCTGCCGGTAAAGATGCCGTTCAGCTGCTTGCATTCCTCGGCCAACAGCTTGCCCTGCGCCTCGCCCACCTTGAGCGTAGTGGTATGACAGAGATGGCCAAGATAATGAAGATGGTTGTAGAGACGTTCCATCTCCGCGAGGATGGTACGCAAATATCGAGCGCGTTCCGGAATCTCGCATTGGCTCGCTGCTTCGATTGCCTGGCAAAAGGCAAGCGCATGGGCGACGCTGTCTACTCCGGAGATGCGCTCGGCGATCAGAACGCCGAGCACCGGGGACAGCCCTTCGAATCGCTTCTCCATGCCGCGATGCTTGAAGAAGAGCCGCGGAAGACAATGGAGAATCGCTTCCCCAATATAGTAAAAGACAATCTGTGCCGACTCGAGCACGTCACCCCGCACCGGGCCAAACGGCAATAGCTGAACATCGCTACCTTCGATCGGCGGCAGCTCCCACGGCTCCGACGTGTACGGAAGGATCGTATCCTTTGGGTATCTTGGATCAAGCGGTGGAAGCGAGGGGTGAGCGCCTTCGTGCAACACCAGACGGCGCGGCTCCGGATGCCCTGCGAACGAGATGCCGCAGAGATCTGTCATTTCCCGCTCGTACCAGCCCAGCAGGGGAATGCGTGTCGCCAGCGACTCCAATGGCTGCGCCTGGCTTTCAAGGCGGCATCGCAGCAAAGCAAAGGGTTCATGAGCGCGCTTATTTGCCAGGTAAAGCACTTCGGCCGGTTCGCCCGGCTCAGGAAACCAGGCATAGGCCATCTGCAGACGCGCGCCCGCCTCCATAAGCTCTTCGCATGCTTTCGGCACTGCACCTGGCTGAAGCGTCTGTTCCGTCGCAGGCCTCATTGGCCGCCTCCCAACACGTCATACGAGATTCTGGTGAAGATATCCCACAACGCATGCGGCCACCACAGGCCAAGGACAAGTAATGGAAGAAAAGCCAGCCACATAGGGAGAGTTCTCCAGACTAGCCCGGAGACTCTCGCGTGTTGCTCTTCCGGCGCGTCGTCAAAGTACATGGCGCGAAAGTGAGCAAGAAAGCCGATAAAAACGACGATCAGGAACACTACAAACAAGACCGCAGCCCACCGGTAACGACCGCCGATTCCAGCGCGCAGAATGGTGAACTCGCTCAGAAACAGCGCAAACGGCGGTGCTCCCGCAATCCCCACTGCGCCTAACAACCACAGCGTCCCACTCACCGGAAACGTCTTCAGCACGTGCCGGATACCGGAGATCTCCTTGGTTCCATAGACGCGCATCGCATTGCCTGCGCCGAAGAACATGAGCGACTTGTTCAGGGAATGGTTCAGCATGTGGTAGAGCGCACCGGCAACGCCGAGGACACCGCCGAATCCAAGGCCGAGGGCCTGTACGCCAATGTGTTCCACGCTCGAATAGGCCATCAAGCGCTTGATGCCTGTTTGCCGAACGATGAAGAGCGCCGCTATGACAAAGGAAAAGATTCCAAAGCCGACGACCGCGGAATGGGCAAACTGATTGATCGACGTTCCGCGTACAACTGCCAGAAAACGCGCGATCCCCAACATGGACGTATTCAAGAGTGCGCCGGAGAGCATGGCTGAAACCGGAGCGGGCGATTCGCTATGCGCATCGGGCAGCCAGGTATGCATAGGCGCCAATCCTGCTTTGGTTCCGTAGCCGACAAGAACAAGCAGAAACGACACCAGCAGGAGGGGCGGATAAACGGAAGGCGCAGATCGATGGAGCGCCGCCCAGGTCATTGCATAGCTTGGCCCAAGGACAAACGAGCCTCCCCAGTAGAAGAGCACCGTGCCTAGTAGAGCGAGGCTGATACCACCCGAAACCACGACGATGTACTTCCAGGCTGCTTCGGTACTTTCGGCTTCCCGCTCGAATCCCACCAGAAATGTGCTGATGAGGGTTGTCAGCTCGATCGCGATCCAGAAGACGCCAACATTGTTGACGATGCAGGCCGCAAGCATGGTGAAGGCAAAGCCGGAAAACAGCCCGTAAAATAACGGCAATCGGCTTTCCTCATCGAGAAGACGCATGTACCCAACGGAATAGATCGATGAGAGCGTATAGACGATGGAGATGCATAGGATGACCCAAGCTCCCAACAGGTCGACCTGAACATAGCTGTGCGCAAGCACGATAGGGCCATTCAGAACACGCAGCAGAATGGGAATACTTACCGCCAGGTCGATGACTGCGGCAATGACCGTTGCATATTCCGAGAGCCTCGAGGATCGAATGGCAAACGACAACACCACGGCTGCCACTGGAGCGGCAAACAGGATGATGAGCAAGTCCTTGGTCATGAACCCTCAGCCAACCAGCCGATTGAGTTGACGGCTGCTGGTTGTGCCAGCATGTACCACCAAAAAGCGAACAAGCATTCCGAAACACGCAACAACGATGAGCAGATCGAAGAGGATCACGATTTCAATCAGCAATGGCATGCCTGGAACCAGAATCTGTGATCCGAGAAAGATGCCATTTTCCAGGACCAACAAGCCGAGGATCTGGCTAACTGCCTCGTCGCGTACAGCCAGCATGAGGAAGCCGAGAAACTTCATCGAAAGCATGATGGTGAGTGCGAGCACCACAACATGCGCCGATAACAAAGATTGCCAGTTCATATGGTTCGCGATCACGAATGCAAACATCACCAGGAAAGCACCGATGACAAGGCTGGAACTCGGCTGCAGCACCGCGTGTAATTCGCGCTTCACGTTCAGCCGCGCGATAATTCGCATCAGCAGATATGGCAGCACCAGGCCTCGAAAAAGAGCGGTGAGAACTGCGATCACGTAGAGTTCCGGATAGCCGGCGAAATAGCCTACCGACGCGGAGAGCGCGGCGATTAGCCATGACTGCGCGGCAAACGCGTAGACGTAGTTCCGCAACCAATGCGATCCCAGCATCACAAATGTGAGCAAAAGGCTGAGAACAGCCAGGGAGCTGAAGATCGAAGCCTGCAACGAATTGACGTGCGCCAGGAACATTAAAAACTCTCTTCAGAGCAGCTGACTGGAGACAATTGCAAGCACAGCAAACAAGAATCCCGCTGCCAGGGGTTCCTGGTATCGATAAAACCGCAGACGGGACTGTACTGTTTCGACGACGATGACAGCGAGTGCCACAAAAAGGAATTTCAATAGCAACGCAATGACAGAGCCGAACTGGCCAAGCGCTGTGCCCAGCTGCGACATCCCCCAAGGAAGCAGAAATACATTGCAGAAGATCGTGTATAGGATGAATTGCTTCATCATGGATGCCCATTTGAGCAGGGCCAATAATGGACCCGAATATTCGAGAATCCGCGCTTCGTCGATCATGTAGATTTCGAGATGCGTGCTCGAATGGATGGGGAGGCGGTCAGTCTCCACCAGAAGCAAGGCAAAAAAAGCCAGGATGAGAAATAAGTGTGCCGGGCTCCAGTAGGCAGATGCGCTGCCCAACAAGAGGTGGTTTACCACAAACGGCAGCATCGCCTTGGCCAGCAGACTAATACCGACCAGCACCAGAATCAGGGTGGGTTCAGCGAGTATGGCCAACATCACGGCTCTGCTTGAGCCAATGCCGCCATACACATTTCCGCTATCTAATCCGGCGAGGATGATGGCAAATGATCCTAGCGTCAGGATCATTCCGCCGCCTAACATGTCTCCCATATCGGACTGCGGCAAGGGACGGTCGGTTAACACCGGGATCAAGATCGGAACAACCATCATCGCGGTGAAAGCGACGATGGGCGCGGTTAGATAGATCCAGGAGGCGGACTCCGGCATCACGCATTGCTTGTGAAACAGCTTCCAGAGGTCGCGGTACGGCTGAAGGATGCTTGGTCCGCGGCTTCGCTGAACGCGTTCTTCTGTTTTCAGAATGAATCCCTGCAGCAGCGGCGCCAGCAACAAAACGCACAAAACCTGGAGGATCTGAAGGAGGACATCCGCAAGGATCACGGCAGTCTCCTGCCATGAAGTGGGAAATAAGAGGGATCCCGGACGGGACGCACACAGATGTAGATTGCCGGGGTAACCGGTTCCAGGCTTTCTTTCATCACAAGACTCCTCCTGTTGTAGGAGTCATCAGCCTGGAAGGCGGTTAAAGGTGGACTTCATCACCCAAGCGAATTGTATGACTTTGAATGTTGAAGCCGAAACCATTGACTTGTCAAGGCCACAGCTGCTTGTGATTCGTTTTCGTTTCCTGGGAGAGCTCTTGATAGGGCCCCTTCCCTAGCCCTAAATAGACGGCCAAATCGAATCCATGGGACGCGTCGACGTTTTCTACAGGCAGTTGACAAAGCTGGACCTCGCATCATACAAAGAGTGTGTTGCGGTGAAGGAGTTCGCCCTTAACCGCCGCCCAGCCAAACGAATCGCACTACGGATGGGCGGATGATGACTCCTGACAGGGAATCCTGTCGCGGAGTCATGTCCACGCCAAGATTCCCAAACAGACTCGAGTAAGTGACAAGTGCATGGACGTACTTGTGCGTCCCGAGGGGTTTGGATCATGAGAATCGTGGCCGTTTCCGCCGGCTTCAGCAGCAGGCAACGAAACCGCAGTCATCCACACCGAGCTACGTGTCGAAACGCAGCCGAGATCGGCACAAAGCATTCCTCCTCCTCGGTTCAGGAGCAAATGATCGCGCTTAACACCACAGGCGGCCTCATGGTCGGGAGAAGCATAAGAAATGTCAGAAATCCAAAAACTCGAAGCAATGGAAATCCTGGATTCCCGTGGTAACCCGACCCTGGCGGTTACCGCAACTCTATCGAGCGGAGTCAGCGCGACCGCCAAGATTCCGTCCGGCGCATCCACCGGCACGCGCGAAGCAATCGAATTGCGCGATGTCGACAAGAGCCGCTACCAAGGAAAGGGAGTCCTCAAGGCTTGCGCATATGTCGAGGGGGAGATTCAGAAAGGCGTTGTTGGAATGAACGCCGAAAATCAAGCCGAGCTGGACGGAAAGCTTTGCCATCTGGATGGAACGTCGAACAAGGCACGCCTGGGCGCCAACGCAATTCTTGGGGTTTCCTTATCCGTTGCATGCGCTGCGGCCAAAGACTGTGGCTTACCGTTATACGCGTACCTGAGTGGAGGCAACTCCTTCCTCTTACCGACCCCCATGCTGAACGTGCTGAATGGCGGCCGGCACGCGGACAACAGCGTCGACTTTCAGGAGTTCATGATTGCTCCCGTCGGGGCTCCAACGTTCCGCGACGCACTGCGTGCTGCCGTAGAGACCTTTCACTCCCTAAAGGCCGTACTGCAGAAGGCCGGGTACAGCACATCTGTAGGCGATGAAGGGGGATTCGCCCCCGAGCTACGATCTAACGAAGAGGCCCTCGACCTCATCTTGCAGGCGATTCTGAACTCTGGATATAAGCCAGGTAAAGATATTGCCGTCATGCTCGACCCGGCCGCGAGCGAATTCTGGGAAACGGGAGCGTACGTCTTCCGCAAATCCGATCAAAGACGTCTTGGATCCGACGAGATGATCGCACTCTGGAAAGACTGGCTACACCGCTATCCGGAAATCTGGTCACTCGAAGACGGAATGGCCGAAGAAGATCGGGAAGGCTGGCAACGGCTGACACAGCAATTGGGGAATACGGTCCAGCTGGTAGGAGACGACAACTTCGTTACCAACCCCGAAATCTTCCGCCAGGGTATCGACGATGGAATCGCCAACGCAATTCTCATCAAGCTCAATCAGATCGGAACTCTTACCGAAACTCTTGCATGCATTGAACTCGCACGGCAGAGCGGCTATGGGGCTGTCATCTCCCACCGATCGGGCGAAACCGATGACACGATCATCGCGGATCTCGCCGTGGCCACTGGTGTCGGGCAAATCAAGACCGGGTCGGCGAGCCGGGGGGAGAGGGTGGCCAAATACAACCGCCTCCTGGCCATCGAACGTGAGCTTGGAAACAAAGCAGTTTATGCAGGAAACACTGTCTATGAGCGTTGGGGAAGGTCTAGCGCAGCTAACGCTCAGAGGGGAAAAAGGGCAAGAAGCGG
>CAWGDH010000004.1:0-465833 GCA_963821215.1 uncultured Acidobacteriaceae bacterium | reverse complement strand
GGCGCCCAGCAGAGCCGACCCTGCGAATGCAACCAGTAAAGCAAGCAAAAAAGCATAAGGACTATGGACGACCCTGCAAGTGAGATAGGTCAGGTAGCCGCTACTCATTAGCATTTCACCATGAGCCATGTTGATGACATTCATCAACCCGAAGCTCAAAGCAAGCCCCAGCGCCGTCAACAAAAGAATGGAGGCGACGCTGATGCCGTCTAATATCTGACCAACCACAATCGCGGAATTTCCCATAGTTCATTCACCCGTTTCTGGTTGCACTTGCCGGGATTTTCTCTCAACTCCATCACGCAGCTCTTCCCGGGGAAGGCGAGCGCGTCATACGGTTCCGGACGCAGGGCACCCTTGGGATTGCCACAGGATTGCAAACTGCCGTCGGGCCGTAGCTGGCCTACATACGCTGTCTGATACAGGCTCTGATCATCCGCAAACTTCACCGTGCCCATCGGGGAATCGAGGCTCAGCTGCACCGCGGCTTTCTTCACCGCCGCCGGATCAAATGTGCCGGCCTTCTTGACGGCGGCTGCCCAGATGAGAACGTCGATATACCCATGCACCATCGGATCATCGATGACCGAATTGCCGCCAAACTTCGCCTTATAGGCGGCGATAAATTTCTCATTCACCGGATTTTTCAGTGACTGAAAGTAATTCCACGCCGCATAGCTGCCATTGACCAGGGACGGGCCCATCGCCTTTGCTTCCTGTTCAGCGATGCTGAAGGACATCACCGGCAACTGTGCCTGCGTGATGCCCGCCGCCTGCAGTTGTTTGAAAAAGGAAACATTGCTGTCACCGTTCAGAGTACTGAAAATAATCTCCGGGTGGGCAATTTTAATTTTCGTGATGATGGAGCTGAAATCCGTTCCGCCAAGCGGAACATACTCTTCGCCGGCCACCGTTCCGCCGTTGTGCACAATGTGCTTTTTCAAAATCAGGTTTGCCGTGCGCGGAAACACATAGTCCGATCCCAATAGAAACACCCGCTTCCTGCCCTTTTCAAAGGCCCAGTCGAGCGCCGGCAAAATCTGCTGATTCGGTTGCGCTCCAGAGTACATGATGTTCGGCGAGCATTCGTTGCCCTCAAACTGTACCGGATACCAGAGCAGCCCGTGAAAGCGCTCGAAGACCGGCAGCATGGCCTTTCTGCTGGCTGAAGTCCAACCGCCGAATACCGTGACCACCTTGTCCTGCTGCACGAGCTTTTGTGCCTTCTGCGCGAAAATCGCCGGGTCCGAGGCTCCATCTTCAATGACCGGCTCAATCCGTTTTCCCAGCACGCCGCCGGACGCGTTCACCTGGTCAATCGCCAGCATGGTCGCATTCTTCACCGTAACCTCGCTGATCGCCATGGTTCCCGACAGCGAGTGCAGCACGCCAACCTTAACCGTCGCCGTCTGCGCCAGGATTGGACCCGCGCCCGCTACAGAAAACGTAACCGCCATGGTAGTGATAACAGTGCCGATCGCTTTCATGCGTGAAAGCGATCTAACCGTTGCTGCAAGCTTCATAATCTTCTCCTTCATGTCTATGTGTAATTGAAAAGCCAGGCATCCGCCTTGAACTTCACTTGGTGTCTCAAACTGAACGTTTTGGAAATTTGGAGCTGCAGGCCAACACCCACCTGCCAGTCGTTTGGGTTCACAGCGTTATAGTTGGCGTGGCGATAGAAACTCATGATGCGAGCGTCGAACTGCTTGATGATGTAGTTGAAGTTCACCTCGCCGGTATTCTGGCGATAGCTGGATGGACCAGCCGATCCGCCCGTGTACTCCGCAATCGCGTATTTCCCGAGGAGCTGAAATTTCCCCATCCCCACCGGCTTGGGAAACAGGTAGGAGGCGAGACCATACGCGCCCTCGCTCTTTGGGTAGTTCGGGTCGTAACCGCCGAGCCTGTTGTAACGGGCGTACTCGCTTTCAATGGTGAAGGCGCCGCCTATGGGAGCTTTTTTCTCCATCAGGAAGTCGACGGTGGTTGCCGTCTTGCCCGCCTGCACCTGGGTGGCGCCGGAGATCGCCAGCAGATTTTTGTCACCATAATAGGTGCTATTGAGGTAATAGCCGTTTTCCGGATCCCACAAATCGATCTGGACACGGCTTGCCCAGATGAGGCTGTTGTCTTTATCAACAGACGAGCCCTCGAATGCGCCCGTCGATGCTTTGATTTTGGCTGCGCCCAGCTTGAAGTCGCCCCAATAGGCCACACCGTTGTCGCGGCCCTGATAGACCGCTGGGTAGCCGTCCTGAATGCCGTCGCTGTAGACATTCCACTCGTTGGCGTAGAACGGGCCGGTTAAATTGTCGCGATCGCTCGGTGGCAGAAAGCGGCCGAACCAGACATTCGCTTTCGGCGAAAAGTGAAACTGCCCGACCGCATCGAGTACTTGCATCTCATTGGTGCTGCTTTGGTAGTCGGTGTTCACCATGGCGCTGATGTGTTCGTTCACATCACCGCTGAAATAAAGCCGGAGATGGTCCAGCGGAAACTGGTTGATTCCATCGGCCCCATCGGTTTTCGAGTGGTCGTAATTGGTTTGTATTCCTGCCCCGACTGAAAAGGTGGGCTTGAAGGTTTGTGCATGCAGGGGCGAAATAGTGAAGATCAGCGCCCAGAACGGCACAGATCGCATGAGCGATTTTGCGGCTCTGAGATGAGCTTTCCGGACTATCGCGGAAAACAACTCTGCCATCGGGATAGACATGGAGCTCCTTGAAGTTGAATGCATTGAGAAACACGTTGCCTTCTACGTCAGGCGTCCTGACGCAAACAGGTCCGAGGGCCGATTGCAAAGTGGATCGCTGAGACACAGCTCTCCCCTTGACTCCAAATGGATAGCTTGCTTGTACAGAGAGGCGTCGGGGCCTGCTATCAGAAAGGCTTCATGGCCTTACTGAAACTGGATCCACTTCAACCGCAGGGAATGTGAAATGAAAAGGGCGACCGCTTAACTTTGAGGCCCTCTCCCTTCACACAACCCCTACTAAAACAACTACCCGGGCGACGGGGCCAGGTAGATGTGCATTTCCGGGGTGGGTGTTACGGTATACAAGAGAGTATCCATATGATCCCCGCGTGTAAAGTACTTTTTTCTGGCGCCACTCTCACCGACTGGCGCAACGGCTATCGCAACGGATCTCTGCTCCTGATCAATCTCTTCGAGCTATTCGGACCTGACGCTGACGATGCTGCCAGGAACGATCCGGCGTGGATCACTCGACTCGATGAAGGCTGGTTCAACCTTCAGCTTCGCGATCTGGCCGCGTGGCTCGAGGCTGCCGGCGGCGACACCGAAAAATTTCCGCTCTACGGCATTCCGTTCGCCGTGAAGGACAACATCGATGTTGCCGGCTGGCCCACGACTGCCGGATGCCCACAGTTCTCCTACATTGCGCGCGAGGACGCCACAACAGTGCATCGTCTGCGCCAGGCCGGCGCCATCGTCGTAGGAAAAACGAATCTCGATCAATTTGCCACCGGCCTCGCCGGCGTTCGTTCCCCGTACGGAGTGGTGCCGAACACGTTTCGTCCTGAATACATCTGTGGCGGTTCCAGTTCAGGCTCCTCCTCCGTGGTCGCGCGTGGCATCGTTCCTTTTGCGTTGGGAACCGATACCGCCGGTTCCGGGCGTGTACCTGCCGCCATGAACAACATCGTGGGGTTGAAACCCACGCGAGGCTGGTTGTCGGCAACAGGAGTTGTTCCCGCCTGCCGCACGCTGGATTGCGTTTCCATACTCGCGCTCACTGTCGAAGACGCGGAAGTGGTCGCCCACATCGCGGGCGGTTTTGATTCCGCTGATGCCTACTCCCGCACGCCCTCCGCGTCCGCACCGGCCGCCCTCTCGGATCGGCCGCGGTTCGGGGTGCCGCAGGAGCCGGAATTTTTCGGGGATATGGAAGCCGCTGCGATGTATGAACGCGCGCTTGGCATGGCACGCTCCCTCGGCGCGGAACTGGTACGCATTGACTTCTCGCCTTTTCTGGAGCTTTCTGCGCTGCTCTATGAAGGTTCATGGGTGGCAGAACGATTCGTCACCCTGGAGCCGCTTTTGCGATCCAACCCAGACACGGTTCATCCGACTGTGCGTGCCCTTGTGGAGCGGGCAGCCAACTTCACCGCAGCCGACACCTTTAGGGCAGAGTACCAGCGCGCCAGGCTCGCCAGCCTTATCGAAAAGGCCATGGACCATCTCGATGGCCTGCTTGTCCCGAGTGTGCCGACCACATTTACGATTGATGAAGTTCTTAGAGACCCTATCGCGCTGAACGCGAAACTAGGCATCTATTCCAGTTTCGCCAACTTTGCCGACCTGTGCGCGCTGGCTCTTCCCGCGGGCATACGTGCAGATGGACTCCCCGCGGGCATCACCCTTCTGGCTCGCGCCTGGCACGACCGTGCGTTGGCCGGCTTTGGCTTGCTCTGGCAGCGCTGCGTCGGCGCAGCTACGATCGATGCGACCCTGGGGGCTACGGGGCAGCGCTACCACGCGCCGCGCAATGGTTCGCGCCCTGCTGCGGCCAATACGATTCGCATCGCCGTCGTCGGCGCGCATCTCAAGGGAATGCCCCTGAACCATCAGTTGACGTCTCGGGGAGCTGCCTTTGTGGAAGCAACGGAAACCGCCGACGATTATCAGCTCTTCGCTCTTGCTGACAGCTTGCCGCCCAAACCAGGCCTGGTGCGGGCTGCCCCAGGGGAGCGCGGCGCCCCGATCCAGATCGAACTCTGGGATGTGCCGACGGCTCTCTTCGGTTCTTTCACCGCGGAAATACCGCCTCCGCTCGGAATCGGCAATGTCATACTAAGGGACGGCCGCATCGTAAAAGGCTTCATCTGCGAACAGTATGGACTGACGGGCGCGCGGGAGATTACTTCCTTCGGTGGCTGGCGAGCCTATCTCGCCAGCCTGCAACGCCAGCCCTGAGGCTCTGGAGGTTGCTCCATCTTCTCTACCGTCCTGATCGCCAATCGCGGAGAAATTGCGGTCCGCGCCACGCGGACCCTGCGACGGATGGGCATGCGAAGTGTTGCCGTCTATGCAGACGCGGATCGCGACTCCCTGCATGTGCGCACTGCCGATAAAGCCATCAGCCTGGGTGGCGGGCACCCCGTGGAAAACTACCTGCGCATAGATAAGATGATCGACGCTTGTCGCGCCTCGGGCGCGCAAGCTGTTTTCCCCGGCTACGGCTTTCTCTCTGAGAACGCGGAGTTTGCCGAAGGCTGTGAGTCCGCGGGGATCATCTTCATAGGTCCCACGCCTGCGCAAATGCGGGCATTCGGACTAAAACACCGGTCTTGCCAGCTTGCTGCCGAGGCCGGCGTGCCCCTTGTACCCGGTACCGCACTCCTCGCCCATCTGGACGATGCCCTCTTTGCTGCGGACCTACTCGGCTACCCACTCATGCTGAAGAGCACTGCGGGCGGCGGCGGCATCGGTCTGGCTCGCTGCACCACCCCGCAGGATTTGGCAACAGCCTTTGAGAGCGCGCGGCGGCTCGGGCTTCAATTTTTTGCAAACGGTGGGGTATTTCTTGAGCGTTCGATCGACCACGCCCGGCACATCGAAGTGCAGATCTTGGGCGATGGCGAAGGCAACGTGGTTGCGCTGGGTGAACGCGATTGCTCCATCCAGCGGCGTTATCAGAAGGTCCTTGAGGAAACTCCCGCACCGCATCTGGACGATGCAACCCGTGCCGCTCTGCTCGATGCCGCGGTCAAGCTCGGCAAATCCGTCAACTACCGGTCGGCCGGCACAGTCGAGTTCCTCTACGATATGTCCGACCAGAATTTCTACTTTCTTGAAGTCAACACGCGTCTGCAGGTAGAGCATCCAGTGACCGAGATGGTCACCGGCCACGACCTCGTGGAGTGCATGGTGCGCCTGGCGGCTCATCAACCTCTCGACTGGGAAGCACTCGAACGAAAACCGGTTGGCGTGGCCATGGAGGTGCGGCTTTATGCCGAAGACCCTGCCAGAAACTTCCAACCATCTCCTGGCATCCTGACTGAGGTTGACTTTCCTGAAAGCGCCCGTGTCGATGGCTGGGTCGAGACCGGCACCGCCGTCTCACCTTATTACGACGGGATGCTGGCCAAGCTGATCGTACATGGCGCCACGCGCGACGAAGCGCGAGCCAGGCTTGCCGCGGCGCTCGATGCGACTCGACTGCACGGCATTGAAACAAATCTCGAGTGGCTACGCCAGATCGTCTCGGACAGCGGCTTTGCCGACTGCAACATATCCACGCGCTTTCTCGACCACTTTACGTTTCACGCTCTCGCGATCGAGGTGGTGGAACCCGGCACCTACACCACCGTGCAAGACTATCCCGGTCGCACGGGCTACTGGGACGTTGGGGTTCCTCCCTCCGGCCCCATGGATGACTATGCATTCCGCCTGGCGAACCGCATCGTCGGCAACCTCAGCCACGCCGCTGGAATGGAATGCACCCTCACAGGTCCCGCGCTGCGTTTTCACCACGACGCCATCATTGCAGTGACGGGTGCCGAGACCACGGCCAGGTTGGATGGAGAAGCAGTCGCCATGTGGGCACCCGTCCATGTGCGCGCCGGGCAGATTCTCACGGTGGGCGACGCCACCAGCGGTTGCCGCACCTATATCGCTGTGCGCAACGGGCTGGATGTCCCTGTCTATCTCGGTAGCCGTTCCACATTCGTGCTCGGCCAATTCGGCGGTCACGCCGGACGCCCCCTGCGCGCAGGAGACATGGTGCGCATCGGCAATCCTCGGCTAACTCGGGGCGTATCCGCGCCCATGGATGATCCGCGCACGGTGCCTGCGGAACTCGTTCCCAGCTATCCCAGCCACTGGCAGATTGGTGTACTCAACGGACCGCACGGCGCGCCCGATTATTTCACTCGCGAATCCATGAACCTGTTTTTTGCCACCCACTGGGAGATACATCACAACTCGAATCGCCTGGGGGTGCGGCTGATCGGCCCCAGACCGGTATGGGCACGCGAAAACGGAGGAGAAGCCGGCCTGCACCCCTCCAATGTGCATGACTGCGAATATGCGTTGGGCAGCGTCAACTTCACGGGCGACCAACCCGTCATTCTCACCCGCGACGGCCCCAGTCTGGGCGGTTTCGTCTGCCCCGTCACCATCGTCAGAGCGGAACTCTGGAAGATTGGCCAGGTGAAGCCGGGCGATCGCATCCGTTTTGTACCCCTGAAATATGAAGATGCACTCGCCCTCGAACACGCGCAGCAGAGAGCTATTCGGACGCTCGAACCCGAGCCGTCCGTCCCGATGTTTGCTGCTTTGCAGCCGCTGACTGCGGCCGCATCTCCTGCGCTTCTTGCGGAGCGAGCGGCAGACGGCCATCACCCCAAGGCACGATGGCTTCAGGCGGGCGACAGCTACATTCTGCTTGAGTACGGCGAGGATGTGCTCGATCTGGCTCTGCGACTCCGCGTGCATTTGTTGCTGGAGGCCATCCGCGCGGAGAACCTTCCTGTCGAAGAGCTTTCGCCCGGCGTACGGTCGCTTCAGATCCGTTACGACAGCAGCCGCATGCGGCAGCCTGAATTGATGCGTCATCTGCTGCGGATGGAAGAGGCGCTCCCTGATGTGGCCGGCCTCAAAATTCCGACGCGCATCGTTCATCTGCCGATTGCATTTGACGACTCGGCTACACGCGGAACCGTTCAGCGTTATCGTGAAACGGTGCGCGCCGATGCACCCTGGCTACCCAATAACCTCGAATTTTTGCGCCGTGTCAACGGCCTTCAGACAATCGCCGAGGTGCAGGAGACGATCCAGGCAGCCCGCTACATGGTGCTCGGCCTGGGCGACGTTTTTCTGGGAGCGCCTTGTGCGGTGCCCGTCGATCCGCGCCATCGCCTGCTCAGTTCCAAGTACAACCCGGCCCGCAACTTTACGGCGGAGGGCACCGTAGGCATCGGTGGTATGTACATGTGCATCTACGGCATGGATTCGCCGGGAGGCTACCAGCTTGTGGGCCGCACCCTGCCGATATGGAATACGTCTCTTAAAAACATGCAGTTTGAGGCTGGCAAGCCCTGGCTGCTGCGCTTCTTCGATCAGATATCTTTTCATCTGGTCGATGAGCCGGAGCTGACCCGGCAGCGTGAGGCATTCCGAACCGGACGGCATCATATCCGCATCGAGCAGGAAGTCTTCGACTATGGCGAGTACTTGCGGTTTCTTGACCAGCACAGCCTTGACATCGCAGCTTTCCGTGCGCGTCAGCAGCATTCCTTCGCCGCCGAGATCGCCCGTTGGAAAGATCAGGAAGCTGCTGTTGCGTCGAAGCCGGGTCCTCTTCCCACTGTGGTCGAGAAGGCGGTCCCCGATGGGCATCGCCTCCACGCCCCCATGAACGGCAGCATCTGGAAGTTGCTGGCCAAACCGGGCGAGAGGGTAGAAGCTAATCAGGCGATCCTTATTGTGGAGGCCATGAAGATGGAGTTGATTATTTCGACTCCCACGTCCGGTGTGGTCAAAGCCATTTACGCTACGGCTGGCCATTCCGTTGCAATGGGCGATATCTTGGCAGTCATCGAAGCATGAAAGAATACTTCTAATCCCTATGCGACAAAAAAGGCCACCCCAAAAGCTGGCTGATTCCGCCTACGAACAGCTCAAATCCGAGCTCTTCGAATTTAAGCTGTTGCCGGGAGACAGGTTCACCGAAGCCGAGGTTGCAGAACGCACGGGGACCAGCCGCACGCCGGTGCGACAGGCGCTTTATCGACTGGAGCGCGAGGGTTTTCTCGACGTGAAGTTTCGCAACGGCTGGGAGGTGCGCCCACTTGACTTCACGCAGATCGACGAGCTCTATGAGTTGAGGATCCTGCTGGAGCAGACCTCGGTGCGTAGTATGAAAGACCTCAGCCTGAAAGACCTGAATTTGATTTTGCTGCCGCTCGAGGCCATCTGGCAGGTGAGTTCGTCGAAACGGAGCAGCAACATCTCCGAGGTCGCGAAGTGGGATGAAGATTTTCATTGTGCCCTGGTTTCTGCATCCGGTAACAGGGAGTTCGCGCGCGTTCATCTGGAGGTCACTGAGCGTATCCGCATCGTACGTCGCCTCGACTTCACCAAGCCTTCGCGCATCACCAGTACCTATCAGGAGCATGCATCCATGCTGCAGGCTCTGCGCAAGCGCGCCTTTACCGAAGTCACAAATCAGTTGGCAACGCATATTGAGGTCTCACGCATTGAAGCGCGGGAGATCACTTTACTGAAACTGCAAAACGCGCGAAAGGGCTTTTCGCCGCATACATCGTCGTCGCGTCCGGTCTTATGAATTGGCTGACGAATGCCCTCCCAGAGCGTGCAAACTTGTGGTCACGGTTCCTCTGGCGGGATGAAGGGCGATCGGCCGAAGAATCTCCAGATCGCCCCCGAGTGCTATGACTGCTCGCTCACCCATATTCTGAGAGACTTGCCGACAAACGTATCTGTCACAGCTGCTGTGACCCATGGCACCGGAATGCCCCGGGGAAGTGACGCCACTCTTAGTGACTTCTGTGGTCGGCTTCATCGTCGCTGCGGATTAAACTGACTGTTAGCGCGCGCAAACCGAAAGTGAGAGGGGCCCTCCTTTTTAAGGGCCTTCGGGAAGAGTTTTTTTCAATGGACCCAAAAGCTGAAGTTTTCTTTCTTGGGTTCGTGTATATGGCTGCGATTAAACGACTTAATCACCATCCAAGCTTGCGGATCCCTTGGCTTTAACGACAATCGTCGATTCGCCTTGAAGCTATTGATTCCACGCAGCTTATGGTCGGGGAGAGAGGATTCGAACCTCCGACCCCCTGGTCCCGAACCAGGTGCTCTACCAGGCTGAGCCACTCCCCGAACTTGCGGTTGGATAGGATGTTTACGAGCTGAAAGGTCCCTGGCCGAGCCCTTCATAAACGCCCGCGAACTACAACAGAGTGTATCAGAAGGTGCCGCCCGGGAGGACCGAAGATACACTCGGTGAAGAGCCATGACGCCCTTGCAGCAACTCGATCTCAACGGCTTGCACGTGCTTGATGGAGGCATGGCCACAGAGCTTGAACGCAAAGGCTTTAACCTGGCCGGTCCGCTTTGGTCCGCACACGTCCTTGAGAGCTCGCCCGAGGCTATCGCTTCAGTGCACCGCGAGTATCTTGAGGCCGGCGCCGATTGCCTGCTGACCGCCAGCTACCAGGTCTCCGCCGAGGGCTTTCAAGAGATCGGCTTCGATGCTCAAGGCGCGGCCAAAGCTGCTGCCAATGCGCTACGCGCATCCGTGGCACTGGCGGAGAGGGTCAGGAGCGAGTACCAGGCCGGCTCATCACGCCGGATCTGGATCGCGGCTTCGCTCGGACCCTACGGCGCGATGCTGCACAACGGAGCGGAGTATCACGGCAACTACGACTGCTCCTTCGAGGAGCTGGTGGGGTTCCACAGCCGCCGCATCGCAGTGGTCGCTCCAACCAATGCCGACTTCCTGGCCTTTGAAAGCATTCCCTCACTCGAAGAGGCCCAGGCTATCCTCGCCGCACTACAACCCTATCCCGACCTGGCAGCATATCTCAGCTTCACCTGCCAGGATGGAATGCACGTTTCGCATGGAGAAACCTTGCGCGCGTGCGCCGAGTTGCTTGAGACGCAGCCCCAGGTGATCGGGATCGGCGTCAATTGCATCGCTCCCGAGCTGATCGGCAGCCTCATCGGCGAACTGGCAAAGGTCACGAACAAGGCCATCATCGTCTACCCCAATTCCGGCGAGCAGTGGGATGCGTTGCATCGCTGCTGGCAAGGGGATGGGCACTTACAAGCCTTTGGCGAACTGGCAGGGCGTTGGCGGAGCGCCGGTGCGCAATGGATTGGCGGCTGTTGCCGCACAACCCCGGAACACGTGCGGGCCGTGGCCCGAGTTTGGCAAGGCTGATTTCGTTTTGCCGAACCGCTCCCTTCCTCTAAGCTGTTCTGCGTGCGAAAACTACTTTGTTTGCTGCCGTTTCTAGCCTTGGCACTGGCTTCGGCCGTCGCTCAGTCCAACCCCAAAGCTGCCGGCGTGGATCAGGACGTTCTGGCAAAAATCCCGCAGCGGATGAAATCTTTTGTCGACCGGCAGACCGTGGCCGGAGCCGTTACCCTGGTGGCTCACGGTGACGACGTCGTCGAATTCGACGCGACCGGCATGGCCGATGTGGAAGCCGGCCACGCGATGCAGAAGGACACGATTTTCCAGATCATGTCCATGACCAAGCCGGTCACCGCAATCGGCATCATGATGCTGGCCGAAGAAGGCAAGCTGGCTCTGCGCGACCCGGTCGAGGACTACCTACCGGAGTTCAAGGGCTTGCGGGTAAAGACCACGGTAGGCCCCGATGCAGCCCGCGCGAGTATTCCCAATCACGCGATCACCATCCGTGACCTGCTTACCCACACCGCGGGGGTTCAGGACTACCCCGGCCCTCCCGCCATCCCTGACTACGCCCAGACGATGAGCGTGCCGCTCGATGAAGTGGTGAGACAGCTCGCCAAACAGCCGCTGCTCTTTCAGCCGGGAACCCAGTGGAGCTACTCCAGTCCCGGTATCGAGATTCTGGGCCGCATCATCGAAGTCTGCTCGGGCGAGAAGTATGCGGACTTCATCACGGAGCACATCCTGCAGCCGCTGGGAATGAAGGACAGCTTCTTCTTCCCGCCCCCGGACAAGATCTCACGCATTGCCATGGTCTACGCGCAGAAGGACGGGAAACTGGTCCGCTCCCCAGCCAGCATCCTTGGAGGCGACCCCGCGAAATACCGCCGGGGAGCTGTTTTTCCCGCGCCGGCATGGGGCCTTTACTCCACCGCCGAAGATCTGCTTCACCTCTACCGCATGATGCTCAATGACGGTGTCTACGAGGGTCACCGCTACCTGTCGCCCTTCTCCGTACACGTGATGACTGAGCCGCAGACTACCGGGATTCAGCCGGTGGGCTGGATGCGCGGTTCCGATTATGGCCTTGCCTGGGAAATCGTCACCGATCCGCTGGGTGAGCTGGCGGGACACACGATAGGTACCTATGGCCACGGGGGAGCCTTCGGGACCCAGGGCTGGATCGACCCTAACAACGACCTGATATCGATCCTGCTGATTCAGCGCTCCGATGGGGGAACGGAGGGCATGACCAATGTTTTCCTCAATATGGCGGAGTCTGGTGTGGGCAAGTAGGACGGCTGCGTTCTTGTCCGCAAGAGCGACGACTTTGAGAATTTACTACTCGAAGAACAACAGGCAATGCTCTACGGAGCATGAGTGGCTTACCCCAGGATTGCATCCTGGGTCATTTTCAGCCGTCCCAACGGGACTGAACGTCCGGGGCTGGCACGGATTGGCTAGGAGCGGCAAAGAAAAAGCGCGGGGGCAATTTAGCCCCGACCTGGGACTCAATATAAAGCGGTACCTCAGGGGCTGAAGAGTCTGCGTGAGAATTAGAAGAGAAACCGCAGGTCCCTCCACTACGCTTCGCTCCGGTCGGGATGACAATTCTTTTGCAGAAAATGGCTTTGGAAGCGGTTGGAGAACTGGCTGTCAATATTCCCACAGAATTGTCATCCCGACCGGAGCGAAGCGTAGTGGAGGGACCTGCGGTTTCTCTTCTAGTTCTCACGCAGACTCTATAGCGCTTAAAGCGCTTTTAGCGCTGATATTTTTGGCCACCGTCCCCGATGCCGGCCTCCATCGGGGATTTTTATCGATTTTCGCTCAATCTTTTTCCCGCATGAAAGCGCCAGCCGGGGCGCTTATCTCTCTTTTCTCTCACAAAGTGCATTCTTTTTTCGGAAAGCTTTGCGGAGCCGGAAACGCAACGAGGAGACTCAGGAATCTTCGAAAACGACCGATAGGGGCTGAAGCCCTCTGCCATCGCATACGATATTTACGGCGCGGCTGAAGCCGCGCTTCGTTCTCACATGCAGGTGAGTTTTTCCGCAGCCTGTGAAGTGGTGCCGCGATACAAAACGAGTTTTTCCGCAAGCTGTTCATTCGTGGCGATGGAGGCCGGGCTTTCAGAGTTCCTTTAGAAAGAAGTAGATTCAGTTAGATGGATTGCTCCGTTCCAGGATCTGCACGATTTCGGGCCGCGGCATTCGTCTTGGCGCTGGCATGCTTCAGCTTCCACGCTATGCAAGCTCAAGCTACGCGGTGCTCTCCGAGCAGCTTAGCGGGCGCGTCGCCAGCCCGTCAGAACCAGCTCCCGGAATTTCAACAGATTGGAATCGTCCGGAAAGCGAATCTAAGGGGGAACATTCGAGTTCGGGAGCGGTGGTGTTTCGAGGGTCCTCGTGCAACTGCCAGGCGCGCATTCTCTACAGCGGCAAGTCTGTGGTTGGCCTGGCCTTGAGCGGCAGTTGCTAGGCCGGACGAACAGCCGCCGATCTTCTTCCAGCCTACGAGTCCGCAGGAGTGGAAAATACTAGGGTTAGGGTTTTCTGCGGGCTTCCATGCTTTTTTGCCCGGTTGGTTCGACCGCATGGGACCACGGTGAACTGGCTCCTCGCGTCACACTCCTGCAACATGCGACAATGGACTTACCTGCATGAAACCTGAGTCGCTCTCCGTGGACCTGGAATCACTCTCTTTGACGCCGGAGCTTCTGGCTCAACACAGCATCACACCCGAAGAGTATCAACGTATCGTGGCCGCCCTGGGGCGGGCTCCCGGTTTGACCGAGCTGGGGATCTACAGCGTCATGTGGAGTGAACACTGCTCCTATAAATCCTCTCGCGTCCATCTCAAGCGGCTCCCGACCCACAGTGCGCGGGTGGTGCAAGGGCCGGGAGAGAATGCCGGCATTATCGATGTGGGTGACGGCTGGGCCTGCGCCTTTAAGATTGAGTCACATAACCACCCCTCCTTCATCGAACCTTTTCAGGGCGCCGCGACCGGGGTGGGCGGGATTCTGCGCGACATCTTTACCATGGGCGCCCGGCCGCTCGCCGTCATGGATTCCCTGCGTTTCGGGCCCATCACCGAAGAGGAATTGGGCCCCGATGGGTCGACTCATGCCCCATCGGCTTCCGCGGTGGTGCACAAGAACCATTCCCTGCTGGAAGGCGTGGTCAGCGGAATCGCAGCCTATGGAAATTGCTTTGGCGTGCCCAACCTAGGTGGTGAGACACGTTTTGAGCCTTGCTATTCAGGCAATCCCCTGGTCAATGCCTTTGCCCTGGGTTTGGTGCGGCGGGACGAGATCTTTTATGCCAAGGCATCGGGCATCGGGAATCCGGTGATCTACGTGGGCGCCAAGACGGGCCGGGACGGCATCCACGGAGCCACCATGGCCAGCGAAGAGTTCAAAGAGGGCTCGGAGCAGAAACGGCCCAATGTGCAGGTGGGCGACCCATTCATGGAGAAGTTGCTGCTCGAAGCCTGTATCGAGGCCATGCGCACCGGCGCGGTGGTAGGCATCCAGGATATGGGCGCGGCGGGGCTCACTTGTTCTACCTGCGAGATGGGCGCCCGCGGGGGGGTGGGTCTCGAAGTAGAACTGGACCACGTGCCGCAGCGGGAATCGGGCATGACCGCCTACGAGATCATGTTGAGCGAGAGCCAGGAGCGCATGCTGCTGGTGGCAGACAAGGATCGCGAAGGCGAAGTCATCCGGGTCTTTGAAAAGTGGGGGCTCGACGCAGTCATCGTGGGCGAGGTGATCGCCGAACCCAGATTGCGCATTCTGCACCATGGCCAGCTGGTCGCTGACATTCCTAACCAGTCGCTTACCGACGATGCGCCGTTGTATCACCGGCCGGTCGGGCAGTGGAAGGCGCCGGTCCGCCTCAATCCGCCGCCGGAGGTGCTGGAGCAGCTTACCTTCTTTGAAGAGACGCTGAGCGGCGCCGCCAACTATGCGGACGAACTGCGCGCCCTGCTCGCCTCCTCGAATATCTGTTCCAAGAGCTGGATCCACGAGCAGTATGAGTCGATGGTGCAGACCAATACGGTGCAGGGCCCGGGGGGTGAGGCGGGGGTGATGCGCATCAAGGGCACGAACCGCGGCCTGGCCATGGCGCTCGACGGCAATGAACGCTGGTGCTACCTGGACCCCAAGCTGGGAGCTTCGCACGCCGTCGCCGAGGCAGCCCGCAAGGTGGCCTGCTCCGGCGCGACCCCGGTGGCGGCCACCAACTGCCTCAATTTCGGCAACCCGGAGAAGCCGGAGATTATGGCCCAGCTCTCGTTGGCCATCGATGGCATTGCCGCAGCCTCCCTGGCTCTGGGAACCCCCATTACCGGGGGCAACGTTTCGCTGTATAACGAGACCCGCGGCCAAGGCATCTATCCCACCCCGGTGATCGGGATTGTGGGCATCCTCGACCAGGTCAGCAAAGCTGTGGGATCGGATTTCCAGCGGGCCGGCGACGCCGTCCTGCTCATCTGTCCCGCTTCGGTTTCGACCCTCGAGGAGCGCATGCAGGAGTTTGGGTCCTCAGAGTACGCCAGAAAAGTTCTCCGCGCGCTATGGGGCACTCCACCCAGTCTGGATCTGCTGCTGGAGGGCAACCTGCACCGCTGCCTGGCTGAGCTTTCGCAACGGAGCCTGATCCATTCCGCACGCGACATCTCCGACGGGGGCATTGCCGTTGCTTTGGCGGAAGCATGCTTTCGCCATGAGGTTGGGGTGCGCGCCAATCTCTCCAAGGCGCCCGATCTGCCGGCGGAATGGGATCTATTTGGGGAGACGGCCAGCCAGTGCATTATCAGTTGCGCTAAGGTATCGGTGGCGCAGGTCGAAAGGTTAGTTGGACAGTACAACGGCCTGATGGCCGTAACACTGGGAGAAACCGCGGCCGATCTTTTTGAGCTGGCGGTCGACAGCCGGGTGCTGATCCGGGAGAAGGTCTCAGGCCTACGCAACGTCTGGTCAGGAGCGCTGGCCGCGCTGCTGCGCAACGACGTACCGGTGGGAAACTAACGGGCATGGAGAGCACGAGCATCAACC
Organism: uncultured Acidobacteriaceae bacterium; assembly: GCA_963821215.1. GTDB lineage: Bacteria > Acidobacteriota > Terriglobia > Terriglobales > Acidobacteriaceae > PALSA-350. The sequence goes on along the minus strand of CAWGDH010000004.1, from coordinate 449,861 downwards.
AGCATTCGGACGAACTCGAGGAATCCGACTCCGCTCCCTTCGATAAGTTACGCGAAGAATGCGGAGTGGTGGCGATACACGGCCATCCCGACGCGGCGCGCCAGGCATATCTGGCCCTCTATGCGCTGCAGCATCGGGGGCAGGAGTCCGCGGGCATTGCCACCGCCGATTACACCAACCTCTACAACATCAAGGGCATGGGGTTGGTGGCCGATATCTTTACCGACGACGTGCTTTCCAAGCTGCCGGGTGAATTGGCCATTGGCCACACCCGTTATTCGACCACCGGCGACTCGGCGCTACTGAATGCACAGCCCATCCGGGTGGACTCGACCCGCGGCCTGATTGCTATCGCGCACAACGGCAACCTGGTGAATCTGGGCACGCTGCGCACCCGGTTGGAGCGGGAGGGCGCCTACTTCCAGACCACCAGCGACTCCGAGATCATCGTGCAGTTGATTGCCCATTCCAACGCCAAAACGCTGATTGAGGCCATCGGCGATTCACTGCGCCAGGTAACGGGCGCTTTCTCCATCGTCATGATGACGCGCGACCGCATCTTTGCCGCCCGCGATCCCTATGGCTTCCGGCCTCTGTCGATGGGCCGCATCAGTAATCCCGATGGTCCAGACACGGTGGTCTTTGCCTCGGAGACCTGCGCTTTTGATCTGCTGCGGGCCAAGTACGAGCGCGACGTGCGGCCCGGCGAAGTGGTGATGGTAACCCGCGACGGCGTCACCTCAGTGGAATATGCAACCGGCGTGCGGCAGGCAAGCTGCATCTTCGAGCATGTGTACTTCGCCCGGCCCGACAGCCGGATCTTTGGCCGCTGGGTTCAGGCCAGCCGCGAGCAGATGGGACGCCGCCTGGCGCGGGAGGCGCCGGTCGAGGCCGATTTGGTTGTGCCGGTGCCGGACTCCGGCGTGACAGCGGCCCTGGGGTACGCGGCGGAGAGTGGGATCCCGTTTAATTTCGGGCTCATACGCAACCACTACGTGGGGCGCACGTTCATTGAGCCGGAGCAGCGTGTGCGCGATTTTGGGGTAAAGCTGAAGCTGAACCCGGTGCGCAATCTGCTGGAGGGCAAGCGCATCATCCTGATCGACGACTCTATTATCCGCGGCACGACCAGCCGCAAAATCGTGCGTATGGTGCGATCGGCGGGAGCCCGGGAGGTGCATCTTCGCATCAGCTGCCCGCCCTCCATCTCGCCTTGCTATTACGGAGTCGACACCCCGAATAAGAGCGAACTGATCGCCGCCAACTCATCGGTGGAAGAGATTCGGCAGTACATCGAAGCCGATTCGCTTAGCTATCTTTCGCTGGAAGGGCTGGAAGATGCTTGCAACGGGGGCGAGGGCAACCGCTATTGCACGGCATGCTACACCGGCGACTATCCGACCCAATGGGTGGATGTAGCAGAGATTCTGCCCGCAGCGGCTGCCACCACCTAAAATTTCTCACAAACCTCGGCCCCTGGAGACCTGTTGCCAGTGGAGAGTGACCGATCCACGGTTGTGGAATCCCACATCTCGCGAAAAACGAGCGAGATATGGGGCACCCGTCTTTCGTTACCGGTAGAGAGAGGTCTGTGAGAAATCCAGGCTAGCTACTCCGATTTGGTGGAGGAAGCGGACGGGGCCGGGGCCGGAGTACTTTCTGTCTTGGCGGCTGGTGCCTTGTCAGCCGTTCCACCCTTATCGGAGGAACTGGAGTTGCCGTCTGAGCTGCTCGCGCCATCCTGCGACTTTTGCGAAGCGGCCGGCTTGGCAGCGTAGTCGGTGGAGTAAAAACCCGAGCCCTTGAAGTGGGGGCGGGCGGGCGTGGAAATCAACCGCTCCACCTCGCCCTGGCAGACCGGGCATTCCTTTGGATCTTCAGCAGAAAAGGACTGGATCAGTTCAAATCGATGTCCGCACTTTTTGCACTGGTATTCGTACAGCGGCATCCCGGCACTCCTTCAACTTTGCAGGTTCTTCATTCGATGATTGGGGCTACGGGCTGGCGGTCGGCCAGCTCGATAAGGCGAACCTCGGTAATGGCCTCCGTAGCCTGCAGCGCGGCCAAGACCGATGGGGTAACGCGACCATCGATCTGGACCACCGCGAGGGCGTTGTGCTGGCCTGTCCGTACGCTTCTTCCCAGGGCAAAGTTCGCAATATTCATTTTATGCTCGCCCAGGATGGTACCGATACGGCCGATCACGCCCGGCACATCCCGGTTGCGAATGAAGAGCAACGTTCCGTGCAGCGGGGCTTCGATATCGATGCCGTCGCAGGCCAGCAGCCGTGGCGAACTGCCATGAAGCACCGTGGCGCTTGCGGTACTGTCGCCGGTCCCGGTGTGCAAGGTCAGCTTAAGCACCGTTCCTGCGCCGCCCGATCCCTCTTCCTTCTTCTCTTCGTGCACCCGGATGCCGCGCTCTGCCGCAACGGAGAGTGCGTTGATGCGATTGACTACCTCAGAATGCGCCAGCACTCCTTGGATGGCGGCATTGCGCACCAGCTCGGTTTTCCCGTGCGCCAGCCGCCCGCTGTAGGAAAGATGAATACTCTCAAGATTCCCCGCAGCCAGGGGGGAGAGGAATGCGCCCAGACGCTCCGCCATGAGGATGTAAGGGGAAAGCTCCTGGTACTCCTCATAGGTCATGGAGGGCAGGTTAACGGCGTTCTGGACTACCCCGAACTTGAGGTAGTCCTTTACTTGCTGGGCAATCTGCACCCCGACAGCCTCCTGCGCCTCGCCCGTGGAACCGGCAATGTGCGGGGTCAGAATGACGTTGTCCAGGCCGAAGTAAGGCGAGTCCTTCAGGGGCTCGTGGCTGAAGACGTCGAGGGCGGCGCCAGCCACCTGGCCGGAGCGCAGGGCCTCCACCAGGGCGGCATCGTCGATCAGTTCGCCCCGGGCGCAGTTGACGATGCGCGCGTTCTTCTTCATGCTGGCCAGGGTCCGGACGTTGATAATCCCTGTGGTTTGGGGGGTGAGACCCACGTGCAGGGTCAGATAATCGGCGCTGCGAAATAACTCATCCATGGTGCAGAGGCGAACGCCATTCTCGCGCGCCACCGCGGGAGTGACAAAGGGGTCATGACCCAGCAATTCCATGCCGAAGGCCTTGGCGCGCCGCGCCACCTCCAGACCCACTCGCCCCAGACCCAGGATGCCCAGTTGCTTGCCCCGCAGCTCAGTTCCTTGCAGTGATTTCTTTTCCCACTTGCCGGCGTGCAGGAGGGTATTGGCGCGGGGTAGCTGGCGGCCTAAGGCAAGCATTAACCCGATGGTCAGCTCGGCGACGGCGATGGCGTTGGCGCCGGGTGTATTCATGACCACGATGCCATGGCGGGTTGCGGCATCGGCGTCAATGTTGTCAACCCCCACGCCGGCACGGCCAATCACCCGCAACTTTGGAGCCGCGTTCAGCAGTCCCTCATCGACCTGGACTGCGGATCGAACCACGAGTGCGTCCGCATCCGCCAACTCGGCGGCCAGACCGTTCTTGATCTGGTCGTGGGTCACGATCTGCCAACCACTCTCGCCTTCAAACACAGCCAGGGTGGCGGGCGAGACTTTCTCTGCCAGTACGATCTTCATCGCTCTCCTAAAGGGGTTGGGTATCTCTGCGCGACTGCTGCCGATGGACAGCCGTCGCGCAGGGACGGTTGAGCGCACGATAGGGGGTCTATAGCATTTTCACTTCTCGGCATCACAGAAGCGAAAATGTTTAGCGCGCGGAAAGGGAGACACCCGCTGCGGCGCGGTCCCGCTGCGCGGCCTCGTCGGGCGCCCGCGAAGCGAAGACGTTCTGGGCAGCCACCAATGCTTTCCCGAAGGCGAAACCCGGCAGCTTGAGAGCGTAGGCCACTTGTTCCAGGGCGCCTATGAGGGCAATGGTGTCCATGTAGTCGAAAAATCCCAGATGGGCGATGCGGAAGATCTGCCCCTTCATCTCCCCTTGTCCGTTCGTGATGACGGCAGCGAAGCGGTTTTTCAACTCCTTGACGATGGCGCCGGAATCGAGGCCCGGAGGAGGCAATACGGCGGTCACCGCGGCAGCCGGAGCTTCCGGGGCGAAGAGCTTCAGCCCTAGTGCTTCCACCGCGGCGCGCGTCATGGCGGCGCAGCTTTCGGCGTTTTCCACCAGCTTGGCGCGGCCCGCCGCCAGATCGCCGTCTGCCTGACCGGCAATATAGTCGAAGGCCGCACCCAGCGCCGCAATCAGGGCCACTGCTGGGGTGTAGGCGGATTCCCCCTTAGCCGCGTTTTTTCTCTCTTTACGCAGATCGAAGTAGTAGCGGGGGTTGAGCGAGATCTCCATCAAGTCCCAGGCACGGTCGCTGACCGCCAGGTAGGAAAGGCCGGGAGGAATCATGACCGCCTTCTGCGATCCGCCGATCAGCACATCGACGCCCCACGCATCCATATCGAGGTGTGTGGTGCCGAGACCGGTGATGGCGTCCACCACCAGCACCGCGTCCTTGCCGCTCTGCTTCAATACTTCGGCGACACCCGGAACGTCGTGGCGCACGCCGGTGGAGGTCTCAGTGGCCTGCATGAAGATGGCGCGGGTCTCAATCTTGAGCGCCTTGCGCACCTCTTCCAGGTCGAAGGTCTGACCGTATGGCGCACTGACCACATCGACATCGCATCCAAATGCCTTGGCCAGGCTGACCCAGCGCTCGCCGAACTTGCCCGCTGTAAGCACCAGCACGCGGTCTCCAGGCGAGGTAAGGTTCGAGACCGATGCTTCCATCGCTCCGGTTCCGGAGGAGGCAAGCAAAATGACATCGTTTTTGGTCCCGACAAAGGTCTTCAGGTCGCGGAGAACCTTCAGATAGAGGGCGCGAAATTCGGCGGTTCGGTGGTGTATATCGGCCGCAGCCATGGCGAACTGGGCTGCGGGGAGAAGCGGGGTGGGGCCGGGAGTAAAAAGGCGGGTCTTACGGATCATGGTTCCATTGTAATAAACAAAGCTCTCTATAATGGGCGGTTTAATGGGATGGAGGAGTATGAGCCTGGTCGAGAAGATTCATCAGGATATGGTGGGGGCCATGAAGCAGCGTGCCGTAGAGCGCTTGTCCACTCTGCGGATGGTCGTTTCGGCGCTGAAAAATAAGGAGATAGAACAGCGTACGGCGGTCACTGATACACAGGCGGTTCAGGTGTTGACCACCTTGATCAAGCAGCGCAAAGACTCCATCGAGCAATTCACCAAAGGGAATCGGCCGGAGTTGGCAGAAAAGGAAGCAGCGGAGATTACGGTAATTGAGGAGTACATGCCGAAGGCGGCGGGTGACGAAGAGCTGCGGCAGCTGGTCGCCTCGACCCTGGCGGAGCTGCGAGCTCAGGGCGCCCAGCTCGGACCAAAGGATATGGGAACGGTGATGAAAGCGGTTCAGGGCCGGATTCAGGCCACGGGGGTGAGGGCCGACGGCCGGGTGGTGAGCGAAATGGTAAAGGCCGCGCTCGCCGGGTGAGAGGTAACCGCAGGTCCCTCCACTCCGCTGCGCTCCGGTCGGGATGACAGATCTGTTTGGGTACCGGGATTCTGATGCCCAAACAGATTTGTCATCAAGAGGTTGTGACTTTTTTGATCTTTGTGGTTTTGACACACCCAACCAGAGGATTTTCAAACCTCCCACAAAGCCGTCATCCTGAGCGAAGCGCCTCGCAGATCTATCGCTTAACAGAGGCTTTATGGCGCGCAGTCGAAGGACCCCGACGATGCTTGTTTGCCGCTGCTCTTCATAGCTTTCCGGCCACCAAAACCTAACAGAAATCAAAAAAGTCACAGCCTCCGACCGGAGCGTAGCGGCGTGGAGGGACCTGCGGTTTCTCCTCTTTACTCCGGGATGACTTTTACGAAAGTGCCGTCCGGCAGTTCGCCGCCGAGGACGTGCACCACTCCGTTTTTCACTAAACCGCGGAACATGACCCCCTTGCCGGGCGCCGGCGCTGATGGGGTGGGGACGGGGGCCGGGGTGACAGCGGGAGGCCGGCCCATACCGCGGTCCATGGCTACATTGGCTAGCCTGTCCGCGTGGCGGTTCTTCTCCCGCAAAACATGTTGAATCTGGAAGTGGTCAAGCTGGGCGATGCGGCGCCGGGCCTCCTCGTAGAGCGGGCGGAGTTCGGGACTGTTCACGCGATACTGACCCTTGATCTGCTTGACCATGAGCTCCGAATCGGAGACGACCCGTAAACTATTGTGGCCTTTGGCAATAGCAAATTCCAGAGCGGCCAGCAAGGCGGAGTACTCGGCGAAGTTATTGGTGTGCACACCGAGAAACTGGCTTAACTCGGCCAAGACGCTTCCGGCAGCGTCCTTGATATAAACGCCGAAGCCGGCCGGGCCGGGGTTGCCGCGAGACCCGCCGTCGCAGTACGCGACAATGCTTTCGCCGGAGTGCTCGAATAGGGAAGACATAGGCTGAGTCTATCGAATCTTGGCTGCTTACCAAACGCCAGCTGCTTCGTCTAGGGGACAGTGGTTGGTGTTGTACTGGAGCAACGAATGGCGACGGACGCGCTTCGCTTTACCGCGCATAGGCCAATGAAGGCTGGGAGCTCTGCCTGGGCTCCGCAACGAACGATACAATCCTCGTCAGGCATGGCAAGCGAAGCATGGGGTCGGGCCACCGAAACCGAGCTGATCCGCGAAGCACAAAAAGGCTCGCGGACTGCCTTCGAAGCGCTCGTGCGGCAATACGACCAGCCGGTTCTGCGGCTGGCGCTGCGCTTGACAGGATCCGAGCAGGATGCTCAGGATATCCACCAGGAAGCCTTCCTCAAGGCCTATCGCTACCTGGCAAATTTCCGCTTTGAATGTTCTTTCTATACCTGGATCTACCGCATCGTGACCAACCTGTGCCTCGATCACCTGCGGCGGCGTAAATCCCGCCGCGAGGAGCAGTCGGTGGTGGTCGATTCCAGCGGCGGAGAGATGGACCTGCTGAGCAATATCTCCGACGAGCGAGCGATGGCGAATCCTGAGCGCGAGCTGGAACGCAAGCTGCTGGGGGAGCGGATCCAGGAGGCGTTGGGACGCCTGACTCCGCGGGAACGGATGGTTTTTGAACTAAAACACTACCAGGGCCTGAGGTTACGAACGATCGGTGAAATGTTGAACACCACGGAAGAGACCGCCAAGAACACGCTCTTCCGGGCGACTAGAAAACTAAGAACTAATTTGGCGACACTACGGTGAGGCGAGGTTTGTTATATGGATTGCGAGCTGGCGCAACAGAAAATTGCTCTATTCGCGTACGGAGAACTACCTGACGATCAGTGCCATTTGCTGGAAGGGCATCTAGCCACCTGCACGCGCTGTCAGGAGGAGTTTGCCGCAGTACAGGCCCTGCAACAGGCGATGGCTCTTGCGCCTACCCTGGAACCTTCCGCCAACCTGCTGGCGCAAGCCCGGCTACGGCTGGAGGAAGCGTTGGACACCATGCCGCGTAGCGGCTGGCTGATGCGTGTCCAGCAGTCCATGTTCCGCGGCGTGGCGATGCTAGGCCGGGCTCCGGTTGCAGCCTCAGCGCTGCTCGTATTTGGCCTCGCCTCCGGGAGCTGGGCTGGCTACCACTCCGCACTGCGCAGCCACCACCCAACGGCTGAGCTACCCGCGGCCATCGCTGGACCGGGAACGATCGCCAACGTCAGCAGCATTGTCCGTGAACCAAACACCGAGAATGTCGAAGTACACTTCAATCGCCTGGTTCCGGAGACGACCCAGGGGTCGCTCGATGATCCACAGATACGGCAGCTGCTTCTGGTGGGGGCGCAAAGCCAGGTGAATCCGGGGGTGGCGCAGAATTCCGTGAGCCTGCTGGCCGGCGAGTGCGAGGCGGAGCACCAATGCTCCGACGGCCCGATCCGTAACGCTTTGCTGGTGGCTTTGCGGTATGACAAGAACGCCGGGGTCCGATTGCAAGCTTTGAAGGGCCTTAAGCCTTACGTGGCAGAAGATATGCGGGTCCGGGACGCGGTGCTGGAAGCACTCATGAACGACGAGGATGCGACGGTGCGTTCCCACGCCATCGAGCTTCTGCAGCCGGTCGAAGCGGATAGTAGCGTGCGCGAGGTATTGCACACGGTTGCGTCGGAGGACGACAATCCGCATATTCGAACCGTCTCTCACGAAATTCTGGATGAATCGCCGCAAATCCAGTAGCTTGGAGTTGCTTTTTAGACGTACAGCAAGTCTTAACGGTATGAGTCCCTTGGGAGTCCTCCGATGAAGCACCTTCCAACTTTGGGTTCAGTGGCTACGATTCTGGGCGCTCTTCTTTTCACACACGCCGCCTGGGCGTCGGGAGACGCGCTGAATCTGCCCGGAAACCTCCCTGAGTTCCTGCTGTACAGCGCACAAGGCTACCTGGGGGTTGTTTTAGGGAATGTCGATAACGATCGCGCCAACGCGCTCCACCTGAAGGATGCTCACGCAGCCGAGGTGGTCATGGTGGACCACGACGCTCCTGCCGGCAAGACCGGCCTCGAGGTGCACGACGTTATTCTTCAGCTCGACGGGCAAGGCTTCGACAATGTCGACCAGTTGCGGCGCCGGTTAAAGAAGATACCCTCGGGGCGCACGATCAATTTACTTATTAGCCGCGATGGCGCCCACATCAACGTGAGCGTGCAGCTCTGCGACCGGGCCTTGCTGCAACAGCAGGCTTGGTCGCAGCATTTCAGTGTTCCGGCTCCGCCCGCTGCCGGCGGTGGCCGGGAGAGCTTCCTGGGAAATGCTGCGTCGGCTGGTCCCGCTTTCCTCGACAGCATGATCCCCAGGGCGCTGTATGTGGGTGCGGATGTCAACCCGGTGCGGACACAGTTGGCTGATTATTTCGGGGTGAAGAGCGGTACCGGCTTGCTGGTGGAAAGCGTAGACGACCCGAGCCCGGCTTCGCGAGCAGGCCTGAAGGCCGGAGATGTCGTGGTTAAGGTCGAGTCGCAGCAGATGACCAGCAAGAACGACTGGCTTAAGGCGATTCGCAACCACCGCGGGCGGATGGTACAGGTAACGGTCATGCGCAACAAGCAGGAACAAGTTCTGAACATGAGCGCCGGAAAGCTCAAGAAGCATTAACCGCCCGGGTGGTCTGGGATACCGCTCAGGCCGGAAACCTTCCCATTCCTGTGTGGTTACTCGCGGGCCTGCTTGCGCTGTGATTGAATACAAGCAGATGCAAACCCGGCAAAAACAGACCTGGAAAGGCCGAGGAAAAGCTGCGCGGCGCAAAGTGCGCGAGCTGATGGTCGTCGGCCATGCATTGGCTTCGACCCGGCACGTAGTCATGGCGCAGATTGTGCCCATGCGGTTCTGCAATCTCTCCTGTGCTTATTGCAACGAGTACGACAAGGTCTCGAAACCCGTGCCGCTGCCGGAGATGCAGCGCCGCATCGACCATCTGGCGTTCCTGGGCGCAAGCATCATCACCATTTCTGGCGGCGAGCCGCTCACCCATCCCGAGCTGGACGCCATCATCGCCCGCATCCGCCATCATGGGCGGGTAGCCGGCATGATCACCAACGGATATCTGCTGATGCCGGAACGCATCGAGCGGTTGAACCGCGCCGGTCTCGATCACATGCAGATCTCGATCGACAACATAGAACCAGATGAGATTTCGAAGAAGAGCCTCAAGGTTCTGGACAAGAAGCTGGAGTTCCTCTCCCGGCATGCGGAGTTTCACGTCAACATCAATTCCGTCGTCGGCGGCGGCATCAGGAATCCCCAGGATGCGTTGGTCATCGGCAACCGGGCGCTGGAGCTGGGGTTTACATCAACCATTGGCATCATTCACGATGGGGATGGTCAGCTGAAGCCATTGAAAGATGAGGAACGGCGCGTCTATTACCAGATGGCCGGGATGGCAAAGAAAAATTATTCGCGCTTCAACAAGTTTCAAGAAGCGATTGCCAATGCGGAGCCGAACGATTGGCGTTGCCGCGCTGGTTCACGTTTCCTGTACGTGTGCGAAGACGGTCTGGTGCACTATTGCTCCCAACAGCGCGGCTACCCGGGAGTTCCGCTGGCGCAATACACCAAGGCCGACCTTAAGCGGGAGTACCTGACGGAAAAGAGCTGCGCCCCGCACTGCACCGTCTCCTGCGTGCACCAGATTTCTTACATAGACCACTGGCGTTCGCCGCAAACGCGGCAAACCACTCCGGGCCAGCTGGTGAACATCCAGACCTAAGGCTCAGGGGCTCCGGAAAAAGTCCGCACTGGGCAGGAAAGCAATAACTCAGGGCTGAAGAGGGTGTGTGAGAAGGGGAGAAACCGCAGGTCCCTCCACTACGCTACGCTCCGGTCGGGATGACAATTTTGTTGCACGGCCAAGTATTTCTCGCTGAAGGTCTTGCGGGCACAACAATCTTGCGGGCACAACAAAATTGTCATCCCGACCGGAGCGTAGCGTAGTGGAGGGACCTGCGGTTTTCTCCCCTTCTCACACACCCTCTTCAGCTCCAGGCAAATGAGTTTTTCGCGATGCGCTATTGACCGGTGCCGTGGTGAGCTGAGGCGGTTGTCTCACCCTTGGTATCGGCCAGCGCCTGGTCGATAATCTGGTAGAGGCGCTGACGGTCGACTACCTCTACAAAAGGCACACCGTTCGTCTTGTTGGTGACAACCCAGATGGTCGGCGTGTGCTCAATGCCAATGCGCTTGCCAAGATCAAGGTCGGCCTGGACTTCAGCGGCCAGCTTCTTTTGCGGATCGATCACAAAAGGAAGTTCGATGCCATGCTGCTGGGCGAACTTTTCCGCGAAATTACGAATCGCTGTCGCAGCAGCCGTGGTGGGACCTGCCGGAGTTTCAGGGGAAGTCTCTCCTGCGGCATCAATCAGCTGCTGGTTGGCAAAGACCGCATCGCGAAATTCATCGCCCAGTTTCTTCGACTTGAGGTCAAACCAGCGGGCGTACACCGCCGCATCAAAGCTCCAGGCGTGGAAGGGCAAAGGAAAATCGTGACGCACCCAGGGGATATGGTATTGAGTAGCGGCGTCCTTTAAGAGAGGGTTGGCCCGGGCACAATCGGGACACTCCATATCCTCAAACTCAATGATCGCCACGCGGGCGCCAGGCGGGGGTTTGAGGGCCGCAGGATCATGCACCGTGGTGGACTGCGCAGAGGCGAAATGGGCCGCAGATACGACGGCGCTGAGCAACAGCAGTGCCGCCATGCGGAGCCCGGTTTGGTATCGACGGGGGTGAGTGTTTGGAGTGATCGCCGGAGGCGTTGATGGAAAAGCGTCCATGGTTCCTTTGCCCTTACTCTTGAGACCTTCAGTCTTGTCAATTGTAATAGGTAGGCGGCCGGCCGGATGCGATATGATGCAGGCTTCCGGTGGGGGATGGGAAGCGCGACTCTGAAGATCGTACTTAGCCTGATAGGAGCGGGTGCGATTAGTTTTTTCGTCTTTGTATTGCTGGAAGCCCTGCTGTCACGCCCCCATCCAGCCAATGCCGGCGCCGTGCTGTTTCGCTTTCAGTTGAGTTCGATGTTGGCGATGGGGGTCTTTGCCGGGCTTGCTATTGTCATCTTCGTGCGCTTGTCGCGGAGCCGGCAGAGATTAAGGAAGTGATATGAAAAATCGCGCGGAGTGGCTTACGTTCGGCGTATTCGTGATCGCCGTCCTGATAGGGATGGGTATTCTGTTGCGCCACGGAGTGCACGGCCAATCGGCGGCCCTGGCGATAGCCCTGCTCTTTATCCTGCTGTTGCGGATCGGAATCTTTGCCTGGAATCTGCGGCGGCAGCGCGCGGAACTGGAGCGGAAGTAGATACGTACTTCTGTGTGCTACACTCGGTTCCCGCAAACGAAGCAGGCCGCCTGCGTGCATGGCAACGCGCTCCCCAGCGCGCACGGACCGCTCCAAGACTCCGAATCTTGAGAACTGGAGATACCTCGGATGAATCGTTCATTGAAGACTTATCAGGGACAGGACGTTCGTAATGTCGCCCTCGTGGGTCATGCGCACTGCGGCAAAACCACCCTGATCTCTGCGCTTCTTCAAGCAGCCAAAATGACAGAACGGCTGGGCCGCGTGGATGACGGCAGCGCCGTAACTGCCTACGACGAAGAGGATGTAGCGCGCCGGACCACCATGCAGAACGCGCTGGCATTTGCCGAGTGGCGCAACGTAAAGATCAATTTTGTGGACACTCCGGGTTTCCCCATGTTCGTGCACGAGGCCCGCGCGGCGCTGCTACCCGTGGAGGCCGCCTTGCTCATCGTGAACGCAGCCTGTGGCGTGGAAGCCATGACGCGGCGCGTGTGGAGATTCGGCGAAGAATTCAACTTGCCGCGGGTGATTGTAATCAACCAGATGGATCATCCCCGCGCCGACCGCGAACGCACCCTCAACGCGTTGCGTGAGGGTTTTGGCCGCCAGGTGGTTCCGGTGCAGCTGCCCATTCTTGAGGGCAACGGACAAAATCCCAGCTTTCGCGGTGTCGTGGACCTGGTAACCATGCAAGCCTTCGTCTATGAACCGGACGGCAGCGGTTGTGGCCGCCTTTCCGAGATTCCAGTACGCCTGCGCGAAGAGGCTACGCAGGCTCACCAGGAACTGGTGGAGCTGGTCGCCGAGGGCAAGGACGAGCTAATGGAGGAGTACTTCCGCGAAGGAACCATCCCCGAGGAGCATTTGGTCGTTGCCCTTCATGAGGCCATCCGCGAGGACCGGATCTTTCCCGTGCTCTTTGCCAGTGGCCTGAGAAACGTGGGCAGCGACCACCTGCTCGATTTTCTCCAGGTGTACGCGCCGTCGCCGGTGGAACGGGTCCCGGTGGCTGCCCGTGGCGCAGTGGAATCCGCCGGCGTTCGCCCCGACTCCGAAGCCGAGATGGTGTTGCGCAAGGTGGATGATGGTGAGCCGCTGTCGCTGTACGTCTTCAAGACCATGTCCGATCCCTTCGCGGGAAGGATTTCTTTCTTTAAGGTCTTTTCCGGAATCGCCAAAAGCGATGCCACGGTCACCAACTACACCCACCGCGGCGCGGAGCGCCTGGCCCATCTGACGGTGATGCAGGGGCGTACGGCAAGTCCCATCGGCGAGTTGCACGCGGGCGATGTGGGCGCCGTGGCCAAGCTGCGCGAGACCTTTACCGGCGACACGCTGGGGGATGCGGGCCACGAGATTTACTTTGACCCCGTGACCATGCCCGAGCCCGCCGTCACCTATGCCATTGAGCCTAAAACCCGGGCCGATGAAGATAAACTGGCGCCGGCGGTGCACAAGTTGATGGAGGAGGACCTGATGGTTCGCTTCTATCGCGATGCCGCGACCCACGAATTCCTGTTGGCCGGCGCGGGTCAACCCCATATCGAGTCCATTGTGCAACGGCTGCGCCGCCGCTACCACACCGAGGTGACGCTCAAGGCGCCCAAGGTGCCTTACCGGGAGACGATCCGCGCCATTGCCAGCGCCCAGGGCCGGCATAAGAAGCAGAGCGGAGGCCATGGGCAGTATGGCGACTGCTGGATCCGCCTGGAGCCACTCCCCTTGGGCGGAGGGTTTCAGTTCGTCAACGAGATCTTCGGTGGGGCGATTCCGCGCACCTTTATTCCGGCGGTCGAGAAGGGAATCCAGGAGGCGGCAGCGCGGGGTTGGCTGGCAGGCTTTCCTATGGTCGACTTCCGAGCGGTGCTTTTTGACGGAAGCTACCACGATGTGGACTCGAATGAGCTCTCCTTCCGGCTGGCCGGGCGGCTTGCCTTCCGCAACTGCATGGAGCAAACCAGGCCGGTACTGCTGGAGCCCCTGATGCGCGTGGAGATTGAGGCGCCGGAGGGTTGTACCGGTGCTTTGATGGGGGACCTGACCGGACGGCGGGGCCGCGTTCAAGGGATGGGCAGCGGGCGCGGCACCACCGTGATCCGGGCCGAAGTCCCGATGGCCGAGATGCTGACCTATGGCGCCACCCTCACCTCCCTCACTCAGGGCATGGGCAGTTTCCACATGGAGATGGCCCGCTACGATGTGGTTCCACTGGCGTCTGCAGAAAAGGTAATCGCCTCCGCTCACAAACACGTCCACGCCGACGACGAAGCGTAGGGTCGGCTTAACCGCATCTGCGTGCGGTCAAGGTTTACCCAGGACTAACGAGTCTGTGTCAGAACTACGAGTCCCGTAGGGACGGCTGAGAGTAGCCCAGGATGTAATCCTGGGGAGAGATTCGAGAAGAACCAGTCCCGCAGGGTCGGCTGCCCCGAATCGCGAATAGTCGGAATTTCAAATAGTCCGTTTCAGAGGCAGGAGTAACCCAGGATTGCATCCTGGGTAATTTTCAGCCGTCCCTGCGGGACTGCTCGTTGGTACATGCTAACCCAGGATTACATCCTGGGCTACTCTCAGCCGTCCCTCCGGGACTGGTCCCGATATACCTGAGGGCTGATTTGTTTTCGACAACCACTGTCCAAACCGGCCGCTCAAAAAAACTAATTTGGACAGGTCTGACTTTCACTCGCCCCTGGCCGGACTCTAATCGCGAAGCTACGAGGCGGGAGTTCCGCTGCTGCCGCTGGCAGGGCTTGGACCTTCCCCTCGCCTTGTACGATAGGAGGAAGAGGGGAGTCCTGTTAGGAGCAGCCATCATTTAGGCAACCTGAAGGCTCCGAATTGATCTAAAGGATTGGATGGAAAGGAACCAACGACCCATAATGACGATCCCAGCGCGGCGGCTGATGGCAGCGTTTGCGGCGGCGTTGTTGTCCGCCGGATTGCTGGCAGCGCAAACGGTCAACCAAAGTTCCGCGCAGAGCCCCTATTACGGCAGCGTAACCATCGTGAAACCGACCGATGGAGTCAAGCCTCTGACGCTTGACGAAGCGATCGCGATGGGCATCGAGCACAACCTGGCGCTGATCGAGGCGCGGCAGCAGGAATTGAGCGCAAAGGCACAGACCAGCGAAAGCCTGCAGTCTCTTCTCCCGACCGTCACTGCGCAGGCTGATTCTGGAGCGCATCAGTTCAACCTGGCTGCCTTCGGGTTTTCCAAAAGCCTTTTGGACCAAAGCGCTTCCCTTTTTCCTGGTTTGAACCTGGCGTCGTTTCCCACGGTGGTGAAGGTCAACTCGACCGACGCGATGGTGAATTATTCGCAGACACTGTTCAGCCTGCAGAATATCGACCTGTACCGGTCGGCAAAGGCAAACGAACGGGCCGCTTATTTCAGCAAGCAATCTTCGCGCGGGCTGGTGGTGCTGAATGTGGGCAACGCCTACCTGCAGACACTGGCTCTGGGCGCCCAGGTGGACAATGCGAAGGCGCTGCTGCAAGCCGACCAGGTGCTCCTCGACCAAACGGTCGCCGAGCACCAGGCGGGCACGGCGGCAAACCTGGATGAACTGCGGGCCCGGGTTCAGTTCCAAACCCAACAGCAGGCTGTGGTCTCGGCTGAAGTCAATTTCGCAAAGGCAAAAATCGCGCTCAACCGGGAGATCGGCCTGCCGGCGGAACAGGAAATCCAGCTTACGGATACCGCACCCTATGCCGACCTGGCGACCATGAACATCGACGAGGCCAAGCGAATCGCCTACCAGAGCCGGCAGGACTACCAGGGTTTGCAGGCCCAGATACGGGCCGCCCAGTTGCAACGAAGAGCGGCCAAATGGGAGCGGCTGCCCACACTCAGCTTTCAGGGCAATTATGGGGTCACCGGAATCACCGGAGGTCTTTACCATGGAACGTTTGTGGCTGGGGGTTCGCTGAACCTACCCCTTTTTGAAGAAGCCAAGTTTCGCGGAGACAGCGGTGTCGCAGCCGCCAACCTTACCAACCTGACCGAGCAACTGGCGGCTTTGAAAGAGCAGATCAACCAGCAACTGAGGGATAGCATCCTGGATGTGCAGTCCGCCACCGAATTGGTGCGGGTGGCGCAGAGCAACGTAGAGCTGGCGCGCACAGAATTGGAACAAACCACGGAACGTTTTCAGGCCGGAGTGGACGATAACCTGCCGGTGGTGCAGGCGCAGGCTACCCTGGCCAACGCTGAGACCACCCTGGTGCAGACGACCAGCCAACACAACCAGGCCAAACTAGGGCTGGCGCGTAACCTGGGCATCGTTGACACCCAATACGCAACGTATGTGCACGGCAAATAACGCCGAAACTGGAAGCACTTGGCTTCGATCAATTCCCGGTCAGGCTTCCCTCAGCAGCGTCACCGCTCCAGTGCGGACGTCGAAATAGCCGGTCGCTACCTTCACTTTGCCGGCTTCGATCATTCCCGCCAAAAGAGGGGACATTTCCCGTAAGCGGGCGGACTGGATCAGGGCGTTGGCGCGGATGGTGGCCTCGACATCAGGGCCGGCTTGCTCCACGGCCGCTTCGATGTGCGGGAAAAGCGCACTGATCTGTCCGGGAAACGATTGTTCCGGCGCCGCTTGCCGCTGGATCGCCGCCGTGACCGCGCCGCACCTGCTATGACCCATGACCAGGATCGTGTTCGTCCCCAGCACGGCAGCAGCGTACTCGATGCTGGCAACGATCTCCGCGGTAACGATGTTGCCGGCCACCCGCGCGACAAAAAGCTGTCCGATCGTCTGATCGAAAACGACCTCCACCGGCACGCGCGAATCGGAGCAGGAGAGGACCGCGGCAAACGGTTGCTGTCTCTCCAGGGTGTGTTGCAACATGGCGAGGTCCCGGCGGTGGGCGGAGGTGCGGCCGCTAGTGAATCGGCGGTTTCCGGCCAGCAACTCGTCCAGCGCGTCAGCGGGGCTCAGGTTTTTTTCGGCTACGTTCTCCGTAACGTCTGCGGCCATGGACATCCTTCTCCCCTTGCGTCGCTCGCAACATCGCGAGGACGTCCTTGCATCCTATCGTATTCCCCCGCTTGCGATATCCTTTCCTGGGATGGTCAAGTGCAGTTTTTCTCTAGAGAAAAGCTGCACTGCTGAAGTTTTTTTCACAAATTAAAAAGCAGGCATATGGCCCCATCGAGAACAGGGACAGCAGCATTTGCCTTTCGAGATTTTCGCCGCTATCAGCTGGCGCGGGTAATGGTCATCATGGGCGCGGAAGCGCAGGCGGTGGCGGTGGCCTGGCAGGTATATGAGATCACCCACCGGGCGATCGATTTGGGATACACCGGTTTGGTGTTGTTTTTGCCGGGACTGATATTTCTGCTGCCGTCCGGGCATGTTGCGGACCGCTACGACCGGCGCATGGTGATCCTGGTCTGCTACCTGCTACAGATCCTGTGCACCTTTACGCTCTTGATTTTTGCTCTGCGAGGGCTGCACAGAGTTGCGCCGATCTTCGCTGTGCTCTTCCTGATCGGCACCGGACGCGCCTTCAGCGGCCCAGCCAGTTCGGCCCTGCTGCCCCACCTGGTGCCTACGGAGAATTTCGTGAACGCTATCACCTGGGGAGCAACAGTCTTCCAAATCGCCAACATTGCCGGACCGGCGGTGGGCGGTCTCCTCTACACCTTGCCCCTAAAAGGCAGGCTGTACGGAGCTCCCATTGTGTTTCTATTCACGCTGGCGACCGGAATCAGCTTTGTGCTTTTGATCGCATCCTTGCATGTACGTCCCGGACGAATGGAGCATCGCGCGATCTCCACCGATGTCATCCTGGCGGGCTTTCGCTATGTCTGGAAATCCAAACTGTTGCTGGGGTCGATTTCGCTGGATCTGTTCGTGGTCCTTTTAGGCGGAGCGACCGCGCTGCTGCCGATCTTTGCCCACGATCTGTTGCATACCGGGCCACAAGGATTGGGCGCCCTGCGCTCGGCGCCGGCCCTGGGTGCGCTCGCAGTTTCCATCTGGATGACCTTTCACCCCGTTTTGCGGCGTCCGGGCATTCTTATGTTCGTTGGAGTCGCCATTTATGGCAGTGCAACCATCGTCTTCGGTCTCTCTACGAGCCTGCCGCTTTCGCTGGCCGCACTGATGGTGGTGGGGGCCTCGGACATGGTCAGTGTCGTGATCCGGTCGTCGATGCTACAGCTGGCTACTCCGGCTTCCATGCGCGGCAGAGTAAGCGCCGTCAATTCGCTCTTTGTGGGTGCGTCCAATGAGCTGGGCGAGTTTGAAAGCGGCGTTACCGCCCAGTGGTGGGGGGCGGTGCGCGCCGTGGTGGCTGGAGGCCTCGGGGCGCTGGCCGTTACCGGCCTCTGGAGCGTGCTCTTTCCCGCCCTGCGGGGAATCGATCAGTTGACCGCAGAATCGCTCCTGCAAGAAGAGGAACAGCCCTATTCGGGGCGACTTAGGAAGTAACGTGACTCGCAGCGCATGCGCGCGCGATCGCCGTTACGGCGATCCAGAGTCCGTGGCTGAAGGGTTAAATTCCGGTGCCGTAATCTGCTGAGCAGACACTATCCCCGGCGTGCGAGAAAAAATCGTACTGCGTGCGGTGATTAAATTTATAACGCGCACGCAACTCGCGGCCGACGTAGAGACCCACAGCAGCAATACCAACAGCAACCGAAGTCCAGCCAACAATCGCCATAGCAGACCCTTCTTCCTGGGCAGGCTCGATTGCCGGCAATATTTCGCCGGAACCCTGAGCCCTGAGGTCGTTACCATCCGTGTACATCATGCCGAAATAATAGCGCAGCTTGGTGAGAACCACGTAGTTACGGCGGTGGACACCAAAGGGCTATTTCACCTGCTCAATTTGATGCAGCAGAGCGACCTTTCGTGGCGCAGGAAGGAAGCTGGCTTCAATGGAATTGGCAGCCAATTCGCGCAGGTGCTCGGCGGTAAAGCCAAATGCGTCATAAGCCAGACAATATTCGTCCTGGAGGTCGCTTTCGAACATCGCCGGATCATCGGAATTGAGGGTCACCATGAGGCCGGCATCGAAATAACGGCGTACCGGATGCTCCTCCAAGCTAGGACAACAACCGGTGCGCAGATTCGACGTCACGCACATTTCGAGCGGGACCTGGCGCTCCGCCAGCACCTCCATGAGATCCGGATCCAGTTGCGCGGAAAGGGCATGGCCGATGCGCTCGGCGCCAATGTTGAGCGCCGCCCAGATGCTCTCCGGCCCCACGGTTTCGCCGGCGTGCGCGGTCAGGTGTAATCCAGCATCCTTCGCTTCCTGAAAGAGCTCGCGGAAGGGCTCCGCGCCCGTCCGCCGCTCGTCGCCGCCAATCCCAATGCCCACGATGCTGGGCCACTTTTGGTGTAGTTCCGCAGCCTTGCGAAAGACGCGGGCAGCCTCCTCCGGGCCAAAGTGGCGAACCGCGTCGAAGATCCAGTAGAGGGTAATACCGAATTCCTGCTCGGCGCGCACCCGCGCCGCTTCCATGGCATAAAAGAGAGGTTCGAAGTCGATCCGCCTCCAGTAGTAGACAACGCCCACGGAGACGTAGGCTTCGGCGTGCACCACGCCCTGAGCCGCCAGACGCTGCAGCATGCGGTAGGTAATCAATTCGTAATCTTCGGGAGTGCGCAGCCGTTCGCTGACAGCCTTGAACGCCAGCAGGAATCCGCTGAAATCGGTGTAGTGATAAAGGGACCGTGCTTCCTCCAGCGTCATGCGCTGATCATCGTGCCTTTGGCTCAATTCGACCAGGGTTTCCGGGGTAACGGTTCCCTCCAAGTGAAGGTGGAGTTCCGTTTTTGGGAGCGATCGCAACCACGCGGCTGCAATCCGGCGGGAGGCAACAAGGCGAGTCATGAAAGCGAGGAGAACTCGCTGTGCTTGCGGCTGTAGAGGAAGTAGATGCCCAAGCCTATGACCAGCCAGCCGAAAAAGCGCAGCCAGGTGATGACTGGCAGGCCGGACATGAGCAGCACACAAAAGAAGATGCTCAGGATGGGTACGGAAATTCCGCCTGGGGCGCGGAAGCCACGACGTCTCTCTGGTTCGCGGTAGCGCAGGATCAGTACCCCGATCGATACCAGCACAAAAGCGAAGAGGGTACCGATGTTCGACAGGTCAGCCAGGGTGCCGATATCCAGTAGTCCGCTGGGAATGGCCACCAGAAAACCTGCCACCACGGTGGCTACGGCCGGAGTGCGATAACGCGGGTGTACCTTACCGAACCAGCGGGGAAAGAGCCGGTCGCGCGACATGGCGAACCAGACCCGCGCCTGGCCGAGTTGGAAGACCAGGATGGAGGAGATCATGCCCAGCATCGCGCCGCAGAGCACGATCAGCCGGACCCAGTTGAGTGACACCGAGCCCGTGTCATGGTGCAGCTTCTTCAGGGTGTTGACCACCGGCGCTGCATCATCCACCAGCGTCTGCCAGGGGACCAGACCGGTGAGCACGACGGCCACGCTGACATAGAGCACGGTGCAGACGGCCAGGGTCGCCAGAATGCCGATGGGAACGTCACGCTGCGGTCGATGGCACTCTTCCGCCGCGGTCGACACCGAATCGAACCCAATGTAGGTGAAGAAAATAATGCTGCCGCCGGTGAGGACCCCTGACCAGCCGTTAGGGAAAAACGGATGCCAGTGAGCGGGGTGAATGAAGTGTGACCCGGCCAGGACAAACACCAGGATTGCGCTGATTTTGAGCAGCACCATGACGTTGTTGGTCTCGGCGGATTCGCGGATGCCCCGCACCAACACGATGGTCAGGATCAGCACGATAAGGAACGCCGGCATATTAAAACCGAAATGCCAGCCTGGCGGATAGATCGTGTTGCCTTGCAGGTCGGTGAGGCCGGAGGGCAAAAAGGCGGGCGAAATCCAACGTGCGCTGGGGTGCAGGCCAAACCAATCCATGAAATCGACGATATGGGCGGCGAAGCCGACGCATACCGCCATGTTGCTGACGGCATACTCCAGGATGAGATCCCAGCCGATGATCCAGGCGACGAGTTCTCCCATGGTGGCATAGGTGTAAGTGTAGGCGCTGCCGGCGATGGGAATCATCGACGCCAGCTCGGCATAGCACAGCCCGGTGAAGGCGCAGACGATGGCCACCAATAGGATGGAAAAGGCCAGCGCCGGCCCCGCTCCCGGCCGGCCCGACAAGGCATGATGATTGACTAGATAATCCAGTAATGGAGTGTTCAGGATCGAAGAGGTATCAAACTTCTCGCCCGCGATGGCCGTCCCCACCACAGTGAAGATTCCCGAGCCGATCACCGCGCCGATGCCCAGCGCGGTAAGCGACCAGGGGCCGAGCGTTTTCTGCAGACAGTGCTCAGGAAGTTCCGAGTCGCTGATCAGCTTGTCGATCGATTTGGTCGCGAACAGTTGCTTTCGCAGCGTCTCGGCTCCTGTGCTATAGCATCCAACCCGACCGCAACCCTAGTCGCAACCCGCAGACGACCCTCGTCGCCATCCACGGAAAAGTCCCGAAGGGACGGCTGACAGTAGCCCAGGGCGTCAGTCCTGGGTTGGGTCGAAAAGCGTGACCAGTCCCGAAGGGACGACTGAAAATGACCCAGGATGTAAGTCCTGGGTGAACCTTGCGTCTACTCGAAAATTCCCCGGTTAAGAAAGTGCCTACCCAGCACTGCGTACGGGGTCATTCTCAGCCGTCCCTTCGGGACTGATCGCGTTTTTCGAACTTTAACCCAGGACTCCGTCCTTGGCTACTTTCAAGCCGTTCCTACGGGACTTCCATGATCTTTGCTTGGGTATAGGTCCCTGTCAGGTAAAGCCGCTTAGCGCTTGCTTTGACCTCGTGTCATCTTCTTGGCTTTCTTCTTGTTGGACCCTCGGGGCAGCGTACGGGCAGCCTTGGGTGCAGCTTTCTTGCGCGCCGTGCGCTTGATCTTCTTCCGTTCCAACTTGTCTTCTACGTTCTTGGTATTGGCCATTATTTTCCTTGTCTACACTTTTTCCAGCTGAGCAAACTTTTCCACTAGCTTCTTCACGCCGAATTCTGCAAATTGTACCGTAATCTTTGCGTCGTCACCGTCTCCCTCGCGGCGGAAGACGACGCCCTCGCCGTATTTGGGATGACGAACCCGTTGCCCGCTGCGGAATCCTGTCGCGCCGGTAGAGACGGGGATCTCCAGCTTCGGCCGGCTCCCGCTCGCCTTGCGCGAGGAGAAAAACTGGGCAATGTTATCCAGGGAACCCGGCCCCGCTTGCGGCCGGTTGGCAGGCGGCGCAGGGCGGGACACGGTGCGGGGACGCTGATCCTCGTCTTCGTAACTGTAGTGTCCGGTCGATTCCCATTCGTCACCGCCACGGGTTGAACCATATCGTGAACCGTATGCGCCGCCGATCGAGGCGCGCTGGCCGCGGGTCAGGTCTTCCAGCAGGCGGGGCGGAATCTCTTCCAGAAAGCGGGACGGGATGCTGGACTCCGGCATATCGTTCCCGTATCGGCGGCGATAACGGGCACGGGTCATTACCAGAGCATCCATAGCGCGCGTCATGCCCACATAGCAGAGCCGCCGCTCCTCTTCGAGTTCGTTGGGTTGATTGAGCGTGCGCGAGTGGGGAAAGAGACCCTCTTCCATTCCCGCCAGCAGCACCAGGGGGAACTCCAGCCCTTTGGCGGAATGCAGGCTCATCAGGGTGACGCGGCTTTGGGGATTGTAACGGTCGGTGTCACTCACTAACGCGGCGTGATCGAGAAACTCTGACAACGTTTCCCCTCGCTGCTGCGCATCCTGGGCCGCATTGGCGAGTTCCTTCAAGTTTTCAATGCGGGAGATCGCTTCAGGGGTGCCCTCGTCCTCAAGGGAGCGGATGTAGCCGGTACGGTCGATGAGGAAGCGAATCAGTTCGGGAAGCGTTGCCGCATCGCCGGGCTTGCGGAATCCTTCGTACGCAGGGGCATCCGTTGCGGGCACGGGGTGCAGGTCCACCTGCAGCGGGATTGCCTGGTCTTCCGGATCGGGCTCGGGTTCGAGATCGCCGAAGTCGAAGCGGACGTCTTCCCAATCCCCGGAATCGCTCCCGGCGGCATCAGGAGCGCTCGGCTCCTGCACTGGGAGAACGTCTTGCGCCAGCTTTTCAGCAAAGCCCGGCTCCAGCAGGGCGCGGGTATCTTGTATCAACCGGCGGAAGGTGTCCAACGCCATCAACGCGCGTTGCGGCAAGAGACGCTCCTGCAGCGCGCGCTCGATTGCTCCCCAGGTACTGATGCCGGTTTCGAGGCTAAGCCGCTCCAGCACTTCCAGCGTGGTCTTGCCGATACCGCGGGGCGGGGTGTTGATGATGCGCGCCAGGGCGATCGAGTCATCCGGGTTTTGCACCAGCTTGAGATAACTCAGCAGATCTTTGATCTCAGAGCGGTCGTAGAAAGAGAAGCCGCCCACCATGGTGTAGGCGATTCCATAACGGCGCAGCGCTTCTTCCACCAGCCGGGATTGGGAGTTGGTGCGATAAAGTACTGCCGCCCGCGGCAGTTCCTGCTCTTCGCCCGCACGGCGCATGTACTTCCCGATGTAGTCAGCAATAAAGAGCGCCTCGTTTTCTCCGTCAGGCGCTTCGTAGTAGCCGATCATCGCTCCGCCCTCGCGCGAGGTCCACAGGTTCTTGCCCTTGCGCTGCAGGTTGCGAGCCACGACTGCGGAGGCTCCCTCCAGGATCACTTGCGTAGAGCGATAGTTTTGCTCCAGCCGGATGGTCCGGGCCTCGGGGAAGTCTTTCTCGAACTCCAGAATGTTGCGGATATCGGCTCCGCGCCAGGAATAGATGCTCTGGTCCTCATCGCCCACCACGCAGACATTATGCTCGGCGCCGGCCAGCAGCTTCATCAACTCGTATTGCGGCCGGTTGGTGTCTTGATACTCATCGATCAGCAGGTAGCGGAAGCGGCGGTTGTAGCGTTCCCGCACCTCGCCCGAGGAGCGCAGCAGGCGCACCGCCTCGAGCAGCAGGTCGTCGAAGTCGAGCGCATTCGCCTTGCGCAGTTCCTTGCGGTAAATCTCGTAGATGTGCGCGATCCGCTCGCTCACCGGGTCGGTGGATTCCAGGTAGATCTCCTGCGGGTCAAGCATGTGGTTCTTGGCCCAGGAGATGCGCGAGAGAACCGTGCGCGGGGTCAACTGCTTGGTGTCCAGCCCCATGCGGCGCATGGCCTGCTTGACGATCGCCTGCTGGTCGGCTTCGTCGTAAATCACAAAGTTGCGGGTGAGCCCCTCATCGCCAATGCGCAGCGCTTCGATGTCGCGGCGCAGGACACGCACACAAAAGGAGTGGAAGGTGGCGAGCAGGGGTTTGGCGAGGGAGCGATGTTCGAGCAGTTTGTCGACCCGCTCCGCCATCTCCGCCGCGGCTTTGTTGGTAAATGTGACCGCCAGGATGGCGTCGGGGGCAACATTCCGTACCTGAATGAGATAGGCGATGCGATGGGTGATCACCCGCGTCTTGCCGGAACCCGCCCCAGCGAGAATCAGCAAGGGACCATCTACGGCTTCGACGGCGGCTCGTTGTTGCGGGTTTAATTTATCGAGCAGATGTTGCAATGGCTGGTCTCTGAAGGGTGTCTCGATACTTTTGATACTTTCGTTCGGCGGATGGTCTGGTGACGGGCTGGGTTCTCTTCTACCAGTGTATCGCCCGCGACCTGTTCATAAGTGTGTTGCAATCCTGGTATGGAGAGTCTGACTGAGGAAATGCGGCGCAGGGTTTGCGTCTTTTGTGGATCGAATCTTGGGCTGCGGCCGGAGTACCATGCCGAGGCGGTAACGTTGGGACGCCTGCTGGGAGAGTCCGGCCTGGGGCTCGTGTATGGCGGCGCACAGGTGGGCCTGATGGGCATGCTGGCCGATGCCGCGCTGGCTAACGGAAGCGAGGTCATCGGTGTCATCCCCCGGGCGCTGGCCGGAGTCGAGGTGGCGCACCAAAGGTTGAGCAGGCTGGTGCTGGTGGAAACCATGCACGAGCGCAAAGCCCTGATGGCCCAGGAGGCGGATGCGTTTGTTGCCCTGCCCGGCGGTTTCGGAACCCTCGACGAGTTTTTCGAGATCCTCACCTGGGCCCAGCTCGGGATCCACACAAAACCGTGCCTGCTGGTGAACATCCAGGGCTATTACGACCACCTGTTGAGCTTTCTCGAGGTTGCGATCAATCAGGGCTTCCTCAAGGCGGAAAACCGCGCCTACATTCACGTGGTTGGGAACGCCGCAGAAGCACTGCAACGTATGCAGAAGCTATGGAAGACCCTGCCCGTCAGCCACGTCGCTCCAGCGACGCCTGCTCCCTAGGACAGCGAAGGTTGCTTGACTACTCGGCCATTTGGGGAGACAAAATCGGCGCGTAGCCAGAAACCGGCTCCTGGTCGGCGGATTGCGGGACTTTGAACTGCTTGCTGAGCGCCAGCCCTTGCTGTTGATACGAGGAGCCGATCGACCGTCCGTAGACCCGTTCCGGCAGTTGCGCCATCTGGTGATAAATCAGCTTTCCCACCAGCTGGCCATGTTCGAGAAGAATCGGGACTTCGTGCGCCCTCACTTCGAGAACGGCCTTGGTGCCAGGAATTTCCCCTCGATCGCCGTATCCGAAACCCGGGTCGAAGAACCCGGCGTAGTGGATGCGGAACTCGCCTATCGAAGGGTCGAAGGGAACCATCTCGGCGGCATGGGTGGGCGGGACACGGATCCTTTCATGGGAGGCCAGGATGTAGAAATCTCCGGCTTGCAAGGTCAGGTCTTTGGACTTGGATCGCGGGATCACTTCCCAAAATTCTCCGATGTCGTAAGCGTTGACTTTGCCCAGATCGATCGCATGCCGGGTCTTTTTTGCCCGGTAAGCGATGATGTTCGAGCCGGTTCCTGCCAGATCCACCGAAACACTGAGCCCTCTGTCTATTCTGGGGTCGATCGGACTGCTATCCGCGTCGAAAGTCAGCTGTTCTTTTTCCGCCAGCCTTACTAATTTGCCATCGGTGGCCTGCGGCTTTCCGCGTACCAGGCGCAGTTGATTCAACTTCATTCCGGTTCTGACCCGGATGGGAAAAGTGCGGGAGACGATTTCCAGATAGAGGGCCCCCTGGTAACCCTTGGGGACGCGTTCGAATTCGATTCCCGGTTCCGTGATCAGCCGGGTGAAGATGTCCAGGCGCCCGGTGGTGCTTTTGGGATTTGCAATCCCTGATACATCAGCCGGCAGGCGCAGACTTTCCATCAGCGGTACGAGGAAGACGGAGCGTGGCTCCAGGACTGCGGAATCCTGCAGATCGATCTCGCGGATGAGCAGGTCTCTGATCTTGCCTTCGATAGGCGAGTGCCCGGGCAAAAAGCTGGCCCCGATCTGGAAGGCTTTCTTCCCCAATCGCAGGTCAATGCTCGCCGGCTGGATTTGGTTGCCATCCACGTTGGGGGCGATAATCGATCCGCCCTCGATCAATCCCTGGATCGCCTGGAAGGGCAAGATGCCTGTGGTCTCGCTCTTGGTTCGCGCGGCCGGATCATCGGCGAATGGGGATTCTTTCATGCTCTGAATTTCCAGGTCGCTGGGCAATTTCACTCACTCTCTTGGATCTCTGCAACCACTCTTCCACCCTCAGATTACAGTCAGCCCTCAATGAGGATGGCTGTGAAATTTGGGGGCAGTTGTGTGCGTTTCTTCTTCGGAAGCGCCTTCAGTGCGGCCGGGCTGCACGGCACTCGTCGCACTGGCAACTGTGGCGAAGGTAATCCCAGGAGTAGATCCCGCTCTGATGGCCGTCATTCCAGCGAAAGCTGATGGCGTAGCGGCCGACGGGGGAAACCGATTCCGGCCGTGCCGGTGCTTTGTACATTTGCAGCAGCGTCGGCGGCTGAGGCTTTGGCTCGCCTGGCTTGCGGCCGGTGGCTCCGCGCTCCTCATGGCAGGTGGCGCAAGGGCAGGCGTCGCGCAGCCAGGTAAAGTTCCAGCTGCTTTGGTGCCCATCCTTCCAGTCGATCTCCATACCCGTGCCGGTCGTCTTCTGCACCCGGACACGGGCCGGCTCGGTCGCTTCGCGGGGCAGATCGCGATGCGGGGTCTCTTGCGCCAGCCTCTGCGCCTCTTCTTCGCTGATAAATCGGATGCCCTCGTGGCTCATGACAGTTCCAGTTCAAGAATACTGCTTCCAGAAGAAGTACGCCGCCATTCCCAAACCGATCAGCACCACCAGCAGGCGCATAAACCGGGGATTCATGCCGCGCGCATAACGGGCTCCCAGGTAACCACCCAGCGCCGCGGCGATCATCATCAGCAGGCAGTCCTTCCAGATAATCTGATTCTCCACGATGAACGTCACCACCGCGATGCCGTTGGCCGTGGTCGTAGCGATTACCTTCAACGCATTGACCTGGTTGATGTTCTGAATCCCGAAGACGGCCAGCACCGACATCAGCAGAAAGCCCGCCCCGGCGCCGAAATACCCGATGTAGAAGCACACCGCCACCACCCCGATCCATAACGGGATGAGGCTGGGGCTGACGCCGGTGAGAGTCATCCGCCGCCGCTGCAGCCAGGCGGAGACCGGGCCGCTGGCGGCAAAGAGCCCGGAGGCGAGCAGCAACAGCCAGGGCACCAAGGCCATAAAGGTGGCTTGGCCGGTGCGGAGCAGGATGATGGCTCCCGCCAACCCGCCCAGCAGGGCGGCGGAACAGACTGGGAGCACCAGCCGCAGGTTGGCCTTCAGGTCTTGCCAATACGCGGCGATCGAGGTGAACTGGCCCGGCCAGAGGGCAACGGTGTTGGTTGCGTTTGCCTGAATGGGCGGAACACCCACGCCCAGCAGCGCCGGAAAGGACAGAAACGAGCCGCCGCCCGCCATGGCATTCAAAGCGCCGGCGAGAAAAGAAGCGATGACCAGCCAGGCGTGTTGCCAGTGAGCTCCGAATGGCATGAAGTTTTATTCTAAGGTCAGCGAAGGGAACGGGCGTTAGTGTTTGCGTACACGAACGGGACCTGGTCCCCCCAAGCGCCCTCGTTCCCTCACGAAGGACGGTGCCCCATATCTCGCTCGTTTTTCGCGAGATGTGGGATACCACCGAGGTTGACCGCTAAGTGCATCGGATGAATCCAGAGTCAGAGGGAAAGAGCAGTGGTATCCCACATCTCGCGAAAAACGAGCGAGATACGCGGATTTCCTGTACGTGGCACCAAGCAACGGCCACGTGTGCGGCTTTCATCGAGGAAAGCCGCATGAGGTTCATCAAGGCCAACAAGCTTCACAGGAAATCCGGGGGTATGGGGCACCCGCCCTTTCCCTAGTCGACCTGCAGGATCAGGCACTTCAGATACTCAGTCTCTGGAATATTCAGGACAACAGGGTGATCTGGAGCAGCGCCGCGGCGCTCCAGGAGACGAACGCGGCGTTGCGCATCGCCGGCGGCGGCTGCCAACGCGCCGTGAAACTCATCCCAGGACACGTGGTGCGAACAGGAGCAGGTCACCAGCGTCCCGCCTGGCCGCAACATCTTGAGGGCGCGCAAATTAAGCTCTTTGTAGCCGCGCAGGGCACCGGCCACCGCGCGCTTTGACTTAGCGAAAGCGGGCGGATCAAGCACCACCGTGTCAAAGGTGTTGCCCGCGGTGCTCCAATCGCGAAGTAGATCGAACGCGTTGGCTTCGATCCACTCCACAGAGGCCTGGATGCGATACCGGTTGACCTCCAGGTTCTCCTCTGCCACCTCAAGCGCGGCGCGGGAGGCGTCAATGCCGGTGACGCGGGAACAGGGCCGGGCCAAATGCAAGGCAAACCCGCCCTGATAGGTGCAGACATCGAGGGCTTCGCCATGGGCGTAACGCGACGCGGCCGCATAATTGAGGCGTTGATCGAGAAACGCTCCCGTCTTCTGCCCCGCGTTCGCGTCGTAATGAAAGGCCAGCCCATTGAGGTGAAAGATGGTGGTCAGTTGGGGAATCGGCTCGGCGGTATAGAGCGGAGCCTCCGACGGTTGGCTGATCTGCTCCAGTTCCCGGATGCGGGCATCGGACCGCTCCACGATGGTGACCGGCTCCAGTTCCGACTTGAGGACCTCGACGATGACCGCGCGGATCTCGTCCCGATCAAGTGCCTTGGCGAGGATCTCGAAAAGGACCAAATCCCCGTAACGATCGACGATCAAGCCGGGGAGTTGGTCGGCTTCGCTGAACACCAGGCGGCAGGCATCGCTGCCTTCCTCCAACATGCCTTGGCGCTGCTGAATGGAGTAGCGCAGGCGCTGGTCGAGCAGTGCCAGCCAGCCCTTATGCGTCAGATGAGGATCGGAGGTGACCATGCGCAACGCGATCTGCGACGTTGGGCTCCAGAGCGCTGTGCCTAGGGGAAAGCCGCGGTGGTCCGCCACCGGGATCAGTCCAGCTTCTCTCTCCACCAAATGCTCAATATCCGAACGGTAGACCCAGAGGTGCCCGGCCCGCAGGCGGTCCGCAGCGCGGCGGGAGATTGTGGTGACTGCTTCACGAGACACGAATCATCTTCGCACGAGATTCGCTGAGGCACCCGAGCATGCGCTTCGAGGAGCAGGCTCCTAACGCATTTTCACTTCGACTATGCTCGGAGAAGTGCGTTTTCTTGAGGAAAGACACGTCCGGAACCGTTGCTTTGTATACTCCGCAAGTGAAAATGCTTAGCCAGCAGCCTATAATCAGGTATGGCGACTGTGCACAGCACGCCACTTGAACCTTCGGCGGACGCGGACATCCTGACGGCGAAATTTGCCGAGCTGCTCGCGACCATCGGCAAGAATCGGCCGAGCGACGACACCGGCATCATCCGCAAAGCGTGGGACTTCTGTGTGCAGCACCATAGCGGGCAGCTGCGCGCTTCCGGAGAGCCGTATGTGCTCCATCCCCTCGAGGTAGCCCAGGTACTGGCCGAGATGAAGCTGGACTCGACCGCGATCGCGGCCGGGCTGCTGCACGATGCCGTCGAAGATACCCCCGTCACTACCGAAGACATCACCGAACAATTCGGGGAGCAGGTTGCGCACATCGTCGAAGGCGTGACCAAGATCGACAAGATCCAGTTCGCCAACCGGGAAGACCGCCAGGCCGAGAATGTGCGCAAGATGCTGCTGGCCATGGTCAGCGACGTGCGCGTGGTGTTGATCAAGATGGCGGACCGCCTGCATAACATGCGTACGCTGCAACACCTGCCCCCGGAACGGCAGGAATCGATCGCCCGGGAAACCCTCGACATCTATGCCCCCTTGGCTCACCGGCTGGGCATGGGCAAGGTGCGCGGAGAGTTGGAGGATCTGGCCTTCCGTTACGTCGATCCTTTCGGCTATGAACAGGTGAAGAACGCGGTGGATGCGGCGCGCGATGAGGATGAGCAGTTTCTCAATTCGGTCGAATCCCTGCTCAACGAACGGTTGCGCGAAAACAACATCCATGCGCGCGTCGAATGGCGAATCAAGCGGCTTTATAGCATCTATCAGAAACTACAAAAACAAAAGGTAACCGTCGACCAGGTGTACGACCTGCTGGCGGTGCGCGTGATCACGTCCACCGTCCAGGACTGCTACGCGGCGTTCGGCCTGATCCATTCCATCTGGCGCCCGGTGCCGGGGCGCATCAAGGACTTTATCGCCATGCCCCGGCCCAATCTGTATCAATCACTGCACACCACGGTGATGGGCGAGGGCGGACATCAGTTCGAGGTCCAGATCAGGACCGAAGAAATGCACCGCATAGCCGAAGAGGGGATCGCGGCGCACTGGAAATATAAAGCGGCCGGCTCGCCCACCAACGCACGGGATGAGCAGCGGCTGGCCTGGGTCCGGCAGCTGGTCGAGTGGCAGCGGGAGATGACCGATCCCAACGAGTTTCTCTCCACGCTGAAGATCGATCTCTACCCGGAAGAGGTTTACACCTTTACCCCCAAAGGCAAAGTGGTCGTGCTGCCCAAGGATGCGACGCCGATTGACTTCGCCTATTCCATCCACACCGAGGTGGGCAATACCTGCGTGGGGGCCAAGGTCAATGGCAGGATGGCGCAGCTGCGCACCAAGCTGCACAACGGCGACATCGTGGAAGTGGTTACGCAGAACGGCCATACCCCCAGCCGCGATTGGCTGACCTTTGCCAAAAGCTCGCGGGCGCGTAACAAGATCAAGCATTGGCTCAACGAGCACCAGCGCGAACGCGCGGTGGAAATCGGCAAGAAGCTGCTCGACCGGGAGGCGCGCAAATACAAGGTGTCCCTCAGCAAGCTCACCGACACGGACTACGCCCGGGCAGCCAGCGAATGTGGCCTGGCCACAGCCGGCGACCTGATGGCGGCCATCGGCTTCGGCAAGTACTCCTCACGCCAGGTGCTGAATAAGCTCTCTCCTGGCGTGACCTCGCAGACCGGCACCGAAACAGAGCCGGGCAAGGACGCCGTTAGCGGCGCCATGTCGGAGGCGGTCCGGCGCGTCCATATGCACGGCTCCGACTCGCTGCAGGTGGAAGGCCAGGACGATTTGCTGGTCTACCGGGCGCGATGTTGCAATCCCATTCGCGGCGAAGAGATCGTAGGCTACGTAACGCGCGGCAAAGGCGTGGCGGTGCACGCACGGAGCTGCCCCAACGTGCAGAATCTGCTCTACGAGAGCGACCGGCGCATCTCCGTGGAGTGGGCACGGATGGAGGAGGAGACTTCCGGCCGCAAGATGACCTACCCGGTGAAGCTGACCGTATTTTGCGACGATCGCGCCGGCATGCTTAAGGAAATGACGGCGGTTATCAGCGACGACGGCACCAACATCCGCGGGGTCGATACCAAATCGACCGGCGACTCGGAGGCGATGGTCGAATTTGTTCTGGAAGCCGAAGATTTGCGGCACCTCACGCGTATTGTGAGTGGCCTGCGGCGTTTGCCGGGTGTTCGCGACGTGCAACGCGCGCACAAGGTATAAGGCGGTTTCGCAATTACTGTGGTCTCAAAAGGGTCGCGATGAGTGGTTTTCCGTGGGAGAAAACCACGAAAAGCTCCTTCGCTTCGGTCTACACCAATTGCGAAACCGCTGAAGCGGTTTCTACTCTTGCAGGATTTGCGTCCCCATGCCCGTGGCAGCGAGAATCAGGGGCATGAGCATCCTCGACAAATTAAGAGTTTCATCAGAAAACGCGCCATCGGCCATCGGACCCTATTCCCAGGCAGTGCTGGTTGGAAATCTGGTTTACACCTCCGGACAGGTGGCGCTCGATCCGAAGACAGGGCAATTGGTCGAAGGCGGCGTTAAAGAGCAGACAGTTCAGGTGTTGGAAAACCTGCAGGCGGTACTGGCTGAGGCCGGCAGCGACCTGCACCACGTCATCAAGACCACCGTCTTTTTAAAGAGCATGGGCGATTTTGCGGCGATGAACGAGATTTATGCTCGCTATCTGGCGCCTGAGGGTGTGGTTTGGCCGGCGCGGTCCACAGTGGAAGTGGCGAGGCTGCCCAAAGACGCCCTGGTGGAAATTGAAGTGATTGCGCACCGATAGACTTCAAGGAGCAAGGATCATGGAGAAAGAGCAAGTCGAGAAGATCGAGAAGACAGACGCAGAGTGGCGCGCCGAGCTAACCCCGGAACAGTACTATGTGATGCGGCAAAAGGGGACGGAGCCGGCATTTTCCGGAAAGCTTTACCGCAATCATGCCGACGGGACCTATCGCTGCGCAGCCTGCGGGGCCGAGCTATTCAGCTCCGGCACCAAGTTCGAATCCGGGACCGGATGGCCTAGCTTTTCGCTGCCGGCCAACGCCGCGGCAGTGGAATTACACGACGATAAGAGCTATGGGATGACGCGGACCGAAGTGACCTGTGCGCGCTGCGGAGCCCACCTGGGACACGTCTTCCCCGATGGTCCGGGGCCTGGCGGCCTCCGCTACTGCATCAATTCCTTGTCGCTTGGTTTCGAGCCCAAAGGTGCGGGGGAAAAGGAGTAACTGCCGCTTAGGCCTTTACGACCTTGCCTGCCTTGATACAGCGGGTGCAGACGCGAATCCGCTTGTGCCCGCCCGCAACCTCAGCCTTAACCGGGCGGAGATTAACGTTCCAGCGGCGCTTGGACACATTGTGCGCATGCGAAATCTTATTGCCGAACTGCGGACCCTTACCGCAGATTGTGCAAATCTGAGCCATCACCAACTCCAATATCTAAACTTTTCGCATCATCGCGAACCTCCAGTATAGCGGGATCAGCCCCCGGCCGGCAAACGCTATAGAATGCCACTCAATGTCCAGCGACCCCGGGAAAGAATTCCGCGCGCCGTGGTTAGTCTTCTGGGTGGCCTTCGTAGTGCGCGTGCTTTACCTCACTCTGGCCCATACCTACCGCATCCGTCCTTACGACGACCACATGCTCTTCGGCGAGGAGATGGGACGGATCGCACGCGCGCTGGCCAGCGGCTTCGGTTTCGCCGACCCTTTTCGCGGACACACCGGCCCCACCGCCTGGGTGGGACCACTCTTTCCCCTGCTTTTGGGTGGAGTGTTCAAGGTCTTCGGGGTCTTCACCCCCCAGTCGGCATGGGTGATCCTCACCATCAACAGCCTCTTTTCCGCACTAACGGCGCGTACCACCTGGGAGATTGCGGCCCGTTGCTTCAACCGGAACGTCGCCGCTTGGTCGGCCTGGATCTGGGCACTTTATCCGGCCGCCATGCAGTATGCGGTCCGCTGGGTGTGGGATACCTCGCTCACCACGTTCCTGTTCTCCTGGGTGCTGGTGGTGGCGCTGCGCATGCGCATCCCAGATGCGTCTCCGGAACGCTCCGCTATGACTACGCGCCGCTGGGCGCTGCTGGGGCTGCTCTGGGGACTCACTGGCCTCAGCAATCCTGCTTTGCTGATATTCCTGCCCATTTGCGTGCTCTGGGTGCTGACCGGAGCGTCCGCCTGGAAGCACCAAATAAGCGGAGCACTCCTGGCCGCCGTGCTGTTTGCCGCCTGTCTTGGCCCATGGACGTGGAGAAACTGGGAGGTGTTTCACCACTTCGTCCCCACGCGGGGCAACTTCGGCGCCGAGTTGTACCTGGGCAACGGACCTGGATCGACCGGCTTGTTGATGGAGTACGACCACCCGATCCAGGCGCCTGATCAACTGCGGCTGTACACCCGGATGGGTGAAATTGCCTACTCCAAAATGCGCGGCGCCCAAGCCTGGGCGGCGATAGGCGCAAACCCCATGCACTTCATCGCAGATAGCCTGAGACGAGTGTTCTTCTTTTGGGGAGGGGTTCCCCACCCGGCAAGCGCTACTCCATGGGTGGAGTACGCGCGTAGCCTGAATTTCGTGTTTGCCAGCGTCTGCGGGCTGCTGGGACTCGCTTTGGCGTTGTGGCGCAAAACCCCCGCTGCCGGCTTATTCGCGTGGGCCTTCCTGTTGGTGCCGCTGGTTTATTACGGCGTGGCCGCCCATGCCCGCTTTCGTCATCCGCTGGAGCCGTTGCTGGTGGTTCTCGGGGTTTACCTGTTCCAATCCGCGGAACATTGACCAAAACAGGCGAAAAACGTAAGATTAAATGGTTTGGGACGGTCTGCTCACCCGCATTTCCCTGGGTTTGAGCACATCCAGCAATCCAGTATTCTGCCCAACAATTTTGTGCCGCCGGTGTGGCTCGGCGTAGTGCGGTTTGACAATAAGTGTGAACCAAAGCGACAGGTGTTTTGGTGGTTTTCTCCCCAAGAAAAACACACCTCGCGATCTTTGTGAGGCACAGAAATTGTCCGACCGATCAAG
Source organism: uncultured Acidobacteriaceae bacterium (assembly GCA_963821215.1). Classification (GTDB taxonomy): domain Bacteria; phylum Acidobacteriota; class Terriglobia; order Terriglobales; family Acidobacteriaceae; genus PALSA-350. Next base: position 415,337 of record CAWGDH010000004.1, on the reverse strand, counting down.
GAGGTTTTTATGTACGCGGTGATCCGCACAGGTGGTAAGCAGTATCGCGTTGCTCCCGGCGACGTGGTCCGAATTGAAAAGGTCGCGGCCGATATCGGCAATGCGGTGGAGTTTAGGAACGTGCTGGCCTTCTCCGACGGGTCATCGCCTATCGTCGGAACCCCCGAGGGGAAAGTGCTGGGCACCGTGGTCAGTGAAGGGCGCGGGGACAAGATCCTGGTTTTCCATTTCAAGCGCAAGAAACAGTACAAGAAGCTGCAGGGGCATCGCCAGGCCTACACCGCGGTTCGCATCAACAGCATCGAGGTCAACGGCTTCACCTATGGCAGCGATAAGACCGAGGCAAGCGCCCAGTAGCTAGGCAGCACACAAATTTTCTGATCGAGGATTAGGCAATGGCACATAAGAAAGGCTTAGGCAGCTCTAAAAACGGTCGCGACTCAAACGCTCAGCGACTGGGCGTGAAGATCTTTGCCGGCCAGGTGGTCACCGGTGGTTCCATTATCGTGCGCCAGCGCGGCACGCGGTTAAAGCCGGGACTGAATGTCGGCCGGGGAAAAGATGACACTCTCTATGCGGAGATCGCCGGTAAGGTGCAATTCACCGACCGCGGCAGGACGGGTCGTTTCGTCTCTGTGGAACCAGTAGAGACCGCGGCCGCCAGCAAGTAACGTTCAACACCTTCCCCAATAAAAAAGCCATAACGGAAACCCGTTATGGCTTTTCTTGCCTTTAGCTACAAGCTCAACTGGCTACATGGAGCGAGTTCTTGATCAGGATGCGGTCAACCACCTTCTCCACGTCCTGCAGGAAGAAGTCGCTGGCGGGTACGGCAACCGGGACGCGGCCTCCGCTCTGACCGAGCGTAGTAGCGATCTCGTTCCAACGCGCCAGGGGCGAGGAGGGATCGAGGAAGGCGGTCTGACGAGCCGGTTCCGGGCGGAAGAAGTAAGCTGACCAGACAAGCAGGGTGACCAGGCTGGCGCTGGTAGTGACCACGCTGATGGTCGAGGTAACAATGCTTTGTCCGTGGTGCAGAAAGGCTGCTGAGACAGCCAGATCGCTGGCCGCCATAATGCCGAATCCGAAGCTGATGCCGAAAACCCGGCTGCGATACGAAAGGCCGAGTTTTCCCGCTGCGATCACCAGGAACAGCAAAAGGCTAAGGATGAAGATGCTCTCGCAACGCATTGCTTGGGCCACGATGCCGAGGAGAAACCTGTCCCCTTTGCCGCCCGGCACTAGGAGGGCAGCCGAGGCCGCGACAAAGGAGATGCAGGCTACCCAGCGGAAGGATATGGTGCCCAGCCACTTCAGGCCGGGGAATGGATCCATGGAGGACTGGAACAACTCCTGAATGACCAGGAAGACAACCACAGCGCCGGCGACGTAGCTAGCCCAGTAGGTGTAGAAATACCACGCATAAGCCGTGGCGGCGTCGATAGGAACCACCCGGCGGACTTGCAATAATAGATGGAGGACGACGGAAGAGCCGAGGCGAAGACCAACGTAAGCAAAAAGAGCCGGGAAACGCCGCTGTTCGCGGGACCTGAGCAGAGCAATCATGGCAATGACCATGAGGATAGGCTCTGCAGCGTACAAGATGGAGAGAGCTACGCTCGTCATCACAACACCCCTTCCGAGTCTTGAGAATAGCTCGAAAAGGGGTGCTGCTCAACCCAAGAAAACTTTAAACTCTAGCACTTTTGTGCTAGGCATGCAGCAATTGGGTACTGACGTGGATACGCGTTAGTACCGTTCTAGCGCCCTAGAGTGTGCAACCTGTACTGGGAGGGCAATTCGGCACGGGCATAGCATGGGAAACCACCAGGCTGTGATTTGCGGGGAGAGTGTCTGTGTGCTTGGTAGTTACCGCGCCGGCTACAAAGCCGGCAAATATGACGGAGAAGATGGACGCGTGAACGGCGAGTTTCATAATCTGGTTACCTCTGGGGAGAATTGTCCCAACTAAGTGTAGAAGAACGGGAGTAGTCAGAGTATAGTTCGCAGAACTCACTGACGGCCTGATTTCAGTCATATTAGAGGGTATCTACTCTTTACATTACCACAGTACCCACTCTTTCCTACCTGAGAGTACCCTAATTTTGGGTTACTTCAGAACGCTTCTAAAGATGTAAGGTGATAACCTAGGTACTGCAATTTGTTGAATGATCCGCAATCAAAAAAACTCCAGGCGGAGTACCAATTCGACCCTGATTTCCTCCTCATGAGCCCTTCTGCACACTGCGAATGGAGCTTCGAAACGTGGTAAACTTTAACTAGTCAAAGTGCAGTCAAACCCTGCACTTTCAAGATGTTATTTCCAATCGGGCGCTTCGCGCCGAGAGCCGCTCGCAGAGCTTTGCCGTTCGGAGTTGCATGTCCACCAAAGAAGTTGCCCTCCCCGCCGCTATTCCCCCCGCAGCTATGCGTGAGACTTCGCCCCTGGAGCGCACGTACACCGGGGACAACATCAAGATTCTGGAGGGATTGGCTGCTGTACGCCTACGTCCCGCTATGTACATCGGGTCGACCGGCGATCAAGGCCTCCATCATCTGGTTTACGAGGTGGTTGATAATTCCGTCGACGAGGCGCTGGCCGGCCACGCGTCGCATGTTGATGTGACCATCCACATCGATAACTCGATCACGGTAACGGATGACGGACGAGGCATTCCGGTCGACGATATGGACGTTCCCGGAGGGGAGCGGATGCCTGCCCTGCAGGTGGTGCTGACCAAGCTGCATGCCGGTGGCAAGTTTGATTCGTCCACCTACAAGGTTTCCGGCGGACTCCATGGCGTTGGCGTTTCCTGCGTGAATGCACTCAGCGAAGAGCTCGACGTCGAGGTGTGGAAAGATCAGCACACCTATGAGCAGTCGTATGCCAAGGGAGCACCGGTTACCAAGCTGAAGCAGACCGGGACCACTAAGAAGCGGGGAACGAAAATCCACTTCCTCCCCGATCGCTCCATCTTCACCGTGACTGAATACAACTTTGACACTCTGGCCCAGAGGCTGCGTGAGCTCGCCTTCCTGAACAAAGGTCTGGAGATCAAGTTGGTGGACGAGCGGACGACCGACCCCAAGACCGGGGAGGCCAAGCGATCTGAGTTCAAGTACGCCGGGGGCATCGCCGAGTTCATCAAGCACCTGAACCGCGGCAAGCAAGTGCTGCATGAAAAGCCCATCGTCATGGAATCTTCCCGCGATGGCATTGAGCTGGACATCGCCCTGCAGTACAACGACAGCTATTCCGAAGCCGTATTCAGCTTTGCCAACAACATCAACACGGTTGACGGAGGCACCCATCTTTCCGGCTTCCGCACTGCCCTGACGCGCACCATCAATACTGCGGGACAGCAAATGGGGCTGTTCAAAGACGTGAAGGAGAATCTCTCCGGCGACGATGTGCGCGAGGGCCTGGTCGCGGTGGTGAGCGTGAAGCTGCCACAGCCGCAATTCGAGGGGCAGACCAAGGGAAAGCTCAACTCCGATATCGCCGGCACGGTGCAGGCTTTCGTCAATGAGCGCCTGGGAATGTTCTTCGAGCAGAATCCTCCAGTCGCCAAGCGGATTATCAACAAAGCGATCGAGGCTGCCCGCGCGCGCGAGGCGGCCAGGAAAGCCCGCGACCTGACCCGGCGCAAAGGCGCGCTCGATGGCGGTGGCTTGCCGGGCAAGCTGGCCGACTGCAGTGAACGCAGCCCAGAGCGCTGCGAGCTGTACCTGGTCGAGGGCGAGTCCGCCGGCGGGACGGCTAAGCAGGGGCGCGACCGGAAATTTCAGGCTGTCCTGCCGCTCAAGGGCAAGATCCTCAACGTGGAAAAGGCCCGCTACGACAAGATGTTGGGCCATGAAGAAATCCGGGCCATGATCACCGCCCTAGGCTGCGGCATCGGGAAAGAGGACTTCGATCCCGCCAAACTGCGCTACGGCAAGATCATCCTCATGACCGACGCCGATGTGGACGGCTCCCACATCCGGACCCTGCTGCTGACCTTTTTCTTCCGCCACATGGTCGATCTGATTCGCCGCGGGCATGTGTACATAGCCCAGCCCCCGCTCTACCGGATCAAGAAGGGCAAATTCGAGCAGTACATCAAGGATGACCGCGAATTCGTCAAGGTGATGATCAAGCGCGCCTCCGAAGGCATGGGCTTGCGCTACGGCACCGGGGGCAAGAAGCTGGAAGGCAGTGCGTTGACCAAGTTCATGGGTCAGCTCAACGACTACCTGAGCGTCTTCGAGAAGGCGAACAAGCATCTGCGCAACCAGGAAGTTACGGAATTGCTGCCCAAGTTCGAGCTGATGAAGCGCAGCGACTTCGAGGGCGACGGCGCAGTGCCGCCGAAGCTGGCTAAGCTGCATGCTGAACTGGTGAAGATGGCCAAGCGCTGCGAGTTCAAGGCTGTGGGTGCGCCGCGTTACGAGGAGGAGCACCGGACCTGGTCGGTGAGTTTTACCGACAGCCAAGGCGCCGAGCGCCGGGTTGACTGGACACTGGCCTCATCGCCGGAGTATCGGCAGATGATGGCGAAGTACGGGCTGATTCGCGAGGAACTGGCGCCACCATTCGTGATCGAGTACGCCAAAGCGACGGAAGTCGAGGAGAGTGAGCCAGAGACGCCGGCGACCGAAGGGGCTGTTAAGCCCAAGAAGGTGAAGCGAGCGCCTCTGGATCCCGTGACCAAGCAATCGGCGCGCGAGGTCTTCGAGTACGTGATCGAACAGGGAAGGCGCGATTACGACGTCCAGCGCTACAAGGGCCTGGGTGAGATGACCTCGTCCCAATTATGGGAAACGACCATGGATCCCGACCGGCGCACCTTGCTCTCCGTGAGGCTGGAAGATCTGGCCGAAACGGAGTCGATCTTCAGTACTTTAATGGGTGAAGACGTGGAATCACGGCGCAAGTTCATTGAGGACAATGCCTTGGATGTGAAGAACCTGGACATCTAGCGCTCAGGCTGAGCAGAACAGCAGGGACCTGCTGTTGTTTTTGTCTGCCCCCGCAACCGCCCCCAGCTTTGGTCTAATTGGTCTACTATCCGGGCATGGCACTGCTCGAAGTACAACAACTCACCAAAAACTATGTGCGGCGCTCCGGATGGCGCGGTGCCCGGGAGCAAAAGTGCGTCGTCGACAGGGTCTCCTTCTCCATCTCTCGCGGAGAGACCCTGGGACTGGTTGGCGAATCGGGCTCCGGTAAGAGCACCGTGGCGCGGATGGTCCTGGGGCTCATACCGCCTTCTTCCGGAACAGTTTATTTTGACGGCCAGGAAGTGGTCGGTAGCGGATCGGGCACCGAGTTGCGCACGCTCCGACGCAGGATGCAGCCGGTCTTCCAGGATCCCTTCGCGGCTCTCAACCCACGCATGACCGTGGCCGAGATCATCGCCGAGCCCTTCCGCATCCATCGCGGCGGCACAGCGAGCCAGCCGGCCGAAAATCCAAAAGCCCTGCTGGCCGAGGTAGGCCTGGACGAATCAGCCTTGCGCCGATATCCCCATGAGTTCTCTGGCGGCCAGCGGCAGCGGATCAATATAGCCCGGGCGCTGGCGCTTCGTCCCGAACTGCTCCTGCTCGATGAGCCGGTCTCGGCGCTGGATGTGAGCGTCGGGGCCCAGATCATGAACCTACTGCGCCATCTACAGCAAACATTCCATTTGACTTACCTCTTTATTTCCCACTCCATGCCCCTGGTGCGCTATCTCTCGACCAATATCGTGGTCATGCGAGCTGGGCGGGTGGTCGAAGCGGGAACCTGTGACCAGATCTGCGGTTCCCCGCGGGAGGCCTACACAAAGACGCTTCTGGAGGCGACGCCGGAGCTCCCAGTCAGCAATTAACAAAAATGTGATGCAGATACGCTCATATTTTATGATTCCTTCATGCTATGATTGTCATCAAAGGATTGTCTGGCTGATAAACTCAGCCGCACTCGGAGGAGACGTATGACAGTTACTCGCTGGGAAGCCTATCGCGACGTGGTGGCTTTGCAAAATCGGATGAATACCCTTTTTCAGGACTTTTCCCGGAGTGGTTCGGGAGAGAACGAGCCGGTAACGGCCGCGGGATTCGTGCCCCCGGTTGACATCTACGAGGACGAGCACAAACTGGTGCTCAAACTCGAAATTCCAGGCATACGCCAGGAGGATCTGGATGTCCGGATGGAAAACTCGACCCTGTCGGTAAGGGGCGAGCGCAGTTTCGAGACCGAAGGTAAGGAAGAGAACTTCCATCGTGTGGAGCGGCGTTACGGCAGCTTCTATCGCGCCTTCACGGTTCCCAACACCATCGACCCGGAGAGCATCAAGGCCGAATATGACGCCGGGGTTCTACGTTTGGAACTGCAGAAACGCCCGGAAAGCAAACCCAAGCAAATCAAGGTGAACGTCGGGTCAGCCAAGCAGCTGAACCAGAATCAACAGGCAGCGCCCGAGACTGCCAAGACGGCGTAACCCGAAAGCAGGAATTGAGTTCACCCCGGCCATGACCCGGGGTGAACTCACAAATTTTGGCGTTGACGCTTGCGCGCCACTTCTTCGGCAAAGCAATACCAGGATCAAAACAGAAATTGAAGACCAGGCTTATCCACACCCGGGCGAGGCCCGCCCTTGCTTTCGCAGCGCATGCGAGTTCAGGATGGTCTGGTCGGTCAGGAAGACAGGAATATGGCAATACGTTGGGATAAGTTCACCCTGAAATCACAGGAGGCGATTCAGCAGGCCAGCTCGCTGGCCAATGAGAATGGCCAGCCTGAAGTGCTGCCCATGCATCTGCTGATGGCCTTGTTGGAAGACAAGGAAGGCATCATCGTTCCCCTGCTGCAAAAGGTAGGAATCCCTACAGAGCAGATGTTGGCCAGTGCCCGGCACGCCATCGCAGGCCTGCCCAAAGTCTCCGGTGCGACCTCAGAGCCGGGACTTTCCAATACCATGCAGCGGGTGCTGAATGACGCCTCAAAAGAGGCGCAAGATTTTAAAGACGAATACGTTTCGACCGAGCATTTGCTCTTGGCGCTGGCCCAGCTCAAGAAGGATCCGGCGCAGATGCTGCTGGCCTCTATGGGCGCCACGCGGGATGCGATCCTGCAGGGATTGACCTCGGTGCGCGGCAACCAAAGGGTGACCGATCAGAGCCCTGAAGGCAAGTACCAGGCGCTGGACCGTTACGCCAAGGACCTCACGGAACTGGCGCGGCGGGGCAAATTGGATCCGGTCATCGGACGGGATGAGGAGATTCGCCGCGTCATCCAGGTGCTCTCGCGCCGCACCAAGAACAACCCTGTGCTGATTGGCGAGCCCGGCGTGGGCAAGACCGCCATCGTCGAGGGATTGGCTCGCCGCATCGTCTCCGGCGATGTGCCGGAGCTGCTGCGCGACAAGCGCGTGATCTCGCTCGATCTTGGCTCCATGCTGGCGGGAGCGAAGTATCGCGGCGAGTTTGAGGACCGCCTTAAGGCGGTGCTCAAAGATATTGAAGAGTCCCACGGCCAGATCATCCTTTTCATCGATGAGCTGCACACCCTGGTCGGGGCCGGCGCGGCTGAAGGAGCCATTGACGCTTCGAATATGCTGAAGCCGCCGCTGGCACGGGGCGAGCTGCGGGCTATTGGTGCGACCACGCTGAACGAATATCGCAAGTACATCGAAAAAGATGCGGCGCTGGAGCGTCGTTTCCAGATCGTCTTCGTTGGCGAGCCGAACGTAGAAGACACCATTGCGATTCTGCGCGGTCTAAAAGAGCGTTACGAGGCCCACCACAACGTCCGCATCAAGGATTCGGCCATCGTGGCTGCGGCTACGCTTTCGCACCGCTACATCTCTGACCGGTTCCTCCCAGATAAGGCTATCGACCTGGTGGACGAGGCGGCGGCATCGCTGGCCATCCAGATCGGCTCCGTGCCGGTGGAGATCGATCAGCTGGAGCGGCAAATGATCTCGCTGGAGATTGAACGCACGGCGCTCAAGCGGGAGACCGATAAAAATTCGAAAGAGCGGTTGGAGGCCGTGGTGCGCGAACTTGCCGCGCTGAAGGAAAAGGCCACGGGGCTGCGCGCTCGCTGGCAGACGGAGCGGGAAGCCATTACCCGGCTGACCGAGGTGAAGAAGAAGATTGAGGCGCTGCGCTTTGAGATGGAAGAGCAGACGCGGCGTGGCAATCTGGAGCGCTCGGCGGCTATTCAGTATGGCGAACTTCCCCAGCTCGAAGCGGAGCTGAAGCGGTTGAACGCCAAGCAGGATGGTGCCGAGGCTGGGCGTCTGTTGAAGGAAGAGGTCGACGAGGAAGACATTGCCAGGATCGTGAGCAAATGGACCGGCATCCCCGTGGACAAGATGCTGGAAGGAGAGGTCCGCAAGCTGGTGGAGATGGAAGGCCGTCTGCGCGAGCGGGTGGTCGGGCAGGATGAGGCGCTGGAGATTGTGGCCAACGCGATTCGCCGTTCACGTGCGGGCTTGAGCGATCCCAAGCGGCCGATCGGTTCTTTTCTCTTCCTGGGACCCACCGGAGTAGGCAAGACCGAGACTGCGCGCGCCCTGGCGGAGTTTCTCTTCGATGACGACCAGGCTATGGTTCGCATCGACATGTCGGAGTACATGGAGAAACATGCGGTCGCCCGGTTGATCGGTGCCCCTCCTGGATACGTAGGCTACGACGAGGGCGGTCAACTGACCGAGGCGGTTCGCAGGCGGCCCTATTCTGTGATCCTTTTCGACGAAATCGAGAAGGCGCATCCCGATGTGTTCAATGTCCTTCTGCAGGTCCTCGACGACGGACGATTGACGGATTCGAAAGGCCGCACGGTGGACTTCAAAAACACGGTGCTGATCATGACCTCGAACCTGGGGGCGCATCTGTTGCAGTCGGAGAACCTGGAGAGCGAAGCAGCGTTTGACGCGGCGCGCGAGCAGGTGATGCAACTGCTAAGGCAGAGCTTCCGGCCGGAGTTTCTCAACCGTATAGACGATGTAGTCATCTTCCGTCCGCTGGGAGAGGAGCAGTTGTCGCACATTGTCGATCTGCGCTTGGCCGATCTGCGTAAGCTGCTGGAACCGCGCAAGATCACTCTTGAGTTGACTGAAGGCGCGCGTCACCAGTTGCTGCTAACAGGGTATGACCGCCAGTATGGGGCTCGTCCGCTGAAGAGAGCGATTCAGCGCCTGATCCAGGATCCGTTAGCGATCAAGATTCTGGATGGCGAGGTGCTGCACGGCGATCACATCCGGGTGGATGCTGATCCGTTGAAGAACCGGCTGCTCTTCGAAGTAGAGGGTCGAACTGTAGAAGCCTGATCGGGGTGAGGGGTTACCCGGCGGCATATAGAGAAACAGCAGGTCCCTCCACTACGCTTCCCCGGATTTCCTGTCCAGCCTGGTGGCGTTGGCGAACTTCATGCGGCTCTCTTTACGGAGAGCTGCATGAAGTTCGGGTTTTGGGCGCGCAGTCGAAGGACCCCGACGATGCTTGTTAGCCGATGCTCTTCATAGCTTTCCAGCCACCAAAATTATGAACGAAATCAAGCGTAGCGGACCTGCGGTTCTTGATGCTTAGACCCACTCGCCTTTGCGCATCAGCGGCTCCACGCTGCCCGTGGCCGTGATGCCGTCCAAATCGATCTTGCTTGATCCGATCATCCAATCCACGTGGATTAGGCTCTCGTTTGCGCCCTTGGCGGCAAGCTCTTCGGGCTTGAGCTGGTCTCCATCCTTGATGCATGTGCTGTAAGCCTGTCCCAGGGCAATGTGGCTGGCCGCGTTTTCATCGAACAGCGTGTTCAGGAACAGCAAGCCGCTGCTGGCAATTGGCGAAGAGTGCGGCACCAGCGCCACTTCACCCAGGCGTCGCGCTCCCTCGTCCGTATCGATCATTCGCTGCAGTACTTCCTGTCCCTTGGACGCCTTGCAGTCCACTACACGGCCGCCTTCAAAGCGCACCTGGATCTTCTCTATCAGCGTGCCCTGGTGGGAGAGTGGCTTGGTGCTGGTGACCGAGCCCTCGACGCGGTCTTTGTGCGGAGTGGTAAAGACCTCCTCCGTGGGCATGTTCGGAATGCAATAGGCGCCGGTACCGGCCTCCGTGCCTCCGCCCATCCACTGATGATCATCTGCCAGTCCCACGCGCAGATCGGTGCCCGGGCCGCGGAAATGAAGCGAGGCGTAGCGCTTCTCATTGAGCAGGTTCGCGCGGCGATGCAGCCCGGCGTCATGTTGTTTCCAGCGGGCGATGGGATCGTCTGCGTCCACGCGGGACGCAGCAAAGATCGCGTCCCACAGTTTGGTCATCGCCTGATCGGGAGGGAGATCGGGAAATACCGCTGCCGCCCATGCCGGCGTGGCGCAGGCAACGATGGTCCAGTTGATGTCATGGCGGGTGATGAGTTCGATGGCCGGACGATAGGCTTTGGAGACGGCCCGGTTGGCCCGGCCAACTTTCTCCGGATCTTCCTTGGACAGCAGGGATGGATTTCCGCCGGCAATCGCAAGCCGCGCGGCGCCGTTGCGAAACGCCGCCGCCATTCCCTCGTAGAGCCATCCCGCGGCGGTATCGAAGCCCGGGTCCTCGGCGTAGCGATAACGCAACAGCGTCGACTCCTCATCGGTGAACAACGTGGTCACGAGCGAAGCGCCGGCCTTGTAGGCTTGCTCGGTGATCAAGCGGGCCAGCGGTAAGGCGTCGAGTGACGCCGTCATGACCAGTTCCTGGCCACGCTCGAGTCCTAAGCCAGCATTGATCGCCACCTGGGCCAGGCGATCCAGTTTCTGCTCAAAGGTCAAAGATGTTTTTGGAAGCTCGGTTATCGTGCCCATGAATCCCTCGTATCTCTATTATCAACCAATCCCCTTCATCGCCTGAACGACGCGAGGAATTCCCTGCAGATCGTGAACCACACTGACGGATGACCAGCCGCGGAGCAGCGCTTCCACGGCCGGCTGCTGGCCGAAGCCTATCTCCAGCAGCAGCCAGCCCTGCGGCTTGAGCACGTTGCGGGCCTGCGGGATCAGGCGCTCGTAGACTTCCAGACCCGTAGGCCCGGAGTAGAGCGCGCAGTGCGGCTCGTAATCAAACACTTGGGGTTCCAGGACCTCTCCCTCAGCGACGTAGGGAGGATTCGATACAACCATGTCAAAGTCAGCACCATCGACGGCCGCCAACAGATTGGATTGCAGGAAAGTCACCCGTTCGAGCACCCCATGCCGCTGGGCATTGCGGCGGCCAAGTTCGAGTGCCGCAGGAGAAAGATCCACCGCGGTCACGTGCGCTTGCGGCCGGTCATGCGCCAGCGCTACTGCGATAGCGCCCGAGCCGGTGCCCACATCAGCGATGCGCGCGTTCGCTTCAGGAGCAATGTGCTCCAGTGCTGCTTCCACCAGATGCTCGGTTTCCGGACGGGGGATGAGGACAGCCGGGGTCACTTCGAAGAGCAGGCCGAAGAACTCCTGCGAGCCTGTGATGTACTGCATGGGCTCGCTGGCCAGGCGTCGCTCGAGGAAGCTTTCCAACTGATCGGATTCCGCCGTGGAGAGGAGACGCTCGGGATGAGTCAGCAGGGCTGCCTGGTCGCATCCCAGCACGTGGGCAAGCAGCACTTCGGCGTCGCGGCGGGGATTGCGTGAGCTGGCGGCCAGCCGAGCGCGTGCCGATAGCAGAGCCTCGCCGGCGCTGGCCGGCACGTTACGCCACAGTGGCTGTTTCAGCCTTGAGACGCTCAGCCTGATAGTGCGCGATCAGGGCGTCGATGGTTGGCTGGAGCCTGCCTTCCATGACTTCCGCGAGCTGGTGGTTGGTTAGACCGATGCGGTGGTCGGTAAGCCGGTTCTGCGGAAAATTGTAGGTGCGGATCTTCTCGCTGCGATCGCCGCTGCCCACCTGCTGCTTGCGTTCCTTGGCCAGCGCCTCCTGCTGCTTTTCCATTTCCACTTCGTAGAGCCGCGCGCGCAAGACGCGCATGGCCTTCTCGCGGTTCTTGATCTGCGATTTCTCGTCCTGGCAACTCACCACTGTGTTGGTGGGCAGGTGGGTGATGCGCACCGCGGAGTAAGTGGTGTTGACCGATTGTCCACCGGGTCCGGAGGAGCAGAAAGTATCGATGCGAATGTCCTTAGCCTCGATCTTCACGTCGACATCTTCGGCTTCGGGCAAAACAGCGACGGTGATGGCCGAAGTGTGGACCCGGCCCTGAGTCTCGGTGGCGGGAACGCGCTGCACCCGGTGCACTCCGCTTTCGTATTTCATCTGCGAGTACACCCGCTTGCCCTCAATGATGGCGATTATTTCCTTGAGTCCGCCAACCCCGGATTCGGATTGGGAAAGAACCTCCACCTTCCAGCGATGCTGCTCGGCAAAACGGGAGTACATGCGGAAGATCTCGGCCACGAACAGAGACGCCTCGTCTCCACCGGTGCCGGCGCGGATCTCGAGGATGACGTTCTTCTCATCGTTGGGATCCTTGGGCAGCAGCATGACCTTGATTTCTTCTTCCAGGGCTCCAGACTGGCTCTGCAGGCGGGTCAGCTCCTCCTGCGCCATGGCTGCCAGCTCGGCGTCGCTCTCGTTCAGCATGCTGGTGGCGTCGGCAATCCCCTGGAGCGCCTGTTTGAGCTCGCGGTACTTTCCCACCACTGCTTCCAGGTCGCGGTGGGCCTTCGCGGTCTTGTGGTATTTTTGCTGGTCGGTCACCAGCTGTGGGTCGGCGAGCTGGCGGCCAAGGTCTTCATAACGGGTTTCGATCTGTTCCAGGCGATCCAACATGGTACGGTTCCTTTCCGCGCCCCTGGGGCGAGGTCAACTTTTGTATTTCGGGGCGAAACAAGAGGGACGCAATTGGCGGGGAGCGCCGCTAGGAAAGGGCGTGCCGGACGGGAACCGTGTTGGCGACGCGATGAACCATTTGCCTTATTTTATCAGGTTTGGCCGCCGCTGCATCTCAATGGGAACCTGAGCATGCATGCCCTGTTCACCCAATTCGCAGAGCTATGCCAGCGTTTGGCCGAAACCGGCAGCAAGCTGGAGAAGCGAGCGCTCATGGCCGAATATCTGCGCCCACTTTCCGTGCTGGAAGCCGGACTGGCGGCGCTGTACCTTGCCGGGGCGCCTTTTCCGGAGACGGATGGGCGGGAATTGAAGGTGGGCGGGGCGGCGCTCAGCCGCGTCCTCGCCGATCTCTCCGGGGCCAGCCAGGCCGCAATGCATGCCGCTTACCTGCGTCATGGCGACTTGGGCGGCGCGGCGCAAGACCTTTTGCAAGGACGCGGCTCCGCGCAGTCGACCCTCTCGCTGCCCGATGTGGCCGAGGCCTTTGCCGCCATTGCCGATGCCGCCAAGCCGGCCAGAAAACAGCAAATCACCCTGGACCTGCTCCACAGGGCCACGCCGCTCGAGGCTAAGTACCTGATCAAGATCATCCTCGGGGATATGCGCACCGGCATCCAGGTCAGCCTGGTAGAAGAGGCGATTGCCGCCGCTTATGGAGGCCCCATCGGCGACGTTCGACGCGCCAGGATGCTAAATGGCAATCTCCCCGAGGTACTGGAGCTGGCGGCCACCGGCCGGCTGGCCGAGGCGCGGATGAAGCTCTTTCATCCCCTAGACTTTATGCTGGCCAGCCCGGTCGAGACCGTAGAGGAGGCCCTGCAGCGCTTCAGTACCGAGGTGGCCGAAGAAGCCAAGTCTGCCTCCAGCGAGGTTCACGGCCCGGTCATTAAAGAAGCCCAACTGGAAGATAAGTACGATGGCGTCCGGGCGCAAATTCACTGCGGCTCGCCTGAGCATCCCGGACGGGTGGCTCTGTACTCCCGTTCACGGGAGGATATGACTGCTAGTTTCCCGGAGATCGTCGAGGCCTTTGCTGGGTTTGAGGAACCGCTGGTGCTTGACGGCGAGATCCTCGCCTGGAGCCGCGACCGTGCGTTGCCCTTTGCTTCTCTGCAGGCACGGTTGGGGCGCAAGCGGGTTACGGCGGAGATGCGGGAAGCCACTCCTGTGGTGTTTATGGCTTTTGATCTGCTTTACGCCCACGGCGAAACATGGATGGACAAACCCTTGAATCAACGCCGGCGCGCGTTGGAAGCGCTGGTGGAGCGAGAGCAGCCCATAACCAGGGTGAGCAGCCGCATGGCCAGCCGCGGGCAGCAGACGGAGTTGCTCTTTGAGCCGCATAGGCCGGAGGACGCCTTCCCCCGGCTGGTGCTCGCGCCCGCCGTCCAGTTGGAAAGTGTAGCGCAACTGGAGCAGGCGTATTTAGATGCACGGGCCCGCGGCAATGAAGGCGTCATGCTGAAGGCCCGGCATAGCACCTACCAGCCCGGCAGGCGCGGGCTGGCCTGGCTCAAGCTGAAGCGCGAGCTGGCCACCCTCGATGTGGTGGTAACGGCGGCGGAGTACGGCCATGGGAAGCGGGCCGGCTGGCTGAGTGACTACACCTTCGCGGTCCGCGATGGCGAGGTATTGCGCAATGTTGGCAAGGCTTACTCCGGCGTGACCGATGCGGAGATTACCCAGCTAACCCAGTTCTTTCTGGAGCACACGCTGGAGGATTTCGGAAGCATCCGGGCGGTCGAACCGCTGGTGGTGTTGGAAGTCGCGTTCAACAACGTGATGCGATCGGATCGGCATGACAGTGGTTTCGCTCTCCGTTTCCCGCGCATTCTGCGCATTCGCGATGACAAGCCGGTAAGCGAGATCGACACCCTCGAGCGGGTGGCCGAGATCTACCAGTCGCAACCAGACAAACCAGGGCAGAGTACTGAGGATTCTGGAGCCAAGACCTTGAACGCATCTCCCGATATATAGCATGATATATATCGAGGACAAAAAGATGGCGCAACCAGCAAAGGCTAAGGTCTTCATGAGCGGCCGGAGTCAAGCGGTCCGGATTCCTGCTGAGTACCGCTTCGCGACGGATGAGGTATACATCCGTCGCGACCCGCAAAGCGGAGATCTGATTCTGTCGGAGGCTCCAGGCGGATGGGATGAGATTTTTGCTGCTCTCGACAAGGCCGGTTTCCCCGATGACTTTCTGGCTGATCGCGCCCAGGGCATCCCGCAGGAGCGAGATGAGCTGTGAGCCAGCTCTACATGATCGACACCAATACCGTCAGCTACATCGTTAAGGGTAAGTCTCAAGTTGCTCGCGCAAAGCTGGCCAATCTCCAGCGTGGAGAGGTCGCATGTATCTCGGTGATTACCGAGGCGGAAATCCAATACGGGTTAGCCAGGAATCCGAATGCGACAGTTCTTCGCTCTGCCCTCGAAGGCTTCCTTGCAAAAATCCAAGTTCTTCCCTGGGGAAGAGAGGAGGCCCAGACGTATGGTGACCTCCGGGCGAGACAAGAGAAGGCTGGCAAGTCACTTGGCAATCTCGATATGTTGATTGCCGCTCACGCAATTTCTGTCGAGGCGATACTCGTCACGAACGACCAGGCGTTCTCACATTTGTCTGGCTTACCGGCAACGGTAAGTTGGGCAATCGACCTCTAGTGGGAATGAGCGTGGGAGTGGTCGTGGCCAGAGTGGTCGTGCTCGTCGACCTCTGTGGGTGGGGCGCAACCATGGGCGACTTCACAATCGACACATTCGAATTGAATCGTGGAGTGGTAAATACGGAACTTTTGCCGCAGTACCCCGTTCACTTGCTCCAGTATGCGAGCACTCTCCGACGGAGGGATGTCGGCTATGATGACGTGCGTGGCACAGGCGTGGGTCTGGGATCCGAGGCTCCACACGTGCAGGTCGTGCACATCTTCAACCCCATCGATGGCCTGAAGCGAAACCCGGATCTCGGCTAACGAACAACCACGCGGGGTTCCTTCCAAGAGGATGTTGAGCGTCTCGCGCACGATGGACAGCGAACTCCACAGAATCAGCGCGGCAATCAAGATGGAGAGGACTGGGTCGATCCAGTTGCGCCCGGTAAAGAGGATCGCGGCGCCCCCGACGATGACTGCAGCGGTCGAGAGCGTGTCGCCCAGCATATGAATGAAAGTGCTGCGGATATTGACGTCACGCGAAGTGGTCCAGAGCAGGGCGGCGATCACGCCGTTCATCAGGACGCCGGCCGCGGCGACGATCATCATCAGACGGGGTTGCACTTGAACCGGTTCACTCAGCCGATGGACGGCCGCTATGGCAATCCAGACCGCGATCACGACCAGGGTCAGGGCATTGAGAAAGGCTGCTAGCACGCCGGCGCGCTGGTAGCCGAAGGTCTTCTGGTCGGTAGGCGGCCGAGTCTGAAAGTAAACGGCGACGAACGACAGCAACAGGGCGAGAAAATCTGATACGTTATGGCCTGCCTCGGAGATCAGGGCGAGCGAATGAGCATGCACTCCGGCGAAGAAGGTAAGGGCCACATAGGCCAACGTGGCCAGCAGCGAGATGCGCAAAATTCGTTGCGTCTTTTCCGACGCCGCGCCATGAACGTGCATACTTCTCTAGTGTACCGGGAGCGGGTACAGAGGGGGAAGCGCCGGCTATCGTAGCGAGTGCGCTGCGTCTTTGGAGCGGCCGTGGAGAGGAACAGAATTGGCTGTATCGCGCAACCCGCTCCAGCCCTCAGCCACAATCAGCGAGTTACCAGGATTGTGGGGATCGTAGCGCACAGATGCGGGAAAGCCCAGCCGGCAGTCATAGATGTTGACAATATGCCGCAGCATGGTCACGTCCTGGGAGCACTCGTAGACCACCCCCGCCGCTTCATATTTGTAAAGAATGAGCTGCAGCCCGTTGGGCCGTCCGCTTTCTTCGGCATTGAGGTCGGAGATGTCGATGACGGTGGCGTCAATGATGCGCCCCTGCTGCACCAGCAGATCCCTGCGCTTGCGCTCCTCTTCATCGGGGCTGGGGCGGCGGCGGAGAAGCGCGTACGCGGCCACGCCCCCTAGGCAGACTCCGACTGCGGCAAAGGTGCCGAAGAGCTGGGAGTCGCGCAACGGGAAGCTATTCATGAAAGCTCCAGCTCAAATAGGGGTACACGATGAAGGATATCCCAGGCCAGCGCCTCCTGGGAGCTGCGGTGAAGACACCCGGACCGCATTCGGCAACATTACTTTCGCGCAGTACCGCAACTTCGCGCATTGGCGGAGGATTTAGCGACGCCGAGGCTGCGCTATACTGACTAGAGATGTCCATCCGCTCGTCTGTTGTCAGAAGCTCGACGGCAACCGCCGTTTCGAGAGCCGCTAATCCCGTAAATTCCCGCTCCGAAGCCCGGCGAATTCGCTCCACTACCGTTCTGTGTGTGCGCAGAAACTCCAGCGTGGTCATGGCGGCCGATGGCCAGGTCACCCTGGGCGACAGCGTGATCAAACACACCGCGCGCAAGATCCGGCGGCTGTATCAGGATAAAATCCTGGCTGGTTTTGCCGGCTCGACAGCGGATGCGTTCTCGCTCTTCAGCCGCTTCGAGGCCAAGCTGGAACAGTATGCCGGCAACCTGGGGCGCTCGGCCGTGGAGCTGGCCAAGGACTGGCGCACGGATAAGATGCTGCGCAACCTCGAGGCCTTGCTGGTCGTTGCCGACCTGCAACAGACCTTTCTTATCAGCGGCTCCGGCGATGTGATCGAGCCCGACGAGGGCATTGCGGCCATCGGCAGCGGTGGCAGTTTCGCGCTGGCTGCGGCCCGGGCCCTGGTCGAGAATTCCGACTTGCCGGCGCGTGCCATTGCGGAGAAGTCTTTGCGTATCGCGGGCCAGATCTGCATCTACACCAACGACCAAATCACGATTGAAGAACTGCACGGCTAGGCTTTCTTAGTGCTCTAAGCTGCCGCCCAAAAGGAGCAGGCATATGGCAATTTTTTTACCCGGAACCGCGGAAGAGCTGGAACTCTCACTGGAAGATCTCACCCCACGGGAGATCGTGGCCGAGCTGGACAAGCATGTCGTCGGCCAACGCGCCGCCAAGCGGGCCGTAGCCATCGCGCTGAGAAACCGTATGCGCCGCCAGAAGCTGCCGCCCGATATCGCCGAAGAGATCATGCCCAAAAACATCATCATGATCGGGCCCACGGGCGTAGGCAAGACAGAGATTGCGCGCCGCCTGGCCAAGCTCACCAATTCCCCCTTCATGAAGGTGGAAGCCTCCAAATTCACCGAGGTCGGTTACGTAGGGCGGGACGTGGAATCGATGATCCGCGACCTGGTGGAAATCGCCGTGGATATGGTGCGCGAGGAAAAGCTGGAAGAGGTGGAAGACAGGGCCGAACTCAACGCCGAAGAGCGCCTGCTGGACCTGCTGCTGCCCCCTTCGCCGGCCGCCGCGGGCTCGCAGGGCAGCACCCATTCCGCGCCAGGTCCGGTGGTGATCGATGGCACTAGTTTTCCTCCGGCCAGCCAGGAAAGCCATAACCGCACCCGGGAGAAGCTGCGGCAACAGTTCCGGGAAAGCAAGCTGGATGAGCGCACGGTGGAGATCGATGTGCGCGAGCGCAGCACCCCGTCGTTTGAGATCATCTCCAACCAGGGCGTCGAGGAGATGGATATCAACCTCAAGGACGTGCTGCCCAACCTATTCGGCCAGCGCACCAAGAAGCGCAAGATGAAGGTCGGGGAGGCTTTCGAATACCTGGTGCAGGAGGAAGAGACGCGGCTGGTCGACATGGACCAGGTAACGCGGCTGGCAGTCGAGAGAGTGGAGAACTCGGGCATTATCTTCCTGGATGAGATTGACAAGATCGCCGGCCGGGAAGGCGGTCACGGTCCGGATGTATCGAGGGAAGGCGTGCAGCGGGACATCCTCCCCATCGTCGAAGGGACCACCGTCAATACCAGGTACGGCATGGTGCGCACGGATCACATCCTCTTCATCGCTGCGGGCGCTTTTCACGTTTCCAAACCGAGCGACCTGATTCCTGAGCTGCAGGGCCGCTTTCCTATCCGCGTGGAGCTGCAATCGCTGACGGTAGAAGACTTTGTCCGCATACTTACCGAGCCTAAATCGTCGCTTACCAAGCAATACACCGCGTTGCTCGAAACCGAAGGCCTGAAACTCAGGTTTACCAAGGAGTCGCTGGAAGAGATGGCGCGGTTCGCCTTCCGCGTAAACGAGACTACGGAGAACATCGGTGCGCGGCGGCTGCACACCATCATGGAGCGGGTGCTGGATGAAATCAGCTTCATGGCGCCCGACATCATGAAGGGCCATGCCGCCGAAGGTCCGCTGATTGAAATTGCTGCTTCGGCTGCAGAGAACGGAGCCACGGTGCCTCTGCCGGTAAGCGACGTGGAGACCACCGACGGCCGGGAGCGTGTGGTTCTGATCGATCCCGAGTACGTGCGGGCCATGGTAGCCTCGATCGTCAAGGACCAGGATTTGTCCCGCTACATTCTTTAAAGGAAACGTACCTCAAGGGCGATCTGTTGCTGATAATGGCAAAACAGCAGTTCCCCGAAAGCTAATTTGGACAAGTGTGGCTGAGATTAGCCCAGAACGTAGTCTTGGCGTCAAAATTAACCCGATTCTGTTGCGACGGACGCTGTTCAATGCATTCAACGAATTACCTGAACACCAAGCCCGATTTATTCGCCAATTCGGACAGCTATGACTCGCAGCCGCCCCTCCGGGACTCAATTCAAGCAGAGGCCTGCTAGGAAGCGTTGGCCTTCAGGGCGCCGAAATGAAGGGCGGGCAATTCCTCAACCGCCCGGCGCAATGCCTGCTCCCACTGCGCATGCATCAGGCCCAGCTCAAGATCCTCGGCCTCAAAGCGCCGGTAACGGTCGAATTCCAATTTGTCGTTCTGGTATAGCAGCACTTCGAGCGGCGGCCCTACCGTCACATTCGAGCGCATCGCAGCATCCATCGACAACAGGGCGTAGGTGCCCGCGACCTCCAGGCCGGTGGAAGTAAACTCGATTCCGCGGTCAAGGATCGGCCGGCCGTACTTAACTTCGCCAATCTGCAGATAAGGCGAATCCTCGGTCGCGCTCAAGGGGTTTCCCTGCGGGTATATGAGGAAGAGGTTCGGCTTCTCTCCTTTGACCTGGCCTCCTAACAGCAGATGAATGTTGAACTTGAAGTCGTCTTTCTCCAGCGCCGCGCGATCCATATCCGAGACCCGGCGAACGCAGTCCCCTACCGCGCGGGCCGCCGCATACATCGATTCGGCCTTCGCCAAGCCCTCCCCAGACTCGAAATCGTTACGCAAAAGGGTGATGACCGACTGGGTCAGAGACAGGTTTCCGCTGGTCAGGATGACAAAAGCACGTTCTCCCGGTTGGAGAAATGTATGCATCTTCTGGCAGACGTTCACCTGGTCGAAGCCGGCGTTGGCTCGGGAATCGGACGCCATAACCAATCCCTCATGAGTCATAATGCCCAAACAATAGGTCATTCACACTCTCCAACCTGAATGCTAGAGCATTTTGCGTGAACGCGGTATAACGATAGGAACAGCTGGGAGCCGATCCTGATTGTCTGTTAGTTTTTCAGCATCATAATTTTTGCGACAAGGACCTTGTCGTTCCTGTCGAACTTGCCCGGGGGTCACCCTGGGCGATTCGCTCTTCAGGGCTCGATCGAGGGAAGCAATGCTTATTCGCTTAGGTTATGACATCGGTTTCAATATTCCAGCTCCCGTTACTATCGTCGCGATGCTCCATGTGCATCCGTCGCGGGAGCCAGACCTGCTCGAGCCCGACGAACTGCGGCTGGATCCAGCAGTCCCCATTACCAACTACATCGACACTTTTGGCAATCGCTGCTCAAGGTTTGTGGCGCCTCCGGGACATATCCAACTGACCGGTTCCACCCTGATTGAAGATTCCGGCATGGAAGACCCTTCTCCGCTGAACGCCACCGAGCATCCGGTTTCCGACCTACCGAACGAAACCCTCATCTATCTGCTCAACAGCCGCTACTGTGAGGTCGATCGACTCTCCAACATCGCGGTGGAGTTGTTTGGCGATGTAGCTCCAGGCTGGGGACGGGTCCGCGCCATCTGCAGCTGGGTTCATTCCAAGGTGGCTTTTGGCTATCAACATGCGCGTTCCACCAAGACGGCCCTCGACGTATTTACCGAGAGGGTCGGAGTATGCAGGGACTTTCAGCACCTGGCGGTGACCTTCTGCCGCGCTCTCAACATACCGGCGCGCTATGTGACCGGGTACCTGGGGGATATTGGCATTCCTCCCTCATTTACGCCCATGGACTTCAGTGCCTGGTTTGAAGTCTACCTGGCCAACCGCTGGTGGACGGTGGACGCCCGCCATGATCATCCCCGCATCGGCCGGGTGTTGATGGCCGTGGGCCGGGATGCCTCCGATGTAGCGATCACCACCTCGTTCGGAATCGCCAACCTGACCAATTTCAGTGTGATCAGCGACGAGGTCGCGACCGAAACCGCGTCAGGATTTAAACCTTGAGCCAGGATGGCCAAATGGAAATAGCCCGACCCAGCACCTTCGCCAATCCGCTCTTAAAGGACTATGTTCTCGACAATACGTATGACGAGATGTTCGCCGAAGACGGCCTGGTAAGACCGCACTATGCGGCCGCGCTGGAACAATTTCTCAACCTCCCGCCGGATGAGATCGCGCGCCGCAAGCGCTCGGTTGACTTGTCATTCCTGACCCAGGGCATCACCTTCAACGTATATGGGCACGGGGAAGGCACGGAGAGAATTTTTCCCTATGACCTGTTGCCGCGCATCATCACCGGGGCGGAATGGCAACACATCGAAAAGGGACTTATCCAGCGCATCACCGCCCTGAATCTGTTTCTGCACGATGTTTATAACGAGGGCAAGATTCTCAACGACGGCCGGGTGCCGCGCGAGATTGTCTATAGCTGCCGTCAGTTTCGCAGGGAAATGCGCGGACTGCAGGTTCCCCGGAATGTATATATCACCGTGACGGGCACAGATCTTCTTCGCCTGAGCAGCGGTGAATTTGTGGTGCTGGAAGACAACCTCAGGGTGCCCAGCGGCGTCTCCTACATGCTGACCAGCCGCCGGGTGATGAAGCGGACGTTTCCGCAGCTGTTTCGGGACTACGGCGTGCAGCCCATCGAGCACTACACCCAGCTGCTGCTGAGCACGCTGCGCTCGCTGGCCCCCGAGGGGCGTCACGATCCCTCGATCGTATTGCTAACCCCAGGTGTCTACAATTCGGCCTATTTCGAGCACACGTACCTTGCCCGGCAGATGGGCATCGAGCTGGTCGAAGGACGCGACCTGGTTATCCACGACAACGTGGTTTACATGCGAACCACTGCCGGACTGAAGCGAGTGGACGTCATCTACCGCCGGGTGGACGACGACTTTATTGATCCCGCTGGCCTTTCGTTCCGACTCCATCCTGGGGGTCGCCGGCATGTTCAATGCCTACCGCGCCGGCAATGTGACCCTGGCCAATGCTTTCGGCACCGGCATCGCCGACGATAAGGCGGTCTATGCCTACGTGCCTGCGATCATCCGCTACTACCTGGGTGAAGAACCGATCCTGAATAACGTCGAAACCTATCTCATGACCGATCCCAAACAGCGCAAGTACGCTATCGAAAATCTGGACAAGCTGGTGGTGAAAGCGGTGGGCGAGTCGGGCGGTTATGGAATGCTGATCGGACCCCATAGCAGCGCCGAGCAGCGCGAGGAGTTCAAGCTCGCCATCGAAGCCAACCCGCGCAACTATATTGCCCAGCCTACCCTCGATTTCTCCCGCGCCGGCTGTTTGACGGAGAACGGTATCGAGCCCCGGCATGTGGACTTGCGGCCTTATATCTTGTATGGCGATAAGGTGCGCATTGTTCCCGGTGGGCTCACCCGCGTTGCTCTGCGGCGGGGCTCGCTGGTGGTGAACTCGTCGCAGGGTGGAGGCAGTAAAGATACCTGGGTTCTGACCGACTAGGGGAGCATATGCTTTCTCGCGTAGCAGACAGCCTTTATTGGATGAGCCGCTATCTTGAGCGCGCTGAGCATACGGTGCGCATGCTCGACGTGAATATGGGTCTCATGCTCGACAAGTCCAGCACCAGCGCGGAAGGAAGATGGAAGCGCGTCTTGGCGGCCCTGGGAAATCCCCAGGGCGTTAGCTGGAACAATGACTATTACCAACTGGTCCACTCGCTGACGTTCGACGCGGAGATTCCCGCATCGGTCACCTCTTGCCTGATCGAAGCACGGGAAAATGCGCGCCAGGTGCGCGACGAGATCAGTTCTGAGCAGTGGCAGCAATTGAACCGCATGTACCACTGGGTAATCCAACCTCATTCAGAGTTTGGACTGAATACCCGGCTGACTGATTTTCTTCCCGCGGTGATCGACGGAGTCCACCTGTTCCAGGGGGTCACCGATACCACCATGAGTCATGGCGAGGAGTGGCAGTTTATTCAGTTAGGTCGCTACCTGGAGCGGGCGTCCTCTATAGCAAACCTGCTCGCCCTGTATCAAACGGAGCTTCTCAGTCCGCCGGAAGCGCCGGCGGATGGAAGCCATTACCAGGAATGGGTGGGGTTGCTTCGTTGCTGCACGGCGTTTGAAGCCTACTGCAAGGTATACACGGCGGACCTTTCCGCGGACTGGATACTGGAATTTCTATTGCTCAACCCGCAATTTCCGCACTCGCTAAGATATTCGGTCGATTGTCTGCGCCAGGCGCTTATCGCCGTGCGCGCTTCCAGCGGAAGGATGCCGGTCGATGACCTCTCCAGGGTTTCCGGTAAACTCCAGGCCTCGCTAAGCTTCGTCGAAGTTTCCGACATTCTCGCCCAGGACGCCGGGGCGTATCTGCATAACATCCTGCACCAGTGCCGGCAGACGCACGATCTGATTTACCGGTTCTATATCCAATACTCGGTGCAAGCTGCTTTGGCGATGTAGTGAAATCCTTCAACAAGGAGCTCGACAGGCCATGGATTTTTATTTGATACGGCACCTGACCAAGTTCCTTTACGAGGACCTGGTAAGCGAAAGCCTCATGGAGGCGCGCATGCACCCGCGCAGCGATAACAATCAACGCTGCCTCTCCTTCTCCTTGTCGGTCAGCCCCCGATGCCGGGTTTTCTCTTATCGCGATCACCTGGGCAACAATGTCCATCACTTCGATATCCCTGGAGAGCACTCGCAACTGGTGATGGTAGCCGAAGCCCTGGTGGAGCAACAGCCATTGCCCCCCATTCCGCAATTGCTTCGCCCCGGCGCCTGGGACGAGTTGGATTCTTTGGTCGCGTTGGGCGATTTCTCTGAGATGTTGCTGCCGAGTGAATTCGCCAAGCCCTCGCCCGCCCTGCTCGATCTGGCGAAACTGTTGGATGTGCGCCGCCGCGACGATCCCCTGGTGCTATTGCGGCAGTTGAATGCCTCGCTTTATCACTGGTTCGACTATGACTCCCGCACCACGCACGTCAACTCGCCCATTGATGACGCGCTCGAATCCAGAAGGGGTGTGTGCCAGGACTTTGCTCACACCATGATCGCGCTGGTGCGGCATGTGGGCATTCCCTGCCGCTACGTGAGCGGCTATCTCTATCATGGCGAGGAGAATACCGATCGCTCCACGGCCGACGCTACCCACGCCTGGGTAGAGGCCTTTTTACCCCAGGTGGGCTGGGTGGGTTTTGATCCAACCAATAATTTGCTGGCGCAGAACAGGTACATACGCACCGCGCTGGGGAGGGATTACGCGGATGTGCCCCCGACGCGCGGGATTTATCGGGGTAGCAAGGAGAGCGAGCTTTACGTGGCAGTCAAAGTGTCAAAATACGTTGACCTGCCGCCCCTCGATCGCGATATGCCGGTTCCGGAAGATTGGTCCATACTGGTGGAGCGGGCCCAGGAACCTCCGGCGCCTCCCGCTCAATTGTTGCATCTGCAGCAAATGCAACAGCAACAGCAATAGCACGTGATCAGGAGCCCGAGGTCCTGACCAAACGTAACCTTTGTGTTTCTTTCCTTCTTTTCCTGAGAAGGCCAGTTCGCGTAGCTTAACAGAGGTGATTTATGGAACAGCACCTCGGCTACTTCTGCCGGGCATACGTAGGGCAAGACGTTCAGGCGAATGTGATCGCCCGCACGCTACTGGAAGCCGAGCTTGAAATCACCCGAATGATCCGCGCCGGAGCCATGGCAGCGCACGCAGTGCAGCATGGAATGCCCGATCACGAGCCGGTGCTGGTCGTCAGTGCTTCCGACGGCACCGCATCCGGAGAGATGTGGCGTTACCTGCGGCAAAATGCCGGGCCGGAGTTCGAACGCTGGCAGACCGCTTACCATTCCAAGACAAAGATCCTTGATGATCGATGGGTAGTGATCGAACTCTGCTCGGCTGGAATCAAGGAATACAGCGCCTTCGGTAAGGCCGTCCGGGCGATATGGGCAAATGCTGCAACACCGTCTCCCGTGGGCGCCCGTTAGCCATAAAATTCCAAAAACCAATCGACTTGAGGGCAAACCCCCGGAGCTTCCGCTTGACTGGGTATGCTTGATTCTCCTAAGGTCAGAGCGCAAGTAAACGTTTGCATCGTCTGTTATTTTGTTCCCTATGCCCAAAGCCACCGACATCAGTGCCCTGGACACTTTAAAGGAGCAAGTGCTCGAGGCCAACCTGGAATTGGTTCGCCGAGGCCTGGTTCTGTTCACCTTCGGGAACGCAAGCGGCATCGATCGCCACCGCGGACTGGTGGTAATCAAGCCCAGCGGGGTCGATTACACGGTCCTGTCTCCGGCCGATATGGTGGTCACGGATCTGGACGGCAAGATGGTCGACGGCAAGCTTCGCCCGTCTTCTGACCTGGCGACGCATCTCCTACTTTACAAAGAGTTTCCCGGCATCGGCGGGGTGGTCCATACACACTCTGAATACGCCACGGCATGGGCCCAGGCAGGGCTCGAGATTCCCGCCTATGGAACCACCCACGCGGATTATTTTTACGGCCCGGTTCCCGTCACCGAAGAGCTGACGGCAGAGGAGATAGGCGGAGATTACGTGCACAACACCGGGATCGCGATCGCCCGCCGTTTCCGGGGTCTCGATCCGCATGCAATTCCGGCCGTGCTGGTGGCCGGCCACGCGCCTTTCTGCTGGGGAAAGACCCCACTCGACGCGGCCCACCACGCGGCTGTTCTGGAAACGGTCGCCCGCATGGCGTACTTTACAGCTACCCTGCGGCAAAGCTGTGGCGGGGTCTCCCAGGCGCTGCTGGATCGGCATTATTTTCGCAAGCACGGCGCCAACGCAACCTACGGACAGGAGAAATGATGGGGCGACAAGGACTGGCTAACCTATGGTGACAACTCTGGCCCTGGCGGTCTCTACCCAGCTTGCGCGCCTGAACTGGATCGACGTCCTGGTGATCGCGATCTACTTCGCGATGGTGGTCTTCATCGGTTTCTATCTCCGGGGCTCCTCCAACACCAGCGAAGAGTTCTTCATGGCCGGGCGCGAGATGACCGCCTGGATCGCCGGCCTGAGCTTCGTTTCCGCCAACCTGGGATCGCTCGAATTGATGGGCTGGGCCGGATCCACCTACCAGTATGGAATCCTGGCCATGCACTGGTACTGGATCGGGGCTATTCCAGCGATGCTCTTTCTCGGCATCGTCATGATGCCGTTCTACTACATCTCCAAGACCCACTCCGTACCGGGATATCTAAAACTTCGTTACGGAGATGGGGCGCGCGCGCTCTCTGCGGTCAGCTTTGCGTTCATGACCATTCTCATGAGCGGCATCAATATGTACTCGATGGCCATTGTGATGAAGGTGGTCCTGGGCTGGGACCTGAACTTCAGCATCTGGGTCTCCTCGGTCACGGTGGCGGTGTATGTTGCCCTGGGCGGGCTGAAGTCGGCGATCTATAACGAGATTCTCCAGTTCCTGCTCATCTGGGCGGGCGCGCTGCTGGTGCCGATTCTGGGGTTGATCGAGGTGGGTGGATGGAGCAATCTGCGGCAGCAGATCGCCACCAACCTGGGCCGTTCCGACTATGTGCACCTGTGGTCCACGCTGGGGCACTTTAGCACCAACCCCATGGGGGTGAACTGGTTCGGGATCGTCTTCGGTTTGGGCTTCGTGGTCAGTTTCGGCTACTGGACGACGGATTTTCTGGTGGTGCAGCGGGTGCTCTCGGCAGACAGCATACGTTCCGCCAGGATGGCTCCGGTGATCGGCGCCGCGTTCAAGATGATGGTGCCGTTCATTGTCATCCTCCCCGGCCTGATCGCCCTTTCCGTGCTTCCTTTCAAGCTGGTGGCGCAGGATATCGCGGTGAAGACCGGCCAGCATAGCTTCAACGAGGTCCTGCCCTTGATGTTGGTGCGCTATTGCGGGCCCGGGCTGCTAGGGCTGGGCGTCACGGCGTTGATCGCCGGCTTCATGTCTGGAATGGCGGGCAACGTGAGCGCGTTTTCGACCGTGTGGACCTACGACATCTACGGAGCCTTTCTCAACAAGAAGGCTACGGACCGGCACTATGTAGCCATGGGCCGCTGGAGCACCCTGATCGGCGTGCTGGTCTCAGTGGGCACGGCGTACCTGGTGCAGCACGCAGCCAGCATCATGGATTACGTGCAGCAGCTGTTCAGTTTCTTCATTGCGCCGCTCTTCGGAACCGTGATCCTGGGCATGCTGTGGAAACGCGCGACCAAAGAGGCTGGTTTTTGGGGGTTGCTGGCCGGTACCGTCACGTCCATTAGTCTCTGGCTGTGGGTGCAGCACGATCCCCATGCCTTACGTTACGTCGCCCTTTCCCCAGACGCCAAAGATATGGCGGAAAATGTCTATCGGGCCCTGTGGGCGTGGCTAGTCTGCGTGCTGGTTACGGTGGTGGTCAGCTACATGACCAAACCGCGGCCGGTAGCGGAACTGGAGGGGCTGGTCTACGGTGCTTCTGTACTTCCCAAGGAACACGATGATCACTGGTACCAGCGTCCGATCGTGTGGGCGGGCACGGTGGCTGTGGTCTTCATCTTCCTCAACATCATCTTCTGGTAAGGAGCCGGGCCGATGCGAGAGTCCTTTTCTATCTGGTGGTTTGCAGGCGTACTACTGCTGGCCTATGGGGTGGTGATTTTGAGCACCGGCCTCTGGGAGCTCAGTCACCCTCTGCCCAATCCTCCGGTGCTGAGCAATCTGCATGCACCGATCTGGTGGGGCGGCGCTGCTCACGGTTTTTGGACTGGGTTATACCATCGGCTTTCGCCCCAAGAAAACAGTTAACAAGCAAAGGAAATAACTATGGCGAAACAGATGACGTTCGGCGTGATAGTTGGTAACCGCGGTTTCTTTCCCGATCACCTGGCGAAGACGGGCCGCGAAGAGATTCTGAGAGTGCTGGCGGCGGATGGCATCCGCACCATCGCGCTGACTCCGGAAGAGTCGAAGTTCGGCGCCGTCGAAACCCCGACGGAAGCGCGGCTTTGCGGCGATCTATTCCGCAAGCATCGGGATGAAATTGACGGCGTGATTGTTACCCTTCCCAACTTCGGCGAAGAGCGCGGGATTGTCGATGCCCTGCGCCTCTCTACGCTGAAGGTCCCGGTGCTGGTACAGGCGACTCCTGACCGGGCAGCGGATATGAAGATTTCCCACCGCCGCGATAGCTTTTGCGGCAAGATGTCGGCCTGCAACAACATGATGCAGTACGGCATTCCTTACTCGCTCACCGCGCTGCATACGGTGCAGCCTGACTCCGATGATTTTCGCAACGATCTGGCCTGGTTCTCCTCAATCTGCCGGGTGGTGCGTGGCTTTACCAATCTTCGCGTGGGCGCGATCGGCGCGCGTCCCGCGGCCTTCAACACCGTCCGTTACAGCGAGAAGCTGCTGGAGCGTAGCGGCATCTCGGTGGACACGCTTGATCTTTCTGAGGTTCTGGGCCGCATCGAGCGGCTCAAGGACAACGACGATGCAGTGCAGACCAAGCTGGCGGCGATCCAAAAGTATGTATCCACCAACAATATTCCTATCGCGGCATTGATCAAGATGTCCAAGCTGGGGGTAGTGATCGAGCAATGGATGCAGCAGACCTATTGCACCGTGAGCGCCATCCAGTGCTGGACTTCGCTGGAAGAATACTTCGGCGTGGTGCCTTGCACGGTGATGAGCATGATGAGCGATAATCTCTTCCCCAGTGCCTGCGAGGTGGACATTTGCGGCACCATCAGCATGCATGCCCTGGCCCTGGCCTCAGAGACCCCGAGCGCGCTGCTGGATTGGAATAACAATTACGGTTCCGATCCCGACAAGTGCGTGTGTTTCCACTGCTCCAATTTGCCCAAGCACTTCTTCCAGGACGTCGTCATGGACTTTCAGGCGATCATCGCGGGCACGGTGGGCAAGGAGAATACCTTTGGCACCTGCGTTGGCCGAGTCAAGGCGGGCGCAATGACGTACGTGCGCTTTTCCACCGATGACTTTCACGGCAAGATCCGGGGATATGTGGGGCAGGGGGAGTTTACCAACGATCCGCTGGAAACTTTTGGGGGCGCGGGCGTGGCCAGGATTCCGCGATTGCAGAAGCTGCTGCGACTCATCTGTGAGCAGGGTTTCGAGCATCATGTCGCGGCCAATTTCTCGCAGGTGGGCAGTGCGGTGCACGAAGCGGCCACGCGCTATCTGGGCTGGAACATGTACAACCACGACGCGGAGCAGGCTTAGCGGTGGCGATCGTCGCAGGAGTTGATTTCGGCACACTGAGCGTTCGCGTTACGCTCTTCGACAGCGCCCGGTCCCACAAGGGTGGATTGGCCACGGCGTCGGCCAACTATCCGCTGAAGCGGAAGTGGGAAGATCCGGACTTCGCCACCCAATCCCACGATGATCAGATGAACGCGTTGGTCAGCGCCATGCGGGACGTGCTGGTCAAGGCGGGAATCTCAGGTGAACGGGTGGAAGCGATAGCGCTCGATACCACCGGCTCGAGTGTGGTCCCGGTCGATGCCGGCATGCAGCCGCTCGATGACTACTACCTTTGGTGCGACCATCGCGCTAAGGGTGAGGCGCAGGAGATTACTCAACTCGCTCACGCCGAGCATCTGGAAGCGATTGAATGGTGCGGCGGGGTCTATTCCCATGAGTGGGGATTCGCCAAGCTGCTGCACTGGCTGCGCCACAACCCGGAGAAGCGCGGCCGGCTGGCCAGCGCCTTCGAACACTGTGACATGGTGGCGGCGACTCTCTGCGGCATTACCGACCCCAAGCTGGTGAAGCGCAGTATCTGCGCCATGGGTCATAAGTGGATGTGGAATCCCAAGTGGGACGGGCTGCCATCGCAGGCCTTTCTTTCGAGCGTCGACCCGTTGCTGGACGGCATTCGCAACAAGCTTGGTGGCGAATACCACACCTCCGATACATTGGCGGGCCACCTTGCGCCCGCATGGGCAGAGCTGATGGGTCTGCGGGCCGGTATTCCGATTCCCGTAGGCGCCTTCGATGCCCACTGGGATGCCATCGGTGCGGGATGCAGGGAGGGTGATGTCGTCAACGTGGTCGGGACCTCGACTTGCATCATTGCCATGCAGCGCAAGACCACGCTGATTCCGGGTGTTTGTGGAGTGGTTCCGGGTAGTGTGGATCCCGGCTATACCGGCATCGAGGCGGGGCTCTCGGCCACCGGTGATATTTTCGAAGCCATTGCCCGCCGCGCCAATGTCAAGGTCGCGGAGCTAAGCCGCGGGCTGGAAAACTACCGCCCTGGACAAACCGGCTTGCTGCGGCTGAGCTGGGATAATGGCGACCGCACGATCCTGGTCAACCCGCAGCTGGGAGGCATCACGCTGGGTTGGAATGTGGTCCACACCGCCCAGGATGAATTGTTCGCTGCGATCGAAGGCACGGCCTTTCACACGCGCATTATCCTGGAGCGCCTGGCCGAGTATGGAGTGCCGGTGGATCGCGTAATCAACGGGGGCGGAGTGCCGCAAAACAATCCAGTGCTCAACCAGGTATATGCCAATGTCCTGGGCAAACCGGTGTTGGTGCCGGATGGTATTCCTACCAGCCTCGGCTCCGGCATCTTCGCGCTGCTGGCGGCGGGCGCCTTCAAGTCTGTGGAAGAGGCGCAGGAGAAGATGTGTCTGCCCTATCAAACCTATAAGCCGGAGACTAAGGCTGTGGGCGTGTATGAGGAGCTTTACCAGCTCTACCGGAAGGTTTATTTTGCCTTTGGTTTGCGGGGCGCGCCGGCAGTGGAGTTGGGAGATGTGCTGCCGAAGTTGATCGAGATCCGGTCTGCGGTGTTGAGTGCTTAGTTGAACGGAAGGCTGCTGATTTAGGGCAGTGGAATCCCACATCTCGCGAAAAACGAGCGAGATACCCGGATTTCCTGTACGCGGCGCCAAGAAATGGCAACGTGTGCGGCTTTCATCGAGGAAAGCCGCATGAAGTTCATCAGCGCCAACAATCTTCACAGGAAATCCGGGGGTATGGGGCACCCGTCGTTCTTGGTTGGGACAGGGCTTAGGGACCGTACTCGGCGGCGACGGTCTCGGGTACTCGTAACCAGCCGTAGAGAGGAAAGCCCTCGACCAGCTCCAGTACCTGTCCTCGTATGCGGCGCAGGGCCTGAGGATCGTTACGCTGATCGAGCGCCTGGGTGATCCACTTGGCGATGGTACGCATCTCCGGCTCGCGCATGCCACGCGTGGTTAGAGCAGGACTGCCAATGCGGATGCCGCTGGGCTTGAGCGGCGGATTGACGTCGTAGGGAATTGCGTTCTTGTTGACCGTGATGCCCGCTTCGTGGAGCGCGTTTTCAGCTTCGCTGCCCAGAATCCCGTGGGAAAAAACGTCTACCAGCATCACGTGGGTGTCGGTTCCACCGGAAATTACGCGGTAGCCTTCGCTCATCAGGGTTTCAGCCAACACCTTCGCATTCAGCACCACTTGTTGCGCGTATTGCTTGAATCCCGGTTCCAGAGCCTCGCGAAAGGCCACGGCTTTGCCGGCGATGACGTGAACTAGAGGGCCACCCTGCTGGCCGGGGAAGACGCTCCGATCGACTGCAGCGGCGAATTGCTGCTGACAGAGGATCATTCCCGCACGAGGACCACGCAACGTCTTGTGGGTCGTGGTGGTGACCAGTTGCGCGTGAGGCACCGGTGAGGGATGGGCTCCGCCGGCCACCAAGCCCGCGAAATGAGCCATATCGATCAGCAACAACGATCCGACCTTATCCGCAATCTGCCGCATCCGGGCAAAGTCGATGATCCTGGGGTAGGCGCTGCCTCCCCCGATAATGAGCTTTGGCTTTTCGCGCTCAGCGGTGGCTTCGAGCAGGTCGTAGTCGATCCGCTCCGTCTGCTTATCTACGCCATAAAAGACCACCCGGTAGAGTTTGCCGGAGAAGCTGAGCTTGTGGCCGTGGGTCAGATGGCCACCATGCGCCAAGTCAAGCCCAAGGATGGTGTCGCCAGGGTTGATGACCGCCATGTAGGCCGCGGCATTCGCCTGGGAACCAGAATGAGGCTGCACGTTGACGTGCTCAGCGCCAAAGAGCTGCCTGGCACGATCCCGGGCCAGGTTTTCAACCACATCGGCATATTCGCAGCCGCCGTAATAGCGCTTGCCCGGATAACCCTCGGCATATTTGTTGGTAAAGACTGACCCGACAGCCTCCAGCACCGCCTGGCTTACAAAATTCTCTGAGGCGATCATCTCCAGGCCTTCGTGCTGGCGGCGGATTTCGTGATCGACGGCCGTGGCGATCTCTGGATCGGCCTCGGCAAGCGTGCGGCGCATGGGGTCAGACATGTTGCGATTTTAGATCATCTTTTCCGGCCCACGTCCGCCCCACGGCAAGCTGGGGGCGGGTTGCAGGCATCATTACCAGAGTAACTAAAGGTAACTTATCGCGCTTTTCGCGCTTTTCCGCTATTTTTCTTGGGAAATCTCCTAACGTGCGACCAGCTCTTTCTCCTGCGCGGGCAGAACAGGAATCGTCGCCAGGTGCTTAAAGGCTGAGTAGATGAAGGAACCGATGTACCAGCCGTCCATGAACTTGTAGGGGGTTTCTCCGGTGGTGTAGTGGCCGCAGGGCAAAACCTTGGAAACGAAATCAATCCCCCGGCGACGGAAATTATCGATCACCTGCAGCGAGTACTCGCGGAGGAACGTGAGGTCGTAGGTGGCGTGGATCAGCAGAACTTTTTTAGGGTGGGCGGCGAACTGGTCCATGTAGTAGGAGGGGCTGATGGCCGCCCAGACATCCCGCAGCCGTTGCTGGGTCATGGAAATGCCCTCGAAGGCGGCACGAATGTGACGCGTGCTCTGCCCCGTCCAGACCACATCGCCAAAGGACATGGAGGCATGGTTGAACGCGCCTACACGCACGCGACTGTCGAGCGCAGCGGCAAGAAAGGCGTAACAGGAGCCGAGACTTGTGCCCAAAATGCCAAACTGCTCGTAGCCCTCTTGCTGCAGCCAGTCGATGCAACAACGGATGTCGATGACTGCTTGCCGGCAAGAAGAGATGGTGCGGCCGACATTGGCGCTGACGGCATAGTCGGCTCGCTCCAGCTCCGCTGGGCGGCGAATGTCGTGGTAGGGCTTGCTGAGACGCAGGGCGGATACGCCAAAGCGGTTGAAGACGGAGCAAAGAGCATTGTGGCTGAAGGCGTCGGCATTCCACTGCGGCATGACGATGATGGCCTGCTTGGGCTTGCCCGTCATCTTTGCCGGAGGAGCGGGAAACCAGCGAGCGTTTACCCGATCGTTCTCCGGGTAGGGCGTGCGCACGGGCGAAGTAAAGCGCAGAAATTGCGCCGTGGGCAGCTGCCCGGCGGCCGCCAGCCGGCGAAATTTGGCATCCTGCTGCAGGGTCCGGGGACGAACGTTGGTGGGAAACAGCTGCGGATGCCGCTCCTCGAGCATGAAGTCATCCGGGGTCTGATAAGCGAAGAACTCGGTGCGATGACGCAGGATGAAGTCATTCAACTGCAGCATGGCCTGCTCGGCCGCGGCATCATCCCCCGGAGGGTGCGGGGGAAAAGTGAATCCGTAGGAATGGGCGAATTCCTGCAGCCAGTCAAACCCCCACTCCACCGGGCGGACGATGCGGTTGGTGTCGCGGGTGGTGAGAGCGGTTTCCCAGCGGTACATCCAGTGTGTGTACAGCTTAGCCAGGGTTCTCTTCACTTTGCGCTCTGGGCCTGGATGCGGAATTGCTCTACCACAGCGGACATATCTTCATCTCCCTGCCCGGCGGCGATGGCATGCTCGAAGACCCGGAGCGCGGCTCGGCCCATGTCAAGATCGAGGGCCTGGTGGTCGGCTTCGCTGACCGCATAACGCAGATCCTTGGCCATGAGCCGGAGCAGGAAATTGGGCTCGTATTGGCGGGCAATCATGCGTCCGCTGAGCAGCTTAACCAGGGGGCTGCCGGGGGCTCCTTCGGTCAGCACACGAAGCGCCTTCTCCTGGTCCAGGCCGCTGCGCTCAATCAGGGAGAGGGCTTCGGCCAGGGCTGCTGCCTGTGATCCGGAAAGGAAGTTGTTGATCAGCTTGAGGCGCGCACCGCTGCCCACTGGGCCCACGTGAATCACGTCTCTGCCCATGGCCTTGAGGATGGGGGTGATTTTGTTTACAGCATCGGCTGCACCTCCGGCCAGGAAGAGCAATTGCGCGGTTTCGGCCTGGACTTTGCTTCCCGTAACCGGGGCATCCACCAGCTCACAGCCACGCTCCCTCGCCGCGTGGTCGAGTTCCTCAATCCACTCCACCGTGACCGTGCTGGACTCCACCAGGATGGTTCCCGGCGCAGCGCCCAGCAGTGCCTCGCCGCGGCCTAGCCACACGTCCCGGCAGACCACCACATCGGACAACATGCTGATGACCACGGCCGCGCCTGCCGCCGCCTGGCGAGGGGAACTGGCTACCCTGGCTCCGCGGCGTGCCAGCGCTTCTGCCTTTTCCGGGGTCCGATTCCAGATGCTGAGTGGGTAGCCGGCGTCGAGCAGGTGGTTCGCCATGCCTGAACCCATCAGTCCAAGTCCTAGTAACGCAATGTTTGTCTCTTCCATAAGATCTCCTGCCAAAGTTCTAGAATAGAGGTGTTATGGCGTTTACGGAACAATACGACATTGTAGTCGTGGGTGCGGGGCACGCGGGTTGCGAGGCCGCGATGGCCGCTGCCCGCATGGGCCTGCGCACGGCGCTGTTCAGTTTCAATTTGGACCTGATCGCGCAAATGTCGTGCAATCCTGCCATCGGGGGCATCGCCAAGGGGCACCTGGTGCGGGAAGTGGATGCGCTGGGCGGCATTATGGGCGAGGTTGCTGATGCTGTCGGGATCCAATTCCGTTTGCTGAATACCTCCCGTGGCCCGGCTGTGTGGTCTCCCCGGGCACAATGCGACAAGCGCCAGTACCGGGTTAAGATGCGCCAGGTGCTGGAGTCGCAGGCGAATCTGCATATCAAGCAGGCCGAGGTGGTGGACCTGGTGCTTGACCAGGCAGATGGGGAGCCTCGGACGCTGCGCGGGGTGCGATTGCGTGACGGCCGCACAGTCTTCGCGGGAGCCGTGGTCATCACCACCGGCACCTTTCTTAACGGCTTGATTCACTGCGGCGAAGAGCACTACCCCGCCGGCCGCAGCGGCGAACCTCCCAGCGTGCTGTTAGGGGAGGCTCTGAAGGGTCTGGGCCTGCGTGGATGCCGGCTCAAGACGGGCACCCCGCCGCGGCTGGACGGCCGCAGCATCGATTGGAGCCGCTTCGCGGAGCAGCCCGGGGACGTGGACCCCACTCCCTTCAGCTTCCGTACGGTTGAGTTGGCGCAGAAGCAAATCTCCTGCCACATCGCCTACACCACGCCCGAGACCTTGCGCATTATTCGCGAGAATGTGGGACGCTCGCCGATGTATACCGGACAGATTACGGCTATCGGGCCGCGCTATTGCCCTTCGATTGAAGACAAGGTGGTGCGCTTTCCCGATAAGGAGCAGCATCAGTTCTTCCTCGAGCCGGAGGGGTTGGACACGAACGAGGTCTACGTCAACGGCATGTCTACCTCCCTGCCGATGGAAGTGCAGTGGGAGGTGGTGCGTTCGATTCCCGGCCTGGAGAAGGCGGAGATGCTCCGCCCGGGATATGCCATTGAGTACGACGCCATCGACCCCACTGAGCTCGATCGCAGCCTGGCGGTTAAGCAGATCGCCCGGCTTTATCTTGCGGGGCAGATCAATGGCACCTCAGGGTACGAGGAGGCAGCATGCCAGGGCCTGATGGCCGGCATCAATGCCGCGCTCCTGGTGCGCGGAGAGCCCCCCTTCACCCTCGACCGCACCGAGGCTTATACGGGCATCCTGATTGACGACCTGATCAGCAAGGGCACCAACGAACCGTATCGCATGTTTACCTCGCGAGCTGAATTCCGCCTGCACCTGCGCATCGACAATGCAGATCGCCGCCTGACTCCGTATGGACACAAGCTGGGACTGATCAGCAGCGGCGCCTGGCAGGATTATGAACAGAAGCAGGCGCGCGCTGTGGCGCTGGAGAAGCTCCTGGCCACGCGCAAAGTGAATCTTGAACGCCTGGGTGCTCTGCTGCCTGAGGTGGCTTCGGCGCTGGGCAATGTCGCCGGTCAAACCTACGCCCAACTGCTCAAGCGGCCGGAGATCAGCCTGGAAACTCTGCTGCCTGTGCTGCGGCTGGAATGGGAGCAGGACGGAGGGGAGCTGGGATTTTTTGCAGCTGCCGACGTAGAAGGAGTTCGCCCGAGGCTCAACGCGCGGGTTCGCAATGAGCTCAAGTCGGTCGAGACGGAGATCAAATACGCCGGCTATCTGGATCAACAGCGCAAGGCGATCGACAAGCTCAAGAAGGCGGAGCAGCGGGCCATTCCTGCGAACTTCGAGTATGCGGGGATCAGTGGTTTGTCGCGGGAGATGCAGGAGACGCTGGCCCGGGTGCGGCCGCAGACTCTAGGCCAGGCGAGCCGGATTCCTGGTGTGACCCCGGCTGCGCTTTCGCTGCTGAATGTTTATCTGGAAGTGGGCGAGAAGCGCAGAGCGCTGGCGACCTCGGATTAGAGGCTAAGGCGTCTGGTTCCCTCACGAAGGTGCCCCGAAAAGAAACCGCAGGTCCCTCCACTACGCTACGCTCCGGTCGGGATGACAAATTTGTTTGAGCGTTAGAATTTCGGTACCCAAACAAATTTGTCATCCCGACCGGAGCGTAGCGTAGTGGAGGGACCTGCGGTTTCTTTTCGGGGCACCTTCGTGAGGGAACCAGACGCGGGCTGCCGTGCGTTCGCGCAGCCAGTTTTTTCGTGGCTGCTTAGAACCCTGGGGGGGTGGGCGGCGGGGGAGCGGCCTCTACTGCTGGTCCGCCGATGCCGACGCCTACAGCACCGGGGGATTGCTCGGGGGCTGACTCTGGAGCCTGATTCTGCATGCCGGCATCCGGCGCAGGCGCCACGTAGGGACGGCGCGCCCGCGATGACGGCCCGGGCGCCACAAAGCCGTCACCGGAAAAGCGCGGGATGCCGAAATGACCGCGAAGATGTAGCAGATCGACCGTGCTGATGTCCCCGTTGAGCGCAATCAGATTGAGGTCTTTCGGCGAGGAAATCAGCACCATCATTCCGGTCACATCCATGTGAGAGAAGTTGATCCATAGGTCGGTCTGCCCGGCATCGAAGGGATCACCCTTGCCGTGGGCTGCGACCAGATGCCTCCAGCCGGCGGCTTCATATTGCCTTCGGATCAGGTCCAAGGCAGCAGGATCGTAGAGGCCGGGCGCGGCGAAGTGGTAGCTGTGGACCGAGATGCCGTTCAGCTTGGCGATGGCATTTCTCGCCTCCGGATCCGTGTCGCCGATAAAGTAGCCGGCTACCTGCAGCATGGACCGGTCAAAGGTGAAATCGGTGTGAAAGGCGGCGCGCTGGCCAAGCGCCTCGAAACCTTGCGGGATCCAGCTGAGAGGCTGCTGGGTTGGCGCAGCCTGCGCACTTTGCCCAAAGACGGCAAGCGGCCCGGCGAGCAGCAGGGCGAGAAGGGCGAGGGTGGCACGAAGACGAAACATGGCTGCTTTACTCACCTCTCCAGGGTAAGACGCCGAAACCCGGGAAAAGTTGTGGCCGGGTACCTTCCGCCGGGTAGGCTGCGGTGGAAGAAAAGCACCGATCAGCCCCTCTAGCCTCCCCCGCATCTGCCGATAACGAGCAAAGCGGACAAGGATGGAAGCCTCTGACAAGAGGGCGAATAAAGACTGCACCGGCGACCCGCCCGCATACGCTGGCTATTCTTGCCGCCGCGCTACTACTACGGTTACTTGTTTTATGGTTTGTGACCGCGCGGTTTCCGCATAACTGGCTCTATTCCCGCGGGATTGAGCTGGGAACACTGGCCCAATCGCTGGTCGCGGGACAAGGGCTTAGCTCGCCGTTCGGCGGCTCAACGGGACCAACCGCCCTTCTGGCTCCTGGATACCCTGCGATCATCGCCCTCTTCTTCCGCATCTTTGGCTCGTTTACCTTTACCGCGGCGATCGCCGTAATGGCCATGCAACTCGTCTTCAGCTTGCTGACTGTGTTCTTCATCATGCAGGTTGCGCGGCGGTCCTTCGGCATTCGGACGGCCAACATGAGCGGAGGGTTTTGGGCGGTGTCGTTGCCGCTTATCTGGATGCCGACGATCTTTTGGGAAACCTGCTTGTCCACCCTGCTGCTGGTGGGCATGATGGCTTTGGCGCTGCACTGTGAGCGAACTCCGAGTGGACCGCTGTGGGCGCTGATGGGCGCCTATTCGGGGCTGGCTGGGTTGGTGAATCCCTCACTGCTGCCGGCGTTGCTGGCGGTAATGGGATGGGCGGCGTGGCAGACGCGAAAGACGCTTCGGTATTTGCCTGTGGCGCTGCTTGCGCTCTCCCTGGTGTTTGCTCCATGGCCGATCCGCAATGCACGTGTGCTGCATGCTTTCATTCCTCTACGCAGCACAGTTGGCTTCGAATTATGGGTGGGCAACCGCGCTGGAGCATCCGGCTTCCTGGATGAATCGCAATTCCCGATTTTCAACCGATGGGAGTATGACCAGTATGCCGCCAAAGGCGAGGTGGCCTATATGCGGGACAAGTCAGGGCTCGCCGAGGCATACATTCGCGCCCATCCGGCCGCGTTCCTGCGACTCAGCGTGGTGCGATTCTTCCGCTTCTGGACGGGAACCGGTAACAAAGACGGTTCCGTATTTTTCTCTCTCCATGCTGTATTGACTACCTCCCTTGGATTCATGGGTATCTGGCGTCTGTTGAGAGAAGGCCGCCTCCGGCTGGGCGCCTTGTTCCTCTTGCCCCTGACGGTTTTTCCTTTGCCCTACTACATTACCCACGCTGAGTTCCGCTATCGGTTGGTTGTCGATCCCTTGCTTACGATTCTGGCCGCGTATGCGCTCACGAGTTCTCAAGATGGCGTGGAGAAAGGATGACTTTGGAGAGCGCACCAGCAGCTTGGCTACGTTGGGTGCTGCCATCGTTCACCGATCTTTTTTTCCTGGTCTTTCTCGGCCTCCTCGCATTCAGCCCGATGAGCGCCGGGCTGCTCGGCGATGGCGATACCGGCTGGCACATACGGAGCGGCGAGCAGATCCTGGCGACCCACGCGATCCCGCGCACCGATCCCTTTTCCTATACCAGGCACGGAGAGCCCTGGTACGCATGGGAGTGGATGTACGACGCTGTCATTGCCGCTATCCACCACGTCTCTGGTTTGAATGGAGTCGTACTCTTTACCGCTGCGGTCATAAGCTTCACCTTCGCACTTCTGTTTCGATTCATTCTGCGCAGAAGCCGAAACCTGGCGGTAGCCGCGTTTCTGACCCTATTGGCGGCAGCGGCTGCCCAGGTTCATATGCTCGCCAGGCCGCACGTCCTGAGCTGGCTGTTAGCACTGCTCTGGCTCGAAAATCTATGCCGCTTTGAGGATGGCGAGCGCTGGGCGTTGCTCTGGCTTCCGCCGCTGATGTTGCTCTGGGTAAATCTTCACGCGGGATTCATTCTCGGCCTGGGGCTGCTTGGAGTCTTTGTTATCGGTTGCATTTGGAGGTCTCTCACGGCTCCGCGCAGCGGGGATCGCGAAAAGATAGCTCAACTGCTCATCGTCTTTTCCGTTTGCGTGTTGACCACGCTGCTTACGCCTTATCGGTACCGGCTGCATATTCATGTGTACCAATACTTGTCCAATAGTTTTTTGATGAACAATATCGACGAATTCAAGTCACCGGATTTCCATGTTTTTGTCTACGAATATTTCGAGCTATTCATCCCGCTGGTGATTGCAGGAGCCATGCTGGGACGTGAGGGGCTCACCCCCACTCGCCTGCTGCTCTTGTTGTTTTCCCTCCACGCGGGACTATATGCGGCCCGTAACATACCGATTTCAGCAATCATCATGAGCCTGGTCCTGGGGCCGCCGCTGACACTGGCTATCTCTCCAAAATCCGATGGCTCATCCCGTCTACGATGGTTACGTTCCGTACTCGACGCGGGGCGAGGCATATCGGACAGCATGACCCGCCTGGAAAGCCAGCTTCACGGGCATGTGCTGGCAGCGCTGGTGATGGCCGCATCGGTGGCCCTGGTCTTAAACGGCGGGCGTGCGTTTTCCAAACAGATCGTCGCCGCTCATTTTGATGAGAAGATTTTTCCAGTAAGGGCAGCACAATTCATCGCCCAAAAAGGCATTCGCGACCATCTTTTCAGCACCGATGCCTGGGGCGGTTACCTGATTTACAAGCTCTATCCCGCTACCAGGGTCTACTTCGATGATCGCCACGACTTTTATGGCGAAGCTTTCATTAAGGAGTATGGGAAAGCTCTCTTGGGAACCCGGCAATGGCGGGAACCACTCGATCATTACCAGGTGAGGTGGGTGCTTATGCCGGCGAATGCGCCACTGTCGAGTCTGTTGAGAGAAAGTCACGATTGGCATATCGACTACGACGACGGGTTAGCCATGGTCTTCTCCAGGACAAGGGCGACTGAGCAGTGATGGGAGTTTATGACCAACTACATACGGTTCTTTCACATCGAGATATATCACCTCAGGTTTGTAGGCATTGAGGCGTTGGTAACACTGGCGGTGCTGCTTTTCTTCGTCCTGCTTCCGGTTAGATACCTGGCGTTCTTTCCCAACCAGGGCTTCCGGCGGTTCGCGCAGAGGCGATGGCTGGCTTGCGTGGCCGTCTTCCTCCTGTCCTGGGTTGGCCGGATTGTGTTGTTGCCGATCGAGCCGTTCCCGTCTCCCAATATTCATGACGAGTTCAGTTATCTACTGGCGAGCGACACGTTTGCTCATGGCCGGTTG
Source organism: uncultured Acidobacteriaceae bacterium (assembly GCA_963821215.1). Taxonomy (GTDB): domain Bacteria; phylum Acidobacteriota; class Terriglobia; order Terriglobales; family Acidobacteriaceae; genus PALSA-350. The sequence continues at coordinate 374,103 of CAWGDH010000004.1, read as the reverse complement.
ACCAACCCGACTCCTCCGGCGTGGCATCACTTCGAACAATTTTATGTACTCATGCAGCCGACCTTCGCCTCGAAGTATGGCGTAGCCCAGCCTCTGTTCATGGCGATGGGGCAGCGTTGGCTGTTCACACCACGGGCCGGCATATTGCTGAGTATGGCGCTGGCCGCAGCCAGCTTGTGCTGGATGCTCCAAGCCTATCTACCCGCGGAATGGGCGCTGCTCGGCGGACTGCTGGCGGTGGTCCGCATCAGCTGGTTCAGCTATTTCGGCAATACGTATTGGGGAGGATCAGTGGCCATCCTGGGCGGCTGCCTGCTATTGGGAGCTGCAGCCAGACTGGCGCGCAAGTGCAGAGCGCGCGACGGACTCCTGATGGCGCTCGGCTTGCTTCTCTTGGCGAACTCGCGCCCTTTTGAAGGCGCCCTCATCTCACTGCCCATCTGCCTGTACACGGTGTGGATTCTTTTTCGCAAGCGGGCGGGTCTTCGCACCTGGCTTCCGGGCATCGCTGTGCTGTTGGCAGGTGCTATCCTGACCGGCTACTACTTTTACCGGGTGACTGGACGCTTGACTTTCCCCTGGGTAGCGTATTGGCAGCGATGGAGCATCTGCCCTCCTTTTCTATTTGGCAAGCCGAACTATTCGGTTCACTACCAGTTTCCCGACCAGCTCAGCTATTTTCGCGATGAAGAGATGATTCCTTATCTCAGTACGAATACACCGGGCGACCATGTGATCGAAGCAATCGTGAAGGGTATCTATCAGTGGCTGTTCTTTTTCTTTCCCGCCTTGACGCTCACGTTTATCGGCTTAGTCCCCACATTGCGCGCCAAAAAGTCGCGGGTGCTGATGGGTACCCTGGCCTTCGCTACTCTTGGCTTTCTCACCGAGACCTGGCTTCAGGCACACTACGTGGCCGTGGCCGCGGGCATTCTCTACCTCATCTTGTTGAATGGCCTACGCTGGATGCGGGTGAGTGCTCGTCATAGGCCAATTTGGCTAAAGGTGCTGCGCGGAACGCTGGCGGCGGTTATCGTTATGTTCTTTGTCCGGTTGATCGTGGTGCCAATGAATACTTTGCCGTCTAACTGGGCCTCGCGCACAGCCGAGATACCGGCTTATGAAGCAATCACTGAAATCATGGAAGCAAAACCCGGCAGGCAGCTGGTGATTGTGCACTACCGTCCAAATCATTTTTGGGGATACAGCTGGATCAACAACGGCTACGACATTCAGACGCAGCATGTGATCTGGGCACGAGATACGGAACCCGGAGAGTCAAATCGGCCGCTCCTGTGCGCGTTCAAAGATCGCCAGGTGTGGTTGCTCACCCCGCCAGAGAGCGGATTCATTAGGCCGCCGGACAGAACTGCTTCCTGGAATCCTGCTACAGCCGAACAGTTCCTGACACCGTATCCTTTGCCTACTGAAAGATGCTGACTTCAGGACTCGAGGTGGTGGACGAGCCAACCAGATCCATGGAGATGGTGCCACTTCCGCTCAAGGTCAGCTGATCCACCACGATGTTCCCCACGGCATAGGTGGTGGATCCGCCGGCGCCGCTTAATTGCACCAGATCCGCATAGCTGCTGTTGTGGAAATACAGAGCGCCACTGAAGTTGAAGGTCGCGCCTGCACCGATCAGCGTGTTGTTGTAGGTGTTTGCGTGAGCTGAAAAGAAGAGGAGTCCGCGACTTCCTGTGGCCGAATAAGTGTCGGAACTGGGGGCGCCGATATAGGTTCCCCCCGCGCCACACTGGGATATGAGCACGTTGCCGGTAAGCGATGCCGGCGTGCCGGAGGGGGTGGAGGTGCTGGAACAATTCATGTAATAAGACGGAACCGTGTTAATGGAGCCGCTGGCTGCTCCCGAGCCTCCGGCGAAGGTCGGCCCCCCGGTAAGAAAATAAAACATGACGCCTTGGGTGGAAGGCTGGGTCCCGACCCAGGCATTGCGCAGCGTGGTGGATGAACCCACGGTCAGGTTTCCATTCAGGTAGTAGACGCCGGGCATAAAGATGACCACATCGTTGGCATAGCCTGCAAGGCTGGTGGTATTGATCCCGCTGGGGTAATAACCCGGAGTAAATTCCAGGCAATTGCCGTATATGTTGCCGCCGTTATAGGGATAAGTCGAACTGTAGGTTAGATAGTGCTGCGCAGCCGCGGTGTTGGGGCAACTGTCGGTTCCGCTCGCGACCCAGGTGCCCGACGTATAGCCATAAGTTGGATCAGAGGTGGGCGTGTAACCCTGGGCTACGGTGGCTACGGGAGTAGTGGCTTCCGCCACTCTGCCCGACGGCTGGGTGGGAGCGGGAACGCCGGCATAGGGATCGGAAGCGACTGCCGAAGGACTCTTCCACTGCGCATGCGTGGTGTTGTTCATGATGTAATTCGCCCCGCATAACTGGTTGCTGGTGGGGCCGCCGACGATGGCCACATTTCCACCCGTCCCTAAAGGCCCCGCGGTACTGGTATCGATGGGATAGCCGTTGCCGCCGTTGCAATAAACAGCATTGCTGGAAGCGTTGGATGAAGGCGAGCCATTGGCCGACGAATTCACCTCGATGCTGGTTGCCGGGCCTCCAGCGATCACAATATGAGCACCGCCGGAAAGGGTAAGGGATGAACTGATGGTGGGGTTGAGAATGACCAGGGGCGCGGATGGAGTTCCAGGGGGCAGTCCGCAGGTACAAGATGCTCCCACGGGCAGCGACTTGACTCCTAACATGCCCATAAACCATGTATTCGGTTTTTCCCGCACCACGATGTTGAGAAACGGGTAAGTGATACCGGACGATGCAGTGACGCCGGTTACCGAGCTGGGGAAAGTCCAGTTAACCGCGACCGCGCCGCCGGGTGTGCTCGCGCCCCATCCGGTAGCAGAGGTGGTCGCAGTGTAGCCATTGAATGCTGCATATTGGCACAGTGCAGCGGATGAGGACGCATAGCAGTCCCCCGCTGTCCCGACGATAAAGCCGGGACTGCTGGTGATGGTGCCCTTCTGCAAGTAGAGCATGTCCATGGCCCCGGCCACGCAAGCGGCGTCGGCGGCGGATTGCGCGGTCTGGCGATGAAACCACATGTTGGAGAGGTCGACGGCGAAGCCCACGGAGGCGAGCAGGAACGTGCCCAGAATCAAGAGCAGGAACACTGAGGCCTGGCCCGATTGGCTATCCAGCTCCATCCCTGCGAAACGAGAAGCGGCTTTCATTTTCGCGATGGCTGCATCCTTGCGACGTTAGTACAAGATCTGCCCCTGAGAGGTGAAGGTCAGCGCATTCGCCAGGCCGGGGAAGTTGAGATAAGGAACGTAAGTGTAGGCTACTTTGACGGCAACCGGATTTCCGGTCGCGGCTGTGCTGTTGGTGTAGCTGACAGTAACCGTCATGGCGGAGGTGTTGTGCAGCGATGCAGACGCCGCGGCGGTGACGACTGCCTGCACATTCGAGTAAGGCGACTGATTGGTGCACTCTGTATCAGGACCGCTGCAAATCGAGCTGTCGGTTCCGTGCATAATGGCGTATCTCACGCCTTCCTGGGCTGCATCGTTCAGAACGCTACAGGTGTAGCTGAACATGCAAAGCTCAAATAACCAGAACACAAGCGAGAAGACCACGGTAAGCGAGACCACCATCTCGAGCGTGGCCTGTCCATCTTCGCCACCCGGAGAGCGGTAGCTGGCGAGAGTCATTGGATGCCCCTCATTTCCACCATGCGATGGAAGGTCGTTGTGGGGAAGATGGAGGCTGGAATGGGAAGCGGAGGAGTGAAGGCGTAGAGCACGTCCACGCGGTTCAATTGGAAGGTGGGCGATTCAGGGTCAATATCGGGCGTGCTGGTGACCGCGCCGGCTCCGCTGCTGGGGGTTGTGCATTGAGTGGTGTTGTTGGACGCGTTCACGCCCACCGCGCTGGAACATACCTTGACGGAGACGTTGGCGGTGGAGGCGCCGGAAAGCCCGATGCTGGCAACGGCGAGGTTGGAGACCACCGTGGCAGCCGGCTCCGCAGTCTGGGCAGGCGACGAGGTTCCCTGGATCGAATACTCCAAGGCGTTGCGTGCGGCAGAGTTCAGGGATGTAGCGACCAGGAAGAAGAAGCCGAAGTCCACGGCGTAGCAGATTAGGACGGTAAAGATCGGAATCATGATGGCAACCTCAACCAGGCTCTGACCTTGCTGCCCCAGGCCCAACCGCCGTGCCCCGCGTGGCCAACGGAATCGCAGCCAGCTGAGAGAAGAGATGCTCTCGCAAGGGAGGAGCTCTTTCTTCTCTGCAGGTAGTCTTGTTGGATCGTGGCCGGTCATACGGTTACGTGCATCGATCTTCCGCCGTTGCAATTCTGCGACACGTTTGTTTATCGGCAACACTCCGCTCAACCATTAGGTTGATGCTTCAAGAATAAAGGAGCCGCATTGATAACTTACCTGGAGTCCTATGTGCCGCACGATCTATTCGCTTCTGCATACATACTTATGACTAATGTAAGTATCTCTCTTTAGGCCCCCGGGAACGGGTGATTGACACGGCGATTGCTTCGATACAACATGCCACTAGATAGCCAGTGTTATCACTATCCGCAATCCTAAAGGGGAATGACAATGAAGAATATTAAACGCATCCTATCTGGTGTTCTCAGTGATGAGTCTGGTCAAGATCTTATCGAGTATGCACTCGTCGCTGCGTTGATCGCCCTGGGAGCCACGGCTGCAATGAACAGTCTGGCGACGAACATCAGCACCGCCTTCTCCACCGTCGGCAGCAAGTTAACCACTGCAGTCTAGCCCGGCTGCTGCTCAAGCCTGATGCAGATGGCAGGTTCATCGCAGCCTGGCAGACTGTAATCTGATGGAACGAATGAAACCTCTCGACCGGCTTTTCTCGAAACTTTTGGGTGATGAGTCTGGCCAGGATCTTATCGAATATGCACTGGTGGCAGCATTGATTGGGTTGGGCGCGACGGCCGGGATCAGGGTCTTGGCAACCACGATCGGGAGTGCATTCACCAGCATTGGCAGCAGACTAACCACGAGCGTCTGATTCCTGCGTACAGTCCCAGGATCCGATGTGGAACTTGCACCGATGAGATCGAACTGAAAAATGCTGATCTGAAAGTAATTCTGTGGGAAGACTGAATATCGAGTTTGTGTACGCGGCTTGCTGCCTTCTTTGCGCTCTCGCCGGCGCGGTATACGACGTGATCAGCCGCAGGATACCGAACGCGTTTACACTTCCCGCAATTTTGTTCGGCCTGCTGCTGCATTACACCCTTGGAGGATGGCGGCAGTTGGGATCGGCAGCTGCCGGTGGATTGGTGTGCGGCCTGATTTTTCTGCTGTTTCATCTTGCCGGTGGAATGGGCGGGGGGGACGTGAAGCTCATGGCCGCGGCGGGCTGCAGTGCCGGACTCTCGCTGGTTGGGCCGCTGCTTATATGGACATCGTTGGCCGGCGGAGTAATGGCGATTTGCCTGGCACTCTATCATCGCCGCCTCAAACAGACCCTGCTTAACGTGCGCGCGCTGGTGATTCATCACGGGACAGTCGGCTTGGCGCCGCATGCGGACTTCAACCTCGACAATGCGCAAGCGCTTCGCTTGCCCTACGCGTTGGCTATCGCCGCTGGGAGCGGGCTTAGCCTTTGCCGGTTGATGGTGCAGAGGTGAAGCCATGAAGGCAAAGCGCCTTCTGATGGCCTTATTATTCGCGGTGCTGGTCTCAGGCCTGTTTACTTTCTGGCTGAGCCGGCGAGTTGCCAAAGCGGCTCGTGTGGATGTGCCGAAGGAGCAACTGTATGTTGCCTCCAGCAAGGCGCTGGACGCGGGAGAACAGTTGAAGCCGGGGAGCCTGCAGCTGGTGGAATGGCCGGCGGCGACACCGCTTACCGGGGGGTTCAGCAAGATCGACGAAGTTGTGGGCAGAATCGTGCTTTATCCGTTGCCCAAGGGCGAACCCATTCTGGAACGGCAATTGGCGGCGGCGGGAGCGGGCGCAGGGCTGACGGCGAAGATTCCCTCGGGCATGCGAGCCATCTCGGTTCGTTCCGACGACGTGGTGGGGGTGGCAGGTTTCCTGCTACCCGGCACCCATGTCGACGTGCTGATGACCTACCACTCGGTGACCGCGCCGGAGCCACAGACGCTGACCGCATTGCAGGATGTGGTGGTGCTGGCCGCGGGGCAGCAGATTCAACCCCAGGCAGATGGCAAGCCGATCAGCGTCAACGTGGTGACGCTGCTGCTCAAGCCGGAGGACGCAGAAAAGTTAGTGCTCGCGACCAGCCTGGGGGGGATCTATTTCGTGCTGCGAAACGGCGCAGACGAGGGGCAGGCCCTGAGTCCCCCGGTGGGGCTCACCCAACTGGCCGGCGCTCCCGCTACTGTGCCTGACCCCGGAGCGGAAACGCCCGCGAACAAACAATTGCACCCCAAGCCCAGGCAGTACGAGGTGGAGACCATCCTGGGTGACAAGCAAGTGTTCAATGGCTTTCGCTGAGGCCCACAGATTGATATTCATGAATGGTTGCTGGCGAGGTATATATCGCGCGCTGTTGCCGGCTATGCTTTGCGCCGCCGCTTATGCGCAGGCGCCGCCAACCGTCCCGGCAGCGACGGCACCTGCCGCCGCTTATGTGAGGGCAATGCACACGGTGACATTGCCGGATGTAACGACCGAGTTAAGCAGCTCGACAAGATCTGCCAACCAGACGCTGCACGTGCTGGTGGGGCGATCGATTTTTATCAAGAGCGCCAGCCGGCTCAAGCGGGTGTATGTGAGCAATCCGGTAGCGATCGACTCCTTTCCATCGAGTCCCACGCAGATTGTCGTTACGGCAAAAACAGCAGGCCTGAGCAGTCTTATTTTGTGGGACGAAGCGGGCCAGTCGGCGAGCTACCTGGTTTTCTCCGACCTGGATGTAGCCAGCCTGCAGAAGGAGATTCACGAAGCACTGCCGACTGACAACATCCACGTGGAAGCAGAGCTGGATCGCGTTTCTCTCTCGGGCACGGTGTTGAGTGATGCCTCGGCCGAGGTGGCGGCCAAGCTGGCCGCTCTGTACGCGAAAGTTGTGGTCAATTCCGTAGTGGTGAGGCCGCCGCACATCCGGCAGGTGAGACTACAGGTTGAGATCGTGGAGATCGACCGGTCGAAGGTAGAGCAGTTTGGTATTAACCTCTTCAGCTACGGCAAGAATCAAAGCAATGTCACTACGGGACAGTTTCCGTCGACCCAGATTTATACGCCCGCCACTGGCAATAGTCCGGCAACTCTCACCAGCAGCAATCCTCTCAACCTGCTCTTTTACAATTTTGGCCTGAATATCGGATTGGCCCTGCAGGATCTGCAGGCGAGAAATCTCGCGCAAATTCTGGCCGAGCCGGCTATCACCACGCTGAGCGGACAAAAGGCCTCGTTTCTTGCCGGGGGTGAGTTTCCCTTTCCGGTGGTTCAAGGCGGGGCGGGCGGACTTACTTCTATCACCATTCAGTTCCGGCCCTATGGGGTGCGGTTGGATTTTACCCCGATCGTCAATGACGACGGGACGATTCAGCTGAAAGTTGCACCGGAAGTAAGCGCGCTCGATTACACCAATGCAGTCATCATTTCCGGGTATACCGTTCCTGCCATTTCCACCCGCCGGGCAGATACCCAGGTAGAACTGCGCGACGGACAGAGCTTCGCCATCTCCGGACTGCTGGACCATCGCACCACCGACATTTTCAACAAGATGCCGGGCATAGGTGACGTGCCGGTTCTGGGCCAGCTGTTCCGCTCAAAAAGTGTGAACCACTCCACCGAGGAGTTGATGGTGATTGTCACCCCGAGCATCGTTGATCCGCTGAGCGATGCCACTGCCCCCACACCACCGAAACTCCCGGTACCGATGCTGGACCCCACCCAGTTCGATAAAAAGACCGGCAAGCTTGAGCCACAACCAGTGACGGGGAGCCCCAAGTGATGGAGAACGGACACCACGGCGATGGTTTACAGGTGGCGCTACTGACGGTGCATGTCGAGCCGGCGGTGCTGGAGCAAATGCGCAGTATTGCTTCGCACATGCCCTGGTCGCTGGTTGCGGTGGATTACGAGAACTACTTCTCCAGCGCGAAACTTCCAGCGCTCACGCAGCGGGCCATTGAAGCCCAGGGCTGCATCGCGGTGGTGGACTTCGATAGGGACCCGGAGCGTGCGCTTGAAACCGCTGAATGTTTGCGCGAGAGCTTTTACCACAAGATCGCGATCCTGGCGTTTTCGTCGATCACCGATCCGGATCTGTTGCTGCGCGCCATGCGAGCGGGCTACAGTGAATTTCTCTCCAAACCCTTCCATGCCGATGAATACACGGATACGCTGACCCGGCTCGACCATCGCTGGTCGTTCACCGCGGGGCGTCCGCAAAATTCGGGAAAAATTCTGTCCTTCTTCGGCGCCAAAGGCGGCGTGGGCACGACTACACTCGCGGTCCATCTGGCCATGTTCCTGGTCAGGAGCTTTGGCAAGAAAGTATTGCTCATCGACAATCACGCGCAGCTGGGCCATGTCGTTCTCTACCTGGGAATGGATGGAAGCAACCATCACTTCTACGATCTGGTGCAGAATGTGAGCCGTTTGGACCAGGAATTGCTTCGCGGATTCATTGCCACGCACGCCAGCGGCCTGGACGTTCTGTCCTCTCCCGACGTTTATGGGAACGCCTGGAAAACCGATGCTGATTCCGTCGAACGGACCCTGGAATTTCTGAGTACGCAATACGATTTCGTGCTGCTGGATTGCGAGGCATCCTTCGAGGACATCAACCTTGCTGTGGTTGCTTTCTCCACCTGGATATACCTGGTCGCTACTCCGGAAATCGGAGCTATCCGTGATTTGTCCCGCTACCTGGACGGACTTATTCAGAATGAACAGGCGACCAAGAAGCTGCAGGTGGTCATCAACCGCTACTCCTCGCATGACGCGGTCACGATTGAGCAGATTGAGAAGGCGGTCCACCTGCCCATCGCGTTCAAGATCTCCAATAATTACGGGGAACTGGTTCGATCCATCAATATCGGCGAACCGCTGTCGGCGGAAAAGAAGTCGGATTTTTCCCTGGAGATGATGAAATGGGCGGCTTCCTTGGTCAAGGCCGTTATGCCAGGGGCTCCGGAGCCGGCAAAGCAAAAGAAGAAGTTTGCTCTGTGGAAGTGAGTGCACATTTGAAGTACCAAAGGATTCCGAATGCCTAATTCGATGATTAATGGGGGAACGGGGACGGCGGGGAAAACCGGTGTGGTTCCCGCGATCGTGAGAACCGCGAAACCGGTTGCCCTCAAAATGCAGCAGGAAATCAAGGCCGCGGTTCACCTTGGCCTGATCAAGCGTCTGGATCTGGAGAAGATCGCCCTGATGCACGAGAACCCCGCCTCGCAACAGCAACTGGTGGCGGCAATTCAGCAATTGATCGGGGAGCAGAATATTCCGCTGTCTTCAACCGAACGCGACCAGTTGACGCAGGAGGTGCTGGACGAGGTCTTCGGCCTTGGTCCACTGGAGCCGCTGCTGCAGGATCCGACCGTCAACGACATTCTGGTAAACACCTGCAACGCAGTGTATGTAGAACGGCGCGGGGTGCTGGAGAAGACCACAGTGATCTTCAAAGACGACCGGCACTTGATGCACGTGATTGACAAGATCGTCTCCGCGGTGGGCAGGCGGGTGGATGAGTCCTCACCGATGGTGGATGCCCGTCTCAAGGACGGTTCGCGGGTCAACGTGATTATTCCGCCTCTGGCGGTGGATGGCCCTATTCTTTCCATCCGTAAGTTTGGGTCGATACCTCTGGGGGCAGACGACCTGTTGCGCAACAAAGCACTGACCGCGCCGATGCTCGAGATCCTGAAGGGCGCCGTACAGGCCCGGCTGAACATCATCGTCTCCGGCGGCACGGGCGCGGGTAAGACCACTTTGCTGAACGTGCTGTCGGGCTGTATCGACGAGCGCGAGCGCATCATCACCATTGAAGACTCGGCCGAATTGCAAGTGAAACATGAGCACGTAGTGCGCCTGGAGTGCCGGCCCCCGAACGTGGAAGGAAAAGGCATGGTGAAGCAGAGAGAACTGGTCATCAACGCGCTGCGTATGCGTCCCGACCGGATCGTGCTGGGCGAGGTGCGCGGGGAAGAGTGCCTGGACATGTTGCAAGCCATGAACACTGGCCACGACGGCTCACTGACCACCATCCACGCCAACACGCCGCGGGACGCGATTGCGCGCATGGAGACCATGGCCATGATGGGCAGCGTGAGCTTGCCGGAGAAGGCGATTCGGGCACAGATCGCGTCGGCCGTCCATTTGATTGTGCAGATCGCCCGCATGAGCGACGGCTCGCGCCGGGTTACGCATATCACCGAACTTACCGGATCGTTCAGCGATGTCATCAGCATGCAGGACATCTTCCTTTTTGAAAAGGAAGGTCTGGGACCCCATGGGAAGGTGAAGGGTCGCTTTCGCGCGACCGGCATCGTGCCCAAATTCGGCGACAAACTGAAAGCAGCGGGCATTCCACTGCCCACCGGTCTGCTCGACTATTCGGCGGAAGTGTAGGAGACATAGAAATGGCTCTCCCGGTTCTTTTGTTTCTCTCGATTCTGTTGGCCACCTTCTTGTTGGTGGTTGCGATGACGCGCCCGTCACCGCAGGAGAGGCTGATGGACCAACGGCTGGCATCGATCCGCCAAGCAAAGAACCAGGGTGGTGCTACCCCTGAGACCGGGCAATTGTTCAAGGCGACGAGCCGAGGCAGGTTTGGATGGCTGGATGAAATCCTGGAACCTTACGCCTTCGCGCAGACGATCGAGAAGCGCATTTTGCAGGCGGGCAGCTCGACCAACGTTGCCACCTTGCTGGTGAGCAGTCTGGGTTTGTTCTTTGGCGGATATGTTGTTGCGTGGCTCTTCGCACCCATGGTTCTGGTCGACATCGCCGCCGGCGTGGGGCTGGGTTTGCTGCCATTCGGAATTCTTTCCTTCAAGAGAACGCGACGGATCCGCGCCTTTAACGCAGTGCTCGCGGAGTCCATCGACATGCTGGCGCGGGCTTTGCGCGCCGGCCACTCGGTAGTAGGCGCCATGGAGATGCTGGCTGCGAATGCACAGGAACCAGCGGCCTCGGAATTCGGAGAGATCTTTGAACAGCAGAACCTCGGCTTGCCGATGCGCGACGCGCTGATGCAGCTTCTGGATCGTGTTCCCTCTGCCGACCTGCGGGTTCTGGTAACTGCCATCCTGGTGCAGAGAGACACTGGCGGCAACCTTGCCGAGATACTGGATCGTACCGTCTTCGTCATTCGCGAACGGCTGCGAATTCAAGGCGAGATTCAAGTGCAGACCGCGCAGGGGAGACTTACGGGATGGATTTTGAGCTCGCTGCCGCTGGTCATGCTGGTGTTGCTCAACCTGGTGAATCCGGGATACTCGCAAATTCTGCTCACCGATCCATTCGGCCGTAAGCTGGTCTATTTCAGCATCGGCATGCTGGCGGTTGGGGCTTTTACCATTCGCCGCATTGTTAATGGAATCGAGGTATAGCGATGGGCCTGATCTTTTACATCGCCCTGGCGCTGACGGTCTTTCTTCTGGTTGCGATGTTGCTCGCTCCAATCATACTGAGGCCCTCGCCCGCCGCCAGACGGATGCTGGAGATGGTACAGAGCACGCGTCCGGACAAGAGGAGCGTCGGCTATAAAGAGCGGGTGCAAGGAACGATCCTTTCCCTGGCTGCGGGCCTGCAAGGCCGCTTAGGGCTTACCGAGGGTGAGAAGGTCAAACAGCAGCTCTTAAGTGCGGGAATCAGGAGCAGGCGAGGCATGAACGCATACGCTGCCAGCCGCTTCATTGGTCCAGTCATAGGCATCGTCTGCGGAAGCGTGATTCGCTCCAACACGGTTTTTTGGGCTTTGTCCCTGGGCGCCGTTTTTTATCTTGTCCCGGACATGTGGCTGCGGATGAAGATCAAGAAACGCAGAGAAAGAATCAGGAAAAGCCTTCCGGATGCACTCGATCTGCTGGTTATCTGCGTGGAGGCTGGTCTCGGTTTGGATCAGGCAATGTTACGAGTAGGACAGGAGTTAATCATCAGCCATCCGGACATCCACCAGGAGTTCATGCAAGTCAACCTGGAGCAGCTGGCGGGAAAGCCTCGCCTGGAAGCATGGAAGAGCGCAGCAGAGCGTACACAGATTCCCGAGTTCTCGCTGTTCGTCAGCATGTTGACGCAAGCGGACCGGTTCGGTACGCCCATTGTCAGAGCGCTGAGCAGGTTTGGTGACGAGATCCGTATGAAACGACGGCAGCGTGCGGAAGAGATGGCGGCGAAGACGAAGATAAAAATACTTTTTCCGCTGGTGCTGTTTATCTTCCCTTGCATTTTCATTGTGCTGCTGGCGCCCGCGATTCTGAACATTGCAAAGAATATGCAGTCGTTTAAGTAGGTGACTGCGCACGGAGTTTTACCAGGTACACGAGATTGGGAGAAAGGAGGATACACCAGATGGATACGACAACATTAGTACGAATCATCGCGGGTGTTCTGGCGGTGGCTGTGCTCGCTTTCCTGATATACCGCAGAAAGCACGCGAAGGTTTAGTTGCCTGCGATGGCCTTCTACACGATAAGTAAAGGCGCAACGATGACCCTCAGAGATATAACGAGGGCTACTGTGGTGGGCACACGGATCTCGATCGCCGACACCTCTCTCACCCGGCTGATTGGTTTGGTGGGCAGGAGAGGACTGGACTCCGGATGTGGGCTGCTTATCAGGCCTTCGTCCGGAATCCATACGTTTGGCATGTTGTTCTCGATCGATGTGGTCGCGCTTAGCAGAGATCTACGGGTGCTTAAGCTTTGGCATCGCCTGGCTCCGTTCAGGATGACCAGCATCAACCTGAAAACACATAGCATGCTGGAACTGCCGCCGGGCCAGATCAGCAATTGCCAGATGCAGGTGGGAGACCAGTTGGAGCTGGTGTAAGAGCTGGCGAGACTAGTGCGACGTGAGAACTTCACTTAAGAACTCAGTCCCGCAGGGGTCCGCCTCTTTCCCTCACGAAGGACGGGTGCCCGATATCTCGCTCGTTTTTCGCGAGATGTGGGATACCGCCGATGTTGACCGCTAAGTGCATCGGGTGAATCGAGAGTCAGAGGGAAAGAGCATTGGTATCCCATATCTCGCGAAAAACGAGCGAGATATCGGCCACCCGTCCTTCGTGAGGGAACCAGGGAGCTAGGCTTAAGCCGTGTCCTTTGTCCTCAAAGGAACGGGCGGCGGTCCAGATTCCGGACCGCCGCCCTTAACAAATGATAAGAGCTCCAGAGTTAACTGCAGGGCTTGCCCGCATCCGGGTGGGCGCCTTTGGCCTTGGCCGCAGCCTCGGTCATGTATGCGCCGGCTTTGGTCGTACCGTAGTACTTTGTTCCCGGGCAGTGATAGACCTTGGTGGACGTATTCAACCAGACCAGGCCCGGACCACCACCAGGAGCCGGACTGGTCGACGTTGGTGTTGCTGCCTTGGTCTTGGGCGAAGGAGCGGCAGGCGGAGTAGGAGTGGGAGCCGCTGCCGGAGCGGCAGATTTTGCGGGCGCAGCGCTGGTGGACGCATACCAGGTCTTCACCCCCTTGTGGCCGCGGCAGGCACCGCTCTTGCTCGCGCCGGTCCAGTAAGAGCCGTCATTACACAACCCGGTAGTACCAGCAGGGGCCCCCGCAGGGACCTGTGCCACGCCTGCCTGGGAAACGATCATTGCGGTTACAGCCAGCGCGGTAGCCGCCAGCATCGAACGGATTAGTGTCTTCATATACGCTCCAGTTGAGGTCATCGCGTTAAATTTTTGGGGGCCGGAGCCCCCAATACTACGGTGCCTCTGGACTGGAGCACAAGGATTAATGTCAGCGCGTTGGCGGGATGAAAGACACTTCCCGGGCAGGGGTGGTCAAGGTCACCGCGCGTCCCGGCTGACGATCGCCACCCGGAAGAGCGGCTTGGTTTTTTCCGCCGGATCCATTTCGTATGTCTGGCTGGTCTTGGATGGATCGTAGTCGCGCCATAGCCAGATCATCTCCGCCGGAAACTCGGCTGCGCCGTGGCCGGAGTTGTGCGTTCCCTGGCCAAAGCTGAAATGAAAATCGTAGTTCTTCAACTTCAAGGAGTTGGCCATGCGGATGTTGGCCAGGGGCCAGCTTCCGTAACGATCATTCTCCTGATCGTTGGCGCCATCCTGCAGCCACACGCGAAGATTGCGCGCGGGCTCGCGCAAAATCTTCTCCGGGTAGTCCTGGCCGCCGTCCGGGATGGCCGGATCTTCCTTCCACTGAATGCTGGTGAAGCTGCCAATCCAGCTGATCACGCGGCTGAATTGATCGGGCATCTGCCAGGCTGCATTAAAGGAGCAGATACCGCCCGAGGACAAGCCCGTGATGGCACGGCTGTAGGCGTCCTTGCGAATGTTGTATTGGGCTGAGACCTCAGTCAGGATTTCATCGCGCAAGAAGCGGGCATAGCGCTCACTCACGGTGTCATATTCCGTGCTGCGCATGGAGTCTTTGAGGGTGCGATGCCACTGCGCGGCATAGGCCTGCACAAAGCGGTAGGTTGGCGTCCCAGGTGCATCCGTCACGTCGCCAGGGTTGATGAAGATGCAGATCATGACCGGGATCTTCTTTTGCGCGATCAGGTTGTCGATTACGTTGAGCGCGGGGTTGTTGCCATCGCGGTGGATATACCCGCCGCCGTCCTGAAAGACCATAAGCGCCGTGGGAACCTTAGGATCGTAGCCTGCGGGTACGTACACCCAGTACTCGCTCTTCATGCCGTCATAGATCTTGCTGGTGTGTATCAGCTTTTCCGAGAGCTTGCCGGAAGGCACGCCGGGCTGGAGATAAGAGTCCGCGCCGAATGCCGGAAGATCCAGACGTCCGCCGAATTTAGCTCCCGCAACCTGGTAGTAAAAGGCGTGCAGTGTGCCCAGCTCTTCGATTCTGGCCACCGCATACCATAGGCCGGTGGCACTCACGGCCTGCATTTGCGGACCGGCGACGCCGTCGACGAAGAGCGCGGGTGGAGTAGAGGATTGCAAGGCGAAGAAGAAGTCATGGCCCTGGCCGGCCCACGCCGTGCCCTCCTGCAACTCTTTCGCGCTGAAGGTGGCGTTCATGGCATCCGCCAGGCCGGCGTTATGGGACTGGGCCAGGCTAATTAATTGCGGGGCGGTCATTTTTTCGGCCGCGAATGCCGCGAGGCTGGAAAGAGCCAGCACGGTGAGCAGCAAAAACATCCACGTGCGCATAGCATGAGAACTATATCGCAGGGGCTGTCGGACGCAGCTACTGAGGGGGCTGACCGGTGCCCGGGGCAGGCGGGGGCTGGGTGCTTTCTGGTCCTTTGTAAACCAAGGGGATGTGCATTGGCAGCTGGGCATCGCTGTGCTTCGTTTTGGGCTTTTCCTGGGCAGCAGCCTGTTTGCTCACGTCGGCCACGACCGTACGTTGCGAGTTGAGACAAAGCCAGGTGCTTCGTACGTGCTCGAAGACATGGGAGAAGATGCCCTTTTCCAGCACCGGTCCCTTGTCGGTTTTCCAGCTCATCACGTAGGTTCCATTCACGATCGCTACGTCCCCCACAAAACGCACGCTTATCACCTTTTGCTCCAGCGAGTCGGGCTCATCACCCTTGACGAAGAGTTTGGCGATTTGCTGGTTGCGGGTAGTCACGTCCCCGGTGGCGGAAATGCCGATAAACTGGGGCGCGAGGACCAATTCCAATCCATATTGATCGCGCTTGGTTACCGCGGCGTTCCAGCGGTCTTCGACTTGCTGCATCTCGCGAAACTCGGGCGGCGCTGTGTTCGCCTTGGTTGCTTGCTGTGCTGCGGCGCTCGCTGCCGGCAACCACATGCTGAGGGCAATAAGAAGAGTTTTCGTTCGAGGACCCATCTTTGCCTAATCATACCGTTTATCCAGATTTCTACCTTGATTCCCTGAGGCTGGCTCCTGCCGGTTATGGCCTAAACTGAGCTTGGAGTTTCCCCCTTTGGCCACTTTTTCTGATGTGTCATTAGACCGCGGTCTGCCCGCCAGCGTGGAGGCAGAGCGTTCGATTCTGGGCGCGATCCTGCTCGACAATCACTCCTACAACGAGGCGGCGGAAAAGCTTAGCTCGGAAGACTTTTCTTTAGATTCGCATCGGCGCATCTACAGCCGCATGGCGGAGCTGATCGACGCCCATCGCGCCGTCGATATCGTGACCCTGGCGGAGGAGTTGGCGCGGCGCAAGGAAGTGGAGGCCGTGGGTGGTGTCGCCTATCTGGCCTCACTCACGGAAGGTCTGCCGCGCCGGCCCAGCATCGAAGAGTACGTCCGGATCGTGAAAGACAAATCCCTCGCCCGGCAGCTGATCATCATCTGCAATACGGCCATCACCCGGGCGGCGGATCAAAGCGATGAGGCGCTGGTCGTGCTCGACTCCGCCGAATCCGGCCTGCTCGAAGTCTCCGAGCGCGGCATCACCCGCGGATTCGCCGGGATTCCCGAAATCATCCGCGACTCCTTCGGGACGATTGACAACTTGTACGCGCAACAGAAGGAGGTTACCGGGCTGGCCACCCACTACACCCAATTCGACAAGATGACCAGCGGCCTGCAGGCTTCTGACCTGATCATCATTGCCGCCCGGCCGAGCATGGGCAAGACGGCCTGGGCCATCAACATTGCCGAGAACGCCGCGGTGAGAGATGGCAAAGTGGTGGCCGTCTTCTCACTCGAAATGTCCAAGGAGTCTCTGCTGCGGCGCATGCTGGCTTCGCAGGCCCTGGTTTCCATGCAGAAGATCCAAACCGGCTTTATTCCCAAGCAGGATCGGAGCAAATTGATGGAGGCGCTGGAGCGACTGGCGGAGGCAAAGATATTTATCGATGACACGCCGGCGATCGCACTTTCCGAGATGAGGGCCAAGGCGCGGCGGCTGCAGCGGCAACAGGGCGGCCTGGATTTAATTGTGATCGACTATCTGCAACTGATGACCGCCTCCACCTTCGGCGTGGGCGCCAGGCGCTACGAAAACCGTACCCAGGAAGTCTCTGCCATCTCGCGCGGCCTCAAGGCGTTGGCCAAGGAGTTGCGGGTTCCGGTGGTTGCGCTCTCCCAGCTCAGCCGCGCCTCGGAGCAGCGCGGCGGCGACAAGAAGCCGATGCTCTCCGATCTGCGCGAATCGGGCTCGATTGAGCAGGATGCCGATGTGGTCGCTTTTATCCATCGCGATAGTTATTACAACAAGGACGAGAACGGGGAAGAAGATCCCGATTCGAAGAACAAGGCGGAGATCATCATCGCCAAGCAGCGCAACGGACCCACCGGCTCCGTGCACCTCGCCTACCGGGCGGATTGCACCCGCTTTGAAAACATGGCCTTTGGGGAAGCGCCGGGCGAATACTAGCCCCATGTTTACTCGACCTCTTTGGGCCGAAATTTCCCGCCACCGGCTGCTGGCCAACTATGAGAAGCTGCGCCGTGCAGCAGGCTCCCAGGCTGATTTGATGCCGGTGGTCAAGGCCAATGCCTACGGCCATGATCTGCTATGCTGCGCGCCATTGCTGGCCGGCGCCGGAGCCCCATGGCTCGGGGTGACCGGAGCTGAGGAGGGAGCAGCCGCGCGCGCCGTCTGCCCCCAACCGCGCATTCTGTTGCTGTCTGGGGTCTTTCCTGGGGAAGCAGATATGGTGATTGACCAGGGGCTCACTCCGGTGGTTTGGGAGCCTTGGCAGCTTGACTTGTTGGAGTCAGCCGCGGCAGC
The DNA here is from genome assembly GCA_963821215.1 of uncultured Acidobacteriaceae bacterium. GTDB lineage: Bacteria > Acidobacteriota > Terriglobia > Terriglobales > Acidobacteriaceae > PALSA-350. Next base: position 356,282 of record CAWGDH010000004.1, on the reverse strand, counting down.
GCGTCAAATGCCGGCCGCGAGTCTCGCGGTTCACCTGGAGATCGACACCGGCATGTCGCGGCAAGGTGTGCGTGTCGTCGGCCGCGATATTTCCTCGGAGGCCGCTGCACTGTTGCAGCGTTTTCACCCTGGCTCCTGCCTCCGTCTGGAGGCGGTGATGACTCACTTCTGCGCTCCGGAAACGATGTCTTCCCACCGCCCCAATCCTCAGCTGGCAAGCCTGGCTGCGGCGCTCGGATTCATCCTTGCCCAGGGCCTGCGGCCAGAGTGGCTGCACGCAGGCAACTCGTCGAGTATCGTCGCCGGACCCGACCGGCGCGCTCTGATCGAGATGGCTTCGAGCACTGGGATGCGGCTGATGTTGCGCCCCGGCCTTGCCCTCTATGGCTACCTCGACCGCCTCACCCTGGACGGGCTCTCATGGGACGGCGAAGATCCAGGCTTGGAGCCCGTGCTGGCCTGGAAGACCCAAGTGACCTCGTTGCGCAAATTGCATCACGGCGAGACCGCCGGTTATGGCAATACTTTCACCGCCGATGGGGAGACGCGTCTCGCCCTGCTGCCGGTGGGCTATGCCGACGGGCTCAATCGCTTGCTCTCCAACCGCGGGCACGTTCTCATCCGAGACCAGGAGGCGCCCATCGCCGGCCGCGTGTCTATGGATCAAACCATGGTTGATGTGACCGGCATTCCAGCTGCGGCCATCGGCGATGAGGTGGTGTTGATCGGGAGCCAGGGTGCTCAGTCAATCGACGCATGGGATCTCGCGGATCTGACGGAGACCATACCGTGGGAGGTGCTGTGCGCGATCAGTGCGCGGGTCCCGCGGGTCATGGTGCCTTAGCGCAACGGGCGCGACGAGAAACCACTGGAAACAAGAAACCGCAGGTCCCTCCACTGCGCTACGCTTCGGTCGGGATGACAGATTTGTTTAACGCCACCACACTTCACAGGAAATCCGGGGGTGTGGGGCACCCGTCGGTTGGTGGAAGGGAAAGAATTAAAGAGGCTACACTGGGTAAACAGGCTGCGGGAAAAAGCCAGAAGAGGGATAAAGGTTTGCCCTCAGCGGCTGAAGCCGGACTTGTTTTCGGATACTTACGTACGGGCTAAAGCCCGTACCCTTCCACGACCGGAGTTTTCCGTAGCTTTTAAGGGCGCTATGTTCATCGACGAGGCAAGAATTCGCGTGAAGGCAGGGGACGGCGGCAATGGCTGCGTGGCCTTCCGGCGCGAGAAATTTGTTCCCCGTGGCGGTCCGTCCGGTGGAGACGGCGGACGCGGCGGCGACGTCATCATGGAATCGAGCGAGCGGCACAACACCCTGGTTCACTTCCGCTTCAATCCCGAGCATAAGGCCCAGCGCGGACGGCACGGCGAGGGCTCCAACTGCAGCGGCAAAGAGGGCGAGGACGTGATCTTGAAAGTGCCGGTGGGGACCGTGCTGTACGACGACGAGACCGGCGCGCTGGTGCACGATTTTTCCCGCCCCGATGAGCGCATCATCGCCGCCAAGGGCGGACGGGGGGGACGGGGAAACCAGCATTTCGCGACTGCTGTTCACCAGGCTCCGCGGGAATCGGAAGCTGGCCGGGAAGGGGAAGAACGCGCCTACCGGCTGGAGTTGAAGTTGCTGGCCGACGTGGGGCTGGTGGGATATCCCAACGCGGGCAAATCGACGCTGATTTCCCGGATCTCCGCGGCCAAACCGAAAATTGCCGACTATCCCTTTACCACCCTGGAACCCAACCTGGGGGTGGTTTCGGTGGGAGACCCACCGCATGAAGATAGCTTTGTGGTAGCCGACATTCCTGGTTTGATCGAGGGCGCCCACTTGGGCGCCGGGCTGGGAATGCAGTTCCTGCGCCATATCGAGCGCACCCGGGTGCTGGTACATCTGGTGGATGTTTCGGATGGCAGCGGCCGTCCCGACCCGGTGGAAGATTTTCGCGTCATCATGGACGAACTGAAGAGCTTTGGCCATGGCCTCGACGAGAAACCGATGCTGGTGGTGGCCTCCAAGACCGACGTGGCCAACCCGGAGAAACTCAAGAAACTACGCGCCATGGCCAAGCGGCGCAAGCTACCCTTCTTTGCCATCTCTGCGGTGACCGGGGCGGGCATTGCGGAGCTGAAGTACGCCTTGGGGGAGCGCGTGCGCGCGTCGCGCGAAGCCGAGGCCGCTCCAGTGGCGGCGTCTACGATTCTGGCGGAATATTAGGAGCGGGAAGAATCAGGCGGTGGCTAGACTGGCTGCGGGCACTGCAACCACGGTGCGCCGCGGAGCAGGAAACTGGACCAGCTCCCAGGCGGATCGATCGCGTAGCAGGCGGGAGACCAGGGCGGTGTGCATGGCGTGTCCAGCCCGCTGGGCTACGACCCGCCCCAGGATGCGATGCCCAACCAGAGCGAGGTCACCGATCAGGTCCAGCACTTTATGGCGGACGAATTCGTCATCAAAGCGAAGAGGTCCATTTTGCACCGCGCCTCCGCAGAGAATAATCGCGTTCTCTTCCGACGCACCCCGAATCAGACCCATGTCCCGCAGCATCTTCTCATCTTCGCGAAATCCGAAGGTACGCGCGGCGGCAATCTCCGCACCGTACGATCCAGCGGCCAAGTCGACGGTAAACCCCTGGCGGCCGATAGGGTGGGGGAAATGGATGTCGTAGGTAATGCTGTAGCCCTCGCCGGGATAAACGCCGATGAACTTCCCATTCTCCCGGACTTCCACACTCTTCAAGATGCGCAGATACTGCCGCCGGCGCCGTTGGCTGCGGATGCCTACGCGGGCGAAAGCTTCCACATAGGGAGAGGCGCTACCGTCGAGGATCGGCAGCTCCAGATTGTCCAGCTCAATGATGACGTTGTCGACGCCCACGCCGATCAGCGCAGAAAGAAGATGCTCGGTGGTGGAGATGAGCACGCCCTGGCGCATGATGCTGGTGGCGTAGCTGACCTTGGCGACATTTCTGCCCGTCGCCGCAATCTCGTAGTTGTCCAGGTCGGTGCGGCGAAAGACCACGCCCGAGCCGGCAGGCGCGGGCAATAATCGCATGTTCACCGGCGCCCCGCTGTGGAGACCGACTCCTGAGAATTCGATCACCGACGCGATGGTCTTTTCTAAATGCTCTAGTTCAACCAATTCGTATCCTGCTTGCAAATAGGTGCAAAACCATAGACTACATAGGATGAAAAAAGGTTTACTGTGTCAAAAACGCCACAAACTGATCGGGGCAGAGGGCGTCCCACAACGGTGCTAGAGGGAAAGAAAAGAGCAAAGATGCAAACCTATCGTGAGCTGACGCGCGCCGTAGCCAAGCGGCGTTCAGAAATGCTGGAAATGATCGCTGAGCTGGTTCAAATTGAATCACCCACCGAAGACCGGACTGCGGTTAACCGCTGCGTAGCTTTGCTGGAGAAGTGGATTCGGGCGGCCGGGGGCAAGAGCAGGCGCAATCGGCAGAGCAAAGCTGGGGACCTGCTGATCGGCCGCTTCGGGCCGGTGCGGGGAACCCCGGTGATGCTGCTCGGCCACCTGGACACCGTCTGGCCGCCGGGCACGCTCAAAAAGATGCCGTTTCGGGTGCGTGGGGGCCGGGCCTGGGGTCCAGGTGTACTGGACATGAAGGCCGGGGTGGTGATGGCGCTTACCGCGCTGCGGTTGTTGGGCGAGGCCGACCGGTTGGCCAGGCCGGTCATCCTGCTACTCAATAGCGACGAGGAGACGGGCAGCGAATCCTCCCGGGCTCTCACCGAGTCACTGGCCAGAAAGTGTGGGGCGGTATTTGTACTGGAACCCGCCCAGGGCCTTGCCGGGGCCTACAAGACGGCCAGAAAGGGTGTGGCCAACTACCGCTTGCAGGTGCACGGGGTCGCGGCCCATAGCGGCGTGGACTTTAGCCAGGGACACAGCGCGGTGCTGGAGCTGGGGCGCCAGATCGAGCGCGCCAGCGCCTTCACCGATCCGGCCCGGGGCATCACCGTCAATGCCGGAGTGATTGGCGGCGGAACGCGGTCGAATGTAGTAGCTGCCGAAGCCTGGGCAGAGTTCGACGTGCGCATTGCCAAAGCGGTCGATGGGCCACGTATGCAACGGCGCTTCCAGTCGCTGCGCGCGGCGGACCGCCGATGCACGCTGCAGGTCACGGGGGGTCTGAACCGGCCGCCGATGGAACGAACCTCGGGTACCGTCGCGCTTTTTCGCCGCGCAGCAACATTGGCCGCGGGACTGGGTTTTGATTTGCAGGAAGCGGCAACGGGCGGGGGTTCGGATGGGAATTTTACTTCGGCCCTGGGTATCCCGACGCTGGATGGAATGGGAGCAGTAGGGGAAGGCGCACATGCCGATCGGGAATCCATTCTGCTCGATGCGCTCGTTCCCAGAACAGCACTACTTACAGCGATGATTGGCGGCCTTTCCCTGGAATAGGCCGGAAAGGGGACACGATGTTAGCTGCGGTTGATCTCACCCTGCTCGCCGTCTTTGTTCTGTGCTCCACCGGATTGCTCCGCCCCAAGAAGCAAGGGTCCCTCAGGAGCTAAAACAGGCTGCGGAAAAACTCTCCACGAAGGGCACGGCTTCAGAGGCTGCAGAAAAATTCATGCTTGTATCAGGGCACGACTTTAAAGGATGCGGAAAAGTCTTGAGAGGGATGGAAATGATGCCCTCAGCGGCTAAAGCCGGACCCGTTTGCAACCACTAACGTACGGGCTGAAGCCCGTACCCTTCAAAGGCTGGCGTTTTTCCCCAGCCTGTTCAGCCGTGCCGCATTGAGCTGCAGCCATTGAGGGCTAAAGAGTCTGCGTGAACTACTGTCTCCAAATTTGAGTCCCGCAGGGACGGCTGAGAGTCATAGCTGTCCAAATTAGATGGAGAGATGAGGGTTGGGCTATGTAATTGATTGAAGAGATTGGAGAGGAGTCAGAGCGAACGAAATCGGGTTGCCAAGTCATCACGAAGCACATTGCTGATAAAGGCAAAAACAGCAGCTCCCCGAAAGCTAATTTGGACAAGTGTGACTCTCAGCCGTCCCTACGGGACTCAATCGGGAGAGTAATTCTCACGCAGACTCTGTTTAGAAGTTGACGACACGAGCCGTCTCATAGAAGCCCCTGAGGTACGGTTTTCAAGACATCCAAGCCAAAATGAAGCCGTTTTGGCAGCCGAAAGAGTTAGATACGGGACAAATCGTTTGCTGGGCTGAGCTGACTCGCCATGCGCAGCTCCGCTGCTTCAAGCAGGCTGGCGACCAAGGCTAAAGGCAACCCAACAACATTAAAATAGCAACCGTGGATGCGTGGAACCCACCGTCCCGCATATCCCTGGATGGCATAAGCGCCCGCTTTATCCATGGGTTCACCGCTGGCGACGTAGCGGGAGACTTCCTCAGGTGAGAGCGCCCGCAGGGTGACTTGGGTCACTTCCGCAGCTACCTCTATCGCAGTTAGCCCCCAGACGACCGCGACTCCCGTGACCACATGGTGGGTGCGCCCGGAGAGTAGCAGAAGCATGCGCTCCGCATCCGCAGCGTCTGATGGCTTCCCCATTACCTCCCCGTCACAGACCACGACCGTATCGGCGCCCAGGACCATGGCTGGTTCTGCAATCCCGGCGGCGGCTTGGCGCCGGGCAAAGACCTCCTGGGCCTTCTCCCGCGCGAGCCTGGTGGCGAATCGGATCGCGTCCTCCTCCGGTCGCCGGGATTCAGGCACGGAGGAGGCCTGAACCTCAAAACGGTAACCCGCCTGGGCGAGAAGCTCGCGCCGTCGCGGGGAGGCGGAAGCGAGGATGAGCTTGGGGGTCATGGAAATATTCTCACTCGGGTAGCTAGATCTCGCTTAGATTGGTGCCGGCACGGACACCCCGCCGGTTGCAGACAGCCCAAGCCATGCTCGGTGTATTGTGGGCGATCCCAAAGCGGCCATCAGGAGCAAGCAGGATCATACCGCCATGGCCCTGGAGACGGGCATGGAGATAGGCGATGGCATCCTGGGCGGCCTGTTCCGGCCCCAGTTGCGGCACCCGGTCAACCGCCCACTTGCCTAGCACCAGCTTCATGATGGGTTCTCCCCACCCGGTCAGCGACGCCGCCGCGCTGCGATTGTCGGCGTAGCCGCCACAACCGATGAGGGACGAATCGCCCACCCGGCCGGGGGCTTTATTGAGCGTGCCTCCGGTGGAAGTAGCGGCCGCCAGATTGCCGGCGGCATCGAGCGCGACTGCGCCCACAGTGTCATGGGAATCCGCCGGCAGTTGCGTACCCTCAAAGGTGAGGTCCGGAATGCCGGCTTGCTCCCGCGCCTGGGCGTCGGCCAGGCGCAGGCGTTCGCGGTCCAGCACCAGCTCTTCGTTCTCGATCAACTCCATGCCATTCTGGCTGGCGAACTCTTCTGCGCCGCGGCCGACGAAATAAACGTGCGGGCTCCGTTCCAGCACCAGTCGTGCGGCCTGGATCGGGTTTCTTAGCCTCTCCACGCAAGCCACGGCGCCGACCCGCAGCGTGGCGCCGTCCATGAGCAGGGCATCGAGCTGCACCCGGCCATCCCGGTTAAGAAAGCTGCCCCGGCCGGCATCGAAGGTCTCGTCGTCTTCAAGCAGGGTGACTGCGGCCTCGACCGCGTCCAGCGAGGAGCCTCCTTCCTTCAGCAGGGAGAAGCCTGCTTTGACGGCGCGCATAACGCCGCGACGATGAGCTTCCAGCTCATCATCAGGAATGTCCCAGGCTCCGCCGTGGACCAGCAGAACGGGATTACGTGCTGTCGTCATCAGGCGCGGGGCGCGGGGCGAAGATCTGGACCGAGCTCAGGAGCACTGCTACGTGCCGCAGCGGCGGCAGGGGCACTCTGCACCTGGTTGTTGGCCACAGCCGGGGAGGTCTTGGTTCGTTGATAGGTATAGCTGATGCGGTGGATGACAGTGATCGTGGATAAGACGGCCAGTACCCAGAGGACCGGGGCCATCACCCCCCAGCGATTGAAGAGCGCCCCCAAAATGATCAGAACCACACGTTCCGGCCGCTCCATAAAGCCTACCTTGCAGGAGCCGATCAGCGCTTCGGCGCGGGCCCGGGTGTAGCTGACCATGAGCGACGTAACCATAACGAAAGCGGCCAGAACGACGTAGAAAAATCGATTGCCGCGAGCGTAAAAGACGAGCAGGCCGAAGAACAGAACGACATCGCTGTAGCGATCGATCACTGAATCGAAGAACGCCCCGAAGACGGTGACCTGGTCTGTCTGGCGCGCCACCCGCCCATCCACCATGTCAAAGATGCCGGCCCCGATGATGACTAGCCCGGCGTAGAGGAACATGCGGACATAGTTGTGCTCGTTGGCCAAACCAAAGAGAATGGCCGCGACGGTATTGATCAAGAGGCCCAGGAAGGTGAGCACATTGGGCGAGATGCGGGTCAGCGCCAGTCCATCGACGATGTACTGCAGGATGACACCGCAGCCTCTGCCGAAGGCGCTGGTCCAAGTCATGGCGCCTCGTCGTGAATAGTGGTCAGCTTGAGAATCTCCAGCTCGCGCTTGCCGTTCGGCGTCACAATGGCCGCAATGTCTCCAACCTGCTTGCCCACCAGGCCGCGGCCGATCGGCGAAGTGGTCGAGATCAAGCCCTGGTTCACGTCGGATTCTTCGCTGGTGACCAGTTTGTAGGTGATCTCTTCGTTTTTGGTGGTGTCGAAGACCACTACCGTGGAGCCAAAGGCGATCCTGTCCTTGGGAATGTTGGTCAGGTTGACCAGGGAGAGTTCCGCCATGCGCTTCTTGAGCTGGCCCAAACGGGCATTGACGAAGACCTGGCGCTGCTTCGCCATGTGATACTCGGCGTTTTCGCTCAGATCTCCCAGCGAAGCTGCCTTCTTGATCTCGATGGGCAGATCGTGGGTGAGCTCGTGCTCCAACTCGCGGATCTGTTCTTCCAGCTTTTTCTTTATGTGTTCAGGCATTTGGCAATGAATCCGGTCTAAGCGAGGCCGACGGGCCCGGAGCAGCTACTACCGATCAGGTGCAAAACACGATTATACGACGGACTATGGCCGCTGTTCTTGCTCGCGCAGGGCCCTCCGTCCTCTTTTCCAGGACACCCGGCATCATCGCCGGGAGTCCAGGAAGCTCTGCAGAATGAGCACCGCGGCTACCTGATCGATGACCGCTCGTCGATCAGCCGGAAGGCGGCCGGCAGCATCCAGGTGACGATGCGCCTCGGTGGTCGAAAGCCGTTCGTCCCAGAGCGTAACCTCGGCCCCGGTCTCAAGCTGCAGGGCCTGGGCAAGGGCCTGCGCCTTGAGAGCCTGGGGGCTGATGTCACCCGACATGTAGAGCGGGTTGCCCACCACCACCTGGGCGCAGCCATATCTGCGCACCAGGCGAGCCAGGGAGGCAAGATCCTGGCGCCGATTCTTGCGCACCAGGGTGAGCACTGGTTGCGCGGTGAACCCCAGTTCGTCGGAGACCGCCACCCCGATGCGGCGGTCTCCGACATCCAGACCCAAGACCCGGCGCTGGCTACGGTTCTCGATGAGTACCTCCTCTGCCGGTGGCTCGATCTGCGGCCTTTGGGGCACCGATTCCACCTAGCACAGGTTACCGCCAAGGGCGGCAGCAGGAATCGCATCATAAAATCCAGGAGGAGAATCCAATCCAACAAGGTCCCTCTGTGCGACGTTTTCTGGTGGTTTTTTTTCTACTCGTGACCCTGCTGGCAGTCTCGCTCGGCACCCGCGAATTCATTTTGTCCACCAGCCCGCGGGCGGAGAAATTTGTCGAAGTGGTTCCGGGCATGGGTTCCCGGACCATCGCGGCGCTGCTCGAGGGGCAGGGAATCATCCGCAACCGCTACGCCTTCGATCTTTGGCATATTCTGCGCGGGGGCACGCTGAAGGCGGGAGAATACCGCTTCGAGCAGCCGGCGACGGTGGCAACGGTTTACAACCGGCTGGTTCGAGGGGACGTTTACACCCGGACGGTGACCATCCCCGAGGGCTTCAACCTTTTCGACATTGCCCAAGCTGTCCAGGATGCGCAACTGGGATCGAAGGAGAGCTTTCTGGCGGCGGCCAGCCAGGACGTAGCCCTGATTGCGGATCTCGATCCGGGGGCCAAAAACCTGGAAGGCTATCTCTTCCCCGATACCTACCGCTTTCAGCGGCACCAGCCTCCCAACCAATTGCTGGCTGCCATGGTCAGGCGCTTCCGCCAGAGCAGCGCCTCAATCGGCCTGCAGGGCGACTATCACCGGATAGTGACCTTGGCATCGTTGGTAGAGAAAGAAACCCCAGTGGCAGAAGACCGTCCCCTGGTGGCGAGCGTGCTCGAGAATCGCCTGGCCCAGGGCATGCCGTTAATGACCGACCCTACGGTGATCTATGCCGCCCTGCTGGAGAAGCAATATCGAGGGGCAATCTATCAGTCCGACCTGAAGCGGGATTCCGCCTACAACACCTACCGTCATACCGGCCTGCCGCCGGGACCGATCTGCAGCCCGGGCATCGCTTCGCTCCAGGCGGCGATGCATCCTGCTGACAGCAAGTTCCTTTATTTTGTTGCCGATGCGAGCGGCTCTGGCCACTCCCGGTTCGCCACTACGCTGGAAGAGCACGAGCGTAATGTGAGCGCGTACCGGCAGGGGCTGAAGGATGCCCAGGGGGCCCATTGAAGAGATCCCGGCGGATGGCCTGCCCCGACGCTGTGGCTTGGCGATTGCTCTATACTCGCATTTCCTGAGTTGAATGAATGCGGAGAGACTGGTTGAAGTTTTTGGCGCTGTTGGTACCGGTCTTGACCGGATGCCTGAGCCACACCCGCAGCCTACAGAAGCCGAGGTTAGCCGGCACCGTTCTAAATGCCGACGCAGTGCAGTTGGTGGAGGCCGTCAACCGCCGCTACGACGCAGTGAATTCGCTGACCGCGACAGTCGATTTTGCCGCCTCGGTGGGCGGCGCTCATACCGGCAAGCAGACGGATTACACCTCCATCCACGGATTTATTATCTTTCGCAAGCCGGAGATGCTGCGGGTGATCGGACAGGTGCCGGTCATTCGAACCACAGCGTTCAACCTGGCCAGCAACGGAAGCACCTTTACCCTGACCATTCCACCCAAGAACAGGGCGATTCAAGGGAGCACGTCGGTGACCACCAAGATGGCCAATCCCCTGGAGAATATGCGGCCTCAAGTCTTTACTGATGCCATCGTGATTCGCGGGATTGCTGCCGACCGCATCGTCTCCTTAACCACTTCCAGCATTAGCAAGCTGGAACCCAAGTCAAAACAGCTGATCGAGACGCCGCTCTATGATCTGACCGTGCTCAACCCCGGCCGGATAAAACCCGCCCCGGGGCTCCCCCAGGTAGACGAGCCGACCCGTGTGATCCATTTCAGCCGCATCGATCTAAAGCCCATCGGGCAGGATGTGTATAACAGCGACGGCGCTCCGGAAACCAAGGTGAGCTACGGGCCCTACCACGATTTCAACGGGGTGTCCTTCCCCGACACCATCACCATCGACCGGCCGTTGGAGGAATACCGCATCACGCTTACGGTGGAGAAGGTCATCGTCAATCTGCCGTTGCCCGACGAGCAGTTCGAACAGACGATACCTAAAGGCTACAAAGTGCAGAAGATACCTTAGGATGAATTCAGATGAGGCCGGCGCGGGTGGCGTGGGCCTGGATCTCGCGGTTGATATCGAGCGCCAAGGCCAGCGAATCACGCGCCTGCTGTGGGGTCACTCGCGGCGGCTTGCGGGTACGAACCGAGTCCAGAAAGGCGCTGATCTCGAGCAGTAGCGGTTCCCCGCTCTGGACCGGCGGCTTGCTGGCAGCCAGGTTTTGCTCCCCGTTCTCGCCTGGAGCCACGTTGATAATCAGCAAATCCTGACGGGCGTAATCGATGGATAGGTATTGGTGGGGCTGGAAGAAGCGCAATTTGCGCACCGTTTCCGTGCTCACCCGGCTGGCGGTGAAGTTGGCGACACAGCCGGAAGCAAATTCCAGGCGAACATTCGCGATATCGACCTTGGGGGACAAGATCCTCAGGCCCACGGCATGCAGCTGGCTTACTGGGGAGCGCACAAAGCTGAGGACGATGTCCAGGTCATGGATCATCAGGTCCAGTACCACGTCCACATCCAGGGCACGGCGGTGGAAGACGCTAAGACGGTGAGCTTCGAAAAACATCGGCCCCTTGACCAAGGGCTCAGCCGCCGCGACTGCGGGGTTAAAGCGCTCCAGTAGCCCTACCTGGAGGATCCGCCGGGTGGCGGCTGCTTGCCCGACCAGGGCATCGGCTTCAACCAGGGTCACGGCGATGGGCTTTTCCAGCAGGACATCGAGTCCCTGGGCTAAGGCCTGGGTAGCCACGGAATAGTGGGCGGACGTGGGCACGCAGATGGATACCGCGTCCAGATGGAGTTTGCCCTCGCGACACTCCTCCAGGCAGGCTTCGGGGGAGGAAAAGACGGTGAGATTGCCCTGTTGGCGCAGCATTTCGGCCGCGGCTGGGTCGGTTTCCGCGACGGCCGCCAACCGCACCCCAAAACCGGACTGCTCCAGCTGGCGATAGACGCGTAGATGATTGCGTCCGAAGGCCCCGGCGCCGAAGACGGCGACACTGAGAGCAGGTTCACCACTCATTGGCACAGGGGCGGGTAGAGAAGGGCGGCTTTTCTTGCGGAAAAGCCGCACCGGGAGTGGTGGCTCTGTATGCACCAGGAGCGAAAATGCGGGCAGTCAGTATCTACCATGGATTCATTGAGTTTTATCGAGCAAGGTTTATCCAGCGGTGCTGAACCGGGACGTTGTTTTCCCGCCGGCTATTTTCCCTGGACAGCGCCGAGGCATTTCGAGTAGAGGGCGAGTAACTGGTTCACTTGCTCTTCGGGTTTAGAACCGGTGGCAGCGACAAAGCCCGCGGCCGGCGCCGTTCCCTTTCCCAGCCCCGCAGACGCAGCGACAAACTTCAACAAGTCCAGGGCGATATCTTCATTGCGGCGCGAGCCATTCGGGGTGGTTACAGCCTGTTCCATGTGCTTCCTCCGTGGCGATGCTACCAGAAGCAGGCGGTCGAGTATGCTGCTACTTGCAGCGACACGCGGCAAAGGGGATTTCTGTGGCGGTAATCGCGATCCAGCAGATTCGACGCATGCGGGGCGGAGCCCAGAGCCAGTTGATGCTAGCGTCTGACAATCAGCTGTACGTGGTCAAATTTCGCAATAATCCCCAACATGTCCGGGTACTGGCCAATGAGCTCCTGGCCACCCGGCTGGGCGCGGCGATCGGGCTTTCCGTACCCCATACAGATGTGATCGAGGTGAGCGATTGGCTGATTCGCAACACCCCGGAGCTGCATATCGAGTTCCGGGATGGTGCGCGGCCGTGCCAGCCAGGGCTTCACTTCGCCTCGCGCTGGGTGGGGGGCCTGATGCCCGGACAGGTGGTCGACTATCTCCCTGAGGAGCAGTTGCTGGAGGTGCGCAATCTGGGTGAGTTCGCGGGTATATTGGCGCTGGACAAATGGACCTGCAACATCAACGGCCGGCAAGCAGTCTTTCAGAAGAGCCGGCGGGAGCGCCGCTACCAGGCGGCCTTTATCGACCAGGGGTACTGCTTTCATGCCGGGGATTGGAAGTTTATCGATGCCAGCCTGGGCGGGGTGTTTGCCGAAAATACGGTTTATCGCGGGGTCACCGGCTGGGAGAGCTTTGAACCCTGGCTCAGCCGCATCGAGAACCTCACTCCAGAGACGGTGTGGGCGATAGCAGAAATCATTCCGCCAGAATGGTATGGGGGTGATCTGAGCGCGCTGGAGATACTGTTGGAACGGCTGTTGGCGCGCCGGGCGCGGGTGCGGGAGTTGATTGTGGCGTTCAGGGAATCGGCAAGACGGCCGTTTCCCAATTGGGGTGGGGGAGAGGAAGAGAGGTTGCGAGGGGGGTTAGGGGTGGGGATGTGGATGCAAGATAGTGAAGGCTTGGGTTGAAGGAATGCGGAGAATTGCGGAGCAATCATCTTACTGGGGCAGTTTCACGATTGGTGTAAACCGGAGTGAAAGGCCTTTTCGTGGTTTTCTCCCAAGGAAAACCACACTTCGCGGTCTTTATCAGGCCACAGTAATTGCGATACTGCCTTACCTGAGATAGGAGGGACATGGCGGAGCGAAAACAATGCGAGTTTCAACTCATCCGTTATGTGCCGGACCCGGTAAAGAACGAGTTCGTCAATATTGGCGTGCTGCTCCGCGCCGCCGCGGGAGAGCAGAGCGAACTGCGCTTTACCCGGGACTGGGCCCGGGTTCTCTGCCTCGACCCGGATGCGGACACCCAGATGTTCGAAGCACTGGAGATCGAAATCGGACAGCGGTTGCGATCCCAACCCGCCGACCACCCCAAACCCATCATGGCCCTGCTCGAAGGGTCGCTTTCCAATGGAGTGCAGATCACCGAAACCAAGGCGTACCTGGTGGAGAGCTTTCTCTCCGGCCTGGAGGATCTGATGCGCCTCTATGTAGATAGTCCGCGGCGGGAAAGGAAACAGCGCCGCGGGGGCCGGGCGGCGCTGGTCGCGGCCATGCGCACAAACTTCGAGGCGGTTGGGGTGTGGACGCTGATGCGTAAACACATCGCCGCCGCCAGCTACACCCGGCCGGGCGATCCCTTGCGCATCGACTGCGGCTATCGCAACAGCAAGATGAAAATGTTCCAGGCGATCTCGCTGGAGGCCGGGGTGGATGAGGCGAAGCTGCTGGCATTCGCCGCCCCGGGACTGATGGCCGGGGTGGAGCGAGTGGATAAGACGGAGCTCGAGTTGACCGCGATCATCGAGTCGATCGGCTGGCCTGCAGGCGACAGCGAACCCGATGAAGAGCGGAGTATGCGCTACGACTACGCACGGGAGACCATGGAGCAATACGAGATCCGGGTGCTGACCACCGCCCAGCTGGCGGAGGTAGCGGAGACGGCGCGCGTGGAGCTGAAAGTTTAGCGCGGGATGGGATAATCGAACCAAATGAGCCCCTCTCCTACCGTCGGGATGAACGCCTCTCCTACCGTTGGCGTGGTCATGGGAAGCAAGAGCGATTATGAAGTGCTTCTTCCTTGCCTTGACCTGTTGCGGGAGTTCGCCATCCCTTACGAAGCGCGGATCGTTTCTGCGCATCGCACCCCCGACTGGCTTTTCCAATACGCCGAGCAGGCCGAGCCGCGGGGACTGAAGATCATCATCGCCGCCGCCGGCGGAGCGGCGCATCTGCCGGGAATGCTCGCCGCCAAGACCATCCTCCCGGTGCTGGCGGTGCCTGTGCCCTCCACCTGCTTGCAGGGCATTGATTCGTTGCTCTCCATTGTGCAGATGCCCAAGGGGGTTCCGGTGGCCACGCTGGCCATCGGCAAGCCGGGGGCCGCCAATGCTGCGCTGCTGGCGGTGGCTATCCTGGCTGGGAATGACGCGGAGCTGGGCCATCGCCTGCGAGCCTGGCGCCAGGCGCGCAGCCGAGAGGTGCTGGAAGCGGAGTTGCCCTCTTGAGCGCGATCGCCCAGGGCTCGACTATCGGCATTCTGGGGGGTGGTCAGCTGGGCCGCATGACGGCCATGGCGGCACGGTCTATGGGCTACCGGGTGCAGGTGATGGATCCCGATCCTTCCTGCCCAGCCCGTTTTGTGGTGGATGCATGTTTTGTAGGCTCCTGGGACGACGCTCGCGCGGCCTCCGATCTGGCTCGGGGCTGTGACGTGATCACGCTGGAGATCGAGCAGATTTCGATTGCCTCGCTGGAAGCTGCGGCCCGCCATGCTCCGGTGCGCCCGGGTAAGGAGATCCTGGCTATGGTGCAGGACCGTATCCGGCAGAAGAACTGGTTGCGGGACCAAGGCTATCCCGTGGGACCTTACCGGGCTATTTACTCGGAAGAGGATCTGCGGCAGGCGGTGGCGGAACTGGGGCCGCGGATTTATCTCAAGCGGGCCCACGGCGGTTACGATGGCCGCGGCCAGGTGAAGCTCGACGGATCACGGACGGAGCAGGTTGGCGCTGCGTGGCGGGCGCTGGGGGAGCAGCCATGCGTGGCCGAGCAGGGGTTGGGTCTCGAATCCGAGATCTCGGTCATGGTGGCGCGCAATCCCAGCGGTGAGGTGGTCGCTTACCCGGCCGCCACCAACCATCATGAGGATCAGATCCTGGTCTGGAGCGCGCTCCCCTCCTCCATACCGGCCACGTTGGAGACCCGGGCGCAGGAAATTGCCACTACCATGGCGTGCGAGCTCAAGCTGGAGGGCCTGCTGGCGGTGGAGATGTTTGTCACCTCGGGTAACGGCCTCTACGTCAATGAATTGGCGCCACGCCCGCACAACAGCTATCACGCCAGCCAGCGCTGCTGCGTGACCAGCCAGTTTGAACAGGCGGTCCGTGCGGTGTGCGACCTGCCTCTGGGGGATGTGAGGATTATGCGGCCGGCGGCGATCGCCAACCTGCTGGGTGATCTGTGGCTGAAGAACGGGCTGCAGGGAGAACCGCACTTCGCGCGGGCATTAGCTGTTCCTGAGGTCAGTTTGCATTTGTACGAGAAGCACACGGCCCGGGCGGGGAGGAAAATGGGCCACCTGTCGGCGACCGCGGACACTGCGGAAGAAGCCGTGGCTCGGGTGATGGAAGCCAAGAGCCGGCTCTGAAATAAACATGACGGTAGGTACTTCACATACCCTCGAAAGCGCCTGAGGTATTGCTTTTCCATCCAAGAGCGGATTTTTTCCGCACGCTGTGAACCCGTGCCCTTCGTAGAGAGTTTTTCGCAGCCGGTTAGCCGATGTCCTCGTTCCAGTTTTCCAGGTATTTCTTCAGCTCCGCCATGAACCTGCCCGCGTCGGCCCCGTCGATGATGCGGTGATCGAAACCCAGGGTGAGACGGATGATGCTGCGGATCGCAATCGAATCAGAGCCGTTGTCATCGGTCACCACGGTAGGTTCTTTAAACAGGCCGCCTACACCCAGAATCGCCGATTCCGGCTGGTTGATGACCGGGGTCCCGAATTGCTCGCCGAAGATTCCTGGATTGGTAATCGTGAAGGTGCCAGAAGCTACTTCTTCCGGCTTCAGCTTCTTGGCCCGCGCTCTCTCCGCCAGGTCGACAATCGCCCGTGCGATGCCCAGGAAACTCTTGTCCTCCGCCTGGCGGATGACAGGCACAATCAGTCCCCAATCCAGGGCGACGGCAATGCCCAGATTGATGTTCTTGTGGTAACGAATGGCGTCTCCCTCCATCGAAGCGTTCACGATGGGCATCTTGCGCAGGGTGGCGATGACGGCGCGGGAGATAAAGGGCATGTAGGTCAGCTTGACCCCGTTGCGCTGCTCGTACTTGGCTTTCTCTTTCTCGCGAATGCGCACGATGCGGCTCATGTCGATCTTGAACACCGTGTGCACGTGGGCGCTGGTGTGCTTGGACTCGACCATCCGCTGGGCAATGATGGCGCGCATGCGCGTCAAGGGCACCAGTTCATCCCCAGGCGTGACCACCGGAGCAGGCGCAGGAGCCGGGGGCTTGGCCGCTGGTGCGGGCGCCGGTATTGGGGCCGCAGAAGCCGGCGGTGTTTGTGGGGCAGGTTTGGCGGCAGGGGCCGGCGGCGCGGCTGCGCCCCCTTTGGCCAGGTAGCCAAGGATATCTTCCTTGGTAATCCTGCCCGCCGAACCAGTGCCCGGGACCTTGCTCAGATCCAGGTTGTTTTCTTTGGCAATTTTGCGCACCAGGGGTGAAGAGCGAACCCGTTCCCCCGTCTCGCTCTCACCGGTCTCGCCGTCGGCCTCGGTGGCTGCCGGCACGGCCGCCGGAGGTGCGGGCTGCGCACTGGGTACTGGCGTAGCGGCAGCACCAACCGCCCCACCCACGCTGATGACCGCGACTACGGTATTGATTTGGACCGTGGTGCCGGCCGGCACTTTGATTTCCGCCAGCACGCCCGCTGCCGGAGCAGGAATCTCAGCATCCACCTTGTCGGTCGAGACTTCGAAGAGGGGCTCGTCCTGTTGCACGGCATCGCCCGGGCTTTTCAGCCACTTGGTGATGGTGCCTTCAAATATCGACTCGCCCATCTGGGGCATGATTACTTCAGTGAGGGCCGGCGCAGCCGTTCCGGCTGGTGCAGCGGGAGCGGGCGAGGCTGCAGGTGCAGGGGAGGCTGCCGCGCTCGGCGATTCTTTTGCCGCCGGGGGCGCGGGGGCGGCCGGCGCTTGACCATCCGCGTCGGTGATCACGCCCACCACAGTATTGATCTGGACCGTGTTGCCTTCCGCGATTTTGACTTCGCTGAGCACTCCGCTGGCGGGAGAGGGTATCTCGGCATCCACCTTGTCGGTGGAAATCTCAAAAAGAGGCTCGTCCCGCTGCACCATATCACCGGGCTTCTTCAACCACTTGGTGATGGTGCCTTCAAATATCGACTCGCCCATCTGGGGCATGATTACATCGGTCGGCATGAACTCCCTTTCAACGCGAACTCCCTATTTTAGAGCAATCCAACGCTTACTGTATGAGCGCTGCCGGGCACAAGATCGTCAAGGCTTTCGACCCACACCACCTGCCGCCCGAAGACCCGGCCAAAGTGGCGGATGACCGAGTTGGCCACCTGCGCGAACGAAGGCGCGGGATCTACTTCAGCTTCGATGCTGGTGACGCCCCGGTCGCTAATCCCACAGGGCACAATCAGGGCAAAGTCGTCGAGATCGGTGGTGACATTCAGGGCAAAGCCATGGGTGGTGACGCCGCGCGCAACATGCACGCCCAGAGCAGCGATTTTCTTTTCCGCGACTGTGCCCCCAGGCACAGTCCAGACACCGGCGCGCCCGGCGGCGCGCTGGGTAAGCACCCCGAAGTCCGCACAGGCGCGGATGAGGACCTCTTCCAACCAACGCAGGTAGTCCACAACGCCCAGCGGCGGGATGAAGGCGCGCAGATTGAGGATGGGATAACCCACCAGCTGCCCCGGACCGTGGTAGGTGACGTCGCCGCCGCGGTTGGTCTCGAACAAGGAGATGCCGAGGCGGGCCAACAACTCATTGCTGGCCACGACGTGCTCACGGTGGGCATTTCTGCCCAGGGTCAGCACCGGGGGGTGTTCCACCAGCAGCAGCACGTCGCCGATACGGTCCTGCTGGCGCAACGCGCACAGTTGCTGCTGCAAAGCCAGCGCCGTGGCGTACTCCAGGCGACCGAGATTGAGCAAGGACACAACCATATTTAGAGAAGAGCCGGCTCAAACATTGATAGCCATGTTTTCCACGCTGCCAAAGCCATCCAGCATCGCCTCGGCCAACGTCGGGTGAGCGTGGATGGTGAACATCAGCTCTTCGATGGTCGCTTCCAGTTCCATGGCGACCACCGCTTCGGCCACCAATTCCGTGGCCTGGGGTCCGATGATGTGTACCCCCAACACCTCGCCATGCTTGGCGTCCGCGACGACTTTCACGAAGCCCTCGTGGGAGCCGACAATGGATGCCTTGGAATTGGCGGAGAAGGGAAATTTGCCCACCTTCACCTGGTGGCCCGCAGCCTTGGCTTGCGCCTCGGTCAGGCCCACGCTGCCAATTTGCGGCTCGCAGTAGGTGCAGGCAGGGATGCGATCGCGGCGCACGGGCCGGGCCCGTTTACCGGCTACCCTGGCCGCGACGACCATGCCCGCCATAGCGGCCACATGGGCCAACTGGGGCAGGCCGGCAACTACATCGCCGATGGCGTAGATGCCTGGTTCTCCGGTCTGCATCCACTCGTCAACCCGGATGAAGCCGCGATCCAGCTGGACCTTGGTTGCCTCGAGGCCGAGATTGGCGGTTCGCGGGGCGCGGCCGACGGCCACCAGCACCGTCTCCGCTTCCTTGGTAACCTGCTTGCCATCCGCGCTGGTGAAGGTGACCTTCACGCCCTCGTTTGTCTTCTCGACTTTCTCTACTTTGGCTCCGGTGTAGGTATCGATGCCTCGCTTGCGAAAGACACGGGCCAGTTCCTTGCTCACGTCCTCATCTTCGTTGGGGACCACGCGCGGGAGGTATTCGACGATAGTGATCTCGCTGCCAAAGCTCTTGAAGATGGAGCCAAATTCGACCCCCACGGCGCCGGCGCCGATTACCACCATGGATTTGGGTATCCCGGGCAGGGCGAGGATCTCTATGTTGGTCAGGATCCGGTTCGCATCCGATTCCACACCGGGCAACATGCGCGCGTCGGAGCCGGTGGCGATGACCACGTTCTTCGCTTGAACGACTTTCTTCTCCCCGTTGGCTGTTTCGACCGCGATGGAGTGAATTCCATCTTTCGCCGGGCCGGTGAGCTTGCCATAACCCTCGATGGTGGTGACCTTGTTCTTCCGCATCAGGAAGTCGAGGCCCTTCACATGCTTGGTGATGATCCCGTTCTTGCGATCCAGAATGGTCTTCCAGTTGATGGTGACCGTGCCCACTCCTTCAATACCGTGTTCGGCGGCGTTTTTCAGGTGGTCATAGACCTCGGCGTCGAAGAGCAGGGACTTGGTAGGAATGCAACCCACGTGCAGGCAAGTGCCTCCCAGCTTTTTCTCCCGCTCGATCAGCGCGACCTTCAACCCATACTGCCCGGCGCGGATGGCGGCGGTATATCCGCCCGGTCCGCCACCGATGATGACCATGTCGTACGTTGTTTCTGCCACAGCAAGCTCCCTCATTACAAAACGCTTATTTTACGCGACGGTCCTGCTCTCTGCGCCAAGCACCGTCTTGTGCCACACTGAACGGGTGCGACCGCACCTGGCCACGCTCGTCGCGGACTTCCGCCACTATGGAAAGCAGGTCGCGATCGTTACCCATCGCGGCAACCGCCGCTTTTCCTCGACCTACGCCCAACTGGGCGAGTTGAGCGCGCGCTACGCCCACGCCTACGACCAGGCGCATCTCAAGCCTGGAGACCGGATTTTGCTCTGGGGCAGCAACTCCACGGAGTGGGTGGCGGCTTTCTTTGGATGCATCCTGCGCGGAATCGTTGCAGTTCCGCTGGATGCCGCGGGCAGCGTGGAGTTTGCCCGGCGAGTCGTGGCCGAGGTCAAGCCCCGGCTCCTGGTAGGCGATCTGGCGCTGCTGCAGCAACTCAATCCGGACATCCCCGCACTCGGCTTCGACGGTTTCTCCGCTTCTCTGCCGGCGCCAGATTATGAGCCCCTGCCCGGTCTCTCGCGGGATACGCCGCTGCAAATCATATTCACCTCCGGTACTACCGGCGAGCCTAAGGGCATCGTGCACACCCAGGGCAATGTGCTGGCCTCGCTTGATCCGCTGGAAAAGGAGATTGGCAAGTATCTGCGCTACGAGCGCCTGGTGCATCCCTTGCGCATTTTGCACACGCTGCCGCTGAGTCACGTATTTGGCCAGTTCATGGGTCTGTGGGTGCCACCGTTGCTGGCGGCGGAGGTGCATTACGAAGACCGGCTGCAGGCGCCCCGGCTGGCGACGCTAATGCGCGAGGAACGCATCTCGGTGCTGGCTGCCGTCCCCCGGGTGCTCGATCTGCTGCGCGCCTACGTGGAGGCCGAGTTTCCCGGGTTGGCGCAAAGTGTGGCCGCAGCCCGGGGCGAGTCCATTGCGAAACGGTGGTGGCGCTTCCGTGCCGTGCATCGCCGCCTGGGCTTCAAATTCTGGGCTTTCGTCTCCGGAGGTGCGACCTTACCCGCTGACCTGGAGAGCTTCTGGACCACCGCCGGGTTTGCCCTGATCCAGGGCTACGGAATGACTGAAACCACGGCCCTGGTGACGTTGAATCACCCCTTCAAGATTGCCCGTGGCAGCATCGGCAAACCACTCGCCGGGCGGGAAGTGAAGATCGGAAGCGATGGCGAGATCCTGGTAAGAGGGGCCTCGATCGCCGCGCAGGTGTGGAGTCACGGGCAGCTGCAGCCGCGAGGTGAAGACTGGCTGGCCACCGGCGATCTGGCGACTCGCAATGACGCGGGCGAACTGGTCTTTGCCGGACGCAAGAGCGACGTCATCGTCACCTCCGCCGGATTGAACATCCATCCTCAGGACCTGGAAGCGGTGCTGCGCAAGCAGCCCGGGCTGCGTGATTCCCTGATCGTCGCCTACGATTCGTCCGCCGGCCCTACTCCGGCCGCGGTCCTCATTTCCGATGCAGACCAAGGCGACGATCTCCTGCAGCGTGCTGTGGATGGCGCCAATCAGGAGCTTGCCCCCTTTCAGCAAATTCGCTACTGGCTGCGCTGGCCGCAGCCGGAGTTTCCCCGCACCTCCACCGGCAAGGTCTTGCGCCGGGTGGTGCAGGGCTGGGCCCAACAGTCGCTGGCGTCGGGCGGCGCCGTGGTGGAGAATCCCTCCGACCCGCTGCTGGCTGTGCTGCGCTCACTCGGAGCCGCCAACCAGGAAATCACGTCTAGCGATCGTTTGGTCGAGGACCTGCACCTGGACAGCCTCGCCATGGTGCAATTGCAGTCGACGCTCGAGACCCGCTTCGGGGTGGAGCTTGACGATGCTGTTTGGGGAGAGGTGAGGACGGTTGGGGATCTGCGCGGCTTGCTCTTTCCGCGTCAAGCCGGAGCGGCGGCTCCTGGGGTGGTTCCGGAATCAGTCCCTAGCTCAGCGAGCGAAACGCCGGCGGCGCCTCCAGTCGTTCCTAGCCAGAGGCCGGCAGCGGTCTTTCCCCGCTGGCCCTGGTGGCCGGTGGTCCGGTGGGTACGTATCGGCTTTCTGGAACTGGTCGCTCGTCCGTTGATCTGGCTGGTGCTGGGGCCCCGCATCGGACCGCCGGTTGAGCTTGCCCGGCCCTCACTGCTCATCGCCAACCATCTGACCGCCTTCGATGTCCCGGTGATTCTGTATGCCCTGCGCGCCGCTGATCGTGACCGGGTAGCGGTGGCTATGTCGGGCGAGATACTGACCGGCTGGCGCCGGGGCAGGGCCCAGCGCCACCGCATCGTGGCCGCCCTCACTCCTTTTGCTTATTGGCTGGTCACCGCGCTCTTCAACGTCTTTCCGCTACCCCGAGGCGCCGGTTTACGGCACAGCTTCGCCCACGCCGGGGAGGCTCTGGACCATGGCTATCACGTATTGGTTTTTCCTGAAGGCCGTCGTTCCGCCGACGGAAGGCTGCAGCCGTTCGAGCCGGGCATCGGCTTGCTGGCGGAGGAATCGGAAGTGCCGGTGCAGCCCATCCTGGTGGAGGGTTTGAAGCGGCTTAAGGGGGAGAGATGGCCGAGACGCGGTGAAGTGGCGGTTCGGATGGGCCCTGCCTTGACGATGGCAGCCGGAGAAGAACCGCAAGCGTTTACGCGCCGCCTGCAGGCTGCGGTCGCCGCACTAGAGAAGGCCGGCGTCGAAACTCTATCCTGACCGATCTGTCGAAGTCATCCCAGAAGGCGTGCGGCCTCTTTGGCAAAGTAGGTCACGGTGAAATCCGCGCCGGCGCGGCGAATGGAAATGAGGGATTCCATGATGGCTCGCTCCCGATCCAGCCAGCCTTTGGCGAAGGCGGCCTGCAGCATGGCATATTCGCCGGAAACCTGATACGCCCCGATGGGCACGTCGAGACGCTCGCGGGCGGCCCGAATCACATCCAGATAGGGCATGGCCGGTTTCATCAGGATCATGTCCGCACCTTCGGCAATGTCCTGGTCGATCTCCCGCATGGCTTCGCGCAGGTTAGCGCCGTCCATTTGATAGGTGCGCCGGTCGCCGAACTGCGGCGCTGAGTCGGCCGCCTCACGAAAGGGTCCGTAGAAGGCAGAGGCGACCTTGGCGGCGTAGGAGAGAATCGGTATCTGCTCCAGGCCGGCATCGTCCAGATGGTCGCGAATGGCGCCCACCCGGCCGTCCATCATGTCGGAAGGAGCCACGATATCCGCTCCGGCCTTAGCTAACGAAACCGCGGTGCGGGCAATCAGGCTCAGGCTGGAATCATTCTCCACTTCATAGGTATCGCCGTTCTTGCTGACTATCCCGCAGTGCCCATGCGAGGTGTATTCGCAGAGACAAACATCAGCCACGAGAAGGAGCTTTTTCGCTGCCGCCCGGAAGGCACGGAGGGCCTGCTGCACGATGCCATCTTCCGCCCATGCGCCGCTGCCCTCTTCGTCCTTCACTGCGGGAAGCCCAAAGAGCAGAAGCCCGGCCAGGCCGAGTTGCGCCGCCTCTTCCACTTCTTTCATCGCCTCGTCGATGGAAAGGTTGTAGACCCCTGGCATGGAGCTGACTTCGCGCCGGACACCTTCGCCAGGACAAATAAATAGCGGGTAGATGAGCGCTCCAGGCTGGAGATGTACTTCGCGGACCAGCGAACGCATCGCTTCGGTGCGCCGTAAACGGCGCAAACGGGTGACAGGGAATTCCATTTCTTGATTCTAAGGGGTGGCGAGAACTCCGCCCGAAACGGTCTCCTCAGCCATGCACTAGCATGATCAAGTGAGCCTGTTAGAGCCCGTACCGTCGATGGTGGAGGAATGCAGCTGTGAGGCGCTCGAATGGAGCCGCCTGCTGGAGTTGGTGGCGACCTTCGTTCATTCCAGAGTAGCCCGCGAGTGGCTGCTGGCGATGAAGCCATCGCGGGATACTTCCTGGATCGATCAACAACATGGTCTGGTGAGCGAGATGAGGTTGCTCCTGGCACAAGGGGTTTCACCCGCGCTGGGCGGCTTGTTCGATCCTACCCGGCTTACCGATAAGGCACGCATCCAGGGAGCCTTGCTCGAACCGGAAGAGATTCGCGATTTGCTCTTTCTGGTGGATAACATCACTACCTGGCAAGCCCTGATTGAGAAGCCTCCCGAAGCGGTGGCCGCGCAATTGCCTGGTTTGCAGGCGCTGAGCCAGCTACCGCCGGGGGCGTCACTGGTCAACCTGACGCGTTCTCTACGTTCGCGGCTGAATCCCGATGGCTCGCTCAGCGACGACGCGTCGCCGGAGCTGCGCCGCATCCGGCGGGAGATCGAACGGCAGCAACGGGTGATCGAAGAAAGCCTGCGCAGCACCTTGCGCCGCCTCTCGGAAGGCGGCAGCACGCAGGAAGACCTGATCACCATCCGGGGAGAGCGTTTTGTCATTCCGGTGAAGTCGGAGTACAAGCGGCGCATTCCCGGAGTGGTGCACGGCGCCAGTTCGAGCGGGCAGACCGTGTACCTGGAGCCGCTCGAGACCATCGAGCAAAACAACGAGCTGGTGCGGCTGATCGAAGACGAACAGGCCGAGACCAGGCGTATTTTCCTGGCCATGACGGCAGAGATCGGTCTGCAGGGTCACGCCATCGCCCAGGGCGCGGCCATACTGGCGCAGCTCGATGGGCTGCAGGCGAGGGGACGCTTCGCCGCCGAGTTCGATTGCATCCGCCCGCGCTTCGCCGACCCTGGCGAACCGTTGCTGGAGCTGAAGCAGGGGCGCCACCCTTTGCTCGAAAAACGCTTGCGCAACCAGCAAGCAACCGTGGTACCGCTGAGCCTGGGGCTGAATGACGGGCAGCGGCAACTCATCATCAGCGGCCCCAATACCGGCGGCAAGACGGTCGCCCTCAAGACCACCGGCTTGCTGGGCATGATGGCCCAGGCGGGGATCCCGGTGCCTGCCACGGAGGCAGTTTTTCCGCTGTGCCATGCGTTTCTGGCCGACATCGGCGACGCGCAGTCGATTGAGCAGAACCTCTCCACCTTCTCCGCTCACATCGCTAACCTCGAGCGCATCTCGCAACTGGCAGACTCCTCCTCGCTAGTGCTGCTCGATGAGCTGGGCGCGGCGACCGATCCGGAAGAAGGAGCGGCCCTGGCGGTGGCGATCGCAGGGTATTTTCTCGAACGCCACGCCTGGTGCCTGATCTCCACCCACCACACCGCACTCAAGCTCTACGCGGCCAAAAGACCCGGCGTGCTCAATGCCTCGGTAGGCTTCGACGTGCATACATTGGCGCCGACCTTTGAGCTGCGGTTGGGCGTTCCCGGCGCTTCGGCCGGTATCAATATCGCCCAACGGCTGGGTCTCAACTCCAGCATTATCGAAGACGCGCGGGCCCAACAGAACACCCAGACGCAGGATATCGCCCACTTCCTGGAGCAGCTGCACAGCCAGCTCGACGCCGTCGCGCGGGAGCGCGAAGAGTTGCGCCGCCGCGAGCAGGAGGTAGCGCGAGAGAAGAGCCGCCTGGAAAGCGAGGGACTCAAGGAGTGGCGGGCCAAGGTGCGGGATCTGGAATCGCAACTGCAATCGTTGCTAAAGGACTTCACTTACCAGATGCGGGAGACAGTGCGCGCGATTGACGACCGGGCAGCGCAGCAAAAGCTATCCAAAGAAGCCGAGCGGCGGATGGCGAAGTTGCGGCGGGAGTTCAGCGAGCAATTCAACTCCGTCGTGGTAGCCCAGCACAGTGGGGCCGACCGGGGAGACAGCCATGCGCAGCCCCACCTGGTGCGGCACGTCTCCGTGGGAGACACGGTAAAGCTTAAGTCGCTGGGCAAAACCGGTGTGGTGCAGCGGCAGTTGGACGGCAACGCCTTCGAGGTGGCCATCGGCCCGATGAAAATGCGCGTGGCGCGCGACGACATTGCCGAAGTCATCGTCACCCGCGAACCCCGGCCGGCGAGCCCATTGGAAATGGCACGCGGGCGCGGGGTTACCGTTTCCATCGCTCACCCTGAGGAGACGGTCCGTTCCGAGCTCAACGTTATCGGGCGCACGGTGGAGGAAGCTACTGGAGAGGTGGAACAGTATCTGGACCGCGCCTTCCTGGCTGGGTTGCCGCGGGTGCGCATCGTGCACGGCATGGGCATGGGGGTCTTACGCAAAGCGCTGCGGGCACAACTGGAGCGGCATCCGCACGTAGCCCTGGTCGCCGAGGCCAGCCCCAGCGAGGGTGGGGCTGGCGCAACGGTCGTCGACCTGCGACAGTAGCAGCAGAAAGCTCGACTGGCGCTTTTTCGACGCCAACGGACGCCGATAAGGAAACCTGCGGTTTCCTTATCCGAAGAATTGTCCGATTTCCTATTTCCCATCGTCGAACTGAAAGAAGAGGTTGTTGAGCGACTCGGCCAGTGTCGGGTGAGCGAAAACAGCGTCGCGGAGCACACTGTATTGCAAATGGCCCATCATGGCCATCTGGAAGACGGCCATCACCTCGCCACCCTCCATGCCTAACACCGTCGCGCCTAATATCTGCCCGGTTTCGGCATCGACGATGGCCTTCATCAGGCCGCGCGTTTCGTCCACTTCCAAGGCCCGCGCCACCGAGGTCATCGGCATCCTGGCTACGCGAATTTTGCGCCCGCTCTTTTTTGCTTCGCTCTCCGTCATCCCGACCCGCCCCAGCTGCGGATCCATGAAGACGGTGTAAGGAACCGGCCGGTCACGTACCGTACGCTCACCCCCGTCGAGCAGGTTGGCTTGGAGTATCCGGAAATCATCGTAGGAAATGTGGGTGAACTGAGGCCCACCCTTCACATCACCGAGGACATAAACCCCAGGGGCCGAGGTTTCCAGCCGGTCGTTGGAGCGGATAAAACCTCGCTGGTCGACCTCAATACCCGCAGCAGCAGGCTTGAGCGCCTCGGTGTTGGGCACTCTGCCGGTGGCCACCAGCAGATCGGATCCTTCGATCGCCTGTGCCTTGCCTTCGATTGCGATGGTTAGGCTGAGTCCGCCATTGGCTCGCGCGACTCTCTCTGTGCGCGCATTGAGCAGGATTTCTATGCCATCCTGGCGCAGGATCTCGAGCACCTCGGCAGCCACATCCTGGTCTTCTTCCTTCAGAAGCTGTGAACCAGACTGGATCACCGTTACTTTACTGCCGAAGCGGCGAAACATCTGGCTGAACTCCACCCCGATATAGCCTCCGCCCAGGATCACCAGGTGCTCGGGCACATAGTCGAGCTCCATGATGCTTTCGTTGTCGAGATAGGGAACCGTCTTGAGGCCTTCGATCGCCGGCGTGCCGCTGTGGGTGCCGGTGTTGATAAAGAATTGCGGCGCGCTCAATTGCCGCTCCCCACCCCCGTGGAGCGCGACGCGAATCTGCCCAGGACCGGTGAACGAAGCCTCGCCTCGTATCAGCTCTACATGCGCCTTCTCCAGCCGTTTCTCACCGCCCTCGCGAAAGCTGCGGACGATGACGCGCTTTCTCTCTCGCACACGATCCATGTCGATGGTGACGGGGCCGACATGGACACCGTAATCGGCGCCCCGGCGCGCCATGTAGGCCGCACGGGCGCTGGCCACCATGGTTTTGGTTGGTGTGCAACCGCTATTGATACAAGTGCCGCCTACATCCTGACGCTCGATCAGCGCGGTCTTCTTTCCTGCTGCGGCCAGTGCGCCGGCCAGCGGATTGCCGCCCTGTCCCGAACCGATGACGACGGCGTCAAAAGTTTCCACGATTGCTACACTCATGCCCAACCACCTCTAACTACCAGCGAGAGATGAGAAAGAAACCGCCACCAACGGCAACCAGATCTTCGAGCAGGGCCAGCACTAGATCCGGGACCCTCGATGCCAGCCGGTGACGGTAAGTGTAGCCGGCGAAGGCGCCGGCTACCCCGCCTACTGCTCCCAACAGCGCGCCAACCATCGGCGATGCGGCAGCGGCGGAAACACACAAGGCTGCCCCACACAGGGCGCCAAAGATAATGCGGACAGCGAGTGGACCGGCTTGGGTCCGGGCAGGGATAAAGGGCAGCTTGTCGGCGATCAGCTCGGCCAGGGCGAATACGGAGAAGATAACCAGGGAGATTTTGTGGGCGAAGAATGCGAGCAGTGAACCCTGGAGATGCAGCCAACCCAGATAAGCTCCCCAGGCCACTACTGCCGGAGCGGTCATGGAACGAAGACCGCAAACACAACCTATCAGGAAGGCGCCAAGCAAAAGCAAAGCCATGCGTCCACCATGGCTGGACGAGCGAGAGATGTCAATTCGCTTATTGAATCTGCGCTACGGTTCCCTGGGTTTCGGGGGTCAGAGTGAGTTCATTTTGCAGGCGGAAGTTGACCACGGATTCGGCCGGGAGCGACAGGTCGCGGTTGCCGGTAAATGCTGCGCCCAGAGCTCCCGCTCCGCCGCCAGCCAGGCCGCCGACCAGCAGGCCCACACCACCGGTAGCCACTCCTCCAATTAACATGCCCATACCCGCTCCGCCACCAATCAAGGCCGCACTGCGCCGTCCTTTGCCCTTCTTGCTCTCGGAGAGTGTGCCGGTATCGATGCGGTATTGAGTGCCATTCACGTCCAATCGCGTCAGCGTCAGCGCCATCAGCGACTTTCCTTTGAAGACTCCACGCCGGTGGGCAACCAGAACCTCGCCCGTAGCGGCAGATCCGGCAGGCACGGCGACGCTATCGCCGGCCATTACCGACTCGACCAAACTTCCGGTAAACTGCTCGCCGCGATGCGCATGCTTGACGTCGATGGTCTGGTTCAAGCGGACCTCCAACCGGGTCCCGCGCGGAAGGGTGAGCGCGGGCTCAGGTGTGGGCGCCGCTTCTACATTTTGTGGAGCGCCGGGTGCTGCCGCAGCAGGCGGGGCCTGCGCGGGCGGAACGGTACTTGTCTTGCTGGTGCATCCGGTGAGCGTGGAGGCAAGGATAATGAAAGCGGCGATTGCTCGCCAGCGGTTGGGGGAAGCATTCATGGAGGAGCGCCTCTCAACCGTAAAGGTACCCCGAACATGCAACCAGCGATGCACCACTTTGGTGGAAGACGCAGCCGCTTAGGGCTAGAATCGGGGGGTTGGGCGAGAAGCATCAGGGAGGCGATAACTTGCTGAAACTAAAGCTTTCCCTCGCCATCCTTGTTCTGGCCCTGACCCCTCTGGCGGCGCCCCTCCTGGCCCCTAGCCACCCCCTCATCGCGTTGCTTGTCCGAAGCTTCTTCTCCCGCCTCTGTCACCAGGACCCGGCGCGAAGTTTTGTAGTCGACGGTTCGCCGGTCGCGGTCTGCGTGCGCTGCCTGGGCATCTACTTCGGGGCCGCGCTGGCTGGCCTGCTGGGGATGGGAAAGGTTCCCGCCAGGCGATTGCTGACGATCGCGCTGCTGCTCAACGTACTCGACGTGGCCACCGCGGTGCTCCATTGGCATGGCAATTTACCCCTGCCGCGCTTTTTGTTAGGGGTGCTACTGGGAGTGGGAGCTGGAGCGGTCCTGCTTTCGCCGCTGAGCCTTGCCGGCGGTCGCTCTCCCGAGAAGGATGAGTCAGGGTAGGAGACTGTTGGTGGAGTGCCGTGGTATCCCACATCTCAAAAACGAGATGTGGGGCACCCGTCGTTTTGTTGCACCCCAAAAGGGAAACGCGGGGAAAGCGCTGCTCGGGGAAATCATCCCTCAGCGGCAAAAGCTGGGTTCTTCTAAAGGCATTCACGTGCGGCCTGATGTGTCTGCGTAAGAACCGGCCTCTCCAGATTGAGTCCCGTAGGGACGGCTGAGAGTAGCCCAGGACGCAGTCCTGGGGAAAAGAGCGAGCGATGAACGAGTCCCGTAGGGACGGCTGAAAATTACCCAGGATGCAATCCTGGGGTACTTCTACCTCCGAAATGGCTATTCGCGGTTCGGGACAGCCAACCCAGGACCGTGTCTTGGGTAACTTTCAGCCGTCCCCGCGGGACTGTTCGTTGGCACATGCTGACCCAGGACTGCGTCCTGGGCTACTCTCAGCCGTCCCTACGGGACTCAATTTAGAGAGGGGTAGTTCTTAGAGAGGGGTAGTTCTCACGCAGACCCTGAAGGCCGTACCCTTCAGAAAAGTGAGTTTTCCCGCAGCATGTTCAGTCCGCGCGGTAGACGACCCGGCCTTCGCTGATGGTCATGCGCACCCGGCCCAGCATGGTCCAGCCGTCAAACGGGGTGTTGCTTGACTTGGAGCGGCTTGCTGCCGCACGAAAGATCCATTCCGCCGCGGGGTCGAAGATGACGACGTCGGCGAAGGCTCCCGCAACCAGGCTCCCACGGCCGCGCAGGTTCAGGAGATTGGCCGGCTGGGTACTCAGCAGCGTGATTATCCGGCTGAGCGAGACCTTGTGCTTGCGATGAAGCAGTTCGAGGGTCAGACCCAGAGCCGACTCCAGCCCCGTAATGCCATTGGGCGCACGTTCGAATTCCTGCTCCTTTTCATGGGTCGCGTGGGGCGCGTGATCGGTGGCGATGCAATCGATGGAACCGTCAAGCAGCCCTTCCAGCATGGCCCGGCGGTCGGATTCTGAACGCAAGGGCGGATTCATCTTGGCGTTGGTGTTGTACTCACCCACCGCACTCTCGGTCAGCACAAAGTGATGGGGCGCCACTTCACAAGTTACGTGCAGGCCATTGCGCCGCGCACGGCGCACCGCATCCAGCGCAGCGGCAGTGGATAGGTGGGCGACGTGCAGGTGGGCGCGACCGCCTTTGAGCTCGGCCAGCAGGCGAAGATCGCGCTCCACCAAGCCAGACTCCGCGGCTACCGGCATTCCGCGTAGACCGAGGCGAAAAGCCAGCGCGCCGGCGTTCATGGAACACCCACCGGTCATGCGCGTGTCTTCGGCGTGCTGGATTACCGGCAGCCCGGCTCGCGCCGCTGCCGCCAGCGCCTGGTGCATGATCGCTTCGCCAAGAATGGGCTTGCCGTCATCGCTGACCGCCACCGCGCCCGCGGCTTTCAGCGAGCCGTATTCGGTAAGCGCATCGCCCATGCTGCCACGAGTAGCGGCCGCGATGGGAAAGACGCGGGCACTCGAGTTGCGCTCCGCGCTCTGCATCCAGCGCGTGGTCTCCACCGAATCGTTCACGGGAATCGTATTTGGCATGGCGCACACGGTGGTAAATCCACCCGCCGCCGCAGCCGCGGTGCCAGTGGCGATGGTCTCCTTATAACCCTGGCCCGGCTCGCGCAGATGGACGTGGATATCGACTAGCCCCGGGGCAACCACCATGCCCCCGGCCTCCACGATCTCGGCATCTGCCTGCTTGGCAGCGGCAGCTAATTTGCCGGAAGGCTCCATGGCAGCCACGCGGCCATCTTTCAGTAACAGGTCGCGGAGCGCATCCACTCCGGCGGAAGGATCGACGACGTGGCCGCCGCGAATTAGTATCGCGCTCAAGAACTGCCTCTTTTCCTGGAAGGGGTAGAAGACCGCTTGGCTAGCGGCCGCACGGCCTTGTGCTGTAGCCCAGGCGCCAGGGCGCGATGAATCAACGCCATGCGAATGGCGACCCCGTTTCGAACCTGCTTCTCAATCACCGACTGCGGCCCGTCAGCCACGTCGCTGGTGATCTCAAGCCCGCGAATCATCGGTCCCGGATGCATTACGATGGCCCGCGGCCCGCTAGCAAGCAGCCGCGCGCGGTGCAACTGATACCGGACCATGTACTCATCCAGGTCGATGTGCACGCCGGTAAGCCGCTCCTTCTGGATGCGCAGCATCATCACAATCTCCGCCTGCCCAAGGGCGCGATCAAAGTCCCGCTCGATGGTGATGCCGGGGCCTAGTTCCTGGGCCACCTCAGGCAGAAGCGCGGGCGGTCCACAGAGGACGACACGGGCGCCCAGTCGCGGCAGCAGGAGCGCATTGGAGCGAGCCACCCGGGAGTGGAGTATATCGCCGACTATGGTCACCGTGATTCCCTGAAGAAGAGTCGCGCCGGGAGCATCCTGGGGCCGGCCCAGGGCGAGGAGCATGGTGCGTGCGTCGAGCAAAGCCTGGGAGGGATGCTCGTGCATGCCATCCCCGGCATTTAGCACCGGCAACCCCGTGGCATGTGCCAGAAGATAAGGCGCTCCAGAGGAAAGGTGGCGCAGGATGATGCACTCCGCCCCCAGTGCGCGCAGCGTGATGCCGGTGTCTTTGAGTGATTCCCCCTTTTCGATGGAAGAGGATTGGGAACTGATCAGGGCTGTGTCCGCCCCCAGGCCTTTGGCCGCCAGCTCGAACGAGGTTCGAGTGCGAGTGCTGGATTCGTAAAAGAGCAGCGCGACCCTGCGATGAGCCAAGCGCTGGGCGCGAGCTGCGGGCTCTTCCGCTTCGAGCAGCGTGGCCAGTCGCAGGATGGCGGAGACGTCTTCCACCCCGAGCGAGGTGACAGAAAGCAACGACCGCGAACACGCGGCTGCAGCGGGGACAGCTGTGCCGGGAAGCGCGACCCCGGATTTCCTGTGAAGCTGCTTGGCTTTGGCGAGGTTCATGCGGCTTTCCTTAATGAAAGCCGCACACGCGGTCCTGTCCCGCGGAGCGTATCGGAAATCCGGGGGACGCGAGGTGGCTCCGGTCTGATTTTTTTTGCTGTCATGTGAATTGCGCCATTTTGCCGCAGTGGCTGATGGCTAATCTGTGCGTTCGACGAGAATCACTTGTTCGTCGCCGTCAATCTCCTGCAGTTTGACCTCGACGATCTCGCGGTCGGTGGTCTGTACATTCCGGCCCACGAAGCTGGCCTCAATCGGCAGCTCGCGATGGCCGCGGTCGATCAGCACCAGCAGCTGTACGCGCCGTGGCCGGCCATGGTCGAAGAGCGCGTCCAGCGCCGCCCGTATGGTTCGCCCAGTGTAGAGAACATCGTCGATGAGAATGATGTCGCGGCCAGCGATATCAAATCCGATGGCCCCCGGGACAACGACGGGGCGAATATCGCGCGTGGAGAGGTCGTCGCGGTAGAAGCTGATATCGAGGACTCCGGTATCGACCGGCTTCTTCTCGATACCCTCAATCAGGTGCCCTAACCGGACCGCCAGAGGCACCCCACGACGCTTGATGCCGACCAGCCCCAGGTTATGACCGCCATTATTTTTCTCAATGATCTGGTGCGCCAGCCGAATCAGCGTGCGCTCGATTTCCGATGCCGACATGAGGCGGGTTTTTTCCCGCAGCCCCGGCATAGCACTGACTTTTGCTTTGCTCATAAATGCTCTGGCCGGATGATACGAGGGTTGGAGTATTTTTGCCATTACAGCGGTGTTATCCGCTGCCCAAAGTTCCCTTGCGGGGAGCGAGCAGGCGGACGCCGAGGGCGCCCCCAATAGCGGAGAAGAGAATAATACCCAGCGAAGTGGTGGCAGCATTCATCAGCGTGTAAGCCGCCCTGCCATCGGGTGACAGCAGGAAATGGACATAGGAGCGCCACTGCGCCTGGGCGTCCGGGTTGGCCTGCACCAGCGCCGTCGATTGCCGGATGACGGAGTCGTAAAACTGATCGATGGCGTAGCCCTGGTGCAAAACATAGCGAGCAAAGACACGCCAGATTGCAGTGGCGATGACGGAGCTGTAGGCGGCGATAAGCCCGGCAACGGCGCCGATACGAACGCCGGAGCGGGTTTCCAGGAGAAAACCAGGAGCCCTGCGGTGGTATACGACGATGGCCAGCACCGCTCCCCCAACCACCCACAGACAACAGCCCCAGGACAACACAGAAACTGCACTCAGAAGTCCAGCGGGCACGGCGACGAGAAGCGCAGCCAGGATAGCGTCTCTCCAGGAGATTCCCTGGGCCCGGCCCAGCTTCCCGGGGGGCCGGTCACTTGTAAATCCGCTTTCGCCCTCATCCTGCTGGGCAAACTTGAGCTGCGGCGAACCGCAGTTGGGACAGAACAGCTCGGATGCGCTGAGTGTCGCGCCACATCGATGGCAGATCGGATTCATTCCTCTTGAAGCTATCTCAGGGGCGAGCAGAGCGCAATCGGTTGCCTCCGCGGGGGATATTTGCTCCGGTCAGTTGGTGCCCTGTTGCTCATTGTCGAAGCCGTGGGGAAGATCCAACGCGATCAGGCTGAAGTGGGTCGCCGAGGTGCTGCCGCCATGTAAGACCACGATGTGTTGATGGCGGGGGGAACCAGCTTTCAACTCCAGGTCACCGGAACTGAAGTTGCCGTGCAGAGAGCCGTGATCAGGATCGGAGCGGTCGCAGCTGAGGCCTTCCCCGGTAGTGACCGGCGTGCCCACCGGCTTATCTCCTGCGCACTCAATCACGCCGCCGTATTCACTCAACGCCTTGCGGTAAAAATTGAGCACTTGATCGCGGCTGTCGGCGGTACTGTAGTGGGCCGCTTTCACGCGCAGCTTCCAGGAGCCAAACCCCAAATCGACCTTAGCCGACTGGTTGCCGTCTTCCCCGGTATCCAGCACCGACCCGGGATACGCAGGGAGACCGAGTTCGGCCGGCGAAGTCTGGTCCTTGTTGACCGAGATACCCCCAAACGGGGTAGCGATCCTTACGTTGTCACCCTCGCCGTTGCTCGACTTGTCCACCTGTACCTTGCAACCGGTCGCGCTAGACAGTACAACGGCAAGCAAAGAGAGCCCCAAAACGGTTTCTCTCATGGTTGTTCTCCCCTAGGGTGGTACGCCAAACAGCCGCTCCGTGTTCCACAAAAAAGCGGTCATAGGGCGCGGCGGGTGCGCGGAGACGCGAAGCTGCGACTTTCCGGGCGCCCGCCGCATCTCTAGGCCAAGACCGCACAGCCGATGCCCCCGGATGCTCCGGAAGGCGCGGAAGGGTGTCTTACTCCTGAAAGAGGGTTCAGTGTCCGCAAATAATTCGAAACTGTTTTCGCCTATCCAATTGGCCGGCATCACTTTCCCCAACCGCGTTTTCGTCTCTCCCATGTGCCAATACTCAAGCGAGGATGGATTCAGCAATGACTGGCATCTGGTTCATTTAGGGAGCCGGGCTGTGGGCGGAGCTGGACTGGTCATGACCGAGGCGGCCGCGGTGCTGGCAGAAGGCCGCATTACACCGCAGGACCTGGGGCTCTGGAAGGACGACCATATCACAGGGCTGAAACGGATCGTTGAATTTCTCCATGGGCAGGGTGCACGCGCCGGGGTGCAACTGGCGCACGCCGGGCGCAAAGCGAGTATGACTCGTCCCTGGACGCCGGAACAGCGAGCGCTGCCCCCAAGCGAAGGTGGTTGGACAAACGTGATGGCTCCCAGCGCGCTGCGTTTTGCAGACAGCTACTCCCAGCCCATTGCGTTGGACCTGGCCGGCATACAAACCATTACCAGGGCATTCGCGCTGGCCACCGAGCGGGCGCTGGAGACCGGATTTGATCTGGTGGAGCTGCACGCGGCGCATGGCTACTTACTGCACGAATTTCTGTCCCCCTTAAGTAACCGGCGCAGCGATCAGTATGGCGGTCCCTTCGAGAATCGTGTCCGTCTGCTGGTGGAAGTCGTGGACGCAGTGCGCAGCGTGTGGCCTGCTGAACTGCCGCTGCTGGTGAGAATCTCCGCCACAGACTGGGCCCAGGGAGGTTGGGATATCGAGCAATCCGTAAGCTTGGCCAAAGTGCTGAAAGAACACAAAGTTGATTTGATCGACGTCTCCTCCGGTGGGCTGACGCCGCAGCAGGTGGTGCCGCTTGGACCGGGCTACCAGACGCCTTTTGCGGAGCGCATTCGGCGAGAGGCGCAAATTCAAACCGGCGCCGTGGGCCTGATTACCGACGCGGCTCAGGCGGAACATATTCTTGGCACCGGTCAGGCGGACGTGGTCCTTCTGGCTCGAGAGTTTTTGCGCGAGCCGTACTGGCCGCTCCAGGCAGCCAAGGAGTTGGGGGACACCTCGAGTTGGCCGGCACAGTACCTTCGTGCGGCGCCGCAAGGCAGCCGGGAGCGCGAGCCACTCGCCCCTGCTGTTATTCCGGAGACAGCCAACATGTAGAAGATTTCCCGCCGGGAAAGGCGTTGCGGCAGGAGCTTTGTTAGGGACGTATCTGAGTTGGTATGTTGTGAAGAAAAATCCACCTTAATTCTCAAGAAAAGCTCCGGCGAGATGGAAAGCTGTCCTATACTTCTGAGCAGCAAGGGTGGGTCCGAGTAACTCTACCTCCTGATAATTAGCATGGCAACTCACCTTCCTCAGCAACGCGCAACGCAAAAAACGGAGATCCCCGACAAACTCTACTTTCGCATCGGCGAGGTCGCCCGCCTGTGTTCGGTTGCGCCTTATGTTCTGCGCTTTTGGGAATCAGAGTTTACCCAGCTCAAGCCGAACAAGAGCGGCACCGGACAGCGACTGTATCGGCGGCGCGACGTCGAGATGGCGTTGCGGGTGAAGCGGCTGCTGTATGACGAGGGTTACACCATCGCCGGCGCCCGCCAGGCGATTCAAGCGGAGACGCGCAGCAAACGAGGCGGTCAGCCGGAACTTCCGTTGCCGCAGCAACAACAAACCGTGCAACGGACGGAAGCGCGCCTGCACAAAGTGCGCAAGGAACTGCGAGAGATTCTGGGGTTGCTTTCGGGGCCCGAGCCGCAAGCGCAAGTCCAGATCAAAGAGCGGCCCGTTCCCACGCGGGCGGCTAAACCGGGGCTCTTCGAGCTATAAGCGACTGCGTTACCCCTTCAGTGAGACCGAGTTACCGGCAGAGATATCTGCCGATCCGTGCAGCATACTTTCGGCGACAATGCTGCCGTGGTTCATGAAGCGCTCCATGGCCTGCATGGCGCAGCCCTGTCCGCAAAGGTGATAGAACTCCGGGTTGCCGCTCTCTGCCTTGTTCCACGGCATGAGCGTAAAGCGCTGCCGCGGCTGCCCTTCCTCGAAGCAAGGGACATCTCCCAGAACCAACATCCACCAGTGATTCGATTCGAGTTTTTTTCTACCACACATGTCACACGTGAAGGAGACATCCCAAACCATTGTTCACCTCGTCCTTTATGGCAGGCCGCCCAGGGGGGTTCCTCTCATTGCGCGAGTTCAGAGGAAGGCCTTAACACGCCTGCAATCGTGCTAGAGTAGCGTTAAGTAAGGACGGGATCGATTATAGTGCGGGTTTCCCCTGCTGTGAAACCGCTGTAGCACATTGGTAACGGTGAATTCCAATGAATTGTCCCGAATGCTCTTCCTCGAGTTTCCGTTTGTCACGCTTCCGCGTCAGAGACATTGAGCGGTTGCTACTGTTGCAGTATCCAGTGCGCTGTCGCAATTGCCACCGTCGCGCTTATGCAGGACTGCCCTTGGCTTTGGTGCTCTTGCAGGCCGGCCGAATCCGGCGC
This sequence comes from uncultured Acidobacteriaceae bacterium, assembly GCA_963821215.1. GTDB lineage: Bacteria > Acidobacteriota > Terriglobia > Terriglobales > Acidobacteriaceae > PALSA-350. Next base: position 319,336 of record CAWGDH010000004.1, on the reverse strand, counting down.
GAGCGGCGCGAACACGAGGCTGTCCGCTGACGCGGAGAGGAACACCCCGCTAGTAACTGCAACTTCACAAATCACTTCGGTTGGTTGTGCGTTCGCTGAGCTCATGAAGGCTCACGTTCCCTAAGCGGGAACGAGCGGGGTGAGAAGCCGCCTTCTCTCTGTACTGCGAAACCCTCGTTTCTTTGGCAGACAAAACAGTGGAGGTATCGAATGCATTAGCCGTGAGCCGCGACTGGAGTGGCGATTGAGTATATCGTTGGGCCTAGAGAGCACATAAGGTCGACTGTGAAAGGTGTTGTTCTAATATGCTTTCCTCGCTGAATTATCAGGTCAGAAGCAGGCCATGGCTGGGGAGGCTCGTGCTGAAAGCCATTCCTGATTTGAGATGGCAAATTAACGTCGCCCCTTTGGGCAAACTAGCCATCCGACTCCGACAGCACCGTATGTTTTGGCTTCGCCCTCCGTTGGTCCACGAAGGATTTATGTTGGGGAGTTTGCAGCGACTCCTGCGCGAAGGCGAGGTAGCCTACGACGTAGGCGCCAACATCGGACTTTACAGCAGATTCATGGTTCAAGTTTTCAAAGCTTCGCATGTCTATGCCTTTGAGCCGATGGCAAACAATTGCTCCGTGCTCGCCGAGAACCTGGAGATTGCCGGCTGCACAGGACAAGTAACTATTATTCCCTGCGCAATCGGCGATCAGGATGGAACGTGCGATTTCCAGGTGGATCGTCTTACCTCTAACAGCGGGGCGCTGGATGCAGTGAACCGTGGTAAAGCGTCCGCATCGCATAGCCAATACGGGCTACCGGCTGCTGTCGAGCGGGTGACAGCTTCGCGACTTGACACCGTGCAAGAGACTCGGGGTTTTCTCAAGCCTGATGTAATCAAGCTGGATGTTGAGGGCGCCGAGGCCATGGCCTTGGAGGGAGCTAGACATCTGCTTTCGCGCTACCGGCCGCGATTGGTGATCGAGCTACACGGTGCCGAGGCCGCCCGGCGAGTTCTAGAGATACTCTGGAACCTCGATTACCACTGTTTTGGCTACCTCGACGTAAATGGGGTGAGCACTTACAAGAAGTTGACCCCTGCAGATCTCGTTTGCATAACAGAGCTCTACTCTTTGCACTACCTGGTAGCCTCGACCACGCCAGATGATCTATTGCGGCCAATCGAAGATTTTTCTCTTGCTTAGAATCCTCAGATGACTTTTGGCATCCTTCCGCATGCGAGACACCGCTCGACCCCGGCGCGGCGAGACATCCGGGTTAGACCCTTAACCACCAATGGGTTTGCACCGGCACCGATTCGTAGTATTTCGGCCGGCTCCCGGTGGATGCATGATGAAGCTGTGAAACAACTAAACCCCGACTTCGACGCACTACTGGTATTCCTGGCCAACTGGGAAGCGATAGAACGCTCCGCGCTAGGTAGAATCTTAACCGCGGGACAGCTGGCCGATGTGCAGGAATTAGAACGACTGTACGCGTTACCATCCGGAAGCCCGGAAGATTCCGCAAGATAACTTCGCAACTCCGGACCGAGAGCGCACGGCTAAGAAGTTCCCTACGTACACTCTCTAACGAGAGATCAGCTCTCTAAAGTGTCTCGGGCCTTAGGCAGCATAAATCTACGCCTAGAAATTCTTCGTGAACAATGCTCGCTGGCTCGGGAATTTGCTAATGTCTGCCTAGATATTCGGCGAGCGGGGCATCCACAGGGCGCGGCCGGCCGGCTTCTGCGGCTTCATCGATACGCAGAAAAGCGCTCTGCATATAGCGCACCACCAACCAGCGCAGCGGTTCCACCTCCCAGTTCGCTGAACGTCTCTGTGCCAGTGGAAGCGTCTCCAGGCCTGTTTGACGGTGCGAGATCAGACCGGCGAGCAAACGTCCGCACAGATTGCTGGTGGAAACTCCCTGTCCCGTATAGCCCATAATCGATCCGATCCGCGAGCTCGCGTCAAAGCGCACAGCAGGCATCCAGTCGCGGGGCATGCCCACCGGCCCACCCCATGCGTGGGTGAAGCCAATGCCCGCCAGCGGCGGAAACCACTCCACCAATGAGCGCTGGATCATCTTCATTGTTGCTTCATGGGTATCTTGCTGGTCGGTGATCTTCGAAGCGAAGGCATAAGGCGCGCCACGGCTGCCAAAGAGGATCCGGCCATCCGCAGTTCTGGTGAGATATACGACTGTGTTGCGTGGGGAAGCAACACTCTCTCCGTTTTGCCATCCGATCTGCGACCACAGCCCGGCACTCAGTGGCTCCGTCAGCGAGATCAGCGAATAGACAGGTAGCAGTGCTCGATGCAGGCACGGGAGGCGCGTCATGTAAGCCTCTCCCGCGAGCACGATTGCCCACTTTGCGCGCAATTCTCCACCCGGCGTGATCAGGCTTCCGGGTTTGAACCCGGTCACCGGAGTCTGCTCATAGATGATGCCCCCACGTGCCTCGACCGCCCGCGCCAAGCCGCGCACCAGTCGTGCCGGATGCAGGCTGGCGCCGTCAGGGGTATACAGTCCACCATACACATTAGTCACACGAATGCGCTCCGTAGCTTCGGCAGCGCTAAGCATTTGGTAGCGATCCGCCAGCCCAAGCCGTTCATAGGCCGCATAGGTCGAGCGAATGCCTGGGAGCTGATGCTGTCCCCGCGCCAGAGTCAGGATGCCGCCCTTACGGAACTGTGCATCGATCTTTTCGTCGGCACAGACACGGCCCACCTCATTCACGGCGGCGCGCATCTCCAGCAGCAGTGCGCGCGCGGCCTCAGCCCCGAAACGCTTCTCCAGCGTTCCAGCGGTCACAGGAAAGTTGGGGGAACACCAACCTCCATTGCGTCCCGAGGCGCCAAAGCCGGCGATCTCCTTGTCGACCACGGCAACGTTCAGTGCCGGCTCATGCAGCAGCAGGTAGTAAGCCGTCCACAGGCCGGAGTAGCCGCCGCCCAGGATGGCCACGTCGACGTCCGTCGAACTCTTGAGCGCCGGCCGGGGCGCCAACGACTCGGCTAAGTCCTCAAGCCAGAAGCTGTAAGTGGAATAATCGCGCATCCAGCGGTCACATCACCCGGCCAACAGGAAGCCAGCCAGCAACGCACAGGCAACGCCCAGACCCTCGCGGGCGGTGATCTTCTCATGCAGAAAGAGGACACTCAATGCAATGGTGACCACCGGGTAGAGCGACGACATCGCGATTATTGTCGAAACCTTGCCCTTTTCAACTGCTGCAAAGAAGGCCAGAAAGCCGATGAAATTTACGAAGCCCGCCGCGGCCGACCAAGCAAATCCTTGTGGAGACCACTCGATGTGGAAGCGTTCCAGCGAGAGCACCACCAGTCCGAAGGCCACCACGCCAACAACCTGGAAAAGCAGTGTCTGTCGCGGCCGCGTGTAGTTGGACGCCAGTTTGCTGAACACACCCCACACGCCCCATGCCAACAGGGTCATGCCTGCATAGAGGATCCAAGGCTTCATTAACACCACCTGATCGGACTTTAGTGATGGCTCATGCTCCAGACATAGGCGGCCACGGCTTTCACCTGGTCGTCTGTGAGTTGTGCACCGCCCATCGGCGGCATGGGGCTGCGATATTCTTTCGGTTGCGCGACGCCGGTGGTAATGGTTTTGGCGATTCCGGCGTAGCTGCCATCGCTCCACAGCCATTTCTGGTCGGTTAGGTCGGGGCCCAGGGGAGTGCCTTTGCCGTCCGAGCCATGGCAACCCGTGCACGAAGCTCCACCCACCTGTCCGTGGTAGATGCGATCACCCAGCGCCACCATTTCTTGCGTCGCGCCTGCAGGAACGGAGAGACCGGCATCCGGGTTTGTGCCTTCCGGCGGTTTGGCATTGGCTGTGTCGATAGGCCCGGGGGAAGCTGAGGCGCTCGGGCATGGAGTAGACTTCGCACCCCCACCGGCGGAGCCGCCCACATACACCACCCGGTAGATCCGCCCGGTAGTATCGTCGGAGATGTAGATCGCCCCATGTGGTCCGACAGCAATGCCACTGGGACGATGCGCGGCTTTTTCAGGTGTCTCGACCGCCCCGGCGAATCCGTCGGCAAATATCTCGCACGGACCTGCTCCACGGGCGCCGGCCATCGGTTGAAAGACAATGTCATAGCCTCCCTGGGCAAAGGGGGCCCGATCCCACGAACCGTGGAAGGCGATGAACACGCCGTTGCGATAGTGAGCGGGGAACTGTTTCTGGTCGTAGAACACCGCCCCATTCGGTCCCCAATGCGCGGGGAAAGCTGCTACCGGGGCGATCTTGCTGGCGCAGACACCCACCTTCTTGCCGCCGTCTCCGCCGTATTCGGGCGCCAGCACCAGCTTCTGCTGGACTGCGTCGTAATAGCACTCGGGCCAGCCATAGTCGCCGCCCGGTTTGAGGAGCAGCAACTCCTCTGCCGGTAAAGTGGCTTCCTCCTCCAGGGGGTACAGGTCGGGCCAATTCGCATGCAGCTGGTCTCGTCCGTGTTGGGTAACAAATAGGCGTTTGCCGGCGGCGTCGATGGCAAAGCCCTCACCGTTGCGTATCCCTGTCGCGAAGCGGTCGGCTGGGGTAAACGGTTGGTTGGTCTTGTTCGCGTCATATTTCCAGGTTCCGCCCCGGGTCTCGAGTTCTGTGCAGGGATCTGCGCCAGGCGACTTGAGCGTTCGATTCTTTAGCTGGCAGGAGTTGGTCGCCGTGCCCACATCGACGTACATCGATCCGTCGGCGGTGATGGCGAATGGATGCATGGGGTGATCACCGCCCAGAGGTAGACCGGAAACGACGGTGATGGCCGGTCCCTGGGGGACGATTGAGCCCGCAGGCAATGCGTAACGCACGATGCGGTCGTTGATCTCCGCGTAAAGCGACCCCTTATAGAGGGCAATGCCGGTGCCGCCGGCTCCGCCGGTCTGGACGGTTTCCCCAAAGCGCTCAATCACGTCCGCCTTGCCCGCGCCGGTCTTATCTTGCAGAGCCACCAGAAATCCGCCTGCGGGAGGTTTGTCTCCCGGGGGGTAGTAATCTCCGGACCAGGTATTAACGTAAACCACTCCGCTCGGCGCCACCACCAGGTGACGGGCGTGGCCAATGCCGTCGGCGAATACGGTTGCGCAAAAACCAGCGGGTAATTTCAACCCGCTGTCATCGCTTGGGCATCCCTGGCTCTTGGTTTCTGCGCCAGGTCGACCCGACGCCAACGAACTGCCCACACACAATCCACTGAGTGCGACGATGGCAGGCAGCAAAGTCTTAAACAAACCGGAAAATCGCATGGACCACCCCCTCAGCATCTGACTAAGCCACCAGCCTACTCGAATAATTTGGTGATCGTGGAAAGATTTCTTTGCCATGCAGCCGCTCTCTGCCGCGGCGCAGCGCGACCAGGCCGGGCTGTACGGCAGGAACCCGGATTACATGGTCACCCGGCGCCCCGCACTGATATACCGGGAGAGGTGATTGCTGTTTTCTCCTCTTCAGGCCACTGGTCCGGAGCCGATTGTTGGCAGCGCGCGCACCCGGCCGATTCCGTCGCCGCCGGCGATCTGGCAATATTGGAGGCGCGGGCTGGTGACGCAAAAGATGGGGTCGCCGGGTTGCGGTGGGTGAGCGGGCATGATCCCAGCGGGTATCGATCTGGCAATGATTGGATGCGCGATTGGTGATCCGCAGGCTGCAATAGCAGCGCTCCAGCACTTACTCCAGTTCTCTCCCGATGATGGAAAAGCGCAGCCAAGCGCTGGCTGCAATGGAAAGTGAACAGAAGCGCTGCGGCCGTTAAATACGAGCCTTACAATCGGCCGAACTTCTTTACTGCTTCTTGAATGGATTTAGTGTTTTCGATGTACGCGTACATGCTGTGTTCTTTAAAGTCCAGTTGCTGTGACAATACCAGGACCTTAGGAGCGATCTCCCGGGGTACGACCACGACTCCATCGCTATCCGCCGTCACAATGTCGCCGGGGTTGACTTTAATTCCGTCACACACGACTGGTATCCCTGTGCCCGCAACACGATAGTGTCCCGCGGAAGTCGACGGGACGATGCCGCTAGCATAGACGGGAAATCCAATCTTGCGCAGATAGGCTACGTCACGTACGCCTCCATCGATGACCGCGCCGGCAAAGTCTCGCGCAGACATGGCGGTGCCCATCAGTCCGCCCATTCCCGCAATATCCGCCCCATCCTGCACGGTCATCACATAGACCGAGTCCTTGGTCCCCTGGTCGATCGCGGTCAGCATAGGGGTGAGCGCATTCGGATCGTGATTTTCTTCCTTTACCAGCTTCACGGTTACGGCATATCCGGCAAACTTGGTGGTGAAGATGGGCTGCATGTGGTGCGTCATATACTGGCGCTGTCCGGTGAGCTGCTCAATCGCATCGGAGACTGAAGCGACTTCAACGTGCCGGTACCCTGCAAGCATCGCCACGGGGTCATTTGCATAGACCGAGGCATCGGGAAATGTTTGTGCGTGCAAGAGCAATGCAATGAGCAGGCAGGGAAGGATAAGAGCCCCTGCCAGAACGAATTTTTTTCGCCAGTGATTCCGCTTCACGGTTTTCTCCTCATAATGCAGCGACCGAACCATCCTGATGGAAGACGAAGGCCATAGGGACAGTGCCGCCGAATGGATACTTGCCCAAATCAGCCTCGTTCAATTCGAAGCCCAGTCCAGGCTTGGCCGGTAAGGGAACGCGGCCGTCGACCATCCGCATCGCAGGAAAACCGAACCACTCCGCCCAGACCTTCTCTTTGTCTCCGGGTTTCACGAAGCTGCATATCTCCTGCACCAGAAAGTTGGGCATCGATGCATCCACATGCAATGTGGCTAAACCGCCGATGGGCCCTTCGCAGGCATGAGGAGCCATGGAAATATTGGAGATGTTCGCCATGGCTGCTACCTTCCACAGCGCCGAGATGCCGCCAACGTGGTTGATATCGGTTTGCAAAATGTCGACTGCCCCAAGTTCGATCAACTCACGGCAACCGTAAGACGCGATTAACCGCTCCCCTGTCGCGATCGGGGTGGTGGTGCGGCTGGCGATGCGCGCCATGGCCTGTACATTCTCCGGCGGGCAGGGCTCCTCGACAAAGAGCAGGTTTAATGGCTCCACTTCTTTGATCAGGATCGAGGCCACGCTGGGGCCCATCTTGGCGTGGAAATCTACAGCTATGTCGATGGAATCTCCCAGCCCTTCACGCACCCGCTGCATAAACTTCACCGCCCGATCGATCTTGGCATTGGTTTCGATCCACTCGTAGTCGGAATCGGGGAGGCCGAGCTTAAGACAGGAGACGCCCTGCTGCAGAGCCGTGGCCCGCAACTGTGCCAGGTCCTCCGCGGTAGCCACACTCTCCACGTGATAGTAGCCGCGGATGCCGCGGGCATCGAAAGGTCCACCTAAGAGCTCATAAACGGGCAGATTGAGAGCCTTGCCGCGAATATCCCACAATGCCTGATCGATTCCCGAGATGGCGGAGCCGATAACCGGCCCGGCACGATAGAAGCTGTGGACATACATCGACTGCCACAGATGTTCCACCTGCATCGGGTCGCTACCGATCAGGAAGTCGCGAAAGTCCTGAATGCAAGACATCACGGATTGGGCTTTGCCCTCAAGCGTGCCCTCACCCCAACCCACCAACCCCTGGTTGGTTTCCAGTTTGACGAATACGTAAGGCCGGTCAGAGTGAGGAGTCAGGGACACCCCGAAAACCTTTAGATTGGTGATGGTCAGGCCCGAGGCTAAGTCGCGGAACGCTTCTCGCCCAGCAGCTTGGCCCTCCGGATGATAGGCATAGCTGGCGTCGGCTGCTTGAAAATCGCATCCGCATGAGTCCGTTATCCGGGAGCCGTGGACCGCCGCGCCCATTCTCGAGCCGTGCCCAGCGGCCGCGGCAAGTAGGGCTGTTCCTCCTAGAAATCTTCGCCGGTTCATACGCTGCGGTGCCTCCCAACGACTACCAGTCCAGAATTGCGCCGTCCGCAGCACGTGCTACCGCGGTAGCAAATGCTTCCTGTTTGAAAGGATGTTTTGCCGCTTCAACCTCGTCCACTTCGATCCCCAGGCCGGGAGATTCACTCTTCGACCAGTAGCCGTTCTCCATCTTCAATCCATGCTTGACTACGTCCCAACGCCAGGGTACGTCCGTAAGCATATCTTCCTGGATAAGAAAATTCGGTGTCGATAGGGCAAAGTGGAGCGCTGCAGCATTGGCAATCGGGCCGAGAGGGTTATGCGGCGCCACACCCATATAGTAGGTCTCGGCCGCGGCTGCTATCTTCTTGGCTTCGTAAAGGCCGCCGCAATGGCACAAGTCGGGTTGAATAACGTGGCATGCTTGTTGCTCAAAAACCTCGCGAAACTGGTAGCGAGAAACTAATCGCTCGCCGGTCGCGATGGGAACGCGAACCGCTTCGCGAACCTGACGCAGCGCGGGAACATTCTCCGGCGGAACTGGCTCTTCACAGAAGTACGGACTGAATTCCTCAATCGCGTGAATATATTGGATCGCCATAGCGGGCGAGGTTCGTCCGTGGAAATCGATCATGATGTCGATACCGTCTCCCACGGCGATGCGCAGTTTCTCGAACATCTGCGAAAACTGACGAACGTACTGCCGTCCCATCAAGGGCTCAGAATAGGGAACAAAGACAACTTTCAGCGCAGTATAACCGCGAGCGACCACCTCATTGGCAAGGTCGATGAGTGGCTGGGGATCGAAGGTTTGGTAGACGGACTTCATATCCCCGCCACCAAGGTGGGTGTACATGCGGACCCGGTTACGTACTTCGCCGCCGAGTAGTTGATAGACGGGAAGACCGAGCGACTTGCCGAAGATATCCCAGCACGCTTGCTCCACTCCACTGATCGCGCTCATGCCAATCACGCCCATGCGGAAAAATGAATGGCGATAGAGCTTCTGATAGATATGCTCGATGTTGCGCGGATCTTCGCCGATCAGCATAGGAGTGAAATCTTCGATTGCACCGGCTACTGCTCGGGTCTTCCACTCCAGCGAGGCCTCTCCCCAACCAAACAGGCCTGGCTGGTCGGTGATGACCTTTACAAAGACCCAATTGCGCATTTCCGCGTTGACGACGATGGTTTTGATACTGGTGATTTTCATAGAATTTTTCCAGGAGATTGGGGCGACTTGGAACCGGACGGATCTCCACAATATTGAGGAGGACGGGCTAAAGAGTCTGCGAGAGAGCTACTCTCTTCAGATTGAGTCCCGGAGCCACGGCTGAGAGTTACCGAGGACATGTCCTGGGTTGGCTGCCCCGAATCGCGAATAGTGCATTTCAGAGGTAGAAGTACCCCAGGATTACATCCTGGGTAATTCTCAGTTTAGCCCCCTTCAAAGCAGTGCCCGTCCCGGGTTATTGGGTCTTGGCAACCGCATGCTTAGCGGGATTCGCGCTCTGCGGCAGCGCAAACGCGAACAGCACACTTCCACTGCTGGTCAACAGGTATTGGCGGCCGTCGAGCTCATACATAATCGGAGAGCTTCCGATGCGCGCTCCTGAGCCAGAATGCCAAAGAGTCTTGCCGTTGCTCGTTTCCAGCGCGAGAAAGTTCCCTTCAGCATCGCCAGTGAAGGTAAGTCCGGAATCCGTGGTCAGCACTCCGGCGCCGGAACCGCCCGGGCCAAGCTCGTGCGACCAGCGAATCTTGCCGGTTTGGTAATCGATCGCCTCCAGCACGCCCTTGCCCCACAGCCCATAATCCGCACCCGCCCAACCATAGGAACCATCCGCCGGCTTGTTGAAGTAGAGGCTGTAGGCGGGGTGAGCATCGACAATAAACAGGCCGGTCTTAGAGTCGAAGCTGGGCGAACGGTAGTTAGTGAGCCCACCCTCATCCGGTGCAATCAAGCGCCCGTCGGGCGCCGGTTCCTTAGCGGGATTTGGAATGGGACGGCCTTGCTTGTCTACGCCCGAAGCCCAGTTCACCGGGCCGAAAGGAACCGTGAGCAGGTTCTTGCCGTTGGTCCGATCCAGAACGAAGAAATATCCATTGCGGGAGGCTTGCATGAGCATCTTTCGCGGCTGGCCATGGAAAGTTCCGTCTACCAGCACCGGGATCTCGACCGCGTCCCAGTCATGCGTGTCATGCGGCGACGGCTGAAAGGACCACACTAACTGGCCTGTATCGGGATTCAGAGCCACGATGCTGCAGGTATGCTCGTCGTCGCCTGGCCGCGCGTGGCCGTCCAACACTGGCGTGGGGTTCCCGGTGCCCCAGTAGATGAGGTTAAGGTCCGGATCATAGGTCCCGGCCATCCACGTCGTGCCGCCGGTGGTGACCTTGGGGCCCGGCGGAGGGGTGACGTTCCACTGCCATTGCGTCTGGCCCGTTTCCGGATCGATCGACTTCAGGAACATGGGTATGTTATCCAGATCGCCGCCCACGCCCACCAGGACATGGTTACCCACAATCAAAGGCGCCTCAGTCGCCCAATAACCTTTGTTCACGTCGGCGAGTTCAATGATCCACCGCACCGTGCCGTCTTTGGCATTGAGAGAAACCAGGTGCGCGTCCGGGGAGACAAAGTACAGCCAGTCCTTATACATGCCGACCCCACGTTGGCCGATATGGTCTCCGTTGTTGGGTGGATAGGTGTACTGCCAAAGTTTGTGGCCCGAGCGCGCATCGACTGCCCAGACATTATCCGGGACGGTAAAGTACAACACGCCATCGACCAATAGCGGAGTGGATTTGATTTCTGCCGGCTGGTTTGTCTGAAAGGCCCAGGCCAGGCTTAGATTGCTCACATTCTCCGGCGTAATCTGCGTCAGCTTGCTGTGCCGTCTTCCGGAGTAGTCGCCCTGGTACCCCGGCCAACTGTCGGCCGGCGGATGCAGAAGCATGGCGGCATCCACATTCTGCGCTTTCAGCGGAGAGGAAAATGCAAGGGCAAATACCGCGCCCACGGCAAGAAGCAAGATGTTTTTCAAAGCAGTCAAAAAAGTGCTCCTAGCGCAGGGTCTGTATATACGCCATCAGGTTATGGATATCGTCATCGGTATATTTGCTGAAGAGGGCCACATGCGCCTCGACAGGTGCGTCCACAGAGACCTTCACCGCGCTTGTAGGCCACGACCGGTACGTTCCTGTGGAATCTCGCAATCCCACCGTAAATTCATCCAGATACGCCAGCGTCCCCGAGATTTTTTCGCCGGAGGCCAGCGTCACAGTTACCTTGCTCTTCACGTCCCTGGGATACAGCATTCGTTCCTCCAGCTGCAGGCCCTCATAGCGTGAGGCGATGCCGGCCAGGTCCCCGGTGGGCGAGTGGCACTTCGCGCAGCCGCCCGCGCCATTGAAATAGGCTTTACCGGCCTCCACGTTACCGGTCTGGAGATCGGACACATCGACCCCTTTCCGCTTGCCGCTTTGCGCCATGGCTTTGTTCTGTTGGGAGTGGATAAAAGCGGCGAGCTCAGTGATCTGTTCGCTGGAGAATGGGAAAGCAGGCATCCCCTTGTCGGGTCGTCCATGCAGCACCACATCCCCGATCTTGTCTCCTCCTACGTCAGCGCTCACCAGCTTCGACCGGGTGAGGTCGGGGCCTGTTTCTCCGCCGCCGGCATCCCGGCCGTGACAGAAGGCGCAGTTCTGTTGGAAGAGGGAACCGCCGGCGACAGCCAGCTCGGCGGTTTGCGCCGGCGGCGCGTTACCACCGTGGGTGGGTCCAGCGTTTTGCGTCGTCGGGGCGACCGGCGTCTGGCTTGATGCTGCGTAAATGTGCAATTGTCTACCTTGGTAGGCAGCCAAAGCTGCGATCGCCGCCAGCATGGCAAAATCCCGGAATCTCTTCATCCTTGTGACACCACCTTCATTCCTATCGGTTCTACTTAACTTGCTTTTGCCTACTTTACTTACCGGGAGCGGAGCCGGCCGTGCGATGCTGTGCTCCCCTTACGGAGCCACGCAGCCTTCTGGAAAACCTGAAAAGCCGGATTTTTGCCCGGAGAGAAGTTTATTGAGGATTGGTCGCGGACGCAATCTTTGCGGCTTTGCTCACAGTTGCCATTTTGACCGAAGCGGCTCAAATCCACTAGAGTTGCGGGAAATGAGATGAGCTTTATTGCTGGTGTTGCTCATCGCCGCGGCTGCCCCCGTGGGTGCGCAATCAGTCAAACGTCCGGCCATCACCGGAAGTAAGCGAGTCCGACGCGCCGCACTGCACATCTGCATCAAAAAGGAACAGCAGTGGCCACCCGAAACGCGGCGGGCCACTGCTGTCTGCATACTCGACTACTGCTGCGCGGCCCGGTCCCGGTCGCCTGGGAATAGCGGTCCATTACACCTAGCTAAGCTAGAAAATAATCTTGCCGGTGAGTTGGACGTTCCGGTTGCCCAGCCCCTGCGGATATGCTCCTCCGCCTGCTCCACTCTGGAGGGCGCCAGTAAAGAGGTAGGTCTCAAACGTTGACGGTGAATTCAGAGAGTGCTCGATGTTGAGATCGGGCGTGGCGTAGTAGCCGCGGTTCATGACGTTAAACGCACTGGCCATGATTTGCAGATTGACTCGCTCGGCGACCCTGAAGGTCTTGGATGCCGAAAGATCCAGGTTGCTCCAACTGTCGCCGCGCAGAACGTTGCGCCCCACGCCGGGGAAGGGATTGCCTTCGGCAATCGCCTGGTATTGGTTGTTCCAGAGCCAGTGTTCCGCCGACGGCGTGGTGGATGCGCCCGTGACGTAGTCGACATAGCCGCCAGGTCCCAGATTGATGCCCACGGACTGCAGCGGAGCCTTGGGATTCGAGAGTACGGGACGGCTAGACGCCGCAAACCCACCAGCGGCGAAACCGAGATCGGAGAAACCCTGCCTTGCCTCAACTGGATTGATCTGCGCCGCAACTCCGGGTGCGATGCTTCCCGTGCCCGCGATGTCGTTGAGTACGGCGGACGACTGCACCGTTGTTGCAGTCTGCAGGGGGTTATACGGCTGCCCGCCGTTGTACTGGTAGAAGGCGTTCAAGGAATAGCCGCCCAGAAGCCTGCCCAGAATCCCTGTCTGATTCTTGTACCAAGGCTCGGCGTAGGCCAACTGAATGCCCCAGATGTTGGGGTAGGTGTTGCCGCTTATGCCGCGCTCGCCGATGTTGGTGTTGAGCGGATCCTGCGCGATGGGGCTTGCTTGGCCGCCACCGCCATTGTTGTTGATGGAAATGCTGAAATCGTCGGTGTTGTCGACGGTGCGGCTCCAGGCGTAGGAGGCAATCCCTGAAAACCCGTGGAAGTTGCGCATGGTCAGCGAAGCCTGCAAGGCGCTGTAGAGAGAGAATGCGGTGTTTCCGTAGGTTTCAACGGGGCCGTAATTGCAATTTGGCCGCTTGTAGCCTACAGCGGTGGTGTCAGTACACACCGACATTCCCGCGCCGTAATTTGGAAAGGCACTTTGTACGTCGAGGATATCCGGATTCGAATTGAAGGCCTGGAAATTGCCGTAGGTGTGGTTTCCAACGTAGCGAACGTCAGCCACGACCGCGGGGAAGGCCTGGTATTGGAACCCTAGTGTGTAGGTTTCGCCTTGAGGATTGTGGAAGTTGCTGGTGACCATTTGAGTTGGATTCAGGCGCGGATCGCCGCCCGTGGGAATGTACTTGCTAGCGGCCGCCTGCACAGTGCCGTAGGTCAGACCGCCACTGGGCACACAAGTGACAGTCACACCGTCGCAGGCAATGGAACCGGCATTCACCGCTGGCGCCGCGGTGGCCAGGTTGACAAACATCGCATAGAACTCGGGATCGGCGCTTATCGAGAAGCCGCCGTGGACCACCATCTTCTGCGAAAACGGGGGTTGGTAGGCGAATCCGATGCGCGGTTCGATGTTCCTCAGATCGCTAGGCAGGTGTGGGATGGTCGTGGCCGAGAGCGGCAGACTTGTACTCCAGAAAGGATTCGGTCCCTCTTGCCGCTGTACCGTCTCGTTGTGCAGGAAGTTAATCGCCTGGCCAAAGAACTCGTAGCGCAGGCCCAGATTCAGTGTCAGGTTTGATCTTACCTTCCAGTCGTCCTGGAAGTAGAGACTGAAGTCATTCTCCTTAAAGGGAATAGTGGGATTGCCTTCGGCAAGTGTCAGCTGGCCGACGCCTTCAAGAAAGCCAGTAAGCCCATTGTTGCAATTGGCGCCGCCAGCGCCGCATCCGGTGCCGGGGTAGCGGAACGGAATGCCGTTGGGGTTGGCCGCATTGACGGCCGCACCCGGAGCGAAGTTAAAGATGCCCTCGTCGTTGGGAAGCCAGCCCCACGGCGAATGCTGGGCATCGAACTCGCCACCGAAAGAGAGGGTGTGACGGCCCTTTATGAAGGTGGCATTGTCCTGAAACTGGTTCACCTTGATGACGCGCCCCTGTGGGAACTCACCCGCAAAGGCATAGCCGTAGCTGGCCAGAGAGCCGCCCAAGCCGACGAAAGAACTGCATGTGGTCTGGTCGCTGATGGTGCAGCTGGGAATCGAACCACCTTCGAAGGCAATGGTGGACTGCTGGAAGGCGTAACGCAACTGGTTCGTCATGCTGGCGGTGAGCACACGGGTCCAGTCTCCACCGACCTCGTGCGAGACTCCATTGACATTGGGGTAGGCCCCGGCCGCTGCGACATTGGGAGCCGTCAGATAAAACGCGGGATTGTACGGATTGTTCTGGTAGTTGTAGCGCAGGTACAAGCGGTCCTTCGACGACAACTGGTAGTCCACACGGCCGAGGTGTTCCTGGTCAAGGATGATATCTGGGAAGGTGCGCGCGAACTGAGAAACTTCCACGCTTGCGACGGTCGTTCCGTCCGTTACGTTGATGACCTGAGGAGTAGTTCCTGGAACCGTTTTCGGACTTCCGACATTGGTGCTGTACGGCCCGTTTGCCACAATCCCCGCGACCGCCGGATTGTTCGGGAAGGCCGACTTAAGAGCCGCTATACCGGCGGGGTCCGGGAAGAGGCCGCCTTGGGAAGTCAGGGTCTGGCCACCCTCGTAGGTGTGGCTCCAGATCGTACTGCCGAAGAACCATAGTTTGTCCTTCAAAATCGGGCCGCCGAGCGTCCCACCCCAGTTGTTTTGAACAAACTTCGGTACAAAGGCGGGACTGCAATCCGTAGTGATCGAACCTGAGCACCACCCGAATTGCGGTGCTTTCTGAGCCTGAGTGAGCGAGGAGAGCCACGAGCCGGTATAAATTTCAAAACCAGTGCCATGAAATGCGTTCGATCCGGACTTGGTGATGTAGTTTACGATTCCGCCCATATTGCGGCCGTATTGAGCGCCCATGCTGGTGGTGAGGACCTGGACTT
Source organism: uncultured Acidobacteriaceae bacterium (assembly GCA_963821215.1). GTDB lineage: Bacteria > Acidobacteriota > Terriglobia > Terriglobales > Acidobacteriaceae > PALSA-350. The sequence goes on along the minus strand of CAWGDH010000004.1, from coordinate 304,031 downwards.
CCTGGATTGCATCCTGGTTGCTGAAAAAGAAACTTGGCCCGCCAATCGAGGTATCGTTGTTCGTCTGTCCGTCAATCTCCGAGTTGTTCGACCGGCCCCGCTGGCCATTGACCGAATAATTGATGCCGTTGGTGTTCGAATTGGCATTGTCATGCACATTCACGACCCCCGGCGACGCGAGGGCGAGGTTGTCCATCGCTCCTGTTACCGGGGCGCTGGCCACCTGTTCGCTCTCGATCGTGGTTTCCACTTGCGAGGACTCTACATTGAGCAATTGAGCAGCGCCTTCGTCGACCTCAACCATCATGGTGGCGGATCCCAACTTCAACGACTGCGTGCCAAGGTTGGTAACATTTCCCGCAACGACTTGCACGTGGCTAACGGTAACCGGGCTAAAGCCGGACGCCGTGATAGATACCGTGTATGCTCCCAAGGGCACATTCGAGAACTGGAATTGCCCGGCACCGTTCGTCTTCGCCTGAAAGGTGGCCCCGGTCGTTTCACTCACAGCTTGAGCCGTGGCGGCGGAGACGATCGCGCCGGTCTGATCAGCCACGGTGCCACTTATGCCTCCGGTGATAATGCCTTGCGCGTTGGCAATTTGGCCCACACCAAAGAGCGTGAGCAACACAGCGAACAGATATGACTTGATTCCTTGCATTTAGTACCCCTTCCTGTAGCCCGCATCGGCAGGGCTTTTCCATCATCCATTGAACTGCGTGTGCGGTTGGAGCGTGTCTCGGGATGCACAATTCAGCTCTTGGTCCCTGACCGTTCCTGTGCCGAAAGGCGCATCGACAGGCAAGCTGCTCACAAAAGCTCCTAACAAATTGCTCCACGGACGACCTGGGCCGGGGTGAGAAACAATAGTTGTTCAGGATGGCCCGAGCTGTTTTGAGGGCTCTCAGTAGTCCCTTATGACATTCGCCGACGATTACCAGGGCCAAGGGCCCATCGGGTGGTTCCTACCTAGAATCTGATCTCTCAGATGCAAATGTCATACCTTTAGCGGTAGCAATTGGGCTGCCTAAGTACACAAAACCTGTAGCATGCCTACTTTTTTTCTCTAAGCCGCATCGAATCAGTAAATTAATTTCGACTACCGGCCCCCTGAAGAGGCGATCAAAATTGTTGATATTCCATAAACCATAGACGCTGTGGAAGCGGTCCGCTTTTTCGTACAAGCGTAGATCGGGACTTCTTGGCATCCCGATCTGCCGAACGCTTTTGTTCGCGGTGTGGTTTCTCCCTCAACTTGCCGCAGGCAAGTTGAGATGCCCACGTGGGCTGAGACGTGCGAGATGACGAGGCGTAGAGCGGTCAGTTACCGTGACGTTTGTTAGCCGTTCTCCGCAGCCTGTTCAGCCATTTGTAGACTGGAGACTTGGCAGTCAGGGCCGGCAATGCCGCCAAGCGAAGCGCGCGGTACAGTTGGGTAATGCGACCCCTGCGGTATTCCATCAACATCACATTGGACGGATGCTGCGATCATCGCGCAATATTTGCGGACGCAGACTTGCATCGTCACGCGACCGAGAACCTCGACCAGGCCGATGCCCTCCTTTTTGGCCGGGTGACTTACGAAATGATGGAGGCAGCGTGGCGGCCGCCGGCGCGGACGGGAGCGAGGCCTGAATGGATGGAACCCTTCGCCCGGACGATCAACGCGGCAAAGAAGTACGTAGTGTCGAGTACCCTGGACCGGGTCGATTGGAACGCGGAACTGGTGCACGGGGATCTAGAGAAGGCCGTTCAGCAGCTCAAGCGGGAGCCGGGTAAGGGACTGTTCGTAGGAGGGGTGAAGCTCCCGCTGGCGTTGGCGGAGCTGGGATTGATCGATGAGTACGAGTTCATGGTGCAGCCCAGGCTGGTCGGCCACGGGCCGACGCTGTTCGCGGGGCTATCGAAGCAGGTCGACTTGAGGCTCGTGAGCCGGCTGGAGTTCGGCTCGGGGGCGGTGGCGATGCTGTATGAGCCGAGAAGGTAGCGATTGGACTTGTTAAGGCAGTTTCGCAATTACTGTGGCCTGGTAAAGATTGCGAGGCGTGGTTTTCCTTGGGAGAAAACCGGGTAAAGGCCTATCGCTTCGCGGATTTCCTTTGAGCGCAGCGCTGGTCGAGAACAATCATGGCGACTTTCTACGCGGAAAGTCGCATGCAGTTCGGTAGCTCCAACAACCTCTACAGGAAATCCGGGTTCGGTCTACACCCATTGCGAAATTGCCCCAGCCCGAGTTAGCTGCACGCCGTTGGCCCGGACCAGACATTCCCTATCCACATCGATGCGAGTGGAATGCTTAAAAGACGACTTTTCCCATGAGGACAACAAAGCGGTTCCCGGAGATAAATCCCGTGCCGGTGGGTACGCTGCCCGTACTGTTGAAGGTGGTTTGGGTAAAGTCTGTCGCGTTGACGGCAGCGTCCCCGGTCCCATAGTAGGCTTGGTTCAGAGCGTTGTAGGCGGTCATCGAAAGTTGCAGTTGCAAGCGCTCGGTGATTCTCAGGCTCTTGGCAATCGAAGCATCCAGTTCGCTGTACGTGGTTCCGCGGAGAAGACTTCTTGCGGAGCCCGGATAAGGATTGCCGACAGCCTCGGCAAAGGCTTGGTTATTGATGATCCAGCGGGTTGAACTGGGGTCCACCGGCGTCCCCGGGTTGTAGGCGATGAGAGTGCCGTCTGCGGCATAGGTTGCGCTATCGCTGTTGTACACCACGTACTGCGGAACGCCGGGAGTGGGGGCGCCTGCAACCACCGGGCCGGTATAGGGATTGAGATAAGCCACGGAATTGATCGCAGCCCTGCGATTGGAGCTGACTAATCGGCAGGTGTCCGCTGCTACCGTTTCCGCATTGAATCCACCGTCGCAGAAGCTGGTATCACCAGTGAGGGAGTCCAGGGTAAGTGGCTGGTAGGGCGTATAGACCTGACCCGAGTTGAAGCGATAGATGCCGTAGAGATCAAAGCCATTGGTCAGGCGGGAGAGAAAACCGGTGCCATTAGATATGGTGGGAAACTTATAGTCGAAGGAAATGCCCACCACGTTGGGAAAGTCGTTCCCGCTCAAGCCTCGCTCCCCCTCGCTGGTATTGAGGGGATTCTGCGCGTAGGCGATGGAGCTACCGGCAGATCCAGTGCTACGGAAGCCGTCGGTAGCATTATTCATGTTTTTGCTGAAGGTATAGGACACGGTGGTGGTTAAGCCGTGGTAGTTCCTGGTGGTCAAATTCAGCAGGAGAGCGTTGTAGTTGGCCCAAGCGCCATTGGTGACGTAGGACTCGTTGTTGTAATCGCAGTTGGGCCGCCCAAAGCCGTTGGCGGTGGGGTCCTGGCAAAGAGAGGCCGGGGAGACATAATTTGGAAAGGCCGCGGCGACGTTTGCCAGGTAGGGATTGTAGTCAACCGACTGGAAATCATGGGTGGTCTTGGAGCCGACGTAGCGCGCCTCTCCCACCGCTGCCGACCCCAACTGATGCTCAACGGCCAGGGTGTAGGTCTGCACATAGGGGGGGCGAAGATTGGTAGGGAAATATTGTTCGAAGCCGGCCCGCGGATCTCCGCCGGTGGGCAGTGCAGGCAGGTTTGTGGCGCGCACGGCCGATCCGAGGAGGGAGCCGTTAGAGGGCAAGCAAGGGGTAGCCGGGGAACAGGCGACCTCTCCGAAGTTGACCACGGGGGCGGCATCGGAGGCCAGGGTAATCAGATTGTAGTAGGCGGGGTTTTCATTGATCGCATAACCGCCGCGCACAACAAGCTTTTTGTCGAAGTCCGGATTGTAAGCAAAGCCGATGCGGGGCTGGAATCCGTTATTGAAGTTCGATACTGCCGGATCTGTGGTGGCGGAAAGCGGCAGAGATTGGTCCCAGAAGGCGGTTGCCGGATTAGATTGGCGGGCAACGGTTTCACTGTGCAGCAGGTTTACCGCCTGGCTAAAGAACTCCCAGCGCAAACCGACATGGGCGGTGAAGGAGTGCGTTACTTTCCAGTCGTCCTGAACATAGCCGGCGAGATCGAACTCCGTGAAAGGAGTTACGGCTGGGCCGTTGGCGATCAGGTTATAGGCCGCCCCGCTGGTGCCTTGCTGCAAAAAGTCGTTGAAGGTCTGGTAGTTCAGATTGCCGTTGTAAAAGAAAAGGCCGTAAAAGGGTGAGTTTTGATAGTCAAACTCTCCCCCGAAGAGAACTGTGCTCTTCCCATGAGTCCAGATGGCGTTGTTCTGGACCTGGGTCACCTTTACCGTGCTGCCTTGGGGAAAAGCGATGTCCGTACCGAATCCTAAATCGTCGTTTCCGCCCTGGAAGGCAAGCTGGGCTGGGCAGTTGGTGATCTGGGTGACCAGACAGTTGGGATAAGAGCCGCCCTGGTAAAGCCCTTTGCTTTGTTGAAAGCTATAACGGAGTTGGTCGATCCAATGCTCGGAAAAGGTGTGCGTCCAATCGGCGCCGACGGAGTGAGCGGAATAGATGGAGTTCACGAAGTCGCCGTTGGCGATTTCTCCGTTTTCGCCGCCGCCGACACCGGTCTCAAACTGATTTTGATAGAAATAGCGGACAAACAGGTGATCGCGTGCGGTTGGCTGGAAATCGAGGCGGCCAAGATTCTCCTGGTCGTTGAAAAGGTCTGGGATGCTGCGTTGCACTCCCGCGAACGGTACGCTCACGGAGACGCCGTTGGACCCAGTAATGATTTCCAGGCAGGTACCGCCGGAGTAGGCGCTGCCTGCGGGACAGGAGGCGGCGGAGGGCACCGGAGTAGCTACCGGTCTGCCGGCTGCGACGCTGTAGGGACCGAAACCAACAAGCGATGCGATTGCCGGGCTCCCGGGAAACGCCGCTTGAAGCTGTTGCACCCCGGCGGAGGTTGGGGTGAGGTAAGGCAAGGATGAATCTGGGGAGGCGCCGACACGGAGTTGATCCCAGAAGGTGCTGCCAAAGAAGAAGACCTTATCCTTCAAAACCGGTCCGCCGATGGACCCTCCGAAGCGATTTTCTACAAAACGCGGCAAGGTTGGAGCTGCACAGCCGCTCGAGGGGCTTTGGCCCGGGGGGCAAAAGCCGAAGGCTGGATTCTTCTGCTGGTTTTCGAGCGAGCTAAGAAACTGGCTCTGGTAAAACTCAAAGCCGCTACCGTGCAGCGAGTTAGATCCGGACTTTGTGATGTAGTTCACGACCGCGCCCGCATTGCGTCCGTATTGGGCACTGAAGTTGTTGGTGATGACCTGTATTTCCTGAATGGCGTCCTGGTTGCTGAAAAAGACCTGCGGGCCACCGATACCGTTGTCGTTGTTCGCCTGGCCGTCAATTTCAGAGTTGTTGTAGCGGCCGCTCTGCCCGTTGACCGAATAGTTGTCTCCGTTTGTATTGGAGAAACTGTCGCCGTGGGTGCTGACCACACCGGGTATGAGCTCGGTAATGGTATCGAATCCGTTATTGAGCGGGAGGTTCTGGATCTGCTCTGTGCTAAAGGTGGTCGTGACCTGGGAATCGGTTGTTTGCAGCAGAGACGATGACGCACCGCTCACTTCGACCTGTGTAGTAGCCGTCGGCAACGCCAACTTGATGGCGTTGACACTCGTGGTCGCGCCGGCATTCACTTGAACAGCACTCACTGTCGTATTGGCGAATCCCGCCGCAGAGATACTGAGGGTGTATTGCCCAATCGGCACCAAGTAGAACGAAAATCCACCGTTCGCTCCCGAAGTAACTTGGCGATTCGTTCCTTGGGCGTTGTTGCCCGCAGTAATTTGGGCACCGGGCACCGCTGCACCGCTGGAATCGACCACCGTGCCACTAAGCGTTCCGGTGGTAGTGCCTTGGCCAAGAGCGACCGGAGAAAGGAAGAGAAACCCGGTAGAGACCACGATTATGGATGCGACGACCGACAGCAGCGGTACACCAAGTAGCCTTCTAAATTCCAGCACATTGCCTCCCTGGGCGAAGGGAGCCAACCCGAGCGCACGTGGCTGCCGTCCGCTATCTAATGTCGGTCCTGCACGCACAGGGCCAGATTCCCAATCAAGGCCACTGCTCCCGCAAATTTCATGACCGGTCATGGCCACTCGAAAGAAATTTGGGGTTACGGCTGGCATTTGATTTGGCAACATAGGAGTCACCCTGGGGGGATGCGCTTGGAAACCTACAAGATTTAGGAATCTCTACTAGTTTTCATAGTTTTGAAAGGTGCCGATCATTGTTCCGTTCCCAACGGATGCGAGGTCGAGCTCAGGCCAGAGCGAAGGATCTTTGCCTTAGAATCCGTTTCATGCCCTAACATCTCGAACTACTGAAATAAGCAACAATCAGAAGGGCTTATCCATGCTCACCGCGATGACTGGCAGCGTCCTCGTAGACGGTGGCCTTACCTCGAAGTGCTACCGACATTCTCCTGGAGACGGCTGAAGACGCGGTCCATGGCGGAGATGGTACGCTCGGCATCTTCCTCGGTATGGACCGTGGACACGTACATGCGACCGTCGGGCACCAGGCAGAGGCCTTCCCCCAGGCTCTCAAGCAGGCACTGCTGCAGCAAGACCGGATCATCTTCCAGCAGGTCGCGATAGTCGCGTAACTCGGAGCGCTCGGTAAAGTGCAGAGCAAAGGCGGTTCCAAAACCGGTGACCAGCAGAGGAAGGTTATGCTTGTAGGCTGCTGCCTGGATTCCTCGCATGATCTCCTCTCCCCTCTTGTTCGCCTGCTGCAACGGCTCTCCCCCTGCTTGTGCCAGCTCGGTAAGCGTGGCCAGCGACGCAGCGAGGGAGAGCGGATTGCCATTGAAGGTCCCGCCAAAGGCGACTCCCTCTTTGAACATCATTTCCAGGATTTCGCAGCGGCCCACAATCGCGCTCAGGGGCAGCCCGCCACCAATAGCCTTACCCAACGTGGCCAGATCGGGGATCACGTTGTAGTAGCTCTGCGCGCCGCGGATGTCCCTGCGAAAACCAGTGATGACCTCGTCGAAGATCAGCAGCGCCCCGTGCCGCTTAGCTAACTCCGCCACTTTTTCCAGATAATGGTCGCCCGGTTCAAGGCATCCGCTGTTGCAGAGAACAGGCTCCGTGATGATGGCGGCAACTTCCGAACCACGCTCACGGAGCAGCGCTTCTAACTTGTCCGCGTCGTTCCACGGCAACACGAGCACGTTGTCTGCGGCATTTGTAACTTGTCCGGCCGATCCGGGAATGCCGGCGAAGGGCTCAGCGTGCTGCAACTGCTCTGCGCTCGGCTTATAGCTCAGGAGAACCGAGTCCATCCACCCGTGATAGTGGCCCTCGAATTTTACGATGAGCTTGCGCCGCGTGAACGCTCGCGCGAGTCGCAACACAATCTGCACTGCCTCGCTGCCGCTGGAAGTGAACGCAACCCGCTCCGCGCAGGGAACCAGCGCCTGAATCATTTCCGCCACCTGGTATTCCAGCTGATGCTGGGCGCCATAGATGTGCGGCCGGTCGGCTTGCTCACGGACCGCTGCCACCAGCTTGGGATGGCGGTGGCCGAGAATGAGCGGACCCCAGGCCAGCGCATAGTCAATGTACCGGTTCCCATCCACGTCCGTGATCATGCTTCCTGAGGCATCCGCAAGAAAGAGTGGAACCGGGGCCTTAGCGCGAAATGGGCTGCTCACGCCGCCGGCAAGAGAGCGGCGAGAGCGCTCAAGCAGGGCGCGCGACGTGCTCCACGGATCGTTGGACGGTTGCGCGTATATGAGGGCTTGCAGTGGTTCGGCCATAACAACGACAATTCTACCCGTCAGCCAAGCAGGGAGAGCACAGGATATGGGCAAGCAAGAGAAGGGTTTTTCGAGGCGAGACTTTCTTATTCAGGGGACCGCATCGCTGGGAGCGATGGCTACCGCTCCGGTATGGGCGCAGCACGCTGCGGAGGACCGGCCGGGGAACAAGAAAGTCATCCACATCATCGGCTACTCCCACATCGATGCCGCCTGGCTATGGCCGTGGCGGGATGGCTCAGATACTGTGCTCACCACCTTTCGCAGTGCTTTGAACCGCATAAACGAGACTCCGGGATTCTGCTACAGCCATTCGTCGTCGGCCCATTACCGTTGGGTGGAACGCACCGATCCGGAGATGCTAAATGAAATCAAACAGCGAATTCGCGAGGGTCGCTGGGAGGTGGTTGGCGGTTGGCCGGTGGAGCCCGACTGCAATATTCCCGCGACCGAAAGCTTTGTTCGCCACGCGCTGTACGGCAAAGCTTACTGCCAGTCCGCTCTGGGAGCGGAGGTCAGGATCGGCTTCAATCCCGACTCGTTCGGCCACGCCGCTGGTCTACCTACGATCTTGAAACACGCCGGATACGGTTATTACGTCTTCATGCGCCCCCAGGAACACGAAATGGATCTGCCGCTTCTGTTCTGGTGGGAGAGCGCCGACGGATCGCGGGTCCTCACCCTGAGAATCTGGCACAGCTATGACGCGGGACCGAAACTGATTCAACCCGCAGCCACTGGAGCGTTCGCTCCGGGCTTTGATCATGCGGCGTTCTTTCTCGGAGTGGGCGATCACGGCGGCGCCGTCACCAAGGAACAAATACAGCAGATTCTCGCTTTGCAGCAGGATGCAAGTTTGCCCCAGCTGCGCTTCAGCACGCTGCGCGACTTCTTCCTTGCCGTCGAAAGCTCCCCTGCATTTGCTTCGTTGCCCGTGGTCCGAAGCGAGTTGCAGCACCATTCTCGCGGTTGTTATTCGGCCTACGGAGAAGGAAAGTTCCTTAACCGGCGCGCCGAGCGATCGCTGGTTGAGGCCGAGACCATTTCTCTTGTAGCTAATCTGAGCGCGAGCCGCGCGTATCCGACGAATGAGTATGCCGAAGCGTGGTGGAAGGTTCTATTTTGCCAGTTCCACGACATGATGGCTGGAACCTCCCTTTACTCTGACTATCAGGATGTTCGCGACAGTGTCGGTTACGCTTGCGAGGTCGCGCAAACCTCAAAGGTAGAGGCCCTGGAAATGATGGCCAAGCGGGTTGATCTGAGCACGGTGGAAGAGGGCGCGGTCTTCCTCTTCAATCCGCTGCCCTGGAGGCGAACGGCCCTGGTGGAGTACTACACCGAGCAGAACCCGTCGCATAAGTCCCCCGTCACCTGCCTCTCCTCTAAAGATGGCAAAAGGATACCGGTACAGTGGAGACCATCGGCTAGCATGACCAACTTCTTTCCCCGCTTGTCGGCGTGGGTGGAACTGCCTCCATGTGGATACAAGGTCTTTGTCCTTGCGCATGGCGATCCGCCGGCTCCTGAGCCCTATCGAGGCTTGGTCACAGTGTCGAACTCGGGCTTCGGTATTTCTTCTTTGAAGGCCGAGGATGGCACGGAGCTGCTCGCGGGTCCCGTAGGACTGGTAGCCATTAGCGATACCAGCGACACCTGGGCGCACGGCATCAATGAGTTCCGGCAGGAGATGGGGCGCCCCACCCTCATCTCCTCCACGGTGATTGAGAACGGGCCGGTCACGCGGGTTACTCGTCAGCGGGCCTCCTGGCAAGATTCGGAGATTGTTCTCGATATTGCAGAATTTGCCGGGCTCGATTTTGTCGAGCTTCGCTTCGTGATCGACTGGCGCGAGCATGAGCAGATACTGAAGCTCGAGATCCCCACCGCGCTCACCGAGCCGAAGGTATACGCGAGAGTACCCGGGCAGGTGCTGGAGCGCGGCACCAATGGTGAGGAAGAGCCTTACCAGGATTGGGGAGCAGTGCAGGGAAGAATTGGAAATGCAGACTACACTGTGGCGTTGGTCAACAACCAGACCTACAGCTATGACTGTTTGCATTCGCTTTTTCGTACGGTACTGATCCGCTCAGCGCCCTTTGCTCGCCACAACCCGAACCAGGTACCACATGATGACAACAACGCCTGGCAGGACCAGGGAAGGCAGGAGCGCAGGTTCTGGCTATTGGCTGGCCGTGGTGGCTATGCGGAATTAGCACTCGATCGCCGCGCCGAAGAACTCCAAACGCCTGCTGAGTATGTGATGGACTCCGCCCACCATGGAAGCAAAGCATGGGAGCAGTCCTTCCTGGAGATCATGCCCAATAATGTCTGGGTATTGGCGATTAAGCGCGCTGAGCGGGTTCCAGAGGGAACCATTCTGCGTCTCCAGGAGCGATCCGGAAAAACAACCCAGGCGACGCTCAAGAGTTCTGCCCTCGGTCTGGACCACACCATTGACTTGGCTCCGTGGGAACTTAAAACCCTGTTGGTCACTCCCGCGAAAACAAACCGTAGCCAAGTCAAGGAAGTATCGCTCCTGGAGACATAGAAGGGAGATTTTGTTTGTGCATTGTGCAGCAAGAGATAAGATTGCGCGCTATAAGCGTTTACCACCACGCTGACCTCGCCTACATCGTTGAAGGAAAGGGCGAATAATAATAAGGTAGCCTGGACAGCGAAAGAACCAGTTCTTCGGCCCCGGATACTTGAACACGGACGTATCAGTGATGAAGGGCTTCAAAGTGCCTGGTTTGGAAGCCGGTAAATTACAGGTTGGCGCTCAAGGCTATAACTTCCTGAACCACCCGAACTTCCAGAATCCCGACTTCAACTTTTCGTCTCCAACCTTCGGATCAATCGTCAGCACGGCCAGTCCGCCAACCAGCGTGTACGGCTCGTTCCTGGGCGGCGACGCTTCGCCGCGAATTATTCAACTGAAAGCCGTCTTCCAGTTTTGAATTCAGCGGGAAGGCCTGGGCGTTCACGCCGTGCAGGCCCCTTTCGTTCTCTTTGATCCTCGGACAGGAGGGCTTAGCTCAACTACTTCGCGCCGGCGGCAGTCATCGCTTTGCGCAGCCGCGCTTCCGCATCGTCGCTCCAGTATTTGCAATTGAGCTGCAGGAAGACGGAGGTATAGGGAACGGTCAAGGTCGTTTTAAGAACTACGATGTGAAACGTCTTTCCCACCTCGTCCACTTTGGCGATGATTTGCTCGTGTGGCAACGACGTTATCTTTTGCCCCGCAAGCACGGTCTTGATCGCTTGGCGATAAGCTGTCACTCCAGGAGCGTCTTTCTCGGTTACAAACGGGAGCTCCGCATCCATGTAGACAATCGGCCTCACATGGATTGAGCTGTCGATTGCGCTCAAGACCTGGCGGATTACTTGCATCTGGTCAGAGTTGGTTTCAATTGTTTCCACACCGGCGGAGCTCTGCAGGGGATACGCCGAGTCCACGATCATGATCCAGTTGCGGTGGCCGAGCAGAGGCAAAATCTGCGCCAGCTTCGTTTGCCAGTCTGTCGTGGACTGTTGCGCAGCCGCTGCGAGGCTGCTCATCATGAGCACTGATACGGCCAGAATTGCCTTGACTATGCGCATCATATGCTCCCTTCCGCGAGAGGCACTCTGCGTTTCATGCGCACCCCTACAAAAGAGTAAAGCGCGATTCCGCAGTAGCAGAAGAGCGGGACCATATAAGCTGCAGCAATACTATGCTGCGTTTGGGAGATCCAGCCCATAAGCGGTGTCAGCACGGCGCCGCCCACGATCGCCATGACGATCAGCGATCCACCAATTTTCGTATTCTGGTCCAGGCCATCGATGCCCAGAGCGAAGATTGTGGGGAACATGACTGACATGAAGAAGCTGGTAACAAAGATCGCCCACAACCCAACCCAGCCGGGAAAAGCAACGCCAATTGCCACCAGGGCAATATTCACCAGGCTATAAATGCCCATTAGATAGGCGGGTTTGACGTAGCGCATCAGCGCCGCGGAGCTGAACCTGCCCACGCCGAACGCAACCAGCGTGCCGGTAAGGAAATATCCGGCGGTCTTTTCCGGCTCATGGGTTCCATCCTGTACATACTGGATAAAGTAGCTCCAGGTGCCGACCTGGGCGCCTACATACAGGAACTGGGCAACAATCGCGAAGAGAAAATTAGGGTAGCGCAGCAGTTCCTTGAAGCTGCCATGGTCCTGGCTGTCCTCGTGTTCCCGAGCGATGGTGGGAAACTTGGTTCGGGCGATCAGCAACGCCCATATGAGCGTAATCGTCCCCAGCACCAGGTAGGGTACAACCACGCGCATCGTCTCATGCTTCAGGTAGGTGTTGTACGTGCCGGCTGCTTGCATGACGGAGATCTGAGACGGAGTCAGTTCGATTCCGGAGAAGATGAAAACCGTGCCCCCGAGGACGCCGGTAATGGCGCCCAAAGGATTGAATGCCTGGGAGAAATTCAGACGGCGGGCAGCACTTTCAGGCGAGCCCAGCTGGGCGACAAAAGGATTGGAGGCCGTCTCCAGGAAGGAAAGCCCACTGGCGATGACGAACAGCGCCAACAGAAAGAAACCGTAGCGTCCGATAACAGCGGCAGGCCAGAAGAGAAAGCTTCCGCTGGAGAATAGGAGCAGCCCCACGACGATGCCGAATTTATACCCCATTTTGCGCATCAACAGCGCTGCGGGAATGGCCAGCAGAAAATAACCCATGTAGAAGGCGGACTGCACCAGGCCGGCCTGGAAGCGGGAAATAGCGAACGACTTCATGAATTGCCGGATAAGAACATCGTTCAGATTGCTGGGAACTCCCCAAAGAAAAAACAGCGCGGTCACCAGGAAGAAGGGCACAGCCACGCCCTTCGGAATCAGTGGCTGTTTCGTATTGCCAGCTTCCTTTGAGTCTGTAGACAGAGGCACGAGCATCGGTGCGTGGGTCCTTTCCTGCTTATAACAAGTCAATCGCCACAAAGGTGGACATGGATGCCCAGTTCCGCCATCATGGCTGCTTTGGCGGCCAGCGCCTGGTCGGCTACCTGGCTGGTCGGAGCGTAGACCACGTTCACATGGTTCGCTCGATGCCGGGCCATGAACTGGTCGCGGGTAACGCCGTGAAGCAAGGTATGCATAATTGGCCACTGCGGGGTGACCGACTTCAATCGCCGCCGCGTCTCCTCAGCGGGCAGTTCAATCGCGGTGGCCCGTCCCAGGTCGACATGCAGCGCGCCGCCCTCTACAAAAACGCGGCTCCAAACCACGTGTCCCGGCTTGCAGATTCCGTTAAGCGTGCCCCCGCCCAGCCGGAAGTACATCGGAACCTGGCGCTCGCTGCGCGCCTTGGCATAGCCGCCCGCAATATGCGAAGCGGGCACCGCGCCGGAGATCTGAAAGACCCAGACGAACTCGTCGATATCGCCGCCGCTGTAGTGCTCGCCCCAGCGAACGTCATGCAGAGTTGTGGCCGGGTCAAGTTGCATCGCCGTCCAGACCCGGTTGGTGGTGAGCGCGTCTAAGCCCGCGCATTCGTCCACTTCGTTGAAGTGCGGCAGGGGCTTGCCGGCATACAGTTCCCGGCCCTTGGTATCGAAGACAGGCGGACGGTCCACGTTATTGAGCAGACCCTCGACCAGATCGGAAGCCGGGGCCAGGTCCGTCAGGCCTAGCTGGTATTGGATCCCGATGGCGTCGCAGCTGAACTCATCGGCTATCCGCATGGCCGCGATATACATCTTGCACTGCTCCAGAATCTGCCGGTCGGTCAGTTCAGTCTCTTCGTTGGTGCCGATAACGAAGGTCAGCCCGCGGCCGTCCAGCCAACGGCGAATCGCTTGTGCTTCTGCTTCGGTCACCTTCGCCATGCCGGCTACCAGGGCCGACTGGCTGAGCCGTTCTTTATAGACTCCCGTGGGATTCAGGAGATAGTCCTCGACGATGGCGTTATACATGCCCATGCAGCCCTCATCGAAGACGCCCAGGATTGCCTTGCGTGTCTTGAGATCGCGGGCCAGTAAGGCGCCCAACTCCCTCTCCGCTTTGGGGAGAACAGACAAGTCGAGCTCGTGCACATGGCTCAGATCATGCTCGATCACCTTTTCCTTGAGCCATTGCCGCAGGCCACGCTGGAAGAATTCGTCCTTGAAATCCTTGCTCCACAGGGTGCTGAAGTTCACTCCACCCTTATGCAGGCAGCCGTTCAGGTTCAGCATGCCCACCAGCCCGGGCCAATGCCCTGACCAGTTGGCCACCGTGAGGATGGGGCCGCGATGATGCTGAAGTCCGGAGAAGACGTTGTGGCTGTACTGCCACGCGGCTTCGGCGACAATCACCGGCGCGTGGGGATGGATCTTCATGAAAACATCCATGCCCATGCGCTGGCAATTGATGAAGCCGTGACCCAAATCCTCGCGGTACGGGTGCGCGCGCCGCAGGGTAAAGCCCTCGGCCTGCAAGGCGTCGGTAAGTTGCTTTTCCATCTCCGACTGGGCCGGCCAGCAGATGTTATTAGCGGATTGGCGCAGATCGCCGCTGGCGACCAGCAGCACCTCGCCGGGGGCAACCGGTGTCGGCGATTCCAGGACCGGGACAGCGTAGGATGACATCTGCAATACTCCTCAACCTTTTTCCAAAGAGTAGACGGCCGCGAAGGTTCTGGCGACGCACTACGGATCAGGGGAGTCCAGACCAGGAGATTGGGGCTTCACGAGGCCTTCAAAAACCGCGCAGCGGATGATGGCGGAATCGAGATCCGGGTCGGAATCTGCATGGAATTCGGCAACCGCTAACGATAACAGTTGCATCTGGCTTGTGGCAAAATGGTGGCCGCATGCCACCAAATCCGAGAGGAAATACGGGGGAGCGTAGTGGAGGGAGCATGAGTGGCAATTCCACCAGGCCTTGGGTGGTCCTAGTAGGTGGGTTTCTCGGATCGGGCAAGACCACGTTGATTCTGGCTGCGGCGCGCGAGTTGCAGCGACGTGGCGTGCGCAGCGCCATGGTATGGAACGACCAGGGGAAAGACCTGGTCGACAGCCGCTACGCGGCTCTATCGGGCATGCACTCTGGAGAGGTTACCGGGGGATGTTTTTGCTGCCGCCTTTCTCAGCTGATCGATGCCATCGGCGATCTCCGCGCCTACGCGCCAGACGTGATCTTTGCCGAGCCGGTGGGTAGCTGCACCGATCTCTCCGCCACTGTGCTCCGTCCGCTGCTCGAGTACAGCGAGAGCTATCAGCTTTCGCCGCTCACGGTCCTGGTGGATCCGCTCCGTGCCCGCGCTATGCTTGAAGCGGACGCCGATCCCGATATGCGTTTCCTTTTCGACAAGCAACTGCAGGAGGCCGATCTGGTCTGCTTTACCAAGTCGGATCTCTGCTCTGACTATCCCGAGATGGGCATCTCTCACGCCCGGCAGCTAAGTGCCAAATCAGGACAGGGTGTCGCGGCATGGTTGAACGAGGTCCTCTCCGGGACCATCGCCAGCGGCGATCAGGCACTGGAGATCGATTATTCGGAATACGCGCTGGCAGAAGCGGCACTTGCCTGGCTAAACCTGCGAGCGGTCTTCGAACCCAAAGCCCCGGTTTCTCCAGCTCTGCTGCTTGGGCCCTTGCTTGACCATCTCGATACCGCTCTCAGCGAGGAAAGAATCTCCATCGCTCACTTGAAAGCAATCGTCACTTCGCCAACCGGCTTCCTCAAGGCAGCGATATGCGGCAATGGGCAGGAACCGATCGTTGAGGGGGACCTTGATGCCTCCTCTGCCGGCAAGCTCGAGCTGCTGCTAAATCTACGGGCGGTGGGAGAGCCGGCTCACGTGCGTGAAATCGTGGAACGCGAGATTCATAAGCTGGACGGTGGCCTGACGCAGTGTGCGGTGGACTGCTTTAGTCCTGCGGCGCCGGTGCCGGAACGGCGCATTCCCAAAGCCGGTTGATGGCCGCCGGCCAGGCTCATGCATGAATCTCTAACGTGAGATCACTACCCTCGCCGAGCATCAAAGCTTGTTCCATCTCAAAAATAGTTCGTCCGTCGCTCTGCTTCGTAGCGTGGGGGCACATGCGTCCGTTGCTTCGCACCGAAGTCGTGGCTCCGGTTGCCGTAATTTCGCACCAGCGGCAAGGAAGTTTGCCTGCCAGCACACGCAGGATAACCTGTGTCCCTCGAGTGCCAACGGGACGATAGGAGAACGTTCCCCAGCCGGTTCCGGTAGACCAGAAACACTCGAACACTTTATGCGGAACTCTCGGCGCTGCGACCACCGACGCCCGCGGGCCATCGTAATGAAACCCGCTTAACGCAACCACACTCGTCCAGGAGGCCATGGCGCGCGCATAATGATGGCCGCACTCCGCTTCATCCCACGGATTGCGCTTTTCGCCGTCGTACCGGGAGCGGATATTTCGTATGGATTCGAGCCCTTGCTCGACCATTCCCGAGTAGAGCATCAAGGCCGCGGTCGAATGCTCAAAACCCGTCATCACTTCGGCAAAATAGGGGAATGGTATGCGCGGCCGGGTCGCCGTGGCATAGTCGCAAATGACCATTGCTGCTTCGTCGTTGAGGGCAAAGGTCCGCTCCACATTATCGTGCTCGTCAAGGCTGCGCTTGTAGTTGTATTTGTAGATAGATTGCAACGTTGCCTGCACGTGTTCTTGCGCCACCAGGGAACCTAGTCCGGCGACCTGGGCAAGATACTGTCCCACCAACTGGTCGATCAGGCATCCGCCACCCACCTGGTATTCGGGGCTCTCGGTATTTCCGGAACCCATGTCGCTGCGCAGATCAGGAGCGATCTGGTCGGCGCGAAAGCCGCGAACTTTTTGAATATAGAAGCTTCCGTTGAAAAGATTGGCATCGATCCAACTGCTTCCCCGGCTGAAGAGCCCGCGATACTCGTCGGCAGATGCAGTGTCGCCCATGGCGCGGGCCATCTCTTCTCCGGCGCGTAATGCGCCAAGATAGTAGATTCCGCACATCGGGTTTGGCCCATAAAACTCCACGTCATAGGTGTTGTGTTGCACCCCTTCCAGAACGCCGTCGCGGTTGGCATCCCAACCTCCAGGAACCCAGGCAAACTCCAAACCTTTCTTTATGCGCGGCCACATCGTTGCCAGCCATTCATTGTCGCCCGAGAGCTGCCAGTCCATGTAGGCGTGGATGATCTGGCCCATCTGCCCGTCTGCGGCGGCAAAGCCGGACCTTGCCTTGCCGTCTGGAAGGAGCTGACGAAAGTGCATGGCTCCTGCCTCGTCCATCGAGTAGCCAAAAGCGGCTTTGCGCAGAGATTGTGCGAGGGAGGGGAAGAGATGGGCGGTAGCGGTCTCATAGTTCCACACGTGGGTGCAGTTGCCGAAGCAACAGCCGATGTGATCGTCCACCCCTTCGAAGGCGTGAAATTCGCCATCCGCGGTGCGGAAGCAGGTGGTTGACGCCAGGGTGGAAAGATTTGCACTGGCAGCTTCTTTGACCACCGAAGGCAGGGTGCTCGCGCCAAAGGCGTTGGAAAATGCCCGCGTACGGGACTCCAGTTTGTCCAAATTGTTCGCAGTGTATTGAGCTACTTCCCAGGCATCCTTGAAGCGGGTGGCATAGTAGTTGCCAATGACGGTGTCGCCTTCACCTGGAGGGGCAGTCCAGCCGCACCAGTCAGGGGTGCGGTTGGGAAAATTCCACGCCAGCAGAAAGGTGAAGTTTGCTGATCCGCCGGCAGGTATCGAGTTGTGCTGACAAACCACTCCCACGGCATTGCGGAGCTCTGGTTCGTTCTGCAACTGGCCATCGCGGGAAAATGCGTCCCAGAACAGCATGGGTGAGTTCCACCAGCGGCCTTGAGGCCAACCTCGCCAGTAGGTTATTGCTGCGTGATCGCGGGTGAGCGCTGCCAGGGAAAAACTCCCCTGCGATGGATCGCCTGCCGGTACGCTCGGATTGCTCATCAACAAGCCTTCCAGTTCACCGGATTTTCTATATTCGTTCAGGCGTGAATCCTCTACGGATCTTGCCGCTCCACCGACCCTCGGTTCAGGCTTGACTGGGTTATCGATCGAAAATGCGATCCCCACTTTGACTGTTGCGTGGCCAGGATTGCTCACGCGATAGCGCAGGATGGCCACCGGCAGCCCCGAGTCATCCGCATCATGGGGGATGAAAGGAGAGAATGCATCCAGCTCCACTTGAACGGGCAAGGTCGGATCTTGGAATTTGATGTTGGCGAGCGGATATTCACCGGTAAAAGTTGCCGCTTGAATACGACTCAACCCCGGGGAGTTATTGGAGCCGAGTCCGTCCTGACCCTCATACGGGGGCAAAATGCGTGCTTCGAGTATACGCGCAATGGGTTTCGCATTCCCTGCTTGCATCCAGATCGAGGGGAGGGCGTATGGGGGTGAGAACCCTTTATTTGGGCGGTTGAATATCTCCCAATCGCGAAGTTGTCCTCGGCCGCCGAGGCTCAGGCTCCCGGCAGCGACCCCGCCTAAGGGAAACGCAATCATCTTGAGTTGCCGCCCAGTAAAGCGACGCGGGTAGGAGACGTCTGCAGCTTTCCTGGTCTCGTCTTCCGCGAATGCGGTCAGATCCGGCCAAAGACCGGCTTGCGTGCTCGCGCCTAGTGCGCCGGCAGCCTGCTTCATAAAGCCGCGGCGGCCTACCTTATAGTTGTTCCCCATAATGAATCTTCAGATCCTTTAGACGGCTTCTATCAACTTTTATAGGATTGAGAGCGCCCGTTTATCCCGCGACTTGTTTGAACCACCTCACTCTGCACAACGGTTGGCTTTATGATCACTCGTGCGATTGTAGGAGCGGGGGAGCAAACTGTGCGTCGTCTGCCTTTTCCATTACCAATTCTGGTCCTGGCTGTTGGTCTGTTTTCCATGGGCCCGATAGCGAATACCCAAACCGCTAACTCTACCGAGAGCGGTGCTGCGTCGCTCGCGATCCTCACCCCTGATGTCGATTCACGCATGGTCTCGCCTGAAAACCCAACGGGAGAGAAGGGCAAAGGAGCCATGCGCGCGCCGGATCCGGCGAATCCAGATCTGGCGTTTTCCCGTGCCGCCTCCGATCTGGGTCGAGGATGGAAGGTTCGGCCATTTATCAAAGTGCCGGCACACAGCACGGTAACCATCATGGATGTGTCTGGGCCGGCAACGATCAAGCACATCTGGATGGCGGCCACGGAAGACTTGCATGGTGTAGGCCGGGCAAGCATCTTGCGCTTCTATTGGGATGACGAAACCACCCCGTCCGTTGAAGTGCCGATGTCCGACTTCTTTGCCATCGGCCATGAGAAGTTCGCGCCGGTTAACTCGGCCATGGTGGTTGATAATCCGACGTCATCGATGAACTGCTATTGGCCGATGCCCTTTCGCAAGCATGCCCGCATAACGTTCACCAATGACAGCGACAAGGAATTACCGCTGTTGACCTTTCAGATCGACTATGAGGTTGGGGCAGTTCCCCGGGAAGCAGGCTACTTCCACGCTCAATGGAGGCGCGCCAGGGTGGAACGCAGCAACCCCTCATACACGATTCTTGACGGCGTGAAGGGCGAGGGCCGGTATGTTGGAACCTTCTTGTCGTGGACGCAGTTGGCGAGTGGATGGGCTGGGGAGGGTGAAGTGAAGTTCTACATCGACGGCGATGTGGAGTTTCCGACGATTGTGGGTACGGGAACGGAGGATTACTTCGGTGCAGATTACGGATTTCCGGCCACTTACTCGACTCCGTATGTTGGCAATGTGCTCGACCACAAGACAAAGGACTATGAGGCGGGGATGGAGTGGAGCCTCTACCGCTGGCATGTGCCGGATCCCATCAACTTCCATAAGGATCTCAAAGTGACGATTCAGGATTTGGGCTGGTGGCCTAATGGGAAGTATCAGCCTCTGGATGACGACTTCGCTTCCACAGCATACTGGTATCAGATGGAACCCCACGTTCCATTTCCCAAGCTGCCGCCCCTCACGGAGCGCTGGACACGATAGTCGAGAGCCGAGGGGAATGGAGTCGCGTCAAACGCGCTTGGCGTTCACTTTAGTGGCGAGGCCCAGTTTTTCCAGCATCCATATTCCCCAGTAATTGACATCGAGTTCGTACCAGGCCATCCCGTGGCGAGCCGAAACCGGGTGGGCGTGGTGGTTGTTGTGCCAACCCTCGCCGCCGGTCAGCAGGGCTACCCACCAGTTGTTGCGGGAGTCGTCCCGGGTTTCAAAGCGCCGCGAACCCCAAATGTGGGTCGCGGAGTTGACCAGCCAAGTGACGTGCAGGCCAACCGTGACCCGAAAGAAGATGCCCCACAGCACCCAAGGCCAGCCGCCAACGGCCAGCAGGGCAAAACCCAGCACCGTCACCGGTAGCCAGTGGAACCGGTTCAGCCAGCGGTAAAAACTCTGTTTCATCAGGTCGGGGGCGTAGCGCTTGAGAATGCCGCTGTCGTTATGCAGCGAACCGTTGAGGATCCAGCCCATATGCGACCACCACTTGCCGTCTCGCGGGGAATGTGGGTCGCCCGGTTTGTCGGTAAATTGGTGATGCAGACGGTGCACAGCGACCCAGTAAACCGGGCTGCCTTGCAGGGCCATGGTGCCCAGGATCGCCATCGTGTATTCCAGCCACCTGGGGACGACATAGCCGCGATGCGTCAGCAGGCGATGGTAAGACAGACCGATTCCCACGTTCTGGGTTAGTACCCAGGTCACGGCAAAGACCACCAGGGCGGACCACCGAAACTCAAACAATGCCGCCACTGCTGCCAGGTGGAAGATGCCAATGATCAAGGCAAATTTCCAATGGAATTTGCCCCGATTCGGCTCCAGGGCCCTCTGTAGTTCGGCTGCTTCCGTCGTTGCGCCTGCCGCGACTGTCGCCATCATTACTGCTCCGTATCCTCTTTTAGCAGGTTAGGGGGCGCAAGCCCCAAGCGGTGTAAGAGTTGCGTAATATCTGATAGCCGGACGGAAGCCCGTTCCTACCTCTGCCAAGGCAGGCGACAGGTTGTGATTGTTGGGAAATAGGTCGTATACTGAATATGCGACCAGCACGGTCGGAATTGCATCTGTAGGTAAAGCGGGAATGCTCAGGCTCACCAAGAAGGCAGATTACGGTTTGATGGCGCTGAAGTTCCTTGCTGAGCGCCCCGACATGCCTTCTCTGAGTGCTAAAGACATCGCCGAAGCTTACGGGATTCCGCCGCAATTGCTGGCCAAGATTTTGCAGCGGCTTACCAAGGCAGGACTGCTCCGCTCCCACGCCGGTACTAACGGTGGGTATGCGCTTTCCCGCCCGGCTGAGGAGATTACAGCCTTTGAAGTGATAGGCGCTATCGACGGGCCCCTTTTTATTACCTCTTGCGAGACCGGGCCGCGTGGCTGTGACCTGACGGATAGCTGCACCGTCCGAGAGCCGTTGCGCAAGGTGAACGAGAGTATTTCGGATGTGTTGAAAGCAATTCGCGTATCCGACCTGTGTGACCATGAGCCCGGCCGGAAATACCATGGCAGGCCGGTGGAATCCATGCTGGTGAGTTTGGGCGGCTGAATAGCAATGTTCGTAAAAATCGAGTGGGAAAATGTTGAGAGCAGGAGAGAGCGCAATGAGCACCGTTGAGACTGCAGTGCCGGCCCCGGCAAACGTAAAGCTGCCAATTTACATGGATGACCATGCCACCACACCCATGGATCCACGCGTGCTTGAGGCGATGATTCCCTTCTTCACCGCCAAGTTCGGTAATGCAGCCAGCCGCAACCACTCCTTTGGATGGGAAGCCGAGCAGGCCGTAGAGCATGCTCGCGAGCAGGTAGCAAAACTGATTGGCGCCAGCGCCAAGGAAATCATCTTTACCTCGGGCGCGACCGAGAGTAACAACCTGGCCATCAAGGGCATAGCGGAGATGTATCGCGAGCGCGGCAACCACATCATTACCCAGGTCACCGAGCACAAAGCCGTGCTCGATTCCTGTAAGCGCCTGGAAAAGTACGGCTACCGCATCACCTACCTGCCCGTTAAGGCGGATGGCCTGATCGACCTGGAAGATCTGAAACGGGCCATCGACGACAAGACCATCCTGGTCACTATCATGTTTGCTAACAACGAGATAGGCGTGGTGCAACCGATCGCGGAGATCGGCAAAATCTGCCGTCAGCACAACGTCATCTTCCATACCGACGCGGTGCAGGCAGTGGGCAAGATCCCGGTCGACGTGAACTCCATGAACATCGACTGCCTGTCTCTGACCGGACACAAGATTTATGGTCCCAAGGGATGTGGCGCGTTGTACGTCCGTCGCCGCAACCCGCGGGTGCAGATTTCAGCGCAGATCGACGGCGGCGGCCACGAACGCGGCATGCGCTCGGGAACGCTCAATGTGCCCGGCATCGTTGGCTTGGGCAAGGCTTGCGAGATCGCCTCAGAGGAAATGGCGGGCGAGGCCGAGCGCCTGGGTAAGCTTCGCGACAAGCTGAAGGACAAGCTCTTGGCCAACCTTGACTACGTCCACGTCAACGGCTCGATGGAGCATCGTCTCCCCGCCAACCTGAACGTCAGCTTCGTCTACGTGGAAGGTGAGTCGCTGCTGATGGGCATTAACGACGTCGCAGTTTCCAGCGGTTCAGCCTGCACCTCGGCGTCGCTTGAGCCATCTTATGTATTAAAGGCCCTGGGACTGGGCGACGACGTGGCACACAGTTCGATTCGTTTTGGTTTGGGCCGCTTCAACACCGAAGCCGAAGTTGATTACGTTGCTGACAAGGTCATCGATGTAGTGCAAAAGTTGCGCGAACTTTCGCCGCTCTATGAAATGGTGAAAGAAGGCATCGATATTTCAAAGATTGAGTGGCAGGCGCACTAAAAGCATTCACTTTTGGTGTAGACACGCAAACGCTGGATACGAAGTCAGGGAGATAGAAATGGCATATAGCGATAAGGTAATTGATCACTACAACAATCCGCGGAACGTGGGCCAAATGGATAAGAGCCAGGCTGAAGTAGGTACGGGCCTGGTCGGCGCACCGGAGTGCGGCGACGTCATGCGTTTGCAGATCCGTGTCAATCCCGAGACCCAGGTGATTGAGGAAGCGAAGTTCAAGACCTTTGGCTGTGGTTCGGCCATCGCCTCCTCCTCGCTGGCCACCGAGTGGGTTAAGGGCAAGACGGTAGCGGAAGCGATGCAGATCAAGAACACCGACATCGTGAAAGAGCTGGCTCTGCCGCCGGTCAAGATTCACTGCTCAGTGCTCGCGGAAGATGCGATCCGCGCAGCCATTGGCGATTGGAAGAAGAAGAACGGCGTGACCGAGACGGCGGAAGCCGCTGCTTCGGTAGCTCATTAATTGAGAAGGCAAAGATGGAATTAGCTGTCCTCAATGCGGAAAACGCAACGCCGAATCAAAAGGGCATCCAGGTCACGGAGCGTGCCCTGAAGCGGATTCGCGTGGCCATGGCCAAAGAAGGAGTTTCTCCTACCGAGGGGGGACTCCGCTTAGGCATTCAAGGCGGGGGCTGCTCCGGTCTTTCCTATAACATTCGCTTCGACTCGCAGCCCCGAGAACGCGATCGCGTGTACAACTTTGAAGATGTGCGCGTCTTCGTCGACCCCAAGTCGTTTATCTACCTCCACGGCATGATTCTCGATTACGAAGAGACGCTGATGCGCCAAGGCTTCAACTTCATCAATCCCCACTCGACCAAGTCTTGCGGTTGCGGTTCATCGTTTTCGGCGTAGTGGTTTTCTCGAGAGTGCAGTCATCGTGAAACCGCTCTCGATTCGCCTGGGTCTGCTCTCCCGAATTTCCTGTGGAGCTTGTTGGCGTTGTCGAAGTTCATGCGGCTTTCCTTAATGAAAGCCGCACACGCGGTTGTATCCCGCGCAGCGTACGGGAAATTCGGGTCCGCCCTATGCAAATTATTGACAGAGTCAGTGCGCCGGCAAAATGCTGGTCCTGCGGCCAGGAGGTCACGGACGGGCAGCCCTTCTGCGCCTCTTGCGGTAAAGTCCAGCCGCCCCAGCAGGCCGGCTACTTTGCCATGTTTGGCCTCCCGCCGAGGCTCGATCTGGACTTGCAGGCACTGGAAAAACAGTTTTACCGGTATAGCCGGAAACTGCACCCGGATGTGTACGCACGCGCCACGCAGCAGGAGCAGGAGTGGAGTCTCTCGCAGGCTTCGCTGCTGAACGACGCCTATCGCACTTTGAAGAATCCGCTCGAACGTACCAAGTACCTGCTCAAGCTTGAAGGGGTGCAGCTCGAAGACCCACGTGGGCCGGGCAATCTGAATCCCTCCAAGGTGCCCCCTGATCTATTGGAAGAGGTCTTCGAGCTGAACATGCAACTCGAAGAATTGCGCCAGAACCAGAAGCTGGGCGAGGACGATCCGCAATTGCGCCGCGATCTCGAGGCCGCAAAGAACCAGTTTGCCGCCCAACTCAGCGCGCTTGACGAGCAAGTGCGTTCCCGGTGGACGGCTTGGGATGCAGCGTGGGAACAAAGCGACGAAGCCAAGAAAACAGCGGCCAAAGAAGCGATGACCTCGTTGTTGCAACGTCGAAGTTACTTGCAGAACCTGGTTCGTGATGTGGAACAGACTCTGGGAGAGTCTTAAGAGTTATGGCGGAAGAGCGCGTAGTCGGTATTGACTTGGGCACGACCAATTCCCTGGTCGCCTTCATGCAAGGCGATAAGCCCGTTGTCATCCCGGGGGAAGATGGCCTGAACCTGGTGCCCTCCGTGGTGGCGTTGGCGCCTGCCCGTGATGGTGGCCGCCCGTCCGTGCTGGTCGGCAATGGAGCGCGACACACGCTCCTGCATGCGCCGGAGCAGGCCATCTACTCCGTTAAGCGGCTCATGGGGCGCGGGGTCGAGGACGTCGCCGAAGAATTGAAGTTCTTTCCCTTCCGGCTGGCCGACGAAATCCAGCCTGGCGAGGTGCTGCGCATTCGCTTGGGGAATACGGAATTTACGCCGCCGGAAATTTCCGCGCACATCCTGCGCCAGCTCAAGCGGAACGCGGAGCGGTACTTCGGGGCGCCAGTGACCCAAGCCGTGATCACCGTCCCGGCCTATTTCAATGATGCCCAACGACAGGCGACCAAGGATGCGGGACGCATGGCCGGGCTCGAGGTTCTGCGCCTGGTCAACGAACCAACCGCCGCTGCCTTGGCCTATGGCCTCGATCGCCAAAAAGAAGGCATCATCGCTGTTTATGATCTTGGCGGCGGAACTTTCGACATCTCCATCCTCAAGCTGCATGAGGGCATCTTCGAGGTCATCGCCACCAATGGAGACACCCACCTGGGCGGCGATGATATTGACAACCTCTTGATCTCCATCGCGCTCGATGACATCGCCGGCGATTCAGGGGTGGATCTGCGTCAGCAGCCGGAAGCCATTCAGGCGATTCGCAAGGCTGTGATCGAAGTCAAAATTGCGCTTTCGTCGCAGTCCGTGGCGCAAATGGATATCAAGCTTCCCCAGGGCGGCCGCTATCGGCGTGAAATCACGCGCGAGCAATTCGAACAGCTGATTCAACCTGTGGTCTCCCGTACCGTCGCCCCGTGCCGCAACGCGCTACGCGATGCGCACCTTGGTCCCGATCAGATTGATGAGGTAGTGCTGGTCGGTGGTTCCACCCGCATACCCGTGGTGCAGCGTCTGGTCAGCGATGTTTTTGAGCTGCCGCGCCGGGGCAAGCAGCCCCGCACCGAGCTCAATCCGGATGAGGTGGTGGCCCTCGGCGCTGCTGTGCAAGCCAATATCCTGGGCGGCGGATCGAAAGCAACCGAGGATATGCTGCTGCTCGACGTGACCCCGTTATCCCTGGGCATCGAGGCCTTGGGTGGGGTGGTTGCCAAAATCATTCAGCGCAATTCAACCATCCCTGCCTCTGCCTCCGAATCATTTACTACCGGGGTCGATGGGCAGACCAATGTCGCCATCCACGTGCTGCAGGGCGAGCGTGAGATGGCCAAGGATTGCCGTTCGCTGGCGCGCTTTGATCTGAAGGGGATCCCACCCATGAGCGCGGGAATGCCGCGCATAGAAGTCAAGTTCCTCATTGACGCCAACGGCATTCTGCATGTTTCCGCGCTCGAGCAGCGCAGCGGTAAACAGGCGGAGGTCTCGGTGAAGCCGGCCTATGGCCTGACGGATGAGCAGGTGGAGTCGATGATTCTGGAATCGTTCGATCACGCTGAAGAGGATATCCATCTCCGTCAGCTAGTCGAAGCCAGGAACGAAGCGGACACCATCCTCAGCGCAGTGGAAAAAGCTCCCTCGCACCCCGCTTGGCAGCTGCTTGACCCGGACGAGCGGGCGGAGATTGGCTCGCTCGGTGCAGAGCTGAGCGTACTGAAACAGGGTGATGATCTGCAGGCTCTGCGCGCCGGCACCGAAGCGCTGGACAAAGCCACCCACCGCTTTGCCGAACTCATGATGGACGCGGCGGTTTCGAGCGCAATCAAGGGCCAGACGATGCAATCGGCGGATGACAGGTTGGGCCAGGGCCCGACGGCTCCGCATCCCATCGCACAGGCCGAGTTCATGGAAAGAAAGTAAACCGATGACTGACAATATGGTCCGCGTCACATTTCTTCCCGAAGGCCGTACCGTGGAGTTTGAATACGGCACGTTACCCTACGGGCATCACGGAAAGCCCATGTCGTTCCTTGACGTGGCTGAACACTTCGATATTTTTCTCGATCACGCCTGCGGTGGTTCCTGTGCCTGCACCACCTGCCACCTGTGGACAAAAGAGGGCAGCGAGGCGCTCTCACCCGCCGACGACGATGAGCTGGACCGGTTGGATATGGCGGCGGATTTACAGCTGAATTCACGTCTTGGCTGTCAGGCCGTGATCACCGGCCCGGGAAACTACGTGGTCGAGATCCCCAAGTGGAATCGGAACTATGTCTCCGAGGGCAAGCCGCTGAGTCTGGCGGAAGAGAAGTGAGGAGTTGACGATGGCGCGTGAAATTACCTGGAATGACGCGGAAGAGATAGGCATCCAGTTGCAGGAAAAATTTCCCGACGTGGATCCCTTCACCGTGCGCTTCACCGATCTGCACAAATATGTAACTGAACTTGAGGGCTTTGCGGATGACCCCGCAAAGTCAAACGAGCCCAAGCTCGAAGCCATTCAAATGGCCTGGCACGAAGAATACAAAGACGCCCAGTAGCTTTTCCATTACCTAACTCTGTCCTAACCACGAAGGGCGGGTGGGCCCCATATCTCGCTCGTTTTTCGCGAGATGTGGGATACCACCGATTTCGATCGCTAAGTGTGGGGATGAATCGAGAGTCAGAGGGAAAGAGCAGTGGTATCCCACATCTCGCGAAAAACGAGCGAGATATGGGGCACCTGCCCTTCGCGAGGGAACCAGACGCAGACCCCTGTGTGGCTGAGTGCGTAAATCCCTTGAACTGGCCGCGAGCACGCGCTTGTCGTAGGGCCGGCTGTGAAGGTCAACGCCAATCGAAGGCTCCGCGGATGAGCTCAAAAGATTCCTGGGCTTCGTAATAGATTGACAAGACGTCGAATCGAACCTGATCTGGAATAACGGGCATTGCCTGAAGGTATTGGCGCGCCATCCGGCGGAGCATCCGGATCTTATCTACGTCAACCGCCGCCTCTGCGGTGGCAAAGCTCCGGCTGGTGCGCGTTTTCACTTCGATAAAGCAGAGAGTCGTGCCTTCCCAGGCCACCAGGTCAAGATCGCCATGAACCTTCGCGCTACGCCACCCTCGCGCTACCACGACGTAACCACCGCGGCGCAGGTAGAAAAAGGCTGCCTCCTCTCCACGGCGCCCCACCTCCAGATGTGCCGGGCGGCTCGAGCCTATTCTTAAACGGATGGCGAGATAGTCGCTGGCGTGAACAAATTCTTCGAGCAGCCGGAGGGCTAGCATGGGCTCCATTGTCGCCCGAGCGCGCCTCTTTGCCAAGACGGACCTAATTGTTTCGCGTAACTCTTTCCCGGAGACAAGCAGCTTATTCCCGGTACCACCCTTGCACCACCTGGGCGAATTGGTCCCCATCCCAGTCCATAGGCTGGAAGCGCGGTAACGTAAAGCGATTGGTGGACTGGGTCACAAGTCCGCCGAAGTTGGAGCAGGCACAGTCAAATCCATTGGCTCGTACGGTCATGACGGTGTGCCGGGTGTAATGGTTTTTCTTGCCATAGGGATAGGCGAAGGTGCTGATTTTTTTGCCCGTCAGCGCCTCCAGCCGCCGTTTGCTACCTGCGATCTCTTGCTGTTGCTGGTCAAGCGGCAGGTTCGCAAGCACCGGATGGGTCAGGGTATGCGCACCGATCTCCACCATTTCTCCCCCAGCCAACTCGCGTAGCTCATCTTCGGTAAGGCAGCGATGTTGCCGGCGGTCGGCATACGGCGTCGCTCCTTGGCGGAGCTGCTCGAGCGCCGTTTCGCGTTCGCTGTCTGACAGCTTGACGAGCATGCCATAGATCGCCAGGTATGCAGCCTGGCGGGGGCCTGGCGCGTTTTCCCAGGCTCTCCACTTGCTATGCGGGTCTGGGCCGCCCGGCTCCCCGGCTGCCGTCGGAAAAGCGTAGGTGTAATGGTAGCCGTTCAAACTCAGGACTAGCTCCGCTTGCCTCGACGCCGGGTCCAGGACGAGCTTTGCCAGCTCATCCCACCATAGGTTTTCCGGCACTCCGATATATCCCGGCGTGACAAACACCGTACCCGGCACGCGATAGGATTCAAGCGCAGGCTTGGCGGCATACAGGTTGTCTGCATACCCATCGTCAAAGGTGATACAAACTGGTCTTGGCGGAAGCTCGCTGTCAGATTTTGCCTTTATCAGATCGTGAAGCGATAGAGGGTTGGCGATTGTCTTGAGGACCTGCAAGTGCTCGGCGAAGTGAGCGGGACTGACGCCGAGAGCCCATGGGTCAACGTTGGCCTCCGCCACCCGATGATAGACCAGGATCATGGCCTTCTTGTGGAAGACCGTACGCAGACGGTGAAAGCGCCTTGCGGCCGTCTTAAGTGTGCTTCTGAACGGGATGTGCTGGGGAACGTTGATTGGCTTTTCCTTGTGCCGGAGGTCTCGCTGGCTAACTTAGCCGATCCGCGACGGCGAGGCTGGCTTCGATGCGTCGAACCATGCATGTGCAGTGTGTAACAGTGAAGATTCTTTGGTCGTGAGTTGGTGGCTGATCAAGGCTTTGCGTTTGCTCAGATCCGGCATCATCCGTAGGAGCATGATCATCAGCAATCCTTGCGGGTAATGGTTCAGCAGCAGCAAAAGTTTGCGACGCAGTTGATGTGTCTGCAGAGTCGAGAGGGAATATGCCAGCTCCGATGCTAACTGGCGGCCGTACTGTCTGCGCCAGGTACGAATCCCCTCGAGAAACGCGAACAGGCGGCGAGCGTCGCTGCGAATATAGCGCGCCTGACTGCCCAGCACTCGAAGGGTCATGGTCAACATCAGCTCGGAATTGTGTGATGCATTTGCCTGGTGTAACCGGTATTCAGCGACCACCCTGGAGTGGCAGCAGATGGGATGATTCCTGGCGATGCGTAGATAAAGCTCATAATCCTCGGCCACGCGAAGTCCGGTATCGAATCCCCCAACCTCATCGAGAACACTTCGGCGAAAGAGCACCGACGAGATCATTTCGATGAAGTTGCTTCTCAGCAGTGCTTCGTAGTGAAACGCAGCCAGGCAATCCTTACGCGAATCGGCCAAGTACGACCCATCTCTGGAAACGAAACAATGATCCCCTACGGCCATGGCACATTCCGGACGCTGGGCCAGAACACTAAGCCCGGTCTCGATTGCCTCCGGCCTCAGGCGGTCATCGGCATCCAGAAACACAATGTAGCTGCCCCTACTCTCCCGCACGCCCAGGTTGCGGCTTGCCGTAAGGCCGCGATTCGGCTGCCGTATGTAGCGGACGGGAAGCTTCTGGGCAATTTCACCGCTGCGATCGGTCGAACCGTCGTTCACAACGATGACTTCCACCCGGTGGTAGCTTTGTGCCAGGGCGCTCTCGATCGCTTCTTTGAGGAATGCTTCACCGTTGTAGCAAGGAATGATAACCGAGACCAGTGGGTCTTGAATGAATGAGTCTGCGACACGATCTGCAAGGCCGAGTGCTGCTGCGTCAGAGCTGTTGAAGGCGTCGAGTGAACTCACAATATTCTCCCTGCATTGCCTTATGGCCCCATCAGGCAAACTAATGGTTGGTCCTGTCGCGCTTGGTGTCATGCGACACTCACAGCAGCGGTCGATTGAGCGTTCATCCATAGGGCACTTGTTCCCGGCCCGCAAAACGGGTGTATCCATAAACGCAAAGTTCGGTCTACCGGTCATACATCAGGGGGGACTGACGGGGGAATTCTGACGCAGGTAAAGCACGCACAACCGGAGCAGCACTCGCCACCCCGTTTTTGATCAACAAAGGTCCTTCCACAACGCGCGGTGCGGTCGACAGGTGCTACAAAATATGAGCTGAGCACGCTTATGTTGTTTAGCTCATGCAAAGGAATACCATGGCCACATGTCGCCCGCAAATTACCGTCGCCCGCACGCCGGTAACTGACGTTACTCTGATACTGTCTCTGTTCGCTTTAGAGTAGGCATATCTCGATTCGAGATTACCTTTGCCCGCACGGAGGTAACAGACGTTACTCTGATACTGTCTCTGTTTGCTTTAATGAAGCGCCTGCATACATGTCCTTGGATCGCCGTAGAGATTAACTGCGCTTCATTCACTCCTAATGAAAAAACGGCTGGGAGACGTCGTAGCCCACTCAAGCCAAAGTGCGGCTTGAATGGGGCGCCCAAAGCTCCTGTTGCCCGCGTAACTTCTCTCTTGACTTGCCACGGGAAAGCCGGCTCCTCGGGATGAAGATTTAGTTATTACACAGATACAATTAAATGCGAGCCATTTTCCGGCCTCAATTTCCCAATACCTGTGAGAGTGGCAGCCAGGAGCGCGTGTGGGCAGCACGCGTTGCTTGCCTTTGGGTGCGTGCCTTCAGTTCGAATGAGAGGATCCAAAATCGAGTGCATAGCGAGTCTTGCGGCAATAGCGGTGCGCAGGGGCACAAAACAAGCGCCCGGCGGAGGAATTATCCGCTCCCGGTAAACGGGCTAAACTACTGAAAGCGATTGCCGTGAAAACTCCGATCACCATCTCGAAGGAAGATTATCTGAAGGCTGTCCTCGAAGCGGAGAGCGAGGGGCAGGCAGTTATTCCCGCGACTTTAGCCCATTGGCTTTCCGTGTCCCCGCCCGCGGTTACCATGGCGCTCAAGCGTTTGCGGCGGGACGGCTATCTCGAGGTCAAGCCGGACGGAATTGTGCGGCTCACGCCCAAAGGTAAGGAGACAGCCTACCGGACCGCATTGCGCCACCATCTCATCGAACGGATGCTGGCGGAGATGTTTGGCATGGAATGGTATGAGGTACACGACGAAGCAGAACGCCTGGAGCACGCCGTATCCCCCGCGTTTGAAGCCAAGCTACTGGAAAGGCTGGGTTCCAGGGGGACTTGTCCGCACGGCAATTCCGTCTTGCCGGAAACTCCGGAGCAACGGGGTAAGCGCGGCATGGTGCTGCTTTCTGAAGCCAGGGAAGATACCGGGTATACCGTGGTGAGCCTGTACGAGCGGGATCCAAAGTTATTGCTTTTCCTGCACCAGGCGGGTATCGCGCCCGGGGGGCGCGTGAGTGTCCTGGCCAAAAACTACGACCGGACGATCTCGATCGAGACCACCGCCGGCCGCTCCACCCTGGGGCACCCGGCGGCAGAGAAGGTTTGGGTTAAACGGCGGAACTCAGGCAAAGCATAATCACGAATTGGTTTTAGAATTATTACAGGTGGTTAGAACGTAGGTTTCAGGTGCGATTCCCAAAGTAACGGATTGTCAAAGAGTTGTCGCATTGTGAACTGGTGTCGTTGAGGTAGCCTCGATGCGAATGAGGAATCTTTCCTTTATCTGGTTCGTCGGCGCGGTAGTCTGGTGGATTGATGCCGCTGTCGCCGTCCACTATAACAACAAGCCGCACGCTATCCTGGCGCTTGCCGTCGCCTGCGTCTTCTTCGCCGCAGGCATCATGTGGGTGAAGAGTACCGAAAAGCGTTAAGCCTCCGGGGCCGCCCTACAGATTCTGTAAGCGCGCCTCGCTGAGGTCCAGTTCGCGCTCGAGGATTCTCAGCAGCTCATCGTTAATCTTGTCTTCATTGCGCAGGCTGACCGCCGTAGAGCGCTCAAGCGCCCGTAGTTCCTGGGTAAGATTCCGTTCATAGCGGGCCAGGGTGATCTCTTGCTCCGGCTTTGGCTCTTGACTGCCGGCTTCGACCAGGGTGGCGCGGGCGCGGTAGTGACGGATCAGGTCTTCATAAATAGTCGCATGCTCCGACTTGGCTTGCCGGGACAGATCCTTGAGGTAGTCCAGCACGGTGTTCAGTATGAGTAGCCGGGCCTGCCGTTCTTCCAGGTTGCTTTCCCCGCCGGCTGAGAGTCCCAGCTTCTCGATCATTGCCGGCAGAGTGAGCCCTTGCAGGACCAGGGTGACGAAAATCACGCAAAAGGTAAGAAAGATGATGAAGTCCCGCTGCGGGAAAGATGCACCGTTCTGCAGGACCGTAGGCAGCGAGATGGCGGCGGCCAGGGCCAGCACTCCGCGCATTCCTGTCCAGGCTACGATAAAGATCTGTTTGTTGCTGGGACGGGCCTCTACCTGATGCAGCAGATGGCGTCGGATCCAGTAGGAGATCTCGGCGCCGGGATAAACCCAGATAATCCTCAGCGCGACCACCAGGATCGCGAAGGTTGCTCCATACCGCGCCAGTTGACCTATGGAACGGTCGTGGATCCCGCTCAGAATCAAGCGAAGCTGCAGGCCCATGAGGATAAAAACGATGCCGTTGAGACCGAACTCCAGCGTCTTCCACACGGCGCTGCTTTCGAGACGCGCATTGATGGACAATATCTCGGAGTTTTTGCGGCCCAGATATAGGCCGCAGACCACGGTTGCGAGCACGCCCGAGGCATGAATTCCCTCGGCCGCGAGGTAGGCCAGGTAGGGAGTGGCAAGGGAGAGAGTGATTTCAACCGGAGAGTCAGTGATCTCAAGTGAGACTCTGTGGATGACGAAGGCTGCAAAGAGCCCAATCGCTATTCCACCGGCTATCAACCACGAAAGTTCCAGCATGGCCAAGCCCGGCCCGGGCCGCCGCCCGGCGACGACGAGGGCAACAGCAAATTGCAGCGCGAGCAGCCCACTGGCGTCGTTGACCAGGCTTTCGCCTTCCAATATGTCGACAATCCGGCGCGGCAGACCGAGGCGTTTGGCGATTGCAGTGGCGGCGATCGCATCGGTGGTTGAGACCACAGCTCCGAGAACAGCGCCCAGCCGATAGTCGAATCCGGGAATCAGCCACGAAGTGCCCAGCGCAATGCCGAAGACCGTAAATCCCACCAGGCCAAAGGCCAACATAAGAATACTGACTATGTTGGAGTGAAAGTCGCGCCACGAAGTGTTGAACCCGCCGACGAAGAGCAATGGGGGCAGAACCACCAGAAAGACGACATCGGGATTCAGCGCGATCTGCGGTAGATGCGGCAGGAGAGAGAGAACCACACCACCGATAAAGAGCACAATGGGATAAGGAATTTTGAAACGTTGCGCGAGCGTGGTAAGCCCAGCGACCAGGAGCACAAGAAAGAGAAGTGTGAGCTCGAGGTGGTGAATGCCTGCGGCCTGCACGGGGCGGTCTCCAGAGAATCCAGATTAACCTGAAAATAGCGCATGCCCCATCCCGTAAGGAGGGGATGGAGCATGCGTTCATGCCCTATACAGTTGCCGAGGCAAAGCTGGCCGCTTGTGCGTGCTCCTGCTCGGCCTGGTTCACGCAGCGCTCGAAGATATCGAGGCCAATGGCGGCTTCATGCTGGTTGACGATCAGCGGGGGCGCCAGACGGATGGAGGTCTCTCCGCAGCCCAGCAGCAGAAGGCCTTGTTCAAAGGCCAGGGAGACGATCCGGTCGCGCAGCGCCGGCGCGGGCTCGCGGGTGAGCTGGCTCTTGACGATCTCGATACCGATCATCAGCCCCCTGCCGCGCACTTCGCCCACGATCGGATGCTTCGACGGCCAGTCATGCAAGCGTGAAAAGAAGAGTTCTCCCATGGTGGCCGCGTTGGCGATGCCCTCGCGCTCGAGCACATCCATGGTGGCCAAGGCCGCGGCGATCGCCACTGGGTTTCCGCCAAAGGTTGAGGCATGGGAGCCGGGTACCCAATTCATGAGCTCCGCCCGAGTCATGCAGATGCCCAGCGGCATGCCCGAAGCAATGCCTTTGGCGATACAAACCATGTCCGGCTGCACACCAGAGTGCTCGACCGCCCACCATTTGCCCGTCCGGCCCGCTCCCGATTGCACCTCGTCGACCACCAGCAGGATGCCATGCCGGTCGCAGATGCGGCGTAGCTCTTGCATGAAGATATCCGGCGCTACTACATAGCCGCCTTCTCCTTGAATCGGCTCGACGAAAATAGCGGCAACCTCCTCAGGAGGAAGCGTGGTCTTGAACAGCTTCTCTTCGATGTAACGGGCGCAACCCAGCGCAAATTGCTGCTCCTCCTGCGGGCCTCCGCTACAGCCGCGATAGGCGTAGGGATAGCGCACGTGCGTGACTCCGGGTACCAGGGGGGCAAAACGCCGCCGCTGCTGAGGCTTGGAAGCGGTGAGCGAAAGAGCGCCCATGGTGCGCCCGTGGAATGCTCCGAAGAAGGAGATCACGTTTTGCCGCCCGGTGTGATAACGGGCGAGCTTGAGTGCGCACTCAATGGCTTCCGCCCCGGAATTGCCGTAATAGAAGCGATGCGGTCCGGGCATCGGGGCAATGGCCGAAAGGCGTTCGGCCAGCGTCACCATCTGTTCGTAATAGAAATCGGTGCCCGAGATGTGGATCAGCTCTGCCGCCTGTTGCTGGATGGCGGCGACCACTTCGGGATGGCAATGTCCAGTCGAAACCACCGCAATGCCGGCGGCGAAGTCCAGAAACTCGTTGCCGTCCACGTCTTCCACGCGCAACCCGCGGCCACGCTTGGCCACCATGGGATAAGAGCGGGTATAGCTGGGCGAGACGTAACGGTCATCGCCCGCGACAATCGCCCGGGCTTTGGGCCCCGGCAGCGGGCCCAGGAGTTTTGGACCGTACTGAGCAAGAAGGTTGCTATTCATATGACCATTGTTCTGCATGATGCTTTCTCTGCTTTCTTGGCGTCTTTATCGGCGCCGTGCCTAAAAGCCAGTAAGAGACCGCCACCTATGGAATACAGGGCGGACAGAGGCAGGGCAGAGCTTCGGCGGAGGAAAGCTAGTCGCCGCCGAAGAGACTAGGTCGGGTGCAGGCGGGTGGCACGGTCAGATGCTTGCGTGGCGCGATGGGACGCGCTGACCGGCGGAAGCAAGAAACGGGCATGGGCGATGCACCGCTATCTGTACTGCGCCGTCTTTGGCTTCTCACGCGCACCTTATGCATCCTCTTGCACTCTAAGGTTAGCACGGCCCTAGCTCCTGGAACCTGCGCGGACTATTTCCTCTTCCAGCGGGCACCCTCTTTGGAATCCTCGATCAGGATCCCCAGCGCGGCCAGTTCTTTGCGGATGCTGTCGCTGCGGGCGAAATTGCGGGCCCGGCGCGCCTGCTCCCGTTCCGCCAGCAAAGCGTCTATTTGCTGGTCGCTAAGCGAATACGCAGCTACCAGTTCAGGGGCCGCCTCGCTGCCTCGTCCTTCCTCTTGCGCCCATTTGAGCGCGGCACGGGCAATCTCCGCATCGCGATCTTCGAGAATGGCAAAGACCTCGTCGAAGCGGCGCAGGGCCTCCAGGATGGCCGTGACGTTGCCGGAATAGAGCCTTCCGGCGTCGGCCGCCACATTCCCGGCCCGCACCAGGTCGAAGATGGCTGCCCGCGCTTCCGAGGTGTTCAGATCGTCTGCCAGCGCCTCACAGAAGTGCTGCTCCGCCTTCGCTGTCTGGGCCTCCAGTTCCGTATTTTGTCCTGCGGGCCAGCCGCCGCCGCGGATCCGCTGGTAGAAGGTCCGCACTCGTTCGACCGCGCTGGCTGATTCCATCAACCCCTCGGTGGTGAAGTTCAAGGGATGCCGATAGGGAACCGAGATGAGCAGAAAACGAATTGCCGATGCCTTGTAACCCTTGAGCAACAAGTCACGCAAAGTGAAGAAGTTGCCCTCTGACTTCGACATCTTGCGCCCATCCACCAGCAGGAAACGCACGTGCATCCAGTGGTAGGCCAGGGTCTTCCCGGTGGCCGATTCAGACTGCGCGATTTCGTTCTCATGGTGGGGGAACATCAGGTCTTCCCCCCCGGCATGCAGGTCGAAGCTCTCGCCCAGGTATCTGAGCGCCATGGCGGAACACTCAATGTGCCAGCCCGGCCGGCCGGGGCCCAGGCGGGTGTCCCAGTGTTCCCCGGGTTTGGCGGCCTTCCACAGGGCAAAATCGCGGGCTGAATCCTTGTCGTACTCGTCCAGATCCACCCGGGCGCCGTCGCTGATGGCGGAGAAATCCTTCTTCGACAGCTTGCCGTACTCGGGAAAGCCGGCAATGCGGAAGTACCAGGAGCCATCAGGGGCTTGATAGGCAAGGTCCTTAGCCGCCAGCCGCTCAATCAGAGCAACCATCTGATCGATGTTCTCTGTGGCCCGGGCGATAATCTCCGGGCGCTCGCAGCCGAGTGCGTCCAGATCCTGGAAAAAGGCACGCTCGTATTTCTCGGTGTATTGTTTGATGGGCAAATGCGCTGCTGCGGCATTGCGGATGATCTTGTCGTCCACATCCGTGATGTTCATGACCTGGCGTAACTTGCGCCCCTGTTGCTTGAGGAAGCGACGCAAAACATCCAGTTGCAGGAAGGTGCGAAAGTTGCCGATGTGCCCGTAGTCGTAAACCGTGGGTCCGCAAACGTAAATGCGCAGCGTCTCGCCATCAATCGGCTCGAGAACTTCGATGGTGTTGGAGAGGGTGTTGAAGAGGCGAATGGTCGCCCGGGCCGGAGTCTTTTGGGATGCAATTTTATCGCCAACCGACCCCATCGTTGCTGGCATGATCCTCATCCTAACGTCTTCAGCGATCGAACGTCCACCAGCCTGGTCCTGGTGGTACCCAGATTGGCAGGGGAACCCGGCACTGAGGCCGGTTGCGGCTGAAGGATAGCAAACCGCCTAACTGCTATTGCAGCAACTGCTTGACCTCGGCAATCGTCTTTCCCTTCCAATGACGGGCGAAATTGTCGAGCGAACATAGGCTTACGCTGCGCATGCGGTCCACATAGAGTGCACCGGACAGATGATCGATCTCGTGCTGCAGGATGCGCGCATACCATCCGGAGGCGCGAATCACCCTCGGTTGGCCATGCTCGTCCAGGCACTCGACCTTTACTTTCCGTGCCCGCGGAACCAGCGCCACCAGGCCCGGTAGGCTAAGGCAGCCCTCAAAAAACTCGATCTCCGCCGGCGATTCCGGGGTCAGCACCGGGTTGATGATGACGTGGAACGCTACCGGCTTGCGCTCCCGTTCGGCTAGCGCCTCCCGGCTGAAGT
This sequence comes from uncultured Acidobacteriaceae bacterium, assembly GCA_963821215.1. Lineage (GTDB taxonomy): Bacteria > Acidobacteriota > Terriglobia > Terriglobales > Acidobacteriaceae > PALSA-350. The sequence goes on along the minus strand of CAWGDH010000004.1, from coordinate 266,707 downwards.
CTTTCATATTTTCTTCGCGGTCTTCGATGACGGCGAGCTGCAACGGCACCCCCACCTGGGGCGCAGCCAAGCCGACACCTGGCGCATCGTGCATTGTCTCGCGCATCGCAGCGATCAGATCCCGGGTACTGGGAAGCAGGATCTCCTCCGGCCGCAAGGGCTTGGCGCGGGAACGTAGAACTGGCTCTCCGACCGATCTGATCTTTAGGATCATGGACACCCCAGCGCTAGCGAAGCATGTGCGGTCAGATCCAGGGGTGCGAAGCTGCCGGTCAGCAATCTGGGCCAGGCGGCGGCCGCGATCATGGCCGCGTTGTCGGTGGAGAGAGCCACCGATGGGAAAGCTATAGGCAGTCCGCGCTTGGCGGCTTCTGCCGTGAACCGTTCCCGCAGTTCGCGGTTGGCTGCGACGCCGCCGGAAACCAGAATACTTTCCGCACCTAATACCTCAGCAGCCTGGAAGGTTTTTCGCTTCAGATCGTCCACCACAGCGCGCTGGAACGACGCGATCAGGCCCAGCGTCCGACCATCGCACAGCGGGAGTGCCGCAGCCGGTCCGGGCGAGGGGAGTGCCGCCAGGGCTTGACGCCGGTGTTCGATCGAGGGGTAAAGGTCGTGAATCTGGACGTAACGAAGCACTGCGGTCTTAATACCGCTGAAGGAGAAGGGAAATCGAAGTGCGTCCTTGGGGGCATCGGGGCGGTGCGCCTTTTGCTTCACCTGGGTGAGGGTAAAGGCGACCGATGAGGGGTCCCCGTGCGCGGCGAGCGCATCGATCCATGGACCGCCAGGGTACCCAAGTCCCAGCAGCTTGGCGACCTTGTCAAAGGCCTCTCCGGCTGCATCGTCGAGCGTGGCGCCCACGTTGCGGTATGTAAAGCTCTCTCCCTCATGCCGGGTCAAATAAAGATGGGTGTGGCCTCCGGAAACCACCAGGGCGAGGGCTCGCGTACCGCCATCGGCCAGCAGTTCTTGCTGTGCCATCAGAACGGCGTGAATGTGACCCTCAAGATGATTGACGGCGATGAGCGGCTTGTCCAGGGCAAAGGCCAGCGACTTGGCGTACGCGACGCCCACCAGGAGCGCACCCGCCAGACCTGGGCCCTCAGTCACCGCGATAGCCTCCAGGTCTGCAAAGCTGACGCCGGCTTTGTCCAGCGCGGCGCGAACCACGGGAACGATGTTGCGCAGATGTTCGCGTGAGGCGAGTTCTGGAACCACACCCCCGTAGGGGGCATGGATCGCTATTTGTGAGGCCACGATGCTCGACAATATGCGGCGGCCCCGCTCCACCACTGCGGCCGCAGTCTCATCACAGGAACTTTCGATGGCAAGAATCAGGCCACTCCTCGGGGCACAGACGCTTTCAGCGCCGGAGAGCAGCTGGCTGGGTTGACTCACGTTTCTATAGTAGTAGACATGGCAGTATCGGCACCCAGCGCAGCACAGCATGCAGCAGCGGAGATTGTTGCCCGGCTCCGCACCGCCGGCCACCAGGCCTACTTCGTTGGCGGCTGCGTGCGCGACCTGTTGCTGGGCCGCGAACCCGGGGATTTCGACGTCGCCACCAGTGCGACGCCGGATAAGGTCCTCGCCATGTTCGAGAGAACCTTTGCCGTAGGCGCTCATTTCGGAGTCGTTTTGGCCTGCAGCTCAGGGCCCGGGGATGAGGAGCTGGTGACCGAAGTCGCCACCTTTCGCAGTGACGGCGCTTATACCGACGGACGGCACCCGGATGCGGTGCGTTTCTCCAACAGCCCGGAAGAGGATGTAAGGCGTCGCGACTTCACCATCAACGGCATGATGCTGGACCCCGAGGTGCTCGCTCGCATGCATCGGCCGGAAGACGCTGTCCTTGACTTGGTGGGCGGCATGCAAGACCTGCGTGCCGGTTTGATACGCGCCATCGGAGATTCGGGCGAGCGCTTCGCCGAAGACAAATTGCGCATGTTGCGAGGAGTGCGCTTTGCTGCCCGCTTCGCCTTTGAGCTGGAGCCCGCGACAGCTCGGGCAATCCAGCGACTGGCGCCTGCCGTGAGCCAGGTGAGCCACGAACGGGTGCGGGATGAGCTGACCCGGATGCTCACCGAAGGCCGGGCAAGGCGCGCCTTCGAGTTGCTGGATGCGACCGGGCTGCTGGTCCAGGTGCTGCCGGAAGTGGTCAAGATGAAAGGTGTGGCGCAGCCTCCGCAGTACCACCCTGAAGGCGATGTATGGGTGCACACGCTGTTGTTGCTCGAGGGGCTGGAAGCCGGTTGCCCGATGGCCTTGGCCTGGGCTGCCTTGCTGCACGATGTTGGCAAGCCGGCCACATTTCGCATTGCGCCGGACCGCATACGTTTTGACGGGCATGTGGAGGTGGGGGTGCGAATTGCCGCGGACATCTGTCGTCGTCTCCGATTTGCTAATCAGGAGACGGAGCAGATCCTCTCGCTCATTGCCAACCACATGCGTTTTGCCGATGCGCCCAAAATGAAGGAGTCAACTCTGAAGCGGTTCTTCCGCCTGACGCACTTCGACCAGCATCTGGCGCTGCATCGGCTCGATTGCCTTGCCAGCCACGGATCTCTTGAGTTGTACGATTTTGTCCGGCAGCGTTTTGAGACCTTGCCGCAAGAGCAGGTTCGGCCGCATTTATTGGTGAGCGGTAAGGACCTGATCGAAGCCGGATATCGTCCGGGGCCCCAGTTCAGCCAGATGCTGGCCACGGCCGAGGATGCGCAGCTGGAGGGGGCGGTACACACCCGCGAACAGGCGCTGGTGCTTATTAGGGAACGCTGGCCCCAGCACTGAGCATCTGCGGTTTCAGCCGATCTCCCAACAAACTTGTTGGGAGGTCGGCTCAGCCGCGAGGGATCTACTTCTGTGCGTGTTCGAAGCGCTTGTTGATCTCGTCCCAGTTCACCGTCCCCCACCAGGCAGCCAGGTAGTCCGGCCGCTTGTTCTGGTATTTAAGGTAGTAGGCGTGCTCCCAGACATCGTTGCCGAGAATGGGAAAGTGCCCCTGGGAAATCGGATTGTCCTGGTTTGCCGAGGTCACGACTTTTAGCTTCCCACCTTCAAAAATCAGCCAACCCCAGCCGGAGCCAAACTGCTTGGCGGTGGTCTCATTGAACAGCTTCTTGAAATCCGCGAAGCTGCCGAAGTCCTTCTTGATCTGGTCGGCGATCTTGCCCGTGGGGTCACCGCCTCCTTTGGGCTTCATGATCGCCCAGAACATGCTGTGGTTCACGTGCCCGCCGCCGTTGTTGCGCACCACGGTGCGGATGTCCTCCGGAATCGTGGCCAGGTTGCGCAGCAGGTCCTCGGGCGAGTGCTTCGCCAATTCGGGATGCTTCTCAATAGCGCCGTTGAGGTTGTTGACGTAGCTAGCGTGATGCTTGTCGTGATGAAGCTTCATCGTCTCGGTGTCGATGTGCGGTTCAAGCGCGGCGTAGTCGTAGGGAAGTGGTGGCAGTTCGTAAGCCAAAATATCCTCCTGGATTGATCCCTCATCCACTTGGGATGAGTCTGGGGACCAGCTCGCCCGGATCAGGGCGCGGTGCGGGTTAAAGCATTTTCACTTCTGCTCTGCACAGTGAAGTTCAGCGAAGTACATCTTTTCTTGGGCAGAAACCACCGCCTTGGCGTTTTGTTCCTCTGTGTACAGCGGAAGTGAAAATGCTGTTGGGAAACCATGGGCGGGCAAAAGCGACTGGGCGCAACGGCTGCGCCTGATTGCCCACTCCAATATTGCTTCTCAACGCTATGGGATGCAACTAAGGCTGGTCTGGTTCCGGAATGTCGGTAAAGGATACGCCAGTACCCGGGCGGTTCCCCTCACTCCTTATGGTGATGTTGATCTGGAACTGCGAGTTTAAACTCAAAGTAGTTGCTGTGCTGCTGCCGCATCTGCTCTGATTTTTGGATTTGAGAACAAATTTGCATTGATCCGGACACGAATAACCCGCAGGCAGCTTTTGCGCCAGGCGGGCGCTAGCGGAGCGCTCGCCTTCGGCTTGCCCGGTCTGGCAACCAGTGAAGAGCCACAAAACCAGCCTTCTTCCCCCGCAAATACCCCCAAGACCGAAAGCCAGGCGGCGCAAAAATACGCCCATCCGCCAGGCGTCTTCATCAATCGCCCTCTCACCCAGGTCTCCAGAATGGCGGAAGCTCTTCTGGACGACATGGCTGGCCGGAACTCCGATTTTTTCTTCAACGAGGCCAGTCCCAGGAGCGGCTTGGTGCGAGACCGGGCGCCGGTGATTGGACGTTCCCTTAGCCGGGTGGCAAGCATTGCAGCCACCGGTTTTGGCTTGAGCGCTTTGTGCATCGCCGCCAAATATAGCTACCTTCACCCCCTCGATTGCGAGCAGCGAGTAGAGAAGACACTCGCCTTTCTGCTGGAGGAATGCCCCCACGAGCATGGTTTCCTCTACCACTTCATTGACATCGATAGCGGACAGCGGCTCTTCGGCAGCGAGTTGTCGTCGATCGATACCGCGCTCCTGCTCTGCGGTGTCCTTCACTGCCGTCAATACTTCACCGGCAACGCCCGCATTGAAGCGCTGGCCACCACATTTTATCGCCGCATTGACTGGCAGTGGATGATGAACGGTGGCGCCACCCTCTCCATGGGCTGGCTGCCCGACCAAGGCTTCCTCAAGAACAGATGGGATATCTACTCCGAGCTAACCACCATGTACCTGCTGGCGATCGGCTCGCCCACGCATCCCGTTCCCCCCGAAGCTTGGGACGCGGTGCAGCGGCCGGTCGTCTCCTATGGCGGAATCGACTACATCAGTGGCAATGCGCCGCTCTTCATCCACCAATACCCACAGGCCTGGTGCGACTACCGCAACCTGCGCGACCGGCACGCCAACTACTTCACCAATTCCATTGCCGCAACCCGAGCTCATCAGCTCTGGTGCCTGGTACAGGGTCAAAAATTTCCCTGGATCGATCAGGACATGTGGGGCATCTCAGCCTCCGATTCCCGCCAGGGTTATCGTGTCTGGGGAGGACCGCCTTCGATCGGGCCTCTCGATGGAACGCTGGTGCCTTGCGCCGCCGCAGGCTCGCTCGTCTTTCTGCCCGCCGAATGTTCTCACGTGTTATTAACGATGCGGGAGAGATTTGGCGATAAGCTTTACGGGCGCTACGGATTTGCCGATGCCTTCCAGCCTAAAGCCGGGTGGTACGGCGATGATGTAATTGGCATTGATGTAGGAATCGGGATGTTGATGGCAGAGAATCTGCGCAGCGGCTTTGTGTGGGATTGCTTCATGAAGAATCGAGAGATTGCCCATGCCATGCGCGAAGTTGCCTTCCATCCTGACCCCGACGCCAACACCCAGGTCCTTTAAATCCTCAGTTTCGTCTCTACCTTTAGTGCAGCCGGCCTGTGGAAATCCCCCGCCCGGTTATTTTCAAGTCCTTTGTAACTTCGACCGCATCAATCCGTCAGGTAATCTGCAACCCCGGTTCGCTTTTATGTTCGCGAGGAAAACAATTCGATGACGGATCAGGCTGCCAGCTACCGCTGGATAGAGGGTCAGGGCCCAGCCTTCGGATGGCCCGGCGTGGAACCACGTTGGACTTCCGCCAGAAAAGACGCAGTGGGTATGGCGTACTCCGCCTCCAGCCGCATCTGGTACACCGTATCGCACGGCATCCTGAACGAGATTTACTATCCCACCATCGACCGGCCACAGACCCGGGATATGGAGTTCCTGCTGACCGACGGCCAGACATTTGTCCACGAAGAGAAGCGCGATCTGGAACGGATCTTTGAATATATCGACGGCTATTCATCGGCCGTGCGGCTTACCAATTACGACCACTTGGGCCGCTACAAGATCGTCAAGGAGGTCATCGCCGACCCGCACCATCCAGTGGTGCTGATGCGGGTGCGGGTGGAGGGAGACGAGAGCCTGCTTTCGCGCATGAAAGCCTACGCGCTGCTGGCGCCCCACTTGGATGTCGGCGGAGCAGACAACTCCGGTTTCGTTCTGGACCTGTCAGGTAAACAGGTACTGCTGGCGACCAAAAATGGTATCTCGCTGGTCATGGCGGCCAGTTGCGGATTCTCCCGCGCCAGTTGCGGCTACGTGGGCAGAAGCGACGGCTGGCAGGACCTGATGGACAACCTTCAAATGGATTGGCAGTACGGTTCCGCGCCCAACGGGAACATTGCTCTCACCGGCGAGATCGACATTAGCCGGCACCGCGAATTCGTAGTGGCGATCTCTCTTGGAGAGGGACACCATTCAGCTTTGACGACTGCCTTGGGCGCACTCAGCACCCCTTTCCAGCAAAACCTGAAACGCTTCAACGAGCAATGGCATCGAGCTGCCACCCCGGAAGCATTGAAGGGTGCTGCCCTGGATGCCGGCCGGCTGCTGCAGGTGAGTCAGAACGTAATCCTTTCCCACGAGGACAAGTATTTCTCCGGCGCCTTTATCGCCTCCGCCTCCATTCCGTGGGGCCAGCACAAGGGAGATGACGATGTAGGCGGATACCACCTGGTCTGGACCCGCGATATGGTGCAAAGCGCCACCGCGCTGCTGGCCTGCGGTCGCGTAGACACCGCCCGCAGGGCCTTGGTGTACCTCGCCTGCACGCAAAAGCAGGATGGTAGTTTTGCGCAAAACTTTTGGATCAACGGAACCCCCTACTGGAACGGCATTCAGCTCGATGAGGTCGCCTTCCCTCTCATCCTGGCGTGGCGCCTTTGGAAACTGGAAGGCTTGGGAGACTTCGACGTCTTCCCGTTCGTGGAGCGCGGCGCCGGATTCCTCATGCGGCACGCTCCCGTTACCCAGCAGGAGCGCTGGGAAGAAGCCGCCGGCTACTCCCCCTCTACCTTGGCCGCTGTCATCTCCAGTTTGATCTGCGCCGCCGATATCATGCGTGCCAACGGATCTGCGGTGCTTGCCGTCTTCCTCGAAGAGCATGCCGACTGGATTGAATCCCACCTCGAAGACTGGACGGTGACTAACAACGGCACTCTCTTGCCCGGTGTGCCGCGGCACTACATGCGGATTCGTCCGCCCCAGTGCGGGGATGCTTACGCGAGTGAGAATTGCGCCCAGGAAATGGTGCGTATCAACAACCGGGGTCCAGGGGAGCAGATCGACTTCGAGGCCCGCAATGTAGTCGATGGCGGCTTTCTGGAGCTGGTCCGATACGGCGTGCGCTGCGCGCAGGATCCGGTCGTGGTCGACTCGCTCAAAGTGATCGATCACGTGCTGAAGGTGGAAACCGCTGTAGGGCCCTGCTGGAGGCGCTATAACCATGATGGGTATGGACAGCGGCATGACGGGGGTCCCTACCTCGGCTGGGGGCAGGGTCGTGCCTGGCCCCTCTTGACCGGAGAGCGCGCACACTACGAACTGGCGGCCGGCCACGATGTAAAGCCCTACATTCTGGCCATCGAGGGATTCAGTTCCCAGGGCGGTATGCTGCCCGAACAGATCTGGGACGCGCCCGACATGCCGGAGAGGGGGCTGCGGTTGGGCAGGCCTACAGGTGCGGCTATGCCCCTGGTGTGGGCACACGCCGAATATGTCAAACTGCTACGGTCGGTGACCGACGGTAAAGTATTTGACCGTATCTCCGCTGTCGCCGAGCGCTACGGCCAGAACAAACGGCCATGCCCGATTGAGGTCTTCCGGCTCGACCGGCAATTACAGAGCATCGTTGCCGGAAAAAAGCTCCGGGTGCTGGCGGATGGCCACTTCTTCCTGGTGTGGACCCTGGATGATTGGAAGACTGTGCACAACATGGAGAGCCATAACCTCGGTTGTGCAGGGCACTTCGCCGATATGGAAACCGAGCCAGGCAAGGCCGGCCGGTTGATCTTCACCTTGAAATGGCGGCTGGAGAATCGCTGGGAGGGCCGTAATTTCGAAGTCCAGCTTGATCCGGTCAAATAGGAGACCAGAAGGCCGCCGGCTTCATCTTAAGACGAAAAGCATCGCAGGGCCGCAAGACGTGAACAGCAAACCGAAGTATTCTCGAGAGGAAGGGTGAGGTTGTTATGAGCGAACTGGATCAATTGTCGATCAATGCACTGCGGTTTCTCGCCGTGGATGCCGTAGAGAAAGCTAACAGCGGGCACCCTGGAGCGCCGCTCGGCGACTCTCCTATGACGTACCTGCTCTTTCATCAATTCATGCGCCATAATCCGGCCAACTCCAAGTGGACGAATCGCGATCGCTTCGTGCTCTCCAACGGGCATGCGTCCGCGTTGCTGTACTCCGTGCTTCACCTTACTGGTTACAAGGTCAGCATCGAAGATCTGCAGCAGTTCCGCCAGTGGGGCTCGATCACGCCCGGTCATCCGGAGTACGGCCATACCGACGGCGTGGAAGTGACCACCGGCCCGCTGGGTCAGGGTTTCGCCATGGGTGTGGGCATGGCGATCGCCGAAAAGCATCTGGCGGCGCGCTACAACCGCCCCGGCTACAACATCGTGGATCACTTCACCTACGTCATGTGCGGGGATGGCGACTTGATGGAGGGAGTGTCGCACGAAGCCGGTTCGCTCGCCGGTACTCTCGGTCTGGGCAAAATGATTTATCTCTATGACGACAACCTCGTCTCTCTCGACGGGCCCACGGATCTCTCTTTTACCGAAGATGTGACCCAGCGCTTCGAGGCCTATCACTGGCATGTGCAGTTTGTCGACGATGGCAATGATCTCGAGGCCATTTCCCAGGCCATCAAGATCGCCCAGAGCATCACGGATAAGCCTTCGCTGATTCGCGTGCGGACGATCATTGGCTACGGCAGTCCTAAAGCGGGCACCAATAAGGCCCACGGTGAGGCGCTTGGCGCCGAAGCAGTGAAGGCTACCAAGAAGAAGTTGAACTGGCCTGAAGACAAAACTTTCTATGTCCCGGACGAGGCGAAGCAGAACTGGCTGCAGGCCGTCGAGAAGGGCAAGAAATACGAGCAGGAGTGGAATGACCTGTTTGCTGCATACAAGAAGGCATTCCCCGATGTGGCTGCGGAGTTCGAACGCGTGCAGTCAGGCGTGCTGGCCACCGGTTGGGAGAAGAGTCTGCCCGTCTTTAAGGCGGACGCCAAGCCGATCGCTACCCGCAATGCTGGGGGCGAGGTCATGGATGCCATCGCTCAGGCGGTGCCTGAGTTGATTGGCGGTGCAGCCGATCTCACGACTTCGACCAAGACGATTCTGAAAACAGGCGGCAACTTCCATCTCGATCCTGCGGGGCGCAATATCTGGTTCGGCGTGCGCGAATTCGGCATGTGTGCAGCGGTCAATGGCATGGCAGTTCACGGTGGCTTGATTCCCTACGGGTCAACCTTCTTCAACTTCAGCGACTACGCCAAGCCTGCTATCCGTCTGGCTGCGTTGATGGAGTCGCACTCACTTTTTGTATTCACTCACGATTCGATCGCGCTGGGTGAAGATGGACCGACCCACCAGCCAGTCGAGCAACTCGCTATGCTGCGGGCCACGCCCCATATGACCGATTTTCGGCCGGCGGATGCCAATGAAACCGTCGCCGTGTGGCGGCTGGCTCTGGAACGAAAACTACCGGCCTTCATGGCTCTTTCGCGCCAGAACCTACCCATCCTGGACCCTGAGAAATATAAGGTGGCCGAGGGTGTCCGCAAAGGCGCCTACATTCTGCAGGATGGCGGAACTTCGCCAGACCTGCTGATTGTTGCCGCCGGTGCCGAAGTCTGGCCGGTTCTGCAGGCTGCCGCGGATCTGAAGAAAGAAGGCATTTCCGCGCGTGTAGTTTCCATGCCCAGCTTCCGCATCTTCGAAGAGCAACCCGAAGCTTACAAGCAGCAGATCTTCCCCGATCATCTGCCCGCGCTCGCGGTCGAAGCAGCCGCTCCCATGCCCTGGTGGAAGTATGTCGGGCGGCACGGAGACGTGATCGGTCTGGAGCGCTTTGGCGCATCCTCCGTAGGCGCCAAAGCACTCGAAGAACTCGGTTTCAGTCCGGCGAACATCAGCAAGCGTGCCAAGCAGTTGCTGGAGCGGGTACGGCCCGCAGCCACGGCAGGCAAGGCCTAGGGTCATTTTCCCTTCCACAGATGGCGGGTGCCAAATATCTGGGGCACTCGCCATTCGCAGAGAGAAACTACGGATTTGGTTCCCACATCTCGCATCTGGGTAGTACGTCGGAGAGGGAGTCATGGCAGAGATCAGCACAATTCTTTGGGACGTGGGCGGCGTTCTGCTGACCAATGGCTGGGACCATATCGAACGGGCTGCCGTCCTCGGGCAGTTCGATTTGGACGCTGCTGCCTTCGAGCAGCGGCATGAGCTAGCCAACGATCCCTGGGAAAAGGGCTTGATGACTGCGGAGCAGTATCTGCTGCAGACAGTCTTTTATGAGCCGCGCCCCTTCACCCCGGCGGCTTTTCTGCAAGCCATGAAGGAGCGGTCCGTCTTATTGCCGTACGGAGGCATGCGAATCCTTCAAGAGCTTGCCGCATCAGAGGAAGTGGAATTGGCAATGTTCAATAACGAGGCCCGGGAGTTGAACGACTACCGGATCGAGCATTTCGAACTTGGCCGGTATTTCGATGTTTTCCTCAGTTCCTGCTATTTGGGACTGCGTAAGCCCGACGCCAAGCTCTTCGAACTGGCGCTTGACGTGCTGCAGCGCGATGCGGAAGAAGTGGCCTTTATTGATGACCGGCCGCAGAATTGCGAAGCGGCGGAAGCGCTGGGAATTCACGCAATCCGCTATCAGAATGAAGCACAATGCGTGCAGGCGCTGGAGCGGTTGGGTCTTGATGCCGGCGTAAGGACCTAAAATACCACTTTGCGAGCAAGGAGCAGGATCCCATGGCAACCACAGAAGTGCAGTTTTCTGCCGAAGACTTGAAAGCGGCGCAGAGTGCCGAGCGCATTCCGGAGCCTACGGCCGTGGTCATTTTCGGCGCGTCCGGCGACCTGACCAAGCGCAAGTTATTGCCTGCGCTGTTTCATCTCGAGCAATCCAATCTGTTGCCGGCAGAGTTCTCGGTGGTTGGCGTTGCTCGCCGTCCATTGCAGGACGAATTTCAAAAGGACATGCGCGCAGGCATTCTGCAATTTGGCGGCGTCAAAGAAGGCGAGCAGAAGCTGGACGAGTTCATGAAGAAGGTCACCTACCATGCCATGAACTTCGATGATCCCGAAGGCTATGGAAAATTGAAGACCGTGCTCGAGGGTATCGACCAGAAGCAAGGTACCAAGGGGAACCGGCTTTTCTACCTGGCCACGGCGCCGGAGTACTTTGCCGACATTATTCAGCAGCTGGGCGCTCATGGAATGGCCAAGCCCGAGCGGGGCACGGTGCACACCATCATCGAGAAGCCCTTCGGCCATGACCTGGCTTCGGCGCGGGAGTTGAACGACGCCGTGAACCAGGTCTTTGCCGAGGACCAGATCTTTCGCATCGATCACTACCTGGGCAAAGAGACGGTGCAGAACATCCTGGTCTTTCGCTTCGCCAACGGGATCTTTGAGCCGGTCTGGAATCGTAACTACGTCGATAACGTACAGATCACGGCGGCCGAAGATATCGGTATCGAGGGCCGCGGGCCCTTTTACGAGAAGGCTGGAGCACTTCGTGATGTGGTGCAAAACCATGTGATGGAGCTGCTCTCCTTCATAGCCATGGAGCCTCCAGTTTCCTTCGAGGCCGAGTCGATGCGCCGGGAGAAGTTCAAGGTGTGGCGCTCTATCCAGCCTATCCACCCTATGGACGCGGTACGTGGTCAGTATGGTCCCGGCAAAGTGGACGGTAAGGATGTCAAGGGCTACCGGCAGGAAGACCGGGTAGATCCAAACTCCGCCACCGAGACTTACGCCGCGCTGAAAATCGGTATTGAGAACTGGCGCTGGGCCGGGGTTCCGTTCTATCTGCGAGCCGGCAAGCGCCTGGCGAAACGGTCAACCGAGCTTACCATTCATTTCAAGCAACCGCCTCAGTTACTTTTTAAACATCAGACGGGCTCATGCAACGAATTACAGCCGAATCTGATCAGTATGCGGATTCAACCGGATGAAGGCATTTCTCTGCGTTTTGGCGCCAAGGTGCCCAGTCCGAATATGGAGGTTTGCCCGGTTAACATGAACTTCAGCTATGCCGAGGCGTTCGGCAAGTCGTCCGCCAACGGCTACGAGCGTTTGTTGCTGGATGCAATGCTGGGCGATGCCACCCTGTTCGCTCACCGGGATGGAGTGGAGGCCACCTGGTCGCTGCTGACGCCGGTCCTCGAGCAATGGGCAGCCAGCAAGCCCAAAGGCTTTCCCAACTATGCGGCCGGCACGTGGGGACCGGAATCCGCCGATGAACTGCTGTCGCGGGATGGGCGCGCCTGGCAAAAGCTCTAAGCGGCGGAAAGAGGAACCGGGTAAATCGAATTGCATGGCTGAGACGATCGAAGTTCTCTATTACGTGGATGCAAGCGCGGATGCGGTAACCAGGCGCACGGCGCAATACTTTGTGGACGGTATTCGCGCCGCTGCAGGCGCCAGAGGCAAGGCGCGCATTGCCATCTCGGGCGGCCACACTCCAAAGAATGCGTTTGCGCTCCTGGCCGACCCCAGCGCCCAATATCGTGAGCAGATTCCCTGGGAAAACCTCGAACTCTATTGGGTCGACGAACGCTGTGTACCCCCCGATCACCCGGACAGCAATTACCGCATGACCCGCGAGGCACTGCTGGACAAGGTTCCTCTGGGCAAGACCCAGGTCTTTCGCATTCAGGGCGAGCTCGATCCGGAAGAAGCCGCGGCCAAATATGAATTCGATATCCGGCAAAGCTTTCGCCTGGAAGGCGCGGAGATCCCCACTTTTGATATTGTTGCGTTGGGGATGGGCCCCGATGGTCACACCGCGTCCCTTTTCCCCCACACGGCTGGTTTGCACGAAATCATGCGCATTGCGATCGCCAATCACGTTCCACAGCAAAAGGAGACATGGCGGGTCACACTCACCTGGCCAGTCATCAACCGGGGACGGGATGTCTTCTTTCTGATTGAAGGCGCCGACAAAGTTGCTGCGCTCAAGCAGGTCTTCACTGGCCCGTATGATCCGGAAACCTACCCATCGCAGCTAATCAAGCCGGCCAGTCGCCGCATCACTCTCCTGCTCGACTCTGCCGCTGCCGCCGCATTGCCTCCGCCCGGGGCCGATGGTCTGGGACGACTGGAGATCGAGCGATGATTCTGGCAGGGGATGTAGGCGGCACCAAGGTCGATCTCGCTCTGTGCAAGTTTGAAAACGGACAGCTGCTAACTGTGTACGACCACAAGTTTCACGCCAGGGATTTCCCCGGCCTGGTGCAGGTGGTGGAAGCATTCCTGGAGGAATGCAAGCAAACCGTCGGACAGCCAGTCGATGTGCTGGCGGCCTGCTTCGGAGTGCCCGGTCCGGTGCGCCAAGGCCGCTTGAAGCTCACCAATCTTCCCTGGATCCTCGACTCCAGTCAGCTTAGGGACGATCTCAAGATTGAACATGTTTTTCTGATCAACGATCTTGAGGCCAATGGGTATGGTGTTGCCGAGCTAACGCCGGATCAGATTCTTGTCCTTAGTAAGGGCGACCCGGCGGCGGAAGGAAATCGCGGCTTGATTGCCGCGGGCACGGGGCTGGGAGAGGCCATTCTGGTGTGGAATGGTCGCACCTATCTGCCCATGGCCTCCGAAGGCGGACACAGCGACTTTGCCCCCCGCAATGAAGAAGAGATAGGACTGCTGCGCTATCTGCAAAAGACCCTGGGCGGCCGGGTCAGCTCGGAGCGGGTCATCTCCGGCATCGGATTGGCCAATGTCTACGCTTACTGTCGCGATGTGAAAGGCCTGGAGGAACCACCCTGGCTGAAGGACCGCATGCGCACGGAAGATCCTAACGCGGTGATCGGCGAGTTGGGCGAGTCGGGCGCCAGTGAGCTTTGCGTGCAAGCATTGAACATCTTCGTGTCTGCGTACGGTGCAGAAGCCGGCAACCTGGCACTAAAGATCCTGGCCGTCGGCGGCATGTATGTGGGGGGCGGCATTGCTCCCAAGCTGCTGAAGAAAATGCAAGATGGTACTTTCATGAAAGCCTTCACCGACAAAGGGCGGCTGAGTGATCTACTGGTACAGACACCAGTGCGCCTTATTCTGGAAAGCCGCGCGGCGTTAATGGGCGCCGCCGCCTACGCTGAAGCCCGTGCAGCAGAGATAGGTGGCCACTCCGAGCGCGCGCAATCCGTGCAAATGGCGCCTTCGTAGTCGACTTCCTTACTCCTGGAGAGTGTGGTTATGCGTAGCAGGTTACGGCAATATTTTGCCGGCGTATTTCTGATGTCAGTCGCGGTATTGATGGCCGTGAGCCCGCGTATGGCGCTAGCTCATGCGGTGTTGTTGAGTTCCACCCCGGAGAAAAATGCCGCGGTGAATGGTCCCGACATTACGATCAGTCTCAAGTACAATTCGCGAGTCGATGGAGCCCGCTCGTCCCTCAGCCTGATGAAGCCGGATGGTTCAGTGGAGAAAATCGGCGGCCTGACGCAGCCTCTTCCCGATACCTTGTCGGCTACCGGGCATAAGCTCGCCAAGGGCTCCTATGTGCTTCGCTGGGAAGTGCTGTCGAGCGACGGTCACATCACGCGGGGCGCAGTCCCTTTCCAGGTGGAGTAAGTCGCCTCTGCCTGCTTCAACCTCTATTCTGATCCTGGTCCAACGTATGATAAGGGGATGGCCAGCTAAGGCAGAGGTCTGTTTTTCCACTTGAGATGAACGCTTGATCTGGCTCCTGCGCGATATTGATCTCCTGAGCACGTTGATTCGTGCGGCAAATCTCTCCTTCGAGGCCTTGCTGCTGGGTGGCATCGCGTTCTTGCTGGCCGTTGCCCGTCCCGCGAGAGCAAATAAGACGGTTGAGTCCTCTTGCCTCCGCGGCATTCGCTGGGCCGCCTTGGCTCTGGCGTTGTCTGAGTTAGTGACGGTCATTCTCTCCGGCGCATCGCTGCTTGGCGATAGCGGTCTGCCTCTCGGCGATCTGATCAGCGCTAGATTTTTTCAGGCCGGGCTGAGCGCCGCTCTACTCGCAATGCTCTTGTGGGCTTGTACGCGGGTGAAAGGCGGCAAAGGCCGGGCGGCCATGATTCCATTGAGCCTGCTGCTGTTGGGCGCGGCGGTTTCGACCAGCCACGCAGTGGCACGCATGGATGACCGCTGGTGGCTGGCGCTGGCGACTGCATTCCACCATCTGGGAACGGCCGCATGGATCGGAGCCATGCCCTTCCTGCTGCTTTCCTTGGCGCGCACCGAGAGCGTGAAGGAGGCGCGCACAATGGCCAGGCGCTACTCCTCGATGGCGTTGCTCAGCGTCGTCTTCCTGGTGCTAGCCGGCGTCTATCTGGCATGGACCTACGTAGGCACGTGGAATGGGCTTTATGGCACCGACTACGGTGTCCTGTTGCTGGCCAAAATCTATCTGCTCCTGGTGATGCTCCTGATGGGTGCGGGGAACTGGCTGATGGTGCGGCGGCTGAACACCGATCCGCAGCCTCTGCTGGCGAAGCTGCGGCGCTTTGCCGAGGCCGAGATTGGATTGGGATTTACCGTCATTCTGGCTGCTGCTTCGATGTCGTCGCAACCGCCGGCGGTCGACGTCACCGACCAAGTCTCGCTTCAGGTAATTCGTGCCCGCATGCACCCGGAAGTTCCGCGCCTGGCGAGTCCATCCGTGTCGCAGCTTACCCCGCCCACTTCGATTCAAACCGAGGTGCAGGTGGCGGAATTCCACTCCACCGGCTCCAGCGATGAGACGGATCGGGAATGGTCGGAATATAACCATCACTGGGCGGGTTTGATCGTATTAGCTGCGGGGCTGCTGGCTTTTGCCAGCCGCTTTCGCGGCATGCACTGGGCGCGGTTCTGGCCGCTTTCCTTCGCCGGGCTATCCGTCTTCATTCTGCTCCGCGCCGACCCCGAGAACTGGCCCTTGGGCCCGCGTCCCTTTTGGGCAAGCTTTACTGCCCCCGACGTACTGCAACACCGCGCAGCCGCAGTGCTCATCCTGTGCTTCGCTGTATTTGAGTGCGCGGTGCAGGCGGGTAAACTCGAGGTCAAGTGGGCATCTATGATTTTCCCCGGCATGTGCGCGTTGGGGGCTGCGGTTCTGCTCACCCATAACCACTCCCCTGGCGATGTAAAAGAAGATTTGCTGGCTTCGCTGAGTCATATTCCCATTGCCTTACTCGGCGCCACCGCCGGTTGGGCCCGCTGGCTGGAACTGCGGCTGCCTTCCAGCCGCACATCCAGAATCGCGGGCTTCCTTTGGCCGCTGTTCATCGCCGCAGCAGGCCTGGTGCTGCTGAACTATCGCGAGATCTGACCGCGCTTTGGGCGGCGGCTTTACTTGCCTGGAGGTCTGCCTCGGCAGATCTCAAAAACTTTGGCAAAGGGGTGAAGTCGTGGGGATGCGGTGGTGTTGCAAATCGAGCGCAATGGCCTCCTCAACCTTCTCGCTTTTTGTTGCCAGGAATAGTCAAATGAAGCGGCAGCTCGCGGCTCGGCCCAGAGGAGTGGCCACGGATTGTTAAAAAGAGGAGCGATTTTCGCGGCGGTTTTGATTTCAGCCGTCGTCCACGCACAGCGTCTTCCCAATGTGGCAATCCCCCAGCATTACACCTTGCAACTGACGCCAGACATGCAGGCGGCTACGTTTTCTGGCGAAGAGACGATTGATCTGACGCTGACGGAGAGCGTGGATGAGATTGAGCTGAACGCGTGGCAACTGAAATTCGACACGGTTACGGCAGAGGCCGGGGGGAAGTCCTTGAGCGCGGCCGTATCCTTGGATACGAACTTGCAGCAGGCAACGTTGCATTTTCCACGCAAGCTGCCTCCCGGGCCTGTCACTCTGAAGATTGCCTATAGCGGCATCCTGAATGGAGAGCTGCGCGGATTCTATCTGTCCAAAGCGGCCACGCGGAACTACGCCGTGACCCAATTTGAGCCCACCGACGCACGCCGGGCCTTTCCTTGTTTCGACGAACCGGCGTTCAAGGCAACCTTCGACGTCAGCCTGGTCGTTCCCCAGGGAGACACGGCGATTGGCAACACCAATATAGTTTCCGACACGCCCGGACCGGGCCCAGGAGAACACACCATCCGCTTTGCCCGCACCCCGAAGATGTCAACCTACCTGGTGGCATTTTTGGTGGGCGACTTCAAGTGTCTCGCCGGCGAGAGCGACGGCGTGCCGATCCGGGCCTGTGCCACTCCGGACAAAGTGCAGTTTGCGCAATTCGCGCTCTCCGGCGCCGAATTCTTCCTGCACTACTACGATACCTATTTTGGCATCAAGTACCCCATGCCCAAGTTGGATATGATTGCCATCCCCGACTTCGAAGCCGGAGCCATGGAGAACTTCGGCGCCATCACCTATCGTGAAACCGCCATGCTGCTCAATGAGAAAACGGCTTCTATGGATGCGAAAAAGGTCGTCGCCGGGGATGTGGCTCACGAGATGGCGCATCAATGGTTCGGCGACATGGTCACCATGGAATGGTGGGACAACATCTGGCTGAACGAAGGCTTCGCCACCTGGATGTCGAACAAACCGGTGGCCGCCTGGAAGCCGGAATGGGATATCCCTCAGGAAGAGGCCTCCAACCTTAACCATGCTCTAGACCTGGATGGGGCTCGGGTTACCAGGGCTATTCGCGCCCGGGCCGATACTCCGGCCGAGATCAACGAGATGTTCGATGGCATCACCTACGGCAAGGCTGCAGCCGTGCTTCTGATGACAGAGAACTACCTCGGCGACGAGGTCTTTCGCGCCGGCGTTCATCGCTACCTGCAGGCACACATGTATGGCAATGCCACGGCGGAGGACTTCTGGAATACGCTGCAGCAATCGAGTGGCAAGCCCGTGGACAAGATCATGGAAAGCCTGGTGACACAGCCCGGGGAGCCGCTCCTGACTTTTGGCAGTGTGCGCAAGGGCACCGTGAAAGTGACGCAAAAGCGCTTCTTTCTCAACCCCAAAGAAGCGGAAGATCAGCAGCAGAGCTGGACCGTCCCCGTTTGCATGAAAAGCAACGGCGATCAATCCGACTGCCCTATACTCAGCGCCGCTGAGCAGCGCCTGCACGCTCCGCAAGCGGAGGTCTTCTACGGCAACGCTGGAGGCAAGGGCTACTATCGCAGCCGTTACGGCAGCGCCGATTATCAACAACTGCTGCGCGGGGTCGAGAGCTACCTTTCGGCTTCCGAGCGGATTACCTTCTTAGGCAGCCAATGGGCGCTAGCCCGCGCCGGCGTCGCGACCGTAGGAGACTTTCTCAAACTCGCCGTCGCGGTGCGTGACGACACCAGCCCGTTTGTGATCGATACCGTCTCCGCCGCTATACGAAGCATCGATCAGCAGATAGCCTCTACACCCCAGGAGCACGCGCAGATCGCAGCGTGGGTGCGGAAGAACTTCGCGCCGGCGCTCTCGCGCCTGGGTCTGCCCGCTCCCGCGGACGCTTCAGACAAAATTCCGTTGCGGGCGACGCTCTTTGAACTGCTGGGCGACATCGGCGCTGATCCGCAGATCATGGTCCAGGCGCGGCAGATTTCGCAGCAATATCTTCGCGACCCTGCCTCGGTCGACGCGACCTTGGCGGTCCGCGCACTCAAGGTTGCCGCGCAAAACGGAGACGCGGCATTCTTCGATCAGTTGCAAGGGGTAGCCCAGAACGCCGACGATCCACAGCTTCGCATACAGGCGCTGCAGGCGCTGGCACGTTTCCGCGATCCTGCGTTGGTCGTCCGCACTTTGGATTATGCAGTGTCCGGCAAAGTAAAGAACCAGGATGCCCTACGCCTGGTCCAAATTGAAATGAGCGACCGTCGCACCAGGGATATTGCGTGGCAGTGGGTGCAGCACAACTGGTCCCGGGTACAGGCACAGATCACCACCTGGGCGGGCGCCTCATTGGTTGCATCGACAGGCAACTTCTGCAGCGTAGAGCGGAGCATGCAGGTCTCAGAATTTTTTCGCGAGCACACGGTGCCCGCGGCCTCGCACGCACTCGACCAGGCCCGTGACAAAATCACGGATTGCGTGGATCTGCGCGCCGCACAGGGGGCGAATCTGAAGCAGTGGCTGCGAACAGAAGCAGTAGATGCCCCCCCATTTGTCCTTAGGTAAGGCCGGCCTTTAGTGTCTACGTGAGAATCGCCGGTTCAGGTTTGAGTCCCGCAGGGACGGCTGAAAATAGCCCAGCACGTGAGTGCTGGGTGTATGCGGCCAGCAAGACCAGTCCCGTAGGGACGACTGAGAATTACCCAGGACATGGTCCTGGGTTGGGCTGCCCCGAATCGCGAATAGTACATTTCAGAGTTAGAGGTACCCCAGGATTGCATCCTGGGCTATTTTCAGCCATAGCTGTCCAAATTAGCGGGAGAGATGACGGTTGGGCTGTGTAATTTGTTGAAAAGGCTGGAGAGGAGTCAGAGCGAAGGAAAGCGGGTTGCCAAGTCATCACGAAGCATATTGCGATCTGCGCCTTTATCAACAACGACGCTTCCTGGCGAGGGAAAGAAACCGCAGGTCCCTCCACTGCGCTGCGCTCCGGTCGGGATGACAATTTTGTTGTAGGAATTGCCCTTGGCCCCGGTCAACGGAACTGGCAGCCGGCGGCACAACAAAATTGTCATCCCGACCGGAGCGCAGCGCAGTGGAGGGACCTGCGGTTTCTTTCCCTCGGCAGGAAGCGTCGTTGCGGACAAAGGCAAAACAGTAGCTCCCCGAAAGCTAATTTGGACAAGTGTGATTTTCAGCCGTCCCTGCGGGACTCAAACCTGAACCGGCGATTCTCGCGCAGCCCCTCAGAGTTCTTTCCCCCCATGCTTAGGCCTGGCGAGCGCCTCGCCAAAAATCCTCGTGCAGGCGGGCGCGATCGGCGCCATGCAAGTCCAGCAGTCTTTGCGCTGCCTGCTCACTCGAGAGACTCTCCACCGACAACTCGATGGTCTGCACTTGGTGCCATGGATAGACGAATTTCTCCCAAATGAGAAATCCTGAAGCCGCCCAGCCCTCGAGCAGCCCGGTCACTTCCTTTTTCACGTCCGTCTCATGCCGCACCGGAAGCAGTTCCACGGTTTCGCCGGTTACGAGGTGCGCTTTGACGTGAGCAATGAGCATTTAAGATTCTCCTTCCCTGTTGGATGCATAACGATGCAGGTACAAATAAGCGAGTATTGCACAAAGGTTGTACGACTAAACGCGGTCTGTCACTTGAGCGGATACATTGCTTCTGCTTCAATCGTGAAGTGAACCCCGAGCCGCATTCCCCAGTTTCCACGTCGCCGCAACCGGTCCCGGGCAAGGTCGTTGAGTTTGCTGATCTTCGCCTATCAACGCCCATGACGGGCCAGCCGCTTGTGCTCTTTGAATATGAAGATCGGCAAGGCATCCGATCGATTCACCAGGTGGCGTTAACCTGCACTGGTCAGGGCCGCGGCGGTCTGATCTACTTCGGTGGTTATGACAAAGGCAAGTTCAGCATCTTTCGCGCCGATTGTATTCACCGCGTTGTGACCCTCTAAAGCATTGTTGCTAATCCTGTGCTCCAGTGGAATCAGTTATGTGCGGCCATTCTTTAGCGGAATTGCCGCGTCGGATTCAGTTTCCTGGTCTACACCCTTGGCAAAAATGCTCTAAGAACCGTGAGTGACCCCTGTTTTGTGGGAACGCTGGGAGAATTATCCTCCCGCCTGTCCCGAGTTGCATTATGCGCAACTCACCAGACCTTAAAACGCGCGTCCAGCGCAGCCAGCAGAACCCCCTTCGTGGCAATCTCAAGTATCCCGGAAGAAACCAAAGAGTAAACTTCCGTGCGCTTCCCATGGATGCCCGCAAGTCTATGATTGGAAAGAAGAAGTCAGCCGTTTATGGTTCTTCTTGGAGGAGTTTTTTATCCTCAGGTGACCCGTAGAAGGCCGCTTTCTTTTCTCTTCTTCCAAAAAGCGTTTCATTCTGGAACAGCAAACGTGTAGCCTCATGTCACCCCCCTGCAAACTGCAACTTTCGTGCTATAGGCGCCTGCCTGCCCCGGCGGGGATTCTCAACGCGCCTGAGTTCAAAAGGGGTTGCAACTTATTAACCTCCCCGTAGACTAGGGGTGACTGAACAAAAGTTGTACAGGAGCGCCATCGCCATGTCCGAAATGCAGTCATTATTCCCAACAAAATACTCGCCATCGAAGTTGAAAATGTTTTCCTTGCCTGTCTTGGGTCTCGCTCTCTGCGCCTCCAGTGCATGGGCAGCAGTGCCTGCGGTGGTTATCGATTCCCAGGAGACGCTGGGCATCGGATACAAAAGCCCACAATCCATTGCAGTGAATAACACAAACTACGGCGCGTACTTCATCGCGGATACCCAGAACAATCAAGTCGTTGCGACGTACAACGGAACCAACTACCCGGTTCCAACCCCCGGGTTCACGCTGTCGACCCCGCAGGCAGTCGCCCTGGACGCTAAAGGTGATCTCTTTATTGCCGACACCCCTTCGAACAATGGGACCAGTTTTGGCCGGGTGATTGAAGTGCCCGCGGATGCTACTGGTCATATAACGGATACCGCGCAGCTAATTTTCCAAGGGGCGCCTCTGACCAACCCCATCTCCCTGGCGGTAGACAGTACGGGCACCCTCTTCATCGGCGACTACGATATCGTTTCGGACACTTCCACGATTGGATCCATCTTTTCCCTGGCGCCGGGTGCGATTACGCCGACGCTGCTGAATTTCACGGGCATCGACAGCTCCACATTCATTCCTGCGGCGTTGGTGAGGGACTCATCGACGAATCTCTATTTTGCCGACAATGGCAGTTTCAACGGCGGCGTCTATATAGCTCCTGCCGCGGGGGGAACCGCCCAGCCGGTGGCCACGCAATCCTTTGTTATCAACCAGCCTTCAGGTCTGGCCCTGGATGCGGCGGGCGATCTCTTCATCCTTTCTCTGCTCGGATCGGGTACAGGCTTCAACCCAGGGCAGCAGGTGGTGATGATTCCTGCCGCTTCGCCGTCTACCCCGTACATCATCCCGAATACCGGGATCGGGACCAGCAGCAGCATGGCGTTCGATGCCAACGGTAATCTCGATGTGCTTGATTCTGCCGATAACGTGCTTTTTCAGCTGAGCTATATCAACACACCCAATATGGGCAGCGTGAACGTGGGGCAGACGGGTCTGCGGATTATCTTCAATTTCGAATTCAATGCGCCCGCCACGCTTAGAGGATTTCGCGTCGTCAGTCAGGGCGACGTGAGCACCGAGCTCACGAAGAGTGCTGGTGGCTCGTGCACCAACGGTGCGCATGACAACTTAACCGGTCCGGGCAAGCCTACCGTCTCTCCCTACTACCCCTATACGTGCTACGGAAACTACGAAGGCACGCCGGCCTATCCGGGTCTGCGCAGCACGGCGATCCAGGTCGAAGGCCCTACTAGTACGATCCTTGCTTCCGCGCCCGTGAATGAGACTGGCGTTTCCGCAGCCGAAGTTACTTACCCGCTGAATGCCAAAATCACCGCAACCGGCTTGCAGCAGCCACAAGCCATTGCAATATCCGGTCTGGACAAGAAGGTTTACATCGCTGACACCGAGGCGGGCGTAGTGTATTCGACCAGCGGCCTGGGAGGAAGCGGCTTGACGAAAGTGTCGACCGGAACCCAGACGCTTTCCGCGCCGAGCGCGCTCGCTCTGGATGGATCCGGCAACCTATACATCGCTGATTTCGACAATGGCGATGTCATCGAGGTGCCCACAACCACCGGTCTGGCGGCGTCGGTGGTCAACACCGGAGGCCTGCTGCAGCACCCTATCGCGCTCGCCCTTGATCATCTGGGCAACCTCTATATCGGAGATGCGGGCCCAGGGGGAGTGAACGCAGGTACCGGCAATCCTGGATACGTAGTCAAGGTACCGGTCGGGGGCGCGGCCTACAAGATGACGATTCCCTCGTCGGTGTCCATTATCTTTCCCCAGGCCTTTGCCATCGACCCGGTCACGAACGACCTGGTAATCGGGGATGGTGGCGATCCGTCGGGAAGCGGCCAGGTGGTGACTATTTCCGCAGACGGGACGACCGCGACTCAGCTTGGGTTTCTGAACGTAACCAACCCTACCGGCGTGGCCTTCGATCCTGCTGAGGATTTGTATGTGCTGGATGGAGTGGCTAATACGATTACTGTCGCCCCTGCCTCGCCCGGCTTTCCGGTTTACCTGTTGCCGTTCACCAATACCTCACTCTCCGCGGCCAGCGCCTTGGCCATCTCAGCGGGTGGACAGAGCTTTCTCATCGCCAATATCGGTACCGGAAGCAGCAATGACCTGGTGTACTTGAACGGCAACGCTTCCACCTTGGCCTTTGGCAGCGTCAAGGAGGGAAACCAAAGTCAAACAATGACCGCGAATACGTACAACATCGGCAATGCCTCCGTGACGCTGTCGGACCCGTACTACGTGGTAAATACGCCGAATACCGCGTTCGACATCCTGGGCAGCTCAACCTGCGCCAATAACCTGGTGCTGACGGCCGCCGAATCGTGCAGTCTCAACGTCCAGTTCAAACCGGTTGAGATTGGCGCTACTACGCAGCAAGTCAAGATCGACAGCAGCGCTTACAACAGCGGCGTTCCCACCCTTACCCTGCGGGGAACGGGCGCCGCTGGTGGTGCGGAAAGAGGCCAAAACCGCAAGTAAGGCTAGTTCCCATCAACGGCCGGAACGCAGATCATTGTGTTCCGGCCGCGCTTTTTCGGGGTGATTAACGGTGCCAGCTCATCTTGGGAAAGTACGTGAGCTGGATCGACCCGGTAAAGTCGTGCTGTTGCCCGGTATACCAAACCGGAACCTTCCAGAACTCTGCCTGGCCGTAGGCATTTAGCTCCAGATTGGGTTTGAGGCGAAGCACCGCTCTTACGTCGAAGTCATTCTGCGTTGTGCCCCCGGGGACAAAGGTCTTGGAAACCTTTGCGTTGCGGTAGCCCACCTGGATGTACTCCTTTGGGCTCAGCCAGTCGGTCAGCCAAGCCTGGCCTCCTTTGCCTTCGCGGCCCATCCAAGCCCCAAGCATGTTGCCTTTATTGGTATAGCCGTCCTTATATATAAATTCGTAGTAGAGGAATTGGCCTCCCTGATCGGATCCAGTTGGGTCCGTCGATACAGCCTCGGCGCGCAGATCGACGTGCGGGAGCCTGGGAAAGTGCGACAGGTAGAGACCGGGATTGAATGCAGCGCGACGCGGAGCGGCCAGGGGGCTCACGTCATCGTGAACCATGGAGTCGGAGTAGAGCGTCAGCCATTTCTCCATCCAGGGAAGCCTCCACGTAAAGTCAAAGCTGGAACTGCGGAAGCCGGGGTCGTTTCGGCTCTCTTTTTCCGCCAGGGTTACATTGCTAAAGCTGGTGAAACTGCGCCAGAACGTGCCGAAAGTCAGCGGCTCCGTGTCTTTGCCGGCGAAGATGACCACCCGGGAAAAGCCGAATTCCAGGTCCCTAGTCGGCTTGAAGCTGAATTTTTCAGCATGGATCCAAGGCGCATTGGGGTAACGATGCCCCTTCAGCGAGCCGAACAATCCTTCATAGCGAATCGGCCCTAAGACGTCAGAGACCAGCGGGATGCGCAAAGGCACTACCCGGTTGATGCGCAGGGCATAGATGGGCTCTGCATTGTTGCTCAGCGCCATGCTTCCGGTTTGTGTAGGGCCCCAATAGTCATCGGCCTTGCCGACCGAGAACTCGTTGTTGGCCACCGAAGTGGCGAAATTGGCGTTGATCAAGCGAAAGACGTTGGTTTGCGGTACGGGCTCAGGCGCCACCAGGGGAGTGGTGTCAATCTGGGCAAAGACCTCTTGTACGGATTCGGGATAGGCTCCACGACCTGGCGCGTGCTGATACTCGCCACGCACATCGAGTGAAAAGTGGTAACCCTCGGCCCTGGCTGAGAAGCCATCGAGCGCATTGAAACCTTGCTGATAGGGACGTCCGTAGTCGTTGATGAGGGTCTGCCCAAAGTGGAAGGAGTCATTGATGGGCGGGCCCTTGATATACATATTCCGAGTGTAGACATTCGCCACTTCGGCGCGGGGGATGGCCGGTCCGGCGTCGGCTCCAAATTCTTCCGCCAAGGCTTGGAAGATGTTCCAGGCCTCTTTGTCCTGGGGAGCATCCTGAAGCTTGGGGTATGTTTCCTGAAGAATCTGCAGGCAGGCGTTGCGCGTCCAGGGCCGCATGCCGAGGTACGCGGAGTCGGCATACCCCAGCGCAAACAAGCGTTCGAAGGCCGGATAGATCCAGCTATCGAGGGGTTCATAGACCAAACCGTAGTCGCTGCTCTGGCCAACTTCCAAGCCGGAGAAGACTGGCTCCAGGGCTGCCGGCAAGGCCGGCGGTGTGGTTTGCTGGCAAAATAGCGGTACCCACGGCACTGCGGCCACGGTAAAAATCAGAGCAAATCGACCCAGGACGCCCGGCATCAATATTGGTCGCCGGATGCGCCGGCCCCACTTCTGTGCAAATTCAAAAGCCACCTGTATCGAGCATAGCTCAGTAGGCAAACCGAGCCAGAGATGTTTTTGGGGGGGAAGCGGGTTGGGGACGCCGTCCGGCTGCAGTTTCTCTTGCTGCACCTACGGCCCTTCAGGGAAGAACGGATAAAAAATTCCCCTTAGGTCTCCCTGGTAGCCGACCACTCGGCCTGGCCATACTCCCCGAGGACCACCGTCCCGCTCATGGAATCGCCGTTCGCTGTGCCGCTGAATGAGTATTCAATCTCGTTTCCGCCAACCGGCATGACACTATGAAAACTAACCTGCTCTGCGTGCACCTTGCCGGTCAGATTCCCGTTGTAGATCTCGCCTTGATGGACGCCGGTCACTCCACCTGCCTGCTGCTCCAACAGGAAGCGTTGCCAACCTTCCCCGCACAGGTATTTCATCTGCACCTTCCAGATCCCAGCCACATTCGCCGGAGCGCCTTGCGGAATTTTAGGATCAGAGAACTTCGGCGGGTGTGAAAGCGTGGCAAAAATCGCGTCCGCCACGATCTTGTGATCGCCCGGCATCATCATGTACGGCATGATCGTGATCGAGCTTTTCATCTGGTCGGGACGAGTGCCGCTCCATTCATCAAATTGAATGCGCGGTGTACCCGCGTCGAGCGTCTCTACCAGCTCAGTGCCGGTAATCTTCAGTGCATTACCATCCCACCTTACCCGCAGCCGGGGAGAATGATTCGACAGATCCTCAGGCATTAGATATTCGGTGGTGACCGAGGGCAATGGCTTGACCTTGGCTTCGATAGTGGCCAGCCACTCCTTCCACGTGTTCCATTCGGCCTTGTGGTCGCGCTTGGTCCACATCTCTACCGCGGTAAGCATGCCCATGATCTCTTCCTTGCCCACCTTCATGGAGCGCCCGACGTTGTGGTGCGGCGCAGCCTGGAACCACGCTGCCTGTGCCAGTTCCTTGTTTCCCAGCAGCAGCCCGGCGCACTGCGGCCCGCGCAAGCATTTGCCTCCGCTATAGCCGACCAGCGTTGCCCCCGCCGCGAGGTGGATATTGGGGATGGTGAGCTCTTCCGCCGCCGCGTCCACGAAAACAGGAATGCTTTTGGATTTTGCGGCCTGGCAGATATTGGCAATGCTGAGCGGGCCGCTGGCGGCGTCAGGCGAGGACAGTATGTAGATCATCGCGGTCTGTGGGCCCATCTCTGCCTGCAGTTGCTCCGGCGTTTCCACCTCGACCACCTCTACTCCAAGCAAGCGCGCACCTATGTCATAAGGATTGCGCGAGTGCTTGGGGATGATCACCTGATTCTTGAGACCGCCCTTCACCAGGTAAGGCATTTTCTGCGATTTTTCCGGGTCGGTCCCGGCGATGCAAGCTGCGGTTGCGCCGGCGATAGCGGCTGCACAGCCTGCCGTCACGATTCCCCAGTCCGCACCGGTGATCTTCGCCAGACGTGCCCCCACCGCGGCCATGAGCTCATCCATGTTGACGTAGTGGCGTCCGGCCTCTTCCATCGCCTGCTTCACTTCAGGTAAAGAGAGTGAACCGCTGATGATGGTGTAAGTGCCCTTGGCGTTGATGAGCGGACGCACGCCAATCTGCTCGAAGAGATTGGGGCCGACGGGCACCGATACAGGGGCGGTCTCGGCCTGACCCGCTGCTGGCAACAGGGAAGTGGCCGCTCCAGCCATCAGGGAGCGTTGGACAAATGTGCGCCGGCTTAACTTTGACTTGGACAGATTCTCCATGCTCTTTCTTTGCCTCCCAGCATAATGAAATGAAAGCGATGCAACCATCTGGACATAGGGCCTGATACTTAGGACCGATTCCAGACCGAGTGTCCGCCATGCTCGCGTTGCGAGTCAAACCCGGTCTCTCCAGCAAGATACACCGCTCCGGTGGGCGAGAATTCTTGACACGATGCAGGATCACCGGTACTCTCTTTTATCATCGTTTAGTTTTCTTTATCATCGTTTGGTTTCGAGTACCCTGTTCCACTGATCGTTTATTTGAGAGAGGTCATTCCTGTGAATCGAATCCTGAGATTAGTGTCTCTTGTTGGCGTACCCGCGTGTCTACTTCTGGGAACGCTTGCGGCTTGGGCAGCCATAACCGGTTCGATCTCCGGAGTGGTCACTGACCCCAGCGGCGCCGTTGTCCCCGGCGTCACCGTCGTCGCTACCAGCGTTTCGACCAATGTGCAGAGCAGGGCGGTCACCGACGCCAAGGGCTTTTATAGATTTCCCACCCTCAATGTTGACACCTACAACGTCACCGCCAGCCAGCAAGGCTTCCGGGATTATGCGCAAACCGGGGTAAAGATCGATGCCAATTCCGATGTTCGCATCGACATCACGATGCAGCTCGGGACGGTTACCAATACGGTGAGCGTAAAGAGCGACGCGCTGCAGGTGGAAACGCAGAGCACGCAGAATGGCGTAGTCATCCCGGACACCAAGATCACCTCCGTGCCGCTCAACGGACGTTCCTACATCGACCTCTTGAAGTTGCAACCAGGCGTGTCGCCGTATTCCCATAGTCAGGACAGCGCTACGTCGGGAGTCGGCGCGACGCAGGTGTCAGGTGACCTGGACAACGGCCAACAATCCGTCAACGGCGGACGCACGGGCTCGAACGCATTCATGGTGAATGGGGCAAATGCAGAAGAAGGCGTGCACAACGGCGCCGCCATGATCCCCAATCTCGACTCCATCGCGCAGTTCCGTATCATCACCAACAACTTCGACGCGGAGTACGGGAACTACGCCGGAGGCCAGGTGAATGTAGTCACCAAGTCGGGAAGCAACCAGTATCACGGAACGGTCTTCGACTTTCTACGCAACACGGATCTGGATGCCAGAAATTACTACTCTCCGACGCGTGGCGTTTACATCCAGAATCAATTCGGCGGAACGGCCGGAGGGCCGATCCGCAAGAACAAGATTTTCTGGTTTGCCGACTACCAGGGAACGCGGCAGATATTGGGCCAGACGCAAAGCTATCCCGTGCCTTCCAGTTCAGATCGCACAGGTGACCTTTCTGACCAAGCGGGTTCGCTCACGGGTAGCGTCGTCGGCGCCGGCTGGGCCAACACTCTGTCCCAAACATTGGGATATCCAGTAGCGCAGGGCGAGAATTATTACACTCCGGGCTGTACCGACCCCGGAACCTGTGTCTTTCCCAATGCTGTCATTCCCCAGAGTGCGTGGTCGCCAGTTGCGACGAACACCCTGAAGTACGTCCCGACCTCTAACGGGGTTGTCAACGGTACCCCGAACTACGCCACCTCCGCCTTTAACGAGACGTTGACCGACGATAAGGGGAGTGGCCGGATAGACGTTCCTACGCGATTCGGCGCTGTGTTTGGCTACTACTTCTTTGATCGATACAACACGGTGAATCCGTATAGCCAGGTAAACGTGCCAGGCTTTGCCGCAACCAATAAAGGTCAAACCCAAATGATCAATTTAGGGTTGACGACCACGTTTAGCTCGTCGACCGTCAACGATCTTCGTCTCGCCTATCTGCGCGATGTAAACCAGACGGGCCAACCCACCGCGGGACAAGGTTTGGGCATCACCCTTGCCTCGCAGGGCTTTGTCACTCCGTGGGGCCCCGCGGGCGGTATCTCCCCCATCGAACCTGCGTACGAGGGTGTTACGAACCTGATGTTCAACAATTTCAGCCTGGGTGTGCCGCCTGATGCACTGAGGCAATACAACAACACCTTTCAGATCATCGACAACGTCACCAAAATTTTCGGAACTCACACTCTGCAGTTTGGCACGAACCTGCACTACAACCAGATCAACGAGCGGAACTACGACTGCTATGACGCGTGCTTCGGTTTCAACGGGTCAGAGACCGGCTTGGATTTTGCAGATTTCCTGATCGGGGCGCCGGACAGCTTTGTGCAGGCGAGCCAGCAACTCCTCGACTCGCGGAGCAAGTATTACGGGTTTTATTTTCAGGATAGCTGGCGTGCTTCTCGCAATCTGACCCTGAATTACGGCCTGCGTTGGGAAGTTGCTACGCCCTGGTACGACACCCAGAACAAGCTCGAGACCGTCGTTCTTGGTGAGCAGTCACTAGCGTTTCCCGGTGCTCCCCAGGGCCTGGTGGTCCCCGGAGACCCTGGCATTCCTCGCACCCTCGGACCCACCAAGTACACCAACTTCGGTCCCAGGATCGGATTTGCCTATGCGCCCGCCCTGAGCGACGGTTTTCTCAGCAAGGTACTCGGCGGTGCCGGAAAATCCAGCATACGTGCCGGTTACGGCATCTTTTATAGCTCTATTGAGGATGCCACTGGATTCGTCGAGGTAGGCGATGCTCCTTACGGCAACTACTATTCTGTGTCGTCGACTGAGCTGGCCACCCCGTTTGTCGATCGGCCGTCGGGAACTCCGGCGGGACAGAAGTTCCCCTTCGTCTTTCCTCCAACCAACGTGTCTCCTAAAAATCCCGATACGACCTTCGATTGGGCGGCAGCGACACCCATCGGCGGATCTGACTATTACTACTATAAGAACAAGATGCCCTATGTTCAGGAATGGGAACTCTCTCTCCAGCGGCAATTGGGGACCGCGACCGTGCTCAGCGTGAACTACGTCGGCACGGTAGGGAGGCAGCTGCTGACGTTTGAGGAATCGAATCCTGGGAACCAGGCGCTCTGCCTGCAATTGAGTAACCCAGCCAACGTGGCGCCCGGTACGACTACTTGCGGCCCCTACGGCGAAGACACGGCTTACACCACGGCGAGCGGCCAGACAGTAAACGGAACCAGGCCCTTCGGGCTTAACTTCAATAGCAATCCGTACATGAAAACGGCGGTCAGCTCCAGCTTCAACTCCCTGCAGGTTACCCTGGAGCACACTGAAAAATACCTCAACTTCCTGATCGGATACACCTTTGAGAAGTCGCTGGATAATGGTTCGGATTCCTTTGATGCAACCAATCCGTTGGATCCAGGCCAAACCCGCGCATTATCGAGCTTTGACGTCCCCCATAACCTGGTCGCCAGCTATACCGTGCAGCTGCCCTTCGATCACTTTATTGGCGGAGGGGATATTGCGAAACGGCTCACCGCGGGTTGGGAGCTTTCCGGAGTATCTACATTTGCCACGGGCGAGCCGGTCACGCTCAATGAGAGCGACGATAATTCACTGCTTGGCGCGTTCAATGCCAACGTGGATGTGCCAAGCTATGCCAACAACGGCAGCCACCTGTTTGTAAATAAGAACCCGCGCAAGGGGGCGGCGTATTTCAACCCGAACTACTTCGTCCCGGAACCAATCGGACAAGTAGGAAACGCAATGCGGCGATACTTCTCCGGTCCCGGCATCGATAATTATGATATGGCTCTGCTGAAGAGCACCGCCATCACCGAGAGCACCAAGCTGCAATTTCGGGCAGAAGCATTCAATGTCTTCAACCATGCGCAGTTTGCAAATCCGAATGGGCTCGTTAACAACACTGGCCAGGGTGGTTTCGGTTATGTCACCAGTACCGGTTTCAACAATCCTCGTATCATGCAAGTAGCGCTGAAGTTCCTGTTCTAAAGCGGGAAGAAGGTCTTCGTCGAAGATGGTTTGGAGGCAGGGCACCTTCGTTTGTGTCGTGGCTGTTGCCGTGCTGTCGACGGCTGCAGTGCATGCGCAGCAGCCCGGCGCACCCATCTTCGCCGTCAACTGTGCGGGTTGTCACGGCACCGATGGCCGCGGCGGGGAGCACGCACCGAACATCGCCACCGCCCCTGAAGTGCAACACCTCGTGGACCGCGAACTGGCCGGGATCATCCGCTACGGAATTCCCGGCGCAGGCATGCCGGCCTTCTCGACGCTCAAGCACCAGGAGGTAGCGGATGTTGTCGCCTACTTGAGGTTCCTGCGAGGGAGAGGAGATATTGTGAAGCTCCCCGGCGATCCTAAACAAGGAGAGGCTCTCTTCTTCGGCAAAGCACAATGCTCCGACTGTCACATGGTCAACGGCAAAGGAGGATTTATTGGCGGCGACCTCTCTTTTTACGGGGCTGGCGCTAAGCCAGATCAAACGCGCGCGATCATCCTCGACCCCGATAAGAACCTGCCCGCCGACAAAAAAGCCACCACAGTGGTGACAGTCACCGGGCAAAAGATCACGGGAATGCTCAGGGTCAAGGACAACTTTTCCCTTT
The DNA here is from genome assembly GCA_963821215.1 of uncultured Acidobacteriaceae bacterium. Classification (GTDB taxonomy): domain Bacteria; phylum Acidobacteriota; class Terriglobia; order Terriglobales; family Acidobacteriaceae; genus PALSA-350. The sequence continues at coordinate 235,007 of CAWGDH010000004.1, read as the reverse complement.
CTATACAGACCCCCGATGGAGCATTTCATTTTCTTCCAAATGCGCAGCTCGCCCACGTGGATTTCGGCTCTCGTTCACTGATGCCCGCCGGATCGAAATTAAGCAGCAAAGAAGTGGATGACCTGGTCAGCTACCTGCTCCACACCGGTGATGAGAACAGCATGCACTCCTCCACGCACGCCGCTAAATCTGACGATGACGACAATTAGAGACTTAACGCGCACAATCGCGATCGCTTCTCTGGCCTTCGCAGCAATTGCCGGACTCAGGGCGGACAGTCGTACGTTTTCTCTTGAGGGCCTCGAGCCGGGTTTCTGGAATCTATTCGATCGGAATGCACAACTGACTAAGGTGGCAACAGGCTTCGGCTTCACGGAAGGGCCTGTCTGGGACCCATCGGGCTACTTGTGGGTGAGCGACGAGACGCTCAACAAGATCTTCAAGGTAGATACTGTCACGGGGCACAAGCAGGAGGTCATCTCCCTGGGGGATCCCGATGGCAACACCTACGATCGCCAACACCGGCTCTTGGATTGCGCCAGTGTTCTGCGCGCGATCATTCGTCTCTCACCCGATGGCAAGAGCTACACGACGGTGGTCGATCGATACCAGGGAAAGCGCCTCAACAGCCCCAACGACGTGGTCCTAGGCCCCGATGGAGCTACTTACTTTACCGACCCAACGTCTGACCTGCCGAAAGATCAAAAGCAGGAAATTCCTTTCAAAGGCGTCTACCGGATTGCCACCGATGGCCAGCTTCAACTGCTGACCAAAGATCTTGAGGATCCCAATGGACTAGCCTTTTCCCCCGACGGGACCAAGTTTTATGTAGACGACTCAACTCAACGCAACATCCGCGTCTACGATTTCCGAAATGGCCAGCTGAGCAACGGGCGCATCTTCGGCGTCGAGCCTGGCGGCGAGCACGAGGGTGTGCCGGATGGCATGAAGGTCGATCGCCAGGGGAACCTATATGTGGTTGGTCCCAGGGGCATATGGGTTTGGGATCCAGCTGGCCATCATCTAGGGACGATCGTAGTGCCCGAGCAGCCTGCGAACCTTGCCTGGGGAGACTCCGATTACTCCACGCTCTACATCACTGCAACCACTTCTGTGTATAAGATATCGACCCGTGCACATGGGTTTATCCCGTACTTGTGAGCCTGCGAAATGATGCATCGATTTTCCCGCCCCTGCGTGTGTCTGCTGTTCCTGTCGGTATCTCTCTTTGCCCAGACCTCGACCTTCAAGGTCATCCAGCCCGCGAGCCAACCATCTGCCAACGCGGCGTACAGTGCCGGTCTTCTAGCCAATGGCACGCTCTACCTGTCTGGTCAGGGGGGCTCCGCCGCAAAGGACTTTGCCGGGCAGATGAGCCAGGCAATGGCTAACGTGCAGACCGTGCTGCACAGCGCAGGAATGGATTTCGGCCATGTCGTTTGGATGAACATCTATCTCTCCGATGCGCACGATCTGGCCGCCATGGACGATGTTTATTGGAGGATGGTCGGATCAAGTCCTCCGGCACGAACCGTGTTGACGGTTGCCGCCCTGCCGCATGGCGAGAAGGTTGAAATCAATTGCATTGCCGTCGCCGATGCCACTCAACGGAAGGCAATCTGGCCCGCTGGATGGCCACGCGGACCACGCACGGATCCTCCAGGAATTCTGGCTGGTGAGATCCTGTACCTATCGGGGCAAGGCGGAGAGGATCCGCTTACGGGGAAATTGCCCTCCGATTTTTCCGCGGAAACGAAGCAGGCTCTCGAAAATGTAAGCACCGTCCTGAAGACCGCGCAGATGAGCATGAAGAATGTTCTATGGGTCAATCCCTATATGAGCGTCAGCGGCCAGTATGACGTGATGGGTAAGGTCTATAAGACCTACTTTGAATTCGGCAATACACCAGGACGCGGGACCATTCAGGTGGTTGGCCTCCCCAAGGGAGAACACATGGTCTTCAGCTGCATCGCGGGCGCTGATCTAACCAAACGCAAAGCCGTACGTCCACGCAATATGCCTCCCAGCCCCACCGCGAGCCCAGGAATCCTTTATGGCGACACACTCTACTTATCCGCCAAAGATGGATTTATTCCCGGTCAAGGCATGGTCACGCCCCTCTTCGACTTGCAACTTCGTCAGTCCATGCGCAATCTGCTCGATGGTCTGGAAGAGGTCGACATGGATTTCTCCAATGTGGTCTTCAGCACGGTTTATCTGCGTGAGATGAAGGATGATGAGCAGATGAACCAGCTATACAGCAAATTCTTCAAGCCTCCCTATCCCGCCAGAACGACGCTGCAGCAGAACTTTGAAAGTGGCGAAGAGGCTGCGGAGCAAATCTCCTTTATCGCGGTTAAAAAATGAGACGTAGAACGTTCGTCAAATGGGCTGCTGCTTTTCCTCTGCTGGCGCAGGTTGGCCTGCAGGAGGCATTGGGAACCGGGTGGGCAGAAGTTGCCCGCAACTCAACCGACAATATCTACACCCGGCTCGGGGTAAAACCGCTGATCAATGGGCGTGGCACCTGGACCTATCTCAGTGCCAGCCTCGAATTGCCAGAGGTGAGAACCGCTCAAGTCGAGGCCTCTCAGCACTTCGTAAACATCTTCGACCTGCAGCGCGCAGTGGGCAGGCGTCTGGCGGAACTCACCGGCGCGGAGTCCGGCATGATCACCTCGGGCGCGGCCGGCGCCATGGCGGTTGCCACTGCGGGATGCATCGCTGGAACTGACCCGGACAAAATATGGCAGCTGCCGAATACCGATGGCTTGAAAAATGAAGTGGTCATGGTCGGCGGCCGGAGCGTCTTTGACAGCGCGATCCGCTTGGCCGGAGGCAAACTCGTCCTTGCCGAAACTGCAGAGCAGATGCCCAACGCCATCACGCCTAACACGGTGATGGTCTACACCACCTCGTCTCCCGAGCAGCTGGCGAAGGAGATCGCCATTGCCAAGGCTCATCACGTGCCCATCTTCATGGATGCGGCCGACGGCATCCCTCCCGTGGACAAGCTTCAGTTATTCGCCAAGATGGGCTGTGATCTCTACACCTTCAGTGGGGGCAAAGGCTTGTGCGGGCCACAATCGAGCGGTCTCCTCCTCGGCCGCAAGGACCTCATCGAGGCCGCTCTGGCTAACAGCAATCCATGGGAGGGCGCTGTGTGCCGCCCCATGAAGGTTGGCAAAGAAGAGATCATGGGATGCCTGGCTGCGGTCGAGACGTGGTTGAAAATGGACGTGCCCAAGCTCAATAAGGAATGGGGAGTGCGTGTCCAACGCATTGCCACCCTGGTTGGAACCGTCCCCGGAGTTGAAACGAAGCTCTTCACCCCTGAAGAAAACCAATGCCCGACCCTCAGCATTTCCTGGGATCAGAAAGCCTGGCGCTATACCACGGCCGATTGCGCCAAACAATTGCTTGAGGGCACTCCGGCCATCGCCGTGCTGACTGAAGACAATCCCAGCGACGTCCTATCCCAAAAGCCAAATGCTGCGAAGGCGCCAAGGACAGACGATAAGCTGCAGATTGTTTCCATGACGCTAAGGCCAGGCGAAGAAATTATCGTCGGCAAGCGGCTGAAGCAATTGCTGACCCAAGCACGGCGCCAGGCGGTCTAGCGATGAGACATTCTGTGGTCCCCTGTCTGCTGGTCCTCGCATTGGCTGCGTCCACGGCAAGCGCTGCGCCTTCTCCATGCCAGGTTCATTCAGCGGTCTTTGAAGGTTGGCAAGCGGAGCAGGTTTCGAACGACTGGGTGCAACTGACCTTCGTTCCCCAGTTGGGTGGCCGGCTGATACAAGTTAGTTTCAATGGACACCCCTATCTATTCGTGAACCCTGTCTACAAAGGGAAATATATTTCCCCTGCAGAAGCCGCGGGCCGCTGGATTAACTATGGTGGTGACAAAATCTGGCCTTTGCCGGAAGGGAATGATGACGAGCAGCACTGGCAGGGAGCTTCCACTCCCCTGGACGACGGCGCCTATGCATTCTCTGTCCTCGCCCAGGGCGCCCGATGCACCGTACGCCTCGAAGGTCCTCCCGATCCGCCCACAGGTCTCCAGTACACACGGGAGATCAGCATAGGCAGCAACTCTCCGGAGATCTTCTTCCACGCCATTACCAAGAACTTCACCGGCCACTCGATCACCTGGTCGGTGCAGTCCGTCTCCCAGTACAACCTGTCTGATGCCAAAGACCCCAAGCAATACAATCACGACTTCTGGGCTATAACGCCCCTAAATCCCGCTTCCAGTTATCTGCTGGGTTACCATGCCAGGGACGGGCTAGCCAACGATCCAGCCTACGGAGTCAAGGATGGCATGTTTCGGCTGAACTGGAAGTATCTGGAAAGCGAAGTGTGGCTTGATTCCACTGCCGGCTGGGTCGCAATCATCGACGGCGCAACCCAATACGCTATGGTGGAAGAGACAAAACACATCGCCGGAGGAGACTATCCCAGCAAGGCGACCACCATCTTCTACAAAAACGGCCCGACGGTGGAATTGAACGCGCAAGGGATGCCCTACCTGACATCCACCGATATAGAGAAAACGCCATACTACATGGAAGCAGAGCTGAATAGTCCGATGGTAGTTCTGGGACCCGGTGAAACTTACGCCTTCGATACCAATTGGTTTCCCTCCCGCCTCAGTCACGATTTCACCACTGTGACCGATGCGGGTATGGTGGGGAAGCCCCTCGTCGCACGGCGCAGCGCCGGCAAGATCGATCTCAGCGGCAGCTTTGGCGTGTTTTATCCGGGAGAGCTAAAGGCATATCTCTACGATGAGGGCGGATTGGAACAGAGCGAAGTTTCATTAGAGGCTGTTCGCCCGCAGGACCCCATCGCGCTTCACCAGGCGATTGCAGCGGACAAGAACATAGCCCGGGTTTCTCTTCATCTCATCGATACCAATGGCGCTGATCGAGGAGCCCTGGGAGAGGTATTCGTTACCATCAACGATGAAGGGCGCTGATCGCATGAATCTTCACCGGCTGTGTGGGTTGGTTATTTGCGCGTGCGGTATGGCTGCCTATGCTTCGGCGCAGCTGATTACCGATACCATTAAAGACGACTGGCCCACGTACAACGGAGACTACACGGGGCGCCGTTTCAGCAGCCTTGCCCAGATCACTCCCAAGAATGCCGCACACCTTCAGGCGCAATGGGTCTTTCACACCAGGACTCCCGGCGTCCTGGAAGCGACCCCGGTGGTGGTGAACGGCATCATGTACTTCACCGGTTCCAACGACACCTTTGCGCTCAATGCGCAATCCGGAGAGGTGCTGTGGCACTATACACGACCGGTTTCGAGCGGCCTCATCGATGATGCCTCCGGTCACATCAATCGAGGTGTGGCCATATCAGGGACCCACCTGTACGTGGAAACAGATAACGCTCACTTGCTCTGTTTGGATTCCAGATCCGGCAATCTGATCTGGGACGTTGCTTACGCCGATTGGAACAAGAACTACGGGGCCACTGGTGCTCCGCTCATTCTCAAAGACAAGGTATTGGTGGGCACTTCTGGTGGAGACGACGGCGTGCGCGGTTTTCTTGCCGCCTTCGATGCCACCACCGGGAAACTGGCGTGGCGCTTGTGGACGATTCCAGCCCCAGGAGAATTCGGTTCTTCCAGCTGGCCTGGCGATACCTATCTTCACGGTGGCGGCACCGCATGGATGCCCGGCACGTACGACAAGGAGTTAAACACTCTCTACTGGGGCACCGGCAATGCCTCACCGGATTACGATGGAAGCGTTCGCCCCGGCGACGATCTCTACACCGCCAGCCTGTTGGCGATTGATCCGGACACCGGCAAGCTGAAGTGGTACTTCCAATTCACTCCCCATGATCTGTATGACTACGACGGTGTGGAGACCCCTGTTCTGGTAGACACGCAATACCAGGGACAGCCGAGAAAGCTGATTGTCGAGGCCAATCGTAACGGTTACGTTTACGTACTTGATCGCACCAACGGAAAGTTTCTATCCGCTACGCAATTCGCCACGACTGTGAATTGGGCTAAGGGAATTGATGCCAATGGCCGCCCGGTGCCCAGTGACTTGTTGCCGACTGCGGAGGGAACACTCATTTGTCCGGGAGTCGAAGGGGCTACCAACTGGTATTCGCCCTCATATAGTGAGACTACGCATCTGTTCTACTTTATGGCTCTGGAGAGTTGCTCGGTCTATTTTCGTAAGCCGGCGCCATTCGTAGAGGGCAAGGAATACTACTCGACCGGAACCAAGCGTGATCCGCATGAAAAGAGTACGCAAGTCCTTCTTTCCTTCGACCCACGCACCAAGGAATTTGTCTGGCGTTATCCCCAGGCGGGAGATGCTCATGCCTATGCCGGCGTCATGACGACGGCGGCCGGGTTGGTATTTTTCGCCGACAATCAAGGATTCCTTGAGGCTGCGGATGCGAAGACGGGAAAATCGTTATGGCACTTTAACACCGGGCAAAGCCTGCATGCATCCCCGATGAGCTATGCGGTAGGCGGCAAGCAATACGTAGCCATTGCGTCCGGCAGCGATTTATTTAGTTTCGCTTTGCCCCAGTAAAACGATTTGAGTAGTGCCTCTTACACCGGCACCAAATCGATTTTCTTGGCGTCCGGCTCCAACGGCTTAACCCGAAAGCTGCGAATCTGCCCCACGTTAATGCCCTCCGGCTTAGCGGGCCCGCTACTGGGGCCGCCCGTCCAGCGCGCCTTCAACATGGAGCTCAGCGATGACAGATCTACTCGGCCTTCGCCGGTTGGTTCTTCTGCCGCAGGGCTTTCCGCGCCGGTCCGGTATGTGCCCTCGATGCCTTCGCCTAATTCCACTCTGGCCAGCCCTTGCGCAACCTCGACAATGCGGCCGGTAACTACGCTGCCCGGTGGGTGTTCGGCAAGATATTCGTCCACGCTCACGGTCACCCGTTGCTTCATGCTGAGCCGCAGCTGCCGTTTTGCCTTGTCCACTTCGAGCACTTGGGCCTTCACTACTTGACCCATTCGGAGCACATCCTGCGGGTGATGAATGCGTTTCTCGGAGCTGATCTCGCTCACGTGGACCATGCCTTCCACGCCATCCGCAATCTGTACGAACGCGCCGAATTTGGTGAAGTTGGTAATCGGTCCTTCGATTGCCGAGCCTGCTGGAAACTTTTGCTCGATCTCAGCCCAGGGGTCGCCCAAGGTCTGCTTGAGGCCCAGGGAAAGGCGGCGCTCGCCCATATTCACGCCCAGGACCACAGCTTCCACGGTGTCGCCCGTCTTGAGCACATCGCTCGGCTTCCTCACCTTTTTGGCCCAGGACATTTCGGACAAATGAATCAAGCCCTCCACGCCGGGCTCTATTTCAACGAAAGCTCCAAAGTCGGTAACGCGTGTCACGGTGCCGTGTACGCGATCCCCGGCCTTCAGCGTGGCTGCGACTCCGTCCCAGGGATGGGGTAACAGCTGCTTCATACCGATCCCAATGCGCTGTTTCGCGGAATCAATTTTGAGCACTTTGGCTTCGATCTGCTGCCCTACCGAGAGCACGTCTTCGGGATTGTTGACGCGGCTCCAGGAGATATCGCCGATGTGGAGCAACGCATCCACGCCGCCGATGTCGACAAACGCGCCATAGCCGGTAAGACTGCGCACTTCGCCATGCACCGTGTCGCCTTCTTTGAGCTCGGAGTACCGCCGCTCCTTGTTGGAGCGATCTTCTTCTTCCGTAACTGCGCGGCGGTCGACCACCACATCTTCATCGCTCACGTCCAGCTTGATGATGCGGCAGCGGATCTGCTGTCCTACCAGGCGTTCCAGGTCGGCCGCGTCGCGCGCGCCGCTGCGCGACGCAGGCATGAATGCCCGCACGCCTACATCCACGCTTACTCCGCCTTTCACCACGCCGGTCACAGTGCCGGCGATGATCGTCTTGGCTGCGAAGGCCTGCTCCAGCGCAGACCAGTCCTTGGGCTGTTCCACCTTGAAGCGTGAAAGTTCGTAGTAACCTTCGAGATTGCGGCCTTTAACGGATACCAGCAAGTGGTCCCCAGGTTTTACCGCTTCGTTTCCACTTTGAAATATGGCCAGCGGTAGCACGCCTTCGGTCTTATAGCCGATATCCACGAAAACGGAGTCGGCGGAGACGGCGATGACCGTACCTTCGATCTGTCTGCCATCGTTTTCGCCTCTGCGCGAATGGCTCTGCTCGTACTCGGAAAAAATCGCGCCGAAGGACTCGCCGCTTTCGGGAGCGGCTTCAAATTCCGAATTGTCTGGATGTGGAGTAGGCATGGGCCCCGAGTTTACGAGCAGTTTGATTTCGCTCAGGATACCACTTCCGAAATCCCAAACCCGGACAAGAGACCGGAATAGCCCGCACTATTCGCGATTCGGGCCAGCCAACCCAGGACCATGTCCTGGGTAACTTTCAGCCGTCCCTGCGGGGACTGCTCGGTGGCACATGCTAACCCAGCACTGCGTACTGGGCTATTTTCAGCCGTCCCTCCGGGACTCAATTTGGAGAGGGCAGTTCTCACGCAGCTTCTTCATCCGTTCGTACGTCCTCCCGGAAATTAACTCGGTTATAGCCGCACAGGGAGGATTTCCCCTCGAAGGGGCAGTTTGTACACCACGACTTCTAGCCCGCTGCTGCCTCATCATCTTCGCGCTCCTGAGGCACAATCATAAGGTGCTTGAGCGCGGTCCCGCGGAGCACGCTAACATTCTGCGGCTTGCCGGCGCGCTCCGTCGTCAGCAGCCGATGCAGATCGTCGATGCCTCCCACCGGTTGTGCCGCAAAGCCAACAATCACGTCGCCCTCCTCCAGGCCCGCAATCGAAGCAGCGCCATTCGCAGCCACCGCTGTAGCCATCACTCCTGAAGACGAGGGTAACTTGTACTCGTACACCAGGCGCCGTGGAATCGGTACATTCTGGGCCGCAATCCCAATCGAGCTGCGGCGCACCCGGCCATGCTGCAGGATCTGCGCCACTACATACTTGGCCGTATCGATGCCGACGGCAAAGGACAGGCCCTGCGCGCCCTGGATGGTTGCGGTGTTCACCCCGATAACGCGGCCGGCGGAGTCCAGCAGTGGGCCGCCGGAATTGCCCGGATTGAGCGGCGCATCGGTCTGGATAATCTCTTCCATCGTGCGCCCGGAGGCTGATCGCATACTGCGGCCGAGCGCGCTAACTACACCCGCCGTCACCGAGAACTGAAAGCCGAACGGATTGCCTACGGCGATCGCGATCTGCCCGATGCGCAACTGCTTGGAAATACCCAGAGCAGCGGGGGAGAAGACGGCATGCTCGGTTCGGAGCACAGCAATATCCGTATCTCGATCCTCTCCGATGAGCACTGCGCCACTGCGAGCGCCATCGGTAAAAGTGAGCGAAATCCTTGCCGCATGGTGAACCACATGGCTGTTAGTCAGGATCAAGCCATCGGGAGTAAAGACGAAACCGGAGCCAGACCCCTCATGGCCCGGCCGATTGCCCCGGCGTGCGCTCTGCACGTCGATTTTCACCAGCGACCCACTCACCCGCTCGACCGCCTGGGTCACCGCGCGAGAGTAGTTGTCCAGCAGATCGGAGTCGTCGAGCCTGCCTGCGATTACGCCCGCATCGCCGGAAACTAAAGATTTGTGTTCCATTTGCTTCCCCTCAAGCGGTTCACGATAGGTCTAACCAGTGAGAATGCTTTCCACGGGGCTTTTCACCAGGAAAAGCCCCCTCTTCGCTAAGTCCGGATCGGGCACAGTAATCGTGAGACCGCTTTCAAATTGCAACCAGGCCACGCATCACGCCAATTGTCACCGCTTCTGTCCGCGTACGCGCGCCCAGTTTAGCCATAACAGAGCTCACGTGAAACTTTGCGGTATGCTCTGAAATGTTGAGCAGCGCAGCCAATTGCTTGTTGCGGTGGCCGCGCGCCATCAATCGCAAAACTTCCACCTCTCTGGGCGTTAGATGTTCGCTACCGGGAATCGATTCCGTCGGCCCGGAGGGCGAACGCGGCAGAGTGACAGCAAAGCCGGCCACCGTGGCCGCGATGGCGGCGACCAGCTGTGCTGTGGTGACCTCCATCGGAAGCACGGAATAGATCTTCATACGTGCCGCACTGCGCACGATACCGATCCCCGGCGCAGCGGCGAGCAGCACCGCCGGCGTCTCCGCAAAAACTTCCGCGAGTGCGCTGCGATGGCGCACGCTAGAGAGGAAAGCCTCGCCGGCCGCTATCAGGATCACGTCCGGGCTTTCACTCTGTGCGCGAAACAACAGAGTCGACGGAAGCGCGACCGGCAGCAATGCCAATTCCGGCGCAGCGCGAAGCGCCGCGAAGCGGCTAGCGTGAACCATCGAATCCACGCTGGGCAAAACTACCAATCGTTCCTGTTTGCGCTCTTCAGCCACGATCCGCGAGAGTTACCGTCAGATCTATTTTTACGCCTCCGCGGATCACTATCACCGCCACTGGATCTCCAACCTTCAGGCCGGCGAGTCGATGTTGAACATCGTGCACGTTATGAACCAGGTGGCCGTCGACCGACAGCACCAGGTCGCCCACCAGGATCCCTGCTGCAGCGGCGGGAGCATTCGCTTCGACGTGCAGCACCAGTAAAGCCTCATCGACGCCCGCACCGAAGTGCGCGCGTAAGGCCTCGGGGACAGGAACGGCTTGCATGGCAGCGCCGAGAAAAGGGCGAGGCACATGGCCGCGCTCCAGAATTGCATCCACCACGCGATCGATGGTCGCTGCTGGCACGGTGATGACTGCGTTTCGTGCCAACACCGAGCTGTTGATCCCCAACACGCGCCGGCCCTCGTTCACCAGCGCGCTGCCTGACTGGCCTACGTAGAGTTGCAGATCCGGACGGATCAGCTGATCCATTTGTCCCCCGCGCCAGGTACGCCAACTGCTGCCCAGGCGTGCGATAATTCCCGCGCTGGCCGAAATATCGCCCAGGCCGGAACGGCCGACGGCGAGCACGACCTCGCCAACACGCTTCGGCTGGGAGCCAATCTTCTCCGCGGGTTTGCCTACGCCACTGTCAAAGCGAAGCACCGCGAGGTCGGTTCCCGCATCCGCGCCGGCGAGCGTGGCCGGAAATGGATCGCCGTGGTGAGCAGCCTGCAGCGAGTCGCTGCGGCGGAGTCCGTGACGCACCGTCACGATGACTCCGGGCCGCCAGACCACACCGCTCGAAGTGGAGCGGCCGCCGCCATGCACCGTCACGATGCTGTCTTGAATGCCTTCAATTGTTTCTGCTATTGACCTGGAGAGCCCACTCCAAATCCCCGAATTCGGCACTGCTGTTTCCATGATCTTCTCCATAAAGGACAAAATCATGGTGACACTTCAGGGAGGTGAGCACATCGCCCAGATGACTAGGTTCCGTTAGTCTTGTTGATGGAAGATGGCGTTGTTAATGTCCGGCCAAATTTCCTTGAAAGCGAAGGTACAGCCATCAATAGCGATATTCGTGACCCATCGCTGGTAGGTTTTGGTAAGTGTGCGTTCCTGGCTGGGATAGTAGAAATTGGCGACACCCGAGAATGCGCCGGCTCCCAAAATCTCGCTGAAATTGAAGGTCTCGTGACCCTCGTCGCTACGCGTGACTATGATTCGCGTGAATGCGTAGCCCAGTCGCTTGCCAAAATCTCCCTTACCCAGGGTGTAATATCTCGTATCCTGATGCAAGACTGAAGGAACGATGAACTCGACCCAATAGTTCTCGTTGATGGCATCGGCGAGTGTGTGCCAATAGTATCTGCCATAACCTCTCGCTCCTTGGCCAAATTCAGGGTAGGAGCTGTTTGCCTGCGCCACTGCAGCTTGACCAGCTACGAAGATGAACGATGAGTAGTCCACACTGTCGAGCGTCGCAGTCTTAAACTTCTCCTTTACCGGTTGCGGTGGTAGCTGTTGATCTGCGCTCACGGCGCGAAAATTTGGGATCATGTAGAGGATGCGCTTCGTTTGTCTTCCCTCAGCGAGTGGATCGACAGCAGCACCGGTGCCCAATGTGGATCCCGAGCCCTCCGGGGGAGGCTCACCGGAAGCTGTCTGCTGCTGCACCCCGCTACCTGGGTCATCGGGCAGGTCCGCATTCGCAACATCGAAAGATACCGCTGTTAGATAAGCGACAGCCCCATGCTGGTTCGGCGCCTGTACCTCAAGAGTCGTGGCTTCGGGCGGAAGCTCATCCGTACTAGCTCTCGCTCCCGGCGCACACATGCATCCCAGCAGAAGTCCAAAAACGAAAACAGATGATCTGTTGGAGAACCTCATACGGGGCCTTTGATTTCCGTGGTGTGAGTTTTGCTGCAAGCTGCTCGTGTTCTCTAGGATCTACTGCGCCAGTCCCAAAGCGATATCCCCCGCTGGTTGGATACGATTCGTTGGTTCTGCTGCGTCCTTACCTGGCTCCTGTTTCACGCCATGAATTCTGGCTCTTCGCGAGCCATCGCCAAGCGCAACCCGATTGCGCTCACTCACGATCACGTTCTCACAAACGGTCTCATATTTTGACGATGGAATCGAAGCAGAAATACGGAACAGGCGGCGAATTGTTCCTTCGAAGGGACCTTTGGCCTACAACCTTTAGGGGAGGAGATACTTCTTGAGCGCCGCCAAACCCTCTTCAATGGCCTGGGGAGCGATGGCATAACCAAAGCGGACATGACCCTCGCCCTGTCCGCCGAAGACCACACCAGGAACGGTGGCCACATGCGCTTTGGTCAGCAGCATCCTGGCTGCGGCGCGACTGTCTTTGCTGATCTTCGTCACTCGCGGAAAAGCGTAAAAAGCCCCTTGCGGCATCTCGCAGGGCAACCCCACTTCGTTCAATCCGTTGACCAACAGATCGCGTCTCTGGCGGTACTCCTCGCGCCGCGCATCCATCTCGCTGCGTGGAATGCGCAGCGCTTCCAGAGCGGCCCATTGAGTCATGGTGGAGACTCCGTTGACGGAATATAAAACGAGTTTGCGCAACCCGCTCATAAAAGGTTCCTGGGCCACGGCGTACCCGACCCGCCATCCAGTCATGCCGTAGGATTTCGAAAAAGTGTAAGTGGAAATGGTGCGTTGCGCCATGCCCGGCAGGGATGCAATCGAGAAGTGCTCACCATCGTAGACCAGGTCTTCATAGGCCTCGTCGGCAATCACCAGCAAATCATGTTTTCTGGCAAACGCCGCCACTTCCTCCGCTTCCCAGCGCGAGAAGACTGTGCCGCTGGGATTCTGAGGCGTGTTGTAGTAAATCGCGCGCGTATGCGGGGTCGTGAAATCTTCCAGCGTACGAGTCAGTCCTGCGCTGCGTGCCGTCGCCGTCGGCACCAGGAGCGCCCGCGCCTGGCAACCCGTGATCATCTCCCGGATCGGGGTCCAATAGGGAGAGAAAAGCAACACATCGTCGCCGGGATCCAGCACCGCCTGGAACGCAACATATAACGCGTGCGCTCCCCCGGCGGTCACGATTACATTTTCCGCCGAGACTTCGAGCCTGTTGCGCTCGTTCAGCTTGTGGGCGATCGCCTGCCGCAAAGGTTCTATGCCCGAGGAGGGTGCATAGCGGGTCTTGTTTTCGACGGCGGCGCCGATCAGCGCATACTTTATGGCAGCGGGAGTTTCGAAGAAGGGCTCCCCACCGTGGAATGCGTGCACCTTTTGCCCGGCCGTCCGCAGCTCCATCACTTTGTTCCGCACCTGGACGATGTCGGAAAATCCCACTTCATCCAGTCGCTTGGCCAATCGCATTGCGTCCGCAGCCATATTGCCCTCATCCGCTACATTGCTAACGTGGAGCATTTTACTGCTGCGGCGGGCCAACTGGCTGGGCACGCGCGGCCGTTCCCAAGAACACCCGCACTTCGCTACACTGGCCAGTGCATCAGGGGAGTGTTCTCAAAAAATGAAGTCCAAATATCTCTACTTTGCGGCCGCCGCCGGCTTCCTGACGGGTGCGGTGGTGGAATTTCTACCCCCGCACAACTTCACGGCCGCTGTTCTCGACGCGGTCGCAGGAGCCATCTTTCTCTTTCTCGGAGCGAGTGCGCAGAAGCAGAGCTAGACTTTGATGAACACTTTCTTCCGGTACAAGAAGAGAACCGGTATGAAGCAGACCAGCACGAAGGTAAGGGCGTAGAGCAGCGATCCGAAAGAAGGATTGATTACAGGAAAGAACCAATGCAGGTAGATGTATTGCTGCAGGCTAGTGACCCGGGTGCCGTCGTGCACGCGAATGGTATCCACTCCGGCGGCCAGCAGTTCCGAGAAAACATACGCGGTAATGGCGTTGGAGCCGAAGACCAGCCACGGATATGTCCAGCCCCGCGTCCACTTTTTGATCTCCACTGCATAAAAACAAATGGCTAGCAGCAAAAGCGTGCAGCCTGCGGCAAACAGCACATAGGAGCTGGTCCAGAGCTTCTTGTTGATCGGGAACCAGATATTCCATAGCTCGCCCAGAAGCAATCCACTGATCGCGGCGCCAAGCAGGCCGGCAGCTTTGGTGGATAGCGCTTTCGGGCGCCGTAGCCAGATACCGGCGAGCACACCGAAGAGGATGGTGCCCATCGCGGGAATATCGCTCAACAGACCTTCGGGATCGCGTACGCCTTCGTAGAGGCGGCCGGGAAGGAGCTTGCGGTCCAGATAGGCAACCCAGTTTTGGTTGGGATCGAGCAGGGGTACGCTGTGGGTCGGAACGCCGATACCCGGAATGGGCACCCAGCGCATCAGGATCCAGTAGCCCAGCAACGCCACCACCGCGGTGGTAGCAGCTACCCACGCCCGGCTATTCCATAGGTAGAGCAGGCTGGCGATAAAGAAGCAGATGGCAATCCGTTGCAGCACGCCGTAGATACGCAGCGTATGCAGGTGAAACAAGGGAAAGCCATTGACCACCAGGCCCAGCAAAAACAGGATCACCGCGCGTTTCAGAACGTGGAGACGCAGCGTGGTTTTTGACTCTCCGCGCGCGAGCCGCGACTCGGTCGAGAAGACGATGGAGATGCCGGCGATGAAGAGGAAGGAGGGGAACACCAGGTCCGTGAGGGTCCAGCCGCTCCAGGCACTATGTTCCAACTGGTGGTAACTATATTTCCCGCTGCCGCCGTTGTTCACCAGGATCATGAACGCGATTGTGATGCCCCGCGCCACATCGAGCGAGACCAGCCGGCGCATGGTGTTCACCACGGTCTCCGGAGCCGTGGTTGTTGTAGTCGCACTCTTGGTAGCCGAGGTTGCCACGCTATTCCCTCCAGATTCGTCCGTGCCCTTATAAGTGAAAAGTGTATCTGCTGCATCGAATCAGTGTCGACTGCTAATCTGCCTATCATGCGGCGCTCTGTAATCTGGTTCGCGCTGGCCGGCGCCTGGGCAGTTGACTGCGTGCTGGCCTTCCTCCATCACAACCGGGTGCAGTCTCTCCTCACCGGCTTTTTCGCCTGCTGTTTTTTGGCGGTAGGCCTGCTCTTCCGCAAGCGGGAACAGAAACGTATCCGCCGCTAAATCTAATTCGGGGATTCCTGAGCCACCGCTGTTGAGGGCTTGTGCGCCCGCGTGAGAGCCAGCGGCTTTGGCTTTGTTGTATCAGGGCACGGCTTTAGTCGGGTCGCTAAGGATTGAGAATACGTCAGGCTAAAGAGGATGTGGGAGAAGGGGAAGAGAAACCGCAGGTCCCTCCACTCCGCTACGCTCCGGTCCCACGGCAAGCCGGGGCAGGCGGGATGACAATTCTATTTGCGGGCGCCAAGTATCTCTCGCTGAAGCTCTTGCGCCGCGCAACAGAATTGTCATCCCGCCTGCCCCGGCTTGCCGTGGGACCGGAGCGTAGCGGAGTGGAGGGACCTGCGGTTTCCCTTTTTCGTCCTCACCTAGTGCGCCTTTTACGTGGCCAGAATCCCCGAGTACACCGCCATTCCGGCGACTGCGTCCACTCGGATCGCGTCCAGTGCGTCAATCTCGGCTTGCTCCCGGATGCCGCCGGCCACGATTAATTGCCGTTTCGTCATCTGTCTCAGGCGCTGCGCCACCTCGATGGGAAAGCCCTGCATTGTCCCTTCCCGATCGATATGGGTGTAAAGAAAGGCGCCACAGTAGGCCTCCAGCTGGGGAATGGCTTGGGCAGCGGTAAGCTCCACCCGGTCCTTCCAGCCCTTCACCGCCACTCGCCCTTGCTTTGTGTCCACGCTGAAGACCAGCTGCTCCACGCCCACCTGCCCAGCCAGCGTTCGTGCAAACCCGGTGTTCACCAGCTCCGCTCCGCCGAAGAGCGCCGACCCGACAATCACCCTTCGCGCCCCCGCGCCCAGCACCGCGGCTGCTTTCTCAGCCGTGGCGATGCCGCCACCCACCTGGCAGGGCAACCGCTTGGCGATCTTGCGGATCAGGTCGCTATTCTCACCCTGCCGCATGGCTGCGTCGAGGTCGATCAATTGCACCAGGGGATAGTGATGAAAGCGGCCGATCCAATATTCGAAATCGTCGAAGGCCAGCTTGAGCTTCTCGCCCCCCACCAGTTGCACAATCCGGCCGCCCATGAGGTCAATCGATGGAATTAGCATGGCAGCCTCACTGGGACGCCCCACAGCGCCAGCTCCCGCTTGAGTGCCCGGACGTCGGCGATGCCGAAGTGAAAGATACTGGCCGCCAGCGCCGCATGCGCCTGGCCGGCCTGGAATACCTCGGCAAAATGCTCTGCGCTCCCGGCGCCCCCGGAAGCAATCACTGGAATCTCCACTGCCTCGCTGACCCGGGCGGTAAGCTCGCAGTCGAAGCCGGCCCGGGTACCATCAGCATCCATCGAGGTCAACAGGATCTCGCCCGCTCCCCGCGCTTCGGCCTCCTTCGCCCATTCGACCACCTGGCGCCCGGTGCGCGTGCGTCCACCGCTCACAAACACCTCCGCCTGCCCCACCGGGTCGGCGCTATCCACGGCCCGCCTGGCGTCGATGGCCACGATCACCGCCTGAGCGCCGAAGCTTCGGCCGATAGCGTCGATCAGGCTCGGATGGGCGATCGCCGCTGAGTTGACACTCACCTTGTCGGCCCCGGCATCGAAGACGGCCGAAGCCTCATCCGCCGAGCGTATACCGCCGCCCACCGTGAACGGGATGAACAGCTCCTTCGCCGTGCGTCGCACGGTATCCAATAGAGTCCCGCGCCCCTCGTGCGTGGCCGTGATATCCAGCAAAACAATCTCATCGGCGCCCGCCGCAGCATGCCGTTTGGCTAATTCGGCGGGATCTCCCGCATCCACCAGGTCGACGAACTGCACCCCTTTGACCACCCGGCCATTGCGCACGTCCAGGCAGGCGATGATCCGCTTGGTCAGCATGCCAGCTCCACAAAGTTGCGTAGCACCCGCATGCCCGCGACCCCGGACTTCTCCGGATGAAACTGCACCCCCATCACATTGCCTCGCTCCACTGCCCCGGAAAAAGGGCCACCATACGCGGTCACCGCAACCGTTTCGGTGACCACGGGAGCCCGATAGGAGTGGGTGTAATAGACAAAAGCGCGATCCTCAACGCCGTGCATCAAGCGCGATTGGGGATCGACGCGGACCTCATTCCAGCCCACGTGTGGGACCTTTACCCCTGGGGCAAAGCGCTCGCACTCGCCCGCGAACAGGCTCAGCCCTTTCACCGCCGGGGCCTCCGTGCTGCCCTGGAATAACCATTGCAGGCCCACGCAGATTCCCAGGAAGGGTACGCCCTGCGCAATGGCCTCGCTTACCGAGGCGGTCAGGCCAGTCTCTTCCAACAGCTGGGTAGCTTGAAAATGGCCCACCCCGGGCAGGATAACCTTCTTCGCCTTTCGCACCACCTCGGGATCCGCGGTCACCGTTGCCTGGCAACCGAGGGCATCAAGGGCCTTCATCACCGAGGTTAGATTGCCGGCCTTGTAATCGATCACCACGATCCCGTTCACAGCAATCCTTTCGTGCTGGGCAGCATCTTGCCTAGTTGCTTATCCCGCGAGCACGCCACGCGCAGCGCCCGGGCGAAGGCTTTGAACAGGGCTTCAATCTTGTGGTGGTTGGAGCGGCCGTACATCGTGGCGATATGCACGTTGGCCCGCGCGCCGCGCGCGAAGCCTTCAAAGAAGTCCTCTACCAGCTCACTTTGCAGATCGCCTACCAGGCGCTTCTTCACCTTGGTCTTGACCACACAGGCCACTCGTCCGCTCAGGTCGACCGCGGCGACGCCCAGGGTCTCATCCATTGGCATCAGGAAGTATCCGGCGCGCAGGATACCCTTCTTGTCCCCCAGCGCCTGGTCGAAAGCCTCGCCCAGGGCAATGCCTACATCCTCCACCGTGTGGTGCTGGTCCACATCCAGATCGCCATCGCAGAGCAATTCCAAATCAAAAGCCCCGTGGCGCGTAAACAGCTCCAGCATATGGTCGAAGAAGCGAATGCCCGTCTTGACCTTGTAGCGCCCCGTGCCCTCCAGCGTGAGCTTCAGCGAGATCTTGGTCTCAGTTGTCTTGCGCTCAATAGCCGCCCGGCGCGCTGTCTGCTTTGCCATTATGCTTTCTCCCATCCGATCTCGTTCAGCGCCTCTGCCATGGCGGCCACTGCCTGCTTCATCTGCGCCCGCGTGCCTACCGTCAGGCGGACACACCCATCGCAGCCTTGGTCCTTCGACCGGTCGCGTGTGAGCACCCCGCGGCGGTGCATGGCCTGCACGAACTCGGTGTGCCGGGGCCCGATCTTCACCAGGATGAAGTTGGCCTGACTCGCCCACTGGGGAACACCCATGTGGCGCAGGCTCTCCACCATCTCCGTCCGCGCCGCCTTTACTTCCTCCACATACCACTGCAGGTACTCTTCGTCATCCAGTGCGGCCGGCAGGCAGGCCAGCGCCAGCGAGTTCACGCTGTAGGGGGAGATGACCGTTCGCAGCCACTGCTGAATTTCCACCGGGGCGGCGAGCATTCCCAGCCGTAGCCCGGCCAGTCCATAGGCTTTGGAAAAGGTGCGCGCCACGATCAGGTTCGGCACCTGCCCTACCAAGTCGATGACGGTTTGGCCACAGAAGTGGTAGTACGCCTCATCCACCAATACGGCGGCGTGCGGCGCATGGTGGAGGACCTCAAGAATCTGATGCCGGCTGGCCAGGGTGCCAGTGGGGCTGTTGGGGCTGGCGATAGCAATCAGACGGGTCTTGGGCGTGATTGCCGTCAGCAGACGCTCCAGCGGGAAGGCAAAATCTTCTCCGGACGGGACTGTCTTGACTATCGCATCTGTACAGGAACCGTAGACCTCGTACATCGAATAGGTCGGGGTAGGGAAGAGAAACTCGTCTTCGCGATCCAGATACGTTTGGCAAAGCACATGGATCGCCTCGTCCACGCCGTTGGTGAGCAGCACCTGCTCCGGTTCGAGCAACAGGTGTTGGGCGACTTTGGCCTCCACCTGGCCGCGCTCGGGGTACTTTGCCAGGTCCGCTGCAGCGATCGTCGCCAGCGCCTCGAGCACCCGGGGGGAGCAGGCGACGGTGTTCTCGTTAAAGTCCAGACGCAGCCCCTGCCTTCCCCCCAATGGAGGATGGTACGCACGCATTCGCTGCACCGCGGCCCGTGGCTCCGGTGTTTGTTGCAACACAATCTCAGCCATCGATCCCCCTTGCTCGCACTGCTTCGGCATGGCCATGCAATCCTTCTGCATTGGCCAGTGTGATCGCCGCCGGGCCCAGCTTTTGCAACCCGGCCAGGGTGTATTCCTGCACCGTGATCAGCTTCAAGAAGTCCATCACGCTCAGGCCACCCCGCACTTGGGCCACCCCTCCAGTCGGCAGGGTGTGGTTCGGCCCGGAAACGTAATCCCCCATGGGCTGCGGTGAGTAGCGGCCAATAAACACCGAACCAGCATTGCGCACCCAGTCGAGGTCCTCGTTGGCATCGACGCTGAGATGCTCCGGAGCCAGCCGGTTGGTAATTTCGCGTGCCTCGTCTACGGAACTCGCAACTACCGCCAAGCCATTCCGCTCGATCGCCTGTTTGGCGATGGAATTGGTCTTGACCCGCTGTGCCACTTCCTTGACTACAGCGCGCGCCAGGGAACTGTTGGTCGTGACCAGGATAGCCAGCGCTTCGGGGTCATGCTCGGCCTGGGCGACCAGATCGGCGGCGATCCCCACCGGATCGCCGCTTTCACTCGTCACTACAATCTCCGTCGGGCCGGCCAGCATGTCGATCGCGCAATCGAAGGCAACCATCTTTTTGGCTGCGGTCACATACCAGTTGCCTGGTCCAACGATCTTGTCCACCCGGCGGATGGTTTCCGTGCCAAAAGCCAGAGCCGCGATCGCCTGGGCGCCACCGATGCGATAAAACTCGCCTATGCCAAGCAGAGCCGCGGCTGCCAGGGTCTCCTTGGCCGGTTTCGCCGAGACCGCGACGATACGCTGCACCCCGGCCACCTGCGCCGGGATGACTGTCATCAGCAGTGTAGAGGGCAACGGATAGCGTCCGCTGGGCACATAACACCCCACCGCTTTCAAGGGCCGCACCCGCTGTCCGGTAGTCAGCCCGTTGGTTGCCGCTGTCCAATCCTTCGGCATCTGCCGTCCGGCGAATCGCCGGATATTTGTGGCCGCCGTCTCCATCGCGGCCTGCAGCGACTTGGGCGTCGCTTCCCACGCCTGTTCCATCTCGGCACGGCTTATTTCGAACGGCTGTTGCGGCGCCAAGCCGTCCAGCTTAGCCGCGTAGCGGCGCAGGGCCTGGTCCCCGCCCTTGCGTACATCGGCCACAATGCGCTGCACCACCGGCATCGTGCGCGCGGTGTTCCGGGCGCCTCTCAGCTCCAACTCGCTCAGCATCTGACGGGTCTGCTTGCCACCCGAGCCCCGTGTCCTCACCAGCCTCATGCAGATGCTCCTTGTGCGGTTCTTTCAGCCACAAGCGAATTCCCCATGGAAGCACTACCCTCCCCTGTGTCATCCCGCCTGCCCCGCCGTGCCGTGGGACCGGAGCGTAGCGTAGTGGAGGGACCTGCGGTTCTCCGCATCGACCGCAGATTCCCCCCGCGCCCGGTCGACTAAAAAACAATCTTGTTAAGCGGATACTCCACGATCCCCGTTGCACCCGCACTCTTGAGTTTGGGAATCACATCGCGCAGCACGCTCTCTTCGAGCACCGTATTCAAGGCTGCCCACCCGGCGTCGCTGAGCGTGGAGATGGTCGGCGAATCCAGCGCCGGCAGCATCGCCAATACCTGATCCAAGTGTTTCTTCTGCACGTTCATCATCAATCCCACCCGCCCCTGCGCCGCGATCGCTCCATTCAGCATGAGCGAGATGTTGTCGATCTTCTGCTTCTTCCACGGATCGCTATAGGCCGCTCGATTGGCAATCAAGTGAGTTTCGCTTTCCATCACGGTATCGATGATGCGCAGCCGGTTTGCCCGCAATGAGCTGCCCGTCTCGGTTACCTCCACGATGGCGTCGGCTAGCGTCGGCGGCTTTACCTCCGTCGCCCCCCAACTGAACTCCACTTTCACCGGAACCTTCTTGCCCGCGAAGTAGTTCTTCGTCACCTCGACCAGTTCAGTCGCGATCACTTTCCCGCTCAGATCTTCGGCCTTCTGAAAGTGAGAATCCTCGGGTACGGCCAGCACCCAGCGCACCTTGGTTCGCGTCGCTTTGGAATAAGTCAGGCCAGTGACGCTGACCACGTCGAGTCCGCTCTCCACTACCCAATCGATGCCGGTAAGGCCTGAGTCCAGAACGCCTTTTTCCACATACCGCGCCATCTCCTGGGCGCGAATGAGCATGCACTCGATTTCGCTATCGTCAATTCCGGGAAAATACGAGCGGCCGTTGGCGTAGATGTGCCACCCCGCGCGCTCAAACAACGCGATAGTTGCGTCCTGCAGGCTTCCCTTGGGAATGCCAAGCTTCAATTTACTTGCCATTCCGGGCCTCCGTCTTCGCCATCGTGGGCAGTTCGATGGCATTTGTAAAACAGCTCACCGTCCCCTCGTGGCAGACCAGCCCGTCGCCTTCGACGACCACCCGAAAGACGATTGCATCCTGGTCGCAGTCGGTTGCGGCGGATACTACGCGCAGCCGGTTTCCGCTGGTCTCTCCCTTCATCCAGAGCTTCTGCCGCGTGCGGCTCCAAAATGTCACAAACCCCGTCTCCAGCGTCTTGATATAGCTTGTCTCGTTGAGAAAGCCCACCATCAGCACCTGTCCGCTCTCCGCATCCTGCACGATTGCAGGCAGAAGTCCGTCCATCTTCGCAAAATCGAGTTTCACTGCTTCAGTCATTTCGGGCCTTCCCTCTCTGTTCACAACACCGTAAACGCAAAAAAGCCCGCTTGCGCATTTCGCGCCGGCGGGCTTTTCCTGATCCTGGCTTCCTGGCCTTTTATCGCTGGCCGGAAGCGTCCGCCGACACGCTCGTCACGTGATGATGGTGATGACGATGATGCTGGCCGCGGACTTGCATAGCTAATAAAAAGCTAACCGTCTCTCCCCCCGATGTCAACTCTCGCCGCTGATCCTGGCTTTCAATCGGTCTGCTACCATGCCGCCTGAAGCATTTAAACGATTGGAGTAATCGAGGAGGATGCTCTCAACGCGGCCATTCCACTAAAAAATGGCCGTACTTGGCAAACCCGGCCAGATGACACTAATCGTAAGAATGCTGTATTGGCTCAATGCAAACCAACCCCGCCAAACTTCCGTATCTGTTGCTAGCCATCTTGGCTGTTGGTTCTACGCTCTTCTACGCCGCCAGCGCCGCCGCGAACTTTGACAGTTTTCTCAACGCCAAGCGCGCCCGGCCGCCGCTTGGTGCCCCTCACAGCGCGCGCTTTTTTGTGGATCCACTCCCCGAGTCCCGACGCGCCGGCATGATACCGGAGGACCAGGTCCTCTCCGTGAACGGCCAGCCATTCACCGGAATGGCCGGGGTCATTCGTCAGACCTTCCATGCTCATCCGGGGCAGATCGCGGCCATCGTTTATCGCAATATGGCAGGGGAAATCCGTACGGCACATGTGGGGCTGATGGCGCGGCGAAGGGGTCCTCCCACGCTCACCGGCTGGCTGATCAACATCGTGCTCGTTCTGCTCTTCCCGGCATTCTGCCTCTTGCTGGGATATTGGGTGGTATTGGCCAGGCCCCTCGAGTGGAATGCCTGGTTTTTTCTCGGCATCATGAACGTGGTGCCGGCCTTTATCAGTCAAGCCGGATACTTTCCCGGCTTCCTTGCGCCCTTCACTATCTTCTGGCGGATCTTCGCCTTCCAGTGGATGTTTATCTCCCTCATTCTGTTCAGCATCTACTTTCCCGTCCGCTCGCGCACCGACATACGTTATCCGTGGTTGAAGTGGCTGATCATTATTCCGCAGATCCCGATCGTCCCTGCCACCTTCGCGCTGGAATATGGCCTGCTCTATAACATCCACTCCATCCAGCCTTATCTCTCCGCCTTTGACCCGCTGCAGCTCGCCGGCAATGTCTTCGCCGCGCTTTCTCTCTGCATCTTCATCATCGCGATCGTCAGTAAGCTCTTCCACGTACCCGAACCCGATGCCCGGCGCCGCCTGGCGGTAGTAGCTGCCGGCTCGCTGCTCGGCCTCGGCCCTTTGCTCGCCCTCCTGCTGACCTCCACCTTCTCCGAGAAGCCGGTCTTGCAGATGGCGCCTTCCTGGGCTCTGTTTACCGTGGCTGTTCTCTTCACCTTCTTTCCCTTATCACTCGCCTACACCGTCATCGTGCAGCGCGCCCTTGACCTGCGCATCATCCTCCGCCAAGGCACACGCTATGCCTTTGCCCGCGGCACGCTATGGGTGTTACAAACGATCGTCTTGTCTTTCCTGGCCTTCCGGCTCTACCACTTTGCCCATACCTCGGGCCGCGCGGTGCAGCTTATCGCCCCCGTGGTTTTCGTCATCGTCGTTCTCTTTCTGCGCCTGCGTATTGCCCGGCCGCTTTCCCTATGGCTTGACCGGCGCTTCTTCCGCGAGGCCTATTCCGTCGAGCAGGTCTTGATGGACCTCTCCGAACAAGCGCGCAGCTTCACCGAAACCGAGCCCTTGCTGCGAACCATCGTTGAGCGCATCAGCCAGACCCTGCACGTGGAGCGGATCGCCTTCCTGCTGCGCCGGGGAAACCTCTTCAGCCTGCAGTATGCACAAGGAATTCCCGCCACGATCGACGTTTCCCTGGCGGACAATTCCTCCACCATCCGGGCGCTCGCGATCGGCCAGAGCCCCAAACAGGTGTACCTTGAGCGGCCCGACCCCTGGCTGGCGTTAGCGCCCGACAACGAAATCTCAGTGCTCAACCAGCTGGACGCGGAGTTGCTGCTGCCCTTGCCTGGCCGCGCCGGTTTAATCGGAGTGATGGCTCTGGGTCCCAAGCTCAGCGAAGAACCATACTCCCGCTCCGACCGGCAGTTACTTTCTTCCGTCGCCTTGCAAGCGGGGCTGGCCATCGAAAACAGCGGGCTGGTTCACCGCCTCGCGGAGGAGTCAGCGCAGCGCCAGCGCATCGATCGCGAAATCGAAATCGCCCGTGAAGTGCAGGAGCGCCTCCTGCCACAGACCTATCCCGTCGTCGCAGGGGTTGATTTTGCCGCCTACAGCCGCGCCGCGCGAGAGGTTGGCGGGGACTATTACGACTTTATCGCGCTCGAAAACGGCAGCCTTGGCATCGCGATCGGCGATGTCTCCGGGAAGGGCATTTCTTCCGCCCTCCTGATGGCTTCCATTCGTGCCGCCCTCCATGGGCTTACCTTCAGCGGCGATCTCGATCTGGCCCGGGTCATCGAGGGCCTCAACCGCATCATCTACGATTCCTCCACCAGTAATCGCTTCGTCACCTTTTTCTTTGGTGAATACGATCCCGTTACGCGCACACTGGACTACGTAAATGCCGGGCACAACGCACCCATGCTCTTGCGGCCCTCGGCGCACGATGGTTTTTGTAACCCCGAGGTGGAGTGCATGGTGCAGCGCTTGGAAACGGGGGGACCGGTGCTTGGCATCTTTACGGAAGTTCACTATGAGCAAGGTAAGCTCCAGTTGCGGCCTTTCGACACCCTCATCGCCTTCACCGATGGAATTAGCGAAGCCATGACTGCCGATCTTGAGGAGTGGGGAGAAGAATGCCTGATCGCGGCCGCCAAAATGAGCACTCACCGTTCCGCGCAGGATATTGTCACCGCGGTGATCGCGAGCGCCGACCGGTTCACCGCGGGCGCGCCACAGAGCGATGACCTGTCGCTGGTCGTGCTCAAGGTGCTCTGAGATGCCTCTTCGCCGGCTGGTCGTCCTTGCTCTGTTCGCGTTGTCCGCCACCGCTTTGCGGGCACAAACGCTTCCGGTGGAGTATGAAACCTTCGTGAGCCACGGCAAAGCCGTTTCGTGCGCGGTTTATGGCTCCCATGAGGCTACCGCGACTATCATTTTCCTGCGTGGAGCGAGCCCTTCCGATCTTTCTCTCGGCCGGCTGGAGGTGCGGTTTTTTGCCGATCACGGCTTTCGCGTTTTGCTGCCCGACTATTTCAGTGCCACGCCTACCGCTGAGGCAACCACCGCCAACTATCGCCGTTGGGCCCAGGTGGTGGGAGACATCGTTACCGATTTGCATTCACGTGCGCTCCTCCGGAACAAGAAAGTTGGCCTTGCCGGACAAGGCCAGGGCGCTTCTGTCGCCCTCATTGCCGGCACCCAGAAGTTAGAGGTCGAAGCGATCGCAGAATGGTCCGGGCTTCTCCCCAACGCATTCTTCTCCCAGGTGCAAAGCATGCCCCCGCTCCTCATCCTTCATGGCGAGCTGGACAAGCAAGTCCCGATTGTGAACGCCCGCCAATTAGTCCGTCTCTGCGAGCTCCGAGACTTCACCTGCGAAATCGAAATCTATGCCGGCGAGGGTCACCTCTTTGGTACTCATGTCATGGACTCCGCCAACCAGCGTGCCCTGGCTTTCTTCCGCAACTATCTGCGTTGACGATAATTAGATTGCCACCATAAACCACCGAAGCCGGCTAAACAGGACGTGTGCCCCATGTTCGCCGCGGCGTACATGGGCCGAAAAAGATGGTCGAAGCCCTTCGATAGCTTTTTGATTTTTGCCTTAGCGCTTTTTCGCGAGGTCGAACCAGGGACGAACCGGAAAGCGCCATAAATTCTAGAGCAAACCAGCAATGTCCTCAGCCGGATCCTTGAGTCCAAGTCCCGTCATCTGCCGCCGGGATGCTTCGTGCATGTAATAGTGCAACCTGCCCGCCGCTGTTGCGTAGCCCAATCCCTCTTCCCGGACATTTGAAATGCAATTCCGTTCCGCGTCTCTCCTGCCTTGCCGCGGCTGCCAGGTAATGTAGACGCCGAGGGAATCCGGGGAGGTTAATCCCGGCCGCTCCCCAATCAGCACCACGGCCAAGTTCGCCTGCAGCGCTTCTCCAATCGCGTCGCCCACGGCGACGCGGCCCTGCTCCACCACGCACACCGGCGCTAGCCGCCAACCGGCGATCAAAGGCAAGACCTCTCGCAACAAACGCAGCGCATGCCGCTCCACCGCCAGCGCCGAGAGCCCATCGGCGATCACGAAGACCACGTCGTACTCCCCAGGCGTCAGCAGCGCAGCGGATTCTTTGCTCAATGCCCGTCCCAGGTCCGGCCGCCTTAGATAGGTAGCCCGGTCCCCGGCCCCGCTTTCCAGGGCAAGCGCAGGAAGTCCCGACCGGCGGAGCTCATCGCACAGCATGCGTACATCGATGGCCCCATGGACCGCATCGCGTGCTCGAGCATGGGCCAGTTGGAAGTCGAGCAGAGGACGCGTCGCCAGGCTCACCCCGGTTCGCTGCAGGGCGACCCTCGCCGGCGTGTAACTGCGCAAGGCCTCGCGGGCTGCGTAAGACATCTCCGGCGGCGCCAGATCCAGATCAGGCTCGGAACGCTGCGTCTTGGGATTCCGCTTACCAATCATCGGCGGTTACGAGAGAAAAGCCGGTACACTCAGGCGCAAACGAGCATCACTGTTGAGCCACGCCTCAAACTCCGGTGCCGGCCGCAAGCCCAGTGCTCGCCGCAGGTAGAGCGCATCGTGAAACGACGTGCTTTGATAATGCAGCATCACGTCGTCGGCTCCGGGCACGCCCATGATGTAGTTCACGCCCGCCGCGCCGAGCAGCGTCAGCAGCACATCCATATCGTCCTGGTCGGCCTCGGCGTGATTGGTGTAGCAAACATCGCAACCCATGGGCAGCCCCAGCAGTTTGCCACAGAAATGGTCCTCCAGCCCGGCGCGAATGATTTGCTTGCCGTCGTACAGGTACTCCGGCCCGATGAAGCCCACCACCGTATTCACCAGCATCGGCCGGTAGCGGCGGGCAACGGCGTAAGCTCGGGCCTCACAGGTTTGCTGATCAATCCCGTGATGGGCATCGGCGGAAAGTGCGCTGCCCTGCCCGGTTTCGAAGTACATCACGTTATCGCCCAGCCTGGATTTGTGGCCATTGTGGCCCGCGAAGACAGCCCCGCGCTTTAGCTCCCGTGCCGCCGCGCAAGCCTCATCCAGCAGTGCCAGGTTCACCCCGAATGAGTGGTTGGCGGCTTCGGTCCCGGCAATCGATTGAAAGACCAGGTCGACCGGGGCATTCTGTTCCAGCGCCGCCATGAGCGTCGAGACATGCGCCAGCACGCAGCTCTGTATCGGAATTCGGTACTTCTGGCGCACGTGGTCGATCAACTGCAGCAGGGTCTTCACGCTGTTCACATTGTCCGACGCGGGATTAATCCCGATCACCGCATCCCCTGAGCCGAGCAGGAGTCCATCGACCATCGCCGCCGCGATGCCCGCCGGATCGTCCACGGGATGGTTCGGCTGCAGCCGCGTGGAGAGCCTGCCGGGCAACCCTACCGTGGTCCTGAATCGCGTCACCACGCGTATCTTGCGCGCCGCCAGGATCAGATCCTGCACCCGCATCAACTTGCTGACCGCCGCCGCCATCTCCGGGGTCAAACCCCGTGCTACCGCGGCTAATGCCTCACCCGTCGCGGCGTCGGAGAGCAGCCAGTCGCGAAGCTCGCCTACGGTAAGCGACCCTATCGGAGCAAAGGCTGCCGGATCATGAGTATCGATAATCAGCCGGGTGACCTCGTCGTTCTCGTAGGGCACCAGGGCCTCTTGCAGAAAGGCGCGTAACGGAAGGTCGGCCAGCGTCATTTGCGCCGCCGCCCGCTGCTCGCTGCTCTCCGCGGCAATTCCCGCCAAAGCGTCCCCCGAACGGTAAGGGCTGGCCTTGGCCAGAAGGTCGCGCAGGTCCTCGAAGTGGTAGGTGACTTCGCGAATCTTTCGGCGCAGTCGCATGGTTGGACCATAGTAATACGCTCCGGCGTACTGAACCGCGCTCCTGATATCCTGCAAACCATCTTGGCTATCCATCACAGATACGGGCGCGGTACTCTTCTTCTGCTTGGGTTCGCGGCCGCTATCTCGCTCGGGCCCCGCGTCCCTGCACAGGTTCCCGCAACCGCTCACCCCGTCGTTCTCCATGCCGCACACCTGCTCGATATCGAGGGCGGCCGCGTGCTTTCTCCCGGGGAAGTCCTGGTGGAAGGAGAGAAGATCGTTGCCGCCGGCTCCTCCGTCGCCCATCCCGCGGGGGCCGAGACCATCGACCTAGGGGACACGACCCTGATGCCCGGCCTGATCGACGCCCACGTGCATCTCTTCCTCCATCCCGGAGCCGAAGATCTGCAAACTGTGACTGAGTCTGTGCCTCAGCGAGTGATCATGGCCACCCTGGCTGCCAGGGCCGACCTGCTGGCTGGCTTCACTGCCGAGCGTGACATGGGTACGGAAGGCGCGGGCCCCGCCGACTCCGCCGTCCGTGACGCGATTGACAAGGGACTGATCCCAGGACCACGCATGCGGGTCAGTGGGAACGCCATCAACATTCTCGGCGGCCACGAAGACGCCCTCCACTTCAACCCCGAGCAGCACGTGCTCCCCAACGCCACCTACGCCAATACCGGCGATGAACTGGTGACCGTCATTCGCCAGCAGATCAAGGATGGGGCGGACTTCGTCAAGATCTACGAAACCGGCCGCGACTTCTTTAAGGACGGCCAGTTTCATAGCATCTTCGAATACTCCGAGCCGCAATTGGCGCAGGCCGTCGCCGAGGCTGCCCGCCTTCAGACACGCGTTGCCGTGCATTGTGAAGGTGAGCCGGGCGCCCTGTACGCCGCCCAGGCCGGGGTAGCCTCGATCGACCATGCTGACCAGCTGAGCGACGAGACGATGCGCCTGATGCACGAACGGCAGATCTACGCCGTTCCGACATTTACCATCCAGGAGTATTTTGCCGCGCACGCCAGCTCTCCTGAGGGGGCGGCGCGCGAGCGCCAAGTCCTCGACTATCACGTGCAGGAGTTTCACCGCCAGCTGGAGCACGGCGTACCAATGGCGGTGGGTTCCGATGTGGGGCCTTTTCCTCACGGCACCCAGGCGCGCGAGCTGGAGCTAATGGTGGAATACGGTATGAAACCGCTCGAGGTGCTCAAGGCCGATTTGCTGAACGGGGCGCGTCTACTCGACTGGGAGCACGAGATCGGCGTGCTCAAGCCTGGCTACAACGCCGACATCATTGCTGTGCCCGGCAATCCACTGGACGACATCCGCGTGGTGGAACGCGTCTCCTTTGTCATGAAGGCCGGCGTCGTCTATCGCCGCTAGTCAACCGTGAGGAACCGCTCGCCAGAACCCTCCATTCGAATAACCAATGCCAAGGTCTGCCAATCATCTAAAAGCCAGTCTTAGACCAGATCGGATTGACCACCCCTCGCAGTTGAGGTGTATCGAGATCGGTATAGTCGAAGACCACAACTTCATTCGCGCCTTTCTTCAGCCAGGGCGCGGGCAGGTACAGCGACTGTTGCGGGCCGATCTCCCACGTGCGTCCAAGATTATGGCCGTTCACCCACACAAACCCCTTGCCTAGCCTACTTACATCGAGGTACGTATCCGTGACGGATGCAAGTGTGAACATGCCGCGATGAAATGCCGGGCCTGGAATCGCTTTCCTCTGCCAATCTTTCAAGCCGTCCGGGCTGGTCATCGGCAAGGAATAGATCCGCCACCCAGACAACTCGCGGCCGCCAAGGCTGACAGACCTGGTAATGCCTGCCTGGCCCTCCTGCAGCAGCGGGCCGAAATTGATGCGACCCGTGTTCTCAACCAGGATGTCCAGGGTCGCGGGGCCGGCCGGCACCGTGAGGGCGAGTTGCGTCTGCTTGAGCCGGCGATCGAGTGTGCCCTGCAGCTTCTGATTCAGGTATACGGCGGCGTAATCCCGCAGATCCTCGATCACCAGAGGGCCCGAAACCGGCCCGCTGACTTCGGTGCGGTAAAGGATGTATCCATATCCCTGCCCAAAGGCCTCCATGGAACGAGGGTGCTCCGCGCTGGCCGGAGCAGGCAGATTGCTCCATAGCGGAGCCGATTCCAGCAGCTCCACGCCTGCCATCCCCGCCATGGGCAATGCGGCGGGCAAGGCAGGTGGCGTGATGCCAGTCCATCGCTGAATCACATCGCGGAAGAGATAGAACTTCTTCGTGGGTCTTCCAGCCTCATCCAGAGCAGCATCGTAGTCGTAGCTGGTGGTCAAGGGCAGGTAACCTTCATCCCCGTGATCGGAAAAATTAGCGCCGTTCATAAACCCGAAGCTGGTTCCGCCATGAAACATATAGACATTGACCGAATAACCCTGAGCCAGCATCCATTCCAATTCCTTGGCCTGGAGAGCGGCGTCCGTATGTGCATGCCGGCCGCCCCAAGCGTCATACCAGCCCGCCCAGTATTCTCCCGTCATCCGAGGCTGGTTGAAGTGGAATTGCCCCATCGTCGATGCCATATAAAGAAAGGCCAAAAAGCGCGCCGCGTAGGACCTCCGGGCTTTGCCGGGACCGAAGTTGATCGCCGGTAGAATTCCCGGCAAAGCATCCTGGGGCAGCATTCTGGCGCCGTCCGAAGTAAAGAAGATAGAGTCTCCAAAGCCGGCCCGCACCAGCGACTGGTGTATTCGCTCCATGTACTCTCGATCGCTTCCGAACGTGCCGTACTCATTCTCAATCTGTACCGCGATGATGGGTCCCCCGTGGGCGGCTTCGAGCGGGGCCAGCTCCTTTCCAAGCCGCAGGAGATATCGGTCGGCCGCAGCAAGAAACCTGGGATCCCGGGTGCGAACCTTTATGCTGTGATCGGCAAAAAGCCATGCCGGCAGTCCCCCGGCTTCCCATTCCCCACAGATGTATGGACCTGGGCGCAAGATCACATTGAGGCCTTCCTGCTGGGCCATGCGTACGAATGCCGCGATGTCATTGTTCCCGCTGAAATTGAAGACCCCCGGACGAGGCTCATGCAGGTTCCAGAAAGCATAGGTCTCCACCGTGTTCAATCCCATCGCCCGCGCCTTGCGCAGCCGGTCGCGCCAATACTCGCGGGGCACCCGTGGATAGTGGATCGCTCCGGAAATAACCTGGTACGGTTTTCCATTGCGCACGAACTGGCTGCCCGCAATGGTGAGCAATGAAGTGTTGGCAATCTGTGCCGGGCCCCGCAGGGCTACCGCCACGCCTACGGTTACCAAACCTACGATGGAAAGACCGGTGAGAAGTAGCACCGGGCCGCCGGTCCTCCGGCGGCCTGGTGTCGGGTTACCGCCAGTCAACGTAACAACTGTGGTTGAACCTTCGTGGCTGCCTGAGATGCAACGATGCATTCCCCACCTGCCTTTTCCGGATCTGTCAGTCCGGGCGCCGGGCCAAGGAATTTTGCCGGGATACCCTTGTATCGGCGGCGATTGCATCAAAGCAAAGGTTGTTGTCGGGGTGGATGAAAGATCCGGCCAGACGGGACCAAAATGGGAGTGGCCGTTGATCCTGCGTTGAAACTTGTATAGTATGCTCAACGCCTACCAACGCAGTTACTCGCGATTCGTTTAGGGCCCGGTCCTGTGTGATGGCTGTATTTTGCTGCAAATAGTCGAAACAAGTCTTAAGGAGAGATCATGAAAAGAACAGTAGTGGCGCTAAGCCTGATGGGCCTGATGGTTCTGCCCGCTTTTGGACAGGATAAGGAAGAGGATCGAGTGAAGGCCGCGGGAACCGTAATTTCCGAGATCATGAACGTGCCTGACGATATTCCGCAGAGCGTTATTGATAAGGCGGATTGTGTCGTCGTATTGCCATCCGTTCTCAAGGCCGCATTCATTTTCGGCGGCAGCTACGGCCGTGGAGTGCTGACCTGCCGTAGTGGAAGGAACTTTCGTGGTCCTTGGAGTGCGCCATCCATGATGGCTCTCGAGGGCGCGAGCTTCGGATTGCAATTGGGCGGCCAAGCCACGGATTTCGTCCTCTTGCTCATGAGTCCGACCTCGGCCGCCAACATTCTTAAGAGCAAAGTCAAAATTGGCGGCGACGCCTCCGCGGCAGCCGGTCCGGTTGGCCGCAATGCCTCGGCTGAAACGGACGTAACCATGCGGGCCGAGATCCTCTCCTATTCGCGCGCGCGTGGGCTCTTCGCCGGCATCTCCCTGGCCGGTTCCACGTTGCGTCCTGACAACGACGGCAACAAGAAGCTTTACGGCAAAGACGTAACTGCTGATGCGATCGTCTTCGACAAGGCGGTACCACCGCCACCCTCAGCGGCGTTGCTGTTGCGCACCTTGAACAAGCGGTCGCCCAAGAACCTGTCTAAGTAAGACGGGGGTTTCGAGTACCGGAAACGCCGCCACGGCCGCCCGCCAACTCCTGGCGCGCGGCTGTGGCCGGCAATATTGCAACGGGCCTGTCTAGAGTCTTCCAGCCAGGAGGAATTATGCTTAGCCTGTTGTGGGAAGCCATCATTGGCCTTATAGTCGGCGCGCTGGCGAAACTCATTATGCCGGGGAAGGACCCCGGCGGCATCTTTATCACCATGTTGATCGGAGTCGCCGGCGCCTTACTGGCGACTTTTGTCGGAAGCCACGTAGGCCTGTACCGGGAAGGCCAGCGCGCCGGCTTCCTCATGTCGCTCCTGGGCGCAATCGTGCTTATTGCCATTTATCGTCTGATTAAGGGCAAAACGGCGACAACCTAGCTTGACCGCGCCCGTGGTCCGTAATTCCTTAACACTTTTCCCAACCGACGCTGAATCGTTACGGTAATGCTCCCGCTTATCCACCGGTTCCACAGTTCTCGACGCCCACCACCGGGCTGCGGTCTTGTTCGACCCTCCCGCTGGGGCGTAGCCTGATTCCAGAGGCGCCATGGGAGCCTCCCTGAAAGGTTCAGCCCGGTCCGGCGGACCTCTGCCGAAAGTCGATCGGTGAGCCGAAGGTCAAAACCCGCGCCTGCAGCCGCCTCGCAGCGTTCTCCACAGCCGTTTGTTCGGTTTTGGGAAGCGAATAGGGAGAATATGCATATAAACTACTAGATGTAGTGGTTCTGGCTTGACACACGCCATGGAGAGCGGTACTTTCGCATCTCACGGTCTTGCTCTTTCAATCTTCGGTTCCACCGTTTTTGGGTGTTTCGTCCGCCAAGCCTGGGTTGGTATGTGTTTCCAGTAAGGCCGGTTTGACCCCTGTTTTTTCAAAGACGCCAGCTACGAGCGTCCGGGGCGGCTTTTCTGTCAATTCTTTAAAATAAGTGAGGAGATCTATGGCCGAGGCCACCAATTCCGTAACTTCCGCCGCTCAAAACGGCTGGGCCGCCCACTACAGCCAGTCGGTGTCGAAGCCCCAATCCACCACCGGCGTGCACTGCACTCGCCTCTTCTCCAAGCCCGGCGTCTCGCCCTACAGCGAGGTCACCTGGGAGCGTCGTACCGCTTCGATCACCGATGCCACAGGGGGGTCGATCTTCGAGCAGAAAGACGTCGAGGTTCCCGCCGACTGGTCGATGACGGCAACCAACATCGTCGCTTCCAAGTACCTCCACGGTCACATTGGCACTCCCCAGGGAGAGTTCGGCGCCCGCGAAACCGGGGTGCGCCAACTCGTCGCCCGGGTCGCAGAGACCATCCGTGACTGGGGGATAGCGGGCGGGTATTTTGCCACCCCGGAAGATGCGGCTACCTTCCATGACGAGCTGGTTCACCTCCTGGTTACCCAGAAAGCGGCCTTCAACTCGCCGGTCTGGTTCAACGTCGGCTGCGACCGGCTGGAACCCAATTCGGATGCCCAGAACTGGCATTGGAATGCCCATAGCTGCGCGGTCGAGTTTTCCGTCACCGGCTACCGCAATCCGCAGTGCTCCGCCTGCTTCATCAACTCGGTCGACGATTCGCTCGATTCCATCCTGACTCTGGCCAAGACCGAAGGCATGCTCTTCAAGTGGGGATCAGGTACTGGAACCAACCTTTCCAGCATCCGCGGATCGATGGAAACCCTCTCCGGTGGGGGCACCGCTAGCGGGCCGCTGAGCTTTATGCGCGGCTTCGATGCCTTTGCCGGCGTCATCAAGTCCGGCGGCAAGACACGGCGGGCCGCCAAGATGGTCATTCTGAATGTCGACCATCCGGATATCGCTGAATTCATCGAGTGCAAGGCCAAAGAAGAGGTCAAAGCCTGGACGTTAATGCAGGCCGGCTATGACGGTTCGGGTCCCGACTCGGAAGCCTATAGCTCCATCTTTTTCCAGAATGCCAACAACTCGGTTCGCGTGACCGACGAGTTCATGCGCGCTGTAGAGCGCGACCAGGACTTCACCACTCGCAAGGTAAAGGGTGGCGAACCGGCCAAGGTCTACAAGGCCCGCGATCTCATGCGGAAAATTGCCGAGGCTACCTGGCAGTGCGGCGATCCCGGCATGCAGTACGACACCACCATCAACAAGTGGCATACGTCCAAGAACTCGGGCCGCATCAACGCCTCCAACCCTTGCTCTGAGTACATGTTCCTGGATGACTCGGCCTGCAACCTGGCCAGCTTCAACCTGCTCAAGTTCGTTACTCCCGCGGGCGCCTTTGACGTGGACGCGTATCGCCATGCCATCGACATCATGATCACCGCCATGGATATCCTGGTGGACAATTCCGGCTACCCGACCGAATCGATCGTGCGCAACTCCCACGACTATCGGCCGTTGGGCTTGGGGTACGCCAACCTCGGCGCCCTGCTCATGGCCATGGGCTTGCCCTATGACAGCGACGCGGGCCGGGACTTTGCCGCTGCCCTTACCGCCATCACGTGCGGCCAGGCTTATCTGCAATCCTCGGTCCTGGCGGAAAAGGCGCCGGCGTTGGTCTCCGCCAGCGCGCTTTGCCAGCAGGCGCAGTATGCAGACGGCGCCAACGCGCTAGCTCAGCGGGGCGGTGCTTGCCCCGGCTTCTATGTCAACCGCGAGCCCTTCCTCGACGTCATCCGCATGCACCGCGCCGAGGTGAACAAGATCGGCCATGCCAATTCGGCCGAGCCTTTCTCCACCCCCCAACTTGCTTCGCTCATCGAGGCCAGCAAGGATTGCTGGGATCAGGCCCTGGCTCACGGCGAGCAGCATGGCTATCGCAATTCGCAGGTCACCGTGCTGGCCCCCACGGGCACCATCGGCTTCATGATGGATTGCGACACCACCGGCATTGAACCCGATCTCGCGCTGATCAAGTACAAGAAGCTGGTCGGCGGGGGAATGATCAAAATTGTCAACAACACCGTTCCTGTCGCCCTCTTCAAGCTCGGTTACACCAACCCGCAGGTTGATTCCATCGTCAGCTACATCGATTCGACCGGCACGATTGAAGGTGCGCCTGGCATCAAGCCGGAGCACCTTGCGGTCTTTGATTGCAGCTTCAAGCCCAGCAAAGGGACGCGCTCGATCCACTCGTCCGGCCACATCAAGATGATGGCGGCGGCCCAACCGTTCCTCTCCGGGGCCATCTCCAAAACTGTCAACCTGCCCCACGACGCGACCCTCGACGATATTATCCAGGCCTATACCGAAGCCTGGCGTCTGGGCCTCAAAGCGGTTGCCATTTACCGCGACGGATCGAAAGGCGCTCAGCCGCTCAACGTTTCCGACGGCAACAAGGCCAAGGTCATTAAAAATGCGCTGGGCGCGGAAAGCAGCGTGGATGTAGCCGCCAGCGCTGCCGCCGACCGCGTTCTCGCCGCCATGGCTCAAGGGGATACTGCCTCCATCACCGACGATCTGCGGGTGCTGGAAGGTAAGGTCTCGGCCCGGCTAGAGGTCACTGCCAACTCGGTGGTGACCGCTGCCAATGCCTTTTCCGCGTCGATCGCCAATGCTGTCAACCTGGGTCAGGCTGCCGCGCTGCGCGAAGAGCCGGAGCCGTCGCAGGGGCCGCCCCGCGCCGTTCGCCATCGCCTGCCGGAGGAGCGTCCTTCGTTGACCCATAAGTTCTCCATCGCCGGGCACGAAGGCTACATCACTGTCGGCCTTTACCCCAATGGGCAACCGGGTGAAATCTTCATCAAGATGGCCAAGGAAGGTTCCACTGTCTCCGGGCTCATGGACTCTTTTGCCACTGCGGTCTCGCTCTCGCTTCAGCACGGGGTTCCGCTCAAGGTTCTGTGCGAGAAATTCGCTCACACTCGCTTTGAGCCCTCCGGCTGGACTGGCAGCGAACAGATTGGCTTTGCCAAGTCCATCATGGATTACATCTTCCGCTGGCTGCAGTTGCGGTTCCTATCCGGGCATCAATTGAGCCTTTTCTCCGGCTTGGCAGCGGGCGCGCAATACTCGGCGACGCCTGCCTTGGCGGCTGACTCGAGCGATGAGGCGGCGGGGAGTTCCGCATCCGGCTTCGAGACCGGTCGACACGAGGCGAAGTATGAAACCAAGTCGCCGGCCAGCGGCATCGTGCCCGAAGTTGGCGCTTTGGGCCAGGGCCGGGCATCCTCGCCCAGCTTTAACGTGGAAGACCGGGGAATCTTCGGAGCGCCTGAAACCCGAAAGGGTGGCGGGACAGTCTTTCACGCGGCCGACGCCATGAAGGAGTATCTCGATATGGGAGATGCGCCCAGCTGCCACACTTGCGGCGCCATCATGGTGCGCAACGGTAGCTGCTACAGATGCATGAGCTGTGGCTCTACCAGCGGCTGCAGTTAGAACCAGCCGCGTCTTTCGCGGAAGTCCAACAAATGCCCCAAGTTTGAACCAACCAACAGGTTCAAACTTGGGGCACGTTTTTTCATCACATCCGGCAGATGGCAGAAGGGCGCAGCTTCAACCTTTAGAGTTTGCGTGAGAACTTCCCGTCTCGTGCCCTCGCGAAGGGCGGGTGCCCCACATCTCGCGAAAAACCAGCGAGATATGGGGCACCCGCCCTTCGCGAGGGAACCAGAGGCTGGGGACAATTGCGCTCAAAGTGTCTTACAGCGTTGGTGCATACAGCTCTTTCAGATCGCGCATGCGGCTGCGTGTCAAAGTGATCAGGCAGCGCACCCTTGAGCTAGGTTCGGTTGACCCTGGATGCTTGATCGTGCCTATGTCGTAAACCTCCACTAACGCATCGCAAGCCGTCACCCGATATTTCTCCCAAACCAGCTCTGTTCGGTCGAGTGCCAAGGCGTTGGAATCGTTGGGCGAGCTATCGATCAGCGCCTCCCGCAGGGCGTCAAAAAACTGGGTGTAGTTCTTGTAGGTCTCGACCCGCGCGTCGTTCAGACACACGTCGCGGTCGGTCACGGTCTCCGCCCCCGGGCAAGCCCCAACGTCATGCTCCATTTCAGCTTGATAGGCCATATCGGCAATGCGCTGCTGCTTGCCGTCCTGGGCGGCTCCATTGAGCGGATAGCCTAGCGCCAGCAGCAACGCAAACATCGCGGCGAATGCGCGTGGGTTCATTACTCCACACCTCCGCGACAATCTTATTCTTCAGGGGATTACAGAAGGAAGGAGCCCGGGGAAATGCAGCTCGAAAGCTATATTTCCCCAGCGGGGGAGATTGATGGGGCGAAAAACCTGGGTCTTACCGCATTTTCACTTCTGCCTATACAAAAGTGAACTGCGTTAGTAACCGAGAAATTTGCCCATAGTGCCATAGGTCGGTTCGCGCCGCTCCTGCAGCTCGACCGGTACTGGGGTGTCCTGCCAGCGTCCAGACGGATCCGGCTGGACAGGCTTTTTGGCGGATAGTGGCTGACCCTTTTGCGACCAGTTTCCGATCGCGGTCACGATTCGCGCTGCGGCCAAGCGCCTGGATGCCGCATCACCCTTGGTGCCGCCCGGAAAGTCTCCCAGGGACTGCGGTGCACGCCCATCCTCCAGAGCGCTCAGCGTCCAAATACCTTCGGGATGCGGCGACATCACAAAAATCGCTCTCAGGCTACGGACAATAAACTCCACCGTTGGTTTCCCGTCCTGGAGATCCAGTCGGGGATCGAGTTCCAATTTCTCCTTGCTGGTGAAGTCGAACGATGCCTCGACCAGCGCAGACAACTCCAACAGCTTGGCTTCCCGCTCCTTTTCTCGAATCCGGTCGTTCTCTTCCGCCAGTCTGCGGTCGGTTTCGACCACCAGCTTGCGTGCCTGCTCAAACATCTCCAACAAAACCTGCTCCATACTCACACCCTCGGGAGCAGTATGCTAGCTATAGATGTATGCGGCCATACAACTTAAGGCACATTCCAGGGTGAATGGCAAAGCCGCTTAATGCCGTCGGCGATCCCGGTCGCGGTTGCCGCCGCCCCCTCCGCCCCCGCTTCCGCCGCGGCCTTGCCGTCCGCCACCCCCTCCGCCCCCTTGTTTGGGTCGGTAGCAGCTCTTGCAATAAACCGGACGGTCTCCACGGGGTTCAAATGGCACCGTCGTGGTTTGTCCGCAACTCGCGCAGACCACGGTCGTACCCGTGCTCATGGCGGGGCCGGCGCTGTAACCACCCTCGTGTTGGGAATGGGAAGGCGCGTGGCCACCGCCTCCAGCGGAGTTCTGCTTCGCTTGGCGGCATGGTTTGCAGCGTCGGGGCGAGGAGTACCCGCGCTCCTGGAAGAACTGCTGTTCACCTGCGGTGAAAGTAAATTCCTGACCGCAGTCGCTACAGGTAAGTAACAGGTCGCTGCCGCTCATGGCTACGCCCCCTTCGGCGAGTGTACTGCGAAACACCCCACGCGCAATGGAATGGTACACGCAAACATCGCTGCGTCCCAATTGTCTTTGGATAAGGCTGGCCCGTTGCACACGCTGGTGGGCAGTAAACGATTTAAACTGAGACTTCGCTGTTCCAAAGCATCAAGGGGGAAGGGAACCGATGAGAAAAGAACCGATGCTGGCGCTGCTGATCCTGCTTTGCGCCGCAACGCTTTCGCCGGCCAAGCAGCTTGGCTGGCAGCCGCTTTTCGACGGCCATGACCTGCGCGGCTGGAAGCATGTAGGGCCGGGTGGCTTCACCGTCGAGCACGGACTGTTGAAGACCCAGGGGGGAATGGGTCTCCTCTATTGGGCCGACCACCCATTTGGCGATTGCGAGATCAAAGTGGTTTACCGCATGGAACACGAGAATGACAACTCGGGTGTCTTCATCCGTATCCCCACAGAACCTACGGAACCCTGGATGCCCGTCAACCGTGGATACGAGGTGCAGATCGACAACCATCCGGAGCTCGGGGGGGAAGACGAGTATCACGTTACCGGTACCCTCTATTCCTTGACCAAGCCCCTCGCCAAGCCAGGTAAGCCGGGCCCGGAGTGGAACACCATGCTGATTCGCCTCGAAGGACCGCACACCCAGGTGTTTGTGAATGACGTCAAGGTGACGGACTACACTGAAGGCCAGCCAGTGCCACCGAAGAAGCTTTCCTTCGAGCCAGACCGCGGCCCGCGTCCCGACAAAGGCTGGATCGGCCTGCAGAATCATAGCGATAAAGATGTTGTGTACTTCAAAACCGTCGCCGTCCTGCCTTTAGGCACCGAACAGCAGTGGCAAATCTCAGGGCACTAAAGCGGTTTCGCAATCGGCGTAGACCGAAGTAATAGAGAGATCTGCGATCCTAGCCACTCACATCCCGTCGTAATTTGGCCCGCCACCGCCTTCCGGCGGCACCCAGGTGATGACCTGGTATGGGTCCATGATGTCGCAAGTCTTGCAATGAACGCAGTTGGCGAAGTTGATGTGCAACTGCTTGCCTTCCGCTCCGTCCACCATTTCGTACACCGCTGCAGGGCAGAAATGCTGGCAGGGATTTCCAAACTCCTGCACGCAACGATGGTTACAAATATCCATATCGCGGATCACCAGGTGGACCGGTTGGTCGTCCTCATGACGCGTGCCTGAGTAATAGACATCAGTCAGCTTGTCGAAGGAGAGTTTTCCGTCGTTCTTCGCCGGCCCCAGCGTCGCTTCGCGGCCGTAGGTGGAGCGCCCGATAGCATCCAGGTGGTGCATGTTGCGGTAGCCGGCTTGATTTTTGAAGTCAGGACCGAGGTTTCTGCCTCCCAGCACCTGTTGCACGGCGCTATGCGCCAGCCCAGGCAACAACCCGTGTTCGAAGCCCTGATGAAAATTGCGTACCGGGTATAACTCCTCTTTGATCCAGCTGCCCTCGACCCGGCTCTGGTAGGCGCCGAGAGCCGTGCTCGAGTTATCTCCTACCCGCATGGATTCGAAGGCGGTTTCCGCTGCCAGCATCCCGCTCTTGATGGCCAGGTGGATACCCTTGAGCCGTTGGGAATTAAGAAGGCTTGCCGAATCCCCCAGGATCACCCAACCCTTCCCCGCCAGCTTCGGCATGGTAAGCCAGCCGCCGTAAGGCAGGCTCTTGGCGCCATAGCGAATCATCTTGCCCCCTTCCAGCAGGGGCATCACCAGGGAATGCTCTTTGAACGACTGAAATACGTGCTGTGGGTCGAGCCGCGGATCCTGGTAATCGAGGCCGACCACGTAGCCCACCGAAAGCAGAGTGTCGGAGATGCCATAGATCCACGCCCCTCCATACTCTTGTCCTGTCAGAGGATATCCCAGGGTGTAGATCACTTCCCCTTTGGCCACGCGCCCTGCGGGGATCTCCCACAGCTCCTTGATCCCCACACCGTAGGTCTGCGCGTGCTCCGGATCTTCGAGCTGGAAGCGCTCGATCAATTGTTTGGTGCAGGAGCCGCGCGCTCCCTCCGCCAGGATGGTTATTTTCGAGTGAAGATCGTAGCCCGGCTCAAAATTAGCCTTGGTGTTCCCCTGCTTATCGACCCCTTTGTCATCGGTACGTACTCCGGTGACTCCGTCCTGATCGAAAAGCAATTCGCTGCCGGCAAAACCGGTGAATATCGTGATCCCGGCAGCCTCCACCTTGGCTGCCATCCACTTCACGAACTTGTTGATGGAGATCACATACATGCCGTGGTCGCGTAACGGCGGGGGAACGATGGGGAACTTGTGATGGCCCTTTTCGGTCAGGTAGTAGACGGATTCCTTGATCACTTCCGCATCGATGGGAGCTTCGGCCTCAAAACCGGGCAGTAGCTCGCGCATCGAACGCGGGTCCAGCAGCGCACCAGAAAGGCAATGCTGGCCCGCCTCGCGCGCCTTTTCCAGAACGTAAATATTCTCCTTGGAAAGAGGCGGAGCCGTGGAACCCTTGAGAGCCAGCTGATCGTTGTAGGCGTCGATCAGTTGCGCCAGGCGCAGCGCACAGGCCATACCGGCGGGTCCGCCGCCGATGATGACCACATCCGCCTCCATCTGCGGCCGTTCGATGCCTTCGATTGGTTTACGGAAGTGAATCATGGTCTTTCGTGGGGGCGGTTTGGAAACTTACGCTTTCGCTTTCTTGATCTCTTCGGTGAGTGCCGGAACCACGTCGAAGAGGTTGCCCACAATACCATAATCGGCGATCTCGAAGATGGGGGCCTCGACGTCCTTATTGATCGCCACAATGGTCCGCGCGCCCTTCATGCCGACAATATGCTGGATGGCGCCGCTGATGCCGAGCGCAATGTAGAGTTTGGGCGCCACGGTCTGCCCCGAACTGCCAATCTGCCGCTCCAGCGGCAGCCAGCCGTTGTCGCAGATAGGCCGTGAGGCAGCTACCTCGCCCCCTAATGCCTTGGCCAGGTCTTCGACGATGACGACGTTCTTTTGCTCCTTGATGCCCCGGCCAATGGCCACGATGACCTCGGCTTGCGAGAGATCTACGGCCTGCTTGGCTTCCTGAAAAACCTCATGCGGCTTGATGCGCAGTGCTGGCGGCTGGGCGGCTTCGACTTTCTCCACCGGCGCCGAGCCAAGCTCGGCCTGATCCGCGCGATAGCTCCCGATCTGCAAGGTCGCCAGCCACGGAGCGTCGCCGGCAAAGGCCACATCGGCCACAAATTTGCCTTGAAACATCTGCCGGGTGAACAGCAGTTTGCCATTTTCGTACTTGTAGCCGATGGCGTCAGAGATTAGGGTCCGGTCCAGCGCGAGGGCCAGCCTGGGAGCAAAATCGCGCACCTGGTAGGTGTGGGGAAAGAGCACCAGCTTCGGCTGTTGGCTCGAGATAAATTGCTTCAGGGCATGGACATAAGCGTCTGAAGTATAGGCCTCGAGAGAGGGCGCCTCCAAATCCCATACCTTGTCGACCTTGTAGGCCGCCAACTCCTGAGCCAGGGCCGCGGTCTGGTTGCCCGGCAAAACCACCTCGACTGTCCAGCCGGTCTCTTTGCCAATGGCCTGAGCAGCAACGATGGTTTCGAGCGAGACACGGTTGAGCGTACCTTCGCGCTGCTCCGCGACCACCATGATCCGATCTGCCATGAAGGGACACCTCGCCGCAGCGAGCTTAGAACTCCGGGGCGCCGCGCCGCAGATAGGCCCCAGCAAGCCCGGAGATCCCCGAGACGGCCAGCGCGAAGACGAAGTAGTAGAAGACCGGATGGGCCCATCCCGGCGCGTAGGTCAGATCCTGGACGACCCAGAGCAGCAGCACTGTGGCGATGATCCCAAACTGGCCGGCAATGACCATGAGCATGAAGCCACGGGTTCTGCGCTTATCGAGTCGCTCCACCTGGTTGGGGGTCAGATTCTGTTCTTCTATGGGAAGCAGTGTATTGGCCATGCCCTATTCCTCTTACGCAACACTAGATTGTACGAGATCACAAGTCTGCGGCGAAAGAGCCGCTTTCATATCACGCGCGCTTCGTTCTTCAGTTGCTCAACCAGCTTCTTCGCCACCTCGGCGGGAGGACCCTCGAGCATCCGGGTCTTCTTTTGCTTCACCGGCACGTAGAGCCGCTCAATCTGCTGCTGGTTCTTGCCCAGCTTCGGCTCAACCTCGGCCCAGGTAACCTTGCGCAGTGGCTTCAGCTTCGCCTGCTTGATACCGATCAGCGTGGCATAGCGCAGTTTGTTGATGCCGCTCTGGATGGTGAGCACCGCGGGCAAAGGAACATCGACGTATTGATAGCGCCCCGCTTCGAGTTCCCTCTTCAACCGCAATCCGGTGTCGGTCTTCTCGATGCCGATGATGATGGTAGCGTGTGGCCATCCAAGTACCTCGGCCAGCAAAACACCAGTCTGGGCAAACCCAAAATCGTCGGACTGCAGCCCGGTCACGATCAGGTCGAACCCTTCTCCGGCGATGGAGGCTGCCAGGGCACGCGCGATATTCGCCGCATCCAGCGTGGCGAAGCGATCGTCTTCCAGATGAATGGCTCGGTCCGCACCCTTAGCCAAAGCTTCCCGCAACACTTGTGCCGACCGCGCCGGGCCGGCGGTCACCACCACCACCTCGCCTCCGTGCTTTTCTTTTTGCCGCAGCGCTTCTTCCAGGGCGTAGGCGTCCGGCTCATTCACTTCATAAGAGACGTCTTCGCGAATCCAGGTGCCGGCCTCGTTCAGCTTGAGCGGCGCATCCTTTTGCGGTACCTGCTTGATGCAGACCAGTATTTTCATGATTAGAGGAACGCCACCGACTGCAGGCTCGATACCTCGAACCGCTTGCGGCAGCGGATGTTCTTGCACCCGACGGTGTCATCTTTGCGCACCATATAGGATTGCGCCTTGGCGAATCGGGCGCGGTCGCGCTCGTCGGGTCTGCCATGCAGTTGTGCTTTTTTACGCCGTACCAGCCACCCCACCTCATATTCTTCGGACTTGCCGCAATGTGGGCAGGTCAGCGTGTGTTTCCGCTGTTCAGCTTTTTCCTCGAAAAAGTCCCGTTCTTCCATAGCCTGAGCCCCACTTTCTCGACGTCGAAGCAAAACTCCTTCCGCCGAAAGTATAAGAAGTATTCCATACTTGGACAGGGATTCCATAACCGCCGCTGGGGACCAGCGGAAAATGGTGCGGCAGCCGGGCAGGAGAATCGTTCTATGGCGAAAAGAAAGCGGCGGCCGGAAAAGTTTTCGATCGTCAAAG
Source organism: uncultured Acidobacteriaceae bacterium (assembly GCA_963821215.1). GTDB lineage: Bacteria > Acidobacteriota > Terriglobia > Terriglobales > Acidobacteriaceae > PALSA-350. Next base: position 190,709 of record CAWGDH010000004.1, on the reverse strand, counting down.
CAGTCAAGGCTAACGCCCGGGATCGTGTAGGCCAACCCCGGCCGGAGCGTGTGATTGTCGACGACCAGAAGCGGGAGAACAGTCGCAAGCCCAAGCACCGGCAAACCATGCCCCAGTTGTTGATCGGGGAATGAGAGGGGACGATGACGCGAGCTACCGGTGTGGGCGGGGTTTACGGGCGCTTCGCCTGGTTTAGCGATCCGGAGGGCAACCGCGTAGAGCTGTGGCAACCCCCCCCGGATTCAGGAACCCTAGCGGCTAATTGTGCGCGTGTACAGCTTCGCTCGACGCCTTGTGCGCCGCGGTGGAGTGCTCATGGGCCTGGACCGAGTGCTCGTGGGCTTTCTTGTGGTCGCCCTTGATGTGGTGCTCGGCTGCCAGATGATGATGCTTGGCTGCTTCCTCGTGGTGTTCCGCGGATTTGTGATGTGCTTCGTGTGCCATTTTTGATTTTCCTGTGGGAAATCTCCCGGCGCGATCCTACTCGTCCCTTCGTGAAATCGTCGTTGCCTGTAGCCGAAGATTCACGTCAGTTGCAGGAATTTCACAGAGCAAAAAAAAAGACCTCCCATTTCGCCGGGAGGCCATTTCTTCCGCCTGCGTCTACTTAAGCTGCGGAGACAACGAAGGGATCTACGATCAAGGACTCGATCGCGGCCTGGGGCAAAATCTCAGGCATGTGCACGTCGGTGTACCGGCCGGCAGCAACGTCTACAAACACCACATTCGCGGTGTCTTCTGTACGGGTGGTGCTGATGTGCAGCTTACGAACGGCCTTAATCGCCACAGTCGCGAGAAGGAACCGGTTCGCTATCTTAATGCCGGCCGAGTAGACCAGTTCAGAGCGCATAGAGCCTCACATTTTTCAGGTTGAATATCCTCTAAGGGGACTAAGGCTCATTAAGACAGGACGCAAGCCGAAGCGTTACAAACACTATTCCCAGCATACAGGCGGGCCTGGATACTTCCTAACGAATTCGTGACCTGGAGCGGCCACATCTGCCCTGTTGGTAACCAGCTTGTCTTATGCCGGATTTTCTCCCCCCGTATATAGGCTACTCCCCCCTGGACGGGTGCAATGTTCGCTCCGGCGTACATGGGCCGAAAAAGACGGGGGCACAGCCCCCTACCATTGCTTTGCCATTCACGCTTTGCCAATCAACATCGCCCGGCCAGAACCTCAGCCAAATGAAGGGCATGGCGCGGGCTATTCTGCCGTATTTGCTCCCGGCAACTGAAGCCATCCGAGACCAGGATGGTTTCCGGCGCCGCCGAGCGTACCGCAGGCAGCAGCACCCGTTCCCCTAGCGCCTGCGAGACCTCATACTTGTCTTTCTCAAATCCGAAAGGCCCGGCCATGCCGCAGCAGCCAGAATCCAGCATGCTCACCTGGGCGTTCGTAGCCTGCAGTAGGGAAAGCTCATCCTGCATGCCCATCAGCGCCTTATGGTGACAATGGCCGTGCAGCACCATCTTCCGGCTGTTCAACTGCGGAGGCCGGTAATCCGGCGCGTGGCGGACGAGAAATTCGCTGAGCAGAAAGGTCTGCTTTGCCAGTCGCAGGGCGCGCTCATCGCTGGGAAAGAAATTTGTTAGCTCGTCCCGGAAGACGCTCGCGCAGCTGGGCTCTAGAATCACGAAAGGCATTCCGGCGTCGATTTGGGGCCCCAAGCGCTCCAGAATCTTCTGCAAGTAGCTCCTCGCCTGGTCGAGGAAACCGAAATCGTAAAGCGGGCGGCCGCAGCAGATGTGTTGTGCCGGGAACTGTACCTGGAATCCAGCCGCGGCGAGCACCTCATGAGCTGCGCCCAGCACCTGGGGATGGAAGTAGTTGTTCCAGGTATCCGGCCATAGCACCAGAGGCGTCGCGGTTGCCGCGGCTGCGTTTCCGCCGGCGTGTTTTCTGTACTCCGACTGAAAGCTGCGCCGCGCGAACTGCGGCAATGTGCGCTGAGGAGCCACGCCGGCGAGGGCTTTCACCAGGCTGCGTACGCCCGGGGTGCGCATGGGCAGATTGGCCAGACCCGGTGCGGCAGCAGCCAGCTGCGCCCAGCGGTCCATAAACCCGAAGAGGTAATGCTGCAGCGGGTGCACGCGCCCTTTATAGTGGTGCCCAAGAAATTCGGCCTTCCAGGTCGCCATGTCCACGTTGACCGGGCATTCCGTCTTACACGCCTTGCAAGAGAGGCAGAGATCGAGTGCTTCCTTTACCTCTTCATTGCGCCATCCGTCGGTGATGACTTGGCCTTGCAACATCTCCCACAGCAGGTGAGCTCGTCCGCGCGTTGAGTGCTTTTCCTCGCGCGTGGCCATGTAGCTGGGGCACATGGTGCCGTGGTCCTGTTTGCGGCAGGCGCCCACACCTACGCAGCGCAGCGTGCTTTCGCCAAATCCGCCCGGGTCCTGCTGATATTGGAACCAGGTCTCCACCTTCTTTGCCTGGTAACCAACACCGAGGCGAAGATTGTCTACCGGTTCGTACACTGCCACCGGATCGATCATCTTGCCCGGGTTCATGCCATTGTCCGGATCCCAGAGTGCCTTGAATTCCTGAAATGCCTTCATCAGCTCCGGACCGTACATCTTGGGCAGCAGGGCCCCGCGGGCCTGACCATCCCCGTGTTCGCCGGATAGGGATCCCCCGTGAGCCAGGACAATGTCTGCGGCCTGTTCGATGAACTCGCGATATTTGGCGATGCCGGGGGCGGTTTCCAGATCGAAGGTAATGCGCAAGTGAACGCAGCCCTGGCCGAAGTGCCCGTACATGGGCGTCTTATACCCATAGCTTTCCAGCAGCCGGTAGAGGTCGCGCAGATAGCTGCCCAGCTCTTCCGGCGGCACGGCAGAATCCTCCCACCCTTCCCATCCATGCTTTTCCCCGGGAACGAAGACGGTTGCGCCCAGCGCAGATTCGCGCACTTTCCAAACGCGCCGCGCATCTGTTTCGGAGTAGCGCCGCACCGTGCACGTTTTGCCGAATGCAAGACCCGCCTGGGTGAATCTTTCCGCGATGGCGTCTGCCTCTTCCGCGGAGTCCGCCCCAAACTCGCACAGCAGGAAGCCGCGTCCTTCGGGCAGCAGCAGCACATCGTCGACCGCCAGATGCTTACGCAGCATGTAGTCGACCATGAGGCCATCGAAGCCTTCGAGGCCGATGGGCTTGTACTTCAGCACCGCGGGTACGTGATCGGCGGCGATGAAGGGATCGGCAAAGCCGAGCACCACCAGGCGGCGGTGCTGTGGGCTATGTTTGAGCGCGCAGCGGGACTGCAGCACGGTGACGCACGTGCCCTCGGAGCCCACCAGCGCGCGCGCTACATTGAATCCGTTTTCCGGCAGCAGCTCGTCCAGGTTGTAGCCCGAGACGCGGCGGGGGATCTTGGGAAAGCGCTGCCGGATCAGGTCGCTGTAGGTATCCCGGATGCGCGCCATGCCGGCATAGATCTCGCCCCGTCGACCGCCGCCGGCGATGATGGCTTGCAGTTCCGCTTCCGAAGTAGCGCCAACCGTGAGCCGGGTGCCGTCATAGAGGAGAATGTCTAGCGATTCGATATTGTCGACCGTCTTGCCCCCCATGAGCGCGTGTACGCCACAGGAGTTGTTACCGATCATGCCTCCCAGCGTGCACCGGCTATGCGTGGCTGGATCGGGAGCGAACGTGAGATCGTGTTCTTCGGCGGCATCGCGCAGCCGGTCGAGCACGATGCCGGGCTGAACGCGGGCGAATTTCTGCGCCGGGTCGAGTTCCAGAATCGCGTGCATATATTTCGAGAAGTCGATGATGACTGCCACATTGCAGCACTGGCCGGCCAGGCTGGTGCCGCCTCCGCGCGACAGAACCGGTGCGCCCAACTCACGGCATGCGGCCACAGTCGCAACCACGTCGGCCTCGTCCAGCGGTAGAACCAGGCCGATGGGCACCTGGCGGTAGTTGGAAGCGTCGGTCGCGTAGAGAGCGCGCGAGGCCGGGTCGAAGCGGACCTCTCCGCGCACCACCTGGCGCAGTCTCGCTTCCAGTTCGCGGGAAGCGGAAAAGCTTTCATGGGCGTGCGCTGTGCGGGGCGTCTGCTGCAGGATAGGAAACGCGGTAGGAGCTGCCATGTTGAACAAGATGTTATCAAGACGGGAGCCGGTAGGGCACTTCCCGGCCGGGTCATCGGGGGGCGCCACCATGGTGCCCCCCGATGAATGAAGCAGCGAATCGGAGAGTAATCGTCAACAAACCACGGTCAGGGCAGTGGATAGAAGCTCAGTTCGGCCAGCGGAAAATCTTTGCGGCTATCCGTCATCAAGGATAGTCCATGTTCAAGTGCGGTCGCAGCGACCATCATGTCCGCTAAGGAGAGAGTTCGGCCTTTTTGCGCCCAGGCACTCTTAAGGGAACCGGCTCGGCGTGCAATCGCGCCCGTCAACGGGTAACATTCCAGGCTGGAAAGAAAAGCCTCAGTCGTGTTCTCTTCCCCACGCCGCATACCGGCATAAACCTCACCGATATTGATGGCAGCTGTAGCGAGGACGTGGCCGCCGGCGACCAGTTCCGCCAACAGAGATCGCCGGTTTTGGCGAGCGCGAAGCACGTCGAGCAGAACGGTGGTGTCGAGCAGTACGATCATTTTGCCCGTCTTCCAGGCTCCCTTCCCTTGGGGACGCGCTTCTCACCTTCTGATCGAATACCCTTCACCCACGCGCCGCCTCCCACAGACAGTTCGGGGTGGTCCTTTTCGTGCCAGGCAGGCTGATCGTCGCGCAAAAACGTGAGCAACCGGCGCCGGCGCAGCTCGGCGCGTGCCGTTTCCACCAGAAAGGCGCTCCGGCCACGAGGACCGACAACCGCATCGATCTCTTCAATCAGCTCCTGAGGCAAAATGATGTGTGCTCGCTGCGATCCCATGGTGTATCCCCACCCTTAGTGTGTCATAGGTATACACACAATGAACAGTTTATTGCGCCTTCGGCAATTCGATGCCAGGAAATATCTTGATGACGGCCGAATCGTCTTCCCGTCCATAACCGGAACTTGCCGCCTGCAGAAACATCTGGTGCGCGGTGCTGGCCAAAGGCAATGGAAACTTGCTGCTCCGCGCCGCATCAAGCACCAAGCCGAGGTCCTTCACGAAGATGTCCACCGCTGAGAGCGGAGTGTAATCCGCGGCCAGCACATGAGCCATCCGGTTTTCGAACATCCAGCTGTTGCCGGCACTATGCGTAATCACCTCGTAAAGCGCCGCAGGGTCAACACCCTGACGCAGACCCAGAGCCATCGCTTCTGCCGCCACTGCGATGTGCACGCCGGCCAGAAGCTGGTTGATGATTTTGACCTTGCTGCCGTTTCCTGCAGCGGATCCCAAGCGATAAACCTTCGCCGCCATCGCATCCAATGCATCACCCACCCTGGCATACGCGTCCGGATGGCCTGACGTCATCATGGTGATCTCACCCTTAGCTGCCTTGGCCGCACCGCCGGAGATGGGCGCATCGAGATAAAGCAGGCCTTTCTCTGCGAGACGCTTCTCCAGTGCGATTGACCAGCCAGGGTCGACGGTTGAGCACATTACGAAAACGCTCCCGGCCCTCAAGGCCGCGGCGGCGCCACCCTCGCCAAACAAGACCGCCTCCGTCTGCGCTGCGTTTACCACAACGCTTACCACCACCTCGCTGGCCGCGGCTACTTCAGCCGGGCTATCGCACGCAACGCCCCCCTCCACGGCAAAGGCCTCCGCCACTTCACGGCGAAGGTCGAAGACGTGGACGCTGTAACCCGCTCGCCGCAAAGACATGGCCATCCCCATCCCCATGGCGCCCAGCCCGATCAATCCAATGCGCTGTTCACTCATTCGCTCTTCCTCTTCGCTACCTAGGCTTGAATAGCAGTCAAATCCTCTGCCTGCGCTCTGCCGGAAATCTTCAGCACCAGCGAGACGATGCCCGCGACCGCTAGATTGATCGCCAGCGCAGGCAGAGCCGCATACACGGTATATACATGTCCGGCAAAGTGCAGAGGATAGATCGAGCTCCTTAATCCAAGCGAGCCAACCATAGCCGTGCCCGCGGCCATACCCGCGAACCATCCGTAAAGCAGCGCCGGGCCGTGAAAGAAGCGGCTGAACAGGCCGCCCACGACCGCCGGCAGCAGCTGCAAAATCCATACCCCGCCCAGCAACTGCAGTTCGATCGCGAACTGCGTCCGCACCAGGAGAACAAAGGCGAGCGCGCCCAATTTGATCGCCAGGGAGACGAGTTTCGCCATTGCCGCTTCCTGCCCGCCCGTCATGGCGCTCGGAGAGAACGAGCGGTGAAGCAGCTCGCCATACAAGTTACGGGTGAAAAGATTGGCCGTGGCAATCGACATAATCGCTGCCGGGACCAACGCTCCAATGCCAATCGCGGCCAGGCAGAAGCCGGCAAACCAGGCGGGAAATGTGCTGTTCAGCAGCAGTGGCACGGTGCTGGATGAGTCCGCGGTGTGAACACCCGCGGCAATGGCCACGTAGCCCAGCAGCGCGATCAAGCCCAATAGCAGATTGTAGGCCGGCATCAAGGCCGCGTTGCGGCGAATCACCCGGTCACTTCCCGCACTGAGTGTGCCCGTGATGGTGTGCGGATAAAGCATAAGCGCCATGGCCGAGCCCAGGGCGAGCGAGGAGTAGCTCATGAACTGCGCCGGGCGCAGGATGATCGAAGCCGGAGGCGTGTGTAGGGCCAGCGTGGAGGAAGCAACCGCAAACACATGGCCATAACCGCCCAGGCGCGCAGGGATGATCAGCACCGCCGCCAGCACCATAATGTAGAGCATCACGTCCTTCACGATAGCGATCAGCGCCGGCGCCCGCAGGCCGCTTGAGTAAGTGTAGGCCGCAAGGATCACAAAAGCTGCAACCAGCGGCCACTCCCCGCGAACGCCCAGGGCAGCGATCACTTCGCGCATGCCGATCAGCTGGAGCGCGATGTAGGGCATGGTTGCGAGAATGCCGGTAACCGCGACGGCGACAGAAAGCCAGCGGCTTTGGTAGCGTCCGCGTACGTAATCGGCCAGCGTAATGTAACCGTTGCTACGGCATATACGCCACAGAGGGGGCAGCACCAGCATCATCATTGGATAACTGAGGATGCAGTAGGGAATAGCGAAGAACCCGATTGCGCCGGCGCCGAAGAGCGCAGCAGGAACCGCAATAACGGTGTACGCCGTGTAGAGGTCGCCGCCGATCAGGAACCAGGTGACCAGGGTGCCGAACTTGCGCCCCGCCAGCCCCCACTCATCCAGATCGGTAAGCTCCGACCGCCTCCAGCGTACGGCCCAGAAACCCGCCCCGGTCACCAGCAGGAAGCAAGCGCAGAAGACACCTAACGCTACGGGTTGGATGGTGGAAGTCATGCGGCTCGAGCGTACCTGGATTTCCTACCACGCTGCGCTGGAAATGGACCCGTGTGCGGCTTTCCGCAAAGAAAGCCGCATGAAGCTCGCCAACGCCACCAACCTCGACTGGAAATCCGGGTAGCGGGTAAGTCAAACAGCAGTGCTAGCGCAGCAGCGCGCCATTGGAACCCGTCCATTCATCCACCACCACCCCAAGGTCGTTGAGAATCTGGATGGTAGCCTCTACGTTGCGGCGGATGGCGACCCGCTCCGTTCGGGGTGCGGTAGGTGATTCCTCGATCGCAACCACCCGGCCATAAGGCCATACATCCGGCGAAAGCGCGGCCAGTGCCTCAGGCAGGTCAGCGGGTCGCACGTCGACTTCCTGCCTGCGGGCCTTGGCCGGGCGCAGCAACCCTCCGGCGCTAAAGCCATTCGGATCCTGATCGCGATAAATAATCGTCAGGGTGATGGTCTGCGGATGCACCACAAGAAATGGATTGCCATATGCTTCTTTAGTGCGCACGCTAAGATAACGATTTTTTGACGGCGGCGGAATTTGCTCGAGCTGCTGTCGCGCCGCGTCCATCTTGCTCTGTTCGGCTTGGCGCTCCTGCCGCACCGCAGCCCGCGAGGGCCCCGAGTTCGGTGCTGCTCCCTTGCAGCCGGCGGCGACCGGCCCTAGCGCGCATAGCAGAGCGAGTTGGAGAGACAAGGCTTTCCAGCGCCATTGCCGGCCAATCGGGGAAGAAACAGTGAGAGGATGCGGCCCAGCCACGAAATCAAGCATAGCAAGGGGAATGTGGAGCGGACGCAAAGTCTGCGTGCGCTGGTTAGTGACCATGGTTCATTTTCCATTCCATTTCGGGGAGCGTTTCTCCAGGAAAGCCTGCGTGCCTTCCGCCTTGTCGCCGGTGGAGCAAATCAGGCCAAAGAGCGAAGCCTCCAACTCCAGCCCGCTGGCGAGCGGCAGATCGTAGCCAGAGTTTACGGCGCGGATGGCATCGCGGATGGCAAGCGGCGCCATCCCGGCAATTGTCTGCGCTATCTGTTCTGCCCGCGGCAGCAATTGCTCCGGCTCCACGACTTCATCCACCAAGCCCAGGCGCAAGGCCTCGGCTGCGCTGATGGCTTCGCCGGTAAGAATCATCTTCAGCGCAGCGCCCTTGCCGATAAGCCGCGGAAGGCGCTGCGTCCCGCCATATCCAGGGATGATGCCAATTTTGACCTCGGGCTGCCCCAGCCGGGCGCTTGAGCTGGCGATGCGCAGGGTACAGGCGAGTGCAAGCTCACAGCCGCCGCCCAGCGCGAAGCCGTTGATGCAGGCGATTACCGGTTTGCCGCAGTTCTCGATCAGGCTGAAGATCCGCTGCCCGCGGGCGGCGGCCAGTTCTCCTTCGAGGGCGGAGAGCGTAGCCAGTTCCCGGATGTCCGCGCCGGCGACGAAGGCCTTCTCCCCCGCTCCCGTGAGCAGCACTGCGCGGATGGCAGAGTTCTGCCGAATGTCCAGGAAAACCTGCTCCAGCTCAGTCAAGCTGAGATGATCGAGTGCATTGAGCACCTTGGGCCGGTCGAGGGTGACGACCGCAATCGGCGGCCGAAGTTCGTAGTGCAGGTTCTCTAAATCCATGTCAGTTCGACTCCGTGGGCGAAGCTGTGAGTCTACACCGGGCAAATTGCTTGGCCCAAAATCAATCCCCTGGCTGATCCCAACCACATCCCATTAATAGCAAAATGCTCTCCAAAGGCAGCCAACGGAGGCTTTAATCCCGGTGGTACAGTCAGAGAGAGATGGTTAAGGGAATCACGATTGTGCGCCCGGCCGGTACACCCGAGGCTTATGGCAAGTTGGCCGGCTTCTTCTCTGCGCTCGGCTTTGAGCCTGGCCGGGGATGGGACGAAGAGCTGAGCCGGGGCGTTTCCTTCGTCGCGCCCCTTGGGAATCTGGAATTCGCGGCTGGCATCGCGCCCAGCCCGGCCGAGATCTTGGTGGAAGTCACCGGGCTGGAGGCGGTCCATACCGTGGCTCGTGAGTGGCTGATTCGCAGCTGGGGGGAGCCCGAAGTTGCACGCAGGCTGACCCCCGTGACCGAGACCAACTGGAAGACACGCATCTTTACTGTGGAACCCGCAACCGGCCATTCCATCGCCTTTTGGGAATGGGACGACCCCCACAAGGGCAGACCGCTGGCCGTGGAGGGCGATCTGAGTGCGCACGGCATGCGTTTTGCTGTAGTAGTGGCGCGTTGGAACGCCGTGATTACCGACCGCTTATTGCAGGGAGCACTGGATGGCCTCTATCGCAGTGGGGCTGCCCGGCGAGACGTGCAGGTGATCCGGGTGCCTGGAGCCTGGGAAATTCCATTGGCAGCGCGCAAAGCTGCCGCGGGTGGAAACGTGGACGCTGTGATCACCCTGGGCGTGCTGCTGCGCGGCGAAACCGCGCACTACGAGGCCATTTACAACGAGGTCTCGCGCGGCATCGGCCAGTCGCAGCAGGAGACCGGTATTCCTCATGCCTTCGGAGTGTTGACCTGCGAGACCTTGGAGCAGGCGCTGAACCGTGCCGGGATTAAGGCCGGCAATAAGGGATTTGAGGCCGCCATGGCAGCCATTGAGATGGTTTCGCTCGACCGCAAAATCGGCGAACACACCCCGGCCGGTGGGCAGAATCACGTGCATCTTCCATGAGCGCTACCGGTAAGCGGCGCAAGTCACGCGAACTGGCCATGCAGATGCTCTTTCAGGCAGATGTAGGCAAGCACACTCCCGATCAGGTGCGCCAAACCTTCTGGGGATCCCGCGAAGAAGTGGATGCGGAGACGCGCGGCTTTTCCGAGGATATTTTCCGCGTAGCCACCGTTCGCAACGAAGAGATCGACGAGCTGATCCAGGCTCATTCCGCGAACTGGCGCCTCAGCCGGATGCCGGCAGTCGATCGCAATGTTCTCCGCGCAGCCATCGCTGAGCTACTGGGATTTCCTGATACCCCCATCCCGGTAGTGATCAACGAGTCGCTCGAGATTGCCCGCCGGTACTCTGCCCCGGAGTCGCTGAACTTCCTGAACGGCGTGCTCGATGCGATCGCAAAGCAGAGGAAATCGTCAGCCCTCTTGTCTTCGGCCGCTCGGGAAGAAGAGAAAAAGCTTTAGCGCCGCTCCGTGTCCCGAAAGAAGACATAGAGGCACAGAGGGCACTGCACATGCAGGGCATCCACTTCGATCAATGAGTCGACGGGTGACGGCGACTTGCAGTCCCTGCAAACGACGGTCGGGCGCTCAGGCGCCTCGTCAGGGGCGTTGGTTTGCGATTCCTGAAGTTGAGACACATAAGTTGTACGCACGAGTGCCGCTTTTGGATTTGCCTTTACGCTTCGTAGACCAGACCGCCCTTTTGCCTGGCAATCTGTACGGCAAACGGCCGGGATCAATGTAAACTTACCCCAGTCTCAAGACATTCAAGTCTAGAAAACTGCCATGAGGGCGAACGCCAATCATCCGCGAAGTGTACCCCGCGAACGCGGCGCGACAACCTGGAGAACAGAGCAATGGGCCCCTTCCTGCAACAAGGACATGCGTGCTAACTACCCGTTCGGTGTACTCTTCCCGACTGGGAGCAATATTTTTGATCGCGTGCCTGGTGGGTGCTACACAGGCGCAGGCCGTTTCATCGCCGGCCAGCACAGCCGTAACTGACGTCGCTCAAACGACGCCCCAGACTCAGATCACTTCTGCCTCTGGACCACCCTCAACTTCCGTGCCCGACGCACCCGCACCTGCCGTCCAGGACGCCGTTGCGCCCGGGGGAACCCCATCCGGCAAGCAAGACGCGACCCCGCGCCCTCTAACCCAACAGGAAAAAGCAGAACAGCAACTCCGTCAGCAAGAGAAGCAGCGGATCGCCGGAGTCGTGCCTAACTTTAACGTCTCTTACAACTCAGATGCGGCTCCGCTGTCGCGCAAGCAGAAGTTGCACCTTGCTTTCCGCACCGCCACGGATCCAGTTTCCTTCGGCGTCGCCGCCTTTGATGCTGGCCTAAGCCAGGCGGAAGACGACTTTACCGGGTACGGACAAGGGGCGCAGGGATACGCCAAGCGCTTCGGTGCTTCCTATGCGGATAATTTCGACGGCACCATGCTGGGGAACGCAATTTTCCCCATGCTCTTGAAGCAGGATCCGCGCTATTTCCGGCGCGGCGAGGGAAGTTTCACCAGCCGTTTTTTGTATTCGATTTCGACCACGGTCTGGTGCAAAAACGATAACGGATCGCACGGCCCGAACTACTCCAACATCCTGGGAAACCTGGCTGCCGGGGGAATTTCGAACCTCTACTATCCTGCTTCCGACCGCGGCGCGGGGCTGACCTTCGAGCGCGGCTTCACGGTTACTGCCTACGGTGCGTTCGGCGGCGTCTTCAATGAATTCTGGCCGGACATCGCCAGAAAGGTTTTCAAAGACAAGATGACCAAGCTACAGCCCAATGTTGCCCCGAAGCTCTAACGTCACCCACAGTCCCTATCGCGCCCGGCTAAGAAATCAACTCTCAGCGTTTCACTTCAAATCCATCACCACAATCCGGCCATCGGATTGAAAGCTGCCCCCGGTGGCCGTCTTAGCTGTGGTCAGGGGGTTGGAGGGCGTCACGTATGCCGCGCCGGATATCACACCGGCTCCGGCGAAGCTTTGCTCCAGGAAGTCCCGCTCCTGGTCGACATTGGCATCGATGTGATGCGTGATTCCGCCATTACGCTGGTCTTTCTCGAAGCCGTTATCGTGGGTGGCCGAGCCTACCCAAAACTGCTCGCCGCCAACGGTCTCGGTAGTCTTCCACACACGCAGATGGTGCCGTATGGCGGCCACCGCGAGCGGATCGGCACGGGCAAACGACAGATCCTGCGACCGGCCAAAAAGGTACAGGGTGCTCATCGGCATCTCGGTGTAAGCCGAGTGAGTAAGAGTGGATATCAAACCGTGGACCACCGCGTCCTGGGTAGTCTTGTCTACCTGCACCCAGCCGGCGGCAGCAAAGGCCTTGGTTATCTGATCCTGGGTGCCGATCAGGGCGTAGTTCACCATGTCGCCCGGGTTGCCTTGCAGGTCCCCGACCCGGCGGGGGATATTAGCGAACAGTCGCGGTGACAAAAGGTGAGTGAGATCCGGCGCGGAGGCCGTCTTTTGTGCCGTCTCATTCGACAGCTTCATCTTCACACCGATGCTCCCGCTTCCGGAAAGGTCGGAGGTGAGGTTAAGACGCAGGTAGAGATGGCCGGTCGCCGAGATATCCATGTCTTTGCTGGCGCCGATGAGAAAGGGAACGGCCGCGGCTTCATTACCGATTCGGCCGATCAGGGCGCCGCTGTTGGCCGAGTTAAGTGGATACACGCGGATCAAGTCTTTCCATCCCCGGGTAAGACCATCGGGCGGAGCAGTTCGTCCGTCGGCCAATGTCAGGTTGCCGGTGGCCGTAAAGTTGAGGTGGTCACCCGGGGCGACCTCGACGCCGGTGTCGGTCCAGTCTCCGCTATCGATTTTGAAAGAATAGGAGCCCTTGCGCGCCTTCAGGACCGAAGGATCCGGGGTGGTTGACTTAATCACTTCCACCGGCGGATGGGTGGTGCTGCCGGCCGCCGCGGGTGCCTGGGCCAACGCAGGCGAGCTGAGAATCAGCAGGCAGCCAAGGTAAGAGACGTTCCGTTTCATGCTCATAAGACGCTCAGAATTGTAAAAGAGACACCGTGCGCTGGGCCGGGAAAACAGAAGGGCCCCAGCCATCAAGGCTGGGGCCCTCGCTATTGTACGCAGCTTACTTAGTAGCGATAGGTTTCGGGCTTATACGGACCTTCCGGCGCTACACCAAGGTAGTTAGCCTGTGCCGCGCTGAGTGTCGTCAGCTTCACGCCGATCTTCTCCAGGTGCAGCCGCGCGACCTCTTCGTCCAGCTTTTTGGGCAGGGTGTACACATCCACCTTGTAGACGTCCTTGTTCTTCCACAGGTCGATCTGCGCCAGGGTCTGGTTCGCGAAGCTGTTGCTCATAACGAAGCTCGGGTGTCCGGTAGCGCAACCCAGGTTCACCAGGCGCCCTTCGGCCAAAACGTAGATCGTATGTGCCGGCTTTCCCTTCGAGGCGGCAAAGTTGTACTGGTCCACCTGGGGCTTGACGTTGATCTTCTCCACTCCCTTGGCGCTGTTCAGGCGATCGATCTGGATCTCGTTATCGAAGTGGCCAATGTTGCAAACGATGGCTTGATCCTTCATCTGTGACAGGTGTTCCAGGGTCAGTACGTCCACGTTGCCGGTGCAGGTCACGTAGATGTCGCCGCGGCCCAGCGTCTCTTCGACGGTGGTGACTTCGAAGCCTTCCATCGCTGCCTGCAAGGCGTTGATGGGGTCAATCTCCGTGACCACCACCCGCGCACCCATTCCGCGCAGAGAGTGAGCCGACCCTTTGCCCACATCGCCGTAGCCGCAGATCACGGCCACTTTGCCTGCCACCATGACGTCAGTCGCCCGCTTGATGCCATCTGCCAGGGATTCACGGCAACCATAAAGATTGTCAAACTTCGACTTGGTGACGGAATCGTTTACGTTGATCGCCGGGACCAACAGCTTGCCCTGTTCCTTCATCTTGTAAAGCCGGTGGACACCGGTCGTGGTCTCTTCCGAAACTCCGCGCCAGTGCTTCGCGACCTGGTGCCAGTGCTTGGGATCCTCCCCGTGTATCTTCTTCAGCAGATCCTTGATTACTTGCTCTTCATGATTCGAAGAGGGCGAGTTGACCCACTTGTCGCCTTCTTCCAGTTCGTAGCCCTTATGGATCAGCAGGGTCACATCTCCGCCGTCGTCCACCACCAACTCCGGCCCCTTGCCTTCGCCATGATCCAGGGCCTGGGCGGTGCACCACCAGTATTCTTCCAGCGATTCACCCTTCCAGGCGAAGACCGGAACGCCCGCTGCCGCGATTGCCGCCGCGGCATGGTCCTGGGTGGAAAATATGTTGCAGCTTGCCCAGCGCACCTTGGCGCCCAGCTCCACCAGGGTCTCGATGAGCACCGCGGTCTGGATGGTCATGTGCAACGAGCCGGTAATGCGCACGCCGGCGAGCGGCTTTTCCGCGGCATACTTGCGCCGGATGGACATAAGGCCGGGCATCTCGTGCTCGGCAATCGAGATCTCTTTGCGGCCCCAGTCGGCCAGGGAGAGGTCAGCCACCTTGAAAGCGGGGGAGGCGGCGGTGCGGTCAATCGTAGCTGGTGTCATGTCTAAAACCTCATATCGATACATCAGAATATATTGATACAATATTTGTAAATGGCTATGGCGTCAATCGTAAAGTCGCTGCGCATCTTGGGTGATGCTAATCGCCTGCGCATGGTGTTACTTCTGGCACGGGAAGAGCTATCGGTGGCCGAATTGCAGGAAATCCTGGGCATGGGTCAGAGCACCATCTCGACGCACCTGGCGCAATTGAAGCATGCCGGCCTGGTGGAAGACCGGCGCACGGGCAAGAATATCTGGTATCGGTTCAAGCCGGAGTCTGGGGTGTCCGGGCTCCTCGACCTGTTGCAGCAGGCCCCGCAGGAGATTCCGGAAGGAAAGCACGACCAGGCGGCCTTGAACCTTATCCTGCGCAAGCGGCAAGACAAGACGCGAGCTTTTTTCGATGACATGGCCGGCCGGCTGGGGCGGAAGTATGTTCCGGGTCGTTCGTGGCAGAGTATCGCCGAAGCATTATTACAGTTGATGCCGCCGCTGGTCATCGCCGATCTCGGCGCGGGCGAGGGAGAATTCTCGCTGCTGCTGGCCCAGCGTGCGCAACAGGTGATCGCGGTTGACAACTCCGACAAGATGATCGAGCTGGGGCGGGCCCTTGCGCGCAAGCAGGGAGTTTCCGCTCTCGAGTATCGCAAAGGAGACTTGGAGGCCTTACCGATAGCTGACGGGACGGTAGACTTGGCGCTATTCAGTCAGTCGCTTCATCATGCCATCCATCCTGAGCGCGCGGTTGCGGAAGCGTGGCGCATCCTGAAGCCGGGCGGACGCATCACGGTCCTGGATCTTCTGCAACATCGCTTCGCCGAGGCGCGGGAACTATATGCCGACGTGTGGCTGGGCTTCAGCGAAGTGGAGCTGGAAAGCCTCCTGGGCCACGCCGGCTTCGGGAATGTGCACACCGCCGTGGTGCACAAGGAAACAGAAGCACCCTTCTTCCAAACCGTGCTGGCGACGGGGAATAAGCAGTCTGTGTGAGAGTTCCTTTACGAACTCAGCTCCATAGGCTCTTGGTCCTCAGGCAAAGGCCGGGTGCCCCATATCTCGCTGGTTTTTCGCGAGATGTGGGATTCCGCTGTTCTTCCCTCTGACTCTGGATTCAACCGATGCACTTAGCGGTCAACCTCGGTGGCATCCCATATCTCGCGAAAAACCAGCGAGATATGGGGCACCCGGCCTTTGTCAGGGAACCCGGGATACAGTGGGCAGGCTTTCTTCCGCAACCCGCTAAGGTTCGTTTTGCAAGTTCACCTTCTCTATCGCTAACAGCTTCTTTTTACGCTCTACACCCCAGCGGTAGCCGGTGAGCGAGCCGTCGCTACCGATTACCCGGTGGCAGGGAACAGCAATGGCGACCGGGTTGGTGGCGCAAGCCCGTGCCACAGCCCGAACCGCACTCGGTTGACCGATGGCTCGAGCCACTTGCGCATAGCTGCGAGTCTGGCCGCGAGGAATCTGGCGCAGAGCCTGCCATACCCGCGCCTGAAATGCCGTTGCCCGCAGATCGAGCGGCAGATCGCCTGCCGCCGCATGCTCGGTCGTAGCGGCAAGAACGGCCGCCATGTGCTCTGCCATTCCGGAGGCATCCGGGACCAGCTTTGCAGCGCTAAACTGCTCCCGCAACAGCTGCTCCAGCGCCGCTGGTTCGTCGCCCAGCATCACACTGCATACACCGCGTTCGGTGGCCGCTAACAGCAGCAGTCCCAGCACGCAGGGCGCCGTAGCAAACCGGATCGTCTCGTTCAAGCCTCGCTCCCGAAAGCGGGTGGGGCTCATTCCCAGATGAGTTGCCGCCTGCTCGTAAAAGCGGCTTGAGGACCCGTAGCCGGCCTCATAGATAGCGCCGGTGACGCTTGCGCCAGGGGCCGAGAGGCTGCGCCGCATATGCGTTGATCGCAGTTGCGCCTGGTAGGCGCGCGGGCTGATGCCCAGCACGCGGGTGAATTTCCGCTGAACGGTGAACGGACTGCTCCGAGCCACTTTAGCGAGATCGGCGAGCGTCACTGCGCGGTCGCGGTGGGCGGCAAGATACCGGCACAGCCGATCCACCGTCGCGGCCTCGCCGCCCTTACCGAGCGGAGCGCAACGCTTGCAGGCGCGATAACCCGCTGCCAGCGCGCCGGCTGGGTCGGAGAAAAAACATACATTGGCCGGAGCAGGACGCCGGCTGGGACAGGAGGGCCGGCAAAATACCCCCGTACTGGCTACGGCATAAACGAAACTGGCGCTCGTGTCCCGTGACAGTACCTGTTGCCAGGCTTGGGTCGGATTTAGATCGGTTTGTTGATTGCTTGACATGCCACAATCTTCAACCCGGGCCAAGCGTACCGCTATCCGTATCTTGCCGGCAAAATAATCTTTGCCGGCAAGATGCTTGTCTTGGGAAACTACTTCGCCGCGCCCGCGAGCTGAGCTTTGCCCTTGAGACCAGCAGCCTCGCGCAGTGTTTGCGCTTTGTCGGTAGCCTCCCAGGTGAAGTCCGCATCGGCCCGTCCGAAGTGGCCATACGCAGCGGTCTTGCGGTAGATCGGCCGCCGCAGGTTAAGGCTCTCGATAATGCCCTTCGGGGTCAGCCTGAAGTTTTCCCGTACCAGTTGCTGCAGCGTGGCGGAATCGACCGCCCCGGTACCAAAGGTCTCCACCAGCACGCTAACCGGCTCAGCGACGCCGATGGCATAAGCCAATTGCACTTCGCAACGCTTCGCCAATCCTGCCGCTACGATGTTCTTGGCAATATAGCGGGCCATATAGGCGGCTGACCGGTCGACCTTGGTCGGATCCTTACCGCTGAATGCGCCGCCACCGTGGCGGCCCATGCCGCCGTACGTATCCACGATGATTTTTCGCCCGGTCAGACCGGTGTCGCCCATGGGCCCGCCGATCACGAAACGTCCGGTCGGGTTGATGTGATATTTGGTGTCCGCGTCGAGCAGGCTGGAAGGCAACGTTGCCTGGATCACGTGCTTAAGGATGTCGGCCCGCAGCTCCTCCGTAGAGATGGTCTCGGAGTGCTGGGTAGAGATGACGACGGCGTCGACCCGGACCGGATTCATATCCTTGTCATACTCCACCGTTACCTGGCTCTTGCCATCCGGCCGCAGATAGGAAAGCAGTCCGCTCTTCCGCACTTGTGTCAGCTTCTGGCTAAGCTTATGGGCCAGGGAGATCGGGGTCGGCATCAGATCTTCATTTTCATTCGTCGCATAGCCGAACATCATGCCTTGGTCGCCGGCGCCCCCGGTGTCCACGCCCATGGCGATATCGCCAGATTGTTTATTGATGCTGGAGATGACGGCGCAGGTATTGGAGTCGAAACCATAGAGCGCGTTGTCGTACCCGATCGAAGCCACCACCCCGCGCACCAGGGATTGGAAGTCAACGTAGGCCTTGGTCGTGATCTCGCCGGCAATGACCACCAAGCCAGTTGCGGTAAGTGTTTCACAGGCTACGCGGCTGAAGGGGTCTTGTGCCAGACAGGCATCGAGGATCGCATCCGAGATCTGGTCGGCGATCTTATCCGGATGTCCTTCGGTCACCGACTCGGACGTGAATAAAAATCTATCGTGTTGTGGCAAAGTAGCTTCCTCCTGTTTTCCTGCACGGGGAGAATTTCAGCGGTCTTTTCCCGATTTGCGGGATCGAGCGCACTCCAGCCGTGGCTCATCCGGCGCTCATAAGAAAGAGCGGCCGGCCCAGTCGCTCTCTAAGTCTCCTTAAGACGGTATCAGAGGGGGCGCAGCGAGGCAAAGGCACCTGTAGTACCAATCTCGAGGCTTTCTGCGCTGTACGAGGATCTAGTCGCTGCCGTGGCATGGGTGACCTGCGCCGGCATGACCAGCGAGATTTTCTTGTGGACATAACTCCAGACAAACCAACTTAGACCGGCTACCAGCAGCAAAAGTACGCCAACGCCCGTCCAGCGCAAACGCTGACCGGAACGGTTCCCTGGCCCAACCTCGCTGCGGGCTTTGCTGGCATTTTCAGCAAAACGCATCCAGCCGTCTTCATCCGTTAGGACTCCGGTTGACTGGTGCGCCGAGAGGTAGCGTCCGACCCACTCCTCCTGATCGAGGCCTACGACCCGGGCATACTCTCGCACCATGCTCTTGTTGAATACCCCGCCCGGGAGAATATCGAAGTGCTCCTGTTCAAGGGCTACCAGGTGGCGGTTGCTGATCTTCGTAACCCGGGTAATGGCGTCCAGTGTGATCCCGCGAAACTCCCGCTCCTGCCGTAATGTGTCACCAAAATTCCCCATGCATTACACCCATCGATTCAAAGCGATGGCTCCATCAAAAGAAGAACGCGGGTTCGCCGAAAGGAGGTCCGGCGCCGGTAAAGGTACGTCAACGACGGACCTGAGACCACGGAATAGCTTGCATGCTATCCCGTACCACGACCCTACGCTGACATTCTCAACCATACGGCCGACTCCTGCCAGGTCAAAAGCAATTCCCCGTAGCTCTTTAGTTTGTGCGCGCTACAGCATCTCTTGAGTTACTGGACCCGTGCTCCCCGCGGAGCGGATGGAGCTACCAGGTAATTTTGCTACACTCGGCTGAGTCAGGCGAATAGCATGAATAGGTTAGTCATCGGCAATTTGCTCCACCGCCCGCTGCGGTCGTCGATCAGCATTCTCGCGGTGGCCATTGAGGTCACCATGATCCTTTCGATCGTGGGCATCATGATTGGCATGATCCAGGGGTCCCGGACCCAGACAAATGGTATTGGCGCCGACCTCATCGTTCGCCCCCCCAACCAGACATTCCTCGTCGGAGTGAGCGGGGCGCCGGCTTCGGCAAAGATCGCTGACGTGCTGCGAAAGCTCCCCCACATCGCCGTCGCGTCTCCGGTCATTCAACAGATCTCGACGCAGACCGCCGTTGAGACCATTTGGGGTATCGACTACGAGAGTTTCAATGCCCTGCGGCCGTTTGTCTTTCTCTCCGGAGGACCATTCAAGGGCCCGAACGATGTGATTGTGGATGATTACTTTGCCCGCAGCGGCAAGGGCTACCACGTGGGCGACAGCATTCCCATCCTCAATCACACCTTCCGCATCTGCGGTATTGTCGAGCACGGCAAGGGCGGTCGCAAGTTCCTGCCCATCAAGACGCTGGGTGCGTTGCTGGGCGCGGAAAACAACGCCACGCTCTTCTACGTAAAGACCGACAACCCAGACAATGAAGCTCTGGTGAAGAAGGAAATCCTGGCGGTTCCGGGCCTTTCCGCTTACCAGGTGCAAACCGTCCAGGAGGTGCTCTCCATGTTGACGCCAGAACACCTGCCGGGTTTCAACATTGCATTGCACATCGTGATCAGCATCGCCGTGGTGGTTGGTTTTCTCGTCATTTTCCAGGCCATGTACACGGCTGTCCTCGAGCGAACCCGTGAGATTGGAATTCTCAAGTCCTTAGGCGCTTCCCGGATCTACATCATCAATCTTGTCTTGCGCGAAACCGCGTTCCTCTCCTTGGTCGGCATAGTTCTGGGTATCGGCGCGGCTTTCCTGATAAAGGCTGGAATGAGCGCTCGCTTACCCACTCAACCGTTTCCTATCAGTGTTGGATGGATCATTGCGACCACGCTCATTGCCTTGGGCGGGTCGCTGGTGGGCGCCAGTTACCCCGCGCTGAAGGCCGCCCGAAAAGATCCGATAGAGGCCCTCGCCTACGAATAAACGTCTAAGTGTGTACCTTCGCCGGTCCAAGTGAAACCGCAGATCGCTTGAACAAATGACCCCCCAGCCGAGTAACGGACCAAAAAGAAAGTCAGCCCCCCTAAACTCTGTCTTCCCGCCTTTCCCGGCGCGCCGTGGGAGCAGTCGACCTGCCTGCGGCAAGTTAAAAGTGAAATGAACGCTGGAAATCGAGATTGATTCTATTGGCTTTATTTTTTTGTTTGTGAGGAGCAGTGGACTCGCGAAGGCGAGTTGAACGAGGAATTACACCGGCAGCAAAAGCTTTGGGTGGCCCATTCAAGCCGTACTTTGGCTTGAGTGGGCTAGGGAGCCTCCCCCCGAGACTTTCGTCAAACCGGAGCGGCGAGTCGTGGAAGCGTAGGGGACCAGCTGTCGGTTTCCTTGTTCTAACCCAAAAGCACCTGCAACACCCCGTCATGGTGGCGCTCGCGAGCATAATCGGCCGGAGTCTTTCCCTGGTCGCAGCGCATTTTCGGTTTCGCCCCGGCCTCAAGGAGAATCTGAGTCAGCTCTACCAGCCCGGCAGCCGATGCCTGGTGCAAGGGGGTGTAGCCTCCGGCCTGCGTCATGTTTACGTCAGCGCCTTGGGCAATCAGGATGCGCGCCGTTTCCGGGTTGCGGCTCAACGCAATACATGCGTGCAGCGGTTGATTGCGCATCGGGTTGTGGGAGAAGCGGTGTACGTGCGCTCCGTGGGCAAGCAGCAGAGCGGTTGCCTGGGGTCCGCCAAACGCAGCTGCCAGGTGGAGAGGCGCCCAGCCGTCTGTTGAGGTTGCATGAACCAGCATGGCGTCCTGTCGCAGCAGCGGCTCCAGCCTGCTGCAGTCCCCCAGGGCGGAGGCCTCAAATATGTCCAGCGCCGGCAGCTGGGCGGCCAGGTAGTCCGTGATCAGCGGCTGCTGGTGATAAATGCTCCACAAAAAAGCAGAGACGCCCTGGGCGTCTCTGCAAGCGACAAGCGATCGATCTTCCTCCGCAGCGGCGGCGACTTCCGCCGTTTGTCCTCCGCGAATGAGGTTGAGAAAGCGTTGGCTCACTACTTCAGACTAGCATCGCTACCCGTGTCAGCTACAGAAGCGGCCAGAACCGCATCCTTCGATCCCTTCGGCACCGAACCCGGCTTGGTCCGGTTGGAGTAGATGCGGAAGGTGACGACCATGTCGATCACCACCGGTACGGCCTGACCGTTCTGCATCGCCGGCTGGAAGTGCGAGTTCTTGACCGCCTCCACTGCTTTCTCGTCGAGTCCGAAGCCGATGGGGCGGGCGATCACGATCTGCCGCGGAACCCCCGAAGCGTCGACCACCGTGCGCAACAGTTCCATGCCCGCGATCCCGTATTTCTGGGCATATTCATTCGAGCTCGGGTCGATGCTGTTCAGAACCCTGGGCGGCGTCACGCCCTCGCTGACAACCTTGATGTTGGCGTCGGCGGGCATGTACTGGCGGTGCTGGCTCTTGCTCTTGAAGTATTCCTGCCAGTAGTCGGGCAAGCGGGAAATGATGCTCCGGTCGATGTCGCTGGAAAAGACGTTATCCAGCGCCTTGTTCATCAGCATGGCGCTGTGTGCCGGAGAGACGGCTGCCAGTGCCTCATAGGTCTCGGCGGCGGCCCCTTTAGTGGCCGGTGGGGCAGGTGCCGCGGCTGAGGCGGTGTCGTTCCTTGTCTTCAATGTTTGGGCCGCGGCAATCTCCTGCGCCGTAGGCTCATTCTTCTTCTTTTCCTTTTTTACTTTGGGGACAACGATAAGCTCGCGGTCAATGGAGATGTGAACTGGCTTTTTGGAGATCTTGACCATATCAAAGGGCTTGTTTTCGTCTTCGTAGGGCAGTGCGCCCAAGTAGTGCAATCCGTAGCGATCGGCCTCAAACTCCAACTTGCGCTTGGAAAGCTTTACCTTCGTGACCTTGAAGGCGGAAAGCGTGAAAGACGCTACGGTGGGCGAGCCGTTCACCTTACCATCCTGGTCGAAGTTCAGATCGTCGCCCAGGTAAGAGCCGCGCAGAAAAATAAGCTTGCCGACGTAACGCGCGCGCAGGGCATCTTCGGTGAGAGGGGGAGTGGACTTAACCAGGGCCGCATCCGCCGCCGCCGTAGATACTGCGGGAGCTGTCGCCGGCGCTGAGGTCGCCACCGGGGCAGGAGCCACCACTCCGCTTGCCGCTGTCTGCTGGGCGCTCGAGAGTGTGGCAAAAGTGCCGCACAGCAGGGCTGCGGTCATAAGCGACGAGAGTTGCTTTACGAACTTCATTCGGTCTCCTTGCTCGTACTTGCCGGCCGCGAGCTACGCGGGCCGGTGAGTTCGAGTGCCGGCAGCAAGGATCTGCGGCTGCAGGCCTGTGGGACTGCCAACCTGGGATGGGTGCGCCCGGGCCGAAACAGGAAGCGATTGGGCCTGGGCATTTTCCGCCATCAGCATGATGGCCAGGGCCAGCAACAACCCGATGCGGATAAGCGCAGCTACCAGGGATTCAGAGGCACGTTGTGTCATACGAGGGGGGATCCTCCGCTATATTCCAAGGAGAGCGTATGGTGTTTGGAATGAGGCGGAAATGCCTCTTTTGTGCGCCTTGAGTAACCCCGCCCCCGTTGACTCCCTTGCCCAAATGCGGTACTCTGAACTTCTTGCGCAGTGCCGCGTCCGGCCCTCTGTAGTCGCTGTCTGATCCAACGAGGTGAAGTCCCGGCAAGTCCGGTAAGCCACTTCACAGCAAACCGATCCGAAGATTGAGCGAGCCCAGGTAGCCTGCCAGGAAAGCGAACCCGAAGAAGCGCTTTGAGCGATTCCAGTGAACGCTCTAAATCTAATCTTCGCCACTCAAGCGATCTGAACCTTTCGTTTGCGGGAGAGCAGTTGCCGGCCGCGAATTTTTGCGTCGGTGTGCGATCCTTGTCCGAACGAGGGTTCTCCTGGGAGAACTGGTAACGATGTCTACGTATTTTCCGAGCTCGCACGATATCACCCGCAAATGGTTCGTGGTCGACGCCAGCGGCAAGACCCTGGGACGTTTGGCGACCGAAGCAGCCAGCATGTTGGCCGGCAAGAAAAATCCCAAGTACACGCCCTTTATCGACATGGGTGATCACGTGATCATCGTCAATGCGGAAAAGGTTGTGCTCACCGGGCTGAAGAGTCAACAGAAGGTCTATCGCCGCTACACCGGGTTCCCTGGCGGCCTGCGGGAAGAGTCCTTTGTTCGCCTGATGGCGCGCCGTCCGGAAAAAATTGTCGAAGATGCGATTAAGGGGATGCTGCCCAAGAGCAAGATGGGCCGCCAGATGGCAACCAAGCTCAAGGTCTACCGGGGTGACAAGCACCCCCACCAGGCACAGCAGCCTGAAGTTTTGGAGTTGGCGGCTCGATAAACCGCTCCGCAGGACACAGCAAAGAATAGGACGGACATGGCAGATTTGGTTCAGTACTACGGAACGGGGCGTCGCAAGGCCAGCGTAGCGCGCATCTTCTTGCGCCCCGGCAGCGGCAACTTTATCGTCAATCAGAAACCTTTCGAGACTTATTTCGTTACTCATCAGCAACGGGTTTCCGCCAAGCGGCCGCTGGAGCTGACCGAGCATTCCGCCAATTTTGATGTTTTGGCCACCGTTAAGGGTGGAGGCGTGAGCGCCCAGGCCGATGCAGTAAAGATGGGTATCGCCCGCGCTCTGCTCGAGTTCAACCTGGAGCTGCGCAAGACACTGAAGGCTGACGGTCTGCTGTCCCGCGACGCGCGCATTAAAGAGCGCAAGAAGTATGGACAGAAGGGCGCCCGTAAGCGCTTCCAGTTCAGCAAACGCTAAAGCAAGCATCTGCCGGGCATCGTTGCCGGAGATGCATGCAGTAAGTCGATGCCATTTTGTCAAATCTTCCCCGCCCCAGCTTTTTGGAGCGGGCGAGGGAAATCAATTCCGGCCACGCCGGAATGCAATTCAAGAGGAGGTAGTTTGGCCACTATCACAATGAAGGAGTTGCTCGAAGCGGGCGTTCACTTCGGGCATCAAACGAAGCGCTGGAATCCTCGGATGAAGGAATATATCTTCGGCGAGCGCAACGGGATCTACATCATTGATCTGCAAAAAACCTTGAAGATGTTCAAGGAAGCAAGCAAGTTTGTGACTGACCTCACCGGTCAGGGTAAAGTCATCCTTTTCGTCGGCACCAAGAGACAGGCCCAGGATGCGATTGCTGAAGAGGCGAACCGCTGCGGCATGTTCTACATCAACCAGCGCTGGTTGGGTGGATTGCTGACCAATTGGATCACAGTACAAAAGTCGGTTAAGCGCCTTCAGGAACTCGATGAAATGGCCACCGACGGCCGCTACGAGCTGCTGACCAAGAAAGAAGTCATCCGACTGGAGCGCGAACGCAAGCATCTGCAGGCCAACCTGGCAGGCATCAAGAATATGCGCCGGTTGCCCGACGCGCTCTTCGTGGTCGATTCGAACAACGAAGCCATTGCGGTTAAGGAAGCGCGCAAGCTGGGCATCCCGGTGGTTGCTGTGGTGGATACCAATTGTGACCCCACCGTGGTCGACTACGTAATCCCCGGCAATGATGACGCGCTGCGCGCCATCCGCCTGTTTACCTCCAAGATCTCCGACTCCGTCGTGGAAGGTGTGCAGATGGCTGGCGACAAGCGTGCCGCCGACGCTGGCGTAACCGCCGATGCGCAGCTTGAGGCTGCTCCGGTCGAGGTCGCCGGCCTTGAATCCGGTGCTGATGAGCCATCCGGCGAAGGCGAAGTGGTCGATCTGGAAGCTGCACTTGGAGGAGGTATTCGCAAGGCCCCAGGGGTGATAGCCGTCGACGAGCCGGAAGTTGCCGAGCGGACCATCTAGAGCTTTATCGCTTCTAGCCTTACTTGAATCTTTCCCTACCCATTCGTAACCGGGGATACAGCGGTTTAACATTGGTGTAGACCGAAGCAAAAGGTCTCAACATGGTTTTCCCCATGGAAAACCACTGCTCGCAATCTTGATCAGGCCACAGTGATTGTTAAACCGCTTTAAAGGCCTGTTTACAGGCCAGCAAAGGAATCGCAAGAGGATGTCAACCGTGACTGAAAATATCTCCGCCGCACAGGTCAAGGAGCTTCGCGAGAAAACTGGCGCGCCGATGATGGATTGCCGTAACGCGCTCCAGGAAGCCAAGGGCGATCTGGACCAGGCGGTTGTTGTTCTGCGCAAAAAGGGCATGGCGTCTGCTGCCAAGAAGGCGTCTCGCAACACCTCCGAAGGGGCTGTCGGCACCTACATTCATGCCGGAGGCAAGATCGGGGTGCTGATCGAAATCAACTGTGAGAGCGACTTTGTCGCGCGTACAGAAGATTTTCAGGAGCTGTTGAAGGACATCTCGATGCATATCGCGGCCACTGACCCGCGCTATATTCGCCGCGAGGACGTCACCGCCGAGGATCTGGAGCGGGAGAAGGATATCTACCGGTCCCAGGCTGCTGCTACGGGTAAGCCGGCGAAGGTAATTGAACAGATCGTGGAAGGCAAAATGAGCAAGTTTTACGAAGAAGTTTGCTTGCTGGATCAGCCCTTCATCAAGGATCAGTCCTTTGCCATCAAGGACTTGATCGCTCAGAAGATCGGCAAACTGGGGGAGAACCTCAGCGTACGCCGCTTCGCCCGCTTCAAGGTCGGCGATCCCGTCTGGACAGTAGCCCAAATCAAGCCAAACAGCGCCGAATAGCCTTTGCCGGTAAAACGTTAACAAGAGGGCCGGGAAGTTTCCGGCCCTCTTCCTCTTTGCGATTCCGATCTCGGGCACATGCCGTGCCTGCGAGTCTGCGGGACAACCGCCATCCCCCAATGAAGTCCCGTAGGGACGGCTGAGAGTAGCCCAGGATGGTTAGTCCTGGGTTAGCACTCGTAGTTCTCACGCAGACCCGTCAGTCCTGGTGAACCTGGACCGCACCCAAATGTTGACAGCCGATTGGCAAAACCAACCGATCCTCACCGCCACCCACGCCTTCCATAAATTCAACGGACTACGTGCACACTAAGCCCGAGATGGCTATCGGCTTGCATCAAATTTGTATCAAAATAGATCGCAAATCGTCCCCAAACCAAGGGATAGCAGCTCGTACCGGATGTGCGATACTTTTGCTTGAATGTACAAAAGAGTCCTGCTCAAACTGTCGGGCGAAGCGCTGGCGGCAGACCGCGGCTTCGGTGTGGACGTTGCCAAGCTCCATGAAATTTCACTGGAGATTCTGGCAGTTCGGGATCTCGGCGTAGAAGTCGCTATTGTCGTGGGCGGAGGCAACTTCTTCCGCGGTGTAGCCGAACAGGCGCGCATGATGGACCGCGTGTCCGCCGACCATATGGGGATGCTGGCTACGGTGATCAACTCGCTGGCTCTCCAGGATGCCCTGGAGAAGTGCGGCGTCCAGACCCGCGTCATGTCCGCGATCGAGATGAACCAGGTGGCCGAACCGTACATCCGGCGGCGCGCCATCCGGCATCTGGAGAAGGGCCGGGTAGTTATCTTTGCCGCAGGCTTGGGAAATCCATACTTTTCCACAGATACCGCGGCTTCGCTGCGAGCCATGGAGATCAAAGCGGACGTCCTATTAAAGGCCACCAAAGTGGAAGGGATTTACGACGCGGATCCTGTTATTACCAAGGATGCAGTCAAATTCGAGCAGATTACCTACATGGAAATCCTCCGGCTCGGTCTAAAGGTTATGGACAGTACTGCAGTGAGCCTGTGCAAGGACAATAATTTGCCTATGATCATTTTCAATATGAACCGCCCTGGAAATATCCTGCGCGTGGTGAGTGGCGAGAAGGTCGGCTCCCTGGTGACCGCCTGACTCCCCAGAGCACACTCGCGGAATCCCCGGCTCCCGCACTTACGGCCACAGAACGCTCGGCCCACACGGTGCAGGCAACGACCCAGGGGCAGGCTTCAGCAGGTCCAGCGCTGGTGCGTCCGGCTGAGGTTGCGGCTCCGCGCCGTTCACAATTGCCGGCGCTCACCGGCATCCGTTGTTTTGCCGCCCTCAATCTGGTCTTTTTTCATTTTGCCGATCCCCATTCCTTTGGACCGTTGAGCCCGGTGATCAACGGTGGATACATCTCTGTTAGCTTCTTCCTGCTGCTCTCCGGCTTCATCCTCACCTATAACTATGCCGATCGTGCCCAACGTGGGGCGCTCACCGCACGCAGCTTCTGGTCCGCTCGCTTCTCCCGCCTCTATCCCGTCTATGCCTTCAGTCTGCTGCTCTCAGTAGGCATGCTGGTGCAGGAGGTGCACGCCCACACCCGGCTGGACTTCGGCCTGGGAGTGGTTCTCACCCCATTGCTGCTGCAGGGATGGCATCCCACCCTGTCAACGTTTTGGAACACCCCTGCGTGGACCATGTCTACCGAAGCGTTCTTCTATCTTCTGTTCCCATGGTTGATCACGCGCCGCCGTCCCCGTGAGGCGCGGACCCTGCTGCTGATCCTGCTCGCAGTGTGGCTCTGCAGCTTGGTGCTCCCGGGACTCTACATGTACTTGAATCCAGATGGCGATCCTCACCCCGACCGCTACTCCGTCGGCATCTGGATGCGGGCGTTGAAGTTCATGCCGCTACAACACCTGTTCTCCTTTTTGTTTGGCATGATGTTGGGCTACTTGAATGAAAAAATTCGCCCCGACAGCCGCAAGCGCCTGGCGTTAGGTATTTTCGCCTTCGCGGCGCTCTATCTGCTTCTTTGCGTGGGCGACCGCCTGCCCTACGCGATGATGCACGATGGTCTCCTGATGCCGCTCTTCGCCGGGGTCGTTCTCTGCCTGGCTGGGCGTAATCCGATAGCGCGTTTTTTTGGGCTGCTTCCCTTTATCGCCATCGGTGAGGCGAGTTACTGCCTGTACCTGTTGCACTTCAATCTGTGGACGCTGCTGCACGACTCGCATCTTCTGGAAAAAAGCGGCCTCATCGTCTTCGATCCCTGGATCTCCTACCTGCTGTTGATCATCGCTGCGCTCTTGACCAAGAGGCTCATCGAGCGGCCGGGGAGAAGCTGGATCATCCGCCGCCTCGAGCCCAGTGCGGCTCGGGGAGCCTAGGCCAATTCAAAAATGGAAGATCAGGTCGCTGGCGACAGTCAGCTGGCTCTGTCGCTTCCCCCGGTCGTATGACTTCCGATCCCACGCGTGATCGAAGCGGATCTCCGGCCGCATCTGCACCGTTGTTCCGATCCAATGGCTCAGCATCAGGGTGTTTTCCGTGTATTTGGTGTTCACCCCCGTGCGCTGCCCCTTTTTGTCATTGAGCAAGTCGCTGCGGAAGCCAATAAAGTCGTGCTCTGACAATTGTTTCAGGATGTAATTGACAGCCGCGTACTCCGCTGCGAAACAAGTCTCGAGGCCGGGGCGGCAAGTGGCTCCGTATGTGTTGAGCTGAGGCTTGATCGAGCCGGTAGTGCTGGGCACGTCGCGCTGGTACATCACGTAAGCCTCGCTGGCGGTATGCCATGTCTTGGAGAACTTGTGATACCACGTGCCATCGTATTGTTGAAGGTTGTTGTATGCGTATTTGCCGTCGTTGATGCCATTGATACAGAGATAGACGTTGTCGTTCACTGAGGATGACGTGTGACTGACGCAAGCCGTTGCTGAGGGTTTGGCGTCGCTCGTCCACAGCGCTACATCGTGGCTTCCGGTGATACCTGCCTGCAGCAGCCATCGATAGTTGAGCTCCACTGTGGCAAGAATTCCGGTGTCGGTAAACGGATCGATTGAGTACAAGAGGGAATGGCTGAACATGTAGTTGTTCGGTGTAAGTTGGGCCTCGATTCCGGGTATGGAGATAAAGCGCCCGATCCGGATGTTCATTCCCTGGGCCACCTTGGGCACATAAATGTCGATGTATTCGAGAATCGGATCGAAGCCGTATTGGTGGTGATCCTTCAGTAGCTGAAAGCTCAGATAGCCTTTGTCGGTGGTGTATCTGTAGTCTGTGCCGTAGAAAGCGGTCAGGTGGTATCCGACATCCACATGCTCCCTCTGTACCGAGTCGGGCAGGCGCTCCACATAAACAATGAGCTGGTTCATCTCCAATCTGTTGGAGTAGACGTCGTTCGCTACGGGCGCGTTGCTGTTGGCCGAAGTGCTGAAGTTCAGGGTAGGCTCGACCCATCCGTAGACCTTGGTGCGGCTGCGCGCTTGATTCCAGGCGGTCATCAGTGGATAACTGTTTGTATCCGCTTCGCCGATCACCGGAGATCCTCCGTACGACCAGTCGGAGTTGGGGAATGGGGGCGATTCCAGCGGTGAAGGCGGTCCCCGGCGGGGCGGAGCGGGGCCTTGGCTTGCAGTGCCATGCCAGTCCTGGCGATAAAACTGTCCCCATCTTACGAAGAAGCTGGGCGGCTTAGGCGGTTGTGGAGTTGGGTTCTCGGGCAGCGCTGCGCCGGCTTCACTCTGCGCGGAACAGCTGCTCGATCCCATCGAGACGAAGAGTAAGAGCAGAACCCGAAAATCCAAAAAATCCAGACGCAAATTGAACTCACTCGAGAGAGCGGGGAGAAGCGAAGAATGGAATGGGAACTCTTGCAGGCATTCAGTTCCCGCCTCCCGATTGGAGGCGATCATAGCATAGGCATATCTATTGGCGATGCGCGGACATAGCTTCCCCATGCGGTCGCCAGCTCGCTCTCAAGGACAGACCGCGGGTTCACGCTCACATGGCCGTCGGCCGTTGTAACGGCACGGCTCACGGCGGCCATCGGTTCCGCAGCACTCTGTGGAATCAGGGTTGTGCGATGCCATGGCTGTTATGCGTAATCGCAGCGCTGCAGGTAGGCTGCTGGCCGGAAGCGAAGGGCGTACGCTGCACGGCCGAGAGCGCGCCAGTCGCGGCGTTCAGGTACAAGCCGGAGACCGTGTTGCTGAGAAAATTGGCGGTGTAGATATAGCGGCCTTCCGACGGCTCGACCAGGATACAGAGCGGCCCGCTACCAACCGCGTAAGTGGCCGAACCGGAGACCGGTGTGGCGTCGCCGGTTGACTGGTCGATGGTATACGCGCTTACGTCGTTACCATTGTAGTTGGCGACATAAACATAGAGGCCGCGGGGGTCGACGGCGACGGCATCGGGCAGGTTATCGGTCTTGAATGGTGCCGGCATCATCACCAACGATCCACTGGACTGCACCAGGAAGCCATACATCTGATTGGAAGCGCCGTCGGTGACATACAGGAATTTACCGGCCGGATCGCTGGTGACTGCATTGGGGGTCGTTCCAACCTTGAAGAGGCCGATCAAATTAAGCACGCCGTTCGACCCAACTTGTAACGCGGAGATGGTGGCATCGCTTTCATTCACCGCGTAAACGAAGTTCCCACCAGGCAACACGTCGACGGCAACCGGATTGTTCCCCAAGGGGAAGAAAGCGTTGGTGCCGTCTGCTACCGGCTGGCACAGGCTGCTCGTCGCGCCCAGCTGACCATTCGCATTGATGGGGAAAACTACCAGTGCGCCGGGCCCCGGTATGTTGGTGCTGAAGTTCGGCTGGTACGTCTCCACCACGTAGAGATAGGTACCTGCATGGTTGATCGCCAACTGAGTGGGGTAGCTCCCTGGCATGTTGCAGGTCTGCTGCGGATAGAGCTTGCCATCGGTGCCAATGGCGAATTCCACAATTGTGTTGTCGTCATGATTGATGACGTAAAGATTCTTGCCGTTGGCTGACGTCACATCGGCAACAGGATTCCGCCCGCCCGAGGAATAGGGTGAATCGGCGAGCTGGTACAAAGCGCCCGCTTCGCTATCTACCTTGTATGCGCTGATCTGTCCCGGGTTTTGCTTGGACGCGGTGACGTAAAGAAAATCGATTGTATTGCTGGGAGCGCATGCAGTAGCTCCGAATCCGAGACCAAGGGATACCACCGAAGCCAGGGCGATCCGGCCAAATTTACTCAACTTCATGCGCTTCCTTCATCCTGGCCCAACGAACCAATGGAGCAGGGCTGCAGTTTGCAGCAGAGCTATGGATAGAAAATCTTTCGGTTATTTCCCATCTGCATTGTAAGAGCTTGGACCGCTTTCGGCCACTTGCTCCCGGCGGCTTCAACGCCTCGCCGGTATGAAACAGTGGTTGCCTACTTGGCCATCGGCCCATGAGGCCGCTGCAGCTCGCAGCCACGAGGAAACTATGCAGAATCAGGGCTGTATGACCTCGATGGCATGGTTGCCATGGGTAATGGCGGCGCTGCAGGTAGGCTGGCCGGCGGCCTTGAAGGGTGTGTTCTGCACGGGCGATAGCC
This sequence comes from uncultured Acidobacteriaceae bacterium, assembly GCA_963821215.1. Classification (GTDB taxonomy): domain Bacteria; phylum Acidobacteriota; class Terriglobia; order Terriglobales; family Acidobacteriaceae; genus PALSA-350. The sequence continues at coordinate 159,120 of CAWGDH010000004.1, read as the reverse complement.
CGCCAGTCGCAGGGTTCAGATTCAAGCCGGACACCGTGTCGCCAAGGAAGTTCGACGTGTAGACAAAGCGCGCTTCTGCGGGTTCGACCAGGACGCAGAGCGGCCCGGCGTCGACGGCATACGTTGTCGACCCCGCAATCTGCGTGGCGTTTCCGTTCGCGCGATTAATCGTATAGGCGCTCACGTCGTTGGCGTTATAGTTTGCCACGTACACATAAATACCGCGGGGATCGACCACAACCGAATCGGGAAAAATGTCCGTCTTGAACGGGGTTTGCATGTTGATCAAGGCCCCGTCGGTCTGGATCAGGAAGCCAATCAGCTGATTGGCCGCGCCATCGGTGACGTACAAGAAAGTACTGGTTGGATCGCTGGCAATCGCATTGGGAGCCACGCCGACCGGGTACGTAGCAATCAGGCTGACAAGCCCATTGGAGCCCACTTGAAACGCAGAGATGGTGGCGTCATTTTCGTTAACAGCATAAACGTAGTTGCTGCTGGCCAGCACGTTCACGGCGACGGGATTATTTCCTACCGGGAAGAAGGCATTGGCGCCGTTCGCAACTGGCTGACACGCACTTCCCGAAGACGCCCCCAGTTGCCCGTTGGCATTTACGGGAAAGACTACCAGCGCCCCGGGTCCGGGTTTGTTGGCGTTGAAGCCAGGCTGGTAAGTCTCCACAACATAGAGGTAAGTGCCGGCCTTGTTGATCGCCAACTGAGTAGGGAAAGTGCCCGGCATACTGCAGGACTGCTGCTGGGAGAGGCTGCCGTCAGTGCTGATGGCGAACACCACGACCGTATTGCTGTCGTGATTGACCACGTAGAGGTTCTTGCCATTCGCCGAGGCTACGTCGGCCACGGGATTCTGTCCGCCCGAAGAATAGGGCGAGTTAGGAATTGGTAACAACGCTCCAGCTTGACTATCCACCTTGTAGGCGTTGATCTGCCCCGGGTTGTCCTTCGAGGATGTGACGTATAAAAAGTCAATCGTATTTGGGGGTCCGCACGCAGTAACACCGAATCCCAGACCAAGGGTTACCACCGAGGCCAGTGCGATCCGGCCGAATTTACTCAACTTCATGCGCTTCCTTCATCCTGGCCCAACGAACCAATGGAGCAGGGCTGCAGTTCGCAGCAGAGCTATGGATAGAGAGCTTTTTGAGTCCCATTTGCATTGTAAAAGCTCAGGTCGCTTTCAGCCACCTGAGCCTTGAAGCCTGAAAGCTTTAGAACAGCGTACCGCTGGCGGTGCACCAGGTCGGGTTGCCGGGACCAGTGAAGGCGGTATTCTTCCGCAACGTGGTCAGGGTTCCGGTCGACGAGTTGATCACCCCACCGGTGATGGTGCTGTCGTTGTAATTGGCCGTGTAGAGATACTGGTTCGAAGGGTCCTCAATGATGCATTGTGGAGCCGAGCCTGCGCCAAAGAGAGCGCTGGTCCCGCTGGCTCCGCCGGACAGGGTCGTCAATCTCCCCGTAGTCGGGTCGATGAAGAATGCGCTTACGGAACTTGCCGGGCCGGTTGGGTTGAGATTGGGTCCCTGGTTTGCAAGATAGAGGAAATTGCCCGTATGGTCGACAATCATGGGTCCAGGATTCGCGACCGTGCCCGAGTTGTTCACGGCTCCCCCAACCAGCGATTGGAGCGCACCGTTGGTGCCAATTGTATAGGGCAAAATCACGCCTGTGGGGTTAACACCTTGCCCCGCATCGATCAGATATAAGTACCTGGCGCTGGCATAGATAAAGCTCAGATCCTCAGCCCCGCTGGGAATGGGAGTGTTCTGCGTCAGGGTCAACTGGCCGCTGCTGTTCGCATACACGAAGACTGCCTGAACGGGGTCTAATGCGCTTCCACTGCCTTTCTCTATGGTGTAGATATACGTGTTACTCGGAACCACAACAAAGTTGATGGGCGAGCTGCCTACCGGGAAGTAAGTAAGGTTGGCGCCAGTCGTAGGATTCTTAAACTGCTCGTTGGTGATCAGCGAGAGCCGGCCGGTGCTGGGGTCGATGTTGAAGGATGTGATGTCTCCGCACACGGTCGCAGGATTTCCACTCACATAGCCCACGCAATCATTTGCAGGATTGGGATCTTTAGAGTCAAGCACAAATAGATGGGTCCCGGACGAGTCCGTCTGGATCGAGATCGGATAGTTGCCCTGGCTGGTATAAGTTGTCTGGAAGCTCAGTGAACCTTGTCCGCCGACCGTGAACAGCGAGATGTTTGGTCCGGTGTTATCCGCAGGTGTCGCGGAGGAACAAGCCGCCTGCCCGGTTCCGCCACAGCCTGCGTTTAGCACGTAGAGAAACTTCCCCGCACCGGCCGTCAGCGTCCTAATGGGATTGGCGCCGCCGGCGCTGTAAGGAGAGTTCTCTATGGCGGTCAGATTGCCAAGGTTGGAATCGATCCGGTAGCCAGAAACCTGATTGTATTGCTGGCCGGTGACATACATATAACCGACTGTGTGGTCTGTGCTGCAGGAGGTCACTCCCAATCCCGTTCCCAGGGATACCGCCAAGGCCAGACTGATCCGGCCGAATTTCCTGAACTTCATGCGTTTCCTTCATCCCCGTCGCTATCGCGGTCTAGGGCTGCCTTTGCAGCTGAAACTGTCTTAAAAATTGATCCTAGCGCTAATTGTAAAAGCTAGAACCACTTTCGGCTAGCGTGTCTCCTGCAGGTGTGCTTCGGAGAGAGCATGCTCACGCAGCTTTTTCGTCAAGGCAAGCTGGACATGGCCACCCTGGAAAGCATATCGCAACAGGGGAGACGCGCTTGCGTCCTCCCGCTTACTTAGACCGAGACCTCCCGCTGTCCGCTAGCGTGGGTTGTCTACGCTGCGCATTTTTTGTTAAGGCTGGAAAATACCGATCTCCTGTTGCCACGGCGCGGATCACCATACGCGGCAGGAGTTCTCCGGGTACATCGGTGCGCCCTTCTTGCAGTTAAAAGCCTTGCCGAACTCCTCGAAATTTTGCACCGAGCCGTTCACCCGCCATTGGCCGGGGGAGTGCGGATCCGTGAGCGCTCTGCTTCGCGCGGCCTGTTCGCGCACGTTCTGGCACCAGACTTGGCCAAAGGCAAGAAAGTACCGCTGCGATGGCGTATAGCCGTCGATCTCCGTCGCGGCTGCGGCGGGTTCCTGGGCCAAAGTAGCCATCAACGCCGAGTAGGCTAAGCGAAGCCCGCCATTATCGGCCGTATTCTCGCCCAGAGTGAGCTTGCCATTGAGCTTTTGCCCCGGTGCAGCCTCGAAGCTCCCATATTCCTTCACTTCGCAATCAGTGCGCTCGGTAAAGGCCTTGCGGTCAGCCGGAGTCTGCCACTCGCGCACGTTGCCATGGCCGTCGAATTTGCTGCCCTGATCGTCGAAGCCATGCGTCATTTCGTGGCCGATCACTACCCCGATGCCTCCGAAATTGACGGCCGGGTCCTTGGAGAAGTCATAGAACGGCGGCTGCAGAATCCCGGCGGGAAAGTTGATGTCGTTCATGGCTGGGCTGTAGTATGCGTTCACCGTCGGCGGCGTCATGTGCCACTCTGTCTCGTCGACCGGTTTGCCCAGCTTGTCCAGGTTGCGGCGATCCTCAAAGACGGTCGCGCGGGCAATGTTGCCCAGCAGATCATCCCGCTTGATCTCCAGCGTCGAGTAGTCGCGCCAGTGTTCCGGATAGCCGATTTTTTGCCGGATCAGCGCCAGCTTTTCCTCAGCATTTTTCTTGGTCTCTTCCGACATCCAGGGCAACTGCTGAATATCCGCAGCTAGCGCCGCTTCCAGCGCTGTGACCAGTTTGACCATGTTCTCTTTCTTTTCCGGGCTGAAGTACTTCTTCACCCAATCCTGACCTACCGCTTCCCCCAGCGCGTCGTCAGTGGCTTCACTGCAGCGTCTCCACCGTGGAGCGATCTCCTTCTGTCCCAGCAGCTCACCGGAGAAAAAACGGAAGTTCTCGTCTACAAATGCTTGCGACATCCACGGGGCGGCATCGTGCAGGGCCCGCCAGCGGAGGTAACTCTTCCACGCGTCCAGGCTTTGAGCGTCAATCAGCGCGTTCATCGCCGTGAAGAAGCCCGGGGTCATCACATTCAAGGTCTCGAAGGAACCCATGCTGATGCCGTGCAGGTAGGCCGGCCAGTCGAAGTCTGGGGTCAGCTTGCCCAGATCGATCAGTGTCATCATGTGATAGCGTTTCGCCGGGTCTCTCAGGTCAGTCCGGCTCATGGAGCCTTGTGCCAGCGCGGTTTCAATCGTCATCACGCTTTGTGCTTCGCTGGCTGCTTTCTCGGGTGTGTCGCCGGCCAGCTGGAACATCTTGCGTAGGTGAGCCACATATTCCTCGCGAATCTTCTGCTGCCGCGGATTCTGCAGCAGGTAGTAATCGCGGTCCGGCAGGCTGAGACCTGCCTGGCTGGCTTGTGCGATTTGCCGCGTGGAGTCCTTCTGGTCTTGGCCCACGCCGAAGCCGAAGAGTCCGCTGATGCCATACGGCATCTCGAGCGTACCCAGCAGCGCCGCCAGTTGCTTCTTGTCGCTGAACGCGTTGATGGCGTCCAGCGCGGGCTGGAGCGGCGCCACTCCCTCTTTGTCGGCCAGCTGGGTATTCATGCAGGAGGCATAGAAATCGCCATATTTCTGTTCCAGTGCACTCCGCCTCACGTCCGGGTTCGCCGCAGTTTCCAGTTCGCGATAGAGCAGCCAATCATTTCTCTCTCTCAACTTATCGAACTGGCCCCACCGGACCTCATCGGGAGGGATGGGATTGTCCTTCTTCCAGTTGCCACAGGCGTACTGATAGAAGTCGGTGCAAGGATCGGCTTTTTTATCGATCGCGGTCAGGTCAAAGCTTTGCAGTGCCGGCGGCTCGGACGGGACTTGGGCCGGCTTGTTTTGCCCATGAGCCAGACAGGTACAAAGCAGCAGAGCAACAACGATTTGGAGAGACTTCATGTGCTGCCTAGGGGGTTGAGATTGTCGAACCTGCTCAAAAGACCTTCACGTGGAAGGTCAGATACTTCTTGGGATTTTCCCGGATGGCCGCAATGAGCCCTCGGGTTTCCGTCAGTGACTGGTCGAGGTTGTTGTAAAGAGAAGGGTTGACAACCAACTGCCCGATGGTTCCTTGTCCGCTGTCAACCCGGTTCAAGACCGAATCGAGCTTGTCCACTGTGTCGCGTAGCTTGGCTTGGAACTGGGGATCCTTGGCGATCATGCCCAGGCCGCCCTTGCCGGCATTGATATCTCCCAGCAGCTGGTTCGCGTTGGATACGGACTGGTTCAGGTTGTTGGCCAGTGTCTCGTCTTTCAGCAGCTTGCCGATCGTACCTTTTCCATCGTCCAGTTGAGTAGCTATTTTATCCAGCTTGGCTACCGTATCGTTGATGTGGTTGTACAAGGTGTCGTCTGCCACCAGCTTGCCGATCGAACCCTTGCCATTGGCAACCGTGTCCACCAGTTGCGATAGCTCGTTCAAGGTCGCCACTGCCTTGTTGTAGAGGTCTGGATTGTTGATCAACTCGCCGATCGAGCCCTTGGTCGAGTTGAGCGAGTCGGCAAGGTGGTCGACCTTGGCCAGAATGGTATTCAACTGCTCGATCGTTCCCTGGCTCGATTTGATGACGTCGGAGAGGTTGGGAGTTTCATTGGTTCTGAGCTCCGCGCCATTCTGCACTGGCGGACCGGTCGCGGTCCTGCTGTTGATGTCCACGACGGTGTCGCCCAGAACGCCGATAGTCTCCAGGCTGGACGTGGAATCGGTATGCACCGCATTTCTATATTTGGCCCCGATCTTAAAGGTCACTTCGACCGGGGTGAGTTTGCGCGCGGGCACGATTCCAATTTTGGTGACAGTGCCGACCGTGTAACCTTCGAGGTTGACCGGAGCCCCCTCTTTGAGCCCGGCTGCATTCTCAAAATAAGACCGCAGAACGATCTTTCCCTGGAACAGGCCACCCGTGCTGCCTGTCATGAGGAAGATGAGAGCAGTCAAGGCTGCCAAAGCCACGATGACCAGGACGCCCACTTTCAGTTGTGACCACTGGACTTCCTGCTGGCTTGGCACGGACCCCCTCGGGTTGAAGCGAGTGCAGCGGGTATACCCCGCTGCGACTGAGCATATCAAATGACGCTTTTGCTGGGCTCTCCCTTTCGCCGGCGGACAGGGAAATCAGGGGATGCCCGGTTCTAACCTTCCATCAGCACGGTTGCCATCGCCAAGCCAGCGCTATGGGTGAGGGAAAGAGAGATCGCGCGCACCCCGAGTTCTCTGGCTAGCCACTCAGCCCGGCCGTGCAGTTCGAGAACCGGCCGCCCACCCGGATGGCGCGTGACCTGGAACTCATTCCAAGTGACCCCCCGGCTGATGCCGGTACCCAGCGCCTTGGCTCCCGCCTCTTTGGCCGCGAAACGGGCCGCGAAGCTTTCCGCGCTGATCCGCCTGCGGCTGCAATAGGCGATCTCATCGTCTGTATAAACACGGCGCAGAAACCGTTCGCCGAAGCGTTCGATCGAATGCGCGATGCGTTCCACCTCGATTAAATCCACGCCTGTTCCGATCAACATGCTGACCACATTACCATGGGGTCCTTTTCGGTCATCTTTACCCACTCGAAATGTAACCGTAACGGCTAACCGACGTACCTGTCCTGCTGTTCAAGATTGCTCTAACGAGGCCGATCAACGTAGCAGGCGAGGTATATTCAAAGTTCACCAGCTGGATGCAGACACACTTATGTCCGATACGCTTTTAGATGATGTTCTCTATTTGACCGCTCTCCTGCCCGAAGACCAATCCCTGGTTGTGCCCAGGCTCAGCGGCATCATTCCCGATTGTGGAGCCTGGATCCGTAGCCGCTCTTACGTCGAGCCGGGAACGGCTCGTTTCGTCTTTGAGTTTCCCCGCGACATCTGCGTTGAGATCTACAGTGCGCTGGTCTCTGTGGGGCTTCAACTGACTGCGACTTCTCATCTCCTGCTAACTGAGCTTTGCCGCTGCACCCCGCATCTCTTCGATCTCTCTTCGCGGACATTGCCGGCCGTGGACGGAGCGACCCTGGACGCCGCCACGCGCTACATCTGTTCGCTCGAAATCATCAAAGTGCAACTACAGATCTGGATGGTCAAGGACGAGGAACTGGAAACCCAGCTTGGCGGCAGCCAATGCTTCGCCGCCTGAGGCAAACTTTGTCCCTTTCTGCCACGGACCCCGGGTGCCCCATATCTGAGCGCGCACTTCGCGCCACGGCGGTTCCCACGATAGGTGTAACCGGTGGAGATGTTTCCCAAAGGGCTTTTCCCCAAGAAAAGCCCCGCCTCTCCAAGGTCGATGAGGCACGGTAATCGTGGAATCGCCTCAGATGTGGGATACCGCGACTGTTAACGGGCTTGTTTTCGTAGCCGAAGAACTGAACCGTCGGGGACAACTTCACCCCGCGTCTACCAGGCCATAGCGTCGTTGCCAGGCCTCTCTCAGCCGATTCCACACCTTGCTCTTTTCCTCTTCTGTCACCTCGCCGGCAGTCGATACGAACGATGCCGACTCCGCCTTTGCCAGCTCCAGAAGAGCACGGTCGCGTACCAGGTTGGCTACATGAAAGTCCGGGATCCCCGCTTGCCGCGTGCCAAAAAACTCTCCTGGCCCGCGCAGTTGCAAATCCAGCTCGGCGAGTTCGAATCCGTTCTGCGTCCGCACCATGGCTCCCAGGCGCTCCACCGCCTGGGGCGAGATCTTTCCCCCTGTCATAAGGATGCAGTACGACTTGGCGCTTCCGCGGCCCACGCGCCCCCGCAGCTGGTGCATCTGCGCCAGCCCAAACCGCTCCGCATGTTCAATCACCATCATGGTTGCGTTTGGCACATCGACGCCAACCTCGATGACGGTGGTGGCAATCAGCACATCCACCTCCCGCCGCTGAAAGCGGCGCATGATGATTTCTTTCTCGTCCGCATCCATCCGTCCATGCAACAGACCTAGGCGGAGGCCTTTGAGCGCGCCCGCTTTCAACTCCTGATACATCTCGGTTGCGGCCTTCAGCGACGGCGCGGAAGGGGAGGAAACCGGCTTGAACAAAAGGCCGGAAGTTTTGTTCTTTTTCCCCGATAGGGCCGGGGCTGCCTCCTGTTCCGCCTCGCCGGCGGCGAAATCCAATTCGGGCTGATCCTCTTTCGCGCCTTCGATGACGGGGTAGACCACATACGCCTGGTGCCCCAGTCGCACCTGTTCCCGCACCAGGTCCCAAATTTCGCTGGCCACGTCGTCGGAGACCTGGCGGGTGAGAATAGGTGTACGCCCTGGCGGCAATTCGTCCAGCACGCTGAGATCGAGATCGCCGTAAAGAGAAAGAGCCAGCGTTCTAGGGATGGGCGTTGCGGTCATGACCAGCACATCCGGTTCGCCTGCGTTGGGCTTTTTCATCAAGCGGAAACGCTGCAAAACTCCGAAGCGATGCTGTTCGTCGACCACGACCAATCCCAGCTTGGCAAAATCTACGCGCTCCTCGATTAACGCATGGGTACCAATCACCAATTGTGCTTCGCCGCGCGCGATCATCCCCCGGTTGGCGCGTTTGCGGTCTTCGTCGAGTGACCCGGTCAACAGGACCACTTTGTAGCGCTGCTGCGACCGTTCTAGCAGCTTGCGCGCTCCCAGGAAGTGCTGCGTAGCCAGGATCTCCGTGGGCGCCATCAGGGCCGCCTGGTACCCGTTCTCGATGGCCACCAGCATAGCCTGCAGGGCCACGATGGTCTTTCCCGAACCGACGTCGCCCTGCAGCAACCGCCGCATCGGTTCCGGCGCTCGCATATCGGCCACAATTTCGCCCAGCGCAGTCTTTTGCGCCTTGGTGGGGTGGAAGGGAAGCACCTGCCGTAATGCTGAGCGCACGGCTTCATTCGTCTCGAAGGGGATCCCTTGTCGCTGGCGAAATTTCTTCCGTTTCAACTCCAGGCCAAGTTCGAGGTAGAAGAGTTCTTCGAATATCAATCTCTTCTGCGCTGGTGTAGCCCACGACTGGAGCTGGCTCATGGGGGTGCCCGGCTCCGGGAAATGCGCCCAGCGCAGCGCGTCTTCGCGGCTGGGCATCTCCAACCGCCGGCAAAGTGCTGGGGGAAGGGTTTCCGGGATTCGACCTTTCATCTCCTCCAGCACCCTCCAGACGACGCGCCGCTGCCAACGCGAAGCCAGCTTGTTGCCCAGCGACTCATAGACCGGGGTGATGCGCCCTACCTCCAGCAGCTTGGACTCCTCGTCGTCGTGGTCGTCGGGCAGCACTTCCACCTGCGGCTGGATCATTTTGAAACTATTGCTGCTCCGGGAGGCCTCCACCTTTCCGTACAGGGCCACCCATTGTCCGGCTTTGAAGCGGTCTTTCAGGTAGGTACCGTGAAACCACGTGCATTTGACCCTTCCCAGGCCCTGGCTCACGGTCATCTCAAAGATGGGCATGCGCCGGGTTCGCACTAGGTTCATGCCGCGCACTTCGCCGATCAGGCTGGCCATTTCGCCCGGAACTAACTCCTCGATGGCTTGGGGACGAAGGCGGTCCTCGTAACGGAAGGGCAGGTGGTAGAGCAGGTCTTCAACGGTGGTGATGCGCTTGTCCTGCAGCGTTTGGGCGATGCGTGGACCGATGCCCTTAACGAACTGCAGTGACGTTTCCAGAGTCAGTAGCACATCAGAGATGCTATCAGCGGGAGCGCGCGGAAGCCGGTTTCGAAGCGAACGGGTCTCACCCGTCTCTGCGTCGATCTTTGCCTCAGGGTATAAAGCCGTTCCCGTCGGCCAGGTCTCATGCGGGGCTTGGTCTCAGGGCGGCTTAGTCTCACGGCCTGGCCTAAATGTCCGCGTGAGAATCTACCGCTCCACAAGATGAGTCCCGCAGAGCCTGCCCTGAGCTTGTCGAACGGGGACGGCTGAGAATTACCAAGGACGGAGTCCTGGGGTCTTCCGCGGTCCCTACCGGGAGAAAAGCGTGCTACCTGGCGGAGACAGCGTGCCGCCGCTTCTGGGCGGCAGCATCCAGCATGTAGACACATCTTGCGTCCATATGCTCGGCCATTTGGAAGACTCTATCGAGTTTGTCGTCCAGGGACGGCTTGTTTCCAGATCTAGGCAGAGAGTAGTCACGCGAAGTCAGAGCAAATTTGTGTGTACTCATAATGAGTATTGGTATACGTCAGCTCGGGCGCAGCGGAAATGCGCCAATCTCACTATTACCCGCCGACAAAGGGGGCAGCGAGTATCCCCACTCGATCGCTCCCCTGGTTACCCGTCTGGGAAAGCCCCATCGCTCTCCTCTCGCAGAAGACCGCTATCTGCAACAAAAAAAATGGATAACCGGCTGGCGTTTCTGATTACCAAAGTGGCTGTCGCCGCCCAGCCTGTAAAATCGCCCGGTGACCGACTCCGCCCAGAGCTTCAGTTTCAGCCAGCGGATCACCCTTTCGATTGTTCCCCGGCTGGTTGCACTGTTATTGCGGGCCCTCCATCGCACCTTGCGCTATGAAGTGGTGGTGGAACCGGGGGCGGTGCCGGCCACGCCGCCCGCTCTCCAGGTGTGGTGCTTCTGGCACCGCTGCCTGATCCCGTGCGCCTGTTATTTCCACGCTCGATTTAAGATGGCGGTCCTGGTCAGCCTAAGTTTCGACGGCGAACTGATTGCGCGCACCATTGAACAACTCGGTTTTCTAACCGCGCGTGGATCCAGCACGCGATCCGGAGGCAGCGGCCTATGGGCGCTCGCCAAGGCAGTCGAGCGAGGGCATGGGGCGGTTTTTACCGCGGACGGCCCACGCGGCCCGGTCTATAAGGTCAAGCCCGGCGCGGTGAAGCTGGCCCAGCTAACCGGCTACGCCATCGGCATCTTTTACGCTCATCCTGAGAAGGCGTGGATGCTGCGGTCCTGGGATCTCTTCCTCATTCCTAAGCCCTTCTCTCGCGTAGCCATCAGCTGGGCACGGAACATCGAGGTGCCTCAGAGCGAGGATCCAATGGTTATCGAAGCCAAGAGGCTGGAGGTGGAAGCCGCCCTGGAACGCGCCCGCCTGAATGCCGAACGGCACTTCGCTCAGGCGATGAACATGCAGTCCCCGTAGGAGAAGAAACGATATCCCGCTTCAACCGCGTGACCATAGGCGGCGAGGGTCTTATCTTTTCCGGCAAAGGCACTCACCAGCATCAGGAGCGTCGATTGAGGCAGGTGAAAGTTGGTCAGCAGAGCCCCGACCACGTTCAGGTGGAAGCCTGGGGACAGGAAAATATTGGTCGTGCCGGTATGTGGCTCCATTCTGCCGATTTGCGCGCAGTGCTCCAATGTCCGTACCGTCGTCGTGCCGGCGGCGACAACGCGCCGCCCCTCCAGCAGCGCCCGGCTAATCTCCTCGGCCGTTTCTGCGGGTAGCGAATACCGTTCCGTATGGAGGTGAATATCCGCTACATCCGCCACACGGACCGGCTGGAACGTCCCCAGTCCGACGTGGAGAGTCAGGTAGGTAATGACAACACCTCGCGCGCGGATCCGTTCCAGAATTTCAGGGGTGAAGTGCAGACCGGCTGTGGGCGCGGCGACAGATCCGCGCTGCCGCGCAAAGATCGTCTGGTAGCGCTCACGGTCGAGCGGCTGGTCCCGACGGCGAATGTAAGGGGGCAACGGCACATGCCCCAGCAGCTCCAGCCGGGCAAAGAAATCACTCACCGGCGCGAAGCGAAGAAGGCGTTCGCCGAACTCCCCGCCGGCTACGACCGTAGCTTGCAGCCGCATGCTCCCATCTGGCCCTGCGAACGCCAGCTCCTGGCCGATCGCCATCCTTCGAGCCGGGCGTGTCAGCGCCCGCCATTCCCAGTCGCTGACCTGCTCCGTCAGCAGTACTTCCAACTTGCCCGTCGTTCCCGGACGCACCCCAAACAGCCGTGCCGGGATCACGCGGCTGTCGTTCAATACCAGCACATCCCCTTCCCGCAGCAACTCGGGCAGCTGGTTAAACCACGAGTCCTGCCATGCTCCGCTTTCCCGGTTCACGACCAGCATGCGGCTCTCCCCGCGCACGGCTGGTGGTTCTTGCGCGATCAGCTTTGGCGGAAGGTCGAAGTCGAAGTCGGAGACCAGCACAGGCCTGATTGTATGAAAGGCGCGGGCATTCAGAGGTATCCTCAAGAAGGAGGAACCTCCATGGCGACAACGACTCATGTTCCGGTTGAGGTCTATTTGCGCTCCTCCTATGAGCCTGATGCCGAGTACGTGGATGGAAAGATTGAGGAACGCCCGATGGGAGAGCTAGATCACGCATCCTGGCAAGAGGCGATTTCGGCTTGCTTTCGGCAGCACTGGGCCGAATGGGGTGTGCGGGCCCTCCCTGAATTGCGGGTTAAAGTGGCAGCCAACCGCTATCGTGTTCCCGATGTCACCGTGCTTGATCCCAGTCAGCCGAGAGAGCAGGTCATTACCCACCCACCGCTCGCCGTCTTCGAGATTCTGTCCCCTGAAGACACTCTGCAGCGGCTGAAGAGGCGCCTCGAAGACTACCACGCCATGGGCATCGCGGAAATCCGGGTCATCGATCCCCAGGACAGCACCTTCTACCGTTATGAGGACGGGCAGCTCCTACGCAACGATACGTTCTCCCACGCGGGCAAGGGAATCGTTTTTGAAATGAACCAGATCAAGAATCTGCTCGACGAGTAATGGCTTCGCCTATCCAGCAAAAAAATCCCGAACCCAAGCAGCCTGTCTTCCTGCTCGACGCGATGTCGTTTATCTTTCGCGCCTATCACGCCATGCAGCGCCAGCGTCCCATGTCCACGCGCACCGGCGTGCCCACCGCAGCCACCTTCGTCTTCGTCAACATGATCAACAAGCTCCGCCGCGATTTTCAGCCGGAGTTCTTTGCCGCTGTCTTCGATGTAAGCGGCGCCGTCTTTCGCGATGAGCGTGCCCGCAGCATGGCCACGGTACGCAAATGGAATATCAAGACCCAGACCTTCGACGAGATCGATTACGCCGGCTACAAGGCCAACCGCACCGAGATGCCTCCCGACCTGTCGCAGCAGTTGCCCTTCATCCGCCGGGCGCTCGAGGCCTTCCGTATCCCCATCCTCCAATCCGAGGGTTTCGAAGCCGACGATGTCATCGGCACGCTGGCGCGGCAGGCCGCTGAGCAGGATCACGATGTCTTTGTAGTTTCGAACGACAAAGACATGCTGCAGCTGGTCACCGGTCGCGTCAAAGTGCTCAATCCCGTGAAAGACAACCTCATCCTCGATCGCGAGAAGGTGGTGGAAGTACTCGGGGTAGCGCCGGAGCAAGTCATCGACGTCATGGCTCTGCGCGGAGACTCCATCGACAATATTCCCGGTGCCCCGGGAATTGGAGATAAAGGCTCGGTCGAACTGATCCAGCAATTCGGCAGCGTCGAGGCGGTGCTCGAGCATGCTGCGGAGGTGAAACGCAAGACCTACCGGGAATCGCTACAGAACAATCGCGAGTCCGTGCTGCTCAGCAAGGAGCTGGTGACCATCCACTGCGAAGTGCCGGTCGAACTCGACCTGGAACAAATGCGCACCCAAGCCCCTGACATCAGCGCATGCCGTGCTCTTTTCAACGAGCTCGAATTCACCACCATGCTCAAGGAGCTGGCTCCCGACGAGCAGGCGACCCCGCTTGCCATCGTCCACGATCCGTCGCCCGAAGAGATCGTCCGCTTCGTTCAGCTGGCCCGCGGTCACGGCTTCGCGCTGGCCTTCGATACCACGCTGCTTGAAGCCGCATCGGAACAGGTCGCTGAGGAGGAAAGCGAGGCCATCGAGGAGGAAGAGCCGCAGCTCAAGACCATGTCGTTACTCGGCCTCTTCGATGCGCCCGCGCAGCAGGTCGAACCCGCTCCTCAGACGTTAAAGATTGCCGTCTCTGCGGAGCCTGGACGGATACTCGTCTTTTCCTTGGATCCGGCGGTAGATAGTCGCGCTCCGGAGTTCTTATGCAATCTGCTCTCCGATGAGCAAACGCCAAAATCGGTGCACGACCTTAAGGCGGCGCTGCGCATTCTTGATCGCCATGGGGCGAGCCATGGTCTGCGCCTGGCTGGGCCCATCGACGATGTGATGCTCTACTCCTATCTCATCAATCCGACCCACGCCACGCATCGCCTGGGCGATGTGGCCGCGCGCTTCACTACGCGGGCCCTGCCGGCCACGGGCGATGAGCTGCTGCCTGCCTCTGCGCACGCCATCCACACCCTCGCCCCACTGCTCAAGGCTGATGTGGAATCCCTAGGCACCGGCCAGGTGTATCGTGACATCGATCTGCCGCTGGTTCCTGTCCTGCTGGGGATGGAAGAGGCCGGAGTCCGCATCGATCGCGCGGTCCTCTCCGCCATGGCTGACCGCTTGACTGTGGAGATGCATCGCGTCAGCGGGCAGATCTTCGAAGGTTCCGGCCATCGCTTCAACATCAATTCGCCCAAGCAGCTGGGCGATGTGTTGTTTAACAAAATGCACCTGCCCAAGCCCCTCAAGTACGGCAAGGGCAAGGTCGTTTCAACCGCCGTCGATGTGCTCGAAGAGCTGGCGGAGCACAATGAGGTTCCACGCCAGGTGCTGCAATACCGGCAGCTGGCCAAGCTCAAGTCGAACTACATTGATTCCTTGCCCTTGCTGGCCGATACCGAGGGGCGTGTCCACACCACCTTCAACCAGGTAGGCACCGCCACCGGGCGCCTCTCCTCCACCAATCCGAATCTGCAGAATATTCCCATCAAGACGGAACTGGGCCGCGAGATTCGCGCGGCCTTTATCGCGGCGCCTGGAAACCTGCTCATCTCTGCCGATTACTCGCAGATCGAACTACGCCTTATGGCCCATTACTCCGAGGATCCGCTGCTGGTGCGCGCATTTGCCGAAGGCCAGGACATTCACACCCTGACGGCCGCCGAAGTATTCGGCATCGCCGCTGAGGGAATGGACAAGCAGACCCGCGATCGCGCCAAGGCGGTTAATTTCGGAATTGTCTACGGGATCTCTCCTTTCGGATTGGCCGCGCAACTCGGCATTGAGCAAAACGTAGCCAGGCTGTACATCGAAACCTACTTCGCGCGTTACAGCGGAGTGCGCCGCTACATCGATCGCCTTCTCGAGGAGACGCGCCGCGAGCAGCGCGTGCGCACACTCTTCGGCCGCGTTCGCCCTATTCCCGATATGCAGAGCCGCAACGCCAACCTGCGCGGCTTTGCCGAGCGCACGGCGGTGAATACGCCGCTCCAGGGCACTGCGGCGGACCTGATCAAAATCGCCATGATCCGCATCGATCGCCGCCTCAGGGAAGAAGCATTGCAGGCGAAAATGACGCTCCAGGTGCACGACGAACTCCTCTTCGATGTGCCGGAGAAAGAAGTCGAGCAGGTGAAGCGGCTGGTACAGCATGAGATGGAAACAGTGATCGAACTAAAAGTCCCGATTGTGGTCGACTGCGGAGCCGGTCCCAACTGGCGCGACCTGAAGTAAAACCGGGAACACTCCGCTGCGCTCCGGTCGACAGGAGGCGTCGAAATTGGATGAAGGGAGAAACAGCAGGTCCCTCCACTGCGCTTCGCTCCGGTCGGGATGACAATTCTGTGGCTAACCGTTCATTCCATCCTTGACTTGCCGAAGGCAAGTCAAGTGCTCGGGAGGACAATTCATCTTCTGCCATTTGCTTCAGACGCCGGATACCGACCGAAAAAACAAATTGTCATCAAGAGGCTGTGACTTTTTTGATTTTCCGCGTTTTTGTCACGCCCAACCAGATTGTTGTTTAAAACTCCAACAAGGCGTCATCCTGAGCGAAGCGCCTCGCAGATCTATCGCTTAACAGAGGGTTTATGGCGCGCAGTCGAAGGACCCCGACGATGCTTGTCAGTCGCTGCTCTTCATAGCTTTCCGGCCACCAAAACCTAACGGAAATCAAAAAAGTCACAGCCTCCGACCGGAGCGAAGCGCAGTGGAGGGACCTGCTGTTCGCCTTAACCATAACTACTGCGCTTACGGCGTCGTCTTATTGCTAAGACTCCCCGGCGCCTCGTGAATGTGGTGGATGATAATCGTGTCCCCCTTGAACTCCACCTTGTCGTAATCCCGTCCCGTGCTCTCGAGGTAGCAACCGCAGTCCGTGTTTGCGTGATGAGCCTGCTCAATACCCTCCGTCGTGCCCTGCAGGGCGGCCTTGGCGTGGATCAGCTTGTCCTGGGCGTCGGCAACAGCCTGTTTGGCGTCAGCTAGCGCCTTCACTTCAGCCGGAGTGAGCTTCTCCGTCCGTACCGCGGGAATCTTTGTATCGGGCGCAGCAGCAGTTCCCAGGCCGGGATCTTGCGGCTGTATGAGGGCGAGCAAAAGGATGGCGGTGATCATGGCTCTCTCCTTCCTTGATCATAACGGTTCTTCAAACCCCTATTTCGACCCGGATGGCCTGGGCGATGCGCTCCGCATGCTCGCGCATCTGCTGCTCCGATTCGGCTTCGATCATCACTCGTGCCAGGGCCTCCGTGCCCGAATACCGCACCACCACCCGTCCATTGCCATGCAGATCCGTCTCCGCCTGCTGAATACTCTCCACCACCGTCGGAATTTGATCGAGCGGCCGCTTCTCCCGCACCCGCACATTGACGATCACCTGGGGAAAAACACGCAGATCGCTCAATAGCTCGTGCAGGGGCTTACCAGATCGCGCCAGAGTATCGAGCAATACCAGGGCCGTCAGAAGTCCGTCGCCCGTGGTGCTGCGGCGCAGAAAAAGAATATGGCCCGACTGCTCCCCGCCCAGGCTGGCCTGGTGCTTCTGCATCATCTCCAGAACATATTTATCTCCGACAGGAGCGCGCAGCATGCGAATACCGTTGCTGCGCAATGCAGCCTCCAGGCCCATGTTGGACATAGTGGTCGCTACCACCACGTCACCGGCAAGTTCGCCCTTGACCTGCATATCACGCGCTGCCACCAGCATCACTCCGTCCCCATTGACCACCCGGCCGTGCGCGTCGGCGAAGAGGGCGCGGTCGGCGTCCCCATCGAAGGTGATTCCCAGGTCGGCGCCTAGCGCCTTGGTCTCCCGGGCCACTACTTCAGGGTGCAGGGCGCCGCAGTTTTCGTTGATATTGCGTCCGTTCGGGCTCACGTGGGTCAGGTGTATCTCACCCCCCAGCGAGGGAAAAAGCTCCGCCGCGATCACCGCCGCCGCCCCATTGGCGCAATCGATGACAATCTTCTTGCCGTTCAAGTTCAGCTCGGGAACAACGTTGCGCAGAAAGGCTTCATACTCCTCACGGAAATCTTTGCGAATCGGGGGTGCGCCCAGCCCTTTGAGATAGGGCGGGGGAGAGTCCTCGAGGCGGCGAAAAATCTCCCCCTCAATTGCCATCTCAGTCGCATCAGGCAGCTTGTAGCCATCTCCGCCGAATACCTTGATTCCGTTGTCCTGCCAAGGATTATGCGAGGCGGAAATCACCACTCCCGCGGCGAACTGGTGTTTGCGTGTCAGGTAGGCCACGCCCGGTGTGGTAATAACACCGGCGTTCAACACTTCTGCGCCTCCCCGGCAC
This sequence comes from uncultured Acidobacteriaceae bacterium, assembly GCA_963821215.1. Lineage (GTDB taxonomy): Bacteria > Acidobacteriota > Terriglobia > Terriglobales > Acidobacteriaceae > PALSA-350. Next base: position 141,556 of record CAWGDH010000004.1, on the reverse strand, counting down.
AATCCAGCGGAGATGATCGCAGAGATCCAGGGGCTGGATTCCCGCGTATCTGACCCCAACAGCACCCGGGGTTTGGGATAAAGGCTCTTCAGGGAGGATGCCAGCGCAAGTCCGGTGGCGAAAATGGTGGGTGGGTCCAGAGGGGCCTCACCGGCCACCGCGCGGATACCGTCTGTTCCAAAAAGTTTTCTCATGGTTTGGTTGGGGAAGACTTCCTTTCCAGCACCCGGCTGGTCAGGGTGCTGTGAGCGAATCGTGTGGTAATCAGTCCGCCGTCGGGAGCAGCTGCTGCCTCCCGGATCAGGACCCCTGCCTCGTCGAAGACCAAGGCATAGCCGCGATTCAAGACCGCCAGGGGAGAAAGAGTCTGCAGCCGCCCTTCGGCACTTACATGCCTGGCATGCTCACGCTGCAGCCGGGACTCTTGTGCCCGCCCAATCCGTCCGTCCAGCGCCGCTAGCCGCTCCCGCACCATGCGCATGCGGTGGCTTACATCTTGACGCAGCAGCCTGGCCTCCAGCTTCTGCAACCTTTCCGCCATGCTGCGGCTTTGCCGGTGCCAGCCGGCGTCCAACTGGTACTGCAACTCATCTACCCGCTGCTGCCGCCGTGCCAATGCGTTACGCATGCGGGCAAAGGCTGCCGGCGCGGAGAGCCGGGCAAAGCGCTCCTGGGCGCGCATGAGCAGGTAGCGGCAGGCGTGGGTCAGGCGCCGGTGCAGCTGTTCCAGGCGCTCCTCCACCTTGTGCTGAGCTTCCGTCAGTAGCTCGGCTGCCGCGGAGGGGGTCGGCGCACGCAGGTCGGAGACAAAATCAGCAATGGTGAAGTCGGTTTCGTGGCCGATGGCGGAGACCACCGGTAACTGGGAATTCGCAATCGCCCTGGCCAGCAACTCGCTGTTGAAGGGAGCCAGATCTTCGAGCGATCCGCCGCCCCGGGCCACAACAATCACGTCCACCGTCCGCGACTGATTGAAAAATGCAATGCCCGCGGCAATTTCCAGGGCTGCCGTCTCGCCCTGCACTGCCGAAGGGTAAAGCTGCACGTGGAGCGCCAGGTGTCTGCGCCCAGCCACGTTCAGAAAGTCGCGAATCACCGCGCCCGCAGGAGACGTAATGATCCCAATGCAATGGGGAAAGGCGGGCAGAGGTTGTTTGCGATCCGCTGCGAAAAGGCCTTCCTTCTGCAGCCTGGCTTTCAATTGTTCAAAGGCGACCTGCAGCGAGCCGGCGCCTACGGGCTCGATGAACTCGGCCACCAGCTGCATCTGGCCACGCTGCTCGTAGACTGAAACCCGTCCGCGTACCATGATTTGCAAGCCGTCTTCCGGCCGGAAGCGCAGCAACATCGCCTGCCGCCGAAAAAGCACCACTGGCAGCTGGGCGTCGCCGTCTTTCAAGGTGAAATAAACGTGGCCGGAAGGAGCTGGGCGATAGTTGGAGATCTCGCCTTCTACCCACACGTCCGCGTACTCGCGTTCGATGTGGTTTCTTACTTCGCCGACCAGCTGGCCGACCCGCCAAACCCGCCGGAGGTTGGCCGGTGCTTCCGGGAAAACCAGTCCCAGCTGGCTTAGTGATTCTTCCGGATTGGGCACAGATGCCTCCGACAAACGTCGAGTCTACACGCCGCACCAGCCTACCGGCGAAAGCGCGAAATCAGATAGAAGACCAGAGACAGCACGACGCTCAGCAAAATCGACGTCCCTAGCGGAAAGTAAACAGAAACGTTCCTGCCCCGATAGGAGATGTCACCCGGAAGCCTGCCCAGCGGGAAACCTGCACGCCCCAATAGCAGCAGCAAGCCACCGGCGATGACCAGCACCAGCCCCACACCGATGAGCAGTCGGCCCAGGTCGTTCATGCTTCCATTCTAGACAGTTGGAGTGGGTCCCCGGTCGATCAGCCGGGTCAGCTCCGTGAGCAGGACTTGCAGCCGTTCAATCTCCGCTTTGTCTGGCGGTGTCGATTGGCCAAAGAGCCCTTCCGCCTCCCGTGCCAGATCGGTGCCGCGGGGCAGGCCGAAGGTGCCCAGGACGCCGGCTAGCTTATGGGCAGAATCCACGGCGCGCAGCTTGGTCGCCGCATCCAGGCGGTTGTCGTTCCATAGCTCTCCGGCACTCTGCAGCAACCGGGCGCGCTCCGCCACGGTGTGTCTGCTCCGCTCCCAAAGGGCGGAGATCATGCTTTGCATCTTCTGCTCTTGACTCTGCTCTTCCGGAGGCAAGCTGGCGGCGGTATGCACCGTTTTGTCCGAGGGCATGCGGTCTCCATTGGTCAATCGATCGGTCAAGGGATCAGTCGCCTTCTTTCCAGCCTAACGCTGCGGAAATCTGCCGCGCCAGGGTCAGGGGATCAAAGGGTTTGAACAGCGTCGCCGCCACGCCCATTTCGGCAAATCTACGCTGGTCCGGGCCCTGTACTTTGGCCGTCAGCAGCAACACAGGAATATGAGACGTCATACCGCTGGCCTTGAGTTTCAGCAGGGTCGTGGGCCCGTCCATCTCCGGCATCATTACGTCCAGAAGAATTGCGTCCGGCTGCTCCGCGCTGGCACGTTCAATGCCCTGCTTACCGGAATTCGCGAGCACAACGTCCCACCCCGCTACCGTTTCCAGGCTCATCGCGGCCACCTGGCGGATATCGTCTTCGTCGTCAATGATTAAGATGCGGCGTGTCATAAGAGAGCAGGTCCCCCGGATTTCCTGTGGAGCTCGTCGGAATCAATCAACCTCATGCGGCTTTCCGTGGAGAAAGCCGCACCGCGGACTTGTCTAGAGCCGCGTACAGGAAATCCGGATCTGTAGAGGTTTTTAGACACTGGGAGAAGCGGGCCCATCCCATCCCAGCGGTACTTCCGTAACTTCGTTTGGCTGGCGCAGCATCGTTAGCACCAAGGTCTCCACATCCTGCGGCTGAACGCGCGCCTTGGTGAGGAACTCTGTATTCCCCAGCCGCAGCTTCTGGCGTTCGCCCTCGCTCAGATCCTGCGCTGAGTAGACAACCAACGGCAGATTTTTCATCTCCTGTTGCTGGCGCAGCCAGTCGACCAGTCCAAAGCCGTCGCCGTCGGGCAGGCCAATGTCGAGGATGAGCAGATCGGGCCGCGAGGAAACGCACAACTCCATCGCTTTGCGCTGCGTGGAGGCGTGATGTATCTGGATGCCGGCCCGCTCGAACGTAGCCAGGATCACCTTGGCCAAGTCGGCATCATCCTCTACCAGTAACACACGAGAGGGCTCCCGTTCCACCCGCAACACCCGGGAGAGGGCGGCCAACATCGATTCTGTCTCCAGTGGTTGCTCCAGCCAGGCGTCGGCGGCCTTTTCCACTTCAGGGTCGTTAAGGGCGCCAAAGGCGCTCAGCACCACCACGGGAATCGACGCCGTTCGCAGGTCGTCACGCAGCAGATGCAGAGTCTCCCAGCCATGCAGGCTGGGAAGGCTCATATCCAGCAGGATTGCCTGGATAGGGGTTTGCCGGGCCACCACGACGGCTTCATCGCCGGTGCCCGCTTCGAGTACCGAATAGCCGTGCTGCCGCAGGCTTTCGACCAGAACCGCCCGCGTCTCCGGGTTCTCATCACAGACCAGCACAGAGGTCGTGTTGAGCATCGGGGAGACCGAGCTGCCACCCTGGCGCAACTGCTCGCTGTCCCGAGTGACTGAGGGCAGGAACATGCGGAAAGTGGAACCGCGGTCGGGGTTACGCTCCGCCCAGATCCGGCCGCCGTGCTGCATGACGATGGTGCGGCAGATGGCGAGACCGAGTCCGGTTCCGCCCTTCTGCCTGGCGTCTGAGGCGTCCACCTGCTGAAAGCGGTCGAATATCGATTCCAGCTTGTCCTTGGGAATGCCGCGGCCGTTATCTCTTACGCTGATGGTGACTCCATCCAGCAGCCGTTCAATGGAAACAGTAACCTGCGACTGGGGCGGGGAGAATTTGATCGCATTACTCAGCAGGTTGGTCATCACCTGTTGCAGCCGGTCCGGATCCACTTCCACCTGCGCCGGCCCGGAATCCATCAACATTTGCACCTTGGCGGCTTCCGCCATTGGCGCCATCGCATCGATCGCTTGTTTCGCCAACTCCTCCAGGTCGCAACTGCGATAGGTGAGGGGTGCGCGGCCCGACTGCATGCGTTCCAGGTCAAGGATGTCGTTGATCAGCCGGACCAGCCGGTCGGAGTTGGTGACCGCGATGCGCAGCAGGTTTGAAGCCTTCTCTCCCATCTCGCCCAACAAGCCCGTTGAAAGCAGACCCAAAGAACCCCGAATCGACGTGAGGGGAGTGCGCAGCTCGTGGCTCACCGTGGAGACGAACTCATCCTTCATGCGGTCCAGCGCGTAGCGCTGGCTGATATCGCGGAAGCTGAGCACGCTGCCTACGGCCACGTTGTGCTCGACCATGGGTGTTACCGAGAATTCCACCGGGAAGGAAGTGCCGTTCTTGCGGTAGAACACATCCTGCCCGCTGGTGCCTTCGCGCACCAGGAAGGCACGGCCGGTGCGGCATTGATCGGAGCACTTTTCCAGCCCTTTTCGTTCCTCATGCACCACCGAGTGCACGGTGCGTCCGATGAGATCGAAGGCGTGGGCCCCTAGCATGTTGGCTGCCGCCGGATTGACAAAGACGATCCGGCCGGCGGAGTCGGTACCGAAAATACCATCCGCCACCGAGTTGAGAATCGACTCCTTCTGCCGGTTCAACTCTTCCAGCCGGCTCTCTTGAGCCGAGCGCGCCATAAACTGGCCAATGGATGCGCAAACCGTTTCCACCGTGGCCATCATTTCGCTATCTTCCCGCTGCTTCTGACGGCTGAAGAACTCGACCACGGCGATCACTTGATTGCCGACCCGGACGGGCACACCCCAACCGGTCACTAGGCCGTCCGCCTTGGCGGATGCCGCTCGCAGGAAGTTGCTGTCCTCCTGCAGATCTTCAATCCAGCAGGGGCTCTCGGCCGCCCAGATCTTACCCGGCAGATCCTTGCCTTTTTGCAGAACGCGTCCGATGCTGTCGCGGTGAAACTCAGTACACGCCCGGTCGGGCGCATACCAGCCCGCCAGGTAGCGGGTCTGATGGTCGCTGCTGACAAACCACAGCCCAGCCATGTCGAAGCCCAGATTGGTTCCCAGCGATTCGAGCATCGCCGGAAGGGCCTCGTCTGAAGTAGTGGACTCGCCCACTACCTGGCTTACAGCGAGTTGCATCGCCAATCTGCGTTCGCGCTGGTACTGGGAGGTGACATCGCGGAAGATGCAGCGCACCGAAACCGGTTCGCCGCGGTCCTGGCGGCAGCTCAGGCTGGCTTCCAGCTCGCGATACATCCCATTGGCATCCTGTACCCGCAGATTGGCGCGATCGATACGCTCGCCCCGCAAGGCGCGGTCAAACAGGGCGGCGGCATCGTTTTGCATCTCCGGCGGGAAGGCAGCTTCGAAACTGATCAGGCTCTCAAAGGCGGCCGCACTCTTGCCAAAGCAGGTCTGCCATGCCGGGTTGACGTACAGATATTTGGCTCGCGGGCTCAGGGTGGCGATCATTTCCTGCGAGTTGTCGAACAGGTCGCGATATCGCTCTTCACTCTCGCGCAGGGCATGCTCAGCGCGTTTGGTCGCCGTCAGGTCGGTGGCGATAGCCAGCAATCCGGTCAGAGCACCCTCCGTGTTCCTGACCGCGGAGAGATAAACCATTGCCGGGAAGGTGGTTGCATCCTTGCGCCGGCAGAGGATCTCAAAGCCGCGAACCCGGCTCACGGGAAAGCTTGTAACGTATTGAACGTAGTGCTTCAACTCCGCTGAGACACTCTCCAGGTCGATGGCTGGAGAGCGATCGAGGCGAGAAACCAGCAGCTGCCCCACCCGCTCCAATTCGCCTTCAGGGAAGAGATCATGCGCGTTGAGCTGGCCCACGACTTCGTGGAAACGGTAGCCGAGCATCCGTTCGGCGGCGGGATTGAAGATGAGCAGGTTGCCTTCGAGGTCGGTAGCCAGGATCATCGGGCCGGCCGAGTCCAGGATGCTTCGCTGCAACTGGGCTACTTGTTGCACCTGCCATTCCGCTTCATCCTGGCGCGACGCATCCAGAAAGCTGTGCACGCAGAGAGCGATCAGCAGCACCTGGGCGCAGGCCCAAGTGATCACGGCGGCAGAGAAGGTGCCGCCTCGGCCCAGCAACAGGACCATTCCGCCATAGGCGGAAAGCAGCAGCGCAACCGCGAAAAGTATGGTGGACGGTAGCCTATCTCGAAGCCAGGTCACTCGTGCTCGATCGATGCGGGTCTAGTTACTGAACTCTCGCCAAGTCAGTCGTCAAGCTTAAGAGACGATACCGGCCCATGCTAAACGTTAACTATCTGCAGTAAGTATAGGTAACTCCAGCCGCCCTATACAGTGACTAAAGGTAGTCCACGGAGAACATGAAGGAAGAGCTCACGCACCTCCAACGGATCGGATCGGGGGAAAAACCGCAGTGGATAAGCAGTGCGTTCCATGTAGGGTCGCCGACGCACTGGCTTTTCTTCGAAAACTAAAGCGCTTTCAGAATTACTATTTGCCCATAAAGATCGCGAGGAGTGGTTTTCCTTGGGAGAAAACCACCAAAGCATCGTTCGCTTCGGTGGGCTCCGATTGTAAAACCGCTAACCGCGATGGAACGGAATTACGTTTGCACGGCTCTCAACAAATTTATCTGACAGGGCCGACATACGGCCAAGGGACCAAAACCCTAAAAAAAGCACGATATAGCTGAAACCGACGACACCAAGTAGAAAAGACACGACGGAACCCCCAAAGGTTGACAGACAACGGATTAGGGGGATGCCTCGAAGTATACCGATTTTGTCGTGTGGACTTTAGAAAAAGAGCACGTTTCCGCTGCCACTTTAGTACCACGGCAGCCGGTCTATTGGTCGAGACACCTGTTGTGTCGCTTTGGGGCGATGATCCCTAAAGGGCAACCCCTCCCGGCTAGGCCGTGACGGGCTCCAGCAGACGTGACCAGCGGCGCTGCTTTCGCTCCGCATGTGCTTTCTTATGAAAGGCATAGCCGGTGATCAGAGGCAGTGCGAGGGTGGCCTCGCTGTACACCATCTGTTCGAACGTGGTGTCCACTTTACCCCAGGAGCTGGCTTCCTTGAGTGTGCTCGAAGAAAGGGCCCCGTCGCGCACGTCGGCTACCGTGATCTGGATGGCATATTTGTGCATCGGCGCATCCACTCCCAGGATCTCCGCGGACACCACGATATCCTGGGCGAAATTCTTGGGCACTCCGCCGCCAATCATGAGCAACCCGGTGGTCGGATTGGCGATCTTCAACTGGGTTAACTCGTAGAAATCCTTCACCGAATCGATCGAAACCTTGGGCTTGTCCCCCCGCTCATGCTGGTGGGCTACCAGTCCAAAACCAGCCGAGCAGTCACTGAAGGCGGGCACAAAGATCGGTACATCCATCTGGTAGGCCGCCAGGATGATGCTGTCGACTCCGCCCTTCGCCGGTGTCTTGCCCTCCTTTTCCAGGTAAGCTCCCATCTCGCGGATAAACTCACGCGAACTGTAAGGCCGGGGATCCAGGGAGTCAGCGACGACCTTGCAGGTCTCGTCACAAAGACGCAGTTCTTCCTCGTCGATCAGCGTGTCGTAGATGCGATCGATCATCAACTCGCGCAAGGTGGCGTCTTCCGTGCCCTGGCGGTAAAGGTCGTCGGCGATCCAGTGCTTGTATCCCAGCGCTTCGAAGAAATCCTGGTCGACCATGTTAGCGCCGGTTGAAACCACCGCATCGACCATGTTGTTGCGTACCAGGTCGACAAAGATCTGCTTCAATCCGGCGCTGATCAGCGATCCTGCGAGGCAGAGAATCACTCCACAATCCTGGTCGCGCAGCATGCGCTCGTAGATGGAGGCCGCCCGGGCCAGGTCACGGGAGCTATAGGCCATGGAATGCATGGCTTCCACCAGCGGCACGACATTGTGCTGCTTGATGTCGATGTGCTGGATGGGAGAGGTTAAGAGCTCTTTTTTCGTAGGCATAGCACTATCAAGGATAGCAAAGGGGCATGGCCTTCGCAGCCGGTTCGGATGTTTAAATTCGCCCATCGAGAGCCGGCAGCAGCGTCACGAGCAGAGAAGTCAACTGCGCCTGCACGCGCGCTCCTGTCTCCAGCACTTCAAGGTGGTTGATCGGCTGTTCGAGAATGCCGGCAGCCATGTTGGTGACGCAGGAGATGCCGAGAACCTCGATCCCCATGTGGCGGGCAACGATGACCTCATGCACCGTGGACATGCCAACCAGATCTGCTCCCAAGCTGCGAAAGGCCCTGATCTCCGCGGGTGTTTCAAAGTTGGGCCCGGAGAGCCCCAAGTAGACGCCCTCGGCGAACTCCGCAGCTGAGTGCGCCAGCAGGCGCAACCGCTTGGAATAGGCATTCGTCATGTCAAAGAAGCGTGGTCCGAAGCGTTCGTCGTTGGGGCCGGCAACGGGATTACGGCCGGTAAGGTTGATGTGGTCGGAGATCAGGACGAGCTGGCCCTGCTGGAGATCCAGGCGCACGCCGCCGGCGGCATTGGTGACCACCAGTGTGGTTATGCCCAAACGCCCCAGCACCCGCACCGGAAAGGTGACTTCCTCCGGCGAGTATCCCTCGTATCCGTGGACGCGGCCCTGCATAACCGCCACTGGGGTTCCAGCCATGCTGCCCACGAGTAGGCGGCCGCTATGGCCCTCCACCGTCGGGTGCGGGAAATGGTGAATTTCTGGGTAGGAAATAGCGACCGGCTGCTCGATCCGCTCCGCGAACGACCCCAGCCCGGAGCCGAGCACAATGGCGACGCGCGGCCTGACCGCAATCCGCTCCCGGATGGCAGCAGCCGCCTCCTCCGCGCTCTCAAAAATGCCACGAGCCAATTCTTTCCCCCTTATGACCGTAGAAGGAGCGGTACGGGTGCCCCAGGTTCGCCTCAGCGTACCTGGGCCGAAAAAGACGGGGCGAAGCTCCTCCACCGCTTTTACGATGTCGACACATATTTCCCTTCCTACCAATTCAGCGCAGCAAAACACTCACAATCGCCGCCGACATCAAATTGGCCATGGTCCCGCCCAGCATCGCGCGCAATCCCAACCGGGCCAGATCATTCCGCCGGTTCGGGGCCAGAGCTCCGATGCCGCCAATCTGCATCCCGATCGAGCTGAAGTTGGCAAATCCGCATAGGGCAAACGTAGCGATAGTAAAGGAGCGAAAGTCGAGTGAGGACTTCTCGGCCCCCAACATCGCATAGGCCACCAGCTCGTTGGTCACCGTGCGCGTGCCCAGAAGGTTGCCGACCTGGTGTGCGCTATGCCAGGGGATACCGATGAGCCACGCCACCGGAGCGAAGATAAACCCGAGGATCACGTTCAGGCTGGACGGGAAGGGAACATGGTGACCGCCCAACCAATGGTGCATTCCCCCTAGCATCCCATTCAGTAGCCCGATCAGCGCGAGAAACGAAATCAGCATGATGCCCACATTGAAGGCCAGGCGTCCCCCGTCAATGGTTCCGCGAGCAATTGCGCCCAGCAGATTCTCGTTGCTGTGTTCTTCGTTGATGGGCATCGTTACCCGGCCCAAAGTGGCAGGAACGTGGGTTTCGGGCACCAGCATCTTTGCGATCAGCACCGTGCCTGGCGCCGTCATGATGACTGCGGCCAGCAGGTGTTTGGCCTCTATCCCGTAGAGGATGTAAGCCGCCATAATGCCCCCGGAGACGTGCGCCATGCCGCTGGTCATGATCGTCATCAGCTCCGACCGCGTTGCTCCGGGCAGGAAAGGGCGGATGCTCAGCGGAGCTTCCGTCTGCCCCATGAAGATACTGGCCGCCACGTTCAGTGACTCGGCGCCACTGATGTGCATAGTCAACTGCATCAAGCGAGCCATGGCCTTGATCACGATCTGCATGATGCCCAGGTGGTATAGCACAGCGAAGAAGGCAGAGATAAAGATGATGGTGGGCAGCACCTGGAAGGCGATGATGAGCCCAAAGGAGGAGTGCTGCTTGCCCAGATCGCCAAAGACGAATCCGGAGCCAACGAAGGCATAGGCCAACATCCGGTTTACCGCGTCTCCAGCTGCGGCCAAGGCCCGCTCCCCGGCGTCAAAGCGTAGAACCAGCACCGCGAAGATCCACTGCAGCCCAAGTCCCCAGGCTGCTGTCTGCCAGCGGATGGCCTTTCGATTGCTCGAAAGCAGCCACGCCAGCAATAGGATTGCCCCTAACCCCAGCAAGCCCGTCAGTCGTTCCAAGGGTTCTCCTTACCTGCCGGTTTGCAGTTTGAAACGATGGGGAAAGACTTCTTCGAATCGATAGTCTTCCCAGTCCGACTGGCCGCGAAAAATGACCCGCGAAGCAGGCAGCATGAACTCGCTCAATACCTGCAAACAAGCCCCACAGGGAGGACTTGCCGACTGGTTCAGGTTGGTGATGGCGCACGCTAGCACGCGCATCTCTGGTCCATGCTCGGCGACCGCGCGAACCACGGCGGATCGTTCGGCGCAAATAGTCAAACCATAGGACGCGTTCTCCACATTGGCGCCGGTAACGATGGCCCCGTTCTCGAGCAGCAGTGCAGCGCCCACGCGAAATTTGGAATAGGGTGCATATGCGTGGTCGGCCGCATCCGCCGCCTGCGTGGTGAGCTGGCGCAGCAGCTCCGGGGTAAATCCACTCTCGCCTGCTTGCATTGTCCCCTGAGCCTAATGGCACCCGAGCGCGGACGCAACCGGATGTTTTGTGCCCCCGTCGCTAGACCGGCCCTCCATAGAATCCGGACGGGTGCCCCAGGTTCGCCCAAGCGTACCTGGGCCGAATAAGACGGGGCGAAGCCCCATACGATGGCTCTCTTTTACCCTACAAACAAAACAATGGAAGATCCTTATCTCCCACATGGAGACAGCGGTGCAACCTCCAGCCCCCAGCAGCTATCCTTCACTCAGTACCCATGGCGGCCAGGAAGCAAACTCGACCGGCGGCAACGGCCCCACCCGATGACGTCCTTGCCCTTTTTCACCCCGTCACGGCCGCCTGGTTTCGCGCCGTCTTCGAGCAGCCGACCGCCCCCCAGCGGCTGGGCTGGCCGGCGATCGCGCGCGGCGAAAACACCCTGATTCTCGCCCCTACCGGCTCCGGCAAGACCCTGACCGCCTTTCTCTGGTGCCTGGACCGTCTCATGTTGCATCGCAAGGTCACGGATACCCAGGGCTGCCGGGTCATTTATCTAAGCCCCCTCAAAGCACTGGCTGTGGATGTGGAGCGCAACCTGCGTTCGCCGCTCGCCGGCATCGCCAATATGGCCCGTCAGGCCGGAGTCGATTTCCACCAGCCGGAGATCAGTATCCGTACCGGTGACACATCGCAAAAAGAGCGAAGCCATTTCCGCCGCCATCCCGCCGAGATTCTCATCACTACCCCGGAGTCGCTCTACCTGCTGCTCACCTCCGACGCCTCCGCCAGCTTGCGCCGGGTAGATACGGTAATCATCGATGAAATCCACGCGGTCGTCCCCACCAAGCGCGGCGCGCACCTGGCCCTCTCGCTGGAGCGGCTCGAGGCTATCACCGAAGGACGCGTGCAGCGTATTGGCCTCTCCGCCACGCAGCGCCCACTGGAAGAGGTAGCGCACTTCCTGGGTGGAGCTTCAGCAGCAAAAGAAACCACCACTGAGCTAGATGAGCAGGCCGTGATCGCCTATCGCCCGGTCACCATCGTCGATGCCAGCGAGCCCAAGAAGCTCGATCTGCGCATTGAAGTTCCGGTGGAGGATATGGCACGGATGGGCCAGCGGGAAGAACTGCCTAGCGGTCCGGCTTCCCAAGGCCCTAAGCGGACTTCCATTTGGGCCGCAATACATCCGCGCCTGGTCGAGATCATCCGCCAGCGCTATTCCACCATCATCTTCGTCAACAGCCGCCGCATCGCCGAGCGCTTGGCCGGCGCGATCAATGAGTTGGCGGGCGAGCAGCTCGCCCGCGCTCACCATGGTTCTCTGGCGGCTGCGCAGCGCTCCGAGATCGAAGAGCAGTTGAAGGCCGGACGCTTGCGCGCCCTGGTCGCTACTTCCTCGCTCGAACTCGGCATCGATATGGGTGCGGTCGACCTGGTCATCCAGATTGAGGCGCCGCCTTCTGTAGCCAGCGCCATGCAGCGCATAGGCAGGGCAGGCCACCATGTAGGCGCAGCCAGCGAGGGTGTTATCTTCCCCAAATATCGCGCCGACCTCGTCGCCTGCGCCGCGGTGACGCGCGCCATGCACGAAGGCCTGGTGGAATCCACCCGCTTTCTGCGCAACCCGCTGGACGTGCTGGCGCAGCAGATCGTCGCCATCGTAGCCCAACCGCCCGCTTTGGCGTGGGTGGATCGTAAGCAGCAACCCTCCGCTCCACTCCAGATCAGCGTGGAGGAAGTCTTCCGCCTGATTCGCGGTGCAGCTCCCTTCAGTAGCCTTACCCGAGCCGCCTTCACCGGCGTGCTCGATCTGCTTGCCGGGCGTTATCCTTCCGATGAATTCGCCGACCTGAGGCCGCGCATCACCTGGGACCGCAGCCGCGATACACTCGCGCCGCGCGAGGGGGTCAAGATGCTCGCCATCCTGAATGGCGGCACCATTCCCGACCGCGGGCTTTACGGCGTATTTCTCTCCGGGACCGAAGGCAAATCCGTTCGTGTGGGGGAACTCGACGAAGAGATGGTCTTCGAAAGCCGCACCGGAGACACCTTCATCCTGGGTGCCTCGACCTGGCGCATCGATGAGATCACCCACGACCGGGTGCTGGTTTCCCCCGCGCCGGGACAACCGGGCAAGATGCCCTTTTGGCATGGGGACAACGCCGGGCGGCCGCTTGAGTTTGGCCGCCGCATCGGCCAACTGGTGCGGGAGCTTCGCGAGATGCCCCGCAACGCTGCGCTGAGCCGCCTCACCCGCGAGCACGACCTCGATGCCCTGGCAGCGGAAAACCTTATCCGCTTTCTCGCTGACCAGGAAATTGCCACCACTGCGGTTCCAGATGACCGTACCATCGTCATCGAGCGCACCCGTGATGAAGTGGGTGATTGGCGGGTCTGTGTGCTCACTCCGTTCGGCAGCCGCATTCACGCCCCCTGGTCCATGGCGATCACCGGCCGTATTCGTGCCAATGGCGGTGCGGATGTGGAAGCAATGTGGGGCGATGACGGATTCGTACTGCGCTTTCCCGATAGCGATGCAGCGCCGGACCCCGAGCTCGTTCTTCTCGATGCGGAAGAGGCCACGGATCTGGTCCTGCGTCAACTCAGCGGTACGGCCCTGTTTGCAGCGAAATTCCGTGAGAGCGCGGCGCGGGCGCTGCTCTTGCCGCGGCGGCGTGCGCAGGGCCGTGCGCCCTTGTGGCAGCAACGCAAGCGAGCCTACGACCTGCTCTCCGTCGCCTCCCGTTATCCATCGTTTCCGATTCTGCTGGAGGCGTATCGCGAGTGCATGCGCGATGTCTTCGATATGCCGGCGCTGCTCGAAACCCTCCGCGCCATTCGCCAGCGCAACGTGCGCGTGCATGTCGCCGACACCCGCACTCCTTCGCCCTTTGCTTCGTCGCTGCTTTTCAGCTACGTGGCCAATTACATCTACGACGGTGATGCGCCCCTGGCGGAACGCCGGGCCCAGGCCCTCTCCATCGACCAGGAGCAGTTGCGTGATCTGCTGGGCGATGCTGACTTGCGCGAGCTGCTCGACGCCGATGCCATCAGCGAAGTGGAAGAGCAGCTGCAAGGCCTGCTCGAAACCCAGCGTGTTCGCTCCGCCGACGGCATCCACGACTTGCTGCTACGCATCGGCGATCTTTCCCGCGGCGAGCTAGAGCGCCGTCTTGCCGACCCCGAACTCATGAATCAACTGGAGCGTCTGCTGCGCTCCCGCCGCCTGCTGGAGATCAAGATCGCTGCAGAAAAGCGGCTCATCGCGGTCGAAGATGCGGCTCGCTACCGCGATGCGCTAGGCATTCCTCTTCCCCCCGGCATTGCGCCCGCGCTGCTGCAGCCGGTGGCGGCTCCGGTCTTGGAGCTGGTTCGCCGCTTCGCCCGCACCCACGGGCCGTTCACCCTGCGCGAAGTTACCACCCGCTTCGCCCTCGATGCGCCGCAGGTAGAGAGCGCTTTGCAGGCATTGCTGCTCGACGGCCGCATCCTGGAAGGCGGATTCCGTCCCGCCGGCGTCTATCGCGAGTGGTGCGATGCCGAAGTACTGCGTTCGATCCGGCGCAAGTCTCTGGCCAAGCTGCGCCGTGAGGTGGAGCCCATCGAGCAGCAGACACTGGCTCGTCTGGAAACCCATTGGCAGGGTGTGCTACAGCGCAGGCGCGGTCTTGATGCCTTGCTCGACACCATCGAGCATTTGCAGGGTGCGCCCCTGGCAGCCTCGCTGCTCGAGACTTCCATTCTGCCCGCGCGCCTGGTCAATTACGCGCCAGGCAGCCTGGACACCCTGATTGCCGCCGGCGAAGTCGTCTGGTGCGGCTTCGATTCCCTGGGCGAGCGTGACGGGCGCATTGGCTTGTTCCTGGCCGATAAGCTTCGGACTCTGTTGCCTCCGCGCTCCGAGCCGCCGGCCGAAAACCCCTTGAGTCCACGCGAAACAGAACTACTGGAGCAACTGGCCCGCAGCGGCGCTGCTTTCTTCAGCCAACTGCACGAGGCCGTCGGGGGCGGATACCCAGGCGAGACGCTCGACGCGTTGTGGAGTCTGGTGTGGCGCGGCCTGGTGACCAATGATACTTTCCATGCCCTGCGCGCCTATGTCGCGCGGCCCGCGGCTTCTTCAAGGCAGCCCAAGCGGCAGCACAACTTGCCCTCCTTCCGTTCTCGCCGCACTACGCCGCCCAGTGCCCAGGGCCGGTGGAGTCTGGTCCCCTCATCGCTCGCCTCGGCGACGGAGTGGAGTCACGCCTTCGCCCAACAATTGCTCAATCGCTATGGTGTTCTCACCCGGGAGTCGGCTGTGAGTGAGAATCTGCCCGGAGGTTTCAGCGCCATCTACGACGTACTCAAGGCGCTGGAAGAAAGCGGCCGCATACGCCGCGGTTACTTTGTTGCTGGCCTCGGCGCGACGCAGTTCGCTCTTCCCGCGGCGGTCGATCTGCTGCGTTCGCTGCGCAATGGCCCTCCGCTGGAAAAACCGGAGATGGTTATACTCGCGGCCACCGATCCCGCCAATCTATATGGTTCAGTTCTTCGCTGGCCGGCGCAGGACGAGGAAGCGGGGGAGGGCGCGCCGCGCCAGCTCACTCGCAGCGTTGGCGCCAGCGTCGTGCTTCGCAACGGGGAACTGGTGGCCTATCTGCGTCGCAATCAGCCCAACCTGCAAGTCTTCCTGTCCGCAGACGAACCGGAGCGCTCTTCAACTGCGCGCGACCTGAGCTTGTTTCTGGCTGCCTTGGCGCAACAGGATATGGAGCGCCGGGAAGACCAGCGCGGCGGCATGCTGATCTCGACCATTAATGGCCAGCCTGCGGCACATCACTTCATGGCCTCCTTCCTGCAGGATGCCGGTTTCCATCTTGCGCCGCTTGGTCTCAACTTTCGCCGTGTGTTGTTGGCCAACCCACCCGTGCTGCCCTCGGGCATCGCCTCCAACGTGCAGTAGGAGAGCGGTTCGTGCCCGAAGGCGATACCATCTTCCGCACCGCTCGTGCTCTGCAGCAGGGGTTTGCCGGCCGTAAAGTCACGGCTTTTGAGACTGCCTATGCGCCGCTGGCCAGCGTGCACGATCAGAGCCCGGTGACCAGCCGCATCATCGAGCAAGTGGAGTCCCGCGGCAAATGGCTGCTTATCTATTTCTCCGGCGATCTCATTCTCGCCACGCACATGCTGATGAGTGGCAGCTGGCACATTTACCGCGTGGGGGAGCGATGGCAGCGCGCTCGCAGCCACATGCGAGTAGTAATCGGCACGGATGACTTGCTGGCAGTTGCTTTCAACGTGCCGGTGGCCCGGTTTTACACTGCGCGCACTTTGGAGCGGTTTGCCGGAGTTGCCGGGCTCGGACCTGATTTGCTGGGCCGCTCCTTTGCCGCCGATGAAGCCGCTGCGCGGCTGCTCGAGCATAGCGACGAAGAGGTTGGTAATGTTTTGCTGAACCAGCGGGTGATGGCCGGTATCGGGAATGTCTTCAAATCAGAGATTTGTTTTGCCTGCGGAGTAAATCCCTTCCGCAAGGTTGCCAGCTTGCGCGCGCAAGAGGTCGCGTGCCTGCTGGAGACGGCGCGCCGCTTTCTCGCTGCCAACGTCGCCGACGGAGCCGGGGACGCCATCGTAACCTACTCTGGAGGCCGCCGTACCACCGACTCTGGCGATCCCGCCGCCAAGCTCTGGGTGTACCACCGCACCGGCTCCGCCTGCCGCCGCTGCGGAACAATGATTCTCATGCGTAAACAGGGCCCAAGCGCCCGCTCCACCTTCTGGTGCCCTGAATGTCAAAAGTAATAAAGCACGCTGCGGAGTGCAGGTTACAGCTTGATCCCTCACAGGGAAAAAAACCGCAGGTCCCTCCACTACGCTTCGCTGCGGCCGGGATGACAATTTTGTTGTGGGAATTGGCCTTCGCCCCGGCCAACGAAACCAGCAGCCGGTGGCACAACAAAATTGTCATCCCGGCCGGAGCGAAGCGTAGTGGAGGGACCTGCGGTTTTTTCCCTTATGAGGAAAGCGGCTCGCCCTATTCGTTGTTGGTTCGGCGCAGCTTGTAAGGCAGCCAATAAATCTCGTTCACAGTTACACTATGAGCCGAGGACACAACTACTGGGGTTGTGCAGAGCTTGGCTGCTTGTTGTCGTTATCATCCCCCTTACTGCCAAACAACCTGGAGAAAAACCCTCTTTTCTTCTTTTTCTGCTGGTCAGGAGGGGGCGGAGCCGGTCCTGGTTGAGTCGGAGCCGCTGCCGCTTGTGTGCCCACCGTGGGTGGAGGCAAAGCCGGCGTTCCATTCAGCGGCGCGGGGGCAACAGTAGCCTCCTTCCCGATGCCAAAAAGCTTCTGGAAAACATTTCGCTGATCCCCAGCGCTCTGATCGCAGGTTTGTGTCGGCGCGGTACCGTCGAGGAAAACCGCATCGTAATCTACCGGGCAACTTGCATCCGCAAGCAGGTTCGTCACTTTGTCCAGCCGCACGGTTGAGACGCCTTCGGGCGGGGTGAACTGGCGGGTATCGGAATACTCCGGCAATTTCACCGCGTGCTTCATAAACTCTGCCCAGATGGGCGCCGCTACTTTACCACCTTCCAGCTTGATATCCGTATAGTCGTCATTCCCTATCCACACCACGCAGAGCAGGTTGCTGGTAAAGCCGGCGAACCACGCATCGTGCGAAGTGCCGGTTTTGCCGGCCGCAGGGGCGGTGAAGCCGTCAGCGCGCACCACGGCAGCCGTACCAGAGTTGATCACGTTCTCCATCAACGCAAGAGTCAGATACGCAACCCGCGGATCGAGGATCGGCTTGGACGTGGGCGGGTAGTCATTGAGCACATCGCCGTTCGCGGAGCGGATCGAAGCCAGCATCCATGGATCTATCTTGACCCCACCGTTCGCAAACACGGTATACGCTCCAGCTATCTCGAGCGGGCTTGATCCATAAGCCCCTAGAGCCACCGACGGCGTTCCCCGGGCGGATCTAATCCCCGCATCCCGGGCCAAAGAAGCGACATTGTTGTAACCCACCATGTCGGCTAAGGTGACTGTCGCGTTATTTTGCGAAAACTGCAGCGCTGTCCGCGCGGTGATCTGTCCGAGGAAACGCTTGTCATTATGGTAGTTGCCGGGGGTATAACCGCCTTCATAGGTCGAGGGATCGTTGTTAAGCAGGGTCACGGCGGTAAAGACCCCGCTTAGTCTGCCTGGATCAGGGGGCGCGGGATCGGCGGATGGCGTATTCGCCGGTACAGGACTCGTAGATACGGCTTCTTCAGTCGCCGGGGGCACGACTGCCGGCTGGGTAAGCACGGTGCCGGCCAGGCTGGTGTTGAAGGCCGCGGCGTACACAAAAGGTTTAAAAACGGAGCCGGTCGGCCGGTTCTGCACCGCATGATCGAACTGGCTGGCAGCGTAATTCCGTCCCCCTACCAGGGCCAATACCTGGCCGGTATGTGGGTTCAGCGCCACTAACGCAACTTGGGGATAGGTGATGGGTGAATCGTCCCCTGCTTTAACCCGGCGCGCATGTTGTTTTTCCACCTGCGCGTCCACCCCCTTCATTCCTTCCGTCACCGCCTCCGCAGCCAGCCGCTGTAGATCCGGATCGAGCGACGTGTAAATGCGCAGCCCGGAATGGTTGAAGTCCGCTTCGCCCATGTGTTGCGCCAACCGGTCGCGCACCAGGTCAACGAAGTACGGCGCCTCGCCTGCGTCAAAGTTGATGGGTCGCAGGTTTAGCGGCTCAGCCTTGGCGCGCGTCGCTTCTTCCTTAGTTATCTTTCCCGTCTCCACCATGGCGTCGAGAACGAGGTTGCGGCGCGGAATCACCCGGTCCGGATGGCGATAGGGATTGAGATAACTTGGGTGCTGGATCATCCCGGCGAGCATCGCGCATTGCGCCAGGTCCAGGTCCTTCACGTCTTTGCCGAAATAAGTCTGCGCCGCCTGGCCAAAGCCATTGATGGCGAAGCTTCCCTGCTGGCCCAGCGGGATTTCATTGGCGTAGATCTGAAAGATCTGTTGCTTGTTGAAGCGATTTTCCAGTTGGAAGGTAATGGCAATTTCGATAATCTTGCGCTTTAATCGCTTCTCCGGCGTCAGAAAGAAGCCGCGCGCCAGCTGCATGGTGAGCGTCGATCCTCCCTCCCGCCGCCGGCCTAGCCGCAGATCGTCGCGCAGGGCCCCCAGCAGGCGGTAGTAGTCGACCCCGCCGTGTTCAAAAAAGCGGCGATCTTCGATCGAGGTTACGGCATTGACCAAATTGGGTGGCAGCTCGTTAAAGCTGACCAGGCGGCGTTTGGTGCGGTTCTGCCCTTCGGAGAGCCCGGTGATCAGTTCCGGCTCCAGTTCGTAGGCGTCCAGCGCCTGTCCGCCGTCGCCGGAAATTCGGCTGACCATGCCCTTGTCAAAGGTGACTGTCGCGCCTTGTTCCGAGTGATACGATTGCGGCCCGGGCTGGATGGTAATGCTGGAATCGTTCAGCGCGTAGGTGCCCATCCGCGAGCGCTCGCGATCACCGTCTCCGCTGTAACCAGCGTCGCGCAATTCCGCCGCAACCACCTCGGGAGTCAGCTTCTGCCCGATCCGCAGCTCCTTCGGCGCGGCATAAATCTTCGCTGTCTGCTCGAAGAGTGGCTTTTGCAGCCGCTCATCCACAATGTGACGGTACTTGAAGTAGTAGTAGCCGAAGATCGATTCGCACACCACCAGGCCCACCAGCAGCGTACCCACCACCGCGATCAGGATGATGTTGCGCACCGGGTGCTCGAGCAGGCTTGCGCGGACAACCTTGATTTTGACGGTCAAATGATGAACTCCTACATCCTTAGACGCTGTCTGCAATCTCTCGCAGCCGCTGGGCGATTTCAGCGATAGCAACGTCCTGGCTGCTCGCGGTGGAGCGCGTTATCAGCTCCACCCGCCCTTCCGCCGTTTTCTTACCTATATTGATGCGGAAAGGTATACCTACCAGGTCGGCATCCTTGAATTTCACCCCGGCCCGCTCGTCCCTGTCATCCAGCAAAACTTCGAATCCGGCATCCTCGAGCTTCAGAGCTACCTGCTCGGCGGTGGCCACCAGGTTGGCATCGCCCATATTGGTTACCGTCACCACGACATCGAAGGGCGCAATCGAGCGCGACAGCCAAAAGCCGTTCGCATCATGGTTCTGCTCAATGGCCGCGGTCAGGATGCGCTCGATCCCAATCCCGTAGCAGCCCATGATGGGTGTAACTTCCTTGCCCCCGGCGTCCAATACCCTCACTCCCATGCCGTCCGAATAGCGGTAACCCAACTTGAAAATGTGTCCTACCTCGATGGCTTTTGCCACCCTCAGCGGGCTTCCGGGCGAGGCCGGACACTGTGGGCAACTTTCCCCTTCCATCACCTTGCGAACATCGGCAACGTGGGTAGGAATGAAATCTCGGCCTCGAGTTACGTTGCGCAGATGATATTCCTCCCGGTTGGCGCCGGCGACCAGATTCTGGCGGTCCTCGAGCGCCAGATCCAGAACCAAGGTCACTTTGCCGCTTTCCGCCTGCTCTCCGGCCCCCAGGATATCGAGACCGATCGGGCCTAGATAACCAGCGGGCGCATGAAAGGTAGCCAGAATTTCCTCCGGGGACATGGGCCGGAGCTCCCGGGCGCCGGGAAAAAGGGCGGCGAGCTTGGCCTCATTGAGCGTATGGTCGCCGCGCAGCAGCGCCACGACCGGACTGGCAATCTCTGCCGCACCCACCTTCGCCTGAGGGGTTAAGGCCACATAGGCCATGGTCTTGATCTGGTGGACTGGCCCCAGATCGAGCAGTGCGCCTACCTCTCCGATGGTGCGCCGTCCCGGGGTGTGCACCAATTCTGGTTCACCATTCCCGGTTGCCGGCAGATTTTCGACCGCTGGCAGCCGCGAGGTAGCTTTCTCCACATTCGCGGCATAGTTGCAGGTGGGGCAGCTGGCGATCAAATCTTCTCCCGCCTCGGCGTAGACCATGAACTCTTGCGATTGCGAGCCACCCATGGCGCCAGAATCAGCCTGTACAGCGACGAAGTTGAGTCCGCTGCGGGTAAAAATAGCCCGATAGGCCCCATCGTGCTTGTTGTAGCTCAGGTCCAGACCGGCCGCATCCAAGTCGAACGAATAGCTGTCTTTCATGATGAACTGGCGCACCCGCAGCAGGCCCGCCCTGGGCCTCGGTTCATCGCGAAATTTAGTCTGAATCTGGTACCAGATCTGGGGCAGCTGCTTGTAGCTGCGTAGCTCTTTGCGGGCGATGTCGGTCATCACCTCTTCTTCCGTCATACCCAGCACCAGCCATGCGCCCTTGCGATCCTGCAGCTTGAACAGGTTTGGCCCCATGACCGTCCACCGCCCGCTCTCCTCCCACAACTCACGCGGGTGCAGCGCCGGCAACAGGAACTCCTGGCCGATGCGGTCCATTTCCTGCCGGACAATGCCCTGAATCTTGTTGATGGAGCGCTGGCCGAGGAAGAGGTAGGAGTAGATTCCCGCCCCCACTTGACGAATGTATCCGGCGCGCAATAGAAATTTGTGACTGGCTACCTCGGCATCGGCCGGGGCTTCGCGCAGAGTAGGGATGAACAGCTTCGACCAACGATGCATTCTAGGGGATACTTTCTCCAACAGCGTCAGTCGATTCTAAATGGTTCAGAGATGGTTCACATGCCGGGGAACGCCAGGACGGAGCGTGGCTTCGCGGCAAAGGCGATGGTATTCACCGGACTGTCATCAAACCGGGCCCCGCGCTTTCTACAATCACGGATGCTATGTATAACGAGCCTTTGACCTTCGACGTCGTTCCCGGCAACACGGCGGATACCCGCATCCTTCGCTTGCACGGGCCGATTACCCTGAGCAACTTGTTCGACTTTCAAAAGGTTCTCACGGGCGGCACGGAGAAACTGACCATCCTCGACTTTACCGAGTCGGAATACATTGACTCCGCTGGGCTGGGTGTCATCCTCAATTATTACGTCTCGGGCAAACGCCATGGCCGAACGATCCGGTTGGTTGCGGTCAACTACCGGGTTGCCGAGTTGCTGAAGCTTACCAGTGCCAACACTTTGATCAAAACTTACAACAGTGTCGAAGCTGCGGAAGCCGCCGCCCTCTGAGTTCCTCCCTGCAACCGACTCATGGGTGCTCCGAACTCCGGGATTTCCCGTGAACTTGGCTGGCGCTGTTTCTCTTCCCCTTCTCACATACCCTCTGGGTAAACCTGCCCGCACGTCCCTCTCAGATTAGCTCAAGTCCCCATAAATCATGAAGATGCAGGACGCCCTCCACGGCGCGCGCCGCATCCACAACGACCAGCGAGGTAATCTTCTTTTCCTCCATGATGCTCAGGGCGCGGGCAGCGAATTCGTCCGGGCCAATGGTCCTGGGCGCCGCATTCATAGCGTCGCCCGCCGTCATCGCCAGCGCGTCCGGCCCTTTCCGCTCCAGCAGACGGCGCAGATCGCCGTCGCTCATGATGCCGATCAGGGTCTCACCCTCGGTCACGGTGGTCATGCCCAAACCTTTGCGGCTCATCTCGTAAATCACCGCCGGCATCGGCGTGGCCGCCGACACTCTCGGAATTGCATCCCCCGCGTGCATCAGCTCTCTGACTCGGGCTAGCTTTCTGCCCAGCTTACCGCCAGGGTGCAGGTCAGCGAAGTCTTCCGTGCGGAACCCCTTCTGAAGTGATGCCGCGATGGCTAAGGCATCGCCCAATGCCAGCATGACCGTGGTGGAAGCGGTCGGCGCCAAGCCCAGCCCGCACGCCTCCTGCTCCACGCTGACATCGAGGACCACGTCGCTGGCCAATGCCAGCGTCGACCGCATCGCGCAGCAGAAGCTGATCAGGGCATCGCCCATTCGCTTAAGCGTGGGCAGCAGGCGCAGGATCTCCTCAGTCTCCCCGCTGTAGGAGAGTGCGAGCACCAGGTCGCCCTTGGCCAGCATGCCCAAGTCGCCGTGCAGTGCCTCGGCCGGATGTAGAAATAGGGCCGGCGTTCCCGTCGAATTGAAGGTGGCGACCAGTTTCTGCGCGATGATGCCGCTCTTACCGATACCGGTGACGACTACCCGCCCCCGTCGCCGCCCACATCCCAGCACCAAGTCCACTGCCTGGGTGAAGCTGGCCGACATACCATCCTCAAGGCGGGCCGCAAGTCGAAGCAGCGCCTGGGCTTCGATGCGTATCAGCTGGGCTGGAGTGGGTGAGCTCATGAATTGGAAATCCCAAAACAATTGATCGTAACAGCTGCTGGGGAACCTTTCGGCGCTCTGCGGAACTGTCCTTTAGAATGGTAGAGGCACAAATGTGTGCAACCTCAAGGTTGCTCCCTCGCCCGGAAAAGGTCTCTCTACGTGAAGCGCAATCAATGGGTTATTGTTGTGGTGCTGGCGGCGTTCGCGCTAATGGTGTGGTCAGGTTATGCCAATTACAAGCGCCGCAAACAATACGCACAGCGCCAGGTGCAAGGCGCTGCTGCTCCTGAAAACGCCAACAACCAGTCTGTTCAGCAGGACGTTGCCGCCGACGAGGGCCTTCCTGATCTGCGCGGCAAACGCGCCCCGGAATTTAGCCTGCGGACGGTTGAAGGCAAGAAGCTTTCCCTCTCCGACTACAAGGGTAAGGCGGTTTTGATCAACTTCTGGGCGACCTGGTGTGCGCCCTGCAAGATTGAAATGCCTTGGCTGGTTGCTTTACGCACGGAGTATGCCCCGCAAGGTTTTGAAATCCTCGGCGTTTCCGAGGATGATGCCGATATGCCGCGGTCCAAGCTGGCAAAATTCGGCCAGGAACAGGGCCTCAACTACCCATTGCTGGTGGGTGATGACGCCGTGTCGCGCAAGTATGGCGGAGTTGAGTTCCTCCCCACCTCCTATTTCGTCGGCCGGGACGGAAAAATAGTTGCAGAAACTGCCGGCTTGGTCTCAAAGGCTGAAACCGAGGCCAGCATCAAGAAAGCATTGGCTGCTGGAGGCAAATAGCGTGCTCCGCCTCCCCGCAATAATTTTCGCCGGGTTTGTTTCGCTTGCCGCTTCCGGGCAGGTAATAAAAGACCAGCCTCTGCCGCTGCCCGGCGGTGCCAATCAGCGAGGTGATGCGGCCGCAGCGGTGCAGTTCCTTTACCCGGAAAAGGTAAGCATTCCGGCGCGCCACGCCGCCGAGATAGATCTTCACTTTCGCGTGGCTGATGGACTGCACATCAACTCCCACGCACCCACGGACAAATCCTTGATCCCAGCGCGGCTGGCTGTGGTCGAGGTGCAGGGTCTCAATGTCACAGCAGTCGACTTCCCGCCGGGCACCCAGTATGCCCCCCTGTTTTCTCCGCGAGAGAAGCTCAGCGTATACACCGGTGAGTTCATTCTGCATGCCCACCTGACGGCGCAACCGGGCGAGCATCTTTTTGAGGGAGTCCTACGCTATCAGGCCTGCGATGCGAACTCCTGCATGCCCCCGCACACCATTCCCGTCTCCGTCACCGTAGTCGCCCAGTAGACCAGCCGCTGCTGCCCCTCTCTATCGCACGCCCAATTGCTCTTGCGCAGAGGGAATCTCGCCTGCTGCCTTCAACCTCTTTACCACCCGCTCCCTGCCCAAAGCGGCCATCACCGCGAAGAGGCTCGGCGCGACCCCCTGGCCGGTCAACGCGACCCGCGCTCCGTTGATGAGGGTGCCGGCCTTGATGCCTTTTTCCTCGGCGAAGGATCGCAGCAGTTGCTCCGTCGCTGGCTCGGTAAACTCGTCCAGGGCTTGGTAGCGGTCGCCCAACTCCATCAGCAGCCCGCGGCTTCGGTCGTCGGAGAGGAATTTAGCCACAGCGGCAGTATCGTACTCATAAGCGTCGCTGAAGTAGCCGCGAAATGCTCCGGCGAAATCCTTAAGGCTGCGCGCCCTGGGTTGCAGTAAGGCAATCGCTGCCAGGATCTCTGCCTCGGTCCGGTCAGGGAGGAAGCCGGTCTTTGCCCACTCCGCTTGAATCAGAGGCAACAGCTCCGCCGGCGAGTAGCGGCGGATCCATTCGGTGTTGAACCAGGCCAGTTTGTCATTGTCGAAAACGGCATTCGACCGCGAGATGCCATCCAGCGAGAAAAGGCCGATCAGCTCAGCGGAGGAGAAGATCTCCCGATCCTTTTCCGCAGCGCCTGGCGTCCATCCCAGCAGAGCGAGAAAATTGCGGAACGCCTCGGGCACGATACCCATGTCTTGATAGGCCAGGACGCTGGTAGCGCCGTGACGCTTGGAAAGCCGGCTCTTGTCCGGTCCGAGAATCAGCGGAAGATGAGCAAACACTGGCAAGGGCTCTCCCAGGGCTTGGTACTGCAACACCTGTTTGGGCGTATTGGAGATGTGGTCGGCGCCCCGAATGACGTGGGTGAGCCGCATATCCAGGTCATCTGCAACCACGCTCAGGTGGTAGGTAGGCATGTTGTCGGAGCGCAGCAGAACAAAGTCTTCCAGCTCTGCGTTGGCGAATTCCACCCGGCCGAAGACCGCGTCGTCAAATGCGGTCACTCCTCCCTCGGGCACGGCGAAGCGCAGCGCGCCAGGCTCGCCGCCCTGAAACCGCTCGTAGGCCACGACTGGATCGATCGCCCGGCAGCGCCGGTCGTACATGGGAGGCTTGCCGGCGGCCACAGCCTGAAGTCGCCGTTGCTCCAGTTCCTCCTTGGTACAGAAGCAGTAGTAGGCGTGCCCGCTGGCACGCAGCTTTTCGGCCGTAGCTTGATAGAGAGGCAGCCGCTTGGATTGAAAGAACGGCCCTTCGTCCCATTCCATGCCGAGCCAGCGCATGCCGTCGAGGATGCCTTGCACCATATCGTCGGAGGAGCGCTCGAAATCGGTATCTTCGATGCGCAGAATGAGGGTGCCGCCGGCGTGCCGGGCAAAGAGCCAGTTGAAGAGGGCAGTGCGCGCGCCGCCTACGTGCAAGTAGCCGGTAGGCGAGGGCGCGAAACGAACGCGAGGGCTTTGGGGGATCTCTGGCATCGCTTTTCCGATGCTATTTCATTTCACGGGCCAGCGTATCGCCCCCCATGACCGAGAGGTTTTGCGGGCTGAAGGGTACGGGCTCACAGGCAGCGAAAAACCGCTGGCCTGGTGGAGGCTTAGGGTGTGAGAGAAGCGTAGTGGAGGGACCTGCGGTTTCTCTTCCCCTCCTCTCACACCCTCTAAAAGCCCCGATCGGTCGTTTTCGAAGATTCTGGAGTCTCGTGCCGGGGAGCTTATCTCTCTTTTCTCTCACAAAGTGCATTCTTTTTTCGGAAAGCTTTGCGGAGCCGGAAACGCAACGAAAGCGAGAAAAGTCTCCGATGGAGGCCGGCATCGGGGACGGCGGCCAAAAACATCAGCGCTAAAAGCGCTTTAGAATCTGCGGTTTCTCTTCTAGTTCTCACGCAGACTCTTTAGCCCCTGAGGGCGTCCTAGGTGATGTCTTCAGTATCGAAGACTGGCAGGGGCACCATGCGTCTGCTCTTGCTGCTGCCCCGGCCCTCACCTACCAGCTCGCTCACTACTTTTTCCACCGTACTGGGGTCGTCGATCTCGGCTTCCAGCAGAGCGATCCCATCGCGGTCATCGAATTTCTCCAGCAGGACCACGGCATGCGCCTGGGCCACATGATCCTGATTCAGGCCTTCCGGCGTCTTCGCCTTGATGCCCACAGCGTTGGGCTCAATGTCTAACAGCTCCGCTACCCGCTGCCGCATATCTCCGGAAATAGGCCCAATCTTGGGCGCGGCGAGCACCAGCGTGGTGTCCACGTTGACGATGCGATAGCCGGCGGTCTGCAGCTCTTCCAAGGCCAGGTTCAGAAAAATTGTGGAATCGGCATCCTTCCACCGTGGATCCCCAGGGGGAAAGAAGCTGCCGATATCACCCACGGCAAGCGCGCCGAGCAGGGCATCCGTAAGGGCGTGCAGCAGCACGTCACCATCGGAGTGCCCGGCCAGGCCCTCCGGATGATCGATGGCAATACCCCCAATTTTCAACTGCAGCCCGGCCTGGAACGCGTGTGAATCCCAGCCATACCCTATTCTCATGCTCATTTCAGGACCTGTGTTGCAAGTAGAACTCTGCCAGCTTCAGATCACCGGGATGGGTAATTTTTAAGTTCGCTGGGGATCCCATGACCACTGCCACCTGCGCCCCCGATCGCTCGACCAGGCTGGCTTCATCGGTTCCCACAAATCCATCCGCTTCCGCGTCGGCGAAGGCCTGACGTAGTACGCTCCAGCGAAACCCCTGCGGCGTCTGCGCCTGCACAATATATTCCCGGGGGATGGTGGCCGTCACAATCGCCCCGCGGGCCGTGCGCTCCACCTGTTTGATAGTATCCACTGCCGGCAGTCCTACGATCGCCGCGCCATAAATTTCTACCGCTTCAATGGTTCGCTCGATGGTCGCGGGGTCGATCAGCGGCCGCACCGCATCGTGAACCAGGATGATGTCATCGTCGGCAGCGGAGAGGGCCTTGAGCGCCTGGCTCACCGACTCCTGCCGGGTATCTCCACCCTCAACTACCTGCACCCGCGCGGCCAAGGCATGTTCGGCAATCAACGTCTCCATGCGGCTGATCTCCGGCTTACGAACGGCAACGTAGATAGAACTCACCCGCGGCACGGCCGCGAACGCTCGCAAGCTGTGGACCAGAATCGGCGTCCCATGCAGTGCAAGAAACTGCTTGGGAGCATTGGGGGTCGCGTGGCCGGGCGCCATGCGCGTGCCCATTCCGGCGGCCGGGAGAATCGCGAAGACGCGCATAAACCTCGGAGTATAGCAGGAAGGGCTCAGCCCTCTACCGGCTCCACGTAGAACATTTCGTTGGTGCGGCGGAAGCCATTGCTCTCGTACAGCGGCTTGCCGGCATCGGTCGAATGGAGCGCGACCACACGGATTTTCTGCTTGCGCGCCTCCGCCAGTGCTTGATCGATCAAGTGGCTGGCCAACTTCTTGCGCCGATGTTCCGGCTCCACGTAGACATTCAACAAGTAACCGCGCTTATCCTGGCGAGGGTCAAGCGGATGCGGCGGCCAGTCGAGAACGATCAGGCCTGCGCCGGCAACCACCTTGCCGCCTTCCGTGGTCAGCCAGCCGAGGTATCTGCCATCCGCCAACCGGGTTTCAACCCACGGTTTAAAGTGCTCCGCCATTACATCAAGAATCCTGTTGTCCTGGCGCCCAGCGTCCACAAACATACGCCGCCTGTGGTGGGTAATGATTGCCGCGTCTGCGGGCGTCGCCGCTCTTATCTGGTACATGCCCGCAGTATAGCTATGTAACTGTGTGATTGCTCAAAAGCGGTTCCACGACAGGTGTAATCAATCCGCTTACCATAAGCGCAGCGATGCAGCCGCCTACTCTGCGAAACCGCCTCTTTCGTCCCGGCCAGCGGATCGCTGTCGCAGTCTCCGGGGGCGCCGACTCGGTGGCTTTGCTCCGCCGGCTGCTCGAGGAACGCGACGCGCTGGGCATCGTGCTTTCCGTTGCCCACGTCCATCATGGTATTCGCGGAGCCGCCGCTGAGGAAGACGCGGTATTTGTTGGCCGCCTCGCCGCAGCCCATGGCCTGCCGTTTCATCTGCATCGCGCGGATGCACCTGCCGCCGCAGCAACCCACCATGAAACCCTGGAGGAGGCCGCCCGCAACCTTCGCTATGCGTTTTTCCGGGAATTGATGGCGGCCGGCAACGCCGATGCTGTCGCCACTGCGCATACCCTCGACGACCAGGCGGAGACGGTCCTGCACAAACTGCTGCGTGGCGCCTGGACTGAGGGGCTGAGCGGTATCCATCCGCTGCTGACGCTTGAGCCCGGAAGCATCCTCCGGCCCTTTCTGGAGAACAGCCGCGCCACCATCGAGGCTTGGCTTCTCGAACTCCAACAGCCTTGGCGCGAAGACGCCAGCAACCAGGACATGGCGCATACCCGCAACCGCATCCGCTGGCAGTTGCTGCCCTTGCTCCGCACCTTCAACCCCCAGGTTGCGGCCCAATTGGCGCGGTTAGCTACGATCTCCGCCGATGAAGAGGCTTACTGGCAGGGGGAGTTGCAGCGCCTTCTGCCCCCCCTGCTGCTGCCTGGCCGGCCTACCCGCGGTGGCGGCCGTTCGGCCAGCACACATCCGGAGGAGGAAACAGTGGCCATCGAACAGCTCCGCTTGCGCGAGCTGCATCCCGCCGTAGCCCGGCGGGTGGTGCGCTCCGCGGCGGGGCGCCTGGGGGCCAGGCTCAGCTTTGAGCAGACGGAACAGCTGCTGGCGCTAGGCGAGTCCCGCCCCCGCAAATTCGAGCTCCCCGGCGGCATTACGGTGGAGCGCAGCTTGCGGGAAATCCGTCTGACCCGCAATTTGGCTTCCCCAGCTCCTGGACCGGCCTACCCTTTTTCCATTCCCGGCGAGGTTCGCGCCCCCGAATACGGCATCTGCTTGCGTGCCGAGCTCGCGCAGGACGGCTTAGCCAGTGCGGCCGCCGTCTTACGGCCCTGGAAAGCCGGAGACCGGGTAATCCTGGCGCACAGCCGGGGTCCCAAGAAAGTTGCAGCCGTCCTGGACCGGCTCCATGTGGCCGGCGGAGCGCGAAAAGACTGGCCGGTGGTCGAGTGGGAGGGGAGGATTGTCTGGATGCGTGGGGTCGAAGTGGATGCGCCCGAATTTATCTTTACCGCCCGGCTCCTGGCCTGAACTCGCGGAGGCCAAGGTAACAGCCTGGGTAACTTGATGATTAGTACCCTCCGCGTATAACTTCAGACAAGCTTTCCAGCGCTTTCCGAAGGTTTCGGAGACGCTTCCGGCTTGTGCGGAGTAGAATAAATTTGGCGCGAAGAGTGAGGGTGGGCGCATACGGTGTTGCCGTATCTAAATCCACCAGTCTTTCGAATCCGCGGCAGATTGCTGCCGTCTAATAGATGTCAAAGGCTGCAAGAAGGTTCCCGGTGAAGCGATTGGCTCCGCCTCGAATGGTCCCTTCTCTTTATGAGGCGCAGGAGAAAGAGGGTTTTTCGTGAATTCGACCGTCAAGACAATTATTTTCTGGGTGTTTATCCTGGCTTGCCTGGTTCTACTTTGGCAGATCGTCCAAAAAAGTACGGGCATGAGTCATGACCGGGAGATTTCCTTTTCTCAATTCATGCAGGACGGGCAGCAGGGCAAGATCAGTGATGTAACTGTCATCAACAACGAAGTGCACGGTCACTATGCCAGCGACAGAGAAGCGTTCCACACCACTGTGCCCTCCAACTATCCTGACATGTTCAAGATCCTTCAAGACAACCATGTCAGCATCACGGTAAAAGACACACAGGGCAATTCCTGGCTTCCGATTCTTCTCAACTTCGCTCCCATCATCGTGATCGCGGCCCTGTGGTTCTTCATGCTGCGGCAGATGCAGAGCGGCGGAAATAAGGCTTTGTCGTTCGGCAAGAGCCGTGCTCGCTTGCTCTCCATGCAGCAAAAGAAGATCACCTTCAAAGACGTGGCCGGCGTCGACGAGGCCAAGGAAGAGCTGAAGGAAATTATCGAGTTTTTGCGCGAAGCCCAGAAGTTCCAGAAGTTGGGCGGCCGCATCCCCAAAGGCGTGCTTCTGGTAGGACCTCCGGGCACCGGTAAGACGCTGCTGGCCCGGGCTGTTGCCGGTGAGGCCAACGTACCGTTCTTTTCCATCTCCGGTTCGGACTTTGTGGAGATGTTTGTCGGCGTCGGCGCCAGCCGTGTGCGTGACCTCTTTGAGCAGGGGAAGAAAAATGCACCTTGCATCATTTTCATCGACGAAATCGACGCTGTCGGACGTCATCGCGGCGCTGGTCTCGGTGGCGGACACGATGAACGCGAGCAGACCCTGAATCAGTTGCTGGTTGAGATGGACGGCTTTGAGTCCAACGACGGTGTCATTTTGATCGCCGCCACCAACCGGCCCGATGTGCTCGATCCCGCGCTGCTGCGTCCCGGCCGTTTTGACCGCCGTGTCGTAGTGGGCAGGCCGGACGTACGCGGGCGCGAAGAAGTGCTCCGCGTCCACGCCAAGAAAGTTCCTTTGGCGGAAGATGTCGATCTGCGAATCCTGGCTCGCGGCACTCCTGGGTTTTCCGGTGCCGACTTGGCCAACATGGTGAATGAGGCAGCGCTCAATGCAGCCCGCGCCAATCGCAAGGCGGTACATCAGTTTGATTTTGAACTGGCCAAGGATAAGGTCATGATGGGCGCCGAGCGCAAGTCCATGCTCCTTTCCGAGGATGACAAGCGCGACACCGCTTACCACGAGGCAGGGCACGTTCTGGTGGCCGCCATGCGTGACCATGCTGACCCGTTGCACAAGGTCACTATCATTCCGCGCGGCATGGCTCTGGGCGTGACCATGCAGCTGCCCGAAGAAGACAAGCACACCGTCACCAAGGATTACCTCGAAACTCAGCTCGCCATTCTGATGGGTGGCCGCTGCGCCGAGGAGATCTTCATGAATCGCAAGACCACCGGCGCTGGAAATGACATCGAGCGGGCGACCGATCTGGCGCGCAAGATGGTTTGCGAGTACGGAATGAGCCGCATGGGTCCGTTGACCTTCGGTAAGAAGGAAGAGCAGATCTTCCTCGGCCGTGAGATCGCCCAGCATCGCGACTTCTCTGAGGAGACGGCGCGGCAGATCGATGCCGAAGTGCGGAGCCTGGTGGATGAAGCTTACAAGTCCGCCTACTCCATCCTTGGCGATCATAAGGACACCATGCACCGCATGGCGCAAGCCCTGCTGGATCGTGAGACCCTGGATGCGAATGACATTCGCATGATCATCGAAGGCAAGGAACTACCGCCCTTGCCACCGCTTGGACCGCCGCCCGGCAACTCTACCGGCGACGTACAGCATGTGATCAAGCCGGAGCCTGGCCGAGCACCCGGTTTCGGCGGCGAGAGCCAGCCCTCACCAGCCTAGCCCCAGTCAACAACTAAGGATGAAGGCCCCATTTCTCTCTGAGAACTGGGGCCTCTGTCGTTTGGAAACCGCAGGTCCCTCCACTCCGCTACGCTCCGGTCGGGATGACAGATTTTCTACACAACACAAATTTGTCATCCCGACTGGAGCGTAGCGGAGTGGAGGGACCTGCGGTTTCTTCACGGGGCAACGCCTGAACCCCGGATGCGACAATAGCCATAACATGCACGGTCGCTTTGTTTTGCTGGTTGCTCTTGCTTTGCCTGGCGTCTCCGGCTGTGGATACCACACGCTCGGATCCGCCGCTCATCTGCCGGACACGGTCCATACCCTCGCTGTGCCCATCTTCAAGAACAGGACGCAGTTCTATCACACGGAAGTTCTCATGACGCAGGCGGTGGTGCGTGAATTTACGGACCGTACCCGCCTCCACGTTGTCTCGGACGCGGGCGATGGCGCCGATGCCACCCTGGCCGGGACCATCATCTCCGAATCGGTGCAGCCCTTGACCTATCGCACCCAGACCACTAACGCCCAGACAGGGCAGACCACCAGCGTCACCTCCAGCTTCCTGATCACCATTAGCGCCAACGTACTGGTGACCGACCGCGACCACCGCGTTCTCTACCAGCACACCAACTACGTATTTCACGAGCAATTCGAAACCACTACCGACCTGACCAGCTTTATCGAAGAAGATTCTCCTGCCGTGCAGCGGCTCTCGCGGGACTTTGCTCAAGCCTTGGTGAGCGATATTCTGGAATCCTTCTAGAGCATTTTGCTAATGGTCTAGACCGGGAAACCGAACCCCATGCGGCCATTCCGCCAAAGAATGGCCGCACATAACTAATCCCATCGGACCACAGTATTAGCAAAAATCTCGTCTAAGGGGAGAACATGCCGACGGATGACTCAAGCAAGCTCCGCAGCTTCTCCTCCTCCGATCGCTTTGTGGCCGAGGTGAAGGCTGCAGCCGCGTCAAGAGCTCCATTGCGCGCCGGATACGTCTTTGCCGGCGATGAGGTCTTCCTCTACGAGCGCTGCCGCCGCGCCGTCGTGGACTGGCTCATCGACCCTACACTTCGCGAGTTCTCGCTCAGCGATCTCGATCTGGCCGAGACCAGCATCTTTCATGTGCTTGACCTCGCCCGCACGCCTTCCCTGATGGCGCCCTTTCAGGTCATCTTCGTCAGAAACCTGAAAACCCTCTACACCCGTGGTGCGAAGAAGGAGGAGTTCGCGGCCCTCAAAGATTACTTCCGTTCGCCCAATCCCCAAGCGGTGCTCATCTTCGTCGCTGACCACCTGCGTCTCCCCGCCGACCTGAGACGAATGGACATGCAGGACAAAGACCGCTATGAACGAATCCGCGAGACCCTGGGTGATGATTGTGGCCTGGTCGAGCTGGCTCGAGTGGACGAAGCGGATGCGGTGCGCTGGCTGATCGCAAGCGCGGATAGCCGGGGGATGAAATTCGACGCCGACGCGGCCCGCGAGCTCGCCGATGCTCTGGGCGCGGATATGATGCTCATCTCGAGCGAGCTGGAGAAGCTTATGCTGTACGCTTTTGACCGCAAGCGCATCACCCTGGGTGACGTGGAAACGATGGTGTTGGCGGCCAAG
Organism: uncultured Acidobacteriaceae bacterium; assembly: GCA_963821215.1. Taxonomy (GTDB): domain Bacteria; phylum Acidobacteriota; class Terriglobia; order Terriglobales; family Acidobacteriaceae; genus PALSA-350. Next base: position 108,317 of record CAWGDH010000004.1, on the reverse strand, counting down.
CAGCGCTCACTCTACGAGCTGACGGACGCCATCACCGCGCGCGACAAACCACGAGCCCTTGCCTTGCTGCATGGCCTGCTGAATGCCTCCGACGGCGGTGAGGATTCAGCTATCGGGCATCTCTACATGCTGGCCCGGACCTTTCGCCAGATGGTCGTCATCCTGGAGAAAAACGTGCGTGACTCGCGTGCTATCTGGCAGGCACTCTGGCAGGGTTTCCGCATGCCCCCCTTTGCTGCCGAGGACCTCATCCGCCAGGCCCGCCGCTACGGCTCGCGGCGCGAGCTCACGCAAATGCTACGCCTGATCGCCCATGCCGATCTCGAATTACGTTCCTCCCCGCCCGATAAGCGCCTCGTACTGGAGCGCCTGGTGATGGAGCTGGCCAGTGAACCGCGTCCCCGGACATCCGCCCTGGCCGGAGCCCAATACGGCCAATACGTGATGGAGCTGTGAAAGCAGGCATTTCTTTTGTCGGCGCAAAGCGCATTTGCGCGGATCAAAACAGCAGCCTGGATATCTTCTACACTCAAAGCAAGCGTGCAACGATCGCCGCCCCACCGCTCTCCTTTCGATCAGTGCCGCACGGATAGGTTCCCCAGGAACACCAGGATGATGTCGAAGCATCTTTTTCCGCCCGCCAAGATCATGCTGGTGTTGTGGCTGGGTTGCGCCCAGGTCGCCTGGTCATCCCATCCCAACCCACCGCCCGCCAGTCCCGAGGAACGCATTCCGGTTGGGCCCTTGGGGTATCGTCCGCCAGGGTCGCTCTACATGCTGTCGGGAAGGTCCTTCAGCTCACTGGACTTTATCGATGCCCACCACCTGCTGTTCACCTTCCATGAGGCGCGGTTGCTGCGGCGGGAGCAAAATCCGGACCGGCTGGAAGACGACCAGATGATCCACGCCGTGGTTCTCAGTCTGCCGGGTGGGGTCGTGCAAGCTTCCGCGGATTGGCGGATGCATGACCGGCGGAGGTATTTGTGGTCACTGGGAGAAGGCAAGTTTCTGGTGCGCCAGAAGAATTCCTATTCGCTTACAGATGCATCGTTGAAGCTGCACCCGTACATTCAGGTCGCGACCCGGGTGCTGGCGACGGAAATATCTCCGGATGGCCGGGTCCTGGTGATTGAGCACCAATTTGAACGGCACACCCCCGAGGAGCACCGCAAGCTGGAGGAACAGGCCAGAGAATACGGGGAACCGCCTCCTCCTGAGGACACTCAGATTACGCTGGTCAATATAGCTTCGCGAGAGGTGCTGGCAGCATTGCGGACCGAGTCGCCGATCAACGTGCCCATCACCGCTACCGGATACGTGGGTGTGACCAGGGGTAAGGGAGAAGACGAGTTCCTGGTCCGTTTCCTGCCTTTTCAAGGCGAGCCCCGGATATTGGGCAAGGTCGCATCCACCTGTACGCCCCACGAGGACTTCCTGAACCAGCAAGCCCTGGTCATCGAGAGTTGCGGGCCCAAGTCACCGGATCTCTTTCTCGACGCGTGGTCCACGGATGGAAAGAAATTATGGAACGGCCATCGCGACGGCCATTTGGTGTGGCCGACCTACGCTTACTCGCGAGCAGGTAATTGTTTTGCCATAAGCCTGCTCCACGTATCCCACCCGATTGACATGATAGATTCACTCAACGACGAGGATGTGCGCGAGCAGGTGGTGTTCGTCATCGATTCCGCAACGGGCGTCGTGCGGATGGAGACCACTGCATCGCCCATCCTGACCGCAGGGCAAAACTTCGCGCTCTCCGATGACGGAGAACACCTGGCAGTCCTGCGCGAGGGCGCAATCGAGATCTATAAGGTGCCCGCGGCAGCGGAAAAAACCGACACCCCGCCACCGCAGAAAAAGAAATGATGCGTTTTAGGCGGCCTTATGGGTGAGCGCCTTCACCCGCGCATGCAAGCGAGCTTTGTAGCGGGAGGCGGTATTCTTGTGCAGCACGCCCTTTTGCACGCTCTTGTCGAGGGCGGAGACGGTCTTGCCATATTGCTCGGCAATCGCCGGGGAATCGCCTTTGGTAATGGCCTCGCGTAATGCGCGAAGGGACCTGCGAACGTGACTTTTGTTGGCGCGGTTAACTGCGGTGCGCTTGACTGTCTGACGGGCGCGCTTCAGCGCCGACACGTGATTTGCCATGGTAAACCCTTAACTTTCTTGAAACTGGGAGCAGGCAGCAAAGAAGCGTCAAGGCGCCTGCAAACCTTAAGTTTACGGGCTTTGATGTCCCCGGTCAATCTAATGTCCCAGCAGGAAAGGCGTCCCGGCGACACCCCGGTGCATCCAACGGAAAAGAATTCACGGATTAGGCGTTGACGCCATGATCGGCAAACGCTACTCTGTGCCCATCCACGGGAAATATCTGGTGATTATCGCCAACCCGGCCAAGCATCCGATGCACGTGCAGTTTCCTGTGCCTTGCCCTAGATTGTGCCCCGAAACCACCCTACCAATCATGTCAGTCCTTCGGGATCTGATAGGAGGTCATTTCTCCGCTTGATGAAAAAAGCGCTGGAAATCACGCCCAACCTGGAGCCCCTATTTGGGACTCGCGATGAGAATCTGAGGCTACTCGAGCAAAACCTCCATGTCCGCATCGATTTGCGTTCCGATGCTTTGCATGTGGAGGGCTCTCCGGAGGCAATTGCCCGTTTTGAAAGGGTTTTTGCCGACTATGAGCATTTGCGACGCAACGGTACGCTGCTGTGTAACGGCGAGTTGCATGGCATGCTCAAGTTGGTGACCGCCGACCCGGCGGTCACCCTGCGCGGATTGGTGGAGAGCGGCAAGCAACGCTCCGCCGGCATCAAGCGCATGGTCCAGCCTCGTTCCATCAACCAGAGGCGCTACTTCGAAGCCATTGAAGAGTGCGATATGGTCTTTGGCGTTGGCCCGGCGGGCACCGGCAAGACCTACCTGGCGGTCGCCATGGCAGCTTCGGCGCTGCTGGCCAAGAAGGTGAGCCGCATCATCCTGGTGAGACCCGCGGTCGAAGCCGGCGAACGCTTGGGCTTTCTGCCCGGAACGCTGCAGGAGAAGGTGGATCCCTATCTCCGTCCGCTCTACGACGCACTCTATGATTTGCTGGAGCAGGACCGCGTGGACAAGATGTTGGAGCGCAACGTGATCGAGGTGGCCCCGCTGGCGTTTATGCGCGGGCGAACGCTCAACGATGCTTTCATCATCATGGACGAGGCGCAGAACACGACCAGCGAGCAGATGAAGATGTTCCTCACCCGGCTGGGCAGCAACTCCAAAGCTGTCATCACCGGCGATGTGACCCAGATCGATTTGCCCAATCCCAAGAAGAGCGGGCTGGTGGAGGCCATTGAGATTTTGCGCGGTGTGGATGGCATCCGTTTCTGCCATTTTGAAGATGGTGATGTGGTTCGCCATCATCTCGTACAACGAGTCATTCGGGCGTACGATAGCTTTGGCCGGGCGCAGAGGGAACTGCCGCTCAACCTGCGAGAAGGCGCTCCAGCCAAATCTGCGCCCAAACCGCAGTAAGCTTCTGGACTATTCGGAGAATAGCCGGCTCGACGCCTGATATTTCTCCTCAAAGTCTTGCGGCAGGTAGTCTCATGGCAAGATGATCGTTATTGAAGCTGCCCCAGCGAAAACACTGCCGGCAGCCTCTGCTCTCGGTAAGCGTGACCTCAACCGGTTTCTGGTCAAGGCTACGGAAGCACTTGGTCTGGCCGGTGATTTCTCCGTCCTTCTGACCGGAGATGAACAAATACGCGCGATGAATCTCCAGTTTCGGGGCGTGGACAAGCCTACCGATGTGCTCTCGTTCCCGCCATTGCCAGGGGTCGCGAACCACGGTCAGGGTGGCGACCTGGCCATCTCTCTGGAAACTGCTGCCGTCCAGGCGGCGGACCATGGCCACACTCTACAAATGGAAGTTAAGATATTGATCCTGCACGGTCTGTTGCATCTGGCTGGCTACGATCATGAGCACGATCAAGGGCAGATGCGGCGCCGCGAAAGCCTGCTGCGTAAGCAGTTCGCTTTACCTGCCGGCCTGATTGAGCGAATTTTAGACGAGCGCACTTTAGACCAGCGCCGCAGGCCCGCAAGCCAGCGGCGTATGCCTAGAGGCGGCAAGCCATGAGCCTGGTCTCTGCGTTAGCGATCGCCATTCTGCTCGTCATCCTGACTATCTCGTCGTATATCGCTCGGCTGTACGCGGAGACGGGCAAGTTCCTTTCCGGCGAGTTCCAGGAAAACATCGATGTCTGGGAGCTGAAGGTTGAACCCCGGCTGGGTCTCAGCCGTGAGCGGATCGCGCTCTCCGCGGCCGTACTGAGCCAATTCTCTCTAGCCTCGCTGGCTCTTTTCTTCGGTGTACTCCTCTTTGCCGGGAACGCGGGCGCTCGTCCCAGCGGGGCCGAAGTGGCTCAGGCGGTGCTCGGCGCTGTCCTGGTTATTGTGCTCTTCAATCAGTTCCTGCCCTTTGTCTTCTTCACCCGTACTGCCGGACTTTGGATCGTTCCCCTCGCCCCCGCTATCCGCGTGCTCTTATACCTCGTCTTGCCGGTCACCTTGTTGCTGGCATTTCTACTCGAGATCGCAGCCTTGGCGGAACCTCGGCCCGGTAACCCTGCGGAGGATCCAAGCGAGGCGGCGGTGGAGGCCTTGATCGAAGCGGGAGAGGAAGAAGGAATCATCGAGGAGGGCGACCGCGACCTGGTCCGCTCCGCAGTTGAGTTCGGCGATAAGGTGGTGCGTGACGTCATGACTCCGCGCCCGCATGTCTTCGCTGTTCCCGCCGACATGACGCTGGAAGACTTCATCTCTGGATTGAAGAAGCACCCCTATTCGCGGGTCCCGGTCTTTCGCGGCTCGCTCGATCACGTTAGCGGCATTGCCTTCGCCCATGATCTGCTCCATATCGCCGATGCTGCCGCCAGTACGCAGACGGTGGCCAGCATTCAGCGCCCCGCTGCTCTCGTTCCGGAAACCAAGCGGGTCAATGAACTTTTGCGCGAGATGCAGCGCGAGAAGCAGCACATGCGCATCGTGATTGACGAGTATGGAGGCGTCGCCGGCCTGGTGACCATCGAAGATCTGCTGGAGGAGATCGTCGGCCGCATCAGCGATGAGCACGAATATGACAGCGAGCAGGATGCACCAGTACACGAGGCAGGTGGAACCTGGCTGGTTCCCGGGAATCTGGAGGTAACCCGCCTTGAAGAGCTGCTGAGTGGCGGCCACCAGGTGGCGCAGGAGTATCAGGCAGCGACCGTCGCCGGCCTGGTAAGCGAGATTGCCGGTCGGATCCCGCTGCCTGGCGAGGTAATTGTTGCCGACTCGCTACGCTTTGAAGTGGTTGCGTCGACCGATCGCCGGGTGGAGCGGGTTCGTGTATCAGCCATTGAGAGCGACGACCGCTAAGCCGGGGGCTACACTACATTGTGCGCTCTGGTTTCGTTTCCATCCTCGGCCGTCCCAATGCAGGCAAGTCGACGCTGCTGAATGCGCTCATCGGCGAAAAGATCGCAATCGTTAGCAACAAACCGCAGACCACCCGGAACCGAATTCAAGGGATCGTGGAAGTGTCCGCGCGCAAAGGAAAGAGTGCCGCACAGATTGTTTTCGTAGACACTCCCGGGGTCCACCGGCCGGGCTCTCAGCTGGACCGGCGCATGATGCAGGAAGTGTACGAGGCCCTGGAGAGCCGGGACATCGTCATCCTGCTGGTGGACGCGGCCCGTTATAGCGAAGCGCCCGAAGCCGGTAAGAACCAATCGCGCCGGGCAGAACGCGAAAGCAGTGAAGACGCCTTTGTGATGCAGCTTATTCAAAAGCTCGACTGCCCGGTCTTCCTGGTGATCAACAAGATCGATCTGGTCTTGCGTTCTAAGCTTTTACCGCTTATCGAGCGATTCAGTGCCATGTATCCGTTTGCGGAAGTCATCCCAATCTCAGCCCGCAAGAAGGATGGCCTGGACGTCTTGTTGGCGAAACTGGTGGAGTATCTGCCTCAGGGCCAACGATATTTCCCCAAGGATCAGTTCACCGATCAGCCCGAGCGCTTCCTGGTAGCTGAACTGATCCGCGAGCGGATACTGTTGGAGACCGGAGAGGAAGTTCCCTATGCCTCTGCGGTGGTGGTGGAGCGCTTTGAAGAGCCTGAGCCAGTCACCGGTCCCAAATTGCCTCTGACACGCATCTCGGCGGTGATCTATTGCGAGCGTGCGGGGCAGAAGGCGATTCTGATCGGCAAAGGCGGCAGCAAGCTCAAGAGCATAGGCGCGGCCGCCCGCAAGGAGATAGAGTCGCTGCTAGGCACCAGGGTCTATCTTGAGCTGCATGTGATCGTCGAAGAGAACTGGCGCGAGTCAAGGTACTTTGTCGACTCTCTCGATTGGCACAAACAACTAGAAGACCTGGCGCAAGTGCAGCCTGAAACAGCAACAAAACCTATGAAAACTGGACGGGTGCCCCAGGTTCGCGCCAGCGTACCTGGGCCGAAAAAGAAGGGCGAAGCCCCGAGATCGCCTTAACTCTGTCCTGCCCACCAACGATGGGTGCCCCACATCTCGCTCGTTTTTCGCGAGATGTGGGATTCCACGGACCTATCCAAGCCGCTTTCCACCGTTCAAAGCGCTGTCAAATTTGTCATCCCGACAAGGACCTACGGTTTCTCTTTCCGTTACTCGCGGACGCTGATACCCAGACTCTTCATCTTCCGGTACAGGTGACTTCGCTCCAGCCCCAACGCCTCCGCCGCGCGGCTTACATTCCCATGGCATTCGTCGATCTTTTTCAGGATGTAATCCCGCTCATAGGCTTCACGCGCCTGGTGCAGAGTACTGAATTCTTCTCCCTTGCGGCTATTCCCGCGGAAGACCAGCATGGGCAGGTGCTTGCGTTCGATGCGCACCGTAAGCGGATTAAGGATCATCACCCGCTCAATCACATTTCGCAGCTCGCGCACATTGCCCGGCCAATGGTATTGCTTCAGCACCGCAACCGCCTCGTCGCTCATCTCGATTCGCGGGCGGCCATACTGGCGTCCAAACTCCAGCAGAAACTCGCGCACCAGCAGCGGGATATCTTCCTTTCTGTCACGCAAGGGCGGCACATAGAACGGAATGACATTCAAGCGGTAGAAAAAATCCTCGCGAAAGTTTCCCTTGGCGATCTCCTCTTCGAGGTCCTTGTTGGTGGCCGCAATCACCCGGACGTCGACCTGGATAGCCTGGCTGGCGCCCACCGGGGTGAAGCGCTGCTCATCCAGCGCGCGCAAAACCTTGGCCTGCATCTTGAGGCTCATGTCGCCAACTTCATCGAGAAAGAGAGTACCGTTATCGGCTCGTTCGAAGGTGCCGCGCTTCTCCACCGGGCCATTGGGGATTGCGCTGTGGCGATAGCCGAAGATCTCGCTCTCGATGTAATCCTCAGGAATGGCGGCACAGTTCAGCTCCACAAACACGCGGTCGCTGCGCAGGCTCTCGCTGTGGATGGCGCGCGCGATCAGTTCCTTGCCGGAGCCGGATTCGCCATAAATGAGCACCCGCCCGTTGGTGGGCGCCATCAATCTGATCTGTTGGCGCAGCGCCTTGATCGAGACGCTCTCTCCGGTAATGGGCACATGCATCAGCAGCTGGCGCTTGAACTCCTGGTTCTCGCTGCGCAGCCGCCTCGCTTCCACCGCATTCTTGAGCAGAATGAGAGTGCGATCGATGGAAAGCGGTTTCTCCAGAAAGTCGAATGCACCCAGCTTGGTAGCGCGGACCGCGGTTTCGATGGTGCCGTGACCGGAGATGATGATTACTTCCGGCAAGCTCTCGATCTCCAGCGAACGGATCTCGGTCAGCACTTCCAGGCCGTCCCGGTCGGGCAGCCAGATGTCGAGCAGCAAAACGTCATAGGACGCGTCCCGGAGCAACACCATGGCCTCGGAAGCGCTGGCCGTGCTGGTGACCGCATACCCATCTTCTTTGAGGATCTCGCCCAGCGATTCACGGATCTCCGCCTCGTCATCAACGATCAGGATGTGGTTCATGCCGAGGTCCTGCCGTTAACCCCTACCAGAGCTGCTTCGTGCACGCTCTTGGCATCGGCCAGCGGCAGTTCGATGATGAATCGCGCTCCGGTAGGGCTGTTCTGTTCCGCGCGAATGGCCCCACTATGTTCTTGAATGATTTTTGAGGCGATCGCCAAGCCCAGGCCCGTGCCGCGTTGTTTGGTCGAGAAGTAGGGAAGAAAAAGACGCTCGCGCATTTCGTCGTTCAGGCCATGACCGGTATCGGCGACCACGATCTCCGCTGTGGTGTGCCCCTCGATCAATCCGGTTTCGATGGTCAATTCTCGCAGCAGGCTGCTTTGCATCGCTTCGGCCGCGTTGTCGATGAGATTGGCCAGCGCGCGCCTCAATGCCTCTGGATCCGCCAGCACTGGGGGAATGCAGCTGCCCAGGCGCTGCACGATACGAATGTGATGCAGTCTTCCCGCGAATAAGGCCAGGGCGCTTTCTACTATCGAATTGAGATCGCAGACCTTGGGCCGCGAGGTAGGAAATTGAGCCAACGAGGCAAACTGGTCGACCAGCCGGCGCATGGTCTGGACGGACCCCAGAATAACCTCACTGCACTTGCGAATTACTGTGTCTGAGTCCGGTAAGGGACGGTCGACATGCCTGCGGATGCGCTCCGCGGAAAGCGCAATCGGGGTCAACGGGTTTTTTATCTCGTGGGCCACCCGTTGAGCTACTTCCTTCCACGCTACCTGACGCTGGGCGTGCAGGAAATCGGTGACGTCCTCCAGCACCAGGATGCATCCCTCGCGATCTTTGCCCAGCTCCAGCCGGGCGATGGTGGCGGTCACATTCAGGGCGCCGCGCGGCCCGGGCAACTCGATTTCCGTCGCTGCCACGCCCATGCGTTTGCTGCGCCGCAGCAGCACAATCAGCTCATCGGCGATCTCGCGCGGCAAAATCGACTCCAGCGGCATGCCTGCGAGGTCATGGTGCTCGCGTGGGCTGAGCAGGTTGCGCGAAGCGCGGTTCGCCTGCAGGACGCACATCTGGGGGTCGAGCGTAACCACTGCGCTGGGGATGGTCTCCAGCACCGTTTCCAGCTCGCTGCGGCGCTCCTCGAGCGCCCGGTTGGCTGCTGACAGCTGAGTAGTGGAGGTCTCTGCCAGGGCACGGCTCTCTTCCAGGTCTTCCGCCATGCGATTGAACGATCGGACCAGTTCTCCCAATTCCTCCGTCGCCGCTACCCGTACCCGGTGGGTGTAGTGACCCGCGGCCACGGCATCCATGGCATCCGCCAAAGCCTCAACCGGCCGGGTCACCTGCTTGGAAAGAAAGAGCGCCAGCCAGCTGCTGGCGAAGAAGACCAGCGTCGTCAACAGGAACATCAAAAGCAGGTAGGTGCTGCGGATCGTTTTACGGGCGCGATAGAGGACCTGGTAGTCTCGGGCGCCGGAGCGAATATCCTGCACGGTCGCGCTTAGCCCGGCGGGCAGGGGTAGCCCGGCGACCACGATGCACCCGTCTACGGTGCTTGCCGCCCCCAGCACATATTCATTTTTTCCGCTTACCAGCATGGGCACGTCGCTGCGCTGGGCGGCGTGCAAAACAGTCGTGGCTAATGGCTCGTGCCCCTGAGCAACATCGCTTTCCGCCTCATCCATCCAGGATCGAACGATGGCCTGGCCGTCATCTTGAGGCAACTGATATTGGCCGACCACGTTGCCGTTGCGGAAGACGGCGGCAAACCCGCCCTCAAGGGTTATGCGGTGGGTGCCAATCTCCCGCAGCAGAGCTTCGGAATTTCCGGTTTGCAGGGAATGAGTCAGGCTAGGGGAGCTGGCCAGCGATTCGGCCTCAGCCCTGGCGTTGGCGGCGGCGTACTGGGAGAGTTCCATAGCGACCAGGCTCGAAGCTTGGCGCATTTGCGAGGAAGGCTGTGAGAACCAGCGTTCCATGGAGCGATTGAGCAGCCCGAAGCTGAACAGGAACATGAACACAGCAGGCGCGAAGGAAAGCAGCAGAGCGCCCACCAACATGCGGCTGCGAATTCTAGAGCCCAGCACCCGGCTGCGCTGGTCGGCCAGCAGTTTCACAATGTTACGGAAGAGCAGGATGAGCAGCGTAAGCAACAGCAAAAACGCGATGACGGAAAGGGCGGTGAAGAGGAGGATCTGGCCCGTGCCGTGGGGCCGCAGAAACGGCGGAAGAGGGTTGAACGCATTCAGCGCGGCCAGCGCTAGCACCAGCAGGAACATGCCGCCACCGAGCGCGGCGACCGCATTGCGGCGGTGCTGGGACTCTGTTCCCATGCAACTCTCCCTGTGTGTCTAACAGATTACAACTCTGGACAGAATCCCGCATGCGGGCAGGGGGGACCGCAGATCTCCACTCCGCTTCCCGGGATTCCCTGTCAAGATCGGCGGTGAGTGCCGCGTAGCAGGAAATCCGGGTATGCTTCGGTCCCCCGGCAAGCTCCACGGCAGGCCGGGACAAGGCGGGCAGGCGGGATGACAAACGGGAAGGGCAGGCTACAGGGAGTTCATCTTGAGCAGAAACTCGGCGTTATTGCGGGTCTTGCCCAGGCGGTCGACCAGCAACTCCATGGCTTCGACTGGCGACAGCGGATTAAGCACTTTACGGAGAACCCAAATACGCTGCAGATCCTCCTTAGGGATGAGCAACTCTTCCTTACGCGTGCCGGAGCGCTGGATGTCGATGGCTGGAAATACTCGCTTGTCCACCAGCTTGCGATCCAGGATGACTTCCATATTGCCGGTGCCTTTGAACTCTTCGAAGATGACCTCATCCATGCGCGAGCCGGTGTCCACCAGGGCTGTGGCGATAATGGTGAGCGAACCGCCTTCTTCAATGTTGCGCGCCGCCCCAAAGAACCGCTTCGGGCGCTGCAAAGCATTGGAATCGACGCCGCCCGAAAGCACCTTGCCGGAAGGCGGAACAATGGTGTTGTAGGCGCGTGCCAGGCGGGTTATGGAATCCAGAAGAATGACCACATCGCGCTTGTGTTCGACCAGCCGCTTGGCCTTTTCGATGACCATCTCGGCCACCTGCACGTGGCGCGCTGCAGGCTCGTCAAAGGTTGAACTGATGACTTCCCCTTTGACCGAACGCTGCATGTCGGTCACTTCCTCAGGGCGCTCGTCGATCAGCAGAACGATCAGGGCAACTTCCGGGTGATTGGTGGTCACGGAGTTGGCAATCGACTGCAAAAGCATCGTTTTGCCGGTCCGCGGGGGTGCGACAATGAGCCCGCGCTGGCCTTTACCCACCGGTGTCAACAGATCCATGACCCGCCCGCTGGTATTTTCGTGAACCGTCTCCATCTTGACCCGTTCCTGAGGATAGAGAGGGGTCAGATTGTCAAAAAGGATCTTGTTCCGGGTCTCTTCGGGCGACTCAAAGTTGATAGCCTCGATTTTCACCAGGGCAAAATATTTCTCCCCTTCATGCGGCGGACGAACATTGCCACTGATGGTGTCACCGGTTTTGAGGTCGAATTTTCGGATCTGGGAGGGTGAGACGTAGATGTCGTCGGGGCCAGGAAGGTAATTGTAATCAGGGGAGCGGAGAAAGCCGTACCCGTCGGGAAGTATTTCCAGAACCCCTTCGGCAAAGATGTGGCCTTCTTTTTCACTCTGGGCCTGAAGAATCTTGAAGATAAGATCCTGTTTACGGAGGCCGCTGGCGCCCGGGATTTCGAGCGTGCGCGCGATGCGGCTGAGCTCCGTTATATTTTTTTCTTTCAACTCGGAAATTGTCATTTTCACCTACGGGAGGAAGTTGTGGAGGGGTTTACCGGGCAGGAATCTTGCTGGTGTTAGCAGGTTCGAATGTCTGGGGAAAGGGGTTGCAGAGGCCCAGAACAGGGCCGCGCTTATGCTGCGCGGCGCTGCTGGAGCTGGGTTGCTTCCGGTGTAACGGCGGACGATGCCGCCGGGCTCTCATGGTGGAAGCGGACTAGAACTTCATTCGTGGTGTCTTGAAGCCGGGTATTGGGCTTGTGCAGCTTACGGGTGGCCTTTGAAGCCAGCTGACACAGTGTATAGCGATTCGTAACGTGGGCAAGTGCCCCAAAGATAAGATCAGAGCGCATCTTTATTCTCCTTCATCCTTTGACCGTCCATGTGCGCATTGTGAGACGGCAAAGAACTTGCCAAGCGCGGCGTCGGTCGATTTTCTATTTGTTAGACGCGAATGCTCTCTTGCGGGAACAATTTTTTCGTCTGGGTTTCTTGTTTTCCAACCGGAGTTACTGGAATGATTCCCAGCGTCCTAAAAACGGGCACTTCCGGTGGTATTGCCCTCGCGCGGAACCTTATGCAGAGGCGCTTTTCAAAGGCGTGGCCTCTGTCTGAGGTTGCGCATGCTCTTAACCTACTAGCATGTCGCGCTGCTGTGACCTCTGTGGCTAAGGAGTTCCTGTTTTTCGGGCGCTCGATGCACTTCGCTGAAGCAGAAAAACCGCAGGAAGGTGCTGCCTAGTGTGAATCCAAGCCCGAAAGGCGCGTTCTCATCAAGCCATGTAGAACTTAACGCGATCGAAACCGAGGGTCAACTCTTTTTTTCATAGAAATTACTCGGTTGGTTCCCAAAAATGGAATATCCAGCACTCTAGGCAAGTTTTCGGCAACTGCGTACCATGAGCGAAGGCAGCGCCCCATCTGCCGCCATCCTCCATGACGAAAAATCGCCCTCCTGACGATCCCGTCACCGGCCTACCCCCGCTCTCGCTGGAAAAAGCAGAGAAAGGCTCGCACAGCTCTATGTGGGAACTTCTACTTCAATTGCGCGTACTGCTGCCCTACCTGGCCCGAATCGTGCCCCTGCTTGACCGCGGCCTGCTCAAGGGGTCCCCGGACATTACCGAGCTTACTAAGGGAATGGCCGAGATGCAGAACGGAAGCCGGGATCTGGAGGTGCAGGCCCGGAACCAGGCGTTGCATTTGGAGCGGATCGAACAGCAAATGGCGAGTCTGCGGGTGGCTCATGAGAACGGGATTGAGGAGAGCCGCAAGCTCTCTTCCGAGATTCGATCGCTGCGCAGTTGGTTGTTGGCCATGGCGATCCTCTTGGTCGTGCTTCTTCTGGTCTGTGTCGGGCTGCTGACCTTCCTGCTGATCCATACCTAGTGCAACCCGGTTTGCGCAGCCCGGCCGGGCTCGGTTATTGGTGGTATGAAAATTTATTACTGCCATATCAATCCGACTTCGCGACAAGTCTAATTTCTCGCTGAACGCTTACGGCTTCCTGTTGCCAGTTGTTCTAATGCGGGACTAGGATACGCGATAGTTCGGTGCAGTCCTCTTCCTTGGACGTGCCAGATCTCCCCTACGAAGTCGTTCCAGGCCTCACGATAGCAAAGAAAAGCTGGCGACTTTTATTCGCCAGCGTGTGTGGAGTGACTCTCTATGGCATGGTATGCCTATTGTATTAGTGAAAAGCAGGCGTTTCCTGAACTCAGCCGCCATCGAAAACCCATACCAATGGAATCGGTGATGGGAATCTCAGGAAATCAGATCTTCCTCTATCCAGCCAGCGACTTAGCAGTCATCGTCAGTGAACATCATCCCTCAGAAAATTTAGACCAAAAGGCAGCCGTCGAACACGCACGTGTGATCAGCGACTGTTTCAAACTATCCACCGTTCTTCCTTTCCGTTTTGGCACGGTGTTTGCGGACGACGAGGCCCTGAGGAAATCGATTCGCTCCAATCAACGGCAATTTCTAGCCAATGTCGACCGTTTGCGCGGTAAAGCTGAGATGCACCTTAAGGTGCTCTTGGATGATTGCTGCCGCGAACAGGGCGCTCCAGTTCCCATGGACAGGGTAGGGAAAGAATACCTGTCGAGCCTGCGGGAGAGTGCTACTCGGCAACGCGAACGACAGACCAAGGCGCGGGCGGTTTCGGTGCAGATGCACCGCATGTTCAGCCCGCTCGATGAAGAGATCAGTTGCCGCAGGATGGATTCCGGCAAGATGCTGCTCGACATCGCTCACCTGATCGATCACAAGTGTATAGAGCGCTACCAGAACAAGTATTCAAGCGCCAGCCAGCAGTTGAAGGATTGCCACATGCAACTCTCCGGACCCTGGCCACCCTATCATTTCGTGCAGCGGCTGACTCGTCCGGTGCATGTACATGCAGTACCTGCATAAGACGATTGTTATCTTGAAAGCAAAAGACCCCGGCTATTTAGCCGGGGTCTTTTGCTTTGCTGTTCGTGCGAACTGTCGCACGTAAGAGTGCAGGCTAACTGACCTTGTTTGCAGCCGGCATATTTTTTCTCCGGCTGAGCACGAAGCTGGCCTGGGAACGCCGGTCGGCGGAGGCGTGATCGATCTTGCGCCAAAAGGCGACGAAATAATCCACTGCGGAAATGATCGATACCAGCACCATGAAGTAGATAGCGGCGATTGCAATCCACTCCACCGGCAAAATAAACCAGCCAAAATGCCAGGCATACCAGCCGTGAGCCAGGATGACTGCCACCACCGAGACAATCTGGATTACCGTCTTGAGCTTGGCCAGATCGCTGGCCTCAATGGTGAAGCCTTCCGAACTGGCGATCGAACGCAGGCCACTGACCAGAAACTCACGCCCTATGACCAATACCGCCACCCAGGCCTTCATGAGGTGAGGGTTGAACTGCACCAGGCAAACGTAGGCTGCTGTGATCATCAGCTTGTCGGCCAACGGATCGAGCAGCATGCCCATGGTTGTGATCTGACCGCGCTTGCGCGCCAGATATCCATCGACCCCATCGGTGATGGAGGCCAGGATGAATAACAGGGAAGCGGCGATCTCCTGCTCTCCGTGGACGCTACGAAAAGGGTAGTAGCTGGAGAGCATCCAGATGAGCAGGGGAATGCAACAGATGCGGCTCATCGTGATGGAGTTTGGCAGGTTCACGATAGACTCGGCTGGTTGAGGAAAGGCCCGCGTTCGCCCTTCTCACCATTATGCACCAGTCAGCGGGTGTTACTTCCGTACCGGAGGGGCTCACGGCCCGGAGCCCCCCAGGCAATGAACTCAGGCGTAAATGCCGCGTTGCTTAATGGTGAAGGCGACCCGGTCGATGGCCAGCATATAGGCGGCGATGCGATTGTTCACCGCATGGGCTTCTGCGTAACGAACCACGTCGCCGAAGCTCTCTGCCAGGATGCTTTCCAGCTGCTCGTTCACCACGGCTTCCTTCCAGAAATAGCCCTGGCGGTCCTGCACCCACTCGAAGTAGGAGGCCGTAACCCCGCCGGCGTTGGCCAGAATGTCGGGAATGATGAAGACTTTCTTGTCGGCCAGGATCTCGTCGGCCACAGCCGTGGTGGGGCCGTTGGCCCCTTCGCAAACGATGCGCGCCTTGATGCGGTCTGCATTGCGGCTGGTGATGACGTTTTCCGTCGCGGCAGGGATGAGGATCTCACAATCGGAGACCAGCAGACCGGAGGAGTCCACCGCTTCCGCACCTTTGAAGCCCAACACCGTGCCGTTTCGCTGGCGATATTCGAGCAGCAGGTGGATGTCGATGCCGTTGCTGTTGTAGAGGCCGCCGTCGTATTCGGCTACGCCAATGATCTTGTACCCCTTTTCCATCATCAGCTTGGCGGCGTTCGAACCCACGTTGCCGAAGCCTTGAATGATCACCCGGCAACCTTCACGCTGCAAATTCAAATAACGCAAGGCTTCGTCACAGACCACGGCGATGCCGCGGCCGGTAGCTTCACGCCGCCCCCGCGAGCCGCCGATGTTGAGTGGCTTTCCTGTTACCACCGCAGTCACCGTCTGCCGCATATGCATGGAGTAGGTGTCCATGATCCAGGCCATGGTCTGTTCGTTGGTGTTGATGTCCGGGGCGGGTACGTCCTTTTCCGGGCCGATAAACTCGATCAGCTCCGAAGTGTAGCGGCGGGTCATGCGCTCCAACTCGCCGATAGACATCTTCTTGGGGTCGCAGATCACGCCTCCCTTGGCGCCTCCGAAGGGGATGTTGACCACCGCACACTTCCACGTCATCCAACTGGCCAGCGCACGAACCTCATCCAGGGTTACATCGGGGGAATAGCGGATTCCGCCCTTGCCCGGTCCACGGGCAATCGAGTGTTGCACCCGGAAGCCGGTGAAGACCTCAATGCTTCCGTTGTCCATCATCACCGGAATGTGCACGATTACCTCGCGTGCAGGGTAGCGCAATACCTTCCACAGGCCCTCGTCCAGGTTGAGTTTCCGTGCGGCAAAGTCAAATCGGGCAGCCTGGGCTTCCCAGGGATTAATCTCCTGCTCGAGCGATACGGTTTGCATAACCAATCTCCAAACAGGACTGCATTCGGCAGTCCTCCGTGCATGTCCCACTGCGGTTGAGCCGTTCGCGCCCGGGCGGGACAGCTCAGGCACTTCGACGGGGCGAAATCGAGCGGCAGATCAGCAAGATTTCCGCTCCCGGCGAGCCCTACGCGCGTTTGCGCCCACTTGGCCGGGACTTGTTTCTCGCACTACCCCAAACCTACCGAGTATAGGCGTCCCGAAGAGCCTCGGGCAAACCGCCTACGGGCACCTCAGATGCTTGAGTTGCCTTTGCTTGAGATGCATTTGGGCATCCACGTTCAGCAGAAATCCTCTACTCTTGAGGTGCTCGCGGCCATGGCCATTTAGTATGAGCAGGAATGCCGGCAGACACTTCCATTTCACCCTCGCGTGCTGAGTTCCTTCAGCTGGCGGCTACGCATAGCCTGGTTCCGGTCTACCGCACGCTCACGGCCGACCTGGAAACCCCGGTATCCGCCTTTTTGCGCCTCGCCTCCGATGAGCCCCAATCCTTTCTCCTCGAATCGGTGGAAGGCGGCGAGAAAGTGGGTCGCTATACCTTTATCGGCGTCCGGCCCTATCGCACTATCCTGTCTCGGGGAAGATCGATCTCCATTAGCGAGCGCGGCAAGACCACAACCCAGGAGGGGGACGTCTTCGCGCTCCTTAAGGACTTGCTGTCCGGGCAGAAGCCGGCCCATATCGCCGGGCTGCCGCCGTTTACCTCCGGCGCGGTTGGCTTCTTTGCCTATGACGTGGTGCGTCAGATTGAACGTTTGCCCGAGCTGGCGGAGGATGATCTGGGCGTTCCGGATGCCTGCCTGATGTTCTTCGATGAGGTATTGGCGTTCGACCATGTGCGCAAGCAGATCCAGCTCATCGTGACTGCGGACCTCTCGCGCCAGAAGCCTGCAGCCGCGTACGCCGACGCGAAGCAGCGGCTAGGCCGCTTGGAAAAGCGCCTGGCCCGGCCTCTCCCTAAAGCCAGGCGTGCTGCGCCCAAAGGCAAACTGTCGGTTACCAGCCACACTCCCAAAAAGGATTTTCTGGCCTCCGTCGCCAGGATCAAGGAGTACATAGTGGCGGGGGATATCTTCCAGGCCGTACTTTCGCAACGCTTTGAACTGAAGCCGGGAGTCGACGCCTTCGCCATCTACCGCGCTCTGCGTATCGTCAATCCCTCCCCCTACCTGTATTTCCTGCGCTTCCGTTTAGAAAATCAGGGCAAGCCGGACAAGTCGCCCACCTGCCTGGTGGGTTCGTCTCCTGAATTGCTGGTGCGCGTGCAGCAGCGTCACGTTGAGTATCGTCCCATTGCGGGTACGCGTCCGCGCTCGGCCAACGAAGAAGAAGATCTCCGCATCGAGCAGGAGTTGCTGGCCAATGAGAAGGAGCGGGCTGAGCATGTAATGCTGGTCGATCTGGGGCGCAACGATATTGGCAGGGTATGCGAGTTCGGCACCGTCCGGGTCAAGAGTCTGATGCATGTGGAGCGGTATTCGCACGTGATGCATTTGGTCAGCGCGCTTGAGGGCCAACTGAAAAAAGGCCTTTCCGCAGTCGATGCTTTTTGTGCCTGCTTCCCGGCCGGCACCCTGAGTGGTGCGCCCAAGATACGCGCGATGGAGATCATCGAAGAACTGGAGCCTACGCGGCGTGGCATTTATGGCGGCAGCGTTTTCTACGCGGACTTTTCAGGAAATTTCGACTCCTGTATTGCCATCCGCAGCATGCTCCTCAAGGGAGAGCAGGGCTACATTCAAGCGGGTGGTGGCATCGTAGCCGACTCGGTGCCGGAAGAAGAGTATGAGGAGTCGGTAAACAAGGCGAAAGCGGTGGTCCGGGCGGTGGAAAGAGCAAGGGCCGTGGCCACCCAACGAAAGTGAGCCGGTGCGCACAGCGTCTGAGTCAACCTGCACTGCTGGGCCTGGAGCTCCTATATTTCAGAGAGAGTGCATAATCCAAATCTGCGGAATGCGCGAGTCTTCTGGTATTCACGGCCATGATACAAAGCATCAGAGCCGTGACCGCCAGAAGGCTCGCGCATTCCGCAAGTCTCAGTTGCCTCCGATTGCTCTACACTGGAATGAGTGGCGCGTATGGTCTTCGTCCTCGACAACTACGACTCGTTCACCTACAACCTGGTGCAGTACATGGGTGAGCTGGGTGCTGAGATGGTCGTCCGCCGCAACGACCAAATAACCGTAGAACAGATTGAGGACCTCAATCCGGAGCGCATTCTCCTCTCCCCCGGACCCTGTACCCCTCAGGAAGCCGGCATCAGCATTCCTCTGATCCAGCATTTCGCCGGCAAAGTGCCCATATTAGGTGTTTGCCTGGGCCATCAGGCAATCGGAGCCGCCTTCGGCGCAAATGTGGTGCGCGCGCCGCAGTTGATGCATGGCAAGACCAGCCCGGTGGAGCATGATGGCCGCAGCCTCTTCGCCGGCCTTCCCAGTCCTATGACCTGCACCCGCTATCACTCTCTGATTGTTGCCGACGAAGGTCTACCGGAAGAGCTTGAAGTGACCGCGCGCGTGCAAAACGGCCACAGCAATGGGACCATCATGGGCCTGCGGCATCGCCGCTTTCCCATAGAGGGTGTCCAGTTTCACCCCGAGAGCGTGCTCACCGTAGACGGCAAGAGCCTCATCCGGAATTTCCTTTCTCTCTAAATAATGCTGGTCGCAAAGCTAAAGCCGCTCTCGCCAGGCCGGTTTCTCCTGACTGGCTTTCTCCTCGCCGGTGCCCCGCTGCTCGAGGCCCAACAGCCTATCGGCCGAACATCAGCCACAGAAGTGAAAGTCGCCGGGGCGGTTGACATTTCTCACGGCGAGACGCTGCTGGGCAATGGCAGTGAGATCACCGCTGGAGACCAGGCGGTGAAGATCACGCTCGAGCGCGGCGGCGCACTACTTCTGTGCTCTACCAGCAGCGTGCACCTGTCGAAGGACCGCTCCATCGCCGACCCGGCCAGCACCGCCCTCATGATGGCGCTCGACCGCGGGGCCATCGAGGCCAACTACGCAGTGGGCACCTATTCCGATGTGCTCCTCACTCCCGATCTGCGCATTCTCATTTCCGGCCCGGGACAGGCTGACTTGCGCATCCGAGTCAATCCCCAGGGAGATACCTGTGTGGACAATCACGGGGCGAACGCGCCCTACGTTACGGTCAGCAGCCAACTCGAAGGCGGAGCCTACCGGGTGCTGCCGAACCAGCGGGTCAACTTCGAGCATGGGAGCCTGCGGGAAGTGGTGGATAACGAACCGGAGCCTTGCGGCTGTCCGGAAGTACCCGTCACTTCTGTGGCCAGTGCTGGGGATCCAACAGCCAACCCCGCCCCCCCAAGCCGGCCGGTCGGTGGCCCTTCCTCTACCGTCGCGGATACGGCCTTCCCCATCGCAGAAAGCGAAGGGTTGGCCGCGCCTCCCGCTCCACCCGCCACGCCCGTGGTTCCTCCCGGAGAGACGCATGCCCAAGTGACCGTTCCGCTCACTTACCACGGAGAGAATCCTGCTCCAGTACCGCCTGCCCCTCCCGTCCCGGTGTCCGCAGCTCCCACCCCCAAGGCAACCTCATCAGCCGCCACTCCTCCGGCGCAGCAACCGGAGGGCGCATCCGCACCCGCGCCCCCGTCCACCAACCAAGGCGGCTTCTTCCATCGCATCGGCCATTTCTTTTCCAAGCTCTTCGGTCGATAGGGGAGTGGTGGCAACGCCGCCGTTCCTTCCAGGCACGAGCTACAATCGACTATTGAGGCGATTCCCGGATTCCTGTTGGTATTCGTGGCGCTGGCGAGCTCCATGCGGCTTTCCTTAGTGAAAGCCGCACACGCGGCGACGTCCAGTGTAACGAAGCAGGAATCCGGGTTTACGCCCATTCCAGCGAAAGATGAAGGAGTTTTTCTTTTATGGCGATTCCCGCCACACAGATGCGCCCGGGCATGATCATTAAGCACAATAACGAGCTGCACACGGTCTTCAGCGTTGAGCATCGAACCCCCGGAAACCTGCGCGCATTCATCCAGGCCAAGCTCCGCAACCTGCGGACAGGCGCCATGTTCGAGCACCGCTTCCGCTCCCCGGACCCGATTGAACGGGTGATTGTGGACGAAATCCCCATGGATTTTCTCTACTCGGACGGCGACGACTACTACTTCATGAACACCGAGAATTACGAACAGACCAACCTGAAGGGCGCCACTTTGGGTGATGCGATCGAGTACCTCATCCCCAACCTTCAGATCAAGGTCTCGTTTTTCGACGGCGTGCCCGTCGGTATTGAGCTGCCAGGAACAGTGGAGATGACTGTAGTCGAAACCGAACCTGGTCTGAAATCGGCAACTGCGTCCTCGGTTACCAAACCGGCCAAGCTCGAGACCGGCTTGGTGGTGCAAGTGCCCCCCTTCATCAACGAAGGGGAAAAGATTCGTGTCGACACTGCAGAGGGCGCCTATCTCTCCAGAGCATGAGGCGCTCCAAGTATGAAAATGCGAAACTGAGCGTTCGTCTCATCACACTCAATCACAGGCTCAGATCTATGGTCCGCTATTACGTCGTGAAAGGCCGTGTGCAAGGAGTTGGCTTTCGCTGGCTCGTCCACCAGGAAGCAGGAGCTCGCGGATTGAAGGGTTGGGTTCGCAACACTGAGAGCGGCGAGGTCGAGGTCATGGTGGCGGGTAGTGAGGAAAAGCTGGCCGAGCTTCGCTCCGTGCTGCAGCGCGGTTCCCGCGGCAGCCGCGTGGATGCGGTGCAGGAGCGTGACATGGACGAAGCCATGGCCGATGGCCTCGAGTCTTTCCGAATTGAAGGAGCCTGGTAAGCACGCATGCCTCATCCCCCAATTAACTGTGAGCCCCTGAAATCTCTCATCCGGACCATTCCGGATTTCCCCAAGCCAGGAATTCTGTTCTACGACATAACCACCCTGCTCAAGGACAAGAAGGGTTACGCAACCCTGGTGGACGCGCTGGCAGCGCACTACATTGGCGTTGAGGACGTGGATTTGGTTCTCGGTATCGAGGCTCGGGGATTTATCTTCGGCCCCGCCCTCGCCTATCGCTTGAATGCGGGTTTTGTGCCCGTGCGCAAACCGGACAAACTACCCGCGGAAACAGCGCGCGTGACCTATGACTTGGAGTATGGAACCGACGCGCTGGAAATCCACCTCGACGCTATCGAGCCGGGGCAGAATGTCCTGATTGTGGATGACCTGCTGGCTACCGGAGGAACGATGGAAGCGACGGTAAAGCTGGTCCGCCAATTGGGGGCCAGGATTGTCGGACTGGCCTTCGCCATCGAGCTCGATTTTCTCAATGGGCGTGAGCGGTTCAAAGAGTACGACGTTTTCAGCCTGTTGCATTACAGCGAGTAGCTACAAGACTCTGCGGCCGCCGCCTATCAGGTGAATGACCAACGCCACGGCCGCGACAATGAGCAGGATGTGCAGGGCAAATGCGGCGATGTGGAAGAGTAGAAAGCCGCCTATCCAGAGCAGGATCAGAATGATCGCGAGCGCTAGCCACATTTGCGGTGCACCTTGCCGAGAGTATCTCATTCCACCGGCGCAGCGCCTACAGCATTTTCACTTCTGAGAGGAGCGGTTCGCAGGCATGCTTCTACACGCGTCATTCGCCATGTTGTCAGGAGCCATGTTGTTCGCGTCGGGGCCGATAGCGCTCGCGGCCGCTCCACCCCAGTCCCTGGGAGTCACCGCTCTGACCCACGTGCGGGTGATCGATGGTACCGGCCACCCTCCGCTGGAAGATGCAACGGTCCTGATTCAAGGCGATCACATCCTGGCCATTCACCCGGGGACTGGCGCCATCCCTGCGCGTGCGCGGGTGCTCGATTTGCACGGGGATACGGTGATGCCGGGGCTGATCAACGCGCACGGGCATCTGGGTTTGGTTCAGGATGGTCAGAACTCGGCCACGGCTTACACTCCGGAAAACGTGATCGCGGAATTGCGGCAATACGAGAGCTATGGTGTGACCTCGATGTTATCGCTGGGGTTGAATCGCGACCTTCTTTACGCCATCCGCCAGCAGCAACGGCAAGGCAAGCTGGATGGCGCCACGGTCTTTACAGCCGACCGCGGTATAGGCGTTCCGAATGCTGCTCCCCCCTTGCCCGCCGCTCCTGATCAGATCTACCGCCCGGCAACCGCGCAAGAAGCCCGCGCAGACGTGGATGCGATGGCCAAGCGGCATGCGGACATAGTCAAGATCTGGGTCGACAGCCTGGGAGGTAGCAAACCCTCCATGTCGCCTGAGATTTACCGTGCGGTGATCGAAGAAGCGCATCGACACCATCTTCGGGTAGCCGCGCACGTCTACTACCTGGCGGACGCCAAGTCACTGGTCAACGATGGAGTGGACATTTTGGCCCACAGCGTACGTGACAAGCCGGTTGACCAGGAGCTTGTTTCTGCGATCAAGCGCCGGGGTGTCTGGTACATTCCCACCTTCACGGTCGACGAATCGTTCTACATCTACGCCGAGCACCCTGGGTTCATGCAGCTTGATTTCTTCAAGGACGCTATCTCGCCCGTGCTGCTGAATATGTTGACGAGTGATGCATACAGTAAGAAGGTGAGCGAGGATCCGAAGACCGCGCAGCACAAAGCGGACTTCGCCATGGACCAGCAGAACCTGAAGACTCTCTATGACGCGGGTGTTCTCGTTGGTTTTGGGACAGACTCAGGCGCTATGCCGACCCGCATTCCCGGATTCTCTGAGCATCGGGAACTGGAAGACATGGTGCACGCGGGGCTGACTCCGATGCAGGCCATCGTTTGCGCTACCAGCAACAATGCTGCGTTGTTGGGGATACAGGCGACGCGCGGAACGCTGTGGCCGGGCAAGCGTGCGGATCTGATCGTATTGGCCGCCAATCCTCTCGACGACATCACCAATACCCGCTCGATTGTGACCATCTTCCACGATGGGCGCACCGTTGCGCCGCGGGTTCCCGTGGTGATGGCTAAGTAGCCACGCCTGGGGGCATTTCATCAAAACGGACGACGGATACTTGGGATCCTTCCTCAAAACAGACGACGGGTGGGCCCCATATCTCGCTCGTTTTTCGCGAGATATGGGATACCACTGCTCTTTCCCTCCGGCTCTCGATTCATCCGATGCACTTAGCGGTCAACATCTGTGGTATCCCACATCTCGCGAAAAACGAGCGAGATATGGGGCACCCGGCCTCCGTGAGGGAACCAGAGGCACTCGACTGGGACTCCTTCTGAACCCGCGAGTTCTCACGCAGACTCTAGCCCTGGTGAAACTGCCTTACTGGAGCGAACTGCAGCTCTTTCTTTACTTCCTCGCCCGAGGACCCGCTTCGCGCACTCCAGCGGGCGCTTCGAACTTGGCAAAATTCTTCGCGAATTTCTCCGCCAGCATCACCGCCTGCAGATCATAGGCGTGTGGGTCTTTCCAGGCGTTGCGCGGATTCAGCAACTCTGCCGGCACGTCAGGGCAGCTGAGGGGGATGCTCAAACCAAACGCCGGTTCGGTGACGAACTCGACATTGTCCAGGCGGCCTTCCAGGGCAGCGTTTACCATGGCGCGGGTGTGCTTCAAGCTCATGCGCTCACCAGTGCCGAAGGCGCCGCCGGTCCATCCGGTATTCACCAGCCAGCACTGTGCATTATGCTGCTGCAGCCGTTCACCCAACATCTTCGCGTATACCGCGGGAGCCAGGGGGATGAAGGGCGAAGCAAAGCAGGTGGAGAACTCCGGCACCGGTTCGCTGCCCAGTCCTGCTTCTGTTCCCGCCAGCTTGGCTGTATATCCCGAAAGAAAGTGATACATGGCCTGCTCAGGGTTAAGCCGGGCGATCGGCGGCAGCACACCGAACGCATCGGCAGTAAGGAAGAGAACATGGTTGGGATGGCCACCCACGCCAGGGATGACCGCCTTGGCGATGAATTCTACCGGGTAGGCAGCCCGCGTATTTTCCGTGTAGCGGATATCGCTGTAATCCGGAGCCCCGGTCTTGCTATCGATCACAACATTCTCGAGCACCGCGCCAAAGCGGATTGCATGGAAGATCTGCGGTTCTTTTTCTGGAGATAAATCGACGCACTTGGCGTAGCAGCCCCCTTCGATATTGAAGACTCCCGCCTCGCTCCAGCCGTGCTCATCATCTCCGATAAGCCGCCGCTGCGGATCCGCGGATAGCGTGGTTTTGCCCGTCCCGGATAGCCCGAAGAACAGCGCTGTATCTCCCGCTTTCCCCAGGTTGGCCGAGCAATGCATGGGGAAGACATTGCGAGCGGGCAGAAGAAAATTCATTACCCCGAAGATCGACTTTTTCATCTCGCCGGCATACTTGGTGCCCCCGATGAGAATGATGCGGCGGGTGAAATCTGTGATGATGAATGTGCTCGAATGGGTGCCATCGCGTTCCGGCACAGCCTCGAATTCAGGCGCAGCAATCACGGTAAATTCAGGCTTATGGCTGGCCAGTTCCTCTGTCGGCACGCGCACGAACAACTGCTTCACGAACAGGGCATGCCAGGCATACTCGGCAATGACTTGCACGGGAAGCCGGTAGCGCTTGTCAGCACCGGCGTACAAATCGAGAACGTAAAGGTCGCGCTCCCGCATGTGGGCTGCGACCCGGGCTAGCAGGGCTTCGAAATTTGCCGGATCAAAGGGCTGGTTCACCTTGCCCCAGTCCACCGGGTCGCTGGTGATGGAGTCCCGCACGATGAACTTGTCTCGCGGGGAGCGCCCCGTTCGTGAGCCGGTTAGCGCCACCAGGGCGCCATTATCGGCCAGACTGGCCTCGCCCCGGGCAATCGCTGCCTCTACCAGTTGCGGAGTCGACAGGTTCCTGTGGACGTGGGCGCCCTCCACCAGCTTTGCCGTCAATGTGGTTGCCTTAACCGAATCCACGCAGGCACCTCCCTGGCGACTGCTCAGGTAAGTGAGTTTACCCGTGTGCAACGGTTGCGGCAACGGTATTAGAGCGCGTTACCCAATGGCTGTTGTCTTTCAAGCAATGACCCGGACCCGGATTTCCTGTGAAGGTCGGTGGATTGGTGAATTTCATGCGGCTTTCCTCAATGAAAGCCGCACACTAGGAGGTTGCCCGGTGCCGCGTGCAGGAAATCCGGGGGAGGGGGACTTGACAAGCTGCCACCAACTATTGCCCAAGGATTACGAGCGAGGCATCACCGGCAATTCGGGCAGCAGGGTGGAGTGCCCAACTTCCTCCATGACGGCAGCAACCTGTTCGAGTACCTCAGGCACGCTCATGGTGTACATTTCACGTCCGTTGTCGTACCCGCTCTCCGCGGCCTGCTTCAAGTAGCGGCCGGCTACCTGGGCCGCCAGCCGATCGGTGATGACATGGCCGGAGCGCTCTTTTTGCACTACCCAGGCATCCGCCGGCATAGCAATCCAGACCGGGCGCCCATTTACCTCGAACCGGATGTCGACTGCATCCGCGTGGCGGGTTGCGATGGCGACAACGTTCGCCGTCCACCGGCAGTGCAGGTCTTCACGGGTCCAGCGATCGGTTACATGGAAGTCTTCGTACATGGCTAATAGCCTAGCATTTCAAGGCTTATCCCGCCCTGGCGGGCTCCCAGAGGTGTCTTCTTCGCTTCGTACAACAAACAAACCAGAAAAATTTAAAAAAGAAAGACAATTTCCCCTGAAATCTGCGTCCAATTAGGCGACACTATAACGAACTTTTGACCCGTACCGAGGAGCAAACAAAAAAGTGGTGCATAATCCCGAAATCATACAGCGTTTCGAACAGACCCTTCGTCGGCAGGAAAAGCAGTTGGAGCACTCCATGATCTCAGCGGTGGAACAGGGCCGCGAAGTGGCAGCAGACAGTGCTCTGGATGCCGCTGATCAGGCCGTGCAGTCGTACCAGAAAGAGATGCTTTTCAGCCAGAGCACCAGTGGGCACGAGCAACTAGCTCTTGTCCGTTTGGCCCTTAAGAGAATTGATGAGGGTAGCTATGGAGAGTGCATTCACTGCGGTAAGACCATCGGTCTGAAACGGCTGGAAGCTCTTCCCTGGACCCCTTATTGCATCGATTGCCGGGAGAAGATCGAAAACGGCGAGATCGAAGATCCGGTTGCCGCGGCCTGAGTGGGCCTGCCTCTCGGAGCAGGCGCGCGCCGGGGTTCCCGGTTTGACCCGCAAACTTCGGCGCTGCTAAACTTTAGAAGCCCTCGCAGACGGCAAGAGTCACAGCTGCTGAACTGCGACCCCGCCTAAGACCGGCTTCTGAAGGAAATCAGTGGACACCCAGACACGTCACGCGCTCAAACAGGACCGTTTAGTTGAAGCCACCAAGACCAGTGTTGACTGGTTTCAAGAGAATCAATCAAGGGTAATCACAGCCGTTATTGCTGCGCTTATCTGCCTTGCTATCGTAGTGGCTGGACTGGTGCTTTACGGTAAGCGCTCGGCAGCAGCCGAGCTGGCTTTTGGCGAGGCGATGGATACCTACAATACGCCGTTGGCCCAACCGGGACAGCCCGCCGCCCCCGGGGAACGGACCTTTGCCACCGCCGCGGAACGGGCGAAGTTGGCCAACCAGCAGTTTGTACACATCGCCAACCAATACGGCTTATTTGAATCGGGCAAGACCGCCCGCTACTTCGCAGGACTGACGGCAATAGACATGGGTCAGACCGGAACGGCGGAAACGTATCTGAAGCAGGTCGCGGATGGCCACGATGCCGCACTGGCGTCGCTGGGCAAACTGGCCCTGGCCAACCTGTATCAGCAGACCAACCGCAGTGGCCAGGCGGTGGAGCTCTTGCAGCAGCTCATCGCAAAACCAACCAGTACCGTGCCCGCCGACGCGGCCCGGCTGCAACTCGCGGCGCTTTACGAAAAGACCAATCCCGCTGAAGCCAATCGAATCTACGCCCAGCTCAAGAGTTCCAAAACTGCTGCCGGTGAGATCGCGGCGCAAAAGCTACAGCAGAAGTAGCAAACTCCATCAGTGCGTCGTAGTGGTTGTTGCTCCCGGCTGCTGGACGGCGTCCGTTTGAAATTTGCGATATTCGTCGAAGCGAATGTTGACGTCGGCCCGGAAGCCGGCTATCAGAAAGGCCCGCGCCTGCAGATGCAACGTGATCGCCGTGGGCAGCCACGCCTCGTTGCGAATCAGGGCCTGATCGAAAACCACGTTGCTGCCCTTGGCAACTGACGCCAGTAGGCCGAAGCCGATATGGTAGTTCTCATCGAGGGTCGCGCTCATGCGCGAGACCTCGCGGTCCGTTTCATCGATCCACACCGTACCACTCACTTTCTTGAGTGCCTCTTCGTCCCGGCCGTGGGTTTTGGCATGTTGATCCCCGGCGAAGTCGAAGGCGATGGTATTACGGCCGTTCAAGCTCACACGGCGCGGCCGGGAAAAGGCAACGATCTGCAACAGGCGCGCAACCGTGATTTCATCTTTGTCCGGGCTGCTATAGCCCGGTTGCGAGATTTTCAGCACTTCCTTGTTGACCCGGTCTTGTTCCTTGCGCGCCTGGTCCGGGGAGAGATCCTTACCATCCTTGCGAACCAGCTTTTCCACCTGATGGCCATTTACAAAGAAGACCTCGTGCTCTTCTGTTTCTACCTTTTTCGTGTTCCCGCTGCTGTCCAGTTGCCGGGTGGTTTGGACAGCGCGGAAAGTATAGTTCTCCCGCATCTTGTCCAGCTGCTTCTGGTGTGCCTCAACCTCCCGCAGCATGGTTGCGGCATCCGGTATCGTGGTCTGTTCGCTCGCGGCCGAGCCTCGGGCAGACGGCATGACGGCCTGCCCGCCGAACCCTGCCAACGCAGCGATCAAAACACTGGTTGCGAGCCACGGACTCGAACGCATATCTTGCCCCCTTACCGCTCATCTTAGCGTAGGCTGTTACCACGAAAACCTTCCCTGGTCTCCTTTGCTTTCGCTCGAGAGGATCCCGGGCTTTCTGTTCGAAAGGAAATCAAGACGATGGTGCATTTGCTTTTGAAGTGGGTTCTAGGCGCTTTAGCCTTGTTAGCCGTAACGTACATCGTTCCCGGTTTCCGGGTGGTGAGCCTGCCCTCCGCCCTGGTAGCAGTCCTGGTGATCGGCTTTCTGAATATGACCTTGGGTTTGCTGTTGAAGGTGATCACTTTTCCCTTCGCCATTCTCACCCTAGGGTTGATTTTTTTAGTGATCAATGCGTTCATGCTCATGCTGGCGAGCAAGATCACTCCCGGACTGCAAATCGCAAGCTTCGGCGCGGCCTTTATTGGAGCGGTGGTGCTGGCGGTGGTTCACGTTGTTATTGAGGCGGTGCTTTAGAGGGTCTTCGCTTCGACTCTGCACGGGGAAGCAGACTGGTCGAAGGGCGCGGCTTCAGCCATACCGTACCGAATCTCAGAATGAGGGCTTTAGTGCCTGCGTGAGATATTCAACTCACAAACCTAGTCCCGAAGGGACGGCTGAGAGTAGCCCGGCACGGACCCGGATTTCCTGTTGAGCTTGGTGGAATCAATGAGCCTCGTGCGGCTTTCCGTAAAGAAAGCCGCATACGCAGACGTGTCTAGAGCTGCGTACAGGAAATTCCGGGGTAGTGCTGGGCTACTCTCAGCCATAGCTGTCCAAATTAGTGGGAGAGATGAGGTTTTGGCTATGTAACTTGTTGAAAAGATTGGAGAGGAGTCAGAGCGAACGAAAGCGGGTTGTGGAGTCATCGCGAAGCATATTGCGATCCGCGCCTTTATCAGCAACAAGGCTTTGTGCTGAGGTAAAGAAACCGCAGGTCCCTCCACTGCGCTGCCCCGGATTTCCTGTTGAGACTGGTGGCGTTGGCGGAGTTCATGCGGCTTTCTCTACGGAAAGCCGCATACGTGGTTGTTGATGAGTGCCGCTTAGTAGGAAATCCGGGTACGCTCCGGTCGGGATGACAATTTTGTTGTGGGAATTGGCCTTGGCCCCGGTTAACGGAACTAGCAGCCGGTGGCACAACAACATTGTCATCCCGACCGGAGCGCAGCGCAGTGGAGGGACCTGCGGTTTCCTTCCCTCGCCATGAAGCCTTGTTGCTGATAAGGCAAAAACAGCAGCTCCCCGAAAGCTAATTTGGACAAGTGTGACTCTCAGCCGTCCCTTCGGGACTAGGTTTGTGAGTTGAATTCTCACGCAGGCACTTTGCCACTGAGATATTGCTTCCCTGTCGTGCACAGGTTTCTGCAGCCTACTAGTGAGTCGAGTCAGGAGCTGAAGTAACCCCCGCAGCGGGGACGGGAGTGTTGGGCGCCGCAACGCCGCGCGGCAGTGGTGTTGCGGTCCCGCTTGGGAGCACACCCCGCCCCGATCTGGACCGCCCGCGACCCTGGTTAACAGGCGTGGGTTGTACCGGCACCGGCTCCACGGGCACGTGCACCGCCGAAGCAGTCCCGAACCCGCCCTGCGCTGGGGCAACCACGCGGGTAGCGCCGGCCACCGGCACGCTTTGGGCCACGGGGTGATGGTGGAGCACCAGGCTGCGCAGACCAGGGTTCAGCGCTACGGCGGATAGGGCAACCCCTGCCGCCACGGCGCAGGCGGAGACGGCCTGAATCATCGAAATGGAAAAACTCTTGCGCGGAATCTGTAGCCGGTGGTTGATGCGCCTCTCCAAACCAGACGGAGGCTCGACACTACCCAGCCGCCGCAGTGTCTCATCGATCTCAGAATGTATGCTCATTGCAATGTCCCTTCCTGCTCCAGCAAGCCCGCAAGCGCGTGGCGCGCGCGGTAGAGCCGGGAGCGGATGGTCGATTCGGTTGTTTTCAGTACCAGCGCTATCTCCACGGTGGAAAGCTCCTTGACCGCAGAAAGCAGCAGCACCTCGCGCTCTCTCGCCGGCAAAGTGTCGATGAGACGAAGAATCCGTGCGTGACGCTGGGCGGTGATCACCATCTTCTCCGCGCTCAGCTCGCCCGCCGGCAGAACCCGTGCAAGGTCTTCAAAATCGTCGGTCTGAGGCCGCGTTTTGGCCCGCCGCTTGCGGTCGAGGACAAGGTTCCAAGCAATGCGAACCAGCCAGACGCGATAGTCGCGCACCTCAGACAGCTTGTTCCGGTGGCGGAGAACGCGCAGAAAAGTCTCCTGCACTACATCCTCCGCATCGGCTGCGTTGCGCGTAACCGAATAGGCCACGCGGTAAAGCGTGGTCGAATACTCCTCTACCAGCGCGGTCACCTGGGCATGCGTATCCTGCTCTGGTTTGGCCACGGCCTCGGCCTCCAGCCATCCGACGAATTGTCCTTCAACGGTTCCCATAGCGGTTGTTGGCGCCGTGTATTGAACGGAGAGACTGTCGCATATAGAGACGCATCATACGCCCTTTCCGCTCGTTCCTTTCCTACCACCCGATTGACCTCTGCTGTCGATTTCTTGCTGACCGGGTGTGCGGACGGCATCTATGATCATTGCTCATTGATCGTCATGCACGCCACTGCTTCGAGACTTCTTCGCGTCTGCCCCCAGCTTCCTGGTTCCTTGCTGGCGCTCTGCTGGCTCATCCCAACCGCTTGCGCCGGAGCGCAAATCCAGACCTCGCCCCAAAACCTCACCGTCGGCTTTGTCTGGCGGCAAGAGGCTGATCTTGCTGGTACTTATCAGGGCCACGCGCCGGCGGCCGATGCCGCGAAACGGGTTTTCACCCTCAGCCTGGCTGCGGATGGCACAGCCATTTTCGACACTCTTTACATTGGCAAGGACAGCGTGACCCAGCATGGCCGTTGGATGCGGAGCGGCAGCCAAATCGTGCTTACGTTTGACCCGATCGGGCCGCACCAACCGCCGCGCCCGATTACCTTTCGCCACCGCGACCACGAGCTCAGCCCGATTCGATGGGATCCCAGTGAGTGGGGCCGTGCGGGGCCGCCTGTTCTGCATCGTGCGCGGCCGAAAACAAACGTACAAGGCGGGCTCTGACGGTGGCTGCGTTTTACAACATCATGCTGGGGTATTTCTTCGGCTTCGCGCTGGGAGTTGGCTGCGCTCTTGCGGTCTTTTACGCCATCTATTCCGGAGGATACAGGAAGGCCATCGAGCACTCGCTGCTGCTGCAAAAGCCGCAGCGTTACGTGGAGGCTATGGCTGCGGCAGTGCGCCGCGTGGAAAAAGCGAAGATAAAGGGGTCGCTTCAGGAGTAATGGATCTTCAATTCCTTCAGCGAAGGTAAGAAGGCCGGGTGCACCTCCACCCTCAATCGTCCCGCCTGTACACCAGGATCAGCGCTGGCGACCGCCAATGCCTCGGCGGCGTTGCCCGCGGCGATGATCGAAATTCCTACCAGCGGCCCGTCATCGGTAATCGGGCCTGCCAGCAGGTAGCGCCGGGCTTGCACCTGTTCGCGTATAAATGCGAGTTGGCGCGGCACCAGGTCGGCCACGTCCGCGCCTTGGGTATCGTTCCACCGCTCACCCTTGAATAGAAATGCAATGAAATAGGGCTCTACATCGCGAGGGATATTTTTCATCCGCGGCTTTTCTGTGGGTGATGCTTCTTCTGTCATTCAGCCTACTTCGCCGCCTCTTGCAGCAACTTTTGCGCCGCTTCGGTCTTCCCTTCCTTCTGCAGCAGGGCGGCATGCTGGCGCAGAATCGCGCGCCGCTTCTTCTCCGCCGATGCTTCGGCCGGGTTAAACGATGCCTTACGGAAGTTTGCTTCCGCCGCTCGATAGTCCCGGTCGGCCTTATTGACTTCGCCCAGCTGGTTGTAGATCATCGCCCGATGCCAATACGCCGTGCTCCACTCCGCTGATCCGGGTTTCACGGCTTTGGGCACCAGCGCGATCTCCAGATCAAACTCCTCCAGTGCTTCCTTCTTATGGTCGAACGCCGCCAAGGCAATCCCGTACTCGTCGTGGGCTAACATCTTGTCCACCATGCGCTCCCGGGGAGGATATTGGTCGGCCAGATCGCGTTGCTGCTTGCAGTAATCCAGTGAGAGAGGATCCTGTGCCGTAAGCAGGTTCACACACTTCACCATCAATTTGCCCACCTGGTCGCTCAGCTCGTTGGCCTTGTCCTCGCCGGTCAGGGGCGATGGGGGCGGCGCATTCGGTTCTCCGGCTTTCTGTTGACCCGATGCCTGTGCCCAGAGCAGGAATCGCGGTTGGGCTCCTATCATGAGCAGGGCCACAAAGCAGCAGAGGCAAACGCGCATAGTAACCTTCATCCCGGGCACACACACCTACAGATTAATTATGCCGGATGCGCCACCAGGAATGGCGTCCACGTAGCCCTCCGGTTCATAGCACTATTGTGTAGCTCGCATGCTTTCGGCTTCGCTATTGACTGGGGGCCTGTGCGGCCGCAGCCCCAAGGCCCCACAGAAGAGTGAGGCTCCAGAACAATGCTCCCGCTTTGCTGTCTGACAATGCGAATCTGCCCTGAAACGCCGGCTGCGGGACCCGGATTTCCTGTACGCTGCACTGGACACGACCGCGTGTGCGGCTTTCATTAAGGAAAGCCGCATGAAGTGCATCAACGCCAACCAGCTCTACAGGAAATCCGGGGGCACGCGGCGCTCCCGGATAGAATAACCTGCAGGATGTCTGACCGGCTTTACTACGCTGACCCATCGCTGGCCTCCTTCGAGGCGCACGTTTCCGACATTCGCGAGGTTTCCCGGAGCCAGGGGCGGTCGCTGTGGCAAATCGCTCTCGACCGCAGCGCCTTCTACCCCACCAGCGGCGGCCAGCCGCATGACACCGGCATGCTCACGGCTACCTCTTCGGGCGGCGCTCTGCTCGAAGCTCCCATCCTCGCAGTAGAGGAGGACGAGCAGGGAGAGGTATGGCACACCACGCCGAAGCCGCTTCTGGCCGGAACCGCGGTGCGCGGTTACGTCGACTGGAGCCGTCGCCGCGACCATATGCAGCAGCACTCCGGTCAGCATTTGCTCTCCGCGGTGTTCTATCGGCAGCTGGGTGCAGCAACCGTCTCTTTCCATCTGGGCGAGATGACCTCGACCATCGATCTTGCCCGCGAAGCCATTTCGACGGAGGAATTGGAGCGGGTCGAGGATACGGTCAATGAGATCATCACCGAGGATCGGGCCATCACCATGCGTACCATCCCGCGGAAGGAAGCGGAGATGCTGCTTGCAGCGGGTGCTCTCCATAAATTGCCGGAAAGGGAAGGAGACATTCGGCTGATTGAGATCGACGACATCGATCTCAACGCCTGCGGTGGGACGCACGTGCGGGCCACGGGCCAGATAGGCGGCCTGTTGATCCGCGGAACCGAACGCATGCGGCAGGGGATTCGGGTCGAATTTGTCTGTGGCATGCGCGCGGTAGTGACAGCCCGGCGTGATCTGGCAACCCTTACGCGAGCCGCCGCCGCGCTCTCACTGGGCCGTCTTGAAGTGGCGGAGGCAGTGGAGCGGCTATTAGCCGAGGGCAAAGCGGCCCACAAGGCGCGCCAGAAACTCACCGAGGAGATGGCCGGGTACCATGCCTCGATGCTGCTGCTTGAGTGCTCTCCGGGACAGGGCCCCAGGGTAGTGCGAAGAACCTTTACCGACCGGGATGCCAACTATCTCAAATTGCTGGCCTCGCGGCTGGTGGCATCGTCTGCAGATATCTGCGCGCTGCTGGCCTCCACCCAGGAGGAGCCTGCCCGGGTGGTAATGGCGGCCAGCGCTGATTTAAAGATCGATTGCGGTACCTTTTTGCGCGAGGCGCTTGCTGCGTATGGTCTACGCGGAGGCGGGTCACCTGGGATGGCGCAGGGCCAGATTCCCAATGCCCGTTTGGAGGAGTTCTTCGACGGCCTCGAAGGCCGTCTCACATCACATTAATTGGGAAAATGCTTTAAACTGATGCTGGTTGTTCCCGCATCTTGTGGGGCTATAGCTCAGCTGGGAGAGCGCCTCGTTCGCAACGAGGAGGTCAGCGGTTCGATCCCGCTTAGCTCCACCAATCCAACATCCTATTGAGACCGGCAGATAAATCACCTGCTAACTAGATTCGTATTTCGCCTCGCTTCAATTCGTTCATGAGGTAATCACAGGAACGAACACACAAGGCCATAATCGTCAACGTGGGATTCTGGCAGGGATTGGAAGTAAAACTCGACGCATCCATCACAAACAGGTTCTTAACGTCGTGCGCTTGTTGAAATTGATTCAACACTGATTTCTTTGGGTCACTGCCCATGCGTGCCATGCCTGCCTCATGCGCAGCCCAATAGGGCACTTTTGGCGGCTTGTGCATATGAATATTCGTGGCGCCGGCCACCTCCAGCATTTCGACGGCGGATTCCCCAATGTCTTTTAACATGGCCGCTTCGTTTTCGCCATTCGACATATGAATCCTCAGCACGGGGATCCCGTACGCATCCTTCAACGAGTGGTCGATTTCGACGAAGTTATCCCAGCGAGGCAGAACTTCAACATAACCGGTCATGCTGAGAGTAACTTTCGGCTCACACAGCGCCTTCTTGAACGCTTCGCCGTACCCAGGGGCGCGCCAATTGAAACCCACATTGGAGTAAGCTTCATACCCGTAACCGCGCAGGAAACTCTTCGAAGCCGGCTGGTTCCTGGTGTTGCGAAAGCGAGCTATGTAGATTCCCGCCGGCCGCACAGGTCCTCCCAAAGTCGGTTTCGCACCCAGCGCCGGAAATTCACCTGTTCCGCCGGCATGCGCAACATGGGATGTGAAGTAGTGCCCAAGCACACCGCTGCTGTTGGCAAGGCCACCTGGATGTTGCGTCGTCTCGGAATTCAATAAAATGCGCGCCGACTCTTGCGCCTGTGCACACAGAATGACGACGCGCCCATAAATCTCCCGGTCCTGCTTCGTGTTCCGGTCAATATACAAAACTCCGCGCGCCCGTTTGCCATC
This sequence comes from uncultured Acidobacteriaceae bacterium, assembly GCA_963821215.1. Taxonomy (GTDB): domain Bacteria; phylum Acidobacteriota; class Terriglobia; order Terriglobales; family Acidobacteriaceae; genus PALSA-350. Next base: position 73,140 of record CAWGDH010000004.1, on the reverse strand, counting down.
CGGGTCCATCAAGACCTTGTAGACCATTGCGTTCGTGACTAACGTGCAATTCCCTGAATGCAAAGCGTCAGGGACGGTTGTAAAAGAGGAATTGAAATACGAATGGGTCACGCACCCGCGTTCGCAAGGGCCGCAATAATGGCAGGCGCCACGGCCATTCTGTGGCTTAGTGAGATTGGCCGTACGTGCGATTGTCACCGTGCGACCGAGCTTCTGTTTTACGCGATTCCGAAAAATCGTTTCCTGGCAGGTAAAAGGCATAGGCGGCTGGAATTGCCCGTCCGGAAGCCCTTCCAGGCCCTCGGCCATGCCGCTAACGCCTACGTATCTCTCCACCAGGTCGTAGTAGGGTGCGAGGTCTTTGTAGCTTAGCGGCCAATCTTCCCCATAGCCATCATGAGATGCAGCTTTCAGATCCCAGTCACTGTAGCGAAGGCTCAGGCGTCCCCAAACGTTCGTGCGGCCACCAACCATGCGCATTCGCCCCAGCCAGTTGTAAGGTTTGTCAGCAGGCGTGGTGTAAGGTTCGTCTATGTCATTGAGGAACCAGTCATAGTTGTACTCACTGATGGCGTAAAGCTTCGATTGAATCGGGCGCGTTTTGCGCAGGATTTCCGGAGCCTTGTTGCGATACTTCAGTTCGAAGGCGGGCTTGTGTTCGGAAAAATTACTAGAGGACTGCGGACGCCCGGCTTCCAATATCGCGACTTTCAGCCCTGCTTCGGACAATCGTTTCGCGGCCCACCCGCCGGATGCGCCGGAACCCACGATGAGCACATCATAGAGTTGTTTGGACTGATTTGCAGGAAGATTCATGTTATCGACACATCCCGGATCGGTTTCTACAAATGCTCTTCCGGATGCGTGCATCCGGGGAAACTGGGGAAAAAGCGATTGGGCGTCCAGCCCAGTTCCTTCATTCCCATTTCGGAAGAATAGTACGAGACGATAATCCACTCTTTCAGATCTTCAAAGGACTCTCGACTTGCGCTGTTTTCCGGGGAAGCGGAAACGACCGTCAATACGGAATCAAGTTGTGATGCAGAAAGTTTCTGCAAAGCAATACCGAATTGCTGATTCGCTGCCGCCTGGATGGCAGAAAGAGAGGAAAGAAACTTTTCCTGATGAGCGGGAGTCTCCACGCTCAGCAACAAATCAATGAAGCGGCTCACCAGCGCATTCGTGGATCCGGGAACGGTCGCTTCGGAGAAAGATTGCAGTGCCTCATTTTGTTCGGGTTGCAAAAATAGCGGCTTCCAATTCGCACTGGCCAGGTCGGTATCGGCGTGGGCAAGAAGAGGCTCGTTCAAGAGTTGACCCCAGGCGGGATGCAACCCACCCAATGACCACGCTGCAGTGACTCCGAGGAGTCTTCGTGCTACTTCTCGCCGGGAGAGGAGGTCGCGCACGAAGAAACTCTCTCGGGAATTAAGGGCCACGAGGGATGAATCGCTATTTTCAGACAAGAAAAACACCTCGCTATCAAACGACCAAGCCACCCCCGATCATCAATACGCGTGTGAATTACCGCTTCGACAGCATCGGAAAAGACATCGAGCGTGAAACTTGATCTATCCCCATCATATTCTGTGATCTCCTCAGAACGTAAGACGCGCGCCAAACTGGTATTGTCGCGGCGTGTTGACCGTATTCGTGATCTGTCCAAAAGGAAGACCCTGCTGCACCGCGCTAACGACGTTGGGAACGCTTGGATACCCGAACTGCGGGGTGTTGGTGACGTTGTACGAGGAGACATCGAGGCGCAGCGCCACGGAGTCGCTAATTTTGATAGCCTTATAAACAGAGAGATCCAAGTCGCGCGCTCCTTTGGTGCGAACGTTATCAAGGTAGTTCGGAGCGTCTCCCGGAACGTATGGGTTTGGATTGGTTGCGCCGCCCGGCTGAGCAAAGCAGTTGTCGTTAAACCATGCTGCTGTGGTATGCGGAGCACCCTTGGCGGGATTGCAGATCATGTCGGATCTTTGATTGAAGTACGAAGGGCTGGTTCCCGAGGAAGGTGAGTTGATGGGAACGCCCGTGCTCAGATAGAGGATTGCATTCGCGGTCCAGCCGCCCACAACTTGCGACAGCCGACCCATGTTCGCGCCCCAGGGCAACTCGTAAGACGCCTGCCCCGTGAACTGGTACTTGACGTCCTGAGGACTGATCGAGTGTTCATAGCTAAGATTCCGCCAATCTTGAACGCCGCCCTTGTGCGATGCCACAAATCCGGCAGGAGGGTTACCATCGTCGGTCATGATCTTTCCCCAGGTGAAGGTGGATAGCGTGGTGAAGTGCTGAATGAGCCTTTTTTGCACCTTGGTTTGTAGGGAACTGTATTCGGAATCTCCGGCGGGATAGCCGTTAACGATGACGCCGTTTCCTGAGCCGTAGAGCCCGTTTCCGAATTGCGGATAGGGCTGGACGGCTACGAATAGCGGTACGGTAGCCGACTGGTAGTTCGCGTTCGTCGCGGGCAGGATCGATGCCCACTGGTTGGGAACTGTGGTGTTGGTTAATGCCGATTGGTATTGGGCAATCTGGCTCAACGAGAGCTGATTGAGATCGACGGAGGAGAACGGCAGGAACAGTCCGCGGCTACCAACATAACCGGCCGTCACCACCACCTGATGCGGGAGTTCATACTCGAGAGCGAAATTGTAGTTGTAGATAGTTGGATCACGCTGAGAATGCAGGACGGTATTCAAGGTCAAGCCTAGATTATTTCCCAGGCCCGACGGCGCGGTCGTGAAAGTGGGCACAACACCATTGGGAAATGGGTTGCTCAGGGAATAGGCGCCATTAAAGACGTTCACCGGACTACCCGCATTCGTCCCGCAGGAGCTGCCGTTGAATACGGTATTGCCATCCGAGTTAAAGCAAGTACCATTCCATGTCGTGTTGGATGAGAAACCGTCGGAGTTGACGTTCGCGCCATCGACCTGATGTAAGCTGGGGCCATAGTAGATTCCGGCGCCGCTACGCACAACCAGGTGCGGCGCTGCCTGCCACGCAAAAGACAGCCGCGGTCCGAAGTTCTTCATATTCGTCGTAAACGGCGACCGATGGTTGCCGTTCACGTACACCTCCGCCCCGGTATAGGAGACGCCACCCACAGTGTTGCTGGCTGTGGGATTGAAATATTCCAGGCGGTTGTAGCGTTCATTCGCCCCGCCGAAGAACTCCCAGCGCAGGCCGCCTGTTATGGTCAGTGTTGCCAGGGGATGATAGGTATCTTCGATGAAAGTGCCATAATAGTTACCGGACTCGGCCACGAAAATGTTCTTGCTCAAGTTAGGGTAGAAATTTTGTTCGGGGTTGGGTCCACTCGGGTTAGCTGACATGCCGACAAGCGCCGAGGCAAAATCGCTGCCGCCCACACCAGTCGCAACCGACTGATCCGTAGCACTGATATCAAACTCATAGGCGCCGGCCGGTGCCGGCGGCTGGCCGCCATTCTCGAAGCGCTTCATCCACTCGAAGCCGAATGATATGTCATGCTTGCCTAGAGTCTTGGTCATCGTGGCACTCGAGTCGCTATTCTGGGTGCCGTACCTGAGAATGTTGTAATTGCCGGTGCCGCCAACCCCCTGGCCCACGTCTCCAAAAACCATGAGCGGCAACTGCTTGTAGTCCACCTCGGCGGCCAGCGAGGCGGGAAAGCCCAACGTGGTAATGTCGATGCTGTTGTAGGATGAAGGTCCTCCCTGCAATTGATAGTTACGAGCAAAGGAGTAGCGCAAGCTCAGCACCGTAGAAGAATTCAGAGTCAAATCGTCCCCTACGACGACATTGCGACCGTGGGTGTTGTTTTGCGCGTAATTGATATCCCACCCGCTGGGAAAGACATTGGCAGAGGAATTGAACGTATTCGCATAGGAAAAGCGGGTGAAAATGCGCTGCCTTTCGGTCGCGGCCCAATCGACACGAACGTCGAACCTGTGTGCACTAAAGGGACTTAGCCCGGGCAGTCCGTAATTGTTCACAACGTCCGTTGTCGCCGAATTGCAGGTCGAAGGATTGGGCAGGTTGCACGCCGGCATCTTCGACAGAAACAACAGACCGATGGGGTTCGGGTTAGGGATGATGTTTCCCGCAAATGGCTGCCTGGTTCCATTGGGGTTGTCGGGCAGGGTCGGATTGTAAACTTGGAAGCTCATCGCCGAAAAGTTGCCTGTTTTTTCGGCGGTCGTCGGAACGGTGAAGTAATCGATGCCCTCAAACTCCACCTGCTGGGTATCCTCGTAGTCCCCAAAGAAAAACAGCTTGTCTTTCTTGATCGGGCCGCCGATCGCTCCTCCCTCCTGATAACGGTGAAAGTTTGGCGGAGTGTTGGGTACTCCGCTAGCAAATTGAGTTTGCTTGTTGAAATACTCATTTGCCGACAGCACGTTGGGACGAAATACACCGAAAGCATCGCCATGAAATTTGTTGGTCCCGGATTTGCTCACCATGCTGATGACGCCGGCGGCGCCGGCCTGGTAAGAAGCCGGCGTGTTTTGCGTTTCCACGCGGACTTCCTCGACGGCGTCCTCGGGAATATTCATCGACGGCAAGATGGCCGCGGGGAAGTTATCCGCAACCCCAAGCGGGCTGCCGTCCAGCATGTAGAAAACGGATTCCAGGATGGCTCCATTAATGGTGGCGGCGGAGATGTCGATCCCGGGACGGCCAAGGGAAATGTTCTGAATCGACTGCGTCGAATCGCTTGAGTTCGGCGATCCGTTGGGCGGAGTCACGCCCGCGCTTAACTGCACCAGGTCGTAGACATTGCGGTATAGCAAGGGAACGCGATCGATGGTTGGAGCCGTGATCAGCGTACCGACAGTGGAGTTACCCGGATCAATCAAATTGCTGGATTCAGACACGGTGACGGTTTCCGTGGCGTTTCCAACTTGCATGGTGATATTCAATTCGGTGGTCTGGTCAACGTTCACCGTAACGTGCTGATGCGCGACACTGGTAAACCCTTTCTGGCTCGCCGTAACGTCGTATTCGCCAGGGTTGACCGAGGGGAACGTGTAAAGGCCCGCGGCACTGCTAACGGTATGTTGGGTCACTCCAGTCGCATTGCTGTGCAGCACAACCTGTGCTCCAGCGACCAGCGCACCACTGGGATCTGTAACCAGACCGCTAAGCTTGCCTTGTCCGCCTTGCGCCAAGGCGGAAATTGCGGAAAGCAACATTAGCAAAGCTAAACCCGCGCACCCGCGCACCCTGACAGCGTCGAATGAGTTCATGGCAGCATCTCTCCTCATTTTGCAGATTCAATGCTCTTCCTTCGGGCCGAATTTCCTTGCGTTACAGCAGTCCCTTCGCGGCAGGCACTTTCATTGCCGGACAAGCCAGTCAAAAGCCGATTCTTGCGTGGTATGGGCAAAGCGGTTAATGTCCAGCGGCGTTTCCAAGGTCAAAGCTTCCGGATGACCAAGCAGGGCATAAATCTTCTGCGATGCTTCGACCTCGCGTCGCACATCCTCGATTCGGGCATAACGGTCCAGCGTCGGCGCGACTACCATAGCCGGCTTCGGAGCTACGGTTGCGAGTATCTCGTCGAAGTCAAATGGCACGCGATCTTCGTGCCCCACAAAGAAACCGAGACTGGGCAGCAAACCATGAAGATGCGAATACTGCCGGATACCCTCCGTGCCACTCTCAGCTGTGTCAAGCCGCAATGGGTCGAAGCCGCAAATGGAAACGAGACCCTTAACACGATCGTCGAACCCTGCGGTTAACAGGCCAACCTTGCCGCCAAGCGCATAACCGAGGAGAAAGATTCGCGTCGAATCGATCTCTTCCAGCTTGGCAAGACCATCGATCGCACCTCGCGTATCAGCCATCATGTTGCCCAAAATCGACCAGCGGGGATAGCGCTGATAGAAGTTCTTCTCCTCGTGGATTCGAGTTCCGAACCCAACCTGGTCGAAGGCAAATACAGCAAAACCTCTCTTTACCAGTTGATGGAACGAAGGCCGGAAATCCAGGTCGTAGACCCATTCGCTTTCAATCCACGGCCGGTAAGCCGACCATCCATCCTGGTACGTGTAAGGATGAAGCCAGATGACTACTGGTAAATTCTTACTCCGAGGCTTGCCGCCTTCGGTAGCAGGATAGAAGAGCTCGCCTGTCAGGCCGTCGCCAAACGGCAGCCCGACCACCCCCAGCCCTTCGCCCATGTATTGCGGCTGCACTCTCTCATCGTTGAAGGGTCTCCTATAAACCAGAGAGAGCCAACCCTCCGTATAGTAGTAGGGCCTCAGGCCACCTTGCGAAAAGTTAGTGGGCGACTCGAATGGCACCCGCGGAGGCGCCTCGCCAAGCAGAGCTGAAACCTTCTGCAGGATCGCCTTCTTCTGTTCTGCCCACTGCGAAGCCGAACAAATCGGATGGCCCTCCTTATCATTCAGGAAAGCGCCGGCCGACTGCCGCGGATAAGAGAGAGGATCGATGGTTACCCCGGATGCCTTCTGCCAGCCCTCGAACGTATAACCCAGCACAAAATTCTCATATCTCGGAAACTGCTTGCGGCCAAAGATCGTATCGAGAAAATCAATAAACTTTTCCGTGTCTGCGACGGTCGGTGGATGTTCGCCATCGCGCAGATCGAGCCACAAATTGTCCTTGTGTCCAAGCAGCTCATAGACTCGTTCCACGGAACGATAGGCTTGCTCGTAACCAAAGGGATTGCCCTCAGCTTCGCCGTACCCGCTGTACATCATTAGTCCGCGCGGCGCGACCAAAGCCGCTAACATGTTCTGGTCCACCGGCAGCTTATCCTCACGGCCTGCGAAGAATCGCAGCCGCGGGTGAAACCAATGAGGGAAGTCCGCCGTAATCTTCTCCAGGCTTTCATTGACGAACATGTCCGTCGTATATCGCCAGGGATCACACTCTCCCGTATTCCCGCTCGACGGGATCACCGCCCCGATCCGATCGTCGAATGCAGCTGCCAGCAAGGCCTGTTTGCCATATCGTGAGTGCCCTGCAAGGCCTATCTTGCCCTTATCGACTTCGGGCAATGTAACTAAGTAGTCCACCGCACGCGACGCAGACCATGCCCAGCGTGCCAGACAGGAAAAGTCGTACTCCGGGTAAACCTCAATGTACCCATCTGAATCGTCGCTGCCGCCTCCCATAAGCGGATCAGAGGCTGCATAGAAGCACCCTATATAGCCACGGCGTACTGCGGTATATAGCCACGCCAGTCTTCGGTTGTGGTTCGTCAGGAAGACAGGGAAAGGTCCGCCTCCGTCGGGAATAATTAATTGGATGTGCAGAATCGCGCGATGATCGGGGCCAAACTCAAGCCGTACATCCTGCACCGTCGTGGTTCCCTCCCGCCTGCGGCCGGTAACGATACCGCGAAGGTTATCCGGGGCCGGAGGCATCCGGCCAAACACCCACTGCTCCGTTTGCGAGCGGATCCATTCTCTCTGTTGATTCCACAGGACCTCGGTTGTCACCATCGTCTTCCCACCATTTTCAGTCAGGAGAAGTGGGTCCGGGAGGCCGGGAATGGACTCCATCCTTTCGAAGTCCGGAGGCAGTTCCCCTGTCCGCTTGAGCCAGTCTTCCCAGGTCTTGTCGTGCGCATTTATACGGCCGGATTTCGGTGCTCTGGAAGGGGGAAAGACCTTGAGGAAGGTCTCCAGATCCTTTCGTCGCCTTAACTCTGCCCCTGTCACATTTGTCATACTTTGCGCGGACGCAGCGTTGGAGACTCCCGGGATCAGCGGGGCCACTGAGATTGCCGAAGCTCCCGCGAGGAAATCTCTTCTCGTGATCATCTCCCTTTCCTTTGCTTTTTCCGGGCACGGCCGAAGGGTCTTTATGTTGATCGGACGTGAGACCTTTAATTACCGTCGTTGGATGACGAAGCGATATCACACACAACGCCTACAGCCGTATAGGGCCCACCACATAACCGCGAGCGTCAACGAACACTAGAAGTTTCCGTCGCGTCTCTCGAACTTGGTGGGTTTTCCAAGTGTCACGCCACCAGCACTGAACCAATCGGCTGTCATCTCGATCAGCTCGTCCTCGTTGACGTCGGGCGCTCCCAGCAGTTCTGTGCATCGAGACGCATCGCTGAGAAGAGCGCTTTTCGATTCCGTTCCCACGAAATTTGGCGTCTTGCCGAAGCGATGACCGAATCTGTGTGCGACATCGCGAACCGAAAGCTTCTTTCCCGTGACATTCAAAACCTGGGCAGGTGAATCGCAGAGAGCAAACGAACGAAGGCAATAGGAGTTCGCATCGCCTTGCCAGATTGCATTTACGAAACCTGTTGTCAGGTCGATCGGTTCTCCAGAAAAGACTTTTTCGCAGATATCGAGCAAAACCCCATAGCGAAGATCGACCGCATAGTTGAGTCGAAACAGCAGGACCGGCGTTCGGTAAGTATTCGAAAAATACTCAAAGATACGTTCTCTAGCAAGAGCGGATTGAGCATACTCGCCCATAGGGGCGGCGGCTGTTTGCTCGTCGGCGCCCCGGGTGTCGACGGGAACAAAGGGGTAGACGTTTCCAGTTGAAAACGCAACGATCCTTGAACCTTGGAACCTGCGGGCCGCTAATCCCGCTACCCATACATTTGTGGCCCAAGTGAGAGGCAGGTCGTCCCCGGATCCAAATTTCCGGCCGACCATGAATACTACGTTTGGTGCATCCGGAAGAGTGTCAAAGCCCTTTGGATCGAGCAGGTCAGACTCAACAACTGTGACGTGATCGGAAAACCTCCCGAAGACACCATCTCTAGCTTTGCGTACGACGGCGAAAACTTTGTGCTTCAGCCCAGCTTTCTGAATTGCCCGGCCAATCCGCACGGCCAGGCTTGGCCCCATCTTCCCGCCTGCGCCGAGGATGATCACATCACCTTCGAGCTTAGAGGCGGCGGCAACATCCCGATCGGAAGGGATCGTCAGACGTTCTACAAGTTTGTCTTCGTCGAGGACCGTGTCAATCATGAATGGGCGTCATTCTTTCTGGTAGAACGCGTTCCATTTTGAGTCAAGTTATTCCATTCCCGAAAAATTGTCAAGATACTTTGCAGAAGGCCTGGCAACGCGTCGAGCCGGTAGCGTAGGCGCGGGAGCTGGGCGTATGCGGCGAAGTCACAACTCATGAGACGAAAGGGCTTCGGATGATTGCTTTGGTCTAACAAGGTGATGTAGATTCCTATTGCCGCCGTTCTTCCGCATGATTCAAATTCGCCTGGGGCACGAAGGGATTGCTGGTTGGCGAACTGGCAAAACTTCTTGAAAGCGCGATGGCATCTTCTAAGTTCCACTGGCAGGATTCGTTTAAGGCAGGCCTAGCCATTCCGGCCCATCCACTCGCGCTCAATGAGAAGCGCAAGCTCGACGAGCGGCGTCAACGTGCCCTGACAAGGTACTACCTGGCGGCGGGCGCCGGGGGGGTGGCGGTCGGCGTGCACACGACCCAGTTTCAGATTCGCGACCCGAAGGTTGGGTTATATGAGCCGGTGCTAGCCTTGGCGGCGGAAGAGCTCGGTCCTCACGATGTGATTGGTGTGGCCGGCGTGTGTGGAAGAACGGCGCAGGCCGTCCAGGAGGCCGCAATCGCTCGCCGTCTTCGCTACCATGCAGCGCTACTGAGCATGACTGCCTTGGCTGGAGCGTCGGTGGAAGAGTATATCGATCACGTCCGCGCGGTCGGAGAAATCATTCCTGTCATTGGCTTCTACCTTCAGCCCGCCGTTGGGGGCCAATCTCTTCCGTTCGAGTTTTGGCGGGCGCTTGCTGAGATCGAGAGCGTGGTTGGGATTAAGGTTGCGCCCTTCGACCGCTACGCAACCCAGGAAGTTCTGCGTGGTGTCGCGGCATCTGGCCGCGCCGGGGAGATTGCACTTTACACAGGCAATGACGACCACATCGTCCTGGACCTGCTCTCTGAGTTCCAGTTTGGTGCAGAGACGCTGCGCTTCGCCGGCGGTTTGCTTGGACATTGGGCGGTATGGACGGCCCGCGCAGCGGAGTTACAGCGGGAGCTCCGTGGAGTTGTACAGTCGCACCAGCCCATTCATCCCAAGTGGTTCCTGCGAAATGCAGAGGTGACGGATATGAACGCGGCACTGTTCGACGTTGCCCATCATTTTCATGGATGCATCGCAGGCATAAACGAGATTCTCCGCAGACAGGGGCTGCTGGCAGGCCGGTGGTGTCTTGATCCGGCTGAGGATCTGTCGCCCGGCCAGGCCGAGGATCTCGATCGAGTGACAGCGGCGTATCCGCATTTGATCGACGATCAGTTCGTTCAGGAAAACCTGGATGGTTGGTTGTCATGATCGACGAATGGAAGATGGCGCTGGCTCAGCACGGCTATCTTGGCCTTTTCGATTACGAGAACCAGGTTCGACCGTCAGCCTCTGCAAAGGCTATCTAATCTAAGGGAGACGGTCTCTTGTCATTTCGCCTGGAGCCATGGGGAATCACCATGGTTTGGATCGCGAGGTATCGATGTCTCGGAGGCTACACGCATGTTCCTCAGAATTTTGTGTCTGCTTGTCCTTGCGTTGGATTTTGCTCAAACCGCGGGTGCTGCGGCTTTCCGCGCCGCGGTGGCCAAAGTCGACATTACGCCTACGACTTCGCAGTGGCTTCTCGGGTATCAGGCCAGGCAATCCGATGGCATTCATGACCGGCTCTATCACCGTATTGTTGCCCTCGACGACGGTAAGACAACGATATATATCGTGTCGTCGGACATAGCGCTCATGTCGCCTGGATACAACGACAAGGTGGCTCAAGACGTACAGCAAAAGCTTGGCATACCGGCCCAGAACCTTTGGTGGACAGTGACCCACACTCATTCCGCCCCCGAAGTCGGGCCTCCCGGGGTCGCCGCGATATTCATGCCTGAGAGATACAAGCAAGCCGGCAGTGGCGACTCAAATCCCGAGTACACCCAGTTTTTTGAGGACAAGTTAATAGAAGGCCTGCGTCTGGCCAAAGATGGACTGCAGCCAGCTCGCCTCGGTGTAGGTCTCGGCTTCTCGACAGCCAACATAAATCGCCGGGGAACTGACGTGGACGGAAAGGTCCTGCTGGGCTTGAACCCCGACGGTCCTGTTGACCGGCAAATCGGGCTCATTCGACTTGAGAATATCCACGGCGGGTTGATTGCTCTTATCGCCAACTACGCCATGCATGGGACTGTGCTTGGTCCAGCTAACCTCAAGATCAGCGCCGACGCGCCGGGTGTTGTCGCCGACTATGTAGAACAAAAGATCGGCGCGCCGATGCTTTTTATTAACGGGGCGGAGGGAAACATGGCGCCGATCTACAGCGTTTACCCTACTCCGGAAGCAGGTCATTTGGGCGAGTTTCGACGCCTTCTTGGGGATAGGATCCTTCAAGCGAACGAGCGAGTTGCTGGAATGACTACCGACGTGGTACTAACAGAAAGTGAAACGACGGTCGAAACACGTTTACGGCCTGGCCTGACCTGGACCCCTGAACTGGGAAAATATATCCGCACCCTTCCAGACGGCACAAAGTTGGTTCGAATCCCCATCCGTTTCTTGCAGGTTAACCGGGACACCCTAATTTGGGGCGCCCCGGTCGAATTATTCTGCGAGTACGCGATCGACGTACGTGATCATTCACGCTTCCCCTATACGTTCTACTTCGGACTCTTGGACGGCTGGTTGGGCTACCTCCCGAACCGGGAGGCTTTCCGCGAAGGCGGCTACGAACCGTCGACCTCGCCTTTTACAGAGCAGGTGGACGACGATTTTCGACAAGGTGTGATTACCCATATTGCGGGTCTGGAACGGTGACAGTCTAGCCGGGGCAAATAATACCGGCTGCTGCAACTTCGAGAGGCGACGGTCTGATCTACAGACGAGAGGAGCGAACGGCCGCAAAATGATGACCCAAAGGAAAATCTTCTATGGCTGGTGGATTGTGCTTGCGGCCTTCCTCAACCTTTTTTTTGCGGTCGGAATTATCTTTTACGGCTTTCCGGTTTTCTATCCAGCATTTGTGGCCTCTCTGGGGTTCACGCGAACTCAGGTGACGCAGGGATTTTTGCTCGGCTTTCTCGTGGTGGGACTACCCTTCGGTCTGCTGGCCGGCGCCTTGATCGATCGACTCGGCGCCCGCTGGGTGATTCTCTCCGGGGTAGGCTTTATCGGGATACCGCTAATTCTGATGGGTTCGATGACCAGATTTTGGCAGTACGAACTTCTCTGCATCGCAGAGGTATTGGGCTACACCTTGGCGGGACCGATTGCCAATCAGGTTCTTATTTCGCGCTGGTTTCGAGCGCGGCGCGGCCGCGCGATGGGTTACGCCTATTTGGGGCTGGGATTAGGCGGGGTTGTTTCGCCTCCGCTGGCCAATTCGTTTATACGCAATTTCGGCTGGCGCCACGCATTGGAAATTACCGGAGTGCTCATCCTGATCGTGCTCTTTCCAGTTGGCTTTTGGATTACACGCTCGGCTCCGGCTGAGATGGGTCTCGCCCCGGACGGGGTTTCACCCGCTAGCAGCGCGAACGAGGATTTGAACGAACCTGCATCCAGCGGGATCTCTGCTGCGGTGCGCACCGCCAATTTTTGGCTTCTTCTAGTCGGAGCAACACTGGTGATAGGCGCCATCAATGCGGTGATTCAACATTTTATTCTGGTTATGAAAGACAGCGGGTATTCGGTAACGACCGCTGCCCGGTTCTTGTCGATTCTGCTCGCCTCGAGTCTAGGCGGCCGTGTGCTGGTAGGCTACTTCGCGGACCGCTTCAAGAAGAAGAACACGATGGCGCTCTTCTACCTGCTGTTGGGGGGGGCGATCCCATTACTTTATCTCGCGCACCGGCCCGTGGCGGCCCTGGCCTTCGCGATCGTTTTCGGCTTTGCCATGGGGGCCGATTACATGTTGATTCCATTGGTAACGGCAGAGTGTTTTGGAGTCGCATCGTTAGGCAAGCTCCTGGCCTTGATCATCATGGGATATTCCATCGGGCAATGGCTTGCGCCGTGGATGGCAGGAAGAATTTTTGATACCTATCATAGCTATAACTTGGCATGGACCATTTTGAGCATCGCAAGCTTATTGGGCGCGGCTGCGATCAGTTCCATTTCCGGTCCCACCGCGACGAGGCCTGTAGGCGCCGGCATGCAGTACTCCAGTCCAAGCCCCCACGACTGAACAGACCGGTTTCGATCACGAGATGGAAAGTGGGTCGCAAACCTTGACAGGAAACAATGGAACTTAATATGTTCTGACGGGGTGATGTACGGCTGAGGAAAGAGTTATCGTTGACCATTGATTGGCCTGACCTTGTCGATAGAAACGTGAATCAACGCTGAGGCGATGCAATCAAATGTATAAACCAAGAGGCGTATTCGCCCCAACCGTATTACTTGCCGCCCTCACTATGATTGCAGTTTATGCTCTCTCGGTGTGGCCGCCAGCTCTGTACGGGGCCGCGGGGAGCTTGTCCTTTCAAGACGACTTCAATTCAGGTACCTTGCATGCTTGGGAGATGCCCTTCCCTGAAGACTGGGAAATTCTCCAGGAAGGTAGCCTTCATTATCTTCATATGAAGCGTTCCCGGCCGCCCGGGGTTCCTCGCCGCCCGTTGCAGTTTGCCCGGTTGAAAGGCGTAAAGGTGGGCAGCTTTACCCTTAACGTGAAGGTGCGCCGCGCCGGTGGCTCAACGATTGTGGTCTTCGACTACGTCGATACACTTCACTTCTACTATGTTCACCTTTCTAAGGATCCTGGAACTAAAGTAGACGTCCACAACGGCATATTCATTGTGGATGGTGGGCCTCGCCGGCGGATAGCCGGGTTGGATGCCTCCCCAGCGCTGCCGGACCGCTCTTGGCATGATGTGCGAATTGTGCGCGATATCCGCTCAGGTTCCATTCAGGTTTTTCTGGACCAGGAAACGACACCGCGATTCTTTGTGGTAGACCACACCTTCACCTCTGGACAAGTTGGACTTGGCTCTTTTGATGAGACCGGCGACTTTGCCCATTTCCGGTTGGAATCAAATAAAGTGCAGCACGCCGCCGGTGGAAAGGAGTAATACGCCTACCGCTCGTATCGCCTGGTTTGAGATGTCAGGTGCGGAGACCTTACTGATTCACGAAAACGACAACTACGTTGTGGCTGAAATGGCAGGCAGGCATCGAGGGTTCCCATCATGTTAACTGATCAACTCTGTCTCCTGCGGTTGGATTCAACCTGGATTCCGCGCGCTCTGCTTTTGTCAGAGGAGGCTGGCTGGAACCAGAATGCAGCCGACTGGGAAGTATTCTTAAGGCATGGCACGGTGCTTGGATTCTCTATTGGCGACCGGCTAGTGGCGACTGCGGCGGCGCTTCCCTACGGCGATAACTTCGGATGGATTTCGATGGTACTGGTCACTGCCGAATGGCGCCGGCATGGTCTGGCTACCCGGCTCGTCGCAGCTTGCACCTCGCTGTTGCGCGATGCGGGACGCGCGGCGCTTCTGGACGCAGCACCGGCTGGCACTGCCATCTACGGAGCACTCGGATTCATTCCACTCGGTACGTTGGAGCGATGGGAAGGTCACGGTGGCGGGTGTGTAGCTGCGACCGCACCCGCGAACCTTGTGCTCGACCAATTCGCGTTCGGCGCCGACCGATACTTTTTGCTGGAGAATTTCCTGTCGCGGCCACGCAGTCTGGCAATCGCTTCTCCGCACGGCTTCGCGATCTTGCGCCAGGGCTTCTCAGCCTCGCAGCTCGGCCCCGTCGTTGGCGAACCCGCGGAAGCGCATGCGCTGATGACTGAGGCGATCCGGGCAGCTTCGGGCCGCGTCGTGGTGGATGTGCTGGATGCGGGAAGAGTGCTCATCCCCACGCTCACCGCGCACGGCTTTCGCCGCCTGCGGTGTTTCACGCGCATGGCGCTTGGCCTCGATGTACTGCCCGGTAATCCGTCACAATTGATGGCTGCCGCTGGGCCGGAATTCGGATGAGTGAAAGGTTATGTCTCTGGAGTAGAGGATGACAGAGGTGTCGGGTGATGGGTTGCACGATAGAAGATGCGAAAAAGGTGTGGGGGAGCCGTATCATGACTAGCTGTGCGCATGGAGCGTACCAACCGACGCGGTGAAAGCGCTGTCGTGCGGCGCAGCATCCTCATGGGAAATGAGCCGCTCTTCAGGTGTATAGTCACGGACGGTTGCACCTTTAGCAGTGGGCAAGGAAGCATTGAATGGCCGCAAAGAACCACATCGACCTCGTAGTCAAGACCCTGGCCGTCCTGGAAGCATTAGCCATCAGCGAATACGGCAAGCCACTCAAAGAAATCGCCAGCGAAGTTGGCTTGGTCAAGAGTTCCGCGTTTCGTATCCTCTTCACCCTGAAGGAGGCCGGCTATGTGGAACAACCCGAGATGAATGGTGTCTATCGGCTTTCACTCAAGACCGCGGGCCTGGCGCGGCGTAATGCGAACCGCTTGGGACTGGCAACCGTCGCGCGACCCCACCTCACTCTGCTTCGCGAGAAACTGGATGAATCGGTGGCCCTCGGAGAACGTCTCGCTGAATCCGTCGTCCTCATTGATGTCCTCGAGACATCCCATCCTCTTCGGCTGACCTTGCATATTGGCGATGCTTGCCCGATACACGCGACGGCGCTTGGGAAGGCTGTGGCTGCATTCCTTCCACCCGATGAGCTGGCGGCGCTTTTTGATAAGTTGAAACTCGCCCAGTACACTGAACACACGCATACCAAAATGCGCGACCTGAAATTGGACCTGGAGCGCACGCATAAGAACGGATATTCCTTGAACGATGAGGAGACCGCGGCAGGCGCCTTTATCGTTGGTGCTCCCATCTTCGACTCTCAGTCGTCAGTCTGTGGAGCGGTCAGCGTCAACATCCCAACTGCCCGCTGCTCGGCTGCACGAAAGAAACTGTTGATCGCTTCGGTGATCGATGCGGGCAGGAAAATTTCTGCTGACCTGGCTGGGATCGGCTTCGTTCGAGAGCCGCTGAACCATCGACCGTCCGCATCCGAAGGATCGCGACGCGAAACCAAGAGCCCGCCGACACTCTAGCGGGGGGATCCGAGCCGCCTTTCGCTGTCGGCCACCGGACCTCACATTCGAACTCGTTTCGGTGTTCGGTCACGGAGTGCGTAAACGAAAAGGACTTCACCCGCATACTTGCGGCTTCCAATTGCTGACGGAGTTCCTGTGCTGAAATCTGACCCTCCGCAATTGCCAACGTCAACCTCGCGATCTGATACCGCGCCAATCCCTTCTCGAGTGGCCGCACGCCCCAAAGAACAATGAGGCCGATCAGCGTCGAAATACCGCCAAGCATCAGCTGACCGCCTCCAAAGCATACTCCGGTCACAGTGGAAAACCACATGGTGGCGGCGGTCGTAATCCCCAGTACCAATTCATCCTTCCGTACGATCGCGCCGGCTCCAATAAACCCAACTCCGGTCAGAATGCCAAGAGGTAGCCGCATAAGATCCATCACTACGTAGGAGTTACCCGGCTTACCATTGGTGTTGATCAACAAGTTCATCTGGATCATGGCAATTGATGCGGCCAGAGTGACCAACAGGGTTGTGCGAAGACCCGCGGGATGCCCGGTTTTGCTCCGTTCCATTCCCAAGACGCTCCCGGCGACCACCGTAAGGAGCAGACGCAAGGCGATTGCCGGCCAATGGATGTCCTGAGTCATGCAGCGTCTTAGATCCAAAGGAGGGCGATTGGGGATGCATCCATGAGCGCAAATAGCCCGATGCCTATGCGCGAGAGGAGAGATAGGGTATGGGAGGGCGCAATTTGACGCCTACCGGGTTTGAATGCTACTTAGCTACCCAACCGAAATTAGGTATTGCCATTTGCTTCGTCAGGTTCGGGCGACTCCACAAGCGATTGAGCGGGATATAGCGGATCTAGGCTCTCGTCGGTATTAACCCGTAACAGGAAATCGCGCAATATCTTTGAATTTGCTTCGGTATTCGTAGCCCGATCTTCGAACTGGCGCGCTGGTAGAAGATGGTGTGATTGCGTTGCGCGGCCAGCCATTCGCCGATACAACGATGCGCTTTCCTCCAGCGCGCGCAAAGCTTCCCAGAGTGCCGTTTCTATCGCCTGCCGTTGTTCCGCACCCAGGTATTTGGCTGTGAGGGCGTGGCCGACACGGCAGCGAAAACGAAGAAATCCATCCTGCTCAATTTCCCAAAGCACTCCTCCACAGTCCGGACAGGCGAAAGGCGACGGCTGACCCAGACGTTCCTCATTAGAGATCTCACTCATGTCGAGTTCCGCAACCCGTGTTTCTTTAGCCGGTTTGAAAGGGGCGTTGGCGGGTCGCTTCGTTCCAGTGGATAAAGGGCGACGGATCCATTGCAAGAGGAGTGCCGGTATATCTTCAAGCGGCGCCGCTTGGGCGTCGGGAACATGATCGAGCGCGCTCTTTGGCATACCCGAAAACAGTGCGCTCTCCGGGTCCTGGATGATCGCCTTGCCGCCGCTTGCAGTAACAACCATCAAACCGGCCGTTCCATCATCCATCATGCCGGTCAAAATAACGCCGATCACCCGCGGGCCGTAAACCGCTGCCGCCGACCGGAATAAAGGGTCAATCGCCGGGCGGTTGAGGTTCTCACGCGGCCCTTGCACCACACGCACAAACCCACTTTCGACAATCATGTGAAACCCCGGGGGAGCGATGTACACCCGTCCCCGCTTTATCGCGTCCCCATCCGCGGGATGGCACACGGGGAGTTTACTCACTCGTTGAAGGATTTGGGGCAGGAAGCTTGCCGCGCGATTCGCGGTGTGCAACACGATCAGGATTGCCGCATCCAAATTGTGCGGCATCGCCCGTAATATCCGGCTTATCGCTTCAAGGCCGCCGGCTGAGGCGCCGATTACAACTATGTCGGGATGTTCCAACTCGAGGGGCCCCCTTGTTCCTCAGATGGCCTTTCCACGGGAACGGGATACTCGGCGGCAACGCTTTTTGTGGGCGCGTATCTTCACGGATGACCTAGACTCTCGCTCCTCCCAAGGCACTCAGTCACGGACGAGCGAGTAACGATGCCCGACCTGCATGTGATGGCCACTCCGCGCCCCGCGGCTCACCCAGATTGGAGCGCCATATCACGCCACATAAACAAGCGCTGCGGAGTAGGTATGATGTACGCTCGCAATTGAGCAGCGCCTGACTCGTATTTAGCGGGACAAGCCGCGGAGACCAGTGGCCTGGCAGCCGCGTGATCGCCGCGGAGAAGGCCAGCACTGCCCAAGGAACTTTCCAAGGACTTCCCCACCGGGCCGCATACGCAGTAAATAGATTTCGGCTATAGACCACGGGCGACAAAGCAGGGCTGCACGGCATCCATCATCCATGATGTGCGGTTCGTACCTATGAGTCGTGCTGCGCAGAAAAGCGAGCCTTCACCTTTTGGCGTGGCCGCCCTTCTGGCGGTTAGTCTCGCCGTAGGATGGGTCTGGCTGGTCGCGACCACCCACGTGCACGAAATGATCGTGGGAGCCGCAGTCGTTGTGCTGGCCACACTTTTCTTGCTCCTGGTTCACCGCTCGCAGCCGAATGCTGTCCAATTGCATTGGAAAGATGTCGCCCAGGGCTGGCGTATCCCCTGGTATATGGTGTGCGACACCTGGGTGGTCACCCTGGTTTTCCTCAGGGATCTTTTGCATCTTCGTCCCGCCGGCTCCTACTACCGGGTCTGCGGATTCAAATGCAGCAAACGCGACCCTGCGATTCTGGGCCGCGGGGTCCTGGCTACGATATACATGACGGCGACTCCTAATTCTATTGTCCTTGGTATCGATCCGGAGTCGAGCAGGATGCTGTTTCACCAGCTTGAGCGCGCCAGCGTGCCCAAAATGGCACGGGCCCTGGGAGCCCAGTCGTGAATATCTGGCTGCTTTCGGGAGTGGTGGTATGCGCCGCACTCGTGCCCTGTGCAGACATGTGCCTTCGCGGTTCGCCCGAGCGCCGGCTGGTAGGCCTGGAAATGACCAGCGTGATCATCACGCTCGCGTTGGTCCTGTTCACCGTTGGCATGGGCCGCATTCCCTTCATCGACCTGCCTCTCGCGCTGGCGATCATGTCGTTTGGCGGTGGGTTGGTGTTCGCCCGGTTTCTGGAGAAGCATCTGTGACCGTCCTCATCGATGTGCTGTTGGGATCTCTCATGATCTCCTGCTGGCTGGGGGTGCTGGGAATGTGGCGCATGCGGGAGCCGATACAGGCGCTCCACTATCTTGCGTTGCCAGTGTGGGGAGCCACTATTTTCCTGACGGCCGCAGTCTTTCTGCAAACCGGAAGCGGCCAGGCGGCATGGAAGACTGTACTGATCTGCCTTGTTCTGCTCGCGATCAACTCAGTAGTGGCCCATGCCACAGCGCGCGCCTTTCGCGCCCGCGAACTTGGCCACTGGCAGCCGCGGGACGGCGATCCAATCGAGCTTGTCCGCGCCGGGAGAGACCAGTGATCTGGTGCGGAGCCGGCATTCTGATCCTGCTCGCGGTCACAGGGTTTATGGTCGTGCGCACCCAGAACGTCACCGAGCAGGTGATCGCATTAGGTTTCTACGGCCTGGTCACAGCCTTGATGTTCTTTTTCTTTCAGGCGCCGGATGTCGCGCTCTCGCAAATAACGGTGGGCGCGGTAGCTCTGCCGCTCATGATCATGCTTGCTCTCTCCCGCATGAAGTTTCGCAAATTCACCAGGCAGAAGGACGGAGAGCATGACTGACCGCCTTCGCCTTGGCATCTTTTTTGTCGCTGGGCCTATCTTCCTGGGGCTCTACTGCTACGCCGCCCTGAACTTGCCGCCCTGGGGACAATATCGCGGTCCCTACGGAGATATGATTGCGAGACTAGCGGTCTATGAGCGGCATGCCACCGACACAGTCAACGCCATCAACTACGATTACCGCGGATTCGATACCCTGGGCGAGGAGTTCATTCTTTTTACCGCAGCGATAGGGGTCACCATGTTGCTGCGGAGAGAGAAGGATGTGCCCACCTCCCCCGTTGGTAAGGTGGAGGATCGTCCACCCTTGAGCGAAGCAGTGCGAGCGGTCATTACGCCGGCATTGCTCATGACCGTGATCTTTGGCTTCTACATCGGCCTGCACGGGCAGCTCACTCCCGGCGGCGGTTTCCAGGGAGGCGTTATCCTCGCCACCGCTTCGGTCCTGGTCTATCTCGCCGCCAACACCGAAGGCTTCAAACGCATCACGTCTCATGTTGCTGTGGAAGTCGTGGAGGCAGCCGGCGCTGCCTCGTATGCCCTGATCGGGGTCATGCCGGTTTTGGTTGGACTGCCCTTTCTCACCAACATCCTGCCCCTGGGAACAACGGGCGATGTTTTCTCCTCCGGAAATATAGCGCTCATTAGTGCCTGCGTAGGAATCGAGGTAACCGCGGCATTTCTGCTGGTTATCTATACCTATCTCGAAGAAATCGTGACCGGCGAGATACCCGAGGAGTAAAGATGCCTCCAATACTGCACTCATTACCGTATTTTGTTGCCGCATGGCTCTTTTGTTGCGGCCTCTATGGCCTGATTACCAGCCGCCATCTTATCCATTCCGTGATTTGTCTTGCCATTCTTCAGAGCTCCACTTACGTGCTCCTGCTTGCCATTGGCTATCGTACCGGCGGTGCTGCCCCCGTGTTCGCAGATATTACTCCGGGCACGCTTACCGTCGATCCAGTGGTGCAGGCCCTGATGCTTACCGACGTCGTTGTTGAAGCCGTAGTGGTGGCCCTGCTGCTCGCAATGGTGGTAAAGGCCTATGAGAAGGGCGGCTCGGTCTCTCCTTCTGACCTGCGTACGATGCGTGGATAAGCATGACTAGTCCACTTCCAGCGTTACCCGTCGCCTTACCCCTGCTCGGCGCGGGTCTCCTGGCCGCCTTGCGCAAATGGCTTAGCCGTGCCGCGGCAGATAGTCTCAGCATCGCTGTTGCCGCAGCTACGTTCATTTCTTCACTCCTGCTGCTAAGTCACGTCTTGCAGCATACCCAGGTCTACTGGTTTGGAAATTGGTATCCTCGCGGTTCGGTCGTGCTTGGTATTACATTCGTCGTCGATCCCGTCGCCGCAGGACTTAGCTCGCTGGCTGGCCTTCTGGTGTTTCTCGCACTGATTTTTTCCTGGCGCTTTGTCGATGCTGCGGCGAACCACTATCACCCGCTGATGCTTGTCTTTCTGGCTGCCATGAATGGCTTCGTGCTCACCGGCGATCTGTTTAACATGTTTGTGTTTTTTGAGCTGATGAGCACAGCGGCGTTCGCCCTATGCGGCCTTAAGACGCAGGAGCCTGCGCCTCTCCAAGGCTCCTTCAATTTTGCCGTAACCAATACGGTTGCGGCTTTCCTGGGGCTTACCGGGATCGCATTCTTGTATGCGGTGACCGGAGCATTGAACATGGCCCAGATCGGGTTGGCGCTCGGCTCTCGCCACGATCCTCTCGTCCTCTTCGCCTTCACCCTGTTGACGTGCTGTTTCTTGATCAAGGCTGCCATTGCTCCCTTCCACTTCTGGCTGCCCGACGCTCACGCGGTCGCACCCACGCCGGTGTGCGTCCTCTTCTCCGGCCTCATGGTCGAGCTTGGGCTGTACGCGGTCGTTCGGCTCAAATCAGTCATTTTTCAGCAGGCCTTCGCCTCTGGCGAGGCCCATCTTCGCCATATTCTGTTGGCTTTCGGGGGGGCCACGATTTTGCTCGGGGGCGTAATGTGTTACGCCGAACATCACCTGAAACGTCTATTAGCCTTCTCCACCATCTGCCATGCAGGTCTCATGCTGCTGATATTCGCGATCCAGGGCCCGCTGGCCATCGCTGCCATGCTTATCTACCTAGTGGCACACGCCTTCGTCAAGTCATCCCTGTTTTTCGTTAGCGGAATCATTCTCCATCGCTTGCGCTCGATGAGCGAACGCGTCCTTTTTGGCAAAGGGCGTTCACTCCGCTGGACTGCAGCGCTGTGGTTTCTCGGCGGCATTGGCCTCGCAGCCGGCCCTTGTTTCAGCACTATGCTTGCGGACGCGGGCATGTCGAGCGCCGCAGAGCAAGCGGGCATCCATGGGTTGTCGTGGATGTTTATGTTTGCCGGCGTGATGACGTGTGCTGCTGTCTTCAGGGTGGGTATGCACACCTTCGCCGGCTGGGGTAGCGCGCCGATCACAGACCGCAGTGCGCAAGTGGATGAACTACCGGAAACCGAGACCGAAGAGCAAAAGGTTTTCTGGTTCCATTTCTTCCCGCCTCTCGTTTGTATCCTGCTCGGGGTGGCACTGACCTTCATGCCGGGCTGGCAGTATGGCGTCCGTGAGGCAGCGGCGCGCGTTTATAACCAGCCCGCGTACCTCAACACGGTCTATACCGGGCATTCCATTCCGCTCAACCCGCCCGCGTCTTGGCGCAATGAAATTCTGGGAGCGGCCCTCCGCGGAACGATCACAGTGCTACTGGCGCTCTCCCTGGCCTGCACGTCGGTGTTTCGCGAAAAACTCGCGCGAGGATTGCGAATCGGCGCATTCCTCGAAGGACCGCTCACCACCCTGCGTGCGCTGCAGAGTGGGCATCCGGGTGATTACGTTTTATGGCTAACGGTAGGACTCGCAGTATTCGGCTCCGCGACCTTATTCCTTCTCCGTTGAGGGGAGACTTCTTCGGCTCAGTAAGTACCTGGATAACCTGGCGTCTTGCACCAACTCGACCTATATGGATCGCGAGCATGTTTGCGAACGACCTGAATTGATGATTTAGCTCCGTCGAGGTTGCTCAACGTCGACTCGGCCTAAATCGGAATAACGGCGACAACGCGGCCGATCGTTTCGACTTCTTTGTGGTACTTCCATCTCCGGCTGGAAGCAGGTGAAAGCGGATGGGGTACCAGGGTCAATAATTCTTCAAGCGGGTCGAATTCGCACCAGCCACAAAAATAGGCGTCACCTGTGGTGAGGAAATAGATAGGCCGTTGTAATTCCCGTGCCCACTCCTTGCACCGCGATATCTCCCGTTTCCGGGTATCGATCTGAACAATGGACCCTGTCGGAACCATGGGTTCCAGGGTGCGGTCATGTTTCCCGATGATGCCCCACCTATATGGCCCTGGTGACGGACCACTTACCGGCGAAAGCAGTGTGGTCTCATCAGGCGGATCGCGTCCAAGAAATTCCGGATAGATGGAGCCTAATAGCTGCTCCGCTTTGACATCGTAGATGTGGGCCAGAACAACCAGCTTGTTGACCGTAAGTTTTTGTGGGTCCTTTTCCAGGCGGCCTAGCCAGCTGGCAGAAACTCGATAGGAGTCGTCCCCCATTTCCTGGGCAAAGATGCGGCTCCGTTGTTCGACCTCTCGCAACGACAACTTCCGTTGCAGGCGAATTGCTCCGAGTGTCCCGTTGATCCATTCCATGACCAGCCTTCTGGCACACCTGGGAAGTGGCCGATGCCAGCCTAAGCGGTCGGTTGCAAGTGGACTAAAGCTCTTGCCCCGTACGTTGCGATCGGGAGAAAAGGCAGGTGATTACCGCGTCCATCTCGCTACACCCATTATCAGTCTGGCCAATCGCAAAGTCGAGAACCTAGTGTTTCACCACATCACAACGATGCTCATTGCACAGTAGATTGCATGTTTCGCGCCGAAGCCCAGCGGCTTTAGCATCTCGGGGATCTGCCCAGCTGAACAAATAACCTGTCAGGCTGCACAACTGATCGACGGCAACGAGCATCAACTACTTTGTTGAACAGTTCCAGGTTGTCCATTTCATCCAATGGCACGATCACGCTGGTAAGTCGCAGATGGACGACAAGACCTACTTAGTTAGGTTCAAAGAACCGGGTTCAGCCCCCATACTCGTCGAGGCAGCAAGTGTCGAGTTTCACGGGGAGCACCTCGTTTTCCTCCGATCTAGCGGCGAACTATCCGCCTTGTTTCTGTTTGAAATCGTAAGAGACTGGTCGGAAATTGACTTATAGCGCGAACGGACGGTCTGGCCGGACCACTTTCGATCTTCTTGACGAAATCAAAGCCGGCTGGAAGGTGGAGTTCAATGACCAGCCTTTGCATTTGGCAGGGCGTGACCGGCGTTACCCGCACCTGGTACGCGACGACGACAAGCCGGTCTACCTCGGCGAGCTGATCAAGCGTCGCGCCGCGAATCGGTAGAAGTTCTTCGAGGATTATCCCCGGGATGCAATAATCTCAAAATGAATTTTCCTCATCGTCACGCCCCTGATCGTCGCATTAGGATAAGGTCGATTGCCGCCGCCGCCGTGTTCGCGGCCGCCATCGTGGGTACGCCCGGAGCAATGGCGCAGTCCAGCCCATTGCCCGCGCGAGTTCGTCAACCAACCCCGGCCAAAGTCGTCGCCGAGCATATGGCAGCGTTCAATGCCTGCGACTGGAAGCGGCTTATGGCTCAGTTTCCCGACAATGTCGAGTTCTTTGCTCCCAACGGCGTCACGGTTCGCGGTCGCAAAGCGGTAGGCGAAATGTTTGCCAAAATCGTGAAGCCACCAGCCCAAGGGGGAACCTGCGGATTGAATGTCGTCACTGAGCATACGTTTGTTGTTGGCGATGTGATCAATGTGCAGTGGCGAGCGGATGCTCCCTTTCTGGCAGAACCGTACCGGGGAGCGGATGCCTACGAGACCAAGGATGGCCTGATGGCCGCCCAAGTCACGACCTTCGATGCCGCTGCCTTGAAAATGAAACACTAGTTCGATCCACCGCTCACGCTTTTGCCAATGCCATGGCGACGATGGTCTCTGCCGGCCACTTCGCCAGGGCGTGTCAGTCGGGCGCTGCCGGTTATGATCTGCTCGGGCATGGTCCTAATAGCCGGCTTTGCTCTGGATCTCCGCGCATCCCCGCTGTTTGACATCCCGGGGCAAGCGGGGGCACCATTAGCGAATTGCTACTGCAAGGAGTTGTCCCCATGCCTACAACCGATGAAGCGATGACGACTGCGATACACAAGCCTGCGCTCGGCGCAGCCGCGGCCGCATTCATGGCCAAGAAACATCAAATGCTGATTGACGGCAAATGGGTTGACGCGCGCAGCGGTCAAACCTTTGCGGTCGAGGATCCCGCTACCGAAGAAATCATCGCCCACGTCCCGGCAGGGGATAAGGCGGATATTGATCTTGCGGTCGCAGCAGCGCGCCGCGCCTTCGAGACTGGACCCTGGTCGAAGATTTCGCCTGCCGAAAGACAGCGGCTTGTCTGGTCGCTGGCCGACCTGCTCGAGCGTCATGCCGACGAGTTCGCCGAATTGGAAGCGCTCGACAATGGCAAGCCGGTGACCAACGCTCGCCGCGACGATGTCGGCGGTTCGATCGGAGTGATCCGATATATGGCTGGATGGGCAACGCGCCTGAACGGCGAGCAAATTCCCGTCTCCAGTCCGGGCAATTGGCACGTCTACACCATGCGCGAACCGGTCGGAGTCGTCGGCCAGATCATCCCCTGGAACTTTCCCCTGATGATGGCGGCATGGAAAGTGGCGCCGGCGTTGGCCGCGGGATGCACCATCGTGCTCAAGCCCGCGGAGCAGACTCCGCTCTCGGCCATTCGCCTGGGTGAACTGATCACCGAGGCCGGTTTCCCCGACGGGGTAGTAAATATTGTCACCGGATTTGGGGAGACGGCCGGCGCCGCTCTGGCCGAACATCCCGATGTCGACAAGGTCGCCTTCACGGGCTCAACCGAGGTCGGCAAGCTGATCGTCAAGGCAGCGGCGGGCAACCTGAAGCGGGTCTCGCTTGAACTGGGCGGCAAATCACCGGCCATCGTCTTCCCCGACGCCGATCTCGATCTAGCCATCGCTGGCACAGCGAGTGCGATCTTCTATAACCAGGGCCAGTGCTGCACTGCGGGCTCGCGCTTGTTCGCCCACAAATCGATCTTCGACAAGATCGTCGAAGGCGTCACCAAGGAGGCAGGCAAGCTAAAGATTGGGCATGGACTTGATCCGTCGGTCAATCTCGGGCCGCTGGTCTCCAAGGAGCAGCACAACCGCGTGACCGGCTTCCTGGAGTCTGGACGACAGCAGGGCGCCGAGGTCGTTACCGGCGGCAAGGCCATCGGCAACCATGGCTATTTTGTCGAGCCGACGGTCCTCGCCCGGACGGATCGCAACATGAAGGTGGTGCGTGAAGAGATTTTTGGCCCGGTGGTATGCGTTCAGTCCTTTGACGATGCCGATCTGGACGCAGTCGCCAAATTCGCCAATGACACCGAATATGGCCTCTCCTCAAGCGTCTGGACGCAGAATCTGAAGGCTGCCCACATGATGGCGCGCAAGATCAGGGCGGGCACCGTCTGCATCAATACCCACAACTACGGCGATCCCGCGTGGCCGTTCGGCGGTTACAAGCAGTCCGGCTGGGGCCGCGAAATGGGCAAGGAAGTCATGGAGCATTACACCGAAACCAAGGCTGTCGCCGCCAAGCTCTGACGAGAGCCGCGGCTATTGCCCGGCGGAAAATGTATTGCAGGCACTCACTTGGCCGCTGTTCAGTCCGCGGTTGAACCATCCCACCCGCTGCTGCGACGAGCCGTGGGTAAATGAGTCTGGAGTCACGTATCCCCGCGCCATCTTCTGCATCCTGTCGTCGCCCACCGCGGCGGCAGCTTGCAGGGCGGCGGGGACGTCTCCCCGTTTCAGCATTTGCCGGTCCGCGGTAGAGCGCGCCCACACTCCGGCAAAGCAGTCCGCCTGTAGCTCCATCGCTACGGATAACCGGTTGCGTGCCCGCGGGTTTTCCTCTTGCATGGCCCGGACCTTGCGCTCGATGCCCAGCACATTCTGCACGTGATGCCCAATTTCATGTGCAATTACGTATGCCTGGGCAAACTCCCCCGAAGCACCGTACTGCTTTAGCTGATCCCAGAACCCGAGATCGAGATACACCTTCTGGTCTGCCGGGCAGTAGAACGGGCCAGTCGCTGATTGAGCTGTACCGCACCCGGATTGCGTATAGTCGC
This sequence comes from uncultured Acidobacteriaceae bacterium, assembly GCA_963821215.1. Classification (GTDB taxonomy): domain Bacteria; phylum Acidobacteriota; class Terriglobia; order Terriglobales; family Acidobacteriaceae; genus PALSA-350. The sequence continues at coordinate 46,137 of CAWGDH010000004.1, read as the reverse complement.
GGAAAAGCACCAGTTTCGCCCTGGGGTAGCGGATATTCTCCCGGGCCAGAATCCGGGTCCACGTGTCCTGCGCGTCGCCCAGGACGAAGGAGGCTAGCTGCGCGGAGCGGTCTTCCTGAGGTGAAACGGCCCGCGGCGGCCCTTGCTGCACATGGTTTGCACCGCCGCTCGAAAAATAGGCGCCAATGTAATTGCGCCCGGTAACCAGGCTGACCACCAGCAGGATCAGAAATCCAACAATCCCAAGCCCGCCACCGCCGAAGCCGCCGCCCGACTGGCCTCGCCGATCCTCAACGTCGCTGCTAAGACCGCCAGGAGTCCAACGCATAAAAGTGCTAAGAGTGTAAAACGAGTCTGCCGGCTTGGAGGTGAAATATGCTAAGTTTCGCTTTCCTAGGCCCTGAGGTTTGCTCGCCATCTGCAAACACTACAGGCGGGTTCTGCGTCCATTTCTTGTGATTCCAGTCTCGGGTTGGGTCAGGGGCAACGACATGTCGAGAAGGAGGTCGCACGTGAAGGCTTCGATCTTGATCGTGGGAGACGACCCGGTTCTCATGCACACACGCGCCGAACTGCTGCGGGATTGGCAGATCGTGACCGCAACCTCGTGGGACGCAAAGGAAGCCATTCTGGCGAGAACGTACGACTTATTGATCTTCAGTCAGACCGTGCAGGAGAAGTTGGTAAGAAGCTTGATCGACCAAGCTCGGCGCCTTTGTCCTGAATCCAGGATATTGACCATTCGCGCAGCAGGAGACCGGGACGTGGGATCCCCGACGTATCAGGTGGAGCTGAACAACCCGGGCGGGTTGCGGTCCGCGGTCGCCAAGATCCTGGACTCGTGCCCCACGCCCGCGGCATTTGAATCCCTACATAAAGGCCAGCGCGATGCCCAGGAGCACGGCCAGCACTTGAAAACCATAGGTGCGCAGGAAACGGCTGGGGGTTTGGGGGCCGCCGGGTACAACCACTGACGATCCGTTGGCATGCTGCTCGATTTGCGGATTGACAGGGACGGGGGGGACCATGTTCAAACCTCTTTCCGTTCCTGAGATTATCGACCGATTCAGTGCAAAGTCACCCCTCTTCTATCTACAACCTTTAGTGCAGGTACCGCTCTTGCGCCGGGGGAGAATACCCTTCACTTCTCATTGGCCATATCGGGTAGCTCCTCGCCTTGCTTCGGCAGGCCGCCGACCGGATACGGGCTGATGCGTGCCGGCATCGCTGCTGCGCCAGGGCCGCCGCTGGGTATGGCATCCGGTTCGACCAGCCAAACCTTTCGCTCTGGATAGTAGCGAAGCAGCTGCACAATCCAGCCGGGCTTCAGTTCTCGCGCCCAGACAACTTTTTGTTGGTCGATTTCGGCTAGGTTCCACACCCATTCGTAGAGCACATCATGCTCGGGTCCATAGCGGACAATGGCCAATTGTTTGCCGGGTTGTTGTTCCAGAAATCTCTGCGCGCTAGCGCGCGCCTCAAGCCGATTCTCGTAAGAGGACCAGTTGAATGGTGACTCCCCGTCCACATGGACGTGAAAAACCGCCAACACCGTGCACACCAGGAAGAGTAAGCCGCACCCTAGTAAGAGGTTGACCACGATCGCTCTGCCCGTCCCTGAGCGCCGGCGCCATGTCGTCAAAGAGCGCATACCCACGGCTACCAGGACGAACGCGGGCGCTACGAATGGGGCCTCATACGTTGGCATGTGGAAGGTGGTGAGCAGGGAGCAAAACGCTCCGCAAAGGAGCATAGCCATAAGCAGACGCAGCCCAGGCTTTAGGCGCGCGTGTGCCAGCAGCCACGCAGCCCAGGCATACCAGATCAACGTCACAGGAAAAGCATGGCCGAGCAGGATGGCAATTAAGCCAGTGGCCAGAAAGAGCCCGTTGGTTACTGTGCGTCGCCGCTCGTCAGGTTGACGGTCTTTCGTAATGAGCAATGGTACGAGGAATGGTAACAGCAGCAGTGGCCGAAGGTAGATCTGCAGAAACTGAATTGGCCGCTCCATTACGTGCAGGAATCCAAGGGCAGCATTTTGATGCAGGCGGTTCCAGAAGGACATCTCCCACACGGTGTTGAACTGCCGGGTCTGCAGCGAGTAATAAATAGGCACAGTCTTACGCAGCGGCTGCCACAAGAAGGAAGGGACCACCGACTGCTGTTGCCGCCACAATTGGTATGCGGAGACAGCCGCGTGCCCTGTACTGGCAAAATTGTCGTAAGCCAGCCAGGCAAAGAAGGCAAACAGCATGCACGTGATGGGGAGCAAAGTATGGACCAGGCGGAAGCTGCGTTCCTTTGAGTCCGCTGACCTTATCCACCACGCCAGCAGCACGATCGCTGCCGGCAACACCAACGCCAGGCCTTCATAGGGCCGGGTGGAAGCGAGCAGGCAGCACCCCGTGCCAAACCACAACGCGTCGCGCATTCTCTGCCTGCTCAGCAGCCGGGGAAGAGCGCCCACCACCAGCGCGCTGCCCAGCGCAATCACCGATCCTCCCCAATAGGAATTGGTCCAGTAAGTAAAGACGCCTAGTCGAATTGCGAAGATGAGGGCGGTCAACAAAGCCCAGGCGGGCCGGGTCCACGCGCGCAGCATCCAGTAGAACGCCCCGCACATCAGCCCCACGCTCAGACAAATGCCTAGCCATGGCATTCCGAAAAGGACCTGCCCCAGGCACAGGAACACAGCCTGGCCCGGCGGCCGCGCGGAAGCGTAGTGAGGAGTCTGTATCAACTGAACGTTGTCGAAAAAGACCGCCATGGGATGAGGGGGATTGGCCAAACGGCCGTGGGCAAAGGTATCTGCGCCCAACAGGTAGCTGAACTCTTCCTGGATCTGCGGCTGGGGCACGGGGATCCACGGCAACAGGGCAAGGCGCAGCAGCAACGGAAGTGCTGCCACCAGTAGCGCCGAGAAGTAGGGGCGTCTCGCTATGCGTCGCAGGTTGCGGAGGGTACCCGAATAGATCCGCAGACTGAGCCGGGGTACTCGGAAAGCCAGCAGGAGGCCGAGGAGTGTGACCACGAGCTCGAGCACATAGAGCCAATGTGCACTTATCAATGGTCAACCTTCGTCGTGTATATGGTCTTTCCTGGTCCGGCTCTCCGTCTCTCCCAGGCGAAGCACGCTCAGAAAGCAGCTGGCAAAGGCGACCTCGACGCCGACCAGCATGGCGCAAGCGGAAGGCAGAGTGATGCGCAACATGCCGCTGGTGTTCAACTCCCCAAACCCAGTGAGTCGCCAGAGCTGCACCCCATAGAGCGCCGCGGCAAAGCCGGTCAGGGTCAGCAACGCTCCCAGCAACAGGCCTCGCTCGAGGGTTACGTAGCCCAGCCATTTTTCAATCCATGGGCGTCGCGGAAGGAGCCCCGCCATGACGCCATACAATTTGGCGAAGCAGGCAAAGACGATTGCCTGAAAACCGATCAAAATGGCTCCCAGGGTATAGACCAGCGTATCCACGTCGAAGGACACCCCACCGATGTGGCGCCGATGCGGCAGCAACCACAAGCTGCTGCCCAGTCCCAACGCCATCAACAGGAGGCCAGGGTAGAGAAATAACCAGCGCGGACTATAGAGGAAGAGAAAGCGCAGACCGCGCCAGCCGTCCCGCCAGGTGCGCAGGTGTGGGGCGCGGCTGCGGCCATCGGGCGAGAGGGTAGTGGGGACCTCCTCCACCCGCATGCCCGCCAGGGTGGCCTTGACCACCATCTCGCTGGCGAACTCCATGCCTGTGGTGCACAGGTGCATACGCTCGAAGGCATCTTTGCTCAAGCCGCGCATGCCGCAGTAGAAGTCGCCGCACTTGGCGCCGAAGATCAGCCGGCCCAGGAAGCTCAGGGCCGGATTGCCCAGATAACGGTGCAGAAAAGGCATGGCGCCGGGAGCGATGCCGCCCTTGAAACGGTTTCCCATCACCAGGTCGGCACCGTGGCGCAGCGGCCCGACAAATCTTGGAACGTGCGCAAAGTCATAGCTGGCATCGGCATCGGCCATGATCAGGTAGCGCCCGTAGGCCTGGGCGAATCCGCCCATGAGCGCCGCCCCATATCCGCGCCGCCGTATGGAAAGCAGACGGGCCCCAAAAGCGATCGCGATCTCCGGCGAGCGGTCGGTGCTACCGTTATCGGCAACTACTACTTCTCCATCGATGCCGGCTTCCCGCATCGCGGTGTGCGCCTTCTCGATACAGCCTGCCAGCGTTTCCGCCTCATTGAGGCAAGGGATCACGACACTGACTTCACAACGGCGATGCGATGATTCAATCAAGATGGATAGTTCCCAGGCTCTAGGATAAAAGAGCCGCTGCTACGAGCATAAGGCATCTCCAAGCATGCACTACATCATTGGTTCCGGGCCTGGCGGGGTATCGTGTGCATACGCATTGCTGCGCCAGGGGCGAAAGGTCACGATGCTCGATACCGGGCTGGAGCTGGAGCCCGCGCGCAGCCGGCAGCTCGTAGCCTTGCAATCCGTTCCGCCGCGGCAATGGGGGCCGAACGAGCGCGCCTTCCTGAAAGAAGGTATGGGAGCTGATACCGCGGGCATCCCGGCCAAGCTCGTTTACGGTTCGGACTTCCCCTATCGCGGTGTCGCCGGCGCCACAGAGATCAAACTGGAAAAGGCAAGTGTCGCTACCTCCTATGCCCAGGGTGGATTCAGCAACGTGTGGGGATCTGCCGTGTTGCCGTATCGCCAGAGCGACATCGAAGACTGGCCGATCGGGGAAAATCGGCTCGCCAGGCACTATCGCTCGGTCTTTGAATTTATGCCCTTAGCCGCCCGCCGGGATGCGCTTGAGCAGCAGTTTCCTCTCTATGCCGAGAGCTACGAGCCGCTGCAAATGAGCCGCCAGGCCGCTGCCATGCTCCGTGACCTGGAGCGCCACGCGAGCAGCCTGGCCGCGCAGGGAGTGCAGTACGGAGCGGCCCGTATCGCCGTCCACGCACGCCAGAACGGTCACGATTGCGTACACTGCGGGCTCTGCATGTACGGCTGCCCGTACCAATTGATCTATTCCACACGCAGCACCCTGCAGCAGTTCCGGCAGAATCCGGACTTTCATTATGTCTCCGGTTTTCACGCGCAGAGGGTTGACGAAATCGGGGACCAGGTGAAGATAAACGGCATTCGCTTGCCGGAACAAGCAGTCGAAAACTTTATCGGGGAGCGTGTTTATCTGGCCTGCGGGTTTCTTGAGACCACAGCGCTGCTCTTGCGTTCGCTTGATGTTTACGACTGCATCATTCCGGCGTCGGACTCGCAGTACTTCCTGCTGCCCTTCCTGCGCTTTCGGGGCATGGCAGGGGTGCGTACCGAATCGCTCCATACCCTGGCCCAGCTCTTTCTCGAAATCAACGATCCAGCGGTGAGCCCCTACACCGTCCATCTGCAGACGTACACCTACAACGATCTTTTCGAGCTTGCTTTGCGTTCCGCATTCTGGGGGGCGGGTAGAGTCCTGCCCACCTCCGCGTTGCTCTCACGCCTGCTTTTATTTCAGGGCTATTTGCACTCGTCGCAGTCAGGCCGCCTCGCGATCGAGCTTCGCCGGCAAAGCTCGGGAGTGGATCTGCTGCACGTCTCGGCCACGGAGCAGCCGGAAACCCGGCGTCAGATCCGCGCGCTTATCCGCAAGCTCTTCAGCATGGTGGGTGACCTCCGCGCTGTACCGCTGCCGTCACAGCTGCGGGTTGGCTTTCCTGGCCGGGGTTTTCACGGCGGCGGCAGCCTGCCCATGCGCCAACATCCCCAAAGGCTGGAGACGGATGTCTTTGGGCGGCCGGCCGGCCTGCGCCGCATTCATGCGGTGGACTCGTCGATCTTCCCTTCGATCCCCGCAACCACCATTACCCTGGCCACGATGGCCAATGCACACCGTATCGGTGACGAATGGGAGCTTTACGCATGAGCCGCGTTTGCGCCTTGACCGGCGCCCACGGGTACGTGGGTTCAGCGTTGCGCCGCGCTCTGACCGCCGCAGGCTGGACCGTGGTCTCTTTATCGCGAAGACAGAACCTGGCCGCGGATGAAATTCGCTGGTCACTGGAGGACGCGTCGGCTTCGGGGCCAAGTTCTCTTCGAGAAGAGCTGCGACGCCGCAAGGTATCGGCCGTGGTGCACGCCGCCTGGGACCTGCGCCTGGTGCGCCCCCGTGATCTGGAGCGGGTGAATGTGCAGGGTTCCCTTCGCCTCCTCGAGGAGGCACGGGCGGCGGGTGTGCCGCGATTTGTCTTCATCTCCACCATCAGCGCCTTTGATGAGGCGGAGTCCGATTACGGAAAGACCAAGCTTACCGTAGAGCGTGCTGTGGCCCTGCAGGGCGGAGTCGTAATTCGCCCCGGCCTGGTGTATGGCAATCGTCCCGGAGGAATGTTTGGCGCACTCCAAGCGCAGGCGGGTGGAGGTGCCATCATCCCGCTGCTAGGCAATGGCCTCTACGCGCAGTACCTGGTGCACGAAGACGACCTGGCTGCTGCTGTAGTTGCTGCCGTGTCTACAGAGAGCGTGACGCAGACGCCGATAACCGTGGCTCATCCTGAATCCCGGCCGTTGCGCTCCTTAATGCAGCAGTTAGCCCAATCCCAAGGCAACAACCCACGCTTTGTTTCTGTACCGTGGCCGCTGGTTTACCAGGGTCTTAAGCTCGCCGAAGCACTTGGGCTGAAGCTCGGCTTTCGCAGTGACAGTGTGATCGGGCTGGTGCGCCACAACCGGCATCCTGATCTGAATGCGTCTCTGCTTGGCGTCGTGCCCCGGCCGTTTACTGGCTTGGGGAGGGAGCAAACACAACGTAATTCCGGTTGATGTAGAGCCGGTAGTGGCCGGGCGTGCTATCGGCCAGAACCTGCAACGGCGTAGGCCGCTTCAATGCGGCATCGCGATTGCCGTTTACGGTAAAGAGGTCGTGGGCCCCCAGGTCCATCACAATAAACTTTGAGCCCTCGATAAAGCCCACCCCATAGGCTCCTGGTTTCAGCCTCTGCCCGTTGATGTCGAGAGTCACCTCGGTAATGAAATAGCCTTGATACTTCTGCTGCACCGCGGTCGAGTAGCCTGAAGTATCCACCAGGGCGCAGAGCACCAACATGCCATCGGGCAGCTTCACTCCGCCGGAGTTGCGCGCCTGAACGCTTGCTACCTGGCCGCGGAAAAAGACCGTGGCCGGAATCACCTTGGCAGCGTCTACCGCGTTCAGTACGCTCCCGCCAGACGAAGGAACGGCGGCGGCGTTCGTCTTCGCGGGAAGAGAAAGGGTCAAGACTACCAGGAAGAGCATCCAGGGCACGATGGACAGGCGAGTCAATTTGGCAGGTCGAGATGTTCCGTGCAGCAAGGACCCTCCTTACAGGTCACTTTAGCGGTTGAATCCGGCAAAGATGAATGTACCATCGAGCCCGGCTCAACTTCATATCCCGGAAACGCGTCATGCGGCGGTTTGTGGGGGCGGCCGCATCAAATCCCCGGCGGGCCTGGATGGAATCGCATGAAATCCCTGTGATTTGGCCCTGTACCAGGCCCGCCTTTAGTCGGGCCGTCAGAAATGGACTGATGAGGGCTTTATAGGCTGCCGAAAAACTCTCTACGAAGGGCACGGCTTCACCCCTGCCACTTTGGGGGAGAAATGATGAGGGCTTTAGCCCCTGAGGTACGGCTTTCCATAGGGCCGATGACACCCAGACTGGACCTTTAGATTGGAGCTTTCGTGCCCCTGCGCAAGTTAACAAAAAATCCCCACCCCGAACCACCCGCCGCTGCGGCTGGATCACAAGCCCAAACCGATCTGGACCGGCCCACCGCGGATGCCATCTACGAGCAGGTTTCGCGCAACGCGCGCCATGAGCTGAATCGCTCAGTAATCGGCCTGTCCATTTCCGGAGTCGCCGGTGGAATCACCATGGGCTTGACTGCCCTGAGCACGTCGATTGTCATTGCCAAGCTAGGGCCCAGCCCAGCCGCCGGGTTCATCGCTGACCTCTTGTATCCCATTGGCTTCATCGCCGTTATCCTCGGGCGGGCGCAACTGTTCACGGAAAATACCCTCTACCCTGTCGCCTTGATGCTGGCCGAGCGGCGTCACGTTTGGAAAACTCTCCGCCTATGGGCCATCGTCTTTCCCAGCAATGTTCTGGGAGCGTTTCTCTTCGCTCTGCTCGCCGTGCGTACCGGTTCCCTTCGTCCGGAATTTGTAGTTGCGATGACGCATCTGGGCCTGCAGGCTGCCGCGGTCACCACGACCCATGTCTTCTGGAGTGGGGTAATCGGTGGCTGGATCATCGCGCTGGTCGCCTGGCTGGTGAGTGGCAGCCACTCCATCACCGGCTCTGTGATGCTGATCTGGCTATTGACGTTTGTTGTGGGCCTGGGAGGGTTTGCTCACTGCATTGCGACCAGCGGAGAAATTTTAGCCGCGATTCTCGATCATCAGCTTGCCCTGTCGAGATACTTCGCCTGGCTTGCCCCGGCAACACTGGGCAACATCTGCGGCGGCGTGCTGCTGGTGACTCTGCTCGAGTACGGCCAGGTGAAGGGCGGAGAAGAGCTGGGCTATTACCATTAGATCCGGGCCTGCTAGAGTTGGGCCTGCACGATCAGTCTCGAGGATGGCAAGAGCCGTGATAGATACCAACAAGAATACCTTTGCTCCCATTGAAAGCTATGCCGTGATCGGCGACTGCGAGACCGCCGCCCTTGTCGGCCTGGATGGTTCGATCGATTGGCTTTGCTGGCCGGAGTTTTCCTCCGATGCGTGTTTCGCCCGTCTGTTGGGGACGGAAGACAACGGACGATGGCTGCTGTCGCCCGCGGCTGAAGTGGTGAAGACGACGCGCAAGTACCGCGATCACACGCTCATTCTGGAGACGACCTTCGAAGCTACGGACTTCACAGTGATGCTGATCGATTTCATGCCCATTCGCAGCACCACCTCCACCTCCGACATCGTACGTATCGTGAAGGGAATTCGCGGGAGCGCGCCGATGACGATGGCACTCTCCATACGCTTCAACTACGGAGCGACCGTGCCCTGGGTTACGCGCAAAGACGGCGGAATCCACGCGATTGCCGGGCCGGACCTTGTGGTTCTTCGCACCAAGGCACCGCTCGCCGGCGAAGATCTCACAACGGTCAGTGAATTCACGGTGAACGAAGGGGAGAGCGTCGACTTCGTGATGACCTATGGCCGTTCGCACCTGCATGCGCCGCGCGCGATCGATGTAGACAAAGCCCTCGCAGAGACGCAGCGATTCTGGGAGCAATGGGCCGCCGTCTGCAGCTACCAGGGACCCTACCGCGACATAGTGGAGCGTTCGCTGATAACGCTGAAAGCTCTCACCTACCGGCCGACAGGTGGCATCGTTGCCGCCGTAACCACGTCGCTACCGGAGCAGTTGGGTGGTCCCCGCAATTGGGATTATCGCTATTGCTGGCTGCGCGACGCGACATTCACTTTGGATGCCTTCATGCATGGCGGGTATTACCAGGAGGCGAAGGCCTGGCAGCAGTGGTTGCTGCGCGCCATCGCCGGCAGTCCGGACCAGGTTCAGATCATGTATGGCATCGCCGGTGAGCGCTATCTGCCGGAACGCGAGTTGACCTGGCTCTCCGGATATGAAGATTCCAAACCCGTACGCGTCGGGAATGCTGCTTCAGAACAGTTGCAGCTCGACATCTATGGCGAGGTGCTGGGAGCTTTTCATCAGGCGGTAAGTCGGCTGGGCAAGGAGGGAGAGGTATCTTTTTCCATGCTGCGCCACTTGGTCGAGCATCTCGAAACCATCTGGCAGCAGCCCGACGAGGGTATTTGGGAGACGCGCGGGGGAAGAAGACATTTCACCTATTCCAAGATGATGGCCTGGGTTGCCTTTGACCGGGCCATCAAGGCAGCGGGGCTTTTGCATGCCGGCGCTCCCGTGGAACATTGGCAGAAGGTGCGGACGAAGATTCACGATGAAATCTGCAGCCAGGCGTACAACGAGAAGCTGGGTAGCTTTGTACAGAGCTACGGCTCCGACCAGCTGGATGCCTCTCTGTTGCTTATGCCTATGACGGGCTTTCTTCCTGCTGCGGATCCGCGGGTCAGCGGCACCCTGAAGGCGATCGAACAACAGTTGATGTCCGGCGGCTTGGTGCTGCGCTATAACACCGCCACATCTTCGGATGGGCTTCCGCCCGGAGAGGGAGTCTTTCTCGCCTGCAGTTTCTGGATGGTGCGTGCTCTGCAGCTCCAAGGGCGTGACGACGATGCAACAAAGCTCTTTGAGCGAGTGTTGTCGCTGGCCAACGATGTGGGTTTGCTGGCGGAAGAATACGATCCCCGGGCCAAGCGCCTGGTAGGAAACTTCCCCCAGGCGCTTTCCCATATCGCGCTGGTGAATGCCGCCTTCAACCTGGGCCGTCCCGGCTCGGGTGGGGCTTCTCCATCGAAGTAGGCCGCTTCCTGCATCCAACTGGAATATCGCATTCTTTCTCTTACCAGGGGTGGCCGGCACCGTTTCGCGCCGCTCCGCCAAAAAGAACAGATCTGACCGCCGGAGGAATGGCATGCACGTATTTGAAGTCTGGGCTCCTTTTGCCCGTACCGTGGAAGTCAAGATTGGCAACGAGAGATTTGCCATGGCCGGCAAGGAAAGGGGTTGGTGGTCCGCGGACGTGGCCACTGCGGGGCCTGGCGCCGACTATGGCTTCATCATCGACGGTATGGAGCCGGCGCTTCCCGATCCCCGCTCCCGGTGGCAGCCGAACGGCGTGCATGGCCCGTCACGAGTCGTCGATGACTCCGCCTTTGCCTGGAGCGACAGCGGCTGGCAGGCGCCTCCACTCTCCAGCGCGCTTATTTATGAGCTGCATATCGGCACCTTTACTCCGGAAGGAACGTTCAAAGCCGCTGAGTCCCATCTGGACTATCTGAAAGACCTGGGCGTTACCCACGTGGAGCTGATGCCGATTGCAAATTTCCCCGGCAAGCGTGGATGGGGTTATGACGGGGTGGATTTGTATGCGCCGTTCAATGCCTACGGGGAGCCCGACGACCTCAAGCGGTTTGTGAACGCGTGCCATGGTAAAGGACTCGCCGTGGTGTTGGACGTGGTCTATAACCACCTCGGGCCGGTGGGCAATTACCTGGGCAAATTCGGACCCTACTTCACCGATCATCATTCCACACCCTGGGGTGACGCGATCAACTTCGAATTCGCCGGCTCGACCGAGGTGCGCCGCTTCCTGATCGATAACGCGCTGATGTGGCTCGGCGATTACCACATGGACGGATTGCGCCTGGATGCGGTGCACGCATTCAATGACCGCTCCGCGATTCACTTTCTGGAGCAGCTGGCGGGTGAAACAAGAAGGCTCGAAGCAGCCATGGGAAAGCATTTTGTCCTGATCGCCGAAAGCGATTTGAACGATCCCAGAATCGTAAAAGCAGAGGAGGCGGGCGGGTACGGTCTTGATGCTCAATGGAGCGACGATTTTCACCATGCTTTGTTCTCTGTCATCTCCGGCGAGCGTGAAGGCTATTATGCGGACTTCGGCTCGCTTGCATCTTTAGCCAAGTCTCTGCGCTGTGTCTTTGTCTACGACGGTAACTACTCTGAATATCGCGAGCGCAACCATGGCCGCCAGGTCGTGGGCCTCTCCGGCCATCGCTTCGTCGGCTTCGTTCAGAACCATGATCAGGTAGGCAATCGCGCCCAAGGCGAACGCGTTAGCCACGAAGCAGGCGTGGGGCGCGCGAAGATAGCCGCCGCGCTCGTTCTTACCGCGCCGTTCGTACCCATGCTCTTTCAAGGGGAGGAGTTCGGAGCGTCTGCGCCTTTTCTATACTTCACCGATTACGACGATCCTGAGCTGGGACGTGCCATCTCCGAGGGACGAAAGAAGGAGTTTGTTGCTTTCGGCTGGAGTCCCGACGAGATTCCCGATCCTCAGGCGGAGCAGACGTTTACCGGCTCCAGGTTGCAGTGGTCGGAGTTGGCTGAGCAGCCCCATGCCTCTCTGCTGCAGTGGCACAAGGACCTGATCGGCTTGCGCCGCAGGAGCAGCGAACTATCGGATGGAAACCTCAACGCCGTCCAGGTGCGGTTCGACGAGGCAGCACAGTGGCTAGTGCTGGAACGCGGCAGTTTCCGCATTGCCTGTAATTTGGGCAACGCGCCAGTGGAGGTGGAAATCGGGAGCGGCGGCCAGTTATTGCTGGCTTCCGATGACTCCATCGCCCTAAGCGGCGCCAGGATCAAGCTAGGGCCCGATAGCGTGGCAGTGCTATCCAGTGCAATAATCTTAGCGAAGCACTGAGGGAAGTTGCCTGTGAGCCGATGCATTTTGCTCGTATACCTGGCTGCGAGCTTGCCGCTCATGGCGCTGGGTCAAAGCGCCCCCTGGCAACCGAATCTTATTCGCCAACAGACCTACACTGCGCATCGCGCTTCGAGCGCCGACACCACCGGAGCCAATGCCGACTGGCGCAAGGTTGCCGCCGGCGAAACGTTCACTGTACTGGACACGAATGGCCCGGGCTTAATCTCGCACATGTGGTTTACGATTTCCAGCTCAGAACCCTACCATCTGAAACGGATTGTGCTGCGCATCTATTGGGATGGTGAGCCGACCCCGAGCGTGGAAGCTCCGATCGGAGATTTCTTTGGTCTCGGTCTCGGCTACTACCACCCCTGGCAGTCTGAAATGCTGTCGGTAGGAAGCGTAAAAGATTTGAACTGCTTTTTCCCCATGCCCTTTCAGCGGCACGCGCGGATTACCCTGACCAATGAAGGCAAGTTGCCCATTAAGGCTCTTTACTACAACATCGATTACCGCACTGACACCACGCCCCTGGCGCCGGGCACATTGTATTTCCACGCGCAGTATCGCCAGGCGCAACCTAATCGTGGCTGGACAAACAAGTGGACCCGTAACGCCGACCGGCTGGTGAATAAGAAGGCCAACCTCACCGGCCAGGATAACTACGTGTGGTTCGAGGCCAAGGGAAGCGGTCAATATGCAGGAGTGACCATGTCCATCTTGCAGAACCAGAACGATTGGTGGGGTGAGGGCGACGACATGTTTTTCGTGGACGGTGTAAAGAAGCCAAACATCGCCGGCACCGGCGCGGAGGATTATTTTCTTGGCGCCTGGGGTTTTAAAGATCACCCTTTTTCGTACCAGTTGTACGGCGCGCCGATCGTAGGTAAGGGGCAGGCCGGGTCGAGGTCGAGCGTCTATCGTTTTCATCTCGACTCTCCGATCGTCTTCAATACATCGTTCAAGGCGACCATTGAACACGGCAACGCCAACCATCGCTCGGATAACTACTATTCGGTAGCCTATTGGTACCAGACCGAGCCGCACGCACCCTTTCCTCCCTTACCCCCAGTGGAGCAGAGGCTGCCCATGCTGGAGCCGGTGGGTGGACCCGGAAGCACAATGCCCGCGCCAGCCGCAGCGAAGCCGTCCGCAGCAAAACGTTGAGGTAGACCGCCGATCTATCCAGAAGGCCCAGAGCCCATCAAACTGCCAGGGTACGGTACTTCTTCCCTAAGCTGAACAGCAGGATGGTGCCAATCAGCGGCATGAAACCGACCATGAGAAAAACAGGTGCGTAGGAGTGACGGTCTACGACGATTCCGGTCAACAAAGGAAAGAGCAATCCGCTCAATCCCCCGGCCACTCCAGTGAGGCCGGTAGCGCGTCCCACGCTCTGCTCCGGAAAGAGATCAGTGACTGCGCCGAACATATTTGCAGAAAGAAAGTTATCGGCCATCACGGCGATGCCGATTAACAGGAACGCGCCGGACACACTGGCCAGATAGGGAACAGCCAAACTAACCAGGCACAACAGGCTGCTGCTGTACATGGTGATGCGCCGCACATTCACAGTCCTGACGCCGCGCTTCTGCAGCCATCCGGCAGCCCAACCTCCCGCTATCCCTCCGGTGTCTCCGAGAAAAAAAGGAACCCATCCCACGATGCCGATTTGGGTAAGCGACAGGTGGCGGACACTATAAAGATAGCTGGGGATCCAATACCAGTAGAACTGCATGACTGGGCCGATAAAGAAGCGGCACAACATCACCGCCCAACTGGAAGATTGACTCAGTAGCGACTTAAGCGAGACCGCTTCGATGGCACTGCGTTCCCGCTTGGGCAGGTCGCGGTAAAGCAGGAACCAGAACGGCGCCCACACCAGGCCGAGCAGCGCAGGAACCAGAAAAGCAGCACGAAAACTGTAGCGTTGCGCCAGAAACACGATCAGTGGAGGCGCCAGTGTTGAGCCAATCATGCTTCCGCTATTGAAGATGCCGATGGCGAGCGTTCGCTCACCCGGAGCAAACGCGCCAAAGATCGCTTTCATGCCACCGGAGTAGTTACCGCATTCCCCCGTGCCCATCCAGAAGCGTGTGATGCCCAGTTGCAATCCCGACTTGGTTATGGATTGGGTGCCGGTCGCGGCCGACCACCAGAGAACCGCGCCCAGCAACCCAAAGCGCACGCCCCATCGATCCATGAGCCAGCCCATGGGGAACTCCGCTGTCATCATGCCGAACTGGAAGGCGGCGACGATTCTCCCGTACTGCGCATTGGACAGATGCAGCGAAGCGCGAATCACCGGCGCCAGCACTGAAACCGTCTGCCGATCGATGAAGTTGATAATCGTGATCATCAGCAGCAGCCAAAGCACCAGCCAGCGCCGATTCGAACCATGAAAGATCGAAGACGGCGCGGTCACTTCGCGCGCTTCCGGTTCGATCGACGGTATGCCCGGGAAGAACTTCACAGGAAACACCGGGATGTCACGCCAGTTGCTCGAAACATGCGATGGGCGACTCACCCACGCCAACGAATCTATTTGATGGGCCGGAACTCATTGCCTACGAAATTTTCTGCCGCCCGTACGCGGCCATCCTTGGAGCCTGAGTCTGCAGAAAGAGGCAACAGAGGAAACAGCAATTCCGCCACGCGATACGCTTCCTCAAGATGCGGGTATCCGGAAAGGATGAAGGTATCGATGCCCAGGTCTGCGTACTCCAGCATCCGTTGGGCAACGGTCGATGGATTGCCGACCAATGCGGTTCCAGCGCCGCTGCGCACCAGCCCGATGCCTGCCCATAGATTCGGGCTTATCTCGAGGTTGGAGAGATTGCCGTGAACCAACGATGCCATACGCCTCTGGCCTTCTGAATCGAACTTCGACAAACCTTGCTGTGCCCGCTCCACCACGTCGCGGTCGATGTAGCGGATAAGATCCTCGGCTGCCTGCCACGCCTCCTCATTGGTCTCCCGCACGATCACGTGGAGCCGGATCCCGAAGCGCATTTTTCTGCCAGTACCCTCTGCCAGTTTGCGCACGCGAGCAATTTTTTCTGCCACCAGTGCGGGCGGCTCGCCCCAGGTGAGGTAGACATCCACATGATCGACGGCGATCTGCATCGCCGCATCCGAAGATCCGCCGAGATAGAGCGGAGGATGAGGGTGTTGTGTTGCCGGGTAGTAGACGCGCGCGTTTTCCACCCGCAGATGCTTTCCATGAAAGGAACGAGTCTCGCCGGCCAGGATGCTGCGCCATATAGTCAGGAATTCGCCCGTCACTTCATAGCGCTCATCGTGAGAGAGAAAGACGCCATCGGCAGCGGCCTCGTGCGGATCGCCACCAGTCACAACGTTGACCAGAAGCCTGCCTTGTGAGAGCCGGTCGAAGGTCGCGGTCATGCGCGCCGCGAGCGTAGGCGACATGACTCCGGGCCGCACCGCAACCAGAAACTTGAGCCGCTTGGTGCTCGGCATCAAGGTGGACGCCATCACCCAAGCATCTTCGCAGGAGTTGCCGGTGGGCAGCAGCACGGCGCCGTAGCCGAGTTCATCCACCGCCTGCGCTATTTGCCGCAGGTAAGCGTAGTCCGTCACCCGTGAGCCGTGGCTGGACCCGAGATAACGGCCATCTCCCGTGGTAGGAATGAACCAGAACATTTCCATAGCAACTTTCCCTTCTACGCCAGTTGCGACTGGGAAACCGTCTTGTGCGACCACCAGGATTTCAGCGCTATTTGGATCCGCACAGGCTCACGCCGGCTGTTTGCCGTCAGTCTATGCCAATCAAATAACCGCGGCCAATCCTAGCGTGAACAGCAGCGCGATGACCGAGATCATGGTTTCGCTGATCGACCATGTCTTTATCGTATCCGCGACGCTCAGGTTGAAGTACTCCTTGACCAGCCAAAAGCCGCCGTCGTTGACGTGGGAGAAGATGAGCGATCCTGCGCCCGTGGTCATGGCCAGCAACTCCGGGCGGACGCCGGGACTATGCAAGAGGATGGGACCGACGATGCCCGCCGACGTAGTCATGGCGACCGTGGCGGATCCGGTGGCCAGACGGATCAGTGCGGCGATCAGCCATCCCAACAAGAGGAGCGATACGTGCGCGTGCAGGGCAATCGCGACAATGGCCTGGGAGATGCCGCTATCCTGAAGAATTCGTCCGAATCCGCCGCCCGCTCCGATCACCAGGGTAGCGTTGGCAGTGGGCGCCAGGCACTCATTGGAAAATTTCAGAATCGTCTCCCGGCTGAAGCCGCGCATTTTGCCCAGCGTGATAAAGCTGACCAGGACCGCAACCAGCAGCGCGATATCGGCACTGCCCAGCAAGTGCAGGGCACGGTTGGCCACGCTGCCGGGTGCTGCCACCAGGTCGGCCCAGCTTCCGGTTAACATCAGCACCACCGGCAGCAGAATGGTGGTCACGGCCACGCCAAAACCGGGCAAACTGCGATTCGCATCGTGCTCGACAAATTCTTCCGCCAGGGGATTGTGCGTGCTGAGGACAATCCTCGGCGCGATCCATCGCCCATAAATGGGGCCTGCGATCGCCGCTGTGGGAATGCCAATCAGCAGCGCAAATAAGATCGTTCGCCCAACGTCGGCGTGGAAGATGGTAACCGCCAGCATGGCTGCGGGATGAGGCGGCACCAGGGCGTGGTCTACGGAAAGGCCGGCAAGCATGGGCAGTCCGACCAGGACCAGGGAAGTGCGCGTGCGGCGGGCCACGGTAAACACAATCGGTACCAGCAGAACGAAGCCGACCTCAAAGAACACGGGCAAGCCCACGATCAGCGATGCGCAGAGCATCGACCAGGGGACGTACCGCTCGCCGAAAAGGTGAATCAAGGTCTCCGCGATGCGATCGGAAGCTCCGGACTCCGCCATCATTTTGCCCAGCATGGTGCCCAGGCCAACCACGATCGCGATATGCCCCAGCGTAGTGCCGGTTCCCGTTTCGAAGGAGCCAACGATAGTTTCGAGCCGCATCCCGGTCGCGGCGGCGAGTGCTAGCGAAACGGTCAGCAGAGAGAGGAAGGGGTTGAGCTTGACTACCGCGATGAGCAGAATCAGCACCACCACAGATGTGGCAGCT
The DNA here is from genome assembly GCA_963821215.1 of uncultured Acidobacteriaceae bacterium. Classification (GTDB taxonomy): domain Bacteria; phylum Acidobacteriota; class Terriglobia; order Terriglobales; family Acidobacteriaceae; genus PALSA-350. Next base: position 28,729 of record CAWGDH010000004.1, on the reverse strand, counting down.
GCGATCAGCAGGTAGAGGCCGTGGCTGTCGATCATAGGAGGAAGGGATCCGGATTGGTTTGGTTCATTGTCTCCTGCGCGGGCGAGGTAGAAAGCGTCCGCCTCGCTGGTCCGTGGCGCCCCCATCCCGATAGGACAGTACGCCGTTGACCCAAACCGCCGCGATCCCTTCGGCGCAGCTGATCGGGTTACTGAAGGTAGCCGTATCTTTGATCGTCTCTGGATCGAAGAGCACCAGATCGGCGTGGGCGCCTTCGCGGATGCTTCCCCGCCCATCGAGACCAAAGCGCTGGGCGGGCAAACCGGTCATCTTGTGCACCGCTTGCGCCAGCGGGAAGAGGCCTTGCTCGCGGCAGTAATAGCCCAGCACGCGGGGAAACGTCCCCCACAACCGGGGATGGGGCAGCGGGTCGTGTGGTAACCCATCCGACCCGATCATGGTTGCCGGATGTTGCAAGATGCGGCGCACATCCTCTTCAGACATGCAGTGGTATATCGCCCCGGCGGGTTGCAAACGTTCCGCCGCCTGGCGCTGTGGAACTCCCCACGCAAGCGCAATCTGCTCTAGCGTCTGGCCGGCAATTTCCGGGTGAGGTGTCGACCAGGTGATGACGATACGGACGCGCTCATCTACCTGGCGAACGTCGAGCGTGCTCGACGACGCCGCATAGGGATAGCAATCGCACTGCACCGGCTGTTCCGCTCGCGCGGTATCCAAGGTGTTGAGGACCTCTCTGCTCCTGCCCCAATTTGCGACACCTGCGCACTTCAGATGGGAGATAACGACCGGCACCTGGCATTGGCGGCCGACCTGGAATACCTCGCGCATCGCTTGGACGATCGCTTCGGCTTCCGTCCGCATATGCGAGACGTACACCGCGCCGGCGGAGGCAAGCGGTTCAGCCAGCGATAGGACCTCTTGCGCGGGAGCCGAGTAGGCCGACAAGTATGCGAGCCCCGTGCTCAACCCCAACGCACCGTGGTTCAGGGCCTCGATGAGTTGCTCCCGCATGGCCTGAATCTCTGTCGCCGTGGCGGCCCGGTCGAGGCGATCCATGTGGTTGTTGCGCAGGGCTGTATGGCCGGCCAGGGCGGCCACATTGACCGCTGGCCTGGCCGCATCGACCGCCGCGACATACTCCGCGAAGGTCGGGTAACGGAAGGCGTCTGCATTGCCCAGTAAATTCATCGGATCGGGTGGTTCCCCGGCCAACTTCACCGGCGCCGCGCTGATGCCGCAGTTGCCGACGATCACCGTGGTGACGCCCTGGGACAACTTGGGCAGCATCTGGGGCGTGCGTACCACGCTGGTATCGTCATGCGTGTGCACATCGATGAAGCCCGGGGAGAGCACCCGTCCCTCTCCTTCTGTAACCTGCCGGGCGCTGTACTGAGATAGTTCACCGACCGCGCGGATGAGGCCGCCCTCAATCGCCACATCGGCCGGGAAAGACTCGCGGCCGCTGCCGTCGAGAACCCGCACATCTCGGATAAGGCTGTCACAACCAAGCATTGAGCACCATTCCTATTCCGGTATATACCATCCTTCGCAGCAGGAGAGAAATCAGTCTAGACTGATGCAGACGTGTTCGACTTCAGGAGGTTGCACCATGTCCGAGGAAGATCTGAAGGCAGAAATTGAAAAACTGCGTGCGGAGAACGATCAGCTCAAAACCAAAAGTGTCCGTGGGCTGAGCTTGAAAGTCAGTGAAAAGGGAGCAGTATCACTTTACGGCGTCGGTCGGTTCCCAGTGACCCTTTATAAAGAACAGTGGATAAAAATCCTGGGCATGAAGGATGAGATCGAAGCCTTCCTACAGAATAATGCCCATTCTTTGAAAACCAAGGAATAAGTCCAGCGCTACGTTTCCCCGTCGCAGCGGAGCTTGACCGCCTGAGGGATACCGGTTTGGGCTGCACTGTAGATAGCTTCAATGATGGCCATGTCGACATAACCATCCCTCCCGCAGGAGGGCGGTATAGCACCGCCCCGAATAGCCTGGGCAAACGCATCTATCTGCGGCAGGAACTCATCGACTACCGGGAATTCCCGGTGCACCAGCTCATTTCCCAAGCGGGCATTGAGCACGCGTACGTGCTCGTACGGGAATGCCGGGTTAAGCGAGACTGAGCCCAGCGTCCCCTCCAGATAGAGCATGGAGCTGAGGGCAGCGCTGTAGCAGGTGCTCGCCTGGGCGACCAGCCCGCTGGGAAAATACATGGAGAAAGCAATACCCTCTTCCACCTCGCGGAAGAGCGACCGGTCGTGGGCCCACTGGAAGGCCGAGACGCTCGAGGGAATTTCTCCAGCCAGCCACCTCGCGGCATGAACGCAATAGATGCCCAGGTCCATGAGCGGACCGCCGCCCGCAAGCTGCCGGTCAAGAATCCATGGGGGCGAGGTCTGGGGATGAGCGTGACGCTCGCTGAAGGAGGCGTGCAGTATCTTGAGCTGACCCACGCGGCCAGAGAGAACCAGGTCGCGAATAAAAACCATTGAGGGCTCAAAACACTTGCGGTATGCGGTCATCAACAGGACGGACTGCCCGGCGCAGGTAGCCACCATCTCTGCCGCCTCCGGCACCGTCACTGCCAGCGGTTTCTCACAGAGCACGTGCCGCCCCGCGAGCGCCACGGCTGTCACATCCTGCAGGTGGGAGCCTGGAGGAGTCGCGATGTACACCGCTTCCACCTGCGGATTGGCAAGGCATTCATCCAGTCTGTCGTAGGCGAAAGCGGCCCCATGTACGTCGCTCAGGCGACGGGCTTTTTTGAGGTCGCGGCTGACCACCGCCACCAATTTGGCCGTTTGCATATCACGGAACGCAGGCAGGATCGCCGTCTGTGCAAGGCTGCCCAGGCCGAGGACGGCAAAACCTACCGGAGCCAAAGCACTAGCTCTCGCGGTCTGCGCGTGACAGCCGCTGGTTGCGGATTGCCTTGTGATCCAGGTCGCGCAGGCTCTCGATATTTTTGAGTACCTTCTGGATCGCCTCCACGATGGCGTCGATATCGGCCCGCGGGCCGAGGAAGATCTGGTGCGGAAACCAGATGGCCTCACGGTACGCTGCCTTTTCCGATTCCGGGCAGGAATACATCGTCTTCAGGTCAAGCGGCTGCGGCCGGCACCAGCTCAGCGCGGGGAAGTCGGCGGGATCGAGCGGGAACAGCGAACTGCGATAGACCGGCTCGTAGAAAAGACCATCGCAAGGTATGCCTTCGAGTTGCAGAGCTGCGACAAATGCAGCGCGCGGAATGTCGTTCACTTGTTCAGAAAAATACTTCAACACGAAGCCATAGGGAGCTAAGGTCGTAATTCTCGGTTCCTTCTTTAAGAAGCCGATGCCGGCGGTTTTCGCCAGTTGCTCTTCGAAGTAAGCCATATTCGCCATGCGAATCACGGCCTGGTCGGGAAGGCTCTCCAGCTGTGCGCTCAGCAATGCGGCCTGAAACTCACCCAGCCGGTAATTAAAACCAATCGTCCGATGGTGGAACTTATCGGTCACGCTGGCGCGGCCGGCATTGATGTAGGTTTGCACGCGCTCGTGGTATTCGAGGTTGTTGGTGAGCACCACACCACCTTCACCGGAGGTGATGAGCTTGCTGGACTGGAAACTGAAAGCGCCCAGGTCTCCGATCGAGCCCGCGCCCTTACCCCGCCACTTGCCGCCGTGCGCGTGCGCGCAGTCTTCAACAATCTTCAGCGAATGTTTGCGCGCGATCTCGGGCAGCAAATCCATATCGGCGAAACGCATGCCCAGGTGCACCGGCAGAATCGCACGGGTTTTGGGCGTGATGGCCGCTTCGGCTGCTGCTGCGTCCATGCAGTAGGTGTCCGGATCAACGTCGACGAACACCGGCACCGCGTTTACCAGCAGCACCGGACCCACCGTGCCTTCCCAGGTATAGGCAGGCACCAGCACCTCGTCGCCCGGGCGGATGTCGATCGCCTTCAGCGCGGCCTGAATGGCAACCGTGCCGGTGTTGACGCACTGGCCATAGGTGGTATCGTGCAGCTTCGCAAAACCGGCTGCGAACTGGGTAGAGTACCTGCCCGGAAAGGGCTGTCCTCCCCAGGCGCGGCTGCGCAACACATCTAAAATCCGCGTCTCTTCTTTATCTGAGAACAGCGGCCAGGGTGTGAATGGGGTGGACCGCACTGCGTGGCCGCCCAGTATTGCTAAACTTTCCATGGCTGCTCCGCCTGAAATGAGAAGCCCAACGATAACCCATCGACCTTCAAGGTTGCAAGCGGCCCACGGGCAAGATTCAAAGCGATTAGATCGCGATGAGAGCGGTATCGAGTAAAAATTAACACTCTTCTGCTAAGCGGTTTGCATAACCCTCAGCTCTCGCGGCTGCGCCCCAAAGCCGCTGCTTGCGGATCGTCCAGCGCCGGCCAGCCAGCGCACGAGATTCAACCAGACTGTTTCCACGTAACAGCGCTGCATGTCAACCTGCTGCGACAGAACCTCTATCGGCATCTTTTCCGATCCACTCCGAGGCTGTACCATTCGAAGGATTCCCGCGCGTCGCAGTGGTAGCCGAGGCAAGAGATGCGAACCACAGATCGGAAATTGATTCTCAAGATCATGGTGGTCGGCTTTCTATTAGTGCTGCTGGCATCTTGCGGGAAGAAGGAGGCTCGCAACGAGACTCCTGCAGCGAGCCCGGCAGGACCCCAGGATCCCGATTTGAGCGTAAGCGCGTCCGGGTATCGCGGCAGGCACTTCATCGGACCGGTCTACATTCCCCGGTCTTCTCCGATGGAAGATGGCACCACGGCCTATAACGTGACCTATCAGGATGGCGTCACCATCGTCAGCAAAGACGATACGATGCGCCACCTGCTCAACATCGATCGAGATGGGAACTACACCTTTGACTCCTCCGCCGGCCAGATCGCCAAGCTGAGAGCCGGGAGCGTGCTGTTGCTCTCTGGCCTGGCGTTGCGCACGGTGGTCGATGTGCAGAAGACCGATGATGGTTACTTGCTCAAGACGTCGCCTGCTTTGATTACAGATGCCATCAGAGACGGCCGGCTGGAGGGCACTTATAAGATCGACTTCAGCAGGATGCGGGCCAGGAGATCATCCTCCCTGCGCCAGTGGCTGCCGTCCAGCTTCTCTCCCTTCGGCCCCGTCTATGCTGCCGGTGCGGCGACATCAGTTGCGCCGGGAGCGGGCGATTTTGATGTCAACTTTTCCGGTTACAACTACCACGTCAAATTCACCCCCCGGAACGATCGCATCGAGGTGCGGGCGACTATCAAATATGGGGGGAGCCAGGGCAAGCTTGCCTATGAAGGCGTAGGTTACCTTAGCAACTTTATTTCCACCATCAAGATGCAAATCAAAGAGGGCAAGTTAACCAACCTGGACTTCACCAACTCCAACCTGAACGGTGAGGTAGAGCTGAAGTGGTATGCGCTTGCGGCCGATGACATGAAGGCGGGGTCCATGGCCAAGATCACCTCCTGGCCGGCTGAGCTCTTGAAGAGTAACCTGCTCTCCAAAGCGGCTTACCATGTCCCTATCTTGGTGGGTGCGGTGCCCTTCGACCTAAGGATATCGCTTGGCTTTAGCTTTATTCCCGCTTTCACTTCGAAGAATAGTGTGATTGAGGGTAGTAAGCTCATCACTTACAGTGGCAGCGGCGGCTTTCGTCTTTCCAACGGTAAGACCAGCCCGTCCGGTACTTTGAATGTTCAGGGAATCGTCACCGCACACGATAACCGCGTATTGGCAGCGGGGCCGGTAGGCTTTACTGCAGCTACCGAGGCGCCGCGGTTAGAACTGACCTTGGGGTGGCCTCCGGCGGCCGCCCCTGTGGCCGGCTATCTCAACTTTGTCGCTTCCTACGGTATTGTCACCAATGGCACGGCCGGTCCCGCTCCTTGTCAAACCAACATCATGGCCTTCAGCGTAACCGCGGGATCTACCTACAACTCGCCCAACACCTTCGCCGCCTGGCTGGCTACGGGAGCATCTTCTTCTGTCTCTCTCTGGTCAAAAACCCTCAAGTCTGCGGGTGCAGGCGGTCTTATGTGCTCCAGCTGACCAACTAAGTTGGGTGCTGATATCTTGCCATATGTTGTCTCGCTTTAAACACCCTTTCAACGTGCAACAGCAGAGCTCCGCAGAACATCCTATCGCCTGCTCGTTTGAAAGCGTTCCCAGGCAATAGAAAGGATTTTTGATGACCAGGAGAAATCAGTACAAAGCAGCACTACTCTGCGCTGTTATGTTTTGTTTCGCAGGTTGTAATAAGCAGGACAACTCCAAGGCGAACTATGAAGCAGCGATCAACAACTACTACAAGGCTCATCCAGTCTGCATCTGGCAGGACACAAAGAAGCTTCCTGTTCAAGCCGCGACTTCTGATGATGCCAAGACGGAAGGCTTTGACGCGCTGACGGACGCTGGCCTCCTTACCCGCACCACCGCCGAAAAGAAGGTCTTGATCGTCGCTTCCAAGCAGGTGAACAATTACGACTTGTCAGCGCAGGGGCGTTCCGCGTGGACGCCAGACACGTCTCAGCCGGGATACGGTAATTTCTGTTATGGCCATCGTGCTGTGGATTCAATCGACAGCGTCACCAATGGCGTCAATGGTTCTGGCTTGAAGACGGCCGAGGTGAATTACCACTACAGCCTCGCCGGCGTCCCCGCATGGGCTCAGTCCGAGGAGGTAAAAACAGCCTTCCCGTCCCTCGCCGCTGCCCTAGCGCATAGCCAGCCTGCTCATGATTCGCTGGTGATGAATGGTAGCAATTGGCAAGTGGCCAAGTAACAGAGGATGCCCTCATCCTTGAACCCTTCGGTTGGGTGCAAGGATGAGGATTTTCTAACCAGAGGATTTTTCAAACCTCCCACAAAGCCGTCATCCTGAGCGAAGCGCCTCGCAGATCTATCGCTTAACAGAGGGTTTATGGCGCGCAGTCGAAGGACCCCGACGATGCTTGTTTGCCGCTGCTCTTCATAGCTTTCCGGCCACCAAAATCTGACAGAAATCAAAAAAGTCACAGCCTCCGACAGGAGCGTAGCGCAGTGGAGGGACCTGCTGTTTCTTTCCCCCGGCAGGAAGCGTTGTTGCGGATAAAGGCAGAACAGCAGCTTCCCCGAAAGCTAATTTGGACAAGTGTGGCTGAGAGTAGCCAATGACGTCAGTCCTGGGTCAGAAAGTGCCAACGAGCAGTCCCGCAGGGACGGCTGAAAGTTACCCAGGACATCGTCCTGGGCCCTCCCCAAACCGCGAATGCTTGAGACGCTCAAGCCTTCTCCGCCTTCAAAACAAACACCAGCAAAGAGCGTGCCGTGACACCGTAAGTTTCCCCGATCTTGAAGCTGCCCTGCTCGCTGTTGTCGGTGATATTGGTGTCGATCAGCAACCACCATGTATCTCCGCCCGGCCACTCAGGTAAGGTAAACTCCACCAGATCGTGATGGTCGTTGATCACGATCAACAGCGTGGCTTCCCGTCCCCGTTGCTTTATTCCGGTTACCTGCGCTCGACCATCCAGCAGCATGCCAAAGCAGCGCATGCCGGTATCGCCCCAATTCTCCTGCTGCATCTCTGACCCGTTGGCATTGATCCAGGTCAGATCCTTGACTCCCAACTCCTCGTCGTATTTACCGGTGAGAAAGAGGTTGCGGCGCAAAATGGGATATCGATGGCGCATGTGCGTCAGCCGGCGAGTAAAAGCAATTAACGACTCGCCTTTCTCTTGCAGATCCCAATCGAGCCAGCTGATCTCGTTATCCTGACAATAAGCGTTGTTATTACCGCCCTGTGTGCGGCCGAACTCGTCGCCGGCCAGCAACATGGGAGTACCCTGGGCTAGGAGCAGAGTGGCCAGTGCATTCCGTATCATGCGTTTGCGCAGAGCAACGATATCGGGGTCGTCGCTAGGACCCTCCACGCCGCAGTTCCAGGAGTTATTGTTGGAACTGCCGTCCTTGTTGTCTTCGCCGTTGGCCTCGTTGTGCTTCTCGTTGTAGCTATAAACATCGTTCAGCGTGAAGCCATCGTGAGCAGTGACGAAGTTGATCGATGCCCAGGGCCTGCGTCCCTGGTGATTGAAAATGGATGCGGAAGCACACAGGCTCTCGGTCAGGGCGGCCGCCGGCGCGTTGCCGATCCAGAACTTGCGTGTCGTGTCGCGGAATTTGTCATTCCACTCTGCCCAGCCAGGAGGAAAAGCGCCCACCTGGTAACCCCCCGGACCGCAATCCCAGGGCTCGGCGATCAGCTTGATCCTTGACAGACATGGGTCCTGGCTGCAGGCCTTGAGAAATCCGCTCTGGTTATCGAATCCGTTTGGTTCCCGCGCCAGGATGGTTCCCAGGTCAAACCGGAAGCCATCAACACGAGTCTGCTCTGCCCAATAGCGCAGGCTATCGGTCACCATTTGGATCACTCGCGGGTGGCTCAGGTTCACCGTGTTTCCGGTGCCCGTGTCGTTGATGTAGTAGCGCGGCTTGTCGGGGAGCAGGCGATAGTAACTTGCGTTGTCGATTCCCTTGAACGATAGCGTCGGGCCGCGTTCGTTTCCTTCAGCGGTGTGGTTATAAACCACGTCCATAATGACTTCAATCCCAGCGTCGTGGAAGCGGGCGACCATCTCCTTGAACTCGCGCACCGGATGGCGGCGGTCGTTGGCATAGCGCGGATCAGGCGCAAAAAACCCGATCGTGTTATAGCCCCAGTAATTGGTCAGGCCTTTCTCCAGCAGGTTGCTGTCATTGATGAAGAAATGGATCGGCATCAGCTCCACCGAGGTGACGCCCAGGTCCTTGATGTACTTGATCACCGGCTCAGCGCCAAGGCCGGCATAGGTGCCGCGCAGCTTCTCGTCCAACCCCGGAAATCGCTTGGTGAAACCCTTGACGTGGAGTTCATAGATGATCGTGTCGTCAAAGGGAATGCGGACCTCGCTCAGCACGCTTTGACCATGCCAGTCGAAGTTGGGATCGACCACTACGCACTTGGGCATGAAGGGTGCGCTGTCCCGCTCGTCGAAGGTAGTATCGTCCCCCGACTCCATCTTGTATCCAAATACCGCCGGGTCCCATTTGAGCTCGCCAATGTGAGCCACCGCATAGGGATCGAGCAGCAGCTTGTTCGGGTTGAACCGGTGCCCGGCTGCAGGCTCATAGGGTCCATGAACCCGGTAACCGTAGATCGCGCCCGGTCGTACGCCCGGCAGATAGCCATGCCAGATCTGATTGGTGTACTCCGGCAACTGAATCCGCTCCACCTCCTTTTCGCCGTTCTCGTCGAACAGGCAGACCTCTACCTTGGTCGCGTGAGCGGAGAAAATAGCGAAGTTGGTCCCCTTTCCATCCCAGCACGCGCCGCGTGGGTGGGGAAGGCCCTCGGTAAGCGGGGCGGTGAGCGTTTCTGGCAAGAGCGCTTCAGGCATGATGAGATTCCTTTATGCTTTGGACTGGCAAAACCGGTGACAACGACTAGAGTCGAATCAAGTAGATGCAGATTCAGGGGTTTTAGCTGGTTGGCCTCAACCGCCCACCGAAGTCAGCGAAGTCCTTTCAGGCCATCAAACGAGATTCAGGAAAATACTGATTCGCTATGGTTTGGGAACCGGAGTAAGCAGACCCTGGTCGCGCAGCCATTGCGCCAGCAGGACCGGCCATTGATCGAGCGCTGCGCTGCCCTCTCCCATGCCGCTGCCGTGATTTCCATGGCGGAAGATATGCATCTCGGCGGGTACGCCGGCGGCAATCAGAGCATTGTAAAAATCCACGCTGGCGCTGATAGGGACGGTGCGATCGTCTGAGGTGCTGTAGATAAAAGTGGTGGGCGTCTCGGAGGTAACGTGCAGGCTCGGCGTGTATTTCTGTTCATCCAGTTTGCAGGTTGCAGGCGGAATAATCTTGATCACCGAACAATAGGTGATGTAGTGCCCGCTGGGCTGCATAGCGTTTAACCAGGGATAGCCCAGTACCAGAAAATCAGGCCGGCTGCTGACCCGCTCCAGCGGATCGGTTGCGTCGGGCTTGCCGGCGTCGAACAGCGTACCGGTGGCCGCTGCCAAGTGGCCTCCGGCGGAAAACCCAACAAAGCCAATACGGTTGGGGAGAAAGCCATAGGCAGCGGCGGACGACCGCACCAGCCGGACCGCCCGCTGCGCATCCTCTAATGGAATCGGATAAAGATACTTTGCCCCCAGCCGGTACTTGAGCACAAAGGCGGTCACGCCCTGGGAGGTGAACCAGTCGGCAACCTGGCGGCCTTCGAGGTTGCTGGCGAGGCCGAGGTAGGCTCCGCCGGGGGCGACGATTACGGCCGACCCCGTGCCGTTTCCTTTCTGAGGCAGAAACACCGTGAGCGTGGGCAGATCGGCCGCAGGGGTCCCCTCTACCTCGGGCGCTCCACTTGGCCACAGCTGCAGGGTGGAGATGCCCAGCGCAGGATCGAGTGCCAGGTCAGGCTGGCTCGAGGGGGCGGCTGCTTGTCCGTCTACCAGTCTGGCCGCAAGCAGGCAGAGAACCACTGTAATTAGAGTCCTTTTCATCTTTCTCTCTCCATGGAGCCACCACAATTGTGGTCCGTGCCTCAGACCAGACTCCAATCTTAGCAATCGGGTCGTCATCCAGATACTTCTTCGAAGGGGGGTCGAGCCCCCTCGAAAGGATCAGTCTCTCCTACTTATTTCCTCCTGCTTTTTGCGCTAGCTCGGCGCCGAGGCGATCGTTTCACGCTGTTCCCGCGCTTTTTCGCCGCTTGCACCGGCATCGCCATCATGCTTTGCGTGTAACTTGTTCGATCCCAAATGGTTGCTTGAGATCGGCCCGAATGAGGGTTTCGGCGAGATGTCATGATCTTTAACTTGGAATCATCGTTGCACGCTTCCTTCATCGTTGCTCGAAAGGTGGTCCACCGATGCTGAGTGCTACCGTTGCCGTCGATTCCGTCAGCCGGTTTCCGGGGGTCGTTTCACGTAAGATGCCCCTCCACAAACCAGTTCCTTGCCCACTTCCAGCACTCAGTTTGATCGAAACCGGCACCTACGGAAATCGCATGGCGAAGCACCTGCATATGCCGAGCGCCCCCATGATCAGCGTAAGAACCCGGCGCAAGGCGCACCTTGCCGTCACCCGGCTGCGCGCGGAGACAGGCCTGGTTGATAGGACCACTCCATTCGCCTGCGAGCGTTCGTTCGCCGTCCAGCTCCACTTGCGCTCTGTCTCGACCGTCAAGTTCTGGCTACATGGCCGTCCGGTCTCGGACGAACCCGCGCAAGAAGGAAGCGTCAGCATCATGCATCTGGGCCACGACCCCTCCATGTATTTAGGAAGTGCCTTTGATATGGTGCAGTTTTATGTGCCTCGCGCCGCCCTGGACGAGTTTGCGGATGAGAACGATTGCTGCCGATGCGAAACTCTCACCTGGCCCTTTGGCAAGGTTGATCCCCGGTTGTGGAGTCTGGCGTTGTGCCTCCTGCCGGCGCTCGAGAGGCCAGAACTTTCCAGCGAGCTCTACGTCGACCACCTGGTTTTTGCCGCGCACGCATACATAGCCCGCACCTACGGTGGCATCAAAATAGCTCCGTCCATCGTGCGTGGAGGATTAGCGCCCTGGCAGTTGCATCGCGCCACCGAGATGCTGAAGGCAAATCTGGATGGGCAGATAGCGCTCTCTCAGGTTGCTCGCGAATGCAAGCTATCTGTCAGTCACTTTGTCCGTGCCTTTAAACAGACGATCGGCCAACCACCCTATCGCTGGCTGCTGGAGCAGCGCATCGATGCTGCTAAAGAACTGCTTCTGCATTCCGACTTGCCTATGGTAGAGATCGCACTCAAGTGTGGCTTTGCTGATCAGGCATGTTTCATTCGGGCTTTCCGAAAATTACTCGACACCACCCCTGGGGAGTGGCGACGGATACGCATGCAATAGCCTACGTATCCGCCGCTACGATCTCAGGCCGCTGACAAATCAGTCAATGCCTTCGATAATCTCGCCGAGGAACCACGCCCTGCGTTCCGTCTCGTCGATCCATACTTCAATCAGGCTGGCGGTTGCCACGTCGTTGTGGCGGTCGCATACCTCGTGGGTTGAGCGAAGCGATGCCGTTAGTTGCCGGTTGTCAGCGTAAAGCTCGCTCAGCATGGCCTTGGGCGGAAGGTGGTGGCTATTGTTGTCCTTAAGACGTTGATGGCTCGATACCTCGCCGATGGAGTGAAGGGTAATCCCTCCCAGCTTCCGCGCTCGCTCCGCAACGGGGTCCGTCATAGCGAAGATTTGATCCGACTGCTCATCAAGCAACAAGTGATAGTCGCGGAAGTGCTTGCCCGTCATATGCCAATGGAAGTTTTTCGTCTTGAGGTAGAGAGCGAAGAGATCCGCCAGCAAGTGACGGAGCTCGCCCGATATTTCCTCGACCGCCGTGTGATCCAGCAGTCCAACGCTCTTGATCGCCGTCGACTTCTCGCTTTTTGTTTCAACCTTTTCTGCCGTTGCCATCATCATCTCCTTTTGTCTGCCTGAGGGGGTCGGTCCCCACCCGTAGACGCTACTAGACATGATGCACGCCGCTGGGAAACGTTCTGTAATTTTGCTCTTCCGGAACTTGCTGCGCCGGTGGTGCACATCCATGGCAGCAATAAAAGCAAAATATGAGCAAGCAGGAACAAGATCTCAAATCCCTGAACTCATTACTCTCAGCCTTGACCGCCTCGGCGGCCCTGACCTTTGCGTCCCTGAGGAATAGCATGCCCGAGATTGAGCGCTACGATGCCGTTGTGCTGGGCAGCGGAGAAGCAGGAAAGTACATGGCGTGGCACTTGGCTTCAAGCGGGAAACGTACTGCAGTCATTGAGCGCAAATATCTCGGAGGTTCCTGCCCCAACATCGCCTGCCTTCCCAGCAAGAACGTTATCCAATCAGCCAAGGTGGCCTCCTACTTTCAGAGAGGAGAAGAGTTCGGCATGTTAACGGACAAGTGGACCGTTTCCATGCCGGGTGTGCGGGCGCGCAAGCGCCAGATGGTAGACGGCCTTCACCAGATGCACATGGACAACTTTGCCCGAAGCAAGGCCGAGATCGTCATGGGAGATGGCTGTTTCATCGCCGACAGAACCCTGAAGGTCGCTCTTCTCGGCGGAGGAGAACGCATTCTCCGTGGCGAACAGGTCTTTATCAACACTGGGACCAGGGCAGCGATTGGTAATACACCCGGTCTCGCCGAGGCCTCTCCGCTCACTCATATTGAGGCGCTGGAACTCGACATCGTCCCCGAGCATTTGCTGATTCTCGGTGGGGGCTATGTCGGACTGGAGTTTGCCCAGGCTATGCGGCGTCTAGGCAGTCGCGTAACCATCATGGAGCGGAATGATCGCCTGCTCCATCGTGAGGATCAGGATGTTTCCGAAGCGATCACGCAGCTCTTCCAGGACGAAGGCATCGTCACTGTGGCAAATACCAGCCTGGGCCACGTAGAAGGGAAATCCGGCCACCGGGTGCGGCTGTATGGTTTCAGGCGTCAGTCCCAGATCATCGTCGAGGGCTCCCACCTGCTTGTGGCGACGGGACGCTTACCCAACACGGAAGCCATCGGACTGGACCTGGCTGGAGTGAAGACCACGAAACAAGGCTATGTCGATGTCAATGATCGGCTCGAGACCAGCGCTCCTGGTGTTTGGGCGCTCGGAGACTGCGCAGGTAGCCCCCTCTTCACCCACATATCGTTTGACGACTTTCGCATCGTCCGCGACAACTTGGTGGGTGCCCACCGCACCACAACAGGAAGACAGGTCCCATCCTGCCTCTATACCGACCCTGAACTTGCCCATGTAGGGCTTGATGAATCGCAGGCAAAACAGCAGGGCATCCCGTACCGTCTAGCCAAGATCCCCATGGCAACAGTGCTCAGAACCCGGGCGATGTCTGAGACCAGGGGATTTCTTAAAGCGCTGGTCGCTGCGGTGGATGACCAGATCCTGGGCTTCACTGGCTTTGGCGAGGGTGCCGGTGAAACCATGGCTACCATCCAGCTCGCGATGAAAGCAGGTATCCCGTACACCGTCTTGCGCGATATGACGATTACGCATCCCACGCTTGCCGAAGGAATCGTAGCCCTCTTTTCCAGGGTGGCCGCCATCAAATAGCTTCGTCACATCGCTAATCCAAGCGCCATCAGCAGAAGCAGCCCACTGATAAAGAAGTCTGCAAATTGCTTGTTCGCTTCGACCGGTTGGGTGGCGCCGAGCTTAACGATAAAGCTGTTTACCATTTTTTCCGCCAACTCATCACGTCCCCCCTTCCTGTGAGCGTCCCGCCTGCTTCTTTCCCGATGGATCTATTTCATTGACTTGCGCAGAGCCACTTTGGCACGAGCCAGCCGGGACTTGGTCGCCGGGATAGAAATCCCCATATTGTGAGCGATCTGTTTCATCGAATGGCCTTCCATTTGTCCCAGCTCGACTACAGACCTTAGAGTGCTTGGCAGGCGGCAGATGGCCCGCTTCAGGCGCGTGGACTTCTCGTTCCACACGTAATATTCCTCGGGGTTTGCGGAATAGTCGGCAATTTGCCAAGTCTGCCATGTCTCTCCTTCAGCGGTCGCATCCATGGAAGTCTCCTGGCGAATACGCTTCTTACGCAACATCATGAGAGCCGAATTGATGCCGATGCGAGTAAACCAGGTGGCGAAGCTGGACCTTCCGTCAAACTGTTTCAGGTGCAGGAAGGCCCTCATTATCGAATCCTGAAGTGCATCTTCCGCATCCTCGCGATTTTTTGTCACACCGTAAATAGTGTTAAAGACACGTTTAGAGTTACGTGTGCACAGTTCGACGAATGCCCACTCCTGGCCGGCTTGCGCCGCCGCAACCAACGAATCTTCACTCAATGCGTTGGGCTCAAGACGATGGCCTATGCTGCTACTTACCATGCTGCATGCACTCATAGAGGTAACCTCAGGGCAGATTTGGAATAAGCTACTCAGGACCTAGACAAAAGTAGCGTTTGGAGACGGAGATAGCTTGATCGAAATTGCTTTTAGTTTGCTGATCTTGCGGAGAGGAGCGAAGAGGCAGGTGGGTCGGCTCTCATCTCGCTTGAGCCGATCTCTCGCAAAAACATCGTCCTGCCAAGCCATTATGATGCAAGAAGGAGAATGAAACCTTGAACCAGAAAGATTGGGCTGGAGTCTTCCCAGCCATCACAACTCCATTCCAGGCTGATCTGTCCGTCGACTACGAAACCTTTGCTGCCCAGGCTCGCTGGCTGGTCGAAAGTGGCTGCAGCGGCATTGTTGCTCTGGGATCTCTCGGGGAATCGGCGGCGCTTACCACGGAAGAGAAACTTGAGCTCCTGAAATGGGCCAGGCGGTCCTTGGACGGTAGAGCGCCAATAATTGCCGGCATTTCCGCGCTCAGTACCGCTGAAGGGGTTTGGCTTGCGAAAGAGGCACACCGGGTGGGCGTGGATGGGCTGATGGTTCTGCCGCCCTGGGTGTACCGGGGTGACTGGCGTGAAACCCATGCTCACCTGAGCGCGATCTTTCAAGCGACTCCGCTTTCTGCCATGCTCTACAACAATCCGATTGCCTACGGAACGGACATCCTTCCGGAGCAGATAGTCGAACTACGTACGCAGCACCAGAACTTCCATGCGGTGAAGGAATCGAGCGGCGATATCCGGCGCATCACCTCGCTCAAGCATCTGGCCGGCCAATCGCTCGAGATCTTCGTGGGCATGGACGATGTGGTGGTCGAGAGTGTCGCTGCAGGTGCGACTGGCTGGATCGCCGGGCTGGTGAATGCCTTCCCCGAAGAGTCGGTGCGTCTTTTCAAGCTGGCGCAGAGCGGTCCCTCGCCGGCATTGGATCCTCTTTACGCTTGGTTCCTGCCATTACTGCGCCTGGATACCGTGCCCAAGTTTGTGCAACTGATCAAGCAGGTTCAGGAAGAGTGCGGGGGCCCGTCAGCGCGCGTAAGGCCTCCCAGGCTGGAACTCGTGGGAGCGGAGCGCGACGATGTCGCCCTCCTCACGCGCAAGAGTCTTGCCAACCGCCCACTGTAGCTTACAGGCCGCGGAAAAACTCAGCCTTTGAAGGGCACAGGCTTCCACGTCTGCATGAGAACTCTGCGGTTCTCACAGGCTCCGGAAAGCCCTGCTTTGTATCAGGGCACGACTTTAGTCGGGCCGTCAAATGGGGCTGACGAGGGCTTTAGCCCCTGAGGTGTTGCTTTCCAGCCGGGTGCCGCAAAGTCTTGCCGGTGGTCGTGGGTTGCAGGATGGCTTCCTGCTGATTACCTGTACTTCGCTCTTGCTGGCTGCTCCGGCGCCAGGTGATCAAGCCCATCATCAGCAGGGCAGCGGCGCCGGGCACCATCAGGCCGATGCGCAGTGAGCCGGTGCCGCTGGAAACAGTTCCGGTCAACCAGGAGAGCACGGCTCCGCCCAAGCCGGCCACGGCAAACACCCAACCGGCGTTGCGCGACCCTCCTATTTCCCCCAGGAAGAGCGAGAGGATGAGTGGGAACAACGGAGCCAGGGCGACCCCTGTCAGAGCCGATCCAGCCAGCAGTACGGGCGGATTGTGCGCCGCCAGCAACAATGAGATTCCCGCTATGGTCGTGATGACTGAGGCTTGATAGAGACGGAGTTCTGTCAAGAAGCCCAGGATCGCCGGGGTCAGGGCCCGGCCCAGCAACAAGGCCGCCCAAAACACGGCCAGCGCCAGGCTGCCCCCGGCGAAGTTCCAGCTAGTGGTCCGAGTTGCGTAGGTGCTCATCCAATTCCCCACGGAGGCTTCGATCCCCACATAGAGAAAGGCCAGGAGGGCAAAGTAAACGATGGTTGCCGCCTCTTTGATCCCGGCGGGGGCCGGACCGAATACCATTGGCGCCGCAAAATCACGCTGCTCTGCGAGCACGGGTAGCAGCGCAAATGGAAGCACCAGCAGTCCCAGCAGGCCGAAGACGGACCCGCCGGCCGCATGGCGCAGAAACTGTGCAACTAGAAGCGGGCACGCCACAGCGCCTGCGCTCCATGAGAAATTCAGGATGGCCAGTGCTGCTCCCATGCGGTTCGGATAGCGCCGTCCTACCAGCATATTGGTCGAGGTCATCGCCAGTCCGAGCCCCAGGCCGTAGAAGGCAAAAATGGGTAAGGATCTTTGTTGCAGCAGAAAAATGCCGATCCCTCCTGCGCCAAAAAGCGTGTAGCCGCAGGCCAGCGTCTTCCAGAGATTGCGCCGGACCAACAATGCTCCGGAGGCAGAGGTAGCAAACTGCACCAGCAGCAGTAGGCCCGCGTCCTTATCCCTCAGGTGCCATTGCGTAGAAAGCTGGGGCAGAATGCAGCCCAGCAGCACCGTACCGACCCCGGTGAGTGCAAATCCAAAATGTAGCAAGGGCTCCAGCAAACGATTGCCCAGCAAACGAGGGGAAGAAGTCATGGCGGCACTATGATTTGCATGAGACATACGAAGAGGGGGGCATCCATCGAATGCCACTCCCCACAGTTGCCCTATCCACTTTACGCGCTACACAGACAAATCACGATCTATGCGCTTTGCAGGAAAATTCCGCGATTCAATTCGCGTGATCTTAGCCTCAAGCTGCCAGCGCGTGGTTTGACCCTGTCCTCTGTGGTTGTTACTATCAAGGAGCGGGGTGGAGCAGTCCGGTAGCTCGTTGGGCTCATAACCCAAAGGTCGCTGGTTCAAATCCAGCCCCCGCAACCAAAACGAATTTCCCCGGTGGACCGGCCCCAGCGCTTGTAGCGCGTCTTGCTGACTCCCAATCAGCTTCCACTCTCTCTTCGCAACATAGTGCCCCATGCCGTCCCCGGCCTGCTGAGGCCATGAGCGCCCAAAGACCTTCCATCCTCCCCAGGATGAAATTGCGGATTGCCGCCTTTTTCGAAATCAAGCAGACGTGCTTTCGCCTGAAGCCCTCCCGCGAAGCCCGTGAGATTACCTGTCGAGCCGATGAGCCGATGGCAAGGCACAACAATCGAAATCGGATTCCGCCCGCTCGCGGCGCCAACTGCCCTCGCCGCCTGGGGGTTCCCTAACCGTGTAGCAAGATCGCGGTAGGTTCTGGTTTCGCCGAAAGGAATGGCGAGCAGACCTTCCCAGACACTTCTCTGAAACGACGTTCCCCTCAGATCGAAAGGCACTGAGAAGTGTTTGCGCCTCCCGGTGAAGTACTCTGCGAGTTGCCGCTCCACCTTTAGCAGGATGGGATGGCTTTCGCTTCTGGTAAGTTCACCCAAACGAACGCGCTCCGGCTTGTCGTTCTCCCAGAGGATCGCTACAAGACCCTTGTCGCTCGCGACCAGCTTCAGCTTCCCCACGGGTGAATCGACCGTCTTGAATGCAAGTTTCATACCTTCCTCTTTCTAAGCCGCGGTGTGGGAACGGTCCAAGACTGCGTTTGCACTGGCAGCCCAAAGATGCTGCGCCGCATACGCTCGCCAAGGCCGCCAGGATTCGGCCCGATTCCGCAGAGTTTCCGGACTCATCCCCACATCGCCCATTAAGGCCGCCCCGCGCAAGATACCCAGATCGCTCGCGGGAAATGCGTCTGGCTCGCGCATCGCCCGAAGCGCAATGTATTGCGCGGTCCATTCGCCGACTCCCCGGATTCTCTTGAGACGCGCCACCGTTTCCTCGATCTCTCCGAGGGCATCGAACAAGTTCGGATCGGCTATCGTGGCTTCTGCCACTGCCTTAACTGCGTCTGCTCGCGCTGCAGGCATGGCCACGCCGATGGTGGAGGTCGAAACCAATCGCCTCGCGCTGGGAAAGGCGCGCGAAAGCGAGGGATGATTCCGAAACGGCGCGGGCACAATGCGGCCTTGCCGCTCCACTAGCCGTCCCGCGAGTATTCGTGCGGCAGGCACACTTATCTGCTGGCCGAGCACCGCGCGGACGGCGATCTCGAACTCATCCCATCCACCAGGAGCGCGGAGACCTGGGCGTTGTTTAACCAATTTGGAGAGCCCGGGGTCTGCAGAGAGATGTTGTTCGATGATGTCAACATCCGCTCCCAGGTCGAACAGTCGGCGTACGCGCGCAACGATGGCAGGCAGGGCCCTGACATTCGCAAACAGAATGTGGACTTCAAGACTTTGTCGTTTCGGAAGATGAGCCACCGCGATGCTTCCAAGTCCGCCATCGATTTCGATCGTTCGCAGAAAGCGTCCGTTCTCCACAAATTCCACGCCTGGAATGGCCCGTGCTTGGAGCCAGGCGAGCATGCTGTTCCAGTCATAGGGAGGACGATAACTGAGCCGAAGCACGACACCCCTTTCCTGGTCGCTGGCAGCGCTCCGTCTGCGCAACGCCCGCGGTGGCCGTTGGAACAATTTGACAAAGGTTTCGTTGAAGCGCCTGACGCTGCCGAAACCAGCTGCCGTTGCAACTGCGGCCATGGGCATCGTTGTGTCGTGGATGAGTTGCTTTGCGAATAAAACCCGGCGCGTCTGCGCGACCGAAATCGGAGAAGCGCCTATATGCTGGAGAAATAGGCGGCGCAATTGACGCTCCCCCATGCCTAATCGTGCTGCCAGGCTCTCGACGCTGTTCCCGGCTCCGTCAAGGGCGCCTTCGGCGATCAGGGCAAGAGCGCGCGAGACCGTATTCGACGTGCCACGCCACGATGCTAGATCCGGTGCGATCTCCGGCCGGCAACGAAGACACGGCCGAAAGCCTGCCTCCTGCGCGGCAACCGCCGAGCCGAAAAAGCTGCAATGATCGAATTTGGGAGTCCGCGCTGGGCAAATAGGACGGCAGTAGACGCCTGTGGACGAGACCCCAACAAACAGGAGCCCGTCAAAACGCGCATCCCGGCTCTCCAACGCGCGGTAGCACACTCTCCAGCCAGGCAGTCCCATAGCCGAATTCTCCCACGATCAGAGCCTTGATTTGGCGGTTTTCGGACGCGATCAATTTAGAAGCGCGACGGCTTCCATTTTCCTGGTGCTGCTTTCAAAACCCGCTAACTACGTTTAAGTCTGTAGACAAGCTCGAGTGTGATCTTGTCGTCAACGCTCATCAGACGAGCTATGGTGGGTTTGTTGAGGCCGAAGGTAGCGAAGCTGAACGTAGTTTTTGCGCGGCCGGCGATCGTGCCATTGCGATTGAAGGTAGCGATGCCCTGGAAGGTGACCTCCTTGGTCACGCCGTGTACGGTGAGATTGCCGGTAATCTGTACGCCCGCCTGGCCAGTGAAGGGGATCATCTTTGGCAGGCCCTCAATTTTCGTCGGAACAAACTCGGCGGTTGGGAACTTGTCCGTCTCCAGTACATTCTTGCGCACGTAGCCGTCACGCTGGTCCTGGTCGCTCTTGAGGTTGCGCAGGTCGGCGGTGAGCTTGGAGGAGCCAACAGGGATGCTGCCATCCGGCGCGATGACTAGGTTGCCCGTGACGGTAGGGGTCGTGCCCTCGGCGTCATTGGGAAAGTTAATACCGACCAGCTGCTCTGTGACAATGTAAGTTGCCGAAGACCCATCGGGTTCAAGGGTAGCGTTGATGCCCGCAGTGGGCGGCGGCGGTGGCGGCTGGTTACCAGGAGGCGGGCCCTGCGCGAGGAGTTGGCTTCCGACGCCGATCACGGTCGCTAAGAGTAGTAAGTGACTGGGCAGTGTCATGTCACGTTCTCCATGGTGCAAACCAATAATAGATGCGGACTTGGCCTGTTGGACGGAACGGGGCGTCCAAAAGCTGCATAATCAGGCTTACTTCGACATTTTGGCCGGTACAAGCTACCGGCATGATGAGGGCGCTGCTAGGCGGTGGGAGCCCCCGCATTTATGCGGGGGAAGGAGCGCTTTAGCGCTCTGTGAAAGAGTCTCGACACCGATCACGCGCTTTAGCGCTGGCAAACCCCGGCTTTTCAGGCGCCTGACGAACACTCGAACCATACCGCCGGTCCCGATCAGAAAGCGAATCGTAAACCCAGCTCGATGCGCCGGGCGGTGTCGGCTGTAACCGGACGCCCGACCGCTCCGGACGACAGGATGGTGTTTACCGCAGTGACATTCGTATGGTTCAGCAGATTGGCGCTGCGCAAACTAAATGTGAACGTGCGTGGATTCTCTTTGTTGCCCGGCAGGGTGAAGGAACGGCTCAGGTTCGTGTCCAGATGCACGGTTCCCGGCATCGTCCCTATATTCCGCGGGACATTGCCATTCACCGTGTTGATGGTGAGCAATCCAAATTGCGTGTTGTAAGCCCCTGGGCCTGGACCAGAAGCGTAGGAAGGCCGGTCATTGAAGTCGCCGTCGCCATTCGCATCCGTGCCCGTTGTGATGTTGTATGGCGTGCCGCTGCTTGCGAAGAGCTCAGTCGAAAACTCCGCTTTCAGCGGCAGCTTCACGTTGCCCATCGCACCGAAGAGGCCGGATGTCTGCCAATCCACCCGCGACGACTCGCCCTGCTCGCTGTAGCTCGACTGCGGATTGGCCGCCCCTGCCGTATTCTCACCGCGGAAACCTCCGTCCGACCGGACACCTGCCATGTGCACATAGAACGCGGAAGCGCCGAATCGCTTGTAATCGTTCTGCGCCAGAGATAAAACCAGGAATCTCCCCCGCATATGCGCAAGCTTCTCGTAGAGAAAGATGTTCTCGTTGGCTGCAATGGGCCGTGGAGCAAGAAGAGCCACGATTGGGTCAGGCGCAGCGCCTATGCTGCTTGCAACCATCGGAGCGTTGATGTTTTCCACCCGGATCTGATCCCAGTTCGCTGTGTAATTGAAATCACCCTCAGCATGCCAATGATGCGCAAACTCATGTTCTAGTTCGAACTGAGAGCTAAAGGAGGGTATTTGCCTGAACGTCTTCTGGAACTGATAGATTGTGTTCACGCTGATCGAACCGGCAACCGGCGTCTGCGGATTCTGGAAACTCGGCGCATAGGTTGTCTCTTGCTTTTGCCGGATTCCATTCAACCGGTTAACCTGCATCGCATAGCTGGGATCAACCGCGCTCGAGAACAATCCTGTGCGCAGGTGAACAACCCAGGCCGATTTATGGTCGAGCGCCCAATTCAAGCCGAGGCGCGGCGAAAAGTTCGCAAAGCTGCCGGGCGCGGTTTGAAACTGATAGCGTATGCCTGAATACAAAGTGAAGCGATTGGTTAGCCTGGCAACGTCTTGCGCGTACAAAGCCAACCGCCATTGAGTGAGGGGCACGAGCGGAGTTCCGCTGTTCGTCTGAAAGGTCGTTGGTGTTCCGCCAGGGAGGCTCGCAACCGCACGCCGGTACTGTTCGATGGCAGTGATGGTTGTTGTTTCGCCGGTCGGATTGTTGTTCGCGTCGAGCACAGGCGCGCTTCCTCCACCAAAGACGTATGCGCCGTTGAAGGTGTCCGGATCGTAGTTGTGTTCGAATACCCCCAGAGACTGCATGCCAAACTTCCAGGTATGCCGGCCCCGCGTGAGTATTACATCGTCATCTGCTTCGAGATCGCGTTCACGGTTGTTGAGATCCCCGCTGGTTGACCCTCCACCAACGAAATAGCCTGCCACCTGCACAGCAGGCGCTATCGAAAGAGGGCTCTGCTCTGTGCGTTTCCAGGAGTAGCCGATCCGCGTCTCATGCAACATGTTGGCACTAACGGTCTGCGAGTTCAGCAGACGCAGATCATACTCGCTCACCAGGCTGTCGTAACCAGCCTCAGCCAGAACCAGCCCGCCGGCGCCCTGATTCCCGAGATTGTTGACGTTAGCGCCAAAAGACACAGTCATCAGATCATTTGGTTTGACTTGCCAATCTGCGCGTGCGGAGCCAATCCACAGCCGTTGCGGAGCGGCTACGGATTGTTGCAGGGGTGCAGGAGCTCCGCTTGAATTCAGTGTCACCGCATCGACGACATTGAACTCATCGATATCGCGCTTTTCCAGCGCAAAGAAGACGTCGCTTTTCTTCTGCGTAATGGGGCCGCCGAGTTCGAAACCATATCGCCGTTTGCCCGCGGGCGTTGCGGTCACTGACAACGGATCGGTAGCGTTGAAAGGGCTGGCGCTGTCAGCAAAGAACAGGGCTCCGTGCCACGGTCCGGCGCCTGGCTTGGTTTCGATTTCAATCCTCGCGCCCAGCCACGGCGGGTTTTGGTACTCGGACGAGAACAAATCGGGATTCACGCGAATAGAAGCGATGGAACTCTTCGGGGGCAACGCGCTGCTATTCTGGAAGCCGTCGACCGTGACCAGGGCACTACCAGAAGGACCGCCTCCACCCGCGGCGAACGCCTGCAATTCGCGAAGAAAGTCGTCCGGATCATCAGAGAGCCGTTGCACTTGCTCAGTCCCGAGAACAGTCGTGCCCGCCGTGCGGTCGTCGTTAGCGTTCACCTGTACATCCGTCTGCACCGATGCCACAGCAAGCCGGAGATTGACATGCGCGGTGCCCCCTGCATGAGCGTGTGCGCGAGCGATGGCCTGGGCGAATCCGTCGGCATCCGCGGTAATCGTGGTTGAGGTGACGGACACACACGCGAACGCATAGTGGCCGGTCGCATCGCTTACGCCCGTTGCTCCAGTGCCGGCCTGCACGTGTACTCCGGGAACCACCGCTCCGGTCGGATCAGTAATCACGCCCTCGATATGCATCCCTCGACTGCACGGCTGCTGTGCGAGAGCCGCCCCGGAAAACAACAATCCGGCGAAAAGGACCGCGTACTTCTGGCCGGTCATCACAACGGCCTTCACGGCCGGCCCACAACTATTTCCGAACGGTTGCCTGTTCATTCCCCCTCCAGTTCACCTTCCTTGATTTCTCAAGCTAGGTGAACCAGGACGAGGTTCGCTTTCCGTTTGGAACGAGGCGCCTGTTTAGCGGCGCGAGTGGGATTCATTCAAGTTCCATTAAGCCCGTCGGGCCCATCTGACGAGTGCGCCGCCAGCTAGCGGGTTGTCGCAGAGAATTCGTTAGTGGCAGATGAATTGTCATCCCGCCTGCCCCGGCGCGCCGTGGGAGCAGTGGACTCGCGGATGCGAGTTGAGGGACAACAGGAGCTTTGGGTGGCCCATTCAAGCCGTACTTTGGCTTGAGTGGGCTAGGATGCCTCCCCGACACTTTGTCATCCCGAGCAGCCGACTCGCGGGGGCGAGTTAAGAGAGAAATGAACGACGCTAGCTCTATTTGGGTGCGGCGGTCATTTCGTCCTCCGCTTTTCCGGCTTCCCACCCACCCGTCCAGGGGACAAGGCTGGTGAGGAAGCGAGAGATTTGTCGCACAACCAACGCATCAGGCTTACCTTCGCTTGGGTCGCCAACTCGGTTGTTCGTTAAGAGAGGTTGTGACTTATTCGATTGCGTTTTTGGCACGCCCAACCAGGCCGTTGTTTAAAACTTCCACCAGGCCGTCATCCTGCCTGCCCCGGCGTGCCGTGGGAGCGAAGCGCCTAGCAGATCTATGGGGCGTAACAGAGGGTTTATGGCGCGCAGTCGAGGAGCCTGTCCCGAGCGCAGTCGAGGGAACCCCGACGATGCTTGTTCTCCGATGCTCCTCATATCTTTCCAGCCACCAAAGTTATGAAAGCAACCAAAAAAGTCACAGCCTCGATTAGAGTGGACGTCAATGAAGGATTCCCAATCAGCGGCTCATCTCCCGAAAAAACGATCCTCGGAAACTACGGCTCAAGGGAACTTCTGCGCCGTTCACCAGTTTCACTATGTAGTCTCCGTGAAAGAGCGGATGTAAACCCCGTACCGCGGCCTTTCGCACCAGGGTCGATCTGTGGGTGCGCACGAATTCCCTTGGGTTGAGCTGGTCTTCGAGGCCCTGAATCGTCTGCCGCGAAATGTGCGATCCAGTCGGTGTGTAGACAACAACATATTTGTTGGCTGCTTCTATCCAGATGATTTCGTCGACCGGGACGAACAGGATCCGCTCGTCATCTTTAATTGAGAGCCGTGAGAGCCATTGACTGCCGGCCACGCTTGGGACCGTGGAGTTCAGTCTCCGGATCGCTCGCTCAATCGATATCGAAAGGCGCTCTCGGTCGAATGGCTTGCAGAGATAGTCTACGGCCTCGATTTCGAAAGCTTTTACTGCGTACTCGTGGTAGCCGGTTACAAATACAAAGAGAGGCGGCCCTGCGATCTGATCAATCATTCCGAACCCATCGAGGCCCGGCATTTGGATATCGACAAACACGATATCTGGCGATAGTTCCCGGATTTGTTGAACCCCCTCAACACCATTCGAACTCTCCCCAACGACTTCGACATGGGGTTCGCCCTCAAGCAATTCGCGCAGATAATGACGCGCGTGCGCCTCATCCTCAACGATGAGGACGCGGGCCGCCATTCCGGCCGTGGCTGCGTTGGCCTCTGACCCGTTCCGCATAACTCCTCGATCTCTTAACCCCACCTTTAGGTGTAAACCAATTGTCGGAAACCCCCCGGATTTCCTGTGGAACTTGTTGGCGTCGGCGAACTTCATGCGGCTTTCTTCAAAGAAAGTCCGCACGCGCGGTCGCGTCCAGTGCAGCGTGCAGGAAATCCGGGGCGGCGCTCCTGTTCCGATCCATACGATCCTTCGCTGACGGAGGCTCTTCGATCGAGGCAGCGCCATCGCCGGCTTCGCGGTAAGGAATGGAAATATCGATCTGGACTCCGCCTTCCGGCCGATCGGAATAAACAAACGTATGGCGATCTCCGTAGTGGATCTGCAGGCGGTCAATCGTGTTGGTAAGCCCCACGAAACCGTGGCCCCGCAAGACTGGTCGCGCACTCGGGACCGTCGTTGCGGATCATGATATTGAGGGTTCCTGACTTACAGGATGCGCAAAAGCAAATCTCGCAGGGACCGGTTATTTGCGAAGCGCCGTGGCGTATCGCATTTTCGAACAGAGGCTGCAACAGAAACTGTTGCACCAGGGCCCGTGTGGCTGCAGGCTCGATCTCATAGTTGAGCAACAACCGGTCTCCCAGCCGGAGCTTTTCGATCCCAAGATACAAATCCGAATATTCCAGTTCGTCAGCGAGTGTTTGTATCCGGTTGCCATTGTCCTTGAGAGTACTGCGGAGAAGATCCCCAATCGCAATCACCATTCGCCGTGCTGTCGGCGGATCCTCGACGGTCAGGCCCGCAATGGTGTGAAGGGTATTAAAAAGAAAGTGCGGGTGGAGTTGCATGCGAAGTGTTTCCAGGCGTGAGACTGCGAGCTGGCGTTCTAAATCCATCGCGCGCTTCTGCCTGAAGATCCTTGAGCACCTGCCAGCCTTCGATTGCGGTCACCAGCACGATTCCAATCAGAATTTCGTTGGGCAGAAACCAGAACAGATCGGATCCGGCCATGAACTGAAACGTGGAGTGAGAGGGGCGATCTGGAGATAGATTTTTGAGAGAACGATGGCCCAGTGCGTGAAGTCTACAAGCAGCGCAAGCACTGCGATTAGGATCAGGAGGATCCCGCATTTCGGATTCGTCTTGGTACCTTCAGTGGGAAGCGCCGAATGCATCGTGCAAGAATCGGCAGGGTAAGTGTCCAAAGGGCAAAATGCACAGCGTTGAATGAAGGAGGAGAAGCCGAGGGGCTTATGGCCGAGTTCGCTGACTTCCAAAACGGCTGTGAAAAACAAAGAAGCGCCTGCCCAGCCGAGGATCACGATTTTGAGACGGGCCAACGCAGTCATTTGCTTATTATCGCGCCTGAACGATAGGCGCTAGAGCCTCCCTGTCCAGCAGATTACGCTGGTTTTGCCGGCGCTGTGTCACGCTTTGTCGCAAGATGCAGATTTTACGGCGTGAAATGGCTAGCCTGTTTAGAGGGATCTACCAGCAAGTTGCCGTATAACCCCTCTCCGAGATTTGATTTCGAATGTCCTGCAAAGCAAGCGTTGGTAGATTGCCCGACGTTCCCACCGGGGGAGTTGAAATTACCGAAATACCGTTTTTCGGGAACTTCGCGAAAACTCATGCAGAATCTTTTTGTTCGCTCATCTTTTTTTCATTGAGTGAAAGGTGAGCGTTTGCGCCAAGCCAGCGTCATTGCTGACGTAGAACGGCGACAACTTGCCCCAAGCCCCATCTCGGACTAGATGCCAATCAGCGCACAGCAAGCGTATTATTTGGAAAATCGTCAGGTGCTCATGCGATTTCTCTATGGTCTACCCTACACATGGCGAGTGTTATGGAAGAACCCTGGTCTTACTGGGATCATCTTGCTCACAGTCGCTCTTGGCGTGGGCGCCAATACAGCCATTTTTACAGTAGATTACGCGACCTTGCTCGCACCCCTACCGTATCCACACTCAGATCAACTGGTCACGGTCTGGACTACGAACAAGAGTGGTTCCCGTTACCCGTCAGCAGAGAATTTCATTGATTGGAACCGGCAAAGCCGAGCATTCCAGGACCTCAGCGCTTTTAGTGGCGGCTCGTTCGAAATTGGGCCCGCTGAAATGCCACAGGGCGTCATGGGCATGCGGGTCACTACGAATTACTATCGCACGCTTGGTAGCTCTTTCTTTCTCGGGCGCGATTTCTTGCAGGACGAGGGCCACGCAGGAAAGGACCATGTCGTCATCATTACGCATAAACTCTGGAACCATCTCGGTGCCGATCCGAAGTTGGTCGGTCAGACGCTCCGTGTCGGCGGAGAGCCCTACACCGTCGCAGGTGTCCTCCAGCCGGGCATCGCGGACCGCGATATCTTCCAGATGAGTGGCCACTGGTCTTCACCCCAGAGGTACTGCATCAAAGAGCGGTCCCCTTCGTTGTCATCGGAAGGCTCAAGCCCGGAGTCACGATTATGCAGGCCCAGGATGAAATGGCCGCAGTGACGACAAACCTGGCGCAGAGCGGCGCCAGAGCCCCAGGTCAAAGGCGCAATCGTAGAACCGCTCAAAGACTACGTCGTGGCTTTGCCCAGTGATGAGGCGGGCGCTTTGGCTCTTGCTCGGAGGAGCAGGATTCATACTCCTCGTCGCCTGCGTCAACGTGGCAAATCTCCTGCTTTCAAGGGGGATCGCTCGACAGAAAGAGGTGGCGGTGCGTTCTGCATTGGGCGCAACGCGATCGACGATCTTCATACAGACCTTGACAGAGAGCGTTCTGCTGGCGATGGCAGGAGCATCCTGGGCGTCGGATTGGGCTATTCCATGCTGCGCGTCCTGCTAGCCGCCATGCCTAAGTTAACGCTTCCTTGGGGGGTCAATCCGGCGCTGAACCCCTACGTCTACTTGTTTCTTCTGCGCGGCGACAACGCTCGCGGCCCTGCTTTCGGTTGCACTCCGGCCTGGTATGCCTCAAGGATCGATCCAGGAACAGCCATGAAGAGTGGGGGCCAAGCTGGTCCAGGCGTCGGACGACATCGGCTGCAACGTATGTTCGTCGTATCGGCGAGTTGGCACTGGCTTTGGCGCTTATCACAGGGGCGGGGCTCGCTATGCATAGCTTCGTAAACCTGATGCAGGTGGATATGGGAGTCAGGACAGATCACGTTCTCACCTTTTACCTGAGCGTTCCGAAGCCCTCCCCCAAAAGAGCCAGAGAAGATCATCGCGTACTACAAACAGATGCTCTCGAGCATCCGATCTGACCCCGGCATTTATTCCGTTTTCAGGCACAAACGGGGATACCACTTTTTCAGAATGTACAGGCCCACGCCCTTCGCGATTGTTGGAGAGCCTGCGTATAACAATACCTCGACCTTGCCCAGGGCGGACTTTGGAAAGGTCACGCCGGACTACTTTAAGACGTTTGGAATTCGCATCGTGAAGGGTCGGTCCTTCGACG
>CAWGDH010000003.1:0-83834 GCA_963821215.1 uncultured Acidobacteriaceae bacterium | reverse complement strand
TAAGCCCCTGGTTTGGCGGCGCGGAGATCGAGCGTCGCACCCACGATCACTTTGCCGGCATTGACGACAGCATCCCCGGAGCCCTTTGCGACAACCTCATTTCCAGATTTGTCTCTAGATACAAGGACCTCGTAGCGCCCAGCCTCGCTGAATCGAGGCAACGTCACCGAAAGCTGTACGATCGCGGCGGGCAACGACACCTGCTTCAGAGCGTTGATACCATCGTCCTCTCCTCTCACCGTTCCGGCATTAAAGAGATCGACATTTGCTTTCACCGGTTGTGTAGAGGCCATCTGGACGGCTGCTAGGTGTCCAGCTCTTGCGTGCAGGTATTCCCAAAGCCCTACACCACTTGCGACGATCAAAGACGCGGCCAATGCCCAGCCAATGATCCGTCGGCGCCCTTTACGCGTTTGCTCACATTCCCCTTTAAAACCTCGGAACTCTGCGAAGCACTCGGAGCATGAAGCCAGATGAAGACGGGCCGGATGGGAAGCTGGCAAACGGCCTTCGGCAAGCGCCCGGAGGGTCCGCTCTTCGGGACACCCGATCCGCTCAGGATTTGGGTTCGCTTCTAGAAAAAAATCCTTCATCAAATCCAAGCGTTACCCTCCGCTTTCCGATTCGCAAGGATGCCGTGACATTGGAACTTGCTCTACAGGTGGGGCACCTACCAATATTGCAGCAATCCTCTCTTTAACGCGTTGTATCGCCTTTGCCGCTGCCGAATAACTGACACCCAAGGCAGCCGCAACCCTTGCCGGACTCGTTATGTCTTGCTGAAGCAAAACAAGGATGTGCCTGTCACGCTCACTCAGCTTCGTTTTCAATTGGTCGAACAGGACGGCTCTGTAGATGACGCGCTGTGTCGAACGATCAATGCCGGCCCACAGCTCCAACTCCCGTGGTATTCCAACCAGAACCTCCTTGGAAGCATTGCTTCGGAACCACTCCCTGACCTTGCCATGCAATGCGGCAAATGCGTAGCGATACGGAGACCGAATCTCATCGAGACGGCCGCCCATTGCTTTGCCAACGTCTTCTGCCCATCCGGCAACTACGGCTTCGTCCAAATGGGGATATTCCCACCCGACCCAACGGTGCGCGGCCTCAACTGCTAGCCGGATAGCCACCGGGAGAGTCTGACCTCGCTGGTCCACGAGATGCAGAAGTGTCTGGCCCATAGTCCCCATTTCCAAACCCCAAAAAAAATTACCGGGATGTGTCAAAAAAAGCCATCTCAGCGCAGCTTAGGTAGTAGAAGCACTTCAGCGGTGCAATCGTTTAAAAAACGCTGGCTTGAACCAATCTGTTGCTCATCCCCAGGCCGACCTAACGGATCGTATGCGTCCATACATGCAATTGCTTGTATATCCTACTACGATTACAGGAGAATCATGGGGGTCTTGCTGGAACGCAAAACGCAGGTAATCTTCGTCACCGCGTCGTCGGTGGAACAGAATGGTAAGGCTCGTGAGGTTATCGTTGAGAGCCGGCCACAATATGCCGTCGTTCAGCTCAATGGGTCCAAGGAGAAATATCCCATTGCCTGGGAGATGATTTATGAGCTTGCCAAGGAGTGGCATACGGAGAATCTCCGCCTTGAAGCCCAAGCTCAGAGACAAACTGGACGGATTCGGCCCAAGAAAAATCTGAAATGACAGGGGCTACGCTATTTGTTCGGCGATTTCTTTGCCGCACGATTTGAAGGCTTCGCGGAGGAACTTGTCACAGGGACAACCTCTGCGGCCCTCTTCTTGGCCCATCGCGCTCCTACAATCCTGCGCGCCTGGGCGCTCCGCTCCTCGGGAGTCAGCTTCGCCCAGCGGGCCTTACCTCCGTCAGATTGGATCATCTTCAAATGTTCACGAACCGTCAGATCTTTCTTGTCTTTCTTGAGCATTTCCTTTACCGCAGGCAGGGAATGTCGCAAATATACCGGAAACAGTTTCCAGCATCCGAGAAATAATGGCCCGAGCTAGCGTAGAGGAGCTGACTACGCTGTTTTCTTGTTGAGTCTGGGCGCTTGATCCAGGCGCACGACGAGATCTTCAGCACGCAGATGCGTGTAGCGTTTCAGCATTTGCATGCTCTTGTGCCCGCTGATTGCGGAGACCTCTTGGTCGGAGAACCCTGCCTCAACAAATCGACTCACGGCTTCATGTCGCAGGTCGTGAAAGCGAAAATCCTTCAGTCCTTGCATTTTCTTGATAGCCTGCCACATCCTGTCGAACTGGTAAGGTCTCCGAACACCATCACGACCAGGTGCTCCGAAGAAGATTAGATCTGTATCTTTAGGCCGCTCGGGATTCGCAATCGCCTTGCTGAACACTTCTACAGCGCGAAGAGTTAGGGGCACTGTGCGTGGTTGAGTATTCTTCGTCTTTAGCAGTCGGACAATGCGGCGTTTGATATCTACCTGTGATTTGTGGAGGCTCAATGTCTCTGACCATCGCATACCAGTTTCGAGAGCGATTCGGACGATCCAACCCATCATCGGATTCGAGTGCTGATCGACTGCAGTCAGCAGGCGAGATTCCTCATCCGGCGATAGTCTACGATTTCGTCCAGCCCCAGGTGCGGGACGCCTGATATTTGTGACCGGATTGGATGGCAAGTTAACGCCCCACTCTTTAATCGCAGTCGTCAGCAGGTGACCAAGAAGAGCCAGATCGAGACGAACGGTACTGTTGGATCGTGGGAGCGCGTTTCCGTTCGCATCCTTACGATCTTCCCCTGCCAAACGCATATCCCGGAATTGAGCAACGACCTCAGGCGTCAGGGAAGTAAGGGAATATCTTCCCAGATGTTTCACAATTATCTTGGACCGCTTTTGGTCGGCCACCTGTGTTGTGGGCCGCTTTGACGGCACCACATCGGACAGATAGCGCTTCATAGCGACCGCAACGGTCATTCGATCGCCAGGAGCCCGCTGGATGAATGCCCCACGGACCATGTCGTCTTCGGTACGACGAGCCCAGTCTCCGGCGTCTCGCTGGGTCCGAAACGTCTTGACTGTCATCGGCCAACCGGCCCTGCGGATGATCGCCTTCCACTTGCCTGATGGGGTTTTTACGAGAGTAGCCATCGGAGTCTCCAGAGAGTGCGTTTGTAGCTTGTTTGTACCCGCACTGTACCTGAAATTGTACCCGAACAGCAATGTACCACTCAATAATCGAAAATTACCGAGACTCAGCCCAAGCCTAGAATTGCGTCTACTTACTCATTTTATTAGGTTTATTTTCGAAATTTCATGGTGCCGGGAGGGGGGGTCGAACCCCCACGAGGTTGCCCTCGGCGGATTTTGAGTCCGCTGCGTCTGCCAGTTCCGCCATCCCGGCTTGGAGACTGCAGTTAGTTTAACCCGGACGCCCTTTGCCTGGAAGATGGCGCGGCAGCCCAACGGAGCGATGCGCTTATCGCTTCAATTGGGCCTGCGATCCAGTCACCAGGAAAACGCGTTATCTTGGGAGAGCTTCGTTCGTTCCTCCGGAGGGCAACCTATGGGACACAAATACGCCAATATCCTCGAAACCGTCGGCAACACACCCGTGGTCAGAATCAACAAGCTGGCTCCGCCAGGGGTGAACCTCTTTGTCAAGATCGAGGCTTTCAATCCCCTCGGTTCGGTCAAGGATCGTCTTGCCCTGGGCGTGATTGAGGATGCAGAGAAGAGCGGGAAGCTGAAGCCGGGCCAGACGGTGGTCGAGGCGACCAGCGGAAACACGGGCATCGGGCTGGCCATGGTGTGCGCCCAAAAAGGTTATCCACTGGTGGTTACGATGGCTGAGACGTTCAGCGTCGAACGGCGTAAGCTGATGCGATTTCTGGGAGCCAAGGTCGTGATTACTCCCGCAGCGGGGAGAGGTTTCGGCATGGTGGCCAAGGCGGTCGAACTGGCTAAGGCGCATGGCTGGTTTCTCACCCGGCAGTTCGAAAATGAAGCCAACGCCGACATGCACTCCCGAACCACGGCAAAAGAGATATTGGACGACTTCGAAGGCGAGCGGCTGGACTACTGGGTGACTGGCTTTGGCACCGGCGGCACGCTGAAGGGCGTATCGCGCGTACTTGCCAAAGAGCGGCCGGAGACCAAGATCGTGGTCTGCGAACCGGACGACGCGGCCATGCTCTCCAGCGGTATTGCGCAGGAACGAAACCCCGACGGGTCGCCGGCGGCTCCCCACCCCGCGTGGAAACCACACCCTCAGCAGGGCTGGAGCCCGGATTTCATTCCCAAGCTTACCGGGGATGCTGTGGACATGAAGTTGGTCAGCCAGATCCTGCGCATCCCGAACGCGGAGGCAATGCGTTGCAGTAAGGAGCTTGCCAGCAAGGAAGGAATCTTTGTGGGCATTTCTTCGGGCGGAACCTTTTCAGGAGCGCTCAAAGTCTGCGCGGAAGCACCCAAGGGATCAACGATTCTGTGCATGTTGCCGGATACGGGAGAACGCTACCTGAGCACTCCGCTCTTTGCCGATGTTTCCGTCGACATGACGCCGGAAGAGCTGGAGATTGCACACTCCACGCCCAGCGCGTGGCTGCAGCCCGCGTAACCGAGGGACAACACGGAGATCGCATGAGCAAGCAAAAGAGGAGCGTTACCAGGAACCGATTCGAACTCGAGGAAATGGGCGAAACGGCGTACCTCGAGTTTGACCTGGATAGCGGCGGATGGATCACGCTGTTGCATACCGAGGTGCCCGAAGCGCTTCGCGGGCGCGGAATCGCAGGCGAACTGGCGAAGACGGGACTGGAGTACGCACGCGACAACCAATTGAAGGTGGATGTGGTGTGCCCACTGGTCGCGAACTACATATCAAAACATCCGGAGTTTCAGCCCTTAGTCGGCCGATAGCAGACCGGGCTCACCAAAGGCGGCGAACGCCGAACACGTCCAGCTTCGGATCCTTGCTGAGGATCGGTATGTCGCTCGCTAACGCCTGGGCAGCGAGCATACGATCGAAAGGATCGCGATGAGGTGCGGTAAAGCGTCCGGCGCGGAGCGAGTTCGCGGCGTCGATCGGCAGCAGCGTGTAACCGGACCTCTCCATGATCTCAAGAAAGTCTCTTTCGAGTCTTTCAATTCCGGGGAGTTTGCCCAAACGTACTTTGGTGGCTATCTCCCACGCGGATACCGCGGATACAAAGACCACACTGAGCGGTTCCGCCATAATTTCAGCGGCTTGACGGCTTAGCTTTTCAGGGGAGATCTTCGCCCATAGCAAGGTGTGAGTATCGAGTAAGACCCTCACTCACCCTCGCCTTCCCAAAGTTTCAACTCTTCTTCCGGAAGGTCTTCCCAGAAAGCGTCCGTCAAAACGAAATTCGGATCTTCCAGCCCGCCGATACGTTGCTTCGGGGTGGGATGGATTGCTTCCAGCTTAGCGACCGGCGTTTTATCCCTGCCGGAAGTAATGATCACGGTCTCCCCTGCCTGAGCTTTCTTCAGAAGCTCAGAGAGGTTGGTCTTTGCTTCGAAAATGGTCGCTGTGATCACCGGTCACCTCACTCAATTGCTAGCTTATCTTAGCTAAGATGGGCGCTTTCGTCAAACCTATGGAATGACGAGATATTGTTCCAGCTTCCCGTCGGGCATTTCGTAGGTGGTCACCTTCAGCTCGCGTTCGGGAAAGGTGACGGCGAAGACGCGGAAGACCATGCCTCCGCGCACCTCTTCTTTCGTCTCTTTTAAGCTGAGCGGCGGTCCCAGGGGCTTGAGGCTGGTGGCGAAGTCTTCGATGGTCTGCTGGTTGAAGTACGCGTTGCAATAGTTGGTGAACAGCTTGCGGTCGATGTGGCCGTCGGCGAGCCCATTGAAGATGGCGAGCGCCTGAGCTTCCTCTTTGGTCGGAGTGGAGGCGGCAATCCCCAGGATCATCGGCGTGACTCGATCGGCAATCATGCTCGCAGCCTGGGTGGCCATTTCATTGGTGAGCACTACGATGGCCGCCCGGTCGCCGGGGAACACTACATTTTCTGAGACGAACCCCGATACTTCGCCGGAGTGCTCAATCATCGCGTGGCCATCGCGCCTCTTCAGGTAGACCCCCAAGCCGTAACCGGTGTTGTCGCCGTTCTTGAGCAGGATCGGCGTGAACATCTGGGCGTAGGAAGCTGCGGAAAGCAGGGATCGATCGATCAGGCTGATGTCCCAAAGCGCCAAGTCATGGGCCGGCATGGCTAGCTCACCGGCAGCAAACATCCACCCGGCGCCCTCCTGGGGCGAAGGCCGGGGAGGCCCCAGGGCGTGGCGCTCGTAGCCGGTGGGGTCGGTCGCCGGCAATCGGCTGGTGTCCGAGTCGTAGACGTTCACCATGCCTAACGGCAGGAAGATCCGCTTCTCCAGC
Organism: uncultured Acidobacteriaceae bacterium; assembly: GCA_963821215.1. GTDB lineage: Bacteria > Acidobacteriota > Terriglobia > Terriglobales > Acidobacteriaceae > PALSA-350. The sequence goes on along the minus strand of CAWGDH010000003.1, from coordinate 77,484 downwards.
AGGTCGATCAGGGCCATGCCGCTGACCTGCTCCACGATGCGGCCCGCGATCACATAGTTAGTGTTCGAATATTGCCATTTTGTGCCGGGGTCGAAATCCAGCGGCCTCTTCCCCCATTCGTCAAGAATGTGCTGTGCGGTTGTGGGCACCACCATGGAGGTCATGACGTAATCCTCCGGCCAGTAGTCCTGGTAGCCGGAGGTGTGCGAAAGCAGCATGCGAATCGTTACTTCATGCGCACGGGTCAGCTCGGGAAGGTACTTCGAGACCGGGTCATTCAGGGTCAGCTTGCCCTCCTGCGCGAGGAGCAGGACCGCGGCTGCGGTGAACTGCTTGCTGATCGACCCGATGGAGTATTGCATTTGCGGGGTGGCCTCCATCGCCGGAGAGAGCCTGGCCTGCCCGTATGCCTGGAGGTAGGCGATGTGGCCATCCTTCACGATGGCAATGGAGGCGCTGGGCACGTTGGTCGATGTCAAGATCTGGTTAGCGACGGCGTCGATTTTTGCCTTCAAATCTTCAGGGAGCGCAGCCGCTGCTCCGGGGGTGGATTGTGCTCGTAGTCCGGGGCTGATCGTCGGGGCAAGTGCGAGCAACACAAGCGTTAGCAGTGATTTCAGCATGCTGGCTAGATTGTAAGAGACAAGGCGTGACAGACCGCTCTGCTATGGTTGCCATTCGCGTCTTTCGTATTGAGAAACGCGTCTAAAATACCTTCGCAACAATAAATGGAGGATCCGTAATGCTTACTCGCAGAGAGTTCAATCGACTGGCCATTGCCGGCGCTGCCTCACAAGTGGTTTCGCCCCTGTTGGCGCAAGGTGCGGGCGATCGCAAGATCGGTTATTGCATTATTGGCCTGGGCCGCATTTCCATGGGTCACTTCATGCCCGGAGTGCTGGCCAGCAAAAACTCGCGGATCACGGGACTGGTAAGTGGACATCGCGACAAGGCGCTGGCCCAGGCGGCGAAGTATGGGGTTCCGGAGAGCTCCATCTATAGCTACGAGAACATGGACCAGTTCAAGAACAACCCCGCTATCGACGCGGTCTATGTCGCCCTCCCCAATAGCATGCATGCGGAGTACACGATTCGGTCCGCGCGGGCGGGAAAGCACGTGCTGTGCGAGAAACCGATGGCGACCACGGTGGCGGATTCTGAGGCGATGATCAAGGCTTGTAAGGACGCGAACAAGAAGCTGATGATCGCTTATCGCTGCCACTACGAACCGACTAACCTGCGGGCCATGCAGCTCATCCGCGACGGGAAGCTGGGAAAGATTCAGGCGATCGAAAGCGCCAACGGCTTCCGGGAAAGGGCCGGCGAATGGAGGCTTGACCGCAAACTGGCCGGCGGCGGCCCGCTGATGGATATGGGCGTTTATTCACTCAACGCGTGCCGCTATCTCACGGGCGAGGAGCCGGTCGATTTGAAGGGCTACTCGTCAGTGATCGATCACGATGGGAGATTCGATACGGTAGAAGAAAACGTGTCGTGGACAATGAAGTTCCCATCCGGAGTGGTGGCCAGTTGCAACACCACCTACGGGGCTCCTATGAATGGGTTTTACCGGGTGCATGGGTCGTTGGGGTTCCTGTACGCGGAGCCGGCGTTTGCTTACCAGGGTCTTCACCTAACAGCCCAATTTTCTGATCCCGCGGGCGGCAAACCTACGGTTCTCGACGAGCCGAACCCGAATAAGGATCCGTCGCAGTTCACCGCGCAGGCTGACTACTTCTCCGACTGCGTTCTCGAGGATAAGACTCCGAAAACGGCGGGCGAGGAAGGCTTGCTCGACATGCAATACATGTCGAAGATTTATCAATCGTGCGGGTTACCGGCACTGTAAAGGCAGGCGAGAAACAGCAAGTCCCTACGCTGCGCTCCGGTCGGAGGCTGTGACTTTTTTGATTTCTTTCATAATCTTGGTGGCTGGAAAGCTATGAGTAGTATCGGCTAACGAGCATCGTCGGGGTCCTTCGACTGCGCGCCATAAACCCTCTGTTGCGTGCTAGATCTGCGAGGCGCTTCGCTCAGGATGACGGCCTTTGTGGGGGCTTTGAAAAATCTTCTGGTTGGGCGTGTCACACCACAAAAATCAAAAAAGTCACAGCCTCTCGGATGACAAATTTGTTTGGACACACCATCCCGTTTCAAGATGAATTGTCATCCGGCCTGCCCCGGCTTGCCGTGGGACCGGAGCGCAGCTTAGTGGAGCGACTGTTTTTGCCCGCCTTAGAATGACCCGCCGGCGATTGAGGGGATCACCAATACTTCGTCTCCATCCTTAAACGCGTACTCATCGTTGCCCAGAAAGCGGATGTCTTCCTCGTTGACATAGAAGTTGATGAAGCGCCTCACCTTTCCATCGTTATCGCGGAGGTGGGGCTTGAGCGCGGGAAAGCTGGTCTCGATCTCGGTGATCAGTTGGGGAAGATTGGCTGCCGAGGATTGAATCTCACGGGTGCCATTAGTGTGTTTTTGAAATGCATTCGGCAGCACTACCTTAACGGACATAGACTTCTTCCCTCACGTTCTTTTCTTCCAGATCCTGCTCGACCATGGCCTCAAAGTCAGCCATGCGGGGGCGAATCGCTTGCTTCTGTTCATACTTGCCCTGCAGCACATCCAGGGTCTTGAGACCGTTGCCGGTAATCGCGACCACGGTAAGATCGCCGGGAGCAATCCGGCCGTGGGCATAAAGGCGGGCGGTCACGGCGGTGGTCACGCCACCTGCCGTTTCTGTAAAGACGCCTTCGGTCTCGGCCAGTTCCTGGATCGCCGAAACGATCTCGACATCGGAAACATCTTCCGCCCAGCCGCCACTTTCCCGAATGGCACGGATGGCATAGGGTCCGTCCGCCGGATTGCCGATCGCGAGCGAGCGGGCGATGGTGTTCGGCCGCTGCGGCTCGTGGTGCGCCAGGCCATTCTTTACCGCGTGGGCAATGGGGGAGCAGCCAGTCGCCTGCGCGCCAAAAAAGCGCACCGGCTTGTCCTCTACCAGGCCGAGCTCGACCAGCTCGCCAAAGGCCTTGTGGATCTTGGAAATCAGTGCGCCGCCAGCCATGGGAACCACCACGTTGTCGGGCAGCCGCCAGCCCAGTTGCTCGGCGATCTCATAGCCCACCGTTTTGGACCCCTCTGCGTAGTAGGGACGAAGATTAACGTTCACAAAACCCCAGTTGTAGCGCTCGGCAATCTGCGTACTAAGCCGGTTCACCTGGTCGTAGTTGCCTTCAATTCGCACCAGGTTTGCGCCATAGACCTGGGTATTCAGAATCTTTGCCGGCTCCAGATCGGTTGGCACCAGGATGTAGGTCTTCAATCCGAGGCGCGCGGCGTGGGCGGCCACGGCATTGGCCAGATTTCCAGTGGAGGAGCAGCCTACGGTATCGAAGCCGAAGATCTTGGCCCTGGCCAGGGCGACCGAGACCACGCGATCTTTAAAGCTCAGCGTGGGCAGGCAAACGGCGTCGTTTTTGAGGTAGAGATTGGTGGCGCCGATGCGCTTGGCCAGGCGCGGAGCCGCCAATAGCGGAGTCATGCCGGAAGGGGTGGTGGGCACGTAGTCGTCCGGCAACGGCAGCAGCGCCTGGTAGCGCCACATGCTTTGCGGCCCCCGGGCAATGGCCTCACGGGTAAAGGTCTTCTTGGCCGCAGCCATGTCGTAGGCTACTTCAAGCGAGGAAAAACACTCATCGCAGCTGGAAAGCGGCTGATTCGGAAAACGCTTGCCACATTCCCTACAGCGCAACTCGTAAACTGATGCCATCATGCCCTCAAATCGAGAGCGACAGATGCACGGGCACTGCGTGACGAACTCTTAAACTGCGAATTGCATGGAATTAGCGAGATGCGCGTAAAACTGTGCACCCCGAATCTCATGTTCCCCGTTTCTTTTCAGAACGCAGGAGAGAGTTGACACCATACTCCTGGTTTGCCCAGGCAGGTTGTCGTGGCGTCACAGGGCCCGTCCCTCAGCCACTCTTCATGAAATTCAGGCTCGCTCACAAGGAGCAAACTTGAATATTCGATTTTTAGCACAGTCGCCTACGGACCGCAAGTGCAGTCTTCAGCCAACAAGTCGGCCGCGAAGTGCATCTGATTGGTAACATTAGCTAGGAAGCAAATTACCGAGCCTGCGGAGGGTCTGGTCCGCCCAAAGAATCGGAACTCCATGACGACGGAAGCCAGTCCACAGTCCTCCCGCAACGCCTGGCGCGAGCGGGTCCAAGCCCTCAAGAACGTGCCACCGGTGCTCGGCATTTTGTGGCAATCAGGTCCGGCTGTGGTGGTTTGGGGCCTGTTGCTGCGCATCCTGGTGGCTGCCCTGCCGGCCGCGATTGCCGGCGTTGCGGCCAAGATCATTAACGGTGTGCAGCACGTTTTCAGCCACCAGGGACTTATTCCTCACTTTTGGTGGCTTGTAGGTCTGGAGGCCGGCCTTAACGTATTTTCTGGTCTTCTGACGCGCGGCGTCGATTACAGCGATAGTCTGCTGGCTGACCGCTATACGCACTTCGTCAGCGTCCGGGTCATGCGCCAGGCGGCAGCGCTGGACCTGACCACGTACGAAGACCCCGTTTTCTACGACCGCCTGGAACGGGCCAGGGTCCAGGCTACCGATCGCCTGGCGATGATTCAGCAAATGGGCCGGCTGTTCCAGCAGGCCCTCACCACGTTGATCTGGACCTCGATCCTGCTGTGGTATTCGCCCTGGCTGGTGCTTCTGCTCGCACTTGGTGTGCTCCCTACATTCGTGGGAGAGACCCACTTTGCCTTCCTGGGATATGCGAAGAACTTTCGTCAGACTCCGGCGAAACGGCAGATGGACTACCTGCGCCAAGTGGCCGGAAGCCGCGAAGGCGCCAAAGAGCTAAAGCTCTTCAACCTGAGCGACTACCTGACCAACCGGTTCACCCGGCTCTCCCAGGATATTTACGAAGAGAATGTTGCCCTCTCGCGTAAGAAGCTGGTGGCCGGCGGCCTGCTCGGCGTTATTGCCACGCTCGGCTACTACGGTGCTTATGCGTTCGTGATCTGGCGCGCGGTCACGGGCGGCTTTGACAACATTGGCGAGTTCTACTACTTGACCAATGCCATCATCCAGGCCTCCAGCAATCTACAGCAGGTGTTCTCTACCGCGTCGGGCATAGCGGACCAGGCTCTCTTCCTCACCGATCTGCTGGCCTTCTTCGAGATGAAGCCCACGGTCGAGGCAAACCCCAATGGGGCGTTGATACCGCGTCCGATCCGTCGCGGCTTTGAGTTTCGCAATGTCAGCTTTGCCTATCCCGGCACCACGCGGCGGGTGCTGAGCAACTTCAACTTCACGCTTGCGCCGGGCGAGCGGATCGCGTTGATCGGAGAAAACGGCCAGGGCAAGACGACGGTGGTCAAGCTGATTACCCGGCTATACGACCCGACCGAAGGCCAGATCCTGCTCGATGGCATTGACCTGCGGGAGTACAAGCTGGAGGATTTACACCACGAAATCGGGGTCATCTTTCAGGACTTCATGCGTTATGAGATGACCGCGCGGGAAAACATCAGCGTGGGGCGGGTGGAAAGCGAACACTCGCAGGCAGAGATCGAGTCGGCTGCGCACAAGAGCCTGGCAGAGAGCGTGATCGCCAAGCTGCCCGAGAAGTACGACCAGATGCTGGGCCGGCGCTTCGAGAGCGGCGTGGAGCTGTCAGGGGGAGAATGGCAACGGGTCGCGCTAGCTCGCGCGTACCTGCGCGATGCCCAGTTGCTGGTGCTGGACGAGCCTACGGCAGCGCTCGACGCGCGCAGTGAGTTGGAAGTTTTCGAACGCTTCGCCGAGCTCACCACCGGGAAGATGGCGCTGCTGATCTCGCACCGCTTTTCGACCGTCCGCATGGCTGACCGCATCGTAGTGCTCGAAGGGGGAAAATTGGTGGAAGAGGGAACTCATCCGCAGCTGATAGCGCTGGGCGGGCGTTACGCAAGTATGTTCGAAATGCAGGCGGCGAGCTACCGTTGATCTCCAACTGAAGCTGACGCCCGAAAGAGAAATCCTATGACCGACACCTTACCCAGATCGGGGCAGTTCGTTAACACCAACCCGGATGCGCGGTCCACTTACACCGCCGATTCATTGCGGGCCTACGCCGATAAGGTGGCCCCCACCTGGCATGTTGCTCACAAGCCGGAGGGCGCCGGCAGCTTTGGCCGCCGCATCGACGCAACGGCCCAGTCGCTCGACCAGCTTTACGTAATCCTCGATGCCAGGCCGGTACCAACCTACCTTCCGGGAGAGCCGCTGGACCCGTTGCTCGAGTTGCGGCAAAACCCGCGGCTGCTGCGCGCCGTGGTTACCGAGATCTATACCATACGCAAAAAATTAGGCCGCCTGCCGCGCTCCATACGGGAGCAGGGGAACGACGAGCCACGAATCATAACCGTGGCGGACGCGTACCTGCAGGCGACCGGCTCGGAATATCACCCCCACGCGATCAAGATCTTTATTGATCAAGTGCAGAAGTACGATGCGCTGGAGCTCAACGAACTGTGGGCGCTGGCTCCGGTGCTCAAATTCCTGTTACTGGAAGAAGTCATTATGCAGGCCAATGGCGTCATCCAGGATCCGGACTCGCACACCGAGGAGGGCGCTGAACTGCTCAAGACGCGCATGAGAAGCCTGCGCGATGTTGGGTATGCCGACTGGTTCACCTTGACTGAGCCGCTGGTCGTTTATGATCCCGTTCTGCAGAAGGATCCCGCCAATGCTTACAAGTTCATGGACTTCGACAGCCGGGAGGCCTACCGGAAACGCGTGGCCGAAATTGCCCGTCACTCCGATTGTTCCGAGCTGGAAGTGGCGGAGGCTGCGCTTGCGCTGGCCCTGGAATCAAGAGAAAAGCACCGGGTAGAGGATCCGCGTCTTCGTCTTCGCCGGGCCCACATCGGCTACTACCTCATCGATCGCGGCTTTCCCCTGCTTGCCTACCGGGTCGGCTATCGCCCCCGGTTCATCGACCGCATCCGCCTCAGCATGCGCAACCACGCGGATGATTTCTATATCGGCGGCATTCAGATCATCACCGTGGTGCTCATCGGCCTGATCCTTGCTCCCCTGGTGCCCACCTACCCCATCTTCGGCGGCCTTACCTTGGCCTTTTTGCTCTTACTGCTCCCCGCCACCCAGGGTGCAGTCGATCTGGTAAACAACACCATCACCGTGGTCTTCAAGGCCTATGCGCTGCCCAAGCTTGACTTCTCCAAAGGGGTGCCGCAGGCCTTCACCACCTTAGTCGTGGTCCCTACGCTGCTGATGAAGGAGAAGCAGGTACGCGAGCTCTTCGATGACCTTGAGGTCCGCTACCTGGCTAACCAGGATCCGAATATTCACTTTGGCCTGCTCACCGACCTTCCCGACTCAGTCACGCGCCCGCGGCAGAATGACACCGACCCGCTGGTCGATTTGGCGATTCAACTGACCGACGAGCTGAATGAGCGCTATGCCTCGGCGGGAGCCGGATCGTTCTTTCTGCTGCACCGCCACCGCATCTTTAACGCGCGCCAAGGCGTTTGGATGGGCTGGGAGCGCAAGCGCGGCAAGCTGCTGGACCTGAACAAGCTGCTCAAAGGCCAGTTCGATCCCTTCCCGGTCAAGGCCGGCAACCTCAGTGCGCTGGCGCACGCGCAATACGTCATCACCCTCGACTCGGATACGCAGCTTCCGCGAGGGACGGCGCACAGCTTGATTGGCGCCATAGCTCATCCGCTCAACCGCGCCGTCATCGATCCCGACCTCCGCATTGTCACCGAGGGATACGGCATCCTGCAGCCGCGGATCGGGGTCAGCGTGCAATCGGCATCGCGCTCCCGGCTGGCCTCCATCTACTCCGGGCAGACGGGCTTTGACATCTACACGCGCGCTATCTCAGACGCCTACCAGGACCTCTACGGCGAAGGCATGTTTACCGGCAAGGGCATTTACGAGATCAATGCGCTGCACGCGGTCCTGGATCGGCGCTTTCCCCGTAATTCCCTGCTCAGCCACGACCTGATCGAAGGATCGTATGCGCGGGTCGGGTTGACCACTGACATCGAGGTCATCGACGATTACCCCTCGCACTATAGCGCCTACACACGGCGTAAACACCGCTGGGTGCGCGGCGACTGGCAGATTGCGCAATGGCTCTTTTCCAAGGTGCCGGACGAATCGGGCCGTTATGTCCGCAATCCCATCGCCACTATCTCGCGCTGGAAGATCTTCGACAATCTTCGCCGATCGCTGGTGGAAGTCTTTACCTTTGCCTTGCTGCTCGCCGGCTGGCTGGGACTGCCCGGTGGCGCGCTTTATTGGACGGCGGTCACCCTCTTCCTGATGTTCGTGCCCTCGCTGGTCCAGTTTGTTTTCAGCGCGGGCCGCGCGCATTTCACCAAGCTGCCGGGCGCCATGCGCGACGCGGTAAGCGGCTTTGGGCAGGGCATGTTTATCAGCCTGCTCACCCTGGTCTACCTGCCTCACCAAACCCTGCTGGCCCTGGACGCGATCATCCGCTCGCTGGTGCGCAGCTTTATCACCGGCCAGCGCCTTCTGGAGTGGGAAACTGCTGCCGAGGCTGAGGCTACAAAGAGCCATCGGACACCGGTCGATCGCTACCTTGCAGTGACCCCACTGGTCGCCCTGGTGGTCGGGGTGCTGGTGTTCCTGCGGCATCCGGAATCAGTGCTGGTGGCGCTCCCTATTCTTATCCTGTGGGGCTTCGCCGGGGTCATCACCGCCTGGCTTAACCACTCGCCACAGCAGACCAAGCTGAAGCTCACAACGGAAGAGGATACGTTTCTGCGCCAGCTGGCGCTGCGAACCTGGCGCTTCTTTTACCAGTTTGGTGGGGCGAGCCACAACTACCTCATCCCGGATAATGTCGAGGAAGATGGTCTCTTTGAGGCGGCGCGGGTCTCGCCCACCAACTTTGGCCTGTTGCTCAATGCCCGCCAGGCTGCGATTACCTTCGGCTATCTCACCATTCCCGAATTTATTACCCTGACCGAGCACAGTCTCGCGACCTACGACAAGCTGGAGAAGTATCGCGGCCATATCTACAACTGGTACGACACGCGCACGCTCATCCCAATCCGTCCCATGACCATTTCGTCGGTCGACAGCGGAAACCTGGCGGCTTCGTTCTATACCTTGCGCAGCGGTTGCCGCAGCATGCTGCGCCAGCCATTGCTGGACCCGGGCCTCTTTGCCGGCATTCGCGATCATTGGCACCTGCTTACGGGCCTGCACGACGCACCCGCCGGGCTGGAGGCACTTTCGCCACCGATGGCGGACGAGGATGCCGATACATGGATCGCGTGGGCTCTGGCCAAGGTCGATGCGCCTGAATTTTCCGTGGTGCTTCCCGACGGCAGCGAGTCATCCTGGTGGCTTGCTGAAACCCGCCAGCGGATACGTGCGGTGGTCCAACTGCTTCGCGATTACATGCCGTGGCTCCTGCCCCAGTTCGCGCCGTTGTTCGCATTGCCCCAGTTGCAAGGACTTCGCGAGACTGCCATGTCTGTGCAGACGGGAGCCGCCAGCGGCCTGGCTGCCGATCTGGATGCCCGCATCGTCAAGGCCGCAACAGCCATAGCTTCCCATGCAGCGGAGGCCAAGCTGGCGGAAGAGTTGCGGCGGGCGATTATGCCGGCGCGGGAACGCCTGAAGGCGCTCACCAGCGGATTGCATGACCTGGCATCGGAGGCAATGCGTTTTGCCACGGAAATGGACTTCGGCTTCCTGATGGATCGTTCGCGCTTGCTGCTTTCCATCGGTTACGAAGTAGAGCGGGAGCATCTGCACCAGGCCTGCTACGACCTGCTTTCGAGCGAAGCCCGCATTGCGGCGTTCATTACCGTGGCCAAGGGGGAGGCGCCGCAACAAAGCTGGTTCAAACTGGGCCGCATCCACACCATGGCCTATGGGCACGCCGTGCTCATCTCCTGGACCGGCACTATGTTTGAGTACCTGATGCCATCGCTGTGGATGCGCAGTTATCCTGACACCCTGGTCTCGCGCACGCTTAGCGGCGTGGTGGCGATCCAGCGGGCCTTCGGAAAAGAGCACGGTATCCCGTGGGGCATCTCGGAGTCAGGCTGGGCAGGCATTGATGACCACGGTCATTACCACTACCAGGCCTTTGGCATACCCCAGATCGCACTCAAGTGGGACGCGGTGGCCGGGCCCGTGGTTTCGCCCTATTCCACTTGCCTGGCGTTGGGCATCGATTCCGAGGAATCCATGCGTAACCTGAAGCGCATGGCGAAGATGGGGTGGAGCGGAGCTTACGGATTCTATGAGGCGGCGGATTATCAGGAATCGCTGAAGACGCCGAAGCTGGTGCGGGAGTGGATGGCCCACCACCAGGGGATGTCGCTGCTGGCCGTACTTAATTTGCTTTATGACAACATCGTGCAGGATTGGTTCCACGCCAATGCGCATTTAGAGGCAACGCAACTGCTGCTGCACGAGAAGCCGATGCACAAGGCAGCGCTCAGGGCTGAGTTCCAAGCCGCGCAGCCTCGTAAGAAGGCCAGTTAGGGTCATCTAGCCTGTGGTAAGATCGCTAGCCCTATCATCTTCTTCATTCTTTCCCAGGGCCTGCTGGACGCCGCGCACCAGCGCTTCAGGATTGAACTCGGCCCGGATGATCTCGTCCGGGCAGTCGCTCTCGATGCCCACGCGGTAATTGCAGACAAAGGCAACGTGCTGATGGGGAACGACCTTCTTGATCTCGTCGCAAAGTTGCTGGGCGCTTTGCACCCGGACCTCTGACTCAACGTCGATTAATACCAGGTCGTAATCTTTCTGGGCGACTTCATCCAATGCCCGGTCCGAATAGAGCGTCGAACGCACCTCAAAGCCGTGCATGCGAAGAATTTCGTCACGTAAACCCTTGATGTTCTCCCGGCTGCTGACGTGGAAAATCCGCTGCCGTCCACTGCTTTCAGTTGCCATGGCTTGCATCAGCAGATGCTACCAGCACTGGGGATGATTTCCTAGGTGTGTCTTAAAAGATTAATCCCTTACTTTACCGCATCCGATTTGGCCTCAGCGTGATACGGCAGCCCGATGGACGGTACCAGCATGTCTTCCTTGCGATAAATCAGGGTTGTCGCATTGAGCGAAGCCAGCTCAAAGCCATGGCCGTGGGTGATGGCGTCGGTGGGGCAGGCTTCCACGCAATATCCGCAGAAGATGCACCGGTTGTAGTCAATGTTGTAGACCTTGGCATACCGGTCGGAGCTGGAAATCCTCTTCTCGGCCGTGTTTTCTGCCGCCTCGATATAGATGCAGTTGGCCGGACAGGCTGCCGCGCAAAGGAAGCAGGCGACGCACTTCTCCAGACCATTCTCATCCCGCTGCAGAACATGGGCTCCGCGGAAACGATCCTGAAAGTGAGCTCCACGGTTGGGTCCCGGTCCGTCCGGGTAGTTTTCCACTTCGGTGGGCTGCAGCATCTCGCGAAACGTGATGCTCATTCCCTTGGCCACTCCCGCTATGTTTCGCACGATGGACATAGGACAAGTATACGATGACGGCTCCGATTCCCTTCAAGCGCCGAATTTCCGCTGCCAAGTGTTAATCGACGCCAGCAGCGTCTGGAGTTCCGGGGCGTCGCGCTCGCGGAGGAGAGTTCGCACATCGTCTGCAAGCGACTCCATCTCAGCCGGTGCATGCCGCGCATGGCGCGCGAAGTAGAGGTCACCCTGAGGGGAGGCGAGTAGCCGGCTCCAGTACTTTACCGAGAGCGGTAAAGGAACCCAGCACATCATCGTTCGCAGCGCTAAGGGAGCAGCTCCCACTCCCTTGCGGTCCTGGACCGCCCAGCCTTCCCGCACGGCAACGACGAAGCGGCGGACCATTTTAGAATTCTGCGCCAGGCGGCTTGCGTCACAGCCGTTCTCATAAAGCGCTCCTGCAATCGCGGCAATGAAGACAGAGTGGCGTTGTAACCATGCATCCACGTCGCGCACTGAATCCACACGAAAGCCAGCCTCCCGGAGAAGAGAAGCGACGTTCGGTGCGCGCTCCTCCACGACGGTGTGTTGCTGGGGAATATCGATATATCGAATGATGGCCCCTTCACGGTATCCAGCGACCCCTGGAAACGCAAGGACCGTCCGAGGGCGGCCGAGAACTGCCAGCAAATGGCCGGTGTGGTTAGCGTGGTTCCCCAGGAGGACTACCTGGGTAATTGCAGTCGCTTTTACGAGGTCTGGAAGAATGGTCTCGATCTGATCACGGCGCACAGTTACCAGGCAGATATCTGCAACAAAGTCTGGCGGCATTTTCTCAAGAACGGGTAGCACCCTGGTGTGGGTCAGCGAAGTCTCCGCATCCTGAATCGTTGCGCCTTCCTGCCGAAGATCTGCGGCCCGGTCAGGCCGCGCGACCAGCGTCACCTGATGACTTGCCATGGCGAGCCGGACGGCGAAGACTGTACCTTGAACACCCGCGCCGAGTATGACGATTCTCAATGCCGACCTCCGGCCCGCCGCAAGCACAAGGCATCTCTGTATCGAATTGCTCAGCAGCGACTTGGTTAGATCCAGTTTCTCCTGAGCAGCCAGACTTTAATGATTTGCGTCAGGCCCATATAGGCCAGCAGCGTCAACACCAGGATCGGCCAGTAAAGGTGTGGCAGATGCGCGAGGCCCAGCGAAGAGGCCAACGGCGAATAGGGCAACCATGCTCCGAAGGCCATGATGCAGAGCGTTGTGGCGGTGAGTGGCCAGCTCGCCCGGCTCTGCAGGAATGGGATCTTGTTGGTGCGGATGACGTGGATGATAAGCGTCTGTGTCATCAGCGACTCGACGAACCAGCCGGTCTGAAATACGGATGCGCGCGATGGGTCCCAACACTTGAAGATCCACAGCATAACGAAGAAAGTCGTATAGTCGAAGATCGAGCTGACGGGGCCGATGAACAGAATGAAGCGCCTGATCTCACCGATCTTCCATGGCCGTGGCTGCGCCACTTGCTCCTCGTCCACTTCGTCGGTGGGGATCGGCACTTGAGAGAAGTCGTATAGAAGGTTGTTGGTCAATACCTGGATAGGCGCCATCGGAATGTAAGGGAGAAAGGCACTCGCTCCCAGGACGCTGAACATGTTTCCGAAATTTGAACTCGCTCCCATGCGAATGTATTTAACAATGTTGGCGAAGACCTTCCGCCCCTCGATCACACCGCCTTCCAGCACCATGAGATCCTTCTCCAACAGGATCAGATCGGCAGACTCCTTGGCGATGTCGGTGGCCGTATCGACGGAGATACCGATGTCTGCTGCGCGTAGCGCAGGGGCATCGTTGATACCGTCACCCATGAACCCAACCACGTGGCCCGAGGCTCGGAGGACGCGGACGATTCGTTGCTTGTGAGCGGGAGAGAGGCGAGCGAAGAGCGTGGTCTTGCCTGCAGCTTCGGATAGTTCTGAATCCGACATCTTCTCCACGTCCGCGCCCAGGAGCATGGGATCAGCAGAGAGGCCGACATCGCCACACACTTTGCGGCTGATGAGTTGGTTATCACCGGTGAGGATTTTGACGCCGACACCGTGCTTGTGAAGCGCCTCGATGGCGCGTGCCGCGCTGGCTTTGGGCGGATCCAGAAACGCGACATATCCCTTCAGGACGAGGCCCCTCTCGTCATCTCTTGAGCAAGCCTGTTTGGTTGGCAGCTCTTTGGTGGCTACGGCCAAAACCCGGAAGCCGTCGTTGCTTAGGCTCTCATACTCATCCCTAAGCCCCTTCATCAGGCTGGGGACCATGAGCGAAAGCTTCCCCTGCAACTCGAAATGAGAGCACTGCTGGAAGATCTCTTCCGGAGCGCCTTTGGTGAGGAGGATCGCTTTGCCTTGAGGATCTGCCACCAGTACAGACATCATGCGGCGAGTGAAGTCAAAGGGGATTTCGTCCAGCTTCCTGTACTTTGCGACCAGCGCTTGATCGTGAAAATCGGGGCTATCCAGAATCGCGCGGTCAAGCAAGTTCTTGAGGCCGGTTTGAAAGTTGCTGATGAGGTAGCCATCGAGGAGCACTTCCGCGCTCTCCTCTCCCTCAACGTTGCAATGGCGCTGCAGGACCACGCGGTCTTCGGTGAGCGTGCCCGTCTTGTCGGTGCATAAGACATCCATGCCTCCGAAGTTCTGGATGGCGTTCAGGCGCTTGACGATCACCTTTTTACGGCTCATGGCGAGCGCCCCCTTGGATAAGCAGACGGAGACGATCATGGGAAGCATCTCGGGGGTGAGGCCCACGGCCACCGCCAGGGCGAAGAAGAATGCGCTCTTCCAATCGTGCTTGGTAAATCCATTGATGAGGAAGACCAACGGCACCATGATCGCCATGAGCTGAATCATGAGCCAGGTAAAGCGGCTGAGGCCCTGATCGAAACTGGTCGGCGGCGCTTCACCAGTGATGGAACCGGCCATGGTACCGAAATAAGTGTGGACGCCGGTCACGACTACGACCGCGGTCGCGGTCCCGCTTTGGACACTGGTGCCCATGAAGCAAATGTTCCTGAGCTCGGTCGGTGAACTCGCCACCTTGGTCTCGGGATCGTGGAACTTCTCCACGGGAAGCGACTCTCCAGTGAGGCTGCCCTGGCTGACGAAGAGGTCCTTGGAAGCAATGAGGCGCACGTCGCCCGGAATCATGTCGCCGGCAGAGAGATTGATAATGTCGCCGGGCACCAACTCGCGCAGCGGCATTTCCTTTGCCTGACCATCCCGGATGACCGTAGCGGTCACATGAATCATGGCCTTGAGCTTGGCCGCTGCCGCATCCGCGCGGGCCTCCTGCAGGAAGCGGAGCGTGGCACTGAGCAACACCATGGCCGCCATCACTGTTCCGGCACGCGCGTCCCCGGTAGCAAAGGAAATGGAGGACAAGGCCGCCAGCAGAATCACCAGCGGATTACGAATGATTTTCAGCAGGCGAATTAGCCAACCCTGCCGGTGTTCCTGGGTCACCTCGTTCGGACCCGCGGTTCGCAGTCGCTCTTCGGCCTCGGTTTGGGTCAGCCCCGCGGGAGAGGTCTGCAGATAGCGGAGCAGCTCTTCGCCGTCCTTGCCCGCGGCCTCGAGAACCGCCGGCGCAACACGGATACCGTGATCCTTCGCCTTAGGCGGAATTGGAGGCGTCTTGGGGGGAGGATGGATCGCAGCGAGGCCATTGTCTCCGGTCGCTCCCGCGGCAACTGGAGACCGTAGCTTGTCATCCGTATCAGGCGCTGTCATCGTTCCTCTGACCGCAGGTAGAAGCTACTTTAACGACGCGACGTCAGGCTTGTCGACGGGGAAAGGCGGAGCGCGGTCTGTGTGGTGGAGGAATTTATGAACATTTGACAACATGAGCAGAACAAGAAAGTCTGCCGCGGCTCGATGGACTACTGAAGGAATTACCCGCTGCGCCCAACCTCAGCTCGATCCCCAGGTAGTTTCTGCAGGCCGGGCGTGATGGTCCGGACAGCTGCCGTGGCATCATCTGCGTAGCCTGAATGCCACTACGCTCCAAATCATTCCGCAGAACAGCTCGAAGCCGGAGAGCATCTGGGTGGTGGGCCGGGCGGCTTGGTGAAAATGCTCGAGAAACACTATCCCCACACAAAGAGATACGAGTCCGGCAACCGTGAGCAGGACCAAGTTGGTTCGGTCCTCTCGCATCTTGATGGCCAAGGCAAACCGAAAACAACCTCCTCCGAGTGCGTGAATCCCCGCAAGCAAGGCGAGGGATTGGGAAGTCAGCATCAGGGAAATGCCAATGTAGATCCCTAGAAGCAATGCGAAGCAACTTTCACACAGCGTCAGCCACCAGAGATGCAAACGATGCTCGTAGGCGAAACCGGCGGCCACCCCTAAGAGAAGTCCGTTGCTCAACACAAAAGAACCGAGCAGAAGACTCAGATAGACGAGTGTGACGGGATCGAAGAAAAAGATTCCTAGAAAGCTGCTGGCAAGGAACAGGACTACGGCGAAGACGATGGCCAGCCCGCCGCGAACGGCAAATATCCACCAACACAGCCTTAGCGGCTGCGGTACTTCGAGATTGGTCAGCGCTCGGGAATTCATGCCGTGCCCAGGGCATATTTGGCCGGCCGATCCGCACGGCTGTGGCGAAAGAAGAAGTAGATGATGACGCTCACCACCGCGGCATAAGCGCACCACAGGGAAGTAAATTCATACCGCTTTACCAGCATCACAGTGAGGAGACCGATCAAGTTGAGCCCTCCCAAGACGACCAGGGTACGGAATCCTGAAAAGAACAGCGCCCCGCAGGTCGCAGCCACATAGAGGACTGCGACCACGGTGGTGGTGGTTATCTGGTTGATGTAAACGATGCCGTGATCCGCTGCGGAGACCTGTAGGGGATAAGCGATCAGCCCCCACAGCAGGTACACCGTCAGCCCGGCACCTAAAAGTGCAAAATCCAGCATTCGCCGCTGCCGGCCCCCGGTTGGCTCTATCAGCAACACGCTCAGCGGTAACAGAAATGGAAGCAATCCCTGGGCATACAAGATGTAGGCTGCCGCAACATCGTGGGTCACGATGGGCGGAAGCCTACCATCCAGCCCCAGCCAAACAAACCCCTCGGTGAACTGGTGCAGCGCAAACAGCAATGGCATAGCCGCAAAGAGCAGTTCGCGCCGATGCTTGACTTCGGTCAGCGTCACCACTCCGATGGCGCCCAGTACGGCGCTGCCGATAAAGTTCGCGCTAGCTGAGAAGCACACGAGACCCCTCCACAAACGAATCATACGTTAGCAGCCCTTGGCGTCCTTCCCTGCCCTGTGGGGTATCATTTCTTGCGGCCGCTGCTTCGCTGCCCGCGTCCTCAGGAGCAATGACCGAATGGTTGCAGAACGCCACACCCGGAAAAGATTTTTCCTCGCATTCCTGCTTTTCGTTCTCAGCGCCATCTCTTTTCTCGACCGCACTAATATTTCCATCGCGGGCCTGCAGATCAGCTCCGAGTACGGCCTGGGCAACCAGCACCTGGGTTGGATCTTCAGCGCGTTTCTCATTGGCTACGCCGGCTTTCAGGTTCCCGCGGGGTGGCTCGCCTCCCGTTTTGGTCCGCGGCTGGTGATTGCCTTGGGAGTAGTGTGGTGGGGCGTTGCCACCGCGCTCACCACGTTGATACCCGCCGGCATCTCGCAGGCGGTGATGCTGCTCATCGGCATTCGTTTCGCACTGGGCGCGGGCGAAGCCGTGATTTACCCGTCGGCCAACCAGTTCGTCGCCCGCTGGGTACCGGAGCAGGAACGCGGGGTCATCAATGGACTCATCTTCGCTGGTGTAGGTGCGGGCAGCGGCCTCACTCCCCCGCTGCTGGCGTGGTTCATCCTCCATCACGGATGGCGCTCCGCGTTCTGGTTCAGCGCCATCATCGGAGTGCTGGCGGGAGTGGTGTGGTGGTGGTACGCGCGGGACACTCCGGAGGAAGACCCCAACGTCTCGCCATCGGAGTTGAAGATCATTCGCGAGGGCATCGCCGAGACCACGGCTACGAATGGCGGAGATGCTGCCGGCTCCTCGCCAGTGGTGATCTCGTGGTCGGCGATTTTTAAGCGACGCGATCTGCTGGCGCTGATGATCATCTATTTCGGTTTCGGTTACACCGCTTGGATCTTCTTCAGCTGGTTCTTCCTCTACATGGCGCAGGTGCGGGGCTTCAACCTCAAGGCTAGCGCTATGTTCTCCATGCTTCCCTTTTTGTCGATGACCGTCGGGTGCCTGGGGGGCGGCGTCCTCAGCGATCGCCTTACCCACGCCTACGGGCTGCGCACGGGCCGTTGCGGTCTGGCTGCGGTCGCGTACCTGTTTACTGCCGTCTTCCTGGTGCTCGGTTCGAGAGTGCAGAGCCCGCAGCTTGCCGGGGTCATCCTCGCAGGCGGGGCGGGCGCGTTGTATGTCTCGCAAAGTTCGTTCTGGTCGGTCTCGGCCGATATTGCTGGAAGCAGCTCCGGTGTCTTTTCCAGCATGGTCAACATGGGAGCGCAGATCGGAGGGGCCGTGACCGCCTCGCTTACACCCTGGGTGGCGCAGCGCTTCGGCTGGACCACTTCCTTCGCAATCGCTGCCGCACTCGCTGTGGTTGGGGCGGGGCTCTGGATGACCGTGCATCCTGAGCGCCCGTTGAGTGCATGACCATGACAAGAAGCCGTCGACTACTGCAAAGTGCGCTGCTGGTGCTGGTTTTGGCGGCTTCTGCATGGGCCGCAGACGTACGAACGCCGACGCAAGAAGGCATCGTGTACGGAGTGGCCGACGGCCAGCAGTTGACCATGGACTACTACGCGCCCAAAGGCGCTGGGCCGCACCCGATCGCGATCATCATTCATGGAGGCGGCTATCAGCGGGGCAATAGCAAGAGCGGCAGCGAGGCCTACTGCGCCGACTTCCTGGCGCCGGCAGGGTACGCGGTCTTCTCCATCAACTATCGCCTGGCGCCGAAGTATCCCTATCCCTACATGGTGTATGACGTGGAACGGGCGATCCGTTTCCTGCGCCACAATGCGAGCCGTTGGGACGGGCAAGCGAATCGTATCGCCCTGGTCGGAGGCTCGGCGGGCGGTTTTCTGAGCAACATGGTGGGGCTCTTGAATTTGCCCGGCGATCCTTCGGCGGCCGATCCCGTGGATCGCGAGAGCGCGCAGGTGCAGGCTGTGGTGACGCTGTTCGCGCAGAGCAGTTTTGCCACGGTGCCGCTCAATGCTGATGTGCATGCTCTGCTTGATCCGTTGATCAAGGAAAAGGGCGAGGCCGAGGCACTGAAGGAAGCCTCTCCGATCACTTACGTGCACAAGGGTGATCCGCCGTTTCTGCAGATCCTTGGCGATAAGGATGAGTACATCCCTTTCAGCGAAGCGACCAACCTGGATGCGGCGCTGCGTAAGGTTGGAGTATCGAGCGAAATCATTCGTATTCCTGGCGGGATGCATGGAACCGGCGGCTGGTACAAGCTGCCGGGCGTGCCCGATTGGGAGGTGCAGATGACCGAGTGGCTCAACCGCACTCTGGGTCATCAGGGTCCGGTGGGCGAAGGGGTTCGCAAACGCGAACCGGCTCTGGGCGCGCCACCAGCGTAACTTGAGATTGGAAAGTTGCTGGTTTGGAGCAGTGGAATCCCACATCTCGCGAAAAACGAGCGAGATATGGGGCACCCGGCGGTTGTTGCGGGGGTGGCGAAAACTTTGGTGGGCTTCCCCCGGATTTCCTGTGGAGTTTGATGGCGTTGGCGCACCTCATGCGGCTTTCCTTACTGAAAGCCGCACACGCGAACCTGTTTGGTGCCCCTTGCAGGAAATCCGGGTCGCCCTTCTTTTTCGGCCCAGGTACGCCTTGGCGAACCTGGGGCACCCGTCCTTTTCCTTAAAATTCTGCTGGAGCACAGATGCCGGTTCGCGAGCCGCTACAGGCCGGGGTGACGTATGCGCACGGCGTACAAAGAGTGGTCGCTGAGCACGTAGAGGGTGCGGCGGTCTTTGCCGCCAAAGAGGATGTCGTGCGGGCGTTCCGGGACATCGATACTGCCCAGCGGCTTGCCCGCGGGGGAGTAAGCAAAAATCTGGCCGGCGGCCAGGTAGACGTTGCCGTCAGCGTCCTGGGCCAGGCTTTCTCCGCCTTGCTCCACGAAGGTGGTGATCTGCGATAAGGAGCCATCGGTGTTGAGCAGGCCGCGATAGGTCCGCTGCTCCGCTTCGTTGGTGGCGTAGAAGGGTTTGCCCTCCGTTCCTTTCACCAAACCATAGGCTTCGAGGACTGGAGCCCATTTGGTGCCGAAGTAGGGCTCGCCCTGCACGATTGGAGCGTTGGTAGGGATGAAGAGACTCCCGTCGGGGGAAACGAACTGAAAGGTCGTGCGCGTGCCCAAGCCCTTCTCGAACATCTGTTGCAGCGATGTATACGTATAGGGTTGGGTGGCGGAGAGCGTCTCTGCGAAGTCGCCATTGAACCAATAGTCGACCGGCAACGCAGGGGTAAGACCGGGCCGCTCGGCAGCGGGCTCGAGGGGAAGGAGTGTGAACTTTGCTTCGGGATCCGCGGAGTTTGGATTCACGGAGTAAGCGGTGAGTTCCTTGCCGCCGGAGGAGACGACGATGAGATCACCGGCCTTATCGAAGACGAGATTGACGGGATCGAGCGGGGCATCACTCACGACTGCCGCGTATTGCGACTCCGCTGACCAGCGGTAGATGCGCTGAAAGTGCGCGTCGACGAAGTAGAGCTGCCCCGCTGCGTCGACGGCGGCGCCAGAGATATTGAAGAAGCCGGTGGCGAGGCGCTGCACCTGAGCGCCTCTCTCGATGAGGTTGGCGTCGTCCGCGCGCGCCGCGGGTATCGGCTTGTCATCGTTGATGTCAAGGTAGGCAAACTCACGGTCACGCACCTGGGCGTGCAGCGTCTGATCGACGATGGCGTCCTCAAACGGCACCTTGTTGGAGCGCACCGCTTGGCGGCAGACGCCTGAAGCATCGCAAAAGCCGATCGAGCTGTTGGCATCCACATGCACGTTGCGGAAGTGGATGTTGGTGGAATCCGCAACTCGCACGGCATAGGGGAAGGGCTTCTCCATGTGGGTCACACGATAGCCGTGATAGTTCGCGATGGTGAGATTACTGGAGTGGTCGATCTCAAGTGATGATGCATTCTGGCTTTCGCCGCTCTCTTCCTCGGTCTGCAGTGCGTAGAGCTGCCAGTTAGAAACATTCTTCAGCTTGAACTCGGCACGGACATGGTGTTCGCTGGAGATCTCATAGACGAAGCCGGGAATCGTGGTGTTCGAAACCTGCATGCCGGCCTGGGCGAAAGTGTCCGGCGTCCAGATATTGGCAAAGGTCCCGCCGCCTCCATCGATCCACAGGCTGGGGTATTGCGAGTCCCATGGGCGATGCGGATTGGGATCGGCACTGTGGGTAGCGTTGTAGGGGTTCATGCGCGTGCCGTCCGGGTTATTGGTGCCGTGGCCGCCCAGGAAGCGGACGTCGTCCACACGCGAGTCCTTGCCAGAGCGCCAGAGAAGACCGGTGGCGCGGGGGTTGAAACCGCCGGTAAAGATGCCGAGGCCGGTGATGACGTTGGCTCCGCCGCCAGGCGCGAGCAAGAGCGGCTTGGGGGCGCCGGGGCCTTCAAACGCAGGTGTTCCGTCGGGGAGATCGAATTGCGTGGTGCTGGGATGAAGGCCGATCAGGACGGTGTCGGGGCGAAGCGTGAGCGTGTCATGCAACAGGTAGCGTCCGCTGGGGAAATAGAGCACCGGGTGCTCATCGATAGCCTTCTGCAGCGCAAGCGTGTCGTCGGTTTGGTTATCGCCCTTGACGCCGAGAGTGGAAACATTCACCCAACTGGCGGCTGCAGGCAGCGGACTGATCGCGGGCGGTGTTGGCGGCGGCATAGAGGCGAGCGGTGAGGACTCGTAGCGAGTCTCGAAGGCTGCTTTCGCACCGGGATACGCGAGGCCCAGGCCATGGGAGAAAACGCTTACGTGATACGTATCCGCAACTTGTTTGAATTCACGACCGCTCTCGCGCAACTTGGCGAAGGTGGGTACATGGCTACAGTCAATGTTCTCAAAATTGATTTCGGTCATGCGGCTGGCATCGTTACTGATCACCACCGCAGGCCCGGTGATGTTTTCAAAACGGCTGTCTTTGATCCAAAGCTGATCGGAGTAGTGGGGATCGATCGAGATTGCAGTGGGAACATTGCGGAACTCATCGTGGACCAGGGTGAGGCCGGTTTCGTTTTCGCGGATGGCTGCTTCGCGCTGGCCGTCAAAGGTGGAATCGATAAGCGTGAACTGCCACGCCGGGGAAGGTTTGCGGGCCATGATGCCGAACCGGCCGCCGTGGAAATGGAGATCCTCAGCCTCGTTGGCGACTTCATGCACGCCGGCAAATCCAGAGCCGATGTTGAAATCGATGTGGCTGAGAAAGGAGTGTTGTGCGGCGTGGAAGCGAATGGCGACCGCGCCGGCATTGCCGGGACCAATCTCAAAGTCGACGTTGCTGATGGCGGAGTAGAAGGTACCGGGATTGGCGTCGGGAACCGCACGGCTCGGTGGAACCACTCCGCGCGGTGTGGGCGGTGGATGGTAGAACGATCGAATTCCCGCGGCCTGCGGCCGGGGCCGTGATCCGGCGAAGAAAAACATGTAGGCGATGCCATCCTGATATCCAGGAGTGTTTTCACCTAGCACAAAGACGGGACGTTGCGCTCCATAACCGATGATGCGCACGCCCGGCCAGAGATAGATGGTTCGGCTGATGCGGTAGCGCCCCTGGGGAACGAAGACGATGCCCTCCCCTTTTGCGGACTGCAATTTGTCGATCGCTGCCTGGATCGGTGCGCTATCGTCTGCCTGACCGTCGGCGTGCACATGGAACTCTTCGGCCGTGAGGTACACGGCTGCCGGGTCGTCCAGTCGCGCTGGATATGTAGAAGCAGCGGAACAGACCGCGGTGCAGAGAAGAGGCGCAAACAGCAACAACAAAGATTTCATAGGGTTCAGCCTTGCTAAAGAATATGGCACTCATAGGTGAGGTCTGCCAATGCGAGAGGGGATTGGATAGAAGACTGTTCAGCCGTGCTGGGAGAGTCGCACTTGCAGCGCCGCGGAATCCGACATCTCGCGAAAAACGAGCGAGATACCCGGATTTCCTGCAAGCGGCACCAAACAGGTTAGCGTGTGCGGCTTTCTTTAAGGAAAGCCGCATGAAGTTTCTTGGTTCCATCAAACTCCACAGGAAATCCGGGGTATGGGGCACCCGTCCACCGTGGTCAGGATAGAGTGGCACCCCGCGGAGCTACTCGTCGGTCACACAGCCTAGGGCGGCGCTCTTTACACAACGGATGTACTTGGCTAGTGTGCCCCGCTCTGCTTTGTAGGGCGGCATGCGCCAGGCTTTGCGGCGGGCACCCAGTTCTTCTTCCGAGAGCGCCACGGAGATCTCGTTCTTGCTGGCATCGATGGTGATTATGTCGCCCGTGCTCACCAGCGCGATGGGGCCGCCTTCCTGGGCCTCGGGCGTGACATGGCCGACGATGAAGCCATGGGAGCCGCCGGAGAAGCGGCCGTCGGTCATCAAGGCCACGTCTTTTCCCAGACCCGCTCCCATGATTGCCGACGTGGGGGTCAACATCTCGGGCATTCCGGGACCGCCCTTGGGACCTTCGTAACGAATGACGAGGACCTGGCCCTTGGCAATCTTGCCTTCCTCCAGAGCCTTGACCATCAGCTCTTCGGAATCGAAGACGTTGGCCGGGCCGGAAAACCTGAGTCCTTCCTTGCCCGTGATCTTGGCTACCGCACCTTCCGGGGCCAGATTTCCTCTGAGTATCTGCAAGTGGCTGGTCGCCTTCAGCGGATTGGAAACCGGGCGCACGATTTCCTGGCCGGCGCGCAGGCCGGGCAGATCCTTCACATTCTCTGCGACCGTCTTGCCGGTCACGGTGACACAGTCGCCATGCAAGAACCCCTCTGCAAGCAACATCTTCATCACCCCAGGAAGACCGCCGACGGCTTGCAGGTCCTCCATGACATAAGGACCGCTGGGTTTGAAGTCGGCGAGCAACGGAGTTTTGTCGCTGATCTTCTGGAAATCATCAATGCTAAGGGGCACGTTCACGGAGCGCGCCATGGCAATCAAATGAAGCACCGCGTTGGTCGAACCACCCAAGGCGGCAACGATCACCATCGCGTTTTCGAAGGCCTCGCGGGTCATGATGTCGCGCGGCTTCAAATCGAGTTCGAGCAGATTCAGGATGGCAGCACCCGCACGGAAACATTCGTCGAGCTTCAAGGGATCTTCCGCGGGCGTCGATGAGCTATAGGGCAGGCTCATGCCCAGAGTCTCGATGGCGGAGGCCATGGTATTCGCGGTGTACATCCCGCCGCACGCGCCGGCTCCCGGACAGGAGTGGCGGACAATTCCCTGGCGCTGCTCCTCGGTGATGGTGTGGGTAATGAATTGGCCATAACTCTGAAAGGCAGAGATGATGTCCAGTTTCTGGCCGTTTTGATGACCAGCGCGAATGGTGCCGCCGTAGATCATCAGGCTGGGCCGGTTCAATCGGCCCATGGCGATCAGGCATCCGGGCATGTTCTTGTCGCAGCCGGGAATGGAAACATTGGCGTCGTACCACTGGGCGCTCATCACGGTTTCGATGGAGTCGGCGATCAGGTCGCGGGATTGCAGCGAAAAGCTCATGCCGTCGGTGCCCATCGAGATTCCGTCGCTGACCCCGATGGTGTTGAAGCGCAGGCCAACCATACCGGCGGCGGTTACGCCTTCCTTCACCTTCTCGGCCAGGTGGAGAAGATGCATATTGCAGGGATTGCCTTCAAACCAGACGCTGGCGATCCCGACCTGCGGCTTGGCCAGATCCTGCTCACGCAGGCCGGTGGCATAGAGCATGGCTTGGGACGCGCCTTGAGACTTGGGCTGTGTAATCTGAGAGCTGTATTTGTTCAATTGTTCGGTCGGCTTACTCATAACGATCAGTGTATCGTCTGTTTTCTGGCGCGGGGGCCTCGAAATGCAATCAACGGTCTGGTGGCAATACGGCATTCTTTACGAGGTGTATCCACGGTCCTTGCAAGACGCCAACGGCGATGGCATCGGTGATCTTCAGGGCATCCTGCAGCGGCTCGATTACCTCGCCGGGCTGGGCATCAAGGGGGTTTGGATTGCGCCCTTCTACCCCTCACCTATGGCTGATTTCGGCTACGACATCGCCGACTACTGCAACGTCGACCCCATTTTCGGCACCCTGGCCGACTTCGACCAACTGCTTGGGGCCATTCATGAACGCGGCCTCAAACTGATTCTCGATTTCGTGCCCAATCACACCTCTGACCAGCATCCCTGGTTCCTGGAGAGCCGTTCGTCCCTCACCAATCCCAAGCGCGACTGGTACCTGTGGCGCGATGCGGCCCCGGATGGCGGGCCACCCAACAACTGGTTGAGCAACTTCGGCGGTTCGGCATGGAGCAGGGATGGCAGCCAGTACTACTACCATTCGTTTCTGAAGCAGCAGCCGGATGTGAACTGGCGCAACCCGGAACTGCGCGCAGCCATGTACAACGTGCTTCGCTTCTGGCTGGACCGGGGCGTCGATGGATTCCGCGTGGACGTGATGTGGATGCTGATCAAGGACGATCAGTTCCGCAATAACCCGGTTAATCCCGCGAGCGGGCCGGATGCTCCCGCATCCCAGCGCCTGCTCCCGGTCTACAACACCAACCGCCCTGAGGTGCATGAGATCGTGGCTGAGATGCGCGCCGTGCTGGACTCTTATGGCGACCGCTTGCTGATTGGGGAGATCTATCTCCCGTTCGATCAGCTTGCGACTTACTACGGGCAGGATCTCAAGGGCGCGCAGCTTCCCTTCAACTTTCATCTGATCCAGTGCCCGTGGAGCGCGGAGGCTATTGCCCAGGTGATTACGGAGTACGAGGCGGCTTTGCCGGTGGGTGCATGGCCGAACTGGGTGATGGGGAACCACGACCAATCGCGCATCGCCACGCGCATCGGGAGCGCGCAGGCGCGCATCGCGGCCATGTTGCTACTGACACTCCGAGGCACTCCCACGATGTACTACGGCGACGAAATCGGCATGACTGACGCTTTTATTCCCGCCGAAGAAGTTCAGGATCCGGCAGAGAAGAATGAGCCGGGCAAGGGTATGGGACGCGACCCGGAGCGCACGCCCATGCAATGGGATAGCTCGCGATTGGCTGGATTCACCACAGGGACGCCGTGGCTTCGCCTAGGATCCGATCATGCGACGGTCAACGTGGCCACGCTTTCGCGTCAGAGTGACTCCGTGCTGAGCCTGTATCGCACCCTCATCGGACTGCGCAACAGGACTGCAGCCTTGAACAGCGGCCGCGTCGAAGGTGTCGCCAGCAACGGCGGCATTCTGCGTTACGAGAGGGCCGATGGGGAGCAACGTTTTGCGATCCTGCTCAATTTCAACCAGAGGCAGGAAGAGGCGGCGATCGCTGGCGGCCACATCATCGCCTCGACCCACATGGACCGATCCGGCGATGTGGTTAAGTCGAGGGTCTCCCTTCGACCGCTTGAGGGCGTGGTCATCAAGCTTTTCTAGGGCAAGCTAGAATGCGTCAGAGGCGCCATGTCCGAATCACGCAGACAGCTTTTAGCTAACAGCTCGCTCAGCCTCGGCGTTGCTGTTGAGCGGCCGCCGGGATTGTAATGCAGGTCCTCGATTCCATCCGCGTGGTCGAACTTACGGAGGCTTTGGCGGGGCCTTACTGCGCCATGATGCTCGGAGACCTCGGCGCCGACGTGATCAAGGTCGAACGCAGGCAAACAGGGGACCAGTCGCGGGGCTGGGGACCTCCGTTTGTGGGCAGTGAATCCGCGTATTTCCTAGCTACCAATCGCAATAAGCGTTCGCTTTCGCTCGACTACGATCAGCCGCTGGGGGCAGCTATTCTGCACCGGTTGCTGGGTACTGCAGATGTGTTTCTTATCAACCAGCGTAACCAGGCTTCTCTGGAACGGCGCGGCTTCGATGCAGATACCATTTGCGCGCGTTATCCGCGGCTCGTTTACTGCGCCATTTCTGGCTATGGACACTCGGGACCTAAGTCAGGACTGCCGGGCTACGACATCATCGCTCAGGCCGAGGCGGGGATCATGAGCTTTACCGGGGAGCCGGAGGGCGAGCCGGTTCGTTACCCCATAGCGATCGCGGACTTAAGCTGCGGTCTCTACTCCGCGCTGGGGATTCTTGCTGCTTTATTAGCCCGGGAAAAAACCGGGATGGGCCAGGCGTTGGACATGGCACTCTTCGATTCCCAAGTGAACTTACTCATAAACGCAGGCAGCAACTACCTGAATGCCGGCGAATCTCCACAGCGCTGGGGGAATGCGCATCCCAGCATTGTTCCCTACCAGGTCTTTCGCGGGGGAGACGGACGCCACTTTGTCGCAGCCGTTGGCACCGATGCGCTGTGGCTTCGGTTTCTCCGCGTCATCGATGCGATGGAGACGTTGGGCGCTGACCCACGCTTTCGCACCAATGCCTTGCGCACGGAACATCGGTTGGCGCTCATTCCTGAGCTCTACAGGATCTTCGATAAGGCCCCGGCGAGCGAGTGGCTGCGCCGCCTCAGCGCGGAGGATATCCCGGCGTCGGCTATTCATACGGTGGGCGAAGCCTTAACCGATCCACAGGCGCTGGCTCGAGGACTGGTCGTGGAGATCAAGCACCCCACTCTCGATGTGGTGCGCAGTATCGCCAACCCAGTGCGGCTTTCCTCTACGCCGGTGTTGTACCGGCTCCCGCCACCCTTGCTAGGGGAGCACACTCTTGAAATTCTGCAGGGTCTCGACTACTCGAACGAGGAAATTGTCGATGCTATGCGGGAGCACTCTATTTAAATTGAAAGCTCAAGCCGGGGCAGGCGGGATAAGAGCCGCTGCCGGTAGTGTGTAAGGATTAAAGAATGGGTATAGAGCTGGTTGACCGCGACGTGCTGCTGGTGCTGGACGTACAGAATGACTTCTGTGATGGAGGCGCCCTCGCGGTACCGGGTGGCCAGGATGTGGTGCCCGTGATCCATCGGATGGCCGGGCTCTTTCAACATGTGATCCTTACCCAGGACTGGCATCCACCGGATCATCATTCCTTCGCGTCGAATCATCCCGGGCGAGCTCCGTTTGAAACCCTTGAGACGGATCACGGAACGCAGGTCCTGTGGCCCGATCATTGCGTGCAAGGAAGCATGGGGGCTGCTTTCCACCCGCACCTGCATCCCGATCATACGGAGCTGATTCTGCGCAAGGGGTGCCGCAAGGACATCGACTCGTATTCGGCTTTCCGGGAGAACGATCGCATCACCCGCACCGGCCTTACCGGCTATCTGCGCGAACGCGGACTGGGGCGAATCTTTCTCGCGGGCCTGGCCTATGACTACTGCGTACGTTATTCCGCCATCGACAGCATGCAGGCCGGCTTCGAGACCTACGTGGTGGAAGATGCCTGCCGGGCGATTAGCATGGGAGACTCTGTCGCAGCCACGAACCATGGCTTCAGCGAAGCCGGCGTGCGCCGCATCACCAGTGAGATGTTGTGAGCTGCATGAGGCTCTGCCTACGCTAGAGTTGTACTGGTCATCTCATGAAGCCATCGGTCGTTATTCTTGCGTATAACGCTGTCGACTCGTTAGGGGCAACACTTGCCCAGGCAAAGCAGATTTCCGACGACCTGCATGTGGTGGACTCCTTCAGCACAGATGAGACGGTGGCACTCAGCCGGCAGCACGGAGCCCAGGTGGTGCAGCATGGGTTCGAGAGCTACGGAGCACAGAGAAACTGGGCGATCGACCATCTGCCACTCCGCTACCCGTGGCAGCTGCACCTGGACGCCGACGAGCGGCTCACGCCGGAACTGATCGCATCGCTCCAGGCGTTGCCAGAGAACCCTGACCATTCCGGCTTCCTGATTGCCCGCCTGGTGCAGTTTCTAGGGCGGCAAATGCGGCATGGAGGCATGTCGCCCACTTGGCATTTGCGCCTCTTCCGCAACGGCGCCGGCCGCTGCGAGGAACGCCAATACGACCAGCACTTCTATCTCACGCAGGGCTCCAGCGGCCAGCTCCAAGGCTACATGATCGATGAGATCCGCATGTCGCTCTCAGAGTGGACCGCCAGGCATAACCGATGGTCGGATGCAGAGGTGATGGAGCAAACCCGCGCCATGCAGACAGTGCTCATCCAGCCTCGTTTCTGGGGGAACCCCTTGGAGCGCAAACGCTTTCTGCGCCGCATCTACAACGGGACTCCGCTCTTCGTTCGCCCCTACGCGCTTTTTTTCTACCGGTACTTTCTGCGCCTGGGTTTCCTCGATGGACGGGAGGGGTTCATCTTCTGGACCCTGCAGACATTCTGGTTCCGCTTTCTGATCGACGCCAAGCTCTTCGAGCAGAGGAAAAAGAAAACGATTTAGAATGACATGATCCATGGAGGAAACCATGCTGGAAGTTTGTAGTGCGATCGGCGGCGCGCTCATCCTGTTTGTCACGCTGATGCTGTGGGCGAACGGCGGCCGCTTCAAGAGCGAGAACGACACCGAATAAAGCTAGCGGCCGTAACCTTTCTCGTACCCGTGGACGTAGGCTTCACGGTAGATGTTCCTGGCAGCATCTTTTTTGCGGGATCGGGGTTGGCTTTTCCCGGATTCCTGTCGAGGTTGGTGGCGTTGACGAACTTTATGCGCCTTTGTTCACGGAAAGGCGCACTCGCTGCTCTGTCGAGTGCAGCGAAGCAGGAAATCCGGGAGTGCGGGAGGGAAGATCAGGAAACAACGGGTAGCTTGACGGTGAATTCGGTCTTTCCGGGTACGGAGTCCAACAGGATTTCTCCGCCAAATTTGTCCACCACGATATGGCGAACAATGTCGAGGCCTAACCCGGTGCCCTGCCCCGTGGGCTTGGTAGTAAAGAAGGGCTCAAAGATCAGCTTCCTGTTTTCCTCGGGGACGCCTGGACCGGCATCGCCGATGGTGATGCCAACCCTGTCGCTTTCCAACCAGGTACGTACAGTGACGACGCCTTTCTGCGGAGATGCATCGATGGCGTTGTCGAGCAGGTTGGTCCATACCTGGCTGAGGCCTACGCCGCAGGTGGAAAGGGGCGGCAGACTGGGAGCAAAGAGCTTCTGCACGGTCAGCTCTTTCTGGCGAAACTTGTGGCCGAGAATGACGAGCGTGCTTTGAATGCTGTCGTGGACATCGAGCTGGTGGCGCTGCGGCTTGTCTTCATAGGCGTACTTCTTCACGGCTCCGACCAGGTCGGTCACCCGGGAGACGCTCTCTTCAATCGTTCCCACCAACTGGACACTGGAGATGAGAGCTTCCATCCAGTTCAGTGGATCGGATAGGGTGTTGCCGGGAAACTCGTGCTGCGCGCATTCCAGCGTCTGGGAATCGAAGCCGATGGCGGAGAGGGTCGCCGCCAGCTTCCAGGAATTTTCAATGCCGTGCAGCTCCAGCCAGGATGCCAACTCGTCTTCGGCGTCTGCCTGGTCCATGGAACTCATGGCAGTTGGTTTGTGCGGTTTCAATGCCTGTTCTTGCAGAACACGCAGACATTCGGTCTGACCTTTGGTCATGGCTTCATCGTTAGCGCACATGCGCAGGCTGATCTGCTGCAGCCGGCTGAGGTTTTCTCGCATTTGCGAGGCAGCGCGCCGGGCAGCGGCGCCAGGGTTATTCAACTCGTGCATCAACCCGGCGGCCATCGTACCCAGGGAAATCAGTTTCTCGCGATGCAATTCCTGGGACTGAAAGACTTGCAATCTGCGGGCAACGTTCCCTAAAACACCAATACGCACTCTGGGGCAGGCAAACATCAGGTTCCAAAAAAGCTCTTCCCGCAGGTAGACCACAGTGCTGGGCTTGAGCACGGTGATTACCGCCTCGTTGTCTTTACCCATGAGCAAGGGGATTTCACCAAAGGTGTCCCCGGCGCTCATTTGGCCGAAGAGGGTGAGTTCTCCATCGGTTTGACGCTTCTGCAGGCGAAGCTCACCCTCGAGCAGGATCCAGAAGCCGCGGCGAGTGCGGGTGATATCAACCAGGTCAGCACCCGGGTCGGCTTGAATCAACTCCACCGAGTTAAGGCACCGAAGCTCCTGCAATGAGATGCCGGCGAAGACCGGCACCTTCTGTAACTGGGTGATGAGGGTAGCTGCCTCGACTTGCTCTACCTTCGAACTTTGCTGAACATCTGTCATTGGCTTAGAAGCCCGCCAGGTACTTGTGGATGAACTGCACGGAAATCGAGCCCTCGCCAACTGCCGACGCCACCCGCTTGACTGAGCCGTGGCGCACATCTCCGGCGACGAAAATTCCCGGAACGCTGGTTTCGAGCAAGTACGGGTCTCGGGGCAGGTTCCAACTCTTAGCCATTTTTCCGTCCACTTTCAGGTCAGATCCAGAGAGCAAAAAGCCGTTTGCGTCGCGCATAATCGTGTCCGGGAGCCAATCCGTATTGGGCGCCGCACCGATAAAGATGAAGAGACCACTCGCCGGCACGGTTTCCTCACTCTCAGGCCCACAAACGCGCAAACAGGACAAACGGGTCTCACCCAACGCTTCCACCACCTGACATCGGGTCTTAACCTCTATATTCGATGTAGCTGCAATCTGATCGATTAAATATTTCGACATGCTGTTTTTAAGCGACTCGGCTCTTACCAGCATGGTTACCTTTTTTGCGTACTTGGAGAAGTACATAGCTGCCTGGCCGGCCGAATTTGCCCCCCCGACAATGAAGACATTCTCGTCTTTGCAGGCCTGGGCTTCGGTCATTGCCGCCCCATAATAGACCCCCGCACCGGTTAAACGCTCCACTCCCGGAGTGGTCAAGCGACGGTAATAGACGCCCACAGCGATCAGGCAAGCGTGGCAGGAGACTTCCCGGCCGTCGGCCAATTGCACGATGTTGTAGTTGTTATCGATGCGGATGCCGGTTGCCTTCTGGGTCAGCAATTCCGCCCCGAACCGTGTGGCCTGGATCAGCGCCCGCCGGGCCAGGTCTTCGCCTCTCACTCCTTCGGGAAAGCCCAGGTAATTCTCGATCCTGGAACTTGAGCCTGCCTGTCCTCCTGGCGCTTCATCTTCGATCACCAACGTGCGCAGACCTTCCGATGCGCCGTAAACGGCCGCCGCCAGCCCGGCTAAGCCGGCGCCGACGATTACCAGGTCGTAGAACTCCTTGGTTGCCTGGGTGCGCAACCCGATCTTGGCGGCCAAGTCCATTTGGCCGGGCTGGACCAGGGAGGTGCCATCCCCAAAAAGGACCACCGGCAGCTTACGGTCATCCAACTTGAAACGGGTGAGCAGTTCCACGGCTTCCGAGTTCTGCTCCGGGTCAAGCCAGACATAGGGAACCTGGTTGCGAGAGAGAAAGTCCCGAACCTGATGGTCGCGCAAGGTGTACCGGGGCCCTACCACGCGCACGCCTTCGAAGGGTGGCTTGTAACCCTCCTTCCAGGTTTCCAGCAGGTCATTCAGCACCGGATAGAGCCGCTCTTCGGGCGGATCCCAGGGCTTGGTCAGGTAGTAGTTGATCTTGGCCGTGTTGATGGCCTGGATGGCCGCCTCGGTGTCGGCGTAGGCGGTGAGGAGAGCACGCTTGGCCTCGGGGTAGTATTCCATCGCCTTGCCCAGGAACTCTACGCCGGACATACCGGGCATGCGCTGGTCAGAAACAAACAGGGCGACGGTGTCTCCGCGCTTTTTTAGTTGGTCACAGGTGTCGAGTGCCGCCTGGCCGGACGCCGCCCGCTGGATGCGATAATTCGCACCGTATTGGCGGCGCAGATCCTGGACCACCATCTCCAGGACACTGACATCGTCGTCTACCGCGAGGATCACTGGCTTGCCCATGCTTCTTTAGTGTATTGAATGCGCACCGGTTCGTCTCGTTTCGCACTGTTTTCGCTACACCCAAATCCAGTCACGACAGCAACTTGAGAGCGCGCCCCTGCCACTTTCGTGGAGTTTCATTTCCTGTCCAAGCCGCTAGGCTTGAGATCACCAGCAACTCATACTCTCAGGGCCCGGCAGCGGAGAGAAACGTACTAAAGGTGTCGCCAAACAGGACAGCTTAGAACGAATGATAGCCGGTGGCCGATAGCGTGTGTAGACGGCCGCCTGATTACCCGGGGCAGCTCGCGTCGCATACGCTGCGGCGGGGTTAAGGCAAGAAGATTGCGAATCGAAGCGACACGAGGCACAAGGCAGCACGATGAATAAAATTATCCTGGCTGACAACCAAGCAATCTTTCGCGCTGGCATTGCAAAGGTCCTGGCGAGCGAAGAGGACTTCCGCGTAGCCGCACAGTGTGCGGACCTGGAACGGCTCATGCTCTCCGTCGATGCGTATCGCTCCTCGATCGTTCTGTTTGCTTCCGCGCTCAGGCCCGAATATCAGGATCTGATGTCGCACGTCAAGGCCGCAGGAAGCCGCGCGGTGGTGATTGCCGAGAACGGCGAGCCGGCCCAGATTTTTACCGCTCACGACATCCGTGGAGTGGTTTATCGCAATACCACCGGGCAGGCGCTGGTGGAGTGCGTGCATCGCGTGATCAAGGGCTTCTCTTCGATTCAGCGGCCGGCTGAGGCCATCGGTTCCGAGGAAGAGGATTCTGTGGGCGCGCGCGTCCGCGACCGGCTTACCCCCAAAGAGATGAAGATCGTGGCCTTGATTGTGCAGGGCTGCAAGAACAAAGAGATTGCTCTGCGGCTGGGTACCACCGAACAGGTGATCAAGAACTATCTGCGCAGCGTATATGACAAGACGGGGGTTTCCGATCGCCTGGAACTCGCCCTGTTTACTATCCATCATCGAATCCTGGCAGCGGCTGCGGCAGAGGCGGGCAATTCAGTCCAAATGCGCACTGCCTAAACGGCGCTTTCCAGCCAACATTTCCTCAAAACGGGTACCTCAGGGGGTAAAGCCCTCTTTGGGCGCTCCTCAATGGCACGGCTGAAGCCGTGCCCTTCGTGGGATTCCCTGGGGCGAGCATAAGAGATCGGGGCGCGTCCTGGGCAACTCTAAGCCCCTACGGGGCTCAGTTTGGACCGGCAGGTTCTCTGGTTGATACAAGACGTTTTCTTTCTTCAATGTGTGGGCTTCGAAGCCCTTACCCTCCGTTGACTGGAGCTTTGATCGCCTTCACCCTTCGTTTAGAGGGTCTCCACCTTAGATCCAGTCCAGAATCCGGCCCGGGCGGCTGTGTTACTGTTGCCTTAGACCACCCCGGGCGTGCCCCGCGCTTGGCCCTGGCTTAAGGAAAATGCCGCAACAGTCGAACCTGTTTTCGTCTAGTTCCCAAAATGGCTCGACCGTGCAAGAACGGCAACCGGCGCCTCAACGACCCTCACGGGTTCCGCTCTGGCTGCGCCGGGTGGAGCTGTACCTTTACGTCATTATCCGCATCTACATCGGCGTGATCGTGCTGGTGCTTCCCTGGTACGCGCCCCTGTGGGCTGACAATCAACTCATCAACTACTTTCCGCGCGTAGGCACCTTCCTGATGTACGGCGCCGTGCGCGGGATGATCTCGGGCCTGGGCCTGCTGAACCTTTGGATCGCGGTCATGGAAGCTGTGCACTTCCGCGGGTCCCACTCCTGAGAGCATGAAGCATAAAAGCGCTAAACCGCCTGACCTGAACCGCGCTCCGCTCTCTTACCAGAACCCTGCGTTTGTTAACAGCCCCGACGGGCGGCTGGTGCGCATCATCTCTGAATACTCTGAGCCGCTGGCGCGTTTCCGCCGCGAGCGCATTCAAGACACCATCGTGTTCTTCGGGTCAGCACGCTTTCGTGCGCACGAAGACGCCAGCCAGGAACTCGAACTCGAGCTACTCGATAAGCCCGGATCCGCCGCCGCAGCGCCGGACGCCGAACAACCGGCGACCGAGGAGGAGATCGCGAAGGGGACAGCAAGCGAGCTGCGCCGCCGCCGCGCGGAAGCAGGTGTGGAAATGGCCCGCTACTACGAAGACGCCCGCCACCTGGCCTCCCTGGTGACCAAATGGACGCAGACGCTGAAAGGGCGCCGCCACCGGTTTGTCGTTACCTCCGGAGGCGGACCCGGGATCATGGAAGCCGCCAACCGCGGCGCCTACGAGGCCGGCGGCAAGTCCATCGGGCTCAACATCCGCTTGCCCTTCGAACAGGCGCCCAACCCCTACATCACGCCTTCCCTGAACTTCGAATTCCACTACTTCTTCATGCGCAAGTACTGGTTTGCGTACCTGGCCAAGGCTTTGGTGGTCTTCCCGGGGGGGTTTGGCACGCTGGACGAGATGTTTGAAGTGCTGACCCTGGTGCAGACGGAAAAGCTGGCCAAGAAGATCAGCATTGTGGTCTATGGCTCGGCGTACTGGAACAGCATCCTCAACCTGGATGTACTGGTCGACAAAGGTGCAATTTCTGCGCAGGATCGCGCCCTGTTTCATATGGCCGATACGCCGGAGGAGGCCTTTGAGATCCTTAAGGCAGAGCTGACCCGGTATCACCTGGAACCAGAAGCGCGCCGCCAGGCGCCACCGAACGTCGAAGAAGAGCCCCTCCTCAATCCGGATATTACTGGTACCCGATAAGAGCGGAATTCGGCCACTTTGGGGGCGAAAACGGGTTATCCAGGCTGGTTCCAGTCAAATTTCACATCAATTCGCCTCCCCGTAACTCGCCATTCATGGATTGCACAACATACTGGGCACATGAGAGCGATCACGCAGTTACTGTGTGGCAGTAGGGGCCAAGGTGCGGTTGCTCCAACGTAGAGAAGACGGATGGAGGAAGAGATGACAGGTTCTCGTATCTCATATCTCTGGAATAATGATCGCGCCGCAAAGGGCTTCGCCTCTGGGGTCTCCCTTCACAGTCATACCAATCGCTCCAAAGAGACACTCGATTTCATTGTCAAACTGGCTAACGAGCACCGCATCTTCAAAGGGATCATCGCCCGGGAGGAGAAGCGTTGCCGGCAAAAGCACCGCCTGCAGGTGAATTATGCCGCGAGTTATTGGACGCCGCCCCTCACGCCCAGGCTGGCCTTCGATTTGGAGAGCCGGCAGATCGCGGAGCGGCTCCAGGTGCAGCCGCTGGTATCGATCACCGATCACGATGATATCCAGGCACCGATGCTGCTACGTACTGTGGCCAGCGCCCGCCACATTCCGGTTTCGGTGGAGTGGACGACGCCGTTCGGCAAGGATCAGGCCTTTCACCTTGGCATTCACAACCTGCCCAGCGCATCGGGCGCCGAGTGGATGCGCCAATTTGAACAGTTCACCGCGAATCCTTCCGACGCGCGGTTGACGGAGATGCTCTGCGCTCTGCACGACCTGCCCAACGTACTCATCGTCTTCAATCACCCGCACTGGGATCTGTACAAGATCGGGGAAGAGTTGCACCAACAGCGTATGGAGGAGTTTCTCTCCCAGAACAGCCGCTTCATCCACGCAGTGGAACTGAATGGCTTGCGCAACTGGGAAGAGAATCGGCTGGTGAAGCGGCTCGCCGCTCGTTGGAACAAATTGCTGATCTCCGGGGGCGACCGGCATGGCCTGGAGCCGAACGCCAACGTGAACCTGACGCAAGCGACCAGCTTCAATGAGTTTGTCTACGAGATCCGCCGCGAGAATCGCAGCCACGTGCTCTTTATGCCGCAATACGCGGAACCGTGGAAGCATCGCATCATGCGCTCCACCCTCGATGCCATTCGCGACTACCCTGACTTCCCAGAAGGATCGCGGCGTTGGGATGAGCGGGTCTATCACCCGGATGCGCACGGGGTCGATCGCCCCCTCAGCCAGCTTTGGCCTGACGGGGAGGCGCCGGCTTACATGCGCATGGTCATCCAGTTTGTCCGCATGCTGGGGAGCAACCCGGTCAGCAATAGTTTGCGGTTTGCCTGGGATGAGCCGCATGAGCTGCAATTTGCGCTGGGCGAGCAGGAAGCGTTTTAAGGACCTTCACTTCTACTCTGCGCAGGTAAGTGCGGCGAAGTTCGGCTTTCTTGAAGAAAAGCCGCGCCGGGAGCGGTTGCTTTGCCTACACCAGAAGTGAAAATGCTAGAGCAACCCGAATCGCACGGATACACTCTGCCTATGCGCTCGGCGCCCAGGGTGGCGTATTTCCCAGATACGTTTTACGAGATCAACGGGGTGGCCCACACCAGCCGCCACTTTGAAGCCTTCGCGCAACGAAGAAATCTGCCTTTCTTTTGCCTGCATCCGGGTAAGAGAGATAGTGCGATACGCGAGCAACAGCTGGGGGAACTTACGACGCTCGAGATACCCCGAGGCAGCGCCATTTCCTTTCCTTTGGAAAAAGATCTGACCTTTGATCCCGCATTGCTGCGCCACAAGAAATTTCTCGAAGAACGGCTGCGTGCATTTCGACCGGACATTGTGCACATCACCGGGCCGAGCGAGCCGGGCATTCTAGGCGCGTGGCTGGCAAGGAATCTGAGGGTTCCGCTGGTCGCCTCGTGGCATACGAATCTGCACGAGTATGCGGCGCAGCGGTCGTGGCGGTTTCTACGCATGCTTCCGCGCAGCAAACGACCCGCCGCGGAAAAGAAAATTGAAGATGCCGCGCTGCTGGCTTGTGCCCGTTTTTACCGGATGGCGGAGGTTCTCTTCGCGCCCAATATTGACTTGTGCCGCCTGCTGGAGCAATCCACCGGCCGCCACTGCGCCTTGATGCCTCGCGGGGTCGATACGATTGCCTTCTCGCCGGAACATCGCCACCGCAGCGGGACAGCAGAGCCGTTTGTGCTTGGATTTTGCGGGCGGCTGTCGATTGAGAAGAATGTATTTTTGCTGGCCCGCGTACGGACGGAGTTGGTCGAGAGTGGCATAAGCGATTTTCGCTTTCTTATCGTTGGCCACGGTAAAGAAGAGGGCTTGCTGCGGCAACACTTGCCGAATGCGGAGTTCACCGGCGTGCTGCGCGGCGCCGAGCTAGCCCGCGCTTATGCGAATATGGACCTCTTCGTGTTCCCTTCCCACACCGATACTTTCGGCAATGTCGTGCTGGAGGCTTTGGCGTCCGGGGTACCAGCGGTCGTCACGCCCGATGGCGGACCGCGGTACATTGTGCACGACGGAGAGACGGGTTCGATTGCCACAGACGACGGATTTTCGGCTGCGGTGGCCAGGCTTATTCTCAATCCGGAGCTTCATGCGCGGATGCGGCTGGCAGCTCGGAGCTATGCGCTGTCGGCTTCTTGGGATTCGGTCTTCGAGGGTGTTTACAGCACCTATGGAGAGGTGCTTGCCAAGCATGGACGGTAAAGAGGTTTTTCCACTTCGCTACGCTCCGGTCGAAGGCTGTGACTTTTTTGATTTCATAACTTTGGTGGCTGGAAAGCTATGAAGAGCATCGGCTAGAAAGCATCCTCGGGGTCCTTCGACTGCGCGCCATAAACCCTCTGCTAAGCGAGAGATCTGCGAGGCGCTTCGCTCAGGATGACGGCCTTTGTGGGAGTTTTAACAACAGTCTGGTTGGGCGTGGCAAAAACGCGGAAAATCAAGAAAGTCACAACCCTCTCGGATGACAATTTGTGTGTTAGAGCACGTATGGAGAGGTGCTTGCTGAGCATGGACGGTAAGGGTGAAGAGAAACCGCAGGTCCCTCCACTTCGCTACGCTCCGGTCGGGATGACAAATTTGTTACACAAGAAGAGTTGTCATCCCGACCGGAGCGTAGCGAAGTGGAGGGACCTGCGGTTCTCTTTTACTGGATCTGCCCGATGTATACACCGTAGGGTGGAAGTTTGATTGAGCTGAGCGAATCGGGATCTGCACTGCCGGGCGTTAACAAGAGTGTCTTTAGCTGCTTTCCCGTGACCCCTTGCGGCGATAAATCGAAGACCGCGGTTTGCGGCTGCGGGGAAAAGTTGCAGGCGACCAGGACAGATTGCCCTTCCGCCGTTTTACGTAACCATGACAGAATGTTTGTGTCATCTACATTCAACATGGTCAACACTCCATCATGCAGGGCGGGATTTTCGCGGCGTAACTGTATCAGCCGCTGGTACCAGCTCAATAACGAATCGTCTTCACGGGATTCAAGGGCAACGTTCACCATCTTGTAGGACAAAGGCACCGGCAACCAGGGGGTGGCCGAAGCCGGGGTAAAGCCGGCGTTGGGAGAGCCGTCCCACTGCATCGGCGTCCGCTCGCCATCGCGGCCTTTTTCCGTCGGCCAACCGATCTTGCCGATGGGATCCTTTACATCTTCGACGCGCGTGGGGGGCGTGGTCGTCATGCCCAATTCCTCGCCGTAATACATCATGGCGGTGGAGCGCGTAGCCAACAAGAGCGTCGCGATCACTCGTGCGATGTTCAGGTTGTGCTTGCCGTCGCCATAACGATTCCAACTACGGGGGTTGTCGTGGTTGTCGAAGACAAATAACGGCTGGTCGTCATCAATATCATGTTCGGCCAGGCCAATACGGGTTCGGAAGGCCGCCGGGTCCAGTTTGTTGAGGAAGCCCACTTGCATGTCCATGGGCAATTGCAGTTCGTCATGGTCAGCGCCGTACCACTTGCGCAACTCTTCGATGTTCGGTAGATATGTTTCGCCGATCAGAACGCGGTTGCCGGGGTAACTGTTCGTCACCTTGCGCAGGTCGCGCATTACCTGGTGGACCTGAGGCAAGTTGCTGGTCATCGAGTCGTCGAGATTTGGGTCACCGTAGGCATTGGTTCCAGGCAACACCTTCTCGTCCCGCAATTGCTCGTCTTCGAACAACGTGGGCACGGCATCCAGGCGAAAGCCGGCCACTCCCTTGTTTAGCCAGAATCGAAAGGCTCCAAAGACAGCCCGCTCGACCGCGGGGTTTCGCCAGTTCAGATCGGGCTGTTCGGCATAAAACTTGTGATAGTACCACTGCGACGTTTTGGGATCGAACCTCCACGCGGAATGGCCGAAAACCGATTGCCAGTTATTGGGAGGTTCTCCAGGTCCCTTGCCGTCGCGCCATATGTACCAGTCGCGCTTGGGGTTGGTCTTGGAGCTCTCGGACTCGATGAACCAGGGATGTTTGTTCGAGGTGTGGTTCATCACCATGTCCATGATGATGCGGATCTTCCGCTTCTTGGCCTCGGCCAGGAGCCGATCGAAATCTGCCATGGTGCCGTATTGGGGATCGATTGCCTCGTAGTTGGAAACGTCGTAGCCGAAATCTACCTGGGGCGACGGATAGATCGGCGAGAGCCAGATGGCGTCGACGCCCAGGCTCTGGAGATAATCGAGCCGCTGCGTGATTCCGTTAAGATCGCCGACACCGTCGCCGTTTGAGTCCTGGAAGCTGCGGGGGTAGATCTCGTAAATGACTGCATGTTTCCACCATGGATCGGCCTTTACGGGCGTTTGCGCCCAGGCGCCGGCAAGGCTCAGGACGAGCCCGGCAAACAAAGCCACGCCAATTGCTATTTTGCGCACAAGCAAATTTACGCCTTATTTCTTTTTGAGGCGATCGAAGTCCAAGCCGAAATGAGGGTCTGACTTTGTTCCATCGATCTTGAACGGCACCTCCGTGCCGGCCCCGTTTTTCTGGAAGTATTTATCGACGGACATCAACAATACGCCCTTCCAACCCCCAACCATCCGCGACACTGTGGCTTGCATGTCAGCGGTTCCGGTGAAGTTGAATTTGGCGCCATCCAGGCTATAGACGCCGGCAAGCTTGATGCTGGCACCGGGAATATCGTAGTGCACGTTGGATAAATTCAGGCTGGCATCCACCAGGTTGAAGTCGCCCCGCATCTGGGAGCGCACTAGCTGCATCTTCCCGTCCCTTTCCTGCTGGGTGGCCAACTCCACCTCACCCTGGCTCCTCAGGCTGAGTTCGTCAACTCGATTCTGGATCTTTTCGCTGCTGAAGCGCCCGTTGATGATGGCAAAGTTGCCTTGCAGCCTCAGCCGGTGGGCAACGTCTTCTGGTCCGGGCGGTAGATCCAGCTTGGTGTGCAGCTTGACCTGGCCCTGCATGACCGGCGGATCGGTGCGCACCGCGAGCCGCAGCAGATCTTCGATCCTGGCCTGGTCCATGTCTACATCGAGATAGACGTGGCGCCCCGGCTCTGCCTGGTCACGGACGACGTATCCCCGCGCGATCAGGAAGGAATGGAGAAACTGCGCCTTGACCGGCTGCAGGTAGGTATTGCCATCCGTGCCATCCACAATGGCGTGGAACTCGGTATGCAACGGTACCTTGTGGCCGCTGATCTTCAGTTGAAAATCAGGGGTGTCGGTTTTGCCGTCCACGACGATCTTGTCCAGCGTGCCCTGGTATTTTCCCTGGGAGGAGAGAATCCCGCCGATGCCCTTAAGGGTGCCCAGGTCGGCATCATGGAAGGAGTAGGCGCCACCCAAAGCGGTCGCTCCCGGCTGAGCCGCGTTCCAGGGGCCGAAGTAGCCGCGGCTCTCGATCTGCCCTACCGGCTTGGGGTTGGTCAACTTCGCGGTAAAATCCATCGGCTGGCCGGCGCCTATACTGCGCAACTTCAGGCTCTGGATGACAAATCGCTGGGGGAGCTTGCCCGGCTTGTCGGTGCCCAGAGAGAGCACGGTGTCCGTGCAGTCCATCTCTCCAACCATGATGCTTACGTTGCTGCCTTTACCTTGGCCGGCGTTCAGCTGGGGTAGCGCTTTGCGCTGACTTTTAGGCGGCAGATTGATGCGCAGTCCTTCTATCTCAACGCGGCTGATTTGCATGGGTGAACGCACCAGGCTGCGATATCCGGTGCGAAAGGCGAAGCGCCGCACGGAGAACGTCGGCGTGGTGGAGTCGATGTTGTAAGGATAGACAGCGAGGTCTTTGCCCGAGACCTCGAAGCCGCGCAGAAGCGAAACTTCGAATGCCCCCATTTCCACGCGGCTGTGAAAACGGGCGGAAAGGCTTTGCAGCAAACGCGCGCGCAGGATTGGCTCCGCCCGGGAAAGAAGGACTTCGAATATGGCTGCGGCCACAACCGCAATCACCAGGGCGCCAATCCCCACCCAAACCAGTGCCCTATGTCTTCGACCCACCACGACCTCGCCTTTCTTCTTAAGCGCCATGTAACATCGCACCGAGGAGGGAAGCTTGTGCGGACAGTTCGGATTCTTGCCCTCTTGATGCTTCAGTTTGTTGGTCAGCAGATTTGGGCTCAGGCACTCCCCTCGCCTTCGCTCACCATCGACGCCTACATTCACCAGGGATGGGATAGCCTCTCCCGCTCCATGTCTGAGTGCAAATCCCTGGTCGACCCCAAGGTCACCGCTCCACCGGTGCTTTATCTTCCCTACGGCGCGGCTACACCGCCGGAACTGCTGCGGCTGCGCACGCAATGCAAAATCCAGATCGCTCACCTGCCCCATCGCATCGAGCACCTGGGCGATGTTAAGGAATCGGAGATTCCGCAGCCTGGATTGCTGTACCTGCCGAACCGCTACGTGGTGCCGGGAGGACGGTTTAACGAGATGTTCGGCTGGGACAGCTACTTCATCATTCTAGGCCTGCTGCGCGACGGCCGGGTCGACTTGGCCCGCGGCATGGTAGAGAACTTTTTCTACGAGATTGAGAATTATGGAGCGGTGCTTAATGCCAACCGCACTTACTTCCTCACTCGCTCGCAGCCGCCGTTGTTGAGCTCAATGATTCGCGCCGTCTACGACGCAGCGTGTGCCCGCGACCGATCACCGGCCAATCTTGCGCGGCAAAGGCAGTGGTTGGCCCGTGCTTACTCCTATGCGCGCCGCGACCATGATTTCTGGCTGAGCAGCATCCACCGGGCCGGGGATACCGGGTTGGCCCGGTATTTCGATATCGGCGAGGGGCCGGTGCCAGATATCGCTGATCACAGCAGCTACTACATCGATGTGATCAACTGGCTGGTCGCTCATCCCGAGGTGCACACCAGCTACCTGATTGCGGCGCCGCAAAACCCGTCACCGGCTGAGCAAGCAGTGCTCGACAAAACCAGTTGCGAC
Source organism: uncultured Acidobacteriaceae bacterium (assembly GCA_963821215.1). GTDB lineage: Bacteria > Acidobacteriota > Terriglobia > Terriglobales > Acidobacteriaceae > PALSA-350. The sequence goes on along the minus strand of CAWGDH010000003.1, from coordinate 34,920 downwards.
CCGACCCATTCGGTCGTCTGCCGACTGGCATGGGCCCACGGCTACCGCCTTAGCCGCGACTTTTACAAGGGCGACCGCTCGGTGCGCGAGTCTGGTTTTGATATTTCGTTCCGCTTCGGTCCCTTTAGCGGTTCCACACACCATTACGCCGCCGTCGGTCTCAACAGCCTGCTCTACCACTACGAACGGGACCTGGCCGACTTTGCCGATATGGTCGGCCAAGGGGCGCAGCGTGGTGAGTGGTTGAAAATGGCCGCAGCCCGGCAGCAGGCGATCAACAACTACTTGTGGAACCCCGGCAAAGGGCTGTTTTTCGATTACGACTTCACTACGGGACAACAGTCCAGCTACGTGTACGCGACGATCTTCTATCCTCTTTGGGCGGGCATGGCCACGAAGGTACAAGCCGCGGCCGTGGACAAGAATCTTGCGCTGCTCGACCGGCCTGGCGGCCTGGCCTGCAGCACCTACGAGAGCGGTCTGCAGTGGGATCTGCCCTTTGGCTGGGCTCCCCTGAACTGGTTCGCGGCCGACGGCCTGTGGACAAATGGTTACACCAACGATGCGCGCCGGATTGCGGAACAGTTCACCCATACTGTGCGCACCAGTTTCGAGAAGGAAGGGACGATCCATGAGAAATACAATGTCGAGACCGGATCGTCGAATGTCGAGGTGATCGCCGGCTATCAAAACGTGATTGGTTTCGGCTGGACGAATGCCGTCTATGTTGAGTTGGAGCACCTGTTAGAATCGACGACCCCGGGAAAGAAAAAAGAATGACGCTTAATCACGCACTGCCTCCGCCGGAGCGCCGTGCCTTTGGACAATCGCGGCGCAAGCAGGTGCGCCGCCAGGAGCAGAAACGATGGCGTGCCTCCGACCGGCAGACGGATCCTATTGACGCTTTGGCCGCTTCCGCCGTGGGGCGAGTGCCGGCGCTGCTGGCCATCAAGTGGGAGCGGATGGCGGCTTCTCCCTTTGGGTTCTTTCGCGGCGCCGTTCCGGTCATGGCCGCCGATCTGGCGGTGCTGCCCCATACCGGCATCTTCACCCAGCTATGCGGCGACGCTCATGTTCGCAACCTGGGCGCCTTTGCTGCACCCGATGGGCGGCTGGTTTTCGACATTAACGACTTCGACGAGACCATCCGCGGCCCATTTGAATGGGACGTGAAGCGTCTGGCTACGAGCTTCATCCTGGCCGGCCGCGAATCCGGTAGCAAGAGCGCCGCCTGTGGTGAGGCGGTCGGCATTTTGCTGCGGGCTTATCGCCGGTCCATGCATGCCTTCGCGCGTATGCCAGTTATGGACGTAGCCCGCTTTCAAGTACATCGACTGCAACGCATTGCACCGGTTTCGCAGATTTTGCGCAAGGCCGAACGGGCAACGCCGCTGAACAACCAGGCGCACCTTACCGAACTGCCCAAGGCCTCCGCCAAAGAGGGAAAGAGTGCGCCACCGGCTCACCGCATCTTCCTCGAACAGAAACCTCTGCAATTCCGTCTGAAGGGTGCGAAGGCAGACCTCATTCTCGACTCGCTCAGCCAGTACCGGGAAACTCTGCTGCCTGAGCGCCAGCACTTCTTCGATCTGTACCGCCCGCTTGACGTCGCTTTCCGGGTGGTGGGCACGGGCAGCGTTGGGCTGCGCGATTACGTCGTCTATATGGAAGGCAACGGCAGCGACGATCCGCTCTTCCTGCAGATCAAGGAGGAGCCTAATTCTGCTTATGCCCCTTACCTGGGAGAAATGGGTGCACCGCAACACCAGGGCCACCGTGTGGTCCAGGGCCAGCGGGCGATGCAGTTCCAGTCCGACCTTCTTCTCGGCTGGACCACGATCAACAATCGCCACTACCTGGTAAGACAGTTGAATGACCACAAGGGGTCGATCGCGATCGAGGATCTGAAGGGCGCGGGACTGAACCAATACGCTGAGATTTGCGGTGAATTGCTGGCGCGTGGTCACGCACGTTCGGGCGATGCGATTGCGCTTTCGGGCTACATCGGTACTTCGGATCGATTTATTGATGCGATCGCGGAGTTTGCAGCCGATTATGCCGACCAGACAGAGGTCGACTACAAGGAGTTCATGCGTTCGCGCTTCGCTCCACACACTGCGAGCAAGAAGGCTCCAGCGAAGAAGGCGGCGGTCAAGCGCAAGCCCAACCACAAGAAGCCGCCGGTGATCGCGGAATCGGTTCCTCCGGCTTAGGGGAATAAGGTCGGAACGAGCTTCCGTCGGGATTGGGTGCTGATTGAGAGAAATGCAGGTCCCTCGGCTTCGCTCCTAATGAACAGGTTCTTTGGGGGGTTAACAAACCGCAGGTCCCTCCACTTCGCTTCGCTTCGGTCCCACGGCACGCCGGGGCAGGCGGGATGACAATTCTGTGGCTGACCGTTCATTCCATACTTGACCTGCCGAAGGCAAGTCAAGTGCTCCTAATGACAAAGTGTCGGGGAGGCATCCTAGCCGACTCAAGCCAAAGTACGGCTTGAATGGGCCACCCAAAGCTTTTGTTGCGGTGTAATTTCTCCCTCAACTCGCCTCCGCGAGTCGAGTTGAGGGATGACAAAGGGGAGGGCAGCGCCCACGTCAGCAGCCGTTAACGAGGGATGGAAAGAGCCGCTGGTTAGCCGCGATTTTCATCACCTTGGGTGGCCCGCAGGCCTATCGACCACTCTGTTCAGGTTACTGATGGCGCAGGGCGCGGACCGGACCCACACGGGATGCGCGCCTTGCTGGGCCAAAGGCTGCCAGCAGGGCGATGAGAAGCAGCAACCCGGCCGCGCCGGCCAAGGTTACCGGGTCGGAGGGCTTCAGCCCGTAGAGCATCGCGCTCAGGGAGCGCGAGAGCAAGAGGGATCCGCATAGTCCTAGCGTGACTCCCGCCACTGCCATCCACGATGCCTCGCGCAGCACCATGCGAAGCACCTCCTCCGCTTGCGCTCCAAGGGCCATGGCGAATGCCGATTTCGCCGGTGCGTCTGGCCACCGTGTAGGCCATGATGCCGTAGATCCCAATGCAGGCCAGCACCAGCGCCAAGATGCCGAAGCCACTCGTCAATTGGGCAAAGATACGCTCGCCTGACATCGTTGCCTTGATCCGTTCCCTCATAGTGCGCACATTGATCAACGGCAAGTCCCGGTCCATGGATGCGACCACCGCGCGTGCCTGGCTCAATACGCTTCCCGGTTCCGCATCGGTATGGATCTCGACCACCATGCGGCCCGACTCAAGAGCTTGGGAGTACGGCAGGTAGAAGGTCGGCGGCGTTTCACTGCGCAGATCTGAATATCGGGTGTCTGCGGCAATGCCAACGATCTCGACCGGCGCGTTTACTTCGTCCGCGTCGGCCTCAAACGTTTGGCCTATGGGGTTTTCGTTGGGAAAAAACTGCCGTGCAAGAGCGCGATTCACCACTGCGACTTTGGGCGAGGCGGCCGTATCGTGAACGTCGAAGCCGCGTCCCTGCAGAATCGGGATACCCATCGTTTGAAAGAAATTCGCTCCTACATGGTTGGTTTGCACGCGCACGGCTTCGGCCTCCAACGGCCTACCGGAGACATGAAAGGTCGAGCCCGAATGCCCATCGCCGATGATGGCAATGTTGCTCATACTCACCGATCGGACACCAGCAATTGCAGCCAGCTTCTCCTCCAGTTGCTGGTAGAAGGCCATCATCCGCGCATCGCTATATCGAGTACGCGGCGGGTTCAGGCGAAAAAGAAGGATGTGGTCAGCGCGGAATCCGAGCGGGGTGTGATTTAGATTGGCCAGGGTGCGCACGAAAAGACCCGCGCCAATGAGCAAGATGGTGGAAAGCGCAATCTGAAAGATAACCAGCGCCTTGCCAAACCACATCCCGTGGTGCGCCGCCGTTGCGTGATCTGTGTCGTGCAGTGCAGTGTTTCCATCGGAGCGTGTGGCCTGCCAAGCGGGAACAATGCCGAAGAGGAGACCCGTCGCCAGCGAAAGTGCTGCGGTGAACGCCAGCACCCGCCAATCAAAATCTACTTGCGCCATAACAGGTTGCGATGGAGGTGCGAGGAGGCGCGGGATCACATTGCGCCCCAGATAACCCAGCGCTAAACCCGCCACACCGCCGATGGTGGAAAGCAGCAGGCTCTCTGTGAGTACCTGTCGCAGGATGTGTATCCTTCGCGCTCCCAGCGCGAGCCGCGTGCTCATCTCACGCTGCCGGGTGGCGGCGCGGGCGAGCAGAAGATTGGCCAGGTTCACGCAGGCCAGTAACAGGACCAGAGCCGCGAGCGCGGATAACACATAGAGCGATTTCGCGAACTTACCTTGCAGATAATCCAGTCCCCGAGCCCCTGGTTCCAGCCGGAGATGAAACAGATCCATTCCTTTGGCGCGCGGCAGGTCAGCCATCGCTTTCTACCGCAAAACGAGATCGAGCGCCGCCTGCGCGCGCGCCTCAGGCACATCGGAACGCAGACGCGCCAGGATCAGAACCCACCAGGATTGCGGATTATTCAGCAGAGAAGCACTGCCTGACCCGATCAATTGTTCACGGGGCACGAGCAGGGGCTGCATGGTCAGGGGCACAAAAATCCGTGTCTCCTGCCCCATCTGTAGGCCGGTAAATCTCGCTGGGCTTACGCCCACGATCGTGACGGGGACTCCATTGACGGAGATGGTCTTGCCCAGCACCGAGCTTGACCGGCCGAAGCGTTCCGCCCAATAGCCCTCGCTGATTACGGCCACCGGGCCCTGGCCCGGAGCTGCATCGTCCGCAGGCATAAGCGGCCGGCCAAGGATCGGATCCACCCCCAACCCGCTGAACGCTTTGCCGCTCACCATCTCGCCGTCAATCAGTTCCGGGTTACCATCGACGGTCACCGTCATCGAAATCGGTTTGAAGGCGATCAGATCGGCGAAGACCTCGGTCTTTTTCCGTAGCTCTTCGAGTACCGGGTAGGAGAAGGCAGTGCTACTCAATCCGCCTCCCTCCGTTGCTCCGATGTCGCCCCACACGGGAGGCACAGGCTGTTGGTGGCCGCTCACCCAAGTCAGCAGCCGCAGGTCCTGCGGGTTCTTCACCGGTAAGGTGTCCAGCAATACCTTCTTCGCGATGGTGAATATGGCGGTGTTGACGCCGATTCCGAGCGCCAGCGAGATCACTGCGACGATTGCCAAGGATGGGCTGCGACGGAGCTGGCGTGCACCGAAGCGCAGATCGCGCCCTAGAGTGGCGAGCGACACAATCGATCGCATCTCGCGCCGGCTTTGCTGCAGCAGGGGAATATTGCCAAATTGCCGGTGTGCGGCGGCACGAGCTTCTTCCGGGCTCATGCCCCGGCGAATACCTTGCTCGGTGAGCAACTGGAGGTGGACGCGCATCTCGTCGTCGAAATCGAGCTCGGCCTTTCGCCGGCCAAAGAAGCCGCCCAGCTTGGCCGCGAAAACACGCAAACGGGAAAGCATTATCTTTGGCCTTCCTGGCCCAGTACACGGCCGATGACCCCGGAAATACGCTCCCAGTTCTCTGTCTCCACCGTCAATTGCTTCAACCCCCGCTTGGTAATGGAGTAAAACCTGGCCTTGCGGTTGTTCTCTGAAGCGCCCCATTCGGAAACGATCCACCCTTGCTGCTGAAGGCGCAGCAAGGAGGTATATACGGTGCCTTCGTTCAACTTCAGCACCTCTTCGCTCAACTGCTCCAGGCGACGGGCAATCCCGAATCCGTGCAGAGGACCCAGCACATGGAGGGTTTTCAGGATCATCAGATCGAGGGTGCCTTGCAGTACTTCCGATCTTTCAGTGCTCACGAGCACTCCTTTGGATATTGCAAAGAAGATAGCATTGATCCCTTTGGAATGTCCACAGGAGCAACTTTCAGCCTTTGCTGGGAGCAGTTAGGCAATGCGACAATGGGAGCAGCGCTCCGGCGCTGCTTTCTTATGCTCCAACTCTCCGCTGCCGGCAAACGGTTCGGTCCCCGCGTCTTGTTCGAGGATGCCAACTGGCTCATCACGCCCAATGAGCGTACGGCCCTGGTGGGCGCCAATGGGACCGGGAAATCCACTCTGCTTAAGGTGCTCGCCGGCACTGAAACGCTTGACTACGGTACGTTGCAGCGCACGCGCGGCATGACTATCGGTTATCTTCCCCAAGAGGGTCTGGAACTCCGCGGGCGCAGCGTGTTTGCGGAGTGCCTTTCGGTCTTCGCCGAGCTGCAGGACATGGAGCAGGAGCTGGAAACGCTTTCCACTCGCCTGGCCGAGTTTGACCCGGCGACGGCAGAATACGCGGCGGCGGCCGATCGCTTTTCTCATCTCGACTCTCACTTTCGCGCCCATAACGGCTATGCACTCGACGCGCAGGTGGGCTCGGTACTGAGCGGCCTGGGCTTCAGCAAGCATGACTGGTCGCGACAGACAGAGGAGTTTTCCGGTGGATGGCAGATGCGCATCGCCCTGGCCAAGCTGCTGCTGCAAAAGCCCAGCCTGTTGCTGCTCGACGAGCCGACCAATCACCTGGACCTCGAAACCCGCAATTGGCTGGAGGATTATCTCCACGGCTATCCCAACGGCTACATCCTGATCTCGCACGATCGCTATTTTCTTGACGTCACGGTCGACAAGACCATCGAGATATGGAACAAGGCACTGCACGTTTACCACGGCAACTACGAAAAGTATCTGGTGCAGAAAGATGAGCGGCGAGCGCAGCTGGCCGCGGCTTACAAAAACCAGCGCGAGCACATTGAGCATCTTGAAGCTTTCATCAGCCGCTTTCGCTATCAGGCCACCAAGGCCAAACAGGTGCAAAGCCGCATCAAGGAACTGGACAAGATCGTGCGCATCGAGATCCCGGTCGAAGAGCAGGCGATCCACTTCAGTTTCCCCCAGCCGCAGGCGTCCGGACGTACGGTGGTGGAGGTCTCTGACTTGGCCAAGAACTATGGCCCCAAGCAGGTGCTTGAGGACGTGAGCTTTACCATCGACCGCGGCGACCGCATCGCGCTGGTGGGCGTGAATGGCGCGGGCAAGTCGACTCTTATCCGCATGCTCTCGGGCATGGAGCCGCCCTCGAGCGGAAAGCTGCGCCTGGGCCACAACGTCACCGCGGAATACTTCGCCCAGGATCAGTACAAAGTGCTGGACGGCGATGCCCGAATGCTGGACGACATCAGCAATACCGCGCCGCGGGTATCGACCACCGAGCTGCGCAGCCTGTTGGGCTGCTTTCTCTTCTCCGGCGACGATGTCTTCAAACCGCTGGGCGTGCTCTCAGGAGGAGAGCGCAACCGGTATGCCCTGGCCCGCATCCTGGTGAGCCCGGCAAACTTCCTTTTGCTGGATGAGCCTACCAACCACCTCGACTTGCGGGCCAAGGATGTTCTGCTCGAGGCCATCGCTGCCTTCAACGGAACCGTGGTCATGGTCTCGCATGATCGCTACTTCATCGATCGCCTGGCGACCCGCATCTTTGAGGTGGAGGGTGGACACGTGCACGTCTATCCCGGCAACTACGAAGACTACCTGCACCGTAAGCAGCTGGCCGAGACACGGGGGAACGTGTCGAATGGCGCCGCGCCTATGGAAGAGCCTCAGGAGACGGTTAAGGTCGATGCAGCGGCTAAGGTGGTTCGCCGGCTTAACCCGATCAAGCTGCGCCAGTTGCAGGAGCGCTGCAGCTTTGTCGAAGAAGAGATTCCGCGGCTGGAGAGCTCCATCGCGAGTGCGGAGCAATCTCTGGGCGTCTATGAGAGCACAGAGGAAACACAGCGCGTGACCCAATTACTGGAAAATTTGCGCGAACAGCACGCCTCGCTCACCGCTGAGTGGGAAGAGCTGGTCAATCAGCTGGAGCAACAGGCGTAGCGTAGCGTTACAAATTGGTTCCTGTTGCCATGGAAGTTGCAGGGGAACAAGGACCGGATGCATTAGAGTAAAGCCAGCATTGGTAACACTTTGATGACAGGCTTGAGTACACCAACCCAACCCAAAGGCTCCTCTTCCCGCTCCTCCGCAGTTACTGTCAGCGCGGGTATTCTGCTGAGCAAGCTCATTGGGCTGGTACGCGACCGGGTGTTTGCTCACTATTTCGGCAACTCAGTAGCCGCCGATGCTTTTCGCGGCGCCTTCCGCATTCCCAACTTTCTGCAAACCCTTTTTGGCGAGGGGGTGCTCTCGGGGTCATTCATCCCCGTGTATGCCCGCCTGCGGGCGGAAGAGCGGCACGAGGAAGCCTCGCAGCTGGCCGAAGCGATTTTCGCCATTCTGCTTCTGATCGGTTCGCTGCTGACATTGGCTGGCGTCTTTGCTGCTCCCTGGCTAATCGACGCAATTGTGCCCGGCTTCCAGGGCGAGACGCGCCGGCTCGCCATCCAGCTCGTGCAGATCCTATTTCCCGGAGCAGCACTGCTGGTTATGTCGGCATGGTGTCTGGGAATCCTGAACAGTCACCGAAAATTCTTCCTCTCTTATGCTGCGCCGGTGATCTGGAATGTGGCTATCATCACGGCGTTGTTATGGAAGGGTGGACACGTAGGGGAGTCAAGGCTGGCGGTCCTGATTTCAATCGCTTCTGTCATTGGCAGCGCGCTCCAATTTGCCGTGCAGGTGCCGACGGTGATGGGGTTTCTGCGGCCCCTGAATCTGCGGTTCACATTCGGCACCGAGCATGTGCGGACCGTGGTGCGAAACTTCTTCCCGGTGTTTCTGAGCCGCGGAGTAGTACAGGTCAGCGCGTATGTCGACTCGTTTCTGGCCAGCTTTTTGCCTACTGGCGCAGTGTCGGCCCTGGCTTACGCGCAGACCCTGAACACACTGCCAGTAAGCTTGTTCGGCATGGCGGTTTCTGCCGCCGAGCTGCCCGCGATGTCGAGTGCGTTGGGAACGCAGGAGGAGATCGGAGCCGCATTGCGGCGGCGGTTGGAGCTCGGCCTGCAAAACATCGCTTTCTTCGTAGTTCCTTCAGCGGTGGCCTTCCTCGTGCTTGGTGACGTGGTCGTGGCCACGATATACCGAGGGGGGCACTTCGCGGCTCACGATGTCACCTTTGTGTGGAGTGTGCTGGCGGGGTCGGCTGTAGGGCTGCTGGCTTCCACATCCGGAAGGCTCTACTCCTCTGCGTTTTATGCGTTGCGGGATACACGCACACCGTTGAACTTCGCGATCATTCGCGTGGTGCTGACCGTAGTCATGGGTTATTTCTTCGCCCTGCCGCTGCCTAAGCTGCTGGGTATTGATCGCCATTGGGGCGTCGCGGGGCTCACGCTATCAGCGGGAATCGCCGGGTGGGTGGAGTTTTCCTTGCTGCGCCGCGCTCTACAGGCACGCATCGGCGATGTCGTGCTGCCACCTTACCGTGTCGCGCGCCTTTGGGCTGGAGCACTCGTAGCGGCTGCTGTTGCTTATGGAGTCAAGCTGGTGCAGCCATTTCATTATCCACCGCTGATTGGGTTGTGCGTGCTTTCGACGTTTGGGTTGGGATATCTGCTGTGCACCAGAATGCTGGGGATTGCGGCGCCGGGTAGTTTGCGTCGACTGCTCGGTAGAGGATAAGCGTACCGCGCTTCGCTTGGGATGGGGTGGTTCCCAGACAACCCTCCTTTGCCTGAGCGAAGCGGAGTGGAGGGACCTGCGGTTCTCTTTAACCTATGCCTAATTTGTGCATGTAGTCGGCGTCGATTTTCAAGCCTTCCATGGGGGGTACGTTGTAGCCCTCCTGTTCGACAAAGCAGTGCTTCACTACTCCGGCCTTTGCCGCTTCTTCGAAAATAGGACGGTAGTCGATCGAGCCCTGGCCCAGCTCGACAATCGTAGGCACATTCCTTATCGATGACGACGCCGTGATCCCCTTGAAGTCTTTTACGTGCAGCATGCTGATGCGGGTGGGATATTTGCGCAGATACTCGATCGGGTTCCCCCCTCCCACAACCACCCACCCACAATCCATCTCCATGGTCACGTGAGCAGGATCGGTCAGACGCAGGAGCTCAACGTACGGCACCACGCCGTCTATTTGGTGGAACTCCATGGTGTGGTTGTGATAGCCGAACTGCAGGCCGGCGGCGCTTACTTTTGCGCCGATGGCATTGAATTGCTCCGCGTTCCATCGCCAGTCTTCCAGCGTGAAGGCGCCTATTCTATCCTTCGGACTCATATTCTTTACCCGAGCGGGGTCTTTGAAGCCGGGGAAAGAACAGATGATGTAATGGTTACCCACTTCTTTACTGAATGCCAGAATCTCATCAAGCTGCTGATGCAAATCGTCTGATGAGTAATGCGCGCTCACCAGGTGCAAGCCGGCATTGCTCATGGCTTGCTTCACCTGCGCCGCGCTGTGATTGTAGTAACCAGCCGATTCCACTTCGTGATAGCCTAACGCTCCGATTTGCTTGAGCGTGCCGTCGTAATCCTTGGGCAAAAGCTCTCGCACAGAGTAGAGCTGAAGCCCCAATGGTACATGCAATGTCTTCGCATAGGACTTGGTGCTGTGCAGAAACGCAGAACCATAGATGAGGGAAGCCGAACCGGCTTTGACAAAATCTCTCCGTGACTGTTTCACAATGACACCTCTTTCGGTTAAATATTTCCTTGGCGCATCTGCTCGGCGAGGTGCTCCGAGGAGCGCATCGCTAACGCGACGATGGTCATGGTTGGGTTTTGCCAACCACCACTGACGAAGCTGCCCCCGTCCACTACAAACAGGTTTTTAATATCGTGGCTTTGACTCCACTTGTTGAGCACGCTGGTTTTGGGATCGTCGCCCATGCGGCAGGTGCCCAGCTCATGAATGCTATAGCCAGGCGGATTCGGTTGGTAGTTCTTCGACAGAACCTCAAAACCAGCAGCCTCCGCCAACGCGATGCTCGTATCCACGGCATCGCGTGCCATGTTGAACTCATTGTCGGTGTATTGGGTCTCCACGTGCAGGACCGGAATGTCCCAGGCGTCGACTACGGTCTTATCGATGCTCACGTGATGCTCGTAGTGAGCCAACACCTCACCCATGATCCCGGTCGAGAATCCGCTGCCGCTATAGCTATCCAGCTTCTTTTGCAGATCTTCGCCATAGGCCGCGAAGTTGCGTGGATCCATGGGACGGGTACTGCTGAAGACATTCAGTGCATAGCCGCGGATAAAGTTCGGCGCCTTGGTGTTGATATTGCGGAAGCGGGGTATGAGTGCGCCGCCACCCATCAATTCCGGAGTGGACTTGCCGTCGCGCGCCTCCGGCACCGAACAGACAATGCCTGGCCCATACACCTGATCGATCAAATAGTGGCCCAACACGCCGCTGGAGTTCGCCAATTGTGAATTCAACAGCAAGCGTGTGCTCTCCAGGGTGCCGGCCGCCAACACGACCACGCGCGCTCGCACCGACATTTCCCGTCGCGAAAGGCGATCGACAAAGTGGGCCTGGTCCACAAGCCCGGTCGTTTTGTTCACGCTGAGCTCGCGTACCACCACGTTGGGAATCGCTCGCAGCTTGCCGGTAGCGAAGGCGTCCGGCAGCAGCAGGTTGATCGAACTGGCTAATCCATCCACCCCCAGGGAGCTGCGCGGTTTGCAGACCGGAACGCCCAATTGCTTTCCCGCCGCAATGAAGCGCTGCATACAGCCCGACCAGGGCGAATTGTCGGGAATGAAATTGCCGTCGGGATACTGCGGCAGCCCATCGGCGCGTCCACGGACACGAAAGATGGCCTCCACCCGCGAGTAGTACGGAGCCAAATCGGCCAAACTGATCGGCCAGTCATCGCCAAAGCCGTCATGGGACTTGCCCTTGAATTCATAATCGCTGAGGCGAAACGACTGCCGCGACCAAAACAGCGAACGTCCTCCGAAGAGCCGCACGCGCACCCAGTTATAAGGGTGTTGCGGATCGAAGGTGTAAGGAACTTCCTTCTCGTCGACCCAGGTGTTGGCATTGAACTCATTCGACTGAAAGACGTGCGGCAAACGGCCCGGCTGCTTGAAGCCGCGAAAGGGCAAGGCATAAGCGGGCTTCACTTCTGTATCTTTATGGGGCTCCGCGACCGGGCCGGCATTGAGCATCAGGCAGGAAATGCCTTTTTCGGTCAGAATTTTCGCGGCCATCCCGCCTGAATGGCCAGACCCGATGATGAGAACATCCACTGTTTCTTCAGCCATAGGAACTTAGGAGTGCTTCTTCTCCCGCAGGCGGATACGGGGAGTGGACGCGGCGCATTCGCGCGCAGCGTTTTCCCGATGAATGTCGGGATCGATGGGATACCAATATAACCCCTCGTTCAGATCTCGATGCCCGGCTTCGTTGGCCGCGGCCTCGCTCCACGCCTGGGAGTTGATGGTCGCAGTGCGGATATCGCTATGCGCGATATTGATAAAGTCGGCAAATGGCTCGGCGGGGGGATGGTCCGTCATCCAGGTCCTCAACCAGGGACGTAGCAATTGATCCGCCTGCTCCTTCTCGACCGCGGCAAACGACAAGCCGAAGTGTTGCCTGGCCTCAGCGTCAAGCCGGTCCAGACCCGATTGATAAAGCTGTTGACGATCCACCGGCGAGACGCCCAACAGAAAATCGAGGAACTCCGGCGTCCCGGCATCCAGCGCACCCGGATAGCCTTGGATGGGAGGCAGCAGAATTTCACTCAGCCGGCGCAAGGTTGCAATCTGACGGTCGGTGAAGAAGTATGCATTCGTCTGCGCCACAGCATCGGGAACCAGCCCGGTCATGGGCAGGGGCTTCACTTCCATCAGCCCGTGCATCCAGGGAACGGGCCCGGGCGCGGTCGGCGGTGGCACAGGAGGCGGAACGGAGGGAGCTACTGAAGTTGGCGGGGGAGCTGGAGGGGCTGCCTGTTGCCCCAGCATGGCGGGGGTGGATACCGATGCCGCCAGCATCGCCTTAACAAAATCGCGCCTTCTCATGTAACTCCGGTCCCCTGAGGTTGCTGCAGCCGCCGCGGGCAGCTCATTTGCGGGTTCAAAATCCCGGTAGTTAATCGATTTTGGACGCGCAAATTCCAGGGAGAAGCTTAAGAGCCTCGGCCCGGAATTGCAAATTACAGCTGCCTTCTATTGAGATGCCGGCCGACCCTACTCCGGTAGGCCGAATGCAATAATATTCGATCCCATGGCGACAGCGACATATTGCTCATGGTCGAACATGTAGGTCATGGGCGAGGAATGGGGCGCCTGGCTGGTTTGAAAACTCCAGAGTGGCTTGCCGGTTTTGGCGTCCGCGGCAGCAAACGAACCGTCGTCTGCTCCGTACAGAACCACGCCCCCGGCGGTGCTGAGCACGCCGCCAAAGCTGTCGGAAGCACCGGTCTGGGGAAGCTCCCACACTGCCTTGCCAGTTTGGATGTCGAATGCGCGCAGCACCCGCCGGCCCGGATCGCCTGGGTCGGGACTAAAGGAGCCGCCCATGTAGCCGTGCCCCAGTTGAAACGGCATGTCAGTGCGGGTGAAAATGCCACACTTGTCGTTGGTCTGCACGTAGTAGAGCGAGGTCAGAGGATTCCAGGAGGCCGAATACCAGTTCGTTGCGCCATTCAGCCAGGGGCAGACCTGTGTGCCCTCAGGAGTTGGATCGTGGCCCGGAGCGACGATGGGCCGGCCTTCCGGGGTCAGGCCGGTTGCCCAGGTGAGCTTCGTGGTGTAGGGCCGCCCCAACAAAAACTTGCCATTGGTGCGGTCGAGCACATAGAAGAAGCCGTTGCGGTTCGCCTGCACCATCAGCTTGCGTGGTTTACCGTTCCACATGGCATCGATGAGCGACGGCGGGGCCATGGCGTCATAGTCATGCACGTCGTGGGGCGTGAACTGGAAATACCACTTCAGCTTGCCAGTCTTGGGATCAAGCGCGACCACCGAGTCGGTGTACAGATTGTCGCCGGGCCGATCGTCTGCATTTAGGTCGTCGCCGGGATTGCCGACAGGCCAGTACAGAGTGTCAAGATCCTTGTCGTAGGTTCCCGTCATCCAGGTGGCTCCGGATGGGTGATCGATCCCTGGTCCCTGCCAGGTCTCCGAGCCCGGCTCGCCGCGCTTAGGCACGGTCCAAAAACGCCACAGCTCCTTGCCTGACGACTGATCGAATGCCGCCACAAAGCCGCGCGCGCCTTCGTCTCCGCCGGAGGTTCCGGAGATCACCATCGAGCCGACCACCAGCGGGGCGCCGGTTCCGTTGTAATTCTTATGCCAGTCAGCCAGCGGCGTCTCCCAGGCAAGTGCACCGGTGATCCGGTTGAGCGCTATCAAGTGGTCGTTGTCGGTAACCATGAAGACCTTCTCGCCGGCCACCGCCACGCCGCGGTTCGCGCCGGAAACAGCATTTCCGACCAGTCCCTGGGTGCGGGAGCGCTGGTAATGCCATATCTGGCGTCCGCTGCCGGCATCGAGCGCATAGCATTCGTTGACGTAGGTCACATACATGACCCCACCGGCAACGATGGGTGTCGTCTGCACACTGCGCGTGTTAGGCAGCGAAAAGATCCACTTTGGCTGTAATCGAGAAGCATTGGCGCTGGTGATCTGGGTGAGCTCGCTGTAACGGCTGCCAGTCGTCTGTCCGTTGTAACTGGGCCAATCGGCCTGCGAGGTTACTACCCGATACTCGCCGGACTCAGTCTTGCGCAGAAGATACAGCTGATGATCGTCGCCCAGCAGCTGCATGTCGCTTGCGGAACGGTTCAACGCAGTACCTTGAAGCGTCTTTCCGTCTTCCAGGGTAACCGAGGCGCGCTCTGTCGCCGTGCCCCAAAAGGGCTTTAGGGTGCGCAAGAAGCTGATCAGGTTTGCCCGCTCCTGACCGACGACATCAGGAAAAGCGGGCATACCAGAAGAGGGCAGGCCATTGTGCAATAGCTGAATGAGTTCGTCGTCGGTGCGCAGCGGTACCCGCTCCACAATCGACGGCGCAAATTCGCCCCCCGTGGCGTGGGTGCCATGGCAGGATGCACACCGGGTTGCGAAGACCTGTTGACCCGCCGCTTGGGGTGAGCCTGGCGGCAGCTTGGGAGGTGGGGGAAATTGTGCCTGGACGCCGCTTGTCGACAAAACCGCTAGAAGGCCGCTCAAGATCACCGCTCTCACGGTCATGCCCACCCGTCGCTTTCCCATCGAACCCCATCCCCCGGTGCTTGATTCTCTAGATTAATTTGTCTTCCCGGTCCACATGACAAATGTCAGCCATTCTTTTGACAAAAGGCACTACTACTCGCGATCCAGCCACGAGACGATGTTTCTGGAACAAAGGGAGAGGCTATGGCTACAAGCGTTGTTCTTGAACCTTGCCACAACACAAGCATCGGCTATCCGGAGGATTCCGTGATCGCGTCGCTGCACAGCGTGAGCAAGAGATTTGGCCGGCAGATCGCGCTGGATCGTCTTTCACTCGAGCTTCGCCGGGGAGAAGTGGTCGCGCTGCTGGGGCCGAATGGCGCCGGCAAAACCACCGCCGTGCGCCTCCTGCTGGGCTTGAGCCAGGCGACTTCCGGCGAGGTGCGCATCTTTGGCGGCAACCCGAGAGATCGAGCCAGCCGCTTGCGCCTGGGCGCGATGCTGCAGGTGGGCCGCATGCCAGAGACGCTCCGCGTGCGTGAGCATCTCCAACTCTTCAGCAGTTATTACGCAAACCCAAGGCCGCTCGAGGAGCTGCTGGCAGTCGCCGGACTGGAGGGTCTGGAGGACAAGCTCTTTGGCACGCTCTCCGGTGGACAAAAGCAGCGCATGCTCTTCGCTCTTGCACTCTGCGGCGATCCCGATCTTATCTGTCTCGATGAACCGACACTCGGTATGGACGTTGAGGCCCGGCGAGCGATGTGGGAACAGGTACGCAGACTGGCGGCGAGGGGAAAGACGATCTTGCTCACCACTCATTACCTGGAAGAAGCGGATGCGCTGGCGAGCAGAATCGTCGTCATTCAAAGAGGCAAAGTGATTGCAGAAGGGACGCCGCAAGAGCTGAAGACCGCGGATAGCTCCAGATCTATCCGCTGCACCACATCGCTCCAAGCCTCGTTTGTTTCCGAGTTACCAGGAGTTACCAGCGTGGAGCAGGATGGCGACGCCATGCTGGTGCGCACGCACAGGCCTGAAGCGGTGCTGCGCACTATGCTCGCGCACGATGCAGCACTAAGCGATCTGGAAGTGAAGGCCGCGGCTCTGGAAGATGCCTTTCTTGCGCTCACCAACAACACCACCGCAGCTGTGCAATAGGAGGCGCTATGGCCACAACAATCGCTTTGAACATGCCGCGCACGCAGCCATCACTGCCGCTTATCTACTTCAACGAAGTGCGCTTTGAGCTGCTCAAGTTGTCGCGCAATCGCGCCTACCTTTGCTCGATGATTGGCTTTCCGGTGGTCTTCTATCTTCTTTTCGGCGTCACCAATAAAGCCTCGGTTTTTCACGGCCATACCATTGCCCGTTATCTTCTGGCCGGGTATGCATGTTTCGGCGCGATGGGTTCTTCTCTCTTCGGCATTGGCGCCGGATTGGCGCTGGAGCGGGGCCACGGCTGGCTGGAAATGAAGCGTGCAAGCCCCATGCCCGCGGCCGCCTACTTGCTGGCGAAGTTGTGCGTCAGCATCACCTTCGCTGTTGGCATTACTATCCTGCTGATGGTTCTGGGCACCGCCATGGCCGGCGTCCATATCACGATCATCGAAGCGCTACGGCTGTTGTCGGTGATCGCCACCGGTGTCGTGCCCTTCGCCAGCCTGGGGTTGGTGATCGGCCTGTTGATGCCGTCCAACGCGGCGGCGGGAGTAATCAACCTGATCTATCTGCCTCTGTCGTTTTGCGGCGGGTTGTGGATGCCGATCGAGGCATTGCCCCATTGGCTGCAACAGATCGCGCATGGGTTACCATCGTTCTGGTTCGCTCGCCTTGCGCTTAGCTCCCTCGGCTACAGCGACAGTTCCGCTTTGCTGGCCTGGGCGCTGCTAGCGTTCTATACGGTAGTATTTTTGCTAGCCGCGGCGTTTATCTTCCGCCGGCAGGAGGCCCAAGCCTAGCATGACACCAGAATCGCCTGAGCGTCGGAACCTTGGCAGCAGGTGGTATGGTTATTGGCTCAATAGCGACTGCCCGGACCCGGAAAACCAGCTTCCCCTGTGGAGCTGGAGGCGTTGGTTCAGTTATGACCACACCGTCTGGTTGGTCTTCGTGGGTTTCTGGTTTCTCTCTCCTTACCTGGACCACGCTTCGCGGGGTAGATGGATCGGGTTGATTCTCTCCGTGGCTCTCTTCATACCTTTTTATCTGTTTGCGCATAGCGCCCCGAACAGGTTTCGTTGGGTGGGAGTGCTCGCCATGTTTGTCATAGGCGTGGTGTACGTGCCGTTCAACCAGAGCGCGTGGGGAATCTTTATCTATGTAGCGGTCTCGATCCCGGAGGTGTCGGAATCGGCAAGTACGGTGATCAGCCTTTTCCTTCTGCAATGCGGGGCGATCGCCCTGGAAAGCTGGCTATTCCATCTCAATGCATGGGTATGGAGTTTGGCCATCTCCATGCCGCTGCTGTTTGGAATGAACCAGCTAAGAAGGAAGCAGAAGTATCGCGCGGACGCCAAGTTGCGCATGGCGCAGGAGGAGATTGAACAACTGGCGAAGACCGCCGAACGGGAGCGTATCGCTCGCGATATGCACGATATTCTCGGCCATTCTCTTTCGCTGATTGTGCTCAAGAGCGAGTTAGCGGGGCGCCTGCTTGCCAGCCAGCCTACGCGGGCGGCACTTGAAATTGCGGAGATTGAAAATGCTGCGAGGCACGCTCTGGCTGAAGTGCGCAAGACGATTACCGGTTACCGCTCCGAGGGATTTGCCTCGGAGCTGATGCGCGCAGCCCAGGTATTGGAAACGGCGGGAGTGCGATTGAACAGACCGGCGAAACCGCCGTACCTTACGCCGCGGCATGAAGCCACACTTTCACTGGTGCTGCGGGAGGCGGTCACTAATATTGTGCGCCATGCGGGCGCCAGTGAGTGCTCGATCGAAGTCTCCACCGCGGAGAACCGCACACAACTGGTGATTGCCGATGACGGGCGGGGCGACATCCGCCAGGAAGGGAATGGATTGCGCGGCATGCGAGAGCGGGTGCAGGAGCTGGGCGGCAGCCTATCGTTGGACTCGAATCGCGGGACTCGCCTACAGATCGAACTGCCCCAATTCAATGGGAATGCTGAGGTCGCTAAGCCGTGAGCAAACAGATTCGCGTCGTCCTGGCCGAGGACCAGGCGATGGTGCTGGGCGCACTGGCCGCTTTGCTCGAGATCGAGAAGGACATCGCGGTGGTGGCGCGGGCGCGCAATGGGCGCGAGGCCATGGCGCTGGTGGCGCAGCACGCACCCGATGTGCTGGTAACCGATATCGAAATGCCGGAGATGAGCGGGCTGACGCTTGCGGCGGAAGTGCATAGCCGGTATCCGCGGGTGCACATCGTGATTCTTACTACTTTCGCTCGCGCCGGCTATTTGCGCCGCGCGATGGATGCCGGCGCCCAGGGGTACATGCTCAAGGACCGCCCCGCGGCGGAGCTGGCGGACTGTGTGCGACGGGTCTGCAAGGGTTTGCGCGTGGTGGACCCTGAACTTGCAGCAGAGGCGTGGACGCAGGAGGCTGATCCGTTGAGCGAACGGGAGCGGCAGATTCTGTGGCGGGCTGGCGAGGGCAAAACGGGGGCAGAGATTGCGGTGGATCTGCATTTGTCCGAAGGCACGGTGCGCAATTATTTGTCAGAGGCGATCAATAAGCTCGGCGCGGCGAATCGCATCGAGGCTGCGCGGCTGGCGCGTAGTAAAGGGTGGTTGTGATGCTCCCGCATACACGGGAG
Source organism: uncultured Acidobacteriaceae bacterium (assembly GCA_963821215.1). Lineage (GTDB taxonomy): Bacteria > Acidobacteriota > Terriglobia > Terriglobales > Acidobacteriaceae > PALSA-350. The sequence continues at coordinate 16,119 of CAWGDH010000003.1, read as the reverse complement.
CGGGCGGCTTCCCAGGACTACGTCCTGGGCTACTTTCAGCCAGAGCTGTCCAAATTAGCGGGAGAGATGCCGGTTGGGCTATGTAATTCGTTGAAAAGATTCGAGAGCGGGTTGCCAAGTCATCACGAAGCATATTGCGATGTGCGCCGTTATCAGCAATGACGCTTCGTGCCGAGGGAAAGAAACCGCAGGTCCCTCCACTACGCTGCGCTCCGGTCGGGATGACAATTTTGTGGTGGGAATTGGCCTTGGCCCCGGTCAACGGAACCAACAGCCGGTGCCACTACAAAATTGTCATCCCGACCGGAGCGCAGCGTAGTGGAGGGACCTGCGGTTTCTTTCCCTCGGCACGAAGCGTCATTGCTGATCACGGTAAAACAGCAGCTCCCGAAAGCTAATTTGGACAGGTGTGACTCTCGGTCGTCCCTTCGGCGGGACTAAGACTTTCAATCCGTTCCTGCATTCATGCCTCGTCGGTAGGGTAACCATCTTTCGTACGATATAAGTTCAGGGCTTATTCGCTTATATCGACCCTCTATCCAGAGTCGATGACACTTGTCATCCGATTCTTGTGACAAGCTGCACTGTTTTGCTCGAATGCCGGATGCGATTCTCGGCGTATGAATCGTTGGACCGGCATCTTCCTCTTTGCGGCACTGTGCACTAGCGGAGATTTGCTCGCGCAAAACTGCGGGAACCTCAGCGGCACGGTGCTCGATCCTTCTGGAGCCGCGGTCGTTGGCGCACAGATCCATCTGCAGGCAGCTACGCCGCAGGACACAACTACCGGCCCGCACGGCACCTTCCTCTTGCACTGCGTTAATAATGGCCCTTACCAGATCACGGTCGACGCCAACGGCTTTGCGGAGAGCCAGGTGAAGGGCAGGGGGTTCGCGAATATTACCGTCCATCTGCGCATCGCGGATGTTCACACCGAGGTCGAGGTAGGTCAGGACAACGGCGTGTCCGTCGATACGGACCATGGCGCCGGCACACATACTCTGACGGCCAAAGACCTGCTGGGCATGGCCGATGATCCAGATGACTTCAAACGCCAGTTACAGGTGCTCGCTGCCAGCAGTGGAGGAGCTCCCGGCCAAGCCATCATTACCGTCGACGGATTCCAGAACAGCAGCGCTCTGCCCCCGAAATCCTCCATCGCTTCCATACGCGTAAACCCTGACATGTTCTCGTCAGAATACGATCGTCCGCCTTACCAGGGGGGCAGGGTAGAAATCTTCACCAAACCAGGACGCGATTCGCTGCACGGAGCCCTGTTCTTCACCGACAGCGAATCTGGGCTGAACGCGACCGATCCCTTCGCGGTGAGTGCCACCCCGGCAGGCAAGCGGCGCTATGGATTTGAATTCGGCGGTCCCATTCGCAAGCAGAAGAGCGATTTCTTTCTCGCACTAGAGAGGCGCGACATCAACGAGTTCAACGTGGTGAACGCAGTCGTCCTGAATAGCGAGGACGTGGAAACACCGCTAAGTGAAAATGTTCCGGCGCCGCAGCGTCTGTGGATTGGCAGCGCGCGCACCGATTGGCAATTGAGTCCCAGGAATATGCTGGCGGCGACGTACTCCGCGAACATAAACGACTCTGACAACGTGGGCAGCGGCGGTCTCGTATTGGAGGAGGCAGGCTACAGCAGCACGGTGAGCGAGCAGGATCTGCGACTGACCGATATCTTCACCCTCAGCCCGACCCTTCTGCACGAGACCCACATCGGCTTCACCTGGAAGAACACCACGGACGTGCCGCTCTCCACCGCGCCCAGCCTGCAAGTGGCCGGCGCTTTTACTGGAGGGGGCGCCACGGCAGGCCACTTGCAAGATCGCGAGCGCGATCTCGAAGTGGATGATGACGTTCTGTGGACCCATCACAAGCACTCGGTGAAGATTGGCGTTACCTCGCTGGGTATTCTGGTTCACGATGTCGATCCGGATACATTCAACGGCGCCTTCGTCTTCGGAGGCGGCCTGGCCCCGGTTCTTGGCGATGGCACGCAAGAAACCGCGATCTCGGGATTGGAGCAGTACCGGCGAACGCTGCTTGGCTTGGCCGGCGGTGTTCCCACCACCTACAACATCACCCAGGGCACAGCGCTGGTGCCCTTCACACAGTGGCGTGTGGCAGCCTACGCACAAGATCAATGGACGCTCAAGCCAAACTTTTCGATCGCATTGGGATTGCGCTATGCCCTCCAGACCTCGCCCGGCAGCTTTGGAAACCTCGTTCCCCGAGTGGGCATCGCATGGTCACCCGACCACAAGCAGAGGTGGGTCATCCATGCGCGGGGTGGTCTATTTAATGGTGCAGTCACGCCGGACGTGACCACCGAGGCGTACCGGCTGAACGGCATACGCCAAACTCAAACGCTTCTGTACTCACCCTCGTACACGCAACCAATCGTGCCTACGTCTTCTACGGTCTCCGTCGCCACGACACGGCAATTTGCCCCCGGCCTGGGACAAACATGGTCGTTCCAGTCTCAGCTTGGCGTAGAGCATGACCTGCCGCAACACTGGCACGCGCAGGCGAACCTGTTCGACGCGCAAGCCTGGGGCATGCTTCGCTCGCGCAACATCAATGCGCCCCTGGTCAATGACACTACGACCAATCCCCTGCTTGCACCGCGACCCATTGCACCGGGCAAGAATATCTTCCAGTTTGAACAGTCGGGACACCTTCACGGCCAAGTCGTCTTTCTGGGAGTGGACCAGCACAGCTACAAGCGCTTTGGCATCTTTGTCGGTTACTTATATTTCAACCTCAAGACAGATGCGGATTCAGCTACGCAGTTTCCCCAATCCAGCTACTCCGACCGCGGGGAAACAGCGCGCGCCTCCTGGGAATCGACTCAGCGGCTATTCGCGATTGGGCAGTTGAGTCTCCCGGCGAAGCTCTCATTGACCAGCCAATTCGATGCTTCCTCCGGAGACCCCTACAACGTGATCACGGGCATGGATAACAACGGAGACGGCGTTTTTAACGACCGCCCTTCTCTCACAGCACAACCGGGCACCGGCACCTATCAAACGCCTTTCGGCCTACTGAACACGACGGCGCTGAATGGCTCGCTGGGACGGAACGTGGGAACCATGCCTGCGCTCATTCATCTGGATAGCAACCTGAGCCGCACCTTTGAGCTTCATTCTCACGGCCTGGCTGCGGACCGGCATCAGAGCATCACGCTGAATGCGCGTGCGGCTAACCTTCTCAACCACACCAATGTGACAACGGTAGGCAACGTAGTCGGCTCGCCTACGTTCACTCAGCCATTAACCGCGGAAGCTGCGCGACGAGTGGAGTTCGGTATCCGCTACACCTTCTGAAAGGAAAAATCATGTTGAAACTTCTTAGAGCAGTTTCGCAATTACCCGGGCCCGAGAAAGATCGCGAGGTGTGGTTTTCCCTGGCCGAAAACCACGAAAAGACCTATCGCTTCGGTACACACCAATTGCGAAACTGGTTTACCGCCTCTCTTCTTCTCTGCAGTGCGGTCACGATGGCCGCACAAAGTGCAGAAGCTGTGCTTCCCCCTCCGATGGCTCCCGAGCAGATCATCTACCGGCACTGGCCGGAGCAGTTCGTGCAATGGATCGGCCCGGAGCTGCCCTATACGATGATTGAACTTTATGTCGACCCCGACACCGGCGCTACGCCGCTCTATGAGGCGGTTCTTACCGAGCGCGCCACAGGCAAGCGTGTGCACTACTCCAACCAACAGCAGATGGTAGATCTGGACAAGCGCTCGGGCGCGGATGCCTATCTTACGAACATGCAGCTCGACCGCCCGGCAAATGCCGGCACTGGCGCCACGTACCTATTGCGATTCGTCGATCACACAGGCCAGCCGGTGTCATGGCAGTGGATTCAAGGTTCTGACATGAGTGAGCGTGGCGGCGGCAGTTCGCCCGCCGGTACCGAGCCGCCCGTGCTGATGTATCGCGAGCGTTCGGCGGTCGCGGGTGAAGGCACGGCGCTCAAGATCGGGAACACAGTCAGCACGGCCGACGTGTGGACAGAGATCAGTCAGCCGCCCTACTTTGTTGCCTACCATGGCGCACGCTCAGAAAACGTCGACATCGCCGTGTTCGCCGGGGCCGCACAGCAATGGACCACGATCACCGGGCCAAAAACTCTGGCCGCCGGCGCGGAATGGAAGCTGAAGGCACAGGATGGCCTGGGCTGCAGCTTGCGCGTGCAGACGGTAAATGGGGATCATGCGACCATTCTCGACACCGACGATCATCTGCCCGGCAGAAAGATTGCTATCGACGCGACCTGGACAAACGGCGCATGGTCGATTGAAAAGCTGCACTATTCCGCAGTGGAAGCGGATGCGAATCAAGGGTTGACGATCTCGTTTGCTCCGGCCGCGAATGCCGGCGGCGGGCAGTCGAAATTTGAGGTCATCGTGGGACGCAAGACACGCATCGCAAGCGGAACCGTGCACGGGGACCCAACGCAAGCACGCGTGGGATGGGAGTTCAAAGATCCCGATTGGCTGCGGGGCAAGACCGCATGGATCGGCAGCGCGGTGGTGAGCCCCAAAGCAACGGCCACCGAAACCGCAGCCAAGTGATGTAAATCCCTGGGAGAATCTGCCGCGAAGGAAATAGACTTGCGGCATGCATGCCACCTTTGAACACCTTTTCTATGGGTTGATCCTGCTCGTTGCCGGACTAGGCTGTGGGCTGGTGAATACCCTTGCCTCCTCGGGTTCAGCGATCTCGCTCCCGGTGCTGCTGATGTTCGGACTGTCGCCCCTGGATGCGAATGCAACCAACCGGTTGACGGTGCTCTTCGGTTCGCTGATGGCGCTACGCACGTTCCAGGCGAAGGCAGAGGTGGACTGGCGCGACGGCCTTATGATGGCAATTCCGGCCACGCTAGGCAGCGTGGCCGGTGTGCTGGCCGCGGAAAGGATTCCGGGGCGCAGCATGGCCCTGGTGATCACCGCAGCCGTGATGGCGGCACTTCTCTTGCTGGTCTTCAAGATGAAGAAGGTCCTGGAACACCCGTCGCCGGGTGTTGCCGGGATCACCACAGCGGGCATGTTCGCCTTGTTGTTTGTTGGCTTCTGGATGGGGTTCATCGTTCTGGATGGGGCCACCTATCTGCTGTTGGTGCTCATCCTGATGTTCCACTACGACCTGGTGCGGGCAAATGCGTTGAAGGCGCTGCTGGCGGTCGCCACCACGCTGGTGCCGATCGCGATGTTCACAGGCCACGGCAGTATCCGCTGGCCAGAGGGGTTGGTGATGTCGGCCGGAAGTATCGCCGGCGGATACATGGGGGCGCGGCTCACCATGCATGAACGCGCTAAGTTCTGGATCTATCGCGTTCTGGTTGCCGTACTGCTCCTGGAAATTGTCCACCTCGGCGTTCAATACGTAGCGCCCTACATTCCGCCGCTTCTCCGGCACTGACGCCCGGCAGGTAAAGAGCAATTATTTCTGGCGCGACTCTGCTTCGGCCAGCCATCCCCGGCGTAACAGCTCCGGGGCAACGCTCGTCAGGTAGGGCTTGATGTCAAGAATAGGCGTTCCATCGAGCATGTCGACGCCGCGAATATGCAGCAGCGCGTTCTCTCTACGAATCAACTCCACGACGGTAAGACCAATGGGGTTGGGACGACGGGGAGAGCGCGTGGCAAAGACTCCGTGGGGCCGGTCGTCGAAGGGCGGTATGCCCACCAAATCGAAGTCGCCGGAGCGGTGAAACTCCCAGAGGATGAAGAGGTGGGAAAATCCTTCAATGTCAATGAGCCCGGGCTCGAATTCGGGCAAGAGTTTCAATACACCCTCGGCTTCGTGTTTTGCGTGCAAACCCTTGGGAATCTCACTGGTTTGGTGGTACGGGCTGCTCACGAATCCAATGGGCTGGGGAACAAACATAAAAGCTCCTGTCTTCTCCCCATGATAGCTGCGCCAAGCGATCTGCTTGATGCCGTTTACAGATCATGAGACCGTGATAGTGATGAAAATCGCCAGCTGGAATGTGAATTCGATTCGTGCCCGGCTTGACCAGGTCAGGGCGTGGCTGAAGGCCCACAATCCGGATGTGCTGCTGATGCAGGAGTTGAAGGGCGCAGAGTTTCCGTCAGAAGTATTCAAAGAGCTGGGCTACGAGAGCGCGGCTGTGACGCAGCGAGCGTATAACGGGGTCGCTATTTTGTCCCGCCATCCGATGGAGACCCTCAATACGACCCTGGCCGGCGATGAGCTGGATAGCCATGCACGATATCTCGAGACGACGATCGACGGCATCCGTGTGGTCAATATCTATCTTCCTAACGGCAATCCTGTGGGCAGCGACAAATTCGCCTACAAGCTCGCCTGGATGGACAGGCTCGCGAAGGAGATGAGCGCGTGGCGAAAGCAGGATCTGCCGGTTTTGATTGGCGGCGACTTCAACGTGATTCCAGAAGATATTGATTGTCACAAGCCTTCCTCGTGGATCCATGACGCGCTGTTTCAACCGGAACCCCGGGCACGCTACCGGGCCCTGCTCAGCCTGGGCTATACGGATGCATTCCGCGCGCTCCATCCTGACGAGGGTGCGCAGTTCACGTTCTGGGATTATTGGCGAAAGGCGTTTGAACATAATCGCGGCATTCGTATCGATCATTTCCTGCTCTCGCCCAACCTGGCCGAACGCTTAGACAGCTGCGAGATTGACCGCGGGCCGCGGGCCCAGCCCCAACCGTCCGATCACACGCCCATCGTGGTGGAGTTGCGATAATTTAGCCCACTTGAAGCGCAGCGAGAATTTCGTGCATTGAGTACGACAACCTCGTTCGACGATCTAGATCAATTCTGCTTGCAGACATCAACCGAGGTTGCGCTTGCGCTGCTTTCAGAGTTGGCAATCGGACCGGTGGCGTTGTTGTTTCTTCTTGACGAGTTGCTGTCCGGGACCAATTCGCACGATCGGTTCGAGGGAACGCGGTACGTGGTTCGGGCGCTCGTGAGGCAGGGAGCCATTAGGATGGTGACTACCCATGACCTGGCACTCACCCAAATCCCGGACAAGATGCTTGAACCGGCGCAGAACTTCCATTTTGAGGACAGTTTCGAAGACGGACAGCTGAAGTTTGATTACCGACTGCATCCCGAAATCGTCCGAACGAGCAACGCGCTAAGGCTAATAAAGCTTGTGGGCTTGGAGATACAGGATTAGCTGCTTTTGACGCCCGGGCATGGCCTTAGCTCCGATTGACTGCTGCCGAAAAGCTTTTGCCCATCCGTCGGGTTGTTTTAGAAAAGCTCCTTCCTCGTCAACGCGAATCGCTTTCCACCAACGACTTCAACCTCGCCAGTGCTTGGTCCCACTGCTTTGAGACCAGTTCCAGATACTCCTTTATTTCGATTACTGGTTGCGGATCGAATTGAAACAGGCTCTGCCTCCCTTCGCGCGTGCCATGCACTATGCGCACCCGCTCCAACACGTGCAGATGCTTGGTCACCGCCTGGCGTGTGAGCTTTGTCCCCTCGGTCAACTCAGCAATTGAATACCGCTGCCCGCTACACAGCCTGGCAAGCAGCGATAGGCGAGTTTCGTCGCCCAGCGCCGCAAAGACCGCTGCCTTTGCCCGCGCGCTGCTAGGACGTCTTAGTGACATAGGCCTGAATATTCTTCATCTGCTGCGCCCATCCTCCGTCGTTCCTGAGCAGCGCCTCAGCGCGCCGTTCGGCGGGAATCTTGTCGAAGCCGGACTCCGTTACCGTAAGCAAGGTTCCACCCGGAGTGGCCTGCAGGCGAAACTCAATCAGCGTCGACTCCTCCTGCGCATAATCCACTTTGGGGTCGACCGCATAGGGATGCCAGGTAAATGAAAAAAGCGTCTCCGGCTCGATGGCCTTGACCACAATCTCCATCCGCAGATGCTCATATCCGGGATAAGTAATCTGGCCGGCCACCGGCTCGCCAGCCACGAACGGCCCGTCCATTTTGACCAGGAACCATTCGCCGAATTGACGGGAATCCGTCAACGCCTGCCAAACCCGCGACGCTGGGGCTGCAATCTCAATTCGCTTCTCAATCCGATCTTCCATAAGGGCAACCTCCGGGTTGCATATTGGTTGAAGCTTAAAACAGTTCCCGGAGACATGCAACTTAAAAGTTGCCAATTGCAGGAGGAGCGATTTCAGCTTATTTGCGGAACTTCATCGAACAGCAGGATATGGGTAGCGTGGGGGTTTGAGATCGGCGCAAAGCCGATCCTTTCGTAGAGGCGCGCCGCATTCATGTTCTCGGCGCGCAGGCGTACACAGCGGAAGTGGGTGCGTGCTTGCTCAATGAGCGTGGTGACCAGCGCTCTTCCTATGCCTTTATCTCGCCATGCGGGCCGCACGTAAACGCGGCGGATGCGGCCTACGTCGGGACGGCCGGCAAACGGATCACAATTAAGCCCGCCTACGGCAACCAGCAGGCCGTGGTCCAGATGGCCGCAGAGGATCTCTCCCGAAGCATCGAAGCGGTTCTTTGCGCCTGCCCATTCCTCGACCAGGGTTTCGATGAAGTCGTAACCCTCGGCGCGCGCGTCCGACTGCAGAAGTTCCATTCCCGGAAGCGGTAACTCAATTTTCTGGATCGCGATCATGCCTTGCATGATAGAGATACCGGGCATCCATAGGTTTGAGTCGCTTTTTGGGATAATTCATCTAAGACGCCATGGGTAAGAAATTAGCCGTTTCGGTGTTGGATCTTGTGGGTATGCGGCCCGGCGAGCCAGCAGGCAGCGCAATCGCCCGTTCGGTGGATTTGGCGCAGCACGTAGAGGACTGGGGATACCAGCGCTATTGGCTGGCGGAACACCACTCCATTGCCGGCCTCGCCTGCTCTGCCACGGCGGTGCTGATCGGGCATGTGGCGGCCGCGACCAAGACGATTCGCGTGGGGAGCGGTGGAGTGATGCTGCCCAACCATGCGCCGCTGGTGGTGGCGGAACAATTTGGGACGCTGGAAGCGCTGTATCCGGGGCGAATCGACCTGGGGCTGGGGCGGGCTCCAGGAGGCGACTTCGCGACCATGCGGGCGCTACGACGGGATTTGCACCAGAGCGGCGACGATTTTCCAGCGCTGCTGGAAGAGCTGCGGACCTACCTTGGACCGGAGAAGCCGGGGCAGGTAGTCAAAGCAATTCCCGGGCAGGGGAGCAACGTGCCGATCACGTTGTTGGGGTCGAGCGGATTCAGCGCCCAACTGGCAGCCATGCTGGGACTGCCGTTTGCCTTCGCCGCACACTTTGCACCGGAGTATCTGTATGTCGCGGCGCAAATGTACCGCGAGCGCTTCCAGCCCAGCGCGGCGCTGAGCCGGCCCCACCTGATGGTGGGTGTGCAGGTGATTGCGGCGGAAACCGACGCAGCCGCCCGCCGGCTGTTTACCACTCCGCAGCAGCGCTTTCTGCAATTGATCCGCAATCGACCGGTGGAGTTGTTGCCTCCGGTGGATTCCATGGAGCCGCTGTGGCAGGAGTGGGAGCGGGAGGCGGTAGAGTCCAAGCTTGGCGCCGCGATTGTAGGATCGGACGCAACGGTGAAGGCGGGGATCGAACGGCTGGTTGCGAATACAGGCGCCGATGAGCTGATCGTGGTGGCGGACACCTATGAACATGCGGATCGCCTGCAGTCTTATCAACGCGTGGCCGCCCTTGCCCATACGATCGAGGTGGAGACCTCGGTACATGCAGGCGCCTGATCGGCGAGATCAGATATTACTCATCATTTCCTGCATAATCAAAGGCAATGACTTTGCTTTGGAAACCAGAGAACTGGTCCCTTCGCCTGGCTGAACTCGAAGCCCGCACGGGCGACATCAAAGAGGCGCCGCTGCGGCGCGACGTCCGCTCGCTGGGCATGCTTTTAGGGCAGGTCCTGCGCGAACAGGCAGGCGATCAACTCTTCAGTGAAGTGGAAGAATTGCGGCAGATCGCTATTCGCCGGCGCGAAGAACAGAACGGCGAAGCCGGACAACCATTCGCCAGCGCGTTGGGAAGCGTCCAGTCGCTGGATACCGTGCAGGCCTATCGCCTGGCGCGCGCCTTCGCCTTTTACTTCGAGCTCATCAACCTGGCAGAAACCAACCACCGCAAGCGACGGCGGCTCTCGCTGCAGCTTTCTGGCGACACGCAGCGCGGATCCCTGCGAGGCACGTTGCGCGCCATGCGCGCTGCCGGCATTTCTGGCGAAGCGGCCGTGGATTGGCTGCGCTCCATCTCCATCATCCCCGTCTTTACTGCGCACCCCACCGAAATAGCGCGGCGGGTGGTGATGTTCAAACGACGCCGCATCGCTGACTTGCTGGAACAGTTGGATCGCATCCCACTCTCCGATGAGCAACTGGAGCAATACGAGGAAAGCCTCACTGCTGAGATCACCGCGCTTTGGGAGACCGATGAGGTCCGAACCCGCCGCCCAACGGTGCGCGACGAGGTAAAGATGGGCCTCGACTACTACGATGCTTCCATCTTTGGCACCCTGCCAGGTCTCTATGCCGAAGTGGCGGCGGCCTTCGAGGCGGAGTACGGCATCTGCCTGAGCCTGGCCGAGATGCCGCTACTGCTTTCGTTCGGATCATGGATCGGCGGGGACCGCGACGGCAATCCGTATGTAACGCCGCAAGTCACGCGGGAAGCGCTGCAGATGGCGCGTGAGCATCTGCTGGGGCATTATCAGCAGCAGCTTCAATTGATACTCGATCTGCTCACCAGTTCGGCGCAGCAGACGGCGGTTAGCGTGGAGTTGGAGCAGCGGCTGCAGAATTATCTGGGTGCACTCAACACCACCGGCCAACAAGCCTTCGGAGAACGCTTCGAGTATGAATCGTATCGTCGCTTCCTGAGCTGCGTCCGGGTGCGCCTTGCCGGGGTAGGCAATTCCCTTTCCGACGGATACCCGCCGGTCATCCTGGACGCGACGCTGGCTGGCTTACCAGCTTACAAGTCGGCACAGGAGTTCCTCGATGACCTGCAGATTGTGCACGCCAGCCTGGTGGAGAACCGCGGCCCGCGGCTGGCCCAAGCGCTGATTGATCCTTTACTGCTCGAGGTGCGCACCTACGGTCTTCATCTGCAGACGTTGGATATCCGCCAGCATGCGCGACTCCATACCGCTGCTCTCGAAGAAGCCTCGGCATGGAAGTGTGACCCGGCACGTGCCTCGTCGGTGCCTGCGCCGCTGACCCCTGCCTCGGCTGACGTGATCGAGACCTTCCGAACGATTGCTGAGTTAAAGGCATCGTGCGCGCCTGAGGCCATTCGTCACTATGTGATCAGCGGCGCTGCGAGCAGCGAGGATGTGCTCAACGTGATCTGGCTGGCGCGGCTGGGCGGCGTGCGCGTGGAGGGCAGTGGCGCGGGTGCGGGCGACCCGGGATTGATGCCGGTTCCGCTGTTCGAATCGATTGAAGACTTGCGCAATGCGCCGGCCATCTGCCGCGAGTTATGGCAGTCGCCCAGCTATCGCCAGTTATTGGAGTCGTGGAACAACACGCAGGAGATCATGTTGGGCTACTCCGACTCCAACAAAGACGGCGGCATGCTCACCAGCACCTGGGAGATCTTTCGCGCCCACCGCGCCCTGCACCAGGTGGCAAGCGAATGCGGCGTGCGCCTGCGCCTCTTTCACGGGCGGGGCGGTACGGTCGGCCGCGGCGGCGGACCTACGCACCGGTCCATTTATGCTCAACCGGCCGGAGCCTTTACTGGCCAGATCCGCATTACCGAACAAGGCGAAGTATTGAACTGGAAGTATTCCGACGTGATTCTGGCGGAACGCAATCTGGAGCTGATGATCGCGGCGTCGCTCGATGCGCTGGCGCGGCCTAATGCGCGCGATCCGCAGGGCCATTTCACCGGGGTCCTGGCGCCAGAGTGGGAGGCTGCCTTTGCGGAGTTGTCGGACGTGGCCTTTGCCTTCTACCGCGAGCATATTTTGGAAGACCAGGAAGTGCTGCAGTATTTTGAAGAAGCCACGCCGGTCGCGGAACTGGAGCATGCCAAGATCGGCTCCCGCCCGTCGCGCCGCGGTGGGCGCCGCAGCCTCGCCGACCTGCGCGCGATTCCCTGGGTCTTTGGCTGGACACAGAGCCGGCAACTGGTTCCGGCGTGGTTCGCTGTTGGCCACGCGCTCGAATCCTATGGGCAGAAGCCGGGCGGGCCCGCTGTGTTAGCGACCATGGCACGGGAGTTCCCGCTGTTCATTGACCTGATCCGCAATGTGGAGATGGCACTGGCTAAATCCGATTTTGGCATTGCTCAGCTGTACGCCTCGCTGGTCGCCGATGCCGGACTTCGGGATCGCGTGTTTAACAAGTTGGAAGCGGAGTTCCAACGCACGCGGAGAAGCATCCTGGAGATCACCGGGCAAACTGAATTGCTCGAGAACAACCAGGTTCTCGCGCGCTCGATTCGCTTGCGGAATCCTTACGTCGATCCGATTAGTTTGATCCAGGTCGACTTGCTGCGGCGTAAGCGCGCCGGAGACAATTCAGACGCTATGAATCGTGCGATCTCAGCGACGATTAATGGGATTTCTGCCGGTCTGCGCAATACCGGGTAAGAGGGGTTTGCCTGGGACTGAGGGCTACTAAAGAGGGTGTGTGAGAACCGGAAGGAAACAGCAGGTCCCTCCACTCTCTTTCCTGCCCAGTGCGGACTTTTATCGCAGCCTGCTATGTCCCGTAGGCTACGCAGACTTCGGATTGATCCGGAAAAATGTAGGCGGCAAAGTCTTCGTTCGACATGGTGAGGCGGCTCTCCCAAAGCTTTCGCAAGGATGGTATGCGCTCGATCATGTGCCCAAATTCAGGCTTCAGGTACACGATGTAAACTTCTCGCGGATTACGCCGCAGAGAGTCTTCAAGGTTCTGCATCACGCGCTCGAACACCGGCCCGACAAAAGGATGCCACATGAAAATGACCAACGGGGCCGCGGGAAAAACAAAGTCGCGCACGTCGCTGAGGATGCACTGCACATCCTCGCATCGGCGGGTGGGCGGTTGATAAAGGGCGATGTTGCGAGTGGCGATTGCGTGCAACTCGGGAATGAACTCGACACCAAGCACCTGCTGAAAGGGGAAATTGGAGGCTAGCAGCATAATGCGGCCCTTGCCCGCACCCAGGTCGACAAAAGTGAAGCGCTCAAAATCGATCTCCAAGCGCGCGAACGCCTGGTGAAAGAGCGAGGGAGCCGTGGCATAAAAGCCGGTGTTGTAGATGTTTTTCCGGCGCCGGCTGTCCTCCAGCTCTTCCGCGGCAATCAGGCCGCTGGTGTCGGTTCCAAATTCGGCATCGAAGGGATGCACCGGGTTGAATTGCTTAGCCGGCTTGGATCCACGCGATAGACGGCCCATGATCTTTCCCGGCGCCGCGTTCAGGGTCCCCATCACCCCACGCTTCGCCACCGCACGCTGCAGCACAAAACCCACATGACTCAATTTCAAGCGACTACCCCCACTTTCCTGATGCTTACGATCGACTCCTGAATTTCTGTAAACACAACTCGACCTCAACGTCGTTGTAGGCCAGCAGGGGGGATGAATCTCCGGTACGCCAAGGACGAGGCGGGGCGCGGGAGGTACGCCCACCGGAGTAACGAGATAGCACTAAAGTAGCACAGGGTACGACAAAGGAGGCATTACTACCGGGCATTACTCCGGCGCACCGAGGATAAACCTTTGGCTGCCGCAAAGCACTTGAAGCCGCAAATTATAGGGATGAAATTTCTTCAGTGGTTGCCGAGCATCAGCTTGGCGATCGTGGCCAGCTGCATATTCGACGTGCCTTCGTAGATCTTGCCGATCTTGGCGTCGCGGTAGTACTTCTCCACCGGATAATCCTTCACAAAGCCATAGCCGCCAAAGACCTCGACGGCCTGGCTGGCAACACGTTCAGCCACCTGGGAGGAAAAGTACTTGCACATGGCCGCCTCCTTGAGGAAGCCAAGACCGTTGTCCTTGAGGCGGGCACAGTTGTAGACCAGCAGCCGGGTGGCTTCGATCTCGGTGGCCATTTCTGCGAGGGCGAACTGAACTGCCTGAAATTCCCCAATGGCCTTGCCGAATTGCTTGCGTTCGAAAGCGTAGCGGGCGGCATGGGACCAGGCGCCCTGGGCCAGACCAAGCATCTGAGCTCCGATTCCGATGCGACCCTCGTTGAGGGTTTCAATGGCGATCTTGTAGCCCTTGCCTGGCTCGCCCAGCACGTTCACCGCCGGCACCTTACAGTCTTCGAGGATAATTTCGCAGGTGGAGGAAGCGCGAATGCCGAGCTTGTCTTCTTTCTTGCCAATGGAAAATCCGGGCGCGCGTTTGTCCACCAGGAAGGCGGTGATGCCTTTGTATCCAGCGGCTGGATCCAGAGTCGCGAAGACGATAAAAAGGCCCGCCTCGCGGGCGTTGGTGATCCAAAGCTTCTGCCCGTTGAGCAGGTAGTGGTCGCCTCGCTTCTCGGCCCGCATCTGCAGCGCGAAGGCGTCGGAACCAGAGCCGGCTTCGCTCAACGCGTATGCGCCGACGGTATCGGTCGCGAGCCGGGGAAGAAAGAGCTTCTTTTGCTCCGGCGTGGCCCAACGCAGTAGGGCATTAATGCAAAGCGTGTTCTGTACGTCGATCAGGACGCCCACCGATGGGTCGACGGCGGAGATCTCTTCCACGGCAAGAATGGCCTCGAAAAATGTTCCCCCGGAACCGCCGTACTCGACGGGGATTTCGATGCCCATCAGGCCAAGGTTGAAGAGTTGGGGAATCAGCTCGGGGTGAAAATGCTGCTGTTCGTCCATGGTACGAACCTGGGGCGCGATATTTTCCTGCGCAAACTGGCGTACGGTGGAGCGAAAGAGCTGTTCATCTTCTGAAAGCAGGGTGAGCGGGGAAGCGGGTTGCGACGCAAGAACGGAATCTGCCACGGGAATAAAGCTATCCGCTGAAATGCCTGCCTGTCCAGCAAGGGCCGCGGAGAGGCCAGCCATCTACATGGGTAGCTGCGGCTTGGAGATGGAGAGCAACCGGGGCACACTTCGTGCACGCCTGGATTGGAAGTCGTGCCGGACAGAAGAACCGTGGTGCACAATGGATAGCTTTTCCCGCTCGAGAATCTTGCGTGCTTGCATGCGGGCGTGATTCGACCAGGGGCCGATGGGATCGAGCTTGATGTAGTTGGTCCAGTGGCGCAGGGCTGCGCGCCGTTCGCCAACTCGTTCGTAGGCCAAGGCAACGTTGTAGTGCGCATCGCCGTAGTGGGGCACCAGGCGAATGGCGGTGCAGTAGGCCGCGATGGCTTCAGGAAGACGCTGCAACTCGTCCAGCACATTGCCCAGGTCGAAGAAGGCCAGGGCATAATTCGGGTCCGCCGCGGTGGCCCGGCGGTAGAGTCTCTCCGCCTCGATAAACTGCCGCTGGTTGTATTGAATCGTCCCCAGATTGATGCAGGCGGGCGCGTGGTGAGGATCGAGAGCAAGAATGGCCTCATAGTGGGCCACAGCCTCTTGTGTCTTGCCTCGCTCTTCCATGCGCACCGCATCGAAGAAGAGGCCTTGCACGCGAGATTCCCGCGCCGCCTGATGACTGGCAGCAGAACTCACCTCGGCGAGCTGACTGTGATGCGGCGAGTCGAAGTCGAAGACGAATTGGCGGGCGATGGGCTCCATCATCGCACCGCTGAGACGGAAGGCCAGCCGGGTTCCGCTACGCACTGTGCTCGCCTCGAGCAAAGGATTGGCCACGCCGGAGACCTGGCGCATGGCATGGATCGAGGCGCGAATGTTAGCCATCGAAAGGCGGGTGGCGCGAAGGTCACGCAGCTTGCGCAGCTGGACCAGATCCTGGAAGGAATAGACTTCGCTTTGGTTGATGACCCCGGAACGCTCCCAGGAGGAAAGCTGTTTGAGACGAATGCGCAAAATGCGGAGTACATCTTGCCGGCTGTATTGGGTAACAGTGATGTGCTCGTTGGAGGCCGTCACCCTCACACCTCAGCTTCTTTGGCGATTATGCGGAGGGGCTGACTCGATCGCAAGCGATACGAAAAAATAACAGTGGATAAGGAGGTACCAAACTCGGTGCAGGAACAAGGAAAGGAAATGTTTCGAAGATGAAGGGTCGTAT
>CAWGDH010000002.1:0-80549 GCA_963821215.1 uncultured Acidobacteriaceae bacterium | reverse complement strand
ACGGTATCCCCAGGGACAATCACCTCGTTTTACCGCTTTTCTAGGCGGAACTTCTAACGGCCATCCAGGGATCCACCGCGCGCTAAGAACAGCAACCTATAAAAGCCCGCAAAGGCCTTACCCTTCACCTATCTAACTAAGGTAACCAAAACAACTACATTACCTAAGCCACCTCAAAACCCCCTGGTAGTTATACCCCCGCTTTTCCTCATCTTTTTTTTCCAAGTCTCTGGACGAGATAACAAACCCATACTACCGTCGAACTAAGAAATCTTGCCCAGGTTCCGCGTGATTGGATCGTTCGTTCCGGCGGAGACCTGTGCTCGGCAAAAGGAAACAGCCTCGCTCACAAATCGCACCGGGGAGCGCCTCCATCCCCTGTGGAGCATCGCAAACACGGAGATCCCGGATGTCCTTCTACAAACCACTTTTCGGTCGTACAAACCCTTCAGGTCACCCCGTTCACCCCGGCCCTGGAGACCACGAGGCGTCTGCGTCTTCGCCACACTTCCCGCAGCCACTGGATCCCGCGCTAAGCGATGCAACCCCATCCGCCGCCCGCCAGGCTGACTTGGTCTGCCTCGCGGACATCGAGCCCCGCCCCATAGACTGGCTTTGGACAGACCGCCTCGCCGCTGGCGCCGTTTCTGTCCTGTCCGGCGACCCAGGCTCCGGAAAAACGTGGGTTGCCCTCGCCATCGCCGCCGCCCTCAGTCGGGGACAGGAGCCCGGCGCCCTCTCCGGCAGCGGGCACGCCGATCCTTGTACCATCCTCTACGCCTCAACCGCGAACGGAGCTGCCGAACTCTTCCGTCCGCGCTTTGCCCGTCTCGAAGGCGATCCCGCGCGCCTCATCTTATTGCGCGGGGCCCTCTCCGCCGGCTCTGCCCAATCCGCCGCCCTCACTCTTCGGGACACACCCATGCTCGAAGACGCCCTCGAGAGAACCCGGGCTCGGTTGCTCATCATCGACCCCCTGCACAGCTTCCTGGGGGCCGATGCTCACCGCGCCAACGAGCCTGGTCGCGTCTTCGACAACCTCGCTCGTCTGGCGGAAAACCATCGCTGTTGCATTCTCCTCATTCGCCATCTCGGCAAGCGTGGACGTGGCCTTGTCCCCGTCGAGCTCTCGGCCGCGGTCCGCACCGAGTTCCTTGCCGGAAGTAGTCCGGATGCGCCCAGCCAGCCTGCGCTGGTGCAAGTGAAATCCAACTTAGGCTGCCTCGCTCCGTCGCTGGGATATGTTATCGACAACACCGGCGCCTTCTCCTGGACCGGACCCAGCAACCTCGCTCCTGGGGAACTCATGACGGACCGGCCCATCGGCGCAGGCCTTCCCCTGCGCAAGCTCGCCGCCGGTTGGCTGCGCGATTACCTGCGCGCCGGCCAGCGCTCGCAATACAACGTCGAGACCGCGGCTCAGCGCGACGGTATCTGCATCAGGACCTTGCGCCGCGCCAAATTTGATCTGGGCGTCGTGAGTACGAAGGAGAGCATCTCCGGCTGCTGGAATTGGGCTCTGCCGGAAAACGAGGAGCTGGCCAATGCCTAGTTCCCCTAGATATCCTATGGGGGCGGGAAATAAAAAGATTTGGCCATCTTGATAAAACAAAGGACTTAGCCGCCACCGTGGACAAGAAAAGTCCCGGAAAAGGACAGGAACATCGCGTTCCTGGAAACACAACCAGGGTCGCCGCCCCAGGCACACTCCAGGGGGCCAGACGGAGTAGGCAGGGTGCGCCTAGTGCGCGCTCTTGATCGAGCAGTTTTGACAACTTGGAACCACCAGCCGAGGTGCAGGTCTGAACTCCAGGCGGTCACACCGGGTGTGCCAAAAATGCGGAGCAGGGCGCCCTGGGAGGCCCATGGAGGGAAAGCAGGATTGGAAAGCAGGACCAGACGGAAGTGACCTAAAGCAAATGCGTCTGTCTGCGAGACCTGGACCATTGCAGAGGCTCTGATTCCGTTCACGCTGCCTCAGGCGGGAGGGTGAAAAGCACTCAACGAAACCTACAGGAGAAATTCATCCTCCAATGTGCGACTCCCCGTAACGCGGAGTGTCGCGGAAGGCGCTTCTGCGGCTAGGCTGGGCATAAATCCTCATTTCGTTAGGAAAAGCTCAAGGGCCGCGACTTTGGTCGCGGCCCTTGAGGTGTTTGCTGGAATCGATCGATGTCAGGATCGCCGATGCGCAGACGCCGCCAGAGGAGTTACTCAATACCAGTAGCGGTAGGTAAAGAAGAAACCCTGGCGTTGCCAAATCAACATATCGAAACTCAGATCACCCTGAAGTGCTCTATTTGGGAAGCGCAATCAGCCCGTTTACCGATGCCAGACAGGAGAACGTTGAAACTCGTGCAGCCGGTTGAGATCATCCGCTACGACCTCGCGGTCGCGTGGAGCAAGGCGCTTATCTTTTGCCGTGTTCTCCATCTCGTTGATCACGTCGTTCAGCAGGTTGTTGTCATCCCGGCCGTGGTCCATGTCGTCCTGGAGCCGGGAAAGCCTCTCTTTGGTTTGCTGGATTCGGTGGTCTTCGTGGCCACCGGCAAATTGGGCGCTATAGATATGGTCCAGGTCGCTCCGGACCTGCGAAAACAATTGCGGCCGCCAGTTATTGCCCGCGAAGGCTCGCTCACGTTGTTGATACCAATCCTGCGCAAAGGAACTCCCCACCACGAAAACAGCCACCAGCAGGGCCGCTGGGATGATGCGATTCTTCATAGAACCTCCAACGTACACAAGGTTTGGCGCTGTCACACCCAACGCCCACAATTTGGATGCAGACCAGGAGGGCAACGCCACCTGGCGGCAAACCGAATTATTTCCCTGATTCGTCAAGCCGCAGGCGCTGACCAGCTCGCCGAGCGACAAGTGCAAGCGCAGAGAGCTACGCAAGTTAGGCAAAGGAGAAGGGATGACTCTCCCCCTTGTCATCTCGCGTGCCGCGCCTGTTCCACCGTGTCGTGATGGCGTGCGCCTGGGAGCGAAGTCGAGTGAGGACCTACTGATCAAACGCCCTGGTAAACGAGCCCGGTGAAAGCGGATGACGTGATGAAGAACTGCCCCCACTTGCCATCAAAGGCAGCGGTTGGCTTTGCGGCAATAACCTCGAAGACGGTCATCCCCTGTCTCTTCAGACCAGCTGCGAAGTGGCATCATTTGCGCTGGCCGCCTCCGTCATCGAACTCTGGGTGTGGCGTGGGCGCTTCTCCGCGTCGCGCAAGGCCGCCAACAGCGGAACTTATCCCCTGTCCCGCGCGGGCGAGTAATCTACTTTGCTGATGCCATGGTGGCTTTAGAATAGCGGCCGGGTGGCTGGCCTACATAGCGGCTGAATGCCGTACTAAACGTGCTCGCCGATCCGTACCCAACGCGCTCGGCTACATCAGCAACGTCGATCTCGCGGCGCCGAAGCAGATCTTTTGCCAGCGCCATGCGCCACCCCAGAAGGTATTCCATAGGCGGCATGCCGACGTTGCGGGTGAAACGATCAAAGAACCCTGAGCGCGACAGCGCAGCCTCTTTCGCGAGTTGAGCCATAGTCCAGGAACGAGCGGGGTCGGCGTGTATCTTCCGGATTGCCTCCGCCAACCGCACATCGCCCAAACCGCGCAACAGTCCTGCGGGCGCGTCGGCAGTAGGTGTCAGCCGCAACGACTCGACCAGCAAAACCTCAACCAGGCGGCTCAACACCAATTCGCGTCCTGATCGTTGTTCCGCTGCCTCGTCGATCAGAAGCTTCACCAGAGTCGACAGCCGATCGACACCGCGAATATGAACTTGTCCAGGCAACAGAGAAACCAGTAGGCCGGAGTCTTCGCTGTCGAAAATAAAGTAGCCGCCGAGCATGCGGACGCTCGGCGGGCCGTCCTGCGCCCCGTGACGAACTTCTCCCTCTGCCTGCGCGGCCACATTCGGATCGATGAAATCCGGTATGACGGGCTCGAAGCCCGACATGGTGAAGCCCGGCGTGGTCGGCAGCAATACGAAGTCGTCCGCCTCCAGCGTCAATTCTTCTTGTCCGTCCACAGCGAGACGGCACGACCCCTCAATCACGATACAGAAGCTTGGGTGGCCAAAATCCGCGTAGCGGACGCCCCAGCATCCCGCCCCGCTGATGCCCTTGGTGAACACTGCTCGGGGCCGGAGCAGACCTATCACTTCGGATAGTGGATCGACCATATTTCTGGACTATTGCAAATGAAATATGGACTGTCAATTGTAGATAGTCCTGAAGCGTCCGCGTAGATTGGATTCAGCAAAGGAGATACACCATGAAAACCATCATGATCACTGGATCCTCTTCCGGCTACGGCCTTGAAACGGCCCGCTATTTCCTCTCCAAAGGCTGGAATGTCATCGCAACCATGCGTACCCCCCGTAAGGACATCCTGCCCCTATCGCCGGTGCTGCGCATTCTGCCGTTGGACGTGACGGATGAAAAGAGCATTTCGGCGGCCATGAAAGCGGCTGGTCCGATCGATGTCCTCGTCAACAATGCGGGCATCGGCGTCGTCGGCGCTTTTGAAGCGACGCCTCTGTCGCACATTCGCAAGGTCTTCGAGACCAATACCTTCGGTGTTATGGCGATGACGCAGGCCGTGATCCCGCAGATGCGCGGGCGGCGCTCCGGTGTGATTGTCAACGTAACTTCGAGCGCAACCTTGGCGCCCTTCCCGCTAGCGGCAGCCTATACCGCGAGCAAGCAGGCCATCGAGGGCTTCACCGGTTCGCTGGCTCACGAGCTTGAGCATTTCAACATTCACGCGAAGCTGGTCGAACCCGGATACGCTCCGACGACGAGGTTCACGCAGAATACTGAGGTGCGCCCCGAGGACCTCGTTCCGAAAGCCTACTCCGGCTTCGCCGCTCCGATCTTCGCGCAGTTCGCACGACCGGCTCTGACCACGAAGGAAAGCGATGTGGCCGAGGCCGTATGGCTGGCCGTGAACGACGTTACCGGCAAGCTTCGTTTTCCGGCGGGAGCGGATGCGGTAGCGCTCTCAGGCGCGGTCCAATAAATGCGGTCTATCCTGTCTCTCCAGATGGCCCTGCCGTTTACGCGGCGGGCCGTCGGGTGTGGCAGTCAGTTTGGCATGCCGGCGTACTTCCGCTCGATTGCCGAAACCCAACCGGGAGCGGTAATCCTAAGCGGCCTGGGACGATGGGGAGGGCAGTGGTCCTGCTTTTCTTCGGCATAAGTTAGGCGGGTGCGAAAGACAGCAACTGTGGCGGATAATCTGAATGCGCATTTCTCTCACGCAAAACTTTCACAACTGTTCATTTCAACGCTTGGCCATTTTCCGTCAATTGCATAAGAACTCTCGGCACCTTGCCTACCTGAAGAACTCGGGACTAGTCTTGGACCGGCGCGACGGCTATCGTGTCTTCTATCGCATTGCGAGTCCCTGGGAATCGAACAGAAAGCTGTTGTTCGATTTCCTGCGTCGGATTTTCAAAGATGAAGACCAACTCGAACAGGACACCAAGCGCTTGAAAGAAGCCATAGCCAGCGGGTCTTGTACGATCAGCGAGTGGAAACCCTACTCCGCGATTGATAAGAGCAGGATTCATCGAACTGGAGCCTAAGCGCTATCCCGGGAATTCCGCAATGCAGGCGGACACAATCGTTCATGCTTTGATGGGCGCTTGGTCAGTAAGGCTGGTTCCTTGAAAATAGCGCTGGCGAAGCCAAAACGCCACATTCACCAGGCCGATGAGCGCCGGAACCTCGATGAGCGGACCAATCACGCCCACGAACGCCTCGCCTGAATTTAAGCCGAAGACGGACACCGCCACTGCAATCGCCAACTCAAAGTTGTTTCCCGCCGCCGTGAAAGAGAGCGTCGCCGTTTGTGAATAGTCAGCGCCCAGCTTACGGCCCATCCAGAAGCTGACCAGGAACATCACGAGAAAATAAATGAGCAACGGTACGGCGATGCGGAGCACGTCGAGCGGAAGTCTCACGATCAGGTCGCCCTTGAGACTGAACATAACCAGGATCGTGAACAGCAGGGCAAAGAGTGTAAGCGGACTGATGCGTTTGATGAACTGCGTCCGATACCACTCTTCTCCTTTGGCCCGGACAAGCGCAAACCGGGTCAGCATTCCGGCCAGAAAAGGGATACCCAGGTAAACAAACACGCTCTTTGCAATCTGACCTATGCCGACGTTCACTACTGTGCCCTTCAACCCAAACCATGTGGGAAGAATCGTAATGAACAGCCAGGCATAGAGGCTGTAGAACACGACCTGGAAGACGCTATTAAGCGCGACGAGTCCGGCAACATAGTCTGTGTCACCTCCCGCAAGTTCGTTCCAAACCAGCACCATCGCGATACAGCGGGCGATGCCGATAAGTATTAAGCCGCGCATGTAGGCTGGCTCCCCACGCAGGAAGAGAATGGCAAGCAAAAACATCAAGATCGGGCCGATCAACCAATTTTGGACCAGTGATAAACCGAGAACGCTCCGATTGCGGAAAACCTCACCCAGCTTCTCGTATCGCACCTTGGCCAATGGCGGATACATCATAATGATGAGCCCAATTGCAATCGGGATATTCGTCGTGCCGACCTGAAAGCTGTTTACAAATGCCGCTGACGATGGGACGAAATGCCCGATTGCCACTCCAACCGCCATCGCCAAAAAGATCCAGAGCGTTAGAAAACGATCCAGGAAGGACAGCTTCTTACGTGGCAATGGTGCGCACACCTGGCCCTGGGTATAGGGGACACTGGACATAATTACCTCGATACAGCAGTAGTGATTGTGTCAATTGAGGTGGGCAGAGGCGCTCCGTGGAGAGTCGCGAACTTGCCCGGACTGCAGCATGCCTTCGACAGCCGGGCTCGATCAGCCTGCATAGCGCGTTCAGCTCTAAGCCACGCAAGCGTCTGCTGAAGGACCTGCGCCGCACCTATATTGGGGGGCATCACTATCCGATAGTGCATCCATTTGCCTTCACGGCGGGCTGCTACGATTCCGGCGCTCCGCAGGTAGGCAAGATGCCGGGATATCTTGGGTTGAGGTTGATCCAGAATCTCAACGAAATAACAGACGCAGATCTCCTGATCCCCCATCAGATTCAGCAGTCGAAGCCGGGTGTTGTCGCCGAGAGCCTGAAAAAAGCGCTCCATGTTGAAACTCTTATCCTTCGCCTTCATGAAAATAATTATATCCGTATTGACGAATGTGTCCAGCAGCAATATAGTTGCTTTACCGAATATGTTTACAGGCGAGGGACGATGACAGATCGATTGCTCGAATCAGTGCAGTCAAAGTACGCAGCCGTGGCCAACAGCACGCTTTCAAATAAAGACGCGGGCGTCAAAGCGGTAGCGGAGGCCTTTGGGTACAGCCCGGAGGAACTCTCTTCGATACCCGCCGAAGCGAACATGGGCCTTTCTTGTGGGAACCCTACGGCGATCGCTTCAATTCGACCTGGGGAAGTGATTGTCGATCTCGGCTCCGGGGGTGGCTTGGATGTATTCCTGGCGTCTCGACTAGTGGGTCCGAATGGTCGCGCTATTGGGATTGATATGACACCCGCGATGATCGAACGCGCACAAGCGAACGCGCTAGCGGGTGGTTATCAGAACGTGGAGTTCCACCTGGCCACAATCGACAAGATTCCTCTTGCGGATGCATCGGTTGATTGCGTCATCAGCAATTGTGTCATCAATCTGGCTCCCGATAAGCCCGCTGTCTTCCGCGAGATTGCTCGAATCCTGAAACCTGGGGGACGCCTGGCGGTGAGCGACATAGCGCTTAAGGGCGTGTTGCCTCCCGCGGTAGCACAAAGCTTGGCCGCTTACATCGGATGTATCGCGGGAGCGATTCACATACACGCCTATCGCGAAGGCTTGCTCGGAGCTGGTTTTGAACACGTGGAGATTGTTGACAGCGGGGTGGATCTCAATGCCTATGCCAAAGTTGAAAACCAAGCCGCCTGCTGCTCACCTTCCATGGGCAAGTCCAATGGCTTCCCGGAGCTTGGGGAGCCTTGCTGCGCAACGGAGAAGGCCGCAAGTCTCCATCAGGATCTGGCTACTCTTCTGTCTGATCACGACGTCAGTGCTGCCGCAGCGAGTGTCAAGGTTTATGCGGTCAAACCCAGAGGCGCCATCGGCAAAGCATGCTGCGGGCCGACCTGCTGTTCATAGCTCTGAAAGGGGCGCCGGGCATGCAATCACACTACAACGTACTTTTCCTCTGCACGGGGAACTCGGCGCGGTCCATCATGGCAGAGGCCATCATGAACCGCAAGGGAGGGCTGAACTTTACCGCCTTCAGCGCGGGCAGCCATCCGAGCGGAATCGTGCGGCCTGAAGCACTCAAACAGCTTGAGGCCGCCCATCTACCTACTAAGGGGCTGCGCAGCAAATCCTGGGATGAATTCTCGCGTCCCGATTCACCGCCTCTTAACTTTGTCTTTACTGTATGCGACAACGCTGCTAAGGAAATATGCCCATTTTGGCCCGGCCAGCCGATGACCGCACACTGGGGGATTCCTGATCCTGCAGCAGTAAAAGGAACAGCGGGAGAGATTGAACGGGCCTTCAGAGAGGCATTTGCCTCATTGGATAGGCGGATCAGCCTTTTTATCGCCCTGCCTCTCGCAACCCTTGATACGTTTGCGTTGCAGCGGGAAATCGATGACATCGGGCGTGGGTAATGTTCCACAAAAGCACAAACTTTCACACCGTTACGGTTAGACGTCACGCAACAATTTAAAATATCCGGAGGCTGGCTTTACGATGCGATTGCTGATAGTTGGTGGTAGCGATGCAGGCATCAGCGCAGCTCTCCGGGCACGTGAACTGGATCAGAACGCCGAGATCACGGTTCTGCTCGCCGATGATTTCCCCCAGTTCAGATAGCCGCCCAGCAGTGGGCGATTGCCGCACGCTCAGAAGAGATGGAGGCGCCATGCAAAAAGTAATCTTCGCGTGCGTACATAACGCAGGACGTTCGCAGATGTCGGCTGCTTTCTTCAACCAGCTTGCTGATCCTAAAATCGCGCTCGCCATCTCTGCTGGGACTCGGCCTGCCGAGCATGTTCATCCTGAGGTTGTCGAAGCCATGCTCGAAGTGGGGATTGATCTCAGGCATGCTAAGCCGCAAAAGCTCACTCTTGAGCTAGCACAGGGTGCGGAGATGCTCATCACCATGGGTTGCGGAGATGGTTGTCCCTATGTGCCTGGTTTGCGCCGCGACGACTGGCCACTACCTGACCCCAAGGGTCAGGGAATTGATGCAGTCCGGCGCATTCGCGATGAGATTCGCGCACGAGTTTTGGAATTATTGTCCCGCGAGAGCTTTCGCAGGGATTCGGCGGCAACCTAGCTGCCCGGCGAGCCCATGATGCCTAGTTGTACCGTTACCCCCTGCCAGTTTTGCCGACAGTCTTCAATTTTCACTACCCCCGGCACGCTGCGGATTTCCCCCAATTTCCGCAGCGGGAAGACAGCAATCACTGTGATAGGCTTGTCCACTGAACTCCCAGAGAAGGACCATCGCCCTTTCCTTTTCCCGTCTGGTACGCCGAGAGGATCAATATCGAGAATCTTTAGCAGCTACGACTGTTATAACCTTTTAAACGTCTCTCGTACGAAAACGTCAGACAAACAACGCTCACAATAGGTTAGACAAGCCGGCCTTGGAAAGGAATTTCATCGCGTGCTGATCTTCGCCGCTATCGTTGCCACCTTTATCTACGGAATGATTGCCGCCATGCTGGGCACCATTCTGCCCAACCTGTCGGACCGTTTCCAGCTTACCCCGCGACAGAATGGAACGATCGCCTTTGCCCAGGCGCTCGGGCTCATCATCGCTTCGCTCGCCGTGGGCCCACTTCTCGATGATGAAGGCAAGAAAGCCGGCCTCATACTTGGGCTGGCGTTCATCTCCGTCGCCCTCTTTGCTCTGCCCCGCTCCCGCGGATTCCGCAGCATCGTTTTTCTCCTGTTCATTCTGGGAGTCGGGGGGGGGATTGTCGTAACCGGAGCCAACGCCCTGGTCAGCGACGTGGGCGAGAGGCATCGCGCTGTAGTGCTGAACCTGGTCAATCTTTTCTTTGGGCTCGGTGGAATGGCCACGCCCTTTATCTCTGCCCATCTCTTCGCCCGCAAATGGGTTCGGCTTTGCTACACGGTTGCATGCCTTACTGTTATCACGCTGCTGATTCAGGCCGTGACCAAAATGCCGCCGCCTACAGGTGCTGGCCGATTCATCCTGGCTGATGCGGGTCCCGTTCTGGGCCGTCCGCTCCTCTTTCTTCTAGGTTTCTTTCTGTTTCTCTATGTCTCCTGCGAGGTCGGCGTCTGGAACTGGTTGACTCGCCACCTCATTGCCCAGGGAATTCCAGAAGCGAGTGCGCTCAACATCCTTTCGCTGGGCTTCGCACTTGGGCTGCTGATCGGCCGAGTGGCCGTTTCTCCGATTCTCGTCCACGTGGCTGCTATCACTGTTCTGCTGGCTGCCTCGATTACCATGGCAGTTACGACATTCGTGATGCTCCGCACGGACAAGCCCACGGCCGCATTCGCATTGGTCTTTCTCGGCGGGATTTCCATGGCTCCGGTCTTTCCCACCACGCTGGCTATTGTCGGCGACGCCTTTCCACGCATGACCGGCACCGCCATCGGATTCGTCATCACTTGCGGATGGATAGGTCTCGCCGTGAGTTCTCGCCTCATCGGCGCAATTGCCGGAGGAGATCCAAAAAGACTCCGGAAAGCATTGCTTGTGATTCCAGCATCGGCGGTTCTGATGACTGGTTTGAGCCTGGTAATTCGCGCCGCACTCCACTAAACGATTCCGATGCTGCCGTGGGTATTCTCGTGAGACACGTACGCTCCCCTGTATAGAGCCGGGTATTAGGATGTCAGAACTCAGAAAAGGCAGAAAGGCTGTATGAGCGAGAGTAAGCCATTGAGTGCTACGACGGAATGGTGGCAGCCTTACGTCGCCGATTGTGGTCCTGAGAAACCATCCAAGCTCTCCCAGGTTCTCGCAGAAACCATTCCCGTCGAACCGCGTACGAAAAAGCTATTGGATATCGGTTGCGGCACCGGAATCATCGGTCTCTACTGCCTTCTTGAAAAGAAGGCCCGCTCCGTCACCTTCACTGACCTTATGCCCGAATGGGTTGACATAACTCGAGCCAACGTCAGCCTTAACATTGAGAAACGTGCCATCACTCCATCACAAGTGGATGTCATGGATGCAATGCCCTTCACTCGAATCCCTCCGGAAGTCGTTGCCCAACACGATATGCTTATTTTCAACCTCCCGCAGTATCCAGAGGACTTTGCAAACCCAAGTGACTTGTCCAAATTCGAAGCCGATCCTATAAAAGCCCATTACCGTTTAGCTGGCCCAGACGGGTTAAAGTTGGTGCGCGACTTCTCCCAGTGGTATGCCCGTCTCAAACAGCCAAAGCCTGATGCGGTGTTCGTCCTGTGGTCGATCCTCGGCAAGCGGCAAATCATAGAAGCGCTCAAAGCTGATCGTTTTCAATGGAAGATTATTAAGGAAACGCCGGTTCCTGTGAAACCTGAGTTTGCTCGCATCGCTGCCCAATTCTTTCAGGACACTGAAGAGAAAGACAACAGAATGCTTGAGAGGGATGGGGACGGCTGGACTAATAAAGTGTTAACAATCAGGTTCACGGACATCTGAGATGGGTTCGTCATAATGGATAAGGTAATGTACAGGACCCAGCGATGATCTGAAAGGGTACACCTTAAATCCACGCCACTCGGTTGCAGCCAGGCGCTGATAATGTTTGCGGAGCGACCTCGAGGGCTTAAAGGCGCTTAGAAAGGGTCGATGATTGATCCATGGAATCGCCTGAAGCCCTCTATCATCGCGTTTTGCTGGAGAACCAAGCTCGATTGGCTCTCCAGCAAAAACTGGACACCGGGCTTGGCTATGCCAGCGTGGTCGTGTTCCTCGCAGGAGTCATCGCAGCAATTCCGCTGCTGCGCTCTCCAGGTCTTCAGGGTCTGCTCCTAATCCCCGTTGTGATATTCGTGCCGCTGGCAGTGGGGCATGATCGTGTATTGCGCGCCATCCGTGAGCGAAAGCGAGTGATTGAATTTTACGAGCGTGGAATCGCGCGCCTGCAAGACAGGTGGGCGGGAACCGGAAATACCGGAGATCGCTTTCTGGATCCCGCCCATCCGTACGCGCGGGACCTCGACATTTTCGGCAAGGGGTCGCTATTCGAGTTTCTCTGCACTGTCAGAACCCGGGCTGGTGAACAGACGCTCGCCCGGTGGCTCCTCCATGCGGCTCTACCAGAGGAGATACGCTCGCGGCAGGCGGCAATCATGGAGATGAAGGACAGGCTCCGCTTTCGCGAGAGCCTGTTTGTCGCGGGAGAGAGTGTGCGCCTGGCAGTTCGGCCTGACGCGCTGGCATCATGGGCAGAACGCGAGCGGATGTTCCCGCGATGGCTTGCGCCGGCATTGGCGCCTCTCGCTCTGCTGTGGGTAGGCGCCACAGCATATGCGCTGTTTTGTCTATTGCAGTGGCTGATCGCTGGAGGCGCTTTCCCGGCGGACCCGTTGCGCTCCGCGTTGCTGATGTCGATCGTGAACCTCGGAGTCAGCCTCGTCCTGCGACGGCGCGTCTCAGAATCTGCCCATGCAGTAGAGGAGGCCGCCGAGGACCTCAGCGTGCTAGCAGAAGTTCTGCGAGTGCTGGAACAAGAGAAATTAGCCTCCGCTCGACTGCGCAGCCTGCGAGCCTCGCTTGATTCCGGCGACATAGCGTCCTCAGCCGCAGTGAAGAGGTTGCAGTGGGTCGTCTATTGGTTAGAGGGACGCAGAAATCTGCTGGTTCAGATGTTTTCCCCATTCATTTTCTACAGCGCAGAATTGACCATGGCGGCGGAACGTTGGCAGCAGGGGTTCGGCTCTGCGATTCGCGGCTGGCTCTCTACCGTGGGCGAGTTCGAAGCACTGTCCGCGCTCGCCTGTTATGCATGGGAGCATCCCGCAGACGTGCTGCCGGAGTTTGTCGAGCAGCGTGCTTGCTTTGAGGCAACGGGGCTGGCGCATCCGCTGTTGCCCGCCGGCACGGCAGTGGGCAACGACCTGACGTTAGGCAGCAAAATGCAGTTGATCATGGTCAGCGGTCCGAACATGGCGGGTAAGAGCACCTTTCTACGGGGCGTGGGAGTCAACGCGGTTTTAGCCCAGTGCGGCGCGCCGGTGCGAGCCACGCGGCTGCGCCTTTCACCGCTTGCCGTGGGAGCCTCAATCTGCGTGTTGGATTCACTGCAAGGAGGCGTCTCGCGTTTTTACGCGGAAATCAAACGCCTGAAGCTTCTCTCAGACTTGGCAGAAGAGCCGGCCGCGCTTCTATTCCTGCTTGATGAGCTACTTTCGGGAACCAATTCGCGAGACCGGTTCGACGGAACGCGGTTCGTGGTTCGTGCGTTGCTGCGCCGGGGAGCCATCGGAATGGTGACTACGCACGATTTGGCCCTCACTGAAATCCCGCAGACGATGGGCGAACTGGCGCAAAACTACCACTTTGAGGACACCATCGAAGAAGGCGAGCTTAAGTTTGACTACCGGCTGCATCCCGGAATCGTGCGCACCAGCAACGCGCTTACACTGATGCAGGCGGTAGGCCTGAAGTTGGAGGAATAGGTTTGCTGTTGCAGGTGTTAACAATCAGGCTCACGAACATCTGAGATTGGTTCATCAGAATGGATAACTTCCAACCCGCCATCGATCGCGGCTGACTGTACTCGGGGGTTCAGTAGGCTTGCCGCACCTACCCAGCAGGAGACGCTGGCCATAGTGCGAAACATGTCAGGGAGGGTATCGACAGCCAGTAACATGGCCATGCCTTCGAGCGGGATACCCGCGGAGGCAAGCATCGGCGCCATCACGATAATGGCGCCGCCGGGTATGCCCGGGGTGGTCAAGCTAACCATGATGGCGTTCAGGGTCAGGACAACGAACTGTGCCGAGGAAAGGGATACTCCGTAAAAACCCGCCAGGGCGCAGACCCCGACCATTTGCTCGATGCAGCCGCCCGCGTGAAAGATCGATGCGGCGAAGGGGAAGAAAAAAGCGGAGACGTCATCTGGAAGACAAAGGCTGTCGCGCGCCGCCTTGTATGTAGCAGGCAGGGCGGCGAGCGAGGAGCGCGAAGTAAAAGCAATCGCCTGTGCCGGAGCGCTCGCTCGGATAAATGCGGGAATACTCAATGAGCTGAAGATCGCGATACTGGGATAGAGAATGACCAGGATGAAGGCCCCGCAGATGAAGCACATGGCGACTACATAGCCCGCAAGATAGCTCGCGCCACCTAATCCAACGCTTGCAGCGAGGCCTACGGAAAGACAAAAGACTCCTATCGGAGCCGTTCTGAGAATCCCGCCAATAAGAATGGTGAAGCTATCCGCCAACGCCCGGAAAAAGCGGGTGAGAGGAATGCGCTCAGACTCTGAGAGGTGCGAAATGGCGATGCCCAGTGCGACGGAGAAAAGAACCAGGGGAAGAAGGGCGCCGTCCTCAGCGGCCTTGAAGATGTTGGCGGGGATCAGGTCTTCGAGGATGGAGCCGAATGTGGGAGCCGCGACGGACGGGACAGAAAACGTGGCGGTGGCTAGGGACCCGTGGCCTATGACGTGTGACAAATAGCGGAAGAGAGGGAACGCGACGGCCCCCGCAAAGACAGCCGACGCGACCATGTAGAGAAGGATGATTGTCAGCGATCTGCCTGCGAGACGACCGAGCTTGGCGGAGTTCGTCGAGGCGCATCCAGCGATGAGACTGGTGGTGACGAGCGGAATGACGCAAACTCGGATCGCGTTGATGAATAGCCGCCCGAGAGGCTCAATCATCGCAGGGATATGATGCACCAGGGGGAAGGGGCTGCGTCTACACACGTATCCCACAAAAGCACCGAGCAGCAGGCCCATAAAGACGCGAAGGGGAGATTTCAAGCTCTACTCCTATTCGAGCGGTGCCGTCGGTTATCTTGCTGCGGATCGTGCAGCCAGAAATGCCATGATCCAGAAACGAGGCTCAAGATTCAGAACAACCAAATTCGGAAGTTGACACCTCATCCTACATGCCTCTGGTGCAAATCGCGAAGCCGCTCGGTGAGAGAGCAGCGGTTGCAACTCCTGAAAACGAACCAGTGGCCGATCCCAGCCGAGGTTGAGTTCGGGTACCGAATTCCGGCGGACTCGAACAGCGTCGACGAAGTCAGGAAATGTATGCTAATGATGCGCGGCTGAATTTTCAATCGAGGACTTATGGGCAAAGAAATGCTGGGAATTGGTATTGTAGGGAGCGGATTCATCACGCGTTTTCACCTTCAGTCGTTCGTGGCGGTGCGTGACGCCGAGATCCGTGGCATATGGAGTCCCAACAGCAAACACGCAGGCAGCGCCGCGGCGTTCGCACGGTCGCTCGATTTGGGCGATACGGTCGCGTACGCTTCGATTACTGAGATGGTTGCTGATCCGCGCATTGAAGCGATCTGGCTATTAGGACCAAACCACAAACGCATAGAAAACCTGGAGGAGATCATTGCGGCCGCGAAAAAGCGCACCATGCCGCTGAAAGGGATCGCCTGCGAAAAACCGCTTGCCCGCAACGTCTTCGAGGCCAAGCGGATGCTGCAACTCGTAACCCAGGCAAAAATACCAACCGGTTACCTGGAAAATCAGATCTTTTCGCCGCCCCTTGAAGCAGGCCGTAATATTTTGTGGGCACGCGGCGCGGCCTCCGCCGGGCGCCCTTATCTCGCTCGTGCCGCCGAGGAGCACAGCGGGCCCCATAAGCCTTGGTTCTGGATGGGCGAGCTGCAGGGCGGTGGGGTACTGAACGACATGATGTGTCATTCGGTCTTGGGAGTAAGGCACCTGCTGACCAAGCCTGGCGCTCCCTATTCTTCGGTCCGTCCTGTGCGCATTACGGGACATATCGCCAGTCTCAAGTGGTCTCGGCCGAAGTATGTGCGGCAACTCGCGAAATCCATGGGGAAGGCTGTGAATTATGCCACCCATCCCTCCGAGGATTTTGCCTCTGCGAACATAGAGTTTGAGACCGATAGCGGCACGATTGCGATAGGCGAGGTTACCACCTCGTGGAGCTTCGTCGGTGCGGGCTTAAGGCTCTCCGCGGAATTACTGGGGCCCGAGTACTCAATGAGCTGGAATTCACTCGACACCGGCCTAAAGGTCTTCATGAGCCGTGCGCTGCATGGAAGCGAGGGCGAGGACCTGGTCGAGAAGCAGAATGCGGAAAGCGGACAAATGCCCGTACTGGCCGGAGAGCCGGCCGCGTACGGTTACGAAGCGGAGAACCGTCACTTCGCGCATGCATTCCTGTACGGCGCCAAGCCCGCTCTTACCTTCGAGGATGGGCTCGAGGTCGTCCATTTGCTAATGGCGGCCTATAAGAGCGCTGAACTGGGCCGAACCATCGCTTTACCGGCGCGCGGCTTGGAATCCTTCAAGCCCCTTGTAGCTCAGGGCAAATGGAACCCGGGAAAAAAATAGGGTGGTGGCGCGTGGACGAGAGTCCCTTTACCCCCCTTTGGTTCGGGGACTCTCGTTCTACAGTCTGGAATCACCCGCTTCCAGTCTTAGCTAATTAAGACACGTCCCTGTAGTCGAGGGTTGCTTGGGCTGGCTCGTGCTCGATAGCCAGCAATCGCCAAGGCGCTCGATGGAACCATTTCGGAACCGGTCGATTGAGCCTAGAGCCCACCCGCGAGCGCCCGGACCCGCCCCGTGCTACTGCGCGGCCAATTGTGGATCTTCGGGTTGACTCGGAGTATCCGGTTCTTCATTCTTTGCCGCCAATCCCATGTTGGTTGCCACGTCCAACAGCATCGGGGCGAATTTCCGAAAGATCTCTTCCAACTCCGCGTTGCGGCTCTGCAATTTTCGGGTCTCGCTTTCGCGGCGGGATAAAACCTCCCGTATTTCCCGGTTCTGGCGGAAAATGTCCCGGGCTGCGTCCAACCGTTCGAATATCGCGGTCAATTCCTCTTCGGTGACCGGTTGTGCGGCGGCTGGGTCAGTGGTCCTGCGTGGTCCCGTAGCGGTGATTTCTTTCCACATAGATTCTTAGGGTCATATCACTCGAAGTTGGTTGCTTGCAGGACGAAAGAACTACCCCCTTGGCCCCGAGGCCCCACACATGTAGGATGCCGCCTGGGACCGGTTCAGCGGTCTGACGAAATCCAACAAGGGCACAAAAGAGGGCACTTGGAATATGCTCTGTTTGAATCAAATGCTCCTTTCGGCGCCCGAAATGTACCCGTAACTCCATGATTCCTATGGTGTAGCGCGGTACGCGTTGTACGGAATCACTAGCGCCTTTCTCGGTAGATACCTCTTAAGGAGCCGATCTCTACCATCTGAGCACTGCGGCGGCGTTCATCATGCCTGCACCAACGGCTGTTAGCAGCAATAGGTTGCCACGCTCGATATGTCCCCGCTGGGTCGCCTCGGCAAGCGCGACCGGAATGGATGCGGCTGAACTGTTCGCGTAGCGATCCACGATGGATATTGTGCGCTCCCATGGAATACCCAACATGCACCCTGCTTCACGAATCAGGCGAAGATTCGCCTGGTGAGGAATCCACCAATCGATGTCCTGCGGCCCCAGATTTGCAGCGCGCATGGCCCGTCGTCCCGCCCCGGCCATGCTGCGAGTCGCATTTCTGAAAACAGCTGGCCCCTTGTTCATCGCTATAAATTGCCGGCCTTCGCGAAGCGCCGCCGCCGTCATCGGATCACGCGTGCCCCCGGATGGAATGTGGATGGAGTCGTAGGCTCCGCCATCTGCACCGAGATGAATGCCGAGAAGCGCCGGCTCCTGGCTAGGAACCAGAACGACCGCGCCCCCGCTATCGCCAAACAGTCCAACCGTACCGCGATCATTGGGATTGACGCGACGGGATAGGATATTTGCGGCAATGATGAGTGCAGACTTCTGCGTAACCTGCGTGTGAGAAGCCCCCAGGGCAAGGGCATAAAGGAATCCCGAACACGCACCGCTAAGGTCAATTGCTCCTGCATTCCTCAGTCTGAGCCGGTGTGCAACCAGCGGAGCTGTAGGCGGAAGAAGGTGATCGGGTGTACTCGTTGCCAGTAACAGCATGCCGATGTCGTCTGGTTCGACATTGGCCGTTCGCAACGCTACGCAGCCCGCCTCTATCGCCAGGTCGGACGTGGCGACAGTATCGGCTGCGATTGGCCGGGTGAGAATGCCGGTTCTCTGTTCGATCCAGCCCGGTTCAAGGCCCAGGCGAACTTCGATCTCTGCATTACCGACACGATTTGGTGGCACGGCTGCGCCGACGCCCGCTATGCTCACATAATTCATCGCTTGTCCTACTCTTCAGGCCAGTTCCAAGATTGGAGAGCATCCGTGATTTGATCCAGCGCCCAATTCGCCTCATCCTCTCGGATGACGTAAGGGGGCATGAAGTAGAGAACGTTTCCCAACGGGCGAAGTAGCAGGCCCCGTTCCAGAAAGTGCTGCGTCAGTTGCGGCCCTATCCGGTCCAGGTATCCTCCGGCGTGCCTGGTCCTCTTGTCGCGTACAAGTTCGAGCGCAATCACTCCCCCCAGAATGCGAACCTCACCGACGTGACGGCACGACTGCAATGAGTCGCGGCGTGCGCGAAAGATGCTCTCGAGCCTGCCGACTCGCTCCAGAGAGCCTTCGCTTCGGAACAACTCAAGGCTGGCAATCCCTACCGCACAAGCAAGCGGGTTTGCAGTAAACGAATGACCATGAAAAAACGTTTTGCGGCGATCATTACTCAAAAAAGCCTCGTAGATTCTCTCCGTCGCTGCGGTGACACCAAGGGGCAGATAACCGCCCGTGATTGCTTTCGAGAGACAGATCAGATCGGGGCTTATAGACGCGTGTTCACAGGCGAACATTTTTCCTGTGCGACCAAAGCCGGTCAACACTTCGTCCGCGATCATCAAGGTGTCAAAATCATCACAGAGGCGGCGCACTCCTCGCAGAAATGCCTCTGGCCATACGATCATTCCGCCCGCAGCCTGAAGCATCGGCTCAACAAGAACTCCGGCGATGGCGCCCTCGTGAGTTCGCAGAACCGATTCAAGAGATTGGAGACATTGCGTACCGCAGGTGGAAGGCTTAAGCGAAAGAGGACAGCGATAGCAGTATGGCGCGTGGACCCGTTCAACCGGGAAGAGCATCGGTTCGAACGACGCAGTAAAGACAGACTGGGCGCTGGCAGACATGGCTCCTACGGTATCGCCGTGGTAGGCATGATCGAGCACAACAAAGGTACGGCGCTGCTCCTGGTTCTGATTGCTCCAGAATTGGAGTGCCATCTTCAGGCCAACCTCCACCGCTGTCGACCCATTGTCCGAATAGAAGATGCGCGTCAGACCAGGCGGAAGAATCTGGACCAGCTTCTCCGCCAACACCGCAGCTGGCCGATGGGTGAATCCGGCAAACATCACATGCTCAAGTTGGGCCGCTTGCCGGGCGAGAGCTTCATTCAGATACGGATGGCTGTGTCCGTGAATGTTTACCCACCATGACGATATGCCATCGAGAATGCGTTCACCCTGTGCCGTGTAGAGGTAAATTCCTTCCCCACGAGCCACCGGAA
Organism: uncultured Acidobacteriaceae bacterium; assembly: GCA_963821215.1. Classification (GTDB taxonomy): domain Bacteria; phylum Acidobacteriota; class Terriglobia; order Terriglobales; family Acidobacteriaceae; genus PALSA-350. The sequence continues at coordinate 60,896 of CAWGDH010000002.1, read as the reverse complement.
TAGGCAGCGGAGCGCTCAGCATCTGTGTATAGGGGTGCCAAAGATAGGCGCGATCCATCTCCTGCCAATCTTCTGCTGAACCTCCCTTCGCTGATGTGCTTACGGGGTTCATGACACCCCTCCGAACGCTTGGCTGATGTGACCGTTGGGATCGAACTGATGGCGTGACCAGTCAGCGAGCCTCTCGCCGGTCAGTACCGGAAACAGCGGCAACTCACCTAGCACCGGGACCTTTCCATAGGTCTCAATCGATTGCCGATTATCGGGGTTCCGCTCTCCGCAGAGCACAACTCCGATCACCGGAATCATGCGTGAGCGCAAGGCTCCGAGGGTCAGGAGTGTGTGATTGATCGTTCCCAGTTGGGAACGAGCAACAATCAAGGCCGGCAACGCTAGATCGGCAATGAGATCAATCATGAACTGATGATCGTTGAGCGGTACAAGGACGCCTCCCGCACCCTCCACAATCCAGGCAGAGCTGTTGTCTTGCTTATTGGCACCAAGGAGCCGCCCCGTGTCAATCTCGATCCCGCTGTATTGTGCGGACAAATGAGGTGATAGTGGCCGCGCCAGCCGAAAGCCAACCTCGCAGATTTCATCGTCAGAACAAGCTCCCAAAGCGCGTACTGTTGCTGTATCGTCATCTTCCGGAAACCCCGTTTGCACAGGTTTCCAATAACGGAACTTGAATGTTTCACGGTAACGGTAGAAAAGGGCGGCGCTCACCGTTGTCTTTCCGATATTCGTATCGGTGCCCGTGACAAACAGACCCTTCATTGCAATACTCCAACTCTTCGCAGGTGTGTGAAGAGGCTTTGTGCAAAGCGCGTCAGTGTCGCCTCATCGAGTCCAGTATTCACACTCACCCGCAGTCTTGCCGTATCCTTCGGAACAGTTGGAGGGCGAATGGCTCTCACATCGAACCCGTCCTGTTGGAGAGCCTGGGCAACCTGAAGCGCCCGGCCATTGTCCCCGATGAGAACTGGTACGATCTGCGAACCATGCTGCGCAACGTCAAGCCCCTCATCCGCCAGCATCCTGCGGAGAAACTCCGTTAGTGCCTGGAGCCGCCGGCGAAGCGCAACAGATTCTTTGCACAAATCGAGTGCAGCATCGAGTGCCGCTGCCAATGCAGGTGGTGGCGCGGTGGAAAATAGGAACGTGCGTCCTGTCTGTATCAGGTAGTCAATCGCCCACCCGGGTCCTGCAACAAACGCTCCTGCCAACCCCAAAGCTTTTCCTGCGGGATTCACGGAAAGAAAGACATCGCTCCTCAGTCCAGATGCTTCGACCAGACCGGCTCCCGTGTCTCCGTATAGGCCAACTGCGTGCGCTTCATCGACGATCAGTGCGACACCATGCTTCTTGCACAGGCAGGCATACTCCATCAAGGGCGCAAAGTCCCCATCCATACTGAACAGCGATTCGATCACGAGAAAGCGTTGCCCACTCGTGGATGCAGTTTCCAGGTAGTGCTGGAAGGCGGCAGGATCGTTATGTGCGAAGACGATCTTGCGGGCCTTTCCCAACCTCATGCCATCCACAAGACTGGCATGATTCAGGCGGTCAAAAAAGACAATATCGCCTTCCTCCAGGAAGGCCGACAGCACGCTTAGGTTTGCGGCAAACCCACTGCTGAAATAAAGTGCAGCCTCAGTGCCCTTGAACCGTGCGAATTTCCGTTCGATATCACTAAAGCATGAACGGTGTCCACGGAGTAGCCGGGATCCAGTCGAGCCGCAGCCCTCCTCAGCAATAGCCTCAGTCATGCGGGATTTCAACGCCGGGTGAGACGAGAACTGCAGGTAATCGTTCGAGGAAAGATCGATTCCCCGGGGGGGACACAGCTTGCGCGAAAGGCCTTCGCGTTCAAAGCTTTCCAGGCGCTTCCGAATGCGAAGCTCCAGCATCGTTAAACACCTCGGGTCGCGGGACGTTCTTCAAGCGCTTTACCCTTCAGACTCGCGAACAGAGCCTCGTCATCAGAGAGAGCCGCATTCTGCGTCGTGAGAAGTTTGTTTCCGATAAAGATGGAATTCGCCCCAGCGAAGAAAGCGAGTATTTGCGCCTCTGGGGAGAGTGCCATACGTCCAGCGGACAGACGGACTCGGGAAACTGGCATGAGAATTCTTGCGACGGCAATGACCCGAATCAAATCGACCACCCCGATTGGTTTCGCGGCTTCGAGTGGGGTTCCTGGGATGGGCACGAGCATGTTAATCGGAACGGACTCCGGGTGCGGTGTCAACGAAGCGAGTTCCGCAAGCAGGGCGCAGCGATCCGTAACGCTTTCCCCCATGCCGACGATGCCCCCGCTGCAGACCGTTATTCCAGCTTCGCGCACGATGCGCAGGGTCTGCAGACGGTCATCGTAGGTCCGGGTAGTGATGATCTTTGGATAGAAGTCACGGCTGGTATCGAGATTGTGGTTATAGGCATCTAGACCGGCCTCTTTTAGCTGTCTCGCCTGATCGGGAGAAAGCATGCCGAGTGTAACGCACGCCTCCATATCAAGGCTTTTGACGATGCGAACCATCTCCAGGACCTTATCGAACTGCTCGCCCTGTGGAGGCTGCCTCCAGGCCGCGCCCATGCAGAAGCGGCTTGCTCCTGCGCGTTTTGCTTCCGCTGCGGTTTTCAGAACCTCCTCTGGAGCCAGGAGAGGCTGGCGAGCTAGGCCCGTTTCATACCGCGCGGACTGAGAACAGTAGCCGCAATCTTCCGGGCAGCCCCCTGTTTTGATCGACAGCAGTACACAACGTTGAATGTCTGCCGGATCATGAGATTGCCGATGTACCTTATGCGCCTCGTCGATCAATTCGAAAAAAGGAAGACGATGGAGCGCGAGCGCATGTTCAAGAAGTGATTCCACAGCCACCTCTCCGAGAGCATGGAACAGGCAGAAGAGGCCTTCAAGCATAGTTTTGTATTATCCGAGATAATTGAGCTGTTCAATCAATGAGAGACTAACTATGCGAATCGAGACCTTCCTGAAAGAAAGCCCAATGTTTTGTGTCACCCTCGCCGCGCGCCGTTTCGACATGCTGGCAACCCGCTTGCTGCGAACGGACGGCCTTAATTTTCTTGAGGCACTTGTTCTCGCGACGCTATTTTTCGAGGCACCGCGCGTGGTGAAACCTTCGCAGCTCGCTGCAATTTTCGGAACCACAAGAGGCAACGTGAGCCACTGTGTTTCGTCACTGGAGGCAAAAGGTTTAGTGCAGAGAAGGATTGATCCAGAGGATGCGAGATCCCATCACCTTGCGTTGAGGCCGCAAGGAAAGAGGGTAGCAATACGAGTCATCGGTGCCCTGGACAAACTCCAGCGAGAGTTTGAAAAAGAGGTTGGCAAAGACGCGCTGCAATCCGCACTCCGTGTGATTCATTCTTTAGCGGGCGTTCTGCCTCACAGCGAGTGCCGATGAAGACTCTTTTTAAATCTCGCGTATCGCCCTCTGCCGCGTAAGCGGAGGCGGCATCGGACGCTGATCGATAGACACAGCGGCAAATGCCGAGTTCCCAGCAGCCGACGAGATGACTTAGGGTGCCTTCGGCGTCACGCGGAACACACCACCTGGCTTCGCGTCCTCGAGCATCCACAAGGCGCCATCTGGAGCGACCTCCACATCGCGGATCCGGTGGCCGACATCCCAGCGTTCGGCGGGCGTGGCTCCGCCCTTACCGTCGAAGGTAATGCGGGTGAGCGACTCGCTCCCCATTCCGCTCGCGAGGGCAGAGCCATCCCACTGTGGAAACATTGCGCCGTGATAGAACATGAGGTTGCCCGGGGCGATGACCGGAACCCAGTAGATAACGGGCTTGGTCAAGTCGGGTCGCGTGTCGGGACTGGGGATCGGCACACCATTGTAGTTGACCCCGTAAGAGACCAGCGGCCAGCCATAGTTCTTGCCGGGCTCGATCAGGTTCAACTCATCGCCGCCCCTCGGGCCATGCTCAAGCTCCCACAACCGCCCGTCTGGCGCGAAGGCTAGACCATAGGGCGTACGGAGTCCTGTGCTCCAGGTCTCTGCAGGCGTCAGGTTAGGTCCGGGGAAGGTATAAGTCCTCACCACCGGAGCAGTCTTCGCAGCTTCAGTATCCTTCGGAGGATCAATCACGGGCACGCTGGCCGCGCCCTTCTTCCCAGCCATCGGATTGCCTCGAGCAGGCTTGCCATCCAATGTCAGACGCAGGATCTTGCCCAGCGGCTGGTTAGGATCCTGCGCCGACGTCATGCGCTGCCGATCGCCAACAGTAAGGAATAGATAATGGCCGTCCGGGGAAAAAGCTATCTGTGCGCCGAACTGTCCGCCATTCCCCCTCTCGCCATCGCGCCAGATCACTTTGAGATTCTCGAGGCTCGCCGAATCCGGGCCCAGCGCCAGCCGGGCGCGTGCAAGAGCCAGGCTCGAACCGCCGTCGCCCGGTTCCGAATAGGTGAGGTAGACACTGTGATCCTTGGCGTAGTGCGGCGAGAGAAAGACACCCAGCATGCCGCCTTGTCCCCTGTAAAGAACGGCTGGCACATTCGCGACCGGCGTCTTGGCTCCCTGCTGGGTGACCAACTCCATGCCGCCGACCTTCTCCGTGATCAGCATTCGCCCATCGGGCAGGAAGGCAATTCGCCAGGGCAGATTGAGGGTTGTTACCTGGACCATATTGAAAGGCAGGCTAGGCTCCGGTTTCTGCTCGCCGGCGTTGATCTGCGCATCTGCATGGGTCGCCGCCAGAGCCAGAAATAGCCCCGCGATCACTAACTGTTTCATCTCGCTTTCCCTCTATCTGTATTGATTGGTCGGGCGTTCGCTATTGTTTTGCCTTCCAGCTGTGTACAGACGCATGAGGGCTCTTTGTTGCTTATCGTAATCCCGCTAAACTTGTGAACAGGCCAAGGGGTGCAGCACGAGGCTTGTTACGTTTGATACCGTTGGTGGGCTTAAGTTGAACCTCGGATCGGCAGAGAGCTTCTTCCAACCGGGGTCGGCCAAAAACTTCTCCCAATCTGCCTCAAGCGCTGTCAGATCAGGAAAGCTGAGCATATACGTAAGATTCGGTAGATTCGGTCCGACCAGCGTATCGGCGTAAAAAACTCCCTCAGCGCCGGCATTAGCGAAAAAGCCAAACTCACCGTTATGAAACATCTCCACCTTTCGGACGTGATCCATGTTTGTCGGCGACTGATACTGGCGAAGTTGAAAGATGCGTTTTCCCTTGGTTGCGGCGGAGGCCGGTGGAGTGACCTTGGGATATCCCGGGAATGCCCGCAACAGGGAACTCTCTATGCGAATGTACGGCGGCGTGGCGCCGGGAGCATCCCAGAACGGCGCAGCCGCTTTCATAAAGACGTCGTCCTTTGCCAACTCCAGGTCTGCTGTAACTAATGTCTCCAGCTTCGAACTTGGCATCAGGAGGTAATAAGACGGGGTATCTGGTCCGAAATAAATAGAGAACGCTCCGACAGGCCCAATGCCGAGCCGGTTCAGTGCCGGAATCAAAGCATCGGCAAAGAAAGCATTCGTGAGCTTTACGCCTGGCCCATTCGCCAGATGGTACCGGCGCAGATCCATATACTCCGGCGCAGAGTTGTCCGCAGTAGAGCTTACCTGGGCAGGCAAATCAACGGCGGTAGCAAGCGAGAGGGCAGAAGCAGCAAGCGAGCCAGAAAGAAAATCGCGACGATCCATGAAGTCTCCTTGGGATGAGAAAACTTTAGGCGAACAGTTTCGTGGTGACCACATACATCGGTCTTCGCCCGGCTTTGGACAAGGATGGTGGTCAGAGGGCTGCGGCGACGATGGCAGTAATGCATTCTCCGTATGCTTCGCTATTCGTTCTAGCGAGCCGGCTGTACTGTACTGTACAGTACAGCATGTGAGCGTCTGATTGCAACTCGATAGAGTCCACAAGTCAGGGTGGTCTGAAGGCGTAGGCCGCACGGATGTTGCTGGTATTGCCTGCATTCAGGACCGAAAGATGGAGAAATGAATGCCTAACAAGCGGTCGCGAGCAGAGGTTCGAAGCAGCAAACTTCAAAAGGTCGCCGCGGACTTGTTTCTGAAACGCGGCTATGAGGGTGTCACCCTCGACAAGATCGTCGAGCTGGCTGGCGGTTCGAAGAGTACGGTTTACAGCGAATTCGGTGGGAAGTGTGGGCTGTTCATCCGCAGTATCGAAAACCTGTGCCGCGAGGCGAATAAGCCGCTCGCGAAGATTGACTACAGAGGATTGAACCTTGAAGCGAGCCTGAAGAAACTCTCTTTTCAGATCTTGAAGCTCATCACCGCGAAACGGTCCGTCGAACTTCATCGTCTCGCTATCGGCGAGGCCCTGAACTGTCCTGAAGTGGGTGAGGTTTGGTACACGCATGGTCCCGCCAAAACAACTTCGTTCATACGTTCGCTGTTGGAAAGTCGTCGCGAAGAGTTGCGAAAGACAACGATTCCAATTGACCGGATCGCGGTGATCCTTCACGACTCATTGACGGGGGACATCCTCTACCGGCGGTTGGCAGGAGTCGGCAAGCATGAAAACGATGACGATCTCGAGCGATTGGCCTGCGCCGCAGTCGATCTCATCTTCGGGACCGTTTATAAGGATGTGCCCTAAGGACTCTCAACCACCCTTCGCAGCCCAATAGCTACTGCGTGGACGGCCTGTCGAAATAGGGTCACGCTGCTAATCGACAGACACGGCCCCGACAGCAGATACGGCATAGCGATCCCCACCCGCCACCCGCTGCATCGGCGTCAGGATCGATGTGTCGACAATCTGCCGGACCGTGTCGAGATGTCGACTGATGCTTCCGAGGCATCAGGAAGCCGGCTGCTAACTCAAAATCGTATCCCGGGGTGCGCATGGTTACCGAGATCGACTAGCCCTTTGTGTGTCCTGCCTGTTGTGCGTTCAATGCTTCGCCGAAAACGTTCAAAAGGCCCACGGCAGCCGCCATGCCGCGGCGCGCATCTTTCGAAGTCGCCTGTTTGCCAACGGCCAGTAGCGAAGGCGCGTCTTTACCAGCATTCGAGATCACGGCGTGCAGCTTGTCCGGATCGATTGAGCTGAGCAAGTTGCTGAAGATGAGCGCTATGCGCAGCGCGGTTACCATCTCCTTCGAGCTGATCACGTCGACCAGGCGTTCCACAACGGTATCGCCGGCGCTGAGAAGCCCGCTCAGCAGATCAAGCATACCTTTGTCATGCAGTCGCTGCAGCAGATCGTAAGCAGCCAGCACCGCTTCTGCATGCGCAACTGGAGCCTGCTCCACCTTGCGGATGAGGTCCTCACGCGAGTTGCGCGGCGTAAATTCCCGGTAATCGACGGCTAGCGCCATGGCATGTCCACCCTTCTTCGCTTACTTCCGCACCTGAATTTGAACTAATGCATCCGTGCCCGGCATCCGATAGTCCTTGCGCTTCCACTTACGCTCCACTTCAACTCCCGTTTGAGGTGTGGGTTTCCCGGAGTAGCGAAAGTTCAGCGGCTTGAGAGGGTTTGTACCCTGTTCGGGAAGCACTCTGATCTTCACCGCTGTCTCCTTGAATGCAGGAGTGTTGGTGGCAGCATCTGCCTGTGAGCCGGTGAGGATATTGATGGGGCCTTCGCGCGAGAAATGCGGCAGGTACACTTGCTTGCCGTGGACCCGGGTTGTGACGAGCACCTTGATGACCAGGGAACCGTGGCGGCTGGTGACCCGCACCCAGCGGCCGGATTCGATATCCCGTTCCTTCGCCAGCTCTTCTGAGATTTCGAGGAAGCGCTCCGGTGTCTCTTCGCGGATACCGTTGACACGGTAGGTCATATTGCCTTCATGAAAGTGCTCCAGAAGGCGCCCGTTGTTCAGGAAGAGATCGAAGTCGCTGTCCGGGCGTTCGCTGGGTTCGTGGAAGGTGAGCGGATACAATCTCGCTTTTTTGTCAGGGAAAGCGAAGCCATCGAGATAGAGAATCGGCTGATCAGTTCCGTCCGGTGCGACCGGCCATTGCAGCGTCTTATAGCCTTCGAGCCGCTCGTAGCTGACACCTGCATAGAGGGGTGTAAGCGAGGCCAGCTCATCCATGATTTCTGATGGGTGCTGATAGTTCCATTTGGCGCCCATGCGGTTGGCAATGTCTTGCGTGATCTTCCAGTCAGCCCGGCTATCACCTAGCTCCGGCAGGGCTTGGTACAGCCGCTGGATTCGCCGTTCGGTGCTGGTAAAAGTGCCATCCTTCTCCAGAGCAGGAGCGCCCGGGAGCACGACATCGGCATAACGGCAGGTTTCGCTAAAGAAGATATCCTGCACAACAAAGAAATCCAGCTTCTCGAAAGCCCCGGCCACCACGTTGGCGTTTGAGTCGGCAGATATCATGTCTTCGCCTGCCAGATACATCGCACGCAGGGTGCCTTGGTGGATAGCCTCCACCATCTGGTGATTATCCAGACCACGTTTGGGAGGTAGCCTGGCCCCCCAGCCCTTTTCGAATCGCTCCCGGATTGCCGGATCTGCAACATCCTGGTAGCCAGGATAGCTGTTCGGCATCGCGCCAATGTCGCTTGCGCCCTGCACGTTGTTGTGGCCGCGCAGGGGATAGGCGCCGCAGCCCGGCCGCATATAGTTGCCGGTTACCAGTAGCAAATTTGAAATGGCTGTTGACCCATCCGATGCAGCGATGTGCTGGGTAATACCCATGGCCCATAGAATGCACATACTGTCGGTTGCCGCAATCTCTTGTGCAACCCGCTCCAATGTCTCCACAGGAATTTCGCAGGTCTTCGCGGCATATGCCATCGTGAAAGGTTCAAGGCTGTTGCGGAATTCCTCGACGCCGTTCACCCATTTGTCCAGAAAATCCAGCTTGGCATGACCGTTGTCGAACATGTATCGACTCATGGCAGAGATCCAGACCAGGTCTGTACCGGGTCGCGGACGAAAGTGGATGTCGGCGCGTTCCGCCATCTCGTGTTCGCGGGGATCGGCAACGATCAGTCTTTGCCCGTGCAGCTTGTGCGCCCGCTTGACGCGCGTCGCCAAGACCGGGTGGCTTTCGGCGGTATTGCTGCCAACGATAAGCACCAGGGCCGAGTTGCCGATGTCCTCAATCGTGCCCGAATCGCCGCCGTAGCCAACGGTCCGGAAGAGCCCCATGGTTGCCGGCGACTGGCAATAGCGAGAGCAGTTGTCGACGTTGTTGGTGCCGATGACGCTGCGCGCGAACTTCTGCATGAGATATCCGTCTTCGTTGGTAGTCTTGGAGGAGACAATCACCGCGATCGAATCCGGACCGTGTTGCTGCTTTATGCTGCTCAGTTTCGTCGTAACCAGGCTCAGCGCCTCTTCCCAGCTCGTTTCCCGGAACGTGTTTCCTTCACGGATGAGTGGCTTCTGCAGGCGATCCGGGTGGTTCACATAGTCCCAGCCGAACTTGCCTTTGACACAGGTAGAAATCTGGTTCGCATCCCCATGCAGGGGAACAATCTTGAGGATCTTGCGCTCTTTGGTCCAGACATCGTAGCTGCAGCCCACGCCGCAATAGGTGCAGACAGTCTTCGTCCTTTTAATGCGCTCCTCGCGCATCTTTGCCTCGGTCTGCGAGACCTGCATGATCGCACCGTAACCCATCTCGGGTTCGATTGCTTTCACCACTTCGATCATCTTGTTCAGGGATTCCTTTGGCATGCCGCTCAGGAAACCGGCCTCGCCCAGCATCGATTTCTCCATCAGCGCGTTGCAGGGGCATACCGTAATGCAATGGCCGCAAGAGACGCAGCTTGATCCGCCGATCTGCATGCCGCCATCCCAAAGTACCCGCGGATGTTCCAGTTCCCAGCCAATAGAAAGCGTCTCGTTGACCTCCACTGTCTGGCAGGCCTGTACGCACTGTCCGCACAGAATGCATTGGCTGGGGTCGTAACGATAGAACGGATTGGACATGTCGACTTCATACGGCTTGGGCTTGAAGGGATGCTCCTGGTGCTGGACATTCAACGCCAGTGCCGTGTTGTGGACCCTGCAATTCTCATTGTTGTTATCGCAGACGGTGCAGTAGAGCATGTGATTGCCAAGAATCACATCGAAGGCCTCGGCGCGGGCATCTTTGGCGCGTTGTGAATCGGTGACGACCTGCATACCAGAGCTCACCTTGGTTCCGCAGGAGCGCACCAGCTTCCCATCGGCCTCAACCAGGCAGGTGTCGCAGGTCTGGATTGGCCCCATGAGCGGTGAGTGATAGCAGATATGCGGGATCTCCTTTTCGCGGAGAATGGCCGCAATCACCAACTCGCCTTCCTCGGCAACAACCGTGCGCCCGTCAACGGAGATATTGATTGTTGAGGGAACACCGTGCGGAGCCCTGGTCGCGGGCGCCGTTGCCGTTTCAATCAGGCTCATACTTCCTCCTTGACGCAAACAGTTGGATCGTAAGGGATCTAGCCTCTTATGGCAACGGGTGGGAACCTCAACGACTATTCATCGGGATTTTCTTGGCTTGTCCATCTCGCCACGGCCATGGGCGCGCGAGAGTTCCAATCCTTCACACTCCTTCAGTGATAGGACGGCTTTTCTCTGTAAATCCCGCAGGCTCACGACGAGTAATGAGATCGCGGAAGCAGGAGCAGAATTATATCGACCATTTGTTCCTTTGGTGAGCTTTGCTCTCGGCTTCGAGCCACGCCTACTTTTGAGAGCAATTCGTGGGCCGTCGCTGCCGCGCAATAAAGTATGTTCACCTTCTTGAATTTAAAGAGGTTGTAGGTAATCGTATGCTCCGGAGCCCCTTCGGCGAGTGTCGAGTCTGACGTACGTGTCTAAATATCGACACCTCTGGCCTGCTGGCCAAGTGGCCATCCTCGCAAAGTTAGTTCAAGCTCAAAACCGGCTGACCGGCATAGAGGAGCCTGTGCGGGCCAATCAAGGTGTTAGCTTGGATCACTGCAGTGATTCGTTTGCTTTAGGTGCGATGGTCTGCGCTGGTTTGCGCGGACCATCGATTTCATCTGCTAGCCCTTTCATTCTGTCTTTGAATCCGCGGAGACTTGCGCCCAGCCCCTTACCGAGTTCGTGCAGCTCAGTTCCGGCAAAGAATACGAAAGCAATGACAGAAACGACCTTTAGATGCGTTGGTCTGAGTAGTTCGCCCATATTAATTTTTCCCGTTGACGTAGCGGCTTCACGTCCGGCTGTTACCTGGTCCTCCTCTGTTAAATGACTACGAGCCTCTTCCGCCCAGATCTTCATGGCCCTCTCTTTATCGATGGAGCCTACAGAGCCGTCTGCAGCCCAGAAATTGGCATGATGCCGCAGAACAATTCAATGGGGTGAGATGGTTGGAGGATGAGCAGGCACCCCGGCCCGTCGCTTTGCGATTCGCAAAGAATCTAAAGTACCCGGTCCGCCCGCCGATGGGCCTAATGGAGGCTCCACTATGCAAAACGCCAGGCTCTTGCAGGAGAGCGACAAGCCGGTCGACGACCAATTCAGTGGTCAAACCAATCCGATCCCCCTCGATTGGACTTGGGTCGCAACTCCAGCAGCCCCCAAACCTAATCGCGCAGCGTACGAAGCAGCCCGCCGGGCTGAACTCGAGGACGTTCGCCTACTCGATCTGCACTACCGCCAACTCCTCAACGATCTCCACTCCCTGGGAATCCCTGGGGACCATGACCTTTCGCGTCGCAACGATCCATCGCTAGCGCATCGGGAGCATGAAAAGGTGGCTCGTGAGCTATATCTCAGCCACCGATTCCTGGTTTGCGCCGTCGAAGTGTACCTACTGGGATGCGTAGAGTACTCGGGTTTGACTGGTGAAGGCGCGGTGAAGTGTGCGACCAATACCGACACCTTAATTACCAGGCTGCAGGCGGAAGAGGATTGGATGATCAAAACTCACGGGCCGCCCTGGGTGGAGCGCACCCTCCCTTAGCATAAGAAGTGGATTGTGGGCACAAACGGTGTGATAACGATCACAGACCCGCTATCCGAGCTACTCCAGAATAAGAAATGGAGAGGACCGGTTTGAGCACTTTAGAGAGGTTTCATGATAGGGCATTGCTTCAATTCCGAATGCAACCAGGAGCTACGTTATCTCCGGGAAGGCTCAGTCTACCAATGGGAGATTGGGGTTGGGCGAGAGTTTCACTCGGAGTTCTTCTGGCTATGCCCAACCTGCTCTTCCGCGTTTAAGGTAGCGTCCGATGAGAATGGAAACCCGTCGCTTGTACTATGCAGTTTGAAGAGAGAGGTCGACCGGCGGCAGTCTCGCATCAGGAGGGTATTTAAAGGAGTATTGGCAAAATCATTAGTCTCCCGAGTACCAGGTGTGATCGACGTCAGACCTTCTGGACCATCCAAGATAGCGAGCTGATGCTGCATGGTGATCGCGATCACAGCTTTCTCGACGACAATATTCGATGCTCGAGCTGGACCTGGGGGATATATGGAGCAAAACAGCGCACTTCCTGCCTACGCTGAATCAATACAGTACGACTTGAAGGAACTACTCGTAGCCTACGATTTCTCCGCGGCCGCAGACTCGTCGCTGAAGTATGCAGCGATGTTGTCCAAACGGTTCGGATCGTTCATTCACCTGTTCGGCGTGCAAAGCCCGGCAGAATACATAAGCTCTTTAGAAGGAGGTCCGCTGGCAATGGAAATGTCACAGCGTGATCTTCAATTTGGCCTTCAAGAGGTGGAAGACCGTCTAAGGTGGCAAGGAATAGCAAGCGATTCTGTTCGTCGGATTGGCAATATCTCTGACACCATCGAGGGGTTCATACTCGAGCACACGCCGGACCTTCTTCTGCTTGGAGCGTATGGTTACGGTCCGACTGATCGGGCACAGCTTGGTTCGACAGCGGAGCATTTGCTTCGAACAGTCCGCTGCCCGGTATTTGTTGTGGGACCGAACGCGCTCCTTCGGGACCACGACGCTCCGTCTATTGAGCGGATTCTCTGTCCTACGAGTTCACTTGAGGTCCCAGACAATATTTTCTGTTTTGCCGGCCATCTAGCCCGAAAGATGGGAGCGCATCTGGAGCTCGTCTATGTGATCGATTCGACAACCAAGAATGTGCGGCCCGATTATTACCAGCAGACCTGCGAAGAATGCGGCAGTAAATTCCATGACCGAGGGGTCGCGGTGACTTGGAAAGTGTTCTCCGGTCGAGCAGATAAGGCGCTTGCGGAGCATGCGGCCGCGTCGAAATCCTCTCTCATCCTGTTTGGCTTGCACCGTAGTGGCATCCAGGTGGTTGACTGTCCGGATGGGATAGTGAGTGCCACGATTCGCCAAGCCCCGTGTCCGGTGATGACAGTTCCGGTCGATCTTCTTTATTGAATGCCTAGCTGGGCTTGGTGCCCGAAATGCCGTGTCGTGAGTCACAGATGGTCTGGGCTCTTCGGATAGGGCCAGAAGGATTTGAGGTGCCGTATGACGATTCTAGGAAATCCGGTCGAGGTGAGCTTAGAGGGCATTCTCTTTGCAACAGACTTCTCTCCGAGTTCGGAAACCGCCAAGCTCTATGTGCAGGCGCTCGCGGAGCGCTATCGATCGAAGGTTCGCCTGATGCATGTGGTGGAACTCGCTGTAGCTTTCAAGACACCGGACGCGGGTCTTAGCATCGACATATTCCGTAGGATTGGACAAGAATCCCTATCTCGGGTGCAGAGCGAACTGGCCGCGAGGAGAATACGCGTAGAGACCGTCCTGTGCGAAGCGACCGATCCGGCTGCAGAGATCCTGCAAGTAGCACAGGAAGTTTCCACCGACCTGCTCGTGATTGGTACGCGCGGGCACAAAGGATTGGCCAGACTCGTGCTCGGCTCTACAGCGGAAGAACTGATTCATCGGGCTCGATGTCCGATTCTTACCATCGGGCCTGGAGTGCGGCCGCCAAAGCAGCCGCTAAGTTTTCAGAAGATCGTTTATGCCACAGACTTCTCTCCGGAAGCCGCCAAGGCATGCGCTTTTGCCTTATCATTTGCCCAGGATTTCGGCGCCCATCTCTATCTTTGTCATGTACTTCCAGAACCTAAGAGCATTGATCGAATGGACGATAGTGAACTGAACGCGAGGTTCGTCAGCGCGCTACAGAGGCTGGTTCCCGACATCGCCCGCGAATGGTGCGAGCCGGAATGTGTCCTCGAGCATGGAGCTGCCGCTGACGGCATTCTGTTGCTGGGTCACCGTGTCAAGGCGGACCTCATTGTGGTGGGCACGCGCCAAACTTCACACTGGTTTGACAACTTCAAAACGGGCGTAGCGTTCCAGGTGATCAGCAGTAGCCATTGTCCGGTGCTTACCATCCGCGCGTAGTCTGCGACAGCAAGCTCAAGCGATAAAAGGTATCCGAACGCTAACGGATGCTGCCAGCGAGTTTTACCTGGGCACGTGCTCAGCTAACCTGGCCCCTGCTCGCGTAGTTCTCGGATTTCAATGGCAGCTCAACCGCGGAGCCAAGCACGGTCATCACCGGGCAAGGAGCTTCGGCGATCACCATGGCGGCTGTTCCGCGCGCGAAATGTATTGCCAGGGAGGATGCGGGATGCGCGCCCATGACAATCAGATCGGAGCCACGTTGCTTCGCCACATCAATAATGCTGGTTCCGGGGGAAGCGCTGGCCAGACGAGTGCGCAACGACGAATATTTACCTAGACCTTCGGGAACATAGGAGTGAAACGCATCTTCGAACGACGCCCAATCTACGTCTTCCTGCTTGCTGGCATTCCTCGCATGAAAGAGAACAAACTCCGCTTCGTGGAGGGCAGCGATCTTATGGGCATACGCTGCAACCTCAGCCGATTTTGGGTCGAGACTGGTGGCGCAGATCACTTCGCGTATCCGCCACACCTTATCCTGCAGATCTGGTACTGCCGGTCCCACACAAAGCACCGGGCAGTGGGTACGCCTAAGTACTGCTTCGGCATCCGAGCCAACCAGGAGCCGGTCCACGCCTCTCCTGCCGTGTGTTCCCAAGACGATCAGATCGACCTTGTATTCCTTGACAGTGGAAAGAAGCTCATCGTAAAGAGGGCCAGTCACCGAGATTGCCCGGGCACGATAACCTTCTGAACGCAAATCAGCCCCACTTTGCTCCAACTGTTCTTCCAGTTGCTCTCGCACTTCATACTCGTCAACCCACCCTCCTTCGGCCGGAGTAATCGGGTTGATCGGCGGAATCACGTGAACCAGCAGCAACTCCGAATTCTGCTGCTTGGCTATGGTTTTCGCATACTCCAATGCACGTTGTGAGGTGTCAGTAAAATCCATGGGAACGAGTATGTGTTCAAATGTAGCGGCGACGGGATTCGTGGTAGCCATAAGTGCCTCCTTCTTGATCTATGGAATGGCTGCCCTAGTCTTGTGGGCCGCCTTACTGTCAGCCACGTTAATGGATCCGGGGATGGCCGACTGTGACAGGAATCACACGGCCCCAGCGCAGTCTTATGGCCGGCGGGTCCGCATTTGTAGCCACGACGCTGTGCCCAAACGAATGAAACCGCTCTGGGACCTGGTGAGTAGAAAAGCCTGCTGCCTTGTAATAAGAACGGCTAAGTGGGCCTGAAACTGCTTCCACCTGTCTACTCAGAAAGTACAGGTGAGACGCCTACACCAACCAGGCAGCTTCACAAACCCGCCTGGTTGAGCCCTGAAGCCGGTGAGATAGGGGTTGGCGCCTTCTGTTGAGAAAGAAAGTAGATTGTGAGAAGCATCTGAAGACCCCTGAACGAGGAAATGAGCGATGTCACTGCGCTTTGGCAACCTTGCGCTCTCCCGAATGCGAGCGCAAACGTTGCGACGCCAAGAGAGCCTGCAGTAGGCGGGAATCAATCGTAGTGCAATGTCCTTGCCAAATCCAAGTGTAGCGCGCGCCTTGCGGGCAACAACCCGGCCAGGACCACGATCACCATTAAGACCAGAATCGCCGCGGCGTAGCTCGCGGGGTCAAGATTGCTTACTCCGTAAAGTGCGATGCGCAGCACTCTGGAAGCCGCTCCAGCGATCCCCGCGCCTGCCGCCATGCCGATCGCCACCGGCCACATGAACTGCCGCAGGAGCCCACTCAGCAGCTGCGATTTCCCCGCTCCCAGCGCCATCCGAATCGCAATCTCCTTCATCCGCTGCGAAACCGAGAACGAAACCAACCCGATGATCCCCACCGCGGCCACCAGAACCGCCACCAGCCCGGTCAAGGATACTGCCTTGGCGATGTTCTCAATCACTTCCAGGACGTTGTCGTGATACAGCACCTTCATCTGCCTGATCTCTGGAAACAGCTTCGCATCCATGCTCTCGCTGATCCCCTTGATTATCGGCGGCAGACTGTCCGGCTCTCCAGCCGTCCGCACCATCACCACCATCTCCGGCATATCCGCCAGCCGCGCCGGCCAGTACTGCTCCACCGCATCGTCATCGTTGACTGCGTTTACATGCGCGTCGCCTGCCACGCCTACCACGGTGTCCTTCGCGTCGCCGTTCGGCAGTTGTTGTCCGATCGGATCCTGTCCCGGCCACTCCCTCCGCGCCATCGATTCGCTCACAATCACTGCATTCTTCTCGCCCGCATGGAACGTTCGCCCTAGGTGCACCGGAATGCCCATCGTTTGGAAAAGCCCCGGCGTGACCCAGTTCGGATAAATCGGCACCGGATGACCGTTGATGTCCTCATCCATCCGTGAAACCGTATGTCCCATCGGGGGCAGTTTCACCAGTGAAACCGACTTCACCCCCGGCAGCGTCCGAATCCGCTCCTGCATCGCATCCAGATAGGCCTGCGCCGCTGCCGGGGAATAGTTATGCTGTGCCAGTTGCGCGTCCACGCTCAGCAGTTGCTCATAGGCAAATCCCGGATCCGTATAGAGCACATGGAGCGTTGCCCGCACCAGCAGCCCGGCCACAATCAGTAGCACGCAACTCGCCGCCACCTGTGCAGCAATCAGCACCTGTCGAACCAGCGTCTTGCGCTGCCGCTGCCGCGCAATCTGCAGCGCCGGCGCAAACCCGAAAAACACCGCCGTTGCCATCGCCATCCCAAATGTAAATACCAGCACACGGCCGTCCGGCTTTGCGCTCAGCCATCCCTGCGCATGGAACTCCGTCAGCGCCACCCGCAGCCCTAGCGAACTCACCCCCAGCCCCACTGCCGCGCCCAACAGCGCCAGCACCACGCTCTCCGTCGCCAGTTGCCTGAAGATCCGTGCCCGCGTCGCCCCAATCGCCATCCGGATCCCAATCTCGCGCTCCCGCGTCGCCGCCCGCGCCAGCAGCAGCCCTCCCAGGTTCGCGCACGCCACCGCCAAAATCAGCATCGTGAGCAGAGCCACCATTGCGGCCACCTGGTACATCTCCGGCTGCATCACCTGCAAATGCCCGCCCGGGTGGATGTCGATGTATTCATCCTCCCAAATGTCGTTCGGATGCTGTCGACGCAGCTCGTTCGTCAGCGCCTTCAACTCCTCCGCGGCCATCTTCGCCGTCACCCCCGCGGCCAGCCGTCCCCACATCCGCACGCTGCTCGCTCCCGGGTCGGTAAGCAAGGTACTTCGGGTTACAAAATAAGGCTGCTGCGCTATCGGCATCCACAGATCCGGCGTCTGCCCGCCCAGGCTCGCAAACTCATACGGCGTCACGCCAATTACCGTTGCAGGCTTCCGGTTCAGCCTCACCGTCCGGCCCACTACGCCCGGGTCGCCGTTGAACCGGTGCTGCCACAGTGTGTAGCTCAGCACCACCACCGGCGGACTGGTCGCTTCGCTTTCCCTCGCCGGATCAAACAGCCTGCCCACCGCCGCCGGCGTCCCCAGTTCCGAAAAGTAATTCGCCGTCGCAAACGAAGCGCTCGTCCCTTGCAGGTCGTCGTCCATCTGCATTGGCGGAACTCCCAGCACCGCGATCATCGCCTTTAGCGACTTTGCATGCTCCCCATAAAACACTGCCGACAAATACGGCATCTCGCTCGTATAGTTCTGCGGCGACCGCCGCTCTAGCCGCACCAGCGACCCCGGGTCGCGCACTGGTAAAGGTTCCAGCGCCACCATGTTGAACAGGCTGAACGCCGCCACATTCAAACCGATGCCGATCGCCAGCACCAGCACCGCAGCCACCGTGAAACCCGGCGAGCGTGCCAGCGTACGCGCCGCATAGCTCAGATCCTGCGCCAGCCGGTCCAGCCAGGTCCAGCCCCACGCTTCCCGCGCTTGTTCCTGCATACGCAGCGTATTTCCGAAGTTGCTGCGCCCTGCTCGGGCCGCCATTTCGCGATGGAACTCCATGTCACTCTCCAGCTCCGTATCAAATCGGCGGCGGTTGATGAGGTAGCGAATGCGGCGGAAGATTTCACCCATGAAGGCCTCCTGGTTCCTTGTGCCTGTTATGCAGTGCGCAATATGCTTTGAATCGCTTGCGTCACGCGTTCGTATTCCGATAGCTCAGCCTTCAAGTGCTTACGCCCCGCCGGCGTGAGCCGGTAGAACCGCACCTTGCGGTTGGTCTCCGAAATGCCCCACTCGGCTGTCACCCAGCCCTTAACCAGCATTTTTTGCAAAGTGGGATAGAGCAGTCCCTCTTCCACCGCCAGTACTTCGCTGGAGAGGACGTGAATTCGCTGCGCCAATGCATAGCCGTGCAATGAGCCGGATTGAAGGACGCGCAGAATCAGCATGGGAAGCGCCCCAGAAGGCATTCCAGACCTAGGTGTATCGACCATAGGCATAACGTTATTATGTATACAGCTGCTGGTCAAGCGGGGAACTAGAATAGGGGGACCGCGGCGCTCGGGTAGATCTAGCTCCTTCATGCCGGCTGTAAAGAAGCGTAGGCCCAAATATATGGTGGGTTTGGGACCCGTTCATCCGTTATGTGCACAGGTCGTTTGCTGCCATGGGCCTTTTGCTGTCCTAAGTCACAAAACGGACAACGACACAAGACGCCGGTAGCGTTCAGACAGTTTCCGATTATCCTGGCCGGATTATTCGATCAGTATCGCTGGCCGAACCGATTCCAGCCGTTCCTCAATTTCCGCGATGCCTGCGACGTTCTCGAGCTCCATAAAAAGCGATTGATATTGCCCGGCAATATCACGATACTTCTTTGTCTGCCGAGCCTCTCTTAATAGGCTCCGCCAATCGTCGGGAGCCTGGCTGGTCTCCTCTGCGACATCGAGAATCTCGGCTAAAGATGCAACCTCCGCCCGCAACAGCATGTTTTCCTGCAAAAGTTCTACGAGTGACGTGCGTTTCTCTGCATGCATCTCAGTACTCCCACTGCTTACCATACAGCTTTTTACTGGATGATCACGGTATACTGCTGCGGCAGAAAGTAACACCAGAATGGAGCCAGCGTTGTGCCCGCAAGAGCTCCAGCGAGAAATACTTGGCCTTGCGACCGAATTGTCATCCCGACTGGGGCAGAGCGTAGTGGAGGGACCTGCGGTTTCTCTTCCGCTTCTCACACGCCCTCGGAAGGCTGGGCTCAATTCCGAGTATGATCTGCCTGCCCAGGCGTCCCGTGGGAGCGAAGCGGAGGGGTCCGCAGGGCGCCTTTGTTTATAAACGCTGCCTGAAAAAAGTAACCTCGGACATCGGTAACTTACCCGCCCCTCAGGCCCCTCATCGTTCATTCCAATAACAAAATATTCAGCTAACTTGGCTTGACATCCGGCGTAACTTACCCCTTCCAGTAACTCCCTGGTTAACGATTTTCGGCGTCTCCCGAAAACCAGGACAACTATTTGCAAAATTCAACCATATAAAGTCACCTTTTCTTGAGTGACTAATGATTTTTCGACAGATACTCGCAACTGTAATAGCGTCGAATCATGATATCGAATACCCTCAACGGCGTAACCAGGCCGTCGCCGAACTCAGCGTCATTCAGCAGCAGCTTGAGCCGCAAACGCGGCTGGAGACCCGCCCGGTGCCGCCGACACCACCACCAGTGGCCGCCCCTCCACCTCTGGTCCGCCTTACCAGAGGCACAATCCATGAGCGAGGAAGAGATAGGTGAGGAAACAGCAGATGAGGAATCAACGCAGGAGCAACACTTAATTCTCTTAGTTCGCTTAGTTCGCACATGTTTGCGCAATCCGCTAGCCGGGAAGAGCATGACCCAGGCCGCCATCAGATCTGTCCAAACAGTTCTTTGATCGGCAGATTTGGGCAAGACTTGCTGAAAACAAATCAGCTATCGAGACGTATCGGGACCAGGTCCCGCTGGGACGGCTGAGAGTCACACTTGTCCAAATTAGCTTTCGGGGAGTTGCTGATAAAGGCGAAGATTCCGGATCGCATATAAAGGATGGGGAACCGAAAGACATCGAAAGCTCGGCCTGCTGCGCCCGAAATCGTGCCCGGATCCGGCAAAATCCTCCCGGCACTCCTACGCTGCCTGCTCCAGGGGCTGCGGCTGTTACAGCGGAGGCCGCAAAAACATCCTTTGGTTTCTTATACTTAGGGAGGGGAACTGCCTTTTCTAGGCGATCCCGCCCAAGAAGATCATCCTCCAGCTACAATTGAATCGGTCGGTTGTTCATTTTCCCGTTACACTGGTTTAGGGTTTCCGTGGTCCAAGCGTCCACCTTTCGCTTTTCCAGATCGAAAACCGCTGCCCTCTCTATCCTTGCGGTAGCAGCAGTTTCAATTTGGCCAATAAGCTCTTTCCTCCACCGGCGCTCCCAGAAACCTGTCGAGTTCAGCCGCGATATCCGCCCTATCCTCAACCAGAATTGCGTCGCCTGCCATGGCGGGGTGCGTCAGAAAAACGGCGTCTCCTTCATCTTCCGCGAGGAGGCGTTAGGTAAGGGCAAGTCCGGGCGCCCCACCATCGTGCCTGGCGATCCCGATGCATCGGAATTTATGGCACGTCTTACCACTACGGATCCCGAGGCGCGGATGCCGTACCATGGACCACCGCTGCCGCCCCAGCAGATCGCCCTGCTCCGCCGATGGATTAAGGAGGGGGCCAAGTGGCAGGATTATTGGGCGTTTGTGCCTCCAGCGCCGCAGCCCTTACCCCAGGTGAAAGATGCCGGTTGGGTGCGCCAACCCCTGGACCGGTTTGTTCTGGCCCGGTTGGAAAAGGAAGGCCTGAAGCCTTCTCCCGAAGCCGATAAGCCGGCCCTCCTGCGGCGGGTGTCTTTGGACCTTACCGGCCTGCCGCCCACCCCCGAGGAAGAAGCCGCCTTTTTGGCCGACACATCGCCCGGAGCGTACGAAAAACAAGTGGATCGCTTGCTGGCTTCTCCCCGCTATGGCGAGCGCTGGGCTTCCATGTGGCTGGATTTAGCGCGCTATGCGGATAGCAAAGGTTACGAGGCAGACCGTGATCGCCCGGGCGTCTGGCCTTACCGTGACTGGGTGATCGATGCCTTCAATCGTAACCTGCCCTACGATCAGTTCGTGATCAAACAGCTGGCGGGAGACCTGCTACCCAACCCTACCTTTGAGGACCTGATCGCCACTTCCTTCCACCGGCAGACTCCCAACAACGACGAAGGGGGCACCGATGATGAGGAGTTTCGTATGGTCGCGGTGATGGACCGCGTCGCCACAACCTGGTCCGTGCTCAACGGCATCACCATGAATTGCGTGCAATGCCACTCCCATCCCTACGATCCCATTCGCCACACCGATTATTACAAGTCGATGGCCTTCTTCAATACCCAACGCGATGCAGACCTTGAAGATGACTCGCCCACTCTAAGGGTTCCAAAGGACAAAGCCCGCTACGCGGAAGCCGCGCAAATACAACAAGAAATGGTCAAGCTGATCCAGCCGATGGAAGCCTCAGACCGCGCAATGGAAGCTAAGGCGCAATGGAAACCCTTGCCGATCCAAACCGCTGCGGCGAACGAGGTCTTGGCCCTGGAACCGATGATTCCGCAAATGGAGAGCAAGCTGGATGAACTCAAAAAAGACCAGAAGCTGGCGCCGGATAAAAAAGAAGAGAGGTTGAAAGATCTACGCAAGACCATCGCTGAGACCAGGGTAAGACTTGCTCATGCCAAGGCTGCGGGCGGCCTGGCGCCCACCTTCACCATCCACGATGGAGAGGCTCTGGCTAACCCGGACACCCCACCACAATCGTTTTATCAGCTGACCGCGAATTCGAACCTCCCCGTGCTGACGGCGATCCGCGTCGAGGTGCCGCCTCTCCACCCGGAAATAGCTCGCCACACGCCGGAAAACGGCTTCATCGTGGATAAGGTAGAGGGTTGGGTCATTTCCCCAAGCGGCCAAAAGAGCAAAATCTCATTCCGCTATTTCGTGCAGGATTCGGAGCGGAATCTGCAAGACGCATTATTCTCCGGGAGTGACCCGGAGAACCCGGAGAAGAAGACAAAAGAGGTCGAATCTGTCTCCAGCGCATTTGCCGCTCTTCCCAAGCTCTTCCGCACCCGCTGGATCGTAGGCGTTCTCTCCGAGCCGCTCCCATTGCCGGGGGGGAGCCGCATCCAGGTCGACATCAAGCAGGTAAACTCCATTGACTCCAAGCCAGCTTTGATTCAGCGTGTAAGACTCGCGGTGAGCCGAGATCCAGGCTGGACGTCTTTGAGCCATGATCCTATGCGTGCGCAGAATATCGCGCGTCTTCAGGAGCTCAATCGGCAGCTAGCCAAGATTCCCACGGTTCCCCTCCCAGTGATGGTGGAGGAGAAGCCCTATGAGCGACGGGCTACGCTCGAATTCGAGCGCGGTAATTTTCTAACCAAGATCGGTCCCGACCTTGCGCCCGATGTCCCAGCGATTTTCCCCAAGCTTCCGGCGGGCGCGCCCCGCAACCGTCTCACCCTGGCAAAGTGGTTCTTTTCGCCCGGTCAACCGCTCACCGCACGGGTCGCGGTCAACCGTTATTGGCAAGAGCTCTTCGGAACCGGCATTGTCGAAACCCTGGAAAATTTCGGCAGCGTAGGCGAAGAGCCTAGCCATCCCAAATTGCTGGATTGGCTTGCCCTCCATTATCAGAACGACCTCCACTGGGACACCAAGGCGCTGCTGCGTGAACTGGTGACCAGCGCCACCTACCGCCAGAGCGCGGTCACCACCCCCGAGCTTCAGGCCAAAGACCCTCGCAATCGCCTGCTGGCTCATGGTCCACAACAGCGTCTTAGTGCGGAGATGGTGCGCGATCAAGCCCTATTGGCCAGCGGCCTGTTGAATACCACCATGGGAGGGCCACCGGTCATGCCTCCCCAGCCCGCTGGGATTTGGAATTCGGTTTATAACGACTCCAAGTGGATCGACGCGACCGGGCCCAACCGCTATCGCCGGGCCATTTACACCTATATCAAGCGCACCGCCGGCTACCCTAGCTCCCTTATCTTCGATGCCTCCGATCGCGATACAAGCCTGCCCCGGCGCATAGCAACCAACACGCCGCTGCAGGCGTTGGTGACTCTGAACGATCCGGTGTATGAAGAAGCCGCCCAGGCGCTGGCCCGGCGCGTGATCAAAGACACCGCCGAAAAAACAGCCGGTGCCTCCAGTGCCGCCGCCATTCTGGATATCCGGCTGGTTTATGAAACACGTCTGGTCTTATCGCGCGATCCTACGCCAGGCGAGCTGATTGTGTTGCGAAAGTTCTATCAAAAGGCGCTTGCCATGCCGAAGTCGGCATCTGTAATGAAAGCAAGCTTGAATTTGTCTGAAGCATCGTTCGGCAAGAGAATTCCTGCGGCAGAGCTGCATGCGCTTACGTCTGTAGGCAGCGTCCTGTTTAATCTCGATGCCGCACTCGAGAGGTGATTGTTATGTCAGATTCTGAAACTGGTGCAACCAATAACCCGCCGGCTGAACTCACGCAAGCCTTGCATAAGGAGGCGCGCTTCGCACTACTGCAAGCGCAGACTCGCCGCCACTTTCTGCGCAGTTTCACCGCCGGCGTGGGCTCCATGTTTCTCGGTACCTTGGGGTACCCCTTGATCTCTCCAGTCAAAGCCGCGACGCGCGGCGTTGATGGCAATCTGCGCCTCGATTTCGCCCGCGATCCTTCCCATCCCTTATCGGTCTTGCCTCCGGAGTTTGCCGGCCGCGCCAAGCGGATCATTTACTTGCATATGGCCGGGGCGCCGAGCCAATTGGAGCTCTTCGACCACAAACCCGATCTGACCAGGCTCAATGGACAGGAATGTCCCGCCTCGTTTTTGGTGGGGAAGCGGTTTGCCTTTATCAGTGGAGTGCCCAAGCTGCTGGGGGCGCAATACCCCTTCCACCAGGCAGGACAAAGCGGCCAATGGCTATCGGACCGGTTGCCCCATCTGGAAAAGCACATCGACGACCTTTGCCTGATCAAGTCGATGCGCACCGATCAATTCAACCACGCGCCCGCCCAGTTACTGGTACAGACCGGCAATGCTCGCCTCGGTTATCCGTCGATGGGTTCCTGGGTGATCTATGGCTTGGGCACGGAGAACCAGAATCTTCCCGGCTTCATCGTGCTGGTTTCAGGCGGCAACCAGCCGGACGGCGGCAAGCAACTTTGGGGCTCCGGGTTTTTGCCCAGCGTGTATCAGGGGGTGCAATGCCGCTCTCACGGCGAGCCTGTCCTCTACCTGGAAAATCCTCCGGACGTGAGCCGGCCTCTGCGCCGCAGCATGCTCGATGCGGTGGATGAAATCAACCGCCAAACTTATGCCGAGTATGGAAATCCTGAAACCGTTACCCGGATAGCGCAATACGAGATGGCCTTCCGTATGCAAATGGACGCCACCGATGCGATGGATATTCACAAGGAGTCCCCGGCGGTCCTTGAGGCGTACGGTGCGAATCCCGGGGATTCCAGTTTTGCCAATAATTGCGTGGTGGCGCGCCGCCTGGCGGAGCGTGGTGTGCGCTTCATTCAGCTCTATCACTGGGGATGGGACGACCACGGGACTTCGGCCAAAGACTCGTTGAATATCGGCTTCGCGGATCGCTGCCGCGAAACCGATCAGCCCATTGCGGCCCTGCTCAGCGATCTGAAGGAACGCGGCATGCTGGAGGATACCCTGGTCGTGTGGGGCGGGGAATTCGGACGCACCTCCATGCGTGAAAACCGCAACGGACAAGTCATGGAGTTTATCGGCAGGGATCATAATCCCGGCGCTTTCACTATCTGGATGGCGGGCGGCGGCATCAAGCCAGGCATGAGTTACGGAGAGACCGACGCCATGGGCTACGAGATCGCGAACAACCCGGTCGAGGTTCGCGATCTTCATGCGACCATACTCTATGCCCTGGGCTTCGATCATCGTGAGCTCACGTATTCCTTCCAGGGACTGGAGCAGAAACTCACCAGCGTGAAGCCGGCGCGGGTAGTGGCCGAGGTTTTGGCTTGATTCCTGGCTGTTATTCTCTCCATTGTCGAGGCCACATGGCTGCATGATATTTCCGCTTCGCCAGGCGCCATTGCGGCTGCGCCTTGGTTTGCTCGCTCTTGCGCCAATTCTGCTGCTCTCCGCGCTCTTCATCTTTCTTCCTCCGGACGGACTTGAGCGCGCTCCCTGGGCGCAATTTATCGGACGCTTTCATCTGCTGACGGTGCACTTTCCGATAGCTCTGATCCTCATCGTGCCCCTATTGGAATGGGCGGGAAGAAAACCCCGCTTCCCCTACCTCCGTTCTTCGGTTGATTTCCTATTGGCGCTGGCGGTGGTGAGCAGCCTGGCGGCCGCAACCTTGGGATGGTGCCTGGCCCGGAGCGGTGGATATTCAGGACGGCTGGTCACCCAGCACATGTGGGGTGGAGTCTCGGTCGCGGTCGCTTGTTGGCTTTGCTGGATGTTGCGCGGATACTTCCCCCATCTGGATTTCGTCTACGCTTTGGCGTTGGTGGCCACGGTCGGGCTTGTCTCCTGGACGGGATATCGCGGCGGCCAACTATCGCAAGGTGAAAATCACCTGACCGAAGAGATGCCGCATGTGCTGCGAAAGCTGATTGGACTTTCTGGCGCTGACCTGCCTCGATCGAATCCTGCTTTTTTCTATGGGGCGCACGTGGAACCCATCTTCGTCGCGCATTGCTACTCCTGTCACGGCCCGGATAAGCAGAAAGGGCGCTTGCGGCTGGACAGTTATGCGTTACTGATGCGGGGAGGGAAGGACGGCCCCGTGATCAAAGCCGGTAACGCAAAAGGCAGCGAGCTTTTTCGTCGCGTCACGCTCTCGTCTTCCGATGACGACGCCATGCCTCCCCAGGGCAAGCGTCCATTGGCGGCGAATGAGATCAAGCTGCTGGAATTATGGATTGCCGCAGGAGCCTCGCCTACGCTGGCGGCCAATGCTATCAAGGGCGCGCCGACAAATGATGTGCCGGTTGTGGCCGAGGTAACCTTTCCCGAGATCGATCCTGCCGCGGTCGCGAAGTTGCGCGCCCCCCTCGCCCCAGAAGTTGCGCAACTGAAACAGCGCTTCCCGGATCTGCTGAATTACGAGTCCCGCGGCTCCTCCAACCTGGTGATCGATGCGTCAGCCTTGGGCGCCAAGTTCGGAGATGATGAGTTGGCCGCGCTAGCACCCCTAAGCGCGCAAATTACTATCGCCGACCTTTCGGGCACTGCGGTTACTGATCGCTCGGCCCCCTTGTTGGCTGCCATGAAACGTGCGCGTGTCTTGCGCCTTACAAGTACCAAAATCACGGACGCTACGGTGTTGGCGCTGGGCGGTCTGGATCAGTTGCAGTCCCTGGATCTTTATGGCACCGCCGTGACTCCGGCCTGCCTGAAGGTTGCGCAGAGCTTGCCGAAATTGAGACATCTCTACGCCGGAGCAACGAAGATTCCAGATGACGTTGCCGTGTCTGACGAGATGAAAGGCAAGCTTGTCTTTTAACCTGAATTTCGCCACAAACCTGCCTCTCTCTACCGGTAACAAATGACGGGTGCCCCATATCTGCCCGGTTTTGCCTGCCCCGGCGTGCCGTGGGGCAGATGTGGGATTCCGCCGCGCTGGTCCGGCAGCTTTCTCTACTGCAACCGATCCCCAGGGTCCATGATCCTCTCCACCCTGTAGAGTCAGGCGATCGAGGTCCGTGGAATCCCACATCTGCCCCACGGCACGCCGGGGCAGGCAAAACCGGGCAGATATGGGGCACCCGTCATTTGTTACCGGTAGAGAGAGGCAGGTCTGTGAGAAATCCAGGTTAACCCGGGCAAATTTCCCGGCACGCATTCAGTCTGTTCGTAACGCGTGCAGCGGTTCGACGGAGGCCGCGCGGCGTGCCGGCAGAGCACTCGCAACCAGCGCAGATAGGAGCAGAGCTGCCGCAGGCAGTCCCAGGGAAACAGGGTCGATCGTCCCGACCTTGTATAGCCGGGCGCTCAGCGCCTTGCCAATAAGCGCGGCTATCGGGAGCCCCAGCAGCAGACCAAGAAGGATCTGTGCGAAGGCGCCGCGAAGAAAGTAAAGTGCAATTTGCAGGCGATTGGCCCCGATGGCCATGCGAATGCCAATCTCGTTCGTCCGCCGGGCGACGTTGTATGCAGTTACGCCGTAGAGGCCGATGGATGCGAGCAGCAATGCTAGGCCACCAAACAATCCGCTCAGTCGCGCCAGAAGCCGCTGCTGATCGAAGTTGACGGCCACCTGCTGCTGCATCGGCTGAATACTGGTGATGGCAAAATTCGGGTCGACCTGTTTGAAGACTTCCCGCATGGGAGCCTCCATCTGGCCTGCGTCGCCGGCGCTCCAGACTTGCGCCCCGGTGATGAAGTGGCTCCACTTCTCATCGTCCTCGAGCGCCGGATCTGTGTAGTGGATGCGCTGGGCGAGAGTACCGAAAACCATGGGACCTGCCGGCAGCTCAGGATCAGCGTACTTAGCGTCTTGTACGACTGCAATGATCTGCAGACTTGTACTGTAAGCGGGGTTGGCAAACCCGAAGACTTTACCTATCGCATCCTCACCGGGAAAGTACCGGCGGACGAATGCCTGGTTGACGATGGCTACACCGCGGGTGGTGGAGTTGTCTCCGTCGGTGAAGTCTCTTCCCTCGACAATACGCTGGCCAATCGTCTTGAAATATCCGGGACTCACACGGTTCCAGAGCGCCGTCTGCGATCCATCGACACGCGGCATACCCTCGCCGGGCTTTACGATCGTTTGCTTGAACTGGCGAGTCAGGGGACTGTAGAGAGCGAGACTTGCGCTGCGCACTCCCGGCAGACGCTCCAGTCCAAGCCTGAGCTTGCGATAGAGGTCATCCAGATGATCGAAGCTGTAGGTGGCCAGCGGCTCTTCCATGGTCAGGCTGATGCGGTTTTCGGTAGAAAAGCCGAAGTCCTGCCGCTCGATGTTTAGCAGGCTCCGTGTCAGAAGACTGGCCGCGGCGAGCAAGCCAATCGATATGGCTGTCTGTGCGATGACCAGCGCGTTGCGCAAATTCGCCGAGCTGTCTCGGATGCTGCGGTTGACCCCGCGCACTGTTTCGACCGGGTTGGCGCGTGCCAGCAACCAGGCCGGAATTGTGCCGAACACAACGCCGCTCAGCAGCGCCAGCGCCAAACAAAAGCCGAGCATGGCCCAGGAAATGCCGACGTGCCTGCTCAGAGCAGTGCCGGCGCCGAAGGCTAGACTCACCACCACCCGCGATCCGATCCACGCGATGACCACTCCCACCATCCCACCCAACAATCCAAACAGCAGGCTCTCGGTGAGGGCCTGGCGGAACAGGCGCCGTCGAGTTGCCCCGAGGGCGCTCATGATGGCGATCTGTCCTCGCCGCGACATCCCGCGTGCCAGCAGCAGGTTGGCCACATTCGCGCAGGCGATAAGAAGCACCAGCGTGCAGATGGCAAAGAGGATGCCGAGGCTGTTGCCGTAAGTGTCCCGCATGGCGCCGATGCCGGCTGCGGCCGAAGCAATTTCGATCCGCTGGCGGGGCAGCTCACTTTTGAGCTCCGACAGATTATCGGTCATCATGGCAGCGTCGCTCATGAGCCAGTGCTGCAGGAACGCCGTCAGTTGGGAGGAGACGGCTCCTAAGGAAGCGCCGGGGTGGATGCGGCCGATGAGCCGCAGCCAGGCGCTCGATGGCACAAGGTTGTAAGAAGCATTGGCATCCGTCAGGTATTCCGTCTGCAGTGGTATCCAAAGAGCTGGCGGAGTGCTTTTCAGCGTCTCGCCATAAAAACCCGGCGGCGCGATCCCCACGATGGTGAAAGAGAACCCTTCAATCGCGAATGTCGCACCCACGACCGAGGGGTCTCCGCCATAGTGCTGCTGCCAGGTTTGATAGCTCATGACGGCAACGGGCATCGCGCCCTTCACATCGTCTGCAAATGTGAACATCCGTCCCGCAAACGGATTAACCCCCAACGTCTGAAAGTAGTTGCCGCTGACGTACTCCCCCAGCAGCGCTCGCGCCTGCGAGGTGTCGTTGCCATAGCGGACACTGAGGATGTTTGGCTCTGCCTGGAAGGCGGCTATCTGGTCGAACTGGGGCGTCGACCTGCGAAGACGCTGATAGAAGTCATAGGAGAAAATCCCCCATTCTCCTTGCGGAGTGGTCGAATAGCAGCAAGTCTTCCCCGTGCCGATGCGAAACAGGCCCTCCGGTTCCGGCACAGGCAATGACTGCAACATCACCGCATGGATTAAGGAGAAGATAGCGGTGGTCGCGCCAATTCCAAGACCCAGTGTGAGTACGACCGTGATGGTCAATACCGGGGCGAGACGCATCTGGCGCAGCGCATAGTGAAGGTCGCTAATCGTGGAAGAGACCACTCAGCGGTTCTCCAGAATCACTTGAGCGGTCAGTTCATAATGAACGCATACAACTTGTCGCCGGCGCCCACCACTATGTATTGGTGCCCGTCCAGTTCGTAAGTGATCGCGCCGTTCGATACCGGACTGCCCAGGTTGGCATGCCACAGCGGCTCACCGGTGGTGGCATTCAGAGCCACCAGGTTGTTGCTGGGATCGCCCGCAAACACCAGGTTGCCCGCGGTGCTCAGCAGGCCGCCCTCAATTCCCGGCGTCTCCCATTTGTGGCTCCACTTGATCTTCCCCGTGCGGTAGTCCAGCGCCTGCAGCATCGATTGATCCCAGGTGCCCAGATCATGGCCGCCCCATCCTTCAGGCTTGTCGCTATCGTCAAAAATGTAGTAAATGGCGTACGAGCGAGTGGCATTGACATAAAACAACCCGGTGTCCGGGCTGTACGTCGGCGGAGGCCAATTCACCCCACCTTCCGCATTGGGCGCAACCAGAGTTCCGGCGATCTGCGGCTCCTTGGCGGGATTAGGAATGGGTTGCCCCTTCGCATCCAGGCCTTTCACCCAATTCGTTTTCACAAAGGGCGCGCTGACGTAGTTCTTTCCCGTTTCCCGGTCCAGCACAAAAAACCAGCCATTGCGGCTCGCCTGCGCCAACAGCTTGCGCCGCTTACCATCCATTTCACCGTCAAACAAAACCGGCGTCTCCACCGCATCCCAGTCGTGCGTGTCGTGCGGAGAAGGCTGAAAATACCACACCAGTTTGCCCGTATCTGCATTCAACGCCACGATCGATTCGGTAAACAGGTTCGCGCCCTCACGATCCTTGGCCGCCATGACCGGTTGCGGGTTTCCAGTGCCTATATACAGCAGGTTCAAATCCGGATCGTAGGTGGGCGATATCCACGTCATACCGCCTCCGTGTGCCATCGCTTCGGCATTCGGCCACGTTTCCGAACCGGGTTCTCCCGGCTTGGGCACCACCGACCACTGCCACTGCAGTGCGCCGGTCTCCGGATCGTGCGCCTGGAGGAAACCGGGCCGATCGAGGTCGTCCCCGCTAACCCCCGTAATGACGTGATTTTTTATCACTACTGGCGCCATTGAGGCGTAGTACATCTGATCCAGATCGCAGATAGGTTGATTCCAAAGCTTCGTGCCGTCGGCCAAATTCAGTGCGACCAGATTGCAATCGGGGGTCTCAAAATACAGCGAGTTTCCTAGGACCGCAACCCCCCGGTTGCCCAGGTGAATGCCACCTTTGGAGGCCCAGACGTATGCCCACAGCTCGCGCCCGGTGCGGGCGTCCAGGGCCCACACTTTATCCGGTGAAGTGATATACATGATCCCGTTCACCAGCACCGGAGTGCCCGCCAGGCGTCCGCCCGGAGCAGCGCCGTTCCTCGGCAGCTGATACATCCATGCCAGGCTCAGCGCCTTCACATTCTTGTCGTTGATCTTCGTCAGAGTGCTGAAACGCCGCCCGGAGTAATCGCCGTTGTACGACGGCCACTCATCCAAAGGCGGATGCAACAACGCCGAGGGGGCTAGCCCACCATCCGAAACGGGCGCAGGATTCAGTCCCCGAGCCGTCACGGGCGCCAACGCAACCAAGGCCACAAAAATCACCGCGAGAAACTTCATTGCAAGGTCTCCAGATAGGCCACTACGTCGTGAATCTCTTTGTCTGTGTATTGGTCGAGAAGCGCCACGTGCGCGGCATAGGGATCATGCTTTACCACCTTGACGCCAGGTTCGCGTGCGAAGCTGTGGTATTGGCCGGAGGCGTCGCGCAACGAAACATTGAAATCGTCGAGCTCCGTCGGCACCCCAGTCACGCTTTCACCGGACGCCGTGGTCACCGTAACGGTAAGCGGTTTGCGCGGGGTCGAAGGGCCGCTGCGTGCGACTGCGCGGTCCTGCGGAAAGACCACCTTCAACTGCAAACTGGCAGGATCATATTTGCTGGCGATGTGCGCCAGGTCCCCGGTCGGTGAGTGGCAGTGGCTGCACCCTCCCGCTCCATAGAAGAAGGTCTTGCCCGCTGTGGCATCGCCTACCAGGATGTTCAGCACGTGGTTATTAGGTCCGGTGCGCAACGTGTCATCCACCTGCTGGTGCAGGAAGTGAGACAAGTCCACAACCTGGTCGTGCGTCAATGTGACTGGTTGTCCGGCGGGATGGCCCTGGGCAAGATAAGGTCCGATGGTGCTTCCGTAGCGGTCATGAAGAACCACCAACGAGCGAACCAAATCGGCGCCGCGCTCTCCTCCGCGTGCCCGGGTTCCATGACAGGTAATGCATTGCGCGATATACACGGTCCTACCGCGTGCCGCCGCCGCTTCGTCGACCACTTGCTTGTCATCTGCGCCTGCCTGGTCAATCAGGCTTCTCCTATGCACTGGCGCTGCCTTCGCCACAGGAGTGCTCCCGCCAGCCTGGTTGCCAGGCGGCAAAGCTGTGGCAAGATAGTTGACGATCTGGTCGAATTCTTCGTCCGAGATCTTCGCTCCCCGGCCGATCATATTGGAGACGACGCCGCCCCATTGTTCCCGCGTCATACCCCGTCCCACGAACATCTGCACCGAATGGCATCCCGAGCAGACGCGTTGTGCGACTTCGCGGTTAGGCCCATCGGGTAACTGCGAAACCGGCGCTTGCCCGAGGGCAAGCAAGGGCGCGAAGCCGGCCAGCAGCAGAGCACAATTACGAGTGAATCCCATGAACTGACTATAGTTCATCGCCGCCGGGTTCAGATCCAGCTGGCCCGAGAGGTTAAGCCTTCTTGGGCATCTCCTCGGTGAGGATCAGTCCAAACCGCCGGCGCATCTCTTTCAGGTAGGCTGCGTCTCCCGGATCCAGTTCCAGGGTCGCCGTTCCTTGATAGCCAATGTCGTGAAGCGCCTCATACACGGCTGTCCAATCGACGTCGCCCTCACCCAACGGTACCCAGGCGGCTACCGATTTATCTGTGCCCGGCTCGTGGCGGAAGGAAAAGTCTTTGATATGTAGCTTGGCGATACGCTTCCCCAGAGTCCGAATCCAATCTTGCGGGTAGCCGTATAGCACCACATTGCCCACATCAAAGTACGAACGGATTCGGGGCGAATCGTACTCGTCGATATAACGGGCAAACTCCAGCGGGCTGAGCAGGAACTTGTTCCAGACTTCCTCGAGCGCCAGCGTTACATTCAACTCGTCGGCCAAAGGAATCAGCTTGCGAATGGCCACCTGGGACCGCTCATAGGCCTCTTTATATGTTGTCTGGGCATTCACCACGGCCGGCACAAGAAGCACCGTGGTAGCTCCCCACAAATGCGCGTTTCGAATGGAGACGCGCGCACCATCCAGGCTCTTTTCCACTACGGCCGGATCAGCCGAGGAAAATGGATAAGCCCAATGGTCCATGTTCATGACCCCATGGATCGGCAGCCCGGTCTTCTCTGAAGCGGCCTTCATCTTCTCCGCGTCTCCCTGGTCGCGCGTCGTGGGGCACTCTATCCGTTCAAATCCGCAATCCTTGGCAAGCTGAAACCGCTCCATGATCGATATCTTGGTGGGCAGCATGTTGTACTCAACCGCCATCGCGATCGGTAAGCGAGTTCCGGCATGAGCGCGAACCGAGGACATAACAGTCAATGCCGCGGCGGTCTGTAAAAATCTTCGACGATCCATAATCCAGATAGTCGCACCCCGGCAACGGAGCAAGCAAATGGTTTGTTCTTCGGCGCCTTTGAAAGGAAGTCGACCGGTGAAAACGCGCAGCGTTGCGGGTATTGCGCGCTATATCAGGCCCCGGCTTAAATATTCCGGTCACCGTAGTAAGTGACCGTTTTACGGAGTGCGGACACGCTCCTTCGTGCCCGAATGAGCGCATGAGACTTTATTGTGCAGGCTGCAGCAAACCTGCATTTGCCTGGGGGTTCCTGGTCATACCTATATCTATGTGTCTCCCCAGTTCAGGCTGGCAGCGGCCTGGATCGCCGTTGCCGGAGCCCAATTGCGGTCCGTTGGGAAGAGGATCGCCCCGAATGGCAACTGGCGAGTGTGGCCGGGCAGGCCGCTCTTGGTTTGGCCGTCCTCCTCAGCCTTAGTCCGGGCGAGGAAGGTACTGCCAAATGCTCCGTAATTCGGGATGTGTAATCCACGTTTATGTAACCCGAGTTTGTGCCGATAATCCAATCTAGCCGCCGGGCTCTTAAGTTTTGCTTAATCCGGCACCATGGTGTTTCGGGTGGGCCAAAAAAATATCATTTTCTTGTTTTTATAATTGACTGAATTTTCAGCACTCATTAAGATCAGCTTACTTCAGTTAGTGTACAAAGTTTTTTCGAACATCCGGCCCTCTCTAGAATTCTTTCCTTTATGGCCTTAGCCGCTTCCGTGCGTGCATAGGCTAGAGTTGTGCGCGATGACCAACCTTCGCGTGAACTGAATTCAGTAGATAACGAACTCATTCAAGGGGTGGGCGGTGACCAAGATCAAAACACAAGCATTCTTTTATCCTCGTTTGTCATCTGTCCTGCTGGCGCTCCTGACCTGTTGTCTGGCGTCGCTTCCGTGCTACGGACAAAGTGCCGCGAATCTCTATGGCACGATAACCGATGCGGGCGGAGCCGCAATTCCTGGCGCCAGCGTCGCGGTAACCGACGTTGGCACGGCCGTGGTTACGAAAACCACGACCGATGGTGCGGGGAACTACAGCTTTCCCAGCTTGGCCCCGGCCGAATATTCCATCACCGTAGAAGCGCCCGGCTTCCAGACAGACGTGCTTTCTGGCATCACCTTACTGGTGAACCAGAAGGCGCGCGAAGACGTCAAGCTGCAGGTGGGCTCGGTCGACACCAAGGTGGAAGTAACAGCGGAAGCGCCGCTGGTCGACACCAGCAGCGCCAGCGTGGGCACCGTGATCGACCAGCGCGAGGTGGTTGACCTTCCGCTGAATGTGCGCCGTTTCGGCGCGCTCGCCATCCTGGTGCCTGGAACCGTACCCGACGCCGGCGCGGGCAACGTTGGAGCCGGTTTCGCAAATTCGAGTTTCGGATCACCCTTTAGTGAGTCCACCTATGCCGCCAACGGAGCTCGCTCGTCGAGTAACAACACCCTAATCGACGGGGTCGACTCCCGGAATCTGACCTTCGGCGGATTCGCTGTTGAGCCGTCCCCCGACGCGGTGCAGGAATTCAAGATCCAGACCAATATTTACGACGCGGCCTTCGGCAAAACCGCCGGCTCAACCATCAACCTGATCACTAAATCCGGTACCAATTCGTTCCACGGATCGATCTACGAGTTTCTCCGTAACGACGCGTTGGACGCCTCGAACTACTTCAACCCGGTTAAGCCAGAGCTTCGCCGGAACCAGTACGGCGCAGCGCTTGGCGGCCCGATCTGGAGGTCGAAAAAGCTCTTCTTCTTTGGCAATTATGAGGGCCTGCGCCTGGTGCAAGGGTCATCCGCAACCTCACTGGTGCCCACTGCCGCCCAACGAGCAGGAGACCTTAGCGGCCTGCTGACAGGGACCACTGCGAACGTCTGCGGCGTCGGCGGCCCCGCGCAATACACCTACGATACCGGCCAGCTCTTTAACCCCGCGACTGAGTCGCTGATCACCTGCGCTACCGGCACCGCCGCCGGTCAGACGAAACTGATCGGCACGCCTATCCCGGGCAACCAAATCACGGCCATCGACGGCGTGGCCGCCCATGTGCTCTCGCTGAATGCCTGGCCTTTACCCAACCTGTCGGGGACCGCCGGCGTTAACTACATC
Organism: uncultured Acidobacteriaceae bacterium; assembly: GCA_963821215.1. Lineage (GTDB taxonomy): Bacteria > Acidobacteriota > Terriglobia > Terriglobales > Acidobacteriaceae > PALSA-350. Next base: position 25,467 of record CAWGDH010000002.1, on the reverse strand, counting down.
AACTCGGAGCCTGAGACACGCAACGATGAGCAGTACGACGGGCGAGTAGACTACGACATCAGCGAGAAAGACCAGGTGTTTGGCCGGTATATCCTCGGCCAGGCGAATATCGTTAGCCCTACCAGCGGCTACAGCACATTACCGACCTTCGGCGACAAGCTCTATTTCCGTGGGCAGAATGTGGCCATTGGCTGGACCCACACCTTCGGGCCCCGTCTTCTCAACGAGGCACTCTTCGGCTTCCAGCGCGACTGGGATGACAATAATTGCGCGTCCTGCCCCCGGCCCGCCGGTTTCATGGAAGCTTTTGGCATCCAGGGTTTGACCGCCCTGTCGCCATCGCTCGAAGGCTTTCCACCCTTCGAGTTCAGCAACTTCTCTGCCGTGGGCGACTCCAACTATCGCCCGGTCATCAGCCCGGATATGGTGGAGAAATATCAGGACACTGTCACCATCACGAAGGGCAAACAGACGATCATTGCCGGGGCGGATATTCAACCATGGCAGGTGTTAGGTGAGCAGGCGGCTTACTCCCCGCACGGCGAGTTAGACTTCAACGGACAGTATGCCGCGCTGGCCGGCGAACTCAATGGTGGTGTCTCCGCCGCCTCCGACTTGGCCGACTTCCTGCTCGGCGCTCCACACGGGGCCAACCGCAGCCTGCACTTTGCAGATACTAACCAGGTGGGCGGCAACTTCATCAGCTTGTTCGCTCAAGATAACTTCAAGTTCACCCCCAACGTCTCGGTCAATGCCGGGCTTCGCTGGGAGTACCGCCGGCCCGCGATTGACAAGCACAACAACTACGTGACCCTGGTGCCCACCGGGCCCAAGTTCAGCGGGCCGGGCAACGCTACCCTGGTGACGGCGGCGCCCAACGCGCAGAATGATTCGTTCTGCACCGATCCGGCTTACTCGTACCTGACCACTACCGATGGGCGCTGTTTAATCGCTACCTCGGCACAACGTGCGCAATTAGGATTCACCGGCCGCACACGTCAAACATTGATCTTTCCCGTGCACCACGATTTCGCCCCGCGCCTGGGGATCGTTTGGCGTCCTACGGCATCGGACAAACTTGTGCTGCGCACCGGCTACGGCGTGTTCTACGACTTGCCTAACTTCAACAACCAGCACTTCGTCGATAACAACCCGGTATTTTCTCCGTCACAGCTGTTTGTTACGTCCCCGGGACAGACGCCGACTGTAACGAGTGAGAGCGTATTTTCCGGAGCAGGCATCCCCAAGCTGTCGGACCAATTCATCTCTCTGTACGTCGAACCTCACTACCTGGCGCCCTATTTCCAGCAGTGGAGCTTCGGCATTCAAAGCCAACTTTCCAACGACTGGGCGATGGACATTGCCTATATCGGAACCAAGGGGACCAAGATCGGGAACCTGCACCTCTCCGGCAACCAGGCCGAGCCGGGCACAACCCCTCTGCAATCGCGTCGTCCGTATGTTGACCTGGGGACTTCGCTGTACACGACCTCGGATGCCAGCTCCAGCTATAACTCCTTTCAGTTCAAACTAACCAAGCGCTTGAGCCATGGGCTCAACTTGCTCACCGCCTATACATTTGCCAAATCCCTGGACAACTCGGAGGGCGACGAAGGCTTTGGCGCGGGCGCCAACGATAGTAACCTCCCGCAAGACGATAATAACCTCGCGTTCGAGTGGTCGCGGTCTTATACCGATGCGCGGCACAGGATCGTGGTCAACGCCATCTACGACCTTCCCTTTGGCAAGGGCAGACAATTTCTCAACGACAAAAGCGTAGTGAGCGCCATTGTGGGTGGATGGGAAGTGTCCGATATCACCTCTTATCAGACTGGCTATCCGTTCGCCGTGCTGGGTCCGGATTTCTCCAACACCAACTCCAGTTCTCCGCGTCCCAACCGTAGTTGTAGCGGCGTCGGCTCGAAGAGCCTTACCAACTGGTTTAATCAAAGCTGCTTCTCTGTTGCCGGATCGGCCTCGGATCCGACCTTCGGCAATTCAAGGCGCAACATCCTCGATGCACCAGGCCAGTCGAATTCAGATATAGCCGTACTGCGTCATTTCAATATGTTGGATAAGGCCGATCTGGAGTTCCGGGGTGAATTCTTCGATGCCTGGAATACTCCCTACTTTGCGCCTCCTGCCAATAACATTGGCTCGCCGACGCTTGTGGGAAGGATTTCAAGCGCTAACGATGGACGCGAGATCCAGGTCGCTTTGAAGATCCTTTTCTGATCGGTCGGAGCAACCATGTGCGGCGAAGCGCCCGGCCAACCGGGCGCTTCGCTGTTTAGGGTGGAAGTGGATGGACAGAGCCAACATAGAAGCAGCAACCTGGTTTCGCTCGGGCGCCTCTCTTCAACGCATTCAGCGCGTTGCGTCGCCCATTGATCTGCTGCTTGGTGAGAATACCGGCTAATGGCGGTGTTGAAGTTGTTCTACACGGGCACGCACTTTTTCCGCATCAGCGGTCCGACCTGCGCCCGCATATGCCTGGGCAAGCAACTGAAGGCCGTCCGCGCTCACGGAGCCATCCTTGATGTGAGGTTCCAGCAGCTCTATGACATCGGCGAATCGCTTATCCGCAAGATACTCTTTAGCGAGTCCGAGCAATGCATCAGCGCTAGCGGGATTTAATAGAAGAGCTGCTTCCAACTGATCTTCCGCAGCCGCCCGATCGCCGGATTCCAAGTCGATACGCGCCAGCAAAAGACGAGCGTCGAGTTGTCCGGGTGATTGCGTGAGTGCGGCTTCGAGCGCGCTCCGTGCGCCTTGACGATCGCCTAACTTATCGAGTGCCTGTCCCTCGTAGAGTGCCGAGGATACGTCGTCAGGATGCGCCTTTCGTGCCCGATCAAGATGGTCGGCTGCCTGTCGATACTCTCCTGCTTTGAATTCCAACTCTCCCAGTTGCTGCAAAGCGGCCGGTGAATCAGCATCCAGCCGTAGCACTTTCTCGAGCAATAAGCGCGCATCCGGAGCACGGCCTTCCTCCGCCAGCATTACCGCCGAGTGGAGCAGGTTCTGCTCCTCGATTTTGTCTTTGGGATCGGGCAGTTCGCTGAGCGTGTTGCTTCCCGTTGTACCCGGCGCCGACAAGGCGGTTGGAGGCCGCATCCCGGAGGAGGCGAGTTCCGCGCGGAGCTGTTGCACGGTAATGTTCCGGGCCGCGTATTCATTCTTGAGTTCAGCAGGGTCTTTACCCAGGTCATAGAGTTCCGGCCGCGGTGCTTCGATGAACTTGAAGCCGCCGCTGCGGACCGCGCGCAGAGGCGCCCATCCGAAGTGCAACGGATAATCCGTCTCCGCGAAGACCACCCTGTCGCCTTCTGCCCCAGCGAAGTACGGCCTGAGAGAGCGATTGCCCAGTGCGGCCGGAGGAGGAATGCCAAGCAGATCGAGAACCGTGGGGAGGATGTCGGTTGTTTGTACCTGGGCCTCAACCACCTTTCCCCCCTGTGCGACGCCAGACTCTGTAGACTTTGCGCGGAGTGGTAGCTTGAGGATCAAAGGCACATGAGTCGTCGCATCATAGAGGAAGATACCGTGAGTTTGTTCGCCGTGTTCTCCGAGTCCTTCGCCATGATCACCCACCACGATGATCAGCGCGTCCCGATAACGATTCTCACGTTCGAGATAGCTCAATAAGTTTCCCAGTGCGGAGTCCGCATAGGCGATCTCACCGTCGTACAAATGATCCTTGTAGATCTGCGAGTAAGGCGGCGGAGGCTCGTACGGGTCATGAGGATCGTAGAGATGGACCCAGACAAAGCGTGGCTTCTGCGGATGCGCATCCATCCATGTTTCGGCGCGATGGACTACGTCTGCCCCACGGCGCTCCGTGCGTCCCCAATGCTCACCTTGGCCCGGGTCTGAGGGAAAATTGTCGTAATAATCGAAGCCTCGATCGAGTCCTGGGGCAAGCGTTCGCGAGTCGAGGATCACCGAACCTATGAAGGCTGCCGTTTGATAACCGTTTTGCTTAAGCAACTCCGCCCACGTGGGATAGGTCTTCGCCAGCGGGATTCCGAAGTCGGTGACACCGTGCACGCTGGGCAGCAGGCCGGTCAGGATGCTGGTATGCGCAGTATTCGTGATTGGACTGGGGGTGAAAGCCTCGGCAAAGCGAATGCCATCACGGGCCAAAGAATCCAGCGCAGGAGTCTGGATCCGATCGTCCCCATAGCAGTGAACGTGGTCGGCGCGAAGCGTATCGATGGTCACCAGGTAGACATCAGGTAAAGGCAAAGAGCGAGAAACCACCTGGGCCGGAGAGAGGGTCGCCGCGACCGCGATACTTGCTATCCACCCAGGGAACGCCCTCATTGGAACCTGGCATAGCATGATGAAAACTGTTTCATGAATGGCGCCGCGCTACCGGCCATGCTCAATGTGTTCCTTCCGGAGAAGCAGGGGCATCCTTCTTTGGTGAGAGCCCCAGCTGCTGGGTTGCGTCGCCCCTATTACCCGCGGCTGCCAATACGCTTTCTTCCTTGCTCCGTTGGTCCGCCAGCAGGTCCTTCGTGCTTTCAAATTCCTGTTCAGACTTGACCGGTTGATTGAGTTGCCGGTAGACCTGGGCGAGTTGATAGTGTGCCTCAGCATTTTTTGGATCGGAACGGAGCGACTGCTCCAATTGCTGCTCCGCTTCCTGGTAGCGGCCGACTTGGGCCAAAGCCTTGCCCAGGTCTCGCCTGGCGCGAGCGTTACCCGGTTCCTGGGCGACCACCGATTGCAGGAGTGGAATCGATTGCTGCGGCTTCTGATCAGCGAGATAGGTATGAGCAAGATAGAACTTGGCTTCGGGGAAATTGGGATCGAGTTGAATGGCCTTTGTCAGCTCCGCCTCGGCGTCGGCAAAGCGGCCCACCTTCCAATACATAAACCCGAGCGAGAAACGGACGGTGGGGTCGTTGGGCTGTTGTTGCCGTGCAGTCTCAAACTCCTCAATCGACTTGCCATAGCTCGCCAGGCCATCGTAAGCCTGACCCCTTAGGATGTGTACCCAGGGCGAGTTTGGATCGGCAGCTTCGAGTTCGTCAAAAGCCAGGAGCGCCTTCTTAAGGCGCTTGGTCTGCAGGTAGGCGCGACTGAGCAAGTAGAGGTTCCCTACGTCTCCGGGCTTCATTTTGTCGATCTGCTCCAACTGCGGAATGGCCCGCTCGTAGTCTTCTTGACCGACCAGAGAAAGGGCTAGCAATTGGCGCGCTTGCAGGTTTTCAGGTCGTGCGATCACGGCTTGCTGCAGCGGTGAAACCGCCCGGGGGTAATCCTGTTCCTTGAGAAAGGCTATACCCAGATTGAGGTTGGTGCCGAAGTTGTGCGGATCCACCTGAAGCGCTTGCCGGTAGTATTTTATGCCTTCAGCGAACTGGCCTTGTCTTACATAGAGTGCGCCGAGCCGGTTAAGCGCCGCTATCGACGTCGGATCAAGCGCCAGGATCTTCCTGTAGCCTGCAGCAGCCTCGTTCCAATGCCCCTCGCGCTCCATCTCCTCGGCCTGCACTCCAATAGCCTGAATGGACGATTGTGTCGATTGCTGCGCGTGCAGCAGGTGAGGGCGCAACAGCACCAGGCAGATCAGCGCGGCCAGAAATCGCGATGATCGCTTGGCACTGCGGAGTCCTGCCACCACTCGGTCGAAACCCATTGCGGGAAAACTAGCTACGAAGGGCACGGGTTCAGCCGTGCCACTCTTGCCTTGGACTGATGAGGGCTTTAGCCCCTGAGGTACGGCTTTCCAAAGGTTCATTGTCGAATGTGACCACCATGTTTCGGCTGCCCAAGCCGACTCATTCCGGCTTGGGTCTCTTGAAAACCTACCTCCGCGGCTAAAGAGGGTGTGCCGAGAAGCGGAAGAGAAACCGCAGGTCCCTCCACTGCGCTACGCTCCGGTCGGGATGACAAATCTGTTTGGGCGTTGGGATGCTGGTACCCAAACAGATTTGTCATCCCGACCGGAGCGTAGCGCAGTGGAGGGACCTGCGGTTTCTCTTCCGCTTCTCACACCCTCTTTAGTCCGCTCCCATCTCATACGGTATTTACGGCACCGTGCCCTTCGTTCGTACATGCAGTGAGTTCTTCCGCTGCCTGTAAATCCATCGTTTTGCTGCCAGCAGGTACGGGCTGAGCCCGTATCCTTCAGCCCATTTTCATCACCTTGAGATTATGGTGACTTGCTAAATCGAGCCAATGCATTGCGGGCAGGAAGATAGTTTGGATCGGCGCTCAGGGCCTTTTCAAACTCGCTTCTGGCGCCATCAAGATCCTTGAGCGCCACGAGGGCCACACCTAGATTGTAGTGCGCCGCGGCGTAATCAGGCTTGAGATGGACCGCTTCCTCAAACTGGCTGCGGGCCAGGGCCATCTCGCCCTCACGCAAATAGACATTTCCTAGCGTATTGTGAGTCGCCGCCGCGGCAGGTTCGAGGGAGAGGGCCACCTTAAGCTGCTTTTCGCTTTCGCTCCAATCTCCTCGCATGGCTGCCAGCGTGCCGAGGCCGTCGCGGGCGCCATAACTGTCAGGGGTTTGTTCGAGAACACGGTTAAACTCGGCAACTGCCTGGTCGTACTCACCCCTCTGCGCAAGAGTCCTGGCGAGAAATATTCCTGCCTTGGCATAAGCCGGCGAGATGGCCAGGGCAGCATTCAATTCTTTTTCGGCTTTCTCGTACTGGCGCAGGTTGTAATAGCTCAGGCCGGCGTCAAGGTGGGCGATGGCGCTCGCCGGTTGGGCCGCGAGCACGATGCGAAATTGGTCGAGCGCCTCTGCGTCTCTCCCCATCCGCTGCTGGTTGAGACCCAGGGCCAGGCGCACATCAGAGAGGTCGTGGTCTTGCGCCAGAATGCCTTCGAGGACCGTGTTTGCTTCCTCCAGGTGTCCAAGGGAAGCCAGGGAAATCGCCCGCCCGTATTCTTCGTAAGCGGCGATTCTGTCTTTCGGATCGACCCGGCTTGGCAGGGAATTCGCTGCCGTGCTATTTCCGGTAAGGTATCCGAGCGCATGCAGACGGTCGATCACTTCAGGACTTAGCGCGTTAGCCGTCCCCTGGAAGCGCGGCTTATAAAGCTGCCGCAGTTGCTGCAGCCGCTCACGATAAGCCGATGCCACGGAGCCTTTTTCCGGATAAAGATTTTTGCGCTCACCGGGATCGAGGGTCAAATCGTAAAACTCCGGCCTCGGCGCCTCGATGTACTTGTAGTGCCCGCGCCGCAAGGCATCAAGACCGCTCGTCCCAAAATGCCGCTGGGGGTAAACGCTCTCGCTGAATACGTCCCTGGGAGTACTACCCGCGCCCAGCATGCTTGTGCCTTGCATCGCCGCCGGCGCGGGAAGCCGTACCGCGTCAAGAATCGTCGGTGATAGGTCCAGCAGGCTGGCCGGGGTGTCGACTCGCTCCGGCATGGGAGCGCCACCCGTGGGCCAATGCCCCGGCCAATGAATGATCAGAGGCACATGCAGAGTGCTTTGGTAAATGAAAAAACCATGTGTGGTCTCCTCGTGGTCTCCCAGTCCCTCCCCATGGTCAGAGGTAAAGACGATGAGCGACTTATTCACCAGGTCATGAGCAGCGAGATAATCCAGGAGATTGCCAATCACGTGGTCGATGTAACTCAGCTCCCCGTTATAGCCCTTGCCATATTTCGCCTCTTCGGCCGCGGACAGGTTATAGGGCGTGTGCAAGTCGTAGAGGTGAAGGAAAAGAAAAAAAGGCCGGTCCGAATGAGTGTTCAGCCACGCTTCGCCGGCCTCGGCGACCGCTTCACCTTTTCGTTTGATGTCTCCTGGATCGCTGCTCTCGCTGTTCAACGATGCCGATGGGCTGTCATACGTGTCGAACCCCTGGTCCAATCCAAAGCGCCGGTCGAGCACGAAACTGCCAAGAAATGCGGCGGTCTGGTAGCCATGGGAGCGAAGCGTCCCCGCCAGCGTAATCGCCCCCGGCGCCAGGCGTTCCCCATTGTCTTCGACGCCATTCACAAACGGGTAGGTGGAAGTCAACATTGCGACATGGGAAGGCAAGGTCAGAGGGACCATGGAGGTTTCCTGGGAAAACGAGGTGCCTCCGTGCAGGAGTTTGTCGATATTGGGAGTGGCTATAGCGCTGGGGGAATTCGAACGCAGGCGATCGGCTCGTAGCGTATCGACCGAGATCAGAATGATATTGGGCCGCTCAGGTTTCGAAGCCGCGGATCGCTGGGCAAGAACAGGCAAGCCGGCGAAGAGGATCCAAGCTGCAATGATGGCTGCTAATTGCGAAACTACTCTAAAAGGGCCTTGGGTCATCCACCCCTCTCATTTTAAGTCCCGCGCCCCCACCCGGGAGCCAATTCCCGCCTATTTTTCAGCGCGGTTGAAAACGGGGGTCGAGGCGGTCGCGCAAACCATCCCCCAGCAGGTTTAAGCCTAAGGCTGTAAGCGTGATCGCGGCGCCGGGAAAGAAGGTGAGATAGGTGGCTACTCCGAGAAAGTTGCGGCCCTCCGCCATCATGGCTCCCCACTCCGCCAGTGGCGGCTGAGCGCCGAGCCCCAGAAAGCTGAGCCCGGACGCCGTGAGCACTACATCGCCTGCGGTAAGGGTGGCCTGGACCAGAATAGGAACCGCGGCATTTCTTAGGATGTGATAGAAGATGATGCGCCACGGCCCTGCTCCGAGAGCTCGAGCGGCCTCAACGTATTCCATTCGCTTGAGCGAGAGGGTTAAATTACGCGCAAGCCTGGTGTACACCGGAATCGCAAAGATGGAGATGGCGACCAGGCTATCGAATAGTCCTGGCCCAAGAATGGCAACGATGAGGATCGCGAGCACGATCCCGGGGAATGCATAGAGAAGGTCGATGAACCATACGATCACTTGATCGGGAAGCCCTCCCATGTAGCCGGAGATCATGCCCAGCGGCACACCAATGGCCAAAGCCATGCTGACGCTGACCGTGATTTCCAGCTGCGAAAGACGCGCTCCATAGAGCACGCGGGAGAACATATCGCGGCCGTACTCATCTGTGCCAAACAAGTGGGCGAAGCCTGGCGGGTGAAAGGTAATGGCGAGATTCTGCGCGTAAGGATCGTAGGGCGCAAGCAGAGGGGCCAGCAGCCCGGCGAAGAGCAGAACCAGCACGATGGATGCGCCCAGCACGAGGTTCCGGTATTGCAGCAGAGAAGGGATGCCGGCCCGCCATGCCTGATAGCGGGAAGGCTTCAAAGACAGGACGTCTTCAGTCAAAGCGAATTCTCGGATCGATCATGCCGATGATTACATCCACGGCGAAATTGACGGCAATGACAATCGCGACCGTGAGCAGCGTAATGCCCTGGATGGTAGCGTAATCACGATAGCGAACCGCGTCGACCATCAGGCGGCCAAGACCGGGCCAATTGAATACCGTTTCCGTGATGACCGCCCCTCCCAGCAGGGAGGCAAAATTCATTCCTATGATGGTTACGATTGGGATCATGGCGTTCCTCAGGGCATGTCTCACGTAAACACTGGTAGTGGTGAGCCCCTTGGCTCGGGCGGTCCGGATGTAGTCCTGGTGAATGATGTCGAGCATACTCCCCCGGCACATTCGGGCAATCACGGCCCCAGGCAGCAGGGCTAAGGTGATAGAGGGGAGGACGTAGCTCTTCCAGCTGTTGGCCCCCAGCAGCGGCAGCCAGGCAAGTCGCACGGCAAAGAGATTCATGGCCATCAGCGCCAACCAGAAATTGGCAATCGACGCCCCCCCGATCGCCGCCACCATGACCAGATGATCCAGTTTGCGGCCGCTGTAGATAGCCGCCAGAATGCCTGCTGTGATTCCCACACCGACCGCCAGGATGTAACTTACGGTGGCCAGAGCCAGGGTGTAGGGAAAACGTTCGGCGATCTCCTCGGCCACGGGTTTGTGAGAACGGATGGAAATTCCCAAATCGCCATGCAAGGCGTGGCGAAGGAATATCTCATATTGAAGAGGGAAGGGCTTATCCAGGCCGAGCCGGCGGCGCACACTATTTACTGCCTTCTGGTCGGCCTGCATGCCGGCCATGAGTCTTGCCGGGTCTCCGGGCAGGAGCCGTACTGCCCAAAAGATGAGAAACGAAGCGACCAGCAGGATCAGCGGCAGGGCCAGAATTTTTTGCAGCCAGTAATTTCTCATGCGGGCAAATCCTTGAGAGACGGCTCTCTCCAGCTTTTTGAGGTCCTGTACCGGTTAGCAGTCCTATGGTGCCGCCGGCGCAGTTCCCTCGAACTCGACTCGCCCTCCGGGCAAGAGACGGACGGGCGTAGGGACGGTCCCAAGATGCTCCGCGGCGATGTCCCGTGCATAGTAGAGCAGTACATGGGGCGCATCGTCGGAGATAATTTGTTGAGCCTGGCGATAGAGCGCTATGCGCTTCTCTGTATTGAGTTCAGCGGCAGCGCTTTCCAGCAGCGCGTCGAGGTGTGGGTTGGAGTAAAAACCCAGATTAGCGCCGGCCGGGGACCATTGGTCGCTTCGATAGAGCAGGTCTAACTGGTAGTCGGGATCGGTGTCATCTGAGGCCCACGAAGCGAAGACGCAGTCAATGCCCTGCTGTGCTTTCTGTTGCGGCGAGCCGAAGATCGCTTGTGAGAAAACCCCGTGTTCCATCTGGTCGATCTGCAGATTCACATGGGCGTTGGCCCACATCCCCTGTAACGCTTCCACCAACTGAGCGTCCGCCTCCTGCACGGCAATCTTGAGGGTGAAACCATTGGGATAGCCTGCTTTTGCCAGCAGGGCTTTCGCTCGCTCCAGATCGTAGGGGTAGCCTCTGGTCTGCGGATCGTAAGCGAAATCGGCCGGGGCGAGAGGCGAGTTGGCCGGGGTCCCGAAGCCGCGTAGTTGTGTCCTGACCAGGGCCTCGCGGTCGGTCGCGTAGTTCAGAGCCTGGCGTACCCGGATATCGTCCAGTGGTTTGCTCTTGGTGTTGAGCGCCACCCAAAAAACCCTCGCTTCTGAACCTTGTATGACCTTGACCTTGCGATTGCGCGAAAGCGCCTCGGCAAAAATGGGCGGTAATGGATTGACGATATCGGCCGCACCCGCCAGGACCGACATATTCATCAGCACCGGCTCGCTGGTCCAGATCCATTTCAGCTGTTTTATCACCGGACGAGGGCCCCAATACTGCTCGTTTCGCTCTTCCAGAACGTATTCGCCGGTCTTCCACTCCACGAATTTGTAAGGTCCGGTACCTACAGCCTGACGCGAGAGCTTCCCCTCTCTGTCCGCGGATGGGCTCACAATTGGAGTGACTGCGAGCACTCGAAGAAAGGACGCATAGGAGTTGGCGAGCGTGAAAAGCACCGTGTCTGGCCCGGTAGCCGTAACCCGCTTGACGATGGAACGAACTCTGCTGGCTGCCGCTAAGCCGCGATCCGGATCGAGCAGCCGATTGAAGGAGTCGACGACCGCCCGAGCATCGAAGGGAGTGCCGTCGTGAAAGTGGACGCCCTTGCGCAACTGCAAGGTCCATCTGGTTCCGGACGAGTCTACGCTCCACTTGGTGGCCAGGCTGGGCGCCACATCGAGGTTCTGGTCGAACCGCGTGAGACAGTCATAGATTGGATCCAGAACGTCCATCGTCAGGCTCGCCGTGTGGTCAGCCGGATCCATCGTCAACGGGGCCTCCAACTGCATGATGGTTACCAGGCTTTCCGGGGGAGGGGCAGGCCCACATCCCAGCAGGCTAAACGCAACCATCACGGTCGCTAAAGTCAGACAGAGCGTGCCGGCCAAGGACGAAGCCAAGCAGCGCTACCTCGGTTCTAAAGCAACGGGGCGTCCGTGCTCCGCGGATTCACGCACGGCATCTACGACGCGCATCACGTGCAGCACTTCCTCCCGCGTGACCAGAAAGGGCGCACGGCTAGCGAGCGAGTCTTGAAAATGCCTCAGCTGCTCAACATAGGGATCCTGGTCAGGAAGATTGGCAAACGGTATGGGACCTCCGGGAAGGATTTGCAGCCGCTCACGTGAGCCGGTTATGTCGATTGTGGTCTGCAGCCCAGGGGGAGATGCGACCCATCCGCCTTCGATCCTGCTGCGAACTCCTCCGGCATGTTCGAGGGTGATGTAGCCATACTGTAATTGCCCTTCGCCATCGCGCCTGGCCTCTACTTTTGTTACCTCGCCGGCCAGCCACATTGCATAGTCAATGTCATGAATCAGCAGATCGCAGAGCACGCCTCCGGAGAGACGATCGTCGAGAAACCAGGAGCCGATTGGCGGCGGAGGGGAGCCGACCCGCTTGAGCGCAATCTCTTTCACCTGTCCCAGGGCGCCGGCGCGTACCTTTTCCCATACCGCCCTGTAGACCGGAAAGAAACGTACCACCATAGCGAGGAAGATGCGTACCTTGGCTGTATCGCAATCGCGAAGGATCGCTTCTCCCTCTTCGTAGAGAAGCGCCAAAGGCTTCTCGCAGACGATCTGGCATCCGGCTTGGGCCGCCTGCCGAGCCACAGCGTGATGGAGAGTGGTCGGCAGGCAGATGTCCGCAATCTCCACTTTGCTCAGTAATTCGTCGACAGAATCGTAGACTGGACAGCCATAAGGCGCGGCGGCGGCGCGGCCGCGCTCCAAATTACGGGCATAGACACCGGCGATCTGCGCGCCCAGCTTGTGCCACGAGTCAAGGTGCTGCTCGCCCATCGCACCGGCGCCAAGGATGCCTACCCGCAGTCCCGTCTTAGTTGACATATTCATTCCGCGCCGCTTCCACCGTTGTCCGGACCGTCGTGGGGTCGGTTACGGTTTTTAGATATTCGTGGTCTTGTGAGGTTAGTCCCATCGCTATTCGGGGATTGCGATAGTTCATCGCGCTGGGCTCCGTCTTATGAGCGGCAAAGTGCAGTTCCCATAGTCCGGTTTCCCGGCCCACCTGGCCGATATTGGCGGCACGAAGCCCACCGCACGGCATAACGATCATGCGCCCGTTTGCCAACTGACCCAGCTGCGTGAGGTTGGCCAAGCCCTCGATCGCCGTGGCCCTTTGACCGCTGGTCAGCAGCCGGTTCACACCCAGGCTTATCAGAGCCTCTAGCGCCTGCAGCGGGTCGCGCACCATATCGAAAGCGCGGTGAAAGGTGAAGCTCATCGGCCGTGCCAGGCGTAGCAGCTCTGCCGTGCGCTGTTCGTCCACCTCGGCGCCGGCCGTGAGACATCCCGAAACCACCCCGGGCACGCCCAGCTCCTTGAGCGCGATTACATCCTGGCGCATGCTTTCGAACTCAGACTCGGAGTAGAGAAAATCACCGCCCCGCGGGCGCACGATGACGAACACGGGAACTCGTGCCCGCCGCAAAGCCTCGCGCACGATTCCGATGCTGGGAGTAATGCCCCCTTCAAGCACGCTGGCGCATAGCTCAACCCGGTCGGCGCCATTGTCCTGTGCCACCAGCAGGCCATCGACTCCTTCAATCGAAACCTCCAGGAGGGGCCGCTTCATGCGGTCTCCTGCGGTGATCTGGCGGACACGATAGTGGCGGGCTGCCAGCGAAACGAGCGGTCGAAAGGAAAGGTCGGCGGCCGGAACTGGTTCTTGGGCAGCTTGTCCAGATCCTGCAGGATCGAACCGTCGGAGAGAGCCATGAGATTGGGATTGGCAAGCGGAGCCAGTTCCGGCGAGAGATAGCCCGATTTCACCACCAGGAGCTTGAAGCTGGGGATGTGCAATTGCAGGCGAGTGAAATCGCTGATGTTATGGAAGGGGCGTCGAACGGCGGTCAAAACCACCGTAACCTCATTGATCCGGACGACGGCTTGGCGCTCTCGTGGCTCGCCGGTAGGCAACAGGAAGAGAAGCTCTGCCTCCGCCTCGATCGGGCGGCTCCCTTGGGGGTCGAGCGATGCGCCGATGCGCAAGTTGAGCCTGCTGCCTGGGGTCTGCCGGTAGCAAAGCTCGGTGGCCGGAAGATCGGCGATGCCGGCGACCAGAGCATTCTTGAAATTCCGGGCCAGGAGCGCCTCCAGAACCTCAGCTCTGTCTCCGACCCCTCCGCCGGTGGGATTATCACCTGAATCGGCCAGGATCACGGGCTGGGTCGCGACGGCTTGTGCCTGGTCCAGGAGTTCGGCGATGCTGCCGACGGGCACGCCAAACTGGAAATCCTCCCGCGCATCCCAATATTGCAGGGCAAGTTCTATGGCTTGCTGCTTGAGCACCGGTGGTTCCGTTCCCGTCATGACCACGCTCGCGGTAGCGCGAGGCTCATCGGCCCACACGTAACCAACCAACAGGGAAGCGTCGAGTACACCGGGCTTTGCGTTCCTGGGGGCCAATTGTGCGTAGAGATCTTTTGCGGGTTGGTCCTCAGTGCTGGTTCTCTCCCCGGGCAGGAGCACGGGAACCGGCGCCCAGACCAGGGTGGGACGGATTCGATCCGCGGTGCAGCGCAGCAGCATCTCACAGGCCCGCTGCATCGTCTCCCGCACATCGATATGCGGCGCAGTGCGATATGCCGAGAGCATGTCTAGGTTGTCGATGATGCGGCGGCTCAGATTCCCATGCAGATCGTAGCTCGCGCTTATCAGGCAATCCGCGCCGACCACCTGGCGCGCGGCTGAGATCCAGTCGCCCTCGGCGTCCTGCATACCGTCGACATAGAGCGCGCCGTGCATAGGCAGGTAGAGTCCGTCCAGCGGAAGCAGTTCCTTCAATGATTGAAGAAACCGGCCCTTGAAAGCGTCATAGGTGGCCCGCTCGACCGGGCCTCCGGGGACCGCGCTGGCATAGAGCGTAGGCAGGAAGGGATGGGGATAAGAGCGTAGAAAGGTAAAGTGCGCCGCGGCGGATAATTGCTCGCCAGAAAGTACGGTAAAGTCCTCGGTGCGGGTTCGGATCCGGCTGTAGGTGCTGCACTCAATATGGATGCCGCCAAAGGCAAACCGCATTCGCTCTCCTGATCTGTACCCTTTTCGATGGTTACTGTGGTGTCAACGGCGTCGAACCCTGGCTACGTCAACTGGAAGGAACGGCCCGGCCAGCGAACGGCACGGCCCATTTTCCTGGTTGTGCCGCCAGCAGCTCCACCCCAATCTTTACATGACTTCCCAACGAAAGGTGACTATACTTCACTTACTGAATTATACGAATTCATGGTTGGTGTAACCTTCTTCGAGGCCTGCTCAAGGCGTAGCGTGACGAGAGAATAAATCATCCGCTCCCTGCCGAGCTTGAGTTCTCTTCAGTTCTTGTTTCTCCGAACTGAAGAGCGAAGTGAGAAGCATTTCTGCGTCGCACACTTGAGCCGCCATGGATCGCTCGCACCCAAGCGTCTGCGAGGAGCAACGCAAAAGCGCATTTTCTGATATGCATTGCATAGGGCGACGCTGTCTAAACTGACGGCGCCCCTGGTTTTGCCCTGGTCTGTTGCAGCGCTGGGCTGCGGCCTTCCTGGAAAGCATTGGTTCGAAGGAGACGTATGAGGGCCACGATCGGCGTGGACATCGGTGCGACCAAGATTGCATGCGGTGTGTTAAGAGGGGAAGAGTTTCTGAGTAAGACAACGATTCCCACTCCGAAAGATGGTTGGCGTAGTGTTCTGGATTCCATCGTAAATACGATTAAAATTCTGGAAAAACTGCACCCCGAAGTGGGCGAGGTAGGCGTCGGCGTTCCGGGAACGCACGACCGGGCGCGCACCGAGGTGCTCTTTGCGCCGAATATTCACGGTTTTGCCAACGTGCCTATCGTTGCCTATCTGAGTGAGCATCTGGGGCGGCCGGTCGACCTGGAGAACGATGCGAATGCGGCGGGTCTTGCGGAGGGCATTCTGGGAGCGGCCAGGCATGCCTCCTCGAGCATGTTCATTACTATTTCCACCGGTATCGGTGGGAGCATCATTGTCGATGGGGAAGTGTGGCGCGGGTTTCATGGTATTGCCGGCGAGCTTGGTCACGTCACCAGGGTTCCAGGAGGTCCGATCCCTCCCAGTGGCATTGCCGGGGCGCTGGAGGCCGTAGCCAGCGGGACCGCGATTGAACGCGATGCTACCTTCGCTTTTCGCAAGCCCACTTCCACCGCGGAGGTCTTCCGCATGGCTCAAGAGGGTGATGAGAAAGCCGAACAGATCGTCCATACCGCAATGCGGTATCTGGGGATGGCGATCGCGGATGTGCAGAAGTTGCTGGACCCGGAGGTTTTTGTGGTTGGCGGCGGGGTGGCTTCTGTTGGGGCGTACTTCTACAGCCACGTGCAGAACTACGCGCGCGAGTACGCCAAAGGATTTGCGGATGTCACGATCTTGCCCGCGCAGTTTGGCATCGATGCCGGCGCGATCGGAGCGGCAATCGCGGCCAGGCAGATGAAGGCGCAGCGGCATGCCGAATCCCTGGTTTAGTAGCTTGCCCGATCGATCAGGAACTGATGGGCGGCGATACTGGCGGCGCTGCGAGCGAGAAAGTCCTTTTCTACCGAGCAAAACTCAAGACGGGTGGTGGCAATCAGGTGCGGCAGGATGTTGTTTTCGATCGCCTGCCGGGTGCTGGTAATAAAGAGTCCATTTCCGAAACCGACCACGTCGGCAATAAGAACCAACTCCGGGTTGTTGATCTGGATGGCGTTGGCCACCACGACGCCAAGCATTGCACCCGCTTCCCTGAGCAATTCGATGGCCTTGGCCCCCCCTTTGGCCGCGATGGCTTCGAGCTGCGCCACATTCTCTGCTTTGAGGCCCAATTCGGCTGCTCTTTTCAGCAGGACGGAACTGGTGGCGCACATATCCAGGCAGCCCCGTTTGCCGCAGTCGCAGCGGGGGCCTCCGGGTATGACGGTGCAGTGTCCGATCTCTCCTGCCGCTCCAGAGTGCCCGCGGTGGAGACGGCCATTGATATAGTGGCCCTCGCCGATCTTTTTACCCAGCATGATGATGCAGAAGTTCCTGGACTCGCGGGCCTGGCCGAAAAGCTTCTGCCCGGTGGTCACCGAATGCGCGTCATTGTCAAGGTAGGTCGGAATCTTTGTGATCCGCTCGATAATCTCCGTGATGGGGACATCGTGCCAGCCGAGCGCGTTCGACTGCAGGCATATTCCCTGGGGATGATTCACGTAGCCGGAGAGCGCAACTCCAATGCCAAGCACCTTGTCGCGGGAGATTTTTATGGCCCGGATAAGCTCGTGGACACCCTGCTCGATGGCTGCCGCCACTGCGCGGGGTTGTGCGGCATCCCGCATACGATGTTGGGCCAGAGAATTTCCGTGAAAGTCAGTCAAAACCATCATCGGCGGGTCCTCAGTAAGGCCCACACCTATGAAGTATCCGTGCTCAGCATTTAACGAAAGCAGAATAGAAGGGCGCCCCTTCTGTTGCCTGTCGTAGGAGTTGGAGGTTTCGTGAATCAAGCCTTGCTCAATCAACCCCCGGCTCAGCTCGGTGAGGGCAGAGCGGCTGAGTCCGATGGAGTCAGCCAGATCGGAGCGCGACATCGATCCGTTTTCAAGCAGTGCTTCGATGATCGCGGTTCGCGATGGACTAACGCCGGGGGCGGCCGGGCGCCGTCCATTCTCCTCGATCGTTTGCTGGGGTGAGCGCTCTTTGCGCTTGCGCGGTGAAACCGGCCTCGATCTCTGCATGTTAGAGACACTATAGCGGGTCCAAGGTTGGTGTGTCTCTGAGCCGGATGAGACACAGTCATCGTGAGCTGCTCCGGTATCCGGGCTTCGACTTCGAAAACCTATACATATATTTCAACGTGTGTACTAATACGTTTAATATCAGGATCTCGGTCACCTAGCAGGAAAACCAATAAGACAAGGAGAATGCCGGCAGTGAGCTCATCTCACCAGACAAATAGCAACCTGGATAGGCGTAAGTTTCTTCAAGGTGCGGGCGGCAGCCTGGCGGCCGCTCTGCTCGCATCCTCCGCGGGAGCAGGCGCGCAAGCGCAGGCCGTCACCCCGGAGTCCATCGTTCACGCCAGTGTTTCGCCTCCCATGTCCGAAAGCGAGAAGCTGGTGCGTATCGCGTCCAATAGTTACCCCATTCGCTACATTTTCAAGACCAGGGCGACGGATCCTGACGAACAGGACATGGTCGTACGGATGAAGAAAAAGTATGGCGAGATCACCATGCTTGATTTTCCCGAGTTCACCAAGAAGACCTTTCCCGGGGTCTACCAGATGGATCTATGGTCGAGCCTATTTGGAGACAGCGACGATGACAGCCAATATGTGCAAACGACTGTGATGGGATACGACGGAAAGAGCCACGCGGTCAGGGAGTTCGATCCTTCCAGTCCGTCGGGCAAAAAGTGGCTGGAGAAAATGGCAAGCACTCTGGTAAAGACAGGAACAAAATGTCATCACATCTCGAATAACGCGCCTCGGGATATCTGCGAGCTTGACCCTGCGAGGCGGCAGGCGGGCGTTGAAGTGGCCAAGAAGTGGCTGGATGGCGCCGCTATCCTGGGCGCAAAGTCGATGCGCGTGAATAGCGGCGGCCCCAGAATCGCTCCTGCTGCTCTACCCAACTCCACTGGTTACGCGACCAACGCCGCCCTCGAGGGCTACCTGACGAACTGCATTGAATCCTTCAAGGAGATGACGGAATACGGCGCCAAGCTTGGCGTCAAGGTCACACTGGAAAACCACTGGGGCCTTACCGCCAACCCCATCAACATTCGCATCATCGTGGAAGAGGTGAACAACCCCTTCTGCGAAGCCAGTCCTGATTTCTGTAATTGGGAAAACAAGTACCTTCTCTACCACGGTCTGCAGGATTTAGCTCCTTACGCGCACACTACGGTTCATGCGAAGTTCTGGGATCGCTTCGGCGAACCTGACGTTCAGCGGAATGTACGGATCATGCTCAATAACAATTTCACGGGGGTCTTCGCTTTGGAATACGAGGCCGGTCCCTGGGACGGTGTGGAAGGCGCACAGCATCTCTTTCAGGAAGTGCTGGCGGCAATGTAACCAGGGTACAGTGCCTGCCTGAGAACAAGAGTCGGAGGACTATCCCTCGTTCCCTAACCAAGGCCGGGTGCCCCATATCTCGCTCGTTTTTCGCGAGATGTGGGAATCCAATGCTCTTTCCCTCTGACTCTCGATTCACCCGATGCACTTAGCGGTCAACCTCGGCGGTATCCCACATCTCGCGAAAAACGAGCGAGATATGGGGCACCCGGCCTTGGTAAGGGAACGAGAGGGGAGCGATCTCGCTCTGAAGTTACAATCACCCTTCCGTACCCTGAAACATGGGTGTGCCGATCGTATGCGGGGAAAAATAACGACAGACAAGGAGAATGCTGGCAATGAGCTCTTTTCACGGGACACATGGCAATCTGGATAGGCGCAAGTTTCTTCAAGGTGCGGGCGGCTTGGCCGCCGGTTTGCTCGCATCGTCCGGGGGATCCGCCGCGCAAGCGCAGGCAGTCACCCCGGAATCGATCTCTCATGCCAGTGTTTCGCCTCCCATGTCCGAGAGCGAGAAGATGGTGCGTATCGCATCCAATAGCTATCCCATTCGCGACATGTTCAAAACGCCAGCGCTGTTTGGCAACCCGGACACGATCGCGCAGATGAAGAAGAAGTATGGTGAGATCACCATGCTCGATTTTCCGGAGTTTACCAAGAAGACTTTCCCCGGCGTTTACCAGATGGATCTGTGGTCGTACCTCTTTGGAGATAGCAGCGACGAGAGCCAATTCATAACAGAGACGATAACGGGCTACGACGGAAAGAGTCACACGGTCAGGACGTTCGATCCTTCCAGTGCCTCCGGTAAGAAGTGGCTGGAGACAATGGCAGGCACGTTGGTAAAGACAGGAACCAAATGTCATCACATCTCGAATGACGCACCTCAGGATATCTGCGATCTGGACCCGGCGAAACGCCAGGCAGGTATTGCAGTAGCCAAGAAGTGGCTGGATGGGGCCGCGATGCTGGGCGCAAAGTCAATGCGCGTGAACACTGGCGGTCCCATGTTGGTTCCCGTCCCTCAACTCGTTTCCAGTGGTTACGCGACCAACCCCGGTCTTGAGCAATACCTCGCCAACTGCATCGAATCCTTCAAGGAAATGGCCGACTATGGCGCCAAACTGGGCGTCAAAGTGACGCTAGAAAACCACTGGGGGCTTACCGCCAACCCCATCAACATTCGCATCATCGTCGAAGAGGTGAACAACTCCTTCTGCGAAGCCAGTCCTGATTTCTGCAATTGGGAGCATAAGTATCTTCTCTACCACGGTCTGCAGGATGTAGCTCCCTATGCGCATACCACGGTTCATGCGAAGTTCTGGGATCGCTTCGGCGAACCTGACGTTCAGCGGAATGTAAGGATCATGCTCAATAACAACTTCACCGGAGTCTTCGCTTTGGAATATGAGGCCGGTCCGTGGGATGGTGTGGAAGGCGCACAACATCTCTTCCAGGAAGTCCTCGCGGCCATGTAGCGAGGGTGCAAAGCAACTCAATGGGGCGTTGTCTTGCCGTCGGGAAGCGCGAACGCAACGTAAGCACCTGGGATAGGGGCCTGAGACGCCGGGTGCCCAGGAACACTGTGGGTGTAAGTCGTGGCTTGTGCGGCGGCGCAGAACACGACATACTCGCGCCCCTGCACCTGGTAGACCGCAGGCATGCCCTCGAGCGCGGCATCCACCTCCGCCTCCCAAAGCACCTTGCCGGTGCCGGAGTCAATGGCTCGCACTTTGCGATCGCGCGTACCCGTAAAGATGACGCCTCCGGCGGTGAGCACCGGGCTCACCTTAGGGAACTGTGAGCCAGTGTTGGTAAAGCCCTTGGCGGCCAGTTCGGGAACAACGCCCAGGGGAATTTGCCAGCGAATCGATCCTGTGTTCAGGTCATAAGCTGTCAAAGTGGTCCAGGGCGGGGTAATGACCGGTAACCCGCTCTCGGCGAACATAAAGCCAAAGCTGCTCCTATAGTGGGCACTTATGGGATCAACTGGCCCGGCGGCTTTCGCGTCTGCGGACCCCGGCGCAAGCTCCGGATGCTTGAGATACGCTAAGAGGGAAGTGATCTCCGCGGCCGATAGCTGGGAAAAAGCCGGCATCGGACCCTGCCCATGCTGAACGACACTCTGGATCTGATCGTCGGATAACTTCGACCCAACATCCACGAGGGAGGGGATCGCCGGTGGTTTTCCCTCACGATTCGTGCCGTGGCACAGGCTGCAGTTTGCGATAAAGATCGACCGGCCTTGCTCTTCCGGCGAGCCGGCCTGAGAAACCTTGCTCGCTAACTCCAGCTTGAGCATCGCCGGCAGATCTTTGGAGACAACGTATAAGTCGCCATTTGTAGGGTTAACGGTGGTTCCGCCCCAGTTAGCGCCGCCGTTGTTTCCCGGCATCTCAACCGTGTTGCCCAGGCCGGGTGGGGTAAATAAACCCTCGTTGTGAGCGCTAAGCATTTCGCTCTTAAATTGTTCCCGCTCCGCAGGCTCCAGAAATGGGCTCAGATCCTTGACCGTGAATGACTGCCGCGCAAACGGGGGTGGCTTGGTGGGAAAGGGCTGGGTTGGCCACGTCTCTTCTCCCGGCATGTCAGACTTGAGAACGGGCCGTTCCTCGATCGGCCACAGCGGCTCGCCTGTCTCACGGTTGAAGACCCACAGAAAACCAACCTTGCCGGCTTGTGCCACCACATCGACCTTTTTGCCATTGTGTAGAACGGTGGTCAGCATGGGAGTCGAGTCGTTGTCGTAATCCCATATGTCATGGTGAATCATCTGGTAATACCAGATCAGTTTGCCCGTGCGTGCATTCAGCGCCAGCAGGCAATCACCATACAAGTTCGCTCCTGGCCGATTGGCGCCATAGAAGTTGTATTTAGGGCTCGCCGTCGGAACATAGACGATGCCGCGCTTTAGGTCCAAAGCCATACCAGTCCAGTCGTTGGCGCCCCCGACCGACTTCCACGCATCTTTCGGCCAAGTCTCATAACCAGGCTCGCCAGGATGGGGAACCGTATGAAAGCTCCACACCAGGCGGCCGGTGTGGACGTCGTAGGCGCGAATGTCTCCTGGACCGGAGTTGTATTCCTCGTTTGTGGCTGAGCCCAAAATGATTAGATTTT
Organism: uncultured Acidobacteriaceae bacterium; assembly: GCA_963821215.1. GTDB lineage: Bacteria > Acidobacteriota > Terriglobia > Terriglobales > Acidobacteriaceae > PALSA-350. Next base: position 3,428 of record CAWGDH010000002.1, on the reverse strand, counting down.
CGAAGATGCGGCCGGGGTTGTAGGACTGCACCAGCGTCAGGCTCTTGGGATCACGTCCCAGCCCGGCACGCAGGTCTACGACGCCATTGGTGCCGAACTGCGCGATGGATCGGCCGGTACGAGCGTCCAGCTCCTGGAGCTCGTTGTTAATCGAAAAAAGCAGGCGCCGATCCGATCGATCGGGGCTTTCCCAATAGTCAATTCCGCGATTGGTAATCAGTGTGGTGTCGGGATCTGTCGGGTGGGTCCAGATTTCCTTGCCGGTTGCGGCATCCAGCGCAACGATGGAGTTTTTCTTCGCAAGAACATACATCGTCCCATCGACTACGAGGGGGTTAAACACGTACCTCCTGTCATCTCCTGTCCGGTAGGTCCATGCAACTTGCAACTCTTTGACATTGGAACGATTGATCTGGCGCAACGCTGAGTACTGCGAGCCATCCGGGGAGCCTCCGTAGTTGCGCCACGTAGTGTGGGCCTCTGCGGTGTCCGGCTTGCTGGGATGATCCTGAGCTGACGCGCGCAAAGTCAGGCCCAGAGCCATGCAGCCCAATAGGATCAGGGCCCAACCGTTTTCCATGTACCCGGTCAACATGCCGGCGTCTCCTCTTGTCGAGATACTCTGTGCCCTCATGGTCAGTCCTGCAAAGTTGTGAGATAAGTGAAGCTCTCCTCCAGGCTATCGAGGATCGGCCTGGATGATTTGTCGTAATCCAAAAATGCGTAACGGATACCTTGTTCGGCGGCTTGACTCAGAAGCGCGGGCCATGCAATCGTTCCTTTCCCCAACTCGGTCGAGTGATCGGAGTCTGCATCGGTGGTGTAGCTGGCCGGAAATCCTGGCAAGCGGTCCTTAAGGTGGAGCAGCTTCACGCGATCCTTATACTGCCGGAGGAAGGCCGCCGGATCCAGCCCTGCCTGCGCGATCCAGTAAACATCGACCTCGAGCGAAACCAGCGCAGGATCAGTATGCTTCATGAGCTCGGCAAATCCGGAACTTCCATTCTGCGGTAGAAGTTCGTGATTGTGAAAGAGTAGCGCGAACTTTATGCCATGGCTGTCTGCTCTGCGGGCTGCCTCATTGAGCTGCTCGGCTTTGAGTCTGTACTCGGCAAGAGTTTGCGGCTTGGGCCGTAGCATGGCGACCATGAACTCGAGACCCAGCTCGTGGGCGTAATCGAGATTGGTTTCGATATCGGTCAAGGAGAAATGCCCCGCGGGAGCGCGCAGGCCGGCATCCTCGATCATGTGGCGGAGCGTCGCTGCAGGGTAATGATAGACAATCGCATGCAGCTCGAGTTCGGTAAAGCCTATCTGCCGAAGAGCGTGCAGAAGCTTCACCAGGTCTTGTTGCGCTTGCTCGCGCACCCCTGCAATCTGGACGCCGTACAGCGGCGCCGGAGCTTTCGCAGTCTTAGCGGGAAGGTTCAACGTGAAGCCTGCGGCCGCCGCGAGTGCGGTGAGGCGAAGGTAATCTCGACGCGTGGTCACGAGGGAGTGCTCTCGATGAATCCGCCGAGGTGGTGAGGAACTCGCTGCGGTTCATATGGTTCCTCATGCTGCGGATTGCTGAACCTGCCGGAGAACGCGTTCGAGGTAGATCTTTTCCTTCCTCACATCTTCGATCTGGCCGGGGCCCGAGGTCTCACGTTCAATGGAGATGGCTCCGCTGTAACCGAGCTTATGCAACTTTGTAAAAACCTGCTTGAAGTCGACGATTCCGCTTCCTATGATGACCTCTTCCCCCAGCTTGTCGGGATCCGTGGGCCATTTGCCATCCTTGGCGTGAACGCTGCGGACGTGCGGTCCGAGAATGTCTACCGCGTCGACCGGATTGGCCTTTCCGTAGAGGATCAGGTTTGCCGTGTCCAGGCCCACCCCTAAATTCGGCTTGTCTACGTCTTTGATGGTCCGCAGGACTGTTGTTGGTGTCTCCTGCCCCGTCTCCATCAGGAATGACTGCCCATTGCCGGCGCAGTGCTCGGCAAGCTCACGAATGGCAACCACTACCTCCGGGTAGACTGGATCCCCCGGATTCTCGGGTATGAATCCGCAATGCGTCTGCACATTGGAAACATCTAACATCCTGGCAAAATCAGAGGCCTGCTTGAGCGCATCCATCCGCGCGGCCCGAGTCGCGCGGGGAACGATCCCGATGGTCGACGGGCCGCCGATAAAATCCCACGTCAACTTGCCGGGACCGACTACTTCGACCGCTGTCGGCGTAATCCCGGATTGGCGCAGCTGGCCCTGCAGCTCTTCGGCTAAATGCTTGTTGAACTTTCCGATATAAGCGTCAAGCGACAAGAAGCAGGTGGAGAATCCAAGCTCCTTGACCCGTGAGATGGCCGCATACGATCCTGGCGCGGGCGAGATCAACAGCCCAAGAGCCATGGGCGCGGGCGCAGCCGTTGGGAAAGCTCTGGCGATGCGGTCAAGAGAAAGCAACCCGGTACACAAGGCGCCTCCAAGAAATTCTCGACGACGAATAAAGCACCCCTGGCCACTGCGGCCAACCATCGCATGCTATCGAGGGTTTCTATTTATTTCACGATAGAGAATAAACAAATCAAGCCCGTTTATCAGGATTTGGCGAGTATTTCTACAAAAAATCACGGTAATTGCTTCGGTGAGTGGAGATTATGGCAACCTCTGTTGGCTGTCAAGCGAGAATTGGCAATCAGGCTACGCGGTAAGGATCTCATTAGCGGGCGGAGAGGTCGCGTATCCAGATATCTTTGAACTCCATATTGCCTTTGCCGCCCGCGTGGAGCTGCAAGGCGATCTTGCCGTCGAACGAGCTTGGTTTGGGGTCGGTGAAGTCTACCATCTGTATCCCATTCAGACGCGAACGGTAGCGGTTACCGACAACCTCCACGAGATAATCGTTCCAATCACCCATCCGCACCACGCTCTCGTTCTCCGGCGCCGGCCAAACCACCCAGCCTCTTCCATCCTCGCCATAGACCCCGGCGGTATGGTGCATCATGGTGCAATCAATCTCGAACTGCATTCCCTGCGTGGTATCGACTGATCCCGGCTTGAACCCGGTGTGAAAGAACACGCCGCTGTTTCCATTGCCCACGCATTTGAAGCGCAGGGAAAGCTGGAAGTCCTTATAGTCCTTCTCTGTCTCCAGGTAGCCATAGTTGGGCGTCAGTCCCTTGCCATGAATCAGGCCGTCCTCTACAGTCCAGCTTTCATTTCCAACCTTGACCCAACCGCTCAGGTCAGTGCCGTTGAAGAGCGAAACCCAGTCTTCGCCTGGCACCTTCGCCTTCTGCGCAGAGAGAACGCAAGCGCCTGCGGTCAAGACCAAAAGACAAGTGAAAATCCTCCTCGCCAGCCGCAATGAAGCGCCGCGGGACTGCGCGTCTGAAGCATTGGCTGGGCACGGCGGAACTTTCTTGTAGAGATCCATCGGAATA
>CAWGDH010000001.1:0-96036 GCA_963821215.1 uncultured Acidobacteriaceae bacterium | reverse complement strand
AGGATGGGCAACAACCGCTTGAGAATCATGAGCATCGTCGGCGCCAGGCCGAACATGATGAAGATCGCGCCGCTGCTGGCCGAGTTGTGCCTGCACAAAGAGATAGAGCCTGTCCTGGTGCATACCGGCCAGCATTATGACTACAGCATGTCCCAGGTTTTCTTCGATCAATTGCACCTGCCTGATCCTGACTACAACCTTGAGGTCGGATCAAGCAAGCATTACTCACAAACCGCAGACATTATGCGCAAATTTGGAGAGCTGGTCGAGCACGACCGTCCAGACATGGTGCTGGTTGCAGGCGATGTGAACTCAACCCTCGCCTGTGCGCTGGTAGCAGCCAAGGAAAGAATTCTAGTCGCACACGTCGAGGCGGGATTGCGCAGCTTTGACCGGACCATGCCTGAGGAGATCAACCGCATCCTGACCGACACCATGTCAGATCTGCTTTTTACTACCGAAGAAAGCGCCAACCGGAATCTATCGAATGAGGGAATCGACCCCGGCAAGGTCTTCTTCGTCGGAAATCTGATGATTGACTCCCTGGTAAAGGCGCTCAAGGTGGGTCGAACATCCTCGTTGTGTGCCGAGTTGGGGCTGAAGGCACAGTCCTACGCCGTGCTCACGCTCCATCGCCCTTCTAACGTGGATGACAAAGACCAGTTGATCCGCACGCTCGACGCCATCGCTCAAGTCGGGCTGCACATCCCTGTAATTTTCCCAGCGCATCCGAGAACAGCGCGGAACATCGAAGCGGCCCGGGAGGCGGATGGGCTGAGAGCCGTGCGAACCTGGAATGGGGGAGAAATCGCTGGACCGGGTCTATGGATGATGCCCCCCGCATCCTATCTGGACTTTCTTGACCTCATCCAGCATGCGGTCATGGTCATCACGGATTCCGGCGGCGTTCAGGAAGAGACGACCTTCCTCGGGGTGCCCTGCCTGACGTATCGTGACAACACGGAACGGCCGGTCACCGTCTCCATGGGCACCAACAGGGTGGTGGGATGCGACCCGCGACGCTTACTGGACAATGCTCTGGACCTCCTCAAAAACGGCGGCCCAGAAAGATCTACCCTTTTGCGACCCCCGCTTTGGGATGGCCAGACTGCTCCGAGAATCGTGCATATCCTAAAGCAAGCCTGGGAGCGCCATCTGGCCTGTGCCGCTGAGCCTGTGCCGCTGTGACCCGGAGCGCCTCAAGCGAGTCTGCCAGCCTGAGTCAGAGGGTTGAAGCGATGCGCACGTGGATCGAAACCAGGCAATTCGCGGGATATGAGCCCTTCGACTTGCTCAACTCGCCGTATCTGAGCGGGGCCTGGGCGCGGAAAGCCCTGCCCGCGATTCTTCTTATACAAGCCGGCAAGCGTTTCGCCGGGCTGCGACTTCGTCAAACCTTGAAAATCCCCCCGAGCCGCAACCCCAAGGCACTGGGTCTTTGCCTTGCGGCGTATTGCGATCTTGCGCAAGCCGGTTACGACGTCTCCGCTGAAGCAGCCTGGCTCAAAAACGAGCTGATTCGGCTTCGTTCGCCAAGTGAAGCCGAATATTGCTGGGGCTACGACTGGGATTACGTCTCCCTGCGCGGTTCGCGGCTGCCGGCATTTGCCCCTAACTGTATCGCGTCCTACTTTTGCGGGACCGCGATGACGGAGATGCACAGAGTCTTCGCCGACTCGCAGGCTTTAGAGATCGCCGAGTCTGTAGCCCGCTTTCTAGCTACCCGTTTGAATCGCTCCTTCGAGTCCCCGGACGAACTCTGCTTCAGCTATACGCCTGCGGACAGAACGCAGATCTACAACAGCAGCGCGCTGGCCGCCGTCTTTCTAGCGCGCATGGGCAGCTTGCGGGAAGACCAGGAGTATCTTTGCCTCGCCCACAAAGCCATGGTCTTTCTGCAGAGGGGCCAGCTGGAAACCGGTGGATGGTATTACGGGCGGCTGCGCCGGCAACGCTGGATCGACAGTTTTCACACCTCTTACAATGTCTGCGCGCTGCTCGACTATCAGCAGATCACCGGCGACCAGAGCTTCAAAGACGCCATGCTCCTGGGGCATCGCTACTACAAAGCCACCTTCTTCACCGATGACGGAGCACCAAAATACTTCCATAACCAGACCTTTCCGATCGATATTCACGCATGCTCCCAGGCCATACTGCACTTCATCGCATTTTCTGCGATCGACCCGCAAGCCCCGGAGCTTGCCCAGAGGACCTTCCGCTGGACAATGAGAAACATGGCGGCTCCCGATGGCGCGTTTTACTATCAGCGACACCGCCTTTGGACCAACCGCGCGCATTACATGCGGTGGGGGCAGGCCTGGATGCTTCACGCACTCGCCAAATTTCTGCTGGCATGCCCTTCGATAGATCCGGCCCGCAGCGCAACCTGGTGAGATTTGTCAACCAGGTTGGATTATGATTCTCCAGGAACCCAAAATGCGCATCTGGATCGACCTGGATAACTCACCCCATGCCCAATTCTTCCCCCCTCTCATCGAGAGGCTCAAAGGGGCCGGCTATGAGGTTCTGCTTACCGCCAGGCGCTTCGGCCAGGTGGAAGAGATTGCGGAATCGCATGGTCTGCACCTGGTTGTGATCGGCCGGCACCGTACGCCTCATTTTTTTGTGACGCGGGCCTTGGCTACTGTAGTCCGGGGTTTGCGCCTTGCCTTGTACGGGTGCCAGAACCGTCCCGACATGGCGGTGAACCACGGTTCCCGCGCCCAGGTGCTGGCTGCGTGGCTCTTGCGTATTCCAGTCATGGCTATTTACGACTACGAGTTTGTCGATTCGGAAGTCTTTTCAAGAATGGCGACCAAACTCCTCGTGCCGGAGACCATTCCATCCCTTACCCTGGAGCGCCAGCACATCAATATGAAGAAGGTCATCCGCTATCCCGGTTTCAAGGAGAATGTCTATCTGAGCGGCTGGCGCAACTCATCCGAGGTGATGGATGAGTTGAAACTGGACCCCGACCGGTTGATCATCACCGTCCGGCCTCCCGCCACCTGGGCTCATTACCAGGATCCTTTTTCCGAAGTTCTTTTCCGGGCCCTGGTGGAACGTCTGCGGGGAGATAAGGACGCGCAAGTCATCGTGCTGCCCCGGACCCAGGAACAAGGAGAAATGCTGAAGAATTCCTATGGAATGCGCTCCGCCCCCTTCCGGGTTTCCGACAAAGCGGTGGACGCGCTCAGCTTGATGGCACATTCCGATGCTGTTTTGAGTGGAGGCGGCACTATGGTGCGCGAGGCCGCAATCCTCGGGACCCCGGCCTACAGCCTGTTTGCAGGGAAGCCAGCCGCGGTCGATGCAGCTCTGGAGCGTGCTGGGAGGCTCGTCATCCTGCGAAAAATAGAGGACGTAAAGAATCTGCACTTCGAAAAGAGCACCCGCTCCTTCCGCTTCAACAGCGCAGATGCCCGGACGGGAGAGGTCATCCTGCAACACATAATTGCCCTGGGGAGTTGACCGCACGGTAAGATGCTGACAGATAAGCGTCTGACGCCGACTCTCTGGTTCGAGGAGATCGCTGAGTGAACGGACGCCGGTGCGGGATTTCAGAGTGAGGATATCGTGAGGCGATTTATCGGGTTGGTGTTTCTGGCAGCGAGTCTGTCGCTCGTAGCTCAAGATCTAAGTGGTACGTGGCAACCGGATCTGACTCGCCAACAGACCTACACATCGCACCGGGCTTCCAGTTCAGACCCCACCGGCGCCAATGCAGACGCGCGCAGGATTGAGCCCGGCTCTACACTGACCGTGTTGGACACGGACGGCCCGGGCAGGATTTCCCATCTTTGGTTTACCATCGCGAGCGATGAGCCCTACCATCTCAAACGCATCGTGCTGCGCATGTATTGGGATGGCGAGCCAACGCCGAGCGTGGAAGCGCCTATCGGCGACTTCTTCGGCTTAGGCTTGGGGGACTACTACTCCTGGCAGTCTGAGCTGCTGTCAGTGGGAAGCGAAAACAGCCTCAACTGCTTTTTTCCCATGCCCTTCCAGCGCCACGCCAAGATCACAATCACGAACGAAGGCAAGCAGCCGGTTGGCAGCTTCTATTACAACATCGATTACCAAACCGACTCCCATCCGCTGCCCATCGGCACCCTGTATTTTCACGCGCAATATCGCCAGGCCCAGCCCAACCATGGATGGACAAACGACTGGACGAGCAACGGCGATCCGCTGGTGGATGACAAGCGAAACCTGAATGGTCAGGATAATTATGTCTGGATGGAGGCCAAAGGCAGCGGCCAGTTCGTAGGTGTCACCATGTCGATCTTGCAAAACCAGGATGGTTGGTGGGGCGAGGGCGATGATATGTTCTTTGTCGATGATGACGCGACCCCTGCGATTTCAGGTACCGGGTCGGAGGATTATTTCCTGGGTGCGTGGGATTTCGGAGGAAAGCCTTTCTCTTATCAGCTTTACGGGGCGCCGGTGGTAGGCCCGGAACTGGCAGGCAGCAGATCGAGTGTTTACCGTTTTCATCTTGACGCTCCTATTCCCTTCCGGCGGTCTTTCAAGGCCACGATCGAGCACGGAAACGCCAATCATCGTTCCGACAATTATTACTCTGTAGCCTATTGGTACCAGGCGGAGCCACACGCTCCCTTTCCTCCTCTGCCGCCGGTGGACCAGAGACTGCCCGTGGTGCAACAGGTGGGAGGACCAGGAAACGCCAAGGCGGTGAGCAGTCCGGCGAGTACACCTGCGAGACCCACGCCAGCGCCAGCCACTCCCCCGAGATAGCGCCGTTGCTCCGCGATGAGGACCGGGTTCTCAGGCTGCTCGACGGTGAATTGTCGATCATACGGCTTCCGCCTGATGCAGCGATTCCTGGGTGGTTCAGCTTTTTGTCTGAACCGCTGGTGTCTGTCACTCGTACCGCGCACGAGTTGTCCATCATTGGTCCATCTGCTATGGTGCCCCAGACCGTGGCGTGCGAGGCCGGCTGGAGGGCGTTCACCGTCGAAGCAAAGCTGGAGTTTTCAGCCGTGGGGGTTCTTTCGGCCATCGTCCATCCGCTGGCGGAGGCAGGCATCAGCATCTTGTCTCTCTCTACGTTCGATACGGATTACGTGCTTGTTCGCGCCGCCATGCTTGAGGCGGCAAAGGCAGTGCTGCGCCAGAATTTTGCCTTGATCGAATGAGGGGCATGCACTTGGGAAGAGAGCCGGGGAGTCGTTGACAGGTTGGAGAAAATGTTTTCTCATGTTGCCCACACAGCCCTTTCCCGTGAGGCTTCCCCGAGGACAAGCATGCAGCGACGCAGCTTTCTGAAGACCGGCACCCTGGCCGGTTCCGCTTTCTTTCTTTCCCGCACCCTCGCTTCGGCACAAGCAGTCTCTAACGACGCAACCATTGAGATCATGGTTGACGAACCTCTGGGCACCATCTCACCGCTGATCTACAGCCACTTCACAGAGGAGTTGGGCGCGGTTATCTACGATGGGGTGTGGGTGGGCGAGAAGTCAAAAATCGCGAATACAGGCGGCATTCGCACCGCGCTCATCGAGAAGATGCGCCAGATCAAAGCGCCCGCTATCCGGTGGCCGGGGGGCTGCTTCGCCGATAGTTACGACTGGCGCGATGGTGTCGGGCCGGAAGACAAGCGGCCGCGCCGCACCGACTTCTGGGTCGACGATCCCGACGCGAAAAACCTGCCCAAGAAAGGCCCGCCCAACTTCGATCCGAATCAGTTCGGCACGGATGAATTTGTGCGCTTCTGCAAGCTATCCGGCGCAGAGCCGTATCTCGCGGCCAATGTGCGCAGCCTGAATGCCTACGTTTTCGACCAGTGGGTGGAATACTGCAACTCGCCGGCCGGCAGCACTACCTGGTCTGACGTGCGCGCGGCAGGAGGATCAGCCGCACCCTATAACGTGAAGTACTGGGGCGTCGGCAATGAAAGCTGGGGCTGCGGCGGAAACTTCACGCCGGAGGATTACGCCACCGAGTATCGCCGTTACCAGTCCTGGATCCCCCGCTACGGCCTCGACCTCAAGCTGGTTGCCTCAGGACCTAATCAGGACGATGTGGACTGGACCACGCGCTTTTTCGAAAATATTTTCACTCCAGGCCGCTCGATCAGACCGCCCTTTGGCTGGTCGATGCACTACTACACCGACCTGCCGGAAGCTCTCAAGTTCACTGATGAAGACGTTTATCCCGGCTATGAACTGGCCAACCGCATGGAAAAGATCATACTGGACCACTGGACGGCGATGGGGGTTTACGACCGTGAACATCGTGTCAAGCTGGTGGTGGATGAATACGGTCCGTGGTATCGCTTCAGCGATACAAAACTCGATCCCACCGATTTGCTCGGCCAGCAGTTGACCATCCGCGATGGGATCATGACGGCGCTCACGCTCGACACGTTTAACCGTAATCCGGAGAAAGTCGGCCTGGCAGCGTGCGCACAACTTATCAATTGCATCGATTCGCTATTCCTCTCCCACGAGGATCACTTCATTACCACACCGATCTTCCATGTCTTTGACTTGTACAAGGAGCACCAGGGCGGGCAGGCTCTACGCGTCCAATTCTCCGTGCCTGATATCACCTTTCCCCGGAGAGCTATTAAGAAGCGGCTCAGTGCTACCGGGGACGAGGCGATCACCGGTGGCCCGGACGCGCGCCTCTGGGGGCTCAACGGTTCGGCTTCGCTGATGGGCAAGACATTGACGCTTACAGTGGTGAACCCCAACCTGACCGAACCTCATCCGGCACAGATTATCCTGCGCGGAGGAGCCAGCGCGGCAGCGGCAGAAGCGGAAGTACTCGGGGGCGAGGACGTGCATGCCCACAATACCTTCGAACAGCCAAATGCGGTCGTAACCAGGAAAGCGACGGCAACCGTTTCGGGGAAGGTTGTCCAGTACACGCTGCCGCCATCTTCCGTGACCCGATTAACAATTACGCTGACCTAATGGGTAGGCGAGGAACCACGGTGGCCGGCGGTTTCGATAATATGGTGACGGCATCGGTGGAGAGACGTCATGACAGAGAAACATAGCTTCCAGCGCTTCCGTCCGCAGGAAGTCGCCCGATCCTTTCCGGAAAGCGCGGAGACGCTGCTACTAGATACCTACCTCACTAACGAAGAGGCGGCCAGCGCGCGAGTTTTCCGGGTCTATCGGGAGACACCGCCGCATTATCATGTGGGATCCGACGAGTATCTTTATGTTCTGTCGGGAAGAGGCACCTTCTGGATGGGAGACGCCTCGAATGGGGCGGAATTCGCTCCTGGCGATTTACTCTTCTTCAAGCGCCGCATTGTTCATGCTCTGCCCGCTATCCTTGAGGGGCCGGTTGTCTTTCTTGCCATCGATGCGCCGAGACGCGACCCACAGGACATCATCTTTGTAAATCCTGCAGATGGCACGCCGGAGACTTTCGTCCGCGGGATCTGACAGTATTTTCCTGCTCCAGCGGATTCTTTCCCATCGCCGAAACGGCGCGCTGCCATATTTCGTTCCCTAGCGAAGGACGGTGCCCCATATCTCGCTCGTTTTTCGCGAGATGTGGGATACCAGTGATTTTGACCGATAAGTGCATCGGAGGAATCGAGAGTCAGAGGGAAAGAGCAGTGGTATCCCACATCTCGCGAAAAACGAGCGAGATATGGGGCCCGTCCTTCGTTAGGGAACCAGAGGCAGACCCCCTTTGGGAGTGGGTCCGTAAGTGGAGTTGTCACGCAGACTTTTTAGCCCGGACCTACCCAGCAGCGGCGTTTTTCCGCAGCCCGTTCAGACCGGCGCAGGAGACGACGGCGATAGAAGGGGTAACTACACTTAATAATAGTTAGTTATTATCTGTAAATTCCTCTTTTTGGCATTTGCAAGCCTTTCCAGCTCCCCTCGCAAAATCAGAAATCACGGTGGATCCGAGAGGTAGTGGGCGCTCGAGACCAAAGCGCGCATGCCGGCAACCAGAATCCCCGCGCTTCTGTGAGGTTAGAATGCAAGTTCTCCGAGAGCCGAAGAGATCAGCCCCGACTACACCAACTCTGCCGGAGGCCCGGTTGTGGCCTTTGCCGAGTCAGAATATCTGCAGAACTCGGAAACTCTAACTACAGCTCACTGCAGATCTCGGCCGAACGCCGCGCTCGCGACGTCACGTACCTGCTCTCCTACACTTACGCCAAGTCGTCGGCGAGTAGCGGGGACGCCGCTCTGACCAACATAGGTCTCGACTATCCGAACCAGGTGGCGCCGTTGCATAAGCTGAATCCGCGTGCTGCTGGACATAACTTCTTCAACACCTCGGCCTTTGCCAGTAATCTCAGCTGCGGCTTTGAAGTTTGTGGCGTGACTGGGAGCGCGAAGCAGTTCCTCTTCGACGGGCCGGGAACGATCAACACCGATATGGGGGTGGAGAAGATGTTCAACGTCTTCAACCACGCCAACTTCACGGACGTGATTGGCAATGCGAACAGCAGCCAGTTTGCTCAGTCGACCAACACCGCTTCAGCGCGCATCGGTCAGATAAGCGGCAAGTTCATTTTCTAGGCCGGCCGCCGCAGGCTCCCGGCTGCATTGGGAGCCTGCGAATTGTATTGTGAAAGAATGTTTCATCATGAAAATGACGCCCCCCTCGTGGCTTATCGCTGCTGTCTTGATGTGTAACGTCGCTCTTGGGCAGGCGCCCCCCAAGAAGCACTTGCTGGTCCTTGGTGAGGAAAAAGGATACCGCCACGAGTCGGTCTCTCATGCCATGGCCGTCATCGAACGTCTCGGCGAGCAGACCCGCCTATGGGATACGACTATCCGCACCGACACAGAAGTCCTGACCAAGAAGAAACTCGAGTTCAACGCCAAGAATCTCAATGATTTTGACGCGATCCTGATGTTTACCGGCGGCGACCTGGAGATGGATGCGCAACAGAAAGCCGACTTCCTCTCCTTTATTCATGACGATGGAAAAGGATTAATCGGAGTGCATAGCGCCGCGATCACCTGGGTCAAGTGGCCGGAGTTTGTTGACATGCTTGGGGGGGATTTCGATGAACACCCTTGGCTAACCTTCGATGCGCCGATCATTGTCGAAGACCCCGCCTTTCCGGGTATGAAGCAATGGCCGCACGAGTTCGTTCTTCACGACGAAATCTATCAGATAAAAGACTTTTCTCGCGATAAGGTGCGCGTGCTGATGCGTCTCGATCCCTGCAAACTGGACCTTAAGAACCCCAAGGTGCATCGTCAGGACCATGATTTTGCGGTGACCTGGGCAAAGTCTTACGGTAAAGGCCGGGTCTACTACTCGACGCTGGGGCACCCGAAAGACAATTGGGACGATCCCCGCCTGCAGAAGATGTACACCGAGGCGATCAAGTGGGCGATGGGATTGGAGTCCGCTGACATCACGCCGCAGCCTGCGTCAGCCGCTAATCTGGCCTGCAAGTAGCGCTAAACTAATCTGGTCAATGGGGGGTAGACAACCATGTGGAAGTTGCTTGCGGTTTTATTGATTACGATGGGCGCAGCTTCAGCAGAGCAGGTTCATCCGATTCTTGCGCTCGGCTCTCCTGCCCCTGACTTCTCGCTTCCCGGTGTGGATGGGCAGATACACAAGCTGAGCGATTACGCGTCGAGCCCGATCCTGGTGGTGGTTTTTACCTGCAATCATTGCCCCATCGCGCAGATGTACGAGCAGCGCATCCAGCAGTTGGCGACAGACTACAAGGACAAGGGTGTAGCCGTGGTCGCGATCCAGGGAAACGATCCCCAGGCCATCCGCATCGACGAGTTGGATTCGTCAGACGTGAGCGATACTTTGCCGGAGATGAAGATCCGGGTGCAGTACAAGCACCTTACGTATCCATATCTGTACGACGGCGACACGCAAAAAGTGACGCGCGCCTACGGACCCCAGGCGACCCCGCACGTTTTCATTTTTGATCAACAAAGGCATCTTCGCTATGAAGGCCGTATCGATAATAGTTACCGAACAGAGTTGGTCAAGACTCACGATGCGCGCAACGCGATCGATGCCCTGCTCGCCCACAAAGAGGTCGCGGTCAAGCACACTGGCGTCTTTGGCTGCTCGACTAAATGGAGCGAGAAGGCAGCCGGGAGGCAGGCGGCATTGGAAAAGATCAACGAGCAGCCGGTTACTGTCGAAATGATTTCAAAAACAAAGCTAACCAAACTGCGCACCAATCCTACGCATCAGATGATGTTGGTCGACTTCTGGGCGACCTGGTGTGGCTCGTGCATTGTGGAGTTTGCTGATTTGCAGGATACTCTGCGCATGTATGGCGCGCGCGATTATTCCGTGGTGACGGTGGCGGCAAATATGCCGGACGAGCAGGCGAGCGTATTGCGTTTCCTCCAGAAAAAGCATGCGACCAGCCGCAACTATCTCTTCGATTCGCAAGATACTGCTGCTTTGCAGACCGCGTTTGATCCCAAGTGGGACTCCGCGGTACCTTATACCGTTCTCTTGTCAGGAGACGGCAAGGTGCTGTACAAGCAACTGGGCTCGGTGGACCTGCTCGAACTCAAGCGTACGATTCTGGCCAACCTTCCCTCGGACTACAAAGGTTTCAATCAATACTGGAAGAACAACTAGGCGGCACGTTCGCCCGGGAAGATGTGAAAAGAGACCACCCTGGTTTCAAAGCTCTGTCTCGCCCATGAATCGACGGGTGGGCCCCATATCTCGCTCGTTTTTCGCGAGATGTGGGATACCACGGCACTCCACTGGCCAGTTTTTGCTCGCCCTATCGGCAACGAACATTAAGGTTCGCGTATCCCACATCTCGCGAAAAACGAGCGAGATATGGGGCACCCGTCGATTCATGGGCGGGACAGAGCTTTGAAACAAGGCCGCTTTCTCTGTATCACGAATTGAGCTCAGGTCGAGAGCACGCGCGATGACGCCGCATCAATCGCCAGGTGAATGGCTCCGTTTACTTGCGCGTCGGGCCCAAGGGTACTGCGTAGCAATTTGGGCTGCACTCGCTTATCGCGCTGCGCAAGAATCTCCTGGGTTAGCTTCCATAAGGCAGGATGCATGCCTACGCTGCCACCCAGGACAAACAACGGGCAGTTGAGGACAACCGCCATGTTGTAGATCGCGTAGGCAAGTGTCTGCGCCGACCTTTGGAGAACCGTCTGGGCTAACGCGTCCCCGGCAACCGCGTGGTCAAATATCTGGGTGGCGACCAGGTCTCTCGGAAGCTGAGTACGATCTTCGCGCCAGGCGCTTTGCCATTGCTCCTTGATGCCCTCGCCTCCGACGATGCTCTCGAGGGCCCCCGGTTCCCCACTTTCCACGGGCTTCACTGAGGTTCCCGGGACGAGCATGTAACCGATCTCGCCGGCGGACCAATGCATGCCGTGAAAGAGCTTCCCGTTCAGCACGATGCCGGCGCCGATACCAGTGCCCACGGCGAGAAAGACAAAATCCCGTATCCCTTGGGCGGCGCCGATCTTACTTTCGGCAACGGCGGCCGTATTTACATCGTTCTCTACTGCCGCCGGCACGCCGAGCCTGGTCTCCAGTAACGCCCGCAGTGGAACGTCTCGCCAACCCATGAGGTATGAAGTAGCAAGCACAATGCCGCCGTCGACATCCGTGACGCCTGGCGCGCCGGCCGCGATCGCGCGCAGTGAGCTGCGCGATAAAGCCTTCTGCTGCAGCAGATCGTCCACGCCTTCCTGAATGAGGCCCACGACAATCTCGGGATCACGAATGCCCGCAGTGGAAACTTTCCACTTGGCTTGGACCTCGCCATCCATCCCGGCTAATGCAAGACGCAGGCTGGTGCCTCCAATATCGACGCCCACGACATAGCCCGGCTTTGCGGCCATCGCTATCTCCTGCGGACTTCCACTGGCGCTGGAGCGTTCTTGCTGCAACATCGACTCAATAACCTCGGGTACGGATAAATGCACTGCTGAGCCTTCCTTTAATCTATTACGGCGCAGTTACGGTCTGCCGCGCGCTAATACTCTCTAATTCACGCCCTGCGGTCTCGGGAATGACAAAACGCACAAAGACGAGGGTCAAGATGCAAAAAATCCCGAAGATGACAAAGGTCAGTGAATTGCCCGCGGCTTTGATGAGGGACAGGAACGTAAGCGAAACCAGAAAATTTGAGGTGCCGAAACTCAGTGTAGCGGCAGCCACACCCCGCCCTCGCACCCGCAAGGGAAATACTTCGGAGACAAGGATCCATGCGATGGGTCCGATACTGAACGCGTAGCAGCCGATGAAAGACATCAGGCAAGCGGTGGCAATGATACCCAACGACTTCCCCAGCGCAGCCTGATTGTGAAAGCAGATCGCAAGCACAAAGAGCGCGACCGTCATGCCGCCAATGCCCGCATAGAGAAGAGGCTTCCGGCCTAGACGGTCCACCAGCACCAGGGCGATCACGGTCGCGAGCACATTGGTGATGGCAACCAGAAGGGTAGCGAAGATTGCACTCTTATCCGAACCGATGCCGGCAAGCGAGAATATCTGGGGGCCGTAGTAGACGACGGCGTTAATGCCGGTAGCCGGCGTCAGAAGCATAAAGCCAACCGCGATGAAGAGGGAGCCGCGCACTGCCGGACTCCAGAGCGCACTCCAGCGGCGCTCCATCTTCGTCAGCAGGCTGACGCGAATGTCTTCCAATAGCAGTCTCGCCCCCGTCTCATCTGTATAGGACTTGAGCACGGATTCGGCTTCGGCCAACCGGTTCTGCACGTACAGCCAGCGGGGACTCTCCGGTACGGTAAGAACCATGAAGAGAAATAGCAGCGCGGGGAGTAGTCCGAAAGCAAACATCAGCCTCCATCCTTGAGGCCCGGCAAACCAGTAACCCACCAGATCCGCCACGGCAATTCCTGATGTGAGGGCGAACTGGTATAAGCCAATGAGCATCCCGCGCGATTGCGGGGGAGAGAGCTCTGAGACATATACGGGCGCTGTGACCGAGGTAAAGCCGACAGCTACGCCGAGCAGCGCGCGGGCGATGAACAGCACGTAGACGTTGGGGGATAACGGCGCAAGGATGGACCCGGCGATGAAAAGGATCGCCCCCCAGATCAGCGTCTTGCGTCTGCCGATGCGGTCAGCGATGGTGCCGCCCACCAGCGCGCCGACCATTACGCCGACCAGCACCGCAATGACCAGAACTTCCTGCATCACGGTCGAAAGATGAAACGAGTCGCGCACGTAGATCAAGGCCGCAGCGATGACACCCATGTCAAAGCCGTAGAGAATGCCTCCCAGTCCAGCGATGAAAGAGACCCTCCGGATGAAGGCATGATTCACGTACGGCTGGCTAATGGATGGGTCATTCAACAGGTTTCACCTATGCCGAATGATAACCTTTAAGGGTGGATGTTCGCTCTTTTTAACGAATCTTTTCTAACAAAGTGGGGTTCTTTTGTCCGAGAAAGGTGTCATGGCAGAAAACAAAACTGAAGCGCCGCGCTGGATAGCCGGCATTGAGCCGGCCAAGGAGTTGCTCGCCGCGACAGGAACCCAAATCCTGGGAATCGAGTGCCGGGAGCAACCGCAACGGCTTCGCCAGCTGCTCGCGACATACGCCGGCGATTCCGCTATTCAGACTGAGCTCAGGAGGATCCGCGACCTGGCTGCGAAAAAGGGCCCTGTGCTTTTTATCGGCATGGGCGCTTCTTATTGTTCTGCCATCAGCGGATCGGTTCTGCTGCAGTCGCACGGGCGCGCCGCGTTCTCGGTCGATGCCGGAGAATGGCTGCATTATGCGTCCTCGGTATGGGATGAAGCGGCTCTCTCTATTCTGCTTACCACCTCCGGGGAAAGTGCGGAGTTGGTGGAACTCTTCAAGCGAGGGGGAAACCGTGCGCTAGGCTTGATCTGTAACAATCCCGCGAGCACCTGCTGGCATCTGGCCGAAAATAGGCTCCCCATCCTAGCCGGGCCGGAGTATGGCAACGCTACCAAGACCTACACCAACGCTACGGCCGCCGCGATTATTCTGGCCTCTGAGATCGTAGGCCGGCCGTGGCAACCGGAGGCTGAGCGCGCGGCCGAGGTTTTCTCCACTCATCTCGGTCCCATCTTTGCCATGCGCGGCGATCTGGAGAGATTCTGCAGGGGCGCGGCGAATACCGAGATCATCGGCCGCGGCGCGGCCTATGGCGGCGCCTTTATGAGTGCGCTCTGCATCCGGGAAATGAGCGGCCATCGCGCCGCTGCCCACACTGGCGCCGGCTTTAAGCACGGGCCGAATCTTGACGTCGACGCATCGCACGTGGCCATCATCTTTGCCCTTGGCAGGGCCGCCGAACTGGGCATCAAGCTGGCGCAGGAATGTAACCGTCGTGGCGGCAAGGTGGTGCTGGTTTCCAGCGAAGAACACAAGGCCACAGAGAAATTGTTTCCGGTGAGGATCGAGGCTGTTCCGGAACCCTGGGAGGGCATCACATCCCTGCTGGTCCCGCAGGCGCTCACGCTGGCGATGGTAGAGCGGACCGGCTGCCGGCTCACTCCGCGCTTTCAGTACGGCGTTATGGAGCAGTAGCAGCGGCGAGCGTCAACTAGAAGTGAAGATTTGAAACAGCAGGTCCCTCCACTACGCTCCGGTCGGGATGACAATTCTGTTTGGTGACCAGATCCCACTACCCAAACAAATTGTCATCCCGACCGGAGCGTAGTGGAGGGACCTGCTGTTTTCTCTGCCAGCCTATGGCTCGTGTGGGAGGGTGAGGGTGGGGTTCTGATCGAAGAAGTTGACCGGACGAATCAGGAAATCGTGCCAGAGCGTCGGCATGACCGGCCAGTCTTCCAGGCGTACCACGTGGTGGAAACCCAGCGTGTACCAACCGACGATATCTGTGTTCTCTATAGAACGATTCGCCTTGGTCCATTCGGGCAATCCGCGAAGGCCCTCGCTATTGGTGACGTAAGTGCCGGCAGCATAGCGTTCGTCCGGGTGGTAAGGCGTAACCCACATCTGGTGGCTGGAGAAGGCACCTACACGCTGCGCCGGGTCGTCGAGCGAGATGCTCGAGACCGCGGTGGCTCCGGGCATGATTTCCCAGCCGGTAGGATAGCCGCGCGCGTCGTGCTGCGATGGGTTGATGAAGTGCCACATGGCCGGATGACGCAGATCGAGATCAAGAATGGCGTCCTTTTCCGTATGGGCGATGGAGGACTGGGCCGCCCAGATCATTTTGCGTGAATGGCCGGAAAGTGGCTCTTGCACCAGGCGGTCGACCATAAAGCTGTTGTTTGTGCCGTCGACGTCAAGATCGAGCCGGAAGGAGAAATAATGATCGTGATTGACGGCCAGCAGGTTAGGCGCAACCAGGGTGCCGTGCTGGAGCTTACCGGGCTCCTCACCCACGGAATGCGATACCGTCTGCTCCTTTACGCCTTTGGTCTCAACAATGCCAGTCGCACCCACCGCAACCCGGATGGTGCCATCCTGCTGGAATATCCAATCGAGCAGGTAATCATAGTTCCCGGCGACCACCGCCGTGCGCAGCACCAGCTCACGACTAGGGCGGCCGCTGATCACATCCCCTTCGAGGTGCCTCCATGCCGGGCTGTCGCTAGCGTGTTCGAAGAGGCATGCCAGTTGAGGCTTCAGAACCGGGGCGCCCGCATCAGAAGGCACCAGGCCGGTAAAGTACTGCGCATGAGATGGGCAATCGTCCGGACCGACAGGCTTAATAAGGCCGCCCAGAAGAAACTCTCCCGCGTCGACAAAGGCGCGAGAATCCCAGCCCGGATCGGAATCCATGTAGGGCACATACATCTCTGAGAGCGAGCCCTCATAGATGACGGAACGCAGCCGGTCTCCATCCTGGTAGCGCACGAGATTGAGCACGAGACCAATACGAGGATCCAGGCGAAAGCGAAAATGCCAGTTCTGCCAAACGATTTCGCCTTTGTCGATCGTATAGCTGGGGCCGAGTGGCTGGGTCACGACCAAGGGCTTGGTGCCTGGGCGCGGCACAGCTTCTCCTACTTCGTAGTTGATATCTCCCGTCGACATGGGAACAGGATCGTTGTCGATTACCCTGAGGACTTTTTCGCTGGTAAGGTCGGCGAGGATATAGACCCCTTCGATCGCGCGGCCCCAGGGATGATAGACACCGTGCGAATCAGTGCAATCGCCAAAGCCAATACGTGCGCTTGACTGCTCGGGAAAGATCATCCACGTGATGGGGATGGGCTCACAACGCACACCGGATAAATCGGTGATCCCGTGGCGCTTGAGCGCGGCGATGACGCGGGGATCTTTCTTGACCACGTCATTCATGGTGTCCAGCTCTGACTCGGTAATGGGGGCCTGCACGCCGGGAACCTGATTCCAGAACTCAAGTTTGTGGGCCACGATGTCGACCCGGGCTTCGATGGTCTTGCCCTGGTCCTCAAGGATGACATCGGCCTCGCGAGGAATGGGGTCGCCTTGTTTCCAGTTCAGTACCTTTTCTTTGTCCGGCTCGTGGAGCAGCACGCTGGAGAAGAGTGTCTTATCGGTGAGATGGCCGCTCTGCTCAAGAACATCATGAACGGTCCAGTATTCGTTTGTTGTGAGAGCATCCAGCGGATGTTGAGGCACCCTGGTTTGGGCGCAGAGCGAAGTGGTCAAAGCGAGAAGTGCGGCGGAAAATGCGATCAGGCTGGAGAGAGAAGTCTTGGCGCTCATCATCAGTGGTTACGTCCTCGCAGGGTAGGGCCGGCGGCGCGAATCCAAATCGTAGCACACTTCATAAACTTTAGTTACAATGATCGGCCAGAGAGCCAGGAAGCTCACGCTTTTGTCAGGTGGTATAAAAGGGGTGGTTATGTTTTAGGGCGACGGAGAGGCCGCTTGCCCATTTTTAAATTACCGGGGCCCACAACGCCGTAATCTCTCTCATATTTGCAAGTCGGTTTTCCTTGAAGAACGAAAGCATTCCGGTCGGCAGGCCCTCACTTCTTCGCCATACCAACGCGCTTCGGGTCCTGAAGCTCCTGCGCGAGAGCGGTTCTTGTTCGAAAGCGGACCTGGTGCGCGCTTCCGGCCTGAGCGCTCCGACCATCACCAACGTGGTGGGCGATCTGTTGTCGGCCGACCTGATCAAACCCCTGGGCGAGGGTGAGTCCAACGGGGGACGGCCTCCGGACATGATCTCGTTCAAGGCAGAGCGTGGCTGCGTGCTCGCTGTGAAGATTACCGCCGACAGCCTTTCGTTCCTGCTTACGGATCTGAACGGGCACGAACTGGACACCCAAACAATCCCGCTAGCCGATCGGAAAACAACCCCCGACGCCATTTGTATCTACATCGGAGAAGAGGTGCGGAGGCTGCTGCGCAAACATCGCAAGAAGCGGGAGCAGTTGCTCGCGCTGGTAGTGGGAGTGCCGGCCATTACCAACGTAGAGGAAGGAGTCGTGCTGTCGATCAGTACCCTGGAGAACTGGCGTTCCGTCCCGCTGCGCGCCAAGCTGAACAGAATCGTAGAATGCCTGGTCATTATTGAAAACGACATCAACCTGGCCGCTCAGGGCGAGCGTTACTGCGGCGCCGCGCAGGCGGAAGAGAGCTTCATCCTGATTCACATCGGCCCCAACGTAGGCGCTGGAATCGTCCTGGGCGGCCAGATCTATCACGGATCGCAGTGGTCCGCGGGTGAAATCGCCTATCTTCGTTTGCCCAATACTTCGCGCAAACGTCCCACCCTTCACGAATTTGGTGAGCTCGATACGTTGCTGACCAGCTCCGGAATTCTGGAGAGTTGGCAGGAAGTAAGAAAGAAGCCCGGCCAGGATGCAGCGGAGCCGGAAGAGATGGACGCGATGGGGGTCCTCGACCTGGCGCAAGCCGGCGATGCTCGCGCGGAAAAGATCGTGCAGCACCGGGCCAGCATCGTGGCAGACATCATCGTGAACCTCTCGCTCATTTTGAATCCCGGCCTTATTTTGTTGGAGGGGGAAGTGGGCAGCCATCCCGCATTGATCACTGCAGTGCAAAAGCAGCTTCAGGAGAGCGAGTTCGCGGTCACCAAGATCGGCGTTGGTAAGCTGGGGAACACATCCGTGCTCTGGGGGGCCATCGCCATCGCCCTTGAGATGATCCCCTCCGTTTTGCTCCCACAGCCATCGAACTGATGAACCTCAAGGCAATGCAAAGGCGACCTGGGGGCGACGGAAAGTCGCGATCCCAAATGTCATGATGCACTCCTTGAAAATGCCAAAGGCGCTTGCCGGTGTTTGCATCGAGCGCGAGCAGGGTGTCGGCGAAGAGATCGTCTCCTACCCGATCTGCTCCGTAGAAATCAAAGAACGCGGATCCGGTAGGAACGTAGACGATACCGCGTTTTTCGTCGAGCGCCATCCCGGCCCAGTTGTTGGCTGCACGTGCCGTCCGGCCAGGACTCGACCTTGCCGGCCATCAGTCCAGTAGGCAAGACCACGCGCCGGTTGCTTGCTGGGTAACCCAGAATCGAATTTCCAGAGAAGTTTACCGGTCGAGGCCTCGAGCGCAATCACTTTTTGCGAGGCGGTATAGTCGAAGAGAGTCCTCCCGATAATGATTGGGCTTGTTTCCAGGCCGCCCTCTTCGGCCGCATCGAACTTCCATGCCTCTTTTAGCTTGCGTACATTGCCTCGGTTGATTTGCGACAGAGGAGAGTAGTGATCACCTTCGCCCTGTCCGCCATAGACGGGCCAGTCGGACCGGCGCGGCAACGCATTGCTCTTGCATGCTTCGGCATGCAGGACAGCAGACGCCGCCAACGCTAAGGCAAAAGCGGCAAGAACCCGGTTCATTATCGACTCCAAACTCTGTCCTAACCACGAACCGCGGGTGCCCCATATCTCGCTCGTTTTTCGCGAGATGTGGGATACCACGAACCTCAACCGTTCTCCGTCAATACCGCATCGAGACCAAGAGGTGGCAAGGATAGGACCGTGGTATCCCATATCTCGCGAAAAACGAGCGAGATATGGGGCACCCGCGGTCCATTCGCTCGGGAGGATCCCAAAGGAGATGGGCTAGTTCTTACCCAGGAGCCACGTGGTTGCATTTTCGATGAGCGTGTTCTGCACCGGGCTGGTGAAGATCTTGTCGCCATGGCCCATATTCATGTAGAGCATCTTGTACTGCGTGTTGGTCCACACTACGGGAATATCACCGTACGTCAAAAGGCTCTTGATGCCCAGCGGATAATTTGCCGGGTCAAGCGTCACCAGCACATGGATGTGGCTATCGAGACGAGGGGTGGGTTTCCAGCGATACCACTCGTTTGTCGGTGAGACAAATGTTGCCGGCAGATTGCGGGTGACCGGACTCGTCCGGTCATCGACTATCAGCTTGGCCGGCAACGGCGGCCAGCTGTTGTTGTCAAACACGCCTCCACCAATAAAGGTCATAAACCATGGCCACTTTGTGGTCTTGTCGTTGTATGCGGATACGTGAAAGCCGAGCCAGGCGCCGCCCCGGTCATGTATTTCTCGAACGCCTCCCGCTCCGGTTGATTGTGGGGAAAGTCGTTGAGCCACACCACCAGTTGGTAGGACTTCAGATTCGCATCGTTCAGATCTTCCCAATTGGTCGTTGCTTCCAAGGTGAAGTTGTCTTTCTCGGCTAGCGCCGCGAAGAACCGCAGTGCATCCAGCGCGAAGAGAACGTGATCGTTTTCTACATTCAGGGAATAGAAAATCAATACCCTTGGCTGCGAAGCTTTGGCCTCCTGGGCCCTGCCAGTTGCCGAGACTATGGCAAAGCACAAGGTCAGCGCGACGAAATATCTTTTCACTGGCCCGCACCCCAGAAGATCGCGTTCCTGAAAAGCTGGGTGAAATCTTTGTTCTGGAACAGCTCGGCGTGATGACCCATAAAAATATAGATATTCCTGGCCTTGACGTGCTCGTTGGTCCAAACCACGGGATGGTCTCCCATGGTGATCATGCTTCGGGGATCGTAAGTCGACTCGTCGACACTGGCCAGAACATGAACGGTCGAACGGTTGGACTTGCTCCAGGTGTACCACTCCTCCTGCTGCACGACGAACGAGGCAGGTAGACCCTTGGTCGCCGGATGATTGGGATCGTCCACTTTCACGGTTGCCGTAGCGAACTGCGCGATGTAGCTGGTGTACCTGATATCCCCCATGAAATGGGACCACCATGGCCACATCGGGTATCCATCAAAATTTCCCAGCAGCATGGCATGGTGAAAACCGATCCAGCCGCCGGTACCGCGCGTGATGTAGCGCTCAAAAGCTTTCTTTGCTACCGGCGTCCAGCGATACGGCGGATAGTTGAGCTGGATGAACAGCTTGTACTTCGCCAGGAAGGCATCGTTGATGGGATCGGTGTTGGTGATGTAATCGACGGCAAAGTCATTCTCGTCGGCCAACCGCTGCAGCCAAACCTTGGCGGCGGCCACAAACTCATTGTGTGGAGTGTTCCCGGATTCTGCGATCGCCACCACCCGGAACTTGACCGCCTGACTGGGAGTATCCAGAGCATGCGCCGTGACGGCTGCAATCGAAACCACGAGAAGCACGAGCGGCTTCAAAGACAATTTCTTGAATACGATCATCGCGTAGCCACCCCTCGAATCACGGTAACGTTGTTGCTGCTGAAATTGGCGACATACACCAGGCGAGCCACTGGATCGATTCCGAAAGCGTACGGAATCGTGCCCACATTCACTTTTGTGACCGGAAGATTCGTCTTGCCGTCGATCACGGTCACGCTAGCTGTGCGTTGGTTCGCCACATAGATTTGATCGCTCTGCTCATCGATCGCGATGGCCTGCGGATGCGTCCCCAAACTAACGGTCTTGCTTACGAAATCGGTAGTCCCGTCGACCACCGCCATGGTGTCGTTGCTATAGCTCAGAACATACGCCTTTTTTGTTGCCGGGTTCACATCCACGGCGAAAGGAATGGCGCCCACGTCCACTGTAGTCGCGGCGTTGGTGTCTCCCTGGATAATCGTCAAGCTGGCGCTGTCTTCGTTTACCGCATAGATCTTGTTTGATTTCGTGTCCACTGCGATCGCCCAGGGGTGCTTTCCGGTATGGACAGCAGTGGTAGCCCTAGTGGCTCCATCAATGACGGTTACGTCCTGACTCCCGTAATTGACCGTGTATATCTTGTTCGTTGATGGATTGAGAGCAATGCCGCGAGGGCCCTGCCCCACCCGGATGGTGGTGGTTGCGTTGGTGGCGCCATCGATGACCGTCACGCTATGACCAAAATTGTTGGCTTCGTAGACCTTATTGGTGGCTGTATTGACCGCTAGCGCCTGAGGGTAGCTTCCCACATGCACGGTTGCACTGACCGCATTGGTGGCCCCATCAATCACCGAGACGGAATCCGCACCCGCGTTGGTTACGTAAATCTTGTTGGTTACCGGGTTAACCGCGACAGCTATCGGCGTGTTGCCCACGGGCACAGTCGCTATTGCCGTCTGTGCGATTGACGCGGGCGGCGCGATCGTTGTGGCGAGGATAGATATTCCAATCCGGAAAAGGAACCTCATTTTTGCAGCCAGTACTCGTTTATCAGGGTATAGACCGAAGGCAGATTGGCAAAGATTGCGCGGCGGAGTCTGGCTTAGGAATTGTCCATCCGGCGACGAAATCGACCGGCGGCGGCAGATCTTTAGGGTCGCCCTTGGGCGCACCCGCATCCGCCCAGGCGGCGATGGTATCGATCTGCGCCTGGGTCAACGAGCGATTATTCTCAAACTTCTCGGTGTGCCCATCCTCGAACCATGGCGGCATGGCGCGGGTCACCACCATTTGCTTCATCGCCAGCGCCCAGGGGCGCGCATCTTCATAGGTCAGCATGGAGAAGGGCGTTCCTTCTCCCGGGCGATGACAGCCCTGGCAGTGCTGTTGCAGAATGGGTGCAACAGCCCTGGAGAAGGTCACGTTCGATGGATGGGTGACGGGAATCGTAGCGGCGGGGTCGGGCGGGTGGCTCGCCATGCCGGCCATTTGCCCCAGCAGGCATGCCGCGGTCAAAAGATGCCATGTCCCTATCGCCAGTGCCCGCTTCATGCCGACTCCACCTGTTGATTAATTAGGAACGATTCATTAGTATGTGCCATCAAGTATGGCCCGGGTGCAATCCGCCAGGCAATCTTTTTTTGATTGAGAGTTGAATCGAAATGAAGCTCATGCGCTATCTCACCATTTTTTGCGCGCTAGCAGGCACTGGCTATGCGGAGATGCCCGCCTGCTACAAGTCGGTCAACAGCGTGACCTGGCTGGTGCAAAACGTCGACCTGGCCAAACAGGGCTGGATCGCGCTCGGCTTGTCTGACATTCACGAATACCCGGATGTCGTGCTGACCGGCAAAGACCACGGCAAGCCGGTGAAAATGTGGGCCTGGGAGATCACAGGCCACTTGGGAAACCTGACGGTGGATATGATTCAGCCGGCAGAAGGACAGCTGAATGCCTGGAACGATTTCCTGGGCAAGCATGGCGATGGGATCTTCTCCATCGTGCACGAGGTGAAGACCAAGGCGGAGATGGAAAAGGAAATCAAACGCATGCATGGTCTCGGTGTCGGCGTACTGCAGCAGCTGAGCCTCGAGCGGGACGGCAAGCGTGTCACTTACACCTACTTCGATACCGAGCCGCAGGGTAAGTTCGTCCTCGGCCTGGTTTACTGGCCCGGTGGCGCGCCTGCTCCAGGGCCGCCGGGAAAGGTTTCTCACCTCGCACCGGTGGTCCGCGATTTAGAGCCCGTCTCAGCCTACTGGCAGAAGCTGGGCTTTCCCGCATTCCGCATGGAGCACGCGACTCCGCGGCAGGACTCTACGTACCGCGGCAAACCGCTGTGGTTTGCGTTTGAGGTCGGCTACCAGAATTACGACCAGTTCAGTTACGAATGGATCTCCGCGCCCGCGACGCCCCCGAACATCTATGCCGACTTCTTCAAAAAACACACGGAGGGCATTCAGCATCTGGGCATGCCGGTGGACGACTTGAATCAGGCAGTGGCCGAGTACGAGAAGCTCGGCTATCACGTATGGCAATCGGGAGCTTGGGGGGACGTCGGCAAGAAGGACTCCGGGCAGTACGACTACATGGATACCGACTCCATCGGCGGCGTGAGCGTGGAGCTGATCCACGCCTATAAATAGGAAGCAGGGAAAGGCGATCCTCCCGATCAGGCCGGTTCCCAAATGAGCTTGGCGTTGGTAAGCTCCCGAGCTCCGAGCGCCCCTAATTCCCGGCCAACGCCGGAGCCCTTGACGCCGCCAAAAGGTGCTCGCGGATCCGACCGGACAAAGTCGTTGATGAAGACCGCTCCGGCCTCGATCTGCGCAGCCACAGCATTGGCATGGGAGGCGTCTTTGCTGAACACTGTCGCTCCTAGGCCAAACTCCGTGTCATTGGCCAACCGGATCGCTTCTTCATCAGTTTTGAAAGTAAAGAAGAGCGCCACCGGACCAAAGAACTCTTCCCGCACAACCGGCGCGTCGTGCGGCAGATCCACCAGCACCGTCGGAGGATAGAAATAACCTGGTCCATCAAGAGACTTACCACCGGTGAGCACACGCGCACCGGCTGCCTTTGCTTCGAAGACCTGGCGCTCCGTTGTCGCACGCAGGTCTGCGCGAGCCTGGGGACCCAGTTTGGTGTCAGGCAAGAGCGGGTCGCCCACCTTGAGCGCAGATGCCTGCTCAACAAAAGCCTTGATGAAAGCATCCGCGATCGGTTCGGCGATGAAAAAGCGCTTGGCCGCAATGCAACTCTGCGCGTTGTTGGAATAGCGAGAGGTCACGCCCAGCTGCACCGCCTTTGCGATGTCGGCATCCTCGAGCACGATGAACGGATCGGAGCCGCCAAGTTCCAACACGACCTTCTTGCCGTGCAAGCCTGCCTGTTGCGCCACCGCGCGCCCGGCCGCAACGCTCCCCGTCACCGTCACTGCACGTATGCGGGGATCCGCGATAATAGCCGGCACCGCGCCACGCTGAACCGAGAGATTGACGTAGAGCCCTTCAGGACCATCGGCATCCTTAACCAGGCGCTCTAGTGCAAGTGCGCAGCCCTGCACGGTCTCAGCATGCTTCACCACCACGGTGTTTCCTACCAGCGCAGTAGGGATGAAGAAGCGCAATACCTGCCAGAAGGGAAGGTTCCAGGGCATGATGGCGAGGATCGGGCCTAGCGATTCGTAGACGACGCGGCCTGGAGTTCCCGGAATGGGTTCGGGCTGGATATACGCGGTGCCCTCCTGGGCAAAATGAGCCGCGCCGAAGGCAGCCTTTTTCACCTCGCCGCGCGCTTCTCCGATCGGCTTGCCCATTTCTAGTGTGATCAGCCGCGCGTACTCTTCCACGCGGCTCTCCAGCACATTCGCGAGGCGAATGAGAAAGGCTGTCCGCTCAGAGAGCGGAGTACGCGACCAGCGCTTCCAGCCATCCCAGGCGCTCTGCAAACGCAGCTCAACCTCGTGGGCACTATGCTCGGGATAGGTGCCCAGAAGCTCCCCGGTAGTTGGGTTTCTCGATTCGAATGACATAGGACCTCCTGGTAAAACGACTGTTCAACTAGGTACACGCGCTGAGAAAGCGCTCAACACAGGTAGCGAGCACTTCTTCGCCAGGGCGCTTCCACCAGTTTTGCGCGGAGAAGATCTCGACCTCCTGCGGCCCATGGTATCCGGCACTCTCAATCAGAGAACGAATCGATCGCAGATCGATGATTCCGTCGCCCATCATCCCGCGGTCCAACAGAAGATCGCGCGTCGGCACCAGCCAATCGCAAATGTGGTGAGCCAGGATGCGTCCGCCGGCGCCGGCACGCATAATCTGCGCATCCAGCTTCGGATCCCACCAGACATGATAGACATCAATCGCGACGCCTACTCCATCGCCCAGCAGATCACACAGATCGAGCGCCTGTTCCAGGGTGTTAATGCAGGATCGGTCGGCGGCATACATGGGATGAAGGGGCTCAATGGCCAGCGGCATGTGGCTGGCACGCGCATGGGGCAGGATCGCAGCCAGGCCATCGGCCACCATCTCGCGTGCTGCGCCGATGTCGTGCGAATCTCCTGGCAGTCCTCCCACTACCAACACCAGGCAGTCGGCCTGGAGGGCAACCGCCTCATCGATCGCGCGCTTGTTGTCATCGATGGCGGCAGCCAAGCCTG
Source organism: uncultured Acidobacteriaceae bacterium (assembly GCA_963821215.1). Taxonomy (GTDB): domain Bacteria; phylum Acidobacteriota; class Terriglobia; order Terriglobales; family Acidobacteriaceae; genus PALSA-350. Next base: position 70,915 of record CAWGDH010000001.1, on the reverse strand, counting down.
CCTTGTCAGCGGCAGGAAACATGCCGCCGCGACAGAGCCCGGTTACCCGAAGCCTGTTCGAGCGAACAATTTCGGCTGCTTCCGCAAGACCCGCCAACTGCACCTGGTCCCGCCACGGCGCAATGGCCGTAATGCCCTGAGCCAGGCAAGCATCCACCGCCTGACCCATCGTGTATTGCTGACGCACGGTGGCCAGGTTGATGGACAGATCGCGGATGCTGCTCACACAACCCCAACCGCGGCGTCGGGAGACAACGCCGGCACATCGACCCAACGACGTTCGGCCCAGCTCTTCAAGCCAAGCTCGGCCAACTGCACGCCCTTCGCTCCTTCAAGCAGGTCAAAGCTCCAGGGCTTGTTCTCCACTACGTGACGGATAAAGTCTTCCCACTGGAGCTTAAAGCCGTTCTCATAGACCTGAGTGTCGGGCACCTCGTCCCACTGCTCGGTGAATTTCATCGTCTGTGGGACGTCGGGATTCCACACCGGCCGGGGGGTATTTACGCGATGCTGGGTGTAGCATCGACTCAAACCCGCCACTGCGGATCCATACGTTCCGTCGACCTGAAAGGTCACCAGGTCGTCCCGCCTTACCCGCACCGCCCAGGACGAATTGATATGCGCGATCACGCCTCCCTCGAGCTGGAAAGTAGAGTAGGCTGCGTCGTCGGCATCGGCCTTATACACCGCCCCACTCTCATCGACGCGTTGCGTGATATGGGTTGCGCCGATACAACTGACCGACTGTACGGCGCCAAACAAATTGTCCAGGACATAACGCCAATGGGGCAGCATATCCAGAATGATCCCTCCCCCATCGGCTTTGCGGTAATTCCATGACGGCCGCTGTGCGGGCTGCAGGTCACCCTCAAACACCCAGTAGCCAAATTCACCACGCACGGAGAGGATACGGCCGAAGAAACCTGCGTCCTTCAGCATGCGGAGCTTGCGCAGACCCGGCAAATAAAGCTTGTCCTGCACCACGCCGCTCTTCACCCCGTGTTTGCGGGCCAAGCGCACCAGGGAAAGCGATTCCTCGAGCGTTTCTGAGAGCGGCTTCTCACAGTAAACGTGCTTTCCAGCCTCGATAGCGCGGCTCAGCAAAGGCACACGCATCTGGGTCGAGCCGGCGTCGAAGAAGATCGTGTCCTCGGGATTGGCGAGCGCGGAATCCAGGTCTTTCGCGACCCGCTTGATGCCGTGGCGCTCCGCCACGCTGGACACTTTCTCCAGGTTACGTCCTACGAGGATCGGGTCGGGCATAGCCCGGTCGCCATTGGAGAGCGTCACCCCACCCTGATCCCTGATGGCCACGATCGAACGGACCAGATGCTGGTTGTAGCCCATCCTCCCGGTGATGCCATGCATGATGATGCCGATGCGCCGACTAGACACGATCTGCTCCGCCTGTTTTAGTTTCTAACGTTTGTTCTGCACCCGTAACCTTACACGATCAGGAGTTACCCCAGAAGCTGGTTCACAGCACGATCCGATTCGGCGATGGAAGCGCGATGATCCATGATTCCGGAGAGGTCGGAATTGGCGAAGGCAATCTTACCGAAAGGAGCGCGCCTCATCACCTCGCGGGGAGCGATCTTGCCCTCCGTTCCAAAGAAGAAGCCCGGCTGGCCACAGAGATAGGCGTGGCCCCAGCGATTTACGATGACGCCGGCGAGATCCCGCCGCGCGTCAAATCCGCTGCGCGCAAACATCAGTGTCATCTGTTCGCGAACCATCCGTTCATATTCCGAATAGGGCGTGCCCAGCAGGCGCATTCTTCCCCGTGTGCACTGCTGCGGCAACGGAGTACCGGGCTCAGTAAATGTGATTTTCAAACGGAGTACCGTTGGATCGTCGGGGCTGACGGTAGGAGGAACGTCACCAAATAGAGCAACTTTGCGGACCGCGAGCCAGCTATAAAGCCCCTCGAAACACTGGCATTCCGTGATCCCCATCTTGGCCATAAAGCGCCAGTTGCGAATAGCAACGTTGATGACGGCGCAAGGTATGCGGTAGAACTGCTGGTACGCTTCGCGATAGTCTTCCGGCAAATCGGAAATGGTTCTCGCCGTTGTCCAGCCGGCAGACATCACCACCGATTGTGCCTGTACGGTATGGAGCCGGCCATCGACCGCGTAGCTAACCCGGACGCCGTCGCCCTCATGCCGCACATCCGCCACGGTCGCACCTAGACGTATCCGCACGGGCTGACCTGCACGATCCAACTTGGTAAAGTCCACCGCCCCGAGGCACATGCCGGCCAAGGTGTTGGGGCCGGGCATCGCCTCCGGGATCATGGCTTTCACGATAAAGCGCGCGATGCCGGTGTTTCCCCCGGGGAATATCTGCTCGCCAACTTCGTTCTTCCAGGGGAAAAGTACCTCAGGAGCGTAATACGCGTATGCAGAGTTCTCGTCCGCTGAGGAGCCCGCCCAATCTGCCGCAACCGGCATATAGGTACGGATAAATTCGCGGGTGAGGCCGTCACGCTGCATCAGGTGCTCTTCCAGGGTGATGCGGTCGAGGGCCCGCGAAATTTCGTCCCCGTCGACCTTGGGTGGAACAAATGTTTGATTGCCTGCGCGCGCCCTGAGCAGCTGTTGCCTGGTCGCCTCGGGGAGGGGCGCGCCGGCGAGCTTTTTGCCCCATGGATCGAAGAGCCAAAACCCCTCAGGATGACCAAAGCGCGCCCCAAAAAACATTCCGGAATCTTTGCTGCCCCGCGCATAAGGAAGAGTGTTTACGTCCAGTTCAGGCTGCCCTCCGCCCCATTTCTGGTACTCCAACGGCTTACCGTCAAAGCCTATCGATTCGTAAAACCTTTGCGTGAGTGAAGACGGGAGGGAAGGAAAGTACGTGGCCGAGCCCTGGCCTGCAATCAGCCGGTGCCCATCCACCATAAATTCGTTGCGCCGGGCTTCCCCACCAAAAATGGAGTGGTCCTCCAACACCAGGCAGCGTTTCGATCGGCCGGTCTTTTCAGAAAAAAGATGAGCGGCGGCCAAACCGCTGATGCCTCCGCCGACCACCACGCAATCAAAAGTCTCTCCAGTCGCTCGGGCGTTTTTGAGCTGGCTTGTGTACAGCGCGTCGCGAATGCCGTGGCCCGCGGTCATTACAGCGTGCGTATTCCCGTTCGCTGTCGCGTAATCTCCTACGCCACCGTAACCGTCCCAGTCCTCCTTGGCCATCATGGCTGGAGCGCCCGCGGGGCCGGCGAATGGACGCCCGTCGAGGAAATCCGCGCGGGCCATCTCTGCATCCATACCGAGTGCACGATCAGCTTGCGAGCCCTGAGATTTTCGCGGCGGAAATTCCACTTGCGTTGTGCCTCCGGTGCTACACTTCGACCACTGTACTATAGAACGTTTCGTTACAAAGTTTCGCAGGGAATCGATAGCCCGGGAGTCCAATTTCCACTTTCGAGGGTAGACGATGAAGCGCAGACGCTTCCTTCAACTGGCCGCGAGTTCCGCTGCCGCAGTGGTGGTCCAGCGCTCTTCGGCCCTGATCTCTCAACCGGCGGCAGCCGACGTGCTGACCTTGACTGTGGGCGAGCCGCCCTTGGGCGCCTACGACGCATCGCACGCGGAATTCGGCGCCAGCCGCCGTTCGCCAGACCAGTTGATTGAGATGTTGCTTGAGAAAACGAGCGACGGCACGTATCAATGGACCATCGATCGACGACCCCACCCGGCCGCAGCTCTGTTTCTGCAGCAGGGCCGGCGATATCGACTGCGTATGATGAATGCGACGGATGGGGTCCACACTGTCCATCTGCGCTACCACAGCTTTGAACTCGCGCGCATCCACCAGATCCCGGTTTCAGGAATCTTCCAGGAGACCCTTAGTCTCGGACGTTACAACGTGGTTGAAGCAGATGTCCTCATGAGCCGCTCAGGACCTTTATTGCTGCGTTACCCGAGCAGTTAGCCGTAGACTAGAGTGACGAGAGGCAGTTGCGGCTTCGCAAGGCCCCGAGATCCATTCGCACTGGTTGGCGAAGAAAAAGTAGAGCATCCTCCTATGTCAAAACTGACCGAACTCGCAGACAAACAATTTTCCCGTCGACGCTTCTTTCGCTGGACCGGTGGGCTCGCTGCCAGCTTTGGCGTCGCCAGGTCTTTTGCCTCCACGACGGGAGAAGTGGAAGGCGAAGACTACTACGACAAGCTGGGTGTGCCTAAGATTATCAATGCAGCCGGCACCTACACCACTTTGACCGCAGCCTGTATGCCCCCGGTTGTCCTGGCTGCGGTGCAGAAGGCGGCGCTGCATCCGGTCCGCTTGCATGACCTGCAAACCAAGTCGGGCGAGTATATCGCTCAGCGTCTCAAGTGCGAAGGCGCGGTGGTGACCTCGGGCGCGTCGGGAGCGATTACACTCGCCACTGCCGCGTGCCTGCAGGCTGCGAACAACATCTCGCCCTCCGCCATGCCGCAAGCCATCGATGGCCTGAAGAACCAGGTGATTGTGCAGCGAGCGCACCGCTACGGTTACGATCACGCGATGTTCCTTTGCGGTGCACGGGTGACCGAGGTGGTCACCATGGACGACTACAAACGCGCTTGCGAAGCCGGCAACGCCATCATGACCAACTTCTTTAACGCGGCCGAAGAGGAAGACGGCGAGGCCGGCACTGCGCAGATCGGCCGCGAAGAATGGCTTCGCGTTGCCCACGAGCACAATATTCCGTGCCATCTCGACGCGGCGGCGGATATGCCCCCTATTTCCAATCTATGGAAGTACACCGGTATGGGCTTCGACCTGGTTGCCTTTTCCGGAGGCAAGGGCATCCGCGGTCCGCAAAACGCAGGGCTGCTGCTGGGCAAAAAACATCTCACCGATCTGGCACAGCAGAACAATAACCCCGGGGACACCGCGGTAGGCCGCGGCATGAAGGTGGCCAAGGAGCAGATTGTCGGCATGGTGGCAGCCGTCGATTGGGTTCTCTCGCATACCGAGGAATCGATGCAGGGGGACTATCAGAAACGAGCCGACCTGATCATCGCGGCGGTCAAGGGGATACCCTCCGTCACCACCCAGACGGTCGTTCCCAAGATCGCGAACCACGTTCCTCATGTGCTCATACGCTTCGATCCTTCGGTGAGAGGGGTAACGACACAAGAGGTGCTGACGGCGCTGCGCGAGGGCAAGCCCTCCATCGAACTGAACCCCAATAGCGGACAGCCGGCTAACCAGGGCATTCCATCGGACGCGAACACGCTGGTGGTCGGGGTGTGGATGCTGCAACCGGGCGAGGATTTGATAGTGGGCCGCCGTATCCGCGAGGCGCTCACCCACCGGGCGTAGCAACCAGCGAGGTCAGGTACCTACCGGGAACAAGGCGCTCCAGGAAGGGTCCAGGTAAAGCCACCTTTGGTTGCTGAACCAGCTCGTCGGTATATCAGGAACGTGCAGCAAGCCGTGACCGCTCAAACAAACAAGCTCGGTCCCGTTCCAGGCAAGGAAGTTTCGCGAGAATTGCCCGACACGCGCCGGATTGGTCAAGGTACACAAGCAGACCGGACACCGCCTGCGCTGATCGCGCAAAGCCCAGCGGAACGCAAAGAGCAACGCCCAGAATGAGGTGCATACCTCCAGGAGTTCAGACGTGGCAACAGACATGGAGCTGCTTGAGTACGCGAGGTCAAACGATCCAAAGTAAACGACAGGGACGATCAGGATGAACTTAGCGGACAGGAAAGCCCAGCGGCGAACTCGTGTCGTCCAAGGGACACGGTTGCTATGGGCCGGGTATTCTCCGAGCGGCAGCGAGGTGGTTGCGGGCAGTGCCAGGCAAGCAAGAACCAGGGCAAATAAAAAGATCGAGAATGGCTCCTGAATGCGTTCAGCGAGTGACTCGCAAACGAACCAGTCATAGCCGGCGTCTTTGTTAGGAATATACATTTGACGCCGGCCGTCTGGCCCGGCCCGGAATATTGACGGCGAGGCGTGGCCGAGTACGTATCCCTCAGCGTCTGATGGCGTGGCGGACAGCTGTTGGTCATCCTCAAGTAGCCAGAGATCGGTCTTTCCCGGCAGGCGCCAATCCTCGTCCTGGACCACGCCCGCAACCATTGCCTGCTGCCCATCTACCTGCAGGATGTGACCGAAGACGTGAGCATCCCCGTTGAAATATTTGAGCCACGCGCCTCGACTGAGGAAGAGTCTCGTGGAATGGCCTGCCGGCATGCCAGGTACTTCAAACGAGATCGGAATGCCCAGGAGCTCGAAGAGATTTGAGCTTGCACGAACCACCGGCAGCTCGGTTGAGAAGCCTGTCCCAATGGTGAGTGGCTTCGCCGCCAATTGGTAGAAGGCAAGGCCGGTAAACAAGTGAGCCGAGTTCCTGGTCCATGCTTCATACTCTGAGAATTCGACGCTTGGGGCGGACGTGCTCTCGTAGCCACCGCGCGAGATCATCACCAGGTCTCTCGCATCCCGATATGTGTCCGGTCGCATCACGTTCCAAACACTGGGACGGCCATAGGCAATCAGCAAGCTTGCAGCTGCTACGACGAGAAAAGCCGCGATGCAGCGCGAAGGCGTTCCAGGTCTGAACCACTGGCGCGTCGCTGACGAGGGATGGTTTTTCCTCAACCAGAGTGCGTCTTTGAAAGCGCCGAGACTGAATGCAGTTATTTCCTTTCTCTGGTGCAAAGCAGCGGGCCCATCGTTCTGATTGCAAATGCGCCAAACATGCCACAACTCTGCGCGCCATTCTTCCAGCCACTCTGCACGGGCTTTCCGGGGCACGAGGGTGGCCGCGATCTTCAGAATGCCGGTGCAGACGAATAGTGAATGGGCCAATCCGCGCATCCTCATGCGTTCTCGACCTCGGGAGATGGCATTAGCTTGGTGAGGAGCGGGTAGCGCTTGGATGCTGTCTCGAGGGTGGTTCGGCCACTCCGGGTTAGCTTGTAGTACTTGCGCAACGGTCTTTGCTCTGCATCTGCAATCGATTGACGCTCCCAGCGAGAGACAATCAAGCCGTCGCGCTCCAGTCGACGCATCGCCGGGTATACGGTTCCGCTGGGAAGACCCGTTACCTCCATCACGCTAAAGCCATAAATATGGCCGGCATGGACAGCTTGCAGAATCATCGCAGCCGTATGCGAGAGTTTGGGTTCACCTGCCATGCAGCAGATTATAGCTATGTAGTAGGCTACTTGACAATTTATAGGTAGCTTGCTACATAGGTAGAGGATGAGAGGGCGCGCCTGTGCTCGAGGTTAACCACCTTTGCAAGCGATATCGGGGAATCCCGTCGATCGAGGACATCAACTTTCGTATCCGGCCGGGCGAGATCGTCGGTTACCTCGGACCCAACGGATCGGGAAAATCGACCACGGTGAAGATCATTACCGGGCTGCTGAAACCAAACGAGGGATGCGTCCTCTTCGAAGGCAAGGACATCCGCGACGATATGGTCAACTTCCGTAGCGTCCTCGGCTATGTTCCCGAAGAGGCGCAAGTCTATACCTATCTGTCAGGGTTGGAATACCTGCAGTTGGTGGGCAGGCTGCGCGGCATGGGAGAGGGCGATATCGAGCGCAAAGCTACCCGGATGTTGAAACTCCTGGGGCTGGAATCCTGGCGCTACTCGCCCATTTCTTTCTACTCGAAAGGGATGAAGCAGCGTGTCCTGATAGCCGCCGCCCTGATGCACAACCCAAAACTATTGATATTCGACGAGCCTCTCTCCGGACTCGACGTAGTCTCCGCGCGGCTCTTCAAGGACCTGCTGCAGGAACTAGCCGCACAGGGCAAGGCAATTCTGTACATCTCACATGTTCTCGAAGTCGTAGAGCAGGTCTGCGACCGGGTGATCGTGATTGCTAAAGGAAAAATACTGGCCGACGCCGCACCCGCTGAGCTCGCGCAAGTCATGCAGCTAGCCAACTTGCAGGATGTCTTTGCGCAGTTGGTTCAGCAGGAAGACACTCGGGTGTTAGCCCGGCAACTCGTCGATATTATGAGGCCGGGCGATGCTTAGCCGATCCCGTCTGTTGCATTGGCAAGCGGATGAATCAATGGTTTCGCTCCCCGAACAGAACCAGTTCAAGCTTCTGGTTGGACATCTCCTGGACCGATTCTTCAACAATGAGATCGTTTCCGTGGACGGAGAGACGTTGCCGCTCATCATGACGGTTGCGTGGGCGATCGCCCTGCCAACCCTGGTGGCCATTATCTTTCTGTATCCCGCCTATCATGCCTTCGCGCCGAAGCCGCCCAGGCCGCCATTCTGGAGCCAGGTAGCCGACCATTATGTCTTTGCGATGTATGCCTGGGTTGTCATGGGCGCCGTCACCGTATTTGAATGGGATCTTTTGGTTCCAAATGTTTTGGACGTCTTCGTCCTTTCGGTCCTGCCCATAGCGGCTCGAAGACTTCTTCTCGCCAGAGTGGCAGCCGTTCTCATCTTTTTAGGGCTTTTTCTGATCGGCACAAGTTCCCTGGGAGTCATCTTGTTCCCTGTGGTTACGGAGCCGGATAATAGCTCGCGGGCTTACGCCGCCCACTTCGTCGCGATCACAGTCGCCGGCCTTTGTGGTGCGTCCCAGGTGCTGGCCTTGCAGGGATTGCTGATTAGTGTCCTGGGCGCGCGGCTCTTTCGCCTGATCTCTTCGTTTCTTCAATGTCTTGTGGCGATGGCGCTCTCGATCGTGTTATTTCTGTTCCCCATTCTGGCGCAGTCGCTTCATGCGTTGATTCAATCAGGAAGTGTGGCCGTACGCTGCTTTCCTCCATTCTGGTTCCTGGGCATCTACCAATCCATATTGGCAGGGCCGTCCGCCTTGCCGGCGTTCACCCGGCTCGCCCATACCGGCTACACGGTAACCTCTTTGCTGATGGTGCTGGCAATCATCACGTATCCGCTAGCGTACGCGCGGAGCACGCGTCAAGCAGTCGAAGGCTCCATCGCGCCTGGTACCAGGCGTTGGTTCGTTCAGCCTGCCGTACGACTCCTGCACGCGACGCTGGTACGGACTCCATCGCGGCGTGCCGTCTATCACTTCATAAGCCAGACATTATTTCGCTCACAACGTCACCGCCTCTACCTTGCGATGTACGCGGGGGTGGGCGTCGCGCTGGCGTTTGCCTGGGTCGTCGGATTCCGAGTAGGGAGCGACCGTCTCAGGATCGCGATCTCAACCAACGGGGTGCGCGAGGCGGTCCCAGCGCTCGCCTTCTGGATCGTCGCCGGATTGTGCACCTCGCTGCAATCCCCCGCAGATCCGGCGGGAAGTTGGGTCTTTCGGCTGATCCACGGCAAGGCTTCATCGGATCACCTGTGCGCCACCAGACGTTGGGTATTGCTTTGGGGACTGGTCATGACTCTCGGCGCAGTGGCTGTTTTGCAACTCGTCTCCTACCCGAAACTGGGTGGCGTGAGGGAGTCGATGGCCCAGATCCTGATAGCCGCGGGTATATGTGTGTTGCTGACCGATGCTTTTTCGCTGCAGATGACAACCATCCCATTTACCGAAGCACGGGTACCTAAAAACACAGACCTGGCTTTCATCCTTCTCCGGTACATTGTCTTTTTTCCTGCTTTGGTAGTAGCAACCTTGCATTATGAATCGTGGATTGAAGCAAGTGCAGGTCACCTCATCGCCACGACACTTTTCGTCGTCGCAGCGCACTTTGCATTGCGCTACATTCGTAGGCGAATGAGAAGGGAGCGAGCGAGTCGAAGGCCTGCGGAGGACGAAGGAGAGGTTTCCCAAGTACTAGGCCTTAGCAGCTAAAACGCAGCATCTCTAGGAGATGCGTTGTGCATTGCGCGAGATATATTCGTCCAGTGACGCATCCGGCCCGATGTAGTGGAACTCCTCGGCATATTGCAGCCCGTGCTTTCCTCCCGTGGTGTGATCGCGGGTGACAAACGCCGCCTGAATGAACTCTTTTGTTGCCGTGTCAAGGTTGCTGTTTAAGGCGGGAACACGCAGCCCGCGCTGCGCAAGGCTGTCTACAAGATCCTTCACCATGTGGACGATCATGGTCTGGCAGGATGCAATGGCTGCGACCTTCTGCGGGAGGAAGTCTCCAATATCCACCACGCGGTTCACCAACTGCGGTCCGCGGGCAAAGTAGTACTTCTCTGAGACCGAGTGCGGTTTCAAGCCGGCATCGAATTGTTCGGGAAAATCGAGCAGGCCGCCGGACATCCAGCAGGCGGCCTCTACCGCTTGCGCTGTCACGTAATGGTCCGGATTTTCCTCGTAGTGACCCCAGGGGTCGTAACTGAGAACCGTATCCACCTTTAGCAACCGGAACAGGAAGATCAACCGGCCACGAAGTTCTGTTCTGGATACGTCGTCGAGGCGATGATTGCGGTAGCTCAGGTCGTATGCCTTCTTGAAGCCAAGGGTTTTGACCAGTTGCTCCGTGTCACGCTCATTGGCCAGCACTGTCTCCCCCAGCGACAGGTGGTAAGAATCCTTTTCGTCGTTGCTGGTGCGGATAAAGTAGCCTGTGTAGCCTTCGCTTAGGAGCTTCGCAAGCGTGCCGCCGGCGAAGATCGGGCCATCGTCCAGATGAGGGGTAATCAGCGCCAGGACCTTCCCTCGATGAGGCTGGCCGGGGTTGGATCGCTCGGTGACCACCTGCTCCGCAGCCCCGTTTATGGCTCCCGCACGGCCATTGGCCGCCAACGTTGCTGCCGCAATCTCCAGAAATTCCCGACGTCGCACAAAACCTCCCTGCTTGGCCAACTCCCGAGCGGTTCAAATCGATCCAACCTGGGCGATGCCAAATGTTACAGGATGGGCACACCGGCGTTAGAAAGAACGCTTGACAAGTGTAGTATCTACATCGACATGGCGATTCAGGACAGGATTTTTGGCAAGCCGCTGGCGACAAGTGAAGAACGCGCCGAACAGATTGGAGTGGGGGCCGGCATCCCCATTTTCGGGCTCGATGCCTTAACCAGCGCGGCCTATGGCCCGGAAGCCGCGCTGGCGCTCTTGATTCCCTTAGGCATGGTCGGGACACAGTACCTGCTGCCGATCATCACCGCCATCCTGATCCTGCTGGTCATCGTCTATTTCAGCTACCGGCAGACCATTGCAGCCTATCCGCATGGCGGGGGCAGCTATACCGTGGCGACGGAGAACCTGGGCGAAAAAGCAGGGTTGCTGGCCGCAGCGGCGTTGATGATCGATTACATCCTTACCGCGGGGGTAGGGATCTCGGCTGGCGTGACTGCGTTGACCTCTGCGCTGCCCGAGCTACAACCCCACACGCTGGCACTTTGCCTGCTGATTCTCGCCATCCTGGCGATCGTGAATCTACGCGGCGTCAAGGACACCGGCACCGCATTCATTGTGCCCACATTCCTCTTCATCGGCACTTTGATGACCCTGATTGCGGTGGGAGTGTACAAGACGATTGCAGCCGGGGGCCACCCACTTCCGGTGACCGCGTTGCCCGCTCCATTGCCGCAGACGGTCCAGTATCTGGGCCTGTGGATGTTGCTAAAGGCCTTTTCCAGCGGTTGCGCCGCCATGACGGGTGTAGAGGCGGTCTCTAACGGCGTGATGGCGTTCCGGGAGCCGCGCTCCAGGAATGCACAGTATGCACTCACGGTCATCATAGGCATTTTGATCGTACTGCTGTACGGCACAGCGTGGCTGACCAAGCACTACCAAATTATGGCGATGGACCCCGACGGGGCCGGGTATCAGAGTCTTCTAAGCCTGCTGGTAACCGCCGTTTTTGGGCGCGGGTGGTTCTATTTTCTGACCATGGGAAGTGTGTTGCTGGCGCTGGCTCTCAGTGCTAACACGGCTTTTGCGGATTTTCCCCGCCTGACCCGGGCGATCGCCTCGCACGACTACCTGCCGCATGTCTTTATCCTGAGAGGACGGCGACTGCTGTTCTCGCACGGCATCTACGCGCTGACCGGCCTGACGGCAGTGATCTTGATCCTGTTCGACGGGGTCACAGACAGACTGATTCCGCTGTATGCGATCGGAGCGTTTTTGGCGTTCACCCTCTCCCAGGCGGGCATGGTCGTTCACTGGAAGAATCAGGAAGGCGAGCATAAGGGCCGGACATGGCACATGTTGGTGAACGGCACGGGCGCCGTTGCGACAGGGATCACAACCTTGGTCGTATTGGCCTCGAAGTTCATGTCGGGAGCATGGGTAACGGCACTGCTGGTTCCGACATTGATTCTGCTGATGTATTCGGTAAAGAAACACTACGTGGGCATTCAGAACGAAATGAGGGACAAGAACCGGCTCAACCTGGAAAATCTTGAGTCGCCCCTGGTTGTCATTCCTATGGCCGGGTGGAACCGGATATCAGAAAAGGCCTTGAGATTTGGCCTGCTGCTTTCAAAAGATATCAAGGTCGTGCATGTTCATTCAGAGGACGAAGCCCACGGAATTGACGAGGAGTGGGATGAAAAAATACTTGCTCCCATCCGCGAGCACGGCATGCCGGCGCCGGAGTTAGTGACCATCTCTTCAAGCTTTCGCTTCATCATCACGCCACTGATGGATTACATCCTGAGCCTGGAAGCGGAAAATCCCGGCAGGAAAGTTGCCGTCTTACTGCCAGAGCTGGTGGTGCGGCACTGGTGGGAAAACCTGCTCCACAATCAACGGGTCCAGTTGCTGAAAATATTGCTGCTGATGAAGGGCAACCAGCGCATCGTGGTGGTAAACATCCCATGGTATCTATAGCCAAAGACCATCATTGGGGCGCGACCCAGCCATCGGAGAGTTCCACGCGCACCGGTATGGTTCCAATACTCTTATGCCTGGACTCGGCAGAGACCGCAAATTGCTGCCAACCGGCTAACTTGGCGGCAGGTGCGGCAGCCAAAACCCGAAGATAATACTGACTGTGCGGAGCGATGGAGGCAGGAGCAACGGGCGTAACCTTCCATCCGTCTGGCGCCTTCACAGAAAAGGCTGCGTCGATCGCTGAATCCAGCGGGTTGTCGACAATCAGCGGAATGACCAGGGTGCCGTCCACATGAACTGAAACTTCTATGGGAACAATACTCGCCAAATGATCGAGTCCATGGGCCTGCCAAAACTTATGGTAGTAGCTCCATGGGTCGCCGATTTCAAGCGTTGGCTCCGAATGCGCTGCTGCCGTAAATCCGGGAGCACGGTGATAAGCAATGCCGTCAGGCACTACGCCTGTGAACACATCATCGGTAACAGCGGAAGGCACGAGGGATTTACCGAAGATCAGTTGCACTGGCCCGGTTGCGATTTTTGCTATCCCAGCCGACGAAGTGAGTGTGCCGTCGGCTATCTCGTTCGCAACTTTCGTACCTCCTTGCGAGAGATGATAAGCAAATACCTCAGCCGCCAGCATCCCATAGCTCACATGGCGCGAGGGAGAGATCTCTTGCGACGAGTACTGCGGGCCTTGGCCGGTGGCAATATCATGGGTCGCGTTATAGAAGTAGTAGATCTTCTGCGGCTGCCACGGCCGAAGGCCCTCGGTCAAGTTCGAATTCTTGTCTGGGTTCGAGGCGGGAGAGACCTGCTCGGAAAATATAGTTGGGTCGCCGGCCAGGTCAAAGGCCTCGGTCGCGAGTACGCCAGACGCTTGATGATCGGAATGGTTCTCTCCCGTGGTGAAATCCGGTAGCCAGGTGAGAATTACCGATGGCTGGGTTATGCGAACAATACGGACCAACTCGTCCAGGCAGCGCCCGTGGCCGCAGTGTTCAAGGGAAGTGAGAACGTTCTGACTCAACGTATCGTGGCCGCCTAGAAACCAGACATTTGTAATACCCAAAGAGCCCACGGCACGACGGCCCTCGATCTGGCGAATGTCGCCCAGGGCTGCGGCCTGCTCCGGACCCACATCGTTGTTTCCCGCGTCGCCGGAAGTTTCGTATACCACCGCCACCCGCTTGTGATTGTCATATATTTCACGCGCCAGATAAGCCGTGGCCATCACTTCATCGTCGGGATGAGCAACCACCAGCAGAATGTCGGCTTTAAAGCGTGGGTCGGGCGGGCGGTTATTGGCGCGGTAGCTGTCCGGCTTGAAGTCAGTAGTATTCTGAGCCCATGTAGGGCTTGAGCTAAAAACCACAATAAGCCCTACGGTAATGGCAATTCGTATTGTTGTGATCACACTAAGTCGTGCCATCCATTCCTCTCCCGTACAGATCTTCGAGCGCCCTCTGAGACTCAGGAAGCACTTGTCCCCCATCCACCACGATCGTTTGCCCAGTAATGTAGCCTGCTTCATCGCTGGCAAGAAAGAGCGCAGCATACGCGACATCTTCGACCGATCCAAGTCTGCGCGCGGGAATCGCAGACGTCATCCTGGCAATGTATTCGGGCCCTAACTCGTGAAGGCCTTCAGTAAGAATGTTACCGGGAAGGACCGCATTGACCGTTATGTTGTGGGGGGCAAGCTCAATGGCGGCGGTACGTATGAAGCCGAGCTGCCCCGCCTTGCTGGCTGCGTAATGGCTCCAACCGGCATTGCCGGTGATGGGACCGGTGATGGAAGAAGTAACCACGATGCGTCCCCTGCCCCGTGCTTTGAGTCCGGGCAGGCAGGCGTGGACGGAAAGAAAGGTCCCCTTGAGGTTGACATCCATGACCTGATCCCAATCGGCAGCGCTCATCTCGAAGAGTGCTGTGGATGGATAAACCCCCGCGTTGCAGCAGAGAATGTCAATGCCGCCGTACCGTTCGATCGCAGTTTGAGCCATGCGGACATTGTCTTCCACCTGGGAGACATCGGCGGCTACGGCGCTGGCGATGCCGCCGCCGTTCCTGATTTCGGCTGCGGCCGCTTCAGCCTGGGAGAGGTCCCGTGAGGCAATGAGAACACGCCCTCCCTTGCGGGCAAAGACGCGCGCTATGCCCTTCCCGATTCCCTTGCTGGCCCCGGTCACAATGACCGAACGCCCTTCGATCGATGTCAGCATATTGATCCGATTGGGTTTGAGGATGGACCCATCATAATCCGTCGGCCTGGCACCAGGGTTGGCAAAGGGTTAGTGCGCTCCCCGGGGCAGGCTACCAGCGGACGCTGGATCCAGTCGGCTCGGCTATGGCAACCCTGCTAAAAGCTGTGGAATCAAAACCCTTGTCGCCGATGGTCGCGACCCTTGGGGGTTTGTTCGGAGGACAAATGGAAGAACGCAGAGAGCCGACGGAAAACAATCCCACCGCGTCAAGGTCAACAGCTGTGATTACGCCTGAGCAAAAGCAGGAGCGTATTCAGACCGGCATATCGGGCCTGGACGACATCTTGAATGGCGGCTTACCCCAGGGACATCTGTATCTGGTCGAAGGCGATCCGGGAACAGGGAAAACAACGCTTGCCCTGCAGTTCCTGCTGGAAGGTGTCCGACGGGGTGAAAGCGTGATCTACGTGACGCTTTCCGAGTCCAAAAAGGAACTCGAACAGGTCGTCCGCTCGCATGGATGGTCTACGGACTCACTGCAGATTTACGAGATGGTTCCTCCCGAAGACGACCTGGATCCCGAAGCCCAGTACACGGTATTTCATCCATCAGAGGTTGAACTTGCCGACACCATCACCGCCATTCTCGAACAGGTCGACGCAACAAAACCTCAACGGGTGGTATTCGACTCTCTTTCTGAACTTCGTATGCTGGCACGGGATCCACTCAAATACAGGCGCCAGATTCTTGCGCTCAAGCGACACTTTGCGGGAAGAAACTGCACTGTTCTGCTTTTAGACGACCGTACGGCAGAGGGAAGCCATGATCTGCAGCTACAAAGCATCGCGCACGGAGTGATGATGATGCAAAGTCTGGAGCGTGACTTCGGCATCAAGCGCCGTCGAGTAGAGGTTCGCAAACTCCGCGGGTCCTCCTATCGTGAGGGCTTCCACGATTACACCATTGAGACCGGGGGAATTTTTATCTTTCCCCGGCTCATCGCAGCTGAACACAAGCCGGGTTTCGAGCGCAAGAGCGTGTTGAGTGGAATAGAGGAGCTGGACAAGCTATTCGGGGGAGGAATCGATACCGGCACCAGTACGCTGTTTATCGGTCCCGCGGGTTGCGGAAAATCCACCGTGGCATTGCGGTATGCCGTGTCCTCTGCGAAACGGGGTGAGAAGGCTGTCATCTTCACCTTTGATGAGGCTCTTGACACCCTGATCGAGCGCGCCAAGGGGCTTGGTATGGAGGTGCCGACGCTCCTGGCCGAGGGCACACTGGAAATTCAGCAAATCGACCCCGTGGAGCTGGCGCCGGGTGAATTTGTTGCGCGCGTCCGGCGATTGGTCGAAGACGAAAATCTGCGCTTAGTGGTCGTGGACAGCATGAACGGCTTCCTCAATGCCATGCCGCATGAGCAGTTTCTTGCCATGCAGCTTCATGAGTTGCTTGCCTATCTCAGCCAGCAGGGCGTCGCCACCATTCTCACGTTAGCGCAGCACGGCTTTATCGGCACCATGCAATCGCCTGTCGACGTTAGCTATCTCGCCGATACAGTACTGCTCTTCCGCTACTTCGAGTATGCGGGTGAGATCCGCCAGGCGCTTTCTGTGATCAAGAAGAGGAGCGGTCCTCACGAACGGGCCATCCGTGAACTTGTCTTTGGTCAAGGTAAAATCCATGTCGGCGAGCCGTTGACGGACTTCGAGGGCGTGCTCACCGGCGTACCCAGCTTTGTTGGTGCAGCTTCGAAGGTGGAGAATTCCTCTGCTTCCTGAAATCGTTGTTTCGGGGCAACACTTACGAACCGTCATCGTCGCCCCAACCGGCAAAGATGGACGGCTCATCGCGAGTCTGCTTGAGCGCCAATCCATAGCATGTCATATCGCGGAAAATGTGGCTGCAGGTTGCGAAGCCATCCTTGACGGGGCCGGTGCGGCGATCATTTCGGAAGAGGCGTTTGTCAGAAATTCCATCCAGCCTCTTCTGGAGATCCTGCGAAATCAGCCCCCCTGGTCGGACTTTCCGGTAATCCTGCTCACGGTCACCGGACGGGTCACGCTCGAGAGTGAGCGTCTGCGGGAGTTGCGCAGGCCCTTGGGCAATATCTTCCTGCTTGAAAGGCCGATTCGGCCAGAGACCTTACTGAGCACACTGGAGATCGCCCTTCGGGGCAGGCAAAGACAATATCAGATTCGCGATCAAATTCAACAGTACGCCCTGGCGCAGGCGGCGTTGCTTCGATCTGAGAAGTTGGCGGTTACAGGACGCCTTGCCGCCAGCATCGCGCACGAGATTAACAACCCGCTGGAGGCGGTTACTAATCTTCTCTATCTTATGCACGGCAATCTCTCGCCCGAGCAGCGCAAACAATATCTTGCAGAAGCCGAACAGGAATTGGCGCGCGTCACGGAGATCACCAAGCAGACATTACGTTTCTATCGTGAACCTTCGCAGCCGACGGCGACGGACGTCTCTACGGTATTGGATTCCGTACTCCGGCTGCACGGCTCGCGTCTCAGGGCTGCGGGGGTTAATGTGAATCGCGAAACTCCATCTGAAACAGCCACGGTGCTTTCGACCCCCGGTGAGCTCCGCCAGATCCTCGCCAATATCATTGGGAACGCTACAGACGCCATGCGCCAGGGCGGATGCTTGAAGATCCGGATCTCGAATCGCAAGCAGTTGCACCCTAGCGGCCGCTGCTGCGTTCGCCTCACCATCGCGGATAATGGAACGGGGATTCCGTCCGACGTTCTCCCGACCATATTTGAACCCTTCGTGACTACCAAGGGCGAAACTGGAACTGGCCTCGGCCTCTGGGTTACATCAGAAATCGTTAAGAAGAATGGCTGGAAGATCCGGGTTCGCAGTAGCAGAAATCCCGCTCGGCGGGGCACGGTATTCTCACTTGTGATTCCGAAATTGGCCTGACCGCCCCTGATCTCGCGGCCGGGCTATGCCCGGAGGTAGGGTTGCAAGTAAGTGTCTAAGTCGCGCCTGATCTCATCGGGACTTGTGGCCTTGCGATGGGAATCAGCACCGGGCGCCGATGGAGCAACGCGCGTCGTCGTGCCGGGACGGAAGACACGCCGGGCAATCAACACGTCGACATCGCTTTGACGAAACATTGAGCTGGCCGCCTCAATGCGGCCGAATTGATCGAATGCGTCGCGGACCTTACCCGCGTGGTAGGAGTCATAGGCGGAGGCGTAGAGATCGGCAAGGCTCACGAACGGGCAGTGGCCGGCAAACCCCCTTTCCATCTCTGTGATCATGGTCGTGACTCCCTTGCCGGAAAAGCACTTGAGTTGGTCGTTGGTGCGTCTTCTGATTTCCGTCACCCGCTCGAGAGGATCGCCCGCCTCATCTTTAACGTAACGAAATGAGGGGATGGTATTGAACATCTCGATGACCAAGTCAACGCTGAAGTCACCTCCGGTCTGGGCAAACAGCGGCAAAGATGTCACCTTGCCGAGCCGTTGATAGAAGAGCAGCAATTCGGAGGGAGCGTTCACGCCGGGGGGAGCGATACAAATGATGGCGTCCGCACCAAGCTTCTCCGCTTGCCGGGCATAGCGCTCGGTTTCCTTGAAATCCGCAGTGCCGCTCTGAACGCCGATCACGATCGCCGTGCTACCGCCGCGGGCCGCGGAGAGGATGGTCTCCGCACCCTTCATCCTCTCTTCTTCGGTCAGCGTCGTCCATCCACTGGCAATCTGAGGCCACGCCAGCCCATGCACGCCGCCTCGCCGGCAAAACTGCACCTCCGCAGCCAGGCCGTCGAAATCGACCCGGTTCTGCGGGTTTACCGGGGTGAAGGCAATCGGGAAAACACCTGCCAGCCGCCGGGCCGCCGTCTGTGCACGCATAACATGCGGGACCGCTAATGCAGCCGCTCCCAGCGCGAGAGCCTCGAGAAATTGCCTGCGATCCAAAGCGGAAATACTTGTCATCATCCCCCCTCTTTATTTGAAGAAGATCAACCGGGCTTTCGCATCCATCGTGGACGCATCGACGCCGGCAACGGATTTCAGGTCGGTGAGGCCGGTGAATTTCTGCGTGTTGCGCCGCGCAATGATTGCCTGCGCAGTTGCTTCCGGCACGTCCAGCACGATCTCCAGTTCGTCCGCAAGGGCTGTATTCACGTTGATGGTGGTCATGGTGCGGTGGAGATAGTCCATGATGTCGTCGAACTGCTCGTCGGTGCCGCTGGCGCCCCGATCCACCATCATCTGCACTGTGTCGTGCCAGTCTTCATAGCTCCTGGGCGTGTCCATGACGATTTGCAGATTGTGGCACTGGGCACAGACCAATTTGAGCGATTGGCCTTCCCGCGCCAGGCGTCCAGCTGAAGGCTCAACCTCTGCGACCCGAGCCGCGGCAAACAAGGATGCCACAAGCAGAAACCCACCTACGCACGCAGGCAGGATCGGGTTCGAGACATGTGTCATGGCTCAACGATTATTGCGTGGCCGCTGCATGGACGTCAGTCACACCGGTCAAGGTGATGGGTGCGCTGCCCGGCATCGGGGTGACATGGGGGCCGACGCCCAGCTGCTCCGCCGTCTTATAGTCGCCGAAACCATTGGCAAATTGATTCGAGACCCGCTGGGCGTGGCCGTTGTCGAAGGTCATGTCCAGCAGCTTTTCGCTGTACATGGTGTGTCCATATTCATCCCGCATCTGGCCGACGATTTTGTGCGTGCTTACCTCAATGATGTCGCCCGAAGAGGCATAGGCATATTTGCCGTCCAGGCCGAAGGTTATCCAGTAGGTGCCCGCCGGGGTGTCGATGGTATCGATTTCCTTGGGATCATTGGTATTGGAGAAAATGTGAATCTTCTTGAAGATGCCGTCGGCAAGCCAGATTTCCTTTTCATCCGCGGTCAACGCGATGCCATGGCTTGGGCAGCCATGGGGGACATGCGGGCGCGGGTTCGCATTCCATTTCGACTTCCAATCCACGCTGGTCACCTCGACTGTCTTGATGACCTTCCCGCTCGCGACGTCGGCAATCAAAAAGCCCAGGAAGTTGTTGTTGTTGGCGTAGATCCTGGTCGAATCCTTGTTGAGCACGAAGACGCGCACATTGTCGGGGAAGCGGATGGTCTTGATGACCTTGCGCGACTGGACATCGGAGATCGTCAGCACCTTGTTGTTGGGCGACATGAAGGCCGTCTTGCCGTCCGCGCTCAAGTTCAGGTTGTGCGAATTGGGGCTTTCCGGAGCTTCGAGTTTACCGATCAGCTTGCCGGTCCTGGCGTCCACTTCGTACCAATAGTCTTGCAGGTCGCCGCCGACCACCACGATCTTGCCGTCCGGGGTGACCTGGGGACGCTCGCAACATTTACCGTCCAACGTAACCGACCAGACCATCTTGTCGGTGCCCATGTCGATCGCGCCCAATCGACCGCGCGCTGCGACATAGATCAAGTTCGTGACCGGGCTAGCGGCCATCCCTGAGACTTGCTCAGGGCTCATGCTGGCGGCATACTCCCAGGTTGGAATACGTTTGACGAAGCGGTAATTGTCGTTGGCATCGAGCACTACGATGCCCACTCCGTTGAGCCAGCCAGCCCGCTCGAGCGAACCCGGCAAAGCGACATAGATCAGGTGTCGGCCTCGAGGGCGGAAGCTGTCATTGACCGTGGTGGGCGCTGGCGACTGGGCCATGGCGGCAATCACACCGCCCAGAAACAAAGCAGCCGAAAGCCGGCATCTTGACTTGAGGTCGATTTCCATTCCACCAAATGAAACGACTTTGGGCATGATTTTGTCCACCGCTTTTTATCGCGGCCTGTCTGGACAGGAGATGGCAGAGCCAAGAGTCGCCGATTATCGCGACTAGAATGGTGAAATTGTGGTCATTGAGGAAGTGCCTTGCGGACTGCCATCCTATCCGACATTCATGGGAATCTCACTGCTTTCGAGGCTGTACTTGCGCATATCAAGCAAACGTCGCCAGACCTTGTGCTTCACGGCGGCGATTTAGCCGACCCCGGATCCAGCCCGATCGAGATTGTTGATTACATTCGTAGTCTCGGCTGGCAGGGGGTGATGGGCAATAGCGATGAAATGCTGGTCCAGCCTGACTCGTTAGAAAATTTCGCCAGCCAGTCTTCGGCTCCCGCAGCTCTGTGGGCAGCGATCCGGAAAATAGCGTCAGCAACCCGCTCCGCTCTAGGAGAAGATAGGTTGGCGTGGTTGCGCGAACAGCCGCTGGTGAGGACGCAAGACGCCTTCGCGCTGGTCCATGCAAGCCCTGATAGCTGCTGGCGAGCACCTGCTGCAGAGGCGACCGATGTTGAGCTCAAAACCATCTATGGCCCGCTCGACCGGCCGATCGTCGTCTTTGGGCATACTCATTATCCGTCTATTCGCCACATCGCTGGGCATCCCCAGCTTCTCATCAACACCGGAAGCGTTGGGCTTCCTTACGACGGTGACCCCCGTGCTTCCTATCTGCTCTTGGAAGGGAATATCCCGTCGATCCGGAGGGTCGAGTACGACCTGGAAAGAGAATTGAAGGCCCTGTCCTCCTGCGGTCTGCCTGGTGCAGCGTGGACCGCAAAAATGCTGCGCACCAGCTCTCCGCAGATGCCATAAATTGCGTGGCCCGGATGTCGAGTCAGCGTGGGAGCAGCTCAAACTCTTGAATTGCAATCTTGGCTCCCGCCCTCGCGCGTTCTGTATCGGGAAAGAAAATGACGGTAATCTCATCAAATCTATCAATTCTTGAATGACTCGGAACGGGGAACCGGAGTACTTCCTGGACCGGCGACGACTTCACAGAAAAGTGGCCTGGTTCAGTTGAAATTACAGGTTGCTGATCCAGGTAGAGCGTCGGCTTTCCGATAGAGGTCGAGTCGGTAAGCAAGACTCCAAGAGCAATCCTGCCCGGGATGTTGTCGTGGTTCTCGATGGTCACCTGAATTTCCCGGCAACGCGTCAATTGGACGGCGGCGCCAAGGCTCTGACGTGCTTCCATCAGCAGTGGAACGAAATCGGTGGAACGAATATCAACACCCAACGGACTGCCGTGGACCACGTGCGCCCTTAACCCGGGGCTTGTGCGCGGCGGCCGAAAATACCAGTAAGGCCCATCGAAGCGAATCACCAGCGGCTTGGTCATGCGAACTACTTGCGGCGAAGTCCCGGATGGCGGCGGGGCAAGCAATTTTTTCTTCTCGGGAACTGGCCATAGGATGATGCTCTCGTATCCTGAGATTGCAGACGCGGAATTTGCTGCTCGGCTTTTCTCTTGCGGAGTCCGACGTAGATAGCTACGGTCGATAGCAGACGCGGCGTCCATGGCGCTCGAACCAATTCCGCGTTGAAAGCCAAGAAGAATCACCGCCGTCGTGATCATGATGGCTGTTAATCCTTCTCGGGCCAGTCGCAGCGCGGCATGTGACCGGCTCGCCCTGTTTTCGGGCGTAGATCGACTCTCGAGAGTTAGTTTCCACGCCAATAAGAACGTGGCTAGAGCCAGTAGGATGCTAGCGGCTAGAATCGCGTGCCTGCGCAGTGCAAAGAACCCGGCGTAAATACAGAGCGCAATGATGAACGCGTGTCCCTCCCGCCGAGGGGTTAAAAGCGATTGGGCAAATAACTCCCTGGCCTCCGTTCTCCAGCCAGACGAATTCCGAAGAGTCGCGCCATCCGGCGTCAGGACTTTTCCCAGACCAATCGCCATGAGCGCGGCCCCCATTGCCCCCAGCAGAGCTGCGGCGATTGAGCCCTGCCGGGACAACAACACGACGGAAGGTATCCAAATCCAGCCGACTGCGCTGGTGAGCGCAAACAGGCTCAAGGAAGAGGAAGGGCTCATCCGCGATGGATTCCAAAAGAACCGGGTCGCTGCCAGGCCCGACAGGACGGCGGCAGAAACATAAGCAAGAGCGGCAAGGAAGGCCGCTGCCAGCGAGGGAGCGTGAACCAACGGCCATAGGCAGAGCAACAGTTGCACAACCAACGAAGCCAGGAAGCCGGCGATGATAAGAAACCCGAGATAGAGCCCCGCTTTCTTTCGCCACATAAGCGTCCCTTAGAGTGCCACCACCGGCTTTCGAGAAAACCCGCGCTTGGATTTCTTGACGAGTCAGAAGGGCAAAGAGTACTCTCCTATTTCTACTAGGAGAGTAGCACGATGGGCAAGCAAGTTGACCTTCTCCAGGGAACGCTTGAAATATTAATTCTCAAGGCTGTATCGTTAGGCCCGCTTCACGGCTACGGCATGCTGTTGCGCATCCACCAGATCTCCGGCGAACGGCTGGAGATTCCTCAAGGTTCCTTCTATATCGCTCTTTATCGCATTGAGCACAAGGGGTGGATAAAAGGCGAGTGGGGAGAATCAGAAAACAACCGCCGGGCAAAGTTTTATCGGCTTACCCCTGCCGGCGCCCGCCAGCTTAAGTCTGAGGTGGAAAAGTGGTCGCAGATGACCGACGTCGTCAATACAGTCCTGTGCGCAACGCCTGAGCAGATATGATTCTTTTCGCCCAACTTCGATCCCAGCTTCGATCCTGGTGGAATGCACTTGTTCGTCGCAAGCGCATCGACCAGGAAATTGAGGCTGAGCTGCAGTTCCATATTGACGCCCACACCAAACAGCTCATTGAAACGGGCATCTCTCCACCGGAGGCTGCACGAAGGGCGAGGATAGAGTTCGGTCGTGTGGACGTACAGAAAGAAAAGTACCGCGTCGCCATTGGTTTGCAGCCGCTGCACGAGATCGGCGGCGATATCCGCTACGGTCTCCGCTCCCTCTACAAGAATGCAGGCGTCTCATTGGTTGCAATTCTTTCGCTTGCTCTTGGAATAGGCGCTACAACTGCCATCTTCAGCGTCATCTATGCCGCACTTCTCCATCCATTTCCCTATGCCGGCGCGGAGCGCATTGTGAATCCAGCGCTCGTCAACGAGCGGAATCCTCTGGTACCGACATGGTTCGCCCTCGAGCCATCTCAATTTGACAGCTTTCGCAAAGCTGGTTCCATCGACAGCGTCCTCGGCTTCATGCTCGCTGGACTGACAGCGACAGGCGACGATCTGCCTGAAGATGTCCGCGTGGCCTACGTAACCAGCAATGTATCCAGCTTCTTCGGTGTGCCGGCAATGCTTGGCCGGGGTATTCAGCCTTTTGACGTGACGAATGGCGTACCACCGGCCAATGTTGTTGTCCTCAACTACAAATTCTGGCAGCGTAAATACAATAGCGATCCAAAGATCGTAGGGAAAGCTCTACAGTTGGATCATCGGAATTACACCATCGTCGGAATCATGCCCCAACGATTTAGCTTCACTGAGACAGTGGGCGATGCCGACGCCTACATACCCTGGACTGCAACTCGAATTTCTTTCTTGTTCCCATTGATCAAGCTCAAACCCGGTGTAAGTATCTCAGCCGCAAACGCAGAGTTTCAGTCTTTCCTTACTCAGTTCAAACAGGAGACACCAAAGCACTTTCCCGACTACTTCCATGTCAGCGTTCAGCCGATTATCGAGCCCTATGTGCATCGCTCGGGACGTACGCTGGCATTACTTTTTGCCGCCGTTATCTTTCTGCTTCTCATTGGCTGCGCCAACTGTTCTATCCTGCTTTTCGCACGTGGGGAATCTCGTCAGCACGAATTCGCGATTCGTAGCGCCATCGGAGCCAGCAGATTCCGAATTGTGCGGCAGCTGCTCATCGAATCGCTCACCATCTCCTGTTGCGGGGCCGCGATCGGCGTTGTCGCCTCCTTCTGGCTTGCGGAGCTTCCGCTTCGGCTTATGCCCGGTGTATTTCCCCAGGAAGCTGCCATCACCATAAATCTTCCTATCCTGGCCTTTTCGATCGGGCTTGCACTGCTCTCCGGTCTACTCTTCGGTGTCTCACCAGCTCTGCACCTTGCGCGGCCAAACGTCTCGCAAGTCATCCAGAACACTACCCGGAACGCCGGCGGTAGTAGCCGGAAGCGCACGCTCAACCTCCTCATCGGCGGCCAAATCGCTCTGACATTCGTCCTGCTCGGTTCTGCGGGCGCCGCAATCGCAGGCTTCCTGAAACTTACATCGACCAAGTTAGGGTATGATCCGCACAACGTGGTTGCCGTGGGTATCCCGCTTAAGCGAGATACCAGGAAAAACCAGGTGGAACGCGCGAGCTACGTCAACCAGCTTCGCGAAAGTGTTGCTGCCGTTCCCGGTGTCGTCTCCGTCGCGGTAACGTCGAGTGGAATTCCACCCTCTCTACCGTTCAGCGAGGACGGAATTTACACCCCGTTTGAAATCCTTGGCGGGCAACCACAGCAGCAACAGCAGGCAGTCTTCTTCCTGGTCGGTTCCGAGTACTTCGCCACCCTCAAAATACCTATGCTCTACGGCAGAGTATGGAATCAGACAGAAAATCAGCACGGCGATTTCGTCGCCGTCATCAATCAAACACTTGCCCTGCGCGATTGGCCGAAGGGAGACGCCATTGGTCATCAGATCCGCATTCCCTCGCTCAAAGACGATGGAACACCTCTCTCCGCGGCCTCCCCTCAGAGCGGTGGATGGCGTCAGATCATCGGTGTTGTCGCCGACTCAAAGAACAATGGGCTCGATCAACCGACTGCGCCAGCCATCTTTGTCCCTTACACAACATTTATGTGGGATCACACTGCACTGTTCATCCGCACAGCAAATTCACCGCTCGCATCGCTCAGGGCCGTACGAAGCGCGTTGCACTCCGTCGACCCGGAACAGCGGGCGGAGACAGGAATCGTCGACCTCGAAGAGAGACTTCAGCGCCAACCGATATGGGCGCAGCAACGCCTCTTCTCCATCCTCTTCAGCTTCTTTGCTTTTCTCGCCCTCGCCCTTTTTTTGGTCGGCCTCGCAAGTACGGTTAGCTTCGCCGTCGCGCGACGTATGAAAGAACTCGGCATTCGCATGGCGCTGGGTGCGCAACGATCACATGTCGTGTGGATCGTCGTCAGGGCTACGCTGGCGACGGTGGCCGCTGGCATCGCCGCCGGCCTTCTGCTTAATCTGTTTCTAGCGAAGGTGGTTCAGCACTGGGCGCCTGGCAGCGTCTCCGCTCCATGGGTCTTGGCGTGGGTTACGCTCCTTCTTCTGCTTTGCGCAACCCTCGCCTGCCTTCTGCCCGCCAGGCAGGCAGCAAACGTAGATCCCATAAAGACGCTCCGCTGCGACTAGCCTGAAGGCTAAACGAACGCTCTCAAATTAGTCTTGGCAAAATCCACGATTTCGTCACCTGTCGAGTCCTGCAGCCCCAGCATTGCGGAGGAGCCGGTAAGGTGGCTTTATGGCTGGTTTCCTTCGGACAATATGCGCAGCTTCCGATTGATCCGCGGCCAATACTGGCGCAAAACGTTCCCACAGAACATCCAACCTTGGTCGGATGCGTAACGGATAACCGTGCTCCCGACGCCCCGGTTAGTCTTGGGATAGTAGGTGTTGGCCAAAGTTTCGCTTGCCAAGGGCCCGAGCAGTCCGTCAAAGTTAATCACTTTATCTCCCGAGTCGCTGCGCGTGTACACCAATCTTTGGGCAGCATACTTCAGTGACTCCTTGGGAGAGAGCCCCCTCCGTACGTAGAAGCGCGGATCTTCGTGCAAGGCGGAGGCGATGAGGAAAGTTCCGAATACATTATTCGACGCGCTGCGGGCCATGTCGGCTCCAAAGCGTTTGGCGTAGCCGTCCATCCCTTGTCCGTAGCCCGACGCGCTATCGATCGCCTGACTATAAGCTGCGGCCACCAATGCCTGGCCGACGGTGGACACCGAGACGCTGTTGTTGGCCGCCAGCTTGAACTTCTCCCAGGTGCCGAACTGCCGCGCGTTGGTGGCAAGGTCAGGAAAAACCCTTGATTTCTGCTGCAGCACTTGAAAGAGAGCGACGCTACTCTGTATGGGATTATTTGCCGGCGGGGGCGTTTGCGATTGTCCGCTACCCGTAGCCGCATCCGGCGGTGCGCCGGTTTGGGTTTGTTGTGCGCGACTGCAGGTAGACAGCAAACAGCAGATGACTGCCGTCCAGACAAAACGATGCATCCCGCGCCTCCGCCAGGAAATGACCTCCATGCTGCGGGCATCGCCCGTTCTGAAACACCACGGTGGCGCCTTAACAACGGGTGAGGCCCTGAAACTCTTTCACGATTATGACATCTGCGGGATATGTCTTCTTATCGGACACCAAATTTAGCCTCGGCTGTGGCTGACGCTGCACACCTTGAGTTACGTATCGATGATCGTGGCGTCCCATACCGGGAATCCCGGACGAGAATACTGACCAGGGCCAGTGGGGTTGATGAAAGTCAAGATCCATACTGGCGATGAAAAAATCGTCCTGGTCATGTCGAATACCAGTAACTTTCCGAAGACCGTGAACGTCCGGTATCACGGCAGAGTATTTGTGACGACCATGCCTGCAGGATCGGTAGGAACCTATGTCTGGTGAGGGTACGGCGAGGAGATGGACGGCCTGTTGGAGCAAGATCTGTGCCTTCATCCGGCAAGGGGCAAGTAAATGCCGAAGCAGCATTCTTCTGGCTCGGTTGAGCATCGTTGTGGCCCTGCTCGCCTATGCTCCCTTCCCGCTTTTTGCAGCCCGCGCTGCGAGCCCGGATTTCGGCCCTAATGTTCTGATCTTTGATCCATCGATGCCGGCGGCGGCCATCCAGAAGGCGATCGACGGAGTTTACGCCACACAGCAGCACAACGAATTTGGACCGCAACGCAACGCTCTTTTGTTTTTGCCAGGCAACTACCATGTGAATGTTCCAGTGGGGTACTACACGCAGGTGATGGGGCTCGGCGCATCTCCCGACGACACGCGCATCGGGGGAAACGTGCACGCCGATGCCAGCCTGCCAAACAACAATGCGACCACTACGTTCTGGAGAGCGGCGGAGGATTTTTCGGTCACTCCCGCGGATGGCAGTATGCAGTGGGCGGTCTCGCAGGCTGTCCCTCTACGCCGCATGCACATCGCAGGCAACCTCGTTCTCCATCAAAATCATGGCTGGGCGAGTGGTGGCTGGATGTCAGATGACCTGGTGGACGGGAATGTTGATTCCGGAAGCCAGCAGCAATGGATCTCGAGGAACTGCGAGTGGGGTTCTTGGACGGGCTCAAACTGGAACATGGTTTTTGTAGGCGTGGTTCATCCGCCTGCGGGTAAGTGGCCGTCACCGCCCTATACTGAAGTTCCGCTAACCCCGATCGTCCGCGAGAAGCCATTTCTACAGGTAGATAAGGCGGGAGCTTTCAGCGTTCGCATTCCGTCGTTGCGCACCAACAGTACGGGGATCACTTGGAAGGGCGGCGAAACACCTGGTAAATCTATCCCGATCAGCCGGTTCTATATCGCGCGAGCCGGCGTCGACACCGCGGACACCATCAATGCGCAGCTTGCCAGTGGCAGGAATCTGCTCTTAACGCCCGGTATTTACGACCTTGCCGCTCCCATTCGCGTCACCCGCCCCAACACCGTCGTGCTGGGATTGGGCTTTGCCACGCTGCATCCCATCCATGGCACCGCTGCCATGACAACCGCGGATACGGATGGCATCATTATTGCCGGTTTGCTTTTCGACGCGGGACCGGCTCAATCGCCGGTGCTGCTCCAGGTCGGACCGGATGGAAGCGGGGCCAACCACAAGAAAAATCCGATCTCGCTTCACGATGTCTTTTTCCGTGTCGGAGGCGCCGGGGTTGGCCGCACACTGGTCAACTTGAAAATCAACAGCAACGACACGATCATCGACCACACGTGGATATGGCGCGCAGATCATGGATCCGGCGTAGGCTGGAACCTCAACACCAGCGCGAACGGGATGGTGGTGAATGGCAGCGGCGTGACCGTCTATGGTCTTTTGGTCGAACATCATCAGCAGTTCCAAGTCCTTTGGAACGGCAACGCCGGACGAACTTACTTTTATCAATCCGAGATTCCTTATGACCCTCCGGATCAGGCGAGCTATTCAAGCGCACCAGGCGTAAACGGCTGGGCATCCTACAAGGTAGCCGGCTCTGTGACCACCCATGAAGCCTGCGGCCTTGGAATCTACAGTGTCTTTCAGCACCCCGGCGTGGTGCTGAGCCGGGCGATTGAGACCCCGAGGAAGCCGAATGTCCGGTTCCACGACATGATCACTGTCTGCCTCGGCGACCACGGCGAAATTGCCAACATCATCAACAACACAGGCGGAGCAACGGCGATTCACCCGCGGGTAGACCGCAAGCTCGCCGACTATCCGTAGGCGACCGCAGATGCGTGCTTGGGGAACTGAGCTGTGCTTTACAGCGGGGCAGGCATAAGATGGGAGCCTGGAGGAGTTTCGATGCTTTACAAGAAGATCAATGTCGAATTGGTCGTGGTCGCCGACGAGGCGGAGGCAGTTGCCGCGGAGTTGAACGCCGCACTCGATCGGTTAGAAGAGAAGCACACACTTTTCGGTGGCGGGATCGAGACCGTCGCTTTCAAGCACCGGGAAACACGAAAAAGATCGGCACTCGCGCACACTATGGCCGCAGGGGAGACGGTTGCGGATGCTGTCAGGACGGCGCGTAAGAGCGTGGCTGTTGCCCTCCGCGCAGTCATCTGATCTCTTTGATTTAGGCCCTCCTCGCCAGGCAAAGGCGGTGCAGCCTAGGGCGAGGCTGCCGGCCTCGGAGATTGCTTCCGAGCGGTCAGCTTTTTCAGACTTATGGCGGAGGGAGAGGGATTCGAACCCCCGTTACCCTTTCGGGTAAAGCGGTTTTCAAGACCGCCTGTTTCAACCGCTCACACATCCCTCCGCGGGCGCGTGCTTCTAATGATACGACGTTAGCCTTGCACCCGTCCTGCAACTGGCCCAGCTAGCCCCACAGACAGCTCGCCTTCAGTCCGTTACCATAGGTATGTGGGGGAACAGCGGCCGAGCCTATCTATAGACCCTGTTAGGCAGCGCCTCTCGCCCCACGTCTTTCGAGACAAGGTCAGGCGTTCTACACAGATGACAGCCGCCCGCACAGCCAGCCGCAGATCCTTCGAACGCACCCTCGCCAGCGCCAAGCGCACGATGGTGCTAAGCGAGATAGTGAGCCTGGCCATCGACAGCTTTCGCACCAACAAAGTGCGCGTCATGCTCACTTCGCTGGGTATGGTCATCGGTTCGGCATCGCTCATTCTCGTCTATACCGTGGGGCTAACGGGCAAACAGTACATCCTCCACCTGATCCAGGCCATTGGGACCAACATGGTGGAAGTGGAGTATTCCGGAGCCGGACCGGGATCGAACGCGAAAAACGATTTCCGCAACGACTACCTGAAGCGCGACGATGAGACGGCGGTCCTTGAACAAGTGCCATCCGTGGCTTACTCCTCGCCCCTGTTGCAGACACATGACCGCATCAGCTTCGGGAATGGCGTGGTCAAAGATATTCTCGTGCTGGGCGTTTCACCCCAATACAGGCAGGTACGCAACCTGGTCGTGATCACCGGGCGTTTTTTCGACGAGGAGGACGATGCCAGCCACGCCAAAGTCGCCGTGGTAACCGAGGCCTTTGCCCGGCAGAGGTTTGGCACTGCAGCGGCCGTGAATCAGACGTTTGAGATCAAGGGCATCCCGTTCACCGTGATCGGCACGTTCAAAGAGGCAGTGGATACCCTGGGAGAGACCGAGGTTGCCGATCAGACCATCCTGATTCCTTACTCAGTCGCGCGCTACTTTACCGGCACCGATGACATAAAAATGATTTTCTTTTCCATCCGCGACTCCGGCGATGTGGAGCTGGCCACCAAACAGATCCTGAGTGTGATCCAGTCCCGCCACCAGCGCACCTCGGTCTATACGACACAGACGCTGACCGAATTGCTGAGTACGGCGGCCTCGATCGCAAATGCTCTGACCCTGGTCCTGTTGCTGGTATCGTCAGTCACGCTGGCGGTCGGCGGTATCGGCATCATGAACATCATGCTGGCGAATGTGCGGTCAAGGATCCGGGAGATCGGCATTCGAAAGGCGATGGGGGCGACTTACCGCGAAATCAAGCTGCAGTTCCTGATTGAGGCAGTCTTCATTTCGCTGAGCGGCGGCATCATCGGGACGATCCTCGGTCTGGCGGTTCCCTATTCCGTCCGGCTCTTCACCTCGTACCGCATCCCGATCTCAGGAATGTCAGCGATTGTCGCGCTGACAGCAGCCACCCTGGTGGGCATCGTCTTCGGCACTCTTCCTGCCACGCGTGCCGCGCAGTTGGATCCGGTCGAGTCTCTGAAATATGAGTAGTGGCAGCGCTAAGCCGACGGCTTCTGCTTCTCGTCCTGCTTTCGGATCTATCCGGTCACTTGGGGCGGCTCCGGCATCCTCCGCATAGGGCACTGGTGAGGGCTGAAGAGGTATTGCTTTCCTGCCCAACTTTTTCCGCAGCCGCTCAAGCCTAGCAACAGCGGAGTTCTCACGCGGACTCTACAGCCATGCGCTGAAAAGACGGCTAGCGGTCCCGCGAACTGCTAGCTGGTCGGTGCGTCCACTAAAATAGCGTGCGTTGATCTCCGGGGCGCCAATGTCTTCAAGGCTGTGGAAGCGCGAGAACTCGGCGGCAATGTCGGCCGGCGTAAAGAAAAGCTGGAAGGGCTCGCCCGCTTTTTCAACCCTTGAGGCAAGCGAGTCGTGTGCGAGCCGCTCGAGCGAGGGAAGCGCAGTCCGCGGTTGTACGTAGTCCAACGTTATGCCGCTTCCTTGAATCCGGCCGGCGATGAAGCTGAGAGTCCCGCGGAAGGCTTCCAGAGTGAGATAGGGAACGACACCCAACCAGGCGAAGAAGGCAGGCGCGCCGTGGTTGAAACCGGCGTCGCCAAGCTGCGCCGAGAGCGACTGGCGTTCAAAATCGACCGGTGCGTAGGTGACACTTTCTGGAACGGCAATGTGGTTACGTTGTAACAGCTCGCGCTTCCACTGTTGGGTAGCAGGGTGGTCTACCTCGAAGACGCGAAGCTGTGCATAGGAGTTTCGGTAGGCGAAGGTATCGAGTCCCGCGCCCAGCAAAACGTATTGTTCGACGCCACCCTCGATCGCCCTTCGCAGGTTGTCTTCGGCATAGCGGGTGCGGGCCACGAGAAACGCGCGCAGCGCAATCGAGAAGGGCCGGTCGGGCCGTACCGGAGTTCGCCGCAACTCCTCAGCGTAGGTCGCACCGAGGAGCGCAACCGCTATAGGATCGTCAAACACCAAGGGCGAGTCGTGAATCTGGTGAGCCGCGCGACGCAGCGCAACGCTAAGCGCGGTTCTCGATGGAATGGCCTGCTCCATTATTTGGCCTGGACTTCTACCCTGGCCGGCACTACGTTCCAGCCTCGAATGGCGATGGTTGCAGCACTTGCTTGCGCGTCCCGAAAGCTGATCTCCACTACCCGCTTTTCGCCCGGCAGCAGCGACAGGTAGTTGTCGGAGTAGTACGCGGGCAAGATCCGCTCTCCGTCGCTTGCCCGCAGGAGGGTAAGTTTGGCTGCTA
Organism: uncultured Acidobacteriaceae bacterium; assembly: GCA_963821215.1. GTDB lineage: Bacteria > Acidobacteriota > Terriglobia > Terriglobales > Acidobacteriaceae > PALSA-350. The sequence goes on along the minus strand of CAWGDH010000001.1, from coordinate 38,515 downwards.
CCGCAACCGCCGTGCCGGTGTTCTCCAATGCAACCGAGACGTGAGCCTCACCCCCTGAATTGGTTTCAGCGACCGCCTTGGCGGTAACAGCTACCTGCGGCAAGCTGTTCATCCCGCGATAGGTTTCGCTGTCCGCCGCATACCAGTAGAAGTTCTGCGAAAGCAGCGCGCCCTGCGCATCTTTCAACTCCATCTCCACGAAGACCACGTCCTTCGCGCTCGCCAGGCCAACATCGACCAGATAGGAGGTGGTGACGGCCTGCGCCGGCGCAGAGACCGGCTCCTGATGATCAAAGACACTAGTGCCGTCACCGCGTACCGCATGCACCTGCAGAGTCGCACCCGCAATCGCTTTCTCGGTGTTGTTCACAATCGCCGCATGCAGACCGGGCAGATTCATCTGCACATGGACGGGTTCGGCGGCTTTCTTGACCCCGTAAAAGGAGGCTTGGGTGTCATAGTCCGAGCTTAAGATCTGCCACATCGTGCTCGGCCATGCCGGCTGGGTCATCCACAGCAATCGCCCGCTGTTCGGCGCCCACAGGTGTGCGTTGAAGCCCTCGAAGATGGCGCGATAATCGACATAATTTAACAACTGCGCCTTGCGCTCAAAATCCGCAAGACTGGTCGCCGCACCGAACTCCGTGGCTATCTCTTGCATGAATGGGGCAACGTCTCCATTACCGCTTTGGTGCCAATCGTGGTAGGCCCAGGCGTCGCTGACGGGCCATTGGTCAGCGGGCGCGATGGTGTGTTGGAACGATTCCAGAGTCGACATCGACGGCGTGCCCACTTCCACAGAGAAGCCCCGGTTCAGAGTGGTAAAGAACTTCGAAGGCGGCTTGTAACTGTAGGGCCCGCTGTTCTGCAGATTCACCTGGTTGGAACTGGCCGAGTAGTAGCGTGTGCCGTCCACCTCTCTTACCAGCTTCTCCAGGCCCTCATTGATGATCGGCGGCGGAACACCTTCGTTGCGCCCGCACCAGACGGCTATCGAAGGATGATTGCGAAAGCGCAGAATCGTATCCTTGGCGTTCGCCAGGAACAAAGCAGGGTCTGCCGGCTCGAGATTGTAGTTTTGGGTCGAGTCCCAAAAGTCGTTCCAAACCAGGAGGCCGTATTCATCGGCCAGATCGTAGAAGACCTCTTCTGTATCCTGGCCCATCCAGTTGCGGATCATGTTCAAGTGCGCGTCCCGATGCAGGCGGAAGAAGGGTTCGAGATGTTCTCGCGAGACGCGCTTGCGGTAGTCGTCCATGCCCCAGTTGCCACCCTTGCAGGCGATGCGTACCCCGTTCACGCGAATCACCAGGTAAGGAGCCGTTTTCAGGTCGGTTAAGGCGCGCAGTGAGCGGGAGTTCTCGGCACCAGGGTAGAGCGAGGCCACCCAGCCCAGCGATGTCTGCCGCAGCGCATCGTGCGACTGGTCCACTACCTTCTCACCCTTGGTATCTGCAGGGGAGAATTCAACCCGCTTCAGGTTTCCCTGCGTATCCAGAAGGGAGAGCTCGTAGCTGATCTCCCGCATGCCAAAGCGCACCTGCTTTTCAGAGAGTGTTCTGCCACCAGCCGAGAACCACACCTTCATGGTGTGGAGCGTTGGGTCCCCATATCCGTTGGGCCACCACAACCTGGGCTGCTTGACCTTCAACTGCGCGTAGTCGGCCGGGACGAGGCGAACCTCGTTCTCGCCGCCGCTCACGGTAACTTGTTTGGTTACACTTACGTTGTCAAAGGAAACATGCACCTCACCTCGTACGGTCGACTTCGACCAGCTGGTGAGGGGCACGTCGACTTCGATGTCTGCCTCGCTGCTGTCGTGTTGGGGCAGGGTGGTGATCACTTGCACATCTCCCACGCTCACGGCGCCCGAAGCAGTCAGGGTCACATCCTGCCAGATGCCCGAATTGCGATCGCGCACACCCGGGATCCAGTCCCAGCCCTCGGTCGCCGCGAAGGTTGGTCCATCCAGCACCATGATGCCGCCGTTATCTCCCGGACCGCCTTTGATCGACTGCTCCTGCGGGATGCCGGGATGGGGAGGGGGTGAGACACGAACCGCGAGCACGTTCATGCCGCTCTTCTTCAGCAGAGCAGTCACGTCAAAGCTGCCGCGTATGAACGCGCCCCGAATCTCCCCCAAGTGTTGGCCATTCAGCCACACGGATGCGGCGTAATTGATGCCCTCAAAGGTCAAGGCCAGGTTCTGCCGGTCTTTCATGGCAGGGGTAGGAAACTCTTTGCGGTACCAGTAGTCCTGCTTGTTCAGTGATTCCGGTATGGCCAGGTTGTTGAGGCCGTAACCGGGATCGGGATAGATTCCCCTGGCCACCATGGTGGTCAGGACCGTTCCCGGCACAATGGCCTGCATCCATTCGCCGTCATCATAGGAGCTGCTCGAAACCACCTCGGCGGGCGCGTTTACTTTGGGTGCGGCCTGTAATCTCCATCCTCCGCGCAGGATCCATTGACCGGCTTCGCCTGGGGTCAAGGCTTCGGCCGCGGGCACTACCGGTTGGGCCACGGGCGCCTGGGGAGGAGCGTTGCTATGAGGCAAGGTCGAGGGATCCTGCGGCGCGGTCAACCCCGCCTGGCCACGAGTCTGCACCGGCCACTTTTTCGAACCGTCTTCAAACTCCACCAGGTTGAAGTCAGGTGGGCTTTGAAACATCCGCGGCAACTCGCTGGCTGCAACTGCACGGCGCATGAGCGTGAGACCGGCCAGCTCACCGCCAAAGTGTTGGGCCTCGCTGATGGACGAGCTCGTCGGGGCCAGGTTCAGCAAAGGAGCCAGGGCTACATCCTCGACCGGTCCATGAGCCACTTCTACGCCGTCGGCGTAAAGGTGGGCTTCCTCATCTGCAAATGTTGCGGCCAGCAGATGCCATGAACCAGGGGCGAGTGTTACATCCGAGCGCACTACGACATCACGCCCGGCATACAGCGCCAGCTTGCCATCGTTGGCGCCCAAGGACCGCGAGCCGGCAAAATTGGGATTGCCTACCACCGCGATCACCGTATTGCCCACCATCGGCTTGGCGATGCGTACCCAGCCGTAGATCGACCACTGCGCCCCGGGATCGAGCAGCACATCGTCCTTTGCCAAGGGCTTCGATAACCCTGTACCCGCATCCAGGAAGACTGCGTTATAGGGACCATAGGCGATAGCGCCGTTGGGCATCTGGGCTGCGGCAGGCGCGACCAACGACAGCAATAGCACCGCAGCTGCTAATGCAAATCTCTTACCGGCTTGCCGAAGTGCGTGCATCCCAAAGGTCTCGTTTCCTGCTACGGTTCGCATTGCAGCGGCGCAAAGATCACCTCGAAAACGTAACCGCAGTATTCCCGCCATTGACCCGGAGACGATTCTAGCAGCGCAGCTGAAACCGAGGACTCAGGTCCTGGGCTACTCTCAGCCACACTTGTCCAAATTAGCTTTTGGGCAACCTGCTGTTTTGCCTTTCTCCGCACCAACGCTTTCTGCCGAGGAAAAGAAACCGCAGGTCCCTCCACTCCGCTGCGCTCCGGTCGGGATGACAATTTTGTTGCGCCACCGGCTGTTAGTCCGTTCACCGGGGCCAAGGCTAATTCTCACAACAAAATTGTCATCCCGACCGGAGCGTACCCGGATTTCCTACTACGCGGCACTCATCAACATCCACGTATGCGGCTTTCCGTAGAGAAAGCCGCACAAACTCCGCCAACGCCACCACTCTCAACAGGAAATCCGGGGGCGCGGAGTGGAGGGACCTGCGGTTTCTTTCCCTCGGCACGAAGCGTTGGTGCGGAGAAAGGCGCGGATCGCAATGTGCTTCGTGATGACTTGGCAACCCATCCGTCCCGGCAGGAGTCTGTGTCATAGCCTTTCGACGTAGACGTAGTAGGCTCCCCGTTCATTCATAACGGCATCGTAAAATGCCGTCCTCAACTCCGCCGGGCCCTGAGGCAGATCGATTTCGAAGTCGACAAACTTCGCCTCCGGCGAGACAGGCTTGGTCAGATCTACATCGCGGATCATGATGTTGGCCCTGGTCGCTGCGATCGCGGCTCCAGGAGTCTTTTCCCGGTTCGGTTTCGGATTGGTATAGGGAGCGTTGATCGGCAGGTCGACCTCGCGGGGCCAACGGCGCAATTCAAAGCGATAGCGTCCGGCCCGGCTCACATCCAGTGCCCAGAAGCCGTTGGCCAGAGGCGCCAAGCGAATCTGAGTCTGATTCCAGCTAGCCTCGGAACCCTCCCCGTGCCAATCCATGCTAGTGAGTGTCGAAGGATTCTCCTGGTCGCTGCCAATCACGATGCGCACGTATTCCTGGCCGCCGACAGAAACTCGTTTCCACCAGGATTCGTACTCCGCTTTCAAGGAAGCAACGACGTCAGGATGTTGCCCGGCAAGGTTTATCTTTTGACCGGGATCTTTCTCGATATCGTAAAGCTCGACCTGGTTTGGATTCCCATAGAGCGAGGGATTCACGAGGCGCCAGCGCTGGGTCATGACCGCCGCATCTTTCCATTTGACGAGAAATTCCTCACGCTGAGAATCGACCACGATGGCACGGTCCTCCCAATGCAGCGCGCCGCCGTAAAGCAGCGGCCGCCAGGACTTGCCATCCACATCCTTGCCCTGATTTCTCAGGTGACAAAGATCGACCAGCGTGGGCAGCAGGTCGATGTGGGACGTCAGGGCTTCCACCTCTTGACCACGGCCCAGACCTCCCTCGGGCCAATGGAGAAACAGGGGCTCGCGATGCCCGCCGTCATAAGGAGAGCCCTTGGAACCACGCATCGAGGCATTGAAGACATTCTCGCCCTCTGCCGTGCCATTGTCGGAAGAGAAGAGAAAGATCGTATTTTCAGATAAGCCGTTCTGCTCAAGGAAGGTCCGCAAGCGGCCCACGTTTTCATCGACGTTGGCAATCATTCCGTAGAAGCCGCTGGCGGAAAGGCCGGGGACGCCTTCATACGGAGCGCTGTCTTTCTCCAGGCTCCAATAGGGCACATGGGCCGCGGTGGTGGCCAGGTAACAGAAAAACGGTTGATGGTTCGCTTGCGCGCCGCGGATGAAATCCAGGGCGAGATCGAAGAAAACATTGGTGCTGAAACCCTGGTATTTTTGAAATTTTCCGTTGTGCAGGTAAGTGTCGTCTGTGTCGTCGTTGCCGAAATAGTCAGGCGTCTGCCAGATGCCGCCTCCGCCGCAGACCACGGCATCGTCAAAACCGCGGTCATGGGGACGGTAGGGATAATTGTCGCCCAGGTGCCACTTACCAAAAATTCCCGTGCGGTAACCCGATGATTTGAAGCACTCGGCCAGGGTCACGTTGTCTGTAGCCAGAATGCTTCGGCCATGAATGGTGTGCCACACACCGGTCGCATTGCTGTAGCGGCCGGTCATCAAAGCGGCGCGTGTAGGCGAGCAGGTTGGACTTACGTGAAACTCACGAAACCTGGCGGATTCGTCATGCAGCTTATCCAGGTTCGGGGTCTTGATCACGGGATTTCCATTGCAGGCAAAATCTCCGTAGCCCGCGTCGTCGACGAGCACAAAAACCACGTTGGGCTGTTTTTGCTCTCCCACACTGGCAGCAAGCGCCTTGCCAATAGAAGCGTTGGCAAGCTGGCTCGCGATCATGCCAAGCACAGTACGCCGTGAGACGTCAGGACCGGTCGTCATAGTTCTTCCCAACTCCGCGTTGTATTTGCTCTCCGTCATCGGTCATCCCCATTATGTTCCAACGCTGCTCAAAGTGCCGCAACCAGGCGGAGCCAGGCCCGAGCTTCTGGATCGCCGGAGCGAAGCGCAGGGCCCAACGGAGAGCCTAGAAAAATCAGTGTTCCGCTCGCCATGCGCTTTTTTAACGCCACGGGTACGGCTCCCACTCTTCCGATTACCTCGCCATCTTTCGGAGACACAGGAATCACACGACTAAAGTCGCGGACGCTTATCTCGCCCGGCCAATTGTAGTTAACATAAGGAATGGATTCGCGGCTTGTGGGCTTCTTTCCCGGATATCCATATCCAACAGGCAAGAAAGGATGGTCAACAAATTTGCTTGACCATAGGTCCAAAGGCGCTAGCACGGAAACGCCAAAGTAACGAAGTAAGAATCTCTGATGAACAGCGAAATCTACCGGACTAAGAAATCCCGCGCCGGATTCCAGCAAAAGATGAGTTCCTGCATTCAGCAAATTCGACAGCGTCTGCGCCAGGGCCGGTTCCATCGATCCTATCCCTGGAACGATCACAAACCGATAGCGGGATGTTGATTCGGGCAAGTATTCCACGAGATGGTGGTCGTCGGCGAGTGCTGCTCGATATCCTTTCAGCGATTCGCGAAGGACGCAATGCGAGTTTAGGTCCAGCAGAGCGCAATCGACGAAATCTTCAGGCCGGGAACTCAGCTTGTTCAAACCATCCGTGCGAAACGATAACAGGGTAGCGGCTAAGCCTCCAAGAATGCTTCGGCGCGAAATCCTCATGCTTGCCTCAGATTCTGTGTTCACAGCCTGCCCGAAATCAGGCGGTCCATGTCAACCGAAGTATCATAGAACTGCTGGTCGCGTGCGTATTTATAGCGCGCTTCCATTTCCGCGATCAACCAGCCGTCGAAACGCACTTTGGTGAGCGCGGCTCTAATGGCGGACCAGTCGTTGTCGCCAATGAAGAGACTCGTATAGACCGTATCGCAACAACGGCCTCGCTTTTTCATGACGTCCTTTATATGAATGCGCGTGATGCGCGGTGCGAGTATCTCAATCCATTGTTCAGCGAATCCCGTGTCATGGATGTTTCCCACATCGAGATGAATGCCGACAAAGGGGCTATTCACGTCATTAAGGAATGTCCAGAATTCCCTGGGACTTAGCAGGAAGCGTTGTTCAGAATTGCAATTTTCACAACCGATTCTAACTTGGGCTTTTGCAGCCGAAGGCGCTAGTTGCTGCATCGTGTCGACGCAGCGCTGGTAAACCTCGTTGTAGGGAATCTCTTGCGTCACGAGCCCTGCCACCACAAGTATTGCGTCGCAGCCAAGCAGCTGCGCCATCTCCAGTTGGCGTTCTACGATGCGAATCGCCAGGGCGTGGACTTGCGGATCTCTCGCCGAGAGCGGCGTATGTTGGTGGAGACCGGTGGAAACGTTGGAAACAACCAAACCGGCATTTTCTACTTGCTGGCGCAGCTGTTTCACCTGCGCATCCGTAGTGCTCATCTGCAACCACGGAACGTCACCGAGCCAGAGTTCGATGCCATCGAATCCCGCTTTCTTGACGAGTTCGAGCCCTTCCTCGAAGCTCCAGCCTTTGGGGATCATATTGTCGCCAATGGATTTTTTCATGACACCTCGTCCCGGATAAATTATGTGGTCCTTCACTCCAGAGACAAAGGGTAGCAGCCCGGCGGACTTCCATTCCAAGAATAAAATCCATTGACGCTCGCTTGTTTGGCTATATTAGGAAACTTGACTTTCGGTGAATGCTAGTGCGGCATGAGAGATTCGCCCATGCAGTCATTTGGGTGCCTCCATCGTGTCACCGGGCTTGCTTGGCGCTTGCTGCTGATCGCTCGTGCCCCCAAATATCATCCGGGACTCTGCGCGGAAAAGATGGTACTGCGTGAAAGCAACGTCATCGACCCGGGTCTGCGTGTGTGGCGGAAGAAATTCGCTGTTGGGCGCGCGAAAGCTCTGAGCAGTCGAAGTGGGAACTGTGTTATCCACCAAAATGGCGACGCTTTTTACCGGGCAGATATAAGACCGTCCTCCAATTTCAACCGGTTCGTACTCCACCAGAATGTCAGCCCTCGATATCGGGTCCGTCGGCTTCAGGTCTGCCTGCACCGCAATACGGAAAACTGTCCCGTTTGCCGGGTCGACCGCAATCCGCCCGTGATAGGCGGAAAACTGTTGAGTGGCGTGGGAAGGATGATTCGGCGGACAGCAACCTCCCACTTGGTAGTGAGACTGCTCGCGCGGCACAGTGAAGGCAAAGACCGCGAGCATTTTTCCCGAGGCCTGTTCCCAGTGGTCCCATTTCAGCGTGCTGTGCGCGATATCCAGCAGAACCGTGAACAGGATCGGTCCGAACTCGCCCTTTGTTGTGAGTCCGTTCATGGCAGGCTCGTTCTTTTTGCTATTCGCTGCCACATCGACGACCTCTTGCCCATCGCGAAAGACAACCGGCGAGTTGGAGACGCCGGCAAGATGGAGCGGTTGATAGCTGTAGCTCACGTGGGTGGCGGCGCCCGTCATGACCACCTCCGCCATATCCTCAAAGCGCGTCGTCCGGCGCGAGGCCGAAAAGTTCGGCAGTTGACGGATCGTCCGAGCTACATAATGGATCGTTTGCGTCAGAATGCGGCGCTGCGTGGGGAGGTCCGGCGCAGGCGCCTGCGGAACTTCGGCAGGGGGAAGATTGAGGAAGGCCGATGTGTCAGCAAGTATAAGAAGAGCCTGCCGTGCATTCGGTCCAGCGATCTCTGTCTGCAGCTGGGCGAATTTCGCGGCGCTCAACCGTTCGGTCAATTGCAGATCCGCGAGCTTCTGCGCCGCTCTACTATCCGGCTCTCCCTGCAAGGCGTTTACTTCCTGCTCCAGCTGCGCGACGGTCACGGGCTTCACCTCAAAGGCGAAAGCCGCGGTTCCGGCAAGCAACAAAAACCAGGCCAAGCTACGCATTGGGGCCCCTCCCAGCAAGCACGCAAAGGATCTTAGTCCGTCCCAGATTGGCTGTAAAGGCTGCCGTGCAGTCCATAACTGTGCCCGCTCCAGAATGGATGATAGAGGTATCCGGCGGCAGAGCAAACCAGCCTTGAAGCAGATACTAACGATGATTCCTAAAGATACTGAAGCGTCTGCAGCAGTAATCCCTTCATCACCTATAGCGCACAACATTTCATCAACGCCATTTTGGCATTGTGTAGAAGTAGAATGGGATTGCCACACAGCGGGGGCTTGCCTCGGACAAACGACGGAGGAAGCGATGCTCACCCAATCCCAGATCGACGAGTACAACCGCATCGGTGCAATTGTCGTGCCGGATGTGCTGTCCGCAGACGAGGTGCAGGAGCTGCGCCGCGTGACCGACGAGTTCGTGCAGAAGTCGCGCACGGTCAGCACCCACGATGAGATCTACGACCTGGAGGACAGCCACTCGGCAAACGAGCCGCGGGTGCGACGCATCAAGACACCGCACGCACACCATCCCGTCTACGGCCGCCTGGTCAGGCACCCGGCCATCGTCTCGGTGCTGCGCGATCTGTGGGGGCAGAATATTCGCTTCGACACGGCCAAGCTGAACATGAAATCAGCCGGCTTCGGCGCCGCAGTGGAGTGGCACCAGGATTGGGCGTTCTACCCGCACACCAATGACAACCTGGCGGCTGTCGGCGTGATGATGGACGACATGGCACTGGAGAATGGACCGTTAATGATCGTCCCCGGCACGCATCGAGGCCCGGTGTTCGACCATCACGCCAATGGACGATTCTGCGGCGCTATGGACCCATCGAGAGACGACGTCGACTTCAACAACGCCGTGCCGCTGACCGGCCGGGCTGGGTCGATCACCGTCCACCACGTGCGAGCCGTACACGGCTCCGCGCCCAACACGTCTTCCAAGGAACGGCGGCTCTTTCTGCTGCAGTATCGCGCCGCCGATGCCTGGCCGCTGCTCGGTTTCCCCGACACGCTGGAGGCGTATGAGAAGCTGCTGGTGTCGGGCAGCGGGACAATCGAGCCGAGGCTGGAGGCAGTGCCCGTCCGCCTGCCGCTGCCGCCAGCCGTTGCGCAAGGCTCTATCTACGAGAACCAGAAGGGCCTGGAGCAGCGCTATTTCGAAAACGCCGCGGCGAAGCCCGCGTTGCAGCCTGTAGTAGGTGGGCGAATCACGAAGCTGGATAACACCAGCACTTAGGACAGGGAATACGACGGACAGGATGACGGAGCGGACTTAGGTGCCGGCATGAGGGTGAGGCGTACGACGCGATGGCAGGTGGTCGGCGCCAGCACGATCGGCACCATTGTCGAGTGGTATGACTTCTATCTCTACGGCACCGCCGCCGCGCTGGTACTGAACCAGGTGTTCTTCCCGAACCTCGATCCGCTCGCCGGCATCCTGGCGTCCTACGCGAGCTTCGCGGTGGGCTTCCTGGTTCGGCCTTTCGGCGGCGTGCTCTTCGGCCATTTCGGCGACAAATATGGACGCAAACCAGTACTGATCGCGACATTGCTGCTGATGGGCTTCGCCACCGCCGGGATAGGCCTGCTGCCGACTTACAACTCCATCGGGATCGCGGCGCCGATCCTGCTGGTGTTGCTGCGCATGTTGCAGGGCCTGGGCGCCGGGGCCGAATACAGCGGGGCAATCCTGTTCTCCGCCGAATACAACAGCGACCGCCGCGGGTTTTTCGCGAGCTGGCCGGCGGCCGCGTCCGATTTCGCGGTCGCGTTGTCAGCCGGGGTGTTTGCGCTGTTTAAGCTGATGCCCAACGATCAGTTCCTCGCCTGGGGCTGGCGCATTCCCTTCCTGCTCAGCCTGCTTGCTGTGGCGGTCGGTTATTTTGTACGGCGGCGCATTCTGGAGACGCCCGAGTTCACCGCGGTGAAGGGGGAAGCGCGCCAAACCCGCGTCCCCGCGCTCGAACTGATCAGCAAACATCCGCGGCGCGTTCTGGTCGCCATGGGCGTCAATGTCGGGCCGAGCGTCGGCTACGTGTTCACCGTCTTTGCGCTGGGCTACATGACCAAGCAGCTTGGCGTCCCGCAAGGGACAGCCTTGCTCGCCCTGGTGATCGCTGCCTTGTGCGGCGCCGTCGCCAGCATCCTATTCGGAAGCCTGTCGGACCACGTCGGCCGCCGCAGCATCATGTTGTGGGGTTCGCTGTTCTCCGCCGTCTATGCGTTCCCATTCTTCTGGCTGCTGGAGACGCGCCAGCCGCTGCTCATCATCTTCGCCATGGTCGTGGGGTTCTCGATTGGCCTGCGCTCTGTGTTCGGGGTGCAGCCCGCTTTCTACACCGAGCTGTTCGAGACACGGCTTCGCTTCTCAGGCATCGCGCTGGCGCGGGAGACGACAGGGGCGCTGGTCGGCGGCCCGCTTCCGCTCGTCGCCACGGCCGCCGTCGCCGCGGCGGGCGGAGCGTGGTGGCCGGTCGCCGTGCTGATGATCTTGTTGACACTGATTACCACCCTGGCGGTGGTAATGGCTCCCGCGCCGGCCGTCAACACAGCGCCGGAGACAGAGGGGATAGATTCGCTGGAACCCTACCCCCGCCGCGTCTGATCAAAAGCCGTAAGGTCGTTGTTGGTTGTGGCGACACGATACCTATTTACTGATCCTAATCAACGTGGGGATGGGTATTCAGACGGAACTTTGTTCTCACCGGTGCCGCCGGTATAGGAGGTGACCGTTATGTGCCGCATGAAAACCAGACGGACCCCTTTCATCACCGCTCGCGTCCGCTTGCGGTCCCCAGCCACTTGCGACGAGAATGGGCCTAGAAAGGATCCCCTTCTCCATGAGTGTTCGCTCTAAGAATCTGAAGATCAGCAGCTTCATCTTATTTTTTTGCATAGGCGTGATAAGCGCCAACGCGCAAGCGAAGCACATCCCCGCACACAGCCAAGCCACCTTTATCTTCGACGGCAAGGACCTGAATCAGTTCGATACATTCCTGCGCAGTGATGGGCTGAACTCCGATCCCACTCACGTCTTCACTGTGGAACATGGCGTTGTCCATGTCTCGGGAACTGAATTCGGTTACTTCATCACTAAACAGGAGTACAAGAATTACTATCTGCGCGCCGAATTCAAATGGGGCGAGGGAACCTTTGCTCCGCGGCAGGGCCAGGCGCGCGACAGCGGCATTCTCTACAACATTCAGGGTCCCAATAAGGTGTGGCCGCGCTCGGTTGAGTTTCAGATCAACGAAGGCTGCACGGGCGATTTCTGGATGACCGATGGCGCAGCGCTAACGGGTATCGGTCCAGACGGAAAGCCCGGCGCACGCGTCACCGGACCCGCAGGCAAGGCGTCCAAGATCGACCGCTTTAACAAGGGGGAAGTCAAAAACGTGACCGGCTTTCGCGACCCTACCAATGAGCTGGAAAAACCGCACGGGGAGTGGAATGTGGTCGAACTTGTGAACCGCGACGGGCACGTGTGGCAATACGTGAACGGCAAGCTGGCCAACGAAGGAAGCGACGCATTCCCCAGCAGCGGCAAAATCCTCTTCCAGTCCGAAGGCGCCGAAGTCTTCTTCCGCAAGATGAAGGTTTATCCGCTGAAATAGCGCCAACATTCTTATATGCCGGTAATCTCGCCGGTATCGTCCACATCGATCCCCAATGCGCGCGAGGCTTTCGGCAGACCCGGCATCAACATCATTGCACCCGAGATGACAACCAGGAATCCAGCACCCGCCGAGAGCGCTACGTCGGTTACATGCAACTTCCATCCCCGTGGCGCGCCCAACCGCTTGGGATCGTCGCTCAACGAGTACTGGGTTTTCGCGACGCAGATTGGCAGTTCGCCATAGCCCCAGCGGGTGAACCGCGCCAGGTTCTCTTTCGCGCGCTCGCTCAGCTCAATGCCGTCTGCGCCATAGATCTTCTGCGCCACCTTTGTGATCTTCTCAACAGCGGGATCGTGGGCCTCATACGTTCTTGTTAGCGTGACATTTGGGTGGGCCCCGATCACCTCAACAACTTTCCGCGCCAGCACGGCCGCTCCTTCACCACCCTTGGCAAACGCTTCGGAGAGCGCAAACGCCGCTCCCCGCGCCTCGCAATATGCCCGTAGCGATCCGAGGTCCGCTTCCGTATCGTCCGGGAAGCGGTTGATCGCAACGACCGCCGGCAGTCCAAAGCTTTTGACGATGCGGATATGGGTATCGAGATTTGCGAATCCGCGCTCGAGATCGCCCTCGCCCTGTTGCTTCATGCTCCGCACCGTCGTCACCAACACAGCGATTGACGGCTTGATACCTGAAGACGGACTTACAAGATCCATGTACTTTTCAAAGCCGAGATCCGAGGCGAAGCCTGTCTCGTTGACCACGTAGTCCGCCAGCCGCAACCCCATCTGCTGCGAGATCACCGAACTAGTGCCGTGCGCGATGTTGCCAAATGGCCCGCAATGTACCGTTGCAGGGGTCCCCTCGGTCGTCTGCACAAGGTTTGGCAGCAACGCCTCGCTCAGCAGTGCCATCATCGGCCCGATTGCCCGCAGGTCCGATGCGCGAACCGGCAGGCCCTTGCGGTTCGATCCAATCACGATACGTGCCAACCGCGCACGCAGATCCTGGCGACTTGAAGTGAGGGCAAGGATCGCCATAATTTCCGACGCTGCCGTAATAAGAAATCCACTGGAACGATTGCTGCCGTCGCGCAGCTTCTTGTCCGCGCCGGTCACGCTCAGAGTGATGGTCCTTAGCGCGCGATCGTTCATGTCCAGCGTGCGTGGCCAGGTGATCGCACCCGGATCCAGATCAAGCTCATTGCCATGAAACATGTGCGAATCAATCAGGGCTGCCAGGAGGTTGTGCGCACTGGTAATGGCATGGAAATCGCCGTGGAGGTGCAGATTGATCTTGGCCGCGGGCTCCACCTGGGAGCACCCGCCCCCGGCCGCTCCCCCTTTCATACCGAACACCGGTCCCAGCGACGGCTCACGCGAAGAAAGAATCGCGTGTTTGCCAATTGCTTCCAGCCCCTGAACGAGTCCGATCGAGGTGACGGTCTTGCCCTCGCCCGCAACCGTCGGTGTTGTTGCGGTCACCAGGATCATCTTGCCGCCCCGGTTAAATCGCGCATCGTTCAGTAGCTCCAGGCTTAACTTCCCACTGACCGGGCTGCGCTTCTCATAGAGATCGCCGGGCAGGCCCAGCTTGGCTGCAATCGCCTCGATGGGCAAAAGATTCTTCTTCACACGATACCCTCGGCAGTCGTCTCGTCATGTGCACTGCTGTTCGCAGGATATCTGGTTCTGTTCGCGGATCAATAACCAGGCCAGAGGTTTCAGGGCGCGAAAATGCGAAAACATTGATCTGGCTCATTTATTGACAGTCTGTCCCGCTGGCCCATTGGTTACCATAGCCAGAGATGCAGCCTACCGCCGAGGACGTATTACAAGCCTTTCGTACGGATGAACCGAGCCTGTTTATCGCCGCGGCATCGATCACGGTCGGCCTGGTAGCGGTAGGGTTCTCCTTAATCCGCAGAAGATTCGATCAGCTGCTTTCCTTCTTCGCCTGGTTCGCTGTACTGTATGGCGCCCGGTTATGGATGAAATCAAACATCCTCGGATTCATGCAGCGCCCCTCTCCATTCCTGGATAAGGTCCAGATGGCGCTCACCTTCTTCGTAGCCGTCCCAGCGTTTCAGTTCTTTGCGGCGACCGGGTTGACTGGCCGCACAGGCCGGGTGATCGCTTATGTCATATGCATCTTCGAGATGTGTCTGATAGCAGCAGTCTTTCTCGGATTGCCGTTGGAACCACTCGATCATTTGAACAGCATTGCCGTTATCGTGGGTTTGGTTTCCCTCCTCATCCTGACTTTCCGACATCGGATAGTGGGAAGGGTGGATGCGGTATTTCGGGCCGGCTTGATCGTTTTTGCGGGATCTGCCCTATGGAGGAACACGGCCTGGCTTTTCGGTCACGGAACAACGATTGAGCTTTATGGTTTCGCGGTGTTGCTTTGCTGTCTTGGATATGTGGCCGCGAGACGGGCGCTCGACCGCGACCAGCAGCTAAACTCCATTCAACAGGAACTCGAAGTCGCGCGACGGATTCAACTCTCTATTCTTCCCGCGGCGTTTGCGGCCTCAGACCACTTTACGGTGGCGGCAAGGTTTGTGCCCATGACCTCGGTCGCAGGCGACTTCTATGATTTCATTTACGCCGAGAACGGGACGGTGGGATTACTCATCGCCGATGTATCAGGACACGGCGTACCGGCGGCACTGATAGCCTCCATGATGAAGGTTGCGATCACTTCACAGCGCCACCATGCACCGAACCCGGAGCGCTTGCTCACGGGTGTAAATGAAGCCCTTTGCGGGAACACGCAGAACCAGTTTGTTACGGCAGCCTATGTCCACCTGGATGCGGGGTGCGGCAAGTTCTGCTATGCGGCTGCCGGACATCCTCCCATGCTTCTGCTGCGAGAGGATCAGGTATTCCGCATAGAAGAGAACGGACTCGTACTGGGGCTCTTATCCTCCGCGGTGTACGCATCGACGAAACAGCCACTTCTTCGTGGGGATCGCCTCCTGCTCTATACCGACGGAATCATCGAGGCAACGAATGCCGGCGGGGAAGAGTTCGGTTACGAACGCGTTGGTAATCTGCTGCAGGCAAGTTCAAAGATCGCTGCCGAAGAGGCCGCCGACCTGATCCTGAATACTGTGAGCAGTTGGTCCTCAAGCCAAAGTGATGACCTCACAGTTATCCTTTGTGATTACAAACGGGCTCATTCTGGAGCTGCCCGCAGCGAGGTTCCAGGTGAATAGCGGCCGCAGTCATTTTTTTCGCGTCTTCCTGTCCCGGCTTCCCGTCTTCTTCGAAAACCAGCGGTACCGTCTCGCTGCACGGATATGCTGGCCCTGCGGTCTCTGTCACAAAGGAGCCTTACGATGATGAACGTCCGATCTATGCCGTCGCGATACTGCTGCAATCTCACCCTGGCGATCCTCTGTTGGGCAGCGCCCGCTCTCCTTGCCCAGTCTGGGCAACCCAGGCAGCATTTGCGGAGCCATCTGTATATCTACGATCTGCGCAGCGGCGCTTCCCATGAGGTCTTCGCCGCGGATGCCATCTGGGAGGCTCCCAACTGGTCGCCTGATGGCACATATCTCATCTCCAACTCCGGTGGGGTTATCTACAAGATCGTGCTCAAGCCGGACGGCACAGCGGAGACGCCGCAAAAGCTCGCGATCCCCGTCGACCATCGCTGCAATAACGACAAGGCAATTTCACCCAACGGCAAAATGCTCGCCTTCTCGGCCAATGTCCCTCCGCAAAGGGGCTCGCAGGTCTTCCTCGCCAACGCCGACGGCAGCGGGGTCAAGCTTATGGTCTCTGACTCGCCCAGCTACTTCCACGGCTGGTCTCCTGACAACAAGACGCTGGCCTTCGTTGCCCAGCGCAACGGCAGCGGCCAGTATGACATCTACAGCATTCCCGCCGCCGGTGGCCCCGAGCAACGGCTCACCGAAGATATCCACCAGGACGACGGCCCCGACTACTCACCCGACGGGAAGTGGATCTACATCAATTCCAACCGATCCGGCAAGGAAGCCATCTGGCGCTTTCCCGCAGCGGGTGCAGGCCCGAAAGATGAGAAGGCACAGATGGTGGTGAGCGATAGCCTCGAGGACTGGTTTCCTCATCCGTCGCCCGACGGCAAAAAGCTCGTGTACATCGGCTATCCCACAGGAACGCCGACCCACGATCCGCGCACAGTCCAGATCAGGATCAAGCTAGTTGCCGTCCACCACGACAAAGTCGCGGCCACGCAAAAGGTTTTGGTCGAAGGTAAGGGCGGCCAAGGGACGTTTAATGTCAATTCGTGGGCGCCGGACTCCATGCGCTTCGCCTACGTCCTCTACGAGGCGCTACCGTAGGCGCAACAAGCCGGTCAGCTAAAGCGAGCAGGCATGGTGAGAGAAGAAGTAACGGCGGGGTAACAAGAGCTTTCGTGGAGATGGTTTTCAATCGCGTCAGCAAAGGCGCTGGGCTGGTCCCCACATCCGGCGAAGTAACTGCAAGATGTGGGGCCGCAATTGTGCTTAGCCGTTGTTTGTGTCTTCCTTATTTTCCAGGTGCTCAGCGATGGCGCCGGTCCCTTCAAAACCTGCGACCGCAGCTGCGCCTTCGGTCAAAATCGATGCGTTCGGGTCCAACTTTTTGACACCCTCTACGGCAACCACAGCTCCGGCGAGCTTTTCAGCTTCTTCCAAAAATCCCATGACGCTTCTCCTTATCAAGTGGATGAATGTGCCCTACAGGCTGCGGAAAACCGGGGGCTCCGACGGGTACGGGCTTCAGCCTGCAGATAAAGATACCACGCGGAGAACCTTCGCCCGGGGGGGCATCTTTTTGCATCCGCCGCAGGAGCTCTCCTACCGGGGATGTCCGTCCGCGTGATGGTACGCCACCGTACGATGATCCTCGACCCGCGGGCCCGGCGCCGGCCGATAGGCACTCGCATAGGGATGAACATAAGCAGCGCGATTAGCCCAGGTGCGGCCCCAGGGAGCTCCGCCGATGATGATAGCGTGCGTGCCCCAGGCAAAGCCCGGCCTCGCCCAGCCAAAGGGCACGAACGCAGGCCCGATAAATATGCTGGGGGCGAAATGGATGGAGAGGCCCACCACAATCCCGGGTCGAGGCGCAGCGTAAACCACCGCCGGACTATAAACGGGAACGTACAGAAAAGCGGGATTTACCGGAACGATCTCGATATATCCGCCGCTATTGACAACGTTATCGTAGGGGTTCGGTCGCAGATAACCATAGCTATATGCCTGTTGACGCATCCTCTGGACACTGTCCATTACATCGGGCCGCTGGGCGAGGACCGCATCCCCCAATGCTTGCGTCCAACCTGGGTCCTGCGCCATCATTTGCAGCACCTGGGGAAATGGCAGCAAGGCCAACACACTGGGATCCCACGGCAGGTTATCCTGCCGGATCGCATTCGCCAACGCGTCGCCGTTTAGACCGGCATGCTGGTTGGACCAGTTTGCGGCATCTGGAATTTCAGGCGAAAAGGTCGACGCGGAGAGAATCTGCGCCAGCAAAGGATCGGGATAGAGAGCAATTCTGCTGACCAAAGAATCGAGCTGTTGCGGCGGCAGCATGGGTGGCGGCCCTTGCGGCGCTCCCTGCGGCGGCCCTGGAGGCATCCCGGCCGGTGCGGTCTGATCCGGCGGTGGAGGCGGAGGTGGAGGCGTGTACTGACCATAGGCCTGCACAGCAAGAAGCGAACCCAGCAAAAACAGCGCGCTAACGATGGTAGATCGGGTCTTCATGTGGCTTCTTTGACCACCCGAGGGAGATATAGGCATTGCGGTTTACCTCATCCGTGACGACAAAAGATAAGTACACCTTTCAGCAAAAGGCGCACCGGCAGCTTGTTATGTAGACCCGTGATTGGAGCAAAAGATGTGGGAAAGGCTTGCCATCGCTTGCACAGTAGCACAACGCGGAACGGCGAAACCGCCTTCCTGCTCATACCAAAGTTGCACCGGCGTGGCAGAAGAGTATCAGCCAAGTCGTTGGAGAGGCGTGAACCAATCTCTTGATGCAACGTTGGATGGAGCAGAGGCGGGCGCCACTAAGCCGGTGAGTGACGCAATGCGTTAGGGTCAATCGTGTCCCCTTATCTCCCCCAACTCCGGCTTCGGCGCAGGCAACCGGCCAATGATGAAGCGGGAGACTTCTTCAGCAGCCGGTGGGTCCACATTCGCTAGCGCGACAACCGTATAACTGGAATCCAGGCACATTTCAAGATCGCCATTTACTCCGCGAGAGCTGCCGTTATGGCCGAAACACTGACTTCCATTGATGGTTTGCACTCCGAAGCCATACGCATCAAGACCAAATGGCGTCACCACCCTGCCGGTGGTCAGGAGTTTCGTGTAATGCGCATCGAGGAGCTTGTTCTCCCGAAGGGCATCTGCAAATCGTAGAAGGTCTCCAACAGTCGAGTAGCCCCCACCCGCCGGCGTTCCATTGTTGATCAGCGTTTCCGTATTCGGAATCCAGTGGGCCGATCCCATCTTCGTGTAGTTGATGCTGCGATTCGGGGCCGCGTTATCTTCCATTCTGGAGCCTGTTGAGTTCATGCCGGCTGGAACGTAAACGTGTTCGCGCACGTAATTGGAGTAACTCTCGCCGCTCACTTTTTCGATCACCGCGCCAAGCAGAATGAAGCCGTAGTTGCTGTACTCCCAACGGCTGCCTGGCTCGAACCTAAGTGCGCGGTTGCTATAGAGATTGATGTAGTCCTGTGGGGTACGCAACTCCAATCGGTGCTTATCAAACTCCGGTCCCCAGATATCCCCTGTTCCGCCAGTATTGGTCAGCAACTCGCCAATGGTCACCTTTGCTGCCAGTTGCTTGTTCGGATAATCGGTCAAATATTTTCCTAGCGGATCGTCGAGCGCCAGCTTTCCCGCCTGCACCAACTGCATCGTCGCTACAGCCGTGAACATCTTGTTCATGGATGCGATGGAAAAACGCGTCTGGAGCGTATTGGGGATTTTGTGCTCCCGGTCGGCCAGCCCGTAGGCTTGTGCAAAGATTGGCTTGCCTTCGTTCGCAACCAGCACAGCGCCGGCAAACCTGTCGGCAGATGCTTCGTAGTCAAGTAGCTTGCGCAACGCAGCAATCAATTGGGTATTGCTCATATGCGGCAGGGCAAATTCCGCCGGCCGCTCAATCAGGTTGACGTCCAACTTCAGGATACGATGTGGTTCCACCGGTTCGACCTCAAGGGTAAGTCTTGCGAATCCGTCGCCGGCGCGCTCCTGTACGAGCGCTGTCACTTTGGTCGAGCTCTCCAGTTCTATTTTCTTGAGATCGTAACCGCCGGTAAGATCACGCAGAGCTGGGTCCTGGAACCCGCGACCGGGTGGCGTAGCAAAATTCGTTTGTAGAAACTTGAGGTAAGCATCCCAATTCGCGCTGTCATACCCCGCTAACCATCCGGCAAGTTGCCGGCCAGCCGGAGTCTCCGTGGCCGGTCCCTGGGCGGCGGAGAAGACAGACATCACGACCGCGAGACACACTGTTTGGGTAGAGCAAGTAAATCTCATGCCAACGACGCCTCCTTGAGTGCTGTTCAGCGATTTCGAAGCCCCGCCTTCATCGGAACAATGATGTACTAGTCGACTAGTACACTGCAAGCGGACAGTTAAAAACTTTGCGATATCTTCAATCTTTAGCCGTCACCTGGAAGACAAATGCGGATATCTGCTGTTGGCAAAGTACGTCGGTGCCGGCATAGGTCCGAGCCGGCGCCTTTGGGCAAAATGGTTGACCTTGGTGGATATCGCATTCGCCTGTAGTGCGCAGGAAATGGAAAGCAGACGATTGTTTTGTTCGCCGAGTTGAGAGAGAAATTACACCGGCAACAAAAGCTTTAGGTGCCCCATTCAAGCCGTACTTTGGCTTGAGTGGGCTAGGATGCCTCCCCCCTCCTTTGTCATCCCGAACGAAACCGAGGGATGACAAAGGAGAGGGCGATGATTTTTATTAGGAGCCGTTAGATCGGATGGACAGAAAGAAACAGCGAGGGCAAGCCGAACGCGGCTGCACTAAGGCATAAGTGCAACGGATCCGGCTACCTTTGCCGGTCTGGCAGCTGTCCTGACTGCGGTCGCATTTGCGGCTTGCTGGATCCCCGCGGAAAGCCATGCGCGTTGATCCGGTTGTGGCTCTAAGTCATGAGTAGTTCCCAGACTTCCGTCAAGCCAATCAGGCGTTCCAGGTGATCGACCCGGTGGTGGCCCTGGAGCCGCAGCCGCCCCCTGCTTCGCATGAGTTTTCAGGCGTTTCCGTGATTATTTTGAGTTTTGGCGATGTTTTGCGGGAACATCTGCTCGCCCGGCTCCGTAGGAACCTGCATGAGGACTCTTTCTGCCGTCGCGGGCGTGGCCGTGTTGGTCTGGAACCTGGCCGCTTTGGCACAAGCGGAGGCCCCTTGCGGGCAAACGCTCGATGCTCCCCTGCGGCCGAGGGCCGTGCTGAGGGTCCATTCACTACCCGCGGGTCTCGAGATTGTGGGCACGGATCAGGCGGCGATTCATGTTTCCTGCACGTCGGGCGACGCCGAGCCTATTCGCATGCGGTTCCAGGGAAATCAGGATGACGAAATCCTGACCATCGGCGGCGATTTGCTCAAAGGAAATAATGTCAGGGTCCGCATTGAAGTGCCGCGAAAGACGAGCCTGTGGGTCGAGATGGCCGCAGGAGAGGTGAAGGTGGAGGAGATTGAGGGCGATAAGGATATCAATCTGTACGCGGGTCAGATTACGATTTCTTCGACTCGCCCGTGGGACTACCGGAGCGTGGACGCGTCGGTAAGCATTGGTGATGTGAAGGCTCCAGTTTACGGCGCCGAGAGAGGCGGCTTCTTCCCCGGTTTTACGAAAGAAACCGCAGACGGCGAGTATTCGCTGCATGCGCACGTGATAGCGGGAGAAATCGATCTGGTGGGCAGATCCGCGCACGCTACCACTGATTAGCGCAATCCGGTAACCGCAACGTCCATCGGCCGCCAATCCTAGAGCTGTTCAATCTTTACGTTACCGTCGGATGTGTTGATGGTGAGCGGCGTCCCTCCGCCATTTAGCTTTCCGTGCAATTCATGGCCCTCTCCGCCGGACTGGTAATGGTCCATAGTAAGCGGAAGAGCGCAATCCACATGGCCGTCGCTGGTATGCACGCTGAGGTCGGCGGCGAAGCTCTGGGGGACGCGAATGGTCACCGAGCCGTCAGAAGATTGAATGGTCGAGGCCCCATCGAGTTTCGTTCCCTGGCGTAGGTTGAGGTCAAGCGTACCGTCACTGGTATGAAGCGTAAGGGCGTGGAAGAGGCCGTCGACGCTCAGGTTGCCGTCGCTGGTGTGGGCGTCGATTGCGCCATTGGCGTTGGTGACCCTCACCTGGCCATCACCGGACTTGATGCGCAGGTTGCCCGAGGCGTGATCGAGGGCCACGTTCCCGTCGCCGGTGGTCAGACCCAGGTCGCCCTGCAACCCGGAGAGAGTTATATTTCCGTCAGAGGTCCTGGCTTGCAGTGTGAGCTGGGCGGGGCTTTCGACGGTCACCCGGGTCTGCTCCCTGTGCCAGACGATGTGCCCGCCAAGGTGTGGCAGCTCTTTGAAGAGAAAGTGAACCTGATCGCCGCTTTGGCCCTCTTCCAAGCGATAGTCGCTGATCTTCCGCCCCTCGACTTCGACATGGATCCGGATTTCATGGCAGTCCCCGCAGGGACGAAATTCAACGCTGGCGTCCGCAGTCTCGAAGGTAAGCGTGGGCTGGCCGGTGAGGGGATAGGTCTTGGACCAGGAGTGATCGGGATCCTGCGCGAGGGCGGTTAACGAGGAGAGAGTGGCGAGCGCCGCGAACGCCAGAGCATATTTCGTCTTCATGACAATCTGTTACGGAGCCGATCTGGGAAAGGTTCCTTGAAATTTTGGTATATCCAGCAGGTGCTCGTGGCGTCCGGTTTCCCATGTCGAACATCTTGACCGCCAGAGTACTACGTGTCACATTATCCATGTGACACTATTTCGATTGAACCTGAATCCAGGCGAATCCATCTTCGACCAGTTAGTGTTTGCGATACAAAG
Source organism: uncultured Acidobacteriaceae bacterium (assembly GCA_963821215.1). Lineage (GTDB taxonomy): Bacteria > Acidobacteriota > Terriglobia > Terriglobales > Acidobacteriaceae > PALSA-350. Next base: position 16,155 of record CAWGDH010000001.1, on the reverse strand, counting down.
GTCCTTTATTAGTGGCGAGCTTCAGCCGGGCCAGGCATTTCCCTCCGTTCGAACGCTCGCTATCGAGTTCAAGATCCACCCGAACACAGCCCACAAAGTTGTACAACACCTGATCCAGGAGCGCTGGCTCGAAGTGCGTCCGGGAATTGGAACGGTGGTCGCAGAGATTCCAGAGCCCCGCCCCGGCGACCGAAAGCGTCTTTTGCAACGGGAGGTTGAGCAACTTGTCGTCGGAGCGAAGCGCATGGATCTCGATCTCTACGAAGTTATGCAAGCGATTCAGGACCAATGGGCAAAGCTCGAAAGACCTCAGGAGGTGAGCCGCAAGTGATCCAGATCGAGAATCTTTGGAAGAAATTTGGCCGCTTCGAGGCGCTTCGAGGATTGAGTTTCGACGTGCCTGATGGAAGCGCATTCGCGATGATCGGCGCAAACGGCGCAGGAAAGACAACGACGATCAAGGTGTTACTCAACATCGTTGAAGCGACACGCGGAAGCGCGACGCTGCTGGGCGTCGATTCGCGCCAGCTTTCGACGCGGGAGCTTGCGCAAATTGGCTACGTCTCCGAAAACCAAGCCATGCCATCGCGCTTGACGGTCGAAGAATATACAACCTATCTGCGGTTCTTCTATCCCACGTGGGACCGAGACCTTGAAGCATCGATCTCGCGCCAGCTGCGTTTGCCGCTCGACCGAAAGATTGGCGACTTGTCGCACGGCATGCGAATGAAGATGGCATTGATGTGCGCACTGCCTTATCGTCCGAAACTATTGATACTCGATGAGCCCTTTAGCGGGCTCGATCCGTTGGTGCGCGATGAATTCATGGAGGGCTTGCTCGATCAGGCCGGGGAGATGACAATCTTGATCTCGTCGCATGAGTTGTCCGAAATAGACGGCGTCGCAACGCACGTTGCGTTCCTCGATGAGGGTAAGCTGCTGTTTCAGGAATCGATGAGCGACCTGATGCGACGGTTTCGCGAAGTGCATGTGACGCTCGATGTCGAAGCGACGCGGCCGGCCCAGGCCCCCAAGGAATGGATGGAAATGCAAACCATGGGGAATGTGCTGATCTTCGTCGACGCGCGGTTCGACGAGAGAGGCCTGAACGAACGAATTCGTTCACGAATCAACGGTGTACGAGAAATCGATTCCCAACCGATGGCTCTGCGGTCCATCTTTACCACCTTGGCCCGAGCGGCGCGCGACGGCACAGCTTAAGGAAAGGTAGACGGATATGGTTTGGCACATATTCAAAAAAGACTGGAAGCTGTTGTGGCTCTTCGTCATCACGGTTGCGTCGCTTCACTGGATTGCAACGTTCATCAGATTCAAACTCGGCCTCTTCGGCGAAGACGCTTTGCTTGAAATGCTTTCGGAGAATCTTCCGTTGCTTGCGTTTTTTGGCAGCATGTTTCTGATCGCGGCGATCGTCCATCTCGAACCAATTCCGGGGGCCCGGCAGGACTGGCTCACGCGGCCTGTTCCTCGCCGAAGCTTGCTTATCGAGAAGCTGCTGTTTGTGGTCGTCATGGTGGAAGGGCCGATCTTTGCTGCGAATCTCTTACAGGGGTTAGCAAACGGGTTTTCATGGCGATCTTCTTTACTCTCCGCGATCTCGCACATGATCCTTCTTCTTTTTTTCCTGACACTTCCAATCTTTATCCTCGCTTCGGTGACTGAGAACATGACGCAGGCGTTTATTTTTGCGTGTGGGTGTACTTTCATCATCGGGGTATTCCTGACGCTCGCCGACTACATGAACGCGTCCGCGCATGGGACGCTTATCGGAGTAACGCGCAGTGGAGTCGGATGGATTGGAGAGGTATTTCGCTTCCTACTGGTGGCGCTCGCGGCTAGCACGATTCTGGGGCTTCAGTATTTCCAGCGAATGACGATGATGGCACGTTTTCTGGTGATTACTTTCGGCTTGTTGCTGCTTGCAACGCAGTTTCTTCCGTGGAGGCCCGTGTTCGCCATCGAGCAGCGTCTTTCGTCGAATCCAGGCGCGGGGGTTCATACCGTAGTCACGTTCGACCAGACTCGCGGAAAATTCAAGTCGCCCTCCGGCTTGGCTCCTTCCTCAGAGAACCGTCAGCGACGAGGCGGTGAAGACACCTCCGAAGTATTTCTACCTTTGCAGATTGCCGGGGTTCGCAACGATGCGATTCTCTTGAGCGATCGAGTCGAAGTGCATGTGATTGGCGAAGGCGGTCGGGTCATTTACCACGGAGTCGGGGATAGTTTCCAAGTCGCAAGAGAGGGACCGAAGCCGATAGAAGCACCCGTCTACCAGCAAATTGCAGTGCCGGCGCCGGTATACCTCGGTGCGAAAAACCAAATTGTGCAAGTTCGACTCGACTATTCGCTCACTTTATTCGGACTCGCGAGATCCTACTCCGTGCCAGCCCTGGACGGCACTGAGCGGATGCCTGCGTGGGGCTTGTGCAAGACCAGAATGAACGAAGCCGGAACTGCGGTGGAACTTCGCTGCGTCGAACCTGGAAAGGGGCCAATTTGTGGGACTGTGATTCTTGAAAATGTATCCACGGGAGCGCGAAACCCCCCGCGATCATCCTGCCGGTCGGACTACGGCCCCTTTAGCGACGAGCTGCCCGACAATTTGACACGCTTCGGCGCAAACCTTCCATTCCGCGATCCGACTGGGCTCGCGAAGTTTCCTATTGATGGGTCACAACTTCCCCAGTCGCGCGTTGTCATTCGAATGTACGAGCCGGAAGACCACTTCACGCGGTCGCTGGTGATTCCGCGAATCAAACTAAGCGATTGGGAGGCGCAACAGGAGTAGGCTCGCGATCAACGACTGAGTAATTAACAGCCCTTCAAGCAGGTCAGGGAGAATCGCCGTTTCCCCTCGACGGTTTGGATTGCACCCCTAAGTTAGCGAGCAACTGGAATTGCTGCAATAGGTATCCTGTCGACGAACTTGGCGTGTTATAGCTTTAGGACTTCTTGCGCGTTGCCACCCTTTAGCTTCTCCATCTCCGCCGCGCCCAGCCATTCCGCCGCATCCTGCAGAAATTTTCTTCCGTGCGTATTCGGGCTGAAGGGATAATCCACCGAAAACAGTATGCGATCGATCCCCACCACCTCCACCGCGCACTTCAGTGGCGGCTGGGAGAAGTATCCGCTGGTCGTCAGGTGAATATTCGTCCTGAAGTAGCCCGCTACCGTCTGCTTCAGGTTGGCCGGTCCGGATAGGACCCCGCTCGATCGCGCCAACGCGTACGGCAGACCCTCGCCCATGTGACCGATGATCAACTGCAGCTCTGGCAGCCGGTCGAATAGCCCAGAGACGATCAAGCGCAGTGTATGCAGGCCGGTTTCCGCATGCCAGCCCCAGCCCGCAATCGACAGCAGCATGCCCAACTGTCCCGGCAAGCCGGAGAAGTATGCCTGGTGCACAATCTGCGGGGGGAGAGCCGGGTGCAGGTACACCGGAACCTTCAACTGAACTGCAGCCTCCCAAAAAGGAGCAAAGCGCGCATTATCCAGGAACAATGGCCCCTCGCTGGACGAAACCGTCCCGTCCACCAGCGCGCCCACAAACCCCAGCCTGGTCACGCAGCGCTCAAGTTCCTTCACCGCGCTCTGCGGGTCCTTCAAATTCAGAGCCGCAAACCCAGCCAATCGCGCCGGGTTCGCCTTGATCGCCTGAGACAACTCGCTGTTTACATCGGTCATCAGCGCCGTTGCCTCCGCCGGCTCCAGCTTGTCGATGCCCATCGTCGCCAACGACATCACCTGAAAGTCGATGCCGGCCTGATCCATGGCTGCAATGCGCTCCGGGCCCAGATCGAGCAGCTTTGGCTGGATCTGGGCCAGCGCCGGTGGTGCTGCGTTCCCGTATGCGCCGGTTGCCTTGAGAAAGGATTCTGTAACGAAATGTTCTTCGAGCGTAATCGTCTTCATAAATCTCTGCCTTCGTATCCGCAGCTGTTGCACATCAGGGTCATTCCCGTCCCGCAATCCCCAGATCCGCCTGTGAGCCGGGTGTATAAGAGCTTACCCCTTTCCCGGTCTGCTGACCGCCGTTCTGTTGAGGCCTCTGATGAAAGACGGAAATAAGGAGCGCTCCAAGCGCGGGATCATCGACCCCATGACTCGTGCCGGATTATGAGTGGAGTCCCCGATTCCCCTCGCAGGCGTTTAATTTGATAGGCGAAACCTGGTCATGAGACAACGCAAGGCAGAAATCGGAATCTAACATCACACGAAGGTAGAGGCGGAGGCTCATCCGCCTGGGAAAACGGTGGATGGGTTTGGCTTCTGCCTTGCATTCTCTGTCATCTTCGTTTGCGGTTGCATAGTCGAGTTTTTAACAGGGGTCTCCGCCCATGAACCTTTCCCGGCTGCTCGCTTTGTCTGTCTTCCTTTTCTCACCACTCTCTCTCCACGCGCAGCTTGGGCTATACGGCGCTTTTACTGTGCAAAACCTGGGTGTTCCCAATGACAGCAGCTACAACTTCTACGGAGGCACCTTTGGCGCCTACCTGGCGAGCGGACGCTTAGCGATATTGAGCCTGGGAGTGGACCTTCGCGGCTCATTCACCAGAAACAGCGGGAACTCGTTCGACTCCGGCTCGATCGGGCCTCGACTTGCCTTAAACCTGCACGTCCTTCCCATCCAGCCCTATGTGGAGGGGACAGTTGGTTTGGGCAGCTTAAACCTCGCCGGAGGATCGCCGAGTAACGGGATTGGATTTGAGTATCAGGTGCTGGGCGGTCTGGACTACACGATCTTGCCTCGCGTCGACTGGCGCGTCGCCGAATACAGTTATGGAGGGTTGCCCTCTCTCAACAACTACGGTTATCACCCAAAGTCCCTCAGCACCGGACTTGTGTTGAGGCTTCCACGTCTCCTCCCACTGCCCTGATGCTGTCTCGCCTGTCCGATTACCTATCATGGACGTGCCCCGATCCTCCAAAAGGAACAACGACAGACACACATCCCGCTAAAGCTTGATCAGAAACCGCGGGATGAAACCGTCGAGCGTTCGACCCCTCTGGGGAACCCATCGTCGCTATCGGCATACGAACTTTCTTGAGTTGGGCGATGAGGGCGTTGCCATCCCGCGGGTTGGCTAAGATCTATCCCAGCGTCAGTGAGGACGGCAATAGAAACAGGAAAGCTGAGTTGCTCCCGATTTTGATCCAGATACTTCTCGACAGCTCCCCGTTGGTACGCAAGGTCTTGAAATGAGTTGTTCAGGATATCCAGGACGAAAATGACGTGAACTGGCGGGGTTGCCGTCCGCCCCTCCACCCCCTTGAAGGATACGATCTGCTGCGGCTGATCGTCATCGAGCAGGGTAAAGTCCTTTTTCTGCAGGCCGGAGACGGGTTTGCCGGACGCGTCGGTCACAACAACGTTGAGCAGGATGTGGCGTACCACTCGACTTGCTCTTTCCCGATCCTCCGGCGAGCGGTGTATCAAAACCGCAGGTGGGGCGGGGGCGGGCGCTGTGGATTGCCCAGTTGTTCCGACAGGCTGAGCAGATTGTTGCGGCCGCAAAGGCAAGGTCATCAGTGCAAGAAGTATGCCGGGCCAGCACTTCTTTTTCATTCAGGTCGACCTCGTTTGTCCGTGTAAAGCCCGTACCCAGCAATCTCTTGAAGCTTCAAAGCTCAAGCCGAATTTCCAAGCAATTATGCACGACCGGACGCCCGCACTTCTCGGCCATGCGGCTCCGCATCCGGCGGTTCGCGAAGCAAGCGGGAAGCCTACTGGCAGCACCGGGGCTACGCCATGCCGAAATGCAACGAGCCTGCTCCATAGGAGCAGGCTCGTTGTTTGGCTTACGTCTCTTGGCAGTAATCAAATTTGTCGAACACGTCCGCGAGTGACCAGGCGGAGCAACAGGGTGAGTATCACGGCCCCGATGACGGCGACGATGATGGTATAGATGAGGCCGCCAGACCCCGCAAAGCCCAGGTGCGACATAATGAAGCCACCTGCCAATGCTCCCAGGATGCCGACAATGATGTCCATAAGGGGGCCATACCCTCCGCCGCTCATGATCTTTCCTGTGAGCCAACCTGCAATCAGACCTACGATAATCCACCAAATGAATCCGAACATAGTTCCTTCCTTTTATCCTGCAGTGGAATGATTTTTCCCGGGGGAGAAGCAAGGACACTCTGATACCGCCCCTATCCTAGTCCAATAAGAGGCATTCTGCACAATACAAGTTGTCACGCCCGGGACTTATTTCTCGATGGCTCCCTAGATAGACGATTTCCCACCCGCAAACGGCGTTGGCCGATTAACTTGAATAGCGGACGATCAAGGCCCTGTATCTGAGGAGCTACACACGATGAAGCTTAGGTACTTACATCTCTCCGTCTTCAGCCTCACTGCGATCTGCCTGGTAGTTACACCCGCGCCGGCGGAGGTAAGACTTACCAGCGTGATTACCGACCATGCAGTCCTGCAGCGCGACGCCCCTATTCATCTGTGGGGCGAGGCCTCGCCGGCGGAGAAGATCACCATCCATTTCCACGACCAGTCCGTCGCAACCAGCGCGAGCCCTCTAGGTCTTTGGGAGGCTTGGCTGATGCCCGAGCCGGCCGGCGGTCCCTTCACCCTCACGATCCACGGCAGCTCCGAACTCACCCGGTCTGACGTGCTCGTAGGCGATGTGTGGTTCGCCTCCGGCCAGTCGAACATGGAAATGCCGCTGGCCGGGTTCCCCCCGACCGCACATATAACAAACGCTGCCCAGGAGATCGCCCAAGCCGACCTGCCCCAGGTGCGCCTGCTGCGCATGGAGCACAAATCCTCCGATGCCCCGCTGACCGGTATCTCCGCTGTGTGGCAAACCTGCAGCCCGGCCACGGCGCAAGACTTTTCCGCTGTCGCCTACTTCTTCGCCCGCGAGATCAGCCGGCGAGAACACATCCCCATCGGTGTCATCGACTCCTCCTGGGGTGGCACACCCATCGATTCCTGGATCAGTCTGGACGCACTCTCCGCCGACGCTTCGCTCATGCCCGCCTTCGCCGCACGGGCCCATTTCGCCGACATGCAGACCCACTTGGAACAAATAGAATCTGCCGAGAAAAGCGCCGACGCCGAGGCGGCCGCCCATCACCTGCCCGCGCCTTCACATCCCTGGCACCCCGACCCATCTTCGTGGATCCCCGCCGCGCTCTATAACGGTATGGTTGCGCCCTTCACCCCCTACACCATCAAGGGTTTCCTCTGGTACCAGGGTGAGACAGACAGCGCTGCCGATCGCGCCGGCCTCTACGCGAAACTTCTTCCCACGCTCATCGCGGATTGGCGACTGCAGTGGCGCCAGGGCAATCTACCCTTCCTCTTTGTTCAGATCTCGAGTTTCGAGTCCCAAGATAACTGGGGGCTCATTCGCGATAGCCAACGCCGTACCCTCCATGTGGCGAACACCGGCATGGCCGTCACCCTCGACATCGGTCAGCGGGACAATGTGCATCCGCCGGACAAGCAAACGGTGGGGGCACGCCTTGCCCTTGCGGCTCGCGCCCTGGCTTACGGAGAGCCCACTCTGGCATTCAATGGCCCGCTCTATCGCGAGACCACCCGGGGGCCCGGATCTCTCCGCATCTGGTTCGATCACGCCGAAGGCCTGCACAGCAACGGCGATGTCTTAAAGGGTTTTGAGGTCGCCGGCGCCGATGGCCACTTCGTCCCCGCAACCGCATCGGTGCAGGGTACGTCGGTGGTAGTCTCTGCTCCTGAGGTGGCGGAGCCCGCCCAAGTTCGTTATGCCTGGCAGTCCTTCACCGACGCCAATCTCTACAATGGGGTGCCGCTGCCTGCCTCCACGTTTGTGGCGGAGGTTCCGTGAGCGGACGTAAGAAGGGTTCACCCGCGACTGCCGTCCTGGGCTACTTTCAGCCATGGCTGTCCAAATTAGCGGGGAGAGATGGCGGTTGGGCTATGTAATTCATTGAAAAGATTGGAGAGGAGTCACAGCGAACGACAGCGGGTTGCCAAGTCATCACGAAGCATATTGCGATCTGCGCCTTTATCAGCAACGACGCTTCCTGCCGAGGGAAAGAAACCGCAGGTCCCTCCACTGCGCTGCGCTCCGGTCGGGATGACAATTTTGCTGTGGGAATTGCCCTTGGCCCCGGTCAACGGAACCAGCAGCGGGTAGCGCAACAAAATTGTCATCCCGACCGGAGCGCAGCGCAGTGGAGGGACCTGCGGTTTCTTTCCCTCGGCAGGAAGCGTCATTGCTGATGAAGGCAAAACAGTAGCTGCCCGAAAGCTAATTTGGACAAGTGTGACTTTCAGCCGTCCCTCCGGAGTCTGTGTCATAGCAAATTCCGAGGGGATAGGGTGCCCCAGGTTCGCCAAAGCGTACCTGGGGCACCCTATCCTGTTTCTATGGGGCTCTGCTATGACACAGACTCCGCAGGGACTGGACCCCGGAGCTGATTCTTTGGTTTTCGAGCGCGCGTCTGAACCTGAGGCATCCGACATTCTGCCTAGGAGCAGGATCGGGCAATCGTCTGATTAGTGTCTTCCCGAGCCTCCGCCTGCCGGACCGGCTGCGTGGGACATGCCCACCCCAGACGCACCGGAATAGGACGGGCTCGCCATTGAGCCTCTAGACGAAGCATATCCGGAATAACCGCTGTGTTCTACAGCCTCCCCGCGCTGGCCGCCGCCAGAGAAGACGCTCGTACTTGCCATCCCGTGCTGGGCCACATGATTGGAGAAACTGTTGAGTTTGCCCAGGCTGCCACGTGGAACACCCAATCCAGCGGAGTCGTTGCGGAACACAAACTTGTCGTTAGCGCCAAGACTCGAAGAGGGGATCGCCTTCAGGTTCACCGGTACCAGGCTCGATTCAGAAGCTGTCGGAGCATGAGCAGGCGGATGAGGGAGCGTGGGTAGCCTGCCGCCGGCAGGGGAGGAAACGAAGGAATTGTTTGCCAGCCCCATCCACATGCCGCCCGGCTGCCAACCCCAACCGAGACCCTGACAGAAGGCCCAGCTACCGTAATGGTACGGTGTCCAGCCCCAGGGATAAGGAGAAACCCAGGAATAGCCCGCGCTGGGATAGTACGCCCATGCCCCGCTACCGTATGGACTCCAGCTCGCACTGGCAAAGTACGGGCGCCAGAAGGAGCCGCCGCACCCGGAGGCGAAGCTTCCGTAGTAATTCATATCGTTGATGCCGTAGGAGTAGGGTGAGTTCCCATACGAGGTCGCGTTGGCAAAGCTCTTGTGATACTGCACAGCATCGTGGTCCCAAGAGTCTAATGGTTCCCGGGTTATGTTCTTGGCGATGACGGGTTGGCTCTCACCTGCCAGGCTAAAAGACAAGGTCTTGTCCTTGCCGACAGTGGTGGTGCCCGAGGGTTCCTCAACCATCGCGTCCCCGTGCAATACCGCCAGACTTGCCTGGTCCTTCATCAGCTGCAGGCGGATATGGCTGTCCGGCGGCAGGTTGATTTTGTTCTGGCCGGCGTTCACCGTGAACTCGTTGCCTTTGGTGTTCAGCAGGTTCACATAGACCATGCCGTGCACGACATTGATAGCAGATGCCTTGGCGCCGGAGGGGAGAAGCTCGAGGCGGGGAAATTCGATCAGAGAGTTCTGCGCCACGCGCACGGTGCTGTTGTCTTCGAACTCAATCTCAGCGACACCGTTTTCGGTCTGTAGCCTCTCACCCTCGATCACCGGCAGGTTTGCCATGGCACTTTCAAAACCCTTACCGGTTTGACGGTCGAGCTGTACCTCACCCTTTACCTCGCTGAGGCGAACAATGCGCACTTTGGAGTGGCGGGAAACTGGAGTGGCAGGTTGCGAATTTGCGCTGTCAGCAGCGCCGGCACTGGGCACCGCAGTCCCGGGGGCAACCGGCTCCTGCGCCCCGGACGATAGTCCCACGAGCATCCATGCCAATAGAGCCGTGGTGCTGATTCCAGAAATGGTTCGCATGTCCGCCTCCTCTTTTATTCCGGCAGGGGACTTTGGTTGTCTTCAGTTATCGCGGAAAGGGGGAGCTTTCCCGACCGGCTTCCTGCGCGCCAGCGTAACGTGAGGGATGTTAGCACCTTCTACTCACCGAACGCGAGAACCTTGTTTCACGCCACTGAATATTCCCTTTACGGCACTGATACCAGCGGCAGGGTTTGGTCCTAGCGGGGCGAGAGCGTGATGTCCATTTGATAGAAGCGGAAGAAATTCTCCTCCCCCGGCGCATCGGCCGCTACCTGCCGGTAGCGATCGAGCACATCGGTAATAAATGCGATACGCTCGGCTTCCGGCAAATGCTGCGTCCACTCAACAAAGGTCACAGAGCCAAAAGCCAGAAAGGCGGCACGCGATTGAAAATCCCAAGCCTTGGCTTCGCTATGCGTTCGGCAAACCTTAAAACCATTCCGCTCGGCCAAATCTACATACTGCTCTAGCGTCAGGTGGAGATACGGATCATGAAATGCCTTGAAGTAGCCTTTCCAGCGCGGGGAGAGACGGGTTTCTTCGATGGTGTCTTCGAGACTCTTCCGCTTATCTTTCGGCACCAATCGGAGTTGGACCCAGCCGTCTGGCTTTACGGCAGAGTGAATGGATTGGAGCGCCTGGTCCTGCTCTGGAATCCAGTGCAGTGCATTAAAAGACACCACCAGATCGAACTCGTGCCGGTAGGGCAAATTCCGCGCATCTGCGACGGCAAAGTGAAGGTTGGGATGAAGCGCAGGGTCACGGTGGGCGGCCGCGAAGGCAATCATGCCGGCCGAGGCATCTACGCCGAGAACCGCGCCACGGGGAAGACGGGCGGCAATTTCAGCCGTGGTCTTTCCGTTCCCACAGCCGACGTCAAGGGTGTGTTCCGTGCCTTTGAGGTCGAGCAGCGACAGGACCTCTTCCGCCATGGCCGCCTGCAGGGTGGAGATGCGGGCGTACTCAGATGCATTCCAGTCCGTCATACCCCAGCATTCTTGATCATGCAGGATGCAAAGGCAACCTTAGGGGTCTTTAGACGCAGATCGCGGAAGCGTTGGAAGAGAGTACGAGCCACGCGGGATCGTCGTCGACGTGTTTCAAGCGGACAATTTCTTCACCGACGAGCAGGTCGTAGTCTCCCAAGCCAATTTGCTGGCCGACTTCAGCATCAATCGAGTGAACGATGGCTTTCTGTCTCAGGAAGGAGCCATTGGAATTGGTTGTTTCCACTAGCTGGTGGCTAATTTTGTAGCTTACATAAGTGACCGGTCCGCGCTTGCCTGCCGGCACCAATCTTCCCTTTCCGTATCCCAGGTCCATAGTCTCCTCAGCCCAATCTGACCGCACAGTCATACCAAGCTATAGACAGTTTTTTGGGCGTGCGTCATCCCCCGAAAGGGGAACATCGGCGAATGGCACGGATCTAAGGAGTTTTCGGCGGCGGAGTCAGGAATTTATCAACATTGGTCTTATCGACCAGGGAGACGCCCGTGTCGACGAAGGCCGGGATGGGCGATTGCGCATCCGACCCGTAGTCCCGAGCCAGAGGCTTGAGCGGGTAATGATGAAGATCATCCAGAGCCTTGAGACCAACGTAAGCCATGGTAAAGGGCTTTTGGGAAATGGTGGCCTGGACTGTGCCGTCTTTGACCAACTCAAGCGTCGCCTGATCGACGTCCATGCCCATCAGCAAGACGTCTTGCGCCTTAGCGCGTTTGACAGCTTCGGCTACGTCTTTGGCGGACGAAGACTCCAAGGATATGTACGCGTTTATTTTTGCCGGGCCGGTTCGCGCCAGGTATTCCTCCGCCTTATCCATAGCCGCGGTCGACTGTCCCTTGATGTCAAAGGCCTCGACAACCTTGATTCCGGGATAGTTGTCAAATACATCCTTGTACCCTTTGAGCCGCTCCTCCAGATTGGGCTGGCCGGGCATGGTGAAGAAGACGACATTGCCTTTGCCATTCAAGTGTGCAGCCACAAATTCGCCGCCCAATCGCCCCGCCTCCAGGTTGTTGGTGCCGATGAAGTAGAGGCGCTGGCTGTCGGGAGCATCGGAGTCCATGGTGATGACGGGAATGCCGGCAGCAATCGCTTTGTCGATCTCCGGCCCCATCAATTTGGGGTCGGAGACGGAGACCAGAATGCCCGAGGGCTTCCTGGCGACGGCGGCGCGAAACTCATCCACTTCGATTGCAGGATTGAAGGTATCGGGCCCGCGCATATCTTCGGTTACGCCATACAGGGCGGCGGCCCGGGTGAATCCTTCGTGTGCCGATTGCCAGTAATTCAGATTGATGTTGGTGGCAATGAGGTAGTAGTGCTCAGACCTCTGATGGCGCTCACAGCCGCTAACAATCGTGGAAAGGGCCATGGCCACTGCAGCCAGGAGCATTTGCTTTTCGCGCATTTTCAAAGTCCGCTTCATAGTCCGCCTCCAGGGCGATCGATCAGGTCCTGCGATCGCGGTGACCGGGAGAGGCTCTTGGAAACCGGGCATCCCGGTGAGGCGCCGAATTCTACTCCTAACAGTTCTAGAATGAAAAGAGGCTTCTTATAGCCGGAGAAATGGGCTGACTCAGTCATGAAGGTATTGGTTACCGGAAGTGCCGGCCACCTGGGAGAGGCCCTGGTGCGAAGCTTGCAGGATTTGCAATACGAGGTGGTTGGACTCGACATTCTGGAGTCGCCCTTTACCACCCACCCCGGTTCGATCGCAGACCGCTCCTTTGTTCAGCGTTGCATGCGTAGTGTTCAGGCAGTCTTCCACGCCGCAACGCTGCACAAACCCCATGTTGCTACCCACCGCCGGCAGGACTTCGTCGATACCAACATCACCGGCACGCTCAATCTTCTGGAAGAGGCCGTCGCAGCAGGGGTCGAGTCGTTTGTCTACACCAGCACTACCAGCGTTTTCGGCGACGCACTGGTGCCCCCTCAAGAGGCTCCCGCGGCGTGGATCACTGAAGACGTCACGCCCGTTCCCAAGAACATTTACGGTGTCACCAAGGCGGCCGCAGAAGACCTTTGCGAGCTATTCCATCGTAACCAGGGCCTGGCCTGCATCGTGCTGCGGACTTCGCGGTTCTTTCCTGAAGAGGATGACAACCCGCAGGTTCGGAACAACTACTGCGACGCTAATGCGAAGGCGAATGAATACCTCTACCGCAGAGTCGATATTGAAGATGTGGTGAGCGCTCACCTGTTAGCCGCGAAACACGCGGCTGCGCTCGGGTTCCGCAAATACATCATCAGTGCGACCACTCCCTTTCACTTGGGCGATCTTGCGGAGCTGCGGATCAACGCGCCGCGCGTGGTGCGCCAGCGAGTTCCAGAGTATGAGGCCGAATATGCAAAGCGGCAATGGAAGATGTTCCCCAGTATCGATCGGGTCTATGTGAATGAGCGCGCGCGAAACGAATTAGGCTGGCGGCCGCGATATGACTTTAAGACCATCATCGACCGGTTGAAAATGGGCGATGGCGTGCGCAGCCCTCTGGCGCAGTTGGTGGGATCGAAGGGCTATCATGCCGAAGTTTTTACCGAGGGACCATTCCCAGTGGAAGAATCCGTGACCCCCCGGAAAATTCCGGCTAAGGTATAAAGACGATTCTGCTTCCTTCCTTGCGAGTCCAGGCTTTTTCCACCTGGCTCAAGGGCACCGGGTCAATGTCGATCGCGAACCGCATCTTGGATTCGGCGGCGAACATGGTGGTTAAGGATTGCAAGATGGCTTGTGAAGAGAGGCTGCCCAGGCCGCTGCCGAGCAGCTCCACGCCCGAGCTACGCAGGAGTCCAGCGGGTAACATAATCGTATTGCCGCTGATCGATCCTATCTGCACAAAACGGATGCGGGGCTCGCCTTGCGGAGATCCATGGCCGGCTGCGGCGGCTAAAATCGCTTCCGCGGAAGGTCCCCAGAGGAAGTCGAGAACAACCTGTATGCCAGATCCTTGCAGTGCGGAGCGAAAACTTCGCAGCAGATCCTCTCGCGGTTGGCTCAGAGAGATGCTCTCGTCCGCACCCAGAGCGGCCAATCCCGCCAACGCTTCTTGATCGCCGCGGCCGGTAGCGATGATCTTTGATGCACCCAGATATTTTGCCACCTGGATAGCCTGCTTTCCGGCGATCCCGGTTGCTCCATTGATCAGCACCGCTTCGCCGGGCTGGAGCTTCGCCCTGCCGAGGAGGGATCCCCAGGTGGCGAGGCCTGGATTTCCGAGCGCGGCGGCAACGGTGTCATCGATATTCGCAGCCAGGGGAATGGTCATGGCCCGGGAAACCACGGTGAATTCGGCCATGGAACCGAACGGCGCGCGGGGAGCGATAAAGTACACGCGCGCACCATCTTCAGCAACGCCGACCCCATCGTTCCCCGGAGTGAAGGGAAGGGTCGTGCCGCTGCTGTAGTGCGATCCGTTGGCTTGACCCCGTACCAGGTTGCTCAGCGCAGCGGCTAGAACTTTGAGCAGGACTTCTCCCTCGTTGGGCACCGGGGGAGGGATCTCGCGGTAGCGAGGCGGAGAGCTGAAGTCTTCTACCAGGGCTGCGTGCATATTCAAAATTATAGGGTCATCGGTTCCGGATTTCCTGTCGAGCCCGCTGGCGTTGGCGAACTTCATGCGGCTTTCCTTAATGAAAGCCGCACACGCGGGTCTTGCTGACGCTCCGTCCAGGGAATCCGGAGTCGCCTGCGGAGGCACTTACGCCGACCATACTCGCACATTTAAAAACAGGTATATGAGTACTGCTCGAACCATGCCCGGAGGTTGGGTCAACCGCAAGAATATTCCGCGTGGTCCCAATGGGCGTGGTCTGTGCCGGTGGTGCTCACTCGAAGTGCCTGCGCGCCGCTTCACCTTCTGCTCAGAGTACTGCGTCCACGAATGGAAGTTGCGCTCTCAGCCGGGGTATTTACGGGAGCAGATATTGAAGCGCGACGGAGGCGTTTGCGCCCATTGCGGTCTGAACACCATCAAAGAGCATGGCAAGTTGAAGCGAGCGCGCGGCGATGCGCGCGCGGCGTTAATGCGGCATTGGGGACTCAACACGCGGATGCGCAAAAGTCTCTGGGATGCCGATCACATTTTGCCGGTGACAGAAGGAGGCGGAGAGTGCGACCTGGATAACATCCGCACTCTCTGCCTGCGTTGCCATCGATCCGTCACCGCGCAGCTGCGGGAGCGGATTCGGCGGGCGAAGGTTGCCGCCATGCTCGCCGCCGAATCGGAGCAGGGAATAACCAGACCGCTAAAATAATAAGCCGGGCATCCCCCCGACGCCCGGCTTGGAATGGGAGGGTTTCGTCCATTCCACTTGGGTTAGATGCAGGCGAAGTGGATTTCGTAAACCGGCCTCAGGCAAAATCCGCAATCGCTGCGGGGGGTAACTACGTTTATTTTCGCTGCGATCGTCTGGCCCGGGCGCTGGCTTGCAAAGGCGAGCGGCAACACGGCGGGTGGGGTTCATTTTGGCGCCCAATCCGGTGTCGCGAATTTTTTGTAGCGAATTCGGCGTTGTGCGGATATATTTGCATGCGCTCGGGTTTGCGGTCTTCCGTAGCCACGCAGCAATGACCCGGGGACGTACGGTGTTGCCTTGCTTTATTCCTGCCTTGGGTTCTCTCGTTGCTTTCCTCATCCAACCTTGATTTTGCAACATCATCTGGCTGCACCCAGATGGTGGCAACACTGCGCAGACGGCGCACGGTGGGAGGCCACGGTTGGCGTCTAATCAGCGTCCTAATACCTGAGGTAAAGCGATGAAGAAGTGCCCGTCGTGCTACGCCATCATGAGGGAATCGACCATCCCATCGCCGACTCCTGCGTTGCAGCTGAAGCCGACTGAGGGGACACCTGAGGTTTCAGCGGTGAGGGTCCGACATGAGTGTAGCCAATGTGGTCACACGGAAGAGTCGTTTGCCAAGCCAGCTCCACCCCCGAAGCATGGATGATGCGGTTCTGATTCTCTTGCGTGGCACACCATACTGCGATTCGCCAGATGGCCGCAAGCCCCGCAGGTGGGGATAGGAATACCTTGTCACCAGCAAATTAAATACAGAGTAAATCTTGATAGGAAATGGTCGGGGCGGAGGGATTCGAACCCCCGACCCTCTGCTCCCAAAGCAGATGCGCTACCAGGCTACGCTACGCCCCGATGCTCGGATTGTATCGCAACCGGCGTCCCTCAGG